>NZ_LMNV01000001.1:0-221 GCF_001423105.1 Frondihabitans sp. Leaf304
TTTTTTTTTTAATGATATTCAATTCTAAGTAAATTTTACTAATACTTGGTCCTTTCGTACTAAAATATTATATTTTTTTAAAGATAGAAACCAACCTGGCTCACACCGGTTTAAACTCAGATCATGTAAAATTTTAAAGGTCGAACAGACCTAAAATTCTAGCTGCTACACCAAAACTTAATTTTAATCCAACATCGAGGTCGCAAACTTCTTTTTCGATT
>NZ_LMNV01000001.1:388-454 GCF_001423105.1 Frondihabitans sp. Leaf304
AGGACTCTTTAAAGAAATTACGCTGTTATCCCTAAGGTAATTTAATCTTATAATCATAAAAATGGA
>NZ_LMNV01000001.1:930-1187 GCF_001423105.1 Frondihabitans sp. Leaf304
TCAATAATTCATAAATAAATGTTTTAATAAAAAAAAAGTTCTATAAATTTTTCTATCACCCCAATAAAATATAAATTTTTAAAATAAAAATAAAATACCAAAAGGTTAAATTAAAATTTTATATAAAATTCTATAGGGTCTTCTCGTCTTTTAAAATCATTTAAGCTTTTTAACTTAAAGATAAAATTTTAATTAATTTAAATAGAGACAGTTATTTTCTCGTCCAACCGTTCATTCCAGCTTTCAATTAAAAAACT
>NZ_LMNV01000002.1:0-92532 GCF_001423105.1 Frondihabitans sp. Leaf304
CTTCAGCAACACCTTGAAAGCCACCCCATGACGGGGTGGCTTTCTTGCGTTTAACCCACCAATTAGGTCACCACGATGCAGCTCTCCGCGGGCTGTTAGGCTGGGATCACAACACCACAGCAGGCCCTTCGGTCGACGCGCGCCCACGCCACGTCGCCCGAAGAACGAGTCAGGCGCCATTGAGCCGACTCGTCAGAGACTTTTACCCCGAGGAGAACCCCGTGAGCGAGCGCGACGACGACAACGAGAAGCGTCCGCGACGCGACGACCGCGGATCGGGCTCTGGTTCAGGGTCTGGACGAGGTAACGGGAACGGTGGAGGAGCTAGAGGCCCCGCCGGTGCCGGTTCAGGACGGCCGGGAAGCGATCGCCCGTGGAGTCCCCGTCCGCCACGTGGTGGTTCGGATCGACCCAAACGCGGAGCTTCTGACCGGCCTGCGACTGGTCGCCCCTCGGGGGAGCGGTCTGATACTCGTCGGCCTCCGCGCGGCGACGGCCCCGCAGGAGGTTCGCGGCCTCCGTTCCGCAGCGACGACCGGCCCCAGCGCCCGGGAGAGCGGCCGGAGCGAAGCGGTGGGCGCCCCAGTACGGGTGGCCGACCGACGTCAGGCCGTCCCACGACCGGCGGACGGCCCACGGGTGGGCGCCCGACCGGCGGTCGTCCGGGATCCTCGCGTCCGAACGATCGTGACGACCGCGGAAGCCGCTCCGGCCGCGACTCGCGTGACGGTGGTGGCGAGTGGGAAGACCGCGATCCGCTGGGTCTCCGCTCAGTGCGCCCGCGCCAGTTCGAGCCGCACCTGCCCGATGAGGTGGAGCCGCGCCAGCTCGACAAGGTGGCTCGAGCCGAGCTGAAGACCCTCAGTAAGGAGAACGCCGACTTCGTGGCGCGTCACCTCGTGATGGCCGGCCAGCTGATCGAGGAAGACCCGCAGCTCGCGCACCAGCACGCGCAGGCGGCTGGTCGTCGAGCCGGCCGCGTTGCCGTCGTGCGGGAGACGATCGCCATCACGGCATACGCGCTCGAGGATTACGCGCTGACGCTGCGCGAACTCCGCACATACCGTCGCATCTCGGGCCGGAACGATCAGCTCCCGCTCATGGTCGATAGCGAGCGGGGCCTCGAACGACCCGATAGGGCTCTCGAGCTCGGCCACTCCGTCGATGTCGAGACGCTCGATGTCGGCGTGCGCGTGTCGCTCGCCATCGCCATGTCGGGGGCGCGCCTCGATCTCGACCAGAAAGACGCCGCTCTGCGCGAGCTCGAGATCCCGCAGCTCGATCGTCGTCGCGCGTTCAGCTACAGCCCCGACCTGTTCGACGCCTACGGAACCGTGCTCGAAGAGCTCGGTCGTGAGGCGGAGGCCGCCGAGTGGTACGCCCTGTCACGCCGAGCCAGCGGTGCTCTCTCCGCATCTGATTCTGAGGAAGACCATGAAACTGTCGAGATCGTGGAAGAAGAAATCGAAGGATTCGACGGAGACGACGTCGCAGCCGACGACGAACTCGCAGGATCCGCGGACGACGCCGATGGAGCCGACGCAGCCAGCGACGAACCCCGCGACTGAGCCGCGGTTTCCCCTCGCCGGAGTGGACGTCGTGTTGGCGGACCTCGACGGCGTCGTCTACACCGGCCGGAACGCCATCGACCACGCGGTCGACAGTCTCAACCGGGCGGCCGAGTCGGCTCGCGTCGGCTACATCACGAACAACGCGTCGCGGACCGCCGAGGCGGTGGCGGGCCAGCTCTCGGGCTTCGGGCTGTCGGTGGCTGCCGACGACGTGGTGACGAGCCCGCAGGCCGCCGTCCGTCTTCTGGCGACCGTCGTGGATCCTGGTGCGCTGATTCTCGTCGTCGGGGGAGAAGGGCTGACCACCGTGGTCGAGGCCGCGGGGTATCGAGTCACGCGATCGGCCGACGACGGACCCGACGGTGTCATCCAGGGTTTCTCGCCCGAGGTGGGCTGGAAAGACCTCGCGGAGGCGGCGTTCGCTCTCGCCGCCGACATCCCGTGGGTAGCGACGAACCAGGATTGGACGATTCCGCAGGAGCGAGGCATCGCGCCCGGCAACGGAACGCTGGTCTCGGCAGTGCACACCGCCGTCGGAAAGCTGCCGCTCGTCGCGGGCAAGCCGGAGAAGGCGATCTTCGACGCTGCTCTGGAGCGCTTCTCTGCCTCGAAGCCGCTGTTCATCGGCGACCGCCTCGACACCGACATCATCGGCGCCAACAAGGCGGGGATCCCGTCGGTCTTGGTCTTGTCCGGGATCGACAAGGCGAAGCAGGTGCTGGCCGCCCCGACCGACTCTCGGCCCGATTTCATCCTCGGCGATCTGAGGGAACTCCACGAGGAGTACCCGGCGACGATCGAGACGAAGGATCCGACGGGCGCGCGGGTGTTCGAGGTCCGCTCCGCTCGGGTGAAGTTGCACGGAAACGTGGTCACCGTGCTCGACGAGGGGTCGTCGCCGGTCGATCTGCTTCGTGCCGGCTCGGCCGCGGTGTGGGCCAGCGGCCTGATGATCTACGGGATGGTCGTCGACCCCAAGCTGTACGAGTAGCGCCACGGCGAGCCCTGGGGAGGACGCCCGCGGGTGTCAGGGGCAGACGTTAGTGTGGACGGACCATGAGCGATAGCAGGCAATCCGTCGATGAGCTGATCTCGCGACTGACGGTCATCGACCAGCAGCCGCTCGATCAGCGAGCCGGGGCCTTCTCGCAGATCCACGACGAGCTCCGGGCCACCCTCGAAGACGGTCGCGGCCAGGGCGACCGGTGATGGCGTCGTCGTCACCCGACGAAGCCGGCTCGGCGAGCGAGGTATCGCGACTCGACGTGGCCCTGACATCGCGGGGTCTGGCTCGGTCGCGAACGCATGCGCATCGGATCCTTACCGAGGGTCTTGTGACAGTCGACGGCCGCGCGGTGCTCAAGGCGTCGTTCCCGACCAAGGGTGACGCGACCATCGAGGTCGCGGGCATCGACCACTACGTGAGCCGGGCTGCGCACAAGCTCATCGGGGCCCTCGACGCCTTTGGTGTCGATCCGGCGGGTCGGCACGGCCTCGACGTGGGTGCGTCGACGGGTGGATTCACCCAGGTGCTGCTCGAGCGGGGCGCCGCGTCGGTGATCGCCCTCGACGTGGGGCACGGCCAGCTGGTGACAGCGATCCGGAGCGATCCGCGGGTCTCGGTCGTCGAGGGCAGCAACGCGCGCTATCTCGAGGCCGAGGTGCTTCGTGCGGCATCCGACGACGCCGACCTCATCTCCGTCGTGGTCGGCGACCTCTCGTTCATCTCTCTCACGATGGTGCTGCCAGCGCTCGTGCGCTCGGTAGGGCTCGAGGCCGACTACGTCTTGCTGATCAAACCGCAGTTCGAGGTGGGGCGGCAGGGAATCCGCGAGGGTATCGTCCACGACGCGGGCCTGCGGTCCGACGCCGTCCAGGCGGTTCTCTGGGCTGCTCACGATGTGGGTCTCGGCACCGCCGGCGTCGTGCCGTCGCCCATCGTCGGAACGAACGGCAACCACGAGTACTGCGTGCACCTGAGTGCCCGAGCCGGCACGAATCCGACAGAATGGATCGGTCGGATCGACGAGATGACGAAAGGGTGATCCCATGGAGAGCCAACAGCGGCACATCCTGATCGTCTCGCACACGGGGCGGCGCGATTCGATCGACGCAGCCCTCGACGTCTGCCGAGCCCTCGACGCAGCGGGTCTCGTGCCGGTCTTGCCCCGAGACGAGTTCGACGACATCCGGGCGGCCGAGCCCGCGTTCACGGGCGTGCACCTGCTGGGTGACGACGTGCTCGTCGACGACATCGAATCGGTCATCGTCCTCGGCGGCGACGGGACCATCTTGCGAGCCGCCGAACTCGTGCGCGGCACCCGGGCGCCGATCGTCGGAGTGAACCTCGGCCACGTCGGCTTCCTCGCCGAGAGCGAGCGCGAAGACCTGCACGACACCGTGCAGCGCGTGGTCGCTCACGACTACGAGGTCGAAGAGCGATTCGCGCTCGAGATCGCCGTGATGGTCGACGGGAAGCAGGTCTACGAGACCTGGGCCCTGAACGAGGCCACGGTCGAGAAGGCCTCGCGCGAACGCATGCTCGAGGTCGTCATCGAGGTCGACGGGCGCCCGCTCTCGTCGTTCGGCTGCGACGGCGTGGTCATGTCGACTCCGACCGGCTCGACGGCGTACAACTTCTCGGCCGGCGGGCCCGTCGTGTGGCCGGAGGTCGAGGCGATGATCCTCGTTCCGCTCAGCGCCCACGCACTGTTCGCGCGACCACTCGTCGTCGGGCCCCAGTCCACCTTCGCCGTGGAGGTGCTGAGCCGGACCGACGGCTCAGGCGTGCTCTGGTGCGACGGCCGCCGCGCACACACCCTCGAGCCCGGAGCCCGAGTTGTCGCCCGCCGATCGGCCCAGCCCGTCCGGCTGGCTCGCCTGCGGACGGCGCCGTTCACCGACCGCCTCGTCGCGAAGTTCCACCTGCCGGTCACCGGCTGGAGAGGCCCGCACACCTAAGTGATCGAAGACATCAGCATCCGCGACCTCGGGGTCATCGGGCGAGCCACCCTGCCCCTCGGGCCCGGTTTCACCGCCGTCACCGGCGAGACCGGCGCGGGCAAGACCATGGTCGTCTCGGCGCTGGGGCTCCTGCTCGGGCAGCGTGCCGATGGCGGTGCCGTGCGGTCCGGGAGCGCCCAGGCGGTTGTCGACGGGCGCTGGTCGGTACCCGACGGTGGTCCGGCAGCCGAGCGCGTGCGCGATGCCGGAGGAGACGTCGACGACGGCGAGCTCTTCCTCAGTCGCATCGTCTCGAGCGAGGGGCGAAGTCGAGCAGTCGTCGGCGGTCGATCGGCGCCGGTCGGCGTGCTCGGCGACCTGGCGGAGCACCTCGTCGTGGTGCACGGGCAGTCCGAGCAGATCCGTTTGAAGTCGTCGGCGGCGCAGCGCTCGGCAGTCGATGCCCACGGCGGAAAGAAGCTCGCCGCCGTAAGGGCGAGCTACACCCAGGCCTTCGAGAGCTGGCAGAAGGCGGCACGCGAGCTCGAGACGATCACCGGTGATCGAGATGCTCGATCCGCCGAGGCCGACACCCTCCGCGCCGCTATCGACGAGATCGAACGGGTTGGGCCCACGGCCGGCGAGGACGCCGACCTCGACGCCACCGCCGAGCGCCTGAGCAACGCCGAAGACCTCCGACTCGCAGCCGGCCTCGCGCACGAGGTCCTGTCGACCGACGCGGTCGACGGCACCCGTGACGTCCTGTCGCTGGTCGAAGAGGCGCGCCGCCAGGTCGAGCGGGTGGCGCAGCACGACGCCGAGCTCCAATCGATCGCCGATCTGCTCGCGGAGGTGAGCGTGCAGGTGTCCGACACGTCCGCGCGGTTGTCGAGCTATCTCGGATCCTTGGATGCCGATGTCTCGCGCGAACTCGAGACCGTGCAGGAGCGCCGTGCCGACCTCGGCGCCCTCGTGCGCAAATACGGGCCCACGCTCGACGACGTGATCCAGCTCGTCGCCGACGGATCGGAGCGCCTCGTCGAACTCGACGGTGACGACGATCGAGTGGTCGGTTTGGCCGCGGAGGTCGAGGCACATCGGGCCGCAGCCGAGGAGCTCGCAGGTCGGCTGACGGCGCTCCGCCGCGAATCCGGCGACGATCTCGCGGCGCGAGTGAGCGACGAGCTCGCGGCGCTGGCCATGGCCGGGGCTCAGCTGGTCGTCTCCGTGAGCGACCGAGGAGAGCTCGGTGCATCCGGTGCCGACATCGTCGAGATTCTCCTGCGCCCGCACTCCGGCAGCGAACCGCGGCCCCTCGGCAAGGGTGCGTCGGGCGGCGAGCTCTCGCGCGTGATGCTGGCCATCGAGGTCGTCATGGCTGCGTCGAGCGCCGTGCCGACGTTCGTGTTCGACGAGGTCGACGCCGGCGTGGGCGGCGCGGCCGCCATCGAGATCGGCAGGCGCCTGGCGATGCTGGCGGATCGCGCCCAAGTGATCGTCGTGACGCACCTGGCGCAGGTGGCGGCCTTCGCGACGAACCACCTCCGAGTCGTGAAAGACGCCTCGGGTGAGGTGACCGCCTCCAGCGTGCAGCAGCTCGAAGGCCAGGAGCGTGTCGCCGAGATGGCCCGGCTGCTCTCGGGGCTGCCCGACAGCGAGAGCGGACTCGAGCACGCGCGCGAGCTGCTCGATCTCGCCACCGCCCGTCCGACACGCGCGGGAGTGCGCACCGATACACGGTCGTAACGACCGGAGGCTGTTCGGTGAACCACGAGTGACGTAGGATGGAAGCCCGTGGTGGTCAATCAAAACTCCGGCTCGGTCAACTCGTCAAACGACACGAAGGTCACGAAGCACATCTTCGTCACCGGGGGCGTCGTCTCCTCTCTCGGCAAAGGCCTGACGGCCGCAAGCCTCGGCAATCTGTTGACTGCTCGCGGGCTCCGCGTCGTCATGCAGAAGCTCGACCCGTATCTCAACGTCGACCCGGGAACGATGAACCCGTTCCAGCACGGCGAAGTCTTCGTCA
This sequence comes from Frondihabitans sp. Leaf304, assembly GCF_001423105.1. Lineage (GTDB taxonomy): Bacteria > Actinomycetota > Actinomycetes > Actinomycetales > Microbacteriaceae > Frondihabitans. The sequence continues at coordinate 6,544 of NZ_LMNV01000002.1, forward strand.
CCGATGACGGCGCCGAGACCGACCTCGACATCGGGCACTACGAGCGGTTCCTCGACATCAACCTCAACCAGGGCGCGAACGTCACGACCGGTCAGATCTACTCGACCGTCATCGCCCAGGAGCGCCGGGGCGAGTACCTCGGCGACACCGTGCAGGTCATCCCTCACATCACCGACGAGATCAAGCGTCGCATGCGCCTGCAGGCCTCCGATGAGCCGCAGCCCGACGTCATCATCACCGAGGTCGGCGGCACGGTCGGCGACATCGAGAGCCAGCCGTTCCTCGAGTCGGCCCGTCAGGTGCGTCACGAGCTCGGTCGCAAGAACGTCTTCTTCGTGCACGTGTCGCTGGTCCCGTTCATGGGGGCCTCCGGCGAGCAGAAGACCAAGCCGACGCAGCACTCCGTCGCCGCCCTCCGCGCCATCGGCATCCAGCCCGACGCGCTCGTGCTCCGCAGCGACCGACCGGTCACCGAGTCGAACCGCCGCAAGATCGCGCTGATGTGCGACGTCGACGAAGACGCCGTGGTCAACGCCAAAGACGTGGCCAGCATCTACGAGATCCCCGCCATGCTCAACGAGCAGGGCCTCGACGGCTACATCATCGAGCACCTCGGCCTCGACGAGAAGGCCGGCGCGGTCGACTGGACCGGCTGGAACCCGATTCTCTCGGCCGTCAAAGACCCCAAGCACGAAGTCACGATCGGCCTGGTCGGCAAATACATCGACCTTCCCGACGCCTACCTCTCGGTCACCGAGGCCCTCAAGGCCGGCGGCTTCGCGCACCAGACCAAGGTCGTGCTGCGCTGGATCCCCTCCGACGACTGCGAGACCATCGAGGGCGCCGCGAAGGCGCTCGCCGACGTCGACGGCATCTGCGTTCCCGGCGGGTTCGGCATCCGCGGCATCGAGGGCAAGCTCGGAGCCCTCCGGTTCGCCCGCGAGAACGGCGTCCCGACCCTCGGGCTCTGCCTCGGCCTGCAGTGCATGGTCATCGAATACGCCCGCAACGAGGCCGGCCTCGCCGGGGCATCGTCGTCGGAGTTCGACCCCGATACCGAGTACCCGGTGATCGCCACGATGGCCGAGCAGGTCGACATCATCGCGGGAGGAGACCTCGGCGGAACCATGCGCCTCGGCCTGTACCCGGCAGCGCTGACCGCCGGATCCTTGGCTTCTGAGGTGTACGGCTCGGAGCTCGTCGAAGAGCGCCACCGCCACCGCTACGAGGTCAACAACCACTACCGCGAGCAGATCGCCGACGCCGGCCTGGTCTTCTCCGGCACGTCGCCCGACGGCCAGCTCGTCGAGTACGTCGAGCTCGACCGCGCCGAGCACCCGTACTACATCGGCACCCAGGCGCACCCCGAGCTGCGCTCGCGCCCGAATCACGCGCACCCGCTGTTCTCGGGTCTCGTCGAGGCGGCACTCGACCGTCAGAACGCGACGCGGCTGTTCGAGGTCGCCGAGGCCGAGGGTGCCTGAGGGCGTGCCGTCGACCGGGTCTGATCTGCCGGGCGTGCTCGCCGACGACCCGACCGAGGTGGCCGTCACCCGGTCGGAGGTTGTGTTCGAGGGTGCGGTCTGGAACATCCGGCGAGAGACGTTCGAGTACGGCGGGTCGGCGATCGTCCGCGAATACGTGGCGCACACTGGCGCGGTCGGCGTGCTCGCCCAGGACGACGAGGGGCGGGTGCTGCTGATCAAGCAGTACCGTCACCCGATCCGCTCGCGCGACTGGGAGCTGCCGGCCGGCCTTCTCGACATCCCCGGCGAAGATCCTCTCGTGGCAGCCCAGCGTGAACTCGCCGAAGAGACCGATGTCACGGCCTCCGCGTGGGAGCACCTCATCACCTTCAACACGACGCCCGGTGGCAGCGACGAACAGCTGATCGTCTTTCACGCGACCGGTGTCTCGGCAACGGATGCGGCGTTCGAGCGCGAGGCCGAAGAGGCCGACATCGAGGTGCGCTGGGTGCCGCTCGACGAGATCGTCGACGCTGTGCTGAGCGGAACGGTGCACAACTCGATCCTGTGCGTATCGGCTCTCGCGCTGCAGGCCAAGCTCGCGCGGTAGCTGGTGGATTGGTAGCCGGGAGCTGAGGCACCCCGGGATGGCCAGACAACCCCCGGATGCCGCGGTGATTCTGGCCAAGCGGGGGTGCGCCGGCGTCTGCGCGCCGGCGCGTGAGCGGCAGCGCGTGCGCGTCAGCGCGTGAGCGGCAGCGCGTGCGCTCCGGCGCGCCTAGCCTGGGGGCATGACCTCGAAGCTCGACGACGCCGTGCAGCGCTACCTGCGGCACGTCACGGTCGAGCGCGGTCTCTCGCCGCACACGGTGGCTGCGTATCGGCGCGACCTCGCGCTGTACGCGACATTCCTCGAGGAGGCGGGCATCCAGGATCCTGCCCTCGTCGATTCGATGCTCGTCGCGGGCTTTCCGGCCGCGCTCGCCACCCGCGAGGTGCCGCTCGCCGCATCGTCGGTGGCGCGCGCGCTGTCGAGTGTGAAAGGGCTGCACCGGTTCATCGCCGAGGAGGGCCTGGTCGCCGACGACGTGACCACGAAGGCGCGACCACCGAAGCTGCCGTCGCGGCTGCCGAAGGCGATCACCGTGGCGCAGGTCGAGGCGTTGCTCGCAGCGACCGACGGCGACGAGCCGACACGGCTCCGTGACAAGGCTCTGCTCGAGTTGCTCTACGCGACCGGCGCTCGCGTGACCGAGGCGGTGTCGCTCAACGTCGACGATGTGATCGAAGGCGACGTGGTGCGGCTGTTCGGCAAGGGCGGCAAACAGCGGATCGTACCGCTCGGCAGCTACGCCCGGCGGGCCCTCGATGCCTACCTGGTGCGGGCGAGGCCGATCTTCTCGGTGCGGGGGACCGCGACTCCCGCTCTGTTTCTCGGAACACGCGGGGCTCGGGTGTCTCGGCAGAACGCCTGGTTGATCATCCAAGCGGCGGCGTCCCGGGCGCAGCTCGGATTCGAGGTGTCGCCGCACACGCTCCGGCACTCGTTCGCGACGCACCTGCTCGAGGGCGGGGCGGACGTGCGCGTGGTGCAGGAGCTGCTCGGGCACGCGTCGGTGGCGACGACGCAGATCTACACGCTCGTGACCGCGGATGCGCTGCGCGACGCCTACGGGCAGGCGCACCCGCGAGCACGGTGGGCACCGGGGGAGAAGGAGGCGCGGGCTGGGCTGGCCGAGCGGGCCGGTGTCGCCTCGGCAGGAGCCGCTGCGGGGTAGTCCTGTGCTGAGGAGCGGGAAGCAGGTCGACTCTCTGTCAGACGGGCATCTCGTGCCCGAACTCCCTCGGGGTTAGACGGGCCTCCTTTAGACAGGGCGAGGCAACCCGGGCTGGGCAGGACGCGCCGGTAGGATTACCCCCGTGAGTACGACGCCGAAATCGACCGAGGCCCCTTCCGCGGAGAGCCCGGCCGTCGAGATGGGGCCGACCGGCCGACCCCGCACGGCCTTTCCGGTGCCGGCCGAGCTTCAGAGCCACGGCCCCGCCCGCATCATCTCGCTCTGCAACCAGAAGGGTGGCGTCGGCAAGACGACGACGACCATCAACCTCGGCGCTTCGCTCGCCGAGTACGGCCGCAAGGTGCTCGCCGTCGACTTCGACCCGCAGGGTGCCTTGAGCGCGGGCCTCGGCGTGCAGACCCACGACGTGCCCACGGTGTACGACCTGCTGATCGGCACGGTCAAGGATCCCCACGAGGTCATCCAGGGCACCAATGTGCCGGGGCTCGACGTCATCCCGGCGAACATCGACCTCTCCGCCGCCGAGGTGCACCTCGTCAATGAGGTGGCTCGCGAGCAGATCCTCGCCCGAGTGCTGCGGAAGGTTCGCGACGACTATGACGTGATCCTCGTCGACTGCCAGCCGTCGCTCGGAATCCTGACCGTGAATGCGCTCACCGCGGCCCACGGGGTGCTGATCCCGCTCGAGTGCGAGTTCTTCGCCCTGCGCGGTGTCGCCCTGCTCGTCGAGACCATCGACAAGGTGCGCGACCGGCTAAACGAAGACATCGAGCTCGACGGCATCCTGCCGACCATGTACGACTCGCGCACGTTGCACAGCCGCGAGGTGCTCGAGCGGGTCGTCGACGCATTCGGCGATCGGGTACTCGAGACGGTCATCACCCGGACGGTGAAGTTCCCTGACGCCTCCGTGGCCGCAAGCCCGATCAATCAGTTCGCGCCGTCGCATCCGGCTGCCGAGGCATATCGCCAGCTGGCCAGAGAGCTCATCGCCCGTGGCGCCGCAGCCTAGCGACTCCACTCTCGATGCCGGCGTCGCCTCCGACGTCGAGCCATCGACCGACCAGGCGTTCACGCTGCGTCTCGACAACTTCTCCGGCCCCTTCGACCTTCTCCTCTCGCTGATCACCAAACGCGAGATGGACATCACCGAGATCGCGTTGAGCGAGGTGACCGACGAGTTCCTGTCGTACCTCCGCGGGCTCGACTCCGACGAGGAGCTCGACAAGGCCAGCGAGTTCCTGGTGGTCGCCGCCACCCTCCTCGACCTTAAGGTCGCCGGACTCCTTCCGCAGGGGGAGCTCGTCGACGCCGAAGACGTCGCGCTGCTCGAAGCGCGCGATCTGCTTTTCGCACGCCTCCTGCAGTACCGCGCGTTCAAGCAAGCGGCCGAGTGGTTCGCGACTCGCGGTGAGGCCGAGGGCGATCGACATGCCCGGAGCGTCCGTCTCGAACAGAAGTACCGCGTGTCGACGCCCGAACTCGTCTGGACCCTGTCGGTCGACGACTTCGCGGCCATCGCGGCGATGGCGTTGACGCCGAAAGAGGCCCCCACCGTCGGGCTCGACCACCTGCACGCGCCTCTCGTGAGCATTCGCGAGCAGGCCGCCATCGTCGTGTCGATGCTCCGACGCGGTGCCGTGCTGAGCTTCCGCGAGTTGATCGATGGGGTCGACGTGAAGGGGGTTGTCGTGGCGCGGTTCCTCGCGATCCTCGAGCTGTACCGCCACGCGTCGCTGAGCTTCGAACAGCTCGAACCCCTCGGCGAGCTCACCATCCGCTGGACCGCCGAGCACTGGACCGAAGAGAACCTCGCCAACCTGGGGGCCGACTATGACGGATGATGCAGCGCAGACCGACGCCGCGTTCGTTGACGGCCAGGCCCTTCCGACGCCGGGCGTGCCGATCGCTCGCACGCTCGAAGCGATCCTCATGGTCGCCGACGAGCCCCAGAGTCTCGTCTCGCTGGCCACAGCCATCGGGGCGCCTGTCGCGGCCGTCCGCCAGGCGATCGATTCGCTCGTGGCCGACTTCGACGGGGTCGACCAGGGCGACGGCGCACCGACGACCCGCCGCGGCTTCGAGCTGCGCGAGGTCGGCGGCGGCTGGCGGTTCTACGTCCGCGAAGAGTTCGACCCGATCGTCCGCGACTTCGTGCTGACGCAGAACCCGACCCGGCTCTCGCAGGCCGCACTCGAGACGCTCGCGGTGATCGCCTACAAGCAGCCGATCACCCGAGGCGCCATCGCTCAGATCCGTGCGGTCAACGTCGACAGCGTCGTCCGTACGCTGCTCGGACGCGGACTCATCACCGAATCGTTCACCGACGCCGAGACCGGCGCCATCAACTACGAGACGACCGAGTTGCTGCTGACGCACCTCGGCGTCAACTCCCTCGACGAGCTGCCGCTGATCTCACCGCTGCTCGCCGATGGGCAGGAAGGTTTCGACAATGGCCGATAACGACACCACTCCAGGATCCGAGGCGGCGCCGCAGGGCGAGCGCCTCCAGAAGGTCATGGCGGCGGCGGGTATTGCCAGCCGACGTGTCTCCGAAGACTTGATCGCCGCCGGCCGCGTCACGGTCAACGGCGAGGTCGTCACCTCCGCCGGGCGTCGAGTCGACCCCGCGGTCGACAAGGTCGTCGTCGACGGTCAGGCCGTGCAGCTCGACCCCACCCGGCGCTACCTGATGCTGAACAAGCCGGTCGGCGTCGTGTCGAGCCTGCGCGACGAGCGCGGACGCCCCGACCTCACCGAGTTCACGCGCCACTACCCCGAGCGGCTCTTCAACGTCGGCCGACTCGATGCCGAGACGAGCGGTCTGCTGATCCTGACGAACGACGGCGAGCTGGCGCACATTCTCGCGCACCCGTCGTTCGGGGTGACCAAGACGTACATCGCCAAGGTCGAGGGATCGATCACACCGACCACGGCGAAGAAGCTCGTCGCGGGCATCGACCTCGACGACGGGCCCATCACAGCCGACTCGGCGCGGGTCGTCGACCGTGGCACCGGGCAGGCGGGTGGCACGAGCATCGTCGAGATCACCCTGCACTCCGGCCGTAACCGCATCGTTCGGCGCATGCTCGACGCGGTCGGGCACCCGGTCGTCGACCTCGTGCGTCGCCAGTTCGGCCCGCTTCACCTCGGTTCGCTTCGAGTCGGCGAGGTGCGCGACCTGACTCGCGACGAGCTCGGCGACATCCTGACGATCGCGCGCGACGCCGGGGTCGGAGCAGCCGAGCCGTCCGCGGTCGCGGCAGCCGCCGTGCAGGAGAGCATGGACGACAGCGGGGTCGAACTCGTGGCGGATGTCGACGACGACGTCGCGGAGTCGGAGAAGGAGTACTACGACGAAGACGACGAGGAGTACGAGCCCGATCTCGATGCGCGCGAGGAGAGCCGTCGCGGCCGGACGAGCGCGCAGGGGGGCAACGGTCAGAACGGCAGTGGGCAGGGTGGTGTCGGCGGTGGAGCCGGGCAGGCCGACCGCCGCGAGCCCAAGAAGCAGTACGACAGCGACGGCAACCGCCGTGTGGCCGTCAACGGCGACGTGACCGGGGGTCGCGCGCCGGCGCCGAGCCGACGATCGCAGGTGCGCCGTCAGCAGGAGGAGCGCCGACGAGGTAGCGGCCGGTGAGCTCGACGCACGAGGGAGCTCACGAGCATAAGCGACTCGTCGGTCCCGTCCGCATCGTCGGCTCCGGCCTTCTCGGCGCGAGCATCGGCCTCGGCCTCCGGCAGCAGGGCGTCGAGGTCATCCTCGACGACGCCTCGCCGTCGGCCCGCCGCCTGGCGATCGACTACGGCGCAGGCCGTGCGCCCGCAGACGGAGACGAGCCGACCCTGATCGTCGTGTGCGTTCCCCCGGATGTCACAGCCGACATCGTCGTGCGCGAGCTCGCCGACTACCCGAACGCCCTCGTCACCGACGTCGCGAGCGTCAAGGTCGAGCCGCTCCGCGAGCTGGAGCGTCGTGGCGCCGACGTCTCGCGCTACATCGGCTCGCACCCCATGGCCGGGCGTGAACGCGGCGGTCCCATCTCGGCGCGCGCCGACCTCTTCGTCGGACGCCCCTGGGTGATCGCCGGCCACGACGCCATCAGCTACCGCGCCGCGGCCGCTCTCGAAGACCTCGTGCTCGACCTCGGAGCCACCCCGATCGAGATGACGCCGGAAGAGCACGATCGCGGGGTGGCGGTCGTCTCGCACGCGCCCCAGGTGGTCGCCTCGCTCATGGCGGCACGGCTCGGAGATGCCCCGGACGCCTCGCTCGGCCTGGCGGGGCAGGGCGTCAGGGACGTCACACGGATCGCGGCCAGCGACGCCGGCCTGTGGGTGCAGATCCTCGGGGCGAATGCCGGCCACGTCGAAACCGTGCTCCGGGCGCTGCGGGACGATCTCGACGGCGTGATCTCCGCCCTCTCGGCCCCGTCGGATCCTGGGTCGCTGCGCGCGATCGCCGAGACCATCGGCCGCGGCAACACGGGTGTCGCCCGCCTGCCCGGTAAGCACGGTCAGAGCACCGTCTTCACGCGGGTGGTCGTCATGGTCGACGACACCCCGGGCCAGCTCGGGCGACTGTTCACCGAGATGGGCGAAGCCGGCATCAACCTCGAAGACCTCCGTCTCGAGCACTCGCCCGGCGCACAGTTCGGCCTCGCCGAAGTGAGCGTCGTGCCCGAACACGAAGAACGACTGATCGACGAACTCGTCCGGCGCGGCTGGACCATTGCAGGAGCACAGGCATGACGAACCCCGACCTTCCCGAGACCTCCGAAGAGCTACGCGACTTCAAAGCGGACCTCCTCTCGCGGTATCGCTCGAGCAGCCTCTACCGACCCGTCGTCGTAGCCGTCGACGGCCCCGCGGGCAGCGGCAAGTCGAGCGTCAGCCGGGCGACGGCGGTGGCCCTCGGCTTCGATTACCAAGACACCGGTGCGGCCTACCGGGCGTTCGCCCTGCATGCGGTGCGGTCGGGTGCCGACCTGTCTGACGCTGCGGCCGTCGTCGCGGTCATTTCGACGTTCGACTACGAGATCGGCACCGATCCGGGTGACTACTTCGTCCGGATCTCAGGATCCGACGTGACCGACGAGATCCGGACGCCCCAGGTCACGCAGTCGGTCGCCTCCGTCTCGAAGCTCCCCGAGGTGCGGAGTCACCTGGTCGAGGTGTTCCGCGGCATCATCGCCGGCACCGAGAAGCCCGGCATCGTGACCGAGGGGCGCGACATCACGACGGTCGTCGCGCCGGATGCGCAGGTGCGGATCCTGCTCACGGCCACCGAAGAGGCTAGAATGGCCAGGCGTTCCGCAGAGATCACGGGGCAGAGTGCCGAAGAAACTGCCCGGCAGCTGTCGAAGAGAGATCAGCAGGACAGCAAGGTGGTCGACTTCATGACAGCCGCAGAAGGCGTCACGACCCTCGATTCCACTCATCTCGACTTCGATCAGACCGTCTCGGCCATGGTCGAGCTCGTCCGTTCCACTGCCACGGCGCCCGCGCCCCAGGCATGACCGGAGAGCACCCACGTAGCTAGGAGCCACCATGGCGAACGACAAAGACAGCGCCTCTTCGGGCGACCGCGATTTTCCTGAGTTCGACGACTCGATGGCCGATCGCCTCGCGACCCTCGACGACGTCGACGCGGAGCAGCGCGCATCTGCCCTGCGTCAGGGGCTGACCGACTACGAGCTCGACGACGAAGACCTCGATGTGCTCGAAGCGGGCGAGTGGGATCCCAACGCGATCACCTACGCTCCCGCCCTACCGGTGCTCGCGATCGTCGGTCGACCCAACGTCGGCAAGTCGCAGCTCGTCAACCGCATCATCGGCCGCCGCGAGGCCGTCGTCGAAGACAAGCCGGGTGTCACCCGCGACCGCGTCTCGTACAAGGCCGAGTGGGCCGGGCGCCGCTACACGATCGTCGACACCGGCGGGTGGGAGCCCGACGCCCTCGGCATCGACGCCTCCGTCGCCATGCAGGCCGAGATCGCCGTCGACCTGGCTGACGCCGTCCTCTTCGTCGTCGACGTCAACGTCGGTGCCACGTCGACCGACGAGCACGTCGTCCGCATGCTGCGCGCCACCCACAAGCCCGTGATCCTCGTGGCCAACAAGACCGACGACGACCGCAAGGCGATCCAGGCCTCCGAGCTCTGGAGCCTCGGCCTCGGTGAGCCGTTCCCCGTCTCGGCGCTGCACGGCCGCGGCGTCGCCGACCTCCTCGACAAGGCGATGGCCACGCTGCCCGCCGTGTCGAAGGTCGCCAAAGAAGAGATCGGCGGGCCCCGCCGTGTCGCCATCCTCGGCCGCCCGAACGTCGGCAAGTCGTCGCTGCTCAACCGCGCCGCGGGTGAAGAGCGAGTCGTCGTCAACGAGATGGCCGGCACGACCCGCGACCCGGTCGACGAGCAGGTGTCGATCGGCGGTCGCATCTGGACTTTCGTCGACACCGCCGGAATTCGCAAGCGCGTCCACCTGCAGCAGGGTGCCGACTTCTACGCGTCGCTCCGCACCTCGGCCGCGCTCGAAAAGGCCGAGGTCGCCGTCGTCGTGCTCGACGTCACCGAGCCCATCTCGACTCAAGACCTCCGCATCATCGACCTCGTGCTCGAGTCCGGCCGAGCACTCGTGCTGGCCTTCAACAAGTGGGACCTCCTCGACGACGACCGCCGCCGCTACCTCGAGCGCGAGATCGATCAAGACCTCGACCACGTCTCGTGGGCCCCGCGCGTCAACATCTCGGCCAAGACCGGCCGCCACCTCGAGAAGCTCGTGCCCGCGCTCGAGCTCGCTCTCGAGTCGTGGGACACCCGCGTGCCCACCGGCAAGTTCAACGCTCTGCTCGCCGAACTCACGCAGGAGCACCCGCACCCCGTCCGCGGAGGCAAGCAGCCTCGGATCCTGTTCGGCACCCAGGCGGCCAACCGCCCGCCCACGTTCGTGCTGTTCACGACCGGGTTCCTCGACCCGCAGTACCGCCGGTTCATCACGCGTCGTCTGCGCGAGATCTTCGGGTTCGAGGGCACGCCGATCACGGTGAACATGCGAGTGCGCGAGAAGCGCAAGCGCTCCTGATCTCTGGAATGGCGGTCGGCGTCGTTCACCGGGAGTGGCAAGCGCCTTCGGCGATGCAGAGCCGACGCCTGCCACGTTCTGAAGGGCCGCTGACGCGGCCAGGGGCGGGGAGGGCTCGTCGTCTGGGATGATAGGCGTATGGCCACCGCATCGACGCCACCGCCCGGTACGCTGGGCGCACTCGTCGATCGGCTGTTCGCCACGTTCCGCGTCGACCGTCTCGCCGGAGGGCGGCAGCACGCCTACGTCGTGCGCGAAGACATGCGTCGGCACCCGCGCACGGTGCGGTCGTTCAAGGCGATTCGCTGGCTCCTCGTCGGCGAGACGGTGGTCGGCCTCGCGGCGGTCGTGATCGCGACAGTGCTCGCGTCGCACGGTGTGCACGTGCCGTGGGCCGTCTGGTTCCGGTCGACGGTGGTGCTCCTGATCACGCTCTCGCTGTACGTGTTCGCGTGGCGGGCCCAGCTCGGCTACTACTGGGCGTTTGCGCGGCTGCGGCTGTTCTCGCGGATCTTTCCGCTGGTGACGGTGGTGGTGGCGAGTTTTCCGGGGCTGTACCCGACGTGGATGGTGATCGAGCAGCTCGTGTTCTCGGGGCTGATGGTCGCGATCGCGGTCGTGCTGTCGAACCCGCACCTGCGCACGGTGTTCCCGGCTCCGGTGCGGCGCGGCTCGCGGAAAAGCGTTTAGTCGCGATTCGCAGGTTTAGTCGCGCCATACCGCGACTAAACCCGCGAAACGCGACTAGGCGGTGGGCCCCGACGGCGTCGCACCTCAGGCACGCGTTACTAACCGAATCACGCATCGCTCGACGAATAAACGGTTCGCGACGCGTGAAACGGCTAGCGAGACCGGGCGCGCGCGGCGGGGCTAGGCCGAGGGGCGGACGAGAGTCACCCGCGACGCCGGGATGGACGCACCGCCAGCCGTGGCGAACGTCAGGTACACCGGGTCGCCAGTGTGGGAGTCGAGGTAGCGGATCCTTGTGCCGGAGTCGACGGGGAGGTGATCGGCGCCCCATCGCCCCAGAGCCGCGAGGACCGGCGCCAGCTCACGGCCGGCGTCGGTGAGGACGTACTCGTCGCGCTCGCGCTCGCCGGGGTCGCGATAGGTCTGGCGGACGAGCACGCCGCAGTCGACCAGGGTGGCCAACCGCGCGGTGAGGATGTCGGGGGAGACGCCGAGGGAGGCGCGGAACTCGGAGAAGCGGGAGCGGCCGAGGAACGCGTCGCGCACGATCATGAGGGCCCAGCGCTCGCCGAGGACGTCGAGGCTGCGGGCGATCCCGCAGGTGGGATCGGGGCACGCGCGTGGTGACATGCCACCCACCCTACCTCAGTTGGGTTTTCGTAGCCAGCCTGCTACTGTCGCGTCATGCCCGCTTCGACCCGTCAGCCCACGTCTGATCGCCTGGCCTTCTGGACGTGTGCGGCCGTGCTCGCCCTCGCCCTCTGGACGAGCGGTGCGGCGACCCCCGTCTACCCGCTGTACACGGCCGACTGGAACCTCACCCCGCTGCTGACGACGTCGATCTTCGCCGTCTACCCGCTGGTGCTCGTGGTCGTGCTGCTCGTCTTCGGCGACCTGAGCGACACCATCGGGCGGAGGGCCAGCATCCTGCTCGGAGTCGCAGCGTCGATCATCGGCGTGCTGCTGTTCGCGGTCGCGCCGAACGTCGGCTGGCTGCTCGTCGGGCGAGCCTTCATGGGCCTCGGCGTCGGACTCTCGCTCAGCCCCGCCACGGCGAAGATGATCGACATCGCCGGGCCCGCGAACTCGGCCCGGACCGGCGCCATCAGCACCGCCTCGACCGCCGTCGGGCTCGTCTTCGCGACGCTGCTCGGAGGTGCGCTCGTGCAGTACGCGCCGTTCCCGCTGCACCTGACCTACTGGATCCTGCTCGCGGTCGAGGCCGTCGTGCTCGTCTTCGTCTGGCGGGTCGGCCGCGACCGACCCGCGGAGGCCGGTCGCTGGAAGCCGCACGGCATCAGCGTGCCGCGCTCGCTCTGGGGAGCCGTGGCCGCCGCAGCCGTCTGCATCAGTGCCGCGTATGCGCTCGGTGCGGTCGTGCTCTCGCTCGGCGCCTCGATCGGCAAGCAGCTGATTGGAAGTGACAACGCGTTCGTGACCGGCGCCATCATCGCGCTCTCGATGGGAGTGATCGGCGTCGTGGCTCTCGCGTCGCGCCGCCTGCCGCTCGTCGTCGCCACGCCGGTCGCGTTCGTGGCCACGGTGCTCGCCTTTGCGTCGCTCGTCGCGGCCGGATCGTTGCATTCGCTCGGGCTGTTCCTGGCCTTCTGTGTGCTCGGCGGGGTCGGCTACAGCCTGTTCTTTGCGGCCGGCCTGCAGATCGTCAGCCGCTTCGCGCCGGCTCACCATCGCGCCGGAACCCTCTCGGCCGTCTACCTCGTCGCCTACCTCGTGCAGGGTGCCGCCGCGCTCTGGCTGGGGGCGGAGGCCACGGCAGGAGGACTCGAGCACGCCGTCGACCTCGGAGCGCCGGTGATCGCCGGGCTGGCACTGGTCGCGCTGGTCGCGGTCGTGATGCTGGCGGTGCCGCGGCGCGGGGCCGGGGCGGCGGCGGGTGGGTCGGCGCGAACGTGAGAGCGATCTCGCCTGCGAGTCACATCGCTTACCGCGGGGAGGCGGGCGCCGGGGTGGATCGCTCGCAAATGTGCGAGGGGAAGGGGCGGGACGAGGATCCGGCACGGCCCCGCTGACAGAACGGCAGGCGGGGCCACCGAACCGGCACCCGACCGCAGTCGCCGCTCCGAGTACGGTCGGGGCCACCACCCGCCGCGCCGCCGAAGGAGCACCGTTGCCTACGCATCCCCTCGAGCCCCTGTCCGCCGACGAGATCTCGGGGGTGTCTCGGATCCTGAAGCGCGATCAGGGACTCCTGAACTCCGCACGGTTCGTCTTCATCGAGACGTTCGATCCGCCGAAGTCGGTCGTCGTCGACTGGCAGCCGGGTGACGCCTGGGATCGGCAGGGGTTCGCAGTGATCCGCGAGACCGCCGAGCACGCCACCTACGAGGCGATCGTGTCGCTGACCGAGGATCGGGTCGTCTCGTACGAACACATCGAAGGCGTGCAGCCGCCCATTACCGTCGAGGAGTTCGACAAGTCGGAGGAGCTCGTCCGGGCCGACGTGCGCTGGCAGGAGGCCATGAGGCTCCGCGGCGTCGAGGACTTCGACAGCGCCATGATCGACAAGTGGTCGTCGGGCTACACCGGCGAGAACGATGCGCCTACCCGCAGACTCGCGCGACTGCTGACGTTCGTGCGGCGCGGCCAGTACGACAACGGCTACGCCCACCCCGTCGAGGGACTGATCGTCACGATCGACATGGACACGTGGGAGGTGCTCGAGGTCACCGACCACGGAGTCGTGCCGCTGCCGCCGACGAACGGCAACTTCGAAGAGGCGCTCTGGTCACGCGAAGGTCAGTACCCGCCGCACGATGCGGCGCGAGCGCCGATGAAGCCCATCGAGATAAGTCAGCCCGAAGGATCCAGCGTCGAGCTCGACGGACACAGCCTCAGCTGGGGCCCCTGGCGGCTCCAGGTCGGCTACACGCCGCGCGAGGGCGTCGTGCTGCAAGACGTGCGGTACCTCGACCACGGGAAGCTGCGGCCGATCCTCTACCGCGGATCGGTGTCGGAGATGTACGTGCCCTACGCCGACCCAGCCGCGACGCACTGGAACAAGAACGTCTTCGACGAGGGCGAGTACGGGCTCGGTGTGCTCGCCAACTCGCTGGAGCTCGGCTGCGACTGCGTCGGCGAGATCCTGTACCTCGACGCCGTGGTCAACGATCAGGACGGGTCGCCGCTGGTGATCCCGAACGGCATCTGCATTCACGAGGAAGACGCCGGTATCGGCTGGAAGCACACCGAATACCGCGACGGCCGAGGCGAGGTGCGCCGCAACCGCCGACTCGTCATCTCGTTCTTCGTCACCGTCGGCAACTACGACTACGGCTTCTACTGGAACATCCACCTCGACGGGTCGATCGAGCTCGAAGTGAAGCTCACCGGCATCATCTCGACCGGAGCCTTGCTGCCCGGAGCCGTAGCACCCGGTGACGAGCCCGGGTTCGGGTCGCTCGTGGCGCCGCAGCTCTACGGGCCGCACCACCAGCACTTCTTCTCGGTGCGCCTCGACATGCAGGTCGACGGGCAGCGGAACAACATCTCGGAGCTGAACTCGGCGGGGGTGCCGGCCGGTCCGTCGAACCCGTGGGGGAGTGCGTGGCAGGTCGAGCGGACGCACTTGACGTCGGAGTCGACTGCCGCACGGGAGGCGTCGCCGCAGACCGCGCGAACGTGGATCGTCACCTCGTCCGACACCGTCAACGGCATCGGCGGCCGCCCCGGCTACCTCATCGAGCCGGGAGCCGCGGCGCCGTTCTTCGCCCTGCCGGGGTCGCAGCAGCGGGAGCGAGGGGCCTTCGCGACGAAGCAGCTCTGGGTCACGGCGTTTGAGCCGCGCGAGCGCTATGCGGCCGGCGAGTACATCGCGCAGCAGCCGGTCGACCAGGGAGTGTCGCGGTTCATCGAAGGCGATCGGCCGCTCGTCGACGCCGACCTCGTCTGCTGGTACACGGTCGGCGTGCACCACGTCGTGCGCCCCGAGGACTGGCCGGTCATGCCCGTGGCCCGGGCCGGATTCCACCTCAAGCCGGTCGGGTTCTTCGACGGAAACCCGATGCTCGACCTGCCGATGGAGCCGATGGGGGATCACTGCGCGCACCACGAGTGAGGGGCTGTGTGCGCGGCGGTGGTGCTCGGCGCGGGCACCCTGTGTGGCCGGGCGGCGGCGCGGCGGTGGCGCTCGGCAGTGGGGTGCGTCGCTGGGGCGCGGATCGACCTGAGGTGGGAGGACGCCGACCTAGTCGACGCTGGGGGCGCGCGTGAGCGTCACGATGGTGCTCCCGGCTTGCGATAACTCGATTGTGTCGTCGTGATTGCGGAAGGTGGCGGTATACGTCTCGACCGTTCCCGTCTGTGAGACCTTCAGCGTGAAGCCGCCACGGTCAGCTGTGCCCGTGATCTGGCACATGCCCGGCTTCGCGATCTCTTTCATTGTGCTGCCGGTGTAGAGCATGTTCGTGCAGTTGCCGTCGTCGCTGATGGTCTTGTTGGGCGAGCCGTCGGAGGCCTTCCAGACGCCGGCGATGTCGGGGTAGCTGGTGGAGCAGCCGGTGAGGCCGAGAGCTAAGGATCCGACGGTGGCGGCGACAAGGACGACGAGCTTCTTCTGCACGGGGCGGCTTTCGATCTGGGGGTTCCAGGCTAGCGCTGGTGTGGGGTGCGGTGAGTGCTGCTGGCTGGGGTTGCCGCGGTTGTCTCTGGGGGGTCGGTGTTTCTTTTTCCTGATTGACTCTGGGGTCAATTGCGGGTCGGGTGCTGCGGCGGCTGGGCTCGGCTGGGGTGGGGTGAGCTCGGCCGGCTCGCGTCTCGACCGTAAAAGCGTCACCCGACCGTGAATAAACGCGGTCGGATGACGCAAACGCGGTCGGGGGGCCTCGGATCTCGCGGGTGGTTCGTGGGAGGCCGCTCGGTCGGGTATGCTTGTCCGGTTGCCTCGGTCGGGGCAACACCGGATTACATCGGCTGTTCCTCACGGTTCAGACGGAGTCATCTCGGGCTGTGGCGCAGCTTGGTAGCGCACTTGACTGGGGGTCAAGGGGTCGCAGGTTCAAATCCTGTCAGCCCGACCAGTGTGGAAGACGGTCGCCTCTGGCGGCCGTCTTTTGCGTTGGTCGGGCTGACTGCGACGTAACGTCGTCCAGGCGGCGAGGCTCCTGAGTACTTAGCACTACCGGCGCTGGCCTTTCGGGGGCACGACGATCTCCGTGGTCGCCTATACGCTGGCCTCAGGATTTTCAGTGGGGGGTCACGTGTTCGGTATCAAGATGCGTCGGAGGGCGGGAGCGCCCAAGGGAACGCCGGCGGAGCTTTTCGACGCACTCCGCGTTCTGAAGGCTTCGTCGCCTGAGTTGTTCCAACGAGTGCTCGCTTATGTGCTCGAAGGCGCTGACGCGATGGTCGTCTCCGAGATTGCCGGGGCGTCTGACGACCTCGTCTTCTCGCTACTCGGCTGGCCCGGCGAAATCGGCGGCACTCACTCCACCACGCATCCCGCGAGCGAACTCGCCGCGCGCATCGAAAAGGCCGATCGTGGCTGGTCGCCGGTAGATTCCGAAGCGGCCCGCCGGCTTCTTCACGAGCGGATTGTCGTCCTGCGCCCCGATCAGGTCGTGAGACTCGGGCGGGTCCTGATCGCCGCGCGACGCTCAAAGCCGCAGCCCCGGACGAGCGCCGCGGGGCCTGACTGGCTGCCCTGCCTTCTCGTCGATGCGCTCGACCCCCGTGATCACATCTACAGCCGTGACACCGAGCGGACCGTACCCTGGCTCGCCGAGCATCGGACGACGTGGACGCCCGTCTTCATTGTTTCGTTGCTGGAGTCCGATGGCTTCGAAACCGAAGAGGCTGTCTCTATCACCCTGGCGACCGCATTCGACCGGGCGAACCTCGGGTCGTATTGGTATCGGCCACCCATCGACAACCTGTCGCGTTTGGCAGGAACACCAGAATTCGTGGTCGCCCACCGCAAGCGACTCAGGGAGCTCGTCTCCGACTTCACCGCCGACGGCCGCCGCGAGGTCATCGAGCTGACGCGGCGTCACCCCGAGACCCTGCTTCCGTTGCTTGACGTGCTCGCGATCCTTTTGCGCGACACTTCGAAGGGCGTGCGCGGCGACGCGATCCACGCGCTGTCCGTGCTTCCGGCCGCACAGCAGCTCGAGTTGTTCGAGCCGTTGCTCCTGTCCGCTCCCGCCGTCGCCATCGCCGACGTGATCGGCGCTGTCAGCCGCATCGGCGACGGCAGCGGTGCCGTTGAGCGCGCACTCGCGGCGACCGATGGCGCGAAGGGCGCGGCGATCGCGCGCCGCCGCGAGATGCTTCAGACGGCCCTTGAGCGATTGCGGGCCGTCGCCGCTCCTGCCGCCGAGGCGGCCGACGAGATCACCGTCCCGCCCTACGTCCGTCCGGCTGAGCCCGACCTCGGCGACGACTTCGTGACTCAGACGCGGCAGCGGCTCGCCGTGGTGCTCGCCGAGCTTCGGAAGCGCGCTGCTATGCCTCTTGAACCGAAGGCGACGACCTGGGAGAAGGACGACCGGAAGGCGGCCATCACGCACAGCGCCATCCTGTCGAGGGTGACCGAGGCCGATATTCGCGCCTTTGCCGCCTACCTCTCGCGAGGCGGTGCCGTGCCGGAGCTCGTGACCGAGTTCAACCACCGCCGCTTCGCCGGCAGCTTCACCGGACTCACCGTCCTGCAGGCCTTCCGGCTCCACGCGACAGGCCACGGGGGCGATGGCACCACCCAGATTCCGTGGTGGGCGATCAGCGAAGACACGGCCGGAGGCTTTGACCACGACCTGCGCGAACTCGCCGACGCCGCCGCGCGGGTCGGGTTCGACGCTGTCACGACCGACGTCGCGCGGCTCTGCTTCACTCACTACGGCAACGGCCTCGACCGTTTTGCCGAAGAGCACATTTGGCCCTTCTTCGTCGAACATTCGAACCTCCTGGCCGATGTTCTGACGTCGAAGGGCACGTGGATGCGGTATGGCGCCTCCTCCGACGACATCGCGACGGCCCTGACCATCCTTGGCATGATGCCGTCGATCCCCGGCCATCTCGTGGCGCCGGTTGTCGACCTTGCACTCGGAGCGGGCAAGTCGAATCGCCTTGCCGCGCAGAAGGTCCTCGAAACGCGTCCCGGTGCTGTCGCGCTAGCCGTTGGCGCGCTTGCGGACCGCAAGCTCGAGATCCGCGTCTCCACGGCGCAGTGGCTCGCCCGCCTCGGCGATCCCGCCACGATCGCGCCGCTCCGTGCCGCTCTCGCGAAAGAGAAGCGTGAAGTCGTCCGCGCCGCGCTACTCACCTCCCTTGAGGCACTGGGCGACGACATCGCTCAAGAACTCAGGCCGGCCGCCCTCGAAGCCGAAGCCACGGCTGGCCTTGCGAACGGCGTACCCGCCGCACTCGCCTGGTTCCCGTTCGATGCTCTGCCGCCCGTCTGCTGGGCATCGCACGGTACGGCCGTGCCAGCACAGGTCGTCCGGTGGTGGCTTGCCCTCGCCCTCAAGCTAAAGGAGCCGGGCGGCGGCGGCCTCGTCGGGCGCTATCTGACCCTGCTCGACGGACCGAGCCGGGCGGTCCTTGGCGAGTTCGCCCTCTCGGCCTGGATCGCCCGAGATACGCGGCATCCGTCCGAGGAGGAGTCGCGCGCCTTCGCCGACGCGGAGGCGCCGCGTCGCCTTCAATCGACCGCCGACATGGTGAAGCGCTACCCGCAGTGGTACGCCGAGACCCCTGAGGCCAAGTTCACGCTCGATGACTTTCACGCCCAGGCGCGCCGCGAGCACGCCGCTACCTATGTCGGTTCCGCCATCGGAGAGAAGGGGCTGCTCGCCCTTGCCTCCGGCACGGCGGGGCCGGTGCTCGTGCAGGCAATCCAGCGATTCATGAAAGACCATTACCTGCGCCGGGCGCAGATCGAGGCGCTCCTCGAGGTCGCCGCCGCGAGCGACGACCTGGCCGCGACCCAGCTCCTGCTCGCCACCTCGCGGCGCCACCGCACGAAGTCGGTGCAGAACCGGGCCCGCGAGCTGGTCGACAAGATCGCCGAGCGCCGAGGCTGGTCGACCGAGGAGCTCGCGGACCGCACGATCCCGACGGCGGGGTTCGATGACGACGGCGTGCTGCGCCTCAACTACGGGGACCGCGGCTTCGTCGGGCGGATTACCTCCAGGAACACCCTCGAGCTCTCCGACGAGTCGGGCAAGGTCATCAAGGCGCTCCCGGCCGCTCGGCAGAGTGATGAGCCCGAGGCGGTCGCCGAGGCGAAGGCCCAGCTGTCGGCGGCCAAGAAAGAGCTCAAGCAGCAGCTCGGAATGCAGGCAGGGCGGCTCTATGAGGCCATGTGCGCCGAGAGGGCGTGGCCGGTCGCCGATTTCGCGGAGTTCCTGCTTCCTCATCCCCTCATGTCCAGGCTTGTGTCGCGCTTGGTCTGGGTGTTCCGCTCTGAGGCCGGTGTGTCGACGAACATACTGTTCCGGCCCGACGACACTGGTCAGTTGATTGACGCAGCGGACGATGACGTCGAGCTTCCGGCCGGCGGGATCGTACAGGTCGCCCACGCTTCGCTGATGACGGCTGAAGAGCGAGCCGCGTGGCAGGCCCATCTCGCCGATTACGACGTGACGCCCCTGTTCGAGCAGCTCGCGACGGAGGATCCCATACTTGCGCCCGTCGACGGGGAAATCGTCGACCGCAAGGGCTGGCTCACCGACTCGTTCACTATCCGCGGCGCGGCGACGAAGCGGGGCTACCAGAGGGGAGCCGGGGAGGACGGCGGCTGGTTCTACCAGTATCTCAAGCCGTTCACCAGTCTCGACATCGAGGTCGTCATCGGCTTCACCGGCAATCCCCTGCCGGAGGAGAACATCCCGGCAGCCATCACCACTCTGTCGTTTAACAAGCTATCGACAGGCTGGCGCACGAAGCCGGTCGCGATCGGAGACGTACCACCCGTACTGCTCGCCGAGAGTTACGCCGACTACCTCGCAGTGGCGGCGGCGGGAACGTTCGATCCGGAATGGGAGAAGAAGGCGCAATGGTAGACACGAGCACCACCGAGCTCCGCCCGCCCGCCGAGGTGCGCTTTGCCGACGAGCTCACAGCGTTGCGCGAGGCCGACGTGGCCTCGGGTGCTTTGCTTCCGCCGGGGTGGGTGCTCTCACCGCGGTCGGTGCGATCGTTCATCCTCGGTGACTCGTCGCTTGGCGTTCGCCAGAAGTTCTACGGCAACGATCCTCTCGTCGACCGCGCGGTCGTGACCCTGCTGGGTCGACAGGGGCTGATGCTCGTCGGTGAGCCAGGCACGGCTAAGTCGATGCTCTCCGAGCTTCTGGCGGCGGCGATCAGCGGTGACTCCGGCTTGACGATCCAGGGAACGGCCGGAACGACTGAAGACCACATTCGCTACAGCTGGAACTACGCGCTCCTCCTCGCCGAGGGGCCCACCGAGCGCGCATTAGTGCCATCGCCCATCTACCAGGGCCTGTCGCGCGGCCGCGTGGTGCGCTTCGAGGAGATAACCCGCTGTGCTCCTGAGATCCAGGACACCCTGGTGTCGATCCTCTCCGAGAAGCAGCTCATGGTGCCAGAGTTCGGCGAGGGCGCCCGCGTCGCTGCGCGTCCCGGCTTCACGATGATCGCGACGGCCAACCTGCGCGACCGCGGTGTCAACGAGATGTCGTCCGCCCTCAAGCGCCGGTTCACGTTCGAAACCGTGCACCCGATCAGCGACCGCGCCTTCGAGATCCGCCTCGTCGAGGAGCAGCTGACGGCCGAGCTCGGGGATCTGGCCCCCGAGATCCGGTTCGACCGGAGCGTGATCGAACTGCTCGTGACGGCCTTCGCCGAGCTCCGCAGCGGCGTCACGGCTGATGGAACCCCGGTGAAGACGCCGCAGACCGTCATGTCGACGGCCGAGGCGGTGAACGTCGCCTACGCGGCGGCCCTTGATGCCCGCTACTTCGGCGAGGGCGTCGTCACGCCGGCCGCGATCGCCCGGCAGCTCGCTGGCGTCGCCCTGAAGGATGACCCCGAAGACGCCAAGCGCCTTCGGTTCTACGTCGACAACGTGGTGCGCGAGCGCGCCCGCCGCGACCCGGCGTGGAAGCAATTCTTCGCGGCCGCCACCGACCTATGGGCGAAATGATGAAGACCCGCACGCCGTGACACCCATCGTCCCCGTCCTCCCGGACCGCCTCGAGCGAGCATTCAGGATGCTCCGCGAGCTCGAGCGGCAGGGCGTCCATTTCGCGCCGATCCGGCACCACAGCCCCGCGTGCGCCCGCGCGGTAAGCACCCTGATCGACGAGGTCGTGCCGACGTCCGTGCTCATCGAAGGGCCGGAGGAGTACACGGCCCTCCTCTCGCAGCTCACGCGCGAAGAGACCGTGCCGCCCGTGGCCATCCTGAGCACTGCGGGAGATAGCGCCGTGTCGAACGGGTTCTACCCGCTCGCCGAGTACTCGCCGGAGTGGGTCGCCTTGCGCCGCGCGCACGAGATCGGCGCCACGGCGCGGTTCATTGACCTCGCGTGGGACGCGCGGCCGGACACGTCGAACGGCACCGGCAACGCCGCCGAGTCGGATGATGCGAACGAGACCGCCCTGACGCGCAGCATCCAGGCCGAGCGCTACCTCGCGCATAGCGCCACGATTACGGCCCTCGCCGCGCGCGAGCACTGCCGCGACCACGATGAGCTCTGGGATCATCTCTTCGAGCTGAGAGGCGACACGGGCGCAACTGACGACGATGCGACTGCCCAGCCCCGCGATACGAGCGCCCAGCTCGGCGCAGCCGATGCCCGCGTCCTTCTCGACGACGTATTCGTCTGGAGCGCCCTCGCCCGGCTCGAGTACGAGCCCGATGTGCTCGTCGCCGAGGGATCCATCCCGCGCGAGGCACTCATGGCCGCCAGGATCGCGGAGGTCCGCGCTGCGACGACCGGGCCCATCGTCGTGGTGACGGGGGCGTTCCATACGCTCGCGTTAGTCGAGGCGCTCGCCGGTGCTCCCGAAGGTGCACTCGTGCGTGACGCAGCGCCGGCCAGCGGATACGGCGCCCCACGCGACGGCACCGGCGAGGCCTGGCTGATCCGCTTCGACCAGGCGCGCCTCGATGCGGTCAGCGGCTACGGTGCTGGTATGCCGAGCCCCGGCTACTACTCGAGGGTCTGGGCGTCGGGCAACGCCGATCCGACCAGAGACATCCTCCTTGACGTCGCCCGGGCCGTGTCGTCGGCCAAGACCACCGAGCTGCTCGGCATCTCCGACGTCACAGCCGCTCTTATCGCGGCGAGGCGCCTGGCAGACCTTCGCGGCCGGGCTCGTATTGGACGAACCGACGTGCTCGACGCGATCACCTCGACCTTCATCAAGGACGACGACAGCGGTTCGCCGTCGCTCCGAGACGCCCTCCGCTTGGTCTTCGTCGGAGACCGCCTCGGCGAGGTGCCACCCGACGCGGCAGCCCCACCGATGGTCGCGGAAGTACGGCGCCGGGTCGCCGCTGCGGGCCTGGTCATCGCCGACAGCCGGCCGCGGTCGACCTCTCTCGACCTCCACAGGAAGCCAGCGCACCGTGAGCGGAGCCGCCTGCTGAACCTCCTCGAGTTCCTGCGCGTGGGGTTTGCCACCCGCACGGCGGGCCCCGACTTTGTCTCGGGCCGCGGGCTCGGGCGGCTATTCCAGGAGTGGACCTACGCGTGGACCCCTCTCGTCGAGGCCCAGCTCATCGATGCCGCGGCTGAGGGAACCTCGCTCGACGAAATCGCTGTCGCACGCTTTGCTCGGGCCGAGCGGGCTCTCGCCGAGAACGGCCGCTCGGCCTCCGAGGCCGTGGCGCTCCTGGCACAGGTGGCCGTGGTCGGTCTGACCGACCACCTGCCCCGCCTCGTCCTCGTAGTCGGGCAGCACCTGGACGCCGATTCGTCGCTAATGTCCGTGGCGGCTGCAGGGCGGCGGCTGCTCCAGTTGTTCGGAGCGCGAGACGAGCTGCAGCTCGGCGATTCGGAGCAGTTCGCACGCCTGATCGAGAAGGCCGTGGCCGCGATCGCGTTCGCCGTCCCGACTCTGGGTGAGATGCCGCAGACCGACGACGACGCCGCGGTCTCGATGATCGTAGAGCTGCGGGAGTTCGCCTCGCGGGTCGACGAGCAGACTGGTCTGGACGTCGAGCCCGTTCGTCGCGAGCTCGAACGGCTTCGTTCGGTTGCAGAGTCATCACCTGCCGTCCGTGGGGCCCTCACCGCTCTGGTGGCCGTCGACGGTGCCCTGTCCGATGTCAGCCTCGCGGACACGCTTATCTCCGATCTCGGCGCCGGTGCCGACGTGGACCGCGCCATGCGGTTCTTGTCAGGCTTCCTGCGCGCCGCACCCGACCTGCTGCTGCGCGACCCCGTTGTCTTCGACGCGATCCAGGTCGGTGTCGAGCAGCTACCCGAGGAAGCCTTCCTGACCTACCTGCCCGAGTTGCGGCGGTCGTTCGGGTGGCTGCGACCCGTCGAGACGGCATCTCTCGCCGAACGGCTGGTCGGGAGGGGCGCCGCGGTGCTCACCGCAACGAGCGGCGGGCTCACCTCGGGCGATTTGTCGGAGGGTATCGTCCTGCACCGGGCCCTCGCCACGGCGCTGGCTGCAGACGGGCTCAAGGGGTGGGCGGGGGAGACACTGTGACCGATGCGCAGAAGGCCCGCCGATGGCGGCTGATCCTGGGGCGGTACGCCAATGACTCGCTGCCGGGCAGCGGCCTGCAGGGGGCCGACGTGGCGATTGAGCGGACGCTGTCATACCTGTACGACCGCGAATACACCGCTCGTGGACACCGCCTGCGCACCGAGGGAGCCGGCGGGTCGCTCGACGCCTCCGCCCTGACTGCGCTGAACTGGCTCGGCGGAGCGCGAGAGCTGTTTCCGCAGTCGACGTACGAGCGCATGCAGGTGCATGCCATCGAGAAGTACGGGCTAACCGAGCTGCTCGCCGACGAGGACGCCGCCGCCGCGCTCGTGCCCTCGCCTCAGCTAGCGACTGCGCTGCTGTCGATCCGGGGCAGGCTCGACGCGTCGGTCGAGGCCGGGGTGCGCCGCGTCATCGCGGCTACGGTCGATGACATCGTGCAGCGGGTGCGCCCCCGCTTCGCCCAGGCGCTGATCGGTCGGCGCACCAGGGCCCGGTCGATGCGGCGGTCGAGCGCGACCTTCGACTGGCGGGCGACTCTGCACCTCAACCTTCGAAACTATAACCCGGCGACGGCGCGCCTCTACGTCGACCAGGTGCGCTTCACCGCTCGCGCCAAGCGGACTCTGCCGTGGGATGTCATCGTCTGCGTCGACCAAAGCGGATCGATGGCCAGCTCGGTCATGTACAGCGCGGTCTGCGCCAGCATCCTGGCAGCGCTGCCCGGCGTCACGGTGAAGCTGGTGCTCTTCGACACCTCGGTGACGGACGTGACCACATTGGCGAGCGACCCCGTCGGCGTGCTCCTGACCGCACAGCTCGGCGGCGGCACTGACATCGCCGGAGCCCTCGGGTACTGCGAGGGCCTGGTGACCACCCCCTCGCGCACCGTCCTGACGCTGATCAGCGACTTCGAGGAGGGTGGCTCCGTGGCGGCTATGCTTGCCACCGTCTCGCGCCTGAGAGAGTCCGGTGTCACGCTTCTCGGGCTGGCCGCGCTCGACGAGGTCGCCGAGCCCACCTACGACCGGCAAATGGCTGACCGGCTTTCCACACGAGGCATGGAGATCGCCGCGCTCACGCCCGAGCACTTCGGCGAGTGGCTGGGCGAGGTCATGGCGTGAGCGTGAATCCGGTCGCGGCGGCTTTCCGCGATTTCGACGATGCGACTCTGCAGACGCTCGGTAACGTCGGCCTGCTGCGTCGCGCCGCCAAGGACGTCGCCGCCGGGCGGGTGTCGGCGGTCGATGAGTCTACTGTCGAGGTGGCGGGTGCGACCGTCCGCGTCGGGCCCAGCGGTCCGGCCGGTGCTACCTGCGACTGTGTCGCCGCCGGAATCTGCCAGCATGTCCTGGCTGCCAGCCTCTGGCTGCGCAACCTCGCGCAGGCCCCGGGCGAAGGCGATGACGACGGC
Source organism: Frondihabitans sp. Leaf304 (assembly GCF_001423105.1). GTDB lineage: Bacteria > Actinomycetota > Actinomycetes > Actinomycetales > Microbacteriaceae > Frondihabitans. The sequence continues at coordinate 31,643 of NZ_LMNV01000002.1, forward strand.
GGTCCCGTGGCTACCGGTGAAGGCGCTGTCGTCGACGGCCCGACCGCCCTTGATGAGCTGCTGGGGCTCGATCCGCTCGTCCTCGCGAAGAACGTCGGAATCGCCGCCGTTCGTCTATCTCGGGCCTTCGACGGAACCGCCACCATCCACCCCAGTGACTCCCACATCGATGTCATTCTGGCCGGCGAGAGCACGACGATCCGCTTCGTGCGCGGCGCCGGTTTCGACGGCATGATCTCGGGCTATCCCCGTGCCGAGCGGCCCCAGCGGCACCTGACCGCCGTCCGCCTCGTCGTCGAATCGTCGGGACGCGAGTGGCGATGGCCCGGACTCGCCTCCCCAGCAGCACCGACGGATCCTTCGCGACTGTCGGCAGGCGAGGCTCAGGCGCTCGCCGACGCCCGTGCAACGGCCTCGGCGCTCTGGCGCACCGGGCTGGCCCACCTCGGGAACGACGCCTCCGATCGGTTGGCTATCGACTCGATGACCGCCCGCATCGAGGGACTCCACCGACTTGCGCGACTCCTCGCGAGTGCCGCCGGGCTCTCGGACGACCTCGCCGCGCACCACGACGACGTGACCGAGCCGCAGCTCGCCGTCGTCCTCGCCGACATCGTCGCGCACGCCACCGCAGTCGAAGCGGCGTCGGGCGATCCCGTTCGCATCGATCGGCTACGCGGAGTGGCCCGTCGCACCTTCGTCGAGGTCGCGGCACTCGACCTGGTCCCCCTCGACGTTCGCTGGTTCGAGCCGCCGGCTGGGGGCCGTGGAGTGACGGCGGTCTTCCTTGACCGGGCGACCGGGCAACTCGTCGAGACCACCTCGGCGCGGGCCTCCGGCACTGACCCGTCGTTCCGACGTGACGGGCCTGGACTGCTCTGGGGGCTCTCAATCGCGAAAGTCGTCGAAGGTGCCTTTACCCTCCGCAGCCCGCGACTCGACGCCGACGGCGAGCTCTCGGCGGGAGACCTCAGCTCGATCGACTTCGCCTCGGCACGCCGCCTCGGGCACGACGACTTCGCGCCCCTGGCCGTCGATGACTGGTCGCAGATGCGGGGTGCCGACGGCCGCGGCGAATCGACGGTGGTCGTGCGTCCTTCGTCGGTCGGCGACCTCGATCTGCGAGAAGTGGCGCAGGAACTCAGCTGGCCGCTGACAGACACTTCGGGCAGGGTGCTCGACGTGCAAATCGAGGCCGACGTCGACCACCGCCGTCGGGCCGATGCCCTTCTCGCGCTGGTCGAGACGCGCGCCGTCGTGGAGTACATCGTCGGGGTACGACGGGTGCGATCCGGGCGGATGCGAATCGACGTGTCGAGCGTTGTCGTACGCGATGGTGCCTTCCTCCGGCTTGTCCCGCTGGACTTCGAGCGGCCTGCCGCCGAGACTCCCTCGTCGGGTAAGCCGTCGGCACTGCGTCAGCGTCTCTCCCGCTTGGCGTCACGGCTGGCTGGGGGAGCTCCGGCCGAATTTCGCCCCGCAGGGCCGCCGCAACAGCCGCCGACCCTCGGCGAACGGGTGCTGCTGCCCATCGTCGAGGTTCTCGACGAGCTGGCCGCCACGGGCCGTCCCACGCTCAACGAGCGCCAGAGCGCGCTGCTTAAACGCCAGCGCTCGATGGCGCGCAACCTCACTCTCGGAGCTGTGTCCGACGCGGTCGACTTCGTAGTCGACGCCGAGCGGCTTGACCCCCTAGCGCTCTTGAGGTGCTACTACGTTGTCGGACGAGCGCTCGGGCTTGCTGCTGGCTGACGCGCTTGGTGCCGGCGGTTACAACGGTCGGGTCGTTTTCCGTTAGAGAATGTCCGTGATTGCGGCGGGAGCGATGTCAGCTGGCAAGACGGGCTCCGCGCGGAGAACCTCCCTAGTTCCGACCGACGGCCAAAAAACTGCGCTTGACTCCTGTTGCTGCAGAAGGCACTAGCACCGGCAGCGTCACCACGAACTCGGCCCCCACACCGGACGCCGGCGCAACACACACCAGCTCGCCCCCGTGCGCCCGGGCGATGCCGCGCGCGATCGGCAGACCGAGACCGGCACCGCCGCTCGCGTGATCGCGGCCCGCGTCAAGGCGCACCAGGCGGTCGAAGATGCGCTCGCGGTCGGACTCGGGAACTCCCGGGCCATTGTCGGCGACGGTGACTGACACGGGAGAGCCGACCGGCGCATGAACCGAAAGGTGGACCCGGCCGCGCCCCGACGTGGCACGAGACGCGTTGTCGACAAGGTTGCCGATCACCTGGGCCAGCCGGTCGACGTCGGCGTCGACGAGGACGGGCTGGTTATCCACGATGCGATCGGGCAACGACACCTGCAGGTCGAGCCCGGGCCGGCGCAGACGGTCCCGCTCGACCTCGGCCAGCACGAGCGCACCGAGGTCGACCGGGGCGAGTTCGAGCTCGAGGCCGCGATCGACGCGAGCCATCATCAGCATGTCGTCGATGAGGCGCGAGGCGCGCCCCGCCTCCCGAGCGACGTGTGAGGCCAGCCGTTCGCGCTCCTCGGCGCTCACCGGCGCTCGCACGAGGGTGTCGGCGGCAGCACGCATGCCGGCGACCGGTGTGCGCAACTCGTGGGCGGCATCCGACACGAACGACCGAACCCGCGCCTCGGCCTCGAGCGCCTTCCGTTCCGCTCCCTCGACGGCGTCGAGCATCTCGTCGAACGCGAGGGCCACCCGGCCGATCTCGGTGCGTGGATTGCCCGGTCGCAGTCGCCGACCACGATCACCCCCGGCGATGGAGCGCGCGACGCCGGTCATCCGGTCGAGAGGTCGGAGAGAGGCCCGCACCACGAGAACGAGGCCGACGGCCGCCACGACCAAGAACGCACCCGACGCCCCGAGCATCACCCAGCGCAGCTGCGCCAGGGTCTGCCCGACCGAACTCGCATCGGCCGTCAGCGTGATCGTCGACCCGTCACTGAGCATCGACACGAGAGTGATGATCTGGTCATCGTCAGTGATGCGCGACGAGCTGATCGTCACATCGGCGGCGGCGGCCGGAGCAGTCGACGTGCCCGACGATTCGGCGGATGACTCGGTCGACGACGACCCGGCACCTGCCGCTCCACCCGGCGCATTCCCGGCCGGCCCGACCAGCCCGCCATTCGCCTTCGGCCCCGCCCGCAGCTGCTCCGGGGAGGGCCCGGCGACGATCGAATCGCCGTTCTTGTCCCTGATCAGCACCGACAGCCCCTGGGCCGAGAGGCGTTCCGCGAGGTCGTCCGAGCTGACCGTGCCGACGAGAGCGGTCGCGGCGGAGGCGCGGTCGCGAAGCCGATCCTCGATCTGACCGCGGAGACGCTGACCGAGGATGGCCTCGACGGTGATCGCGAGGGCGCCGAGCAGCACCACGAGGAGGAGCAGCACGGCGACGACGGCGCGCAGGCGGAGAGAGCCCGTTCGGAGGCCGGGCATGGTTCGGGTGGGGCGGATCCTTCGGTTCATCGCACGGCCTCGGCGACAGCGACTCGATAGCCCATGCCTCGGACGGTATGGATGAGGCGGGGGCCGTGCGACTCCATCTTTCGACGGAGAGACGAAAGGTGGACCTCGACGAGATTGGGGTCGTAGTCGTCGTAGCCCCACACCTGCGTGAGGATCTGCCCCTTCGAGAGAGTGCGCCCCCGGCTCGACGCGAGGAACTTGAGGAGGCGGAACTCGGTTGCGGTGAGATCGAGGACGACGTCGCCGCGACGGGCCGAAGCCGCCTCCTGATCGACGAGGAGATCGCCGATCTCGATAACAGACGGAACACGGCCGCGGCGGCGGAGCACGGCAGTAACCCGCGCGACGAGCTCGGCCATCGAGAACGGCTTCACCAGGTAGTCGTCGATGCCCTCCGAGAAACCGCGGAGGCGGTCGTCGACCTCGTCGCGAGCGGTCAGCATGACCACGGCGGCGTCGGTCGAGGTCCGTACGGCGGCGGCGAGCTGGATGCCGTTCGGCCCCGGCATCATCCAGTCGAGGATCACCAGATCGGGCAGGAAAGTCGACAGCTCGGCCGCGATCGAACGGCCGTCGGGGGCGGTTCGGCAGCTGAATCCCTCGGCCGAGAGGGCGGTCGCGACGGAGGTGCGAATGGTCTCGTCGTCGTCGACGATCAGGATTCGGGCGGGGTTGGGCATGAGGGAACGCTACGACTTTTCGCGTGCACGGACCTATGAAACTCCTGCCCAGAAGCTGTCCTTAAGTGATGCTTCAGATTCGACTTCGACTCTGAGTTCACCAGCAACCGGGCAGCAGCCCAGATGAACGGAGCAACCCATGAGCAAGAAAAACAACAACGACGACAACACCCCCTTCGACCCGTTCGGCATGAACCGGGCCGACGACGGCGCCGGCCGCGATGACGCCGGTCGCGCCGATGGCGGCCATGACGGCAGCACGGGTGCCGGCCACGTCGACGGCACCGTCGACAACCAGCCCACCGAGGAGCTCGCGCGGCCGGTCGTTGGCACCCCGGGCGGCTCGGACGACTACGCCCAGACGCGGGAGATGCCCGAGATGGGCCGACCCGCCGCCGAGTGGAACGCACCGGCTCGCGAGACCGTCGTCGCCTCGTACGGCGCACCCGGCCACGGAGACGGCAGCGGCAGCGGCAGCGGCGCCGGCAGCGCCTTCGGCACCGGGCAGAAGCGCACCAAGCGCATCGTGATCGGTGCCGCCATCGTTGCGCTCTGCCTCGGCGGGGCCGGGGTGGGTGCCGCGGTCGCGGCCTCGGGCAACGGCAACACCGGATCCACCAGCTCGGCCGCGGGCAGCGCCGGATCGAACGGCTCAGGATCCGCGGGAATCGGCACCAGCACAGCCGAACCGACCGACGGCGCCACGTCCGGTACCGGCGGTGGCTCGAGCTCGACGCCGCAGGCGTGTGCGCCGGGTGCGGGCGCGGGGACCGGGACGGGTTCTGGGTCCGGCACGGGCTCCGGCTCGACATCGGGGCCGGCTGCGGGGCCGACTGGGGGGCCGGCTGCGGGGAAGGGCCCTGCGGCGGGTGCGCTTCCGGCGGGTCCCGCGGACGGGAAGAAGCCTGCGGCCCCGGCTGACGGGAAGGCGCCAACTGCTCCGGCTGCTCCGGCTGATGGGAAGGCTCCGGCTGATGGCAAGGCTCCGGCCGCGCCGACGGCTCCCGCCGACGGGAAGGCGCCCGCGACGTCGTCTACCGGGAAGGCGCCTGCTGCGCCTGCGGCTCCGGCCGATGGAAAGGCTCCCGCACTCCCGAAGCAGGGGGAGAAGCCTGCCGCACCGAAGGAAGGCACGGCACCGACACCTCCCGCCGCGGCGAAGGACGGCAAGACGCCGGCCGCACCGAAGGCGGGTACCGCGCCGACGGCTGAGCCCACCGCGCCGTCCGGATCGGCGACCGCCCCGGCGGAGTCCTGTGGCGCGTCCTCCTAGGCAGCCACTCACTGCAAGGTGACGTGGATCGGCCAAGGTCACAGCGCCGCGGCGCGCGACCTTGGCCGATCCGCGTCGGGTCGTCCGGCGACGGCACGAGCCACCCCTGTGGAGAACGTCAGCCGACCGGCCCGGAGCCTGTCAGACTCGGTGCATGCCTTCTTTGACGTACGACGTGACCGTGAGCCGCGACGGCTCCGCCTGGCTCCTCGAGATCGCCCCGATCGGTGGTGTCGCCGAAGCCCGCTGGCTCGGCGAAGCCGAATCAGTGGCCCGCGCCTTCATCGCCGACTTCGAAGACGCCGACCCGGAGAAGATCGAGCTCGAGCTGACGGTCGTGTATCCCGGCGACGTCGCCGAGCAGCTCGACCGGGCCGAAGAGCTCCGGCGTACCTCCGACGAGGCGCTCGACGACGAGTGGGAGGCCCTTGGCCGAGCCGCACGCGCGCTCGACGACGAGGGCGTCACCCGTCGCGATATCGGCGACATTCTCGGGCTGGCTGTGCCGAGGGTCCGGCGCATTCTGCGCGGCGGGCCGCGCGAGAACCAGTCGCGGCAAGACGCTCAGTAGAGCTCGAAGCCGGGGCCGGCTGCCCGGGCGAGCCGTCGGATCCTGCGTTCGACCCGCAACGAAGACACCGCCTTCCGGCCAGAACGCCGTCGAAAGACGGGGTTTCTGCCGAAAGGCGGTGTCGAGCCCAGCCGAAGGGCTTAGTAGCGGGGCTTGCGGGCCGGGCGCTCGTCGCCGTACTCGCGACGCGGGCGGTCTGAGCGCTCGGGGCGATCCGTCCGCTCGGTGCGAGCGCCGCCACTGCGGCGGTCGGGCCGGATCTCGATGAGCTTGCCGCTGATGCGGGTGTCTGTTAGGCGCTCCAAGACGCTGGGCGACATGTCGGCCGGCAGCTCGACGATCGAGAAGTCGGGTCGGATCGCGATCGCACCGAAGTCGTCGCGGCTCAGGCCACCCTCGTTGGCGAGGGCTCCGACGATCTGTCGCGGCTCGACGCGCTGACGACGACCCACCTCGATGCGGTACGGAGCCATCGGCTTCGTGGTGCGGGGGCGTCGCTCTCCGCGGTCTGCGCTGTCACGCTCGGGGCGGTCGCCACGATCCGGGCGGTCAGAGCGCTCGGGTCGCTCGTCGCGACGAGCGGCACGCTCAGCCGCCGGATCGAGCAGAAGCGGGGTCTCGCCCTGGGCGACGACCGCGAGAGCCGCAGCCACATCGGCCTCGGGCACGTCGTGGTGCTCGACGTAGTGCGCGATGATGTCGCGGAACGCCGAGATGCGCGGCTCCTGCTCGAGCGCCGCGGTGATCGCGTCGTCGAAGCGGGTGAGGCGCGTCACGTTGACGTCTTCGACGCTCGGAAGCTGCATCTGAGTCAGGGGCTGGCGGGTGGCCTTCTCGATGGCGCCGAGGAGGCGACGCTCACGGGGCGTGACGAAGCTGATTGCGGCACCCGAACGACCGGCGCGACCCGTGCGGCCGATGCGGTGCACGTACGACTCGGTATCGATCGGAATGTCGTAGTTGACGACGTGGCTGATGCGGTCGACGTCGAGACCGCGGGCGGCGACGTCGGTCGCCACGAGGATGTCGAGCTTGCCCGACTTCAACTGGTTGACCGTGCGCTCACGCTGAGCCTGGGCGACATCACCCGAGATCGCCGCCGCCGAGTAACCACGTGCGCGCAGCTTTTCGGCAAGCGTCTCGGTCTCGCTCTTCGTGCGGACGAAGATGATCATGCCCTCGAAGTTCTCGACCTCGAGGATTCGGGTCAGGGCATCGACCTTCTGCGGGTACGAGACCATCAGGTAGCGCTGGGTCGTGTTGGCCGAGGTCGTGGTCTTCTGCTTGACCGTGATCTCTTCGGCGTCGTTCAGGTACTGCTTCGAGATGCGACGGATCTGCGACGGCATCGTCGCGGAGAACAGCGCGACCTGCTTGTCGTCGGGAGTGTCGGCGAGAATGGTCTCGACGTCTTCCGCGAAGCCCATCTTGAGCATCTCGTCAGCCTCGTCGAGCACGAGGTACTTCAGCTCGGAGAGGTCGAGAGTGCCTTTGGCGAGGTGGTCCATGATGCGGCCGGGGGTGCCGACGACGACGTGGACGCCGCGGCGGAGAGCCGACAGCTGCACGCCATAGGCCTGCCCGCCGTAGACCGGAAGAACGTGGACGCCGCGCATGCCCGAGGCGAACTGCTCGAAGGCTTCGCAGACCTGGAGCGCGAGCTCACGGGTGGGGGAGAGGACGAGAGCCTGGGGCTTCTTCGCACTGACATCGAGGCGCGACAGGATCGGCAGCGCGAAAGCGGCGGTCTTGCCGGTACCGGTCTGAGCGAGACCGACGACATCGCGGCCGGATAGGAGCGTCGGTATAGTCGCGGCCTGAATAGCGGAAGGCGTCTCGTACCCGATGTCGCGCACCGCCTTCAGGACGGCGTCGCTCAACCCCAGATCCGCGAACGTCAGGGGGTTCTCGGTCGTCTCGGTCGCTTCGGCCTCGATCGGGGCATTTTCATCACTCACTGTATAGACCGTAGTCGCTCTCGGCCCCTCCCAGGCACGCCCCTATACTCCTGGCATGCGAATCGTGCGTAACGGCTACAAATTCCTCTTCCTTTTCGCTGCTTTCGTCGTGCTCGGGATCGGCACGACCCTCTTGGGCGAGGTGCCCTCGCTCGCGGTGGCCGCCGCCTGGATCGGTGTTGCCGTGACGCCCCTCGTCGTGGTCATCGCCACCAGGGTCTTCCGGGTGCCGGAGGAAGACACCGTCAGCCCGCGACCGCTCTGGCGGATGACTGGTCGGCCCACCGCCGGCTTCGTCTTGGGCAGCGTCTTGGCCCTCAACATCATCGCCACCGTCTGGATCGAGATCTACGGTCGGACCATCGGCGCATCCGACTACTCGACAATCGACGGCCCCGGCGGATTGCCCGTGCTCATCGTCGACCTGCTCGTGTGCGGGGTGATCGCCGTGCTGTACTTCCGTTCGTCGATTCGCCTCACTCGGGAGGGCTCACCGGCCGCCGGAGCCGCTCCCGTCGGCTAGATCCGGTTCAGGCTGTCGTCGACGTCTCGTCTTGCGCGGCGGCCGTCTCGGTCGGCTCGCCCTCGAGTGAACCTCGGCGGCGCCGCACGACGAAGGTGACCGCCCACAGCACGACTCCGATCACCAGCAGTGCTCCAGCGATGCTGTATTGCTCGCTGCCGCGGCCCGACGACCAGGGCAGGACGAGCCAGAGGCACGCGCTGATCCCGATCACGGGGAGCACGGATCCGGCGTGGAAGTGGTTCTGCCGCACGGTGTCGCGACGGAGCTTGAGCACGACGAAGTTGACTACGGCGAAGACCGTCAGGAGCAGCAGCGACGTGGTGCCGCCCAGCACGGCGACGATCGGTGACTCGGGCGACAGCGACACGTAACCGATCAGCAGCAGGCTGAGGCCCGTGGTGAACAGGATCGACGCCCAGGGCGTCTGGTTCTTCGCGTGCACCTTCGATAGAAAGCCCGGTAAGACGTTCTGCTTGGCCATGCCGTACAGCAGGCGGCTGGCCATCATCATGTTGATGAGGGCAGAGTTCGCGACCGCGAACATCGAGATGAACGGCAGCAGGGATCCGATGGGGAACCCGGGTGCGGCCGTCTCGACCACGGTTACCAGCGGAGTCTCGTTGTCGGCCAGTTCGCCGATCGGCACGACCGCCACGGCGCAAAGGGCGACGAGCACGTAGATGACCGCAGTGATGCCCAGCCCCGTGAGCATGACCCTGGGGAAGATCCGGCTGGGATCTTTCGTCTCTTCGGCCATGTTGACCGAGTCTTCGAAGCCGACCATGGCGAAGAAGGCCAGGCTCGTCGCGGCCGAGATGCTGAGGAGGAGGGTCTTGTCGCCCGGCGTCTCGAACAGCACGACGCGCGAGAAATCGGCGTTGCCACCCGTGATGGCGTACAGGCCGATCAGGATCACCATCACGAGCCCCGACAGCTCGACGAGGGTCAGTACGACGTTCGCCTTGACGCTCTCGGAGACGCCACGGAAGTTGATGAGCATGACGAGCAGCATGAAGCCCATCGCGATGAGCATGATCGTGCCGTTGCCGAGCTCGACGTCGATGCCCACGGCGAGGTTCGCGGCGAACGCGCGCGCTGCCGTGGAGGCGGAGGTGATGCCCGAGCACATCACGATGAAGGTCACGATGAACGTGACGAAGTGGACGCCGAATGCCTTGTGCACATAGAGCGCGGCACCGGCGGTCTGAGGATATTTCGTGACGAGTTCAAGGTAGGAGAAGGCTGTGACCAGGGCCACGCCGAATGCGATGAGGAACGGCAGCCAGGCGGCACCGCCGACTTCGGCCGCGACCTGCCCCGTGAGTGCGTAGACCCCGGTGCCGAGGATGTCGCCGACGATGAAGAGGAGGAGGAGCTTCGGCCCGATGGCCCTCTTGAGCTCGGTCGGTTGCTCGCTGTTCGGGGCCGGGCGGCCCGCGGGTGCCCGCGTTATCGACGACATGAAAACCTCCGGAATCGGCTGGTGCTCGGGTCTTTCGGTTCACGCCATACTGCTGCCCGCCACCGACATTCGCCATGTCAGAGTCAGAGATTGCAGGGCGTGCACACTTCAGCCATCGTCCGTTTTGGCCTGCGTCACACGCTGGCGTTCTGCGCGCCGCGGGGACCTTACCGACGCGCAACGGACAGAGAAACGTGCCGCGGCGCGTCTCCGTGACCGTGCCACGTCTGCTGACGCACGTGTTCCCTGCGCGGGGTTACCCGACGATGGCGAGCGCGAACGGGAGCACGGAGTCGGCGCCCGCCGCACGAAGCACGCGACCGGCGACCGTCATGCTCCATCTGCTGTCGATGAGATCGTCGACGAGGAGCACCGGCCCGTGCTGCTCGGCCAGGGCGGTGGCGAGAGACGGCCCGACCTCGAACGCCCTCCAGACGTCGGCGAGGCGATAGACGCTGTTTCCGCCGCGCTCGCCGGGGGCGCGTGGCACCTGGTGGGTGACCTCGCCAGGGCCGTCCGCCCCTGCCCCGGCTCCCGACCCCGGCTCCAGCCTCGTCGAGCTCAACGACCCGAGCAGCGGAATGCGGCCCACAGACGAAAGTGCCTCAGCCAGTGATGCCACGAGAAGCGGATGTGACGACGACGGCATCGCGACGATTCCTGTCGGTCGTTCCGCCCACGGCCATTCGGTCAGAACCCGGATGCACCCGTCGAGGAGGCCCTTCGTGAGGGGAGCGTCGGGTCGGCCGGGGGAGAAGACCTCACGGAGTGTGGTACCCCAGCCGAGGTCGGTCAGTCGGGCCAGCGCTCGCCCGGGCTCGACGCGCTCGGCCGGGGAGATCTTGCCGCGGAGGCTCACCCCGGCTCGGTCGGCACCCGTCGGCCACTGCGCTCGCGGCTCGATCTCGACTCCGACACGATCGAGGGCTCCCGTGGCTTGATCGGAGGCCGAGGCGGCGACGTCGGTCGGAAACCAGACGCCGGCGCAGACATCGCACCGCCCGCACGGGGTCGCTGCGGGATCGTCGAGATCGGCTTGAAGGAGCTGCATGCGGCACACGGCTCCCTCCTGGTATCGGAGCATCGACTCCTGCTCAGCCAGCCGAGCTGCGGCGATGCGTTCATAGCGATCTCGGTCGTAGCTCCACGGCACGCCCGTCGAGATCCAGCCACCCTGCACTTTGCTGACGGCCCCGTCGACGTCGAGCACTTTGAGCATCAACTCGAGGGGCGTTCGCTTGATGTCGACTCGAGCCTCGAGGGCCGGAGTCGAGAGCGGCTTGTCGGAGAGCTCGGCGAGGACCGCGGAGGCCCGCGCCTCCGACGGCATGGACGCGGTGGCGAAGTACTGCCAGATCTCAGTGTCTTCCCGCCCAGGCAGGAGAAGCACGTCGGCGTTATCGGTGGCTCGACCCGCTCGCCCGATCTGCTGGTAGTAGGCCACTGGCGACGACGGCGCCCCCAGATGAAGAACGAAACCGAGATCGGGCTTGTCGAAGCCCATGCCGAGAGCGCTCGTGGCGACGAGAGCCTTCAGGTCGTTGCTTTTGAGCCGCTGCTCGAGCTGTTCGCGCTCTTCCGGGTCGGTCCGCCCGGAATACGAGCGGACGTCGTACCCGGCATCGCGGAGCAAGCGGGCTGTGTCGTCGGCGGCCGAGATCGTCAGCGTGTAGATGATGCCCGAGCCGGGCAGCTCGCCGAGGTGGTCGACGAGCCACCCGAGCCGGTCGCGGCTCGACGGAAGCGTCAAGACACCGAGCCGCAGGGAGGCGCGAGCGAGCGAGCCCCGGATCGTCACGACCTCGGCGCCAGCGGCGAGCTGCTCCTCGACGTCGGCGACGACGCGCGCGTTGGCCGTCGCGGTCGTGGCCAGCACCGGAACCTCGTGCGGCAGAGTGCGAATGAGCTCGGCGAGCCGACGGTAGTCGGGACGGAAGTCGTGCCCCCAGTCGGAGATGCAGTGGGCTTCGTCGACCACGAGCATGCCGAGTGTTCGCAGCAGTTCGGGCATTTGCTCGTCACGGAATCGAGGGTTGTTCAGGCGCTCGGGGGAGACGAGGAGCACGTCGATCTCGCCCGCGGCGATCTTCCGCTGCACGTCGCCCCACTCGTGGGCGTTGGCCGAGTTGACGGCGGCCGCGCGCACTCCGGCACGAGCGGCGGCGGCCACCTGATCGCGCATGAGCGCTAAGAGAGGGCTGACGAGGAGGGTCGGGCCGGATCCTCGTCGCCGAAGCAGGAGGGTCGCGATGAAGTACACCGCCGATTTGCCCCAGCCGGTGCGTTGTACGACGAGTGCTCGTCGTCGGTCGGCGACGAGCGCTCGGATGGCCTCGAGCTGGCCGTCGTGGAAGACGGCGTCGGCTCGACCGGTGAGGGCTCGGAGGAGTTCAAGGGCCTCGGCATCAAGGGCCTCAGCATCAAGGGATGTGGGGGTCGTGGCCGTCGCGGTGTCGGCAGAGGGCGTCGACATCAGGCCTCCAGCAGACCGCGGATGTCGTCGACGGTGAGCGCGCCACCGAATGCTGCCTCGTCGTCGCTCATCATGGCGTCGAACAGCTTCGCCTTCGTTTCTTTCAGGGCCATGACCTTCTCCTCGATGGTGTCGTTGGCGATCATCCGGTAGACCATGACGTTCGACGTCTGGCCGATGCGGTGCGTGCGGTCGATCGCCTGGGCTTCGGAGGCGGGGTTCCACCAGGGGTCGAGCAGGAACACGTAATCCGCTTCGGTCAGGTTCAGGCCGAAGCCGCCCGCCTTCAGGCTGATCAGGAATACCGGGGCCGAGCCCGACTTGAACTCGTCGATGACTTCGCCGCGTTTGCGGGTGCCGCCGTCGAGGTAGGCGTGGGCGATTCCGGCCCGATCGAGTCGGTCTGCGACGAGCGAGAGGTATGAGGTGAACTGGCTGAAAATCAGAGCACGATGACCGCCCGCCACGACATCGACGAGCTCATCGAGGAGAACATCGAGCTTGGACGACGGAATACCGCTGTATTTGTCGCCGTCGATCAATGACGCGTCGAGGGCGAGCATTCGCAGCAGTGTCAGAGAACGGAACACGATGAACCTGTTGCGATCGAGGTCGTCGACGAGATCGAGCAGCTTCATCCGCTCGCGCTGCAGGACGAGGTCGTAGAGCTTGCGGTGCGCCGGAGCCAGATCGACTCGGAGTATCTGCTCTTGCTTCGCGGGCAGCTCGGAGGCCACGAGCTCTTTCGTGCGACGAAGCATGAGCGGCCTTATTCGTCGCCGGAGTCGTGCCAGCAGATCGGGCCGCTCGTTCAGCTCGATGGGCTTGAGATACTCCTCGGTGAAGCGGAGACCTGTCGTCAATAGGCCTGGCGAGACCACATGAAAGAGCGCCCAGAGATCCATGAGGTCGTTTTCGAGTGGCGTGCCGGTGATGGCGAGTTTGAACGGAGCCTTGAGGTCGACGGCCGCTTTGTGCGCTTTTGACCGGTGATTCTTGATCATCTGCGCCTCGTCGAGCACCAGGCCGCTCCACTCGACCTCTTGGTAGCGGGCGAGGTCGAGACGGAGCAGAGCGTACGAGGTGACCACGACGTCGTTGTCGCGGGCGATGTCGTCGAACCTCTGTCGGCTCTTGGCCACGGTCGACGTGATGCCGGTGACGCGAAGAGAGGGAGTGAAGCGATTCGCCTCAGCGACCCAGTTCGACACCACCGAGGTGGGGGCGACGACGAGAAAGGGGCGAGAAGGATCCGTCGCACCCGCCTCGGCGGAACGCGCCTTGGCATGGGCGATGAGCGCGAGGGTCTGAAGCGTCTTACCGAGCCCCATGTCGTCGGCCAGGACTCCGCCGAGCCCGTGCTCGAGGAGGAACGCGAGCCAGCGGAACCCCTCGACCTGGTACGGACGGAGTTCGGCTTGGACCGCTGACGGAACGAGGATGTCGGCGATCTGTTCGCCCGCTGCGATTCGATTCAGGCCGTCGGTCGTCTCGCGCCATGATTCGGCCTGGTAGGTCTCGTCGGCGAGCTCCTCGAACTCCGACCAGAGGCTGGCCTGGTACCGACTTATTGTGAGCTCGCCTGTCTCCCACTCGTCGAGGGCCTCCGCCTCGGCGATGAGGCGCTTCAGCTCGTCGAAGACGGGCTGCTTCAGGGAGAGGTAGGTCTTGTCGACGAGGAGGAGCTTGTCGCGACCCTTCGATAGAGCGGTGAAGAGCGGGGCGAAAGGAATAGTGCGCCCCTCGACCGTGACCATGACCCCGAGATCGAACCAGTCTCGGCGGTCGGTCTCCACAGTCGTCACGGCCAGTTTCGGCGTCGCAGTGAGCTCGCGATAGTCGGGCTTCTCACCGAGCTGGACGATTCGGAGATCTTCGCGGGATTCGAGTACCGGAAGCACAGTCGAGACGAACTCGGCCGCATCTAGACCGTGCAAAACGAGTGCAGTCGGGGCGCCACCGAGGTCGTCTTCGAGAGTCTCGGGCACGGAATGGGCGGCAAGCGGTTCGGTCAGCCCTGCTGCGATCCACGCCCAGTGGAGTTCGAGTCGGTCGCCCTCGGCGAAGCTGATCGTCAGCGTCAGCATCGGTGGCTCGATCTCGGGCAGCCGCACCGAGGCGTTAGAGCTGACGACCGGAATTGCGCGCGACAGTCGCGGGTAGAAGTCGGTGAGGAACTCGTCGCGCCCCTCGGGAGGCACGTCGATCGCGCCCTGCGCTCTGAGGAGTGACCTCACCTCCTCGGCGAGATGCCCGGTTGGAGCGAGCACGAAGTGGGGCGCCGGGTTGAACGAGGCCCTGTAGACGCCATGATCGGCGATGAGACCGAGCTCTCTCGACGGCACGGTGAGGTCGTCGATGACGACGGTGGGCTCGACGTGGAGAGTACCGGCCGCCACACCGGCCTCGCCCACCGGAATCGATTCGGCGACATCGAGCGTGACCCGACCCGACCCCGCCACCCTGACGTCGGTCTCGCGCTTGCCAGTGACGAGGTCGATGCCGAGCCGGGCCCCCTCGGCGAGGAGCGGCCAGAGAAGCGGGCTCGCGAAATCGTCGAGGTAGAGCCAGTCGGCCTCGCCGGGCACGTAGGCGTCGCGCGCGGAACGGTGAAGCGACTGGAACTGCCCGAACCATCGGTGCTGCTCCGCACTGACCCCGAGGCGGTTCAGTGAATAGGGCAGGGTCGTCCATGTCAGATTGCTTCGCGTCCAGTTGCCGGCCGCGCTCTTCGTGACGGGCCGCATACCAAGACGGAGGGAGGCGCCCGCTGAAAGGGCGCTCCGCGCCGAAGCCGCCCTGGACGTCGGGGCGCCCCAGCGCGCCGAGTGACTGCGCGACCTCTCACGCAATTCGAACTGGAGGCCCATCGGGGTCGCCGGTGCGCTGAGCGGAGACGTGCCCCGGGTCAGGGCGCCGAGAGCCGTTCGCCAGACCGGTGCGGCCTCGGTGGGGAGCAAAACAGCCGTGCTGGTCAGCTGCGAGGACTCGAGGACTTTCGCGGCATTCGTCGCGAGCACGAGGGCCGCGACGTGCTTGCATGCTCCGCCCACAGGGCACGAGCAACTACTGGCGCCGGGCCGGCCGTAGTCGCC
This sequence comes from Frondihabitans sp. Leaf304, assembly GCF_001423105.1. GTDB lineage: Bacteria > Actinomycetota > Actinomycetes > Actinomycetales > Microbacteriaceae > Frondihabitans. The sequence continues at coordinate 47,129 of NZ_LMNV01000002.1, forward strand.
GCGAAGGGGTGTCAGAGTGACGGCGGCCTCGTAGGGCGCCGGATCGCCGCCTCGAACGGAGCCCGTCAGCAGATGATCATCGGCGTTCCACTCGGTGGTCTCGACGCGGTGCTCGCGAACGTAGCTCTTGGCGCGCTCGAACGCGGGACGACCGACGAGGCGGATGACGTCGGTGGCGTCGACGAGTGGGGCAACAGCGAGCATGCGACAAGTCTCGCAGGGGCCGCCGACACCGTCGGAGCCCCGAGCGAATCTGTGCAGAAGTCAGACGAGACGTCGGGCTACGAGCACTTCATCGCTTCCTTCACGGGACGGGTGCTGTTGCAGACCGGCCTCCACGATCGTCCAGTCGGTCGGCTCGAGAAGCTCGGCCAATTTCGCGGCCGCCACGAAGTAATCCGGGCCCATCGCCGAGTGACCGTTCGCTTCGTGTGCCACCACGAGCAACGTACCCCCGGGGGCGACCGACGCCGCCAGGCGCTTCACGAAGGGCACGAGGTCGGCCGACGGAAAGTGCGAGTACTGCGACGACACGAGATCGAAGGAGCGCTCGGGAGGCGCCCACTCGAGCACATCGGCCTGCTTCCATTCGATGCGCGCAGCGACCTCGCCGTCCGCTGCGATCGCCGCCGCGGAGCGATCGAGAGCCACACTCGAGATGTCGGTCGCCGTCACCCGCCAGGAGTGGCGGGCGAGCCAGATCGCGTCGGCTCCCTCACCGCTCCCGATGTCGAGCGCGACACCAGGATCCAACGCCTCGACAACGCGAACCAGGTGCGGATTCGGATTTCCGCTCCACACCCTCGTGTGTTCGGCGTAGCGGTCATCCCAGAAGCGCTTGTCGAACGGCCCCGTCCACTCCTCCGGGATCGTCATGCCGTGCCGGTGGTCGGGCGAATCGGACGCTTCGTGATCAAGAGACATGGAGGAAGTCTTGCCTGCCACGACTCCGCCGACCAAGGCTCCTTGCTGAAAGAGCAAGATCTCGCGGGAGCTCGGCTGTGGAGAACTCCAGCGAGTTTTCTGCAGCCAGGCTTACTCTCACTCTTATGACCTCACGCCTCGCCGCGCCACCGGCGACCCCGCTTCCTACCCGAGCCGGGCTTCGCTCCTCACGGTGGTGGGCCGCCGCGTCCGGCGTCGTTGCGCTCGCAGCCTTCCTGGGCTCGGCCGAAGCCGTGGCCGTCGTTGTCGGAGCTCGCTCCAGCCCACTCATCGCAGTCGGGGGCGCCGTCATCGATCTCGCACCGCCCGCAGCGAAGAACGTGATGGTCGATCTGTTCGGCACGGGCGACAAGGCAGCGCTGTTCGTTCTCATGGGGGTGTTGCTGGTGGTCATCACCGCAGCGGCGGGAATCCTTGAGCGTGCTCGTTTTCCTTTCGGGCGGCTCGTCTTTGCCCTTGGCGGAGTTCTCGCCATCTTCGCGGTCCGGACGCGCGCTGACGCCAGCGACTTCGACGTCGTGCCCGCGGCGGTGGGCACCGTGGTGGCCATCCTTGTCTTGCGCGCGCTCATCGGAAAGCTGTTCCGCTGGGACGCAGCGAGTCGATCCCAATCGGGAGGCAGTGAGAACGCGGAGCTCAGGCCGCCTCTTCGTTCGACCCCGCTCGAACGACGTTCGTTTTTGCTCGTGACCTTCGTCGCTGCGGCAGCCTCCGTCGTCGTCGGAAGCGGGGCCCGTCTCATCAATGCGACAGCCGTGAACGCGGCCGCGCTCCGTGACTCGGTCCGGCTCCCTCGACCGGCGACTGCCGCGTCGGCGGTCCCCTCGGGGGCATCCCTCGACGTGGCCGGCATCACGAGCTACGTGACGCCGAGCGCCGACTTCTATCGAATCGACACTGCTTTATCGGTGCCCCAGATCGATCCAGCGAAGTGGTCGCTCGAGATCTCCGGTTTGGTCGATACTCCGGTAACACTGACGTGGCAGCAATTGCTCGATCTTCCGCTCGTCGAGCACATGGCCACTCTCAGTTGTGTCTCGAACGACGTCGGGGGAGACCTCATCGGGAATGCGCTGTGGCTCGGGTACCCGATCCGCGAGCTGCTCAAGCGGGCCGGAGTTCAGGAGTCCGCCGACATGGTGCTGTCGACCAGCATCGACGGCTTCACCGCGGGTACCCCTCTCTCGGTGCTTCAAGATTCACAGACACAGGCACTTCTCGCCATCGGTATGAACGGTGAGCCACTCCCGGTCGAGCACGGCTTTCCCGTGCGCATGGTCGTTCCCGGGCTCTTCGGCTACGTCTCTGCAACGAAGTGGGTCACTTCACTCCGGGTCACCCGCTTTGCAGACGAGAAGGCGTACTGGTCGACCCGAGGGTGGGACGAAAAAGGCCCGGTCAAACTCGAGTCACGCATCGACACGCCTTCCGGCGGTGCCTCGGTCGCGGTCGGCGCCGTTCCGATCGCGGGGGTCGCGTGGGAGCCCCACACAGGAGTGGAGCGGGTCGAGGTCCGCATCGACAGCGGTGCTTGGCAGACGGCTGAGCTGGCTGACTCCGTGTCGGATGACACCTGGCGACAGTGGGTCTATCGCTGGCAGGCACAAGCGGGTAACCACCGGATCCAGGTGAGAGCAACATCGAAAGACGGGCGCGTGCAGAAGGCCAAGTATCTTCCTCCCGCCCCAAACGGTGCCGAGGGGTGGGACGAAGTGACGGTGACAGTCGCCTAGTTTCCTAGGACGTAACCGTAGTGGTGCTGACGCGCTGGTGACGCTGAGGAGATTAGGGAACTACCGCACCGCGACGAGCAGGCTTGCGAAGGTCAGCGTTCCGAATGCGCCAAGTGCGACCAGCGCCGCGCAGACTATGGTGACCACTCGCTGTCGACGACGTTCAGACATTCGCGCCAACCGGCGAGTCGCCGACTCAGCAGCCGCACTCGTTGAAAGGACCTCGAGCCCGGCAAGTGCGCGCTCCGAAAAGGTGGCCGGTCGCTCTTGTGCTGAAGCACGCTGGCTCTTCGCGATCGTTCCCCGGTGGTGCTGCATCGAGATGCTCATGAGTGCCTCTACTCGTTGACTGGTGTGATCTATCAGGTGATTCGGAGCATCCACAGATCCGGGTTGGTTCTAGTGACGCCGGGCTCTCAGACCGACATGGCTCTCCTCCGAATCGGGCGTGCTGCAAGCGGGCCCCTTTGGAACCACCGGACCACCGATTCTGGCCCCATGAAGGAGTGGGGGAGTGCGGGGTGTCTTTACCGGTGAGCGTCACGCCCGCCGCGTACCCATTGACTCGGTGTGACGTGCGCGCCAAGTACCGCAACCGCGTTCGCCACCGTGATCAGAGCTGCAGCCACGATGAGGGGTCGCGCGTCGGGAGGAGTCGGGGTGATGGGCACGCCGAGGAACGGGGCCACGAGCGCTGCGGTCGTGACCGAGAGCGCCCAAATACAGAGAGCGGGAAGAAGCGCCGTGATCGTGTAAATGACGACCTTGAGGAGGTCGAGGGAGAGCCGTTGGATGGTCGATGCGCCCATGTCGGCGAGAAGGTGGCTGTCATGCTCCTCAGCGGCCCGCCCGATGGTGAGGGCGACGCCGCCGCCGACGAGCGCGACGGCGGCGCTGGGCCCGAGGGTCCAGATGAGTTCTGCCCAGTGGGAGTCCGGCGGTGCGTCGATCAGGCGCGCCACGTCGACGGCACCCTGCACTGAGCCGACCAGGCCGATAACGATTCCCCCGATCACCACGGTCGATGAAGCGACGCTCACCCGCTCGGCGGCAGCGTGGCGGGCTAGGTGCCACGTCGCACTGAGCTGGCGCGGCAGGCAGGCCGTCCAGAGCAGGATGAGTCGCCGTGCGCTCGCGGGCATGACGATGGCCGCTCCGATGACGAGCCAGAGCGAGACAGAGGATGCCAGGGCTATTACCCTGATCGCCGGAGTGATGCCGAGTGTGTCACTGATGGCTTCGACTCCGGGCGGGCTGGCGCCGATCAGGAGCGCACCGACGGTCGGAGGCTGCGTGAGAAGAAGAATGGCCCCCGCGACGAGCCACCGCACGAGGGGAGATGCCCGCACCTCTCGGTCTGTCTCACGAAGGGTCAGAGCGGGGCTGGTTCGCGACGCGCTGAGAGCGGCGGGCAGCGTGGCGAGGCCGACGAGGACGATCACCAGGGCCGCGGCGATCGTTGTCGCGGAGGTTGTCACGCTGAGAGCCTCGGCTGGCGACGGCGAGCGGGGCAAGATACCGAGGGAGGCGTAGCCGGAGGTCACAGGAGAGACAAGGCCTGCGGCGAAGGGCACGGCGAGAAGCGCGCCGGCCGTGGCGCTCACAACGGAGCGAACGAGCAGAGCCTGGCTGACCTGCCGTGGGGTGACGCCGACGATCATCCACGATGCGAAGAGTCGTCGGTTGACCCTTACGCCCAGGCTGGCGGTCGAGCTGACCGAGGTGGCGAGAGTGAGCAGCGTGAACGCCGCGATCGAGCCGAACGCGCCCTGGCCCTCGGGCGCCTGAAGTGCTTCGAAGATCGCCGCACTGCCGACGAGCGAGAGGGCAAGCGTGCTCGCGAGAGAGATCGCAGCGATCGCGGCCAGAGACCGAGGATCGAACAGCGCCTGGCGCCACGCAAGCAGGATCATTCTGCGACCCCGGTCATTCCGGCCCCGGTCGCTCGGCACCCGGGAGTGACGTCGGCTGTGGGGTCGATGGGCCGCGGATCCAGCGCTCCAGTGCCTCTCGACTGGGATCAACGGCATCGACGAGGATCCGCCCGCCGGCGAGGACTATCGCCCGGTCGGCGCGCGCAGCAGCGGCGAGGTCGTGGGTGACCAAGGCCACGACCGAGCCGGCTGCGGCTCGCTCGCGGAGAAGATCGATCGTGCTGGCCGAACTCACCTCGTCGAGGGCCGCGGTCGGTTCATCGACGAGAACGATCTCCGCCGGCGTCGCTAGCAGTCGAGCCAGAGCGACTCTCTGCCGCTCTCCGCCCGAGAGGGTCGCTGGCATGTCGCTCGACGCCCACGCCATTCCTACGGCGTCAAGGGCGCGTTCGGCTGTATGCAGCAGACGCCTCTGCGGCACTCGATGCCGGAGTCGAGTCGGAAGCACGACATTCTCCCGACAGGAGAGTGCACTGAACAAATTGTCGGCTTGAAGAACTAGTGCCACGTGGTGGAGGCGGAACGCGGCGAGCTTGTTTCGGCGAAGGCCCTGGAGATTCGCGCCTAGCAGCGTCACCGTGCCTCGGGTCGGACGGTTGATTCCGGCCAGGCAGGCCAGCAGGCTCGACTTGCCCGCTCCGGACGGGCCGACTATCGCGACCACCTCACCGGGAGCGATCGAGAGCGAGACGTGTGAGAGCACCGGTCTCGGTGGTTCGAGCTTCGTTCGGCCCGGTACCTGAAGGCAGAGATTTTCAGCAACGATCGCGGTCACCGGCTTGTCGCTCTCTGAGGAGTGCCCGGCAAGAACGATGGAAGACACGCGAGATCACCGGTGAGGGCGGCGCGCGTCGCACTGAGCGCGGAGAGCACGCCGGCGGTTCCCGTGCCCCAGTCGGATGACAACCGGAGGAGTTGCTCACCAGGGAAGGCGATTCCACCGCCGTGTCGGATCGCATGGAGCCCGAGTGCGCCGGCATGCTCGCGGAGCGTCTTCGATGCGGTGTTGCTCGCGTGCCCCGATGCGATCAACTCGGCCAGAAACTGCATCAACCCGGCTCGCCCCGAAAAGAGACCGGAATTGATGGTGAACGCCGTCGACGCCGCCCGTTCGATCGCGGGGAGTGCAGCACGCAATCGTGGCGACTGGCACACGTGCAGCACGGCCAGAGCCGCGAGTCCGATACCCGTGCTGCCCGAACCGAGGTACGGAAGAACGCGCGTGCCGTCGTCAACCTGGAGCGAACCGTCGGGCAGCAGTCGGCATCGGTCGAGATCGGAGATGACCAGCCGTTCGGCCTCTTCCGCCGCCAACGAGTCGTCGAAGCGCTCGGCGAACGCGGCGAGGAAGACGGCAACCCCCGACGCCCCTCGCAGAAGCCCCTTGCGACTCGCGTCAGTGGAGCGAGTGTCGGAGACGCGTCGAGCCCGGTGAGCGATGGCGGTCAGAAGCTCGCGCTCGGCGTCGTTCGGTTCACGTGCCTGCGACAACAGAGCGAGGCCAATTCCGCTCGCGCCGCCGAAGAGGTCGACACCGCACTCGAACGGATCGGCTCGAAGAACGCGCGCACGGAGCCCCGGCTCGTCAGTGCCTCCGGCAACGAGCGCACCGGCCAGTCCGGTCATCAGCCCCGTCGGGAGAGAAGGATCCGGGAGCTCGCCGCTCAACCAGGCGCGGGCACCCCTGTCGTCGTGCCCCGCAGCCCCGAGCGCCCGCAAGACCCCCGTCACCCCGTGTGCCAGCCCGATTCGCTTCGCCCCGAACTGGTCGATGTCGCCGGGGTACCAGCGCTCGCCGTTGGTCGGTTCGGCGCTGGCAACGATGGACGTGGAAAGGAGCTCGCGCACCTCGTCGAACGCAGCGAGATCACCGCGGCTGAGCCCCGCGAAAAGGTGAGAGGTGTCGGGGCCCTTGCCGGCGCGCGGTGGTCGAATGATCGGGTGCAGTGGGGTCAGGTGCGCATCGATCTGCTGGGTGCGCGACTCGGAAAGTTCGAACTTCTCTCGGGCGACACTAAGGTGCTGTGCAGCCTTGGATCCATCGAGGTGATGGATGAAGGTGAGTGGCAGGAGTGCGCTGAGTCGCATCGCGGCCACAGCGTGGGCGTCGCGAGCGGGCCCGGTCACGCAGGGTGCCGCTGAGAACCCGGGGACACCCTGAGGTGATGGAGGAACTCGAGCGTCGATGGCGTGTGCGGACTCGAAGTCGATGAGGGTCGTCTGGCCTTCGGGGGAGACGAGAATGTTTTCGGGGTGAACGTCGCCGTGGACGAAACCGGCTCGGTGGATGGACTCGAGAGTCTGCTGCACCGAGTCGAAGAGGCGGTTGGCCTCGTCTCGGTAGGCGATACGCTCGCGGGCCGTCGAGGATGCCCGGAGGAGAGGGTTTCGGGAATGTAGGTGGCGGTTGGCCGTGCTGCCCGGAGCGGCATGCAGGGAGAGAAACCGGTGGCCGCCCGATTCGAAGGCGTTCTCGAGACGGACTACCCCCTCGACGTGGGAAAGAGCCCGGATGACCTCCTCTTCTCGACGAAGACGTGTGACGGCGTCGTTGCCATCGGGGTCGAGCCCGGTGAACGGCCGTGCCTCTTTGAAAATGACCGGTGCACCCGTATCGCGCCGAGTCGCACGGTAGAGCCCCCCGGCCGCGCTGAAGCGAATGGCGCCGGTGACGTCGTATTCGGCGAGGTCTCCGGTGTCTGCATCGCGGAGCTGTCGCATGCGCTCGGCAACCGCCTCGGGTAATGGAACCCACGACGGCGGTGCGAACGAGGGAGAGCGAACGTCGGGAACCAGGGTGCCGTCGGGGGCTTCAACGGCGAGGATTCGTGGCCGGTCGACGCAGGGATCGGCGAAGGGGTCGCCGCGAGGTGCGTCTGAGGCACCCCGGGCCCCTTGGGTGTCGGGGTCGTCGATATAGCGCTCGCGGAATCCGCCGAAGCGGAGGAAGACCGGAGCATCGTCGCTCCAGCGGAGATCGCCGAGGATACCTGGGCCCTCGAGATGAATGAGTTCGTGGACGAGTTCATCGAGAACCGATATCAGCTGAGTCTCGTCGGAGGGATAGACGGTGACGAACTTGCCGCTGGCCGTTCTCGGTGCGAGCTTGCCGTTCTGAGCGGCCAGGGCGGCCGGCCCGGGTGCGAATTTGAACGGGATGCGCTTAGCGGCGCAGACCTCGGCGACTCCTTCGAGGACGTCTGGTGCTGAAGCGAGAGTCGCGGAGCAATGGATCTTCCAGCCCTGCGGTGGCAGCTCGTGGCCTTGAGGGCTGACGATCGTCCAGGTCTCGATTTCGTGGATGACCCACTCGCTCCAGTCGAGATAGATCGGCAGCCCGTAGTCGCGCGCGGGCCTCGTGCGCCGCTCCTCTCGGCCGTAAAACGGACTGCCGATCGGCAGAAACTTCAAATAGCGGTCGTCCATGAGCCTCACTCCTTGAGATCGGATCGAAGGCCTCCAAGCCACGCCTCCTCGTTGATGGCCGCAAAGCTATCAGAAATTAGGTGTTTGACATTCGTGTTTTCCACAGCCTAAATTCTGTGGGCAGGACGTTCTGTCCGGCCGGGCACAGCCCGGTTTCTTCCGTACGAAAGGCATCACGAATGAACACATCTGATCTGCAGAACCTCAAGGCCGAGACGATCGACGACGGTGAAATCGGGCTCCTCTGGAGTTCGATCAGCCTCTACTTCTGCTCGTAGCGTGACGCACCGCCGTCGGCCAGGGCCTGCTGGCCGGCGGCGGTGCGACGAGCTCTGGTAGGGCAGTCGCGGATCAGTGATCTGAGGCAGAGACTCCGGAAGTCGCAGCTCGAACGGCGTGTCGGCGGGATCGAAAGAGGGCTCCGGTACCCGCCACGACAAAAGCGCCCATGCCCAAAGCAAACCCGGGCCCGGTCGTTGCATTCACGCCGCCGCCGGGAGTGTCGGACGCGAAGGACGCGGTCAGAATCCAGGGCACCAAGAGCGAGGCGTGGGTGACCCAGACGATCAGCACCAGCGCCAGCCCGATCGTGATGATGAAGAGGGGCGCGAGGATCAGCGCCGCCAATGTCGCAAGGGCCATTTCGCCGAGGATGGAGCGCCGGATCCTGGTCAGAGATTTCCACACCCGAATAGAGTATAGGAATATCTAATTCCTCAAAAAGTGGCACAGTTGTCTCATGAACGACGTTGTCCATTTTGTTCTCGCCGGGGTCTCCTGCTCGCTCACGCGCCAGGATGTCGAGCGACGTCTCATTCACACCGACCCGGCGCCCATCACCTTGCACGCCGTCTCGATCAACGGCCTCTGGTACCCGGTCGGGCAGGCTCTCGAGGTGGCTACTGGGGTGGATCCGCGCAAGTTTCGCTCCCGCGAGGCCCGACGGCATCTCGCTCAGTTCGGTTTCGAGCTGCAGAGTTCGGTACCGCGGCGATGACCGCGCAGGATCCGCGGAGCCGCGATCACCTCGACGCCCCGGGCGGGCCTGGGGCCGAGCCTCCCCGCCGGCGACGGCTGACCTTCGCACGCGTGCGGGTGGTCGTGCTCGTCGGAATCATGGTCCTTCTGATCGGCAGTCGTGCGCTCTTCGCCACAGAGCGGGTGCAGGTGACCTGGCCGGCCGTAATCCTGGGCTACGGCGTGCCGATCGCCGCGACGGCGCTGCTCGCCTGCGCTATGACGCGAAGGCCGGGCGATCGGCGATTCGATGTCACGGCACTCTCGCTGTCGTCGTCGGCGTTCGCCGTCCTGTGTTCGACGGTGAACGAATCGGTCGTGGTGACGCCGGCACTCGGCGTCGTCCTGTCGGTCGCTGCAATGATCTGGGCAACGGTGTCGCGGGGAGACCGGCGACAATCGAGGATCCCGGATGTCGGCGGTCGTAGGTAGCGTTTTCGCCATCAGACCACCGGGTGCGAGGAGACGAGTTGTACGTCGATAGTCAGAACGACCGCGTCGTTACGAGCCCGACCGATCTCAGCGTGTGGGCGGCGTGCGAGTGGGGGTTTCTACGACGGCTCGACGCGAAGCTCGGGCGGATCAACGGAGCGCTCGACGAGCCCGACTCGATGCTGGAGCGCACTGCAGCCCTGGGCATTGCCCACGAGGAGCGGTATCTCGAGGTGCTGCGGAGTCGGTTCGGAGCGGACGGCGTGGTGGAGTTCGCCGACCGGCCGAAACCAGCTGACTACGCCGCTGCTGCCGAGCAGGCACGGGAGGCGATGGCCCGCCGGGTGCCCGTTCTCTATCAAGCGACGTTCTTCGACGGATGGTTTCTCGGTTTCTCCGACTTTCTCGTGCTGAATGAAGCGGGAGAGTACGAGGTGTACGACACCAAGCTCGCCCGGCACGCGAAGATCTCGGCGCTCCTTCAGCTCGCGGGCTACGCCGAGCAGATAGAGGTACTCGGCATCCCGGTCGGTGACCGGGTGCACCTGGTTCTCGGCGATGGTCGCGTCAGCAGTCACGATCTGATCGACATCCTGCCGGTGTACCGGGTTCAGATCGAGCGTCTGCGCGGAGTTCTCGCCGAGCGTATGGTGGCCACCGACCCCGTCGAGTGGGGCGATCCGCGCTTCTCGGCGTGTGGCCGGTGCGTTCACTGCTCCGTCGAGGTGGAGCGCCACCGCGATCTCGTGCTCGTCGCGGGCATCACTCTGGAGCAGCGCAGGCGGCTCAACGAAGCGGGGGTCGCTTCGATCGACGAGCTCGCTTCGATGGGTGGGCTCGCTTCGATCGATCGAGTCAAGGCCGTCGGCGGGTCACACCGACCAATTCCCGGCATCTCACCGAAGGTGCTCGATCGCCTCGTCCGTCAGGCGAGGGCGCAGGTGGCGAGCGACGAGGTCCCACCGACTGCGGGCGAACGACCCGGCGAGCGGCGGCCGATCGTCGAGGTCGTCTCGCGAAAGGCGCTCGATGCCGTTCCTGCCTCTGACGACGGCGACATCTTCTTCGATTTCGAAGGCGATCCGCTCTACACCGAAGACAATCGCACCTGGGGCCTCGACTACCTCTTCGGGTTGGTCGACAACGACGACGCGTTCGTCACGTTCTGGGCGCATGATGTCGCCGGTGAGCGACAGGCGCTCGTCGACTTTCTCGCCTTCGTGCGAGAGCGCCGTGCCAGGCACCCGGGTCTGCACATCTATCACTACGCCTCGTATGAGAAGACGCACCTGCTGTCGCTCGCGGCGCGCCACGGAGTCGGCGAGGACGAGGTCGATGAGCTGCTCCGGCAGAACGTCCTGGTCGATCTCTATCCGATCGTCCGGCAGGCTCTCGTCGTCGGGTCGCGGAGCTACTCCATCAAGAAGCTCGAACCCCTCTACATGCCGACGACGAGAACCGGCTACGACGTCGCAAACGCGGTCGACAGCATCGCCGCCTACGCGAACGCGATCGACGTCGTTCGTTCGGGTGACGTCGACGAAGGCCAGCGCCTTCTTGACCAGGTCGGCGACTACAACCGGTACGACTGCGTCTCGACGCGGCGGTTGCGAGACTGGCTGCTGACACTTCGCGGCGATGTTCACGAGACCGTCTCGACCGATGGGCTCTCCGCAACCGACCTCACCCTCGTCGAAGCGCCGCTGCCGCCCGAGCCCGACCCCGTCTTCGTCGCCCTCATGGCACTCGTCGAGGGTGTCGATCCCGCTCAGCGCACGGCAGACCAGACCGCCATAGCCCTTGCGGCCAGTGCCATCGACTACCACCGTCGCGAAGCAAAGAAATCCTGGCAGGAGCACTTCAACCGCCTCGAGGCGGACATCGCTGACTTCGCCGACGACAAAGACGTCTTCGTGGTCGAGCGCGCCTCGGTCGAGAGTGAGTGGGCGCCCCCGATCAAGCCGGCGAGAAGCTGGTCGCGACACCTGCGGCTCAGCCTGCGTCCGGCGCCGGGAAGTCGCCTCACGGTCGGTGCGAAGCCGCGGGCCCTCTACGACTTTCCACCCCCTCCGGGGATGAAGACGTCAGGCCCGGCATCGCGGGGCTTCACCGGGTCCATCGAGATCTCAGAGATCGTCGGAGCGACCGATGCCACGGTCGACACGATCGTTCGAGAGGTGCTTCCGAAGGGCGTCGACCCGTACGACGCCCTCCCGGTCGCCTTGACTCCCGGCCCACCGATCGCGACGAAGGTGCTCAGCGGCGCGATCGCCGAGTGGGGGGAGTCCCTTCTCGACCAGGATGCGAGCGACCTGCCGGCGGATCCTGTGCTCGATCTGCTGCGCCGGCGACCCCCGCGAGCGGTGATCGCTCCGATCGTGGGCGACGACACCGTCGGAGCAGTCGTATCGACCCTGCTCTCGTCCGAACAGAGCTACCTCGCCATCCAAGGGCCACCCGGCACCGGCAAAACCTACGTCGGCTCGCGGGTGATCGCGAGGCTCGTCGCCGATCACGGGTGGCGCGTCGGGATCGTCGCCCAGTCGCACGCCGCGGTCGAGAATGTTCTCGACGCGGTCATCGAGGCGGGCCTCGATCCCGACCGGGTCGGGAAGGCGCCGAAAGACCCCGAGAGACATGCCTCGGGGTGGACTCCGCTCACGAAGAAGTCCGGTGAACTCGATTTTCTGAGCCTCGAAGGTGGCCTCGTCTTCGGCGGAACCGCGTGGACCTTCGCCGGCTCGACAGTGGAGCGACGATCACTCGACCTTCTCGTCGTCGAGGAGGCCGGGCAATTCTCGTTGGCACCGACGATTGCGGCCAGTGTCTCGGCCGAACGGCTGCTTCTGCTCGGCGATCCCCAGCAACTGTCCCAGGTGAGCCAGGGCACGCACCCCGAACCCGTCGACGAGTCGGCGCTCGGATGGCTTGCCGACGGACGAGATGTGCTCCCGGCCGAGTTCGGCTACTTCCTCGCCGAAACCCGCCGGATGGACGCTGCGCTCTGCGAGCCTGTCTCCCGGCTCTCCTACAACGGGGCGCTGCGCTCCAGGGCGCCGAAGCGGCTACTGGACGGCATCGAAGCGGGTCTTCATCTCGAGCCCGTCGAGCACCGCGGCAACACGACTGCGTCTCCCGAAGAAGCCGTGCGAGTGGTCGAAGTGGCACTTGATGCGGTGGGTCGCCGCTGGTTCGACGGCCCCGACGATGAGGTCGGGAGGCCGCTCGAGCCCCGCGACATCATCGTGGTCGCGCCCTACAACGCCCAGGTGCATCTGCTGCGCGACGCCCTCGACGACGCTGGTCTGGGAAACACTCAGGCGGGGACGGTCGACATGTTCCAGGGGCGCGAAGGTGTGATTGCCATCGTCTCGCTCGCGGCCTCGTCGGGTAGCGAATCCGTTCGTGGCCTCGAATTCCTGGTGCAGCCCAACCGACTCAACGTCGCTCTCTCTCGCGCCCAGTGGGCGGCCTACCTCGTGGCGTCACCGGCTCTGCAGATCGGGCTTCCGCACTCGATTGCCGAGATGGCCCTCCTCAGTAGCTATGTGCGACTGCTCGACGGAGCCGTCGCCAGCGAGAATCGTCGAGCGGACGAAGTTAAGCAGGGGGCTTAATTTTGCGAAAAGTTAGGTTTATGCTTAATGGGTGTCTCCTGAAACCGTGGTTGCCGTGATCGTCGACATCGTCGACTCGCGAGGTCTCTCTGATCGCGACGAGGCGCAGGGCGAGATCGAGCGGGCTTTCGAAGGGACGCCGGGTGTCGAACCGGTGGACCCTCTGCGGGCAACCGTCGGCGACGAATTCCAGGTCATCTACGCCACCCTTTCCGATGCCCTGGTTGCGACCACCAGCGCCATCCTCGCCCTACCCTCCGGTGTCGAGCTGCGCTTCGGGTTAGGTTGCGGGGAGGTCCGCTCCGTCGGATCCCGCACGGCCGGCCCCGTCCAAGACGGTCCTGGCTGGTGGTCCGCCCGAGAAGCCATCGAAGAAGCACACCGCCGCGAAGACGGCAGAAGTCCGTTCCTTCGCTCCTGGTATGTCTCTGCCGACGATCGAGGCGGCATCGAGGAGCGCGTCGTCAATGCCTACTTCTTGAGTCGCGACCACATCGTCGCCCGAATGACCGCCCGTGCGCGTCGCGTGACACTGGGGCTCCTGCGTGGTGACACACAGACGCAGATCGCCGAAGCGGAGGGGGTCACTCCCTCGGCCATCTCGCAGTCGGTGCAGAAGTCCGGTGCGATCGCGGTCGTCGAGGGCCTTCGGGCGCTCAGCCCGGGAGGTCGCTGATGCTCGCCGGGCTCCTGCTTGCGCTCATTGGAGTGGCCGACATCGTGAGGGCGAGGGCGGGCGCGACCACGATGGGCGGGGCGACTTCGAGGACGAGCGCCGGACCCGGGAGGGCAGGGCGCTCCGGGAGCGCCGGGCGCGTCGGAAGAAACAGGGAGAGCGCGATCGCCATCGCCGTGGTGTGGATCGGGCTAGGAGCAGTGGCGTGGTTCGGCCTCGGCATCGAGCCGTGGATCGTGCTCGGCGTCGCGGCCGCAGCCGGCCTGTGGGTGGCATCGACCACGGCGGTCGGATCGGGGGTCGTGGCATCGACGACGGGGCGGCCTGCAGTGGGAGAGGCTTCGGGGTCAGTGAGTCGCCGCGACCCTGCTCGGTGGTCGCTTCGTCGATCGGGGTCGTGGCCGTCGATACTTCTCGCGGTCGTGGTGGTCGTGCTGTTCGTGGCCGGGCCCGGCAGCGCCGCTTCGGCAACCGGGTTCGTCGTCGACTGGCACCGCGACTCCGGGCTGAGCTTCGTCGACGCCCTGCCGCTCGCGGCCCTCGTGGGGGGTGTCGGCTCAGCGCTGTTCCTCGTCGATTCGGCCAACATCGTCGTGACATCGGCGCTCCCGAGCGGCATCGCCGTCGACCCCGTCGCCGCAGGCGTCGATCCCGTCATCGACGACCAGACCGACGGGGCGCCCGGGGCACCTGGGCAGGGCGCTCAGCGAGAGGCCGAGGGCGAGCCCGCTCCCGGCGACGAGGAGGTCGCCGAAGTGCCCGAATCGCAGACGCGGGAGCTCAAAGGCGGACGCCTCATCGGCCCGATCGAACGGTTGCTTCTCGCCGGATTCGCGCTCACCGGCGCCTTTCCCGTCGTGGCGGCGCTCATCGCAGCCAAGGGCATCGTCCGGTTTCCCGAAATCAACCGGGCAACCACGGGCAATCCGGCCGAGTACTTCCTCATCGGCAGTCTCGTGAGCTGGGCCACGGCCTTCTCGCTCGCGGGTCTGTGCTGGTTGTTAGCGCTGGCCTAATTTTCGGGCGATGTTAGGTGTGGGCTTAACTGGCGGGGATGCAGGCTGGAAGTCGAGCGGCCTTGGGCCGGATCCTTGCTGTCTGGTAGCGAGATGGCCGTATCTGCAGCCTGGACGCGGTCGACCGGGAGATCGGGCCATCTCGCAAAGCCGGCGGGCACCGACGGGAGCGACACCGGCGGAGCGGCGCCGGCAGGCGCGACAGGCGTAGCGCCGACAACCCCCCGCATGTGCAAACACTAAGCGTCACGTAACCGGACTCCCGCGCGAGCCCCCGACCGACTACGGTCAAGAAATGAGCGCGGAGCTGACCCTCGGGGCGGAAGAAGAGCTGCACCTGATCGACCTGCAAACGAAGCGGCTGTCGGCCCGAGCGCCCCAGCTGCTCTCGAAGTTGCCGCCCGAGAAGTTCGGCGCCGAGCTCCAGCGCACCACGGTCGAGACGAACGTGCCCGTGGTCACGAACCTCACCGATCTGCGCACCGAGATCCTCGCTCTGCGCAAAGAGCTGGTCGATGTCGCTACCGATGCCGAGCTGGCCATTGCAGCAGCCGGCACCGCCCCGCGGAGCGAGTTCGCCGACTTCGAGCTGACGACGACCGGCCGCTACGGCCGGATGCAGGAGCAGTACCGCATGCTCGTCGACGAGCAGCTGATCTG
Organism: Frondihabitans sp. Leaf304; assembly: GCF_001423105.1. Taxonomy (GTDB): domain Bacteria; phylum Actinomycetota; class Actinomycetes; order Actinomycetales; family Microbacteriaceae; genus Frondihabitans. The sequence goes on from NZ_LMNV01000002.1 coordinate 62,585, forward strand.
TGGCCTTCAGGTGCACGTGGGGGTGGCCGATCGCGACATGGCCGTGCAGATCATGGGTCGCGTGGCTCCCGTCTTGCCAGCTCTCCTGGCTCTGAGCGCGAGTTCGCCGTTCTGGAACGGCCAAGACACGGGTTACGCGAGCATCCGTTCGATCATCTGGCAGCGCTGGCCGAGTGCCGGCGCGACGGGGCCGATGGCGAACGCGGGGGAGTACGACCGCCTGGTGCAAGACCTGATCGGCTCCGGAGTGATCGCCGACGCCAAGATGGCTTACTTCGACGTTCGACCGTCGTCTCACGCACCGACGCTCGAGCTCCGCACCTGTGACGCCTGCCCGCTGGTCGACGATGCCGTGCTGATCGCCGGGCTGTTCCGCGCCGCGGTGCGGAAGGCGGAGGTCGACATCCTCGACGGCAAGCCCGAGAAGCTCCGCGCGCAGCCGCTTCACCGGGCCGCGATGTGGCAAGCCGCCCGGGCCGGGCTCACGGGCGAGCTGCTCGATCTCGGCGTGCATCCCGAGCGTCTTCCGGCGGCGCAGGCGGTCCGGCAGCTGTCGGCGTCACTCCGCCCGCAGCTTGAAGAGCTCGGAGACTGGGCCGACGTCGAGGGGCTGATCGAGCAGACGCTGGCGCGCGGCAACTCGGCGGATCGGCAACGCGCCGCCTATGCCGAGAACGGCCGTATCGACGATGTGGTCGACCTGGTCGTCAAAGAGACGCACGGTCCGGCCGGCGGCGATGCCGCGAGCACTCCGAGCATCAAGGGCTACCGCTTCCGCGCCGGTGACGAGGCGATCGGACCGGGACTTCGGGCGCGACCGGCCTACGCCGACATCGCGGGCTACTTTCGTCAGCTCGACCCGGAGACCATCCGGCAGCGGGCCGACGCACGCGACACCTGGACGAAGAATCGGGGTCTGAGCTTCACCGTTGGCGGCGAGCTCCGCGGCTTCACCGTCGATCTGGTGCCGCGAATCGTGACGAACCACGAGTGGAGTCAGCTCGCCGAGGGCCTGACGCAGCGGGCACGGGCGATCGAGTCGTTTCTCCAGGACGCCTACGGCGCGAGACGGATCGTCGCCGACGGCGTGCTGGCCGAGGCCGATGTCGTCGACGCGATGGGCTGGCGTGTCGAGGCGGCGCTTCTGCCGACCGGCACGGTCCACGCGCCGATCCAGGGCTTCGACCTGATCCGCAACGAGTTCGGCGGCTGGCGGGTGCTCGAAGACAACGTCCGGAGCCCGAGTGGTGCGGCCTACGCGGTAGCCGTCCGCCACCTTCTCGACGAGATCGTGCCGGAGGCTCCGCGACCAGCCGGGCTGCTGGATCCTGAGACCGTCTTCGGTCTGCTCCGCGAGACCCTCCTGGCCCACGCGAAGAGCGACGATCCCACGGGCGCCGTTCTGAGCGCAGGATCCGACAGCTCGGCCTGGTACGAGCACAAAGCGCTTGCCGAGGGCGCCGGGTTTCTGCTGGTGACCGCCGACGATCTCGCGGTGAGCGATCACCGGGTGGTCGAGCGGGCCACCGGCCGAGTCATCGACACGCTCTACCTGCGCCTCGACATCGAGCTGATCGAGGTGGCGAGTGCGGCAGACCCCGACCTCGGCGTGAAGATCATGGACGTCGCGGCGACCGGCGACGTGTTTCTCGCTAACGCCCCGGGCAATGGTCTCGCTGACGACAAGGCGATGTACGTCGCGGTGCCCGATCTGATCGAGTACTACCTCGACGAGAAGCCGCTGCTCGAGTCGGTGCCGACCTATCGCCTGAGCGACGAGGCCGAGAAGCTCAGCGTGCTCGATCGTGTCGGCGAGCTCGTGACGAAGCCGGTCGACGGCGAGGGCGGGCACGGCGTGCTGATCGGGCCGAGCGCCAACGCGGCGGCCGTTGCGGAGCGTCGCGCCGAGATCGCCGAAGACCCGGCTCGCTGGGTCGCCCAGGAGGTCGTGACCCTGTCGTCGCATCCGACGTTGACCGCGCGCGGCCTCGAGCCGCGCCATGTCGACCTCCGGGCGTTCGTCTACCTGACGGGCGTGGGCCCGACGCAGAGCCGGCTCGCCGACTTCGGGCTGACGAGGGTCGCCCCGGAGGGGAGCATGGTCGTCAATTCGTCGCGAGGCGGCGGGGCGAAAGACACCTGGATCATCGGCCCCGAGCCCTCAGAGGAGAACTGACATGTGCGGACTCGCCGGTGAGCTTCGATTCGATGGTGAGCGGGCGGATGTCGCCGCGCTCGCCCGCATGGCCGGGTGCCAGGTGCATCGGGGCCCCGACGGCGACGGCCTCTGGTCGCGCGGGCCTGCGGGTCTGGCGCACCGGCGACTGTCGATCGTCGACCTGTCGCCCGGCGGCGCGCAGCCGATGGTCGATGCCGAGCTCGGCCTGACGATCGCCTACAACGGCATGGTCTACAACTACGTCGAGCTCCGCGACGAGCTGCGGGCGAAGGGTCACCACTTCTTCTCCACCTCCGACACCGAGGTGATCCTCAAGGCCTTTGCCGAGTGGGGAACGCACTTCGTCGACCACCTCATCGGCATGTTCGCGATCGCCATCTGGGAGCATCGCAGCGGTCGGCTGATCCTCGCCCGCGACCGCCTCGGCATCAAGCCGCTCTACTATGAGCAGACCGCTTCGCGCCTGCGGTTCGCGTCGACGCTGCCCGCCCTGCTCGCGGGTGGCGGCATCGACACGTCGATCGACTCGGAGGCGCTGGCGAGCTACATGACCTTTCACTCGGTCGTGCCGGCACCGCGTACGATCCTCGCCGGGGTGAAGAAGCTGCCGCCCGCGACCGTGCGGGTGGTCTCCCCGACCGGCGAGGTGGACGACACCACCTATTGGGAGCCCTCGTTCACTCGGGATCCCGCGCGGAGCGGATGGAGCGAGACGGAGTGGCAGGACGCGGTCATCGATTCGCTGCGCACCGCTGTGAAGCGGCGCATGGTCGCCGACGTTCCCGTCGGGGTGCTGCTCTCGGGCGGCATCGATTCGAGCCTCGTCGTGGCGCTGCTCGCCGAGGCGGGCCAGACCGATCTCGAGACCTTCAGCATCGGCTTCGACTCGGCCGGCGGAGAGTCGGGCGACGAATTCGAGTACTCCTCGATCGTCGCGAAGGAATTCGGCACGAAGCACCACCGGATCCCCATCGCCTCCGACAAGCTCCTGCCGGGCATCGACGGAGCCATCGCCGCGATGAGCGAGCCGATGGTCAGCCACGACTGCGTCGCCTTTTATCTGCTCAGTCAGGAGGTGTCGCAGTCGGTGAAGGTCGTCCAATCGGGCCAGGGTGCCGACGAGGTGCTGGGCGGTTACGACTGGTATCCGCCACTCGCCGGTGTGCCGCGCGATGGGGCTGCCGAGGCCTACGCGTCGGTGTTCTTCGACCGGCGCTGGAACGACATGAAACGCTGGCTGCGGCCCGAATGGCTGGAGGAGAACGACTCGCCGTCGGCCTTCGTTCGAGCCCACTTCGCTCGCCCCGGCGCCGACACGTCTGTCGACGCCGCACTTCGTCTCGACACGACCATCATGCTCACCGACGATCCGGTCAAACGCGTCGACAACATGACTATGGCCTGGGGGCTCGAAGCGCGCGTCCCCTTTCTCGACCACGAATTCGTCGAACTCGCCGGGGCGATCCCGCCCGATCTGAAACTCGCCGACGGGGGCAAGGGAGTGCTGAAGCGCGCCTCCCGAGGCATCGTGCCCGACGCGGTCATCGACCGGACCAAGGGCTACTTTCCGGTGCCGGCCATCCGCCAGCTCGAAGGCCCCTACCTCGAGAAGGTCCGCGAAGCTCTGCTCGACCCAGCCGCGAAGTCGCGCGGGCTGTTCCATCCGGCTACCGTCGAATCGATGCTCGCGAACCCGAACTCCGCCCGAACGACCCTCGGATCGAACGCGCTCTGGCAGCTCGCCACGCTTGAGATGTGGCTGCAGGCGCAGGGCGTGGCGTCGTGAGCGGCCCTGCGGGCGGGGTTGCGTCGGGGTCGGCCGTGGCGGATCCTGTGCTCGCCGACCCGTTCGTCGAGTCGCTCGTCGGCGCGTGGGGATCGTGGGGTCCGACGATGACTCGGAACGCCCGCCGTGTCGCGTTCGTCAGCGACCGCTTCGGCACGCCCGAGGTCTTCGTGCAAGATGTCGTCGTCGCGGGCTCACTGCCGACGCCGACCCGGATCCGACTCTCGGACGACCCTGTGATCGCGGTCTCGTGGTCGGCCGACAGCGACTGGCTCGCCGTGGCCGTCGCCACCGACGGGGGAGTGCGGCAGCAGGTCTGGGTCGTGCGCCCCGACGGCTCCGACGCGCAGCGGATCGCGGGCTCGCGCGACCAGCACGCCGAGCTCGGCCCCTGGTCGCGCAGCGGTCACCGCGTCGTCGTGACGCTTCCGTCGACCGAGCCCGAGCAGCCGGCCCGCTCGTATCTCGTCGACCCCTCCGACGGGAACCGCGTCGATCTCGCCTCGGGCGACCTCATCCACATCCTCGACCTCTCGGTCGAAGAGCGACTCGTCGTGCTCCGCGACGGCGGCCGCGGACACGAGTTCGTCGTGATCGTCGACCGGCTCACCGACGAAGACCACCCCCTGCTCACCTCGCCGTGGGCCGGGTCGGCCGAGACGGCGCTGATCCGCCCCGCGCCCGAGAGCGAATCCAGCCCGCTCATCGCGTATCTCTCGACCGAGGCGGGGCTCCCGCGCCGACAGCTGGTAGCCATGCCGATCGGCCCGCACGGCTGGCGGGGCACAGCCCGCGTGCTCGCGGGGCGCGACGACGCCGAACTCGAAGAACTCGACGCCGACGATGCCGGGCGCCTGCTGCTGCTCGTCTGGAATGTCGCCGGGCGCAGCGAGCTCGATCTCTACGACACGGCTGCCGGATCCTTCTCGCCCGTGCCCGGTGTTCCCGGCCAGGTCGTGACGCACCCGGTGCTCTCCCGCGACGGGCGCAGCGTGCTCGCGACGGTCGAGGGGCCGACGCGACCGCGCGAGCTGTGGCGGCTCGACACCGCGGCACTGACCTGGACGCGCGTGACCGACGGGCCGACGCTGCCGGACGGTCTCGTCGAGCCCACACTCGAGACGTTCACGGCGCGCGACGGGCTCACACTGACGGGGTGGCTGTACCCGGCTGTCTCGTCCGGTTCGACTGAGTCGTCCGGTTCGGCTGTCTCGTCCGGTTCGGCTGGTACCGGGGCAGGATCCGGCGCCGCCGCCCTCATCCACCTCCACGGGGGCCCCGAATCGCAGGAGCGCCCCACCTTCTCGGCCCAGCACCAGGCTCTGGCCGCGGCCGGCATCACCGTGTTCGCCCCGAACATCCGTGGATCGTCCGGTTTCGGCAAGGAGTTCGTGCACGCTGACGACCTCGAACTGCGCTGGTCAGCACTGGCCGACGTGGTCGACGCCGCGCACCACCTCGTCGCCCGGGGCCTCGCCGATGCCTCGCGCATCGCCGTCGAGGGCCGCTCGTACGGCGGCTACGCGACCCTCGCCTCTCTCGCGTTCACGCCCGACGTGTTCGCGGCCGGGGTCAGCGTCTGTGGAATGAGCGACCTCCACACCTTCTATCGCGACACCGAACCCTGGATCGCCTCCGCCGCCACTACGAAGTACGGCCACCCGGTCGACGACGCGGCATTGCTCACCGCGCTGTCGCCGATGCGCGCCGTCGATGACATCGCCGTGCCGTTGCTCGTGGTGCACGGCGAGCTCGACACGAACGTGCCGATCGGCGAGGCCCACCAGATCGTCGAGGCCCTTCGAGCGCGAGCGGCGCCGGTCGACTATCTCGAGCTCGCGGCTGAGGGGCACGAGTACCGCCGGCTCGAGTCACGGCGGGCGCTGGTCGCGCGCATGGTCGAGTTCGTGGCTGGCGCTCTCGGGGTCGGCGCGGAGCATCGCTAAACGAATTACGCGTCGCTAACCGAGACGACGGTGAGTCGTGCTTAAAACGGTAAGCGAAGGATCCGCGCATCGCCGCTGAGCACGACCGTGCCCGCGCGGTCGGCTCAGGCCGGCTGGGCCGGCGTCGGCACGATCGGCACCGACCCCGTCGGCGTCTGGTCGAGCGTCGTCGGAAGCGCGGCTGTCGGGGCGTCGCTCCGCGCCGCTCGGACGCACGCGATCCCGACCAGGATGGCGCCGCCGCCGAGCAGCTGCGGCACGGTGAGCCGCTCGCCGAGGAGGAGCCAGGCGTAGAAGGTCGCGGCGACCACTTCGAGCAGGCCCGCAAACGAGGCGAGGCGCGATCCGAGCCGCTCGGCGGCGGCGATGTTCGCGGTGTAGGCAATCGCGGTCGCGACGACGCCGATCACGACGACGGGCACCCACCAGGCGACGGGTGACCCGAACAGCGCGACATCGCCGAGGGGTGCCTGGAAGGGGACCAGGCGCACCACACCGGCCAGAGCGAGCGACGCGGCCCCGAGCAGCAGACCGAAAGCGGCGAGTGCCACGGCGGGGAGCCCGTTCGGCGGGGCAGCGGCCACGACGTAGTAGATGGCGCAGCCGACCATGGCGCCGACGGCGAAGAGGAGGCCGACCGGATCGAGGGCGACGCCGGATCCTGGGGCCACGACCAGAACCAGGCCGACGAGCGCGACCACGCTGCCGATGAGCACCAGCGACTGGGGTCGTCGGCGGCTCCGGGCCCAGGCGACGGCCACAAGCAGGAGCGGCGCCATGTATTCGAGCAGGATCGCCGTGCCGACGGGCACGCGCTCGAGTGCGGCGAAATAGGTGAGCTGCGTGGCTGCGACGCCGATCGCGCCGGTCGCGACGATGCGCCAGCGGTTCCGCCAGAGGGCGTTCCAGCGACCGCGGAGGGCGACGGCGGCGAACGGTGTCAGCACGAGCCCGCCGACGAGCGACCGCACGGTGACCGCGGCGGCCGGACTCCAGCCCGCCTCGAGCAGCGGCTTGGCGAAGGCGCCCGAGAGGCCGAAGGTGAGGGCGGCGACGACGGCGATGACGAGGCCGGTCGAGGTGGTGGAGCGGGGCATGGCGACTCCTGGCGGGAGGGTGGCGGGGTGGATGATCCACACGCTAGTGTTGCCGTGAGTAAGGAGTCAACTTGCATTTTGCCCCTGACACAACTGAGACGCTGGAGTTCGTCGTGGCGCTCGTGAACACCGCCCCGGGCGCCACCCGGTCGGGAGAGGACGGGCTGCCGGATCCTGCCGCCCTGACCGCGCTGCTCGACGAGTACCGCTACTCGGGGCGGTTCGATCGCGACCCGGCCGAGCTCGCCGAGGTGCTCGACGCCCGAGACCTGTTTCGCCGGCTGTTCGCGCTCGATCGGGGCGACGCGGTCGCCCTCGTCAACCGGCTGCTGCGCGACGCCTCGGCTCTGCCCCAGCTCGTGCGGCACGACGAATTCGACTGGCACCTGCACGCGACCGAGCCGACCGCGCCCCTGGCCGAGCGCATGCGCGTCGAGGTCGCCCTCGCGCTCGTCGACGTGCTGCGGACCGACGAGTTCGACCGTCTGCGAGAGTGCGGCGCCCCGGACTGCGAGGGCGTGTTCGCCGACCTCTCGCGCAACTCGTCGAAGCGGTTCTGCAGCGTCCGGTGCGGCAACCGAATGAACATGGTGGCGTTCCGCGCCCGCGCAGCCGACTGATCGGAATTCGATAGCGCCGGTTCAGGATCCGAGGCGGAGAATGAGCGCAGGAGCAGACACCTCATGCAGACCATCAGCTACAGCATCTCGATCGTTCTCTTCGCCGCGATCCTGGCCGAGACGATGGTCAGCGTGCGCGCCTCGAAGGCGGTGCGGGGGTCGCGCGAGCGCTACGTCGCCCTGACGCAGCGGCGCCTGCTCAGTTGGGCCGTCATCGTCGGGTTCGCCGTCTCGGGCATCGTCGGCAGTCTCGCGGGCGAGCCGTTCTCCTCTCTCAGCCTTCTGATGGCCGCGTACCTACTGTCGCAAGAGCTCAAGAATCACGGCGATGACGACGACTGGTTCAAGGGCCGCAAGAAGAAGATCTGGGGCGGCGTGAAGAAGCGGCTGAAGGCCCTCGTTCGGCCGCCGCGGGTGTCGAGGCCGCCGGTGCGGGTGCCGTCGCCGGCGTTCGGGTAGCGCTTCGAGGGCGGGCCCGGCCGAAGTGACGCGGTTCGGCCAAACCGACGCGGAGCGCCGAGTGCAGTTGGCCGAAACGCGTCACTTCGCTGAAAGCCTCGCGAGGCTCGTGGCGCCACTTTGCCAGAGTTGTGAACACCGGCGCCGCTAGGGTCGCGTCATGCGCCTGCTGCCCCTCCTCTCGGTCCCGGCCTTCGCGGCGCTCTTCGTCTGGCGGGCGTCGTGGAGGGAGTTCCCGTGGGGAGCGCCCTGGATCTATCTCGTGCTGAGCGTGTTGCTGTTCGTCGTGTACGGCGTCGACAAGCGGGCTGCGCGGCGCGGTTCCTGGCGAATCTCGGAGCGCAACCTGCTCATCGTCGGCGTGCTCGGCGGGTGGCCCGGCGCGGTGGTCGCGCAGCAGGTGTTCCGGCACAAGACCCGCAAGTCGTCATTCCAGTGGGCTTTCTGGGCGACCGTGACGGTGAACGCGGTCGTGGTGCTCGCGTTCGTCTGATCCGCCGACACAATGCCGGCTGCTAATTCGGCACAGGCCCCGACAGCTCCTCGACAACAGCCACAGCGGCGGGCCAGTACGACGCATAGTGCTGCGGATCGGCGTTGACCTGCACCGTGTGCGCGAGCAGCGTCGGCTGCATGGTCTGCCAGCCCGGCACCTTCACGAGCTTGGTGAAGAAGCTCGTCGCCGCGGTGAACGGCGTCATCCGGTCGGTGTAGCTGCCCCACGCGCCGTTGTCGCGCTGCTGGAACAGACCGCGGCTGTCGGGTCCGACCGCATCGCCGTGGTCGACGTTGACGAGGCTGGATTCGCCCATCGCCGTCATCACGCCGACCGCCTGCGTGTGCGTGCCGATGCCGAGGGCGCGCGCGGCGTTGATGATGTGCGCGGCGTTGATCAGCTGATCCTGGCAGTACCCGGCGATCGGACCGGCCGGCACGTGCACCGTGCCGATCTGTTTAGGCGCAGCGGCCGGGCACGAGACACTCGCCGCAGTGGGTGCCGCCGCCGACGACTCGAAACTCCCGAGCAGCGCCGACCTAGCCGCAATCACGATCGCGATCGCGAGGGCGATCACCAGGCCGCCACCAAGAGCGACTCCGAAACCGAGGATCCGCGACGACGCCCCCGGCACAGCCGCACGACCGGTTCGACGCCCGGAGCTGCCGCGCCGCCCGGACCCCGCGCCGCGGCGGGTCGCAGGTCGGCGTCGGGTGGGCACCATTCGAGGGTAGGCGATACCCGCGACGGTGCTTTCCGCCCTGAGGACGAATTGAGGGGATCTGCGGGAGGAGAGAGCACGATGGATGCATGAGACACGTGAGACGCGCGCCCGTGAAGCCGATCGAGCCCGGGCCCGGCCAGGAATCGGTGTGGGACTACCCGCGCCCGCCACGAGTGGAGCCCGTGACCGAGAGGGTCGTGGTGCGCCTCGGCGGGGTGGCGGTGGCCGAGACACGCGAAGCGTTCCGCGTGCTCGAGACGAGCCACCCGCCCGTGTACTACCTGCCTCGGGCCGCTTTCGTGGCCGGGGCGTTGGATCCTGCGCCCGGTCGCTCGCTCTGCGAATTCAAAGGCCAGGCGTCGTACCTCAGCGTGACGGGTGGCGGAGTGACTGCAGAGCGCTCGGCCTGGACCTACCGAGAGCCGTGGGCAGGCTACGAGATGCTGCGCGACCACGTCGCGGTCTACCCGTCTGCGATGGAGTCATGCGAGGTCGGCGGCGAGGTGGTGCAGGCACAGGAGGGCGACTTCTACGGCGGCTGGATCACGTCGAAGATCGTCGGGCCGTTCAAGGGCGCGCCGGGCACGCTCGGTTGGTAGCTGGGTCGGTAGGTAGCCCGGTCGGCACGCACGCGCCGCCACTCTGAGAGCGATTCTGCTTCAGCCGCACCCGTGGGGGTGCCTGACGAACCGAATCGCTCTCAAAATGTCGCGGCAACACCGAACAGCAGAGCCGAACTAGACGGCGTCGGGCGACGGTGCCTCGGGCTCGGCGGGCGGGGCGTTCCGCTTGCCGAGCTCGATGACGGCGGCCGACGCGGCAAACCCGGCGACGAGGGCGAACAGGGTGCCGCCGGCTCCCCACTTCTTCTTGCCGATGAGCCCGTCGAACGAGGCACGGCCGGGCCCGGCGGCGATCGCTCCGAGCGCGGCGACCAGCACGGCGTTGTACTCGTAGCCGCCGTCGGCGTTCCACGGTCCGTTGCTCAGGTGCACCTTGCGCACCGCGGTGACCATCGTGCCGATGAGTCCTGCCGCGGCGAGGGGCGTGGCGGCGCCGAGCACGACGGCCGCGCCGCCCGCGGTCTCAGTCGCCGCCGCGAGGAGGGCATTGCGCTTGGCGGGGTGGATGCCGAGGCTGCCCATCATTCCGGTCACGCCCTCCAACCCGGGGCCGCCGAACGATCCGTTGAGCTTCTGGAGGCCGTGCCCCACGAAGAAGCCGCCGACGGTGATGCGAAGAAGAGTTGTGCCGAGAGTCATAAGGGTTGTTCTACTCCGACCGGGTCAGTGGCGTTCGACGAGGGCCTTAAGTGCCACCAGGCCCTTGTCGAAGTCACCGCCGACGAGCTTGTCGATGTTCAGGAAGATGCCCATGAGGCGTGACCGGGTGGTCTTTGGGCTGAGCATCGTCCAGACGACCTTCGTGGCCCCGTCGCTCGAAGCGTCGGCCACGGGAGTGAGGTCGAAGATCACCCGGTTAGAAGCCTTGAACGGACGTGAGAAGGTCAGGTCGACCTCGACGGTACCCGGTGTCATGCGGGTGACCACCATGGATCCTGCGCCCGCCTTGCGGTTGCCCTCCCAGGTGTAGTGGGCTCCGACCGATCCTTGCGTGCCCGCGTAGGTGCGCTTCGTCTCGGCGTCCGTGCCCTCCCAGGGCGACCACTCCGGCCAGCGGGTGAAGTCTGCCAGCACGTCGACGATCGGCTCGGGACCGGACCGAATCACCGTGGAGCGCTCGATGGACGAATACGCAGTGCTGGCGGTGTCGGTCATGGGCCGATGCTAGTGCTGCCGGGCTTCACTGTGAAGGGCGATCCTGCACCACTGACGCCGTCACGCCACCACGTCGCCGAAGTCGTAGGCGGCCGGGATCTCGAGTTGGTCGTAGGTGCACGAGCGCGCGTCCCGGTCGGGCCGCCAGCGGTCGAACTGCACGGTGTGCCGAAAGCGGCGCCCCTCCATCTGGTCGTAGCGCACCTCCACCACGCGGGTGGGCGCGAGGCGCACGAACGAGACGTCTTTGCCCGACAAGAAGCGGCTCCGCTCGGTCTCTCCCGTGACCGCCTTACCGTCGTCGTCGCGCATGACGTCGGGTGCGAGCTCGTCGACCAGCTCGGCCCGACGCTTGTCGGTGAATGCCGAGATGCCACCGACATTCTGCAGGGCGCCGTCGGCGTCATAGAGGCCGACCAGGAGCGACCCCACGCCGGATCCTGAGGTGTGGACTCGATAGCCGAGCACGACGACATCCGCCGTGCGGTGGTGCTTGATCTTGAGCATGCGGCGCTTGCCCGGTTCGTAGATCGAGCTCAGGGGTTTGGCGACGACGCCGTCGAGGCCCGCTCCCTCGAACTCGTCGAGCCAGCGCCTCGCGACCTCGACGTCGTCGGTCGTCCGGCTGAGGTGCAGCGGTGCTCGGAACGACGCCGAGAGGTCGACGAGGGCGGCTCGCCGCTCAGCGAACGGGACCCCGGTGAGATCGAGATCGCTGCACGCGAGCAGGTCGAACGCGATGAACGACGCGGGAGTCTCGCTCGACAGGGCCGCGATGCGCGAGGCGGCCGGGTGGATCCGGGCCGACAGGGCCTCCCAGTCGAGCCGCTCCGCGCCCGGTTCCCCGCGGCGCACGACGATCTCACCATCGAGAACGCAGGATCCGGAGACCTGGCTTGCGATCTCGGCCACCAGCTCGGGGAAGTACCGCGTCAGCATCTTCGATCCGCGGCTTCCGATCTCGACCCTGCTCGGCCCGTTCTCCTGCTCCTCGACGTAGATCAGGCCGCGAAAGCCGTCCCACTTCGGCTCGTAGACGAGGCCGCCCTCCACCGAGTCGGGTTCGGGTACCGTCGGCACGGCCTTGGCGAGCATCGGCGTGACCGGGTTCTCCGCGCTGGGGATCATGCGTGCCAGTGTGCTCTCGTCCGTCGGCGGGTGTTCCTGTGCCGGTTGGGCGGGCGTTCCCCGTGAATGGGCGGGTGTCGTGTGGTGTGGGCGGGTGCTGCAGCACCCGCCCACACCTCACAACACCCGCCGACTTCGCCCGGCCGCCGGCGAGAGCGATCCGACGCAGTGGTCCTCGAAGTACCCGGCCCCGACGGGACCCGCGAGGTGCGCATCTCGTCGCCCGGCCGCGTCCTTTACCCCGAGCCAGGCATCACCAAGCTCGATCTCGCGAAGTACCTCGTCGCGGTCGGCGAGCCGTTCGTCGAGCACAACGGTGGGCGGCCGATCTCGCTGCAACGATTCTCGGGCGGCATCGACGGAGAGCAGTTCTTCTCGAAGAACCCGCCGAAGGGTGCACCGTCGTACATTCGAGCGCCCGACGTCACCTACCCGAGCGGCCGCGTGCACCCGCAGCTCGTGATCGACGAACCCGCCGCCGCTGTCTGGGGCGCGCAGATGAACACGGTCGTGTTCCATCCGTGGGCCTCGCGCGCCGACGCCCCCGACTTCCCGGACCAGCTCCGCATCGACCTCGACCCGCAACCCGGCACCGACTTCGGCGATGCCATCCCGGTAGCCCTCGCGCTGCGTGACGTGCTGGCCGATGCCGGACTCACCGCGTTCGTCAAGACGAGCGGCAACCGCGGTCTGCACGTGTTCGCTCCCATCGCGGCCGAGCACGAGTTCCTCGAGGTGAGGCACGCCGTGATCGCTGCCGCGCGCGAGCTCGAGCGGCGGATGCCCGAGCGGGTGACGACGAACTGGTGGAAGGAAGAACGAGGCAGACGAATCTTCGTCGACTTCAACCAGGCGAATCGCGACCGGACCATGGCCGGCGCTTACAGTCCGAGAGCCCTGGCCGGGGCCACCGTGTCGGCGCCACTCGGGTGGGACGAATTAGGATCCGCGGATCCTGCGCTCTTCACCGTGCTCAGCGTGCCCTCGCGGTTGGCATCGACCGGCGACCCGTGGCACGGAATGCACGAGGCGCCGGGTGCCTCGATCGCCCCGCTGCTCGAGTGGTGGGCCCGCGACGTCGAGGCCGGTCTCGGTGAGCTTCCGTTCCCGCCCGACTTTCCGAAGATGCCGGGCGAGCCCCCGCGGGTGCAACCGTCGCGCGCCAAGAAGGGGTGAGCTGCGGGCTAGGAGTCGAAGAGGAGCACGAACATCTCGTCGAGATACGCCGCCAGGTCGCGGCGGTCGCCGGGGGAGTTCCAGGCGAGGACGACTCGCGAGCCGTCGATGGACAGTGAGCCATCACCGCGAGCGAGAGACTCAGGATCCAGGGCGATCGCCTCGTACTCGAAATTCACGACCTCGCCCTCGGCGAAGTGCCCCTTGGTCGCGGCGACCCGCTCGGCACGGCGCTGCTCCACCGACAACGACAGGCTCTGAGGTCGACCGGTCTCGGTCGCACGCGTGATGCGGCCGACGCGAAAGAGGCGTGCGTCGCTCGTCACCAGCAGGATGCCGAGGCGCCAGGCCCGGCCGACCGGCGCGATCTGGACGCTTGTCTTGAAGGGCCCGAAGCCGCGCGGCAACCGCACCTCGCCGAGGGCCTCGTCGCGAGCGCCCGAGGCGTCGAGCCGCTCGACAGTCGCTCGCAAGAGCCGCTCGAGATCAGCGGCAGCCTGCGCGGGGTCGATTGCGGGCTGGGCCGAGTCGGCGGAGTCGCCGGATGCGTCGGTCATGCGCCGGGGGGAGCGGTCGAGTTGGACGAGACGGCCGCCGAGATCGCAGTTCGGGTCGGGAGCACCCGACGAGAACTGCGATCTCGGCGCACGGCGTTCACGCTGACGAGCTCACGCCTGCCAGAACGCGCGGACGGACTCGGCGACGGATGCCCCCTGAGCTCGACCGGCAAGAGCCGACGGAACGCGCGACGCGTCGTCGAGCGAGTTGCCGCCGAACGCCTGGAGACTCGCAGCGTCGGCCGACACCACGAGCACGGCGCTCGGGCTGTCGGCGTCATCGCGGAGGCCGGCGACTGCCGCGTCGAGCTGCGGGCCCATGGGGCTCCGAGCGTCTTCGGCGCCGCACGACAGCACGAGCACTCGGTCGTAACCGGCCGCGACATCGGCGTTCGTCGCCGATCGGGCGCCGCCGTCGATGTAGTGCACGCCGTCGATCTCGACGGTGGGGAAGACGAGGGGCACGGAGCAGCTCGCGGCGACGGCACGGGAAAGCGGGATGCCGTCGGAGGAGTCGATGACCCGGAATTCGCCGTCTTCGGCATTCACGACGCAGACACCGAGCGGGGCGGACGGCCAGCCTGCGGCCTCGGGGAATTGGGCGCCGACCTGCGCCAGGAGCGGCGATTGGACCCCCTGCGAGAATGCGATCGACGCACGGCCGAGGCGGGCACGGGCGTCTTCCGGGCCGGTCGCGCCGGCGACGACCTCGGCGAGGCGCTGACCGAACGTGGCCATGTCGAGGGCGGGTGCGGGTGCGGCCGCGCTGTCGGGCGAGACTCCGGCGCCTTCCGGGGGGATGCCGGCGGCGGCAGCATCCGCGGCGCCGAACGGAGCGGCCGAGGTGGCCTGGGCGTCGTACACGGCGTCGACGTGGCCGAAGCGGAGAATGGCTCCCGCCACGGATCCTGCGCTCGTTCCGACGACCAGATCGGCGGCGCCCGCATCGATGCCCTGGGACTGCAGTTCAGCGAGAACACCGAGATGCCAGGCGATACCGGCAATGCCACCCCCTCCGAGGACGAGTGCGCGGCGAGGGGAGTCAGATGTCGTTCCTGTCATGATCCGAGCCTATTCGCGTCATCCTGGCTAGGCTTTCACTTTCCGGGGGGAACCGATCAGACGTCTCTCCGTGTCCCGAACCGAGAGAAGCCATCCCATGAATCTGTCAGCACGCCTCCGTACCGCTGCTCCCGCCGCTCTGCTCGCCGGGCTGCTCGTCGTCTCCGTCGCCGGGTGCTCGTCGTCCGGTGGCGGCTCGGGCTCGGACAAGGCGGCCGGCGACAGCACGAGCACCCCGAAGTCGAGCGAGGCGTCCGGATCGTCGACGCAGACGAAGACCGAGGCCTGCTCGCTGATCAAAGACTCCGTGCAGAAGGCGTCGTCCGAGATGACGGCATCGACGACCAAGATCTCGACCGACCCGGAAGCAGCCATCGCGGCCATCCAGAAGTTGTCGACCGCTTTCCAGAAGACGGAATCGCAGGTGACCGAACCCGGCGCTGCGGACGTGGTCAAGCCGGCCGGCGAAGACCTCAAGGCGTTCGCAAAGGCCGCGCAGACGATTAAGAGCGACCCGCAGGGCACCCTGAAGAAGCTCCAGGACCTCTCGCCGACCATGCAGAAAGACTTCGCCGCCGTCGGCACCTACTGCTCCTAGGGTTTTCTCCGCCGGGTTGTTCTCCCGGATTCGTTTGGTAGAGGTAGTGCATGCCTCTCCACCGTGCCCTCGGATCGACCGCCCTCGCCGCTGCCGTGCTCGTCGTGGCCGCTGCCTGCTCGCCGATCGGGCCGGGGGCCGGGGTGTCGGATCCTGTTGGGTCTGGGTCTGGGTCTGGGTCTGGGTCTGGGTCTGGTTCTGGTTCTTCGGGCGGCTCGGCCACTGGCACGGCGACGGCCTCGGCTGCGGTGAAGGCGGCGACGTGCAAGGCGCTCGACTCGTCGCTCGACGATGTGACCTCGAAGCTGTCGTCGACCGCGAGCACGTTCGCCGCCGATCCGTCGTCTGCTGTCTCGGCCCTCGAATCGGCGACGACGACGGTGCAGGGCGTCGTCTCAGAAATCCAGGATCCGCGTGCCAAGACGCTCGTACGCGACGTCTCCGACGACCTCGGCACGCTCACCACCGCCGTGCAGAATGCCGCTGAGCACCCCCTCACGGGTGCGCCCCGAGTCCAGCGGGCCTTCGCGGCCGTGCAGAAAGACGTGGCGGCGATCACGACGTACTGCGGCTGACCTCGTCTCCACAGTCGCGTCGCTAGCGCTGTTCTCCACCGTCGGCACGCGCGGCGGCTCGGGCCGGTGACGGTTCGGCCACGCTCGGGGGATGGACCCGCGCTTCGTCACCCCCGCCCAGTTCGCTGCCGGTGGGGAGCCCGGTCGGCGGCTTCGGCGGGAGGCTTCTCGCGGCACTTTCGTGCGGGTGCGACCGGGGCTGTACCTCCCTGCGGACGACTGGCAGCAGTTCTCTGCTCGTGAGCGTCACCTCGCCGCTATTCGGGCGCTTCTCGCCCGTGCGGGTCCCCATGTCGTGGTGAGCCACGCCTCCGCCGGCGCCGTGTGGGGCTTTCCCGTTCTCGATGAGTGGCCCCAGCGTGTGCAGGTCATCGCACACTGTCGGACGACGGGCAAAGTGACCTCGCGTGTGGTGCTGCATCCCTCGAGACTCGCTGTGGAAGTCAGCATCGTGCGGGGCGTTCGGTGCACGTCGGCAAGCCGAACCGCGGTCGATATGGGGTTGGCCGGTGGATTTCTCTCGGCACTCCTCGCGTTCGACTACGCGCTGGCCACAGGACTCGTCACTCGCCAGGAGCTGCGCGATGAGATCGCTCTGAGGTCAGGCTTCCGCGGGATCGCCGCCGTGCGCTCGGCCCTCGAAATCGCCCACCCGGGGTCGAAGTCAGCGGGCGAATCCATCAGCAAAGGCCAGATCCATCTCCTGGGTTTCGAGACTCCTGAGCTGCAGAAGAAGTTCACCTGCCCCGGGGGCCGCACCTACTACGGAGACTTCTGGTGGAAGACGGTGGGCCAGATCGGTGAGTTCGACGGCGGGCAGAAGTATCTCGACGAACGGATGCGAGGCGGCCGGACGATGGAGCAGGTGCTCTTCGACGAGAAAGATCGCACCGACGCCCTTCTCGCTCTCCCCGAGGTTCGAAATATCGTCAGATGGCGCTATGCGGTCGCGAGGAATCCGACTCGCCTCCAGGAGATCCTCCTTCGGGCAGGCATCCCCCTCCGTGATTCTCGCAGGAGGTGAGGCACCCCCGAATGGCCAAATAACCCCCGGATGCCAGCCCATATTTGGCCAACCCGGGGTGCCTCGCGGCTGGTGGGGCGGGAGCTAGCGGAGCGGAGCAGCAGCGAACTCGCGCTGCAGCTCTCGCTTCAGCACCTTGCCGCTCGCACCGATCGGCAGGGCCTCGACCACGTGCACCTCGCGCGGGAACTTGTAGGCCGCGAGGTGCTCGCGCACGAACGCGATCACCGACTCGCAGTCGAGCGACACACCGGGGCGCGCGATCACCGCAGCGTGCACCTCCTGCCCGTGCACGTCGTCGGGCACGCCGAACACGGCCGCGTTGGCGACGAGGGGGTGCCGCATCAGGCAGTCCTCCACTTCGCTCGGGTAGACGTTGTAGCCGTTGCGCACGATCATGTCTTTCTTGCGATCGACGATCGTGACGATGCCGTCGGCGTCCTTCGTGCCCAGGTCGCCGGTGTGGAACCACCCGTCGACCATGGCGGCATCGGTCGCCTCCGGGTTGCCGAGGTAGCCCTTCATCAGGTTGTGGCCGCGGATCACGATCTCGCCGAGCTCGCCGTCGGGGAGGAAGACGACGTGGTCTTCGACGTCGGGCTGGACGATCTCGACATCGACGCCCCAGATGGCGCGTCCGATCGTGCCGGGGCGCGGATCCTTGAGGTCGTTGACGGTCGCGACCGGAGAGGTCTCGGTGAGCCCGTAGCCCTCCTGGATGACGGCGCCGAACGTCTCTTCGAAGCGTTCGAGCACCGCGACCGGAAGAGCGGAGCCGCCCGAGACGGCGTAGCGGAGCGGAGGGCGCAGGTGGCTCGCGGCGGGGGAGGAGGCGGCAGCGAGAAGGCCGATGTACATCGTGGGCACGGCGGTGAAGATGGTCGTGCGGGTGTCGACCATCAGCTGGAGCGCTTCGGCCGGGTCGAACTTCGGCAGCAGCACGATGGAGGCCCCGCGCCGGAACACCGTGTTGAGCACGGTGGTCTGACCGAAGGCGTGGAAGAACGGGAGTCCGCCGAAGACGACGTCGGTCGCGGCCATGTCGGTGCAGTCGATCAGCTCGGTGCTGACCTGTTCGATCATCGCGAGGTGAGAGCCGACGGCGCCCTTCGGGTGACCGGTCGTTCCCGAGGTGTAGAGGATCGTCGCGGCCGCCAGAGGGTTGACCGACTCATAGCGGTCGATGGGTGTGGCGGTGGCGGCCAGAACCTCCAACCGATCGACGGGCACGGGCGTCGGCGCGTCGAGGGGAAGCAGCACCGACACGATGGGCACACCGGCGGCCGCCGCGGCGGGAAGTGCCTCGCCGAGCTGCGGCGCGGCAACTATCGCCAGGACGGCGCCCGAGTCGCGCAGCACGTATTCGATCTCCTCCTGCTTGAACAGGAGGTGGATCGGCACCACGATCGCCCCGAGCGAGAGCACCGCGTAGTAGGCGCGGCAGAAGTCGGGCACGTTCGGCAGGATCAACGCCACCCGGTCGCCCCGCCCCACACCCCGGGCACGGAGGGCTCCGGCGTAGGCGCGGGTCTCGTTCCAGAGCTGCCCGTACGTGGTCGTCTGCCCGCGGAAGTGCACGGCGGGGCTCTCGGGATGCCGCGCGGCCGTCTCCGACAGGATCGCCGCGATCGACAGGGTGCCGAGGCCCGGACCGCCGAGGAGGTCGGCGGTCGAGGGGGAGGAGGTGGTGAACGTCATTGTTCGGTCCTTTCGAAGAACAAGGGAAGAGCTAGTGAGAGGCGGGAACGAGCTCGAACGCCGCCTCGAGAGCGGTGCGGATGCGCTCGGGAACAGGCACCGGGCGCCGATTCACCGAGTCGACGAAGACGGTGACGAAGGTGCCGTCGGCGAGCAGCGAGTCGTCAGAGGAGCGCAGGATCCGCGGCGACCACGCCAGGCTCGTCGTTCCGATTCGCACCGATCGCAGCTCGACCACCAGCTCCTCCGGAAACCCCGCCGCCGCTCTGAACTGGCACGACGACGACACGCAGAATCCGATCACGTCGTCGTGCAGCGGGTCGAGGCCGGTTCGGCTCATGAACCAGGTGTTGATGGCGGTGTCCATCGCCTGGTAGTAGATCGTGTTGTTGAGGTGGCCGTACATGTCGTTGTCGGCCCAGCGGGTCGCGATCTTCTGGCGATACGGGCCGGTCGTCGTGGGCGTGCTCGACGGGGTCGTGGTGGTCACGGTGTCATCCCTCCCGGAGGACGTAGGCGAAGGCGGCCCGGGCGCGGGACGCGCTCGGCATCTCGCCGGTGATCAGGTCGGCGTAGGTGAACGACTCCGAGACCCGCACCAGCAGGTAGGCCAGGTCGTGCGTCTCGAGGTCGAACGCCATGCTCCCGGCAGCCACTTCGGCCTCGAGTATGGCCTCGACCGTGGCGAGGTAGCGGCGCTGCACCTGGCTGTCTTTCGTCGTCAGCACGCGAAGGGCCCGCGCCGGCTCCTTATTCAAAAAGCCCTGGAAGTACGGGGCCGCGATCAGAGTCTCGACGAAGTCGCCGAGGATCGAGGTGAGCCGAGCCGCTCCGGTGAGATCACAGGCGCGTTCGAGCCGCACGAGGGTCGGCTCGGCAAGCGACCACAGCACCTCGCTCAGCAGGGCGTCGCGGTTGCCGAGCCAGCGGAAGAGCGACGTGCGGTCGACGCCGAGACGGGCTGCGAGATCGTTCATGTCGACCCGCTCGCCAGCGAGGAAGGTGCGGCGGGCGAAGACGAACGCACGGATGGTGTCGGGGTGGTCGCCGCGAGCGAGCCGTGCCGCGAGCTCGGAGGGCACCCGCTGCGCGGCGAGTGCCGCGAAGGCCACGGGTGCTTGGGTCGGCGTCGACATGACCCCGACTCTAGGTCTCCTGGGAAGCTCGTGCAACATTTCGCAAAACGATGCATGATGGTGTCACACCTGATCGATCGTCAAGCAATGGAGCTGAACCGTGACTGTGACCACGTCGAAGACGAACTACCTCTCAAGCGACTTCTACTTCGCGCAAGACGCGCTGACCGCCCGCGAGAACGACAACATCCACGACCTCCGGGCCTACCTCGAATCCGAGGTCGCCCCGATCGCCGACGACTTCTGGGAGCGCGCCGAGTTTCCGCACCAGGTGATCAAACCCCTGGCCGAGCTGGGCGCCTACGGGCCCATCTGGGAGGAGTCGCGCCAGTTCGAGAACACCGCGAAGTACCGCGGCTGGGCCGCCCTCGAGTCGGGGCGCGTCGACGGCAGCGTATCGACGTTCATCGGCGTCACCTCCGGTCTCGCGATGGGCTCGATCGGCCTCGCCGGCAGCCCGGAGCAGCGCGCGGAGTGGCTGCCCAAGATGGCCACCGGCGAAGTGATCGGGGCATTCGGTCTGACTGAACCGCTCTCAGGATCCGACGCGGCCGGCGGCCTCCGCACCACTGCCACGCGTCACGGCGACAGCTGGACGCTGAACGGCCAGAAGCGCTGGATCGGCAACGCCACCTTCGCCGACGTGGTCGTCATCTGGGCCCGCGACACCGCGGACGGCCAGGTCAAGGGATTCCTCGTCACCACCGACACCCCCGGTTTCACGGCCACCAAGATCGAGCGCAAGCAGAGCCTCCGCATCGTGCAGAACGCCGACATCACGATGACCGACGTCGTCGTGCCCGAAGAGCGTCGCCTCCAGCTCGCCAATTCGTTCCGCGACACCGCCAAGGTGCTCCTGCTGACCCGGGCAGACGTGGCCTGGCAGGCGATCGGCAACTCGATCGGCGCCTACGAATCAGCCGTCGCCTACGTCACCGAACGCGAGCAGTTCGGCAAGAAGCTCTCGTCGTTCCAGCTCGTGCAAGACCTCCTGTCGCGCTGCCTCTCGAACATCTCGGCGTCGATCGCGCTGTGCATGCAGACCTCCGACCTCCTCGACCAGGGGCGCCAGACCGATGCCCACGCGTCGATGGCCAAGTCGTTCGCCACGTCGAAGATGCGCGAGACCGTGGGCTGGTGCCGCGAGGTGATGGGTGGCAATGGCATCGTGCTCGACTACGGCGTCGCCCGTCGGTTCGCCGACGCCGAGGCCATCTACTCGTTCGAGGGCACTCGTGAGATGAACTCCCTGATCGTCGGGCGCGCCATCACCGGCACGAGCGCCTTCGTCTCGTAGGGCGCCGATCATGACCGAAGCTGTCATCGTCGCCGTCTCCCGCACCCCGATCGGGCGTGCCATGAAGGGGTCCCTCCGCGCTATCCGCCCGGACGACCTGGCCGCGATCGCGGTGCGCGACGTCCTCTCGAAGGTGCCCGAGTTGGACCCTGAATCCATCGACGATCTGCTGATGGGCTGCGGCATGCCAGGCGGTGAGCAGGGTATGAACATCGCTCGCATCGTCGCGGTCGCCCTCGGCTACGACCGCCTGCCCGGCACGACCGTCAACCGGTATTGCTCGTCGAGCTTGCAGACCACCCGCATGGCGTTCCATGCCATCAAGGCGGGCGAAGGCGACGTGTTCATCTCGGCCGGTGTCGAGTCGGTGTCGAGCGCGGCCCGAGGGTCGAGCGACTACATCCCCGGCGAAGATCTTCGCAACCCGCTCTTTCCGACATTCCAGGATCCCGCGGGCGTCTGGGTCGATCCTCGCTCCCGGGGCGACCTGCCCGACCCCTACATCTCGATGGGCGAGACCGCAGAGAACGTCGCAGGACTGCTCGGCATCTCGCGCCACGAGCAGGACGAGTTCGCGGCACTCTCGCAGAATCGGGCTGAACAGGCCATTCGCGACGGGTTCTGGCAGCGCGAGATCACGCCGTTCACCCTGCCCGACGGTACGGTCGTCTCGGTTGACGACGGCCCTCGAGCCGGAGTCACCGTCGAGACGCTGTCCGGCCTCAAGCCGGTCTTCCGCCAGGAGGGCACCGTGACGGCGGGCAATGCCTGCCCGCTCAACGACGGGGCCGCAGCGCTTGTCGTCATGAGCGACAGCCGTGCGGCGCAGCTCGGCATCACACCTCTGGCGCGCATCGTGTCGACCGGCGTCACCGGACTCTCGCCCGAGATCATGGGCCTCGGACCGGTCGAGGCGTCGAAGCAGGCCCTCGCCCGCGCCGGCATGACCATCGACGACATCGACCTCGTCGAGATCAACGAGGCATTCGCCGCGCAGGTGATCCCGTCGGCCCGCGAGCTCGGCGTCTCGCACGACAAGCTCAACGTGCACGGCGGGGCGATCGCCGTCGGGCACCCGTTCGGCATGACCGGCGCCCGCATCACCGGAACGCTGCTGAACGGGCTGCAGACGCGCGACGCCACCTTCGGCCTCGAGACGATGTGCGTCGGCGGCGGCCAGGGGATGGCGATGGTGGTCGAGCGGCTCTCGTAGAGCACTGCCGGTCGACCCTCGCGGATACGAACACGAAAGGAACCACCATGACCGACCAAGACAGCGTCTCTGCACAGCACGAGGCTTCTGACCAGCACGGCGCTTCGGACCAGCACGGCGCTTCTGACCAGCGCATCGCGATCGTGACCGGGGGAGCGCGCGGCATCGGCGCCGCCGTCGGAGCCCGACTCGCGCGCAACGGAATGGCCGTCGCCCTGATCGACCTGCGGCAGGAGGATGCCGATGCATCGGCCGCCGCCATCACTGCCGCGGGCGGGACGGCGATCGGTGTTGCGGCCGATGTCTCGGACGAGGTGTCAGTGAAAGCGGCCGTCGAGACGGTCGTCGAGAAGCTCGGCCCGCCGACCGTGCTGATCAACAACGCCGGGATCCTTCGCGACAACCTGCTCTTCAAGATGAGCGTCGACGACTGGGACGCCGTGCTCGGAGTGCACCTGCGCGGTGCCTTCCTGATGAGCCGCGAAGTGCAGAAGTACCAGGTCGAGGCGAAGTGGGGGCGCATCGTCAACCTGTCGTCGTCGTCGGCGCTGGGCAACCGCGGGCAGGCGAACTACTCGGCCGCGAAGGCCGGCATGCAGGGCTTCACGAAGACGCTGGCGATCGAGCTCGGGCCGTTCGGGATCACCGCCAACGCGATCGCTCCCGGCTTCATCGAGACGGCGATGATCGAGGAGACGGCCAGGCGCATGAAGGTGTCGCTCGACACGTTCCTCGAAGAGGCGGCGAAGCAGATCGCCGTTCGCCGGGTCGGTCAGCCCGACGACATCGCGGCGGCTGCGGCCTACTTCTGCTCGGAAGAGGCGGGCTACGTTTCGGGCCAGGTGCTCTACGTGGCGGGTGGGCCGCTCGATTGAGCGGGGCGGATGAGGCGTCGGTGCCGGCCGTCTTCGCGAGTCCGGCCGACCTCGTCGGAGCGGAGGGCAGGATCCTCGGCCCGTCGTCGTGGGTGACCATCGACCAGGGGCGGATTCAGGCGTTCGCCGATGCCACCGGCGACCAGCAGTGGATCCACACCGACCCGGCCCGCGCGGCTGAGGGTCCGTTCGGAGCGACGATCGCACACGGCTTCCTGACGCTCGCGCTCACCGCCGCCTTCGCGGAGGAGTTGCTTCGCGTCGACGGCACAGCCCAGGTGATCAACTACGGGGCCGACAAGCTGCGGTTTCTGCAGCCGGTGCTGGTCGGCAGTCGGGTGCGCGCGGTCGGCGAGATCACGTCGGCTGCGTCCGGCGCGAGCGGCGTGCGGCTCGGTTACCGGCTCACCGTCGAGATCGAGGGCGTGGAGCGGCCGGCGCTCGTCGTCGACACGGTGACGCTCTTCGTGCCCGAGTCCGCCTGACCTAGCGGCATTCTGCCCGCCGGCCGCAAATTCGAGAGCGATCCCGGCGTCTCGTAACACCCGTTGCAGGCGGTTGCGGCCGGACGTTTCGGATCACTCGGAAATGTGCGAGGACTACCAGCGGGCGTGGCGCAGAACGGTGCGACGCCCACCCGGCTGAATGTCAGCGGCGGCGGCCGGATCCTGAACCGCCCGTTGCTGAACCGCCAGCAGCACCTCGACGCTGACGGATCTTGCGGATGACGGTCAAGACGACGGGCAGGTATTTGAGAAGGCGGATCATGGGGGGCTCTTTCGCTAGACACGGGCGGGGTTCCGGATGGAACGCCCGTCTAGAACTGAACCAGTCGTGCCTGGGCAGTCGAGTCAGTCGGGGTTCAATTTGCGAGGTACGAACGAATTGCCGTGACCACGAGGTCGTGGTCGATCACGTCTTTGAGGCCCGATGCCGTAATGGTACCCACGACCGAGCCGTCGACGACGATCGGGAACGACCCGCCCGACACGGCGAACTCGTCGTCGATCTGGTGCGGGGTGCCCGAGGCGTCGGCCTGGAGCCGGGTCAGCAGCGACGGCTGCGCATCGCGGAGGGCGACGTTCGCCTTGCGACGCAGCCAGCTCGTGGTGTCAGCCGAGACACCGCCGAGCGCCGCCTTGTAGACGATGTGCTCGCCGAGCACGACCTGCACGGCAAGCGCGAAACCCCGCTCGCGCACGATCTCGGCGGCGAGAGTGCCGAGTGAGTACGCCGCCTCCTGATCGAAGGATCCGACGGAATCGAAAGTGAGCTCGGCCAGCTGGGCGCGGACCTCGTCGGGCGTGAACTCCGGCAGGGCGGTCTCGGTGAGGGGGCTCTCGGGCAGCGGGGCGTCGGTCATGCCCCCATCCTGTCAGCCCTCCCGTCGGCGTGGGAGGCGCGCACAGTAGGGTCGGCCTATGCAGGACGACGGCGGCTGGGTCGAGCTGGCTCCGGCGAGCGCGCCCCGAGACGCGGGCTGGCCGGTGCGCCGCCGCCGGATCCTCGTCGGTGCCGGTCTTCTCGCCCTTCTCCTCGTCGCCCTCGTCACGGTCGGCGGACTCGTCGCCGCCCGCCAACTCGCCGAGGAGGAGGCCGCTGCCACCGCTGCGTCGACCACCAGCCTGCTGTCGACCGCGGTGATCGTCCCAGTGCTGTCCGACTCGCTCGTTCGGGGCACCGTCGGTCAAACCCAGTCCGCTCGGGAGGCGCTCGACGAGGTGGTCCGGGGGTGGATCCTCGGTACGGACGGCGTGGTCCGCGTGAAGCTGTCGACCGAGGCCGGGGTGATCGTCTACTCCGACGAGGCCGAACTGATCGGGCGCACGTCTCCGCTCGACCGGCACGATCGTGCGACTCTCCGTGCGGGAGGGCTGGATGCGCACGTCGTCGATTCCGACGCAGTAGAGGAGCGGTTCGACGACGCTCCGGGAACGCTTCTGGTGGCGTACCGGGGAATCGAGACGCCCGACGGGACGAAGCTGCTCGTCGAGGTCCTGTTCGATTACGACCGGCTCACCGAGCGTTCCGGTCAGGTCTGGCTGCGGTTCGCGGGTGTCACGATCGGAGTGATCGCCGTGCTCTTCGTGCTGCTCGGGTCTCTTATCGGCTGGCTGCTCTCGCGGCTCGCACGAGAGGAGGCTGCCCGGCAAGAGGAACTCCGCGGAGAGCTCCAGCTGGCTCTCGGTGATGCCGCCGACGACCGTCGACGTCTCGCCGAATCCCTCCGCGACGGCGTCGTGCACGAGCTGACCGGTACGGCCCTCGCCCTCTCGGCCGCGTCGCGCGAACTCTCACAGACCGATCCGGTGCGATCCCGCCTGCTCGCCACGTCGGCTCGTCACGTCCGCGACGGGCTCGGCGGCCTCCGCACCCTCCTCATCGACCTGCATCCGGCGACGCTTTCTGTCGTAGCCCTGGCCCCGGCCCTCGAAGATCTCGCTGCCCGGGCGCGCAACCGTGGGCTGACGGTGCGCATCGACGTGCCCGACCGCACCGGCCTCGACGCCGACGAGGAGCGGCTCGTCTTCCGCATGGCCCGGGAATGCTTTGCCAACACCATGGCGCACGCGCACGCCGGCCACCTCGCGCTGACGCTGCACGGGCGCCTCCTCGAAATCGTCGACGACGGGGTCGGTTTCGAGCTCGGTTCCGAGCTTGGTTCGGTGTTGGGTGGATCTCCCGTCGACGGTGCCGAGCGGCCCCGGACGGGGTTGCGGATCCTGGTCGACGCCGCCCACACCTCCGGAGCCTCCCTCTCGATCCGCACCGCCCCAGCCCAGGGAGTGCGCATTCGCCTTCGCCTGCCGTGACGGGCGTCTTCGTCTCCCCACCGGCCTGTGCGTCGCGTATCCGCCCTCATCTGTGACCCCGAGGATCCGGCGGCTCGCCCCCGAGGCCACCCTGTCGGATGCGCCGTCAGCCTCTGCCCTCCTCCCTGCCCTCGACCTTCCTCGTTTCAGACGCCCGAGCAGCGGGAATCACCGCGAGTCGTGTGCGGTCTCTCGATCTGCGCGCTCCCTATCGCGGTGCCCGTTCCCTGCTGGATGACGTCGACAGCGTCTTGGGTCGATGCCGCGAGGTGGCACCCCTACTGAATCGCGATCAGTGCTTCAGCCACCTGACAGCCGCTGAACTCTGGGGTTTGCCGCTCCCGCCGCGGCCAGAACTGTCAGATCCCCTTCACGTGATTTCTGTCGGCGGCTCCCGAGAGCCGCGAAGGCGGGGGCTGGTCGGGCACAGGGGAACCCACGTGAAAATCGTGAGCCACCGTGGTCTGCCGATCGTGACGCCGATTCGCGCTTGGATCCAATGTGCGGAGTTGCTCGAACTCGACGACCTGGTGGCCATGGGCGATGCCCTGCTCTCCAAGTGGTCGCCGTATGCGCCTGCCCGGTATCGGACCCATGCCGCTCTGGCTGAAGCCGTGAACCGGTGCGAGGGGCGACGAGGGGTAGGCGCTCTCCGAAAAGCGCTCCTGCTCATTCGGCCGCGGGTTTGGTCACCGAAAGAAACACAGACACGCCTGATCATCGTCCGGTGCGGACGCGCAGAGCCCGAGGGCTTGAACGAGCCCATGTATGCCGCGGACGGCCTTTATCTTGGTAAGCCGGACATCAGCTACAGGTCGATCAAAGTCGCGATCGAGTACGAGGGCGACTACCACCGGACCAGCGTCACCACCTTCCGCGACGACATCAGCCGACGTGAGCGTTTTGCCGACGCGGGGTGGCGTACCCTCCGAGTCACCCAAGCCGACCTCGACGCCCCCGCTGCCCTCGAAGCTCGCTTTCTCCGATATCTCCCGCCCCGGTGATGGCGTTGCGTGTGACGAGACTCCAGTAGTTGCGGGTGTGCGAGTTGCATACCCGCAACTACTGGAGTCTCGCCGCCGCGGAACCGAGCCGCAGCTACTCGGAGACGTCGATCAGGACCTTGCCGGTCACCGCATCCTGCACGGCCTGGTGCGCGGCAGCGCTGGACGCGAGCGGGAACCGCACCAGGGGCAGGCCCGCCGCCTCGCCGACCGGCAGGACGCCGGCGATCAGCGCCTCCGTGACGTCTTCAACGGCGGCCCGCATCGCCTCCTCGCCGATCGTGTAGAGCAGCACGAACTGGTAGCGCGTGTTCTTCGTCATGTTGGGGCGCACGGCGAGCTCCGCCGTGTCGCCGCCGTCGTCGGCGTACATCGACACGACCGACCGTTGTCCGGTGACGGCGGCGTCGAGCTCGGCGTTCTTCACGATCGAGACCTCGACGATGATGTCGACACCGTCAGGTGCGATCGACTGGATGACGGCTGCGGCGTCCTCGGTCTTGTAGTTGACGATGTGGTGGGCACCGGCCGCGCGGGCAAGAGCGGCTTTCTCGTCGGACGAGATGGTCGTGATCACGGTCGCTCCGGCCCAGCGGGCCAGCTGGATCGCGGCGTGACCGACGGCTCCGGCGCCGCCCTGGACGAGCACGACCTTGCCGTCGAGCGCTCCTGCGGACAGGCGCGACGGCCCGCCTTCGAGCACGGTGAGGGCGCGGTGGGCGGTCATGGCCGGCACACCCATCGTTGCGCCGACGTCGAAGCTCACTCCGACGGGCAACTTGACGACGCGCGCCTCGGGCAGCACGGTGTATTCCTGCGCGGTGCCGGTGGGGCGGTTGCGGGCCGAGAGGTAGGTCCACACGCGGTCGCCGACTGCCAGCAGTGTCACGCCGTCGCCGACCGCGTCGACCGTGCCGGCGCCGTCCTGGTTCGGCGTCACCTCGTCGAAGTCGAGCTCGCCCTGCGCCCTCGACTTCCAGTCGGTCGGGTTCACCGCTGAGACAGCGACGCGGATCCGCACTTCGCCCGGCCCGGGCTCGGGGATCGGGCGCTCAACGAGCTGCAGGACGTCGGGGGAACCGGTGTGCGTATAGACGATGGATCTCATACCCGTAGTCAACTCTCCCGAGCGAAAAGCCTTCCCGAAGGATCTAGCCGCCCGAGAATCGCCGAACTGATCTCTCCGAGCTGCGTCACCTGATCCGGCGTCAGCGCGTCGATCACCGATTCGCGGACGGTCGCCACGTGACCGGGAGCGGCCGCCTGCACGGCGATCCAACCGGCGGCGGTGAGCGTCGCATTGGTCGCGCGGCGATCCTCGGCGCACGGGCTGCGCGCCACTAGCCCCTGCTCCTCCAGCCGGGAGACGACCCGCGACAGGCGGGGGAGCGTGGCATTGGTGCGCGCGGCCAGTGCGGTCATGCGCAGGGTGCGGTCGGGCGCCTCCGAGAGCATCGCCAGGGTGAAGTAGTCGAAGTGCGTCAGACCGTCGTCGCGCTGCAGCTGCGAGTCGAGCACCCCGGGCAGCAGCTCGACGACGGCGGCGAAGCGCACCCACGACGCACGCTCGGAGTCGCTCAGCCAGCGGGGAGTGCCGTCAGTCGTCATGGCCTCGATCGTAGCGAGTTGCTTGTGCCTACAACTAAGCGGGCGCCTCTACGCTTCTGGCATGGACGACCGCTTCCGCCTCGACGGCATCGACCTCGGCATCGACCGGGCCGCGTCGGTGGCCACGCTGGGCACCGACGGCGAGCTGTACCTCAGGATCCAGAGCGGTTACGTCCCCGAGACGGTGGCCGAGTGGGCGACGGTGCCGCCTCGGATCCTCGTCTCGGGTTTGCCGGTCCGCTTCGACGACGAGGGCTTCGGTGCGACCCTCGACCAGGCGCGCCACGACGACTTCGCCCTCGGCGACGGCGACGGCGAAGCGGTGCTCGTGCTCAGCTCGCGTTTCGACCTGTACGGTCGCGTGACGATCCACGCCGGTGATAGCGTGCGGCTCGTCGTCACGGCTGCGACGCCGTGGTCGCCCGAGCCATGGCGGATCGACGTATCGCTCGCCTTCGGCGGCCGCCGGAGAGCGTCGATCTAGGGAGGCCTTCTAGGGGCAGGAACTCAGGATCCGCGACATCGCCGCTCGCTCCGACGAGGTGACCCACAAGCCGTACTTCGCCTTGACCTGGATCTGGCGGGTCACGTACACGCAGCGCGACCCGGTGTCGCTAGGCAGCCACTCCGCGGCATTCTTGTTGCCCTTCGAGTTGTTCGAGTGGCCGTCGACCGCTTGGAGTTCGAGGGGGTCGTTGGCGAGGGCTTCGCGCTGAGCCTGAGTGAGGTTCTGCCCGCCCGTCCGCCAGGCGTCGCTCAGTGGCACGAGGTGGTCGATCTGCACCTCTTCGGACGACTCGGGCCCGCGCACGAAAGCCACCTTTTCGCCCGAGTAGAGCGACCGGAGGGTTCCCGACCGCACCTTGCAGTCGGCCGACCGGGTGATCGATGTCAGGTCGCGAGCCAGAATGTCGTTTCGGGTGTCGCAGCCGTTGTGGTCGACGTCTCGCCAGGCGTCGCCGAAGTCACGCTCGCGGTCGTAGCGGACGCCGGTCGCCCAGGGCCTGACGGTGAGCCCCGCGAGGCTCTTTCGCGCGGCCGCGGCCGGAATAGCGGCGGGCGTGGCGGCGGTATCGGTCGTACCCGCCGTTCCGCTGCT
>NZ_LMNV01000002.1:92561-274626 GCF_001423105.1 Frondihabitans sp. Leaf304
ACGTGCTGCTGCTGCCAGCGGGGTCGTACCCGAGAGGCTTGAGTGCGCCGGAGGTCGCCAGTGCTCCGATGACGAGCACGGCACCGAGCACGACGAGACCGAGGAGCGGGGTGTTCTTCTGGCGGCGGCGTCTGGGCGTGCGGGGCATCCGTCTATTCTCGCAAGCTCGACGCCGCTCGAAGTCACCCGGCGAGTTGGCCCAGTCGGCCGCCTGCGGGTCGAGACGGCGTCGGTCGGGCCATCTCGCGACGCCCCTCCGCGCGGTTGCCGGCAAGGAGCGCGCTGCTTCGGAGGTGAACTACGCGACCCGGTGGTCGATGCTCAGCATCGGCACGTGGTGCCGAACCCGAACGTGGAGCGAGAGCTGCCCGCGTCGCGCGAGTGCGACCGCCGCGATGAGCGCGGCGAGCGCCGGCATACCTCCCGACACGAGCATGCCGACGTGCACGCCGAACGTCTGCACGATCCAGCCCATGAGCGGCCCGCCGATCGCCTGACCACCGAGCAGCACGAGCACGTAGAGCGACATGACCCGGCCCCGCACTCCGATGTTGCTCGACATCTGCACCAGTGAGTTGGACGCCGTCTGGAAGAGGAGAGCGGAGAGCCCGACGCCGACGAGCAGCACGGCGAAGGTCGCGATCGACGGCATCAGGCCGGTCGCCGCCTGCACGATGCCGGTGACCCCGACGCCGATCACGACGGTGCGCAGCCGGATGTTGGCCCTGCGAGTTGAGAGCAGCGCGCCGACGAGCGCACCGACCGCGACCATCGAGTTGAAGAGACCGTAGCCGCCGGCGCCGACGTGGAACACCTCCGACGCGTAGGTCGCCAGCAGAACGGGCATCGTGAGACCGAACACCGCAAACACGGCGACCAGAAAAACGGGCCAGATGATCGTCGGCTTGCCCGCCGCGTATCGCAGACCCGCTCGTAGTGCGCCCTTCTGGCGAGGTGCTGGCGCCGACCGGTGCATGTCGGCCGTGCGCAGCATTGAGAGCATCACGACCACGAGCACGCAGGCGACGCCGTTGATGACGAACGCCCACCCGGCGCCGACCGCGAGGAGGAGCACGCCGGCGATCGCGGGGCCGATCATGCCGCCGAGCTGGAACACCGACGAGTTGACGCTGATCGCGTTGCGGAGGTTTCTCGGGCCGACGAGCTCGGTCACGATCACCTGGCGCGCCGGGTTGTCGATGACGGTGACGAGGCCGGTGGCGAACGCGATCGCCCACACCATCCAGGCCTCGACGCCGCCCGAGAGGGTGAGGGCCGCGAGGCCGAGCGACAGCACGGCGAAGGTCGATTGCGTGATCATCATCAGCATCCGCTTCGAGAAGCGGTCGACGAGCACCCCGCCCAGCAGACCGAACATCAGCATCGGCGCGAATTGCATGGCGACGGTGATGCCGACGGCGGTGGCGCTGCCGGTGAGTTCGAGCACCAGCCAGTCTTGGGCGACCCGCTGCATCCACCCGGCGGTCATGGCCACGAGGTTGCCGGCCGTCCAGATGCGGAAGTTCGGCACCGAGAGGGCGATGAAGGTGTGCCGCCACGGAGGACGCTCGGTGGCGATGGTGAGAGGTTCGGTCGGGGGGAAGGCGAGAGTAGACGGTTTTGTCGTCGTCGACGTGGACACCATTCGACGGTAGGGCCGATCGGGGCATTTTGATCCCGAATGCCTCTTATCAAGGTCATTGGATTCTGCAATAGTGGGGTCATGTACGACCCCACGCTGCTTCGCACATTCCTCGTCGTCGCCGAGACGCACAGCTTCACTCAGGCCGCGGCGCGGCTCGGCATCAGCCAGCCGACAGTGAGCCAGCACGTCTCGCGGCTCGAGAAGGCGGCTGGTCGTCTCCTCGTCGCCCGCGACACCCGCGAGGTGGCGCTCACCGACAACGGCGACGCGATGGCCGGATTCGCCCGGACGATCCTCGCGGCGCACGCCTCCGCCGAAAGCTACTTCTCCGGTTCGGCCATGCGGGGTCGGCTGCGCTTCGGTGCGGCAGACGATCTGGCAATCACCCAGTTGCCGCGGATCCTCCGGCACTTCCGCCAGCTCTACCCCCAGATCAACCTCGAGCTGACCGTCAACCAGTCGATGCCCCTCCGGCGCCGTCTCGCCTCGGGGCACCTCGATCTCATCTTCGTCAAGCAGAGCGCGGGGGAGTACGAAGACGGCACTCGGGTGGCCGGCGACCCGATGGTGTGGATGGCGCAGGAGCGCCTGCAGCTCGACGCCGACCAGCCGGTGCCGCTGATCACGTATCAGGCGCCGAGCCTGTCGCGGCAGATGGCGATCGACGCCCTCGAGGCCGCGGGGCGCACCTGGCGGATCACCTGCAACACGCGTGACGTGAACGGCATCCTCGCAGCTGTCCGCGCTGGCATCGGGGTCGCAGTGTTTCCGTACTCGCTGATCCCCGCCGACCTCGTCAAGGTCTCGGTGCGTTTCTCGCTTCCCGGTCTCGGCGACGTCGACTACGTACTCGTCGCCAATCCGTCGTCGCCCCGCGAGCCTGTCGATGCGCTGACGTCGGCGATCCTGAGTCGCGGGGTGTCGCGGGCGGAGTAGCGGGGCTCCGGTGCCGGTGCCCCCACCCAGAACGCCACAGCCAAGGATCCGCACCTCACCAGCCCGGCGCTCGCGGTGGGCACCCGCCCCGGGCGTGGAGTTTCGAGAGAATCTCAGACTCCCCTAGACTCGAGGGCATCGTCGGGGGGCGCAGTGTGACGGATCGCATGGGTGACCTCGACTCGAGAGGACACCATGAGCGACACCCCCTACCCGCCGAAAACCGGCGCTGACGACACCGGAACGCCGGGCACCACCGCGCCCGCTCTCGGCCGATTGGACCGCGCCGTCCGCGATCTCCGACCGGTCGACTGGATCGCCGCAGCACTGACCGGAGTCGGCGCGTTCGTCGTCGCCTACCTCGTCGCGGTCGTGTCACTTCTGCTCACCACCGCTCTCGTCATCGCCAGCTCCGGCTCGGCGGGATCGACGGGGTCCGGCAGTGCCGGCGGATCGATCGGTGATACCGGAGGCGACGGCATTCCGGCGATCTCCGGTCTGATCACCGCCGTCACGGTGATTTTCGGCGCACCCGCACAGCTCGTCGCTCTGGCCGACTTCGGTCGTCTGTCCATCCACGGCAGTGTCACCGTCGTCTCGTCCGTCAGCGGGTCGATCCACATCGGTATCGTTCCGGTTCTGGTGCTGGTGGCTCAGCTCGTCGCGCTCGTGCTCGGCGTGCGTCTGTTCCGCAGCCGACGGCTCGACCTCCTCCAGAGCGCAGTGGTCTCGGCGGTCACCGGAGCAAGCCTCGCCCTCGTCACACTCCTCGTCGGGCTCGCCCTGGCCATCCGCCTGCCGAAGGCGACGGGCTTCGATATCTCGGGCATCACCGCGGTGAATGCGCTGGCCGTCATTGCGGCGTTCGTCATCGGATCCTTCGTCGCGCTCCTCGCTCGCCCCGCCTGGTTCGCCCGAATGCACCCGGTCCTGTCGCAGCTGCTCGGAACGGTGCGCGTCGCAGCCCTGCACTTCGGCGTCCTCGTCGTCGTCGTCATGGTCGGCGTGATCATCTACGCGGCCGTCGCTCACCCCGACGGCGCGTCCGCACTCCCGCTCGTGATCGGCAACGTCGCCGTGATAGCGATCGCGATCGGGTTCTTCGGTGGAGTCTCGGTTTCCGAATCGGCTGGGTCGCTCATGTCGACGCTGTCGGGAAGCTCGAGCGGCGCGGGTGCCGGAAGTGGCACGGCGACCGTCTTCTCCGGGGGATCCGTCACCGCCTGGCTGCTCGTCCTCCTGGTCGTTCTGACCGCCGTCGTCTCGGGCCTCGCACTCGCGGTACGACGCAACCGACGCGATCGCACGGTCGCCGACTGGGTCGCCACCGCCGTTGTCTACGCACTCCTCGGCCTGCTGCTCCAGGTGTTCGGCACGGCTGTCTTCTCCGTTCAGATCGCCGGGGTCGGGGGCGCAGGATCCGCGGGAGTCACACCGGGGACGATCGCCGTCCTGGCCGCCTGGGGCATTGCCATCGAGGTCGTCGCTCGGTACCTGGCGCCTCTCGTGCTCCCCGCTGCGACACCCGGTCTTCTCCGCGTCACCCGGAGGTTCGTCGGGCGAGACCTGACGGCGTCCGGGTCCGGTTCGGTGGCTGGCACTGAGCAGATGGGCGACGGCCAGATGGGCGCTGGCGAGGCAGGTGCGGAGCCCGCGATCGCGGCCGAGCCGATGTCGCCGCGGAAGCGTCGGATCCTTGTCCGCTCGCTCATCGCCGGGGGAATCGTCCTCGTCCTCGTCGTCGGGGGAGCGATCACCGCCGGCACTCTGCGTTCCACCGTTTACGGCCCGGGCCACGCCGCCGAGGCGTATCTCGCGGCACTGAGCTCGGGCGACGCCGACGCGGCCGGTCGTCTGTCAGGGGCCACCGGAACCGGCAAGGGCATGCTCACCACCAAGGTGCTCTCGTCGGCGAAGGATCGGATCCGCGACGTCGCCGTCGGAAACGCGACCGTCTCGGGTGACCTCGCCTCGGTGAAGGTCAGCTACCGTCAGGGCGGCGAATCGCACGACTCGACCTTAAAACTGACCCGGACCGGCACCTCGTGGCTGATTCACGACAAGTGGGCGGTGACGAGCTCGCTCGCCGCGCCGGTCTCGATCGCCACCGCCAGCGCACTCGGCGACGCCGACGTCACTGTCGACGGCGTCAAGGTCGGAACGACCAAAGAGGGCACGCTCACCCTCTCCGCCTTCCCGGGAACGTATTCGATCGCGGTAGCCGGCACGAAGTACTTCGAGGCCTCCTCGAAGAGCGTGACCGTCACGGCAGACGGGTATGCGGGCAGCCGCCTCGAGTTCGCCGCGGCACCCACCTCCGAGCTGGAATCCGATGCCAAGACGCTCGTGACCGATCTCATCGCGAAGTGCGCCAAAGCCACCACCGGTGAACTCGACGATGCCTGCCCGTTCTACGGCCCGGGAAGCGACGCCACCAAGGTCTCGTACAAGGTCACCTCGAAGCCGACCCTCTCGGTCGATCTGACCTACGACGGCACCGTCGTCGTCACGGGTGACGGGGGCAAAGTCGACATGAAGTACACGAGAGACTTCTTCGGTTCGACCTACAAGGGCGGCTACGAGCAGTCGATGTACATCTACAAGTCGCTGACGATCCAGGGTGACGAGCTGGTGCTCACCGACCGCTGACGCTGCGGCGGGGGCCGGCCCTGAGACCGACACGACGAGGATCCGCAACTCACCAGATTCGGCCGGCACTGGAGACCCAGCCGGCACTGGAGACCCAGCCGGCACTGGAGACCCAGCCGGCACTGGCAGAGTTGCACCATGCCCCGTCAGAACCCCCGCCGCACCGCCCTCATCCTGAGCACCGCGCTCGCCGTTAGCGGCGCCCTGCACTTCGCCCGTCCGAAGACCTTCGACGGCATCGTGCCGGAGTCGCTTCCCGGCGAACCGCGCACCTGGACCCTCGTCTCCGGCGGGGCCGAGCTCGCCTGCGCCGCGGCCCTGGCGATCCCGCGCACCAGGTCGGTCGGGGGGATCCTCGCCGCAGCGCTCTTCGTCGCGGTGTTCCCGGCGAACGTCAAGATGGCGCGCGACGCTCTGCGCAGCCGTCGAGCCGCACCGCGCCGCAAGGTCATCGCTGTCGTTCGGTTGCCATTGCAGGTGCCGCTCGTTCTCCTCGCTCTGCAGGCGCGACGCGGCTGAGGCCCGATGACACACGCCCGACCGCACACGCCCGACGGCACACGCCCGACGCTCCTCGGCTGAGGGGCGGTACGCCCGGATCCCGCGCGAGCCTCTCGCACCCCGATGCTGACGTCGCCATACTGGATGCGACCGCCACCGCAGCCGATCCACAGGAGTACCAGTGCCGCAGTTCGTCCACCTCCGCGCCTCCGGCGTGAGCCTTCTTCTCGACCTCACCGACCGGCAGCTGCCCGCAGTCGTGCACTGGGGTGCCGCCCTCGGCGACCTCCCGCTCGATGAGGCCCGTGCGCTCGCGCAGGGCGACGTCGAGCCGCTGGCCGGAAACGCCGTCGACGACCCGGTGCGCCTGTCGATGCTGCCCGAGCACCACATCGGCTGGGTCGGCAAGCCGGGCGTCGCCGGGCACCGCGAGGGCCGTGACTGGTCGCCGAAGTTCGAGGTGACCGACGTGCTCGTCGACGGAAGCATCGTCGAGGGCGACTTCGTCGAGACCGGTGCCGGTCTCGTCACGGTGACCGCTCAGGATCCTGAAGCGGGGCTCCAGATCCACCTCGACGTCGAGATGCTGCTCTCCGGTCTTGTCCGGGCGCGCGCTGCCCTGCGCAACGAGGCGGCCGGCCCGTACACCGTCACCGAGTTGACGGTCGCTCTGCCTATTCCTCCCCGGGCGCGCGAGATCCTCGACTTCGCCGGTCGCTGGGGCAAGGAGCGCACGCCCCAGCGCAGCCAGCTCGTCGTGGGCATCCACGAGCGGGAGGGCCGCAAGGGCCGCACCGGTGCCGACGCGGCCACCGTGCTGAGCGTCGGCGAGCCCGGCTTCGGATTCGCCCGCGGCGAGGTGTGGGGCGTGCACACGGCCTTCAGCGGCAACCACCGGCACTATGCCGAACGTCTGTTCTCGGGCATGCAGGTGATCGGCGGCGGCGAGCTGCTGCTGCCGGGCGAGGTGCGTCTGGCCGAGGGCGAGACCTACACGGCTCCCTGGATCTACGCCGCCTACGGTGACGGGCTCGACGACCAGGCGCACCGGTTCCACCGCTACCTCCGATCGCGCGACGAGCACCCGACCAGGCCCCGCCCGATGACCCTCAACGTGTGGGAGGCCGTGTATTTCGACCACGACCTCGCGCGCCTCACCGACCTCGCCGACCGTGCCGCAGCCCTCGGCGTCGAGCGGTACGTGCTCGACGACGGGTGGTTCCGTGGTCGGCGTGACGACTTCCGCGGGCTCGGCGACTGGTACGTCGATGACGAGATCTGGCCGAACGGCCTCTCGCCCCTGATCGACCGCGTCACGGGCCTCGGCATGGAGTTCGGGCTCTGGTTCGAACCCGAGATGGTCAACGAAGACAGCGACCTCGCTCGGGCGCACCCCGAGTGGATCATGCAGACGGGGGGCCGCCTGCCCATCCGCAGCCGGCACCAGCAGGTGCTCAACCTCGGCATCCCCGAGGCGTACGAGTTCGTGCTCGAGCGGATGACCGCGATCCTCGGCGAGTACGACATCGCCTACATCAAGTGGGATCACAACCGCGACCTGATCGACGCCGGCACCTGGCCCACCGGAGTCGCGGGCGTGCACGAGCAGACGCTGGCCACCTATGCCCTGATGGACGAACTGAAGGTGCGATTCCCCGGTCTCGAGATCGAGTCGTGCTCGTCCGGCGGTGCGAGGGTCGACCTGGGTGTGCTCGAGCGAACCGACCGCATCTGGGTCAGCGACTGCATCGACCCGCTCGACCGCCAGCAGATGAACCGCTGGACCATGCAGCTACTGCCGCCCGAGATTCTCGGCTCGCACATCGCCTCCGGGGTCAACCACACCACCGGCCGCTACCACGAGCTCTCGTTCCGCGCCGGCACGGCGCTCTTCGGGCACCTCGGCATCGAGTGGGATCTCGCCAAGGCCACCGAGGCTGAGAATCACGACCTCGCGGCGTGGATCGCGCTGTACAAAGAGAAGCGCGCCCTGATGCACTCGGGTGACATGGTCCGGGCCGATGCGATCGACCCGACAGTCAACGTCTACGGGGCTGTCGCCGCCGACCGATCCGCCGCGCTCTTCTTCCTCGCGACTCTGGGCCGCAGCGAGGTGTCGCCGCGGGGTCGATTCACGCTGCCCGGTCTCGACCCGGCTCGGCGTTACCGAGTGGCCCCGATCGTCGTCGGCGATCCCGACGACGGATTCGTCGCGCCCGCCTGGTGGAACGGCGGCTCCGGCACCGTGCTGTCGGGCCGGTCGCTCGGGGTCGTCGGCCTCCACCTTCCGGGGCAGTACCCCGAGCGCGTGACCGTTCTGAGCGTCACGGAGGAGTAGTCGCGCGGGCTTATGCTGTGACTTTGCGTTTTGCGGCCTTGCGCGTCGCGCACGTTCAG
Source organism: Frondihabitans sp. Leaf304 (assembly GCF_001423105.1). Lineage (GTDB taxonomy): Bacteria > Actinomycetota > Actinomycetes > Actinomycetales > Microbacteriaceae > Frondihabitans. Next base: position 100,690 of record NZ_LMNV01000002.1, read on the forward strand.
TTTCAGAGCTCGAGGAGTGACTGTGTCGAATTCGACGACCACCCGGATCCTGCCCACCCTCGATCGGTTCTTCGAGATCACGAAGAGGGGCAGCACCTGGGCGACCGAGGTGCGTGGCGGTCTCGTCACGTTCGTGACGATGGCGTACATCGTCATCTTGAACCCGCTGATCCTCGGCGGGTTCTCGGCCGACCAGGCGGCGAAAGACATCGCCGGCAACTGGCTGCAGAACGCCCAGGTCGGTGCCGTCACGGCTCTCACCGCCGGTGTGATGACGATCCTGTTCGGTCTCGTCGCGCGTCTTCCGTTCGGCCTGGCCGCGGGGCTCGGCATCAACTCCTTCCTGGCCGTCAGCGTCGTCAAAGACGTCACCTGGCCCGAGGCGATGGGCCTCGTCGTCATCGAGGGCCTCATCATCGTGATCCTCGCCGCGACCGGCCTTCGCACGCTCATCTTCAAGGCGGTGCCGCAGGCCCTGAAGACCGCGATCAGCGTCGGCATCGGCCTCTTCATCGCTTTCATCGGGCTCGTCGACGCCGGCTTCGTGCGCACGTCGGGGGAGGCGTCGCCGCCGGTCCAGCTCGGAATCGCAGGATCCGTCGAGACGTTGCCCACCATCGTGTTCGTCATCGGACTCGTCGTGATCGGCGTCCTCGTCGCTCGCAAGGTCCGCGCCGCGATCCTCATCGGCATCGTCGTCACCACGGTCATCGCGATCATTCTCAATCTCATCTTCAAGGTGCCCGAGTCGCTCGGCACGAACCCCGCGGGGTGGAACCTCAACGCACCCGGGCTCCCGACCAGCATCGTGTCGCTGCCCGACCTCTCGCTCGTCGGTCAGTTCGACCTCTTCGGCGCTTTCTCGCGTATCGGCGGAGTCGCGGCGACGATGCTCGTCTTCACCCTGGTCTTCACGAACTTCTTCGACGCGATGGGCACGATGACCGGCCTCGCCCGCCAGGCAGGCGTCGCTGCCCCCGACGGCACGTTCCCGCGCCTCCGCCCCGCCCTGATCGTCGAGGGCATCGGCGCTGTGGCCGGTGGCGCGTCGAGCGGTTCGTCGAACACGGTGTTCGTCGAGTCGGCATCCGGCGTCGGCGAGGGCGCGCGTACGGGGCTCGCGTCGGTCGTGACCGGCCTGCTGTTCGTGCTCGCGATGTTTTTCACGCCGCTGACCCAGGTCGTTCCGCTGGAGGTCGCCGCGGCTTCCCTCGTCGTCGTCGGTGCGCTCATGGTGTCGCAGATCAAAGACATCGTCTGGACCGACTTCAGCGTCGCACTCCCGGTCTTCCTCACCATCATCGTGATGCCGCTCACCTACTCGATCTCGAACGGAATCGGTGCCGGATTCATCTCGTGGGTGCTGCTCCGGTCGCTCTCGGGCAAGGGCAAGGAGATCAGCCCGCTGCTGTGGGTCGTCGCTCTGGGCTTCGTGATCTACTTCGCGCGCGGTCCGATTCAGGCCTGGATCGGGTAGCTCTCAGCCCTGCGCCGGGGGAGTTGGCGGTTTTTGTCGGAGTGGGCGGGTGCTACAGCACCCGCCCACTTCGTCTGGGAAGTGCCGAGACCTTTGCCTGCGGTTCTTCAGACTGCTTGGCAGATAGGTCATTCGACTCGCGGTGGTTTATTCCGGAGTGCGCGTGCCTTCTTGAATCGACCAAAGCCGAGGGCCATACAGATTGACGAGGGAACAACGAGTGCGTTCCCCAGAAAGTGGCTGAAGCCTGCAAAGACGGCGAAGCTTGCGTAGTAGCCGACCATCGAGAGTGCCCAGAACAGGATGGCCGTTTGCACGAGCCGTTCTCGAGACACCGCACGCTGCCTCACTTGGGGGCCGAGGTCCGACACTGGATGACACTTCCGCCCCGCACGTCGTACCAGTACAGGGTTCTGTTTCGCGAGCACACCCCGGTCCTGTGAATGTAAGTGACTGCGAGTCCCACCTTGCATTCCTTTCTCGCCGCCCCGTTCGCACCACCTCTCGAACTATTCCGAACATCTACTCTTAATTCAAATATCGAGTTGGCATAGCTCGCTTTGGGGCTAGTCGCACGCGGACGGGGTGATACCCCGAGGGCGCGTTCGTGGAATCGAGTAGCGCGCCTGGGTGTCTGATCGTGCCCCCTTGATGCCTGGAGCCTCGGTTCGTTGATGGGGTGCCTTGGCGGTCGCGCGGGCCGTGAGTGTCGAAGCCCCTCATTGCGGCCCGGTTTGAAAATATTGAATTCTAGATTCCTGACAAGGTCTACGCTTAATCTGTGTCGAAATACAACACCAGCTCGCTCTCGCGGCGCACACTCCTGACGACCGCGCTGGGCGCTTCCATCGCGGGTGCCCTCGCGCCGGCGGCGCCCTCACAGGCCGCGACGAGGCAGCCGCGCCCCGAGCGACGGTTCTTCTACCTCGCCTCAACCGGCGACAACAGCGCCGATGGGCGCTCACCCGCGACAGCCTGGCGGTCTCTCAACCGGTTGGGCACAGCTCTCTATACGGGCGCCGTCACTCGGGGCGACAGCGTCCTGTTTCGGCGGGGTGACACGTTCTACGGGCACATCGAGCACGTCCCCGCCCTCGAATCGACGGCGGAGACGCCCGCCCCGCTCGTCCTCGACGCCTACGGCGAGGGCGACCGCCCGGTGATCTGCGGATACAAGATCTGCGACGACCCCACCCAGTGGAAGCCGGTCGGCGACGGCCTCTGGAGCCTCGACCTCACCCTGCGCTCCGGCGCATACACGGGCAACGTCGATTCGCAGAACGTCGACGTCGGCTTCGTAAAGGTCGACGGGGTGATCAATGGCCAGAAACGCTGGAGCAGATCCGAGCTCGTCAACGACTGGGATTTCGTCTCGAACGCCAATCCGTTCGTCATCCGGTCGCAAGAAAACCCGTCGCTACACGGGCGACGCGTCGAGATGGCGGTCGGCGAACATCTCATTGCCTCTCAGAGCGGAATGGCCGTCTCCGGCCTGGAATTGCGCGGTGGCGGAGCTCACGGGGTCCGCACGCCGTCCGGAGGGGTCCACAACCTTCACCTCAGTGATCTGGTCATCACGGAGATCGGCGGTGGGGAGCTGTTCGGCTCACCGGGGGCTCGCTTCGGCAACGGCATCGAGATAGGCATCGGAGCCTCGGGCGTTCTGGTCGAGAACTGCTCTGTGAGCCAGTGCTACGACGTCGCGTTCACCTGTCAAGGGCCGCAGACGCCGACCGCGCGGGGATGGCGTGACGTGGTGTTCCGCGGCAACACGGGCGTCGACAACACGCAGTCTTTCGAGGTGTGGTCGAGCGGCACCGATCGGGGCCCGGGCTCCGGCTTCGTCGATTGCGCCTTCGTCGACAACGTCTGCTCGAACGCCGGCGGCGGGTGGGGTGCGCTCGTCCGCCCCGACAACGTCGGTAAGAGCACCCACCTGCTCTTCTACGGAATGGAGCTCCCGTCACCCATCGACATCTCGGGCAACACCTTTCGTTACGCGGCTCAGAACTACGCGTACTTCCGTGCCGGCATACCGGCAGAGCTCCGACTCGATCGCAACACCATCGAACTGGACCCGACCACTCCGCTGCAGTTCGGCAAGCCCTTCACCGTCGCGACGGCCGCCGAATGGACGGCCGCCGCGGGGGTCGAGCGGAACAGCAGGTTTACTGCTCGGTGACTACTTCGCCTCCCACCACGGCGCGATGACGGCGCGCGCGAGGGTGTGCGAGAAGAGGTTGAAGCCGAGGAACGCCGGCGACGCGCTGTCGTCGATGCCGAGGGTCTCGACGTCGACGGCGTGCACGGCGATGAAGTAGCGGTGCGGGCCGTGCCCGGCCGGCGGAGCGGCGCCGAGGAAGTGCGCGAGACCACCGTCGTTCTTCAGCTGGAAGGCGCCGTCGGGTAGCCCGGAGCCCTCGGCATCGCCCGCTCCCGACTCTAGCGAGGTGACCGACACGGGCACATCGACGACGGCCCAGTGCCAGAAGCCAGCTGCGGTGGGCGCATCGGGGTCGTACATGGTGACGGCGAAGCTCTTCGTCTCATCGGGGAAACCCGACCATGACAACTGCGGGCTGACGTCGCCGCCGCCGGCCCCGAAGATGCCCGAGACCTGAGGCGTCGAAAGCGGGGCGCCATCCTGAACGTCGGTCGAGGTGAGAGTAAAGCTCGGAACGTCGCCGATGGCGTCGTACGGCGAGGGGATCGAGGTGCTGCTCATGAAAACTCCTTCTGTTGCGTCTGTCGCCTTCGTTCTACACGAGCCCCCCGGCTTTCCGCTCAGCTGCCGCGGCCCCGCCGCCTCTTGAGGCCCGTTGGTTTGCCGAGATCGCAGTTCGCGTCGGGTCATAGCGACCTGTACTGCGATATCGGCACCGGAGCTCGCCTGTGGAAAGCGCGAGCGAAGGATCCGGCAACTCACCAGGCTTGACGAAATGAAACCTTCGCGTCTTCCAGCCTCACTCCGTAACCAACCGTTTCGAGTGCGTGATGCCGTGCCGATTGTCGGGCGTAATCGCCTGCGGCGGTCAGACCTCATCGTCGTCACGCGTGGATTGCGCCTGCATAGGTCGCTCCGCCACCTGACGGATGCGCAGCGCTTCGCGCCCGGGCTCGGGGCGGATCAATTCTTCAGTCATACGACAGCCGCGGGCATCTGGGGAATGCCCGTACCGCGAGGCCCACTTCACGTCACAACCCTCGGTAGTGGTCCGATCATGAGGCGTCGGGGCGTGACCGGGCATCGTGTCTCACGCGAACGTGCCCAAGTCGTCACAAAGAACGGTCTCCGGGTAAGTGATGCCGTCACCTCCTTCTTCGAATCCGCCGCACTCACTGGAACGGACGAGGTGGACGACGACGATCTCGTAGCCTTGGCCGATTGGCTCGTGGGCAGGGCTTGTGGTCTCGATTTGGATGATCTGAGGCGGACTGCCGCTCGTTCAAGGGGACAGCGTGGAGTCCGTCGCATTCGACGGGCCCTCGATCTCGCGAGGGTCGGCTCCGAGTCGCGGAGGGAGACCCGGCTTCGACTCCGACTCGGGCGCGCCGGCTTCCGGCCGCCTCTGCTCAACTGTGATGTCCACGACGCGGACGGTCGATTCATCGGCAGGCCCGACATCATCTACGGCCGAGAGCGCGTTTGTATCGAGTACGACGGCGATCACCACCGAACAGATCGTAAGACCTTTCGAGAAGACATCCGTCGGCGTGAGCGGTTCTCGGCGGCAGGGTGGCACAGCATCCATGTGTCGGACGATGATCTGTTCGGTTCAAACTGGGACCAGTTCGTCCAGCATGCCGAGGCGGCGCTTGCCCGGGGGAGACGCGAGGCCGACGCGCGAGACGCCGCGCGAATGGCGCCGAGATCGCAGTAGTGGTCGGAGCCACTCGACCACAAGTGCGATCTCGACATCCCGCACGCGCCGTGCGCGCCAGGGGACGCCCGCCACATGCGCCCGCACGTGCCACGATCAGACCATGAGCACACTCGCGACCGCAGCCGCAGCCGACGCCGTCAAGGGCCGCTCCCGGCTCCGGTTCGCAGCGATGATGGCGATCGGCGTCGTGGTCGGAGGAGCCGCGGGCCTGTTCGGAGCCGGCCTCTCGTCGATCGTGATCGGCTGGGCCGCCGCGTGCCTCGGCTATCTCGTCTGGGTGTGGCTCGCCGTCGGGCGCTTGAGCGGCGAGCAGACCCGTCAGCACGCGACCCGTGAAGACCCTTCGCGCCCGACGAGCCATCTGCTTCTGATCGTGGCGTGTACCGCGTCGTTGGCCGCGGTCGCCACGCTCGTCGTGTCGGCCAACCGCGCCTCGGGAGCGGAAGCTGGCCTCCTCGCGGGGCTCGCGGTAGTGAGTGTGGCGCTGTCGTGGTTCCTCGTGCACACGCTCTTCATGCTCCGCTACGCCGTGCTCTATTACAACGGCACCGCCGAGGGCGGAATCGACTTCAACCAGCCCGAGCCGCCCGACTATGCCGACTTCGCCTACCTTGCGTTCGATCTGGGAATGACGTTCCAGGTGAGTGACACCACAGTGTCGTCGAGCGCGATTCGGCACGTCGTGCTCCGGCACTGCCTCCTGTCGTACCTGTTCGGCACGGTGATCCTGGCGACCCTCATCAACCTGGTCGCCGGTCTCGGATCCTGACGGGCGAAGCGATCGTGACCGGCAACGCACGGAGTATCGCTCCATCCGCTCGTGTCAATCCGTGCGGCTGCACCCGAGTGAGCGCTCACCCGCGGAGTAGCGTTGGCGCGGGCGCACCGACGCGCCCACGACAAGGAGCATCGTTCGCATGGAATTCAGGTATCTCGGCAACTCGGGCCTCAAGATCTCCGAGCTCACCTACGGCAACTGGCTGACGCACGGCTCCCAGGTGGAGAACGACACGGCTACCGCGTGCGTGCGCAAGGCGCTCGACGTCGGTATCTCGACCTTCGACACCGCCGACGTGTACGCCAACACTCAGGCCGAGACGGTTCTCGGCGAGGCCCTGAAGGGGGAGCGTCGCGAGTCGCTCGAGATCTTCACCAAGGTCTACGGGCCGACCGGGCCGAAGGGTCACAACGACACCGGTCTGAGCCGCAAGCACATCACCGAGTCGATCAACGGGTCGCTGAAGCGCCTCCAGACCGACTACGTCGACCTCTACCAGGCGCACCGCTACGACGTCGAGACCCCGCTCGAAGAGACGATGCAGGCGTTCGCCGACGTGGTCCGCCAGGGCAAGGTGCTCTACATCGGTGTCAGCGAGTGGAACGCCCAGCAGCTCCGCGACGGGTCCGCCCTCGCCAAGGAGCTCGGCATCCAGCTCATCTCGAACCAGCCCGAGTATTCGCTCCTCTGGCGCGTGATCGAAGACGAGGTCGTGCCGGCGTCGAAAGAGCTCGGCATCTCGCAGATCGTCTGGTCGCCGGTGGCTCAGGGCGTGCTCACCGGCAAGTACAAGAAGGGCGCAGAACTGCCCGCAGGATCCCGTGCAACCGACGAAAAGGGCGGCGCCGGCATGATCTCGCGCTGGATGGGCGACGACGTGCTCGACGCCGTGGCTCAGCTGGAGCCGATCGCGAGCGATCTCGGCCTGACCCAGGCGCAGCTGTCGCTCGCCTGGGTGCTGCACAACGACAACGTCGCGTCGGCGATCATCGGCGCGTCTCGCCCCGAGCAGGTCGAGTCGAATGCGGTCGCGGCCGGCGTGAAGCTCGAGGCCGACGTCGTTGCGCGCATCGAGGCGGTGTTCGAGGGGCTGGCCGAGACCGACCCGTCGAAGACGCAGATGCCGGCGGGCCGCGAAGCCTAGCGAGTTCGGGTTCGGCCCCGGCGCATGATGCGGGGCCGAGCCCGAGGATCCTTCGGGGTTACGAAGAAAGAAGGCTCAGCACGAAGAACGGACCGCCGTTGTCGTGTTGGATCGCCGCACTCCCCGCAAACCGAGCGAAGTCGCCCGTGCCCGAACCCGGCACGATGTTGCCGAACTGACCGGAGTCGCTCGGAGTCTGCATCGCGCCGTGGTGGATGGTGATGGCACCCGATCGACCGTCGTCGAGGGTTCCCGACAGGCGCTCGACGGCGACGTAGCCGCGACCAGTCTCTTCCTCACCCGAGGTGAGAAAGACCAGGTCGCTCTGCCCGACGAGCCCGGCTGTGAACGTCTTGTGCATGGCCAGGCCCTGCACCCACGACGCATCGGCGCCCGGGATCTCGACCGGTGTCGCCGCGGTGACGTCGAAGCGGAGGGTCAGGGTCTCGACGATGTCCATGCGCTCACGCTACCCGACGCGACAAATCGACCCCGACACCGCAAATCGGGCCCGACCCCGCCGAAAGGCGGTGCCGGGCCCGAAGAAGAGTGTCGTTACGAGCTACGCGGGAACGCTCGCCGCTTCGAGGCGGCCGAACTCCTCGTCGCTCAGCTTGATCGACGCGGCTGTCGCCGAGTCCATGATCGACTGCGGACGCGACGACCCGGGGATCGGGATCACGACCTCCGACTTCTTCAGCTCCCACGCGAGGGTGAGCACCTGCGGGCTCACCCGGCGGGCGTTCGCGATCTCGGCGAACACAGCGTGGTTCTGACCGAGGTCGGCCGCGTTGGTGATGCCGCCGAGGGGGCTCCAGGGGAGGAACGCGACGCTCATCTCGTCGCAGAGCTCGAGCTCGGCCGTCGACGACAGGAACGCCGGCGAGAACTGGTTCTGCACGCTGACCAGTCGACCGTCGAGGATGTCGTTCGCCTCGCGGATCTGGTCGACGTCGGCGTTCGAGATACCGGCCATCCGGATGACGCCCTCGTCGAGCAGTTCGACCAGTGCACCGATCGAGTCGGCGTAGGGCACCGAGGGGTCGGGTCGGTGGAACTGGTAGAGCCCGATCGACTCGACGCCGAGCCGCTTGGCCGAAGCCTTCGCGGCCTCCTTCAGGTGCTCGGGGCGGCCGTCTTGATCCCAGCCGCCGTCTTTGTTGTGGACGCGGGTGTGGCCGCCCTTGGTCGCGACGAGGATCTCGTCGGTGTTGCCGTGCCAGGCATTCAGGGCTTCGGCGATGAGGATCTCGTTGTGGCCCTCGTCGTCCAGCTTGCCCGACAGGCTGTAGGCGTCGGCGGTGTCGATGAACGTGATGCCGGCTTCGAGAGCGGCATGGATCGTGGCGATCGACCGCTTGCGCTCGGGGCGCCCCTCGATCGACATGGGCATGGCGCCCAGTCCGATGGCGCTGACGGTGACGTCTCCGATGGTGCGTGTCTTCATGAGTTCTCTTTCGACGATGAAAAGAAGGGGTTGAGGATCCGGCTGGTCACCACGCGTAGTCCTCGGGAGCGGGCTGGTGGCCGGGGAAGATCGCGTCGAGCTTATCGAGGGCGTCCTGGTCGAGCTTGATGTCGACGGCGGCGACGGCCGAATCGAGCTGCGCCATGGTGCGCGGTCCGGTGATCGGGCCGGTGACTCCGGGCTGGTGCAGCAGCCAGGCGAGAGCGAGCTCGCCGGGCTCGTGGCCGAGCTCTTTCGCCAGGTTCTCGTACGATTCGAGCTGAGGGCGGTGGCTGTCGACGAACTCCTTCGATCGACCTTCGAGACGACGCTTTCCGCCGTCTTCCTTGCCGATGATGCCGCCGAGGATCCCGCCCTGCAGCGGCGACCACGGGATCACGCCGAGGCCGTAGTGGCGCGCCGCCGGGAGCACCTCGAGCTCGATGTCGCGGGCGACGAGGTTGTACAGGGACTGCTCGCTGACCAGCCCGAGGAAGTGCCTCGACTTCGCGGCCTCCTGCGCCTGGGCGATGTGCCAGCCGGCGAAGTTGCTCGACCCCGCGTAGAGGATCTTGCCCTGGGCGACGGCCACCTCGATGGCACCCCAGATCTCGTCCCAGGGGGTGTCACGGTCGACATGGTGGAACTGGTAGACGTCGATGTAGTCGGTCTGCAGTCGCTTCAGGCTCGCGTCGAGAGCGCGACGGATGTTGAGGGCGGAGAGTTTGCCGTCGTTCGGCCAATCTCCCATGTCGCCGTAGAGCTTCGTGCCGAGCACCGTCTTCTCACGACGCCCACCGCCCTTGGCGAACCAGCGGCCGATGATCTGCTCGGTGATTCCCTCGCCCTTGGCCCAGCCGTAGACGTTGGCCGTGTCGAAGAAGTTGACGCCCTTGTCGTGGGCGGCATCCATGATCGCGTGGGAGTCGTCTTCGGTCGTCTGCGGGCCGAAGTTCATGGTGCCGAGAATGGTTCGGGAGACGGAGAGTCCCGTGCGTCCGAGATGTGTGTAGTCCATACCTCCTGCCTAGACCCTCGGGTCGGCGTTCGCCCGTCTCGCGCACAGGCGCTGTTCACCCGGCGTGCCGGTTGTTCCCACGCAGGATCGGTACGATCCCCGAATGTCGATGCACGAGGAGAACCACCCCGCGCACCACCACCGACTTCGCAACTCGAAGGTGGCGAAGCGGGGTCGCCTCTTTCGCGCGCGCCTCAACCTCTACCCGCGCCTTCGTCTCGCCTACAAGATCCTCATCGGCGTGCTCGGGGTCACTGTCGTGATCATCGGGCTGATCCTGATCCCGCTTCCCGGCCCGGGCTGGCTCGTCGTCTTTCTCGGCCTGGCGTTGCTCGGCACCGAGTTTCCTGCCGCCCACCGGTTCAACATGTGGGTACAGCGCAAGGTCAAGGCGGTCATCGCCTCGTTCCAGGCCCGGCGTCGCCGTCGGGCGACCGAGCGAGCGCAGCGCTCTCGGCGGGCCACCGCGCAGCGCTAGACCTCAGCGGTTGCTTCGGTGCCCCACGTCGTGATCTCTCGGGGAACGGCGAGTTCGTGGCCGCCGGCCTCGGCGAGCACTTCGACGGCCCGCACCCGGTCTGACACCACTCCGCCCGTCGACACCATCCACGATCCGACCAGCACGCTGTCATCGACGGTCGAGTGCACGGCGACACCGGCGATGTCGAACACCCCGTAGGCGGGTTCCGCGAACGTGACGCGCAGCAGCGCCCCGTGCGCCACGGTGTCGCCCACCGCGGGTGGCGAGGTCGGCAGCGCCTCTTCTGCCGCTGCGCGCTCGGCCGAGTGGTACGTGCGCAGCAGCTGAAGGGTGCGCTGCGGCTTCTTGTTCGAGTCGAGCGGGTGGCTGCCGAGCGTCGAGCCGGCGAGCGACGTCGAGTACATGACCGAGCCCCGCACGGCGAACACGCCGTACCGCTCGGTCGAGAAGGTCGCGACGACGGCGTCGCCTTGCTCGAGCTCGGCGAGGAACGCCGTTAGAGCCTTGACGTTGCGCTTCGCCGGGGGAGTGAGGTCGTCGTCAGTCACGGAACGAGCCTAACGAGAGATCGGTGGGCCGCGCTGACGTCGGGCCGGATCCTCGGTGTTGGCGGACTCCCGGGCTGCGCGCCGACGGTTTCCAGCGACCGCCCGGTATTCTCTCGATACTCATGTCTGACAGCCCCGCCGCCGCCACCCCGTACGAGGTTCTCGGCGTCGACGCGAGCAGCAGTCAAGACGACCTCCGCAAGGCCTACCGCCGCCTGGCCCGCGAGACGCATCCCGACCTCGGCGGCACCCCCGAGCGGTTCCGGCAGGTGCAGATCGCCTGGGAGCGCATCGGCACTCCCGAAGACCGGGCTCGCTACGACAGCGGCACCGCACGTCCGCGCTCGTCGGCGTCATCCGAGGGCTCCGGCCACACCTGGGCTCCGCGACCCCCGCGACCGCGCGCCGAGTCGAAGCCGCGTGCCCGCGCCTTCGGGCACCCGGGCGGCCAGGAGCGCGTGAGGTTTCTCGAGCTGATGCGCGAGTGGGTCGGGCGAGGAGAGCCGCTCGACGATCCGTACGACCCGGCGCTCGTGCGGTCGGCACCCTCAGAGATCCGCAGGATCCTGGCGAAGGCCGTTGCCGAAGAGACCACCGCGACCGCTGTCGTCGACCTGGGCATCGCCTACACGATCTGGAGCAACGTCGCCTGCGGGCGCGAGCCCGAGCTCGACCACATCGTCCTCGCCCCCACGGGCCTCTATGCGATCAACTCCGAAGACTGGGGTTCGTCGGTGCGACTCGTCAAGGGGGAGATCGAGACGGCCAACCTGGTCGCGGGGGAGCAGCCGGTGCGAACCCTCACCCGCAGCGCGCGGGCGTTCGAGAAGTCGAGCCGGGTGCCCTTCACCGCGCAGCTGATCGTCGTGCCCGACGAGGCTCTCGACGACCCCATCGAACCGGCGGGCAAGGGTCGGCGCAACTCGACGTTCCTCGTACGCCGGTCAGTGCTCCCGCACGTGCTCCGTGGTGCGCTCACCGGGGGCGAGAGCACCGACCGCGTCGACGTGTTCGAGCTGCGGGACCGACTCCAGCAGGCAGTGCGATTCGTCTGATCCGCCTCTGGCGGCACGGCGATCGCGGTGCCATCATGACCCTGTGATCACCACTGCGAGCGCGTACTCGGGGTTCAGCGTCCGAGACAGCGAAGAAGCCCGCGCTTTCTACGCGGATGTGATCGGGCTCGACGTGTCGATCAACGCCATGGGAATCCTCGATATCGCGCTCCCCGGCGGAGCGCACGTCATCGCCTACCCCAAGGCCGACCATGTTCCGGCGGCGTTCACCGTGCTCAACTTCGAGGTGGACGACATCGACCGGGCGGTCGACGAGCTCGCTGCCGCCGGGGTGACGATCGTCAACTACGGCGGGTACGCCGACGAGCGCGGCGTGATGCGAGGCAGGGCAGCCGGAATGGGGCCCGACATCGCCTGGTTCATCGACCCGAGCGGCAACGTCCTGTCCGTTCTCGCATCGGGTGTCGACTCCGGTCTGGCACCCGGCGACGACAGGTAGCCTGGAGGCCGAACCAGGAGGATCCGTGCCAGACGCCGACGACGAGCTCGCCAGGAAGCCCGCCCGGCCCGTGACGTCGATGACGCTGCGTGCCGAGAGGCTGCGCCGCCAGTTCGCGCAGGCGGCGGGGGCGAAGGTCGACGCGTCGGATCCTGGTCTGTCGGTCGCGCCGACTCCCCGCGATCCCGAGCTCACCAACGTCTTCGCCGTGATCGGGTTCGTCGCCGGGATCGTCGCGATCTTCCTCGACTTCTTTTTCGTGCCGACAGTCGTCGCGGCCGTGTTCTGCGTGCTCGCGCTCCGCCGTGCGCACGAGCTGGACGCCCGGGGCAAGGGGCCGTTCGGCCGTCGTCGCGCTCTCTGGGGTTTCGGCCTCGCCGGTTTCGGGGCGCTCGGCATCCTGTTTCAGCTGTTTGTCCGTCCGCTCTTCTGAGACCACGGGAGCGGGAGGCTTCGGGCGGCGTCTGCCTCTCCCGGAACGTGGCAAGCTCGTGTCGTGAGCATCCACGGACCCGCCGACGGTTGGGTCGTAGCGCCCGACGGCCGTAAATTTTGGGGCAAGGCCGGTGCGGCCGGTTTGCTGATCGTCGATGCGTCCGGTCGCGTTCTTCTTCAGCACCGCGTCGAATGGAGCCACTTCGGCGGCACCTGGGGTATCCCCGGCGGGGCGCGGGCGTTCGACGAATCCGCTGTCGACGGTGCCCTGCGCGAGAGCGCCGAGGAGGCGAGCGTTCCGGCGTCGGCGCTTCGGCTTCTGTTCACCTCCGTGGTCGATCTGGGCTTCTGGTCGTACACGACGGTCGTGGCCGAGGCCGTCGTCCCGTTCGAGCCGGTCATCGGCGATGGCGAGAGCGAGGCGCTCGAGTGGGTGCCGATCGACTCCGTCGACGCTCTGCCCCTCCACCCGGGCTTTGCGTCGTCGTGGGCTCGGCTTCGGCCCCTGCTCTCGTCGCGGCTGACGCTCGTCGTCGACGCCGCGAACGTCGTCGGATCCACCCCCGACGGCTGGTGGAAGGATCGCGCCGGGGCCACGTCTCGCCTGATCGGGCGGCTGTCCGCGCTCACGTCTGACGGACTCCCTGCGGCTTCGGTGGCCGACGACGACTCGGTCGCCGTCCGCTGGCCGTCGGTCGTCGTCGTTGTCGAAGGGCAGGCGAAAGACCTCGAGGATCCGCCGGCCGACCCCGCTCTCCGCATCGTCCGGGCCGCCTCCGACGGCGATTCCGCCATCCTCGCCGAGGCCGCTCGTGCTGTCGGCTCGGCGCGCACCGTCGTCGTCACCGCCGATCGCGGTCTCGCCGCGCGTGTCGAGGCCCTCGGTGCCAGCGTTTTGGGCCCCCGCGCCTTGCTAGACCTGCTGCCCTAGCTGCGCCCCTAGGCCCGTGCCCGGCCCAACGTCGCTGACGCACCCCCGCCTGGCCAGATCGACCCCGGCATTCGGGGGTTATCTGGCCATCCGGGGGTGCCTCACGCTCGTGAGGATGCGGGTTAGCCAGTTCCGGCACGCCTCCCGCGAGACTCCAGTAGTTGCGGGTCGTGCCGGCCCGCACCCACAACTACTGGAGTCTCGCCGTGGCCCGCGCCGCCGCTGCCTTCGAGCAACGCAGCGAGACTCCACGAATGGCCTATCGCGGCCGCACGCATGGGCACATTGGGGAGTCTCGGGGTGCTGGCGCGAGCGGGAGCGGAGTTGCAACACCAACCGCGCACAGCACGAGGCCGCCCTCCCGGCAGGGAGAGCGGCCTCGGAGCGACGCGGGGGTCAGGCGGCGGGGCCCTCACCGAGCGTCACGGTGACGGTCTTGCTCGCGCCGTTGGCGTCGGTGTAGGTGACCTTCACCGAGTCGCCCGGGTTGTACGACTGGATGGTCGACGTGAGCGAATCGGCGTCGGTGACGGACTTGGAGTCGATCGCGGTGATCGTGTCTCCGGCGACCAGACCCGCCTTAGCGGCGGCGCTGCCCGAGACGGTGCCCGCGATGGTGACACCCGAGCCGGTCGTGCCGGTGCCGCCGTCGGTGCCGGTGCCCGTCCCCGAACCGGTACCCGTCGACGAGATCTGCGCGCCCAGGAACGCCGGAAGCCCGATCTGGATCGTGCCGGACTCGTTGCCGTCGAGGATATTGCTGGCGATCGACAGCGCGCTCGAGATCGGGATCGCGTACCCGGTCGTGTCGGAGGTGCCCGACGACGCGGCCGTGATGATGCCGATGACGTCGCCGTCGGCGTTGCGCAGCGGCCCGCCGGAGTCGCCCGAGACCACGTCGGCGCTGACCTCGATGAGGTTCTTCAACGACTCGGTGCCGGAGCCCGATTCGCTCTGCACGGTGATCGACTGGTCGGTGGCGAGCACGGTGCCCTTGGCCGTGACGAGGCTTCCTGTGCCCTCGGCGTTGCCGGTGGAGTGCACGGTGTCACCCGCGGAGACGGTGTCGTTCTCCCCGAACGAGACCGTCTGCAGCCCGCTGGCGTCTTCGAGCTTGAGCACGGCGACGTCGTTCGTGGCATCGGTGCCGACCACCTTGGCCGTGTACGTCTTGCCAGTCGAGACAACGGTCACCTGGATGCTGGTGGCACCCTGCACGACGTGGTTGTTGGTGAGGATCTCACCGTCGCTGGTCATGACCATGCCGGTGCCGGCCGACTTCGACGACTCGTTGTAGTCGAGCGTCGACACGATGGTGACGACACCCTGCTTCTCGGTCGCGGAGGCGCTGGTGGCGTCGCTCGGGGTGGTGCCGGTTCCGCTCGAACCATCAGAACCAGAGGATCCGTCGGTCCCGTTGCCCTGGCCGAAGCCGTAGGCGCCGAAACCGCCCGAGGAGTCGCTGCCGCTCGAACCGGAGCCGCTCGAACCGCCCGGCAGCTGCAGGGTCTGGCTCTGACCGGCCGCATCGGCCGCCTTCTCGCCGGTCGAGTGACCGATGGCGTAGGCACCGCCGCCGGCGGCTCCGGCGATGATCACACCGGCTGCTGCGGCGCCGGCGATCGTCATCCAGCGCTTCGGGCGTCGCTTCGGGTTCTGGAACGCCGGGGGCACCGGTCCGGTGCCGTACGGCGACTGCGCGGCCGGGCCGTACTGGCCGGGAGCCTGCGCGTACTGGCCCGACTGCGCGTACTGGCCGGCGGGGGAGCCGCCCTGGTTCTGCGTGGCGTAATTGTCGTGGCCCATCTCGGCCCACTCGGATCCTGGTGTCGCTGACTGGGACGGGTGCGCCTCGCTGACGAAGTGAGCGGGCGTCGGTCCGGTGCGGTACGGAAGCGTGTGCGCCGTCGGAGCCTCGACGGACGGAGCCTCGACGGTCGGGGCGTCGTCGCCCGGCGTCGCTGCGAGGGGCTCGGTCGCCTGGTTCTGCTCGTTGGTTACGTTCTGGTCGTCGCCGGTGCCGTGGGATTCGGGGGTTCCAGGTGCACCGGGAGTGGTGTTGCCGCTGTCGTTCTTGCTGCTGTCGGTCATGATTGCCTTCCTGGGGCGGGGTGGTGACGTGCATTCATCCAATGCGCCCATGCATGGAAATCCCTATGACGACTCTGAGTGGCAGTGGTGAAGAGCGCAATAAGAGCCTTGGAGCCCAACCCGTGAATTGGGTGCTGAAGGCGCGTAACGATTCCGCTACGCTTGGTGGCCACAGGAGGTCCACGATGGCAGAGTCAGCCACCCCACCGAACGACGCGCACGATCATCGTCGAGAGGTAGACACGACCCTCAGCTTCAATGAGGAGTTCCAAGCCCAGCTCGCCGCGCTCGAAGGGGGCGTCTCGTCCGACGAGCGCGAGGCGGTTTCGTCCCTCCCGTCGGGCTCAGCGCTTCTCGTGGTCCGCCGTGGGCCGAACATCGGTGCGCGGTTCCTCCTCGACGCCGACGTCACCGTCGCCGGTCGTCACCCCGACGCGGGCATCTTCCTCGACGACGTCACCGTCAGTCGCAAGCACGCCGAGTTCCACCGTCACGGCACGTCGTTCAGTGTCAAAGACCTGGGTTCGCTCAACGGCACCTACTTCGACGGCGTCCGCATCGACGAGGCCCTCCTCAGCGATGGCGCCGAGGTCCAGGTCGGCAAGTTCCGCCTCACCTTCTACGCATCTCGAGTCGATCTCGCGAATCTGGCGACGAGGTAGTGCCCCGCGCACTGGCTCGGGCGGTCTCCGCTCCGGGCTCCTCCGACCTGTTGACGATCGGTCAGGTGTTGGCTCGTCTGAAGCCCGATTTTCCTGACCTGTCGAACTCCAAGCTCCGCTTTCTCGAAGAGCGCCAGCTGGTCACCCCGGTTCGCACCGAGTCCGGCTACCGCAAATTCTCGGGCGACGACGTCGAGCGGCTGCGCTTCATCCTGGGTCTGCAGCGAGACCACTACCTTCCGCTGAAGGTCATCCGTCAGCACCTCGACGACCTCGATGCCGGTCGCCCCCTGTCTCTGCCCACCGGTGCGGCACCCACGTCGATGCTGTCAGGCGGTCGCCGACTCGGCCGCGACGAACTGATCGCCGAGTCGGGTGCCTCCGCGGCTCTCGTCGACGACGCCGTCCAGACCTCCCTTCTTCCGGCCGCCGACTACTACGGCGACGATCACGTCAAGGTCATGACCGCGCTCGTCGAACTGGCCAAAACCGGCATCGAACCGCGGCACCTCCGGCCGTTCCGAGCCGCAGCCGAGCGTGAGATGGGTCTCATCGAAAGCGCCGTCGCACCGACAGCCAGACGCCGCGATGCGGCGGGTCGCGCCCGCGTGGCCGAGATGGCCCGCGAGATCTCCGAGCAGCTCGAGATCGTCCGCACTTCGCTCATTCGCTCGGCGCTCGGCCGCCTCGACGCTTAGACTTCGTTCGGGTTCGAGCCAATCCGAAGACACGCCGTCGTGTCGGAGCGGATGTGGCCCGGTCGGGTCGGGGTTGTCGCTACGGTTGACCTCGGTACAACCATCAACCCGATGTTGAACCTTAAAGTTGGAAGGCGCTTAATGAGTGAGTCAGGTTCCCCCGAGGAGTCCCTCGGCGACGCACCGCACCAGGCATCAGCGCCCCGCTCGTCGTACGGCGAAGAGCTCCTCTTCACCGACGGCATGATCGAGCTCGAAGACGACCACGGCTACCGCGGCACCGCCGCCGCTCGCGCCGCCGGCATCAGCTATCGTCAACTCGACTACTGGGCTCGCACCGGTCTCGTCGAACCGACCGTCCGCGGAGCGGCAGGATCCGGCACGCAGCGTCTCTACGGATTCCGCGACATCCTGGTGCTGAAACTCGTCAAGCGGCTTCTCGACACTGGCATCTCCCTGCAGCAGATCCGCACCGCGGTCAATCAGCTCCGCGAGTCGGGCGTCAACGACCTGGCACAGACCACCCTCATGAGCGACGGCGCCTCCGTGTACCTGTGCACGTCGAACGACGAGGTCATCGACCTCGTCTCGCGCGGTCAGGGCGTCTTCGGCATCGCTGTCGGCAAGGTGCTCCGCGAGGTCGAGAACAGCCTCGTCGAGCTCGACTCGACGCCGGCCGCCGACCCCGCCGACGAACTCGCAGCAAGAAGAACCCGCGCCTCCTAGCGCAAGACCTGACGGGGCGACCTGCGGCGTTGTCGCTCCGCCCGCATGGCTTCGCCATAGCGGCCGGCGCTCCGCCTTGCATCTCACCTCGCCAGGCCTCGCGCCCTAGCGCGAGACCTCAAAAAAGACCGCTTGGCGAGCTGCCAAGCGGTCTTTTTTGAGGTCTCGGCGCGCGAGCGCCGGGCTAGCGCTGAACGGCAGGCTCGGCGTAGTCGCCGATCTTCGCCGTGCGCATGATGCGCTCAAGCAACTGGTCGAAGTTGCGCGCCATCTCTTGCGCGCTCTCGCCCGGCCACACGTGGAGCGGCTTCGCGGCTCCCTGAGCCTGCTGAAGCGAGGTGCGCTCCGGCAGCTGGGGGGAGAGCACGAGGGGCCCGAACATGTCGCGCAGCTCTTTGATGCGGAACTGGTGCTCGAGCGACTGCACGCGAGCGCGGTTCACGATGATGCCGAGGGGCTGAAGACGGGGGGAGAGGCCGCGACGGATCTCTTCGATGGCGCGGAGCGCGCGGTCGGCTGCGGCGACGGAGAAGAGGCCGGGCTCGGTGACGACGGTCACTCGGTCGGAAGCGGCCCAGGCCGTCCGGGTGAGCGCGTTGAGCGAGGGAGCGCAGTCGATCAAGACGAGGTCGTAGTCGGCCTCGACGTTCGCGAGAGCCTCTTCGAGCTTCCAGATGTCGCGGATCGAGGGGTGGGGCCCGTCGAAGTTGATCGCCGACGGGCTGCCGATCATCACGTCGATCTTGCCCGTGCGACCCTTCGTCCAGCCCGACGGAGCGATGGCCGCGCGGACCGTCTTCTCCTTCGGCGAGGCCAGGACGTCGGCCACGTTGAGGTGCCCGGCTACGTTGATGTCGAGACCCGTCGACACGTCGGACTGGGGGTCGAGATCCACCACGAGGGTCCGGAGACCCTTGGCGAAGGCAGCCGACGTGAGTCCGAGCGTCACGGTCGTCTTGCCGACGCCGCCTTTGAGAGAGCTGACGCTGAGTACATGCACGAACAAGACGATACCTTCACTACTGTTGAAGCACCTAAAAGCGGGCCGCGAGGCGCGGCGAAGAAAGGCTCCTCCTTGTTCTCCAAGATCCTTGTCGCAAACCGCGGAGAGATAGCGATCCGGGCCTTCCGAGCCGCTTTCGAGCTGGGTGCGAAAACCGTTGCTGTGTATCCCTGGGAAGACCGCAACTCCATGCATCGGCTCAAAGCCGACGAGGCCTACCAGATCGGTGAGATCGGGCATCCGGTCCGCGCCTACCTCGACGTCACCGAGATCATCCGGGTGGCCGTCGAGTCCGGCGCCGATGCGATCTATCCCGGCTACGGCTTCCTGTCCGAGAACCCTGAGCTGGCCGAAGCCGCGACGAGGGCGGGCATCACCTTCATCGGTCCGGGCCAGCACGTGCTCGAGATGGCCGGCAACAAGGTCACCGCTAAAGAGAAGGCCATCGCGGCCGGAGTACCGGTCTTGAAGTCGACGCCCGCGAGTCGCGACGTCGAGGCTCTGATCATCGGTGCCGACGAGATCGGCTTCCCCGTGTTCGCCAAGGCCGTCGCCGGCGGCGGTGGGCGCGGCATGCGCCGGGTCGACAAGCCGGAAGACCTCCGGTCGGCCCTCGAGGCGGCGATGCGCGAGGCCGACAGCGCCTTCGGCGACCCGACGATGTTCATCGAGCAGGCGGTCGTCCGCCCCCGTCACATCGAGGTGCAGATCCTCGCCGACGCGACCGGCGAGACGGTGCACCTGTTCGAGCGCGACTGCTCCGTGCAGCGCCGCCACCAGAAGGTTGTCGAGATCGCCCCGGCACCGAACCTCGACGAGACCACCCGCCAGGCGATGCACCGCGATGCGATCGCCTTCGCCCGATCGATCGGCTACGTCAATGCCGGCACCGTCGAGTTCCTGCTCGACACGGCGGGGGAGCGCCGCGGCGAGCACGTCTTCATCGAGATGAATCCGCGCATCCAGGTCGAGCACACCGTCACCGAAGAGGTCACCGACGTCGACCTGGTGCTCTCGCAGATGCGCATCGCGGCAGGGGAGACCCTGCACGAGCTGGGCCTCACCCAGCCCGAGATCCACCTCCGCGGCGCCGCTCTCCAGTGCCGCATCACGACCGAAGACCCGAACGCCGGTTTCCGCCCCGACACGGGTCGCATCACGACCTACCGCTCACCGGGTGGCGCCGGCATCCGACTCGACGGCGGAACGATCAACCCGGGCACCCAGATCAGCCCGCACTTCGATTCGATGCTGGCCAAGATGACGGCCCGCGGCCGCGACTTCCCTGCCGCCGTCGTGCGAGCCAAGCGCGGTCTCGCCGAGTTCCGCATCCGCGGCGTCTCGACGAACATCCCGTTCCTTCAGGCGGTGCTCGAAGACCCGGCATTCGCTGCGGGCGACCTCAGTACCTCCTTCATCGAGGAGCGCCCCCAGCTCTTCGAGGGCCACGTCTCGAAAGACCGCGGCACGAAGATCCTCACCTGGCTCGCCGACGTCACCGTCAACAAGCCGAACGGCCCCGGCGAGGGCGCCATCGACCCGGCTGTGAAACTCCCGTCGATCGACCTGCGGTCAGAACCGACCGAAGGATCCCGGCACCGCCTGCTGGCCCTCGGCCCGGTCGGCTTCGCGTCGGCCCTCCGCGCTCAAACCGCCCTCGCGGTGACCGAGACCACGATGCGCGACGCCCACCAGTCTCTGCTCGCGACGCGTGTCCGGTCAAAAGACCTCCTCGCCGTCGCGCCCCACGTGGCACGCCTGACGCCGGAGCTGTTCAGCGTGGAGGCCTGGGGTGGCGCGACCTATGACGTCGCTCTGCGGTTCCTCGGCGAAGACCCCTGGCAGCGTCTGGCGAGCCTCCGGGAGGCCCTGCCCAACATCGCCATCCAGATGCTCCTGCGCGGTCGTAACACGGTCGGCTACACGCCGTACCCGGTCGAAGTCACCGACGCCTTCGTCAAGGAGGCCGCGGCGACCGGTGTCGACATCTTCCGCATCTTCGACGCCCTCAACGACGTCTCCCAGATGCGTCCGGCCATCGACTCCGTGCTCGAGACCGGCACCACGGTCGCGGAGGTGGCGCTCTGCTACACCGCCGACCTCCTCGACCCGGCGGAAGAGCTGTACACGCTCGACTACTACCTCCGGCTCGCCGAGCAGATCGTCGAGGCCGGCGCGCACATCATCGCCATCAAAGACATGGCGGGCCTGCTCCGAGCCGGCGCGGCCGAGAAGCTCGTCGGCGCCCTCCGGGAGCGCTTCGACCTCCCGGTGCACGTGCACACCCACGACACCGCGGGCGGCCAGCTCGCGACCCTCCTCGCCGCGAGCCGCGCGGGCGCCGACGCCGTTGACGTCGCAAGCGCGCCGATGGCCGGTACGACGTCTCAGCCCTCGGCCTCGGCGCTGGTCGCCGCTCTCGCCCACACCGAGCGCGACACCGGCCTGTCGCTCGACGCCGTCAGCGATCTCGAGCCCTACTGGGAGGCCGTCAGGCGCGTCTACAAGCCGTTCGAGTCGGGTCTCGCGGGCCCGACCGGCCGGGTCTACAAGCACGAGATCCCCGGCGGGCAACTGTCGAACCTGCGGCAACAGGCGATCTCCCTCGGCCTGGGTGACCAGTTCGAGAAGGTCGAGGACTGGTATGCCGCGGCCAATCGGATCCTCGGCCGCCCGACGAAGGTCACGCCGTCGTCGAAGGTCGTCGGCGACCTCGCTTTGCAGCTCGCCGCGGCAGACGCCGATCCGGCCGAGTTCGAGCGCGATCCGGCGAAGTTCGACATCCCGGACAGCGTGATCGGGTTCATGGCCGGCGAGCTCGGCGACCTGCCGGGCGGGTGGCCCGAGCCGTTCCGGAGCAAGGTGCTGGCGGGCCGCGACGTGAAGATCGGCGTGGAGCCCGTGGATCCTTCGGATCTCGCCCTTCTCGCCGAGCCCGGTCGCACCCGCCAGGAGACGCTGAACCGTCTGCTGTTCGCGGGGCCGACGAAGCAGTACCGCGAGATCGTCGACTCGTACGGAGACCTGTCGGTCGTCTCGACGCCCGACTACCTGTACGGGCTCAAGCCCGGTGTCGAGCACACGGTGCCGGTCGCGAAGGGCGTCAACCTCTACATCGGGCTGGAAGCGATCGGCGAGGCCGACGACAAGGGCGTTCGCACGGTCATGACGACGCTCAACGGGCAGCTGCGGCCGGTGTTCATCCGCGACCGGTCGATCGAAGTGTCGGCCCGCGCCGCCGAGAAGGCCGATCGCACCGCTGCCGGCGAGATCGCCGCACCCTTCTCGGGCGTCGTCACGCTCAAGGTGACTGCCGGAGCCCGCGTCGAGGCAGGCGCCCCGGTCGCTACCATCGAGGCGATGAAGATGGAGGCGGCGATCACGACACCCGTCGGCGGAATCGTGGAGCGTCTCGCGATCCCGACCACCCAGCAGGTCGACGCCGGCGATCTGCTCGTCGTCGTCAAGTAGCCAGGCACTCGCGCGCCCGCCCCACCTGCAAATTTGAAGGAGATTCTCGACCCAGACCCCCGCCGATCGGCTTGTTTCCGTCGGCGACCGGGCGTTTTTCCTTCACATTTGCACCGCAGCACCGGCACGACCAGCACCAGCACGACCAGCACCCGCTCGCCCAGCACCAGGAGAATTCTGCAGTGACCGACCGCCCCATCCGCCTCTTCGGCGACCCGATCCTCCGCTCGCCCTCCGACCCGGTCAAGCTCGATGACCCCGGGCTCGCCGGCCTCGTGAAAGACTTGATCGACACGGTGACCGTGCCCGGCCGCGCCGGGGTCGCCGCCTGCCAGATCGGAGTCGGACTTCGCGCCTTCAGCTACAACGTCGACGGTGAGATCGGTTACGTGCTGAACCCGGTGCTCGTCGAGGTGCGGGGCGAGGCCGATCTGGTCGACGAGGGCTGCCTCTCGGTGCCCGACTTCTACTTTCCGCGCCGTCGATACCCGTGGGCGCGAGTCGAGGGGGTCGACCTCGACGGCAACCCGGTCGTGCTCGAGGGCGAAGGGCTCATGGCTCAGGCGCTACAGCACGAGACCGACCACCTCGACGGAAAGCTCTACGTGATGGGCCTCGACCCCGAGATCAAGCGCGATGCGATGCGTCAGATCCGCGAGTCCGACTGGTTCTGATCAGACCGATTCCGAATCGACGAGTTCTGAGCCGAACCGGGCCGGAAGCACCCTTCGAAAAAGCCTGATCGACTCCAGAGTCAATTAGGAAAACAGACGAGCGCCTTCCGGGCCAGCCCCGCCGAACCCTCCGACGCAGCCAAGGTGTGGCGGCATGGTCCGACGAGCTCAGGCCTCGTCGGGCTCCGGAGAAGACCCGTCGTCTTCATCGGCGTCTTGCGCCTCCACGACGACGAGGCTCTCGCCCACGAGAGTCACTTCCAGCGGCACGACGTCGAGGCCCCGGATGACCCTGCGGAGCGGCTGAGGCAGCAGCGGATCACTGCCGATGGGCCCGCCGATCACGACGGCGGCACGAATGCGTCCGCCCACCGTCTTGCGGAGGCCGCGCAGCACGAGTGTGTCGGCCACGGCGTAGCGAGTCTTGAGCCCGCGTGACGCCGAGCCCTCGGCATTGGCGTCGGCGTACTCGATAGCGACATCGAGCGCCTGCCGGAGCGCGGGGCCCCGACCGGCCTGGTCGGCGCGCTCGTACGTCGCCGTCTCGATCTCGACGTAGGTGCCGGGGTGGGCGACGAGAAGCGTGGGGCGGAACGACGCCAGCGAGGCGATCAGCTCGTGGCCCAGCGCGAGATGACCGAGCCGGGTAGACGTCGCAACCGCGAGAGTGGCCGTCAGACGCGCGAACGGGTCGGTCGGAGCGAGAATCTGAAGGATCCCGGAGTCGTCTGCATCAACGGCGCCGAGCCCGTCGAGGGCGACTGCGAGGTCGGCCACTCGCGTGAGGATCGTCGAGTGGCTGACGGCCACGAGTCGATCGTCTTCGCGCACGAAGGCCGCAGCGGTGTCGGGCGTGACCATCAGGATTCGCGCGTCGAGGATCTCGTCGGCGACCGTGCGACCGAGGTCGGCGAGCTTGTCGAGGTCGGCCAGGCCGACCTGCCAGACGTCGGAGACGAGCGGGAGGTCGCCCTGGATCTCGTCGACCCGGGCGAAGTCGCGCACCGACTCGACGATCACGGCTCGGGCTCGGCTGCTCTCGAGGGTGGCGACGAGCTCGGCCTGCTCGGCTTCTGGCTCGAGCGGCAGAACCGAGACGCCGATCGCGGCCGCGGCGAAGTCGATGAGGGTCGTCTCATAGCGGTTCGAGCAGAGCACCGCGACGGTGTCGCCCACCTGGAGCTCGGCCGCCAAGAAGCCCTTCGCCAGAGCCCGCACCCGGAGCACGAACTCGGCACCGGACAGGTCGAACCAGCCGCCGAACGAGTCGGGGATCGAGAAGAGCCGAGCCGAAGGATCCTGCTCGGCCGTCTCGAAGAGAAGGTGCGTCAGCGTTCCGGCGGCTGCGGTTTCGGCTGCTGTCTCGTGATGCTCCACCGGTGGCTCCTCCCGGGTCGGTGACGGGTCGACTCACTGTACCGAAGGGGGTGACCGGAACGTGTCCGGCGTAAGCCCCGCGGTCCGCGAACGGGTCGCCGTGGCGCTCGGAGGTAGAGTGTCTGCTCGTGCAGGCCATCGGAATCGACATCGGCGGAACCAAGATCGCGGGGGGCGTGGTCACCGAACTCGGTGACATCGTTGCCGAGCGGAGGGTTCCGACTCCCGCCGGAGACTCCGAGTCGATCGTCGCGGCGGTCGTGTCGATGATCCGCGACCTGCAGGACGCAGCTCCGGCGTCGGGTGGCGAGGTCGTCGCCGCCGGGGTCGCGGCACCCGGCTTCATCGACGCCGCTCAGTCGACCGTCTACTACACGCCGAACATCCCTTGGCGGAACGAGCCGCTTCGAGCGCGCCTCAACGACCAGCTCGACCTGCACATCACGATCGACAACGACGCCAACGCGGCCGGCTGGGCGGAGTTCCGTTTCGGCGCCGGGCGCCTCGTGAGCGACATGACCATGTTGACCATCGGCACGGGCGTCGGCGGCGCAATCGTCACCCAGGACCGTCTCCTTCGCGGCGGGTTCGGCACGGGTGGCGAGCTCGGGCATATGCGCATCGTCCCCGGGGGCATCCTGTGCGGCTGCGGTGCTCGCGGTTGCATCGAGCAGTACGGTTCGGGCCGCGCCCTGCTCCGGATGGCCGGCGAGGTCGCCGATCGCGGGGGTGCCGCAGGCAAGGCCCTCGCCGACATCCGCGCAAAGAACGGGGTGCTAACCGGACACGACGTCGCCGGGCTGATGAGCGCCGGAGACGCGGGCGCCCTCGAGGCTCTCCGCGAGCTCGGCTCGTGGCTCGGGCAGGCGGCGGCCTCGCTGAGCGTCATCCTCGACCCCCAGCTGTTCGTCTTCGGCGGCGGCGTCGCACAATCGGGCGAGCTGCTGCTCGGTCCGATCCGAGAGGCCTACGAAGCGCACCTGCCGGCTCGGGGCTTCCATCCCGAGCCCGACTTCGTGATCGCCGAGCTCGTCAACGATGCCGGGGTCGTCGGGGCAGCCGATCTGGCCCGTCTTCACGTCGCCGCGCTCTAACCGGCGCTCCCGATAGACTTCGACCGTTCGGGCAGGAGGAGACGCCGTTGTTCTACTGGATCATGAAGACGTTCTTGTTTCGGCCCATCCTGCTTTCGGTCTTCCGGCCCTGGGTCGTCGGCAAAGAGAACGTTCCCGAGTCGGGCCCGGTGATCTTCGCGAGCAACCACCTCTCGTTCGTCGACTCGATCTTCCTGCCGCTCGTGCTCGAGCGCCGGCTCTCGTTCCTCGCGAAGAGCGACTACTTCACGGGACGCGGCATTCGGGGCATGGCCACGCGCCTCTTCTTCAACGCGACCGGCCAACTCTCGATCGACCGGTCCGGTGGCAAGGCCTCCGAGGCATCCCTGAACACCGGGCTCGCCGTGCTGGCTCGGGGCGAGCAGCTCGGCATCTATCCCGAGGGCACCAGGAGCCCCGACGGGCGGCTCTACCGCGGACGCACGGGAGTCGCGCGGATGATCCTCGAGGGTCGGGTCCGGGTGATCCCCGTAGCGATGATCGACACTCAGAAGGTCATGATCACCGGATCCAAGCGGCCGCACCTGCACCGCATCGGCGTCGTGTTCGGCGAGCCCCTCGACTTCAGCCGGTTTGAGGGTCTCGAGGGCGACCGGTTCATCCTCCGGTCGATCACCGACGAGATCATGTACGAGCTCAACGTCCTCTCCGGCCAGGAGTACGCCGACGTCTATGCCTCGTCGGTCAAAGAGAGGCGAGCCGCCCTTTCGCGATAGGCTCCCAGGGTCGCGATCGATCGATCGCCGACCTTCAGCCACGCGATGAGGACACAGTGCTCCAGACCGATTACCCAGTTATTTCTGCTGATCCCGATGTGATCGCCGGACTGGATTATTGGCGCACCCTGCCCATCAAGCAGCAGCCGGAGTGGGCCGACCCGTCCGCGGTCGAGGCGGCCTCCGCCGAGATCGCCACGTACCCCCCGCTCGTCTTTGCCGGAGAGGTCGACACTCTGCGAGATCGGCTCGCCGATGCCGCCGCCGGCCGGGCATTCCTGTTGCAGGGCGGTGACTGCGCCGAGACCTTCGCCGGCGCGACCGCCGACAACATCCGCAACCGGGTCAAGACGATCCTGCAGATGGCCGTCGTCCTGACCTACGGCGCGAGCGTGCCGGTCATCAAGATGGGCCGCATGGCCGGTCAGTTCGCCAAGCCCCGGTCGAGCAACTTCGAGACCCGCGACGGCGTGACGCTTCCGGCCTACCGGGGCGACATCATCAATGGCTACGACTTCACGCCCGAGTCGCGGCAGCCGGATCCTGCTCGCCTCGTCCGCGGCTACCACACGAGTGCCTCGACCCTGAACCTGATCCGTGCTTTCACGCAGGGCGGGTTCGCTGACCTCCGCCAGGTGCACTCGTGGAACAAGGGTTTCGCGTCGAACCCGGCCAACTCGATGTACGAGCACCTCGCGCACGAGATCGACAAGGCCGTCCGGTTCATGGAGGCGGCCGGTGCCGACTTCGACGAGATGCGGCGCACCGAGTTCTACACCTGCCACGAGGCGCTTCTGATGGACTACGAGCGGCCCATGACGCGCATCGACTCGCGGACGGGCGCGCCCTACGCACTGTCGTCGCACTTCCAGTGGATCGGCGAGCGCACCCGAGACCTCGACGGCGCTCACGTCGACTTCCTGTCGCGCGTCCGCAACCCGATCGGCGTCAAGCTCGGCCCCACCACGACGCCCGACGACATGCTGCGTCTGATCGACAAGCTCGACCCCGAGCGCGAGCCCGGGCGTCTCACCTTCATCACGCGAATGGGCGCCGGAAAGATTCGCGAGTCGCTGCCGCCGCTCCTCGAGGCGATCAAGGCGGCCGACGCCACGCCGCTCTGGGTCTCCGACCCGATGCACGGCAACGGAATGACGACTCCGTCGGGCTACAAGACGCGTCGCTTCGAAGAGATCGTCGACGAGGTCAAGGGATTCTTCGAGGCGCACCGTGCGGCCGGCACCCACCCGGGCGGCATCCACATCGAGCTCACGGGCGACGACGTCACCGAGTGCCTGGGCGGGTCGGAGCACATCGACGAGGCCACCCTCGCAACGCGCTACGAGAGCCTCTGCGATCCGCGTCTCAACCACATGCAGTCGCTCGAGCTCGCGTTCCTGGTGGCCGAAGAACTGTCGGCCGCGGCCGAATAGTCTTAGTCAGCACTACCGAAAGTGCTCAGGTGGTCGCTGTCCCTGCCGGTCAGCGACTACCTGGGCACTTTCGGCGCATCCGGCGTGTCAGCCCCATGCGCCACGGCGACTGACCGGCGGCGCGACGGCGACTGACTGGCGCCGCTAAGCCCACCGGTGTCGCTACGCCTACTGGTTGTAGCTGAGCTTGACGGTGTCGCCCTTGAACGCTGTGGTGCCGGCACCCGGCTCCATCGACGACACTTTCAGCGTCGACTTCCAGTCGATCACGGCGCAGAGGATGTTGGTGCAGGTCGGGTACGACGCGATCAGGCCGAGCCCTTCGAGTTCGGTCTGGGCGCTTCGCAGGGTCTTGCCCGAGACGTTCGGCACCTCGATCGGCATCGGCCCCTTCGAGACCACCAGGTTGACGGTCGCACCCTCGACGACCGGGCCGTCGCCGGCCATACCCTGCCGGATCACGAGGCCCTGCGAGACGCTGTCGCTGTATTCGCTCGACGTCTCGACACCTTTCAGGCCGACTTCGCTGAGGGTCGCTATGGCGTCCGAGAAGGCCTTGCCGCTCACGTCGGGCACGGGTCCGAGAGACACCGTGAGCGTGATCGGTCGTTTCTCTCGATACGTGGACGCGGATCCCAGATCTACCGTCGCTCCCGCCGAGTTCTTTCCCGAGATGGCCAGGACGGTGCCCTTAGCGGCCGCATCGAATCGATGGTTCGACTGCTGGAGGGTGAACGACGAGGAGAGCTTCGACTTCGCTGCGCTCTCGGACGAGCCGACGACGTCGGGAAGCGGAAGCGAGCGTGGCCCCTGCGAGACGATGAGAGTCACCGTCGAGCCCTTGCCGACGACCGCCCCACCGCGCGGCTTCGTGCCGGTGACTTTGCCCGAGGGGATGACGGCGTCGTAGGTTCTGGCGCGCGTCTTCGCGACGGTGAATCCACGACTCTCGAGCACGGACGTCGCATTCGCGACGCTCGCATCGGAGATCGAGGGCACCGAGGCATGAGCGCCCGGGCCCGTGCTGAACCACCACGCCGTTCCTCCCGCGCCGAGGGCGAGTACGAGCAAGATGACGAGCCACACCACGCCGCGCTTGCGGCGGGCAGTGGCCTTCCGCGACAGCGCGTCGGCGTTCGACGACCCCGCCGGCAGAACCGGCCCGGTGCGGTGACGCGCGCCCGAGAGGATCTGCGTGTCGCCGGTCGGCCCCTGGCCCGCCGTATCGCGCCCCGACGGGCCCACGGGAGCCATGGCCGGCGGCAGCACCATCGTGCGGTTGATCGCGGTGGCACCGGGCTCGACCCCGCCGCGCTGCAACTCGAACAGGTGGTCGAGCATGGCGCGGGCGTCGCGCGGTCGTTGATCGGGGTCGCGGGCCGTCGCCCAGAGGACGAGCTCGTCGAGCTCGGCGGGAACACGGGGGTTGACTGCACTCGGCATCGGCACGGTGTCGTTCGCGTGCTGATAGGCGATCTGCATGGGCTGGTCGCCCTTGTACGGCTGCTCACCTGTAAGCATCTCGTAGAGCATGATGCCGAGCGCGTAGATGTCGCTGCGGGTGTCGGCGATGCCGCGGGTGACGAGCTCGGGGGAGAGGTAGGCGATCGTGCCGAGCAGTGCCGCACCGGTGGCGGTGTTGGCCGAGGCGGCCCGAGCCAGACCGAAGTCGCCGATTTTGATGCGGCCGTCGTCGGCGAGGAGCACGTTCTCGGGCTTGAGGTCGCGGTGGACGATGCCGGAGCGATGGGCGGCAGCCAGACCGGCGAGGACGGCCTCGAGGATGTCGGTGGCCTGCGCGGGCGTGAGGACCTTGTGGTCGTGGAGGAGCTCACGGAGCGTGATGCCTGGCAGGTACTCCATCACGATGTAGGCGGACTCGTCGTCTTGCCCCTGGTCATAGACGTTCACGACATTGGGGTGCGCCAGACGCGCAGCGGAGCGTGCCTCCTGGATGAACCGCTCTTTAAAGTTCTCGTCGTCGGCGAGATGGCCGTGCATGATCTTGACGGCGACGGGCCGTTCGAGCCGCAGGTCGGAGGCGAGATAGACCGTCGCCATCCCGCCGCGGGCGATGCGTGAGCGGACCTGGTATCGACCGTCGATAAGACGTCCGATCATCGGGTCGGTTTGATTGGCACTCACCCGAGGAATGTTACGGACGCCACGCCGGGAGAGAGCAGAGGCTCACCGGATCGGCGCAAACCGTTATCGACCTGTCGACTAGAGAGTGGCGAGCCACAGGCGTGCAGAGCGCTCCCACTTGGCGTACGCGGTGGGGTAGGCCGAGATCTGGACGGCCTGGGCGGCCTGCGTGACGGTCATGCGAGACCAGCCGCTCACGTCGAGGAGGCCGGAGGTTTTGCCCGCGTTGGGGTTGTGAACTCCGCCGAAGAAGAGTCGCGTCGCGTGGGCCGTGTCGAGCAGCTTGGCGCGCGAACCCCATCCCATGCTCGGGCGCTGCTGGAACAGGCCGACGGAGTCGCGGTCTCCGCGATTCAGGTTGTACAGGCTCGACTCCTGCGCGGCGGCCGAGAGAGCAATCACGATGCCGTAGTCGCTCACTCCGAGGGAGCGACCGACCGAGATGATCGTGCGGGCGTTTCCGCGCTGTTCGGCGTCGAGCGCCGAGGCCGAGACCGAGCCGCTCGAGGCGATGGGCTTGGCGGGCGAGCTCGAAGCCGGGGCGACGCTGCCTCCGCGCCCGGGGATGGAGAGCTTCTTTCCCGCGTAGATCGTGCTGGTCCAGCTCAGACCGTTCGCCTTCAGCAGCTTCTCGACCGTGGTGGAGTGCTTCTTCGCGATCGACGAGAGGGTGTCGCCCGACTTGATCACGTAGGAGGACGCACTCGACGACGACGATGCCGAGCCGCCGGATGCCGACGACCCGGGGCTCGCCACGGGCGAGGCGGTACCCGAGGATCCGGGGATCCTGATCTTCTGACCGGGGTAGATGATGCTCGTCAGCCCGAGGCCGTTGGCCTTCAGGAGCGCCTGCGTCGAGACCCCGTGGCGGCTCGCGATGGCGGACAGGGTGTCGCCGCGCACGACGGTGTGGGTCGACGCCGTTCCGGTCGAGGAGGCGGGCTTGGCGGTCGACTTGGCGGGCGCCTTCGACGAGAGGTGCAGGGTCTGGCCGGGGAAGATCGTCGACTTCCAGCTGAGGCCGTTGAGAGCCAGAACCGAGGCGGTCGACAGGCCGTAGCGGCCGGCGATGGCCGAGACGGTGTCTCCGGTCTTCACCCGGTAGGTCGTCGGAGCCGAGGCGGTCTCGATGGTGGCGTCGCTCGTGATGGCGGTCAGCTCGACCGCGGCTCGCTCGTGCTCGACTGTGCCGAGGTCGATCGTGGTCTTGGGCGCCGGGCTGATACCGGGCTTCTTGGGCTGCGGCTGAGCCTGGTCGTGCAGAAAGAGGGGACCGGTCAGATTCGCGCTGATCACCATCGACGAGGCGATGACGATCGGAACCGTGCCCAGCATGCCGCGACCGATGCGGTAGGCGGCGCTGCGGTTGACGGGAAGGTCGTGCTCGGTCATGTGATCCCCTGATCGTGGCGGTGCCGGTCGGCCGGGTCGGCGTGTCGTCGAAGGTCAACGCTGGCACACATGTATAGGCAAGTCAATTAACGAGGCTGGTGTGACTGGAGTGATCGAGGCCCCAAACCGGGGGAGTACGACACGCGACGCAGTCCGTGGCACAGTTATCGAGTGACAGACATCTCGACGCGCCCCTGGTTCTCCGACATCACCTGGTTGACCCTTCCCGACGCCGCAGACCGACTCGGCACGACCGCGAGCCGCGTGCGACGCATGCTCGACGAGCGGGTGCTCGTAGCCGCCTACGTCGACGGAGTCCGCAAGATCCCAGCGCTGTTCATCGTCGACGGCGAGCCGATGCACGAACTGCGCGGCACCCTGACCGTGCTCCACGACAACCACTTCAGCGACGACGAATCGCTCGACTGGATGCTCTCCGACGAAGAATCGCTCGGCACGTCGCCCGTCGCCGCGCTGCAGGCGGGGCGCAAGGCCGAGGTGCGGCGCGTCGCGCAATCCCTGCTGTAAAGGCGTAGGTCAGCGACGCTGAGAAGGAGTGGCAGCCGGGCTTCGCCCGATGCAGAGCCCATCCCGTGGTCGTGCTGAAGAAACGACAGCCCAGGATCCGGGCACTACGCCGTACGAGCCGTCACCGTCTCGGCCAGCTGCGACAGCTGGGCCCGGGCGCTCGGAGCGAGCGGAGCAGCGTCGATTGCCTGTCGCGCCTTCGACACCTGATCGGCGATCGACTCCTCGATCGCGTCGACAGCACCCGACTCGCGGATCGTCGCCTGGAGCATCGCGATCTGGTCATCGTCGAGGTCGGCGTCGCCCAGGAGCTCGTCGAGAAGCCGGACGGCGCTCGGCGGCAGGTTCTCGCGAGCGGTCGCTATCAGCACCGTGCGCTTTCCTTCGCGCAGATCGTCGCCCGCGGGTTTTCCGGTGACGGACGGGTCGCCGAAGACGCCGAGGAGATCGTCGCGGAGCTGGTAGGCGATGCCGAGGGGGAGCCCGAAGCGGCGGAGGGCCTCGAGCTGGTCGGGTGTTCCGCCCGCCATGGCCGCGCCGATGGTGAGGGGCGCCTCGATCGAGTACTTAGCCGACTTGTAGACGATGACCCGCTGCGCACGGCCCAGGAGCATCTCGTCGTCGACGCTCCGCCACGCGCTCTCTTCGAGGATGTCGAGGTACTGGCCCGCAGTGACCTCGGTGCGCATGCGGTTGAACTCGCGCCGCGCGCCCTTCGCGGCGTCGCGGGAGGGAAGCGAGTCGAATGCGTCGGAGACGAGCTCGTCGCTCCAGGAGAGGAGCAGATCGCCGAAGAGGAGTGCCGAGTTGGTTCCGAATGAGGCGGCGTCGCCAAGCCAGGATTCGTCTCGGTGCAGTGATTCGAAACGTCGATGCGCGGCGGGACGACCGCGACGGGTGTCGGAGTTGTCCATGATGTCGTCGTGAACCAGGGCGGCAGCGTGGAAGAACTCCAAGCCGGCCGACGCGGTGATGACTGTCGCCAGGCGGTCCGCACCGGGGGCGGGGGCGAGGGGATCGTCTGCAGTGTCAAGACCCGCGACGGACTGCCAGCCCCAGTAACAGAAGAGGGCCCGGAAGCGCTTACCGCCGTGGAGGAGGTCAGCCGAGAATCGGGCAAGCGGGTCGAGGTCGGATCCGATGGCGGCGAGATGCGGTCGCTGCCCCTCGAGGAAGGTGTCGATCCGCTCTTGAACGACGTCTACTAACCGCGTACTCTCAGCCACGCGCCTAGCCTAACCACAGGGGGCGGTCGTAAGATTCGTAGTTAGTCGGTACGCGTGAATCTCAGGCGTAGCCGGCCACCGCAGAAGGCGGAATCCGTTCCCTCCCTTCTAGTGAGTGGGCACAGCTTTTGAAGGGAACCAAGATGCCTCTTTCCGAACAGGAGCAGCGGCTGCTCGAAGAGATGGAGCGAAGCCTCTATAACAACGACTCCGATTTCGTCACCACCATGAACTCGCGGCGAGGGCGCCCGAGTTACACGCTGGTCGTTGTCGGAATCCTTGGGGCTCTCGCGGGTATCGCCGTCATCGTCGCCGGTGTCGCCTTCCGTCAGCCTCTCATTGGCGTCGCGGGTTTCGTTCTCCTCCTCGCGGGCGCGCTCTTCGCGATCGCCCCGCCGCGTCGCCGCGGAAACCTCGGTCCCGCCCCGGTTCCTCCCTCGTCCTCCACCGGTGGATCCGGTCGTGCCAAAGGGTCCTCGGGCGGAAGCATGATGGACCGCCTCAACCAGCGGTGGGAACGCCGCCAGAACCCCGACGAGCGTTGAGCGCGTCCGCGTAACACCATTTCGATAAAGAGAGCCGACCTTCGGGTCGGCTCTTTTTGTGCCCTCAGGCCTTCCATCGATGGTCGCGAGATGGCCGTATGTGCCGAGAATGCGGCGAAACAACGTCGAACGCGCCATCTCGTGCGGCGAAACCTCCCATTCGAGCCAAAAACGCTCCCTTTTCCTCCACACCACGGATCCTTGTGTTCGTGGGCCTTTTTATTCCCAGAAACCCCCTCTTTGGGGCAAAAGCTCGAATTGGTGGGGGAGCGTGGAGTAAAGTGGAGGAAACGGCGGGCGAGTGGGGGTGGTGGCATGTTCCTCGGCACCTATGCGCCCCGTCTCGACGAGAAAGGCCGCATCATCCTTCCTGCCAAGTACCGCGACGAGCTGGCCTCAGGCCTGGTCATGACGCGCGGGCAGGAGCGCTGCGTCTACGTGTTCAGCCAGCGCGAGTTCGAAGACGTTCACACGCAGATCCGTAAGGCGCCGATCACGAGCAAGCAGGCGCGCGACTATCTGCGGCTGTTCCTCTCGGGTGCCTCCGACGAGATCCCCGACAAGCAGCACCGCGTGACGATCCCGGCGAACCTCCGCGAGTACGCCGGCCTCGGCCGCGACCTCACGGTGATCGGCGCGGGCAATCGGGCTGAGATCTGGGCCACCGAGGCCTGGAACACCTACTACACCGAGCAAGAAGCGCACTTCTCCGACACCACGGAGGAGGTGATCCCCGGCGTCTTCTGACCCTTCGGCCCTGACTCCCAGCCGTCCACCCCTGGCACACCTTCCCCGGTGCCAGGTGGGATGGATGGGGATCAGGGCCCAAGGATCCAGAGCCGGTCACCATGGCAGATGAACAAATCCACACCCCCGTGCTTCTCGAGCGATCGCTCGACCTGCTCGCCCCGGCCCTCGAAAAGCCCGGTGCCGTTGTCGTCGACACGACGCTCGGAATGGGCGGCCACTCACACGCAATGCTCACGCGCTTTCCGGGCCTCACGCTTGTCGGGCTCGATCGCGACACCGAGGCCCTGGCGTTGGCGGGGGAGCGACTTGCCGCGTTCGGCGAGCGGGCGAAGCTCGTTCACACCGAATACGACGGCATCGGCCGTGCTCTCGACGACCTGGGCATCGACGAGGTGGAGGGCGTCCTGTTCGACCTCGGCGTCTCGTCGCTCCAACTCGACCGCGTAGACCGCGGGTTCTCGTATTCGAAAGACGCCCCCCTCGACATGCGGATGGATCCCACTCAGGGCGTCACCGCCGAGACTGTTCTCGCGACCTACTCCGAGGCGGAGCTACGGCGCATCTTCTATCAGTACGGCGAGGAGAAGCTCGCCCCGCGGTACGCGCGCTTCATCGTCGAGCGCCGTGAGCAAAAGCCTCTTGTGCGCAGCGGCGAACTCGTCGACCTGCTTCAAGAGGCCACTCCCGCCGCCCTGAGCCGAGCCGGCCACCCCGCCAAGAGGGTGTTCCAGGCCCTTCGGGTGGAGGTCAACGCCGAGCTGGCGTCCCTCGAGTCGGCACTTCCGACCGCACTCGACCGCATCGGTGTGGGCGGTCGCATCGTCGTGCTGTCGTACCAGTCGCTCGAAGACCGCCTGGTCAAGCGCGAGCTGGCGGTGCGATCGAAATCGACGGCACCGGCCGGTCTGCCCGTCGAACTGCCCGAGCACCGGCCCGAGTTCTCCCTGCTCGTCCGCGGAGCCGAACTGGCCTCCGATGAGGAGAAAGACCTCAACCCCCGAGCGACCCCCGTCCGCCTCCGCGCGGCCGAGCGAATCCGGAGACACGCATGAGCACGAACCTCGCCCTCGCGCACCTCGACGACGAACGCGACGAGCACGACGTCCTCTCCGATCTCGGGCCGCGGCGCCGGCTCATCGAGATCGTCACGTCGAGGTCGCAGCGTCAGTCGCGCCCACGCCTCGTCTACGCGCTGATCGCGACTGCGGCGCTCTTCGTGCTGTTGCTCACCCAGCTCGGGCTGAGCATCGCGCTGAGCCGCGGTGCCTACCAGATCTCGTCGCTGCAGGGCGAGCAGACGTCTCTGGCCCGCACCCAGCAGAAGTACTCCGAGAAGCTCGGTGTGCTGTCGTCGCCCCAGAACATCGCCAATAACGCCACGGCGCTCGGAATGGTGCGCAACCAGAACCCGGTGTACCTCGACCTCTCGAACGACCACGTCTACGGAACGCCGACTCCGGCCGCGAGCGACAAGGCGACCTCCGACAACCTGATCACGAACAGCCTGCTCGACGGCGTACCGGTCGTCACGAAGAAGGCCACCGACAAGACCTCGTCGAAGAAGGAGTCGGGCACATCCACAGCTTCTACTTCGGCGACTTCGGGCGCGGCAGCCTCGAAGTCGACCGGTGACTCGGTAGCGTCGCCCACGAATCAGCTCGCGGCTCCCGAGACCCGCTAGCGACACGCGGCCTGAAGCACCGGCTCGCATGTGACCCAGATGTGCGGCCCCGCCAGTCGGCGGCCGCGGTGAGGAACCTCTCGTGAGATCAGCCAGGCCAACACCCGCTACACGGCATCGTCGACACCGGACGACCATCGCTGCGATCGTCATCTTCGCCCTCGTGGCGGTGTTCGTGGTGCGACTCGTCGACATCCAGGTCGTGCAGGCGTCGACGCTCAACAAGCAGAGTCTCGGCAAGCGCTCGGTGCCGACGATCCTCTACGGCGATCGCGGGTCGATCGTCGACACGAACGGCAAGGTGCTGGCCAAGACCGTCGTGCGCTACGACATCACAGCTGTTCCGGCCTATGCCCAGAAGGGCTACAAGACCACGGTCGGCGGCAAGTCGGTCACGTACACGCTCTCGCAGACCGCCGATCAGATCGCGGCCGCCACGGGCGCCAAGGCCTCCGACATCGTGAAGGCGCTCACCGCCGACAAGAAGAGCGTCTACGCGAAGCTCGTCGGAAGCGTCGACGTCGATGCCTACGAGAAGATCCAGAAGCTCGGCATCTCCTGGATCTACCCGAAGCGGACGACGGCTCGCACCTATCCGAATGGGGCCGTCGCCGGCAACCTGACAGGCTTCATGGGCACCGACGGTGCTCAGGCCGGGCTCGAGCTCGAGTACAACAAGTGCCTCGCCGGGACGAACGGCTCCGAGACCTACGAGCGGGGTCTCGACAACGTCAAGCTGCCCGGCAGCACGGTGACGACGAAGAAGGCGGTCGACGGGGGCGTGCTCGAGACCACCATCGACGAGTACCTGCAGTACCAGGTGCAGCAGGATCTCGCAGAGCAGGTCAAGGCAATCGGTGCCACATCGGGCACGGCGATCGTGATGAAGGTGTCTGACGGATCCCTTCTGGCCGTGGCCGACTCCGACAGCGTCGACCCCAACAACGTCGACGGGTCGTCGACGTCGAACCT
This sequence comes from Frondihabitans sp. Leaf304, assembly GCF_001423105.1. Taxonomy (GTDB): domain Bacteria; phylum Actinomycetota; class Actinomycetes; order Actinomycetales; family Microbacteriaceae; genus Frondihabitans. The sequence continues at coordinate 137,553 of NZ_LMNV01000002.1, forward strand.
CGGATCGAAGGCGTTCACCGACTCGTATGAGCCCGGCTCGACCGTCAAGTCGCTGATCGCGGCCGCCGCTATCGACCAGGGCGTCGCGACTCCGGCCACGCAGGAGACGGTGCCGTACAGCCGCACCTTCCCGTGGGGCGGCCGCATCGCCGACGCCGAGTTCCACGACACCGAGCAGTTGACTCTCGCCGGAATTCTGGCCAACTCGTCGAACGTGGGCATCACCCAGGTCGGCGAAAGACTCTCCAAGCAGACCCGCTACGACTATCTGAAGAAGTTCGGCTTCGGCTCGAAGAGCGAGGTCAAGTTCAACGGCGAGTCCGTCGGGCAGCTCGGAACGCCGAGCAGCTGGGACAGCCAGACGAACATCAACTCGATGTTCGGTCAGGGAATCGGCACGAGCGCCATCCAGATCGCCAGTGCCTATCAGACCCTGGCGAACGGCGGTGTGCGCATGCCGGTCACGCTGGTCAAGGGATGCAAGCAGAGCGACGGCACGGTCACCGACACGCCGAGCGCCAAGGGCACCCGCGTTGTCTCGGAAAAGGCGGCGAACGACGTCGTCGACATGCTCGAAAACACCATTCCCGAAGGAACCCTCGCCGGGATGACACCGATCTCGGGCTACAACGTCGCCGCCAAGACGGGAACGGCTCAGATCGCCGACGCACCCGGTGGTGGCTACGGAAGCGACTACATCATCTCCGTCGCGGGTATCGCACCGGCCGAGAACCCGCAGTACGTCGTGCTCGTCACCTTCACGAAGCCGACTACGCTGAAGACTTCGTTCGCGGCGGCACCCGCCTTCCGCGAGATAATGTCCCAGGTCCTCGAGAACTATCGGGTCAAGCCGTCGACCACCCCGGCGACGAACCTTCCCGATACGTGGTGAGAAGCGACCCGACCCGTTGCCCTTCCACCCGGCTCGACTTACGACCAGGCAAGAAATGAGGATTCTTTGAGTGCCCGGATCCCCCCGGTTCTTCGACCGGAACATCCCTCGGCGAGGTCGCTCGGCCAACTGGCCAGCGAATTCGGACTCGAGCACATCGGCTCGCTCGACGGCATCGAGATCACCGGCGTCACCCTGTCGACCGGCGATCTCCACCCCGGCGACCTCTACGTCGGCGTGCCCGGCGCTCACCGCCACGGCGCCGAGTTCGCCGAGAAGGCCCGCGAGGGCGGAGCCGTCGCCCTGATGACCGACGCCCGCGGAGCCGAGCTCGCCAGTGGGTCCGGCCTTCCCGTCGTGCTCGTCGACTCGCCACGTGCAGCCCTCGGCGACGTGTCGGCCTGGATCTACCGCACCGCCGAGCAGACGCCGCTCCTCTTCGCCGTCACCGGCACCAACGGCAAGACCTCGACGTCGTACCTTCTTGAGGGCATCCTCAAGCAGCTGGGCCTCGTCACCGGACTCTCGTCGACTGCCGAGCGCCACATCGGAGACCTCACTGTCGTCTCCCGTCTCACGACCCCCGAGGCGAGCGAGATGCATGCGCTCCTTGCCCGGATGCGTGAGAGCGAGGTGCGAGCCGTCGCCGTCGAGGTGAGCGCCCAGGCCCTCAGCCGACACCGCGTCGACGGCCTCGTCTTCGACGTCGCCGGCTTCACCAACCTCAGCCACGACCACCTCGACGACTACGCCGACATGGAGGAGTACTTCCAGGCGAAGCTGCCCCTCTTCCAGCCGGATCGCGCCAAGCGTGCCGTCGTCTCCCTCGACTCCCCCTACGGGCAGCGCGTGGTCGAGGCGTGCCGGATCCCAGTCACCACGATCACCATCAAGCCCGCGGGCACCGATGAGCACCGCGACGCCGACTGGACCATCGAACTGCTCGATGAGCAGGCGGCCTACACGGAGTTCCGTCTGAGTGGGCCCGAGGGCCGCTCGCTCGTCACCCGGGTGCCCATGATCGGCTGGCACATGGCGGCCGACGCCGCCCTCGCCATCGTCATGATGGTCGAAGCGGGCTTCGAGCTCGAGGCCATCGGCCAGTCGCTCGACGAAGACGGCGGCATCGTCGCGTACCTTCCGGGTCGCACCGAGCGAGTCTCCGGCGACCGCGGCCCGAGCGTCTTCGTCGACTTCGGTCACAGCCCCGACGCGTTCCTCAACACGCTCGCCGCCGTCCGCCGGTTCACCCCCGGCAAAGTCATCATGCTGTTCGGCGCCGACGGCGACCGCGACACCACGAAGCGGCCCGAGATGGCTCGGGTCGCGGCAGAAGGATCCGACATCCTGGTCGTCACCGATCACCACCCCCGTTTCGAAGACGCGGCGTCGATCCGCACCACACTGGTCAACGCGGCTCGCGAGGCCTACCCCGATCACGAGATCCACGAGGTGAGCCCGCCGGAGGCGGCCATCCGCCGGGCCGTTGCGATGGCGGGGGAGGGCGACTCGATTCTTTGGGCCGGCCCCGGCCACCAGGATTACCGCGACATCCAGGGCGTGCGCACGCCCTACTCGGCTCGCGACGAGGCGCGCGACGCCCTCCGCGAAGCGGGGTGGGCCGAGTGATCGCTCTGACCCTTGCCGAGATCCACGCGATCGTCGGTGGCACCCTGGCTCTCACGCCCGAGACGACCGATCAGCTCGTCGTCGACGGCTCGGTCGAGACCGACTCGCGCCTCGCCACTCCGGGGTCGATCTTCTTCGCGCTGCCCGGCGAGTCCACCGACGGCCGCCTCTTCGTGCCGCAGGCGGTCGAGAACGGCGCAGCCCTCGTGATCTCGGAGGGCGAGGTCGAGGCGCTGGTGCCTCGGATCCTCGTCGACGACGGAGTGGCCGCGCTGTCGGCCCTCGCCACCGCGGTCGTGCAGAGGGTGCGCGCCGCCAAGACCTCGACTGAGCCCCTTCGCGTTGTCGGAGTGACCGGATCGAACGGCAAGACGTCGACCAAGAACATGCTGCGGGCCATCCTGTCCGACCTCGGCCCCACGGTGGCGCCGGAGGGGTCGTTCAACAACCACGTCGGCGCCCCGATCTCCATGCTGCGCGTCGACTACGACACACGCTTCCTCGTGGTCGAGATGGGTGCCTCCGGCGCGGGCGAAATCGCTCGCCTCGTCGCGATCGCCCGCCCCGACACGGGCGTCGTCTTGAAGGTGGGCCTCGCTCACGCCGGTGAGTTCGGCGGAATCGAGGCGACGCAGAAGGCGAAGTCCGAGATGGTCACCGACCTGCCGGGCACCGCCACCGCGATCCTCAACACCGACGACTTCCGAGTCGCGGCCATGGCCGACCTCACCCGGGCCCGCGTCGTCTCGTTCGGATTCGGCGACTCCGCCGAGTACCGCGCCTCCGACATCGACGTCACCGCCGAGGGCACGGCTTTCACCCTGAACGCCCCCGGCCTGACGAAGAACGTGACCCTCAGAATTCTGGGCGAGCACCACGTCATGAACGCCCTGGCCGCCCTCGCCGTCACCGGCGAATGGGGTCTCGACGTCGACCGAGCTGCCACCGTGCTCGAGGGCGTCACCCGCGCGGAGCGCTGGCGCATGGAGGTCCTCGACGGGGGCTCCGGCATCACCGTGATCAACGACGCGTACAACGCCAGTCCCGACTCCGTCGCGGCCGCGCTCAAGACGCTGGCGCAGATCGTCGGCCCCGACCAGCGGTCGGTCGCCGTCATCGGCGAGATGGCCGAACTCGGCGAGTACGCGCAAGAGGAGCACGACCGGATCGGCCGACTCATCGTGCGCCTCAACATCCACAAGCTCGTCGTCGTCGGCGACGCCGCGCGGCACGTTCACATGGCCGCGGGTCTCGAAGGCTCGTGGAGCGGCGAATCGACGCTCGTGCCCGACATCGACGCCGCCTACGAGGCTCTTCGCGCCGACCAGCGCGAAGGCGACGTCGTGCTCGTCAAGTCGTCGAAGTCGGCCGGTCTCCGGTTCCTCGGCGACCGCCTCGCGGGGGTGACGGCATGATCGCTCTTCTCGTCGGCGGCTCGGTGTCGCTGATCTTCACTCTGCTGCTCACGCCGCTCTTCATCCGGCTGTTCCACCACCTGGGGTGGGGCCAGTTCATTCGCAGCGACGGCCCGCAGTCGCACCATACGAAGCGGGGCACCGCCACGATGGGCGGCATCGTCCTGATCCTCGGCACGGTGCTCGGCTACTTCGTCGGGCACCTCGTCGGCGGAGACCGCCTCACCTCGAGCGGGCTCCTCGTGCTGCTGATGATGGTCGGTCTGGGTTTCGTCGGGTTCCTCGACGACTTCACCAAGGTGCGCAACCAGCGCAGTCTCGGGCTGACCGGCTGGGCGAAGATCCTCGGTCAGGTCGTCGTGGCGGTCATCTTCGCCGTGCTCGCGCTGATGATCAAGGGGCGCAACGGCCAGACGCCCGCATCGACTTTTATCTCGGGTGTCCGCGATATTCCCTGGCTCGACCTGGCGTTCGCCGGGTCGCTGGTCGGGGCGATCCTGTTCTGCATCTGGGTCGTCATGATTACGGCGTCGGCCTCGAACGGCGTGAACGTGGCCGACGGGCTCGACGGTCTCGCGACGGGCGCCTCGATCCTCGCGATCGGCTCGTACATCTTCATCGGCTTCTGGCAGAACAACCAGCTCTGCACGAGCGCTCAGGCGGTGCAGAACGCCTGCTACACCACGACGAATCCCCTCGATCTCGCCGTGGTCGCCGCCTGCATCTCGGGAGGCCTCATCGGCTTCCTCTGGTGGAACACCTCGCCCGCGCAGATCTTCCTGGGCGACACCGGTTCGCTCGGTCTCGGCGGGGCACTCGCTGCTCTCGCCATCCTCAGCCGCACCGAGCTCCTCCTCGTGCTCATCGGCGGCCTGTTCCTCGTCGTGACCGGCTCCGTGATCCTCCAGCGGATCTACTTCAAGCTGACTCACGGCAAACGCATCTTCCTGATGAGCCCGCTGCACCACCACTTCGAGCTCAAAGGGTGGGCCGAGGTGACAGTGGTGGTCCGCTTCTGGATCATCGGCGGTCTCTTCGTCGCAGCCGGCGTCGGCACCTTCTACCTCGAATGGATCAGCAGGGTCTGATGCCCGATACGACACCCCTGGCCGACCGCCTCGCCGCTCTCACAAGCTGGCACGCCGACTGGAAGGGCCTCCGCGTCGCGGTGCTCGGCCTCGGGGTCTCCGGCTTCTCGTCCGCCGACACGCTGGCCGAACTCGGAGCCGAGGTGCTGGTCGTCGCGCCCGACGACTCGTCCGATCAAGCGCAGCTGCTGCCCGTGATCGGCGTGCGGTTGGTGACGCAGAAAGACCTGTCAGATCCTCCGCCCGAGCTCATCGAGTTCGACGCCGACGTGGTCGTCGTCAGCCCCGGCTTCGCGCCGCATCACCCGCTGGTCGTCTGGGCCCTGTCGGGCCGAGCGGCCGTCTGGGGCGACGTCGAGCTGGCGTGGCGCGTGCGCGACAAGGTGCTGGGGGCGAAGACCGGTCGGCCCGCCGACTGGGTGCTGATCACCGGCACCAACGGCAAGACCACGACGACTCAGCTCACGGCCGCCATGATCGCCGCCGACGACCGAAGCGTCGCCGCCTGCGGCAACATCGGGCTGCCGGTGCTCGACGCCGTCCGTGAGCCCGAGGGGTTCGATGTCTTCGCGGTCGAGCTCTCGAGCCATCAGCTGCACTACCTGCCGATCGAGGGGCCGGGTGCCCTGCACCCCATCGCGAGTGTCTGTCTCAACATCGAAGACGACCACCTCGAGTGGCACGGCGGAGCAGACGCGTATTGCCGAGCGAAGGGCCGGGTCTACGCGAACACGGTCGTCGCATGCGTCTACAACCGGGCCGACGTCGCGACTCGACTCCTGGTGCAAGAAGCCGACGTCGAAGACGGGTGCCGCGCCATCGGCTTCGGCCTGTCGACCCCGCCCGTCGGCGACTTCGGCGTCGTCGAAGACCTTCTCGTCGACCGTGCGTTCTTGGACGATCGGGCCCACCGGGCGCTCGAGCTGACCACGCTCGACACGCTCGCGGCGTCGGGCCTCGGCGCCGACCACCTCGTCGAAGACGTCTTGGCCGCTGCCGCGCTCGCTCGCGCCCTGGGGGTCGCCCCCGACGCCATCCATCTCGCCGCCGCCGCGTTCCGAGCCGACCACCACCGCTCCGAGGTCGTCGCGTCCCGCTCCGGCATCACCTGGATCGACGACTCCAAGGCGACCAACCCGCATGCGGCCAAAGCATCACTGTCGGCGGCGGGCAGCGTCGTCTGGATCGTCGGCGGCCTCTTCAAGGGCGTCGATGTCGCCCCGCTCGTCGACGAGGTGTCCCGCACCGTGAAGGCTGCCGTGCTGATCGGAGCCGACCGGCAAATCCTCAGGGAGGCCTTCGCGCGACACGCGCCCGGCATACCCGTCTTCGAGGTCGACGAGCCCGACACTGAACGAGTGATGCCTCGTGCCGTGACCTTTGCGGCTTCGGTGGCCGAGTCAGGAGACACCGTCCTGCTCGCCCCGGCTGCGGCATCGTTCGACCAATTCGCCGACTACGGCGCCCGCGGTGAGGCATTCGCCCGGGCCGTCCACGACCACCTGGCAGGAGACACCGATGGTGACCACCCCATCCAGCCTCCCGCGCCGACTGCGGGCTGAGCGCGCGGCCCGAAAAGCAGCAGGCGAAGGATCCCGCACGGCCGAACCCGACCAGACGCCCGGGGCGGCTCTCGTCGCCGTCCGGCGCCTCTTCGCCGCCGAGTCGACCGCGTTCTTCGTGATCCTCGGCACGGCCCTCTTCCTCGCCATCTTCGGCCTCGTGATGGTGCTGTCGTCGTCGAGCGTCGAGCAGTACGTCGAGACGCACGACTTCTTCGGCGCCTTCCTCCGCCAGGGCATCTTCGCCGCGATCGGCATCCCGCTCATGCTCGTGGTGTCGCGGGTGCCCGTCTGGGCCTGGCAGCGCTATGCCTGGCACCTGCTCGTCGCGTCGATGTTCCTGCAGCTGCTGGTGTTCACCCCTCTCGGCGTCGAGGTGGGCGGAAACCGCAACTGGATTCGACTCGGCTCGTTCAGCGCCCAGCCGTCGGAGTTTCTCAAGCTCGCCCTCACCATCTGGATCGGCATGATTCTGGTGAAGAAAGAGCGCAAGCTCGGCGAGTGGAAAGAGCTGCTCGTGCCGCTGGTCCCGGTCGTCGGGATCGCCCTGGCCCTCGTGCTCAAGGGCGGCGACCTCGGCACCACCCTGATCCTGCTCATGCTGGTGGCCGTTGCCGTCTTCATCGCCGGAGTCAAGCTCCGGTTCTTCCTCGTCCCGCTCGCACTCCTCGCCGTCGCCATCCCGGTGATCACGGCCACAGCGAGTTCACGTACCGATCGCATCGCCGCGTGGCTCTCCGGCTGCAGCTCAGAAGAGGCGTATCAGTCGACCTGCTGGCAGACGACTCACGGCCTTTGGGCGCTCGCATCGGGCGGTGTCTTCGGGGTCGGTCTCGGCAACTCGAAGGCGAAGTGGTCGTGGCTGCCCGAGGCAGACAACGACTTCATCTTCGCGATCGTCGGCGAAGAGCTCGGCCTCATCGGCGCGTGCGTCGTACTCGGCCTCTTCATCGTTCTCGCCGTCTCGTTCATCAAGGTGCTGCGCCGCTCCGACGACGCCTTCGTCCGGATCGTCACCGGCGGCATCATGACCTGGATCATCGGTCAGGCCCTCGTCAACATCGCGGTCGTCCTGGGCCTTCTCCCGGTACTCGGGGTGCCTCTCCCACTCATCAGCGCCGGTGGTTCGTCGCTCATCTTCGTGCTGGTCGCGATCGGTGTGATCCTGTCGTTCCTCCACCGTCGACCGGGTGACGAGACGCCAGTTCGCGTCTCCGCCGAGACGGTAGGGTCTCTCCGGTGACGACGTACCTCCTCGCCGGCGGCGGCACCGCCGGGCATGTGAACCCCCTTCTCGCAACGGCCGACCGGCTTCGCCAGCGTGACCCCGGCGCGACCATCCTCGTGCTCGGCACCGCGGAGGGTCTCGAAGCCCGCCTCGTGCCGGCTCGGGGCTATGAACTGCTCACGGTCCCGCGCCTGCCGTTTCCCCGGCGGTTGAACGGTGCGGCGCTGCGTTTTCCCGCCAAGATCCTCGGCTCGATCGGCGGTGTGCGGCGGATCCTCAAAGAGCACTCGGTCGACGTGGTCGTCGGATTCGGCGGCTACGCGGCGGCCCCCGCCTATCTCGCCGCGAGGCGTAACGGCGTGCCGATCGTCGTCCACGAGGCCAACGCCAAACCCGGCATCGCGAACGTTCTCGGTGCGTTCTTCACGAAGTACGTCGGGGTCGTCTTCGCGTCGACCAAGCTGCGGCACTCCCGCCAGGTCGGCATGCCCCTCCGCGATGAGATCGAGAATCTCGACCGGGGGGCGGTGAAGAACGAGGCCCTGCAGTTCTTCGGCCTCGACCCGCACCTGCCGACGTTGCTCGTGACCGGCGGCTCGACCGGAGCGCGCAAGCTCAACGAGACTCTCTCGCGATCGGCCGAGGTCGTCATCGGGTCGGGCTGGCAGATCTTGCACATCACGGGGGAGAAGTCCGAGCTGACGTCGACGTCGCTCAGCAACTACCACCTGCTCAAGTACTGCGACCGCATGGATCTCGCCCTCGCTGCGGCCGACTTCGTCGTGTCACGGTCAGGATCCGCCACCGTCTCCGAGCTCACCGCTCTCGGCCTTCCCGCCGTGCTGATTCCCTATCCGGTCGGCAACGGCGAGCAGCGTTTCAACGCCACCGACGTCGTCGAGGCCGGCGGCGCCGTTCTCGTCCGCGACGCCGACTTCACGCCCACCTGGGTGCGACGCGATCTCGTCCCGCTCCTTCTCGACCGGTCGCGTATCGCCGACATGGCAGCCCGAGCTGCATCGGTCGGAGTCCGCGACGGAGCCGACCGCACCGTCGATCTCGTCCTCGAGGCGACACCGGCATCCACTTCCTCACGAATCGCAGGCGCATGATCAAGCCCGACCTCACCCAGCCTCTTCCCGAGACCATCGGCCGAGCCCACTTCGTCGGCATCGGCGGCTCGGGAATGAGCGGGATCGCCCGCGTCTTCCTCGCGGCCGGGATCCCCGTCTCGGGCTCCGATTCGCGCGAGAGCGCCAACGTCGAGGCCCTTCGCGCGCTCGGGGCTCGAGTCGCCATCGGCCACGCTGCGGAGAACGTCGGAGACGCCGACACCCTCGTCGTCACGGGTGCCCTCTGGCAGGACAACCCCGAATACCAGCTCGCTCTGGCCAAAGGGCTCCCCGTTCTGCACCGCTCGCAGGCCCTCGCCTGGCTCATCTCAGGGCAGCGGCTCGTCTCGGTCGCTGGCGCCCACGGCAAGACGACCTCCACCGGCATGATCATCACGGCGCTGCTCGAGGCAGGTCGCGACCCGAGCTTCGTCAACGGCGGTGTCATCCAGTCGCTCGGCGTGAGCGCGAAGGGCGGCTCCGACGACCTCTTCGTGATCGAGGCCGACGAATCCGACGGGTCGTTCCTTCTCTACGACACGTCCATCGCCCTCATCACGAACGTCGACGCCGACCACCTCGACCACTACGGCTCGCGGGAGGCATTCGACGAGGCCTTCGTGACGTTCGCCGCGGCGGCGAGTGAATCCGTCGTCATCTCCAGCGACGACGCCGGAGCTGTCGCGGTCACTGCGAAGCTCGACCACGCCCACGTAGTCACGTTCGGGCGCGCCGAGGGGTCTGACGTGCGTGTGACCGACGTCATCTCCTCCGGCCCGGTCGCCTTCACGCTCGGGCACGACGGCGTCGACCGACGCGTTCAGCTCAGTGTGCCGGGTCATCACAACGCGTTGAACGCCGCCGGCGCCTACGCCGTGCTCGTGGGTCTCGGACTCACGCCCGAAGAAGCCATCTCGGGGCTCGAGATCTTCGGCGGCACCCAGCGCCGCTTCGAGCTTCACGGCACCGTCCGCGGTGTCAGCGTCTACGACGACTACGCCCACCACCCCACCGAGGTCGCGGCTGCGCTCCAGGCCGCCCGCAGCGTTGTCGGCGACGGCCGTCTCATCGCGGTCCACCAGCCGCACCTCTACAGCCGCACCCGCATGATGGCCGGCGAGTTCGCCGAGGCGTACGAGGCCCTCGCCGACCACACCGTCGTGCTCGACGTCTACGGTGCCCGCGAAGACCCCGAGCCGGGTGTGACCGGTGCTCTCGTGACCGAACGCTTCCAGGATCCCGCACACGCCGACTTCGTCCCCGACTGGCAGAGCGCGGCCGACCGTGTGGCCGAGATCGCCCGCGACGGCGACTTCGTCATCACGCTGGGGTGCGGCGACGTGTACCGAATCGTGCCGCAGCTCCTCGCGAGCCTGGAGGCGATCACTCCCACGCCCACGGAGGCCCGTTCGTGACGCTGGCATCCTCGCCGGTGCTGCGGTGAAGCGTCCCGAGGGGTTCGACCGGACCCCGGTGGCCAAGGCGAAGGCAACGCCCGAGCCGGAGATCGATGCTGCGTCGGCTGAGGCGTCCGTGGCCTCCGCGACGGCACCCGGTGACGAGGCGGCGCCAGCTGCCGAGAAGTCGACGCGCAGCCTGCCGAGGCTTCCGGCGCTTCCCTCTCTGCCGGTGCGTCCCTCACGGCCGTCCCGGGAGTCGGGGGCCGAGCCGTCGGATCCTGCGGTCATCACACCGGCGTCGACCGGCGCCCGTGACGCTCGTGATCGAGCCCGCGACGCCCGGCGACTCGCTCGTCGTGCCGCTGCCGCTCGCCGTGCCGTTGAACGCGTCGAGGTGCGTCGGTTCACCCGTCGCAGTCGGCATCGTCGTGCCGCCCTCATCACGGCGGCGGCGGTGGTGGTCGCCCTCGTCGGGTCGGTGGCCATCGCCGTCTTCTCGCCGCTGCTCTCGCTTCAGACCATCACCATCGAGGGCACGTCGCGGGTCGACGAGAAGGCGGTCTTGAAGTCGCTCGACTCGCAGATCGGCAAGCCGCTGGCCCTCATCGACTTCGCGGCGGTGAAGAGCGACCTGTCGGAGTTTCCACTGATCGAGTCGTACGTGACCGAGACGATGCCGCCGCACACGCTGGTGATTCGGATCACCGAGAGGTCGCCGATCGCCAGCGTCAAGATCGGCAAGACCTTCGAGCTCGTCGATCCGGCCGGCGTCGTCATCTCGTCGGCGACGAAGCGCCCCGCGGGCGTTCCCGTCGTCAAGGTCGCGGGCGACGCGCTCGATGGCAAGGTGTACCGCTCGACGGCCGAGGTGCTGCTCGCGCTCCCGTCGCAACTGCTCAAGCGAGTCAACTCGGTGTCAGCTTCGACGGCCGACGACGTCACGCTGAAACTCACGACCGGTGAGACGGTTGTCTGGGGGAGTGCCGACCAGTCGACGAAGAAGGCGCTGCTTCTGACGGGGCTCATCAAAGACCACACGGCGAGAGACCCCGAGCAGGCCGTCGAATACGACGTCTCTGCTCCCGATAACGGCATCATCCGCACGAAGTAGCGGTCAGAAAACCGCGACACGCGGCACACATCTGAGCGGCCCCCAGCCGGGGCACCTACCTTGGCACTGCGAGATATGCATACTGAGCATAACATTAACCCTCGAGTAAAGCTTGAAGGTTTGTGGGCCTCAGAACCATACAGACCGCAACAACCAGACAGCACCACCCAGTTCCTGCAGGCGGAGGCCGACGTGACAACGAACCATAACTACCTAGCCGTGATCAAGGTCGTCGGTGTCGGCGGCGGTGGCGTCAACGCCGTCAACCGCATGATCGAGCTCGGGCTCCGCGGAGTCGAGTTCATCGCGATCAACACCGACGCCCAGGCGCTGCTTCTCAGCGATGCCGACGTCAAGCTCGACGTCGGTCGCGAGCTGACTCGCGGTCTCGGTGCCGGTGCCGACCCCGAGGTGGGTCGCCGCGCCGCCGAAGACCATGCCGAAGAGATCGAAGAGGCCCTGGCCGGGGCCGACATGGTCTTCGTCACCGCGGGCGAGGGCGGCGGCACCGGCACCGGTGGTGCTCCCGTCGTGGCTCGCATCGCGAAGTCCATCGGCGCGCTCACCATCGGTGTCGTCACCAAGCCCTTCGGCTTCGAGGGTCGACGCCGTCAGGCTCAGGCCGAAGCGGGCGTCGCCCAGCTCAAAGAAGAGGTCGACACCCTCATCGTGGTGCCGAACGACCGTCTGCTCGAGATCTCCGAGCGCGGCATCTCGATGGTCGAAGCCTTCGGCACGGCCGACCAGGTGCTCCTCGCGGGTGTCCAGGGCATCACCGACCTCATCACCACGCCGGGTCTCATCAACCTCGACTTCGCCGACGTCAAGAGCGTCATGCAGGGCGCAGGATCCGCCCTCATGGGTATCGGCTCCTCGCGCGGCGCCGATCGCGCCATCAAGGCCGCTGAGCTCGCAGTGGCGTCGCCCCTGCTCGAAGCGTCCATCGACGGTGCGCACGGCGTCCTCCTCTCGATCCAGGGTGGGTCGAATCTCGGCATCTTCGAGATCAACGACGCGGCGCGTCTCGTGCAGGAAGCAGTGCACCCCGAGGCCAACATCATCTTCGGTGCCGTCATCGACGACACCCTGGGTGACGAGGTGCGGGTCACCGTGATCGCGGCCGGCTTCGACGGCGGCGAGCCCACCACCAAGTCGGCCGAGCGCCGGTCGAGCTTCGTCGAGACCGACGCCCCCGCCACGACGACGGTCGCGGGCGTCAGCGCGATCGCCGACAGCGGCACCGTGCCGAGCTACCAGCGCCCTGCGGAGCCCGTCAAGCAGGCGTCCGACCCCGTCTTCGACGACGGCGACGACGACCTCGACGTACCGGACTTCCTGAAGTAGAGCGTGACCGACGACTCTGTGTCTCCGGGCGAGGCGGCAGCCGAAGCGGCTGCCGCGCCCTCCCTCGAGCTCTCGGGCCGCGTCGACGACGTCTTCGGACGCATCGCCGACGCGGCCCGTTCGGCGTCTCGCGACCCCGGCGAATTGACGACGATTGTCGTCACGAAGTTCCACCCGGTGTCGCTCGTGCGCGAACTGCACGCGTTGGGTGTTCGCGACGTCGGTGAGAACCGGCACCAGGAGGCGCAGGCGAAAGCCGCCGAGACGTCCGACCTCGACGGCCTCCGGTGGCATTTCGTCGGCCAGCTGCAGTCGAAGAAGGCTCGCCAGGCGCGAGCGTATGCGCACGCCGTGCACTCGCTCGACCGCGACTCAGTGATCGACGCCCTGGCGTCCGACGACGGTCTCGTCGTCGACGGGTTCGTGCAGGTCAACCTGACCGAAGACGAGGGTCGGGGCGGAGTCGCGGAGGCCGATCTCGAACGTGCGGTGACTCGGATCCTCGGCTCGCCCGGCATCCGACTCCGGGGCGTGATGGCTGTCGCGCCCCTCGACGAAGAGCCCCGCCGGGCCTTCGCCCACCTTCGCGAACTCTCGGAGCGGCTGCGGGCCATCGCCCCCGATGCGGACCAGATCTCGGCCGGGATGTCGAACGACTTCGCCGACGCCATCGCCGAGGGTGCGACACACCTACGAATAGGCACGGCAATCACGGGAAACCGGCCGGTGGCTGGTTAATGTCGAGTCAGACGATCCGCGACCGGAGGACACCATGGCGAACCCGCTGAAGAAGAGCCTTATCTACCTAGGCCTAGCCGACGAAGAACTCGAATACGACGACCAGTCGCGTACCGAGACGCCTGCCCGGGCCGCGCAGGCCGAGCCCTCCTCTCGCCAGCAGACCGCGCCGTCTCCGGCCGCGGCACCAGCCCAGGCTGCCCCCACGCAGGCCGCGCCGGTCCACAAGCGCGACGCGACGTCGCCGGTTCAGCCGGTGTCGACTCCCACGGCGAATCGCGCTCCCGTGACGCCCCTGCGTCGCACCACGTCGACCAAGAATGTGGTCCCCACCGAAATGGCAGCGTCCTCCGAAATGAACGAAATCCTCACTGTTCACCCCCGCGAATACAAAGACGCGCAGTCGATCGCGGCGAGCTTCCGCGACGGCATCCCCGTGATCATCAACCTGTCGCAGATGACCGAGAGCGACGCCCGTCGTCTCGTCGACTTCGCCAGCGGACTCTCGCAGGGTCTCTACGGCAAGATCGAGCGCGTGACCAACAAGGTGTTCCTGTTGTCGCCCGCGCACATCGCAGTGAGCGGAGATCCGGCTGAGGTAGAGTCCGACATCGAGGCGTCTTTCTTCGCCCAGTCCTGAGGGCTTCTGCCCCCGAGATTCTTCCTCCGCGGGCCGCGCCCGCGCCTGAACCGTGCGAGTTGAACGCCCCGTGTGCTTGGTAGTTTCGTGATCGTCAACCTGATAGCGACCATCGCCTATGTCGCGCTCCTCATCTTCTTCCTCCTGATGTGGGGGCGCTTCATCTTCGATCTGACCCAGTCGGTCAGTCGCTCGTACCGCCCGAAAGGGCCCCTGCTGGTGCTGGCCGAGGTGACGTACACCGTCACCGATCCACCCATCCGGGCCATTCGACGGGTCCTGCCTCCGATCCGACTCGGAGCCGTCGCGCTCGACTTCGGCTGGAGCATCGTGATGCTCGCCGTCGTGATCCTGATGAGTGTCGCGTCCGGCCTGAGCCGCGCAGCGCTGTAATCCGTCCTCCCTCCGGCGCCCAGCACGACAGCGCGACACGGCGTGACCCTCACCCTGCAGGTCAACCACACGGTTGACGTTGTAGGCTTTTGGCGCACGGTGTCTTCACGGCGCGCGTCGTTGTCTGTTAGGCAACACGCGCAGAATCGGGGGAGGGCATCATCCCAGACCATGTTCCAGAAGATTCACGAGGTGACGGCAATGGCTTTGACGCCTGAAGACGTAGTCAACAAGCGGTTCCAGCCGACGAAGTTCCGTGAGGGCTACGACCAAGACGAGGTAGACGACTTCCTCGACGAGGTCGTCGTCGAACTCCGCCGACTTGGTCAGGAGAACGACGAGCTCCGCCAGCGCCTCGCCTCGAGCGACTCGCAGGTCGAAGAGCTCCAGTCGAAGTCCGCCGCAGCCCCCGTGGCAGCGGCCCCGGCAGAGCCCGCTCCCGAGCCGGAGCCGGAGCCCACCCCCGAGCCGGTCGCCGCCGCTCCCGAGCCCGAGCCGGCCCCCGCGCCCGCCGCGGTGTCGGCAGCGCCCGCCTACGCGGCGCCGACCGACGACGAGACCACGAGCACCAACAACCTCCTCCAGCTCGCTCGTCGTCTGCACGAAGAGCACGTCCGTGAGGGCATCGAAAAGCGCGACTCTCTCATCGCCGAGGGCCATGCAACGGCCGCGCGCATCGTCTCCGAGGCCGAGGCCGCACAGAAGGCCCAGGTCGAGCAGTTCGAGAACGAGCACCGCGCCCGCGTCGCTCAGCTCGACAACGAGCAGAAGGCCAAGGCCGATCAGTTCGACGTCGAGTTCCGTGCCCGCCAGGAGAAGATCGAAAACGAGCAGCGCGCCCAGGTCGAGCGTCTCGACAACGAGCGCATCGGCCTCGAGCACCGCATCGACGAACTCCGCAACTTCGAGCGCGACTACCGCCAGAAGCTGAAGAGCTACATCGAGGGTCAGCTCCGCGAGCTCGACGGCGACAACAACCCCGAGCCCGTCGCGGCGCAGTCGTCTGCACCCGCCAGCTTCCAGGGTTTTGGCTCCAACTAACACGACAGCCACGAAGGCCAGTGCCCGCATCTTGCTGGCACTGGCCTTTGTCGCTGTCATCGTCTACGTGCTCGACCAGGGCACCAAGTTCCTCGTCGTGTCGAACCTGACGCTCGGCCAAGACGTCGACGTTCTGGGCCCGGTCCTTCGATTCCACTTCGTCAAGAACCCCGGCGCAGCTTTCTCCTTGGCCACCGGCTCCACCTGGATCTTCTCGATTGCTGCCGCCGCCGTCGTGGTCGCGATCGTGGTCTTCTCGCGCCGCATCCGCTCGCTGCGCTGGGCACTGATGCTCGGCATGCTTCTCGGCGGAACCCTTGGCAACCTCACCGACCGCCTGTTCCGCGAGCCGGGCTTCGGAGTCGGCCACGTCGTCGACTTCATCTACCTCCCGTGGATCCTGCCCGCCATCTTCAACATCGCCGATACGTTCATCGTGACGAGCATGGGGCTCCTGATTCTGCTGACGCTTCTGGGTGTCGGTCTCGACGGAAAGCGGGCGCCCCGCAAGGGCGACGAGCCGAACACCATCGACAACGACGGCAGTGACGCCAAGGATCCAGCGGCCGTCTCCTCGACCACCGACCCGTCGGCCACCCCGTCAGCTGCCACCGGACGGGATGCCTCGTGAGTGAAACCCGTTCGCTGCCCGTGCCCGACGGCCTGGCCGGCGAGCGCGTCGATGCGGCCCTCGCCAAGCTGCTCGGCTTCAGCCGCACGTTCGCGGCCGAGGTCGCGTCGTCCGGGGGAGTCACGGTCGACCAGCGCGAGGTCGGCAAGTCCGATCGGCTGGAGGCCGGATCCTGGTTAGAAGTGACCTGGACTCCGAAAGAGGGCCCGACGGTTCAGGCCGTCGAGGTGCCCGGTATGGGCATCGTCTACGACGACGACGATTTTGTCGTCGTAGACAAGCCGGTCGGTGTCGCCGCCCACCCTGCCATGGGCTGGACCGGCCCGACGGTGCTCGGCGGGCTTGCCGCAGCAGGTTTCCGGATCTCGACGAGCGGTGCTGCAGAGCGCGCGGGTATCGTGCATCGGCTCGACGTCGGCACCTCCGGGCTCATGGTCGTTGCCAAGTCGGAGCACGCTTACACCGTTCTCAAACAGGCGTTCCGCGAGCGCACCGTCGAGAAGATCTACAACGCCGTCGTCCAGGGGCACCCCGACCCGCTGAAGGGCACGATCGACGCACCTCTCGGTCGGCATCCCTCGTCGTCGTGGAAGTTCGCGGTCGTCGTCGACGGCAAGCCGTCGGTGACGCACTACGAGACCGTCGAGGCGTTCCCGGCCGCGTCGCTTCTCGAGGTCCACCTCGAGACGGGCCGAACCCACCAGATCCGCGTGCACATGGCGGCTCAGCGGCACCCCTGCGTCGGCGACGCGCTGTACGGCGCCGATCCGACCCTGTCGACCAAGCTCGGCCTCACCCGGCAGTGGTTGCATGCGGTCCAGCTCGGCTTCGCCCATCCGGCGACGGGCGAGTGGGTGTCGTTCACCTCGGAGTATCCGGCCGACCTTCAACACGCACTTGAGGTGCTTCGCAACGCCTGACGCCGACACGCCGATCGATGTCGGCGGCCGCGGTTAGGCTTGTTCAACCGCAGCAACCATCAGGAGAAGACTTGCCGTCGAGCGCCGATTCCTTCGTGCATCTGCACGTCCACAGCGAATACTCCATGCTCGACGGCGCAGCTCGTGTCGGGCCCCTGATCGAAGAGGCCGTCAAGCAGGGCATGCCTGCGGTGGCCGTCACCGACCACGGCAACATGTTCGGCGCATTCGACTTCTACAAGACCGCCACGGCGGCCGGTATCAAACCGATCATCGGCACCGAGGCCTACATCACGCCGGGCACGGCGCGCGGCGACAAAACGCGCGTCAAGTGGGGCGACGGCGGGCGAGACGACGTCTCGGGCGCCGGGTCGTACACCCACATGACGCTGCTCTCCGAGTCGACCGAGGGCATGCACAACCTCTTCCGCCTGTCGTCGAGGGCGTCTCTCGAGGGTTACTACTTCAAGCCCCGTATGGATCGCGAGATTCTGTCCGAGCACGCGAAGGGCCTCATCGCGACTACCGGCTGCCCGAGCGGCGAGGTGCAGACTCGCCTTCGCCTCGGTCAGTACGACGAGGCGATCAAGGCGGCCGCCGACTTCCGCGACATCTTCGGCAAAGAGAATTACTTCGCCGAGATCATGGATCACGGTCTGGGTATCGAACGTCGCATCATGGACGACCTGCTCAAGCTCGCCAAGCAGCTCGACATCCCCCTGGTGGCGACGAACGACCTCCACTACACGCACGCCCACGACTCCACGAGCCACGCGGCCCTGCTCTGCGTGCAGTCCGGCTCGACGCTGACCGACCCGAACCGGTTCAAGTTCGACGCCGACGAGTTCTACCTCAAGACGGCCGCCCAGATGCGGCACCTGTTCCGCGACCACCCCGAGGCCTGCGACAACACGCTGCTCATTGCCGAGCGCTGCGAGGTCAAGTTCGACACCGAGGCGAACTACATGCCGCGGTTCCCGGTGCCCGAGGGTGAGACCGAAGAGACCTGGTTCAAGAAAGAGGTCGAGAAGGGCCTCGAATACCGGTACCCCGACGGCATCTCGCAGGCGGTGCGGGAGCGCGCCGACTACGAGGTCGGCGTCATCGCTCAGATGGGCTTCCCCGGGTACTTCCTCGTCGTCGCCGACTTCATCAACTGGTCGAAAGACAACGGCATCCGAGTCGGGCCGGGCCGCGGCTCGGGGGCCGGTTCGATGGCCGCCTACGCCATGCGCATCACCGACCTCGACCCGATCCGCCACGGCCTCATCTTCGAGCGGTTCCTCAACCCCGACCGCGTCTCGATGCCCGACTTCGACGTCGACTTCGACGACCGCCGGCGCACCGAGGTCATCAACTACGTCACCGACAAATACGGCTCTGAGCGGGTCGCTCAGATCGTGACCTACGGCACGATCAAGGCCAAGCAGGCGCTGAAAGACTCGTCTCGAGTGCTGGGCTTTCCGTTCGGCATGGGCGAGAAGCTCACCAAGGCAATGCCGCCCGCGATTATGGGCAAAGACATCCCGCTCACCGGTAT
This sequence comes from Frondihabitans sp. Leaf304, assembly GCF_001423105.1. Taxonomy (GTDB): domain Bacteria; phylum Actinomycetota; class Actinomycetes; order Actinomycetales; family Microbacteriaceae; genus Frondihabitans. Next base: position 156,237 of record NZ_LMNV01000002.1, read on the forward strand.
CTTCGACCGCGACCACGGTCGTTACAAAGAGGCGGGTGACATCCGCGCGGTCGTCGAGGGCGACCCGGAGGCCAAGACGGTCTTCGACACCGCCCTCGGCCTTGAGGGCCTGAAGCGTCAGTGGGGTGTGCACGCCGCCGGCGTGATCATGTCGAGCGACCCGCTCATCGACATCATCCCGATCATGAAGCGCGAGCAAGACGGCCAGATCGTCACGCAGTTCGACTACCCGGCGGCCGAATCACTCGGTCTGATCAAGATGGACTTCCTGGGGCTCCGCAACCTCACGATCATCAACGACGCCCTCGACAACATCAAGTCGAACCGCGACATCGACCTCGTGCTCGAAGACCTCGAACTCGACGACCAGGGCGCCTACGAACTGCTCTCTTCCGGCGACACGCTCGGTGTCTTCCAGCTCGACGGCGGCCCCATGCGTGGTCTTCTGCGGCTGATGAAGCCTGACAACTTCGAAGACATCTCGGCCGTCATCGCCCTGTACCGGCCGGGCCCCATGGGCGCCAACTCGCACACCAACTACGCGCTCCGCAAGAACGGCCTGCAAGAGATCACGGCCATCCATCCCGAGCTCGAAGAGCCCCTGCGGGAGGTACTCGGCGGCACCTACGGCCTGATCATCTATCAGGAGCAGGTCATGAGCGTGGCCCAGAAGCTCGCCGGCTTCTCGCTCGGTCAAGCCGACATCCTCCGTCGCGCGATGGGCAAGAAGAAGAAGTCCGAGCTCGACAAGCAGTTCGCCGGCTTCCAGCAGGGCATGATCGACAACGGCTATTCGGCCGACGCCGTCCAGAAGATCTGGGACATCCTGCTCCCGTTCTCCGACTACGCCTTCAACAAGGCGCACTCGGCGGCCTACGGTGTCGTCTCATACTGGACCGCCTATTTGAAGGCGCACTATCCGGCCGAATACATGGCGGCGCTGCTCACGAGCGTCGGCGACTCGCGCGACAAACTCGGTCTCTATCTCAACGAGTGCCGTCGCATGGGCATCAAGGTGCTCCCGCCCGACGTCAACGAGTCGATCGGCTTCTTCGCCGCTGTCGGCGAAGACATCCGGTTCGGCATGGGCGCGATCCGCAACGTCGGCTTCAACGTCGTCGACCACATCATCGCTGCCCGCGAGAGCAAAGAGCCGTTCACCTCCTTCCATGACTTCCTGCGCAAGGTGCCGATCCCGGTGGCCAACAAGCGCACGGTCGAGTCGCTGGTCAAGGCCGGGGCATTCGACACGATGGGCGATACCCGCCGGGCTCTGGTCGAGATCCACGAGGGCGCCGTCGAGGCGGCGGTCAGCGAGAAGCGGGCCGAGGCCAATGGCCAGGTCGGTTTCGACTTCGACTCGCTGTGGGACGAACCGGCTCAGGTGCAGCAGGTGCCGCCCCGCCCCGAGTGGCCGAAGCGCGACAAACTTGCCTTCGAGCGCGACATGCTCGGTCTCTACGTCTCCGACCATCCTCTGGCCGGTCTCGAACTCCAATTGGCCAAGCACGCGTCCACGACGATCACGACCATCTCGGCCGCTGACGACTCCATCGACGGCGAACAGGTCACGGTCGCCGGTCTCGTCACGAGCGTCCAGCACCGGGTCGCCCGCAACTCCGGCAACCCCTACGGAATCATCACCATCGAAGACTTCGGCGGTGAGATCAGCGTCATGTTCCTGGGCAAGACCTACCAGGAGTTCGGTCCGACTCTCGTCGGCGACTCGGTCATCGTGCTCAAGGGCCGGGTCAGCGTCCGCGACGACGGCAAGAACCTCCACGCCGTCAGCATGTTCCTGCCCGATCTCGGCGTTGCGGCCAGCAACGGGCCGCTCGTGCTGAGCATGCCCGAGTTCCGTGCCACGACCGACGTCGTCACCGAGCTGGGCGCCGTTCTCGGTCGTCACTCGGGTGCCACCGAAGTGCGACTGCGCCTCCTCAAGGGCGACAACGCCCGCACGTTCGAGATCCCGCTGCCGGTCGACATCACGGCCGACCTCTACGGCGAGCTCAAGAGCCTGCTCGGGCCGAGCTGCCTGCTCTGACCTGCCTGCTCGAGGCCCATCGCGGCGTCGAGATCGCAGTCGTGGTCGGGTGACCCCGACCAGGAATGCGATCTCGGCGTCGGTGAGAGCAACGAGCCGCAGGGTCCTTCGGGTCGTGAGCTTGTCGAATAGTTGCGCGAGATGGCCTCATCGCCGGGCATCCTGGCCCGATTGCGGATATCGAGCCACCTCGCGGGCCTCTCCCGGCCCGCGCCGATAGGCTTGAGCGGCCATGATGACGACCACCGACCTCCGCGGTCAGACCCTCAGCCCGAGCCAGTTGCTGGCCCTCGTCCCGCGTGCGGTCGGCGACGTGAACGATGCGACCGAGGCCGCTGCAGCCCTCATCGCCGACGTCCGTCAGCAAGGCGTCTCAGCCCTGCTCGACCAGGCCGAGCGATTCGATCGGGTCCGGCCCCCGGCGCTCCGCGTGCCCCAGGCCGACATCGACAAGGCTGTCGCCTCACTCGACCCGCTCGTCCGCGAAGCTCTGGTCGAGTCGATCGCTCGGGTGACGGCGTCCAGCGCGGCACAGGTGCCGGCCGAGCAGACGACGCACCCCGCTCCGGGTGCCACGATCGTGCAGCGCTGGCAGCCGATGGCCCGGGCGGGCGTGTACGTGCCGGGCGGCAAGGCCGTCTACCCGTCGAGCGTCATCATGAATGTCGTTCCCGCCCAGGTGGCGGGCGTTCGCTCCATCGCGCTCGCCTCCCCGCCGCAGGCCGAATTCGAAGGATCCGTGCACCCCACGATCCTCGGAGCCGCAGGCCTGCTCGGCATCACCGAGGTCTACGCCATGGGCGGTGCCGGTGCGATCGGCGCTTTGGCGTACGGGGTCGACGACGCAGATCTGCTTCCGGTGCAGGTCATCACCGGGCCCGGCAACAACTTCGTCGCGGCGGCCAAGCGCCTCGTGCGAGGAGCCGTCGGGATCGACTCGGAGGCAGGAGCCACCGAGATCCTCGTCATCGCCGACGCCTCCGCCGACGCGACCCTCGTGGCCGTCGACCTCATCAGCCAGGCCGAGCACGACGAACAGGCATCCGCCGTGCTCGTCACCGACTCGGCCGACCTCGGAGAGCGCGTCGTGGCCGAGGTCGCGCGTCTGGCGCCGCTCACCGCGAGTGCCGAGAGAGTCCGTACCGCGTTGACGGGCCCGCAGTCAGCGGTCGTCGTGGTCGACGATCTCCCCGTCGCGGCGGCGTTCAGCAACGCCTACGGCCCCGAACACCTCGAGATCCAGACCGCCGACGACGATGCGGTGCTGGCGCTGATCGATGACGCCGGGGCGATCTTCGTCGGCTCGCAGACCCCGGTAAGCCTCGGCGACTATCTCGCCGGGTCGAACCACGTGCTTCCGACCGGCGGGCAGGCGCGCTTCTCGTCCGGGCTCGGGGCATACACGTTCCTCCGGCCGCAGCAGATCGTGCGCTACGAGGCGGAGCCCCTGGCTGCCGTGGCCGAACGCCTGGTGGCACTGTCGAGGGCAGAGCGGCTGCCGGCGCACGGCGAGGCCGTGTCGGCTCGGCTGCAGCGGCCCTAGTGTCGGGCAGGCGTACCGTCACACGACATTCCCGGTCGTTCTCGGCCCGTTTCGACCCTGTTGGCCCGATTCGGTAGGCGGAGGGTCCGGCTCCGCGACACGCGTCGCACCCATAAGCTCCGGCGCGGTGCGTGTCGCAGTGCCGGGTGGCCGAGCTTGTCGAGGTCCGGCGCGGTGACACGCGTCGCACCCATAAGCTCCGGCGCGGCGCGTGTCGCAGTGCCGGGTGGCAGAGCTTGTCGAGGTCCGGCTCCGCGACACGCGTCGCACCCATAAGCTTGAGCATCATGTTCTGCCCCTTCTGCCGTCACCCCGATTCCCGAGTCGTCGACTCCCGCACGAGCGACGACGGCACGTCGATCCGCCGTCGGAGGCAGTGCCCGAACTGCGGTCGTCGCTTCACCACGACCGAGACCGCGAGCCTCTCCGTGATCAAGCGCAACGGGGTGCTCGAGCCGTTCAGCCGCGAGAAGATCATCTCGGGTGTGCGTAAGGCGTGCCAGGGGCGACCCGTGACAGACGGCGACCTTGCTCAGCTGGCTCAGAAGGTCGAAGAGGCGGTCCGCGCGAGTGGTGCCTCGCAGATCGACGCGAACGAGGTCGGCCTGGCCATTCTTCCGCCGTTACGAGAGCTCGACGAGGTCGCCTACCTGCGTTTTGCCAGCGTGTATCAGGCCTTCGATTCGCTCGACGACTTCGAGGCGTCCATCCGCACCCTTCGCGAAGATCACGCCACCGCGACCACGGCATCGGGCGACGAATGAGCGAGCACGACCGCAAGGGCCTCTACGACCTGATCTTCCGTACGGTCTTTGTGCGAATGGATCCTGAGAACGCCCACCACTTCGCATTCCGCTTCATCAAGCTCCTTCCCGTGAGCCCCGTGGTGGCGTCTCTCGTGCGGCGTTCGACCGGGCCCCACCGGTCACTGCGCGTCGAGACGCTTGGGCTCACCTTCTCCTCGCCGTTCGGCGTCGCTGCCGGTTTCGACAAAGACGCCAAGGGCATCTCCGGTCTCGGAGTTCTGGGGTTCGGTCACGTCGAGGTCGGCACCATCACGGCCAAGCCGCAGCCGGGCAACGACCGTCCGCGCCTGTTCCGGCTCGTCGACGACCGGGCGGTCATCAACCGCATGGGCTTTAACAACGGCGGCGCCGTCAAGGCCGCCGGCGAGGTCGGTCGCGCCCGACACCTGCGCAATCGCCCGGTGATCGGTGTCAACATCGGCAAGAGCCGCGTGGTCGAGGTCGATGACGCCGTCGACGACTATCTCGTATCAACGCGCCTCCTCGCACCCCTGGCCGACTACCTGGCCGTCAACGTGTCGTCGCCCAACACCCCCGGGCTCCGCGGCCTGCAAGAGCTCGACAAGCTGTCGCCCCTCCTCACCGCGGTCCGCGATGCGGCGGGCACCACGCCCGTGCTGGTCAAGATCGCTCCCGATCTCGAAGACGATGCCGTGCGCCGCGTCTCCGAGTTGGTCGTCGAACTGGGCCTGGCCGGAATCATCGCCACGAACACGACGCTGTCCCGCGAGGGGCTGTCGAGCGACCCCTCGGTGATCGCGAAGGCGGGGGCCGGCGGCCTGTCGGGAGCACCGCTCGCGGCCCGCTCCCTCGCCGTGCTGCGAGCTATTCGCGCCAGCGTGCCGAGCGACCTCTGCGTGATCAGCGTCGGAGGGGTCGAGACGGCCGCCGATGTCCAAGAGCGAATCGACGCCGGAGCGACCCTGGTGCAGGGCTACACGGCATTCCTCTATCGCGGGCCGCTCTGGGCGAGGCAGATCAACCGCGGGCTGCGCGAACTGAGGCGGAACCGCAGCAAGTAGGGGCGGTGCGCTTACAGGGCCAAAAACGAAGGATCCGGGGGCACGTGCCCCCGGATCCTTCGTTTCTGGCCCTGTGAAAGCCCGCGCGGCCCTACGCCGTCGGGAACTCGCCCCGCTTGACCTGCGGCTTCGGCAGGCGCATCGGCTTCATCTGCAGCGCGCGCATCGCGGCGTACCAGCGGAGGCCGGCCTCGACCTTGTCGGCACCGCCGTGAGCGGCGGCCAGCTTGGAGCGGATGCGCTGGCCGACGAGGAGGCAGTCGATGATCGCGAAGACGAAGAAACCCCAGAGGGCGAATAGCGTGAACGCCGATGCGGCGGGGATCAGGCTGAGGAGGATCACGATCACCATGATCGGGATCATGGCCTCGCCGACGCTCCAGCGAGCGTCGATGTAGTCGCGGACGTACTTGCGCTGTTCGCCCTTGTCGCGGGCGGGCAGGAACTTCTCTTCGCCGTTCGCGAGCCCGATGCGAGCCCGGTTGCGCTGTTCGGCGACGCGTCCGCGCTGCTCTTTGCGGGCCTCTTTGCCCACAGGGACGAGAGGTCGACGGTTGGCGGCCTCACGCTCTTTGCGGCTGGGAGTCGGTCGACCCTTGCCGACCGGAGAGTCGGCCGCGGTGGTGAACTCGGATGTCGTCTTCGACGCCGAGTTGTCTGGGGAGATGATGGGTGCCTTGGCCACGAGTGATCCTTGCAAGTTCGTCGGAGTACCTAAGATTACCTGTCATGACCGAGACCTCCTACCCCATCGAGCCGACCGACGCCGAACTCGCAGGGAAGCTGCGAGAGAGCGTCCACGCGGCTCTTCCGTCTTCCATCGCCGATCTGTCATCGCTCGTGAAGATCCCGAGCGTCTCGTGGGACAGCTTCGATCCCGAGAACGTCGTGGCGAGCTCGCAGGCCGTCGCCGCGCTCGTCGAGTCGACAGGACTGTTCGACAGCGTGAAGACGAGCCGTGCGCCGATCGAGGGCGACGTGCTCGGTCACCCCGCGGTCCTCGCGACGCGAGCCGCCCGCAACGGCCGGCCCACCGTGCTCCTGTACGCCCACCACGATGTCCAGCCCGAAGGGCGGGCTGAGCTGTGGGAGACCCCGCCGTTCGAACCCACGGTCCGCGGCGATCGGCTGTACGGGCGGGGCGCCTCCGACGACAAGGCGGGCGTCATGACGCACGTCGCGGCTCTCCGTGCCGTCCACGAGGTACTCGGCGACGACCTCAACGTCGGCGTCGTCGTCTTCATCGAGGGCGAAGAGGAGTTCGGCTCCCGCTCGTTCACGAACTTCCTCGCGCAGCACCGCGACGAACTCGCGGCCGACCTGATCATCGTCGCGGACGCCGACAACCCCTCGACGACCGTCCCCGGGCTCACCGTCGGGCTCCGCGGCAACGTCACGTTCAAGCTGACCGTGTCGACGCTGTCGCATGCTTCGCACTCCGGCATGAACGGGGGAGCGGTCCCCGACGGCATGCTCGCCATGATCAAGCTCCTGGCCACGCTGCACGACGACGAAGGATCCGTCGCAGTCGCCGGTCTTACCTCTCGTGAGGGCGACTACCCCGACTATCCCGAATCCCAGCTCCGCGAAGAGACCGGCCTTCTCGAGGGCGTCTCGCCGATCGGCACCGGCCACATCCTCAGCCGTCTCTGGTCAAAGCCCTCGATCACGGTCACCGGCATCGATGCGCCCAGCGTTCTCAACGCCTCCAACACCCTCAGCCCCGAGGTGTCGGTCAAGATCAGCGCCCGGGTCGCCCCCGGGCAGACGGCGGCTGCGGCGTTCGACGCTCTCGAAGCGCACCTGCGCGCGCACGCTCCCTTCGGTGCGCACGTCGAGATCGACGACGTCGACCGCGGCAACGCGTTCCTCGTCGACACGTCCGGCTGGGGAGTGGCCGAGGGCCTGCAGGCTCTCGAGGAGGGCTGGGGTGCAGCACCGCTCCAGGTCGGAGCCGGCGGATCGATTCCGTTCATCGCCGATCTCGCCGAGGTGTTCCCCGAAGCGCAGATCCTGGTCACCGGTGTGGAAGATCCCGACACCCGCGCTCACAGCCCGAACGAATCTCAGCACCTGGGCGTGTTCCACCGGTCGATTCTCAGCGAGGCTCTCCTGCTCGCGAGGCTCGACGGCCGAACCATCGAGGATTAGAATCAACTCAGTCGTGCACTCGTGCACATTCCGCTCTCGAAGGAGGCACTTATGACCGACACACTCACCACTTCCGTCGACACCAAGGCCCACGGCATCGGCCTCACCGATGCTGCCGCGACCAAGGTCAAGAACCTCCTCACGCAAGAGGGTCGCGACGATCTTCGTCTGCGCGTCGCCGTCCAGCCCGGTGGTTGCTCAGGGCTCATCTACCAGCTCTACTTCGATGAGCGTCTGCTCGAAAACGACGCCACGGTCGACTTCGAGGGTGTTGAGGTCGTCGTCGACAAGATGAGCGTCCCCTACCTCGATGGCGCTTCCATCGACTTCGAAGACACCATCGAGAAGCAGGGCTTCACGATCGACAACCCCAATGCGCAGGGTTCCTGCGCGTGTGGCGACTCCTTCCACTAGGGGTTACCAGGCGGCCAAGTCGCCCGCGTGAAGGCTTCGCGCACTTCGCTCACAGTGAACGAAAGGGAACCATTCAGACGAATGGTTCCCCTTCGTTTTTTCGTCTCCACATCGAGCGAACCGCGGGAGCGAGCGGCGGAAGCACCCCCAGCCTGCGAGTAGGCTAAGCATGTTCCGTTTCTTACTGTGAGCCCTTGGGCCCGGTGACGAAATGGGGCGCGCCCCACAGTTGAGTCATCCGAGAGGTAACAGTGCGCTCAAAACGTCGTCTCCGACTCGCAGCCATTCCCGTGGCTGCAGTCTCGATCCTTGCCCTGTCGGGCTGCACCGAGCAGCAGATGATGGGATGGCTCCCGACGGAGCGCGGCACGACTAACCACGTCAACGCCACCATCGGTCTCTGGGTCACCTCCTGGATCGTCCTCCTCGGCGTGGGTCTCATCACCTGGGCGCTGATCATCTGGGCAGTCGTCGTGTACCGACGCCGGAAGGCCGACACGGGCCTGCCCGTCCAGCTGCGCTACAACATGCCGATCGAGATCTTCTACACGATCGTGCCGCTGTTCCTCGTGCTCGGCTTCTTCTTCTTCACGGCCCGTGACCAGGCCGACATCGAGAAGCCGACGGCCAACCCCGACCAGACCATCACGGTCTACGGCAAGCGTTGGGCATGGGACTTCAACTACATGGACACCGCCAACAAGGCGAACAGTGTCTACTACCAGGGCATCCAGGCGCAGGAGCTCGGCGACGGCAACGTCGACGAGTCCAAGCTGCCGACACTGCACCTCCCCGTCGGCGAGACGATCAAGATCGAACTCAAGTCTCGCGACGTCATCCACTCGTTCTGGGTCGTCGACTTTCTCTACAAGAAAGACATGATCCCGGGCAAGACGAACTACGAATACTTCACCCCTCTCAAAGAGGGCACCTTCACGGGTAAGTGCGCGGAGCTGTGCGGTGAGTACCACTCGCTCATGCTCTTCAACGTGAAGGTCGAGTCGAAGGCCGACTACCAGGCTTATCTCGACACGCTCCGTACCGAGGGCAACGTGGGTGACCTGGGCGACCAGTACAACACCAACACCAACGAACCCGACAACAAGGCCCCGGTCGCCGCAGGCACCGACAGCACCTCGAGCAAGTAAGGCCATTCGATGAGCTCAGCCACTGCAACCCGTCCTGCGACCGGCGGTCAATCGTCACAGCAGAACTTCAACACGACGCGCGTCGGCCGTAAGGGCAACGTCGTCGTCAGGTGGATCACCTCCACCGACCACAAGGTCCTCGGGTACATGTACCTGATCACCTCGTTCGTCTACTTCCTCATCGGGGGAGTGATGGCGCTCGTCATCCGAGCGCAGCTCTTCGCGCCCGGTGTCGACATCTTGCAGACCAAAGAGCAGTACAACCAGCTCTTCACCATGCACGGCACGATCATGTTGCTGCTGTTCGCCACTCCACTCTTCTCCGGCTTCGCGAACGCGATCATGCCGCTGCAGATCGGTGCACCCGACGTCGCGTTCCCGCGACTGAACGGCTTCGCGTTCTGGCTGTACTTCTTCGGTGCCATCGTGGTCATCGCCGGGTTCCTCACCCCGGCGGGTGCGGCATCATTCGGCTGGTTCGCCTATGCGCCGCTCTCCGACACGACCTTCACTCCGGGGCTCGGCGGAAACCTCTGGGTCTTCGGCCTCGCCCTGACCGGGTTCTCGACGATCCTCGGTGGCGTTAACTTCATCACGACGATCATCACCATGCGCGCCCCGGGCATGACGATGTTCCGCATGCCCATCTTCGTGTGGAACACCCTCGTCACGTCGATCCTCGTCATCATGGCCTTCCCGGTTCTCGCGGCGGCGCTCTTCGGTCTCGGTTTCGACCGAGTCTTCGATGCCAACGTCTTCAACCCCGCCAACGGCGGTGCCATCCTCTGGCAGCACCTCTTCTGGTTCTTCGGCCACCCCGAGGTCTACATCATCGCGCTGCCGTTCTTCGGCATCGTCTCCGAGATCTTCCCCGTCTTCAGCCGCAAGCCGATCTTCGGGTACAAGACCCTCATCTACGCCACCATCGCGATCGCTGCTCTGTCGGTGACCGTGTGGGCACACCACATGTACGTCACGGGTTCCGTGCTCCTGCCGTTCTTCTCGCTGATGACAATGCTCATCGCGGTACCGACCGGCGTGAAGATCTTCAACTGGGTCGGCACCATGTGGCGCGGCTCGATCACGTTCGAGACCCCCATGCTCTGGGCGATCGGGTTCCTGATCACCTTCACGTTCGGTGGTCTGACCGGTGTGATCTTGGCATCGCCTCCTCTCGACTTCCACGTGTCCGACTCCTACTTCGTGGTGGCGCACTTCCACTACGTGGTGTTCGGTACGGTCGTCTTCGCCATGTTCGCCGGCTTCTACTTCTGGTGGCCGAAGTGGACGGGCAAGATGCTCAACGAGCGTCTCGGCAAGATCCACTTCTGGCTCCTGTTCGTCGGGTTCCACACCACGTTCCTGATCCAGCACTGGCTTGGCGTGATGGGTATGCCGCGTCGGTACGCGACGTATCAGCCCGAAGACGGCTTCGAGTGGATGAACCAGCTCTCGACGGTGGGTGCCATGCTCCTCGGCGTCTCGATGCTGCCATTCATCTACAACGTCTACATCACCGCTCGGGTTGCTCCGAAGGTGGCCGTGAACGACCCCTGGGGTTACTCGCGATCGCTCGAGTGGGCCACGTCGTGCCCGCCGCCGCGTCACAACTTCACGTCGATCCCGCGCATCCGTTCGGAGTCTCCGGCCTTCGATCTGAACCACCCCGAAGCGGGTCTCCCCGTCGGTGTGGGTCCGTTGAAAGACGCCCCTGACGCCCCCACGTACGACGCTTCCGACGAGAAAGTAAAGTAGTCCGGCAATGAGAGCCCAATCGAACATCTTCTGGATCCTCGCGGTCTTCTTCTTCGTGGCCGACGCCGGCTACACCGTCTGGAGTCTCCTGTCGACTGAATTCCAGAAGGTGGAGTGGACGGGAACCCTCGGTATCGGCCTGGCCGGCATCATGTCGGTGTTCCTCGGCTACTACATGAACCGGTCGCACTTCGCCCAGTCGGGTGAACTGCCCGAAGACCGCCTCGACGCGAACATCGACGATGGCGACCCCGAGATCGGGTTCTTCAACCCGTTCAGCTGGTGGCCCATCTTCCTGGCCGCCGGTTGCACGATCGTCTTCCTGTCGCTCGCAGTCGGAATCTGGTTGATCTTCTTCGGTGTCGCCCTCACAGCGATTGCTCTCGTCGGCTGGGTCTACGAGAACTACCGCGGCGTCTACAAGCACTAAGCACCACTACCGCGTCTCGCGCTAAGCGGGGCACCACCCTCGGGTGGTGCCCCGCTTTCGTGTACGCACGGGTTGCTGGGCGCCTCGGAGCCGCACCTAACCGGCCGAGCCGCCCAGAGGACGTGGATGGCGGTAGAGGGTGACTGCGACGGCTGTGGAGGCTCCTGCGCCACGGCTGCCGAACCTCCGCGCCGGTGGGTGCCCGCGAGGCGACTAGCCGACGTGGGCCCGTCCGAACGGATGGTGAGCCGGGCTGCGAACACGGAGTGAGCTAGAGGCGGCGTGTGAGCACGAAAGACCGCAGGATCCGGCAGACGCTCCCGGGCCGGCTGCGACGGGCCTGGCGGCGTCTGCCGGATCCTGCGGTCCCCTGGGGCCGTTCTGCGCTGGCGGGCGAACGCCGAGCATCTCGCGCCGCCCGCTGGGTCTCCGTTGACGAGGTGTTCGCTGCAGCGGCCTAGGGAGCTCGAGTTCGGGTCCGCTTCCGGCTCAGCGGAGCCCGTCATTGCTGTAGCGGTCCCGTCATCGCCTGCGTGATCACGAGGGGGTCGCGTTTCCCGACTTTGACGAGACACATGGGGCTCGCGGTACGTCACGAACCGTTTCACGCACGACTAACTGTTCTTACGGTTAGCCACGCGTGATTCGGTTAGCCGAGGCTCGATCGACCCGGGCCGCAGCTCGACCACGGGATGCGGTGGGTGCAATCTGTCCGCCGGCGGCGCCCGCCGCGTTCGACCGCCCTCCAGGGCACGCAATGCGGGTCGCCCCGGGCTGGCGGCCTCAGCAGGACCTCACGTTGGACCCCCTGAAATCGACGATGGCGTCGGGTGTCATTCGCGACGGTGTGGGGGTGTGGCGGTGCGGCGGTGTGCCTCGTAGTCGCGTATCGCACGTTTAGTCGCGACATACCGCGACTAGACCCGCGAAACGCGACTAGGAGAGCGACCGCCCACGGCCCCCGGATGCGGAGCAGCGCGTCCTGCGCCCGAAACGGGCCTGCCCGAACCATCGACCATCGCCCTACAGCACGACGAAACCCGCCCGCACCGGAGGTGCGAGCGGGTTTCGGGGGAGCGGAGCTGCTAGTGCTTGCCGCCGGGGCCGCCATCGATCTCGGCGTGCGAGTCGTGATGTGCGGCCTCGATCTCGGCCTTGGTGACGGGCGAGATGCGATCTTCGAAGAAGAAGCCCGACACCGATGCACGGATGCGCTCGATCGGAGTCACGACACCACGCGCATTCGGTCGAACCATGAGCGGCTCGTACTCGTTGTAGCTGACCAGGTTCCAGCGCTCGTAATCGGTGAGCGGCTCGTGGACCTCGATGTATTCGCCGCCGGGGAGGCGGACGATTCGACCCGACTCGTGACCGTGAAGAACGATCTCGCGATCCTTCTTCTGCAGGGCGAGGCAGACCCGCTTCGTGATCCAGAAGGCGATGAACGGACCGATCACCGTCAAGAACTGCATGACGTGGATGACCTGGTTCAGCGACAACTTGAAGTGAGTTGCCATGAGGTCGGAGGAAGCTGCAGCCCAGAGCGCTGCGTACAGCGTCATGAGAGCGGCACCGATAGCCGTACGGGTGGGAGCGTTACGCGGGCGATCCAGGATGTGGTGCTCACGCTTGTCGCCGGTGACCCAACCCTCGATGAACGGATAGAAGGCAACGGTGGCGAGCAGACCCATCAGCACGACGATCGGCACGAGGATGTTGAACGAGACGGTGTATCCGCCCCAGACGACTTCCCAGTGGGGCGGTGCGAGACGCAGAGCACCGTCGGCGAATCCGATGTACCAGTCAGGCTGGGTACCGGCGGAGACGGGCGAGGGGTCGTACGGGCCGTAGTTCCAGATCGGGTTGATCGTGAACAGCGAGGCGATCAGCACGATGACACCGAAGACGATGAAGAAGAACCCACCGGCCTTCGCAGCGAAGACGGGCATGACCGGAACGCCGACGACGTTGTTGTTCGTCTTGCCTGGGCCAGCGAACTGCGTGTGCTTGTTGATGATGAGCAGGAGCAGGTGAGCGCCGAGCATGGCGATCAGAAGAGCCGGCAGCAACATGATGTGCAACGAGTAGAGGCGGCTGACCACGGCGGTGCCTGGGAACTCTCCGCCGAAGAGGAGGTAGCTGATCCAGACGCCGATGACGGGGATGCCCTTGACCATTCCGTCGATGATCCGCAGACCGTTGCCGGACAGCAGGTCGTCGGGGAGCGAGTAGCCGGTGAAGCCCTCGGCGAGAGCCAGGATGAACAGGACGAAGCCGATGAACCAGTTGATCTCGCGGGGCTTGCGGAACGCACCGGTGAAGTAGATGCGCAGCATGTGCAGGCCGATGGCCGCAATGAAGAGCAAGGCCGCCCAGTGGTGGATCTGACGGAACAGGAGACCACCGCGGATGTCGAACGAGATGTTCAGCGCCGACTGCATCGCCGCCGACATGTCGATTCCCTTCAGCGGCACGTACGAGCCGTTGTAGGTGACCTCGGCCATGGACGGCTGGAAGAAGAAGGTCAGGAACGTACCGGAGAGCAGGATGACGACGAAGCTGTAGAGCGCGACCTCGCCGAGCATGAACGACCAGTGGTCGGGGAAGATCTTGCGACCAACCTCTTTGACGAGTCCGGAGATGCTGGTCCGCTCGTCGACGTAGTTGGCGGCGGCACCCATGAACTTCATGCCCTTGGCCGGTCGAACCGGGGCGTTACCCTGTTCGGCGTAGCTGGTGGGCTGCGATTCGGTGGTTGTGGTGGTGGTGATCATGCGCGGTCACGCTCCCAGAAACTCGGGCCTACGGGCTCGTGGAAATCGCTCTGAGCCACGAGGTAGCCTTCGGCGTCGACCGTGATGGGCAGCTGCGGGAGCGGCCGAGAGGCCGGGCCGAAGATGACCTTGCAGTTGTCGGTGACGTCGAACGTCGACTGGTGGCAGGGGCAGAGCAGGTGGTGGGTCTGCTGTTCGTACAGCGCGACCGGGCATCCGACGTGAGTGCAGATCTTGGAGTAGGCAACGATTCCGTTGTACTGCCAGTTTTCACGGCCCTCGGGCTCATTGAGGTCGTCGGGGTTGAGCCGCATGACGAGGACGGCGGCTTTGGCTTTCTCTTCGAGCAGATCTTCGGATTCGAGCAGGCTTTCCGGAATCACGTGGAATGCCGAACCGAGGGTCACATCGGCAGCCTTGATGCGCGTGCCGGAAGGGTCAAGGGTGAGGTGCATGCCCTTTTTCCAGAGTGTATGCCGCAGGACGACATTGGGGTCGACCTTCGGGCCGAGGTCACGGAAAATGACCACGCCAGGAAGGATGAAGGCGAAGAGCGCACCGAAGAGGCTGTTGCGGATCAGGCTGCGTCGGCCGAAACCGGACTCTTTGTTGCCGAGTTCGAACACTTCGGCTGCTTTGGCGCGAGTTGCGTCGGAGCCACGGGTGCCGTGGCGCATCTCGGTGATTTCGCGCGCCGGCATGATGGTCTTCGACCAGTGCACGGCACCGATGCCGATGGCCAGGAGGCCGAGAGCGATACCGAGACCGAGGAACAGGTTGTTCAGCCGGATCGAGCCGGTGTCGCCCGGGGTGATCGGGAACGCGATGTAGGCGGCCACCGCGAGGCAGCTAAATACGATCGAGGCGAAGAACAGAGTGGAGACCTGGCGGGCCGCCTTCTTTTCTTCGACCGGGTCGATGTCGGTGACGCGGAGGTGGTGCGCGGGCTCACCCGGGTTCTCGAAGGGATCCGTCGGGATGACCGCCGTGCCGGCGGAAACCTTCAGCGGCTCGCTCTTCTCGACAGCCGAGCCCGCCTGGGGGGTCTCGTCGTCGTGATCTGCCATGGTGCTGCCTTTCGGTGAGCTCTTCACTCTATAAATCGTTGACTCTGGGCCTAGGGAGCCCGGGGATGATGCTGCTAGTTCGAGCGGGCCGTCAGCCACACGGTGATGGCCACGATGGCGCCGAGACCGAAGATCCAGATGAACAGACCCTCAGAGACCGGACCGAGGTTGCCCAACTCGAATCCACCGGGAGAAGGGTTCTTCTCGAGGTACTTCAGGTAGGTGATGATGTCGGCCTTCTCCTGCGGAGTGATGTTCAGGTCGTTGAACACCGGCATGTTCTGCGGGCCCGTGAGCATTGCCTCGTAGATGTGCTTCGAGGTGACGCCCTTGAGTGCCGGTGCGAACTTGCCCTGCGTGAGCGCTCCACCGGCGCCGGCCACGTTGTGGCACATGGCGCAGTTGATGCGGAAGAGCTCGGCACCCTTGGCGGTGTCGCCGTTGGCCTGGAGGTACTTCGTCTCAGGCTCGGACGGACCCGTGCCGAGCGAAGCAACGTAAGCGGCCATCGCCTGGATGTCTTCGTTTGTGAACTGCACGGGCTTCTTCAGCGCCTGCGGGCCATTCGCCGCCGCGGGCATGCGGCCTGTTCCGACCTGGAAGTCGACCGACGCCTCGCCGACGCCGACGAGGCTCGGTCCGGCCTCGGTGCCGGAACCATTGACGTTGTGGCAGGTGGCGCAGTTCGCAGCGAAGAGCTTCTTACCCTCGTTGACCGTGGCCTGCGAGTTGCTGGAGGTGCTGGTCTCGGCGGTGGCGGTCGACGTGAACAGCGCGTAAGCGCCACCCGTGGTGAGGAGGCCCACGACGATGAGCGAGACGGTCGCGAGGGGAGACCGGCGACCCGTTCGCTTCGACTTGGCGCCGACCGATTTGCGGGCGCCCTTTGTCGCTGACGAAGCGAGCTTTGCTGAGGGAGAGATCTTCATGGGGAGCAGGGGATCCAATGCCTATTTGAGGATGTAGATGACCAGGAACAGGCCGATCCACACGACGTCGACGAAGTGCCAGTAGTACGAGATCACGATGGCGCTCGTGGCCTCTCGGTGACCGAAGTTCTTCACCGCGTAGGCGCGACCGATGATGAAGAGGAAGCAGAGCAGACCCCCGGTGACGTGTGCGGCGTGGAAGCCGGTCGTCAGGTAGAAGGCGGAGCCGTAGGCGCTCGACTGCAGCGTCACGTGCTCGGAAATGAGGTTCGTGTATTCGTACATCTGGAGAGACACGAAGACGGCGCCCATGGCATACGACAGGAAGAACCACTCGACGAGGCCCCACTTGGAGACCTGGAAGAGCTTGCCGGTCCGCTTGCCCTGGAGGCGCTCGGCCGCGAAGACACCGAACTGGCAGGTGACGCTCGACAGCACCAGGGTGATGGTGTTGAAGGCGGCGAACGGGACGTCCAGCTTCTCGGTCTGGGAGGCCCAGAGCTCGGGAGAGGTGCTCCGCAAGGTGAAGTAGATCGCGAAGAGACCGGCGAAGAACATCACCTCGCTTCCGAGCCAGACGATGGTGCCTACGGCAGCGGTGCTGGGCCGGTTGACAACCGGTCCGCCTGAAGGTCTCGAGAGAGAGGTACTTGTCACAGGTTCATTATGGCCGATAAACCGCCGAGAATTTCGCCTCGACAGACTGCCAGTCTCGATGACGAGATATCTGAAAGAAGCCGCTCAGTAAGCTGAGAGCCATGTCGAACGCACTCTCGTGGCCCCGTCTTCTCGATTCCCTCCTGGAGGGGAACGACCTCTCGATCGCCGATGCCACCTGGGCGATGGAGCGCGTGATGGTGGGCGAGGCGACCGACTCGCAGCTCGCCGCGTTCCTCATCGCCCTGCGTGCCAAGGGCGAGACGGTCGACGAGATCGTGGGCTTCCGTGACGCGATTCTGGCGCACGCATTGCCCCTCGCCGTCGACACCATGGGTGTCGACATCGTGGGTACCGGCGGAGATCGCTTCGGCACGGTGAACGTCTCCACTATGGCCTCGATCGTCGTCGCCTCAGCCGGTGTTCCGGTGATCAAGCACGGCAACCGGGCCGCGAGCTCCTCATCGGGGTCGTCTGACGTCTTGAGCGCTCTCGGAATCGATCTCGATCGTGACCCCGCGCGTGTCGCCGCGGTATTGGTCGAGGTCGGAATCACCTTCGCGTTCGCCGCGGCGTTCCACCCGGGCTTCAAGCACGCGGCCGCCACTCGTCGCGAGATCGGCGTGCCAACCGTGTTCAACTTTCTCGGTCCGCTGACGAACCCGGCACGGCCCGAGGCCAGTGCGGTCGGTGTGGCCAATGCCTCCAAGGTCAACCTCGTGGTCGGTGTGTTCCAGACTCGCGGCGCCACGGCCCTGGTGTTCCGCGGCGATGATGGTCTCGACGAGCTCACCACTACCGGCCACAGCCACATCTGGGAGATCTCGGGCGGCTCGGTGACCGAGCACGACCTCGACCCGCTCGAGCTCGGAATCCGGCGCTCCCGGATCGACGACCTTCTCGGCGGAGACCCCGAGCACAACGCCGAGGTGGCCCGTCGAACGCTGGCGGGGGAGCGGGGCGCGGTTCGCGACATCGTGCTTTTGAACGCGGCGGCCGGTCTGGTCTCGTTCCGACTGGCCCAGGATCCAGCCCAGCGCGATCGACCCATCGCCGAACGCTTCCGCGAGCAGCTCGTGGTCGCCGCCGACGCCGTCGACAGTGGGCGTGCGACCGCGAAGCTCGCGGAGTGGGTGGCCGCCACGCGGGCGTGACCGCAGGCAGAAAGCCCCGCCAGGTGGATCCTGACGGGGCTTTCTCCGTGTCTCTCGGGTCAGCGCTAGTTGACGTCTTCGTCTACCCAGTCGAAGGTCTTCGTTACCGCCTTCTTCCAGAGTCGGATCTGACGGTCGCGTTCGGCCTCGTCCATCGACGGGGTCCAGCGGGCGTCTTCCTGCCAGTTGGCGCGGAGGTCGTCGAGGTTCGCCCAGAACCCGACGGCGAGGCCAGCGGCGTAGGCGGCTCCGAGCGCGGTGGTCTCGGCGACCACCGGGCGGACGACGGGAACGCCGAGGATGTCGGCCTGGAACTGCATGAGAACGCTGTTCGCGGTCATGCCGCCGTCGACCTTGAGCTCGGTCAGGTCGACGCCCGAGTCGGCGTTGACCGCGTCGAGCACCTCGCGGGTCTGGTAGGCGGTCGCTTCGAGTGCCGCGCGGGCGATGTGACCCTTGTTCACGTACCGCGTCAGGCCGACTAGGGCTCCGCGGGCGTCGGAGCGCCAGTACGGAGCGAAGAGCCCCGAGAAGGCCGGTACGAAGTAGGCCCCGCCGTTGTCGTCGACGGTTGCGGCCAGCGTCTCGATCTCGGGAGCCGACGAGATCAGCCCCAGGTTGTCGCGCAGCCACTGCACGAGGGAGCCTGTCACGGCGATCGACCCCTCGAGGGCGTAGTGGGTCGGGCCGTCGCCGAGCTTGTATCCGATGGTCGTGAGCAGGCCGTTTTCACTCTTGACCTTCTCCTCACCGGTGTTGAAGATCAGGAAGTTACCGGTGCCGTAGGTGTTCTTCGACTCACCCTTGTCGAACGCGGCCTGGCCGAACGTGGCGGCCTGCTGGTCGCCGAGGATGCCCGCGATAGGCACTTCGCGCAGGAGCGAGGACGAGGAGGCATAGCCGTAGATCTCGGACGACGACTTGACCTCGGGGAGCATGGAGGCCGGGACGCCGAAGACGTCGAGGATGTCTTGGCGCCACTCGAGGGTCTCGAGGTCGAGGAACAGGGTGCGGGAGGCGTTCGTCACGTCGGTCACGTGCACGCCGCCGTCGACTCCGCCGGTGAGGTTCCAGAGCACCCAGGTGTCTGTCGTGCCGAAGAGAAGGTCGCCCGCCTCCGCCTTCTCGCGGGCACCCTCGACGTTCTCGAGGATCCAGACGATCTTCGTGCCGGCGAAGTAGGTGCTGAGGGGGAGACCGACGATGTCTTTGAAACGCTCGACCCCGCCGTCTTTCGCAAATCGATCCACGATCTCTTGCGTGCGGGTGTCTTGCCAGACGATCGCGTTGTACACGGGCTCGCCGGTGTTCTTATCCCAGACAACAGCGGTCTCGCGCTGGTTGGTGATGCCGACGGCCTTGATGTTGTGCCGCGTGATGTTGGCACGGCTGAGTGCCTGGCCGATCACCTCGCGGGTGTTCTCCCAGATCTCTTTGGGGTTGTGCTCGACCCAGCCGGCGCGGGGGAAGATCTGTTCGTGCTCGAGTTGACCCGTCGACACGATCGAGCCCGAGTGATCGAAGACGATCGCGCGGCTCGAGGTGGTGCCCTGGTCAATTGCGAGGATGTAGTCGTCGCTCACTAGTGGTGCTCCTTCGTCGTTGATGGATGCTGCAGAGAAAGCTGATGGAGAAAGGTCGAGGCGAAAAGAACGGGTGACCTCACTCTCGCGAAATCACCCGTCCTTAGTCTGTGAGGCCCGTGTCAGGCCATGGGGAGGAAGGCCATCGACGCGAAAGCGGCGAGAGCACCACCGACGAGCGGGCCGACGACGGGAACCCAGGCGTAGCTCCAGTCGCTGCCACCCTTGCCCTTGATGGGAAGGAAGGCGTGGGCGATACGCGGGCCGAGGTCACGCGCGGGGTTGATCGCATAGCCGGTCGGGCCACCGAGGGAGGCGCCGATACCGACCACGAGCAGTGCGACAGGGAGGGCGCCGAGTTCGGAAGGCGACTTGCCGTTGCCGATACCGATGATGACGAAGACGAGCACGAAGGTCGCGATGACCTCGGTCACGAAGTTCCAGCCGTAGCTGCGGATCGCCGGGCCGGTCGAGAACACACCGAGCTTGGCAGCCGGTTCGGGCTCCTCATCGAAGTGGTTCTTGTACGCCAGGTAGACCAGAACGGCACCGATGATCGCTCCGATCATCTGCGCGAGCACGTAGATCAAGAACTGCGGGAAATCGATGTTCTTGAGGATGAGCTGCGCGATGCTGACGGCCGGGTTGAGGTGGGCACCCGACTTGTACGACACCAGGATTCCGGCGAAGACCGCGAGGCCCCAGCCGAAGTTGACCATGAGCGTTCCGCCGTTGAAGCCCTTGCTCTTGACGAGAGCGACGTTCGCGACGACGCCACCACCCAGGAGCAGGAGCATTGCGGTTCCCACCGTTTCGGAGAGAAAAATTGTTCCCAGATCCACTTCGACCGTCCTTATGTCGTCTAGGCAGAAACTCCCCTGCTGGGTGCTCTGCGGTGAGCGTGTGTCAACACAGTAGCGCTGTACCGAGGCATTCCGATACAAACACCCTCGGACTTTGTTTCGTGTCTGGCTGTGTCCGTTAGAAGAAGGCTACGGTGGGGCAACACCCCCTGTCGTGGCGCACGTCACGGCGTGTCGCCCGCAGCCTGGAGGCCTTCAATGAAGAAGCTCATCAACGATCCGAAGAACGTCGTCGACGAATCCGTCGAGGGATTCGGGCTGGCGCACGCCGACCTGGTGACGGTCTCGCCGGATCCTCTGTTCGTCGTCCGTGCGGGGGGCGCGACGCAGGGGCACGTCGGCATCGTCTCCGGTGGAGGCTCCGGCCATGAACCGCTTCACGCGGGCTTCGTCGGCCACGGAATGCTCACCGCCGCCGTGCCCGGTCCGGTATTCACCTCGCCCACGCCCGACCCCATCGTGGCCGCCACGATCGCCTCAGACGGCGGCGCGGGCGTGCTCCACATCGTGAAGAACTACACGGGCGACGTCTTGAACTTCGAGACCGCCGCCGATCTCGCCGACGCCGAGGGAATCCGCGTCGTCTCGGTGATCGTTGACGACGACGTCGCCGTCAAAGACAGCCTGTTCACGGCTGGGCGGCGCGGCGTCGCCGGCACCGTCGTCGTGGAGAAGTGCGCCGGAGCCGCGGCGGAACGGGGCGACGACCTCGATGCCGTAGCTGCCGTGGCAACGAAGGTGAACTCGGTGACCCGCACGATGGGTGTGGCCCTGGCAGCCGGCATCGTGCCGCACGCGGGGGAGCCGAGCTTCACCCTGAGCGACGACGAGATCGAGATCGGCATCGGGATCCACGGCGAGCCCGGCCGCGAGCGCATCGCCTTGGAGCCCGCCGACGCGATCGTCGATCGAATGCTAGGGCCGATCCTGGACGACCTGCCCTTCGAATCGGGTGACCGTGTGCTGCTCTTCGTCAACGGCATGGGCGGTACTCCGCTGCTCGAGCACTACATCGTCTATCGCCACGCCGCCTCCGTGCTCGCCGAGAGAGGCATCGAAGTCACGCGTAGCCTCGTAGGCAACTACGTGACGAGCCTCGAGATGCAGGGCATCTCCATCACCGTCACGAAACTCGACGACGAGTTGACCGAGCTGTGGGACGCCCCTGTCGAGACCGCCGCCCTCCGGTGGGGTCGCTGAGCAGTCGGATCCTTCGGTCTGTCAGTCGAACGCAACACGAAAGGACGCCATTACATGAGCCTCGGTATCTCCTGGGTCACTGCCTGGATCGACGACACCGTCGAGGTCGTCTCTCACAACCGAACCCGCTTGAGCGAACTCGACCGTGAGATCGGCGATGGCGATCACGGCGAGAACCTCGATCGGGGTTTCTCCGCAGTCAAGGTGAAGTTCGACACCCTCCCCGACGACGCGACCCCTGGGGCGGCGCTCAAGCTCGTGGCCACCACGCTGATCTCGACCGTCGGCGGCGCTTCGGGCCCCCTGCTCGGCACGGCGTTCCTCAAGGGCGCGCAGGCACTCGGAGACGCGCCCGAGATCAATGCCGACGGTGTCGTCGCCCTGCTCACCGCGGCCCGCGACGGCGTCGTGTTGCGCGGCAAAGCAGAGCCGGGTGACAAGACAATGATCGATGCGTGGACCCCTGCCGTCGACGCCGCGGGGGAGGCCGCCGCAGCAGGTGCATCACCCGCCGGCGTTCTGCGCGCCGCTGCGGCAGCCGCGTCAGCCGGAGCCGAATCCACCGAGCCGCTCGTCGCTCGCAAGGGCCGCGCGAGCTACCTCGGCGAACGCGCTATCGGTCACCGAGACCCCGGGGCGGAATCCTCCGCCCTCATCATCACGGCTGCTGCCGACGCGGCCGCCGCCACGGAAGGCTAATTCATGGCATCACCGGTTGGAATCCTGATCGTCTCGCACAGCGCGAAAATCGCCGAGGGGGCGCTCGAGCTCGCTAAGCAGATGGCTCCGAGCGTTACCGTGGTCGCCGCCGGCGGCACCGACGGGGGCGCCTTGGGCACGAGCTTCGAGAAGATCTCGTCCGGAATCACCGCGGCACAGCAGGGGAGCGGCGTCGTGATCCTGTGCGACCTCGGTTCGGCGATCCTCACGGCCGAAACGGCTCTCGACTTCCTGGACGACGCCGAGCGAGCCCTCGTGGTCATCGCCGACGCGCCAATCGTCGAGGGAGCTGTCGCGGCAGCCGTCGCATCGGAGACGGGCGGATCCCTGCACGACGTCACGGCCGCGGCCCGGACTGCCACGGGCATCGCCGATCCCCACGCCGACGAACGGAGCCTCAGCCGCGCCGAAGTGCAGGGCGCAGTCGAGCGGTCTGCGACCCTCGTCAACCCTTCGGGGCTGCACGCGCGACCGGCCGCCGAATTCGTCAAGCATGCCGGCGCCTTCGAATCGACCATCCAGATCAACGGTGTCGACGCGAAGAGCCTGCTTCGCATCATGGGTCTCGGGCTGCCCAAGGGCTCGACAGTGTCGATCGTGGCAACCGGACCGGATGCCGCTGAGGCGGTGGACGCGCTGATCGAGCTCGTCGAGGGTGGATTCGGCGAGCTCTGACGAGCGACCCTCGGGGATGCTCCGTCCGACCCGAGCGAGACAAGCTGACCTCTTCTCAGGTCGTATATTTTAAAGTAGAATTTAAAATATGCGACCCGTCTTGCGAACCCGTCTGCCTCTGACCACGAGTGCCCTGATCTTCGGCATCGTGGTCGCAAGTCTCTCCTTGATCTCGTCGGACGTGCCCGACGCGTGGGAAGACGAGGCGGCAACTCTCTCGGCCGCAACCCGAAGCTGGCCCGAGCTCATCCACCTGTTGGGCAACATCGATGCCGTCCACGGCCTGTACTACGCCCTGATGAAGGTCTGGTTCGGGGTCGTCGGCACGTCGGTCTTCACGATGCGCCTCCCGAGCGCCGTGGCGGTGGGTGTGGGGTGTGCCCTCACGATGCTTCTGGCTTCCCGTCTGGGGAGCAAACGGGTCGCCGTCATCACGGGCGTCGTCTACGCGTGTCTGCCCAGGGTCGCCTGGGCTGCAGTCGAAGGGCGGCCCTACGCCATGGTGATGGTCGCCGCCGTCGGGCTGACGCTTCTCTTCGTTCGTGCCCTCGAGCGAGACCGCAAGTCACCGAGCCGCGTCGCTTGGTTGTGGTACGGGCTCGCAATCGTCATCGCCGTTCTGCTCAATATCTACCTCGCGATGATCGTGGTGATGCACGTCGTCATTCTCGCGGTGGCCTGCCGGAGTGGCCGTTCGAGACTTCTTCCCTGGCTGATCACGGCGGGCTCTGCTGCGGCCCTCCTCGTTCCCTTCGCGCTCCTGGTCGTGGGGGAGGCGGCGCAGGTGCACTGGATTCCCGAGCTCTCGGTGCACACGATCCGACACATCGTCCTCGACACCTGGTTCCGTGCCGTCTGGCCGATTCGAGGTCTTGGCGTATTCACGCTGATCGCGGTGCCCGTCGGGTGGGTGCTTCTCCTTGTCGGAGTCCGGTCGGCCCTCAAGTCGGGCGACAGGCCGACCTCCGGGTCTGAGACCGACGACTCGGGCACCGTTCGCGTGTACCCGGGAAGGGCGCTCGCTCTTCTCGCCTTCGGGCCGATGGTGCTCCTGCTTACCGCGACGGCCCTCGGAAAACCACTTTTCGCGCCCTACTACCTCACTTTGAGCGCTCCCTTCGTCGCCATCCTCATGGCCATCGGTATTGCGGGTCTCACCCGACGACGCCGCGTGGTGGCTGTGGTCCTGGTCGTCGCTGTGGCCATTCCCTCCCTCATCGCGATCCGCCTGCCCCACTCGCACCACGAGATCTACTGGTCCGATGCGGCGGAGCTCGTGCACGAACAACGCGAGTCGTCGACCGGGCCGGACGCGGTCGTCTTCGCCACGGTGGCCCAGCTCCCCTCAGCGACAGCCAATCTCGTGGAGATCGCCTACCCGGGTGCCTTCGAGGGAATGCGCGATCTGGCCGTGACCGGAAACCGTCGTGCCGAAGGGCGCCTCTTCGATCGCAATGGAGATCTCGCGACCCTCATTCCGCGTCGCCTCGCGTCGATCGACAACGTCTGGATCATCGGCGCTTCAGGGGTCGACCCGAGAGCCGACGAAGCCAGGCGGGTGCTCGAGACGAGCGGATTCGCCGTGGCCAGCCGCACCGATCTCGGGCCGGTGCGCGTACTCGAACTGCACCGCTCGCACTAGAGGGCGTTGACGTACAACCAGCGGCCGCTCTGCTTGGAGAAGGTCGACCGTTCGTGCAGGGTGTGCGCTCCCTCGTCGTCTCGATAATGCGCCCGGAACTCGACGATTCCCGTGGTGTCGAGCATGCCGCCGCGTTCGGTGGCAATGATGTCGAGTCGGTACCAGCGCACGCCCTCGTCGAGGTCGAGCGAATCGGGCCGAAGCGCAGGATCCCAGGTGGCGAGCAAATAGACCGCGTCGCCGACCGCGAAGGCCGAGTACCGAGACCGCATCAGGCGTTCTGCCGTCGTTGCTACCACCAGGCCTCGGTGCAGTGGCCCGCAGCAGGCGCCGTACGTCTCGCCACTCAGGCACGGGCAGCGGGCGGCATCGGCGAGTGTCGTCGAGGGGGAATCGGACGCGGGGGAGGAGGTCACGGTGGCGCGGATCCTTTGCTCGATCGGGAGCGTAGCGTTGAGCTTCACCCAGAAGGAGAATGCCATGCGTGCCTTAGTCCTCGTCGTCGCAGCCGTTGCGACCACCCTGTTCGTCGTTAACTCGCGAAAGAACGGTGCCCTTGCGCCTAAGTCGACGAAACGAAAGAAGGCGATTGGGCGGGCGGCGAAGCAGAAGCCCGGGCAGGTGGTCGTGCCGAAAACCCCGAAGGTCAAGCGCGGGGTCTGATCCCGCTAGGGTTTTGGGTATGTCCAAAGTCTTGAGCTCTCTTCCCGTCGGCGAACGCGTCGGCATCGCGTTCTCCGGTGGTCTCGACACATCGTGCGCCGTCGCCTGGATGCGAGAGAAGGGTGCCGTTCCCTGCACGTACACGGCCGACATCGGCCAGTACGACGAGCCCGACATCGACTCCGTCGCGGTACGCGCGAAAGAGTACGGTGCCGAGGTCGCTCGGTTGGTCGACGCGAAGAGCGCTCTGGTCGAAGAGGGCCTCGTCGCTCTTCAGTGCGGTGCGTTCCACATTCGCTCCGGCGGCAAGACGTACTTCAACACGACGCCGCTCGGCCGCGCCGTGACCGGCACGATGCTGGTGCGCGCGATGAAAGACGACGCGGTCGACATTTGGGGCGATGGCTCGACCTACAAGGGCAACGACATCGAACGGTTCTACCGTTACGGCCTCATGGCGAACCCGCGCCTGCGCATCTATAAGCCGTGGCTCGACGCCGACTTCGTGAACGAGCTCGGGGGCCGCACCGAGATGAGCGAATGGCTCGTGGCGCGAGGCTTCCCGTATCGCGACTCCACCGAGAAGGCCTACTCGACCGACGCCAACATCTGGGGTGCGACTCACGAGGCGAAGAGCCTCGAAGAGCTCAGCGCCGGCATCGACCTGGTCGAGCCGATCATGGGTGTCGCCGCCTGGCGCGACGACGTCGAGATCGCCACCGAGGTCGTCTCGATCCGCTTCGAGGCGGGCCGCCCGGTCGCCATCAACGGCGTCGAGTTCTCCGACCCCGTCGCGCTCGTCTACGAGGCCAACGCCATCGGTGGTCGTCACGGCCTCGGCGCCTCCGACCAGATCGAAAACCGCATCATCGAGGCGAAGAGCCGCGGCATCTACGAGGCGCCCGGAATGGCCCTGCTCCACCTCGCCTACGAGCGACTGCTCAACGCGATCCACAACGAAGACACGGTCGCCGCCTATCACAACGAGGGCCGCCGTCTTGGCCGACTCATGTACGAGGGGCGCTGGCTCGACCCGCAGTCGCTCATGCTCCGCGAATCCCTGCAGCGGTGGGTCGCCTCCGCCGTCACCGGCGAGGTCACCGTCCGCCTTCGCCGCGGTGACGACTACACGATCCTCGACACGACGGGGCCGCAGCTCAGCTACCACCCCGAAAAACTGTCGATGGAGCGCGTCGGCGACTCAGCGTTCGGTCCCGACGACCGCATCGGTCAACTGACCATGCGCAACCTTGACATCGCCGACTCGCGGTCTCGACTCGAGCAGTACGCGGCCGCGGGGCTCATCGGGGGAGCGACAGCCGAGTTGGTCGGAGAGCTCGAGGCGGGCGAGGCCGACCAGATTCTCGGTGGCGCCGGCGCGCCCGACTCCGCCACCGACGCACTCGGGCGGGCGACCGACGCCGCCTCCGAGTCGGCCGCGTTCGACTCCGGCACCGACTGACTCTCTTTTACGGCGTTACGCGAGACTCCACGAATGGCCCGTGTCTTCAGCAGACACGGGCCATTCGTGGAGTCTCGCCCTCTGTGGCGGGGGAGAGCAGGATCCAGGGCGCCCTCGATCGACTCCGGCGTCGTCGTCAGTGCAGGGCGAGCTCGCGTCGCCAGGCGTCTGAGACCTCCGCGGTCGCCGTGGCAGCCCGCAGACGAAGCGCGTCGCGACATTCGGTCGCGGCCTGCTCGACGGCTCTCACCCAGGCCGACGTGTCGGCGGGGGAGCCGACGAGCAGGGGGGAGTCGGGGCCATAGAGCTGAGCCAGGGCATCGCACCGGGGCCCGACGAACGGTGTGCCCAGTTCGAAGCAGCGAATCGCGATGCCGCTCTGGTAGAAGCGTCGATAGGGAATGAGGACGGCTGCCGACGTCGCGAGCAGGTGATCGAGGCGGTCTTCGTCCACGAACTCGTCGCTGACTGCCCAGCCGTCGATGTGGGGCCAGCCGCGGCCGTGGATCTCCAGCGAATAGCGCGGCGCTAGTTCGACGGCGAGGTCAGCGAGGAGCTGGATGTCTCGATCCGGCTTGAACTGGCCGAGAACTCGAATGACGGGGCGCTCTGTCGGCACGTTGCTTTCGGTGGACTCGCAGGAGTGGGTGGTCGCCTGAAGGGGGTGAGCCACGATCGGGCTGTCGACGCCGAACGTAGTCTCGGTGATCGCCTCCTGAGCCGTGGTCGAGTGGACGATGACGGTGCGCCTGCGTGACAGGGCACACCCGATACGCCGAGCGGGTGCCGAATAGCCCACGGCACGCACAAGGGGGACCGGGTCGTGCATGACGAGCCGAGTCGTGCGGCGGTGACCGAGGATGAGGCGGGCGAGAACGAGATCCCAATAGCCGAGCACGGGCCACGCGAGGATGACCGCACCCGTGGGCTTGGCACGACGGACACGGAAGAGAGCTGAGACATAGCGTCGAACCCAGGTCAATCGAGATTCGTCGGCCAAGGATGGCTCGACAAGATCGACCGCAGTCACGTCATGGCCCGAGTCGGTCAGATTCGATTTCAGCGTGCGGGCGTAGTGCCCGAGTGCCCCGGCCAGCGGGTTGATGATCGTCACGTGCGGAGTCGGGCTCATCGGGTCGGCCTCTCGTCGGCTGGTCAGAAGTGGAGTGCTTCTTATTCAGTACACCACATATCAACTTCGGAGAACAGGGTCAAATTGACGTCACTTGACATAATGTGCATTATCGGCGAATAGAGCGACGCGGGAAGAGGGGTCTCGGAGCGTGCCCGCGGCTACCCGGACCACAGCACCGCCGCACGCTAGCGTTACTCCTGTGTGGACCACCCTCGAACGTCGGCCGATGGTCTTCGACGCCATCATCGCGATTGTGGCGTTCGCCTTCTTCGGTGTGCTCGACGTCAGCCGCACCGGGTGGACGACTCTTCCCATCGACGCAGTGTTCGCCGTCGCATTAGTCTTTCGTCGTCGTTCTCCCGGCGCGGCGCTCGGTATCGCCTGGGCCGGAGCCATCGCGCAGCTGTTCGTCTTGCCGACGTTCATCAACGGCAACGTGCTCATCGCCGTGGTCATCTACGGCACCAGCGTCGCCGACAGCCGCCTCGTGAGTCGCCTGGGGCTCATCTCCAGCGTCGTCGGTGGAATCCTGGCTAGCGTCAAGCTCGTTTTGATCACAGGGCTGTTCCTGCCGGCGCATCAGCAGGATGGCGAGGCCGCCCTGTCGAAGGTGCTCTACTTCGTGGGCGTGGCGGGCGTCATCGCGGCGACCCTCTCGCTGTTCTGGCTGCTGGGAATGATCACCAGGATCCGCCGCGCCCTGATGAGCGAACGCGTCGACCGGCTCGAGAGCTCGCAAGAACTGCTCCGTGCCGAGCTGCGAGTGGCGCAAGAGACCGAACGCACGCGGATCTCGCGTGAGATGCACGACGTCATCGGTCACTCCCTCGCGGTCATCATCGCGCAGTCCGACGGTGCTCGATACGCCGTAGCGAAGAACCCTCAAGTGGCGATTGAAGCTTTAGGCGTGATCAATAGTTCGGCACGCTCTGCCCTCGATGACGTCAGTGAGCTTCTGAGCGTCCTCACCGGGTCGGACGGACACGAGGGCTCGCTCGGTGTCGCCGACCTCGAGGGGCTTGCGAAAAACACCCGGGCAGCCGGACTCGTAGTCGACATCCACGAGACGGGAGACCGGGCCCCGTTGGCGATCGGCCCTGATCTCGCGCTGTACCGCGTCGTCCAGGAAGCCCTCACCAATGCCCTCAAGCACGGCGGGCCCGGCACGACGGTCAAGGTCGACCTCGACTGGTCGGACAACGCGGTCTCGGTCCGCACCGAGACGACCGAAGGCGACGGTCCCGGTCTCCTCGGAGACGAACTGCGACCCAGCACTGGCGGTTACGGCATTCCCGGCATGATGGAGCGGGTCAGGCTCGTCGGCGGCACGGTGGACGCCCGCCCTCGAGACGACGGCACACCCGGCTTCCGAGTCGCCGCGCGAATCCCCCACTCCCCCGGAGGCCCCGAGTGAACCCCATCCGAATCGGCCTGGCCGACGACCAACCGCTCTTCCGGGCGGGCATCCGCATGATCCTCGACTCACAAGACGATTTGGACGTCGTTTGGGAGGCCTCCGACGGCGCCGAAGCCGTGCGACTCGCCGTCGAGCAACCCGTCGATCTGGTGCTGATGGATCTCGAGATGCCGGTGACCGACGGGGTCGAGGCGACCACCAGGATCCTCGACTCCACCGAGACAGGAGACGTCGCGACCCGCACCAGGGTCGTCGTTCTCACCACGTTCGAGTTGAACGACAAGACGTTCCACGCCATTCAGGCCGGGGCGAGCGGCTTCCTGCTGAAGAACGCCGACCCGGAGTTCTTGCTCGCGTCGCTGCGGACGATCCACTCGGGATCAGCGGTCGTAGCGCCCTCGGTGATGAGCGGGCTCGTCGAGCGGTTCGCCCGAAAAACGCCGCGGGTCGAGACCGAGGCGCTCGAGCCGCTGACGACGAGGGAGCGCGACATCTTCGCGGCGCTGGCCTCCGGGCTCAGCAATAACGAGATCGCCGAGAAGCTGCACCTGAGTGACGCGACGGTGAAGTCGCACGTGAGTCGGATCCTCGCCAAGCTGGCGCTCCGCGACCGCGTGCAGCTCGTGATCTACGCGTACGAGAACGGACTCGTCTGAGTCTGGTCGAACGAGGCGATCAGACGGGCTCGGTGGCTTTCACGGGGATAGCGGGCTCGTCAGCGCGGGCCTCTTCGGCCTCGATGATGTCGTCCAGGGTCGGCTCGGGCGACATCTTCTTGTAGACGATTCGCGACTGGTAGAGGTAGCGCAGCGAGAAGCCGACGGCGATGAGCGCGGCCTGCACGAACACGCTGTGGAGCGCTGTGTTCTCGACGATCACCCAGAGCACGAAGGTGCGGACGATCGACTCGGTGCCGTTGAAGGCGAAGGTGTGCCACCAGCGCTTCCACACCCCGCGGGCGCCGTGCTTCAAATCGTTGAAGATGAAGCGCTCCTGCAGCAGGAAGTTGCCGATGATGGTGACGAAGGCGGCGATGCAGGCGGCGGCGAGGTAGCCGACGCCGAACGTCTGCAGGCCGGCGAGGATCGCAAGGTTGGCCACGGCGCCGAGCGCACCGATGGCCGCGAAGCCCGAGATGCGCCCGAATTTGAGGTCGAAGAGCTGCCGGCCGAGCGCGATGCCCTGCTTCATGTCGGCCTTCGACGTGCCGGCGAGGCGCGCCTCGAACACGAGAGGCACTTCGGCGACCTGCAGCGGTTGGCGGGCGAGGATCTCGAGGAGGATCTTGAAGCCGCGAGCGTGCAGCCCGTCGAGCTGGATGGCCCCGGTGCGGATGCCGAAGAAACCGCTCATCGGGTCGGTGGTGCCATGCAAGCGGGTCGGGAACAGCGCCTTGGTGACCTTGATCGAGGCCTGTGACACCAGGCGTCGCACTCCCCCGGACAGCCCGTCGCTCGAGCCGCCGTCGACGTGGCGGGAGGCGACGACGACATCGGCGCCCGAGGCGTCGCCCTTGGCGATGATCGACGGGAGTGTCTCGGGGCGGTGCTGCAGGTCGCCGTCCATCACGATCGACCAGCGGCTGGTCGTCGACCGGAGGCCCTCGATGACGGCACCGGAGAGGCCGCCGACGGGAGTGTCGCGGTGGATGAGTCGCACGGGGAGATCGTGCTGGGCCGCGACCTCGCGGATCACGTCGGGCGTGTTGTCTCGCGAGTCGTCGACGAAGAGCACCTCGGCGTCGATACCGACGACCGCAGCCTCGACACGGCGCACGAGCTCAGCCACATTGGGCGCCTCGTTGAACGTGGGGACGATGACTGTGAGCTCCATAGCTCCAAGCGTACGGATCGGCCTTCGCGGGGGCACCGGCCGATCGGCCGCATTTCGGCCTCATCACAAAGTATGAGGCTCAGGCCAAAAGCCGCTCGATCAGCTCTTGCAGGTCTTCGGGCTCGAACTTCTCGTCGGACGTGCGGAGCTCATCGTGACTCCACCAGCGCGACTCGACGATGTCGACGCGCTCCTCGTCTGTCCAGTCGTCGTCGACGATTTCGAAGTGCGGCAGGCGCACGACGTAGAACTCGGCATGACCGTGGGTGTGGTCGGCGGCGTCCCACTCCACTTCGAAGTCGGACGTGTAGACGACCTCGCCCGGATCGTCGATCACCTGCCCGGTCTCTTCGTGCAGCTCGCGGATCGCGGCGTCGCGGTGCGACTCCCCCGGGTCGACGCCGCCGCCCGGCGTGATCCAGCGGGAGACGCCGGAGGTGTCGGGCGACTTGGTGTCCATCAGCAGAATGCGGTCGTCTTCGTCGACCACGATCAGTCGCGAGGTGAGCCGCAGGATCCTTCTGGTCCCGTTCTCGGCGTCGGGCTCGGTATCAGACATGGTCGCGCGGCCGCTCGGCTCAGACGGCCTGGAAGTCGGCGGTGTCGCCGACCAGCCGCGTGTGATCGGCAGGGATGCCCTCGACGGCCGCCAGGGCGACCTCGGCGGCGAACTCGGCGACGTTGTAGAGCTTGCCGGCGGCCTCGCGGCGAGCCGAGATGGCACCGGGGTTGGTGCGCTCGAGGAGTGTCGCAGTGATGGTGCCCTCGATCATGTCGCCGGAGACGACCACGAAGTCGATGCCCTTCTCGGTAAGGGTGGGGATGAGATCGCGCAGAGCGTCTTCGCCGGCCCGCTTCGAGAGCGCGACGGGGAGGTATTCGGGCATCGTCTCGGTCGTCTTGATGAAGTGCGCCTGGTGGCTCGTGACGAACACCACGCGCGAACCGGCGGCCATGAGCGGCAGGGCCCGCGTCAGCACGTCGACCTGCGCGTCGCGGTTGAGCAGGAGGGCGTAGTTCTCGGCCATGCCCGACTCCATGCCGCCGGAGGCGTTGAGCACCAGGATGTCGAGGCCGCCGAACTCCGTCTCGACCTGATCGATCATGGCCTGGACGGACTCGCCGTCTGTCAGGTCGGCGCCGATGGAGACGGCCTCGCCGCCTGTCTCCTCGATCTTCGCGACGAGCTGCAGGGCACGCTTCTCTTTGTTGCGGAAGTTGATGACGACCCGGGCGCCCGCGGCGGCGAGGTACTGGGCCGTGTCTGCTCCGACGCCGCGCGACGAACCGGTGACGAGGGCGCGCTTGCCCGAGAGGGAACCGGCCGCGAGGGGGGCGGAAGCGAGGTCGAGTGGCACGGGGAGACTCCTGTCGGTGCTGGCATTGAGGCAGTCCCCAGGCTATCAAGTGCCTCTGACGGAGAGGACCATCCGACTGCTAGCGTGGAAGCGCAAACAAAAATGCAGAACACCACCGAAGGAGATGGGTAGCTCAGATGGACAACCTGGTCGACTCCTTACAGCAGTATTCGTGGGTCGTCTGGTTGGCGCTCATCCTGATCTTCATCATCATCGAGGTGACGACGGTCGAGTTCACCTTCCTCATGCTCGCCATCGGCAGCGTCGGCGGTCTTCTCACCGGTCTCTTCGGCGGGCCCTTCTGGCTGCAGGTGATCGTCGCGGCGGTGGTGTCAGTCCTCCTCCTCTTCTCGGTCAAGCCACCCCTTCTCCGAGCCCTGAAACGGGGCGGCGACCCGACGCCGAGCAACGTCGAGGCTCTTCTGGGCCTCGGCGGCTCCGTGGTCGTTCCCATTCCCGGCGGCGAGGTGCACCCGGGTCTCGGCCAGGTCAAGCTGGCTAACGGCGAGACATGGACCGCCCGGCTTCTCGCACCGGCCGGGGTCAGTCTCCTCGACACGGGGTCGGCCGTCGTCGTGACGGCCATCGAGGGGTCGACAGCAGTGGTCGTCCCGTCCGACATCAAGTCTCTCTAGCCACCCTTACGCGAAAGGCATCACCAATGACCGACGGAGCAGCAATCGGCGGAGTCGTCCTCGCCATCTTCCTTATCATCGTCGTCATCTTCGTTCTGGTGATCCTGTTCCGGTCGGTACGGATCATCCCTCAGGCGACAGCGGGTGTCGTCGAGCGACTCGGTAAGTACCACAAGACCCTGACGCCGGGTCTGAACATCCTGGTTCCGTTCATCGACCGTGTGCGTCCCCTCCTCGACATGCGCGAGCAGGTCGTCTCCTTCCCGCCTCAGCCCGTGATCACCGAAGACAACCTCGTTGTTTCGATCGACACGGTGGTCTACTTCCAGGTGACCGACGCGCGAGCAGCGACCTACGAGATCGCCAACTACCTGGGTGCCGTCGAACAGCTCACCACCACGACCCTTCGTAACGTCGTCGGTGGGCTCAACCTCGAAGAAGCCCTGACCAGTCGCGACAACATCAACGGCCAACTGCGCATCGTGCTCGACGAGGCGACGGGCAAGTGGGGAATTCGCGTCGGGCGAGTCGAGCTCAAGGCGATCGAGCCGCCCCTGTCGATCCAAGACTCCATGGAGCAGCAGATGCGCGCCGAGCGCGACCGCCGTGCGCAGATCCTCCGCGCCGAGGGCACGAAGCAGGCGGCGATCCTCCAGGCGGAGGGTTCCCGGCAGGCCTCGATCCTTGAGGCCGAAGGCGCGGCGAAGTCGCAGGTCCTTCGGGCTCAGGGTGAGGCCGAGGCCATCCAGACGGTCTTCAAGGCCATCCACGACGGCGACCCCGACCCCAAGTTGCTCGCCTACCAGTACCTCCAGACTCTGCCGAAGATCGCCGACGGCGCTGCGAGCAAGGTCTGGATGATCCCGTCCGAATTCACCGAGGCGCTCAAGGGTGTCGGTGCCGGATTCATGGGAGCCAAAGAGGCCATGTCGGGAGAGACTCCTTCGACGAAGAGCGCCCCGGCCACGGGCTTCCCCACCGCGACGACGGCACCCTCCGCCGAGTGACGGCGAGCTGGTTCACGCCGGCCCCGCCGCGGGTGATCGCGCACCGGGGTCTGGCAACGGAGGCGCCGGAGAACACACTTCCGGCATTCCTCGCTGCCCTGGCCCTCGGTGTGACACACCTCGAGACCGATGTGCATGCGACGAGCGACGGCGTTGCGGTTCTAAGCCACGATGCCGACCTTGGCCGGGTCGGTGGGCCGGCCACCGGGATCCTCGGGTTGACCTCCCGAGAAGTCGCGAGGCTGCGTTTGCCCGACGGCACAGAGGTTCCGAGCTTGGACGACGCCCTCTCCGCTTTTCCCGATGCGCGTTTCAATATCGACATCAAGGTCGACGAGGCTCTCGAGCCGACGGTTGCGGCGATCAAGCGGCACCGTGCCGCCCCTCGCGTGCTCGTCACATCGTTCGACGATGCCCGTCGCAAGGCGGCCGTGGCAGCCCTGCCCGGTGTAGCGACTTCGCCCTCGACGAGAGGCGTCGTGCGTGCAGCTTTGGCGGCGCGAACCCCGCTCCCCTGGTTCCGGCGCAGCGCACTTCGAGGCATCGACGCCCTGCAGATCCCCGAAAAGCACCGCGGGGTCCCGGTCCTCTCGGCAGCCCTCCTCGAGGCCGCTCACTCTGCCGGCGTCGAGGTTCACGTCTGGACCGTGAACGATCCGGTCGACATGGCCCGACTGCTCGACCGGGGAGTCGACGGCCTCATCACCGATCGATCCGATCTCACACTCGCTCTGCTCCGAACTAGGAGTAGCAAATAGCGGCGAGGCCTGGGAGGGCACTGTGAAATCTCACCTCGCGAAACAAACCTTCATCTTAAGTGGTTATAACGGGAGATTGCAACGCGAGAGGAGACCATGCAATGGCAGATCGCAGTTTGCGCGGAATGAGGCTTGGTAGCCAGAGCCTCCAAAGCGAAGAGGGCGTGGAATTTTCACCCCGCAAAAAGGCCGTCTATCAGACGACCGACGGAGCCACGTTCGATGTCGTCTTCGCCGCAGAGGCGGAGATTCCCGACTCGTGGCAGTCGCCGAAGAGCGGTCAAGAAGGACTTCTGCTCTCGGCCGACGGCAAGCCCGTCGACATCGACCGCGGTGACGTGAAAGTGCCCAGAACCCACTGGGACATGCTGCTCGAGCGTCGCACGCGACCCGAGCTCGAAGAGTTGCTGCAAGAGCGACTCGACTACCTGCGGGCCCGCAAAGGGCAGCAGAAGATCGGCGCATAGCCTCACCGCGCCTCACACGTCCATCTACCTCGACCGGCCTCTCGGCCTCGGGGTGGGTGGACTTTTCTACGCCTACTGGGCGGCGCGACCGAGACGACGAGACCGGCGGGCGAGACGATCAGACTGTTTCGCCTGACGCGCAGCATCGCCATACCCGGATCCCCTCAGTAGAACACGAGATAGCACGAGGGCCGCAGCCGCGAAGAACATCGCGAGCTGCTCGAGAGCGGCCCCGCCCCTCACCGCGGGAGTAGTGCCCGTGCCGAGGGGGACCTTGGTGACCATCGCACCGGGCTGGAACGCCGGAATGCTGTCGATGGTCTTGCCGTCGGCGGAGATGACGGCGCTCGATCCGACGGTCGAGATGTTCACGAGCGGCCTAGACGTCTCGATGGCTCGCAGGCGGGCGATCGCGAGCTGTTGGGTGTTCTCGTCGGTCTGGCCGAAGTCGGCGTTGTTCGTCTGAGCGAGGATGACCTGCGCTCCCCCGTCGACCATCTCGCGAGTCAGGGCGTCGTCGACGATGTCGAAGCAGATCGAGATACCGGCCTTGATGGATCCGACGTCGAGCACGTTCGTATTCGTGCCCGGGGTCAGGTCACGCGTGAGCAAACC
This sequence comes from Frondihabitans sp. Leaf304, assembly GCF_001423105.1. Lineage (GTDB taxonomy): Bacteria > Actinomycetota > Actinomycetes > Actinomycetales > Microbacteriaceae > Frondihabitans. The sequence goes on from NZ_LMNV01000002.1 coordinate 192,167, forward strand.
GACGAGCGAGGGGGCGAGGGCGTTGAAGAAGGGGCGATCGGGCACGTACTCCCCGAATGGAACGAGATGCCTCTTGTCGTATTGCGCCTGGACCGTGCCGTCGTCCCAGACGATCGACGAGTTGTAGTCTTTCGACCCGCGCTCGGTGATGACGCCGGAGACGATCGGAGCGCTGTAAGCCTTCGACAGCACGTCGAAGATGTAGGCACCGAAACGATCCCGAGTGGGATCGCGGTCGGATGCGCCCTCGGGCCACACGAGCATGTCGATGTCGTCGGACGGCAGAACGCCCTTGTACGTCGCGTCGACCTGCGCGTTGCTCAGGTCGCCGTACGTGCGCTGCTGGAAGAAGCCGGCTTTGCTGTTGCCCTGAACAGCCGCGATCGTCGAGGATCCGGCAGACGCGGTCGGCCAGGCGGGAACGACGAGGACAGCCACGATCGCCGTCGCGGCCACGAGGGCCCGAGTCGTGAGGTGAATCGGCTGCTCGACGAGCAGCTGCATGACCGCGGCTACGAGCGCGACCATGACGAAGCTCAGCCCGGAGATGCCCAACCAGGCGGTCAGCGAGGCGAACGGGCTCTGCGACTGGCTCTCAGCGACGCGTCCCCACGAGAAGCCCCCGTAGGGGTAGTGCCCCGCAACGAACTCGCGACCGACCCAGAATCCGGCGACAACGACCGGCAGAAGAAGCGTGCGGCCCAGCGTGCCCTGCCAGACGCGAGGAACCCACCGATACGCCAGGGTGATCGGAATGCCGCCGAGGGCGAAGATCAGCGCCTCAAGCCCCGCTAGGGCGATCCACGGCACCGGGCCCAGGTAGGTGGCCACCCAGTCGATGAGGACGAAGAAGAAGGCCATGCCCGACGCCAGGCCCACCAGGAGGGATCCGCCGACGCTTCTCCCCTTCAGCGCCAGAAGGATCAGGCCGATGCCGACGAAGGTCAGGGGCCAGATACCGCGGTCGGGAAACCCGAACTCCATCAATGCCCCGCCCCCGACACCCGTGACGAGGGCGATCCAGAGGGGAAGACGGAAGTCGGAGGTGCGCGGGTCGCCCGAAGGGCTCGGCACGCCGGAGAAACGGGGCACGCGTGAATTGTAGGGTGCCGACACTGTGGAGTGACTCTGTCGAATCACACCGCGGTGTAGGCGACGATGCCGCGCCGGACGGCGTCGAGCGCCTTCCGCGCCACCGGACCGACCGGCGGATCGGCGACGACCGACAACTGGTCGAGGAGGTCGATCGTCTGCTTGGTCCAGCGTACGAAGTCGCCGGCCGCGAGCTCGGCGTCGTCGAGGACCGTGTCGAGCGACGCTCCCCGCGCCCAGTGGTACATGGCCAGCGCGATACCCGGCGACGGTTGCAGGGTTCCCGGGAGTCGATGCGCCTGCTCCAGGTCGTCGAGTTCGGCCCAGATCGTCCGGGTTCGATCGAGTGCTGTGCGGAACTCTCCCGACGGGAGGTAGCGGTCGCCGAGCATCCCCTCGTCGCGGCGGGGCTCGTAGACGAGCGTCGCCGCCATGGCCGCCAACTGCGGTGCGTCGAGCGAGTTCCAGGATCCTCGTCGGAGGCACTCGGCCACGAGAAGGTCTCGGTCGCCGTAGATGCGCCGCAGGGTTTTGCCGGGGGCGGCGACGTCGACCTCAGCCACGCGAGAGAGCCGCGACGAATCGGCGATTCTGTCGGCCGACCCTGCACTCGGCTCCGCACCTCGAGGAACCAGGTAACCGAGGTCGACCAGCACGTCGGTGACCCGGTCGAAGACCTTCGCGACCGCACCCGTTCGGCTGCGGATCTGAGCCGACAGCTGATCGGTCTGCTTCTTCAGTTTGTACCAGCGCTCGGCCCAGCGTGCATGCTGCTCGCGCTCCGGGCAGTTGTGGCAGACATGCTGCCGTAGCTGACGACGGAGGGCGGTGATCTTCTCCTGGCGGGAGTCGCGCTCCTTTCGACTCTGGACCTCAGAGCGGGATGCGCCCTGCTTCTCGAGTTCGGCGATGTCTTGTCGCAGGGTCATGTACTCGCCGAAGTCGCCGAGATGGCACTCCATCGACTTGGCGTACCCGTCGAGCGACTGTTGCTGCGACCGGACCTTACGGGCCAGGTCGACCACGGCCCGGTCGGCCTGGAACTGGGCGAACGACGTCTCGAGCACTTCTCGCGTACGGGATCGGCCGAACCGCTCGATCAGGTTGACCGCCATGTTGTAGGTCGGCCGAAAGCTGGAATTGAGCGGGTACGTGCGGCGCGAAGCGAGCGCTGCGACCGCCTGCGGGTCGAGACCTTGAGCCCACTGGATGACGGAGTGACCCTCGATGTCGATGCCCCGGCGACCCGCGCGGCCGGTGAGCTGGGTGTACTCCCCCGGTGTGATCGGGACGCGCGACTCGCCGTTGTACTTCTCGAGCTTCTCGAGCACGACGCTTCGAGCAGGCATGTTGATGCCCAGCGCCAGGGTCTCGGTGGCGAAGACGACCTTGACGAGCTTCTTCTGGAAGAGCTCCTCGACTACCTCTTTGAAGGCGGGGAGCAGGCCCGCATGGTGTGCGGCGACACCGCGCTCGAGACCCTCCACCCACTCGTAGTAGCCGAGGACGGCGAGGTCTTCGTCGCGAAGGGTGCGGCAGTGCTCATCGACGATCTCGCGGATCTCATCGCGATCCGCGGCGGTCGTGAGCCGGATGCCGGAGCGGAGCACCTGCCGGACAGCCTGATCGCAGCCGACGCGGCTGAAGACGAAGAAGATGGCCGGCAGCAGGTTCTTTCCGTCGAGCAGCTCGACGATCTTCCAGCGGTCCATCCGGCCGAAGTTCTGGGGCCCGGACGACTGGGGGCGCGAGTCTCGCTTGGGCTTGTAGCCGTGGGAGCCGGATCCTTGTCGGCCGTTTCTCGAGCCCGGCCTCGAACTGAGCGATGCCGCCCGCACCAGCTCGGGGTTGACCCGATTGGTCGCGGCCTTGCCGGTCGAGTCGAACAGGTCGAGATACTTGGAGCCCACCAGGACGTGCTGCTGAAGAGGAACGGGGCGCTCCTCGGAGACGATCACATCGGTGTCGCCGCGGACCGTCTGGAGCCAGTCGCCGAACTCCTCGGCGTTCGAGACGGTCGCGCTGAGCGACACCATGCGGACGTCGAGTGGGAGGTGGATGATGACCTCCTCCCAGACGGCGCCGCGGAACCGATCGCCGAGGAAGTGCACCTCGTCGAGCACGACCCAGCGCAGGTCGGTCAGCAGGTCGGAGCCGGCGTAGAGCATGTTGCGGAGCACCTCGGTCGTCATGACGACGATCCGCGCGCGGGAATTGACGTTGGTGTCGCCGGTGAGCAGACCCACCTCGGATGCGCCGTATTCGGCGACGAGCTCCTGGTATTTCTGGTTGCTCAGCGCCTTCATCGGAGCCGTGTAGAAGACCTTGTCACGGGGGTGCTGCATCGCGAGGTGAATGGCGAACTCGGCGACGAGCGTCTTGCCGGCCCCCGTCGGAGCCGCGACGAGCACGCTGCGACCGGCCTCGACGACCTCGCAGGCAGCGATCTGGAACCCGTCGAGCGCGAAGCCCAGACGCTCGCGGAAACCCTGGAGCTGAGGGGTGCGAGTTCGGGCCCGGGAGGCCGCGAATCGCTCGGACGGAGACAGTTCGCTGCTGGTCACGTGGTCGATTCTGTCACGCGCGGCCTCCGAGCCCGTGCACGGGAGACCACTGCCGAGAGGGGCTTGTGCCGGGAACCGCTAGGCCCCGGCGAGCTCGGCGTCGAGGGCAGCCACCCGTTTGGCGAGACGGCGATCGTGGAGGGTGGTGACGAGGCAGGCGATCAGGTAGAGCCCGACCATGGGGATGGCCAGCAGGATCATCGAGATGACGTCGGCGGAGGGGGTGACGATGGCGGTGAAAAGGGTGATGAGGATGATCGCTACGCGCCAGCTCTTGCGGATCGACGCCGCTGTCAGGACACCGATGAAGTTCAGCAGGACGAGGAAGACGGGAAGCACGAACGCGACGCCGATGGCGAGCACCAGCTTGAGCACGAAGTCGTAGTACGTCTTGGCGTCGATGATGCTGGAGTCTTCGGAGGCGATAAATGAGGTCATGACCTGCACGATGTGCGGTAGCACGAAGAACCCGGCGCAACAACCGGCCAGAAAGAGTGGGATCGCGGCGCCGAGAAAGCCGATCGCGTAGAGCTTCTCTTTGCGGACCAAAGCCGGCACGATGAACGCCCAGATCTGGTAAAGCCACACCGGGCTCGAGATGATGACGCCGACGGTGATCGTGATGGTGAGTTTGAGGTCGAACGCGCCGGTGACATTGGCGAAGTTCAGTGAAGCGAGACGACGACCGTTGCCGGAGATCTGTTCGACGGGTGAGCGGAGCACGTCGAGCACGTACGGCGAGAGGAACCAGCCGGCCACCGAGCACACGGCAATGGCCACTGCGGCGAAGAAGAGACGTTTGCGCAGCTCGAGGAAGTGCTGCCCGAGCGACATGCGACCCTCAGCCGGGCTCCGCTTCGCACCGCGAGAACGAGCCGTGCCACCGCCCTGAGCACCGCCCGGCGCCGAGGTCGTGGCCACCGACTAGAGCTTCGGTTTGTCGGTGTTGAGCGGAGCCGCGTTGCCGGACGGTGCCGGCGTGGTGACGGTGGTGGTGGTGCTGCCGTCGGGGTTCACCGTGGTGTGTTGCACGGGTGCAGCTGGAGTCGGCGCCACGGTCGTGGGTGCGGCGTTGGTCGGCGCCGTGGTGGCGGCGTCGGACGAACCGTCGTGGTTCGGCCCGATCTCGGTCTTGAAGATCTTCATCGACTGAGCGACGCTCTTCGCGAGGGCGGGGAGCTTCGGCGCTCCGAAGAGGAGGAGCAGGATCACCAGAATGATCAGAAGGTGGGGTAGGCCAAGAGCACCTGAGAACATCAGTCGCCTCCTAAGACGTGTGCGGAAAGACGATTCTAACGCGGACGCCGCGGAAAAGCGTCAGGGCCGGTCGTACCTGTGAGCGGCTCGGGTGGCCCAGTCGGCCACAGCCGCCCGTGCCGCGGCCGGCGAGACGACGACAGGCCCCCCGGGGAGCCCGGCGACAAGGCGAGCCAAGGATCCGAAGTGGTTGACCCGCAGCGCAAGTCGCGTGCGCCCCTCGGGCCCGCCCTCGATCGTCTCGGGGGCGTAGTCGTCGAGCAGCGTCGAGGCCGCGGCGTCGATCTCGATCTCGACCACGATGTCGTCGGGCGAGCCTTCGAACAGCGTGTCGGGAAGCGAGACGTCGGCGGCGCGGAACGAGATGGGCTGGTTGCTGACAGCGGCATCGCTCACCCGGTCGAGGCGGAAAGTGCGGACGGCTTCGCGCAGGTGGTCGTAGCCCCGGAGGTACCAGTCGGCGTCGAGGGATTCGACTCGGAGCGGATCGACGCGTCGCCGCTCGATCTGCCCGCGGACTCCGGAGTAGTCGAATTCGAGCTGGACGCCCTCGTCGACCGCGCGGCGGACGAGGGCGAGGAGCTGGTTCGTTTCGGAATTCTCGACGGCGACCTGGCTGGGGGCCCCGGAGGCTCCGCGCGCCAATTTCGACATCAGGGTGGCGATGGCCTGCCTGTCGGCGTTCTCGGGCAGGGACGAGAGATATTGCAGACCGGCGATGAGGGCGGCGGCCTCTCGTGCCGAGAAGCGAGGCGAGTCGTCGATAGCGACGAGGTTCGTGAGGACGATCACGTCGTTCTGCTCGAAGTCGTCCCAGGCGATGTCGAAGAGGTCGCCGTGCTGGTACTGGGTTGTCTCGCCCGGTATACCCGAGACGGCAATGAGCTCGACCGCGCGCCGGATCTGCGTGACGGGAACTCCGAAGTGGGTAGCAGCCTCGGCGACGCTGACGCTTCCGCGATCCATCAGGTAGGGAACGAGGGAGAGCAGGAAAGCGAGTTTGTCTTGCGCCTGGAGGGCGGGTGCGCGCTCAGCCACGGGATGCCTTTCGTGAATCGGCGTGCTGAGTCGCGACTGCGCTGAGACGCTCGACGACGAGCTCGCGCACCCCCTCCGGTTCGACGACGCGCACCTCGGGCCCGAACGAGGCCAGCTCGTCGGCGAGGAGGAAGCGATCCGACCAGTGGATGGTCAGGGTGCCGTCGTCACCCCGGGTCGTGCCGCGGCGCTTCAGCAGTCGGGTCTCTGCATCGGAGGCGGGTTCGACCTCGACGACGGCCGTCTGTGCCGCCCACAGGTCTTCGAGGTCGGCGAGCGAGCGCTCGGCTGTCGCCTCCGGCGGGACCGTGACGCTCTCGTTCGTCACCGTGACTTCGCCGGTGATCCGGGAGAGGAGGAACGTTCGCCAGCCGCCCGTCTCGGTGTCGATCGCCGAGCACATCCAGCGCCCCTGGAACTGGACGAGGGCATAGGGAACCACTCGCCGGGCCCGAGGAGCACTCTCGCCGGGCTTGAGGTAGTCGAACAGAACCACGGCCGACCGATCGAGGGCGGTGCGCAGCGGCTCGAACGCGGAGTCGCGCGAGCGAATTCTGGGGGCATAGTCGAGTTCGGGGACCGGGGCCGCCCCACCGAGGCTGCGGAGCTTGAGGAGGGCACGACGGGACTCCCCCGAGAGCGTCCCCTCGCGCCAGACCATGGCGGCGAGGGTTAGCAGGGCCGTCTCTTCGGACGAGAAGGCGATGTCGGTGGGGAGCTCGTAGTCGCCGCGGAGAATTCGGTAGCGGAGGTTCTGGTTGTTGCCGCTCGAACCGAGTTCTTCGATGGTCTCGAGGGGAACGCCGAGCTCGCGGATGTCGTCTTTGTCGCGCTCGAACTGTCGCTCGAGGGCGAGGTTGTCACCCCGGCTCCATCGTTGCCGGTAGCCCTGGACGGTCGAGAGGATCTCGGTCTTGGTCAGACCCGTGTCGGTGGCGAGCAACGCCAGAACGAGACTGAACAGCCGCTCTTCAACCGGGACGCGTGGGGCGCGCCCAACGGGTCCGGCACTGGAGGAAGGAGTGGCTTTCTTCGGCACGAAAGGGATCTTAGGTCAGCCGAGGCGGATCGTCAGAGCGATCCCAGAAGGTCGAATACGTAGACGAGGGTCGACGTGGAGCCACTCTCGGCCGTCGGCGGGATGACGATCATGACCTGCGAGCCGACCCGCTGGCCGATCAGGGCTTTTCTCACGGTGCTGGGGATCTTGTCGGACGAGAGGTCGATCGTCGTCGCGGCGTCGCCGTTGACCCAGGTGGAGCCCTGAACGGTCGGCTCGGCCGCCCAGTCGACCGCGGTGAACTGCGCGACGGCGGTGGACTTCGCGGTGAGCTTCGCCCCGTTGCCCTTACGGACCAGCTGCACCTTCTCGGTCTTGGGAGCAGCGACGTCGGGGATGCTGATGCCGGGTGCGCCGTTGGCGGCGGTCACCACGGCCGGCATGTTGTTGACGCCGAACTGGAGGGCGCCGTCGGCCTTGGGAAGGAAGGCGCGGACGACGTCGATGACGGCGATGTAGGCCGGGCCCGACTTGTCGTCTTTCTTCGCCGTGGTGGAGCTGAGATCGCTGACCTTGACGGCGACGGCGATACGCGACCCGACCTGGGCGCACTCGAGCGCGTCGACGAGGGGGCCACCGGCGGTGGCACCGACGGTGACGGGGGCTGCGGCGGCGGCGTAGGGCTGGACCGCCTTGCCGGTCTCACCCGAGTACACGGCGAACTTGATCAGCGCGGGAGTGCCGTCGGTGAGGGTCTGGCCGTCGCCCTGCACGAGTGTGGAGACCTGGGTGTGCCGCGTGTTGATCGGCGTGGGGATCGTGACTTTGGTCGGCGCTTCACCGACCGACCCGCTCGCCGAGACTACAGACGAGGCGTCGCCCGAGGCGGGGGTCGTGCAGCCGGCCGAACCGGGGGCGGAGCTCGTGGAGCAAGCGGTCAGCGTCGCCAGAAGCCCGGCAACAACGATCAGCGCGGGGATCTTGCGCACGAATCCTCATTTCTTTACTGCACTTGAGAGAGCCGGCCCCTGAGGGCACGGCCCGTTCAGCCTATCGGGTGTTCGTGGGGGTCGAAGCCGCTGGTCACAGGCCCTTCGAGGGGCTGCGGCCGCGGCTCCGACCGCTCAGTCGCGACGGGTCACGACACCTTGCCGAGCAGGTCGACGACGAACACGAGCGTCGAGTTGGCGGGAATCGAATCGCCCTGCGCGGTGGCTCCGTAGCCGTCGGCCGGAGGCACGACCAGCAGCACCTGGCTGCCGATCTTCTTGCCGGCGAGACCCTTGACCCAGCCGTCGATGAGCTGACCCGAGGTCAGGCTCCCGACGAAGGGCTGACCCTTGGCCCACGACGAATCGAATACCTTGCCGTTCTTGTAGAGCACGCCGGTGTACTGCATCATCACCGAGTCGCCCTCCTTGACGGTGGCGCCCGATCCCTCGATGAGCGTGGTCGAGACGAGCTTGCTGGGAGCCTTCGTCTTCGGAACGGTGATCGTCGGGGCCCCGTCTTTGGCGAGGGTGACGGTGGGCTCGCCGGACACGGCCTTCTGCTTCTCGCCGGTCGCCCTCGAGGGGAACGCCTTCAGGATGTCGGCGACGAAGACGACGCTGTCTTTCGCGCCGATCTTGTAGTCGCTGATGCCCTGACCGTTCGTGGAGTCTTCGGGGCTGCCGGCGATCGCGACGCGGTCGCCGACGTGCGAGCACACGAAGCCCTCGCTGAGTGCGGCGAGGCTGGTGCCCGAGGCCGGCTTACCCGCGACCAGGTACGTACCGCCCTGCGTCGACGTGTAGGTCGAGGTGGCCTGCTTGCCCGTCGATCCGTTGTAGAGCGAGACCTGGAAGATGACCGGCTGGCCGCTCTTCACGAGGGCCCCGTCGCCCTTGACCAGCGTCGTCTTCTCGGTGGTCTTCGTCGATAGACCCTTGTCGAAGGTGACCTTGGGGGCCTTGCCCACGTCGCCGGTCGCCTTGATCGACTCGGAGACGCTGCCCGACGATGTGCCGCCCGAGCAGCTGGCGCTCGGCTCGGCGGAGGAGCAACCGGCGAGCGACAGGGAGACGAGAGCCCCCACGGCGGCAGCGGCGGCGAGTGTCTTGGTGATCTTCATCTGCACGGTCAGTCCTGTTCGGTTGTGGTGGACGGAGTCGGGAGGTCGGTGCCGGGCGCGCGAGCCTCGGATCCTTCGCTTGCGGGCCGAATCGCGTCGGCGCCGGCGACGGCCTTGGCCGCGGCGTCCTGAGCCTGCCTCGCAGTCTTGCGAAGCTTCTTCGCGGTGGCCGAACGCTCGCCGAGAGCGCCCGGAGTCCAGAGCTCGACATCTTCTTCGGAGTAGTCGGACTTCGACGCGCGGCGCTTCAGCTGCGGGAGGACGGCCCCCGGGGCGAGACGACGGGCCGTCAAGAGGAAGCCGGTGTGCGCGATCATGCGGTGGTCGGGCCGAACGGCAAGGCCCTCGACGTGCCAGGACCGCACAAGCGTCTCGGAGGAGTCGGGTTCGGTGAAGCCGCCGAAGTGACGGAACGCCTCGGCCGTCCGGGAGAGCTGAGTGACGGTGGCCACGTAGCAGACCACCAGACCGCCGGGCTTGAGGGCCGTCGCGACCGCCTCGACGTTCTCCCACGGGGCGAGCATGTCGAGCACCACGCGGTCGGCTGTTCCGGCCTCGACCACGCGGGGCAGTTCTTCTAGCAGATCGCCGACCGTGACCGACCAATTGCTGGGCGTGGCGCCGACGAAGCTCGTGACGTTGCCCCGCGCGACGTCGGCGAACTCTTCGCGGCGCTCGAACGAGGCGAGGCGACCCTCGGGGCCGATGGCGCGCAGCAGGGAGAGCGACAGGGCACCCGAGCCCACCCCCGCCTCGACGACGGTGGCTCCCGGGAAGATGTCGGCGAACGTGACGATCATCGCCGCGTCTTTCGGGTAGACGATCGCGGCGCCCCGGGGCATCGACATGACGAAGTCGGCGAGGAGCGGCCGAAGCGCGAGGTACTCATCGCCCGTCGTGCTGATGAGCACCGAGCCGTCGGGCAGGTCGACGACGTCGTCGTGGCGGATGATGCCGCGGTGCGTGTGGAATTCGCCGCCGGGGGTCAGCGTGATGGTGTGCATGCGGCCCTTGGGCCCGGTCAGCTGCACCTTGTCGCCCCAGAGGAACGGCCCGCTCTGCCGACGGAACTGGGCGTCCGCCTGCGAGGTGTCGGTCTGGTGGTCGGTCATGAGTCGCCTTCCGGGAGTACGTCGAGCCCGCGGGCAGAGTGAAGGATCCGCGAGAGCTCGCTCAGCGAGACGTCACTCAGCGAGTGCCGGTGGGTGAACCCGCCGTCCTGCGGCAACGGTGCATGATGCTCGACTCCGATCGTCGCAGCGCCCGAGGCCATGGCCGCAGCGAGGCCGGTGGGGCTGTCTTCGATCGCGACGCAGTGCCGCGGGTCGACGCCGAGCTTCGCGGCCGCGGTGAGGTACGCCTCGGGGTGCGGCTTGCCGTGCTCGACCTCGTCACCGGCGACGACGAGGTCGAAGGCGGGGAAATCGATGATTTCGACGATCTCGACGGCCATCCGCCGGAACGACATGGTCACGAGAGCCGTCGGGATGCCGGCGTCGCGCAGCTCGCGGAGGAGCTCGCGCGCACCCGGACGCCACGGTACGTGGACGCGGACCCGCTCGAGCACGTCGTCCGTCATCCGGTCGATGATCTCTTGGGCCGTGAGGTCGACGCCGTGATCTTGGAGCACCTTGGCCGAGTGCCAGAGGCTCGAGCCGATCAGCGAGTCGCCGTCTTCCTGGCTCCAGACACCGTCGTGCTCGGCCACGAGAGCGACCTGTGACTCCTGCCAGTACGGCTCGGTGTCGACGAGCGTGCCGTCCATGTCCCACAGGACGGCGGCCGGGATGATCTCGGCGCGGAGGCGCTCTGCAGTCGAATCGGTCACGACAGGCGAGTCTAGAGCAGGGCGGTGACGCCGACGGGAGGTCCGGGACCGGGCCACTGCTGCTAGCGGCTATCGTGGAGAGCTGACGCGGAGGGCCGAACGAGGGTCTCCGCAGTAAAGGAGTCCGGTGTCGCCATCGTCACGATTCGCTGAGGGTCGACTGCTCGTCGTCGCCTTCGAAGGCTGGAACGACGCCGGAGAAGCCGCCAGCAACGTCGCCAGGTCACTCGTCGACACCCTCGAGATGACGACGCTCGCCGAGCTCGACGGTGAGGCGTACATCGACTACCAGTTCAATCGTCCGCAGGCCTCGCATGACGACGACGGCAGCGCCAGCCTCATCTGGCCGCGAATCCAGCTGCACGGCACGCCCCAGGTCGCCTCCCCCGTGATCGACATCTCCGGCGTCCTCGACACCGCCGACGGTCCTGCCGACGGAGGTCTCTTCGTGCTGCTCGGCGCCGAGCCCTCGCGCAGCTGGCGCAGCTTCGCCGCCGAGATCGTCGACCTGGTCGACGTGCACGACATCACGGGTGTGGTCTTTCTCGGCGCGATGCTCGCCGATGTGCCCCACACCCGGCCGATCTCGATCTTCGTCGGCAGCGAAAACGCCGACGTCCGTCAAGAGTTCGACGTCGAGCGCTCCACCTATGAGGGGCCCGTCGGCATCCTCTCCGTACTCGGGCACGCCCTCGAGGCAGCGTCGATCCCGACCCTGTCCATCTGGGCGTCCGTGCCGCACTACGTGCACAACGCCCCCTCCCCCAAGGCCTCCCTCGCGATCCTCGACAAGGTCGCCGAGATCACCGGTGTGGTCATCCCCCGAGACGAGCTCGTCGACGAGGCATCGGCCTGGGAATCCGGCATCGACGCGCTCGCGGCCGACGACGAAGACATGGCCGGCTACATCGAGCAGCTCGAACAGGCCCGCGACACGGTCGACTCCCCCGAGGCCAGCGGTGAGGCGATCGCGCAGGAGTTCGAGCAGTACCTCCGCAAGCGCGACGGCAAAAGCGGCGACGAGCCCTGGCGGCCGCCCGCGGTGTGACACCGTGGATCGCTGGCGCGGCCGTCAGCGACCCGCCGCGAGGGCAGGCCGGACCTACGAGTCGCGCTGGTCGGCCCGGTGGGTGCCGGCCGCGAAGACGAACTGCTCCACCTCATGCCGCGAGCGAAGACGTATGACCTGCAGGTGCGGGTGCGACCGCGCGAGCCGGGCACCGAGGTCGCGGTATTTGCGGCGAGTGCGAACGGACCAGCGGATGATGTGCTCCGGGTCGGTGAGGATCGCGCTGAGGGGGCCTTCGATGTTGCCGTTCCAGAGCGGCTGTCGCCGGATCCTGCGCGTCAGAGTGCGACGAACCACCCGGGCGAAGACCAGCCGATAGGGCAGGTCGAGCCACACCAGCGTGTCGGCGCGCTCGGCCAGCAGTGCGCGAGCGGATTCGTACTGCCACTCGGTGATCCACCGGTCGCCGCTGCTGAACGCCTCGATGTCGGCGACGAATTCCTCGCGCGGTGTCCAGTTCGGGCCGTGGAAGAGGGCGTCCAGTTCGACGTAGTCGAGGCCGAGGATCCGGGCGAGGCGCCTCGCGAGAGTCGATTTGCCGGCCCCCGACACGCCTGCCACCAGCACTCGGCGTGGGCTCGTGGGGAGAGCGTCGAGGGGCCTGAGCGTCATGCCGAGAACCCGCTGTCAGGCCGAGACGCGGATGCCGAGAAGAGCATCGACAGCCTCCACGTCGATCGATGACGGCGCCTCGCCGGACGCCACCGCGCGTTCGACCGCCGCGATGGCACCGGGTGTGTCGAGGTCGTCGGCGAGGTGGCGGCGCAATTCGGTGAGGAGCGGTGTGACCTCGGTGCCATCGACGGCTCGCGCGGCCCACCGCTGCCACTCGGCGAGGCGTGCGACGGCCGTGAGAAGGGAGTCGTCGAACCACTCCCAGTCACTCCGGTAGTGGTGGTCGAGCAGCGCGAGCCGGATGGCACGGGCGTCGACTCCCGAGGCCACAAGCTGGGAGACCTTCACGAGGTTGCCGAGCGACTTCGACATCTTCTCGCCCTGATACGCGACCATGCCCGAGTGGGCGTAGTGCGAGGCGAACGTCTCACCGGTCAGTGCCGTGCCGTGGGCCGCGCTCATCTCGTGGTGCGGAAAAATGAGGTCGGAGCCGCCGCCGTTCACCGACACCGGCAGAGCCAGGTGGTCGAGGGCGATCACCGAGCACTCGATGTGCCAGCCGGGGCGTCCGTCGCCGACGGCGCTCGGCCACGAGGGCTCGCCGTCGCGGGCGGAACGCCACAGCAGCGGGTCGAGGACGTTGTGCTTGCCGGGTCGCTCCGGGTCTCCCCCGCGCTCGGAGAAGAACCGCAGCATGTCGCCCGCGCCGAGACGGCTTTCGAGACCGAGATGCCACGCCGTCTCGGATCCTGCCCTGTCGACATCGAAGTAGACGTCGTCACCCGCGGTCGAATCGGGTGTGTCGACCCGGTAGGCGAAGCCGTCGGCGAGGAGCTTCGCGACGGCCTCGCCGATGGGCTCGATGACGTCGGTGACGGCCACGAAGTGGTCGGGCGGGCTCACACGGAGGTGCTCCATGTCGGAGCGGAACAGGTCGGTCTGCGAGGCCGCGAGCTCACGCCAGTCGACGCCGGTGGCTGTCGCGCGCTCGAGCAACGGGTCGTCGACGTCGGTCGTGTTCTGCGCGTAGACGACCTCGACGCCCGCATCGCGCCAGACCCGCCCGAGCGTGTCGAAGGCGAGATACGTGTTGGCGTGACCGAGGTGGGTGGCGTCGTACGGGGTGATCCCGCAGACGTAGAGGCGACCACCGTCGGTGACGTGCCGCCCGCCGGTGGCGGTGTCGAAGAGGTCGGGCGCGGATCCTTTGCCCGGAAGAACCGGGATGACCGGGGCGTTCCAGGAGCGCATCAGCCGATGACCCCGACGCCGAGGAGGATGAACAGGACGATGCCGAGCAGGATCCGATAGATCACGAAGGGCAGGAAGCTCCGCTTCGAGATGTAGTTCATGAAGAAGGCGATGACGACGAAGCCGACCACGAACGAGACCACGGTCGCCGCGATGGTGGCGGGCCAGGTGAACTCGTTGGTGGCCCCGCCCGAGAGGGCCTGGTAGACCTCGAACAGCCCGGAGCCGAAGACGGCGGGGATCGCGAGGAGGAACGAGAAGCGGGCGGCCGCCGGACGGGTGTAGCCGAGTGCGAGGCCAGCCGATGTCGTGGCGCCCGAGCGCGAGACACCGGGCACCAGTGCGAGCACCTGCGCGATGCCGATCGCGATGCCGTGCCCCCACTTCATGTCTTCGAAGCGCGCGAGCTTTTTGCCGAAGATGTCGGCGGCGGCCAAGACCAGGCCGAAGACGATGAGCACGGTCGCGAGCAACCAGAGCGACCGGAACTCGTTCGCGATGAACTTCTGGGTGAGCACGCCGACGATGACGATGGGGAACGTGCCGATGATCACCAGCCAGCCCATCCGGACATCCTGGTCGCGCTTGTCGACCCGACCGAAGAGCGACCCGAACCACTTCGAGACGATGCGAGAAACGTCTTTCCAGAAGTAGATCAGCACCGCCAGCTCGGTGCCGAGCTGGATGATCGCGGTGAAAGCCGCGCCGGGATCGAACTCCTCGGCGCCGTGCGGGAAGAAGAGCGCGACGAGGCGGATGTGACCGCTCGACGAAATGGGGAGGAACTCCGTGAGGCCCTGGACGAGGCCGAGAAGGAGTGCCTGAAGAAGGTGTTCCACGTGAGGAAGGAGCCTCTCAGTAGCTGGCGAGAAGGTCGCGGAGCACGCGACTGCCAAAGGTTAGCGCCTCGAGCGGTACCCGCTCGTCGACGCCGTGGAACATGGCCGGGAAGTCCATCTCTTCGGGCAGGCGGAGCGGCGCGAAGCCGTAGCCCTTGATGCCGAGAAGGCTGAGGGCCTTGTTGTCGGTGCCGCCGCTGAGCAGGTAGGGCAAGACGGGGGCTCCCGGATCGTGCCGCTCGAGCGTGGCCTTGATCGACTCGACGAGCGGGCCGGAGAACGGCGTCTCGAGGCCGATGTCGGTGTGCATGGTCACGATTTCGATGTCGTCGCCGATGAGGGCGCGCACCTGGGCCAGGACGTCTTCCTCTTCGCCGGGCATGCAGCGGATGTCGACGAGCGCCTCGGCCGTGTCGGGCACGACGTTGTGCTTGTAGCCCGCCGTCAGCATGGTCGGGTTCGTCGTGACTCGAAGGCTGCCCTTGATGAAGCCCGATGCCGTGCCCGTCTTCAGCACCAGCTCGTCGGGGCTCACCCGCTCGGGATCGACACCGAGGATCCGAGACACCTCGCGCAGCAGCCCGGACGTCGTCTCGGTCAGTGCGACGGGCCATTCCTGACGCCCCAGGATCGCCACGGCCTCGGCGAGTCGGGTGACCGCATTGTTCGCGATCATCTGCGACCCGTGCCCCGCGGTGCCCCGAGCGATGAGCTTGATCCAGATGAGCGCCTTCTCGCCGGTCTGCAGCAGGTACGAGCGCTTGCCATCGATGTACGTCGAATAGCCGCCGACCTCGCTGATCGCCTCGCCCATGCCGTCGAAGAGCTCGGGGTGGTTCTTGACCAGGAAGTGCGACCCGAGCACTCCCCCGGCCTCCTCGTCAGCAAGGAATCCCAGCACGAGGTCGCGCGCCGGACGCTCGCCGGCACGCAGCAGGTCGCCGACAGCCGTCAGCATCATGGCGTCCATGTTCTTCATGTCGACCGCGCCGCGGCCCCAGAGCATGCCGTCTTTGACGACGCCGCCGAACGGATCGACCGTCCAGTTCGCAGGATCCGCGGGAACGACATCGAGGTGACCGTGCACGACGAGCCCCGGCTTTGCCCGGTCGCGGCCCTCGACCCGCGCGATCACGCTGTGACGGCCGGGCTCGGATTCGAACGTCTCCGGCTTCAGGCCGAGGGCTTCGAGCTTCGCCGACACGTATTCGGCGGCATCGGCCTCGCCATTGGACTTGCCTCCTCCGTAGTTGGAGGTGTCGAAACGGATGAGGTCGCGCGCGATCTCAGCCGTCTCGTCGAGCTGGGTGGTGTCGACGTGTTCGGTCATGCCGCAACGCTACCCGGAGGCGCGTGTCAAAACCGCCGCTCAGATCGTGCTAATGTCTTCGAGGCGGTTACGCCGCAACACACCGGTCCGGGTGGCGGAAATGGCAGACGCGCTAGCTTGAGGTGCTAGTGCCCTTACGGGCGTGGGGGTTCAAGTCCCCCTTCGGACACCGAACAAAACGAAAAGACCTTGCCCTTACCGGGCAGGGTCTTTTTTGTTCGGGCGTATGGTCGGGCCATGGATTATGTGCGTCTCGGCAACAGCGGCCTCGAAGTCTCCGCGATCACCCTCGGAATGATGAGCTACGGCGATCCGGCCCGTGGCGGGCACTCCTGGAGTCTCCCCGAAGAGCAGAGCCGCCCCTTCATCAAGCAGGCACTCGAGGCGGGCATCACCACCTTCGACACCGCCAACGTCTACAGCGACGGCTCGAGCGAAGAGATCACCGGGCGGGCGCTAGCCGATTTCGCCACGCGCGAGGAGGTCGTGATCGCGACCAAGGTGCACGGCCGAATGCGTCCCGGCCCCGGAGGGCAGGGCTTGTCGCGCGGATCGATCATGACCGAGGTCGACGCGTCGCTGAAGCGGCTCGGGACTGACTACATCGACCTCTACCAAATCCACCGCTACGACCCGAACACGCCCGTCGAAGAGACGATGGAGGCGCTACACGACGTCGTGAAGGCCGGTAAGGCCCGCTACATCGGCGCGTCGAGCATGTGGGCGTGGCAGTTCGCCACCATGCAGCACGCGGCCGACCTCGGCGGCTGGACGCGATTCGTCTCGATGCAGGATCAGTACAACCTGATCCAGCGCGAGGAGGAGCGAGAGATGCTGCCCTACTGCCTGGACCAGGGGGTCGGCGTGCTGCCGTGGAGCCCTCTCGCCCGAGGCAGACTCACCCGCGACTTCGACGACACCACGACGCGCAGCGAGACGGACGCCTTCGGCAAGACTCTCTATCGCCAGCAGGAAGAGGCGGACCGCCGGGTCGCCGACGCCGTGAAGACGATCGCCGACGCCCGTGGTGTCTCCCGCGCGCAGGTGGCACTCGCCTGGGTCCGGCAGCAGGAGGCGGTGACGTCGCCGATCGTGGGGGCCACGAAGCCTCAGCACCTCGACGACGCGATCGCGTCCGTCGAGCTCCACCTCGACGACGACGAGCTCGTCGCGCTTCAGGGGCCCTACGTCCCCCGTGCGCCCGAAGGTTTCTGACCTCCCGCCCCCGGAGGGTGCATACTCGACCCACCAGGGCGGTGACGGAGCCGCCCGGCACGACGAACGGAGCCGCCCGTGAGCGACGACAAGCACGACCACAACGAGGCCCAGGCCGCGCAGACCGGGGCTAAGCAGACGGACGCCGGAACAGATGCTCCCCTCAACGGTGGCGAGCACATCAAGGCTGGCTCGTACACGGGAACCCAGGAGGACGGCGTCGAGTACGACGGGGCTTTCACCGACAGCGAGATCCCCGAGGAAGCAACGAAGCCGGGCGAGACCGAGGCTGATCGTGCAGGCTTCGAGGGCAGCTATACCGAAAGCGACGGCGTCGAATAGCAACCACTGGTGACTCAGGAGTAGCGTCGTCGTCATGACAACACGAATCGTTATTCTGGGTGGTGGTTCGGCGGGTCTTCAGACCGCTCTGGCTCTTCAAAAGAAGCGACCTCCCCAGAGCGCGAGCATCACGGTGATCGACCCGAGCCCCTACATGACCTATCAGCCGTTCCTGCCCGAAGTGGCGGGCGGGCACATCGATCCCAAAGATGTGACGGTTCCGTTACGCAAGACGCTTAAGCGCTCCAAATTCATTCAGGGGGCGATGTCGGGTATCGACACCGACTCCAAGAAGGTGACGGTCGACCTCGTCGACGGCCGCACCAGCGAGGTCGCCTACGACCACCTGGTCGTCGCCATCGGTGCGGTCACGCGGACGTTCCCGACGCCCGGCCTGGCTGAGAACGCCGTCGGTTTCAAGAGCGTCGAGGAAGCGTCGTACGTGCGGGCCCGGATCCTCGGCAACATCGAGAAGGCGGCCGCGACCACTGACCCGGCGGAACGGGCCAAGCTCCTCACAGTCGTCTTCGTCGGTGGCGGCTACACGGGCGTCGAGGCGATGGGCGAACTGCTCGACACCGCGAATTCCGCGGTCGACCAGTACCCGGTTCTCTCCCGGCACGAGGTGCGCTTTGTGCTCGTCGAGGCCCTCGACCGTGTCGCTCCCGAGGTCGGCCCCGAGCTGTCCAAGTGGACCCTCGGTGCGCTCCGCGCCCGTGGCATCGACATCCGACTGAAGACCACGATGCCGTCGTGCGAGAACGGCGACTGCGTGCTGAGCGACGGCGAGACGGTCCCCGCCGGCACGATTGTGTGGACGGCAGGCGTCAAGCCGAACCCGGCGCTCGACAGCACCGACCTGCCCCGCGGGCCCAAGGGTCACGTCAACGCCAACGCCAAGCTCGAGGTCGTCACCGACGAGGGCAAGCGCATCGATGGTGTCTGGGCACTCGGCGACAACGCCCAGGTACCCGACCTGACTGCCGCGAAGCAGCCGGCCTACTACCCGCCGAACGCTCAGAACGCCGTCCGTCAGGCGGTGACGGTCGCCGAGAACATCCTCGCGTCGATGGCCGGAGAGCCTCTCGCCGAATACCGCCACGAGTCGGTCGGAACCGTTGCGAGCTACGGCATCGGAAAGGGTGCGGCTCTCATTCAGGGCGTGCACCTGAAGAACCTGTTCGCGTGGCTGGCCCACCGCGGGTACCACCTGCTCGCCATGCCGACCTTCACGCGCAAGTGGCGCATCCTGACCGGATGGGTCACCAACCTCGTCGGTGGTCGCGACGAGACCACCCTGGAGAACATGAACGACCCGCGAGCGAACTTCGTCGCTCTCGCGGGTGGGGTGAAGAAGTAGCGTTTCATCTCGCCAAATATCGGGCCCCCGTCGCATTCGTGCGACGGGGGCCCTTTCGTGTCCGAGGGGTGGCGCACGAGCGGTCAGTGCGCTTCGCGCAGGTGAACGGGCCGTGAACGCCGAAAGCCGAGACTTCACCCCCTCTCGCCCGTTTGGTTGAAAACGGGGTACAGCACGTGCGGTCATTCGGGAGGACGCGCACAATCGACGTCGACGAGATAAACGACGCCCGTCGTCTAATTTACTCCTGTCGAACGGGACGAGGTGCCCGCATCCGCGTGCTGGCGGGCATCAGGTGTGCCTCATGCCGAACCAAACTGTTTCGTGCCTGGGTGTTACGGCAACGCCCCCCGGAGGGGGGTCCGGTCCCCCGAAGGCATCACCCGTTGGAGAGGCGGCATCACCCGTTGGCGCGTACCTCATGCGGGGGGCATGCGGTCCCCCGAAATGGGGGCATGTGGAGCGAGCGGTCGATGGCCTACCGTCGGGATATACCCGCTGAGGCCATCGGCTGACAACTGGAACCCATCCGCTTGTCATTCCGTCCACGGTCCGCGCAGCTCCACCAGCATGAAACCCGAATAGCACCACACCCGATCACCGCTTGACCCGAACCCTTCCCGATCGTCGACGCGCACCGAACCTCGAGATCTCCCGTACCCGACGGGAGCTCGACGGATCGAAATCGCCGTCGTCACTCCGGTACTCCGACAGGAACCCGATCTCTTGTCGAAGTACCGGATTCATGCTGTGACCCGTACCCGAAATACGAGTCAGAGCTACTGCACCGCCTACCCGAACCCTGGATCCATGCTTACCCAGCCTCTTCTGCGTACGTTTTCGCGTACCCCCTTCCGTCCCGAATCGGAAGCGGCATCATGACCGGCATCAGCCGCGACGTCGGCGAACAACGCCGTCTGCCGTGGACTGCACCGGTCCGAAACCCGAGCGCAGGATGGACGGAAGCCAGAGATCGAGTAGGCGGTGCCACAACCGGCATCGGCTGGGCGCTGCGATACCGCCGTCGACTCCTCGCCAGCGACGCGCTCGTGATTCTCGCCAGCGTCGTCACTGCCGCCGTCGTCGAGACCATCCGAGACGGGGTCGACCAGACCTTTGCCGGCCTTGCTGCCGCCGACGCGAAACCCCTCGTCGAGTTCATCGGCTACCCCGTCGGCATCGGCCTCCTCTGGGCCCTCTGCCTGGCGTTCCAGCGCACCCGCGACCTCTCGGTCGTCGGAACCGGGGCAGCCGAGTACAAGCGCGTGCTCAACGCCACGATCCTCACCTTCGTGCTTATCGCGCTCGTCATCTCGATCACCGGCCATGAGTCGATGCGCGCCTACTTCTTCGTCGCCCTCCCCGGAGGCTCGGTCGGCCTCATCGCCTCGCGGTTCCTCCTGCGCAAGTGGCTGATCCGCCAGCGCCAGCTCGGCAACTACCTCTCTCGAGCCATCGTCGTCGGTGGCCGCAGCGACGTCCGCTACGTGATCGATCGAATCGACGAGAAGCCGGGCGCCCTCTACGACGTCGTCGGAGCCGTCGTCGAAGACGAGGACGGCAGCGCCGTTGCCGCCGGGTCGCGGGTCGTTCCGATCGTCGCGTCGCTCGACGACGTCTCGCGCGCCGTCTGGAAGATGAACGTCGAGAGCGTCATCGTCGCCGGCGACCCGCGTGCCGGCACCGACTACATCCGTGACCTCGGGTGGAGCCTCGAAGGCCGCGCCACCGAACTGGTGATCGCCTCTCGCCTGGCCAACATCGCCGGACCCCGCATCCATTTCCGTCCCGTCGAGGGGCTCCCGCTGATGCACGTCGAGCTGCCCCAGTTCGACGGCCCGAAGCATGTCATGAAGCGTGCGACGGACGTCATTCTTGCCGGATTCGCGTCGCTTCTCCTGCTTCCCCTCATGCTGGTGATCGCCCTGGTGATCAAGAGCGAAGGATCCGGCCCGGTGCTCTTCAGGCAGGAACGAGTGGGGCGCGACGGACGCCGCTTCACCATGCTCAAGTTCCGCACGATGGTCGTCGACGCCGAAGCTCGTCTCGCGGCTCTCGCCGAGCAGTCGGAGGGGAACGGCGTGCTCTTCAAGATGCGAGACGACCCCCGCGTCACGAGGGTGGGCCGGATCCTTCGGAAGTACTCCCTCGACGAGATCCCGCAGCTCTTCAACATCATCGGCGGCAGCATGAGCATCGTCGGGCCGCGGCCCCCGCTTCCCCGCGAGGTCGACGGCTACACCGACCACGTGCACCGCCGTCTCTACATCAAGCCCGGCCTCACCGGCATGTGGCAGGTGAACGGACGCAGCGACCTCAGCTGGGAGGAGAGCGTTCGGCTCGATCTGTACTACGTCGAGAACTGGTCGATGACCGTCGACTTCGTGCTGATGTGGCGCACCGTGAAAGTGATTCTGCGGCCGAACGGGGCGTACTGATGACTCCCGACGAAACCGTGAACGAGACGGCCTCCGCCCTGCCCGGCGATGCGGGCGCGGCACGCCGCAGCGGGCGTCGCGGGCGGGTCCTCGTCGTGCACTCGTCTGACGAGCTGTACGGATCGGACCGCATCGTGCTCGAAGTGGTCGCGGAACTCGTGGCCGCCGACGAGCTCGACGTCACCGTGTGGCTACCGAGCGACGTCGCGCCGGGCCCCCTCGGCCCGATGCTCCGCGAGCTCGGAGCCCGGGTCGAGCGGCACCCGCTGCCCATTCTGCGGCGGATGAAACTGAGCCCGGGCGGATTCCTCCGCCTCGGGCGCGACGCGGTGCGCACTCTGGCGAGGCTCCGCGGCCGTCACTTCGATCTCGTCTACTGCGCTACCAGCGCATGTTTGCCCGTCGCACCTCTCGCACGCCTCACTGGCGTCCGTCGAGTGGTCGGGCATCTCCAAGAACCATGGAGTGCGAAGGACCGGGTAGGTCTTCGTCCCCTGGCGAGTGCGTGCACGGCCCTCGTGGCTGTGTCGCACTCGGTCCTCGGCGCGTCGGGTCTCGCCGAGGACCCGCGGGCGGTGGTGGTTCACAACGGTGTCCCCCATCGCTCGCGTGAGCTTCCGACGGCTCCCCCGGAGCACCGTCGACCGCACTACGTCATCGCGAGCCGCTGGAACCCGCACAAGGGCCACGGCACGCTCCTGCGAGCGTGGGACGCCGCTGGCTGCCCCGGCGAGCTGGTGATCCTCGGTGCTGTCCCCGCGGTGGGTCTCGGCATCGACGTCGCGGCCCTGGTCAAGAAGCACGTCTCCCGGCCCGAGACGGTTCTCGTCGTGGGCGAAGTCGACGACGCGACCCCGTATCTGCAGGCCGCCGACGCCGTCGTGCTTCCGACTGACACCCTCGAGGGATTCGGGCTCGTGACCGTGGAAGCCTTCAGCGAAGGGCGCCCCGTGATCGCCAGCCGGTCCGGAGGTCCCGAGGAGGTCATCGACGACGGCGTCACCGGTTGGCTGTTCGACCGCGAGGACGTCGACGGCCTGGCATCGCTCTTCCGCGACCTCGACGTCGCCACCCTCGGCGCAGCCGGCCGCCGAGCCGAAGCGGCCTACCACCGCGACTTCACGCCCGCCCGCATGCGTTCCCGCATCGCAGCGGTCGTCGACGGCGAGCTGGGCCGCCCCACCCGCATCACCACCGAATTGGCGGAGGCCTCATGACCACGACTGCTGTCCGCGAGACGTACGCCGACTCCCTCACCCGCCTCGCCGGCGCCCAGAAGGGGTCGAGCGGCGCCCCCGCCTACTCGCGCTTCATCAACCGCCGTCTGGGTCGCTACCTCGCGGCCGCGGCCTATCAGCTGGGTATGACGCCGAACCAGGTGACCGCCGTGAGCGCCCTGTTCACGTTCGCCGGCATCGCGGTGATCGCCTTCGTCCCCACCTCGATCGTCGTGGGCATCGTCGTGATGCTGCTTCTCGTGATCGGTTACGCACTCGACTCCGCCGACGGGCAGCTGGCCCGCCTTCGCGGTGGCGGCAGCCCGGCCGGTGAATGGCTCGACCACGTGATCGACGCCACCAAGATCGGCGTTCTCCACCTGGCCGTCTTCGGAAACTGGCTGCGCGAGCCCGAGGGGCGCCACGCGGTGCTCGGCGTGCCGCTCGCCTACGCTGCCATCGCGGCGGTCGCTTTCTTCGCGATCGTCCTGACCGACCAGCTGCGCCGCGCCGAGCACATCCGCACCGGGATCCCGACGCGCGGCAGTCGCTCGACGAGCACGCTGTACTCGCTGGCCGTCGTGCCGACCGACTATGGCCTCATGTGCCTGTCGTTCGCCCTCCTGGCGTGGCCTCTCGGATTCACCGTCGTGTACATTGCCTTCTTCGCCGCGAACACCCTGTACCTCGCGCTCGCCCTGCCCAAGTGGTTCCGCGAGCTCAAGGGCCTCGGCGAGCTTCCCGACCGGTCGGTCGCGCCATGACGCGCCGCGTAGCCCTTGCCGACGCCGTCGCTCAGCTCGGCCGACGGTGGATCCTCGTCGCCGCGTCGGCGCTGCTCGCTCTCGTCGCGGGCGTGGCCCTCGTCGAGGCGCTCGACGGACGCGACGACCGGGGACTGACGCCCATCGGCGCCCTCGTCATCCTCTTCGCGTTCCTCCTCGCCGGTGGAGCGCTCGGCCTCGCGGCAGGCATCGTCCTGACGCGACTTGAACCCCGTGTCACGACGGCCGACGATGTTCGTCGTGTCACGGGCCTTCCCGTTGTGGCGCAACTCCCGCGGGGTGTCGTCGACGCTGACGACCTCGCGATCCGTCCGACGTCGAGTCGCATGCGATCGGCGCTTCGCGAAGCCGTCATGAACGTCCGGTCGCTCGCTGGCGGCGAGTTGCCGTCGCGACTCGTCCTGGCCCGCGCCGACGATGTCGGCGAAGTCTCTGGGGTGGACGGCGGCTACGCCCGTGCCCTGCTGGAGAGCGGATTCCGCCCAGCCCTGGTTCAGGCCGACATCGAGTCACAGCTTCTCGCTCGACCCTCCACCGTCCGCGACACGGCCCTCGATGCGGCCGCCTACCCCGACGCCGCGGGCTACCAGCGCGTACCGGTGCCGGATCTCGTCGCCTCGGCCCGCCCCGAGCGCCTCCTCGGCCAGGTCGAGAGCCTCTTCGGATCTCTCGGCGAGCGGTACGACGCGGTCGTCACGCTCGTCGCCAGCAATTCGCACCCGCTGCCGCTCCGAGCGGTTGCACCGCTCGCGGACGCCGTCGTGATCGTCGTCCGATCGAACCGGACCACCGTCGAGGATCTCCTGGCGATGCACGGCGAACTCGTCGGGATGGGGGTCGAACCCCTCGGTGTGCTCATGACGAGCGTCGCGGGCCGCCACCGGATCGCCGTCCGGCGCGACTGGGCGGCGACGGACATCCGCGAGGCACGTGCGGGCAGGGGTCCGGTACTGCAGGCGAGCTCCGCGAATCCTGATCTCGATCTGGTCAGCGCTCCCCCGCGTTCGCGACTCTCCATTGCCGACCTTGCACGTCTCGCCGAAGAGCGAGAGGCATTCGCCGCTGTTTCTGACCCGTCGCGCCCCGTGCGCGACTCACTTCGAAAGGACCGCTCGTGACCCTGAAACGACGCGTCGGCTACGCGGCCGGTGCCTACGACCTGTTCCACATCGGCCACCTCAATCTGCTTCGTCATGCCAAGACCCAGTGCGACTACCTGATCGCCGGTGTCGTCGCCGACGAGATGCTCGAACTCACCAAAGGCATCTCGCCCATGGTGCCGCTCGCCGAGCGCCTCGAGATCGTCAGCCACATCGACTTCGTCGACCTCGCCCACGCCGAGGTCGTCCCCGACAAAATGGACGTCTGGCGCGAGCTGCAGTTCGACGTCTTCTTCAAGGGCGACGACTGGCGCGGCACCGAGAAGGGGCTGAAGCTCGAGCGCGAGTTCGCCGAGGTCGGAGTCGAGGTCGTGTACTTCCCGTACACGATGTCGACGTCGTCGACCATTCTTCGTCGGGCCGTGTCGGCACTGGACGAGGGCTCGATCGCCCGATAGCGGTCTCGGTTTCTCTTGGGCTTGGGCTTGGGCTTGGGCTTGGGCTTGGTCTTGGGCTTGGGCTTGGGCTTGGGCTTGGTCTTGGTCTTGGTCTTGGTCTCCTCGTCTCGGTCCGGGCCGAGGATCCGACGGGGCTGTGGATAACGCCGGCGAGCGTCGGGGCATCTGCACGATGCTCTTCGCATGACAACGACCACTTCAACCGATGCTCCGTCCACCACCTGCCCCTGCCCGCCCTCGACCGAAGTGCTCGACTCGCATCGCGAGCTCCGCACTCGGGCCGACCTCGATGAGCGCATCCGGCAACTCATCCCCTGCGCGACGCAGCGTCAGCTCTGGCTCCTGCTCCTCGACGGCGATGACGTGCAAATGCCGGTCATGGTGCCGATCGGCGATCTCCCCCTCTGGGGCGGGCCCGACGCCACGGGCGGTGCGGACGGTGAGGGTCTCGTCGAGCTCCTCCGCTCGATCCGCGACGAGTTCCACGCGGTGTCGTACGTCTTCGTACTCGAACGGCCTGGCGCAGCCGTGCTTGACCGCGACGATGTCTCGTGGCTCGAACACCTGCTGACCTGCGGCGATCGCACCGGCTTTACAGTGCGGGCCGCCTACGTCTGCCACGAGTCCGGCCACGCGGGCTTCGAGGCGGCCGACATCGACACGCTCGTTCCCGGCGCCGAGCTTCCGCGCTACGAGACACGGTGCGTGACCTGCCCGGTGTTGGCGACGGCTGAGTAGGCGAGGGCCGAGATCGCGCGGGAGGAGAAGAGCCGCGGCGAGCCGGTGCCGGGCGGTGTGCCGGTGGGTGCGTCGTTAGTGCGTCGATGGGTGCGTCGGCTCGTGAGTCGGCGTGAGCCGCGTGGAGTCCGTCGCGTTGGGTGCGGGTGAGGTGTTCTCGCGCGAGCTGAGTCGTCTCGCCTCTTGCACTAAGGGGCCGAGCGGCTGCCGCTAGGAGTCGGAACCGTCGAGGTGGCGCCACCACGCCGTCTCGGCGTGGGCAGCCGAGGTGTAGACGCCGAGGTTTTCTTGCTCGCTTTCGGTGAGCGACCAACTCGTCAGCCGGTAGCCGGAGGCGAACCTCTCGACGAGGGCTTCGGGTGGCGCATCGTCGTGGGCGCGGACGAGCCAGCTTCCGGGGCCGCTTTCGTCGAGCACGCGTCGATTTTAGCTGGTGCCGGGTGCCGGGTGCCGGGTGGCGGCCTAGGCAGTGGGTGTGGGTCGTCGGTCTTTGCCGTCTGCTGGCTACTCGCGGCCTCGGTGCCGGCTGTTTGTTGCATCGCTAACCGAATCACGCATCGCACACCGATCTTTAGGTAAGCGATGCAGATTTCGGTTAGCGATGCGTAACCGCGAGGCGGGCTGCGGCTGGCAAGCGCCGCCGACGCTGCTATCTGGCGCAATTAGTCGCAAATCGCAGGTTTAGTCGCGATATAGCGCGACTAAACCCGCGAAACGCGACTAGATAGCCGCGAGCCGCGAGCCGCGAGCCGCGAGCCACCGCAGCGGCGCGCTATTTGCGGTTGCCGATGCGGCCGCGGAGCACGTCGATCCGCTTCTGGATCTGCTCGGTGCTGGCCTGGGCCACCGACGGGCCACCCGACACGCGGCGGAGTTCAGCGTGGATGACCCCGTGCGGCTCGTTGGAGTGGCGCGACCAGATCGACACGAGGCGGCTGAGCTCTTGACGCTGCTCTTTGATGGTCATGTAGAGGGGGCGCGATGGCTCCTCGACCACGGTGGGCAGGCCGGTCTTGGGCTGACGCTTCGAGCGGCCGGCCTGAGTCGCCTGGCGCTGACGGAGGAGCTCTCGCACCTGGTCGGGCTCGAGCAGTCCGGGAATGCCGAGAAAGTCGAGCTCTTCGAGACTGCCCACCTCGCTTGCCGTGCCGAACTCACCGCCGTCGTAGAGGACCCGGTCGAAGTTGGCCTGCGCGTCGAGAGCTTCGAAAGGCTGCTGCTCGAGGAGGCTCGACGCCTTCTCTTCGCGGTTGGCCTCGGCGACCATCGCGTCTTCCTCGGAAGTGAAGATGCCGTCGTCGGCGTTGGTCGGCCGGTCGAGAGCGTGGTCTCGTTCGAGTTCGAGCTGCCCGGCCAACGCCATCAACCCGGGCACGCTCGGGAGGAAGATCGACGCCGTTTCGCCGCGACGACGAGCTCGGACGAAACGCCCAACGGCCTGGGCGAAGAAGAGGGGCGTGGAAGCGGACGTGGCATAGACGCCGACCGCGAGGCGTGGCACATCGACGCCCTCGGACACCATGCGGACGGCGACCATCCAGCGCGAGTCGGAGGAGGAGAAGGCGCCGATGCGGTCGCTCGACGCTTTCTCGTCGGAGAGGACGACGGTGGGCCGCTCACCCGTGATCTTGGTGAGGATGGACGCATAGGCGCGGGCGGCGGTGGTGTCGGTCGCGATGACGAGCCCACCCGCGTCGGCGACGCCGCGGCGCACCTCGGTGAGACGCTTGTCGGCGGCCGAGAGCACAGACGCGATCCAGTCGCCCTGCGGTGACAATGCGGTTCGCCAGGCCTGGGCGGTGATGTCTTTGGTGACGTGCTCGCCGAGAGTAGCGCTCATCTCGTCGCCCATGCGGGTGCGCCAGCGCATGGCTCCGGCATAGGCCATGAAGAGCACGGGCCGGACGACGCCGTCAGCGAGAGCACGGCCGTAACCGTACGAGTAGTCGGACTGAGAGGTGCGGATGCCGTGCTCGTCGGGGGCGTACTGCACGAACGGGATCGGCGCAGTGTCGGAGCGGAACGGGGTTCCGGTCAGCGAGAGTCGCCGGGTCGCCTTGCCGAAGGCCTCGCGGATTCCGTCACCCCAGGTAAGGGCGTCGCCGCCGTGATGCACCTCGTCGAGAATCACGAGAGTGCGGCCTGTCTCGGTGATCCTTTTCAGCACCTCGGGCTTCATGCCCACCTGCGCATAGGTGATGGCGACGCCGTGGTAGTGCCGACCGAAGGTGACATCGGCGTTCTTGAACATCGGATCGAGGCGGAGGTTGACGCGATCCGCCGCATCGGCCCACTGGCGTTTGAGGTGCTCGGTGGGGGCGACGACGACGATGCGATCGACGTCGCCGCGCGAGAGAAGCTCGGTGGCGAGGCGCAGAGCGAATGTCGTCTTACCGGCCCCGGGGGTCGCGGCGGCGAGGAAGTCTCGGGGCTCAGCGGCGAAGTACTTCTCGAGGGCCTCGGCCTGCCACGCGCGGAGTTTGCCCGCGGTGCCCCAGGCAGCTCGCTCGGGGAAGGCCGGCGACAGGTGTTCGGCGGCCGCCCGCCCGATTTCAGTGGGCTCCGGCCCGGAAGAGGTAGAGCCAGTGGGCTCCGGCCCGGCGAGGGCAGAGCCGGTGGGCTCGGGCCCGGCAAGCGCGGAGCCAGTCGGCGCGGCCTCAGCGGGCTGCGGCCCGGATGCGCCGGGTTCGTCGAAGGTCGAGCCGCGGGGCTCGTCGGGGTCTGGTGCGGTGGCGATACTCACTTCTCTCCGATTTTAGTCGTCACCGGGAGCCGCCTACGACGCATCGGTAGCCGAGGCCCCTCGCTGGGCGGCGCCGTTCGTGTCGCGGTCGCCGCGCGAGATGCGCTTGGTCGAGCCCCCGAGCAGGCTCGCGCTTGTGACACTGCCGGGCCCGAAGCGAGCTCGGAGCGCGTCCATCGTGGTCTCGGCCTCGCGCCAGTCGGCATCGTCGTCCCACAGGCCTACGGCGCCGCCCGACGACCCCTCGAAGGCGAGCTGTTCCATGCGCACCCCCACGAGCCGGAGTGGCGTGGGGTGCCGCGAGAGCGAGCCGGCGTGCCCGCTCGTCTCGTACACTCCGCGGACCTCCTCGTAGATACGCCGCCCCAGGTCGGTCGGCTCGGCAAGCGTCTTGGAGCGGGTGATCGTCTCGAAGTCGCCGAAGCGCAGTTTGAGCACGACGGTTCGACCCGTCGCTCCGGCCGCTCGCAGCCGTCGGCCGACCTGGTCGCTCAGTCGGAGGAGTTCGCTGCGAATGCGGTCGGCGTCGCCGACGTTCGACTCGAACGTGACCTCGTGGCCGACGCTCTTCTCTTCGCTCTCGGTCGTCACGTGCCGAGGATCGCGGCCCCAGGCGAGCTCGTGGATCTTCTGACCGCCCGCCGCTCCGATGGCCCTCACCAGCATGTCGAGAGGAGCCGCCGCGACGTCGCCGATCGTTGCCAGCCCGTAGCCCCGGAGCACTTCTTCGGTACGCCCGCCGACGCCCCACAGCGCGCTGATCGGCCGCGGATGCAGAAACGCCAGGGTCTCGCGATGCGGCACCAGCAGCAGCCCGTCGGGCTTGGCGACGCTCGACGCGAGTTTGGCGACGAATTTGGTCGAGGCGATACCGATGCTGCAGTGCAGACCCGTCTCGGCGTGCACCCGCTGGCGCAGTCGCGTCGCGATCTCGTACGGCGTGCCGAGCAGGCGCAGCGAGCCGCGCACGTCGAGGAATGCCTCGTCGATTCCGAGTCGTTCGACCAGGGGGGTGACGTCGTCGAACATCGACATGACCTGCTGCGAGTAGTGCTTGTACCGCTCGAAATGCGGCTCCAGGATGATCGCGTGGGGGCACTTGCGGAGGGCGATCGCCATGGGCATAGCCGAGTTGACGCCGTATTTACGGGCCTCGTAAGTGGCGGCCGTGACGACTGAACGCTGGGATCGATGGCCGACGACGACCGGTAGGCCGCGAAGCTCCGGCCGCTCGAGAAGCTCGACCGACGCGAAGAAGGCGTCCATATCGACGTGGAAGATCGTCGCGGTCGCATCGTCAGTGGGCTCAGCCGTGACCTGACGCCCGCTGCCGTCTTGCTTGCTCATCGATCACCTCCGGGGGCAATCCTCACACGGGCCACTGACATCCGATCCTCGAACGGGGCCGCCTCGGATCCTGCGCCCGAATTTGAAGGAGAAACGCCCGCACGCCGACGACGACATGCCGATCGAGAGCCCCGGCGCTCCGGTTTCTCCTTCAAATTCGGCAGGGGGGACGACAAGCACGAGCTCAGCCGACGGGCCCCAACCAGCGCGCCGCCACCGTCGCGTGCGCCGAGTCGCTCGACGACGGGTGGAATCGCCCTGCCAGCACGTCGCGGTAGAGCCGTCCGAGTTCCGAAGTCGACCGGAACGAGGATCCGCCGGCCACCGTCACGGCGCGGTCGACCACCCGGGCCGCCGTTTCGGTCGCCCGGACTTTCAGCCCGACGAGCTTCGGGAACCAGTCGACACCGTGGTCCACGAGCCCGTCGAGGTCGGCGGCGATCCGGTCGACCTGGGGTTCGAGTCCGTCGAGGTCGATGGCGGCGTCGGCGATCCGCCACCGTACGACGGGGTCGCTCGACGTCGGCAGCCCGGTGCGGCGCGAGTCACGGGCGAGGGCGGAACCCACCGCGAGGTCGAGGGCGCGCCGGGCGATCCCGCGGTAGACGGCGGCGATCAGTGTCTCGAACGCCGCGAAGATGCCGAAGACGAACGGGTCGGCGGAGGGGCCGACCGGAAGGATCCGCACCACCCGCGATGCGGCCACCGGGGCCTCGACCAGCCGCGTCGTGTGGCTCTGCGTCGCCCTCATGCCGACGGTGTCCCAGTCGTCGAGCGATTCGTGGCCGCCGTCGGCGCGGCGGAGGAAGCCGTGCACGATCGAGGGCGCCGCCGGATCCTCGTCGTTTCGACCGAAGACGCCGAGCCTCGTCCAGACCGGAGAGAGCGAGGTGAAGATCTTGGTGCCGGTGAACGTGTATCCGCCGTCGCCGGTCGGGGTGGCCGTCGTCACCGAGTCGAAGAGCACGAGGTCGTTGCCGGGCTCGCTGACTCCGAACGCGAAGATCTCTCCGGCGGCCGCGTCGTCGAGCACGAGCCGCAGGGAGTCGTCGCCGCGGGCCGCGAGCAGTGCCGCGGTGACTGTCCAGACGAGGTGCATGTTGACCGCCAGTGCGGTCGCGGGCGCCGCGGTGGCGAGTCGGCTCTGGAGGGCGGCGATCGCTTCCACGCCGAGCCCGAGGCCGCCGAGTTCGCGCGGGACGGCCGCCTTGAGGTACCCCAGCGCGGCGAGCTCGTCGAAGTCGTCGTGCGGAAACGCGTTGGCTTCGTCGTAGCCGGCCGCTCGCGCGCGGAATCGCTCGAGCAGGTCGTCGTCGAGAAGGGCAGAAGGATCCGCGATGGTCGCCATACGACAACGCTACGGTGGTTGCATGACACAAGCCCACCCGTGGTCCCGCTACGTCGCGATCGGCGACTCCTTCACCGAGGGAATCGGCGACCCGGATCCGGGGTCGACCGGCGGGCATCGAGGCTGGGCCGACCGCGTCGCAGAGGTGCTCGGGTCGACGGTCGACGACTTCGCGTACGCCAACCTCGCCATCCGCGGGCGGCTGCTGCAGCAGATTATCGACGAGCAGGCCCAGGCCGCGCTCGACCTCCGGCCCGACCTCATCACGGTCTCGGCCGGCGGCAACGACATCATCCGCCCCGGCACCGACCCCGATGAGGTCGCCTCCCGACTCGAGGGTCTCGTCGCGACGCTGTCATCTCAGGGGGCGACGGTCGTGCTCTTCAACGGGCCCGACATCGGGGCTACTCCCGTGCTCGGGCGCATTCGCGGCAAGGTCGCGATCTACAACGAGAACGTGCAGGCCATCGCTCTCCGGCACGACGCCGTCGTCGCGAACATGTGGGCTCTTCGCGAGCTCGCCGACAGCCGCATGTGGGCTCCCGATCGGTTGCACTTCTCTCCTCTTGGGCACCACCGGATCGCCCGGATGGTCCTGGCGTCGTTGGCTGTCGAGAACGATCTGCAGGAGTACGTGCTGCCGGATCCTGATCGTCGCCTGTGGCGCGAGGCCCGCCGCGAAGACATGGGCTGGGCGCGCGAGTACCTGGTGCCGTGGGTGCTGCGCCGGGTGCGCCACCAGTCGTCGGGCGACGGGCTCGGGCCGAAGCGGCCGGAGGCTGTCGCGGTGCTGTACCGCGAGAGCACGAACCGGGAGCAGTAGGCGCGAGCAGTCGCCACCGGCTGCGACCAGCGACCGGCGACCAGCGACCAGCGACCAGCGACCAGCCTCGCGACCTGACGACTTTCGGCCAACCTCGTGCGCCGCGGCGCTGTGACATCGGCCGATCCGCGCGAGGTCAGTTCCCGGCCACGGCCGCGACGCCCCGTAGCGCGGCTAGAAGACCAACGACGGGTTCGTCAGCCGCCACCACGCGTCGGGCGCCGGAATCGGGTGGTCGAGCTCGAGCGGCACGGTCGTCGTCGTCTCGCCGATGGTGACCTCGAGTGTTCCGGCCCGGTCTCCGGTCGACGCCTCCGTGACGGGGTCGAGCGACGGGACGGCTCTCACCGTTGCCTTGCCGTAGACGAGCTTCGACACCGTCTTCGAGGCCACGGCGTGCGCATTCGCGCCCCACTCGGTCGCGTAGGTGCCGAAGGCGGTGCCCTCGGTGACGGCCGTCACGGTCTGGAACCCCGACTTCACGCTCGCCAGGAGCTTCTGGATGTCGGCGTCGAGTGAGTCGTGGTCGACTCCGCCGAGCATCACGCCGATGACGGTGACCTCTTTGCCCTCGATGGTCTCGCGCGAGGCGAAGAGCAGGCAGGCGCCGGCCTCGTCGAGGGTGCCGGTCTTGATTCCGACGACCGAGTCGATGCCGAGCAGCTTGTTGGAGTTCTCGACCGTGCCAACCGTCGGTATCTCGACCGACTTCGTCGACACGATCTTCGCCACGTCGGGGTTGGCGAGAGCGAGCTTTCCGATCTTCACGAGATCGGTCGCCGTCGATTGGTTCGCGGCGCTGAGGCCGGTCGGCTCGACGAGTCGGGTGTGGTCGAGGCCGTTCTTCTTCAGCCAGGCAGAGACGGCGTCGACGAAGGCGTCGTTGGAGCCGTAGGCCCAGTAGGCGAGGGCGCTCGCGTAGTTGTTGGCCGACTTGATCAGGGCGACCTGCAGAGTCTGCCGTTCGGTCAGCGTCAGACCCGTCGGCATGTCGGCCACCTCGCCGTTCTGGGCCAGGTAGCGCGCATACAGCGCGTGGTCGGAGGCCGTGAACGTGATCTTGGGGCCCTGAGAGCCGTCGAGGGGCTTCTTGTCGAGCACCACGAGTGCGGTGACGATCTTCGAGATGGAGGCGATCGAGCGTGGCTTGGCATCGCCCGAGGTCTTCAGGCTGTCGGTGAAGCCGACGGCCTCGACGGCGGTCGCGCCGTACGACGGGAACGACAGCGACAGTGATTTCTCGGCCGGTGCGGTGAATTTCGTGACGGTCGCCGAGGCCGGAGCGATCGGGGCGAGCAGCGTGGCCGGAACGTAGACGCCGACTGCTACGACGACGGCCAGGGCGAGAATCGTCAGGATACGGCGCCTCACGTAGTGCGGACGACGCGCCGACCCGCGGCCCCGCGCTCCCCGGCTCACGCCTGGGCCCCGGGCCGCGCCGCGCCTGGACGCAGTGCCCACAACACGACCGCCGAGGCCGCGGCGACGTTCAGACTGTCGACGCCGTGGAGCATGGGGATCGTGACGACCGTTGTCGCGGCCTCGAGCGCCCGGTGCGACAGCCCGTCACCCTCGGTGCCGAACAGCATCGCGATCTTCTCGGGAGCCCGAGCGGCGTACTCGTCGAGGGTCACCGCGTCGTCGCTGAGCGCCAGGGCGGCGATTTCGAAGCCGGCGCTGCGGAGCACGTCCGCCCCCTCCGGCCAGTCGGGCAACCTGGTCCAGGGCACCTGCAGCACCGTGCCCATCGAGACGCGGACGCTGCGACGGTACAGCGGATCGGCCGAACGGGGTGTGACGAGGACGGCGTCGGCCCCGAGCCCCGCTACGGCGCGGAAGATGGCCCCGACGTTCGTGTGGTCGACGATGTCTTCCAGCACGACGACGCGCCGGGCGCCCTCGAGCACCGACTCGACGCTCGGGAGCTCGGGGCGGTGCATTGCGGCGAGCGCCCCACGGTGCAGGTGGAAGCCGGTCAGTCGTTCGAGCACGTCGGACTCACCGACGAAGATCGGCCCGTCGTAGTCGGCCACGAGCGGCTCGATGTCGGCCAGCCACTTCTCGCTCAGGAGGACCGACCGGGGCACGTGGCCGGCAGCGAGAGCGCGCGCGATGACCTTCGACGACTCGGCGATGTACAGGCCGCCCTCGGGCTCGGTCTTGCGGCGCAGGGCCACGTCGGTGAGGCGGGAGTAGTCGGCGAGCTCGGCGGAGTCGAGGTCGGTGATGCGGGTGACGCGCAAGGAGGGCTCCCGGAAACAAAACGGCAAGAGAACGCGTTTAGGCTAACGTCACCCGCCTTTGAGGAGCCCCACCTATGGCGCAAGCCGCCACGCCCGACAGCTCGACCGACGGAGCAGCCACGCTCGATGAGGCCGTGCGCGTCCTCCGGGGGCGCCGCCTCGCAGTGCTCACGGGCGCGGGGGTGTCGACCGATTCGGGGATCCCGGATTACCGCGGCGAGGGCGCGCCGGTTCGTCGCCCGATGACCTTCCAGCAGTTCAAGGGCGATACCGACTTCCAGAAGCGCTACTGGGCCGGCAGCCACCTCGGCTACCGCCACTTCGCCGCCTCCCGCCCGAACGACGGCCACCGCGCGCTCGCCGCACTGGAGCAGGCCGGTGTCACCAACGGTGTCGTCACGCAGAACGTCGACGGGCTGCACCTGCGGGCGGGATCCTCGCGTGTCGTCGATCTGCACGGCACCGTCGACCGGGTCGTCTGCCTCACCTGCGGTCAGGCGTTCGCGCGCGAGACGGTCGCGCAGCGCATGGCCGAAGCGAATCCCTGGCTCGAGCGTCCCGACAAGATCCGCCTGAACCCCGATGGCGATGTCGACGTCGACGACATCGACGCCTTCGTGCTGCCGGTCTGCACCGTGTGCTCGGGCGTGCTGAAGCCCGACGTGGTGTTCTTCGGCGAGTTCGTACCGGTCGAGAGGTTCGCCGAGGCCCGGGCGATGGTGCAGTCGGCTGACGCTCTCGTCATCGCGGGGTCGAGCCTCGTGGTCAACTCCGGCATTCGACTGCTCGAGACGGCCCTCCGCAAGAAGGCCCCGGTCGTCATCGTCAACCGGGGCGTCACGAAGGGCGATGCCCGCGCCGTGGTTAAGCTGAGTGCCGGCGCGTCAGAGACGCTGGCAGCCCTGGCCGAGCGGCTCATCGACGCGTAGTCCCGTCGAGGGGTGGTTGCACGGCCTCGCCGACACGAAGGACTCCCCCATGACACGGCTCTACCTCGTCCGCCACGGTGAGACCGACTGGAACAGGACGCGAAGGATCCAGGGCTCGACCGACATCCCCCTGAACGACACGGGCCGGGCCCAAGCCCTCGACACCGCCCGCCTGCTCTCTCGCCGCTCGTTCGACCGCGTCGTCGCGAGCCCGCTCTCCCGTGCGCTCGAGACGGGTTCGATCATTGCGAGCCACCTCGGGCTCGCCGAGCCCGAGATCGACCCCGGAATGATCGAACGGAACTACGGCGAGGCCGAGGGGTTCACGTTCGAAGACATCGCGCTGCATTTTCCCGATGATGCGCCGGTGCCCGGTCGGGAGCGTCGCAGTGTGCTTCGCGCCCGGGTCGAGGCCGCCCTGCTGGGGATCGCCGAGCGTCACCCCGGAGAGACCGTCGTGGTTGCGACACACGGCGCCGTGATCCGCGCCATCGTCAACCACATCTCACCCGAGACGTCGGCCGATCGTTCGGTGCCGATCCGCAACGGGTCGATCCACTCGTTCGATGTGATCGACGGCGCCCTGTCGCTGATCGCGTTCGACGATCCGATCGAGGTCGAGTCGGAGGCCGCGGGCCGCTACTCGTTCGAGTACCAGAACGCGCTCGAGGGTCGCGCCGACGCCTGACGCGGGCCGCGATCCGACGCGGATCGGCCAGAGCGACGTGGCGCGCCGCGTCGGTTCGGCCGATCCGCGTCAGCTCGCTGCCGGGCTAGCGTCGACCGACCCGCTCCAGCGCCTCGAGCAGCGTCGTCGCCGACGACTCCCAGCTGAACAGGGCGGCCTGCGTGACCGACGCTTCGGAGCGACGCGCCCACTCCCCCGGCTCGGCCAGCTTCAGCACGGCGTCCGCGATCGACGCCGGCGAGTCGGGGTCGAAGTAGAGCGCCGCCTCCCCGCCGACCTCACGGAAGATCGGGATGTCGCTGACGACAGCGGGGGTTCCGAGTGCCATGCCCTCGATGACCGGAATGCCGAAGCCCTCGGCCTTCGAGGCTGTGACGACCGCCGTGGCGCCCAGCAGCACGTCTCGGTACTCCTCGTCGCTCGCCCCGTCGTGGAACACCAGTGACCCGGGTGGGGCGAGGCGTTCGAGCTCGTCGCGCTCGCGGTCGGAGACCCGGCTCATGAGGTGCAGGCGGTACCCGTCGAGGCGGAGCAGGGCTCGGGCGAGCGACCGGACGTTCTTGTAAGGCATGAAGCTGCCCATGTAGACCAGGTTGCGGGCGGTGGGCTGGATCCTCGGTTCCGCCGTCTGCGGGTCGGCCGCGTTGTACACCACCGTCACCGGCTTCGACGTGAGCTGGTGTGCCGCGATCTCGGCCGCGGTGGTCTCGCTGACGGTCACGATCTCGTCGGCCCGGTTCAGAAGCAGCCGCTGCGGCCACCAGGCGAGGTGGTAGAGCCGCCAGAGCAAACGGATCGGCAGCGCGAACTCGGGCGGGGGTGTGCGGTTGGTGTAGTAGATGAGGTCGTGCAGGGTCAGCACGAGCCGGTATCGGCGCCCGAACGAGCCCATCGTCTGCATGGGCGACCACACGACACCGGGCTTCAGCCGGTTGACCTGGAGGGCCACCAGGGGTTCTCTCGGGCTCGTGGGGGCGCTGACGAGCTGGTGGGGCGCCTCGGGCAGCTTGTCGAGCTGACGGACGTCGTTGACCAGCAGCGTCACGTCGTGCCCTGCGGTACGCGCCAGCGGAACGAGAGCCGATGCCACCCCGGCCGTGAATCGGCTGATGCCGTCGTGCCGACCCACCCGCACGTAGCGGCAGTCGACGACGAGGTGGAGCGGAGCGGTGGAGGCGCGGGTCATCGGAGGAAGTCCTGGATCGCGACCGCCGCCTCGCGGGGCTTCTCGTAGTGGATCAGGTGCCCGACCCCGCGGATCACGTCGAGCTGGGCGTCGGCGAACAGGGTCTGCAGCTCGTACTGCGCGGGCAGCGCCGTGATGTCGTCGCGGTCCGCGGCCACCAGCAGAACCGGGACGCGGATGTCGCGCGCGTACGTCGACACGTCGCTCGACACCGATGCCTGGAACGCCTCGAGCACCACCTGCCTCGAGGCGAATCGCGAGAAGTAGACGTCGTGCTGGTCGTGCACCCAGGCCCGCAGAGCGCTCTGCTTGGTCTTGACCATGGCGAGACTCGCGATCCGGGTCACGAGACGGGAGCCGAGGATCCGATACCCCGCCCGCTCAGGCAGCCGCGCGCCTGCCCAGTAGTAGAAGACGGCGAGCCTCGTCAGCACGCCGCGGGGCCCAGAGAGCGCGGGAGCGGCGATCGGGTTGACGAGGATCAGCTTCGCGACGTCGAGCCCCGAGGCGCACGCGGCGCTCGACACGATCGACCCGAAGGAGTGACCGAGCAGGACCGTCTCGGGGCCGAGGTCGAGAGCACGGAGGAAACCGCGGAGCCATTCGGCGTAGGTGGCGACGCTGTGCTCGCGACCCGTCAGTGCCTCGGACTCGCCGAAGCCCGGCAGGTCGGGCGAGATCACCCGGACGCGCTCGCCGGGAGCATCGGGCCCCGCGAGGAAGGCGACGACGGGTTCGAGGCCGTGATGGTCGCCGCGGAAGCCGTGGACCGCCACGATCGTGGTCGGCGCGGCGACATCGCCATACACCCAGTAGTGCGCGGCTCGACCCCCGACCTCGACGAGGCCCCGCTCGGTAGGAATGGCTCCGAGCCGGTCGGCGTAGGGCGAGGGGACTCTCGGTTCAGGCACGCGTTCAGTCTAGGCAGGCGAGTTTCGGCGAGTGGGCGAGTTTGGGCGGGTGGGCGACCGCCCGCCCTAGAGTAGAAGGACCGCTGCAAACGCGTTCGCGTGCCGATACCCGGTCAGCCCAACCCGCACAGTCGCAAGGAGAACGGTGAGCTTTACTGCCCCCATCCAAACGCCCGGACTCACCCTCGATCCGCAGTGGTATCGACGAAGCGTCTTCTACGAGGTGATGGTCCGCTCGTTCGTCGACAGCAACGGTGACGGCGCGGGCGACATAGCCGGTCTATCGTCGCGGCTCGACTACCTCCAGTGGCTCGGCATCGACGCGCTCTGGATGCCGCCCTTCTTCCAGTCGCCCCTCCGCGACGGTGGCTACGACATCTCCGACTACAAGGCGATCCTGCCCGAGTTCGGCACGCTCGACGAGTTCCGCGACCTGGTCACCAAGGCGCACGAGCGCAACATGCGCATCGTGATCGACATGGTGATCAACCACACCTCCGACGCGCACGACTGGTTCCAGCAGTCGCGAGAAGACCCCGACGGTCCCTACGGCGACTTCTACACCTGGAGCGACACCGACGAGAAGTACGAGAACATCCGAATCATCTTCGTCGACACCGAAGAGAGCAACTGGACGTTCGACCCCGTCCGCCGCCAATTCTTCTTCCACCGCTTCTTCTCGCACCAGCCCGACCTCAACTACGAGAACCCGAAGGTGCACGAGGCGATCTACGACGTCATCCGGCACTGGCTCGACCTCGGAGTCGACGGGATCCGACTGGATGCGATCCCCTACCTGTATCAGTCCGAAGAGGGCAACGGCGAGGGTGAGCCGGCCACGCACGAGTTCGTTAAGAAGCTCCGCGCCATGATCGACGAGGAGTACCCCGGACGCATCATGATCGCCGAGGCCAACCAGTGGCCCCGCGAGGTCGCCGCCTTCTTCGGCACCGAAGACGAGCCCGAATGCCACATGGCCTTCGACTTCCCGGTCATGCCGCGCATCTTCTACTCGCTGCGCTCGCAGGATGCCGGCGAGCTGACCCGCATCCTCTCCGAGACGACCGACGTGCCCGAGAGCGCCGGCTGGGGGGTGTTCCTCCGCAACCACGACGAGCTGACCCTCGAGATGGTCAGCGAGGAGTACCGCCAGGCCATGTACGGCTGGTACGCCTACGACCCGAGAATGCGATCGAACATCGGGATCCGGCGGCGCCTCGCTCCGCTCCTTGACAACTCGCGCGCCGAGCTCGAGCTCGCCCACGCCCTCCTCTTCGCCCTCAAGGGTTCGCCGTTCCTTTACTACGGCGACGAGATCGGCATGGGCGACAACATCTGGCTCAACGACCGCGATGCCTCGCGCACACCGATGCAGTGGACGCCCGACCGCAACGCCGGGTTCTCCACCGCCGACCCGGGAAAGCTCTACCTGCCGACGATCCAGTCGCTCGTGTACAACTACACGCTCGTGAACGTCGAGAGCCAGCTCGCGCAGTCGCGGTCGCTGCTGCACTGGATCCGCAACGTGATCCACGTGCGGAAGGCGCACCCGACCTTCGGGCTCGGCACCCTCGACGTGCTTCCGACCAACCACGAGTCGACGCTCGCCTTCGTGCGCTCGTACGCCGGATCGGGAACGCAGTTCGGCGACTCGGCGGAAGACATCCTCTGCGTGTTCTCGTTCGCGCACAACCCGACCTCGGTCACAGTCTCGGCGCCGCAGTTCGCGGGCCGGACGCTGTTCGACTTGTTCGGCGGGGGGCAGTTCCCGTCGTTCGACGAGAAGGGCGAAGTCACACTCACTCTCGGCACCCAGGCGTTCTTCTGGCTGCACGTCGGTGGGCCCGATACCGCGACCACGGATGACCAGGCGGCGGTGTCTGCCCAGGGCTGACGGTGGCTGGCTCTAGGCTTCTCGCGTGAGTGATGCAGCGATCGACGGTTCCGGTTCGAGTGACGAAGCCGGTGCCGCCGTCGGTGCGGTCGACGGAGACGTGGAGATCGGACCTGTCCCCGTCCGCTGGTGGGACGGCCTAGGGGTGTTCGACCTCGAGACCACGGGCATCGACGTCGAGACGGCGCGCATCGTCACGGCGCACGTCGGCGTGATCGACTCGACCGGGGCGTCGATCGCCGCTGGCAAATGGCTCGCCGACCCCGGCGTCGAGATCCCGTCGCAGGCTTCCGCCGTGCACGGCATCACGACCGAGCGCGCGCGGGCCGAGGGGCGGCCCGCGGTCGAGGTCGTCGCCGAGATCATCGCGGCTCTTCGCGCCGTCTTCCTGCGGGGCATCCCCCTCGTCATCTACAACGCCCCCTACGACCTCACCGTGCTCGACCGGGAGGCTCGTCGCCACGGTCTCGAGCCACTGGCCGACGCCCTGGTCGACGGGTGCGTCGTCGATCCGCTCGTGATCGACAAGGCCGTCGACAAGTACCGCAAGGGCAAGCGCACGCTCGAGGCGGCCGCCCAGTTCTACGAGGTCTCGCTGACCGACGCCCACGACGCCGGTGCGGACGCGGTCGCTGCCGGTCGCGTCGCGCAGGCCATGGCCCGCAAACACCAGGCCACGCTCGACGTGCCGGCACCCGACCTCCACACCCTGCAGGTGGGCTGGTGTCGTGACCAGGCGGCCAGTTTCCAAGAGTTCAAGCGGCGCACCGACCCCACCTTCACGGCGTCCGGTTCCTGGCCGTCCCGCTAGACGGCTCGCGTCTCTCAGACGCGGTTCAGTAATATCGATGTAGGAGCGAAATACGTTCCGACAGCAGCGCGATCCCTTGGGGGCCACAAGCCTTGTTCCTGAAGACCTTCGGTTGGTCGCTCGTGATCACCGTCCTCGCCCTGGCCATCGCATTCCTCTACGGCGGGCCATCGGCCCTCGCCCTGGCGGCGATCCTGGGTGTTCTCGAGATCAGTCTCAGTTTCGACAACGCGGTCGTCAACGCTCGCATCCTCGAGCGCATGAGCCCGTTCTGGCAGCGCATCTTCCTGACGGTCGGCATCCTCATCGCCGTCCTCGGCATGCGGATCCTGTTCCCCCTCGTCATCGTGTCCGTCACCTCGGGCCTCAACCCGGTCGAGGCCGTCAAGCTGGCGCTCGAAAAGGGGTCGATCGAGACACCCGGCACGTACGCGTACATCCTCCACGACGCCCACCCGCAGATCGCCGCGTTCGGTGGCATCTTCCTGCTGATGATCTTCCTCGACTTCATGTTCGAGAAGCGCGAGATCCGCTGGATCGGCTTCCTCGAGAAGCCCCTGGCCAAAATCGGCCAGATCAACGCCGCCTCGGTCATCGTCGGGCTCGCAGGTCTGGTCGCCGCGTCGTTGGCCGCAGGCGACAAGCAGACGATCGTGCTCATCGCCGGTATCGCCGGAATGATCCTCTACTTCCTGGTCAACGGGCTCGGCGATCTCTTCGACGTCGGTGACGATGAGGTCGAAGAAGAGAACGGTGAGAGCGAACTCGACGCCGATTCCATCGACAAGCGGGCCGCCAAGGTCGGCGGAGGCAATCGCGAACTCGGCAAGGTCGTCGGCAAGGCCGCGTTCCTCCTGTTCCTCTACCTCGAGGTGATCGACGCGTCGTTCTCTTTCGACGGTGTCATCGGGGCGTTCGCCATCACGTCCGATCCGATCATCATCGCCCTGGGTCTCGGCCTCATCGGCGCCATCTTCGTCCGGTCGCTGACGGTGTTCCTCGTCCGTCAGGGCACACTCGACGAATTCGTCTACCTCGACCACGGCGCCCACTGGGCGATCGGTGCCCTCTCGGTGATCCTGCTCGTCACGATCACCACCGAGGTCAGCGAAGTGGTCACCGGCCTCATCGGAGTCCTCTTCATCCTCGCCGCGTTCATCACTTCGGTGATGCGCAACAGACGCCTCGCCGAGGCGGCCGACCACCCGGTCGAGTCCGTCTCCGTCTAGTCGAACATCCGGTCGGCCGACCGCCAACTCCCCCGCACCACCAATCGAAGGAGATCACGTCATGGGTTTGAGCCTCTCCAAGGGTCAGTCGTTGTCACTCACGAAGTCCGACGGCGGTGCTCTCAGCAAAGTCCGCATGGGCCTCGGCTGGGACAGCGCGGCACCCGTCAAGCGTGGTCTCTTCGGCCGCGGCAAGGCCGCCGAAGTCGACCTCGACGCGTCGGCCATCTACTTCGACCAGGCCGGGCAGCCGCTCGACAAGATCTGGTTCAAGCAGCTCAAGAGCACCGACGGCTCCGCTCAGCACACCGGCGACAACCTCACGGGTGCCGGCGACGGAGACGACGAGACGATCCTTGTCGACCTCACGAAGGTGTCGCCCGCCGTCGCCCAGATCGTCTTCGTCATCTCCAGCTACAGCGGCCAGACGTTCGACCTCGTGCAGAACGCGTTCTGCCGCCTGGTCGACGACTCGACAGCCGGCTCACCGGAGGTCGTCCGGTTCGAGCTCACCGACGCGGGTACGCACACGGCGATGGTGATGGCGAAGGTGTCTCGCGAAGGCGCGGGCTGGAAGTTCACGGCCGTCGGCAATCGTGCCGCCGGGCGTTCCGTTCTCGACCTCATCACCCCGGCCGCCCAGGCGCTCTAGCGCGGGCATCCGCCTCACACCAGTCGAACCCTTCCGCCGAAAGGATCACCATGGCCAGCCTGTCGCTCTCCAAGGGCAACAACCTCTCTCTGACGAAAGCGGATCCGGGGCTCAAGCGCGCCATGATCGGCCTCGGGTGGGATCCCCGGACGACCAGCGGGGCGGAGTTCGACCTCGACGCGTCGGCCCTCCTCATCGGAGCCAACGGCAAGGTGCGGTCTAACGACGACTTCATCTTCTACAACCAGCTGCAGACCCCCAATGGGTCGGTGATCCACCAGGGTGACAATCGCACGGGCCTCGGCGACGGAGACGACGAGCAGATCCTCATCGACCTGTCGCTCGTCGAGGCCGACGTCCAGCGAATCGTCATCACGGTCACCATCGACCAGGGAGACGTGCGCGGGCAGAACTTCGGCCAGGTGCGCGACGCCTTCTGCCGGGTCGTGAACGAAGACAGCCAGCAAGAGATCGTCCGGTACGACCTCAGCGAAGACGCCGCCGCCGAGACCGCGATGATTTTCGCCGAGATCTACCGGAACGGCGCTGAGTGGAAATTCAGGGCCGTGGGCCAGGGTTATGTGACGGGCCTGCGCGGAATCGCGACCGATTTCGGCATCGTCCTCGACTAGCTCTGGCAAGCACCACCAGCCAACCAGCCACTCAGGCCGACGAGCGATCCGACGCTCGTCGAGACACAGACCATCAGCACCTCGAAGGAGCATTCGAAATGGCCGGACTCACGCTCGAAAAGGGCAACAACCTCTCGCTCACCAAGACGAGCCCCGGGCTCACCGTCGCCACCGTCGGCCTCGGCTGGGATCCCCGCACTACCTCGGGCGAAGAATTCGACCTCGACGCTTCCGCCCTGCTCGTCGGCGCCGACGGCAAGGTCCGCTCGTCCGCCGACTTCATCTTCTACAACCAGAAGAAGTCGGCGAACAGCTCGGTCGAGCACCTGGGCGACAACCGGACGGGTGAGGGCGACGGCGACGACGAGCAGATCATGATCGACCTCAAGAACGTCGAGGCCGACGTGACGCGCGTCGTCATCGCGGTCTCGATCGACAAGGCCGACGAGCGTCGCCAGAACTTCGGTCAGGTGCGAGCCGCGTACTGCCGTGTGGTCGACCAAGACAACACCGAGATCGTTCGCTTCGATCTGAGCGAAGACGCGGCGCCCGAGACCGCGATGGTCTTCGCCGAGGTCTACCGCAACGGTTCGGAGTGGAAGTTCAAGGCCGTCGGCCAGGGCTACACGACCGGCCTCGCAGGCATCGCAGCCGACTTCGGCGTCAACCTGGGCTAACACGCCCGCCCATTCCCGATCCCTTCCATTCGACGAGGACTCCCCCGTGGCCACTCCCCTCACTCCCCCTGAAGACACCGGCGGCGAAGCCGGTCTGGTGCTGCGCGCTCCCGACGCACCCGAGATCGTCACCGCTGACGACGCGCCGGGCATGGTTCCCGTGCCGGCTGAGCGTCAGACCGAGATTCAGCGGCAGGCGCGAGAGTTCGTCGCCGAGGTGGCTTCCATGGATCCTCGTTCCCCGCAGTTCACCGAGAAGGTGGAGGGCATCTCCGCGATCGCCAGCACCGAGATGACGACCTCGGGGTCGTTCTCGTCGCGCATGCTGGAACGCTCCTCGACCTCCGTGGCGGGGTCGAAGCGGAGCGGGTCGAGCTCGCAGGTGAAGGTCGCCGCAACACTCGGTGATCTCCGGTCGACAGTCGAAGACCTCACGCCGAATCAGGCTGACCTGGGCGTGGGTCGCAAGATCCTCGGCTTCATCCCCGGTGGCAACAAGCTGGCGAAGTACTTCCAGAAGTACGAGTCGGCTCAGACCCAGCTCGACGCGATCATCAAGTCGCTCATGTCGGGTCAAGACGAGCTCCTCAAAGACAACGCGTCGCTCGCGGGCGAGAAGGTTCAGCTGTGGGAGACGATGCAGCAGCTGAGCGAGTACGCCGTATTCGCCAAGGCCCTCGACGCGGCCACCGTTGAGAAGATCGACGCGATGCGCTCGTCGGGCAAGATCGACGAGGCCTCGAAGCTCGAATCCGACGTGCTGTTCA
The DNA here is from genome assembly GCF_001423105.1 of Frondihabitans sp. Leaf304. Lineage (GTDB taxonomy): Bacteria > Actinomycetota > Actinomycetes > Actinomycetales > Microbacteriaceae > Frondihabitans. The sequence goes on from NZ_LMNV01000002.1 coordinate 236,696, forward strand.
CCGTGCGCCAGAGGCACCAAGACATCCTGACGCAGCTCGCCGTCTCGGTGCAGGGCTATCTCGCGATGGACCTCATTCGCAAGAACAACGTCGAGCTCATCAAGGGCGTCGACCGGGCACGCACCACGACCATCGCGGCCCTGCGCACGGCCGTCGTCGTCGCTCAGGCGCTGGCCAACCAGAAGATGGTGCTCGATCAGATCGACGCCATCAACACGACGACCAACAACATGATCCTGCAGACGAGCGAGATGCTGCGCGATCAGACGACCCGGATTCACGAGCAGGCATCGAGCTCGGGCGTGAGTGTCGAAACGCTGCAGAAGGCATTCGACAACGTCTTCGCGACGATGGACTCGATCGACACGTTCCGCGCCCAGGCGGCCACGAACATGGCCGGAACAGTCGCGGCCCTCGAGACGGGTATCCAGCGTGCTCGGCCCTATCTCGAGCGCAGCCGGCAGAGCGAGGGCACGGAGCCCGACGCCATCGGCACCGGTCGCTCCTGAAGCCCGGCCCGTCGCCGAGAGTCCACTCAGCGCAGGGGCCCGGCACAGAAGAGAGAACAGCACGAGAAATGACGGCAGAGAGGTGAGGCGCTGATGCGGCGATTCGTCGAGGCGATCTTTGGCCGGCCAGCCGTGCCGGTCGACGACTCCCGACCCGCCGAGGCCGTCGAGACCGAGGCGCAGCGCACCGCCCGGGCACTGGCCGACTTCCAGGCTCTGGTACGTCGGTCGGGCCGAGACCTGCCGACGCTGGTCTCGTCGCAGCTCGGCCAGATCGCCGACCTGCTCGGAGTGGTCGTCGACGCGGCGGCCTCCGAAGACGCGTCTACGGAGCAGCGATACCTGCTCGACGCGATGGTCGGCGACTATCTGCCGACGCCGGTGCACACCTACCTTGCGCTTCCGAGCGACGATCGCCGGGAGTCGAGCAGGGCCACCGGGATCCTCGTCGACCAGCTGACTCTGCTCGAAGAGACCATCCGCGATCTGCTCAACCAGATCCGCACCGGAGCGATCGCCGAGCTGTCCACGCACGGCCGGTTTCTCGCCGCCAAGTTCGACGGACCCGAGCTCACGCTCGCGCCCTCCTCCGAGAACGCCTGATGGCGAGCATCGTTGCCGGCGGCAATGCCGCGCTCACCGCCGAAAACCCCGGCCTCGACGAGGTCGTGGTCGGCCTCGGCTGGGATGTCATCCCCAGCCGCGGCCCACAGTCCGAACTGACGGCCATGGCGCTGCTCCTCGGTGCCGATGGCAAAGCTCTCTCGAACGAGCACCTCGTCTACTTCAACCAGATCGAATCGGCCGATGCCTCGGTGGCGTTCCTCAGCGACGACGACGACGACGAGATCGACGTCGACCTCGCGCACGTGCCACCGGCCGTCGACACGATCATGTTCATCGTCTACGTCGACCCCGACGTGCGTGGCCCCGGCAGCTTCGCCTCCGTACGGTCGGCGCACATCCGGGTCGCTCGACGCGACGGGTCCGAGCTGGTTCGCTTCGACCTCTCGACCATCGACGACAAGGCCATCAACGCGCTGCTGTTCGGCGAGCTGTACCGCCACCGCGACGAGTGGAAATTCCGGGCGCTGGGCCAGGGGTACCGCACCGGCCTCACCGGGGTCGCCAAAGACTTCGACGTCTCGATCTGACCGTGACCTCGCCCGTTCGTCATGACCTCCCGTTTCTGAAGCGCAGGATCCGGCCCACCGTCACTCCCCCGACCCCGCCCGCGCCCCCTCCCGCTCGCCCCGCCTCCCCCGCGATGTCGCACCCCGTGGTCCGTTCGGCCCCGTCCCGCACGGCCCCTGCAACCCGCGTCGCTCCGCCCGCGGCCCCGCCGAGGCCCCCGCTCCGCACTCCGAGCCGCTCCAACCGCTCCCGCCTCTTTCCCGCTCCCGCCGTGTCGGGTCGCGCCGAACTCGACGCGGAGAGCCCGGTCGCCCGTCTCGACCTGCTGCGGTCGTCGATCGGCACGCTCCTCGTCGAGGGGGCGACGGAAGTCGTCTGGGAGTCGACCGACCTCGTCTCGGGCACGGCCGCGGTCTCGGGTGAGACCACCGGCACCGTCGTCATGACCGCCGGCAACCGCCCTCTCGTGGGCTTCCACGGCGATCTGGCCGCGGTCACTCTCCGCCACGTCCGCGAGTTGCGTCGCGCTCTCTTCGTCGGTGGTTCGGGCCGCAGTATGGGCATCCGGCTGGCCGACGGTTCGGTCGTGACGGCGTCCAGCGACGGCGCCGGGCCGACGGTGGTCCTGCTCCTCGTCATCGACGGCGTCATCGAGCTCCGGGTCGCCAGCGCCTCGAGGGGCGATTCGTCGTCTGCCGTTCACGCGGAGTTCGGCTTCGAGGTCGCGGAGCGGTTCGACTTTCTCAGCCGAGATACCTGAGAATCAAGGATGCGCCACTTCTCGTTCCTGAGCGACGACTACCGATCCCGGCTCTTCCACCGGCAGCCCGTCGAATTGACGACCGCATCGCCCGCCCGTCTGCTCAGCACGGCGCTCGGTGCGACGCTGTACACCCCGGGTGATCGACCGGACCTCGCGGGGTCAGTGATCCGGCAGACGGCGCGTGGCGCGATCAGCATGGTGCTGTGCCTCGAAGACAGCATCGCCGACGATGTCGTGCCAATGGCCGAAGACAACGTGGTGCAGGCCCTGCGTGACCTCGATGGTCGCGACGGGCTCCCGCTCCTTTTCGTGCGGGTGCGGACTGCCGCGCAGATCACGATGCTGGCCGAGCGCGCGGGTGACGCTATCGGAAGCCTCGCCGGCTTCGTCGTGCCCAAATTCCACAACGACGACGGCTATGGGCAGGACTTCCTCGATGCCCTGCACGAGGTTCAGTCCGCTCGGCCGGCCCGAGCCGGGTCGCTTCGGATCATGCCGATCCTCGAGTCGCCGGCCATGATCCATGCGGAGTCGCGCACGCGCGTGCTCTCGGACATCGCGAGCCTGCTGCAGGCGAACCGCGACGACGTGTTGGCCGTCCGCATCGGCACGACCGACCTGTCGAGCGTGTTCGGCCTGCGGCGTTCGCGCGACCTCACCATCTACGACGTCAACGTCGTGGCCTCGGTGATCGGCGACATCGTCAACATCCTCGGCCGCGGGAGCGACGGATTCACCATCACGGGTCCGGTCTGGGAGCATTACGCCGACACAGAGCGCCTCCTGCGCCCGCAGCTTCGCCTCACCCCGTTCGCCGAAGCCCACGAAGAGAACCTCCGACGCCAGCTGCTGGTCAAGAACTACGACGGCCTGCTCCGCGAGATCACGCTCGACCACGCCAACGGCCTGCTCGGCAAGACCGTCATCCACCCCTCGCACGTTCCGCTCGTGCACGCGCTCTCGGTGATCAGCCACGAGGAGTATCTCGACGCCGTGGCGATCACTGCCCCCGGGTCGGCCGGAGTAGCCGCCTCCCCCTACAGAAACAAGATGAACGAGATGAAACCGCACCAGATGTGGGCAGAGAAGACTCTGCTGCGCGCCGATGCCTTCGGCGTGGCCTCCCCGGAGGCGACGTTCGTCGACTTCCTCGAAGCGAGCATGCTGTGATCCGCACCTGGACGGGCTCCTACGTCAGAGACGAGCTAGGGCTCGAAATCGACCAGGATCCGGCGAACAGCGTCGTTCCCGTCGATGCCCTGGTCGGTGTCGCGCTCCGTCGGAATCCCCGCCGCGCCCACCTGCTGGTCTCCACCGTTCTCGCCAAGCACGTGCCGACTCCCCCGCTCCTCGTCGAGAGCGCGGGCGCGCTCCTCGGCACCCTCGTCGCGGAACAGCTCGGGCGGCCCGCCGAGCCGGGCCTCGTCAACGATGCGTCACGGCAGCTCGCAGAGGCCTTAGCGACGCCGAGGCCGGCTCGCGACGAGCTGCTTGCGCTCCGCCGCCTGCTCCGCAGAGCCGAGGTCGTCGTGCCCGACGCGGTCGCGCTCGGCTACGCCGAGACGGCGACCGGTCTCGGACGCCTGGTGGCCGACCAGCTCGGCTGCTACTACATCCACTCCACCCGGAGATCGTCGCCCGGCGACCGCCCGGTGGGCGGGTTCGATGAGGCCCACTCGCACGCCACCCGCCATCAGATCGTGCCGACCGACGAGGGCTGGCTTCGGCCCGGGAGCACCCTCGTGCTCGTCGATGACGAACTCAGCACGGGATCGACGATCATCAACACGATCCGCGAGATCCACGCCCTGGCCGCTCCCCGGCGCGTCGTCGTCGCCGCCCTCGTCGACCTCCGCTCCGAGACCGATCGTGCGCGATTCACTGAGCTCGAGCACGAACTCGACACCGTGATCGACGTCGTGTCGCTCGGGAGCGGCGCCGTCCGGATTCCCGACGGGTTTGCTGCAGCCGCGGCGGAGCGGGTGGCCGAGACGGTCGAGACCGCCCCGGTGCCCGCCGATGAGCGGGGGTTGGCGCGGATCCTCGAGGCTCCTGTCGTCGGGGTGCTTGCTGCCGACCGCTCGGGCGCCTCTTACCGCGATCGCTCTGACGGAGCCGTCGCTCGGGCGGTGGCCGATGCGGTGGAGGCGAGCTCGCGAGAGTCGACCCCAGTGTCGACCCTGGTGCTCGGGACCGAGGAGTTCATGGCGTTCCCGCTCGAGGTCGCCGCCCTGCTCGACACTCGCCGGGTCGGAGCGCTGTTCTCGTCGACGACCCGCTCGCCGATCGCGGCGATCGACCGTGACGACTACGCGATCCGCTCGGTGCACTCGTTCCCCTCGCATGACGAGACGATCGACGGTCCCGGCCCGCGGTTCGCCTACAACCTGACGCCCGGCGGTCGACGCTTCGAGCAGATCGTGCTCGTGCCGGAGCCCGGTGTCACGCTCCACGACCTCGCCGATGTGCTCGACGTGCTCGCCACAGCCTGCGACGAGGTCGTCGTCGTGACCGTCAGCGCGCCCGTCGACGAGGTGGTCGCGAGACCCCTCCGCGGCCCTGCGTTCGGGTCGTACCGTGCCGATGAGGTGAGCTGGTTGCTGCAAGACCTCGGTGGCATCGCTCTCGAGGCGCCCTCGGCTGACCGTGAGGCGGCCATCCAGTCCGGGCGAGCACATTACGCCGAGTCGCTCCCGCAGGAGTACGTCCCGTCGCCCGAATATCGCGCGCTCTACGCCGACGCTCTGGAGCGGTCGGCCCGCCGCGTGGCTCTCGCTGTCGGAGTGGCGGCCGAGATGGTGCTCGACGGCCGCGAGCGGCCACCGGTGCTGGTCTCGTTGGCTCGCGCGGGGACGCCGATCGGCATCCTCATGAAGCGCTGGATCGAACGGTCGAGATCGATCGGTGTCGACCATTACACGATGAGCATCGTCCGCGGTGTCGGTATCGACACGACAGCGCTCGACTGGCTGGCAGACCATCACGACCCCGCCGACGTCGTCTTCGTCGACGGCTGGACCGGGAAAGGCGCGATCGCGCGCGAGCTGACCGCAGCTCTCGACGACTATGCGGCGGCGGGCGGCTCGCGCTTCTCCGACGACCTCGTCGTGCTCGCCGACCCCGGCCACTGCGTGCCTGTCTTCGGCACCCGCGACGACTTCCTCATTCCCTCCGCGTGCCTCAATTCGACGGTCTCGGGGCTCGTGTCACGGACCGTGTTCAGCGAGCGGCTCATCGGCCCGGGCGAGTTCCACGGTGCGAAGTTCTACTCCGAGCTTGCGGCCGACGACGTCTCGGGCGAGTTTCTCGACACGGTGTCGGAGCACTTCGCCGCGGTTCGCGCCGAGGCCGCCGCCGCAGCGATCGACCTCCTGGCCACCGACCGGACCCCCACCTGGGAGGGCTGGGCCACGGTCGAGCGCCTTCAGCAGGAGTACGGCCTCGACGATGTCAACCTGGTGAAGCCGGGTGTCGGCGAGACCACCCGCGTGCTGCTGCGGCGGGTGCCGTGGAAGATCCTGGTGAGGCCCGACGCCCTCGACGAAGTTGCGCACGTGCTGCTGCTCGCTGAGCAACGGGGTGTCGAAGTCGTTCACGTCGAGGGGCTCCCCTACAGCTGCGTCGGTCTCATCCGTCCGCTCGCTGGTGACCCGCTCGACCCGGCCCAGGGTGCGCTGTGAGTGGCGATCTCGTCGCGTCCGACCTCGACCGGACACTCATCTACTCGGCACGAGCACTGCACCTCGACGAGACGAGTGCGGGAGTCGGCAGTTCGGCGTCCGACGGCAGCGCGTCCGACAGCCGCGCGCTCGACCTCGATGCTCCGTTGCTCACCGTTAGCGAGATCTACCGGGGTGAGCCCCTCTCCTTCATGACGCGGGCGGCAGAAGAGCAGCTCGCTGCCCTCGCCGCCGAGGTCGTCTTCGTGCCGGTCACCACCCGCACCGTGGCTCAGTTTCGACGCGTTCGCCTGCCGACCGTCCGATTCGAGTACGCGGTGACGACCAACGGCGGGGTCCTCCTCCACCACGGTGAGCCCGACGGTGACTGGGCCGACACCGTGATGCGGCGCCTGGAGGGGCGATGTGCTCCCCTCGCCGAGGTTGAAGCGCTGCTGCCCGATCCTCACGACGACGGCTGGATCCTTCGGTTCTCTCGTGCGGAAGACCACTTCGTGTACGCCATCGTGCAGCGTGACCAGCTGATCGAGGGCAGCGCCGCAGCCGACAGTCTCGCGACCCTCACGACAGAGGTCGAACGACGGGGCTGGACGGTCTCGCTGCAGGGGCGGAAGCTGTATCTGGTCCCGGCACCGCTGACCAAGAGCGCCGCCATCGCCGAGGTCGCGTCGCGGGTGGGGGCGAGCCGAGTTCTCGCGGCCGGAGACTCGCTCCTCGATCTCGACCTGCTCGACTTCGCCGATGTCGCTTACCGGCCGGCGCACGGCGAACTGCACGATCTTGGGGTTGCTCGGCCGCACCTCGGCGTGACCGAGGCGAGGGGTGTTCGTGCGGGAGAGGAGATCGTCTCCCGCCTCCGCGCCGACGTCGCAGCGGGAGTGCCCTCGGTCGCCCGATGACAGCGCGGCTTCACCGTTTCGCGCGACCGGCTCTGTTCGGCGTCGTGGCGTTTCTCGTCTCGTTCGCGTTCTCGTGGGTGCCGTCGCCCTGGGGCGACGAGGCGGCGACCGTGCTGTCGGCGGATCGGCCCTGGCTCTCCCTCGCGCGAATGCTGACGACGGTGGATGCCGTCCACGGTGTCTACTACGCCGTCATGCACGTCTGGATCGATGCATTCGGGCAGTCGATGGTTGCCCTCCGGCTGCCGAGCGCGGTGGCGGTCGGGTTCGCGGCGGCGGGGGTCGTCGTTCTCGGGGATCGGCTCGGTAGCCGTCGAATAGGAACCATCGCCGGCGCGGTCTTCATCGTCTTGCCCCGGGTCGCCTTCATGGGCGGGGAGGCGCGGTCGTACGCGCTGAGCGCCGCCGCGGCGGTCTGGCTCGTGGTGCTGATCGTCCACCTGCTCCACAGCCCGGGGCTTCGGCCACGCGTCTGGTTCGCGTATTCGCTCGCCCTGGCCGCCAGCATCGGCATATTCCTCTACCTGGGGCTGCTTCTTCCGGCGGTGGCAGTCGCGGTGGTCGTGCCGTGGCTGTGGCGGGGTGCGAAGAGGGGGCGATGCGTGGTGGTCGAGCCAGCACGCTGGATTCGCTTCACGCTCCTCGGGATCCTGCTCGCCGGCCCCGTCATCGGCTTTGCCATCGGACAACGCAACCAGATCAGCTTTCTTGGCGATCAGCAGGCGGTCACCCCTCACACGCTGGTCGTGACGCAGTGGTTCGGTAGTTCTCCGGTAGCTGTCTTCGGCTGGTCGGCGATCGCCGTGGCCCTCGTCGTCGGGGTCGGGGAGAGTCGGCGACACACTCGTGCGGACGACGCCACAGCGTCTTTGCTCTCGCTATCTGCAGCTGCGGTGTTCGTGCCAATGCTGATTCTCTTGGTCGTCAACGCGCTCGTCGCGCCGATCTACACAACGCGTTACCTCTCGTTCGCGACGCCGTTCGTGGCGCTGCTGATGGCTCTGGGCATATCCACGATCACTCGCCGATTCGCAGTTCAGGCAGTCGTCGTTGTCGGACTCGCAGTGCTGGTGCTTCCCGTGTACGTCGCACAGCGACAACCGTTCGCAAAAGACGGCGGCAGCGACTGGGCCGAGGTCGCCCGGGCGGTGCGCGAGCGGGCTCGCCCCGGCGACGCGGTCGTGTTCGACGACGACGTGGGCAACTCACGCAAGCCCCGTGCGGTGAAGTATCTCTACCCGAGCGATTTCGCCGGGCTGGTCGACGTCACCCTGAAGACGCCGTACGCCCAGACCTCGGGAATTCGTGATGTAACGCGATCGATCGAAGCGTCGGCGGCAGCGCTGCGGGCTACTGACGGCCGGGTCTGGTTCGTCGACTACAGGGGGCTCTCGGGCGACCGCCCGGAGCAGCTCGCCCAGTTGGAGCGCCTCGGCTACCGGGTGACGTTGACGGTGGGGCTGCATCGCGACACCCTGTACCGGCTCGACCGCCGAGCGTGACGACGAGCCCTTAGCGATCTCCGCAGACGCAGAAACGCCCCGTGACTGCCGAAGCAGAAACGGGGCGTTGTGCGGAGCGTGAGGCGCTCGGGCCTACTTGCTGCCGAAGTTCTTGAAGCGCTGGTTGAACTTCTCGACGCGGCCGGCGCTGTCCATGATGCGCTGCTTGCCCGTGTAGAACGGGTGCGAGGCCGACGAGATCTCGACGTCGATGACGGGGTACTCGACGCCGTCGAGCTCGATGGTCTTGCTGCTGGTGACGGTCGAGCGCGTGAGGAAGGTCTCACCCGAGGCGAGGTCGCGGAACACGATCGGGTTATAAGACGGGTGGGTGTCGTTCTTCATGGGGTTCCTCAGAGGCTAGGGGTGAACTGGTTTTTGCCAGCTCGTGGGAGTGCAGGCACAATAAGGCCCGCAAACAGCCTCTAACGATACCAGACAAAGAGCGGCGAGCCGAGCTGCGGCTGATGTGCAGGCTCCCCTGACCGTGGGGCCTTCCCGACGCGGTTCGGCCGAAGTGACGCGGCTCGCCAGGTCGCTTTGGCCGATTCGCGTCACCTTTTGGTGAGAACGCCTAGACGGCGCGAGCGGTGTAGCGCCCAGCGTCTTCGACGACGGTCAGCTCGAGGCCGAACGTGTCGCCCAGCGTGGATGCGGTGAGCACCTCGGCGAGCGGACCCATCGCCCGCACTTCGCCCCCGGCCAGCAGCAGCGCGTGCGTGAAGCCGCGTGGGATCTCTTCGACGTGGTGGGTGACCATGACGATGGCGGGCGACCCCTCGCTCGAGGCATAGCCGCCGAGCATGCGGAGGAGCTCTTCGCGGGCACCGAGGTCGAGCGACGCGGCGGGCTCGTCGAGGAGGAGGAGCTCGGGGTCGGTCATCACGGCACGGGCGATCTGCACTCGCTTCTGCTCGCCGTCGCTGAGGTCGCCGAACGACCGGTCGGCGAGGTGACCGAGCTTCCACTCGTCGAGCACACGGTGGGCCCGACGCACGTCGACGCCCTCATACTCTTCGTTCCAGCGGCCGGTCACGGAATACGCCGCAGTGAGAACGACGTCGAGGACTTTCTCTTTCGGCGGGATCCTTCGCGCGATCGTGGTCGACGCGAAGCCGATGCGGGGTCGGAGGTCGAAGAGGTCGACGCTGCCGAGGTCTTCGCCGAGGATCTCGGCCTCACCGGACGACGGATGCGTCTGCGCGGCCGCTACCTGGAGGATCGTGGTCTTGCCGGCACCGTTAGGCCCGAGCACGACCCAGCGCTCGTCGGAATCGACGGTCCACGACACTGAATCGACCACCGGCGAGCCATCTCGAACAACGGACACATCGGTGAGCTGCAAAACGGTGGCCATGACAGAACTCTATTCCACGGGGGTGCTCGAAGCCGTCACTATTCCACAGGTGATGGATCGATCGGCGTCAGAGCAGCGAACGGTAGATCTCAAGGGTTCGATCGGCGATGCCGCCCCACGAGAAGTCGGCCTCGGCGCGGAGACGACCGGCTCGGCCCATCAGAGCTGCCAGCCCAGGATCCGAGACGGCGTGCGTCAGGGTCGCGGCCAGATCGTTCACGAAGCGCTCCGGGTCGAGCGGGGTTCCGGTGCCGTCGGTCGCCTGGTCGATGGGCACGAGCCAACCGGTGAGCTGGTCGGCGACGACCTCGGGGATTCCGCCGGTTGCCGTACCCACGACGGGGAGACTGCAGGCCATGGCCTCGAGGTTGACGATGCCGAGGGGCTCGTAGATCGACGGGCAGACGAAGACCGTCGCGGCCGACAGGACGGCGCACAGCTCGTCGCGCGGCAGGATGCGCTCGATCCACACGACGCCGGAACGCTCCGCCTGGAGCTCCTCGACGAGGCCGGTCACCTCCTGCATGATCTCGGGGGTGTCGGGCGCTCCGGCGCAGAGGATGAGCTGCACGTCGTCCGGGAGCAGCTTGGCCGCGCGCAGCAGGTACGGCAGGCCCTTCTGGCGCGTGATGCGACCGACGAAGACCACGGCGGGGCGATCCGGGTCGATGCCGAGCGAGCGGACCAGCTCGGGCTCGTCGAGGCGCCGCCACGACGTGAGGTCGATGCCGTTGTAGACGACGTCGACCTTTGTCTCGTCGATCGACGGGTACGAGCGGAGGATGTCGCGCTTCATGCCCTCGCTGACCGCGATGACCTTGTCGGCGGTTTCGTACGCCTGCTTCTCGATCCAGCTCGAGACGCGGTAGCCGCCTCCGAGCTGCTCGGCCTTCCACGGCCGAAGCGGCTCGAGGGAGTGCGCGGTGAGAACGTGGGGAACCCCGTGCAGCATCTGGGCGAGCTGCCCGGCCGCGTTGGCGTACCAGGTGTGCGAGTGCACCACGTCGGCACCCGCGACGTCCTGGGCGATCGCGATATCGACGCCGAGGGTCTTGAGCGCACCGTTGGCGTCGGCCAGCTCGGCAAGATCGGGGTAGCCGGTCGTGCCACTCTCGGTGACCGCCGCGCCGAAGGCTCGAACCTCGACGTCGATGGAAGAACGGAGGGCCTTGACCAGCTCCGTCACGTGGACGCCCGCTCCCCCGTAGACGTTGGGCGGGTATTCCTTGGTAATCACATCGACTCGCACGGCCCTTACCGTAGTCGTCCGGGGGCGAAACGTGCCATTCTGGGCCCATGGCATCAAAGAAGATCTTCGGCATCGTGTTGGCAGGCGGAGAAGGCAAGCGGCTCATGCCGCTGACCGCTGACCGGGCGAAGCCCGCCGTGCCCTTCGGCGGAAACTACCGTCTCGTCGACTTCGCTCTGTCGAACCTGATCAACTCCGGGTTGCGGCAGATCGTCGTCCTGACCCAGTACAAGTCGCACAGCCTCGACCGGCACGTGTCGCAGACCTGGAGCATCGAGGGCCTCCTCGGCGCCTACGTCGCGTCCGTGCCTGCCCAGCAGCGCCTCGGCAAGCGGTGGTTCGCGGGGAGCGCCGACGCGATCCTGCAGAGCCTCAACCTGCTCCGCGACGAGAAGCCCGACATCGTCGTCGTGGTGGGTGCCGACCACGTCTACCGCATGGACTTCGAGCAGATGGTCGAGGCGCACATCGCCTCGGGCAAGAGTGCGACCGTCGCGGCGATCCGTCAGCCCATCTCGCTGGCCGACCAGTTCGGCGTCATCCAGACGAACGCCGACGACGCGACTCTGATCGACGCCTTCCTCGAGAAGCCGAAAGACCCGGTGGGTCTCGCCGACTCGCCCGACGAGGTGCTCGCCTCGATGGGCAACTACGTCTTCAACGCCGACGCGCTGATCGACGCTGTGCTCCGCGACGGAGAGAACCCCGAGTCCGACCACGACATGGGTGGCGACATCATCCCCGATTTCGTGTCGCGCGGCGACGCGGCGGTCTACGACCTCAATCGCAACGAGGTACCAGGAGCGACCGAGCGCGACCGCTACTACTGGCGTGACGTCGGCACCATCGACTCGTTCTACGACGCCCACCGCGACCTCATCGCCGCGCTGCCGGTCTTCAACCTCTACAACACCGACTGGCCCATCTTCAGCCAGCAACTGAACTCTCCCCCGGCGAAGTTCGGTCGCGACGAGCACGGCAACCCGGGGTCCGTGATCGAATCGATCGTGTCGCTCGGCACCCTGGCAGTGGGCTCGCACATCGAGCGGAGCGTCGTCGGGCCGTGGAACACCCTCGACTCAGGATCACGCGTGGTCGACTCGGTGCTCTTCGACCGCATCTACGTCGGCAAGAACTCGATCGTCAACCGCGCGATCCTCGACAAAGACGTGGTGATCGCCGACGGAGCGCACGTCGGGCTCGACGCCGAGGCCGATCGAGCTCGCGGCTTCACGGTCACGCCCTCAGGAATCACCGTGGTGGGCAAGGGCGTTCGCGTCGAGTCCTGACGCCGCCCACTACCCTGAGAGCGTGCCGCGCTTCCTCATCGTCCTCGACGTCGACTCCACCCTCATCGAGAACGAGGTGATCGAGATGCTCGCCGACGCCGCCGGTTCTCACGACGAGGTGCGCGACATCACCGAGCGAGCGATGGCGGGCGAGCTTGACTTCGCCGAGAGCCTGCACGCCCGAGTCGCAACGCTCGAGGGGCTCCCTGAAAGCTGCTTCGCCGACGCCTCGGCGAGAGTGCAGGTCACTGCGGGGGTTCCCGAGATGATCGCCGGTGTGCATCGGGCAGACGGGCTCATCGCCGTGGTCTCGGGCGGGTTCCACGAGATCCTCGATCCACTGGCTCGTGATCTCGGTCTCGACCACTGGCGGGCCAACCGGCTCCAGGTCGAAGACGGCCACCTCACCGGTCGCGTCGAAGGGCCGATCGTCGACGCCGACGCCAAAGCCGCGGCCCTGGTCGAGTGGGCTGCGAACGCCGGCATCCCCCGGTCTCAGACGATCGCGGTCGGCGACGGCGCCAACGACCTTCAAATGATGCGGGCCGCCGGGCTCAGCGTCGCCTTCGACGCCAAACCGCGGGTCCGCGCGGCGGCGGACGTCTCGCTCAGCACCCGAGACCTCGCGTCGGTGCTGGCACTCGCGGGCCTGCGCGGATGACGAGGAGCCCAGGATCCGGCCCGCCGGATCCTGGGCTCCTCGCCCCACGCGCTCTCGAGCCCTAGTGGCCCATGCCGAGGCCGCCGTCGACCGGGATCACGGCGCCCGAGATGTAGCCGGCGCTGTCTGACGAGACCCAGACCACGGCGTCGGCGATGTCGTCGACGGTGCCGAACCGGCCGGCGGGGATGCTCTTCTTGTATTCGGCCTGCTGCGCCTCGGGCAGCACGGCGGTCATGTCGGTCTCGACGAAGCCCGGTGCGATCACGTTCGCCGTGATGCCGCGCGCGCCCAACTCGCGGGTGACCGAGCGGGCGAAGCCGACGAGGCCGGCCTTCGACGCCGAGTAGTTGACCTGGCCTGCTCCGCCGTAGAGCCCGACGACGCTCGAGATCAGCACGATGCGCCCGAATCGCGCCTTGAGCATGCCCTTCGAGGCGCGCTTGACGACGCGGAAGGTGCCGCCGAGGTTTGTATCGATGACCGACGTGAAGTCGTCTTCCGACATGCGCATCAGAAGGGTGTCTTTGGTGATGCCGGCGTTGGCGACCAGGATCTCGATCGGCCCGAGTTCTTGCTCGACGGTGGTGAACGCGGCGTCGATCGAGGCCGAGTCGGTCATCTCGGCGTGGACGGTGAGGGTGCCATCGGGGCCGGCGCCAGAGCGGGCCGTCACGGCGACGCGGTGGCCGGCGGCTACGTAGCGAGCGGCGATGGCGTAGCCGATGCCGCGGTTTCCGCCGGTGACGAGGACGGTGCGAGGGGTTTCCATGTGGGTCTCCATGTCTTCTCGCCGGGGCGCACGGGCCCCGACTTGCTCGGGATCGAGAGATCACACCCGGGAGATGTCACGGCCTCGACCGGAGCGACCGCGATAAGCCTAGTCTCGCCATAAAGGGCGGATACCCAAGACGCCTTACGATTATGTGATGCCCTCCCGTTCGGCCGGGCATCGACGACGCCTGAGCCCGTGAGTGAATGAGAACGACGAAGAAGACGACCAACGCGATCACCTCGCTGCCGCCGTCGCCCGACGAAGAGCGACACGGCCGGATGATCCGCTACAGCCTGGCGATGTTCATCCGTCTGGTGTGCGTGATCGTGGCATTCCTGATCCCGTTCGGTTGGTGGACGGCCCTTCCCGCCGTCGGCGCCATCGTCCTCCCCTACGTCGCGGTCGTGCTCGCCACGGTCGGCTCCGAGGGGCCGCAGGGTCAGGTCGTGCGCCCCGGCGGAGTCGAGATCTACCGACCCGAGCAGGGTGTTCCGGGATACGAGGGTCAGGATCCTCGAGACCGTCCCTTCACCGGCGCCTCGGGCGAACCGACGTCTCCCGGCCCACACCGCCCGTGATCATCGGTTCGGCAGGCCCCGACATCCCCCAGTGCTCCCGCGCGGGATGCCGCGCCGATGCAACCCACCAGGTGAACTGGCGCAACCCGAAGATCCACGGCATCGACCGCGTGAAGGTCTGGGCCGCTTGCGCCGAGCACGTAGACTTTCTCGCAGAATTCCTGCGCTCCCGCGACTTTCCCGTGGAGGTGACAGAACTGGGCGTGACCGTGTCGGCGGTCGGAACGGAGGCCACCTCGTGAAGGAGTGGCGTTTCGCGCTCTCGAAGAAGTGGGTCGGCTATCTGTCGGTCGCCGTCGTCTTCGCGATCATCTGTGCGGGGCTCTCGCACTGGCAGTGGGAGCGACGCGGCGAGAACCTCGCTTTGCAAGAGAAACTCGACGCCAACTACAACGCCCGGCCCGTCGACCTGTCGTCGGTGTTGCCGAACCTCGACTCGTACTCGACGTCTGACGAGTTCACGCCGGTGCGGGTGACCGGCACCTATCTCGCCGACGACTACTTTCTGGCTCGCGACCGCAGCTACAACGGGTTCCCCGGCTTCGAGGTGCTGGTACCGCTCGAGACCGAGAGCGGCGAGATCTTCGTGATCGACCGCGGCTGGGTTCCGACCGGCAACACCCACGACTATCCCGACTCGGTGCCCGCTCCCCCGAGCGGCACGGTCACCGTCATCGCCCGACTCGCTCAGACGGAGCCGGACGTACCGGGTCGCACCGACATCCCCAACACCAACGAGCTGGCCGTCATCAAGCCGGCGACGATCGGCAAGCGGCTCGATCTGCCGACCTACACCGCGGCATTCGGTCAGCTCAAGAGCGAGACGCCGTCGGCGGCGACACTGCCCAAGCTGGCTCAGAAGCCCCAGGTCGACTACGGCCTCAACGTGTCGTACGCCGTGCAGTGGGTCCTGTTCGCCCTCGCCGGCTTCGGTTTCTTCGCCTACGTGATCCGCCAGGAGTACGACCTCCACAACAGCGACGAAGAAGACCAGCGCTGGCTCGAGGAGGAGCGCGAGCGCAAGCGGCTCAAGCGCGGCCCGAGCGACGCCGAAATCGAAGACGGCGATCTCGACGAGTCGGGTTACGAGAGTTCGGCGCCGGGTACGCGCATCAGTCGCTGAGCGCCGTAAGACGTATCGCGGACTCCCCCACCTGCCGCGGCAGGTCTGAGAGTCCGCGATACGTGTTGCGGCGGTGGCTACGCCAGCGTCCTGTGCTCGATGGTCACGCTGGCTCCGCTTCGCTACGCCAGCGTCCTGTGCTCGATGGTCACGCTGGCTCCGCTGCGCTACGCCAGCGTGATCAAATCGGAGTAGTCGGGCGTCCAGTGGTCTTCGGTGCCCTCGGGCATGATCAGCACGCGCTCGGGGTTCAGCGCCTCGACAGCACCCTCATCGTGGCTGACGAGGACGACAGCACCCTCGTAGTTGTTGAGCGCGTCGAGGATCTCGAGCCGCGAGGCCGGGTCGAGGTTGTTCGTGGGCTCGTCAAGAAGCAGCACGTTGGCGCCCGAGACGACGATCATCGCCAGGGCCAGACGGGTCTTCTCGCCACCGGAGAGCACACCGGCCGGCTTCGCCGAGTCGTCACCCGTGAAGAGGAACGACCCGAGCACCCGACGTGCCTCCATCTCGGTGATGTTCGGTGACGACGAAACCATGTTCTCGAGCACGCTGCGCTTGACGTCGATCGTCTCGTGCTCCTGTGCGTAATAACCGATGCGGAGCCCGTGCCCCGGCTCGAGCTGACCGGTGTCGGGCGCGTCGACACCCGCGAGGATGCGCAGGAGGGTCGTCTTGCCGGCACCGTTCAGGCCGAGGATGACGACCTTCGATCCGCGGTCGATGGCGAGGTCGACGGCCGTGAAGATCTCGAGGGAGCCGTAGCTCTTCGAGAGGTTCGTCGCCATGAGCGGCGTCCGCCCGCAGGCGGCGGGGGTCGGGAACCGGAGCTTCGCGACCCGGTCGACGGCACGCACCTCGTCGAGCCCCGCGAGGAGCTTCTCGGCGCGAGCGACCATCTGGTGCGCCGCGGCAGCCTTCGACGCTTTCGCACCGAAGCGGGCGGCCTGCTTCTGCAGCTGCCCGGCCTGCTTCTCAGCGGTGGCGCGCTCTTTTTTGCGACGCTCCTCGTCGGAGGCGCGCTGGCGCTGGTAGTGCTTCCAGCCCATGTTGTAGATGTCGATCTGTTGGCGGTTCGCGTCGAGGTAGAAGACACGGTTGACGACCTCGTCGACGAGCTCGATGTCGTGGCTGATCACGATCACGCCGCCCTGGTACGTCTTGAGGTACTCGCGCAGCCAGACGACGCTGTCGGCGTCGAGGTGGTTCGTGGGCTCATCGAGGATCATCGTGTCGGCGGCCGAGAACAGGATGCGCGCGAGCTCGATGCGGCGACGCTGACCACCCGACAGGGTCGACAGGGGTTGGTCGAGGATGCGGTCGGGCAGGCTGAGGTTGCTGGCGATCGACGCGGCCTCCGCTTCGGCGGCGTACCCGCCGAGGGCGTTGAAGCGGTCGTCGAGGTCGCCGTAGCGCTTCATGGCCTTCTCGGCCACGGCCGGGTCGTCGCTACCCATGGCGAGCGACGCCTCCTGGATGCCGAGGAGGATCTGGCCGAGACCACGGGCATCGAGGATCCGGGTGCGAGCCAGGTCTTCGGGGTTACCGCTGCGGGGATCCTGTGGCAGGTACCCGATCTCACCGGTCTTGTCGATCGAGCCACCGGTGGGCATCGTCTCGCCCGCCAGGGTCTTGGTCATGGTCGTCTTGCCCGCGCCGTTTCGGCCGACCAGGCCGATCTTGTCGCCCTTTTCGACACGGAAGGTCACGCCCTCCATGAGGAGGCGGGCGCCTACGCGAATCTCGAGGTCGTGCACGGAGAGCACAGCGAAAGTCCAATCATCTGGTGAGGTGTCCACAACGCCGCCCGCCGTTGGGTCGCCCCTAGGATGAAGAGGAATCAGCGTGGAACCGAGTCGTCGGAGCAGACTGCGCCGATCGACCTACCTATTCTAGGAGATTGCATGACCAACCCCGCAGCATTGTCCGCTGGCGCCCTTCTTCCGGCCCGCAAGTCCGTGCTCGCCGATCGCTTCGTCACGCGGAGCATCGCGACCGATGCCGCGCTCATCGCGGGCGGAGTCGCCGTCATGGGCGTTCTCGCACAGGTCGTCGTGCCGCTGTGGCCCGTCCCGGTCACCGGCCAGACTCTCGGTGTTCTGCTCGTCGGCGCGACTCTCGGCGCCCGCCGTGGTGCGCTGTCGCTGCTCGCCTACGCTCTCGTCGGCCTCGTCGGCCTGCCGATCTTCGCCGAGCACAACGGCGGCTTCGCCAGCGTCATGCTCCCGAGCTTCGGATTCATCGTCGGATTCATCCCGGCCGCCTTCGCCATCGGCTGGCTGTCGGAGCGCCAGTGGGATCGCCACGTCGTCCGCTCGCTCGTCGGCTTCTTCCTGGCATCGCTGATCCCCTTCGCCGTCGGTCTCCCCTTCCTCGGGTTCGCCTTGGCTCGACTGGGCTACCCGCACGACGTCTCCGCGGTGCTCGCGGCCGGCTTCACGCCGTTCATCGTGGGTGGCATCGTCAAGTGGGTCATCGCGGCCGGCATGCTGCCGCTGCTGTGGCGCGGTGTGCGCGCCCTCGACTCGAAGAAGAACGACTAGCCGCCGGATCCTTCGCTTTCGGGCCCCCGTCGTACGCGGCGGGGGCCTTTTTCTGCGCGGGGCCTCCTCTGCGCGGGCGGCTTCTGCGCCGGGGAACGCAAAACCCGCACGACCGGCGAAACCATCTGCCCAGGGACAGATGCATTCGCCGACCGTGCGGGTCGGAACAGCTCAGTTAGATCGAGAAGCCGATGGCGCGCATCATGTCGCGCCCGTCGTCGGTGATGCGGTCGGGGCCCCACGGCGGCATCCAGACCCAGTTGATACGGAAGGCGTCGACGACCCCGTCGAGGGCATTGGCCGTCTCGGACTCGATCACGTCGGTCAGAGGGCAACCGGCGCTCGTCAGAGTCATGCTGATGATCAGCGCGTCTTCGACCTCGTCGTCAAGGGCCAGGTCGTAGATCAGGCCGAGGTCGACGACGTTGACGCCGAGCTCGGGGTCCATGACCTCTTTCAGGGCCTCTTCGATCTGGTCGAACTTCTCGGGCGCGAGTGCAATCGGCATGTCTAGGCTCCGGCCGGTGTAGCAGCCTCGGCCGAGGCAGCGACGTAGCGGTCGTAGCCCTCGTTCTCGAGCTGGTCGGCCAGCTCGGGTCCGCCCTCGTCGGCCACGTGGCCGTCGACGAAAACGTGCACGAAGTCAGGCTTGATATAGCGAAGGATCCGCGTGTAGTGCGTGATCATCAGAATGCCGAGGTCGGTCGACTGGTGAGCGCGGTTGACGCCCTCCGAGACGATCTTGAGAGCGTCGACGTCGAGCCCCGAGTCGGTCTCGTCGAGGATCGCGAACTTCGGCTTGAGGAGCTCGAGCTGCATGATCTCGTGGCGCTTCTTCTCGCCACCCGAGAACCCCTCGTTGACGTTGCGCTCGGCGAACGAGGAGTCCATCTTGAGGTCGCTCATGTGCTGGCGGAGGTCTTTGACCCAGGTGCGGAGCGCGGGCGCCTCGCCGTCCAGGGCGGTCTTCGCGGTACGGAGGAAGTTCGCGACGGTGACGCCGGGAATCTCGACCGGGTACTGCATGGCCAGGAAGAGGCCCGCCTTGGCGCGCTCGTCGACGGTCATGTCGAGCACCTCGACGCCGTCGAGGGTGATCGATCCGCCGTCGACCTTGTACCGGGGGTGGCCGGCGATCGTGTAGGCGAGGGTGGACTTGCCGGAGCCGTTGGGCCCCATGACGGCGTGGATCTCACCCTGCTTGATGGTGAGGTCGACGCCCTTCAAGATGGGCTTGTTGCCCTGCTCGGTGTCGATCGAGACCTGGAGGTCGCGGATTTCGAGGGTAGCCATGATGTTCCTTTAGTTGAATCTGGAGCTGAAGATCGGGAGGCCGCTACGCGACCGGAGGTGCCGTGACCGGTGTGGTGTCGATCCAGACGTCACCGTCGACGACCGTGACCGGGAAGACCGGCACGGGTTCGTAGGCGGGAAGGGTGAGCGGCTTGCCGGTGGTCAGCTCGAACTTCGAGCCGTGGGCCCAGCACTCCAGGGTGTCGTCTTCGACGAACCCCTCGGCGAGTGAGATGTCGCCATGGGTGCAGGTGTCGCCGAGGGCGTGCAACTGCCCCGCCGAGTCGCGAACCACGGCGACGGGGATTCCGTCGACCACGACTCGCAGGGCCTCGGACACGCTGACGTCGGCCTCGGCGCAGACCCGCTGCCCCATAGGTGTCGTAGCCATCAGTGCGTGCCTCCGGGTGCCGTGCCCTCACCGGTGACTCCGGCTGCGACATCGGGCTCGCTCGACACATGGTCGGTGCCCGTCGCGACGGCGGCACCGGGCTGCGAGTCGACGTACGGAGAACGTCGCGCTGCCGTCGAGCTGCCCGCCGCATTCGCAGCCGAGCGCGCGTCGGCGCCGTCTGCGAGCTCGGCCTCGAGGGCCGCGATCAGGCGCTCCTGCAGGGCGGGCTCACCGATGTGCTGGACGATCTCGCTGAGGAAGCCGAGCACGACGATGCGGCGCGCTTCTTCTTCGGGAATGCCGCGCGACTCGAGGTAGAACAGGTGCTCGTCGTCGAAGCGGCCGGTGGCCGACGCGTGGCCGGCGCCCATGATGTCGCCGGTCTCGATCTCGAGGTTCGGGATCGAATCGGCGCGGGTGCCCTCGGAGAGAACGAGGTTGCGGTTCTGCTCGTAGCTGTCGGTGCCGGGGGCCGTGCGCCCGATGAGGACGTCGCCGATCCAGACCGTCCGTGCACCGTCGCCCTGAAGGGCGCCCTTGTAGTTCACGCGGCTCTTGGTGTTGGGGGCGTCGTGGTTGACGTAGACCTGCTGCTCGAGGTGCTGCCCCGCATCGGCGAAGTACACGCCGTTGAGGTCGGCGTCGGCACCCTGCGCCGCGAGGTGCGCGGACGGATTGACCCGCACGATGGAGCCGCCGAGGCTCACGACGAAGTGCTTGAGCTGTGCGTCGCGGCCGATCTTGGCGAAGTGGCTCGAGAGATGGACGCCGGAGTCGTTCCACTCCTGCACGCTGACCACCGTGAGGTGAGCACCCTCGTCGACCACGACCTCGACGTTCTCGACGAGCTGCGCATCTCCGGAGTTCTGGAGGATGACGAGACCGGTCGAGTTCGGCTTGGCGTGGATGACCGTGTGGCCGGCGCGCGGCGCGGTGTCGAGGCCCGAGCGACCGATCGTGATCGACGTCGGCTCGTCACCGGAGACGGTCACGAGGAGGACGTTTTCGGTGCTCGCCCAGGCGTTGGCCGAGGCCTTGTCTTCGGGCGTGCCGGCAGTGCCGACGAGCTCGTGCTCCGGTGTCACCCAGTCGACGGACGCGCCGGGCGTCTCGCGGGCCAGATAGGCGTACGGAGAGCCGTCGAGCGGACCGTCGATGAGGGGACGGAGCGCCTGGACCGGGCTCAGCTTCCAGTCGACCTCGCGGCCGGTGACGGCCGGGAAGGCCGCCGGGTCGGTCGAGGCGAATCGACCGGAGCGGGTCTGGACGGGGATGGGCCGGTCGGCCCAGGCCCCGTCGGTGTGCGCCGCAGAGCCGGGTACGACGGCACCGTTCGGCACCGCCGCTTCGACGATCGGCGTGGATGTGTCGGTCGTTGCGGGAGTGGCGGACATCTAGCCGACGGATCCTTCCATGCTCATCTCGATGAGCTTGTTCAATTCGAGTGCGTACTCCATCGGGAGTTCGCGGGCGATGGGCTCGATGAAGCCTCGGACGATCATGGCCATGGCCTCGTCTTCGGCCATGCCGCGCGACATCAGGTAGAAGAGCTGCTCTTCGCTCACACGGGAGACAGTCGCCTCGTGGCCGAGCTGCACGTCGTCGATGCGGATATCGATCGCCGGATAGGTGTCAGAGCGCGAGATGGTGTCGACCAGGAGGGCGTCGCAGCGAACCGTGTTGGCGGAGTGGTGCGCACCCTCGTCGACGCGGACCTCGCCGCGGTAGCCGGCTCGGCCACCGCCACGGGCAATCGACTTGGAGACGATCGACGACGTCGTGTACGGCGCCATGTGGATCATCTTCGCGCCGGCATCCTGGTGCTGGCCGGGGCCCGCGAACGCGACAGAGAGGGTCTCGCCCTTGGCGTGCTCACCAGCGAGGTAGATCGAGGGGTACTTCATCGTCACCTTGGAGCCGATGTTGCCGTCGATCCACTCCATGGTGGCGCCCTCGTGGGCGATGGCGCGCTTCGTGACGAGGTTGTAGACGTTGTTCGACCAGTTCTGGATCGTCGTGTAGCGAACGCGGGCGTTCTTCTTGACGATGATCTCGACCACGGCCGAGTGCAGCGAGTCGCTCTTGTAGATCGGAGCCGTGCAGCCCTCGATGTAGTGCACGTAGCTGCCCTCGTCGGCGATGATCAGCGTGCGCTCGAACTGGCCCATGTTCTCCGTGTTGATACGGAAGTAGGCCTGAAGGGGAATCTCGACCCGGACGTTCTTCGGAACGTAGACGAAGGATCCGCCCGACCAGACAGCCGTGTTGAGCGCGGCGAATTTGTTGTCGCCGGCCGGGATCACCGTGCCGAAGTATTCCTGGAAGAACTCGGGGTGCTCGCGAAGAGCCGTGTCGGTGTCCATGAAGATGACACCCTGCTCTTCGAGGTCTTCGCGGATCTGGTGGTAGACGACCTCGGACTCGTACTGAGCGGCGACGCCGGCGACGAGGCGGTTGCGCTCGGCCTCGGGGATGCCGAGCTTCTCGTAGGTCGCCTTGATGTCGTCGGGCAGTTCTTCCCAGCTACCGGCCTGCTTCTCGGTCGACCGCACGAAGTACTTGATGTTGTCGAAGTCGATGCCGGAGAGGTCGGCGCCCCAGGTGGGCATGGGCTTGCGCTCGAACAGGGCGAGACCCTTGAGGCGGTTCTTGAGCATCCACTCGGGTTCGCTCTTGAGGTTCGAGATGTCGGTCACGACCTCGGGGTTCACGCCACGGCGCGCGGATGCGCCAGCGGCATCGGAGTCGGCCCAGCCGAACTCGTACTGGCCCAGTCCTGCGAGCTCCGGGCGGTCGATCAACACGTCAGACATACCTACCTCTTTCTTCGTCGTCTCGAACCGATACGTTCGTTGCGACATTCCCTGGCGGGCGGGACTCGGTCTCGCAGCTGCGAGAGGAGTCGGTATTCAGGGGCGACCACCCAGATCGATGTCTCTACACTCGAGACCGAGAGATCTGTGGTCTGCGTCGACGCACCGAAACCGGGTGTGTTCCTGAACCCCACAATGCTACAGGCCAGGCATCCAAAAGTAACGAAGGACAGCAATCCGTGAGCAATGCACAGGCAACGTCGATGGGCGTCATCGCCCGAGTCTGGTCGTGGCTTCCGGCTCGGATCGACCGGCGTGTCCGGTTCATCGCCTGGGCGTCTCTCGCCTGCCAACTCTTGCTCGTCGGCACCGGCGGCCTAGTCCGCCTCACCGGCTCCGGCCTCGGCTGCCCGACCTGGCCCGAGTGCACCGCCGGGTCGATCGTCACGACACCCGAGATGGGCTTTCACGGCATCATCGAGTTCGGCAACCGGCTTCTGACGTTCGTCCTCGTCATCATCGTGATCCTCGCCTTCTTCGCCGTGTTCCGCATGCGGAAGGTGCGACGCGACCTGTTCTGGCTCACGCTCATCCAGGCACTCAGCATCCCGTTCCAGGCGGTTCTCGGCGGCATCAGCGTCCTGGCCAAACTCAACCCCTACGTCGTTGGGTCGCATTTCATCGTCTCGATGGTCCTGGTCCGCATCACGGCGACCCTCGTCTACCGCGTCTATCACGGGCCGCGCGGCACCTCGGCCGCGACTCCCCCGTGGTACGCGCTCACCACGCGAGTCGCCGCGGTCTTCGTCGCCATCACGGTCGTGCTCGGCATCCTGACCACGGGTGCCGGCCCCCACGCCGGCGATGAGAACACCCATCGCAACGGGTTCGACCCCAAGCTCATCGAGACGCTGCATGCCGTGCCGGCGTTCGCGGTCTTCGTGCTGACGCTCGCCCTCGTGGTGGGCGCGATTCGACTCGGGCTCCCCCGGCTGTTCCCCCTTCTGCTCCTCGCCGTCGAGGTCCTCCAGATCACCGTGGGGCTCATCCAGGCCAACACCGGTCTGCCGCCGTTCCTCGTCGGCGTCCACCTCGTGCTCGCCGGGCTCCTCGTCGCAGCGATGACGGCGGTTACGCACACGCTCGAGAGCGACGCCGACCTCGCGAAGCCGGTGCCGGAGGCAGCGACTATCGCTGCGTAGCGCTGCGGGGCTCGTGTCGAGCGGCGGGCCGCAGGATCCTGCGCCTCTGCCGCTCTTGACGGCCTGTTGTGCGCCGGGTTCTCCTGTGCCGCACCGCCTGCCCTCCGAATTTGAAGGAGAAACGCGGGGCGCACCCCCGCCGATCCGCATGGACTGGTTGGCGCCCGGCGGTTTTTCCTTCGAATTCGGGTGCCCCCGCCGCTCGACGAGCGGTGGTGGCGAAATGCTGCACCGCCGAACGGCTGGGGTGGCGAGCTGCCGCACCGCCGGACGACCGGAGCTTGTCGGAGGTCCGGCGTTGCGGCCGCCCGCCGCGGTCAACACAGCCGGAGGTCCGGCGCTGCGGCGGCGCGCCGCGCTACAAACTCAGAAGGGGAGCAGCGGGTCGATGCCGACGGCCAGGAACAGCAGCGTCAGGTACGTGATGGAGGCGTGGAAGACCTTCATCGGCTTGACCTCGGCCACCTGGGTGATCGCCCGGCTGTAGAGACGGTGCGACTCGACGACGAACCAGGCGCCGCTCGCCAGCGCGACGACGGTGTAGAGCACACCCATGTGCGCGACCGGAATGAGGAGGAGCGAGCAGACGACGGTGGCCCACGCGTAGAGGATCACCTGCAGGCCGACGTGGGCTCGACCGCGGACCACGGCGAGCATGGGCACGTCGACGGAGGCGTAGTCGTCGCGGTACCGCATGGACAGAGGCCAGTAGTGCGGCGGGGTCCAGAGGAAGATGACGGCGAACAGGATGACGGGCGCCCAGGTGAGCGAGCCGGTGACTGCGGCCCAGCCGATCAGGACGGGCATGCAGCCGGCGATTCCGCCCCAGACGATGTTCTGCGGCGTGCGGCGCTTGAGCCAGAGCGTGTAGACGAACACGTAGAAGAGGATCGCGAACAGCGACAGTGCCGCGGAGATCAGGTTGACGGTGTACGCGAGCCAGGCGATGGACGCGACGCCCATGACGTACGAGAAGATGAGCGCTTCGCGGTCGGAGACATCACCCGTGACGAGGGCCCGGTCTTTGGTCCGCTTCATGACGCGGTCGATGTCGCGGTCGATGTAGCAGTTGAACGACGACGCCGAGCCGGCGCTCAAGGCCCCGCCGATCAGGGTGGCCACGACGAGCCAGAGCCTCGGAATACCCCCCTCGGCAAGGAACATCGTGGGAATGGTGGTGACGAGCAGCAGCTCCATCACGCGCGGCTTCGTCAGCGAGACGTAGGCGCGGAATTTGCGTTTGACGCCGATTCGCTTGGCGGAAGATACCGCGGGCTGCGAGTCGGTGGGAGTGGTCAAAGCGCTATGGGTTGTCATACATCCTCTGATTGCTGGGCCGTTTCAGGCACGGGCCGCGAAGAATCGCCGGAGGCAGAGCAGTGCCTGGCGAAACCGAAGCCATAGCAAGTGTAGGCGATGAATGTGGCGATCAGGGGCTGTTCCTGGCCGTTCGACGGGCGCTGTGACAGTGCACGTCGCTATGCTGGGAGTTGCTTGCCAGTTGCAGGGCCCAGGGCGCCGATCCCACGTTCGTGTCGATGTCGCCCTAGAAGTATGCCCGGCAGCAGGCCCAGGGAACACACCCGGACTGAGTCGAAGGCGCCTCGGTAGGCATGTCAGTGCGGGAACGACACCCGCGCAATCTCGCATCAAGAAGGGTCATCTTCAAGTGGCAGATCTGCAATGGGAATCCATTGACAACAAGGCAGTGAACACTGTCCGCGTTCTCGCGGCCGATGCGGTTGAGAAGGTGGGAAACGGTCACCCGGGTACGGCGATGAGCCTTGCTCCCGCTGCTTATCTGCTCTTCCAGAAGGTCATGGCGCGCGACCCCAGCGATAGCACCTGGATCGGGCGCGACCGCTTCATCCTGTCTGTCGGCCACTCGTCGCTGACGCAGTACATCCAGTTCTACCTCGGTGGCTACGGCCTCGAGCTCGAAGACCTCGAGGCGCTCCGCACCTGGGGCTCCAAGACTCCCGGTCACCCCGAGTACGGCCACACCGACGGTATCGAGATCACCACCGGCCCCCTGGGTCAGGGTCTTGCAAGCTCGGTTGGCTTCGCCTACGCGGCCCGCTTCGAGCGCGGTCTGTTCGACCCCGAGGCTGCCGCCGGCACGAGCCCGTTCGACCACTTCGTCTACGTGATCGCCGGCGACGGCGACATGCAGGAGGGCGTCACCAGCGAGGCCGCCTCGCTCGCAGGCCACCAGCAGCTCGGTAACCTCATCGCGATCTACGACTCGAACCAGATCTCGATCGAGGACGACACCAACATCGCCTTCACCGAAGACGTGCACAAGCGCTTCGAGGCCTACGACTGGGATGTCCAGGTCGTCGACTGGAAGAAGACCGGCGAGTACGTCGAAGACGTCGCCGAACTGCACGACGCCATCGAGCGCGCCAAGGGAATCACCGACAAGCCGTCGCTGATCATCCTCAAGACCATCATCGCCTGGCCGTCCCCGACCAAGCAGGGTTCGGGCAAGTCGCACGGCTCCGCTCTCGGTAAAGACGAGATCGCCGGCCTCAAGCGCTTCCTCGAGTTCGACCCCGAGAAGTCGTTCGACGTCGACCCCGAGGTTCTGTCTCACACCCGCAAGGCCGTCGAGCGTGGCCAGGCTCTGCACGCCGAGTGGAACACCAAGCTCGACGCGTGGGCCGCTGCCAACCCCGAGAAGAAGGTCCTCCTCGACCGCATCCTCGCCGGCGACCTCCCCGAGGGCCTCGAAGAAGCCCTCCCGGTCTTCGAATCGGGCAAAGAGGTTTCGACCCGTGCCGCTTCCGGCCAGGTCATCAACGGCATTGCCGGTGTCCTCCCCGAGTTCTGGGGCGGTTCCGCCGACCTCGCCGAGTCGAACCTCACGTCGATCAAGGGCGCGAAGTCGTTTGTGCCGACCGAGTGGTCGACCCACGAGTGGAGCGGCGACCCCTACGGCCGCGTTCTCCACTTCGGCATCCGCGAGCACGCCATGGGATCGATCCTCAACGGAATCGTCCTGCACGGCAATACGCGCCCCTTCGGCGGCACGTTCCTGATCTTCTCCGACTACATGCGTCCGGCCGTTCGTCTCGCCGCGCTCATGAAGGCGCCGGTCACCTACGTGTGGACTCACGACTCCGTCGCCCTCGGTGAAGACGGCCCGACGCACCAGCCGGTCGAGCAACTCGCCGCCCTTCGTGCGATCCCCGACTTCTCGATGGTCCGCCCTGCCGACGCCAACGAGACGGCCTACGCGTGGCTCACGATCCTGCAGCGCTTCAACGGCCCGGCCGGTCTCGCGCTCAGCCGCCAGAACCTCCCGGTCTTCGAGCGCGGTGACGGTGACGCCACCGGCGAGACCTTCGCCTCGGCGAAGAATGTCGCCAAGGGTGCTTACGTGCTGGCCGAGGCCCCGGGCGGAACCCCCGACGTGCTCCTCATCGCCACGGGTTCCGAGGTCCAGATCGCTGTCGAGGCCCGCGAGGTGCTTCGTGGCGAGGGAATCAACGCCCGCGTCATCTCTGCTCCGAGCCTCGAATGGTTCGACGAGCAGAGCGACGACTACAAGGAGTCGGTCCTCCCGACCGCCGTCAAGGCGCGCGTCTCCATCGAGGCCGGCGTGGCTATGCCCTGGAAGGGCATCGTCGGTGACGCCGGTCGCAGCGTCTCGATCGAGCACTTCGGTGCCTCGGCCGACTACAAGACTCTCTATCAGAAGTTCGGCATCACGACCGAGGCTGCGGTCGCCGCAGCCAAAGACAGCCTGGACTCGCTGGCCGCTCACTGAGCGCCCGCAGAAAGAAGAACAGCAATGACTGACACCACAGCAACCACCCCCACCGCCCAGCTCTCCGCCGCTGGCGTGAGCATCTGGCTCGACGACCTGTCGCGCGAGCGCATCAAGTCGGAGGGTCTGCAGAAGATCATCGCCGAGCGCAACGTCGTCGGCGTCACGACCAACCCGACGATCTTCGCGTCGGCTCTCGCCAAGGGCGAGGCCTACGACGAGCAGGTCGCCGAACTGGCCAAGGCCGGCACCGGTGTGACCGACGCCGTCTTCGAGATCACCACCGACGACGTCGCCGACGCGTGCAACGTCTTCAAGCCGATCTACGACGCCACGAACGGCTTCGACGGCCGCGTCTCGATCGAGGTCGAGCCCGGTCTGGCGCACGACGCCGCCGGCACGATCAGCCAGGCCAAGCAGCTGTTCGACAAGGTCAACAAAGAGAACGTCCTCATCAAGATCCCGGCGACCATCGAGGGCCTCGAGGCCATCACCGCCGTCATCGCCGAGGGCATCAGCGTCAACGTCACTTTGATCTTCTCGCTCGAGCGCTACCGGGCCGTCATCAACGCCTACCTGACCGGTCTCGAGCAGGCGAAGGACGCTGGCAAAGACCTCTCGAAGATCCACTCGGTCGCCTCGTTCTTCGTGTCGCGTGTCGACACCGAGATCGACAAGCGTCTCGACGCCGTCGGAACGGACGAGGCGAAGGCACTGAAGGGCAAGGCGGGCGTCGCGAACGCTCAGCTGGCCTACGAGGTCTACGGTCAGGCCTTCGCAACCGAGCGCGCTGCCGGCCTTCTCGCCGAGGGTGCGAACAAGCAGCGCCCGCTGTGGGCATCGACCGGCGTGAAAGACCCCAACGTCCTCGACACCACCTACGTGGTCGAGCTCGTCGCGGCCGACGTCGTCAACACCATGCCGGAGAAGACCCTCGAGGCCACCTTCGACCACGGCGTCATCGCGGGCGACACCATCACGGGCTCCTACGCCGCCGCCAACGAGGTCATGGACGCCATCGCGGCCCAGGGCGTCTCGTATGACGACGTCGTCGGTGTGCTCGAGTCGGAGGGCGTCGACAAGTTCATCGTCTCCTGGAACGAGCTCCTCGACACCGTGACGGCGGCGCTGGAATCCGCTAAGTGACCATTGCTCTAACCGCGTCGGGCCCGGCTGCTGTTGCAGTCGGGTCCGTCGTCCCCTCGCTCGTGCGCGACCTGGTCGCGTCGGGCATCACGGTTCAGGATCCCAGCCTCTGGGGTCCTGACGCCGAGCACGAGGCTTCCACGCGACTCGGCTGGACCGAGTCCGTGGCGTCCTCGGCTGAAGTAGTCCCCCGGATTCTTGCGCTTCGCGAGAAGCTCACGGCCAAGGGGCTCACGCACTTCGTGTTGGCAGGGATGGGCGGATCCTCGCTCGCCCCCGAGGTCATCACTCGCACCTACGGCGTTGATCTCACCGTGCTCGATGCCACGGTGCCGGGGCAGGTTCTCTCGGCCCTGAACGACGACCTCGAGCACACCGTGCTGATCGTTTCGTCGAAGTCCGGATCGACCGTCGAGACGGCCAGCGCCCGCTCCGTGTTCGAGAAGGCATTCTCTGACGCCGGCTTCACTGACCTCGCCGATCGCATCGTCGTGGTCACCGACCCCGGCTCGCCGCTCGACGAGTCGGCTCGCGCGGCCGGCTACGAGGTCTTTGTGGCGGATCCGAACATCGGTGGGCGCTACTCGGCCCTTTCGGCCTTCGGGCTCGTTCCTGCTGGTCTCGCGGGAGCAGACATCGAGGAGCTCCTTGCCGAGGCGGACGCCGTCACGGTCGAGCTCGCTCAGGACCGACCCGACAACCCCGGTCTCGTGCTCGGGGCCGTTCTTGCGGGCACGACTCCCCTGCGCGACAAGATCGTGCTCGTCGCCGACGGCACGCACCTGCAAGGCTTCCCCGACTGGGCAGAGCAGTTGATCGCCGAGTCGACGGGTAAGAACGGTCGCGGGCTCCTGCCCGTGGTGGTCGGCGTCGACGCCCCCGAAATCACGGCCGGTCTCAACGACGTGCAGGTGATTCGGCTCGTCGGTTCGACCGAAGAGACCCGTGAGGTCTCCCCCGGAGAGGTCGAGATCTCAGGATCCCTCGGGGCACAGTTTCTGGTGTGGGAGTACGCGGTTGCAGTGGCCGGACGCCTCCTCGGCGTCAACCCGTTCGACCAGCCTGACGTGGAGTCGGCCAAAGCGGCGACGCGTGCGCTGCTCGACGGCACTCCCGCTCCTGTATCCGCGGCGCTTTCGCAGTCTGCGATGGTCATGGACGGCATCGCGGTTCGCACGAGCCCCGGCCTCGAGCCGGGTGAGTCGGTCTCATCCGCGGTAGCTGCCTTGCTGGCACATCTAATCGGCGGCGGATACGTCGCCCTTCACGCCTACATCGACCGGTTCGAGAATCCCGAGATCGCCGGCCTCCGCGACGTGCTCGCGGAGAGAACCGGGCGCCCGGTCACGTTCGGGTGGGGGCCTCGGTTCCTGCACTCGACCGGCCAGTACCACAAGGGCGGCCCGGCCAACGGGGTCTTCCTTCAGATCACGCAGACCCCCGGGGTCGACTTCGAGATTCCGAACTGCAGCTTCACGTTCGGCGCTCTAGTGGCCGCTCAAGCCGCGGGCGACGCAGCAGTGCTCGCCGAGCACGGCCGTCCCGTCCTGACCCTCACGGTGACGGACGTGGCGGAAGCACTTCCCGTAATTCTCAGCGCACTCCGCTGATCCGAAGGCGGGCGCGGGTCGACCTCGTGCTCGCCTTCGTGTGAGAGGGCCCGACCCCATTCCGGTCGCAGCCGACCACGACGACGCAAGGACGATGAATACTCACATGGCACCGGTGGAAATCACTCCGGAGTTCAACCCGCTGCGGTTGCCCTCCGATCGCCGACTCAACCGCATCGCCGGTCCGAGCGGCCTCATCATCTTCGGCGTGACAGGCGACCTGTCCCGCAAGAAGCTCATGCCGGCCGTCTACGACCTGGCTAACCGCGGCCTCCTCCCCCCGGGCTTCGCACTCGTCGGCTTCGCCCGACGGGAATGGGAAGACCAGGACTTCGAGCAGGTCGTGTACGAGGCGGTCAAGGAGCACGCTCGTACCCCCTTCGACGAAGACGTCTGGCGCCAGCTCAAAGAGGGGATCCGGTTCGTCCAGGGTTCGTTCGACGACGCCGATGCATTCGCCGAGCTCAAGCAGACGATCGACACGCTCGACGTCGAGCGGGGCACGATGGGCAACCACGCGTTCTACCTGTCGATCCCGCCGAAGTTCTTTCCGCTCGTCACCGAGCAGCTTCGCAACTCGGGGCTCACCGACGACAGCGTCGACGCGAATGGCGAGAAGCCCTGGCGTCGTGTGGTCATCGAGAAGCCGTTCGGCAGTGACTTGAAGACGGCGCGTGAGTTGAACGCCGTCGTCGAGACCGTCTTCGAGCCTGATTCGGTGTTCCGCATCGATCACTACCTCGGCAAGGAGACGGTCCAGAACCTCCTGACGCTCCGGTTCGCGAACCAGATGTACGAACCGCTGTGGAACAGCAAGTACGTCGACCACGTGCAGATCACGATGGCCGAAGACATCGGCGTCGCCGGCCGAGCGGGCTATTACGACGGCATCGGTGCCGCACGCGATGTGATCCAGAACCACCTGCTCCAGCTTCTCGCCCTCACCGCGATGGAAGAGCCGGTCAGCTTCAACGCCCGCGATCTGCGAGCGGAGAAAGAGAAAGTGCTCTCCGCGGTCCGCATCCCCGCCGATCTCGCTGCCGGGACGGCCCGCGGCCAGTACGCGGGTGGCTGGCAGGGTGGCGAGAAGGTCCTCGGGTTCCTCGACGAGGCCGGAATGAACCCCGAGTCGGTCACCGAGACCTTCGCGGCCATCAAGCTCGAAATAGCCACCCGTCGCTGGTCGGGCGTGCCCTTCTACCTCCGGGCTGGCAAGCGCCTGGGTCGCCGCGTGACCGAGATCGCCGTTGTTTTCAAGCGCGTTCCCGAGAATGTCTTCGGTCTCGGCGACGGAGCCGAGCTCGGCCAGAACGCCCTGGTCATCAGAGTGCAGCCCGATGAGGGTGTGACCCTCCGGTTTGGCTCGAAGGTGCCCGGAATCGGAACCCAGGTGCGCGATGTCACGATGGACTTCGGTTATGGCCACGCGTTCACCGAGGCGAGCCCCGAAGCCTACGAGCGCCTGATCCTCGACGTCCTGCTGGGCGACCCGCCGCTGTTCCCGCGCCACGAAGAGGTCGAGCTCTCCTGGAAGATCCTCGATCCCATCGAGGAGTTCTGGGCCAAGCAAGGCCAGCCCGATCAATACCGACCCGGCACCTGGGGCCCGAGCTCCGCCGACGAACTCATGGCCCGCGACGGCCGTACCTGGAGGCGACCATGATCGTCGATCTGCCCGACAGCACCATTAGCCACGTCTCTAAGGCGCTGGTCAAGATCCGCGAGGAGGGCGGCGTCGTCGCTCTGGGCCGTGTGCTCACCCTCGTGATCTCGACCAACCTCGGTCACGAAGAAGAGGCCATCGAGGCCGCCAACGAAGCGTCGCGCGAGCACCCCATGCGCGTGATCGTCATCTCGACGGCCGACGAGCCGACGGGGCACGACGAACCTCGACTCGATGCCCAGATCCGCGTGGGCGGTGACGCCGGGGCGAGTGAGGTCATCCTCCTCCGCGCCTACGGAGAGATGTCGTCCGACGAGGAGGGTCTCGTGACGGGTCTTCTGTTGCCCGACGCTCCCGTCGTCGCGTGGTGGCCGGGCAAGGCGCCGGCCATCGTCTCCGAATCGCCCCTCGGCCGAATCGCGCAGCGGCGCATCACCGACGCCGCCGCTCAAGACAACCCCCGCCAGTCGATCATCGATCTCGCCGACACGTATGCGCCCGGCGACACCGACTTCGCGTGGACGCGGCTCACCCTCTGGCGCACCCAGCTCGCGGCCGCCCTCGACCAGCCACCGTACGAGCCCGTCAACGAGGTGGAAGTTGCCGGCGCGATGGACTCCCCCTCGACGCTGCTTCTCGCCGCGTGGCTCCGACTGCAGCTCCAGGTTCCCGTGCGCCACGAGATGACGACACGCGCCACCGGCTCGAGCGGCATCCACGGCGTACGTCTGCACCGTGCCTCCGGCGTCATCGAGCTCGATCGATCGGTCGTCAACGTCGCGACTCTCTCGCAGCCCGGACAACCCGTCCACGACCTGTCGTTGCCACGCCGTAGCCTGCGCGATTGCCTGGCCGAGGAACTCCGTAGACTCGACCCCGACTCCCTCTTCGGGAATGTCGTGATGACGGGCGTGAAGCAATTGCGCGACGACCAAGAAAGCAACTGAGTGTGACGAACGATCGACGGGTGCTAGTTCACCCCGACAAACAGAACCTGGGCGCATCCGTTGCCGCTCGATTCATCACCAAGATCATCGACGTGATCGAAGAACAGGACTACGCGTCCGTTGTCTTGAGCGGAGGGTCGGTTAGCACGCTCGTGCTGGCAGCCATCAACCGCTCCGAGGCGCGCGACAGCGTCGACTGGTCGAAGGTCTCGTTCTGGTGGTCTGACGAGCGGTGGGTCGAAGCGGGTTCTGACGACCGCAACGATCGCGCGAACGGGGCCGACCTCCTCGACCACATCGGCGTACCTGCCGAGAACGTGCACCGCTTCGGTGCCGTCGGCGACTACCCCACCGTCGACGAGGCTGCCGCCGCCTACGTGGCCGAGCTCAAAGAGCACGCGCAGGGTGACGACGAGTCTCCCCGCTTCGACATCACGCTCCTCGGAGTGGGACCCGACGGACACATCGCGTCACTGTTCCCCGACAAGCCGCAGATCAGCATGACGACGCCGACCGTGCTCACCATCGACGACAGCCCGAAGCCGCCGCCGGTGCGCCTCACGCTGAGCCTTCCGGCGATCAACAACTCGCAGCGGGTGTGGATGATCCTCGCGGGCGCCGAGAAGGCCTCCTCGCTCGGGCTGGCCCTCGCCGGTGCCGGCGCCGACCAGGTTCCGGTCGCGGGCGTCAAGGGTCGCAAGCGCACGGTGTTCTTCGTCGACAAAGACGCGGCCGCCGAGGTGCCGGAGCAGCTCATCGCGTCGACCTACTGAGTCAGACCCCCGAAACGAAGGATCCGAGACCGCCCTGGTCTCGGATCCTTCGTTTTTCGCGTTGCTCCCGGTGATTCCCCGCCGCCCCCGCCCGCCGTTCCAAATTGGAAGGAGAAACGTCAGCGGGCCCACGAAATCATCCGGATCGGGGGCCGTCGGCGAGGATTTCTCCTTCGAATTCGGGGACACGGGCCCGGCGCACGCAAAAACCCCCGGCCGGAGCCGGGGGTCTTGGCAAACAGACTACTTCTTTGCGGGGACCTTGCCGCGGCGAACGCGCAAAGCCTGCAGCGCCTCGTCGAGAAGCTGAGCAGCCTCTTCT
Organism: Frondihabitans sp. Leaf304; assembly: GCF_001423105.1. Lineage (GTDB taxonomy): Bacteria > Actinomycetota > Actinomycetes > Actinomycetales > Microbacteriaceae > Frondihabitans. The sequence goes on from NZ_LMNV01000002.1 coordinate 270,693, forward strand.
TCGGTACGACGCTCTTTGACGTAGGCCAGGTGCGTCTTGTAGGGCTCGAGCTTCGCGACGACCGGAGGGTTCTCTTTGTCGCGGCCGGCAGGAAGACCACTGGAGGGCGAGTCGACCGTCTCGGGAATCTCTTCGTCGGGCACGTTGGCCGCGAAGTGACGGACGACCTCGTTGCCGAGGGCATCCCAGTACGAGATCGTGATTCGCTCTGCCTGGAAACCGCGATCCTGTTCGCCCATGGGCCCTGCGCCGACGCGTGACCCCCGAATTGCGCTACCGCCTGATGCCATTACGAACCTGCCGAAAACTTGGTGATGAGGCCCAGAACCACGATTGACGCGATCCAGATGAGGCCGAGAATGACCGTGATGCGATTGAGGTTGCGCTCTGCGACGCCGGAGGCGCCGAGGTTGCTGGTGACGCCACCACCGAACATGTCGGAGAGGCCACCGCCACGACCACGGTGAAGAAGGATGAGCAGGGTCAGCAGGAGACTCGTGATACCGAGTACCACCTGCAGGACGACCTGGAGAATTTGCACGGAGAACCTTTCGAGGGGCGGGCCGTCAACAATTATAGCCCGCGACCGGGAGTTTCAGACTCCGACGTGGTTCTGGAACCGGACGATGCTCGCGAACTCGGTGATGTCGAGACTCGCGCCACCGACGAGTGCGCCATCGACGTCAGGTTCGCGCATGAAGGTGGCGATGTTCGCCGCCTTGACGCTGCCGCCGTAGAGAACCCTCGTCGAGGCGGCAGCATCGGCCCCCAGCTCGTCGACCAGCGTTGCCCGAAGAGCCGCGCAGACTTGCTGTGCTTGGTCAGGAGTTGCGGCCTGACCGGAGCCGATGGCCCAGACGGGCTCGTAGGCCACGACGATCTCGGCGGTCTTCGGAACGGATGCCAGTGCCGCCTTCAGCTGTGCGACGGGCACAGCGCTCGGCCCGTGCTTTTCGAGGTCTTCGGCGGTCTCGCCGACGCACAGCACCGGCACGAGGCCGTGACGGTGCGCCGCGGCGACCTTGGCGGCTACGACCTCGTCGGTCTCGCCATGGATCGTGCGGCGCTCGGAGTGCCCGACGATCACGTACTTCACGTCGAGTCGAGCGAGGAAGGCTCCTGAGATGTCGCCGGTGAAGGCACCCGAGTCGTTGTCGGAGAGGTCTTGGGCACCGAGCTCGAGTTCGAGCTTGTCAGCGTCGATCAGCGTCTGGACGCTGCGGAGGTCGGTGAACGGCGGGAAGATGGCCGACTCGACCTTCGCGAAGTCGTGCTTGGCGTCTTTGAGGCTCCACGCGAGCTTCTGGACGAACGCGATCGACTGCAGGTGGTCGAGGTTCATCTTCCAGTTGCCGGCGATGAACGGCGTGCGTGCGGTTACCATCCGAGGACCTCCAGGCCAGGCAGTTTCTTTCCCTCGAGGAATTCGAGGCTTGCTCCACCACCGGTGGAGATGTGGCCGAACTGATCGTCGGTGAAGCCGAGAGCGCGCACGGCTGAAGCCGAGTCGCCTCCCCCGACGACGCCCAGGCCATCGACCTCGGTCAGCGCCTGAGCAACCGTCTTCGTACCGGCGGAGAAGGCGTCGAACTCGAACACACCCATGGGGCCGTTCCAGAAAACGGTCTTCGACGCGGCGATGACGTCAGCAAAAGCCGACGCCGTGTCGGGGCCGATGTCGAGCCCGAGGCCGTCCGCCCCAAAGCGGGTCGACTCGATCGCGTCCGATGCGACCGTCTCGTGTTCGGCATCGGCAGCGAATCCGGATGCGACGACGACGTCGGTCGGCAACACGAGATTGACGCCGCGAGCCTCGGCGTCGCGGATGTAGCCGCGAACGCGATCGAGCTGGTCGGTCTCGAGCAGACTCTTGCCCACGGAGTGGCCCTGAGCCGCAAGGAACGTGAACAGCATGCCGCCTCCGATGAGGAGGTTGTCGACACGTGGCAGGAGGTGCTCGATCACTCCGAGCTTGTCGGAGACCTTCGAGCCGCCGAGCACGACCGAGTAGGGGCGCTCGGGCTTCTCGGTGAGGCGCTCGAGCACGTCGAGCTCGGTCTCGATGAGGGTTCCGGCCGCGCTCGGCAGGAGCTGCGGCAGATCGTAGACGCTTGCCTGCTTGCGGTGGACGACACCGAAGCCGTCCGAGACGAAGGCCTCGCCGAGAGCTGCAAGCTGCTCGGCGAAGGCCTTCCTCTCGTCGTCGCTCTTCGAGGTCTCTGCTGCCTGGAACCGGAGGTTCTCGAGCACGATGATCTGCCCGTCGGCGAGTGAGCCGACGGCGTCGGTCGTCGCCGGGCCGGTCGTCTCCGGCGCGAAGCCGACCGACTTGCCGAGCAGTTCGCTGAGCCGCTGGGCGACCGGAGCGAGACTGTATTCAGGCTTGACCTCACCGTCGGGTCGACCGAGGTGCGAGATGACGACTACGCGAGCGCCGGCATTGATCAGGGTGTTCAGAGTGCCGAGCGAGGCGCGCACGCGCCCGTCGTCGGTGATCGTTCCGTCTTTCAACGGGACGTTCAAGTCGCAACGGACGATGACGCGCTTGCCGGACAGGGTTCCGAGGGAATCGAGGGTTCGAAGAGCCATATGCCTAGATCTTGTCGAGGTGCAGCGGGTGAACGGGACTAGAGCTTCGCGGCCACGTACTCGGCGAGGTCGACGAGACGGTTGGAGTAGCCCCACTCGTTGTCGTACCACGACGTGATCTTGACCATGTTGCCGATGACCTTGGTCAGGCCCGAGTCGTAGATCGACGAGTGCGGGTCGGTGCGGATGTCGCTCGAGACCAGCGGGTCTTCGGAGTAGAGCAGGATGCCCTTGAGGTCGCCCTCGGAGGCTTCCTTGTATGCGGCGTTGATCTGGTCGACAGTGACGGGCGTCGAGGTCTCGAGCGTCACGTCGGTGATCGAGCCTGTGGGCACGGGTACGCGAAGCGCGTAGCCGTCGAGCTTGCCGGCGAGCTCCGGGATGACGAGGCCGATGGCCTTGGCCGCACCGGTTGAGGTCGGGACGATGTTCAGAGCGGCGGCACGCGCGCGACGAGGGTCGCTGTGCGGGCCGTCCTGGAGGTTCTGGTCGGCGGTGTAGGCGTGGACCGTGGTCATCAGACCGCGCTCGACGCCGAACTTGTCGAGGAACACCTTCATCAGCGGCGCGAGGCTGTTCGTGGTGCACGACGCGTTCGAGATGATGTTGTGCGAAGCGGGGTCGTACAGGCCCTCGTTGACGCCGAGGACGATCGTGATGTCGTCGCCGGTGGCGGGAGCGGAGATGATGACCTTCTTGGCACCCGCGTCGATGTGCTTCTGCGCGTCGGCGGCCTTGGTGAAGAAACCGGTCGACTCGATGACGATGTCGACGCCCAGTTCGCCCCAGGGCAGGTTGGCGGGGTCGCGCTCGGCGAGGACCTTGATGGGCTTGCCGTTGACGACGATGCTGTCGCCGTCGAGCTCGACGGTCGCGTCGAGGCGGCCCGTGATCGAGTCGAACTTGAGCAGGTTGGCGAGGGCTGCGTTGTCGGTCAGGTCGTTGACCGCGACGATCTCGAGGTCGCTGCCCTTGGCGAGGGCGGCGCGGAAGTAGTTACGGCCGATGCGGCCGAAGCCGTTGATGCCGATCTTGACGCTCAATGGAACTCCAGGTTGTCAGGCGTCAGAAGACGCATGTGGGTGGGGCTAGATGCTGAAAATGACGGCTTTTGGCCTCTACGACAGTAGCGCAGGGGCCCGACAGCGGGTCTTAGAAGACGAGGAGGCCGTCGGTTTTGGTGGTCGCGGCGGTGTAGCGGGCCTGGACGTTCTCCCACGAGACGATGTTCCAGAACGCTTTGACGTAGTCGGCGCGGACGTTCTGGTAGTCGAGGTAGTACGCGTGCTCCCACACGTCGAGCATCAGCAGCGGCACGAGGCCGAAGGGCACGTTGCCCTGCTGG
>NZ_LMNV01000002.1:274743-572302 GCF_001423105.1 Frondihabitans sp. Leaf304
TCGTGGTCTCCTAGCTATCGCGGTCTTTTCAGTCTAGTGACGGCTCAGAGAACGATGATCGGGCCTGACGCGAACGTTCAGGAAACGTCGTGCTGATCTGGTCGGTATTGGCCAGGGCGGCTGGTCTCCGACACGCTCGGGGCGGCCGACGGGCCAGGGGCGCAGGATCCGCCACACGTGTGCTGGATCCTCGTCTGCCCGGCACCCGAGCTACCGCGACAGTGCCCAAGTGGTCGTCGGTAGCTTCGGCAGGGGCCCATTTGCGCACTCTCGCGGCGGCGCCACCCGACCACCGCCGGCCAAATAAGTTCAGTCGAGATCGAGGTCGGCCGGCAGATTCGCTTCGGTGCCGGGGATGCCCTCGTCGGCGGCCTTCTTGTCGGCCATGGCGAGGAGGCGTCGGATGCGACCGGCGACCGCGTCTTTGGTCATGGGCGGGTCGGCGTGGTGGCCGAGCTCGTCGAGGCTGGCGTCGCGGTGAGCGAGGCGGAGCTCTCCGGCGTACTTGAGGTGATCGGGGATGTCGGGCCCGAGGATCTCCATCGCGCGGTCGACACGAGCGCAGGCGGCGACCGCGGCCTGGGCCGACCGTCGGAGGTTGGCGTCGTCGAAGTTGACGAGACGGTTGGCCGTGGCGCGCACCTCGCGTCGCTGACGGAGGGCCTCCCAGTCGCTCACGCTCTTGGCAGCACCCATCTGCTTGAGCATGGCACCGATGGCTTCGCCGTCGCGGATGACGACGCGATGCACTCCCCTGACCTCGCGGGCTTTCGCGGCGATGCCGAGGCGACCGGCCGCGCCGACGAGAGCCATAGCCGCCTCGTTGCCGGGGCAGATCACCTCGAGGGCGGCGGAGCGACCGGGATCGGTCAGGCTGCCCTGGGCGAGGAAGGCACCGCGCCAGATCGCCGCCAGGTCTTCGCGGGAGCCGGTGGTGAGACGGTTCGGGAGGCCGCGGACAGGACGTCGGCGGGCATCCATGAGGCCGGTCTGTCGTGCGAGGGTCTCGCCGGCCTCGTGCACGCGGACGAGGTAGTGGCTGGTGCGGCGCAGGCCGGTGGCGGCGACGACCGAGACGTCGCTTCGAGCACCGTAGAGCTCGGCGAGATCTTTGCGGACTCGGCGGGCGAGCAGCGCGCTGTCGAGTTCCGCTTCGACGGCGATGCGCCCGGAGATCACGTGCAGACCACCGGCGAAGCGAAGAACCGTGGCCACTTCGGCGGCCCGCACCGTGGTCTTCGAGACCTCCACGCGGGCAAGTTCTTCTTTGACGTCGGCGGTCTGAGCCAAGGGTGGTTCCTTACGTGGTCGGAGTGGGCGGCCGGGGTGGTGGCCGTCGTGGCGGTCTGCTCGATCGAACAGGTGGATGGCCGAGGGTTCTGGCCATGGGCGTCATGCCCGGGTGGTGGCCCTGAGCCGGGTTGTCGCGGTCAGGAGGAGATCACCGTCTCACTCTCGACCGAGGTCGCGGTGTTTGACGCTGACGGCTACTCCGGGGAGCTCGCGCAGGTGCGCGGCCAGCTCTCCGACGAGGGTCACCGATCGGTGTTTTCCGCCCGTGCAGCCAATGGCGATCGTAGCGTGTCTCTTGTTTTCGCGCTGATAGCCGGCCATGACCGGCTCGAGCGCAGCACCGAAAGCGGTGACGAACTCGCGGGCTCCCGGTTGGCCCAGCACATACTCGTTGACTGCCTTGTCGAGGCCGTTTTGCGGCCGGAGCTCGGGCACCCAGAAAGGATTGGGCAGGAATCGTGCGTCGCCGACCATGTCGGCGTCGGTCGGCAGGCCGTACTTGAAGCCGAAGCTGAGCACCGTCACCTGCACGCCCGGAGTCTCGGGTGCGGCGAAGCGCTCGGTGATGACGGTGGCGAGCTGGTGGATGTTGAGTTCGGACGTGTCGACGACGATGTCGCTCGACTCCCGCAACTCTTCCATTCGGCTTCGTTCGGCCAGAATGCCATCGAGAAGGGTGCCGTCGCCCTGAAGCGGGTGCGGTCGGCGGACCTGCTCGAACCGGCGCACGAGCGCCGCATCGGTCGCATCGAGGAACAGCACCCGGACCTTCGTGGGCATGGACTCCTGCAACGCCCGGACGGCCTCCTGCGCCTCGGAGAAGAGCCGCCCGCCACGCACATCGACGACGGCCGCGATCTTCGGCAACGAGTCGCCGGCCCGCTCAGCCAGGTCGATCAGCGGTCGCAGCATCTGCGCAGGAAGATTATCGACGACGTACCAGCCGAGGTCTTCGAGCGCGTTTCCGACCGTCGACCGCCCCGCTCCCGACATGCCGGTGACGATCAGGACGTCCTGCTGTTCGGTGGTTTCACTCACGGCCGGGCCTCTCGCTGGCTTCTCGACGACGGGGCGAGCTTACCCGGGCCGCGCATCACACAGTCTCTCGTGTTGAAGGCGACAGCGCAGGATCCTGAAGCTCGTCGTGGTCTTCCGGTTCTGTCTCTGAGGTGGCCGGCTGCGACGCCGTGCCCAGCGTCTCGACAATGCTCGCCGCGAGCCTCGGACCGATGCCCTTCACCTCGGAGATGTCGGAGGCCGTGGCCTTCTTGAGGCGCGCCACCGACCCGAAGTGCTTGAGGAGGACGCTGACGCGGGTGGCGCCTAAGCCGGGGATCTCGGCGAGCTGACTCGAGATGTCGCGCTTGCGCTTCTGCCGCTGGAACGTGATCGCGAACCGGTGCGCCTCGTCTCGGATCCGCTGGATGAGGAACAGCGCGTCGGAGTTGCGAGGCAGGATGACCGGGAAGTCGTCGTCGGGGAGCCAGATCTCTTCGAGTCGTTTCGCGATGCCGCAGAGCTGAATCCCGGTCACGCCGAGGTCGTCCATCGCGCGCTGCGCGGCGGCGACCTGGGGCTGGCCACCGTCGACGATGAGGAGATTGGGGCGGTACGCGAAACGCTTGCGCTGCTCCCCCACTTCTTCGACCGGTGCCGTCTCGTCGTCGAGTCGCGCAAGGCGCCGTGTGAGCGTCTGATAGATCGACTCGGTGTCGTCGGTCGAAGAGGGGATGCTGAAGCGGCGGTACTGGTCTTTGCGAGGAAGGCCGTCTTCGAAGACCACCATCGACGCGACGATGTTGGTGCCCTGCAGGTGCGACACGTCGTAGCACTCCATCCGCAACGGTGCGTCGCCCATGCCGAGAGCCTCTTGGATGTCGGCCAGAGCCGTCGAACGGGTGGCGAAGTCGGCACTGCGTCTGGTCTTGTAGAGCATCAGGGCCTGCCCGGCGTTGTTGGACGCCGTCTGCATGAGGTTGGCCTTGTCGCCCCGCTGAGGTGTGTGCAGAGCCACACGCCCTCGGACTCGACCGTCTGTGCTGCCGGTCGTCCGGAGGTTGGAGAGCCAGACCTCGAGAGCCTCGGAGTCGTCGGGCAGGGTCGGCACGACGATCTCACGCGGGAGTTCGGCACCGGCGGCGTAGACGTCTTGGAGAGCCTGCTCGACGATGTCTCCGGTCGAGATCTCGATCTCTTTGTCGATCACCCACGCTCGTGCACCGCGGATGCGACCGCCCCGGACCGTGAAGAGCTGAACCGCCGCGGCGAGCTCGTCTTCGGCCACCGCGAAGAGGTCGAGGTCGACCGAGTCGCGAAGCACCACGGCCGATTTCTCGAGGACCGCTTCGAGGGCGCCGACCTGATCGCGATACTTCGCGGCGTCTTCGTAACGGAACTCGTCGGCCGCGAGCTTCATCTGCTTTTGTCGGTCGGCGATCACCCGACGGTCGTAACTGCCCATGAAGCGGACGAACTCGTCGACGATCACGCGGTGCTCGTCGATCGTCACCCGCCCGGAGCACGGGCCGCCGCACCGCCCGATCTGACCCGGGAAGCAGGGCTTGCCGGTCTCCATGGCCTTCTTGTAGCTCGAGTCGGAGCAGGTCCGGATCGGGAAGACCTTGATCATCAGGTCGATGGTGTCGTGCACCGCCCAGATCTTCGGGAACGGGCCGAAGTACTTGGCGCCCTTGATGCGGGTGTTGCGGGTCACCATCACACGGGGCGCCTCATCGGCCAGCGTGATCGCCATGAACGGATACGACTTGTCGTCACGGAACTTGACGTTGAAGGGCGGGTCGAACTCCTTGATCCAGGTGTACTCGAGCTGGAGTGCCTCGATGTCGGTGCCGACGGTGGTCCACTCGACACTCCTGGCAGTGAGCACCATTCGTCGAGTCCGCTCGTGCAGAGACGGCAGCGGAGCAAAGTAGTTGCTCAGTCGGGCTCGGAGATTTTTCGCCTTGCCGACGTAGAGCACTCGACCGCGCTCGTCGCGCCATCGATACACACCGGGATCGGTGGGAATATCGCTCGCCTTGGGGCGCCAGGAGACAGTGTTCGACATCGCCGCCTACTTCGCCAAGGCCTTGGTGCGCGGGCGTCCCTTCGCCTTGGAGCCCGCCGCGGCGTCGATCGACCCCTTCTTCGCCGGTGCAGGAATCTCGCCCCTCGGCATCGACAAGATCTCGGCGAGGAATCGACCCGTGTGGCTCTCGGGGACTGTCGCGAGGTGCTCGGGGGTGCCCGTCGCCAGCACCCGACCACCGCCGGCACCGCCCTCGGGGCCCATGTCGATCAGCCAGTCAGCCGACTTGATCACGTCGAGGTTGTGCTCGATGGTGATGACCGTGTTGCCCTTCTCGACGAGGCCGTTCAGCACGAGCAGGAGCTTGCGGACGTCTTCAAAGTGAAGGCCCGTCGTGGGCTCGTCGAGCACGTAGATGCTTCGACCGTTGGAGCGTTTCTGCAGCTCCGTCGCGAGCTTGACGCGCTGCGCCTCGCCACCCGAGAGAGTCGTGGCGCTCTGACCGAGTCGGACGTAGCCGAGACCGACGTCGACCAGAGTCGACATGAACCGCGAGATCGAGCTGATCGGGGCGAAGAACTCGGCGGCCTCGCTGATCGGCATGTCGAGCACCTCGGAGATGTTCTTGCCCTTGTAGTGCACCTGGAGGGTGTCGCGGTTGTAGCGATCTCCGCCGCAGACCTCGCAGGCGACGTAGACGTCGGGCAAGAAGTTCATCTCGATCTTGATGGTGCCGTCACCCGCGCAGTTCTCGCAGCGCCCACCCTTGACGTTGAAGCTGAACCGGCCCGGCAGATACCCGCGGGCCTTCGCCTCAACCGTCTCCGCGAAGAGGTTGCGGATCTTGTCGAAGACACCGGTGTAGGTGGCCGGGTTCGACCGCGGGGTGCGGCCGATCGGGGCCTGGTCGACATGCACGACCTTGTCGAGGTTGTCGAGGCCGGTGACCCGAGTGTGCTTGCCGGGGATCTGACGAGCGCCGTTCAAGTTGTTGGCGAGGACCTTGTAGAGGATGTCGTTGACCAGCGACGACTTTCCGGAACCGCTCACCCCGGTGACGGCGACGAAGGTTCCGAGGGGGAAGTCGACCGTTACGTCAACGAGGTTGTTGGCCCGCGCGCCGACCACGGTGATCATGCGCTTCTTGTCAATCGGGCGGCGCTTCGTCGGCGTCGCGATGGAGCGTCGCCCCGCGAGATAGTCACCGGTGTATGACGACGTATTGGCGAGGAGCGCCTCGTAGCTCCCCGAGTGCACGACCGTGCCGCCGTTGACGCCCGCTCCGGGGCCGATGTCGACGATCCAGTCGGCGGTGCGAATGGTGTCTTCGTCGTGCTCGACCACGATCAACGTATTGCCGAGGTTCTTGAGCTTCACGAGAGTGTCGATCAACCGACGGTTGTCGCGCTGGTGCAGACCGATCGACGGTTCGTCGAGCACGTAGAGCACTCCGGTCAGGCCGGAGCCGATCTGAGTCGCCAGACGGATGCGCTGGGCCTCGCCACCGGAGAGGGAACCGGCCGACCGAGAAAGCGAGAGATAGGTCAGGCCGACCTCCAGCAGGAACTCCAGTCGGACGCGGATCTCACGGAGCACCTGAGCTGCGATGCGCGCTTCCCGGGTGGTGAGCTCGATGTCGTTCATGAAGGCGAACGAGTTGGTGAGGCTGAGCTCGGAGACGTCGGCGATGCTGTGGCCGTTCACCAGCACAGCCAGGACCTCGGGCTTCAAGCGCTTGCCCTTGCAGACGACGCAGGGAATCTCGCGGAGGTAGCTGGCGTAGCGCTGGCGCTGCGAGTCGCTCTCGGCCTCGGCGTACTTGCGCTCGATGTAGGGCATGACACCCTCGAAGCCGGTCGAGTACTTCATCTCGCGGCCGAAGCGGTTGCGGTAGCGAACGGTCACTTCGAAGTCGTTGCCCTCGAGCACGGCTTTCTGCACCTCGGGCGACAGATCGCGCCAGGGGGTTTTCAGCTTGAAGCCGAGGTCGCCCGCCAAGCCCTCGAGGAGCTTCTGGAAGTAGTTGTAGAGGCCCTTGCCCGACTGGGTCCAGGGGAGGATCACGCCCTCGGCCAGGCTGAGCTCTTCGTCGCCAAGGAGGAGGTCGGAGTCGACCGACATCTTCGTACCGAGGCCGGAGCACTCGGGGCACGCGCCGAACGGGGCATTGAACGAGAAGGTACGCGGTTCGATCTCGGTGAGCTGAAGCGGGTGGTTGTTCGGGCAGGAGAGCTTTTCGGAGAACGTCCGGTAGGCGGCCGTGCCGACCTCGTCGACGAAGTTAATCGTCACGAGGCCGTCGGTCAGGCGAAGGGCTGTCTCGAGCGAGTCGGTGAGACGCTGCAGCATGTCGTCGGAAGAGACGAGGCGGTCGACGACGACGGAGATGTCGTGCTTGATCTGCTTTTTGAGCTTGGGCGGCGAGCTCAGCTGGATCTGCTCGCCGTCGACGATCGCACGGGAGTAGCCCGACGACGCGAGCTCTTTGAAGAGGTCGACGAACTCGCCCTTCTTCTGCGAGATGATCGGACTGAGCACCTGGAAGCGGCGCCCACTCTCGAGGGTCATCAGCTGGTCGGCGATCTGCTGCACGCTCTGCTTGGCGATCGGCTCACCACAGACGGGGCAGTGGGGCACGCCGATGCGCGCCCAGAGAAGGCGCATGTAGTCGTAGATCTCGGTGATCGTGCCGACTGTCGAGCGAGGGTTGCGGTTCGTCGACTTCTGGTCGATCGACACGGCAGGGCTCAGGCCCTCGATGAAGTCGACGTCGGGTCGGTCGACCTGGCCAAGAAATTGACGAGCGTAGGCCGAGAGCGACTCGACGTAGCGCCGCTGCCCCTCGGCGAAGATCGTGTCGAATGCGAGGGACGACTTGCCCGATCCGCTCAGGCCCGTGAAGACAACCAGCGAGTCTCGAGGGATGGCGAGATCGACGTTCTGGAGGTTGTGGACGCGCGCGCCTTGAACGCTCAGAGTCGAAACGTCACCGGGATCGGCGATGCTCGCGTGAACGGTGCTGAAGTCGACGGCGGTGATGTCGCTGCCCTCGATGCCGGTGGGAGCGCCATCGCGTTTCTCGGAACCCCTGTTCTGGGAGCCCCGGTTCGTGGAGTCACGCTTCTGAGACACGCTGGCGGCCTTGTTGGCGGGTGAAATCGACACTCTGTCCATTCTAGGGAGGGGGCCTTCGTGAGGCGGTGGTGAGAAAAAGTGGAGGCTCAGCCGATGATGGGCTGCAGGCGGGTGAGACGGGCGGAGAGGTTCCAGAGCCGCGCTGCCGCCCTCCGGTTGCGAGCGTGTTTCTTGGCCCGAACGACCGCGGGAGCGCCGGTGAGCTGGAACCACCCGTCTGGCCCCCAGTATTCCCCGCCGGCGACGTCGGCGCCCGTCGCCGCCAGCGTCAGCGGGCGAGCGCCCTGGTCTTTGCCCTGAGAAACCGTGCGCATGAGCCCCACGACGGGTGCGGGCAGCCATCGCCGCCGGACGATGCCGGGGCGCTGCTCGGTGAGGTTTTCGAGGGCGAAGCCGGGGTGGGCGACGATGCTTCGAACCGATGAACCCGCCTCGCGGAGACGGCGGTCGAGCTCGAACCCGAACGTCATGACAGCGAGCTTCGACCGGGCGTAGGCCACATAGTTGCGGTAGCGGCTCACCATCATGGGATCGTCGAGGTCGAGCCGGACCCACCGGTGGCTGATGCTGCCGAGGTGGATGATCCGCCCCGCGTCAGCGGCCGTCAGGTCGGGGAGCAGGTGAGCGATCAGAGCAAAGTGCCCGAGGTGGTTCGTACCGAACTGCAGCTCGAAACCGTCGGCCGTAGTGGCGCGCTTCCGTGAACCGACGACTCCGGCATTGGCCACGAGGGTGTCGACCGCTCCCCCGGACCGGATCTCGAGGGCGGCCCGGCGGACCGAGTCGAGGTCGGCCAGGTCGGCGACGACGATCTCGAGATCGGCCCCGGGAACGCGCTCGCGTACGCGGGAGGCAGCTGCCTCGGCCCGGCCCCGATCACGGCACGCCATGACGACGGTCACTCCCGTGGCGGCAAGCTGCTCGGTCACGAAATACCCGAGACCGGCGTTTGCTCCCGTGACAACGACGCGACGCCTCGGCGACCCGTCGTCGGACTCAGCGGACATGCCCGGCCGCCTCCATGCCGCGAAGGTCTTTCTTCAACTCGGCGACCTCGTCGCGGAGACGCCCGGCCAATTCGAATTTCAGCTCGGCCGCGGCTTGGAGCATCTGGTCGTTGAGGTCGGCGATGATCGATTCGATACCGCCAGCGGCGGCAGCGGCCTTCCCCTCACGGCGCAGGTTCGGCGTCGGGGCCCGCTTGGAGCCCTGCCGGCCAGCGAGGAGCTCGGCCGTGTCGGCGCCCTCCCGGGCCAGGATCTCGGTGATGTCGGCGATCTTCTTGCGGAGCGGCTGCGGGTCGATGCCACGCTCCAGGTTGTAGGCGATCTGCTTGTCGCGGCGCCGCTCGGTCTCGTCGAGAGCCTGAGCCATCGAATCGGTCATCTTGTCGGCGTACATGTGCACCTCACCCGACACGTTGCGGGCTGCGCGGCCGATCGTCTGGATGAGCGACGTCGACGATCGCAGGAAGCCCTCTTTGTCGGCGTCGAGGATCGCGACGAGAGACACCTCGGGAAGGTCGAGGCCCTCTCGAAGAAGGTTGATGCCGACCAGGACGTCGTAGACGCCCTGGCGGAGCTCGGTCAGGAGCTCAACGCGACGAAGCGTGTCGACATCGGAGTGGAGATACCGCACCCGGACGCCGGCTTCGGTGAGGAAGTCGGTGAGCTCTTCGGACATCTTCTTCGTCAGGGTCGTGACGAGCACCCGCTCGTTTTTGTCGACCCGGATCTTGATTTCTTCAAGGAGGTCGTCAATCTGGCCTTCGGACGGCTTGACGATGATCTTGGGGTCGATGAGGCCGGTCGGGCGGATGATCTGCTCAACGACGCTGTCGGTGATGCCGAGCTCGTAGCGCCCCGGGGTCGCCGACAGGTAGACCTTCTGGCCGACGCGGTTGAGGAACTCCTCGAACTTGAGAGGGCGGTTGTCGAGCGCGCTCGGAAGGCGGAAGCCATGGTCGACGAGGGTGCGCTTTCGTGAGGCATCGCCCTCGTACATGGCACCGATCTGGGGCACGGTGACGTGCGACTCGTCGATGACCACGAGGAAGTCGTCGGCGAAGTAGTCGAGCAGACAGTGCGGAGCCTCGCCCGGTTGACGGCCGTCGATGTGCGCCGAGTAGTTTTCAATGCCGTTGCAGAAGCCGATCTGCTCCATCATCTCGAGGTCGAACGTGGTGCGCATGCGCAGCCGCTGCGACTCGAGCAGCTTGCCCTGCTTGTCGAGCTCGGCGAGCCGCTCGGCGAGCTCCTCTTTGATCGTGCCGATGGCGCGATGCATGACATCGGTGCCCGCCACGTAGTGCGACCCGGGGAACACGGAGACCGCGTCGATCGTGCGGACGACATCACCCGTGAGGGGATGCAGGTAGTACAGCGCCTCGATCTCGTCGCCGAACATCTCGATGCGAATCGCGAGCTCTTCGTACATCGGGATGATCTCAATCGTGTCGCCTCGCACGCGGAAGTTGCCACGGGAGAAGTCGATGTCGTTGCGCTGGTATTGCATCGCCACGAATCGCCGAACGAGCTGGTCGCGCGGAATCGACATACCGACCTGGAGGGCGATCATCGCCTCCATGTACCCCTCGGGGGTGCCGAGACCGTAGATGCAGGAGACGGTCGAGACCACGATCACGTCGCGCCGGCTCAGGAGCGAGTTGGTCGTCGAGTGACGCAGCCGTTCGACCTCGGCGTTGATCGAGGAGTCTTTCTCGATGAAGGTGTCGGTCTGAGGCACGTACGCCTCAGGCTGGTAGTAGTCGTAGTACGACACGAAGTACTCGACTGCATTGTGCGGGAAGAGCTCACGGAACTCGTTGGCCAGCTGGGCCGCCAGGGTCTTGTTGTGGGCCAGCACGAGCGTGGGGCGCTGCACCTGCTCGACGAGCCACGCCGTGGTCGCCGACTTGCCCGTGCCGGTGGCGCCGAGAAGGACGACATCGGTTTCTCCGGCGTTGATACGGCCGGCGAGCTCAGCGATAGCGGCAGGCTGATCGCCGCTCGGCTGGTACTCGCTGACCACTTCGAAGGGGCGCACACTGCGAGTCGGTTCCATAGAACAAGTCTACGAGCGACCGCCGACACTCGTCCGACTCGAGCAGCCCGCCCCGGGGTGCTGGGAGCGAACAGGCGTCGGATCCTCGGGTATTTTCGGGCCGTCCCGCCTACTGTCGACACACCTTCGCGCGGGCAAGAGCCTGCAGTCTCTCGGCAAGTTGATCGGTCTGTTCGAGAGTCGACTCGATGCTCGTCGAGGAGTCGACGACGTCGTCGGCCACAGCGAGCCGGGCCTCGTCGGTCGCCTGCGCATCCACGCGGCGTTCGGCATCGGCCCGGGTCATTCCGCGCAGGTCGACGAGGCGCGAGATGCGCTCGTCACGCGGCGTGTGCACGACCACGACGTGGTCGAAATCCCCCGCGCCGCGAGACTCGACGAGCAACGGAACGTCGTACACCACGACCCGGGAGGCGTCGTCTGCAACTGCCTCGCGCATGCGCTGCTGGCTCAGCTGACGGACGGCGGGGTGAGTGATCGCCTCGAGAGCGAGTCGGGCATCAGGATCCGCGAAGACGATCGACCCCAACGCGGCCCGGTCGAGCGAACCGTCGTCGCTCAGCACGGTCGGCCCGAATCGCTCGGCGATTGCCCGGAGCCCGGCGCTGCCCGGCTCGACAACTTCGCGCGCGAGCTTGTCAGCGTCGATGTGCGCCGCGCCGTGGCTGGCGAGCCGCGTCGAGACGAGAGTCTTGCCTGCTGCGATCCCGCCGGTCAGCCCCACTACGAACACAGCAACACCCTAGTGCCCGCCCGAGGAGATCGGCTGGTCGGTGTCGCCGCCACCGTGATGGCGAGATGGCCGAGACGACGGGTATCGGCGCTCGAGCTGGGAGATCCGGCCATCTCGCGCGGCCAAGGGTGGCACCACCGCACTGCCGCACTGCCGCGCCGCTCAACGCCGAACGGCGACCCACCCGAGGGTGAGCCGCCGTTGCGGATGCCGAGCCCCGAGGGGCTGGCGGTGTGACTAGTTGTTGCTCGAGAGACGCTCACGCAGAGCGGCGAGCGACTCGTCGTCGGCGAGCGTGCCGGCACCCGAAGCGGACTCGGCCGAGAAGGACGAACCGGTCGGAGCCTCGAACGCGGTGGCCTCTTCGACGAGCGAAGCGGCAACCTGCTTCTTGTGTGCTTCCCAGCGAGCCTGGGCGGCAGCGTAGTCCTGCTCCCACTTCTCGCGCTGGGACTCGAAGCCCTCGCGCCACTCGTTGGTCTCGGGGTCGAAGCCCTCGGGGTACTTGTAGTTGCCCTGGTCGTCGTACTCCGTGAGCATGCCGTAGAGAGCCGGGTCGAACTCGGTGCCCTCGGGGTCGACACCCTCGTTGGCCTGCTTGAGGCTCAGCGAGATGCGGCGACGCTCGAGGTCGATGTCGATGACCTTGACGAACACCTCGTCGCCGACCGACACGACCTGCTCGGCGAGCTCGACGTGCTTGGCGGAGAGCTCGGAGATGTGGACGAGACCCTCGATGCCGTCGGCGACGCGAACGAACGCACCGAACGGAACGAGCTTCGTGACCTTGCCGGGAGCAACCTGACCGATGGCGTGCGTACGAGCGAAGACCTGCCACGGGTCTTCCTGGGTGGCCTTGAGCGACAGCGACACGCGCTCGCGCTCGAGGTCGACCTCGAGGATCTCGACGGTGACCTCTTGGCCCACCTCGACGACCTCGGAGGCGTGCTCGATGTGCTTCCAGGAGAGCTCGGAGACGTGGACGAGACCGTCGACGCCGCCCAGGTCGACGAACGCACCGAAGTTGACGATCGACGACACGATGCCCTTGCGGACCTGGCCCTTGTGGAGGTTGTTGAGGAACGAGGTGCGGCTCTCGGACTGCGTCTGCTCGAGCAGAGCGCGACGCGACAGGACCACGTTGTTGCGGTTCTTGTCGAGCTCGAGGATCTTGGCCTCGATCTCCTGGCCGAGGTACGGCGTGAGGTCGCGCACGCGGCGAAGCTCGATGAGCGACGCGGGCAGGAAGCCTCGGAGACCGATGTCGACGATGAGACCGCCCTTGACGACCTCGATGACCGTTCCGGTGACGACGCCGTCGGCGTCTTTGATCTTCTCGACGTCTCCCCAGGCACGCTCGTACTGAGCACGCTTCTTGGAGAGGATCAGGCGGCCTTCTTTGTCTTCCTTCTGGAGGACGAGGGCTTCGACCGTGTCGCCGACGTTGACGACCTCGGTGGGGTCGACGTCGTGCTTGATCGAGAGTTCGCGAGAGGGGATGACACCCTCGGTCTTGTACCCGACGTCGAGGAGAACCTCGTCGCGGTCGATCTTGACGACGGTGCCCTCGATGAGGTCTCCGTCGTTGAAGAACTTGAGAGTCTTTTCGACCGCGGCAAGGAAGTCTTCAGCAGATCCGATGTCGTTGATGGCGACCTGCTTGGGTGCCTTGGTCGTTACGATTGTCATGTAGTGGTTGCTCCGTTTTGGGCATTTCTCGGGCCGCATCTCGCTGACATGGATCGACCGGAGTCGGCGTGCCAGGGGTGTGTGAGAGTGCAGCGTGCGGATGATTCGACGCAGTTTGCGCCCAGCGAGTCTAACGGCTAGTCGGCCCCTCGATCAACCTGCGGCGCGCGGGATGTCAGTGAGCGCCGTGAGAAGTGGCCGAGCGCGCGCCCGACGTCAGCCGAGGAGCGCTCGGCGCAGCGTGTCGAGGCCTACTCCCCCGAGTGCGAGGGCCTCGGAGTGGAATCGACGAACGTCGAACGAGTCGCCCTCGCGCCGTGCCCGCTCGGCCCGCAGATCTTCCCAGACCCTCTGGCCGACCTTGTATGAGGGAGCCTGCCCCGGCCAGCCGAGATAGCGGTCGATCTCGAATCGCAGGGTCGCTTCGGCCTCGTGCGCGTTGTCCATCAGGAATGCGAGGGCCTTGGCGTGGTCCCACACGCCGCCGGCCTCGCGAGATGGTGTGCCCGGGAACTCCTTGCCGAGGTGCACACCGAGGTCGATCACGACTCGTGCGGCCCGCATGCGCTGGCCGTCGAGCATACCCAGCCGGTCGGCGGGGTCGGCGAGGTAGCCGAGTTCGTCCATGAGGCGCTCCGCGTAGAGCGCCCAGCCCTCGGCATGGCCCGAGGTGCCGGCGATCGATCGACGGTAGGTGTTGAGCGACGCTCTGTTGTAGACGGCTTGGCCGAGCTGCAGGTGATGTCCCGGCACACCCTCGTGGTAGACCGTCGTCTTCTCCCGCCAGGTCGTGAATCGCGTCGTGCCGACGGGAACCGACCACCACATGCGGCCGGGCCTCGAGAAATCGTCACTCGGGCTGGTGTAGTAGACGCCGCCGTCTTTGGTCGGGGCGATGCGGCACTCGAGCGTGCGAATGGCCTCGGGAATGTCGAAGTGGGTCCGGCCCAGTTCGTCGACCGCCCGGTCGCTCGTCTCTTGCATCCAGCTCTGCAGAGCAGCGGTGCCGTGCAGGCTGCGGGAGTCGTCAGCGTCGAGCACTTCGATGGCGCGCTCGACCGTGGCCCCCGGCTCGATCATCTGGGCGATCGCCTCCTGCTCGGCGGTCATGCGCGCCAGCTCGACTCGACCCCACTCGTAGGTTTCGTCGAGGTCGACGGTGGCACCGAGGAAGCGTCGCGAGTGGAGCTCGTAGGCCTCGCGACCGACTCCGTCGTGCTCGGTGGCAGCCGGAAGCAACTGCTCGACGAGGAATGCCCGGAAGCGGAGGTAGGCAGCCGCCGCACTGGCGGCGTTCGCCGAGAGCTCGTCGCGCAGGGCCTCCGACACCGGCTCTCCCGATTCGAGACGAGGATCCGCGGCGAACGTCGAGAAGAAGCCGTCCTGGGCCGTGTTGCGCACGCACTGCTCTGCCACCGCCTCGACCTGGCGCTTGGCGGGGACGACGCCCTCGTCGATGCCGTGCACGAGCGTGATCGTATAGCCGTGGAGGGCAGTCTCGACCTCGGCTAGGCGACCGGCGACGGCCTTCCAGTGGGCCTCGGTCGCCGTGGGCATCAGGTCGAAGACGTCGCGGATGCCCTGCGCCGGGGAGGCGATGACATTGAGGTCGCGAAGCTGCAGACGCCGCTCGTCGTACTCGAGGTCGAGTTGGAGCGAGGCGGTGAGATCATCTTTGGTCACTCGGTCGACATCGTCGGCGGGCTCGGTCGCCTCGAGTTCGGCGAGAGTTTCACGGACGGCCGCTACATACCGAGCCTGGCCTTCTGGTGAGTAGTCGGCGTAGCGGTTGGGCCCGCCCTCGCGCCCTAGCCAAATAGCCCAGTCGGGACTGAGGTCGACCAGAGTGTCGACCCATCGCTCGGCGATGGCATCGATGGGGGTACTCGAACGGACGGGGGCGGTGGCGTCGGTGCTCATGTACCGAGCCTAGCCAGGGCCTCCCCCATCGGCTCTCTACAGCTCGATCGACGAGCCCGACTGGATAGCCTCGACCAGGCGGGTGACGGCCGGATCGCCCATGAACAGTTGGAATGGGACGACGGGAGTGCCCTCGGGAGCAGCCTGTCGGGCGCGTGCGGCGAGGTTGTTCTGCGTGACGACGACGTCGGTGTCAGCGGGGATCTCATGAACGGCAGAGTGCGAGACCTCGACACCGCTCTTCTTCAACTGCTTCTTGAGCGTGGTCGCGAGCATGATGCTCGAGCCCATGCCGGCGTCGCAGGCGACCACCAATTTCTTGACGTGTGCTCCATCGAGGGTGGCCACGGTAGCTCCTAGGTCGGCGGCGGGGATTACCCAATGATGCTCCGCGCGAGGGTGTGGTGCCCACGAGGCCGGAGGCACGTTGGTGGAGGCGCACGCACAGCTGCCCGAGCCCCCGGGCTCGGGCGGCGGTCAGTCAGTGCGCGGCGGCATCCCAGCTCTCGCCGAGGCCGACCGAGACGTCCAGGGGAACACGGAGCTCGGCCGCCGAGCCCATCCGGCGCCGAACGACGTCTTCGACTATCTCGGCCTCCCCCTCGGCGACCTCGACGATGAGTTCGTCGTGCACCTGCAGCAGCACCCGCGACTGCAGCTCGCGCTGGTCGATCTCAGAGCGGACGCCGAGCATGGCGCGCTTCATGATGTCGGCGGCGGAGCCCTGGATCGGGGCGTTCAAAGCGGCGCGCTCGGCATTTTCACGGAGCACGCGGTTCGACGACTTCAGGTCGGCGAACGGGCGCCGACGCCCGAAGATCGTCTCGGTGTAGCCGTCGTCGCGGGCTTGCTCGACGACGTTGCGGAGGTACACGCGCACCGCCCCGAATCGCGAGAAGTAGTCGGTCATCAACTGCTTCGCCTCGGCGGTCTCGATACGCAGCTGCTTCGACAGCCCGAAGGCGCTCAGCCCATAGGCGAGGCCGTACGACATGGCCTTGACCTTGGTGCGCATCGCGGGGCTGACCTCGGAGGGCTCGACGCCGAAGATGCGGGCCCCGACGAAGCGGTGCAGGTCTTCACCCTCGGTGAACGCGGTGATGAGGCCTTCGTCGCCCGAGAGGTGCGCCATGATCCGCATCTCGATCTGCGAGTAGTCGGCCGTCAGGAGCGTCTGATAGTCGGGACCATGCTGGAATGTGGCCCGGATCTCGTGGCCGACCGCGGTCTTGACCGGGATGTTCTGCAGGTTCGGGTCGATCGACGAGATTCGGCCGGTGGTCGTTCCGGTCTGGTCGTAGGTCGTGTGGATGCGGCCGTTGTCGTCGATCGCCTTGTCGAGAGTGTCGATGATCTGGCGCAGCTTCGTGGCGTCGCGATGCTTGAGAAGGAGCCCCAAGAAGGGATGGGGGTGCTTCTCTTGCAGGTCGGCGAGGGAAGCCGCATCGGTCGAGTAGCCGGTCTTCATCGAGCGGGTCTTCGGCATGTCGAGCTGCTCGAAGAGGACCTCTTGCAGCTGCTTGGGCGAGCCGAGGTTGACCTCACGGCCGATGACCTCGAAAGCCTCGGCCGCGAGCGTCGCCGCCGTGTCGGCCAGGCGTGCGGAGAGGGCTCGAAGCGCGGGGCGGTCGGTCGCCACGCCAGTGAGTTCCATATCGCCGAGAACCGGAACGAGCGGAAGCTCAAGATCACGCAACACGCCCCGGGAGCCCTCGTCGAGCAGCTCGTCGAGCTCCGCGGAGACACGGAGGGCGAACCACGCCTCGGCAGCGGCACCGCTGGCGTCGTCGGCGGGCACGAGTTGGTCGGGGTCGGCGACCGGCATGCGTTCGGCCAGGTGCTCGTAGACCAGGTCGGCGAGTGCGAACGAAGTACGCCCCGGTCGCAGGAGCCACGCGGCGATGCGCGGGTCGCCGACGAGGCCGGTCAGGGTGAGGCCGACTCGCTTGAGCGCCTTGTACGCGCGCTTGGCGTCGTGCACGACTTTCGGTGAGTCGGCGTCGAGCCACGCCTCGAGAGCCACGTAGTCGCCTCGGCCCGCCGCCCAGGGGATGTAGACCGAATCGTCGCTGGCCGCGATGCCGAGGCCGGTGACTGTGCCGTCACTGCCGTACTCGACCGACACGCCGACCGGCGGTTTGTCGGCGGCGGCGTGGGTGCGCAGCCAGTGCGCCAGCTCTTCGTCGACGAGTGTGCGAACGACCGGGACGACGGGGCCGGAGGGTGCCTCGGGCTCGGCGGCGACGCCTGCGGTGGGAGCCGAGGATCCGGCGGCACCGCCCTCGGCCAACGCGACCACGCGCTCGAGCAGCGTGCGGAACTGCAGTCGATCGAACACCTCGCGCACGGCGGGCACGTCGATCGGGCGTCGCTCGAGATCGTCGGGGCCGACCGGCAGATCGACGTCGGTGACGAGACGGTTGAGTTTGCGGTTGCGGACGGCGCGGTCGTACTGCTCGCGGAACTTGTCGCCGACGACGCCCTTGATCTCGTCGCGGTGCGCCACGACCTCGTCAAGAGAGCCGAACTGGTTGATCCACTTCACGGCCGTTTTCTCGCCGACCTTGTCGACGCCGATCAGGTTGTCACTCGTCTCGCCGACGAGGGCCGCGACCTCGGGGTACTGGTGGGGTTCGATGCCGTAGCGCTCGAACACCTTGTCGCGGTCGTAGCGCGTGAGATCGGTGACGCCGCGGGCCGAGGGGTAGAGCAGTGTGACGTCGTCGTTGACCATCTGGATGGCGTCGCGGTCACCCGAGACCACGAACACCTTGTAGCCGCCGGACGACCCCCGGGCGGCGAGGGTGGCGAGGATGTCGTCGGCCTCAAAGTCTTCTTTGGTGATCGTGGTGATGCCCATCGCGTGCAGCGCCTCTTCGAGCAGAGGGATCTGACCGACGAACTCGACCGGAGTCTCGTTTCGGGTGCCCTTGTACTCGGGGTATTCACGCGTGCGGAACGAATACCGGGAGATGTCGAAGGCGACCGCCAAGTGAGTCGGCTTCTCGTTCTTGAGCAGGTTGAGCAGCATCGAGATGAAGCCGTGGATGGCGTTAGTGTGCTGGCCGTCACGATTGACGAAACTGTCGATGGGCAGGGCGTAGAAGGCCCTGAAGGCCAGGGAATGACCGTCGATTACGAGAAGGGTAGGCTTTTCTGAGCTCGGCACCCCGTCAGCCTAGCCGCCCCCTCCGACACTCGTCTTGGCCTCGGATCCTGGGCTCTTTTCCCTCTCGCCGCCCTGGAGAAATCGTGACCGACCAGCCGTTCAGCCCCGCCGCCCTCGCCTTCCTCGACGGCCGCGGCGCCGGCGAGCTCGCCGAGAAGATGGGCATCGAGATCGTTGCGCTGAGCGCCGAGCACGCGGTCGCCACCATGCCGGTCGACGGCAATCGGCAACCGGTCGGCATCTTGCACGGCGGGGCTCACGTCGTGCTCGCCGAGTCGCTCGGGTCGATGGCCGCGAGCGTCCACGCCGGGCCGGGCCGCATCGCCATGGGCATCGAGCTCAACGCCTCGCACAGCCGGGCCGCCTCGTCGGGCGTCGTCACGGGCACGTGCACCGCGATCCACCTGGGCCGCACGCTGACGACGCACGAGATCGTCATGACCGACGAGGAGGGGCGGCGCCTCTCGACGGTGCGGATCACCAACATCCTTCGCGATGCGCGTACCTCTTAGGCGGCTGTTGGCTGGAGCCTTGGCCGCGCCCCTTTTGCAAATGTGAAGGAGAAACCTCGGCGAGCTGACGAATTCATAGGGATCTGCGGGCGCGAGGGCGAAAATCTCCTTCAAATTCGAAGGAGAGGGGCGGGCACGTAGAAGCGGCCGGCTCCCAGAGGGAACCGGCCGCCGCGGTGAGTACAGCTACTTCTTGACGCTTACTTCTTGACGCTTACTTCTTGACGCTGAGCTGCTCGATGATGGCCTGGGCGACATCGTGCATGGTGAGACGGCGATCCATCGACGCCTTCTGGATCCAGCGGAAGGCCTCGGGCTCGGTGAGACCCATCTTCTCGTTCAGCAGGCCCTTGGCGCGATCGACGAGCTTGCGCGTCTCGAAGCGCTCGACCAGGTCGGCGACCTCGGCCTCGAGGGTGATGATCTGCGTGTAGCGCGAGAGAGCGATCTCGATCGCGGGCAGGAGGTCGTTGGGGGTGAACGGCTTGACGACGTAGGCGAGGGCGCCGGCCTCGCTGGCGCGCTCGACGAGCTCCTTCTGGCTGAAGGCGGTGAGAAGAACCACGGGAGCGATGTGATTCTTCGACAGTGTCTCGGCCGCGGAGATGCCGTCGAGCTTGGGCATCTTGACGTCCATGATCACCAGGTCGGGACGAAGTTCGGTGGCCAGTGCGACCGCAGTCTCGCCGTCGCCCGCCTCGCCGACGACCTCGAAGCCGTTGTCGCGAAGGATCTCGACGATGTCGAGACGGATGAGTGACTCGTCTTCGGCGACGACTACTCGGCGGGGAGCTGCTGGTGTTGCTTCTAGGTCACTCACGATTGGAATCCTACCGGTCTGTTCTGAGGAGGGGGCTCGCATCGTCGCGATCCCGACCGGAGCCTCGGTGGAGACGCGGCCAGGGTGCGAATGGCGGGACTCGAACCCGCAAGCCGTGAGGCAGAGCATTTTGAGTGCCCCGTGTATGCCAATTCCACCACATTCGCGCAGTCGTCGATCCTAGCGGACAGGTCGCCGTCGCTGGTGTTCGCGCCCTCGCCTCGAGGCCGGACGGCCCAAAAGAATCACTTTCTTCGCGACTTTGTGGCTGGAATCCCCCCGCGAGTCATCGTCCTGGGCTACGGTTGTCAGTACTGGTTGTTGTGTTACGCATTTGTACTTCGCGATGGGGCACGCGGCATCGGTTCGTCTTTCAGGCGAAACGGTCGTCCGAGTCTTATCGTTCTTAGAGGGAGCGGACCAAAAAAGCACCGCGACGAGAGATCCCACAGGTAAGGGATCGAACACCTCTGATTGAAGGAATAGAAAAATGGCAACAGGCACCGTGAAGTGGTTCAACTCCGAAAAGGGCTTCGGCTTCATCACCCCCGACGACGGATCCACTGACGTGTTCGCGCACTTCTCTGCGATCTCCGGCGACGGCTACCGCAACCTCGAAGAGAACCAGAAGGTCGAATTCGAGACCGCTCAGGGCAACAAGGGCCTCCAGGCCGAGAACATCCGCGTTCTCTAAGACCCCCGCACTTCGAAAGACCCCGTCTGCTTCGGCAGGCGGGGTCTTTTCGCGCGCACCAGCTCTTTGCGCGCGCGACAGCCTGTTCTAGTGGCGCGGAGACGCGTTCAGCGCGGAGTGGCCAACCCGAGCAACTCGGCAACCGGCTCGAAATCGTGTCGCGCCGTGATGTACGCCAACTCGGCCAGCGCACCCGCTGCGGCCGCGGTCGACGTCGTCGCCCCCGTCGACGACGGTGTCGAGACCCGAGGATCCGGCACGAACGGCGCATCATCCCGCGCAGCGAGGGCGGCTCGATACCGCTTGGTCACGACGCTCCACAGCACGAGCTCGTCGGCCGTGGCATCGTCGGGTGCCCCGCGAGCGACGTCTCCCGGGATCTCGACGGCGGGAAGCCGGACCACTTCGGGCTCGGGCTTCCGGCCGAGACACGCCTCGCGGATCCCGTAGGCGCTGGCGAAACCGACCAGGCCGCCGAGAATGAACATCATGAGCAGCGCAACAGGGTCGGCCAGATTGGACGACCTGATTGCCGAGGCATCGATCAGGATGCCACCGGCCACTCCCCCGACCACGACGCTCCAGTGAATGCGAGGGCGGCGGTGGTGCGGTGAACCCGGACGGGCCCAGCTGGCCTGAGTCTCGGCGACGTCGTGCCCGGTGTCGGAGGGGACGGCGTAGAGCCGTGCGCCGAGCATGAAGCATCCGGGATGCGAGCCGTTGATCGCCATGGTGACGATCCTAGGATCGGGTGAGCGGTGGGATCCTCGATTCTCAGGAGGAACACGGCCCTGAAGGAGACGGACCGACAGAGAAGGCCGGCACCTCCGAAGAGGTGTCGGCCTTCTGTGTCGAGACGACTAGTCGCGGGCGTACGCCGGTGCCGCGCCGGCGTGCGCGTCGCCCACCCGGTGGACGCGGAGGTCGTTAGTCGATCCCGAGATTCCGGGAGGGGAACCGGAGATGACGATGACCTTGTCGCCGGTCTCGGCGAGAGTGTTGCCCAGGAGGACGTCGTCGACCTGGCCGAACATCGCGTCGGTGTGCGTGACCGGGTCGACGAGGTACGACTGGACGCCCCAGCTCATCGCCATGCGACGGCGGATCGCCTCGTCGGTCGTGAAAGCGACGATCGGAATCGCGTGACGCAGACGCGCCATGCGGCGAACGGTGTCGCCACCCTCGGTGAAGACGCACACGTAGCTGGCCTGGACGAATTCGGCGACCTCGGCCGCAGCCAGAGTGATAGCGCCACCGAGGGTGCGCGGCTTGGTGCCGAGCGCGGGAATGCGCTCGAGGCCGTGCTCTTCGGTCGAGGCGACGATGCGAGCCATGGTCTGCACCGTGATGACCGGGAACTCGCCCACGCTGGTCTCACCCGACAGCATGACTGCGTCGGCTCCGTCGAGAACGGCGTTCGCGACGTCGGAGGTCTCGGCGCGGGTCGGGATGGGCGAGGAGATCATGGACTCGAGCATCTGAGTCGCGACGATGACCGGCTTCGCCATGCGGCGGGACAGCTCGACTGCGTGCTTCTGCACGATCGGGACCGCTTCGAGCGGGAGTTCGACGCCGAGGTCGCCACGGGCGACCATGATGCCGTCGAACGCGTCGATGATGGCCTCGAGGTTGTCGACGGCCTGGGGCTTCTCGATCTTGGCGTAGACGGGAACCTTGCGGCCCTCCTCCGCCATGATCTCGGCCACTCGATCGATGTCGTCGGCATTTCGCACGAACGACAGGGCGATGAAGTCGGCGCCGAGCTTGAGGCCCCAGCGCAGGTCGGCCTCGTCTTTGTCGGAGAGGGCGGGCACGTTGACCGCGACTCCGGGCAGGTTGATGCCCTTGTTGTTCGAGACCGTACCGGCGACGACGACCTCGGTCGTGACGACGGTGCCGTCGGTGTCGAGCACCCGGAGCTTCACCCGGCCGTCGTCGACGAGGAGCGGGTCGCCCGCGGAGACGTCTTGAGGGAGACCCTTGAAGGTCGTGCCGCAGATCTCTTTGGTGCCGAGAATGTCTTCGGTCGTGATCTTGAAGATGTCACCGACGGCCAGCTCGTGCGGCCCATCGGAGAACTTGCCCAGGCGGATCTTCGGACCCTGGAGGTCGACCAGGACGGCGACGGCGCGGCCCGAATCGGCGGCCGCCTGGCGGACGTTGTCGTAGACACCCTGATGGACGTCGTATGTGCCGTGGCTCAGGTTCATCCGCGCGACGTCGACTCCGGCATCGATGATGGCCCGGATGTCTTCATAGCTCGAAGTCGCCGGCCCGAGGGTGGCGACGATCTTTGCACGTCTCATTTGTTCCTTCGTTGGAGGTGGCTGCGTCGGTGGAACTGATGCACGCAGGTGACGGTTGAGGCCGCGTCGCCAGTTTATTCCCGCAAAGCGGCTGGAATCTAACCGGCGGATGGCTGGAGGGCGAGCAATCGGTTAGAGAGACAGAGCCCGGTCGGTCGGCTTGACCGGCGAGGGCAGAGAAGTCGCACCCTCGAGGTACTTGTCGACGGCGGCCGCTGTGGCGCGGCCCTCGGCGATGGCCCACACGATGAGCGACTGACCGCGTCCGGCGTCACCCGTGACGAACACGCCCGGCTGGCTGGTCTCGTACGACACGTTGCGCTCGATCATGCCGCGGTCGGTGAAGGGCATCTCGAGCTGGCCTTCGAGGGCCTCGCGCTCCGGACCGGTGAAACCGAGTGCGAGCAGGACCAGGTCGGCCGGGATCTCGCGCTCGGTGCCGGACTTCGGCACGCGGCGGCCGTCGACGAACTCGGTCTCGGCCACGCGGATGGCCCGAACCTCGCCGACGTCGTTCGAGAGGAACTCGACCGTGGAAGCGAGGTACTCCCGCTCGCCACCCTCTTCGTGAGCACTCGCGACCTCGAAGAGCGTCGGCTGCATCGGCCAGGGCTGGCTGTCGGGGCGCTCCGACGGAGGCTGCTGGCCGATAGCGAGGTTGGTGACGCTGAGCGCGCCCTGGCGGTGCGCGGTGCCGATGCAGTCGGCACCGGTGTCGCCGCCGCCGAGCACGACGACGTGCTTGCCCTCGGCCGAGATCTGATCGCCGAGCGAATCGCCGGCCCCGATCCTGTTCTGGGCCACGAGGTACTCCATGGCGAAGTGGACGCCGGGCAGGTCGCGGCCCGGGATCGGCAGGTCTCGGGGAACGGTCGCCCCGGTCGCCACGATCACGGCGTCGTAGCGAGCGCGGAGGTCATCCCAGGCGATGTCACGACCGATCTCGACGCCCGCGCGGAAACGGGTGCCCTCTGCTCGCATCTGAGCGAGACGGAGCTCGATCTGCTTCTTCTCCATCTTGAAGTCGGGGATGCCGTAGCGGAGGAGGCCGCCGATGCGGTCGTCGCGCTCGTAGACGGCGACGGTGTGGCCTGCGCGGGTGAGCTGCTGAGCCGCAGCCAGGCCGGCAGGGCCGGAGCCGACGACGGCGACGGTCTTGCCGGTGAGACGCTCGGGCGGGTGCGGGGTGACCCAGCCGTTCGAGAAGGCCTGATCGATGATCGAGACCTCGACCTGCTTGATCGTGACCGGCGGCTGGTTGATACCCAGCACGCAGGACGATTCGCAGGGCGCGGGGCAGAGTCGACCCGTCCACTCCGGGAAGTTGTTCGTCGCGTGCAGACGCTCGATGGCCTGGCGGCCCTCACCGCGCCACATGAGATCGTTCCATTCAGGGATGAGATTGCCGAGGGGGCAGCCCTGGTGGCAGAACGGCACGCCACAGTCCATGCAGCGACCCGCCTGACGGCGCAGTTCACCGCTCTCCTGCTGCTCGTAGACCTCTTTCCAGTCCATGAGCCGGACAGAGACGGGACGACGCTGGGGAAGCTCGCGCTTCTGGACCTTCAGAAAACCTTTGGGGTCAGCCACCGGTCACCTCCATGATTCGATTCCAGACCTCGTCACCGTCGAGGTCGAGGCCCTCGGCAGCAGCGGTCTTACGGGTTTCCATGACAGCGGCGTAGTCGCGAGGCAGCACCTTCACGAACTCCTCCGCGGACTTCTCGATGTCGACGAGCAGCTTCTCCGCCACCGGCGATCCGGTTTCGGCGAGGTGCTGTTGAAGGAGATCCTCGAGGATCTCGATGTCCGCACTTCCGAGCGGCTGGAGCAGCAGCTCGCCGGCCGTCAGCGAGTCGTCGTTGACGTTCTCGCGGCGGAGACCGCGCACGTAGGCGGTACCGCCCGACATGCCGGCGCCGAGGTTGCGGCCGGTCTCCCCGAGGATGACGGCGAGACCGCCCGTCATGTATTCGAGCGCGTGGTCGCCCACGCCCTCCACGACGGCGCTGGCGCCCGAGTTGCGGACCAGGAAGCGCTCCCCCACGATGCCGCGGATGAACATGCTGCCCTGGGTCGCGCCGTAGCCGATGACGTTGCCGGCGATGACGTTGTCTTCGGCCGGGAAGCTCGCCTCCTCGGGCGGACGCACGATGACCGTGCCGCCGGAGAGGCCCTTGCCGACGTAGTCGTTGCTGTCGCCGACGAGTCGCAACGTGATGCCCGCCGGAAGGAAGGCACCGAGCGACTGCCCGGCGGATCCTCGGAGGGTGATGTCGATGCTGCCCGCGGGGAGGCCGTGCTCGCCGCGCTGAACGGTCACCTCGTGGCCGAGCATCGTTCCGACGGCACGCTCCGTGTTGCGGATCGGGAGGTCGAGCGCGATGGAGCCGCCGGTGGCGATGACATCGGCGGACGCGGCGATGAGCTGGTTGTCGAAGTGCTTCTCGAGCTCGTGATCCTGCTGGACGAAGTTGCGGCGCGGCTCGTCGTCGGCGAACACCGGGCCGACGAGCACGGGAGAGAGGTCGAGCCCCGACGCCTTCCAGTGGTCGATGGCGCGGTCGACGCCGAGCAACTCGTGGTGGCCGATCGCCTCGTCAAGCGAGCGGAAGCCGAGCTCGGAGAGGTACTCGCGCACCTCCTGTGCGAGGAACTCGAAGAAGTTGACGACGTGCTCGGCCTTGCCGGTGAACCGGGCGCGGAGTTCGGGGTTCTGCGTGGCGACACCGACGGGGCAGGTGTCGAGGTGACAGACCCGCATCAGGATGCAGCCCGACACGACGAGGGGTGCGGTCGCGAAACCGAACTCCTCACCACCGAGCAGGGCGGCGACGATCACGTCGCGACCGGTCTTCATCTGACCGTCGACCTGAACGACGACCCGGTCGCGCATGCCGTTCATCATGAGCGTCTGCTGCGTCTCGGCCAAGCCGATCTCCCACGGGGTTCCCGCGTGCTTGAGCGAGTTGAGCGGGCTGGCACCGGTGCCACCGTCATGGCCGGAGACCAGGACGACGTCGGCGAGAGCCTTGGTCACACCCGCGGCGACGGCGCCGATGCCCGATTGCGACACGAGCTTCACGTGCACCCGAGCGGTCGGGTTGGCGCGCTTGACGTCGAAGATCAGCTGCTTGAGGTCTTCGATCGAGTAGATGTCGTGGTGCGGCGGCGGCGAGATGAGGCCGACACCAGGTGTCGCGTGACGAGTGCGGGCCACCCAGGGGTACACCTTCGACGGTGGCAGCTGACCGCCCTCGCCGGGCTTGGCACCCTGAGCCATCTTGAGCTGGATGTCGGTCGCGTGCGTCAGGTACATGCTCGTGACACCGAACCGCCCGGAGGCGACCTGCTTGACGGCGCTGCGACGCTCCGGGTCGAGGAGACGGTCGACGTCTTCGCCGCCCTCGCCGGTGTTCGACTTGCCGCCAAGGCGGTTCATCGCGATCGCCAGCGTCTCGTGAGCCTCTTTCGAGATGGAGCCGTAGCTCATCGCACCCGTGGAGAAGCGCTTGACGATCGACTCCACCGACTCGACCTCGTCGAGGGGAACAGTCGGGCGGGCGTGTGTGCGGAGAGTGAAGAGACCTCGGAGCGTCATCAACTGCTCGGCCTGGTCGTCGACCATCTTCGTGTACTCGCGGAAGATGTCGTAGCGCCTCGTGCGAGTCGCGTGCTGCAGGCGGAACACCGTCTCGGGGTTGAAGAGGTGGGGCGGACCCTCACGGCGCCACTGGTACTCGCCGCCGGTCTGGAGGCGCTCGTGAGCGGGGCTCGCACCGTCGGCCGGGTAGGCGCTGAGGTGACGCTCGGCGTTCTCGGCCGCGATCACGTCGACGCCGACACCGCCGAGGCGGGTCGAGGTGCCGGTGAAATAGGTGTCGATGAACTCCTGGCTGAGGCCCACGGCCTCGAACGCCTGGGCGGCCGCATACGACGACACGGTCGAGATGCCCATCTTCGACATGATCTTGAGCACGCCCTTGCCGAGCGCCTTGATCACGTTCTTCACGGCCTGCTCCGGCGACATGCCGGTGATCATGCCGCTACGGACGAGGTTCTCGCAGGTCTCCATCGCCAGGTACGGGTTGATCGCCGACGCACCGTAGCCGATGAGGGTCGCCACGTGGTGGACCTCGCGCACGTCGCCGGCCTCGACGATCAAGCCGACCTTCATGCGGTTCTCGGTGCGGATGAGGTGGTGGTGGACCGCCGCGAGCATGAGCAACGACGGGATCGGCGCGAACTCCGCGGTGGAGTCGCGGTCGGACAGCACGATGAACTCCGAGCCCTCGGCGATCGCCTCGTCGACCTCGGCGCAGAGGGCCGCGATGCGGTCCTCCATCGCGCGCGGACCCTGGTCGACGCGGTACAGACCACGAAGAGTTGCGGTGAGACGCGAGCCGGGTGCGGGATCGATGTGCTGGATCTTGGCTAGCTCGTCGTTGTCGATCACCGGGAAGTCGAGGATCACCTGGCGGGCGTGCTCGGGCGTGGCGTCGAGCAGGTTGCGCTCCGGGCCGAGCCCGAGCTTCAGCGACGTCACGACCGATTCGCGGATCGAGTCGAGCGGCGGGTTCGTCACCTGGGCGAACTGCTGCGTGAAGTAGTCGAACAGGAGGCGCGGACGATCGCTGAGCACCGCGATGGGGGTGTCGCTGCCCATCGCGCCCAACGGCTCTGCACCGGCCTTGGCCATCGGGGTCAGCAGGATCCTGACCTCTTCTTCGGTGTAGCCGAACGTGCGCTGGCGGCGCGTGACCGACGCCGGCGTGTGCACGATGTGCTCGCGCTCGGGGAGGTCTTTGAGGTGGATGCGACCCATCTCGAGCCACTCGCCGTACTCCTCGGACGAGGCGAGCTGCTGCTTGATCTCGTCGTCTTCGATGATGCGGCCGGCCTCGGTGTCGACCAGGAACATCTTGCCGGGGCGCAGACGGCCCTTTCGGACGATCTTCGACTGGTCGATGTCGGGCAGCACGCCGATCTCGCTGGCGAGCACCACGAGTCCGTCGTCGGTGACGAGGTAGCGACCCGGGCGGAGGCCGTTGCGGTCGAGGGTGGCACCGGCAAGCGAACCGTCGGTGAAGGTAATCGCCGCTGGGCCGTCCCATGCTTCCATGAGCATCGAGTGGTACTCGTAGAAGTCGCGGAGCACCGGGTCGATGCCGACCTGGTTCTCCCATGCCTCGGGAACCATCATCATGATCGCGTGCGGCAGCGAGCGACCGGTCAGGCTGAGGAGCTCGACCACCTCGTCGAACGAGGCCGAGTCGCTGTTGCCGGGCGTGACGATGGGCAGCAGCGGGGTCACGTCACCGATCAGCTCGGACTCGAGCTGCGACTGCCGGGCCCGCATCCAGTTGCGGTTGCCGCGGACCGTGTTGATCTCGCCGTTGTGCGCGATCATGCGGAACGGCTGCGCAAGGGGCCACGACGGGAACGTGTTCGTCGAGTAGCGCGAATGCACGATAGCCAGCTTCGAGGCCACCCGCTCGTCGGAGAGGTCGGGGTAGAACGGCTCCAGCTGGAGGGTCGTGACCATGCCCTTGTAGACCATGGTGCGGCTCGAGAGCGACGTGAAGTAGGCGCCGAGCTCGCGTTCGGCACGCTTGCGCATGCGGAACGCCAGGCGGTCGAGGGCGACGCCTTCGACGTGGTCGGAGCCGTGCGCGGCCGCGACGAAGAGCTGCTCGAAGGCCGGCATGGCGTTGCGAGCCAGGGTGCCGAGCTCGCCGGAGCGCACGGGGACGTCGCGCCAGCCGACGACCCGGAGGCTCTCTTCGACCACGATCTTCTCGATCGCCGCCTGAAGGGTCTTCCGCTCGTCGAAGTCGGTGGGGAGGAAGGCGATGCCGACCGCGTAGTGACCCGCCTCGGGCAGGTCGAACTCGACCACCTCGCGGAAGAAAGCGTCGGGAACCTGCATCAGGATCCCGGCACCGTCGCCCGTGCCGGCGTCCGAGCCGACCGCCCCGCGGTGCTCGAGGTTGCGCAGGGCCCCGAGCGCGGCATCGATGATGTCGTGGCCCGGGGTGCCGCGGAGCGTGGCGACCATGGCCAGTCCGCAGGCGTCTTTCTCCTGGGCAGGGTCATAGAGACCCTGGGCGGCGGGAATGGTGCTGAAGGTCTGGTGCGCTGGCGTGAGAGCCATGTCGATCCGTCCTCACGATGTGGGACTAGTCGTGACTGACTAGTAGAGGAAAACTTACGCAGGGCGGGGCGTCGCTGGCCCGATTCGCTGGCACTCGGCAGAAAACCGAGTGGGTGTGGCAGGCGCCGGGGGCTCGGGGTCGTGGCCTTCGGGGCGTCTCGTCGCGGTGGGTCTAAAAAGACCCACGTGGACGTCTCGGCGATCTGTGTGCGGATCGGAGAGGTGGAGCGGATGCTGGTGCCGCTGCTGTGATGCGGCTGCCAGTGGTGCGGGGTGGTGCTGGTGCGGTGCTGCAGGGTTGCTTGGTGCAGGAGTGCTTGTCTTACAGGGTGCGGCCGGCAGGAGCCTGGTCAGGCTTTGACGGTATCGCTGTCGCTGGTGGCGGCGGTCGCGTCGGCGTCGTCGGCGGCGGTCTCGTCTACGGAGTCTAGCTCAGCGTCGTCGCTGTCAGCGGTGTGGGCGTCGGCGCGAGTGTCGACGTCGTTCGGCCCGCGGCCGGGGACGTAGGCGCTCGGCACCATACCGGTGTGGTTTCGGCTCTGCCACGCAAA
Source organism: Frondihabitans sp. Leaf304 (assembly GCF_001423105.1). Classification (GTDB taxonomy): domain Bacteria; phylum Actinomycetota; class Actinomycetes; order Actinomycetales; family Microbacteriaceae; genus Frondihabitans. Next base: position 303,811 of record NZ_LMNV01000002.1, read on the forward strand.
GATGATGATGCCGAGGATGACGGCAGCCACGGCGGCCCAGACGTTGGTGCGGATACCGAAGAAGAGCTGGCTGTAGTCGGTGCGAATCGACTCGAACCAGGCGCGGCCGACGCCGTACCAGATGAAGTAGAGGGCGAGCGTCTTGCCCCACTCGAGCTTCACGTTGCGGTTGATCAGCAGGATCACGGCGAGGCCGAAGAGGTTCCAGATGATCTCGTAGGCGAACGTCGGGTGGAACAGCGTGCCGGCGGGCAGGCCCACGGGGTACGCGGCGTTGGTGGTCTCGATCTCGAGGCCCCAGGGCAGCGTGGTCGGGGTGCCGAACAGCTCGTGGTTGAAGTAGTTGCCGAGGCGGCCGAACGCCTGCGCGAGCATCAGGCCGGGCACGAGTGCGTCGGCGAAGACGGTGAAGCGGAGGCCGGTCTGGCGGCATCCGAGCCAGGCGCCGAGGGCACCGAAGATCAGCGCGCCGAAGATGGCGAGCCCGCCCTCCCAGATCGCGAAGACGTGCCAGAGCGGCTGGCCGTTGAAGTAGTCGTCGGGGTGCGTGACCACGTGGAAGACGCGCCCGCCGACGATGCCGAACGGCACGCACCAGATGGCGAGGTCGATGATGATCCAGCGCTCGGCACCGCGACGGTTCAGCCGGTAGTTGGTGACGAGGACCGCCGCGACGATGCCGAGCAGAATGCAGATGGCGTACGCGTGGATCCGGAGGCTAAAGGGAATCGACGCACCGAACGTGTCGTTGATCCACCCCGTGAGGTCGAAGTACTGCCACGAGGCAGACGGGCTCGGAATGCTCAGGGGCAGCAACGTTCAGGTGCCTTTCGTGGGGAAACAGGGGCCGGACCGAAGGATCCGTCACGGCCGAAACCGGGGTGTTCGTGCGGTGTCGTGCGACGAACCCCGCCGCTACGAGACTCTACTGCCCGAAGCGAGGTCGCTCGACACGGCCGCGAGTCGCTCGAGGCCACCCTCGGCGAGGGCACGGACGAAAGCGGAGCCGATGATGGCTCCGTCGGCGTACGCGAGGACTTCTCGCACCTGCTGGGCGGTGGAGATGCCGAGGCCCACGCAGGCATTGTCGACCCCGACGGCCCGCAGGCGTGCGACCAGAGTGGCCGCGGCCGAGTCGACGTCGGAGCGGGCACCCGTGATGCCCATGGTCGAGACGGTGTAGACGAAGCCCCGGCTCGCCTCGACGGCCTGCTTCAGGCGTGTCTCGGAGGACGAGGGGGCGGCGAGGAACACCCGGTCGAGGTCGGCGGCGGTGGCCGCAGCCATCCATTCGGAGCCTTCGTCGGGAATGAGGTCGGGGGTGATGAGCCCGGCTCCCCCGGCGGCGGACAGCTCGTCGGCGAACCTCTGAGCGCCGAACTGCGCCACGGGGTTCCAGTACGTCATGACCAGCACCGGCGTCTTCACCTGCGACACGATCTCGCGGACGGCGGGGAACGTGTCGCGAACGCGATACCCCTCAGCGAGAGCACGCTGGGTGGCCGCCTGGATGACCGGGCCGTCCATCACCGGGTCGGAGTAGGGCAGACCGAGCTCGAGCACGTCGACCCCGTTGTTCGCCAGGGTGACAGCGGCGTCGATGCTCGTCTGGATGTCGGGAAACCCGAGGGGCAGATAACCGATGACGGCACCCGACCCGGCGTCTTTCCGGGCGTGGATCGCCGCGCCGACCTTGCTGGTGGTGGAGTCGATCACAGTTGCACCGCCCCGTCGTCGACGATCTCGCCCTCGAGCAGACCGAAGTAGCGGCTCGCGGATGCCACGTCTTTGTCGCCTCGCCCGCTCAGCGACACCAGGATCGTCGCATCAGGCCCGTGCTTGAGCCCGAGTTTGATCGCTCCGGCCAGCGCGTGAGCCGACTCGATCGCGGGGATGATGCCCTCGGTGCGGGTGAGGAGGCGGAAGGCCTCCATCGCCTCGGCATCGGTGATCGGCTCGTAGTGCACGCGGCCGATCTTGGCGAGCCAGGCGTGCTCGGGGCCGACCGCCGGGTAGTCGAGCCCGGCCGAGATCGAGTGGCTCTCGACGGTTTGGCCGTCGTCGTCTTGCATGAGGTACGACTTCGCGCCCTGGAGTACGCCGGTCTTGCCGAGCGTGATCGAGGCGGCGTGGCGCCCACTCTCGATGCCGTCGCCGCCCGCCTCGAAGCCGTAGAGCTCGACCGAAGGGTCGTCGAGGAACGCGTTGAAGATGCCGATGGCGTTGGAACCGCCGCCGATGCACGCGGTGATGTAGTCGGGGAGCTTGCCGGTGAGTGCCAGCACCTGCTCCCGAGCTTCTTCGCCGATGATCTTGTGGAAGTCGCGGACCATCGTCGGGAAGGGGTGCGGGCCGGCGACCGTGCCGAGCACGTAGTGGGTCGTCTCGACGCTGGCGACCCAGTCGCGGAGGGCATCGTTGATCGCGTCTTTGAGCGTGCGCGAGCCGGTGGCGACTGACACGACTTCGGCGCCGAGGAGGCGCATGCGGGCGACGTTGAGTGCCTGGCGCTCGGTGTCGACCTGGCCCATGTAGACCACGCATTCCATGCCGAAGAGGGCGGCGGCGGTGGCCGTCGCGACCCCGTGCTGGCCGGCACCGGTCTCGGCGATGAGGCGGGTCTTGCCGAGCCGTTTCGCGAGGAGCGCCTGCCCGAGCACGTTGTTGATCTTGTGCGAGCCGGTGTGGTTCAGGTCTTCGCGCTTCAGGATGACGCGTGCGCCGCCGGCGTGCTCCGCGAAGCGGGGCACCTCCGTGATGATCGACGGACGACCCGTGTAGGTCTTGTGCAGCTCGGCGAGCTCGGCCTGGAAGGACGGATCGACGGCGGCCGCCTTGTAGGCCTCGTCGAGCTCATCGAGGGCTGCGACGAGAGATTCGGGCACATAGCGCCCGCCGAACTCGCCGAAATACGGGCCAACTACATCGTGCAGGGTGGTCATCAGACCTCCAGGAAAGTGGTGAGGGCGTCGACAGGGTCGCCGTGGACTACGAGAGCCTCGCCGACCAGGACGACGTCGGCCCCCGAACGGCGGTAGTGAGCCACGTCGGCCGGCGACTTGACGGCGGACTCGGCGACCCGCACGACACCCGAGGGGATGCTGCCGGCAAGCGAGCCGAAGAGGTCTTGGTCGAGCTCGAACGTGGTGAGGTCGCGAGCATTGACGCCCAGGACGGTGGCCCCGGCATCGAGACCGCGAACGACCTCGTCGGCGGAGTGCGTCTCAATGAGGGCCGTCATGCCCAGCTCGAGAGTGAGCTGGTGGAGTTCGACGAGCTTCTGCTGCGGCAGGCCCGCGACGATGAGGAGCACGAGATCGGCCCCGGCGGCTCGTGCCTCGAACACCTGGTACGGCTCGGCGATGAAGTCTTTGCGGAGCACCGGCACCGAGACGGCCGCGCGGACAGCGACCAGGTCGGCCAGGGTGCCCTTGAACTTGCGCCCCTCGGTGAGGACGCTGATGGCACTCGCGCCACCGGTCTCGTACGAGTGCGCGAGGGAGGCAGGGTCGGCGATCTCGGAGAGGGCACCGCGAGACGGACTCGCGCGCTTCACCTCGGCGATAATCTTCACCCGGTCGGCTGGCTGGAGCGCAGCACGGGCGTCGAGGGCAGAGGTCTGGGCGAGCGCAGCGCGTTCTACGTCAGCGAGGGAGACGAGAGAACGGCGCGCTTCGGCGTCGGCGAGAGCGCCGGCGTAGAGGTCGTCGAGCACTTACTGGTGAGCCTTCGGAACGTAGCGGGCGCCGCCGACGCCGTAGCCCATCTTTTTGAGGACGAGGCCGACGAGGGCCCCAATCACGATGAACCCGGCCGCGATCCAGACCACGATCGGCACATCGGCGCAGAAGGCGATGGTGCCGACGGCGAATGCGACGAGCATGATGACGACGGCCGTCCAGGCGGCCGGCGAGTTGCCGTGCCCGTCGGAGTCGCTGTCGTGGCTCGCCTCGGCGGCCTTGCCGGCCGACGCCTTCGTCACATGGTTCGTGCTCTCGATACTCACGGTGCTCCTTGAAATGCTGGGGGTACGAGCCCCGAGTCTATCGGTTGTCGCTCGGGTCATCCTCGCGGCGAGCTGTCGGATCTGCTCCCGTCGAGAGAGTGTCCCAGGCCACGACCGGATCGGTGGTGCCGTTCTCGTCGACGAGGCGGACGGCCTGATAGCGACGGGTGGAGGCGGGCCAACGCTTCGAGGTGAGGATGACCGCCACGCCGAGCGCCGCCATGGCAACGCCCGCGAGGAGTGCGACCCAGGGCCAGGCGGTCATCGAGTGGCTCTGGACGATGTCACGGACGGACGAGTCGCCGTCGACGCCGGTCACCTTCGTGATCGCGTGGGCCGCAGCGCCGATGGGGTCGGAGACCGCGAGGATCGCGGACAGGGCGACGCACCCACCCAGGAGGATCTCGAGGACCCCCAGGATGACGCGGAACACCGGGCCCGCAATCGTGATCGCCCCGAAGAGGGCGAGCCCCGCCAACGCCAGCGCCGACAGGGCGGGCGCCGCTGCGCTGCCGTCGGCCACCACCCGCACGGTGCCGCCGCTCGGGCTCGTGACGGTCGAGTTGACCCAGGTCTGCGTGTACGTGAGCAGGGTGAGACCGGCCAGAGCCAGTCCGGCGAGGATCGACGGGAGCTTGGTCGAGCGGGTGCGTTGAGGAGTGATTGTCATGACGCTGCCTGTCTGGCGTCGGCCTGGTCGACCGGCACGGATCAGTGAAGGGTCGTCATGGCGTTGGCCACGGCGACCGCTCGAAGGGGTGCGGCGGCCTTGTTGCGGGCCTCCTGGTTCTCGGACGCGGGATCGGAGTCGGCCACGAGGCCGGCGCCGGCCTGGACGCGGGCGATGCCGGGCTGGAGAAGAACGGTTCGGATGGCTATCGCGACGTCAGCGGATCCTGCGAAATCGAAGTATCCGACCACGCCGCCGTAGACACCGCGCTGGGCGGGCTCCAGGGCGTCGATGATCTCGAGGGCTCGGGGCTTGGGCGCCCCGGAGAGCGTGCCGGCCGGGAAGGTCGCGCGGAAGGCGTCGATGGCGTTGCGGCCCGGGGCGAGGTCGCCCTCGACGCTCGAGACCAGGTGCATGATGTGGCTGAAGCGCTCGACGTGCATGAATTCGGTGACCTCGACGCTGCCCGGCACGCAGACCTTGAGGAGGTCGTTGCGGGCGAGATCGACGAGCATCAGGTGCTCGGCGCGCTCCTTGTCGTCGCTCTCGAGCGCGGTCGCGAACGCGAGGTCTTCTTCGGGGGTCGCGCCGCGTGGCTTCGAGCCCGCGATCGGGTGGGAGTAGGCGCGAGAGCCCTGGACCTTGACCAGGGCCTCGGGGCTGGAACCCACGATCTGATACGGAACGCCGGCGCTGTCTTCGAGACTGACCAGGTACATGTACGGGCTCGGGTTGAGGGTTCGCAACACCCGGTACACATCGATGGCCGGCGCCGTCAGCTCGTGGTCGAAGCGCTGCGAGATCACGACCTGGAACACGTCGCCGTCGTGGATGAACTGCTTCGAGCGAGCGATGGCCTCGGCGTACTCGGCATCGGTCGACCGGCGCACCGGCGACGGCTCGAGAGACATGTCCACCTGGGCGAGGTGCGCGGGGCTCGGCCCGGCGAGCTTCGTCTGCAGGGCATCGAGCTGCTTCTGCGCCGTCGTCCACAGGGTCTCGGCGTCGTCGGTGCCGTCGTTGAGGGCGGTGGCGATGAGCAGCGCCGTGCCCGTGCGGTGGTCGAGCACGATCAGCTCGGAGACGAAGCTCAGCGCCTGAGCCGGCACGTCGAACTCGGCGGGTGGCGCATCGGGCAGATTCTCGAGCTGCCGCACGGCCTCCCAGCCGATAAATCCGACGAGACCACCGGTGAGCGGCGGGTGGCCGGGGATCACGGGGGTCTTCCAGCGGTCGTGGAGGTGAGACAGGACGTCGAGGGGAGCACCCGAAGCGTCACCCAGCGCCCGTTCGCGTGACACGCCGTAGTCGATCCACTCGGTCTGGATCGAGGATCCTTCTCGCGTCGTGACTCCGCTCGTGGTGAGAACGCCGAACGACGAGACGCCGATGAACGAATAGCGCGACCAGATGCCGCCCTGCTCGGCGGACTCGAGCAAGAACGTACCGGGACGGCCGTCGGCGAGCTTGCGGTAGATGCCGACCGGGGTCTCTTCGGCGGCGAAGAGATTGCGAACGACCGGGATGACCCGGTGGCCGTCGAGGAGCGCGTCGAATTCGGCGCGGGTGGTGCTGTCAGACATGCGGAGAGCCGATCGAGGAGGAGCCGGTCGCGGGAACGAGGGGGTCGACGTCGAAGCAGGCGTGTTCGCCGGTGTGGCAGGCGGCGCCGATCTGCTCGACGATGACGAGCAGGGTGTCGCCGTCGCAATCGAGAGCGGCGCTGCGCACGAACTGGGCGTGACCCGAGGTGTCGCCCTTGCGCCAGTACTCTTGGCGCGAGCGCGACCAGAACGTGACCCGACCCTCGGTCAGCGTGCGACGGAGCGCCTCGGCGTCCATCCAGCCCATCATCAAGACGTCTCGGGTGCTCTCTTCTTGGATGATCGCCGGCAGCAGCCCCTTCGCATCGAAGGCGGCCCGCTCGACGACGGGCTCGACGGTCTCGCGGGTGAGCTGCTCGGTCATGGTGATCCTTCGATTGGTGAGGCGCACGGTGCCCCGGCCGCCCGGTCAGCGGACGATGGCACCGGATTCTGCGAGGGCCGACTTGACGTCGCCGATCGTCAGCTCTCCATTGTGGAACACACTGGCCGCGAGCACCGCATCGGCGCCGGCCTGAATCGCCGGGGCGAAGTGGTCGAGCCGCCCGGCGCCACCCGACGCGATGACCGGCACGGCGGCGTTCTCGCGCATCAGGGTGATGAGCTCGAGGTCGAAGCCGCGCTTCGTGCCATCGGCGTCGATCGAGTTGACCAGCAGCTCTCCGGCCCCGCGCTCGACAGCCTCGCGGGCCCAGGCGACCGCGTCGAGAGTGGTCTCGCGCCGACCGCCGTGGGTGGTCACGACGAAGCCGGACGGCGTCGTGGGCGATCGCTTGACGTCGAGCGAGAGGACGAGTGCCTGGGCGCCGAACCGGTCGGCGATCTCGCCCAGGAGCTCCGGGCGGCCGATCGCGGCGCTGTTGACGCCCACCTTGTCGGCTCCGGCGCCCTGGAGGCGCGCGACGTCGTCGGTGGAGCGCACTCCCCCGCCCACCGTGAGTGGGATGAAGATCTGCTCGGCGGTCTGGCGCACCATGTCGTAGGTGGTGCCCCGACCCTCGACCGACGCGGTCACGTCGAGGAAGGTGATCTCGTCGGCACCTTGCTCGTAGTAGGTGCGCGCGAGCTCCACCGGATCGCCCGCGTCACGCAGGTCGAGGAAGTTGACGCCCTTCACGACACGGCCTTCAGCCACGTCGAGGCAGGGAATCACCCGGATGGCGAGGGTCGAGTCACCCGAGGCATGCGTTCGGTGAGTCACGGTCGCTCGCCCGTCACAGTCTCGCGGCGTGGATGGGGCTGACCAGGATCGCTCGAGCCCCGAGGTCGTAGAGGGCATCCATGATCTGGTTTGTGTCGGTGCGTGGCACCATGACGCGGACGGCAGCCCACTCCGGGTCGTGGAGAGACGAGACCGTCGGCGATTCGATGCCCGGAGCGACCTTGGTCGCCTGGTCGAGCAGGCGCACGGGGAGGTCGTAGTCCATCAGGACGTATTGGCGCGCGACCAGCACACCCTGAAGGCGACGCTGCAGGACGTCGAGGCCGGCGATGGACTCGTCGGAGGCGATCAGCACGGCCGTCGACTTGAGGATCACCGGGCCGAAGGTCTCGAGACCGGCCGCCCGGAGGGTCGTACCCGTCTCGACGACGTCGGCGATGGCATCTGCGACGCCCAGCTGAACGGCGCTCTCGACGGCGCCATCGAGGCTGACGAGCTCGGCGGTGACGCCGTTCTCCCGTAGGAACTCGCGGACGAGACCCGCGTAGCTCGTGGCCACGCGGACGCCCTCGAGGTCGGACAGTTGGTGGTACTTGCCCGCGGGGCCGGCGAAGCGGAAGGTCGACGAGCCGAAGTCGAGGCTGGTGACCTCGCGCGCCGGCGAGCCCGAGTCGAGCAGCAGGTCGCGGCCGGTGATGCCGACGTCGAGGGCACCGGAGCCGACGTAGGTCGCGATGTCGCGGGGACGCAGGTAGAAGAACTCGACGCCGTTGCGCTCGTCGGCGAGGTAGAGCGACTTCGGGTCGCGACGACCGGTGTAGCCGGCCTCGGTGAGCATCTGGCTGGCGGTCTCGGAGAGCGAGCCCTTGTTGGGTACAGCTACGCGGAGCATGAGTCCGATTTCTCTAGAAGTGACGGGGCCGGTGGGGCTCGGAACGTCGAGCCGGGCTCAGAGATGTCGGTAGATGTCGGCCGGGGTGAGGCCCTTGGCCAGCATGAGCACCTGCAGGTGGTACAGCAGCTGCGAGATCTCTTCGGCGGTGGCGACGTCGCCCTCGTACTCGGCAGCCATCCACACCTCGGCGGCCTCTTCGACGATCTTCTTGCCGATCTGATGCACTCCGGCGTCGAATTCTTTGACGGTGCCGGAGCCCTCGGGGCGCTCCGTGATCTTGGCGCTGAGCTCTGCAAACAGGTCGTCGAACGATTTCACGACGCCTACGCTACCTGGCTCGCGCTCGCGCGGAGCGCGGCGATGCGGTCGATGGGCTCCGGGGTACCGGCCGGACCATAGACGGAGGATCCCGCGACGATCGTGTCGGCACCGTTCTCGACGGCGGTCACGATGGTCTCGGCGGTGATACCCCCGTCGACCTCGAGCCAGATCTCGCGGCCGGACGCATCGATGGCTTCGCGAGCGGCTCGGAGCTTCGGCATCGTCTCGCCCATGAACGACTGCCCGCCGAACCCCGGCTCCACGGTCATGACCAGGATCATGTCGATGTCGTCGAGGAGGTCGAGAACGGGCTCGATCGGGGTGCCCGGTTTGATGGCGACGGCCGCCCGGGATCCTGCGCTCTTGATCGCCTTGGCGACGGCACGGGGATCGGGTGCCGCCTCGATCGAGAACGTGACGGAGAAAGCGCCGGTCTCGGCGTACTTCGGGGCCCACCGCAGCGGGTCCTCGATCATCAGGTGGACGTCGAGGGGCAGCGGGCTCACCTGCTGGATGCGATCGACGATGGGCAGGCCCAGCGTGAGGTTCGGGACGAAATGGCCGTCCATCACGTCGACGTGCACGAGGTCGGCCGTCGAGATGCGACCGAGGTCGCGCTCGAGGTTGACGAAATCGGCCGAGAGAATGCTGGGGCTGATGCGGATGGGGTGATTGCTGGGCACGCGTCAAGCCTATCGGGCGGTCTGCAGCACGACTTTTCGGGCAGGACGCCGCCTTTCGGCGGTTTTTCGCCCGCAAAGCGGTGTCTGCCCGCAAAGCGGTGTCGGCCCGCGCGGACGGCGAGACGCGAGCTAGGCGCGCTTGCGCAGCAACGCCACGAACATCGCGTCGGTGCCGTGTCGGTGCGGCCAGAGCTGCGCGAACGGCCCGGCACCGAGGTCGAGCTCGGCGACCGCCACGCTCTGCAGCACCTCGGTGGCGTCGATCGTGTCGATCGGCGTACCGCCGTCGCGAGCCCAGCGCTTCAGACCGGACTCGACGACTCCGCGGGTCTCGGCCGTGTGCGGTGAGCAGGTCACGTAGGCGAGCGTGCCACCGGGCGCGAGCGCGGCGAGGGCCGACGAGAAGAGCTCGGACTGCAGCCCGGTCAGCTCGGCAACGTCGCGCGGTTGCTTGCGCCATCGGGCTTCGGGGCGTCGGCGGAGTGCGCCGAGGCCGGTGCAGGGGGCATCGAGCAGGATCCGCGCGTACGTCTCGGGCTCGGACGCCCCGATCTCGGTGGCGTCGCCCTGCCTGACCTCGACGAGCTCGGGTACGGAGGCCGTGGCGGCCGGCGACGACGAACCCGCCGCTCGGGCTGCGGCGGTGACGGCGGCGAGGGCCTGCTTGACCAGACCGACACGACCTGGGACGAGCTCGTTGGCAGTCAGTCTCGCACCGCCGACGGCGGCTTCGGCCGCGAGCAGGGCCGCCTTGCCGCCGGGCCCCGCGCACATGTCGAGCCAGCGCTCCCCCGGCTCGATCGGCTTCAGGCGCGAGAGGGCGAGGGCGGCGAGTTGTGAACCTTCATCTTGCACTCGAAGCGTGCCGGATCGGACGTCGGCGAGGCTCGCGGGGTCGCCGTGCGGTGCTGTGAGAGCGACGGGCGAGAACCGGCCCCCCTCGACACCCTCGACGGCGGCAGGGTCGGCGAGGCCGGGCAGGGCCACGAGGCTGACGCGGGCCGGCTCGTTGTCCGCTTCGAGCAGGGTCTCGAGCTCGTCGGCGCGACCCTCCGCCGCGAGGGCCCCGCGAAGGGCGCGAACTACCCATTCGGGATGCGAGTAGCGAGCGGCCAGGGCATCGTCGGGGCTGGTCGTCTCGGCCAGCACCCGGGCGAGCCACTCGTCGGGGGTCGAGCGCGAGACGGTTCGCAGCACGCCGTTGACGAATCCCGTGCCCGAGCGACTGCCGACCTGACGCGCCAGTGAGACCGACTCGTCGACGGCGGCGTGCGGAGCGACCCGGGTCGCGAGCAGCTGGTGCGCCCCGAGACGGAGCACGTCGAGAAGGGCCGGATCGATTTGATCGGTCGGCCGGCGAGCGGCGATCGAGAGGACACGGTCGTAGTAGCCGGACATGCGCAGGGTGCCGTAGGTGAGCTCGGTGGCGAGCCCGGCGTCTTGGGGCGACAATCCGGCTCGCACGATGCGCTGCGGCAGCAGGAGGTTGGCGTAGGCGTCGTCGTGCTCGACCGCGCGGATCACGTCGAGCGCCACCTGTCGGGCCGGCTGGACGCGCGGCTCGACGCGCGGGGTGCGCTCGGAGCCGCCGCGCGGGCCGGTGCGGTTCGGTCGACGGCGGCCTGTTCCGTCGTGGTTTGCCCTTGGGTGGTTCGCCCCGGAGCGGTTCTCGCCGGAATCGCGCTGTTCGCTCACGAGGCTGCTCCTGCCCGGTCGAAGGCCAGCGAGTCTCTGTCGGGCACCCCGCGCAGCCAATCGGCGGCCCCCATCGGCTTCTTGCCGGACGGCTGCACGGTGATCAGCTCGAGCGGCTCGGTCGAGGTTCCGACCAGAACCCGTCGACCGTCGAGAAGGATCCGCCCCGGCGCCACTTTGCTCGGCGCCCCCTCGGCGCTCGGCCCCGCTTCGGGCACCCGCAGCTCGAGCACCTTGAACCGGGCACCATCGAGCAGAGCGTGCGCCCCCGGCTCGGGCGTGACGCCGCGCCAGCGATTGTGGAGGGCGGCTCGGCCGTTGGTGAAGTCGAGCAGCCCGTCGTCGAGAGCGAGTTTGGGCGCGAGCGTGACGGGACCCGTCTGCTTGGTGCGGGTCGGGGATCCTGATGCGATCTCATCGACGACCTGCGTTAGCAGCAGAGCGCCCGAGATGGCCAGCTCGCCGAGGAGCTCGCCCGCCGTCTCGTCGCCGCGGAGCGGCTTGTGGATCGAGCCGAGGAGCTCGCCGGCGTCGAGTTCGGGCACGAGCTGGAAGACGGTTGCCCCGGTCTCGGCATCGCCCGCCATGAGGGCGCGCTGCACCGGTGCGGCACCCCGCCAGCTCGGCAGGAGGGAGAAGTGCAGGTTGATCCAGCCGTGGCTCGGGGTCGAGAGCAGCGGCTCGCGGAGGAGGGCGCCGTACGCGACGATGACTCCGAGGTCGGCCCCGGTGGCTCGGACCGCGGCGGTGATCTCGTCGGTGATGCGGCGGGCCTTGAGCACGGGGATGCCGAGTTCGACGGCGGCGTCGGCGACAGGAGTCGGGGTGAGCACGCGCTTTCGGCCCTGGGGCGTGTCGTCGCGGGTGAGGACGGCGACGATGTCGTGCTGACCGGCGGCGAGAGCTCGGAGGGAGGGAACAGCGGCGGCGGGGCTACCGGCGAAGACGAGGCGCAATTCGAGGCTTTCGAGTGGTGATCGGGGTGGGACGGGCGACTGAAATCAATCGGAGAAGGGCTCGACGTCGTCGAACCGCACTCTGAGTGTAGGAGCGGGCGTGCGGCGGTTCGTGTTGCGGGCATCGCCGGGGCGCAGATCGCGCGGTGGTTTGCGGCGGTCGGTCGCAGCACGGATCACCCGACCGCGGAGGATCGATGCCACGTCGTGCCCGTGCGCGTAGTCGAACCGGACGATGGCGCGAACGGTGCCGCCCTCGACGTCGACGGGGCCGAGGGTCTCTTTGCGAATCGATTCGGGGAGGGCGTCGAGAGCGGTCTCGACGGTGTCGGTGCGACCGGTGACTGTGGCGACGCGCACCGACGGCGGAAATCGGAGCTGCCGTCGATCCGCCAGCTCGGACGAGGCGAATCGGGCGAGGTTCCAGGTCGCCATGGCGGAGGCGATCGTGCCGCCGACCCCGACGAGGAAGATCGGGGCGCGATGGCGGGCCAGGGCGATCGCGTCGGCCCACCAGCGCACGCAGTCTTCGGCCACGCGCAGACTCTCGCGGGCCAGCATCCGCTCGCCGTCGAGCAGGAGCACGGCCCGGTAGCCTCCTGGCGCGATCGGTTCGGCGCCGCGCGTCGCGACGACGATGGCCGACTCGTCGTCGACCTCGAGCACCGGCCGCGACCCGTCGGAGACGATGACGCGCACGCCCGGGAACGCCCGCCCGAGCTCGTCGGCGGTTCGACCCGCGCCGGTGCCGACCGACCGCATCATCGTGTTCTCGCACGTGACGCAGTGCCAGCCGACCGCGAGGGCACCGCACCAGGCGCACGCCGGCGTCGCGTCGGCGCTCTTCTTCTGCAGCGGCCCGCTGCAGCGCAGACACCGCGCCGTGTCGCCGCACTCGGTGCACGCCAGCCGAGGCGCATACCCGGGGTGCGCCACCTGCACGAGCACGGGACCGTGCTCGACGGCGTTCCGGGCCTCGAGATAGGCCGTCGACGGGATGCGCGCGTTGGCCGCGAAGCCGTCGCGGGAACCCTGCTGGGTAGTGGGGATCACGTGCGGTTGATACCGAGGATCCGGTAGCACCTCGCTCAGCCACCCGATCTCGACCAGTCGCTGTACGTCGGTGGAGCGCGCGTGGCCCGCGAAGACCAGGGCCGGGTGCTGCTGCTCGTAGCGGAGCAGGGCGGTGTCGCGGGCATGGGCGTAGGGGGTCAGCGGCTCGGAGAAGAGCGGGTCGCCGTCGTCCCATAGGGCGATCAGCCCGAGTGTGGTCGACGGGGCGAGGAGCACGGAGCGGTTGCCGACGATGACCAGGGCCTCGTCACCCCGCGCCCGGAGGAGGGCGCGGTAGCGGTCGGGGTTCGACTGCTTGGAGTCGAGCCGCACGATCGTCTCGGGCGGAAGCACGGCCTCGAGGGCCGAGACGAGTTGCTCTTGATCGCGGTAGTCGGGAACGGCGAGGATGGCCGATTCGCCATCCGCCACCGCGACGGCGGCCAGCTCGGCGAGCGTGACGGCCCAGCGGCCGACCCAGCGCGGCGGCAGGCCCGGCACCGCGGGCAGCTCGACCACGAGCGGCACCGCGTCGAGGGCGAGACGGGCGCGGCCGCGCACGGCGGCGACGAGATCGACCGAGCGGTAGCCCGTGATGCCGCGGGTGGTCACCTCGTCGCGCTCGGGCGCCGACACGTTGTCGGTGCTGCCTGTCTTGGTCTCCGCCTTTGCCGGTGTCGTTGCGTCTTCGGCCTCTGCCTCCGCCTTTGCGTCGGCGGCTGCCGCACGCGCGGCGAGCCACGCCTTTTCGACCCGCACCTGTCGCGTGGGCACGGCGAGCCGAAGCACGTCGCTCGCTGACCCGCCGGCGCGATCGGCGAGCGCGCGCGCCAGACGCCAGACCTCGGGTGCCAGCACCGGCACCTCTGAGATGAGCTCTTCGATCTCGCTGAGGCTGCCCTCGTGCTCGGAGCCGTCGGCCATTTCGATCACGAACGCGTCGGCCATCCGCCCGGCCGAGCGCAACGGCACCTTGACGCGCATGCCGGGGCCGACCGTGCCGACCAGCCGTTCGGGCACGGCGTAGTCGAACAGGCGGTCGAGCTGCGGCAGCGGAGTGTCGACCAGCACCCGCGCGACGGCCCGTGACATGCGTGACTCGCCTTCGACGATGGTCTCTAGAGGCCTGCCGCGGCTCGGAGGGCATCGACGCGGTCGAGTGCCTCCCAGGTGAAGTCGGGGAGGTCGCGACCGAAGTGCCCGTAGGTCGACGTCGCCCCGTAGATCGGTCGGAGAAGGTCGAGATCGCGGATGATTGCGGCGGGCCGAAGGTCGAACACCTGGCCGATGGCGTCGATGATCGTCTCGTCGGGCACGTGAGCGGTGCCGAAGGTCTCGACATAGAGACCGACCGGTGCGGCGCGGCCGATCGCGTAGGCGATCTGGATCTCGAGACGTTCGGCGAAGCCAGCGGCAACGGCGTTCTTCGCCACCCAGCGCATCGCGTAGGCGGCCGACCGGTCGACCTTCGACGGGTCTTTGCCCGAGAACGCGCCGCCGCCGTGACGCGAGGCCCCGCCGTAGGTGTCGACGATGATCTTGCGGCCGGTCAGACCCGCATCGCCTTGGGGGCCGCCGATCTCGAAGCGCCCGGTCGGGTTGATGATGAACTTCGTTGCGAAGGTGTCGAGACCGGGCGCCTCGGCGGCGAGGACCGGGCGGATGACGTGCTCGATCACGTCGCGCTCGAGCTGCTCCATCGAGACGCTCGGCGAGTGCTGCGTCGAGAGCACGACCGTGTCGACCGTCTTCGGTGTGTAGCCGTCATAGCCGATCGTGACCTGCGTCTTGCCGTCAGGACGCAGGTAGTCGAGCACCGCGTCTTTGCGGACTGCCGTGAGGCGCTCGGCGAGACGGTGCGCGAGCCACACCGGAATCGGCATGAGCTGCGGGGTCTCGGTCGTGGCGAACCCGAACATGATGCCCTGGTCGCCGGCACCCTGCGAGTTGAGGGCGTCGTCGGTCGAGCCCGCACCCGTGCGGGCCTCGAGGGCATTGTCGACGCCTTGAGCGATGTCGGGCGACTGTGCCCCGATCGACACCTCGACACCGCAGGTGCGGCCGTCGAAACTCACCGACGAGTCGTTGTAGCCGATGCCCGTGATGAGGTCGCGCACGATCGTGGGGATGTCGACGTAGCCCGTCGTCGTGACCTCGCCCGCGACGTGCACCAGACCGGTCGTGACGAGCGTCTCGACGGCGACCCGGCTGTGCGGGTCGACCTCGAGAAGCGCGTCGAGGATGCGGTCGGAAATCTGATCGCAGATCTTGTCGGGGTGCCCCTCCGTCACGGACTCGGACGTGAAGAGGCGGAGGCTACCGGTGGTGCTGGGGCTGCTGGAGGACACGGATTCCCTAAGACGAAAGCGGTGGAGATGCCGTTCGATTCGGCGTTTGCAACTCTAGCCGGGGGTGGCGACACTCCCCCCGTCGCGTGACGACGTGTGAACGAGATCGCGGTTGTGGAGACGCGGTGGACGGGCCGGGGCAGAGCGGCTCACACAGCGGAAGAGACGGAAGCCGAGGATCCGGCCCGCGGATCCTCGGCTTCTGTCTCGTGGCGGTTCTCCCCGAACTGGCTCAGCGGCCGATCGGCGACATGTCGGGGTAGCGGTCGCCCGAGGCTGCCGGCAACGCCGAGAGTCGTGCGACCTGATCGGCGCTCAGCGTGAGGTCGGCGGCACCGAGATTCTCTTCGAGTCTCGTCACGCGCTTCGTGCCCGGGATCGGCACCAGATCGTCGCCCTGCGCGAGCAGCCAAGCGAGGGCCACCTGGGCGGGAGTGCCATCGACCTCGCCCGCCACCTGACGGACCTCGTCGACGAGACGCATGTTCGTCGCGAACGCCTCCTCCTGGAACCGGGGGTTCGCGAGACGGAAGTCGTCGGAGTCGAGGTCGGACGGCTTCGTGATCGCCCCCGTCAAGAAGCCGCGGCCGAGCGGAGAGTACGGCACGAGGCCGATCCGGAGCTCGCGCAGGGTGTCGAGGACGTCGCCCTCGGGGTCGCGGGTCCAGAGGGAGTACTCGCTCTGCAGGGCAGTGATCGGGTGGACGGCGTGCGCTCGCCGGATCGTCGCCGCACTCGCCTCGGATAGCCCGATGTGCCGGATCTTGCCCTCCTCGACGAAGCCCGCGAGCTGACCGATGACGTCTTCGATGGGCACGTCGGGGTCGACGCGGTGCTGGTAGTAGAGATCGATGTGATCGGTGCCGAGGCGTCGGAGGGACCCCTCGAGGGCCACTCGGATCGAGCCGGGGTCGGAGGTGATGTGACGCTCGGTGCTCGGGGTCGACTCCCCCGGCGTATGGCGCAGCAGGCCGAACTTCGTGGCGATGACGACGTCGTCGCGGCGATCACCGAGAGCCTTGGCGAGCAACTCCTCGTTCGAGTACGGGCCGTACGCCTCCGCAGTGTCGAACAGGGTGACACCGAGGTCGATGGCGCGGTGGATGGTGCGGACCGATTCGTCGTCGTCGGTGCCGGCGCCCGTGTAGAAGGCGCTCATTCCCATGGTGCCGAGGCCGAGTGCTCCGACCTCGAGGTCGCCCAGTGTGCGGGTCTGCATATGTCTCCTCTTTGTCTGGCGGCGTCGGGTGTATCTGCTGCCCCATCGAGCTTGCTCCCGATGCGGCCGATCGGCGCTCAGCCTCGCCCGAGTGCGACTCCGGCGTGCGTCGAGTGACGGGAAATGCCCGCGGCTAGGCGGGCAGCCTCGCAAGTGGCGGCACTCAGGGGGCAGGATCCGACACACTGCGGGCGCTACTGCGCTTTGAGTAGCTCGATGAACTCGTCCGCCATGCTGATCTGCTCCTCGAGCTTCGCTCGCCGAGCGGTCGCCTGCTCGATGAAACCGTCGAGCGCTGCGCGGGCCTCGCCTGCCCCTGCTCCGGTGCCGGAGCCGGAGCCGGAGGTGGCCTCGGATTCGCCGAGGCGGTCGACGACCCGCAGAAGCTCGGCCATCTCGTCGAGAGTGAACCCCAGGGGCTTCATGCGGCGGATGACCATCAGCCTCGAGAAGTCGCGCTCGGTGTAGAGGCGGAATCCGCCCTCGGTGCGCCCCGACGGCGTGAGGAGCCCGACCTCGTCGTAGTGGCGAATCGTGCGGAGCGACATCTGTGACCGGTCGGCCATCTCTCCGATGTGCATCGTCGCCACGACCTCTTCCGCCGTCATCTCAGTAGCCACCGTCACCATCCTCGTCGCTCAACCCTTACGTTACGGTAGGGTTGAAGAAAGGGCCGCGAATACACCGGCCCTCTCGATCTTCCCACTCCTCGCAGATCACGACGGCGTGGGCTCACGCGCAACGGGGCGCGCCTCCGTCTTATCAATCGCTCTCCCGAGAGAGCCGACCACGCAGGAGCCGCCCCATGGCCTCAGCTTTGCCCTCAGTCCGCCCGGCCACCAAGCCGATCACCGTGCTCAGCGCCCTGCGCTCGCCGCAGCAGCTCTCCCGCGAGGTCCTCGCGGGCATGGTGACGACCCTCGCCCTCGTGCCCGAGGTCATCTCGTTCTCGATCGTCGCCGGGGTCGACCCGATGGTCAGCCTCGTCGCGTCGATCGTGCTGGCCCTCACGATGTCGATTCTCGGAGGTCGGCCGGGTGTGATCACGGCCGCCGCCGGATCAGTCGCCCTCGTCATCGCCCCGCTGGTGCACGACCATGGCGTGCAGTACGTCTTGCCGACCGTCATCCTCGCCGGCATCGTGCAGATCGTCTTCGGCTTCGCGGGGCTCGCACGACTGATGCGGTTCATCCCCCGCTCGGTCATGGTCGGGTTCGTCAACGCGCTCGGTGTGCTGATCTTCACCGCGCAGGTGCCGCACGTGCTGAACGTGCCGTGGCTGGCCTATGTGCTGTTCGCTCTGACCTTCGCCATCATCTTCATCGTGCCGCGGTTCACGCGGGTCGTCCCCTCGCCGCTGATCGCGATCGTGGTCGTGACGGCGATCGTCATCGTCGCGAAGCTCGTCGTGCCGGATGTCGCCGACGAGGGCCCGCTCACGGGCCAACTTCCCGGTATCACGCCGTTCCTCGTGCCGCTCAACCTCGCGACCCTCCAGTTGATCTGGCCGACAGCTCTGAGCGTGGCATTCGTCGGACTCATGGAGACCCTCCTCACCGCCAAGCTGGTCGACGAGATGACCGACACCCCGTCGCACAAGGGGCGTGAGTCGTGGGCACTCGGCGTCTCGAACATCCTCGCCGGTTTCTACGGCGGCATCGCAGGCTGCGCCATGATCGGCCAGACGGTCTTGAACGTGAAGACCGGTCGCGCTCGCACCCGCATCTCGACCGTCGTCGCCGGGGTCTTCCTCCTGGCCCTCGTGACGGGATTGAGCTCGATCATGGGCCAGATCCCGATGGTCGCCCTCGCCGCCGTCATGATGGTGGTCGCCGTCACAACGGTCGACTGGCACAGCCTCAAACCCTCCACGCTCCGCCGAATGCCTCTTCCTGAGACGCTCGTCATGGGGCTGACGGTGGCGGTCGTCGTCGCGACGAACAACCTCGCCTACGGAGTGCTCGTCGGAGTCGTGCTCGCGATGGTCCTCTTCGCCCGCCGGGTCGCGCACGTCATCAGCGTCGAGCGCACGGAGTCGGCCGATGGCTCAGCCGTTCACTACGACGTCACCGGGCCCCTCTTCTTCGGCAGCAGCAACGATCTCGTCGATCGGTTCTCGTACAGCGAGGATCCCGCAACCGTCACGATCGACCTGAGTCGTGCGCAAATCTGGGACGCCTCAACCGTCGCCTCCCTCGACGCGATCGAGACGAAGTACCGTGACCACGGGATCGAGGTCGGTTTCGACGGCCTGGATCAGCGGAGCACGCTGTTCCACTCGCGGCTGACGGGGCGGTTCGGGGCTTAGAGAGCGGTGGCGGGCTGCTCGAGTACTTGACGAATTGCCTCGAATAGCTTCCGCACGTCAGGGGCGATCCACGGTGGCGAACTCGGCTTGCGAAAGCCTCCGGCCACGATCACATGGCTGCGTGCCGTGACGCGCGAGACGGTGGCCGAGCTAGAGAACTCGAGCTGCACGCCCCCGTAGTGGAAGGCCAGAAAGCCCTTCGGCACCAGAAAGGCCTGCTCGTCGTCGAGGCTCGTCGTGGTCAGAGTTGGTGCGCCGGCTGCTGCCAGAGCTTCGCGAATCACCTGTGGCCAGCTCTCGATGCACCCCTCCGCGGCAAGCACTGCAACGACGGTGCGGTCGTCCACACGAGTGACACCGAACTCGGTGACGCGGTATCCGCCAGTGTCGCTCACGCTGTGACCATACGCCGCCTCGCGGCTTCGCCATGAGCTGATCGTCCACGATCTGCTGGTGTTCGGGGCCGAACATCAGCACATCGTGGACACTCGCTGCCCGGGCGACGCTACGGTGGACCGCAGACGGAGGGAAACGAGATGACCGAGTTCAGCTGGACGCTGCTCGAACTCGTCCTGCCCCTCGACATCTGGCTTCGGACCTATCTGAACGCCCTGCCGCACCTCGCTCTCGGGCTCCTGCTCCTAGCCGTCGTCGGAGCGATCGCGATCGCGATCGTCGTGCACGGGGCCACGAAGTACCCGGCGATCGACGTGCCCGTGGCGAGCGCCCCCGAGCCACGCCGACCCCGTGAGCGGCGACGGCGGCAGCAGGCACGCCGGGAGGCCCCGTGCGGTGGGGCTGGGGCGCGTGCGCCCGGATCCTGGGCTCTTCGTACCCGCTGAAGCCTGCCGGTACGAAGACTCCCGTTCGAGTCCGCATCGCACCAGTAAGGCAACCGCATGCCCATTTCACGCCCGATTCGCCCGTTCGCGCAACTGCGCCAACTCATCCACACCGTGACCGAGAAGCTCTGGCTGTTCTCGGGCTGGACCTGGGTCGCCGCCGGGTCTCTCGTCGGCTTCGAGGTGTTCGAGATCATCTTCACGAGCTTCGCCCTCGCGCCCGAGCTGCTACCCGTTGTGCTCGTCGCGATGGCCCTCGCTTATGTCTGGCGCGAACGTCTCGCGTCGTTTCGACAGCACCTCAGGATCCGCCGCCGCGCCGCAAGGGTCGCCCGGCACGCGGCACCGTGAGACCTCAAAATCAGCCCGGCGGCGCCGCTGAAACCCGTCGATTGTGAGGTCTCACCGCGCCACGCAAAAGCGGGCCGCCCCCGAAGGGACGACCCGCTTGAGAAGGGAAGGTGTTACTCGGCGACGACCGCGAGGGGCTTCGACGTGAGCTTGTCTTCGTTGATCTCTTTCATCGCGACGGAGAGAGGCTTGTCGTCGATGGTCGAGTCGACGAGCGGCCCCACGTTGTCGAACAGCGACCCCTCGTGGAGGTCGGCGTAGTAGTCGTTGATCTGACGCGCGCGCTTCGACGCGAAGATGACGAGTGCGTACTTCGACTCGACCTTCGAGAGCAGGTCGTCGATGGGCGGGTCGATGATGCCCTTGTTCCTGTCGGCCATGGTGCCTCCTAAGCTTTCGGATGCCTCGTGGCACGAGCGGCCGCGGGCATTGCCATCAAGTCTACGACCTCTCGGGCCGCTTCGCTGACGTCGTTGTTGATGACTTTGTGGTCGAACTCGTCCTGCGCGGCCAGCTCGACCTTGGCGGTCTCGAGGCGACGCTGCTGTTCGGCGGTGTCTTCGGTGCCGCGGCCGATCAGTCGGCGAACCAGTTCGTCCCACGTCGGGGGCAGCAGGAACACCAGCACGGCCTCGGGCATGACCGCGCGCACCTGACGGGCACCCTGGATGTCGATCTCGAGCAGCACGCTCTGACCCTTGTCGAGAGCGGCGTCGATCGGGGGCCGCGGCGTGCCGTAGCGGTGCGAGTTGTGCACGGTGGCGTACTCGAGAAGTTCGCGGTCGCGGATCATCCGGTCGAACTCGTCGTCGGTGACGAAGTAGTAGTGCACTCCGTCGATCTCGCCCGGGCGCGGTTTTCGCGTCGTGGCCGACACCGACAGGTGCACGTCGTAGTTCTCACGGATGTAGCTCGAGACGGTGCCCTTGCCGACGGCGGTCGGCCCGGCGAGCACGACGAGCTTCGATTTGAGGCGCCCACGGGCCTCCCGCTGCGAGAGCCAGTCCCCCAGGATCACGCGTTGGCGCACACCCAGACCGCCGACTCGCTTGGAGTCGGCGATGCCGAGCTGCTCCATGATGCGCGCGACACGGGTCGGCCCGATGCCGGGGATGCTCGTGAGGAGCTCGCGCACTCGGAGGGTCGCCTCGGGTGCGGTGACCTCGCCGGCCCAGGCGGCGTCGGCGACGTCGAGCGCGGTGCGACGGCGCTCCGAGACGTCGTGCTTGACCTCGGCGCGGGCGCGGCGCGCGGCGACGGCGGCTTTCGCGGCGGCGGCACGGTCGACGGGCGGCGGCGTCATGCGAGGCATGCGGTCACCTCGTCGGAAGCTCGCCGAGCGGCGTCGCGAACACCCGAAGGGCCGGACCCGAGGATCGACCGCGACGCCGAGACCAGCACGCTGGCGGCGGCGGGGCCGAAGAGGCTCTTCACATCGCCGTACCGGGCTCCCTGCGCACCGAAGCCGGGAGCGAGGATGGGGGTCGACGCCAGCTGATCGAGGGCGATGCCGTAGTCGGCGAGGTCGAGAGTCGCGCCCAGCACGAGACCGACGTCGCCGAGGTCGGCAGCTATCGGCGCGACGCGGGAATCGCCCTGGTCAGAGGCGGAATTGTCGTTCAGCACATCGTTGACGATACCGGCTGCGACCGTCTTGCCGCTCGCCAGGCGCGCCGTCTGGGTGAGGCGGGCCTCCGGGTTCGACGTCGCGGCCAGAACGAAGACGCCGCGACCGGTCTCCCGCGCCCGCCGCAGGAAGCCGGCGTTGGCGCCGAGCCCCTGATAGGCCGCGCAGGTCAGGGCGTCGACGCGCAACGGCGAGTCGTCGGCGAACCAGGCGTCGCCGTACGAATCCATCGTCGTGCCGATGTCGCCGCGCTTGGCGTCGCCGATCACGAGGAGGTCGGTGTCGCGAGCCGCCTGCAAGACGTCTTCGAGAGCGGCGAAACCCTGGGAGCCGTACCGTTCGTAGAAGGCGACCTGCGGCTTGACGATGCCGACGGATCCTGCGGTCTGTTCGATCACGGTCAGCCCGAACGACCGAACGCCCTCCGCCGACACCGGGAGCCCCCACTCCTCGAGGAGGAACGGGTGCGGGTCGATGCCGACGCAGAGGTGGCCGTAGCGGTCGAACGACGCCGCCAGGCGGCTGCCGAATGACGCACCGCCGGCGGCGTCGCTCACAGCGCGGCAGCCCGGTCGAGGCCCGCCTGACGCTCCACTGCATAGTCTTGCAGGCTCGTCACGTCGTAGCCCGTGTGGATCGACTCGATGGAGGCGACAGCTGCCTGCAGCTGCGCCATCGTGGTGAAGAGGGCCTTGTCGGCCGCTACCGTCGCCGCGCGGATCTCGTAGCCGTCAGCCCGGCCGCTGGAGCCCGACGGCGTGTTGATCACGATGTCGACCTCGTCGCGGTTGATCAGGTCGACCACGCTCTCGCCGCCCTCGGAGTACTTGCCGACGATGCGCGTGGTGATGCCGTTGCGGATCAGGACGGTCGCCGTGCCCTCGGTTGCCGTGATCTCGAAGCCGAGCTGCTGCAGGCGGAGAACTGGGAGCACGATCGCGCGCTTGTCGCGGTCGGCAACGCTGACGAAGACCACGCCGGAGGTTGGGAGCCCGCCGTAGGCCGCCGTCTGGCTCTTCGCGAACGCGAGCGGGAAGTTGCGGTCGATGCCCATCACCTCACCGGTGGAGCGCATCTCGGGGCTGAGCACGCTGTCGACGACCTGGCCCTCCTTGGTGCGGAAGCGCTTGAACGGGAGCACGGCCTCCTTGACGGAGATCGGCGAATCGAGCGGCACATCGGAGCCGTCCTGGACCGGAAGAAGGCCCTCCTCGACCAGAGAGCGGATGGACGCGCCGACCATGATGCGCGAAGCGGCCTTGGCCAGCGGGATGCCGAGCGCCTTCGAGACGAAAGGCACCGTGCGGCTGGCGCGCGGGTTGGCCTCGAGCACGTAGAGCACTCCGGCGGCGATGGCGAACTGCACGTTGAGCAGGCCGGAGACTCCGATGCCCTCGGCGATCTTGAGGGTAGCTTCGCGGACCCGATCGATCTCGCCCCGACCGAGCGTCACCGGCGGAAGTGTGCAGCTCGAGTCGCCGGAGTGGATGCCGGCCTCTTCGATGTGCTCCATGATGCCGCCGACGTAGAGCTCGGTGCCGTCGTAGAGCGCGTCGACGTCGATCTCGACCGCGTCGTCCAGGAAGCGGTCGACCAGCAATGGCTGGCCGTGGCCGATGACGACCTCGTCGCGGGTGCGCTCGAAGTAGTCGGCGAGAAGCTCGGACGAGTAGACGATCTCCATGCCGCGTCCGCCGAGCACGTACGACGGGCGGACGAGGACGGGGTAGCCGATCTCGTCCGCGACGGCCACGGCGCTCTCGAAGTCGGTTCCGGTGCCGTTCTTTGGGGCGAGGAGACCGGCCGCGTCGAGGATCTTCGAGAACAGACCGCGCTCTTCGGCGGAGTCGATCGCGTCGGGGCTGGTGCCGAGGATCGGCACGCCGGCCGCCGCGAGGCCCTGGGCCAGGCCGAGAGCGGTCTGGCCGCCGAGCTGCACGACGACACCCACGAGCTCGCCCGCCTGGCTCTCGGCGTGCACGATCTCGAGGACGTCCTCCAGCGTGAGGGGCTCGAAGTACAGCCGGTCGCTGGTGTCGTAGTCGGTGGAGACCGTCTCGGGGTTGCAGTTGATCATGATCGTCTCGAAGCCCGCATCGGACAGGGCGAACGAGGCATGTACGCAGGAGTAATCGAACTCGACGCCCTGCCCGATGCGGTTCGGGCCGGAGCCCAGGATGATCACCTTGCGGCGGTCGGAGGGCACGACCTCGGTCTCGAAGTCGTACGACGAGTAGTGGTACGGCGTCGTGGCGGGAAACTCCCCCGCGCAGGTGTCGACGGTCTTGTAGACCGGGCGGAGGCCGAGGTAGTGGCGGTGGTCGCGGATGTCGTGTTCGAGACGACCGCGGAGCTCGGCGATCTGTGCGTCGCTGAAGCCGTGGTCTTTCGCCTCTTCCATGACCTCGTACGAGAGCTCGTCGGCTGCGGCCACCCGCTCGGCCACCTCGTTGATCAGCACGATCTGATCGATGAACCAGGGGTCGATCTTGGTCGATTCGAAGACCTGCTCGGCGGTGGCGCCGGCGCGGAGGGCCTGCTGCACCGTGACGATGCGGCCGTCGGTCGGGACGCTCGCGAGTTCGAGCAGGGCGGCGACGTCTCCGGGCTCGCCCTTCCAGTGGAAGCTCGAGCCGCGCTTCTCGAGCGACCGGAGCGACTTCTGGAGGGCCTGCGTGAAGTTGCGGCCGATGGCCATGGCCTCGCCGACGCTCTTCATGGTGGTGGTGAGGGTGGTGTCGGCGGCCGGGAACTTCTCGAAGGCGAACCGCGGCACCTTGACGACGACGTAGTCGAGCGTGGGCTCGAACGAGGCCGGGGTGACCTTGGTGATGTCGTTCTGGATCTCGTCGAGGCGGTAGCCGATGGCGAGCTTCGCGGCGATCTTGGCGATCGGGAAGCCGGTGGCCTTCGACGCCAGGGCGCTGGAGCGCGAGACGCGGGGGTTCATCTCGATCACGATGATGCGGCCGTCGGCCGGGTCGATCGCGAACTGGATGTTGCAGCCACCGGTGTCGACGCCCACGCGACGGATGATGTCGATGCCGATGTCGCGGAGCTTCTGGTACTCGCGGTCGGTGAGGGTCAGCGCCGGGGCGACCGTGATCGAGTCGCCGGTGTGCACGCCGACCGGGTCGAAGTTCTCGATGGAGCAGATCACGACGGTGTTGTCGGCCGTGTCGCGCATGAGCTCGAGCTCGTACTCCTTCCAGCCGGTGATGCTCTCTTCGAGCAGGACCTCGGTGGTCGGGCTGGAGTGCAGGCCGTCCGAGACCATGCGGGTCAGCTCTTCGGGCGTGTGGGCAAAGCCCGACCCGAGGCCGCCCATGGTGAACGAGGGGCGGACGACCAGTGGGTAGCCGAGATCGTCTGCAGCGGCGAGGGCTTCGTCGACCCGGTGCACGATGTGCGAGCGCGCGACATCGGCACCCGACTCGAGCACGAGTTCTTTGAAGATCTGGCGGTCTTCGCCCTTCTGGATCGCTTCGACCTTCGCGCCGATGAGCTCGACGCCGTGCTTGGCCAGGATGCCGGCCTCGTCGAGCGCGATCGCCGCGTTGAGGGCGGTCTGGCCGCCGAGGGTCGGGAGCACCGCGTCGGGGCGCTCCTTGATGATGATCGACTCGAGCACCTCGGAGGTGATCGGCTCGATGTAGGTCGCGTCGGCGAAGTCCGGGTCGGTCATGATCGTCGCCGGGTTCGGGTTGACCAGGATGACGCGCACGCCCTCTTCGCGGAGGACGCGGCAGGCCTGCGTGCCCGAGTAGTCGAACTCGGCCGCCTGGCCGATGACGATCGGGCCGGAGCCGATGACGAGGACGGAGTTGATGTCGGAACGCTTGGGCATCAGTTGCTTTCCTTGGGGTCGGCCTGGACGGCGTCGGCCGTCGATGAGCGCTCGATCACGAGAGCGCGGAACCGGTCGAAGAGATGGTTGCTGTCGTGGGGGCCTGCGGCGGCCTCGGGGTGGTACTGCACCGAGAAGGCGGGGATGTCGAGGGCGCGCAGCCCCTCGACGACGTTGTCGTTCAGCGAGAAGTGGCTGACCTCGACGCGGCCGAAGCCGGCGGGCGAGTCGAGCACTCCGTCGATGGGGGCGTCGACGGCGAAGCCGTGGTTCTGACTTGTGATCTCAACGGTGCCCGTGGTCTTGTCCCACACCGGCTGGTTGATGCCGCGGTGGCCGAACGGAAGCTTGTACGTGCCGAAGCCGAGGGCGCGACCGAGCAGCTGGTTGCCGAAGCAGATGCCGAAGAACGGTGTTCCGTCGCGGAGGGCGCTCTGCAGCAGTTCGACCTGGGAGTCCGAGGCAGACGGGTCGCCGGGGCCGTTCGAGTAAAAGAGCGCATCGGGCGCGAGGGCCTTGAGCTCGTCGACCGTTGTCGACTGCGGAAGCACCATCACGTCGAAGCCGCGCTCCGAGAGGTAGCGGATCGTCGAGGTCTTCACGCCGAGGTCGAGCACGGCCAAGGATCCGACACGGTCGCCGACCGCAGGAACGTCGTACCGCTCCCGCGTGGAGACCTGGCCGCTGAGGCTGAGCCCGCGCATGTCGCGGCCGTTCTTCACGATGGCGAGTTGCTCGTCGTCCGGGAGCCCGGCCTCGTCGCCCGAGAAGATGCCAGCCTTCATCGACCCGACGTCGCGGAGGCGGCGGGTGATGGCGCGGGTGTCGACCGAGCGGATGCCGACGATGCCGTCGTCGGTGAGCTGCTCGTCGAGACTGCCCTGGGCGCGGTAGTTCGACACGACGCGGCTGGCGTCGCGGACGACGAAGCCGGAGACCCAGATTCGGCTCGACTCGGGGTCTTCGTCGTTGACACCGGTGTTGCCGATGTGCGGCGCCGTCATGACGACGATCTGCCCGGCGTAGGACGGGTCGGTGAGGGTCTCCTGGTAGCCGGTCATGCCGGTGGCGAAGACCGCCTCGCCGAGGGTGCGCCCGGTGGCGCCGTAGGGGCGACCGACGAAGCGGGTGCCGTCTTCGAGAACGAGGACGGCCGTGTTCGCGGTGGACGAATCTGTCACGAGGTTTTCTCTCCAGTGCTGATGAGGGTGCTGATCGCGGCGACGAGTTCTCGGGGATCGTCGGAGTCGCGGAGATAGGTGTCGACGTCGAGGTCGCCGAGGCGCCAGCCGAGCTTGATCAGCCCGTCAGTCTCGACGACTCGATCGATGGTCCAGGTCGAGCGGCCGACGTCGCGCAGGTCGGCTCGGGCGATGAGGATCGGCGGCTCCCCCGCGATGTCGAGCACGACACCGTCGGGGTGGACGCTGACGACGGCACGGCCACGGAAGCCGAGGCCACCGACCACGATCCGGTCGAGCCGGTCGGAGGCTTTTGTCGTGGCGACGTAGAACAGGTCGCGCTCGGCAAGGAGCTCGCCGAGTTCGGCGGAGGCCGGTGCCGGGGTCGGACGGGTCACGTCGGCCTGTCGTCGTCGTCGCGCGAGCCAGCCCGCGCGCATCCAGAAGTAGATGCCCACGGCCGCGACGAGGAACCCGGCGCCGATCAGCCAGCGGATCACGGAGCGCCGACCAACGCGGCGGCGTGCGCGGAGACCGTCTCGGTGTCGACGACGGCGCCGTCGAGCACGGTCGCGTAGCCGCCGTGGAATGTGGCCACGACTCGCCCCGGCAGCTCGCGCTCGAGGTAGGGCGAGTTGGTGCTCTTGCCGGCGAGGTCGTCGATCGAGAAACTCCTGCTCACACTTCGATCGTAGAGCGTGATCTCGGCCGGCGAGCCCACTCCGATCGGCTGACCCTGTCCGCTGACCTGCCCGATACGGGCGGGAGCGGCCGAGAGCACTCGCTCGACGCCCGCCCAGTCGAGGAGGCCGGTGTCGACCATGGTCTTCTGGACGACGCTCAGCGCCGATTCGAGGCCGACCATGCCGTTGGCCGCGCCCGCCCACTCGCACGACTTCGCCTCGGCGGTGTGCGGAGCGTGGTCGGTCGCGACGATGTCGATGGTGCCGTCGGCCAGGGCGCCACGGAGAGCTTCGACGTCTTCGCTGCGGCGGAGCGGCGGGTTGACCTTGTAGCGGGCGTCGTAGGTCGAGACCAGGTCTTCGGTGAGCAGCAGATGATGCGGAGTCACCTCGGCGGTGACCTCGAAGCCCCGCGACTTCGCCCAGCGGACGACCTCGACGCTGCCCGCGGTCGAGACGTGGCAGATATGAAGGCGGGCGCCGACGTGGTGCGCGAGCAGCACGTCGCGGGCGATGATCGCTTCTTCGGCGACGGCCGGCCAGCCGCCGAGCCCGAGCGTCGCACTGAGTTCGCCCTCGTTCATCTGCGCACCCTCGGTAAGGCGCGGCTCCTGGGCGTGCTGGGCGAGCACTCCCCCGAAGCCCTTGATGTATTCGAGGGCTCGGCGCATCAGCAGCGGGTCGGCGACGCAGAGCCCGTCGTCCGAGAAGACGCGGACGGCCGCGCGCGAGTTCGCCATCGCGCCGATCTCGGAGAGGTGGGTGCCCTTCAGCCCTTGTGACACCGCGCCGATAGGCCGGACGGTGACGTAGCCCGCGCGATCTCCGAGGGCCTGCACCTGCTCGACGACACCGGCGGTGTCGGCGACCGGCGACGAGTTCGCCATCGCGTTGACCGCCGTGAAGCCACCCTTCGCGGCGGCGCGCGAGCCGGTCAGAACCGTCTCACTGCCCTCGAATCCGGGTTCGCGCAGGTGGGTGTGGAGATCGACGAGGCCCGGCAGCGCGAGGAGGCCGTCGGCGTCGATGACCGTGGCGCCGGCCTCGGACAGGTTCGTTCCGAGCGCCTTGACGGCTGCGCGGGAGGCGGTGCCGCTGGATCCTGGTCCGAGAAGGATGTCGGTGGTGCGCCCGTCGCTGAGGGTCGCGCCCTTGAGGAGGTAGTCGTTCATCGTTGGTCTCTTCTCAGTTCGTGACGCCGGCGGCGAGTGTCAGATACAGCACGGCCATGCGGACGGAGACACCGTTCGTGACCTGTTCGAGCACGGTCGATCGGGGCGAGTCGGCCGCCTCGTCGCTGATCTCGAGCCCGCGGTTCATCGGCCCGGGGTGCATGACGAGGGTGTGCTCGGGCAGCCCGTGAAGGCGTGCTGCGCTCAGGCCCCAGGAGCGGGCGTACTCCCGGCCGTTGGGGAAGAACGCGTCGTTCATGCGCTCCTGCTGGATGCGCAGCATCATCACGACGTCGGGCTTGACTCGTGCCAGCGCCTCGTCGAAGTCGTAGAAGACGTCGGCGTCGAAGGCGGCGACGCCGTTCGGCAGCAGCGTCGGCGGGGCCACGAAGGTGACGTGGGCGCCGAGGGTCTTCAGCAGCCAGGCGTTCGATCGGGCTACGCGGGAGTGCAGCACGTCGCCAACGATCATGACCTTGACGCCGTCGAGGTCGCGTCCGCGACCGGAATCGCCGAGGATCCGGCGGCGCATCGTGAACGCATCGAGCAGGGCCTGTGTCGGGTGCTCGTGGGTGCCGTCGCCAGCATTCACCACGCCGGCATCGACCCAGCCACTGGTGGCCAGCACGCGGGGTGCGCCCGATGCCGGGTGCCGGATCACGATACCGTCGGCGCCCATCGCGGCAAGCGTCTGTGCGGTGTCTTTGAGCGACTCGCCCTTCGAGACGCTCGACCCCTTGGCCGAGAAGTTGATCACGTCGGCGCTGAGGCGCTTGGCCGCAGCCTCGAACGAGATACGCGTGCGGGTGGAGTCTTCGAAGAAGAGGTTGACGACCGTGATGCCGCGCAACGTCGGCAGCTTGCGCACCTCGTGGGTCGAGACGGCCGCCATGTCTTCGGAGATATCGAGGATCTGGATGGCCTCGTCGCGCGACAGGTCGGCAGTGCTCAGGAGGTGCTTCACGACGCTCCCCCTTCGCTGTGAGCGTCGGTTCGCTCGTCGGCGATCGCCACTTCGTCGAGGGCGTCGACCGGTTCGAGCCGGACGAAGATGCGCTCGGCTGTCGAGGTCGGGAGGTTCTTGCCCACGTAGTCGGCGCGGATCGGCAGCTCACGGTGACCGCGGTCGACCAGGACCGCGAGCCGGACGGCTTTGGGACGGCCTATGGCGCTCAGCGCGTCGAGGGC
This sequence comes from Frondihabitans sp. Leaf304, assembly GCF_001423105.1. Classification (GTDB taxonomy): domain Bacteria; phylum Actinomycetota; class Actinomycetes; order Actinomycetales; family Microbacteriaceae; genus Frondihabitans. Next base: position 333,622 of record NZ_LMNV01000002.1, read on the forward strand.
TGCTCGGATCGTGCGGCCGGAATAGAGCACGTCGTCGACGAGCACGACGGTCTTGCCGTCAATACCGCCGCTTGGCACGGTCGTCGGCCTGGGCGCACGGGTTGGCTGCCGGCGGAGGTCGTCGCGGTAGAGCGTCGCGTCGATGGCCCCAACGGGAACGGCCTGGCCGCTGATCGACTGGAGGACCTCGCCGATGCGATCGGCGAGAACGACGCCGCGAGTGGGAATACCCATCACGACGAGATCGTCAGCGCCACGGTTGCCTTCGAGGATCTCGTGGGCGATGCGCGTGAGCGCACGGGTGATGTCAGCCTGACTCAGCACGGTGCGTGTGCTCAATCGGACCTCCCTTCTCCGTCTCTCTGGACGGCTCTTAAAGGTGGGTCGTAAGAACGTGTCCAAGCCTAGCGGTCTCGGCGGGCCGGCCCGTGCTCTCGAACGCGCCGGTCAGACCGCGGACGCGCGCATGAGGTCGTAGAGGTCGATATCGTTCGCCTCGAAGACGTCGATCAGGGCGTCCGCGTCGTTCGCTCCGAAAAACGTGAATTCGGCGTCGGTGATCGGTATCGCCATCAGCCACTCGATGTGGGTCTCGTCGCCGACGAGGGGTTCGAAGTCGCCCGCCCATCCGAACGGGTACCAGATGAGCGCGTGCGGCGTCGTGACGTCTTGCCCGTAACCTTCGAAGACCCGCGGGAAGACGCGCTTCGGCTGGATCTGGAAGCGGTCGTGGGCCAGATTGAACGCACACGTAGACAGACCGCCCGAGAACGCGGTCGTCGAGTCGGCAGCGATGCCGACGACTTCGACTCGAAGCTGCCGCGGGCCGATCACCGTGTCGTTGTCGAACGCGCTCATGCCGATCGTGGAGTACGAGATGAGTCCGGGTCGGGGTGACGGTGTGCAGCTCAGGATCTCGACCGAGTGCGCTTCAGACTCGTCGGAGAACTTCACGACCCGGGGTGTACCGCCGAAGATTCCGGCGGCCGTTCTCGCGATCGTGCGGAGGTCGGTCACGGGAGGTACGGCAGCGCGACCTCTTCGCGCGTCGTGTTGTCGACGAACTTCCGGGCCCCGCTGGGCTCGATGACGAAGGTGAGATCGGTGCCGACCGGAAACCCGTAGATGGCGATGACGGCGGGCTCGATTTCCGCGACTGCATTGAAGTCGGCGACCCTGATGTTGCCGGGCGTGTTGATGAAGGTCTCGTTGTCGTCTTGCGACAGGAATCTCCAGCCGTTGTCTTCGGGCGCGACCGGTGCCTCGCGGAAGGCCCAGCCGAGCGGGCTCGAGCCATCGAGGATGCGAGTCGATGCGAGCGAATCGCCCGCATGCCTGATGAATTCAGTGGTCACGGAGGTACTTCTCCATTCGGGCGACAGCTGCGGTGCGGTACGGCACCTTCCCCTAGCTCCAACCTAGGCGCGCGTCGCCGATTCCGAAAGCGGCGGGTTCGGTGCTGCACACAGCAAAGCGGCGGCGACGGCGGTCCGAAGACCACCGTCGCCGCCGCAAACGAGCGTGCGCGCGGGGCGCCGCTCCTAGTTCTCGAGCTGGGCGTCGAGCGTGATCTCGACTCCGGTCAGCGCCTTCGAGACGGGGCAGGTCGCCTTCGCCTCGGCGGCGGCCTTGGCGAAACCGTCGGCGTCGACGCCCGAGACCTCGCCGCGCACGGTGAGGTGGATGCCGGTCAGCTTGAAGCCGCCGTCTGCCTTGTCCGGGCCGAGGGTGACGTCGGCCTTGACGTCGAGAGCCTCGACGGTGCCGCCGGCGGCACCGAGGATCGCCGAGAACTGCATGGCGTAGCACGACGAGTGAGCGGCGGCGATGAGCTCTTCGGGGCTGGTGGCTCCGTTGGCGTCGTCAGCCGCACGCTTCGGGAACGACACGTCGTAGGTGCCGATCTTCGACGAGCTGAGTTCGACCTGGCCGGATCCTTCTTCGAGGCTTCCGTTCCAGGCGGTGCGAGAGGTGCGAGTGGGCATGATGTCTCTTTTCTTGAGGGGTGGGAATGCGGAGTCGGAGAAGTCAGGCGGCCTGGCGGACGTGGGCTGCGACCGTGGCGATCTGCTGCTGCAGGGAGCGAAGGGCCTCAGGATCCAACCCGGTCGCCTGGCAGATACCGTCTTGGATCGAGGCGGTCGCGCCCCGCAGCTCGCTGCCACTCGCGGTGAGTGACACCTCGACGACACGCTCGTCGCCCGGCGTGCGGGTGCGAGTGACGTGGCCGGAGGTCTCGAGGCGACGGAGCAGGGGCGACAGCGTGCCGGAGTCGAGGTTGAGTCGGTCGCCGAGGTAGCCGACGGTGACGGGCCCCTCTTCCCATAGCACGAGCAACACGAGGTACTGGGGGTAGGTGACGCCGAGAGGCTCGAGCAGATCGCGGTACCGCGCCGTCAGCGCCCGCGACGCGCTGTAGAGCGCAAAGCAGATCTGCTCGTCGAGCAGGGGCGTCGGTGCGGTGGGCATGACGATCACAATAGCACATTGCGCGCAATAGTGTCGTGCACAACTAATCGTCCCGGCAAAACGCCGAGTGCCGCCAGATGCTCTCGCCCGGGCTGGGCGGAGAGCATTCGGCGGCACTCGGCGTGAGAGGCCCCGCTAGGACGCGGTCGTGGTCGCGATCCGGCCCAGCAGTCCGTTGACGAAGCTGCCCGAATCGTCGGTCGACAGGCTCTGCGCGAGCTCGACGGCCTCCGAGATCGCCACGGCGTCGGGGATGTCGTCGTTGTGCGTGAGCTCCCAGATGCCGATGCGCAGGATGGCCCGATCGATCGTGGGCATCCGGGCCAGAGTCCAGCCCTGGGAATACGTTTCGATCAGCTCGTCGATCTCGGGGCGATTCTCGATGACGCCCTGAACGATATCGCGCGCGTAGCCCCAGCTCGAGTTGCGCTCGGGGGTGTCGAGCGCACGCTGCGTCTCGGCGACGAGTGCGTCGTCGATCGAGATCTGGCGGATGTCGGCGACGTAGAGCACGTCGAGGGCGCGCTTACGCGCTTTGGTGCGAGCACTCATTGTGGAGGCGCGACCTAGTCGTTGACGCGGCCGAGGTAGCTGCCGTCGCGCGTGTCGACCTTGACCTTGGTGCCGGTCTCGAGGAACAGCGGCACCTGGATCTCGTAGCCGGTCTCGACGGTGGCGGGCTTGGTGCCGCCGGTCGAGCGGTCGCCCTGGAGACCGGGCTCGGTGTAGGTGACCTCGAGAACGACCGACGCGGGAAGCTCGATGTACAGCGGGTCGCCGTCGTGCAACGCCATCTGCACGTTCTGGTTTTCGAGCATGAAGTTCTTCGAGTCGCCGACGATCGTGGCGGGCACGTTGATCTGGTCGTAGTCGGTGGTGTCCATGAACACGTAACCGTCGGCCTCGGCGTACAGGTAGGTGTATTCGCGGCGGTCGACATTGGCGAAGTCGATCTTGGTGCCGGCGTTGAACGTCTTGTCGACGACCTTGCCGCTCATCACGTTCTTCATCTTGGTGCGGACGAACGCCCCGCCCTTGCCGGGCTTGACGTGCTGGAACTCGATGACGTTCCAGAGCTGGCCGTCGAGGTTGAGAACGGCGCCGTTCTTGATGTCGTTGGTAGTCGCCATGCGAGGAATCCTTTGAAGATGAGAGAAAAGTGGCTGGTGCACGGCACCCCGAGGGATGCGGCACGTCGGCCGGATTCGGCCATCGACAAGTGTAGCCGACGCTCGGATCCCGGACACGGGAGCGAGCGCTCGGCGAGCAATTAGGGGGTGAGCCGCTCCCGGAGGAACGCCACCATGCGCTCGCGAGCCGCCAGCGCCGGGTTGCCCGGCCGCTCGCGCACCTCGCTCGTGATCACCGAGTGCGCGTTTTTCGAGAAGCCGCCCTCGTTGCCGGGCGAGGAGTCGAGTTCGATCATCTCGAACGCGTCGCCCATGCGGTTTTTCAGGGTCGCGAAGCGCGCGGCCTGAGCGGCGCGGTCACCCGAGAAACGCAGGCCGAGCGCGCAGACCTCGCCGGCAGAGGCCCGGGCGGCCACGCGGTCGAATTCGGCAGGCGAGAGGCCTGGATCCTTGGCCCGCGCCTTTCCGAGAGGAAACGGAACGGAGGGCTGGCTCAGCACGGACGCCGAGACGGAGTCGTCGACAGCCGCCGCGAGAGCGAAGCCGCCGGTGAAGCACATGCCGATCACGCCCACCCCGGTGCCGGGCGTGCGCGCCGCGAGGTCGGCGGCCACTGCTCGCAGGTAGTCGGTGATCGGCCGATGCGCACCGACTGCGAAAGCCCTAAATTCTGCGGCGACGCAGAGACGAGCGACCACGCCCAGGACGTAGCCCATGGTCGGCGCACGGCCCGGCTCGCCGAAAGGCGAGGGCACGACGACGGTGAAGCCCTCGTTGACGAGGTGGTCGGCGAGCCCCAGCACCTCGGGCGTGATGCCCGGCACCTCGGGGATCAGCACGACGCCCGGGCCGGAGCCCTTCTCATAGCAGTCGTAGGTCAGCCCGCCCCCGGTGAAGGGCGCAACGGCCCAGCCGTCGAGTGTGGACACGGGAGCGGAAGGCGTCATGCGGCTCATCGTAAGCCGGATGGGTACGGTGTCGTCATGGGAGTCCACAGGTCGTGAGCGACGACGAGCCCTACGTCCCGTTGAACCGTCGCCCGAACCCCGACCTCGTCTCGTACGGGCCGACCAACGACGACTCCCCCGGGTTCACCATCGGCCTGTGGGCCACTGAGGCCCTCCTGTTTGCCGTGGTTCTCGGCGGATTCACCGTGCTGAGGCTCCTCGGCGATCTCGTCAACGTCGTCACGGCGCTCGCCTCGATGCTGCTGTTCGTGGCTCTCTACGCGATCATCCTTCGGGGTCGGTTGCGAAAGCCGTCGAGGTCGGGTTCGAGATACGTACTGCGGATCCTCGCCGTCGTCCTGGTGCTCGCAGCAGTGGTGGCGACGACGCTGCTCGGAGTGCGTACCGCCGCGGGAACGCCGACGGGTGAACTCGTGCTCCCGGCCGTCGGCACCTGGGTGCTCGGTCAGGCCGCGCTCGTGGCGGCGTACTTCTCGCGAATGTTCCGAAGTCTCGCCGAAGGCGCCGACCCTCGCGGTCGCACTTCGGGGCCGTCGTAGCGTCACCTCGGAAGCCTCCGCCGAGGCTCTAGCGGTGCGCCTGCTCCAGCGTGCCCTGCTGCTGCTCGGCGACGTGCTGCTGGTTGGCGTCGTCCTCGTGCTTGACGGCGTCCTGCCGGCTGGCGACGTCCCTCCGGTCGGCGACGCGCGCCCCCGCGGCGGCGACCGCGAACCGGTACGAGTCGAGGCCGAACCCGGCGATGATGCCGGTCGATACGGCGGAGATGACGCTCGACTGCCGCGACTCCCCCTGTGATACCGGGTTCGTGAGATGCGCCTCGATCACCGGCAATCCGGCCTCGACGACCAGCGCGGCCGCGTCGCGCAACCCGTACGAGTAACTCGTGAACGCGGCGGGGTCGATCACGACACCCCAGCCCCGGTCGGCAGCCTCGTGAAGCCACGAGATCAGTTCGGCCTCGTCGTCGGTCTGCCGAGCCACGACGATGATCGACGGATCGACGGATTCCAACGCGACCAGGAGGCCCGCCGCAGTCCCCGACGACACCGAGTGCGCCGACGGATACCGCGAGTCGGGCCCGCCGACCTCGGGTGCAGTGACGACGAGCACTGTTGCGTGAAGGGCGGTCGTCACGACCCGATCTCCTGGTAGGCCGCGAACAGCAGACTGGAGTCGGGCGCCTCGAGCACTGTCGGCCGGGCCGTGTCGTCGAGCACGATGAAGCGCAGCATTCCGGCCCGGGTCTTTTTGTCGCGCTGCATCGTTGCGAGCAGGGTGTTCCAGCGGCCGGTCGGGTAGCTGATCGGCAGACCGAGAGACACGAGGATCCGGCGGTGCCGATCCACGACCTCATCCGATAGGCGCCCCGCCAGCCGCGACAGCTCGGCGGCGAACACCATGCCGACCGAGACAGCGGCTCCGTGCCGCCACTGGTAGCGCTCGGCGTGCTCGATGGCGTGGCCGAGCGTGTGCCCGTAGTTGAGGATCTCGCGGAGCCCGGCCTCGGTGAAGTCTTCGCCGACGACGCGCGCCTTGAGACCGATCGCGAGTTCGACGACGCGCCGGAACTCCGGGGTCGACGGGTCGACGACGCGGTCGACGTCGGCCTCGACGATGTCGAGGATCTCCGGCTCGGCGATGAATCCCGCCTTGACGATTTCGGCGAAACCGGCGAGGACGTCGTTGCGCGCAAGGCCGTCGAGCAGATCGAGGTCGACGAGCACGCCGGCCGGGGCGTAGAACGAGCCGACGAGGTTCTTGCCCTCGGCGGTGTTGATGCCGGTCTTGCCGCCGATCGACGCGTCGACCATGCCGAGCACCGTGGTCGGGATCTGTACGAGCTGGACACCGCGGAGCCAGGTGGCCGCGACGAATCCGGCGAGATCGGTCGTCGCTCCGCCGCCGAGGCCGATGACGGCATCGGTCCGGGCGAAGTCGGCCTGGCCGAGGATCTGCCAGCAGAAGGATGCCACCTCGACGCGCTTGCCGGCCTCGGCGTCGGGGATCTCGGCGATGAGCGCCTCGAAACCGCGGGCCAGCAGCGACTCGCGGAGGGCCGTGGCCCGGGCGCCGAGCGGCGGGGCGTGCACGATGAGGATCTTTTTGGTCTGCGGGCCGAGGAGGTCGGGAACCTCCGCGACGACGCCGCGACCGATTCGCACGTCGTAGGGCGAGGCGCCGGAGACGGAGATGACGGTCGCCGGCGTACCCGCCGTCGACGTCTCGGCGGTCTGATCGGTCTCTGGTGCGTCGGTCATGAGGGCTCCGTTTCGACCCACGCCACGATGTCGTCCACGACATGCGAGAGGGGTCTGTTCGAGGTATCGAGGGTGAGGTCGGCGAGCGAGGCATAGATGGGGGCGCGCTCGGCAGCGATGCGCATCCACGCCGCAATGCCGCCCTGGTGAAGGAGGGGACGGTCGGATCCTCGGATTCGGGATTCGACTGCCTCGGGAGTGACCGTCAGGAGAACGACCCGCTCGTCACGGAGTCGGACGCGGGTGCCCTCGTCGAGAACCGCCCCACCACCCAGCGACACCACGACGGTGCCCGCGAGGGCAGAGGTGACCGCATCGCGCTCCAGTTCGCGGAACCCGGGTTCGCCGAGCGACTCGAACAGGGCGGGAATCGGGCCGTGCTCCTTGACGATCTCTTTGTCGGTGTCGACGAAAGCACGACCGAGGCGTTTGGCGACCCGGCGGCCGACGCTGGTCTTGCCGGCCCCCATCGGGCCGATCAGCACGACCGGGCGGTGACGCTCTTCCGACATCAGAACTGGGTCGCGGGGGCGCCGCTCTCGGTCGTCGTCGTGAGGAGCTCGGGAATGGCCGCCAGGTAGTTGGTCATGTTGCGGCTCGTCTCGTCGATGGAGTCGCCACCGAACTTCTCGAGCACGGAGTTGGCGAGGACGAGAGCGACCATCGCCTCGGCGACGACGCCGGAGGCCGGAACCGCGCAGACGTCGGAGCGCTGGTGGTGGGCGCTGGCCGTCTCGCCGGTGGCGACGTCGACGGTCGCGAGAGCGTGCGGCACGGTCGCGATCGGCTTCATGCCGGCACGGACGCGAAGCACAGTGCCGGTCGACATGCCGCCCTCGGTACCACCGGCACGATCGGTGTCGCGAGAGATGCCACGACTCGTCTGACGCAGTTCGTCGTGCGCCTCGGATCCGCGGCGGGTGGTGGTCAAGAAGCCGTCACCGACTTCGACGCCCTTGATCGCCTGGATTCCCATGAGGGCTGCGGCGAGCTGCGAGTCGAGACGGCGATCCCACTGCACGTGCGAACCGAGGCCGGGCGGGAGGTTGTAGGCGAGCACCTCGACGACACCGCCGAGAGTGTCGCCGGCCTTCTTCGCGTCGTCGACCTCCGCGACCATCAGGGCCGACGTCTCGGGATCGAAGCAGCGCAGCGGATCGCCGTCGAGCGCCTCGAGGTCGTCGAGCGTGGGCAGGGGCCGACCCTCGGGCACGCGGACGGGTCCGATCGAGAGAGTGTGGCTGACGAGCTCGATGCCGAGCTCGGCCAGGAACGACTTCGCGACAGCACCGAGGGCGACCCGGGCCGCGGTCTCGCGGGCACTGGCACGCTCCAGGATGGGGCGAGCGGAGTCGAAGCCGTACTTCTGCATGCCGACCAGGTCGGCGTGACCGGGTCGGGGCCTGGTTAGTGGGGCGCTGCGACCGCGGGATGCCTCGCTCACCTCGACCGGCTGGGGGTTCATGACCTCTTCCCATTTCGGCCATTCGGTGTTGCCGACGCGCAGCGCGATGGGACTGCCGATCGTGCGCCCGTGGATGACACCACCCGAGATGTGCAGCTCGTCTTGCTCGAACTTCATGCGCGAGCCCCGGCCGTAGCCGAGCTTGCGGCGCGCAAGGTCGCTCTGGATGTCTTCGAGGAACACCGGCACACCGGCCGGGATTCCTTCGAGAACGGCAATCAGTTCGGGGCCATGAGACTCACCCGCGGTCAACCATCGAAGCATGTGTCGATTGTTCCACACGCGACGGTTGCCCCGTCGCGAGGTTCCCCCGGCCTACTGGTACTCGGGGTGGGCCCGCAGCCACGACTGGAACTGCGTCACGGCCTTCTGGTGCTCGGCATAGGTGGTCGAGAAGACGGTCTCGCCGCTGTCGAGGTCGACGGTCACGAAGTAGACCCACGTGCCGGTCGCCGGCTTGACGGCGGCCTCGATGGCGATCTCACCGGGGTTCGAGATCGGCCCGACGGGCAGGCCCTTGTGTACGTAGGTGTTGTATTTGTTGCTCGCGTCCGCACGCTCGGCGTCGGTCGTCGTGACCCGGTCGGTCGTGCCCGCGCCGTACGCCACGGTCGCGTCGGACTGCAGCAGCATTCCGTCGTCGATCCGGTTCTGGAACACCCGCGCGACCTTCGGGTAGTCGGCCGCGAGACCGGCCTCCTTCTGAATGAGCGACGCGAAGATGACCGTGCGCTCCCACTTCGATTCGGGCACCCCCGCGGCGGTGAGGCGCTTCTTCATCTCGTCGACCATGTCTTGCAGGTAGGCGTGAGCGGTCTTGTTCGGTTCGAGCTCGTACGTCGCGGGGAACAGGTAGCCCTCGAGACTCGTCGCATTCGACGGCAGATCGAACGACTTGTAGTCGGCCGCGGCCTTCTTCACCTTGGCAATCGGGATCTTCGTCGCGCTGGCCGTCAGACTGATGATGCCCTTGAGGGTCGTGCCCTCGGGGATCACGATCTTGGTGGTGATCCGGGCCGACGTCGACTGGAGACGGTCGATGGCCGACTGCGCGCTCATGTGCTCGAACATCGAGTAGGTACCGGGCTGGAACGAGATCTCTTTGTTCGCCAGCAGCAGGCTGTAGGTCGCGGCCGACGTCTTGGTCACACCGGCCTTCGCGAGCTTCGACGCGATGGTCTCGCCGATATCACCCGAGACGATCGTGAACTCGACCTTGGTGCCGTTGCCTGACCCGGCGTAGTCGTCGTCGGGCTCGCCGCCGAACAGCGACTGGATGCCGGGGGCGTACTGCTTGTAAAGGGTCGAGATGACGGCTCCACCTCCGCCGACGACGATAAGGAGAACGGCGATCAGGATCCAGGTGCCCGGCTTTCGCCAGCGAGATCGTCGACGCTCGACCGGCGCCGTCGGTGGGGGTGCCGCAGCCTCCGCTGACGCCTGCGGTGCTCGCTTCGGGCGCTCGGTCTTGCGGGGAGCCGCGCGTCCGCGTCGACGCTCCTCTTCTTCGCGCCGAGCTCGGAGGTCGCGCCGCGACGGGCCGGGATCGGCCACCGTGGGCGTCACAGGAGGGGTCTGTCCGCTCTGCGAAACCTGTCCGCTCTGCGCCGCGCCGCCCTGCAGGGGCTGGCCGCCCTGCTCCGGCTCGTCGGCCGTCTCTCCCGATCGCTGCGACGTCGTCGTCGTGCGCTTTTCGGAGGGGGTGCCGGCAAAGATGTCGTCCCAGGAGGGTTCGTCTGCCACGTTCTACCGTTTCTCGTCGGGATTCGTCGTCACGGGAACAAGGGAGCCCGGTGGACGTCCGCTCGATCGTTCCAGGTCGATGGCGTGCTGGACGATTATAACGGCGGCCACCTGATCGATCACGGACCGCTGCTTTTTCGACGACCGACCGGAGGCGCGGAGGGCCGACGATGCGGTCACCGTCGAGAGCCGCTCGTCGACGAGACGGACTGGCCGAGGATCCGCGCCCCGCGCCAGACGCTCCGCGAACTCGCGCGCGTCCGACGTCGACGGGGTGTCGCCGCCCGACAGCGACAAGGGCAGGCCCACCACGATCTCGATCGCGTCGAGCTCGGTGGCGTGCGCCAGAATTGTCTTCACGTCGTCGCCGGCAGCACCGGTGTCTTTCGGGCTGCCCGAGCGCGTGACCGTCTCGATCGGCGTGGCGATCAGACCGTCGGGATCGGTGCGCGCGACGCCGATGCGGGCTTTGCCCACATCGACGCCGATCCGCGCCCCGCGGCGGAACCCCGTATCGATGATCAGGACCTGAGCGCTTCGACGATGGCGGTGAGTGCGGCCGGGATCGCCGACACATCGGAGCCTCCGCCCTGAGCGAGGTCGTCTTTACCGCCTCCGCCACCACCGAGGATGCCGGCGGCGGTGCGGGCCAGGAGGCCGGCCTTGGCGCCGGCGTCGCGCGCCGGGGCGTTGGTCGCCACGATGACCGCTGGCTTGCCCGACACGTCGGCCGCGAGTGCCACGACGGCGGGAACCGAGGATCCGAGACGCTCGCGAACGTTCGTCGCCAGACTCCGCAGTTCGTCGGCCGACTTCACCTGACCGACGTGTTCTGAGACGACGCGCAATTCGCCCACGGCCGAAGCCTTCTCGACGAGTGCGGGAACGCGCGTCTGCAGGGCCGCCGCTTCGAACTCGGCGATCCGTTTCTCGGCCGCCTTCAACTGACCGGCGAGGTCGGCGATGCGATCGGGAAGCTGCTCGCGCGGCGTCTTGAGCGAGGAGGTCAGCTGGTTGACGAGCGAACGCTCGGTGGCGAAGTCGCGGAAGGCGTCGACGCCGACGAGCGACTCGACGCGGCGGTTGGTCGATCCGATCGATGACTCACCGACGAGGTTGATCAGACCGATTTGCGACGAGTGCGATACGTGGGTGCCGGCGCAGAGCTCGCGCGACCAGGGGCCGCCGATGTCGACCATGCGCACCTCCTCGCCGTACTTCTCGCCGAACAGGGCCATGGCTCCGGCCGCGCGCGCTTCGTCGAGCGGGAGGATGCGAGTCGTGACCTCGAGGTCGTCGCGGATCTTGGAGTTGGCGATGTCTTCGATCTCGCTGCGGGTGCCCGCCGACAGGGGGTTCGACCAGTTGAAGTCGAGGCGCATGTAGCCCGACTTGTTGTACGAGCCGGCCTGGTGCGCCTCGGGGCCGAGCACCTGCCGCAGGGCGGCGTGGATGAGGTGCGTCGCCGAGTGCGCCTGCGTTGCTCCGCGACGGTACGTGGGGTCGACCACGCTGGTGGCGGCGTCGCCGACACCGACCTCACCGGATCGCACCTGCACGCGGTGGCTGATGAGGCCCTTGACGGGCTTCTGCACGTCGAGCACCTCGAGGTCGAACCCGTTGCCGACGATGCTGCCCGCATCGGCCTCCTGGCCACCCGACTCGGCGTAGAGCGAGGTCTCGGCGAGGATGACCTCGGCGATGTCGCCGGCCACGGCTCGATCGACCGACTCGCCCCCGACGATCAGGCCCAGGATGCGCGACTCGGTGTTGAGGAAGTCGTAGCCGGTGAAGACCGTCTCGCCCTGGGCTCGAAAGGCCGAGTAGACGCTGAGGTCGGCGAGGGCCGTCTTGCGCGACTTCGCGTCGGCCTTGGCGCGGGAGCGCTGCTCCTGCATCAGGGTGTCGAACGCGGTGCGGTCGACGGTGAGGCCGGCCTCTTCGGCGATTTCGAGGGTGAGGTCGATCGGGAACCCGAACGTGTCGTGGAGAAGGAAGGCGGTGTCGCCCTTGAGCTCCTTCTTGCTGGCGGCGACGGTCTGGTCGACCGCCTCGTCGAGAATCGCGGTGCCGGAGGCCAGGGTGCGGAGGAAGGTCTCCTCCTCGGCGAAGGCGAGGCGCGAGATGCGGCTGTAGTCGGTCTCGACCTCGGGGTAGGCGGCCTTCATCGCGTCGCGCGAGGCGGCGAAGAGTTCGGGGAAGGTCGCGCCTTCGACACCGAGCAGGCGCATCGAGCGCACGCTCCGTCGGAGGAGGCGGCGCAGGATGTAGCCGCGGCCCTCGTTCGACGGGGTCACGCCATCGCTCATGAGCATCAGCGCGGAGCGGACGTGGTCGGCGATGACGCGCATGCGCACGTCGTCGTCGTGGTCGGCGCCGTAGGCCCGACCGGAGAGCTCGGCGGCACGGTCGAGCACGGGGCGCACCTGGTCGATCTCGTACATGTTGTCGACCCCCTGCTTGAGGAAGGCGACTCGTTCGAGACCCATGCCGGTGTCGATGTTTTTGTTGGGCAGCTCTCGCACGATGTCGAAGTCGACCTTCGAGCGCACGTTGTCGATCTGGTACTGCATGAACACGAGGTTCCAGATCTCGACGTAGCGGTCGTCGTCGGTGGCGGGGCCGCCGTCGATGCCGTAAGCGGGGCCGCGGTCGAAGAAGATCTCGGAGCAGGGGCCGGCAGGGCCCGGCTGGCCGGTGTGCCAGTAGTTGGTGTCTTTGTCGAGACGCTGGATCTTCTCGTCGGGGAGGCCCGCGATCGACTTCCAGAGGGCGATGGCCTCGTCGTCGTCTTTGTAGACGGTGACCCACAGGTCTTTCTGGTCGAACCCGAGCCCGCCATCGGCCTCCGGGGTCGTCAGCAGCTCCCACGCGTAGGTGATCGCCTGCTCTTTGAAGTAGTCGCCGAACGAGAAGTTGCCGTTCATCTGGAAGAAGGTGCCGTGGCGCGGCGTCTTGCCGACCTCTTCGATGTCGTTGGTGCGGATGACCTTCTGCACGCTCGTCGCCCGCGGGTACGGCGCCGGCACCAGCCCGGAGAGATACGGGATGAAGGGCACCATGCCGGCCACGACGAAGAGCAGGCTGGGGTCGTCGCTTACGAGCGAGGCGGACGGCACGACGGTGTGCCCACGGTCGCCGAAGTACTTCAGCCAGCGGTTGCGGATTTCAGCGGTCTGCATGGTGGTCTCTCAGATCTGGTGTGTCGGAGTCGCTGGTGCGTCGGATACGAGGCGCGACGGATCAGTCGCGATCGCGCAGTTCGGCCTCGCGGCTGCGATAGCCATCGGCCACGGCCGTGGAGAAACGCGACAGGCGGCTGTCGAGACCCGTGAAGAACTCCCGACCGGCCGGTGTCTGGTTGACCTTGTGAGCCACGACGAAGCCCAGGGCGGTGCCGACGAGCAGGAAGAACAGGGATTTCACGGTTGGAGCTCCTTCGAATGGACTGCCGTCAATCCTACCGAGATGCAGAAAGGGAGCAGACCGCGCGAGGCGGGCTGCTCCCTGTCTGTGGAGAGGCTCTCCCTGTGGAGGAGGAGAAGCCGGGTGAAGAAAGGGTCTAGCGGGCGGCGTAGTACTCGACGACCAGCTGGACTTCACAGGTCACGGGGACCTCGACGCGCTTCGGGCGACGAACGAGCTTCGCCTGCAGCTTGTCGATCTCGACCTCGAGGTACGCGGGAAGCTTGGGGAGGACGTCCACGTGACCACCGGCGGCGGCGACCTGGAAAGGCTCCATCGACTCCGACTTCGGCTTGACGTGCATCATCTGGCCCGGCTTGACGCGGAACGAGGGACGGTCGACGAGCTTGCCGTCGACGAGGATGTGACGGTGAACGATCATCTGGCGAGCCTGAGCCGTGGTGCGGGCGAAGCCGGCACGCAGGATCAGCGCGTCGAGACGCGTCTCGAGGAGCTCGACGAGGTTCTCACCGGTCAGGCCCTTGGCCTTGCGGGCCTCTTCGAAGACGATCTTGAGCTGAGCTTCGCGGATGCCGTACTGGGCACGCAGACGCTGCTTCTCGCGGAGACGGACGGCGTAGTCGCTGTCGGTCTTGCGCTTGGTGCGGCCGTGCTCACCGGGAGCGTAAGGACGCTTCTCGAGGTAGCGGGCGGCCTTCGGGGTCAGCGCGATGCCGAGGGCACGCGACAGACGGGTCTTGCTGCGGGTACGTGACTTAGTGGACACGGTTCCCTTCCTTGTCGAAAATGGAAATGAAATGAGCGTCAAGCGCGCGAGCGCCGGCGTTCGTAACAAGAGGGGTGATCGCCGCGGTGGTCGACCGGCTACAGGTCGTCTCACCTTGATCAGGACGTCTTCCGCAGCCGCGCTTCGACGCCCTGAATACAGGCAACCGTTCAAGCTTACATGGAGAGAGGGACGAGTGGGAGCATTAGTGCCCCCGCGTGATTCTCCGCAGCTTCTCGAGCCTGGCCGTCACGTCTCGCTCGTTGCCGTTGCTCGTGGGGTCGTAGTAGCTGCGCCCCACCAGCTCGTCGGGGAGGTACTGCTGCTCGACGACGCCGAACTCGGAGTCGTGGGCGTACTTGTAGCCCTTGCCGTGGCCGAGCCGTTTGGCGCCCGGGTAGTGCGCGTCGCGCAGGTGCTTCGGCACGCGGCCGGCTTTGCCGGCTCGCACGTCGGCGATGGCCTGATCGATGCCGAGGTAGGAGCGGTTGGATTTGGGAGCGGTCGCGAGGTAGACCACGGCCTCAGCCAACGGGATGCGGCCCTCGGGCATGCCGATCATCTGCACCGCATCGGCCGCGGCCATCGCGATGAGGAGGGCCTGCGGGTCGGCCATCCCGATGTCTTCCGAGGCCGAGACGATGATGCGCCGGGCGATGAACCGAGGATCCTCCCCGGCCTCGATCATCCTGGCCAGATAGTGGAGTGCGGCGTCGACGTCGCTCCCCCGCACCGACTTGATGAAGGCCGAGATGACGTCGTAGTGCTCGTCGCCGTTGCGGTCGTATCGGAGCAGGGCCCGATCAACAGACTGCGCGACGAGCTCGGAGGTGATGAGCGGGGCCGAGCCGGACTGCGGGTCGGTGTCGTCGCGGGGCCGGGCTGGATCCTTGTCGTCGTCTCCGTCGTCGGCCTCCTCGGCCTCCTCGTCGTCGTCTTCGTCGAGGTCGTCGACCGAGCCCGAAGCGGCCTCGACGTCGGCCATGGCCCAGGCGGACTGCGCCGACGCCTCGAGGGCCGTCAGCGCACGGCGGGCATCGCCCGAGGCGAGACGCACGATCATCGCGAGGGCGTCGTCGTCGAGAGTGACGCTGTCGTCGAGGCCCCTGGGGTCGCGGACGGCGCGTCGCACCAGCTCGGCGAGGTCGTCGTCGCTCAGCTGCTCGAGGGTGAGGAGAAGCGACCGGGAGAGGAGCGGTGTGATGACGGAGAACGAGGGATTCTCGGTCGTCGCGGCGATGAGGATGATCCAGCCGTTCTCGACCCCGGGAAGCAGAGCGTCTTGCTGCGCCTTGGTGAAGCGGTGGATCTCGTCGAGGAACAGGACGGTCGTCGTGCCGTAGAGATCGCGGTTGGTGAGCGCCTTCTCCATCACCTGGCGGACGTCTTTGACACCCGCGGTGACGGCCGAGAGCTCGACGAACTGTCGGCCCGAGCTGTGGGCGACCGCCTGCGCGAGAGTCGTCTTACCCGTGCCGGGCGGACCCCACAGGATGACCGAGACGGCACCCGACTCGCCGGAGGTGTCGGACGCCAGCTGCACCAGCGGCGAACCCGGTCGCAGCAGGTGCTTCTGGCCGGCGACCTCGTCGAGGCTGGTGGGGCGCATGCGGACGGCCAGAGGGGTGGAACTCTGCCGCACGCGCGAAAGCGGGCTCATGAGAACTCATGCTAGACCGGACCCCCGACACCGCCTGCCGTGGTCGGAGCCGCTCCTCCGTTACAGTTCAGGCTGAACCTGCTTCACGCTCCTCCGGGGGCGCCAGCTCATTCTGGAGGATCCGTGGCACCGAGCAAGAACGACCGTGAAGCCCGTGAGCGGCTGAGGCGCTACACCGCCCGTCAGCAGGTCTACGGGGTGCAGACCAAGCGTCGGTTCCGTGACAACGTTGCGGCGATCATCGCCGTCGTGCTCGTGGGCGCTCTCGGAACGGGCGCGCAGATCGTCTACTCCCGGGGTGGGTTCTCCCCCGCATCGACGGCAGCTTCGTCGCCGTCCGCTTCGGCGTCTGCCGCCTCCGCCGTGCCGTCGAAGAGCATCGCCGAAGACCGCACCTGGACGGGCTCGCTGAAGCTCAACTCGAACGTGACGCTGGGCATCGAACTCGACGGCGCGAAGGCGCCTCAGGCGACCAGCGTGCTCGTGACCCTGATCAAGAAGAACTTCTACGAGGGCACGCACTGCTGGCGGATGAGCAACGGCAGCGGCGCCAAGTTCCTCCAGTGCGGTGCGACCAAGGCCGATGGCACGGGCGACGACGGCTACCAGTTCGGCCCTCTCGAGAACGTGCCCGCCGACTCCGTGTATAAGACCGGCGTCATCGCCATGGCGCGGGCCTCGACGGCCGACTCCCAGGCCACGCAGTTCTTCATCGTCTACGGCCCCACGACCCTCAACGGGACGACCGGCGGGTACACGGTGGTCGGCAAAGTGACCTCCGGCCTGTCGTCGATGGAGAAGAACATCACCGATAAGGGCCTGACCCCCGCAGATTCGGCGAATAGCCCGACGGACGGCGCGCCCAAGGTCGCGACGACGATCACCGCCGCCACCATCAAGTAGCTTCATTCCAAGGCTCCGCCCAGGCTTCGCGTCTGTGCAATAGGCTGAACATCCATCGCGAGAGGCTGATGGACCTCACCGACGAGACACGCAGCAAGGTGGAATTGTGGCTACGAACGATCAGGCGCCCTGGGGCCGAGTCGATGACGACGGGACGGTCTACGTCCGACAGGCCGATGGCGAACGCGCCGTCGGCCAGTACCCCGACGCGACCCCCGAAGAGGCACTCGCCTACTACGAACGCAAGTTCACCGAGCTCGCCGGTCAGGTGACGCTCCTCGAGCAGCGCGTCAAGCGGGGTGCCAGCGCCTCCGACGTCTCGAAAGCGGTCGGCCACCTCAAAGAGGCCTTGGCCGAGCCCAGTGCAGTCGGCGACATCGATGCCCTGCGCACTCGAGTCGCCGCTCTCGACACGACGGTCGTCGAACTGACCCAGCAGCAGAGCGCTGAAGCGCAGGCCGCTCAGGCGGAGGCCGTCGCGTACCGCACGGCTCTCGTCGTCGAAGCCGAGGCATTGGCGGCTCAGGATCCCGCGCGGGTCCAGTGGAAACAGGTCACCGCCTCCGTCGACGACATCTTCTCGCGCTGGCAGAAGCACCAGCAAGACGGCCCGCGCATTCCCAAGGGCGAGGGCAACGACCTGTGGAAGCGCTTCCGCGCGGCCCGCTCGACGATCGACACGCACCGTAAAGCCTTCTACGCCGAGCTCGACTCGGTGCACCGTGACGCCCGAAGCCGCAAGCAGGCTCTGGTGGAGCGAGCCGAAGAACTGGCGCCGAAGGGTGCCGACGGCATTCCCACCTACCGCCAGCTGCTCGACGACTGGAAGCGCGCCGGCCGCGCTGGCAAGAAGTACGACGACGCTCTCTGGGCCCGATTCAAAGCTGCGGGCGACGTGCTCTACGGGGCGAAGACCGCCCTCGTCGCGCAAGACGAAGAAGAGTACAGCGCCAACCTCGAGGCGAAGAACGCCCTGCTCGACGAGGGCCAGGCGATCCTCGCGCTCACCGACCGGGTTGCGGCTCGCGACGCCCTGATCTCTCTGCAGCAGCGCTTCGACGACATCGGTCGGGTTCCGCGCGAGCAGGTCCGTCCCGTCGAAGACCGCCTCCGCAAGATCGAGACGCACGTTCGCACCCTCGACGAAGAGTTCTGGCAGAAGAACAATCCGGAGCGCAAGGCTCGCTCCGAGGGTCTCGCTGGCCAGCTGCAGAGTGCCATCGCGAAGCTCGAGACCGAGCTCGAGGCGGCACAGGCCTCAGGCGACAAGCGTGCTATCAAAGACGCTCAGGAGGCGCTCGACGCCCGTCGCGTCTGGTTGGACGCGCTCGGCTAGACCTCGCCATCGTCTCGGGCCCTGCTAATCGGCTCAGACCCTCGTTGTCGGCTCAGACCCTCGTTGTCGGCTCAGACCCGTGTCCTAGGACGCGGGTCTGTGCCGGCTAGGCGTGTCTGTGCCGTCTTCAGGGGGCTATGCCGCCTTGAAGGGTCGGTGCCGCTCGGGCCGTCGTGCGCGACTCGGCGGGCGCGTGGGTCGGGCCTCCACCGCGCCGGGACGGCCAGCGGCTCTCCACAGATCGGGGCTGCCGCGGATCCTCGTCGTCTCGTTCGCCGAGGCTGGAGCCATGACCACCTCGCTTCCGTCCGTTCTCACCACCGCAGAGCTCCCCTCCGTCGAGTTACAGGCCGCCGCCCTCGACGGAGACGTGTTTCCCCTCGATCGGGCGTTCTGCTCGATTGCCGAATTCGATGTTCCGTGGCGGCGGGCGCTGGCGCTCGCACCGCGAGTGACTCCCGCGGCGGTGGCCGTGCGCCTGACTGCGGCCTGGGTCTGGGGCGCGATTGCCGAAGCGCCGTGGGAGGTGGAGGTCTTGACGCACGGGCATAGGGTGCGCGACTTCGCTGACGAGATCGTCGACTTCGGGCCGATCCGGGTGACCACGCCGGCTCGCACGCTCGTCGACCTCGCGCGCGCCGACGTGTGGGACGCCCGGGTGGCGCTTGCGGCCCGTCGGCTCGCTGAAGAGCACCACCTGACCGCAAACGACATCCGCGCCGTGCTCTCGCGATCGACGCATCTGCCGTACCGGCGGCGAGCGGAGGATCGGCTCGGCTCGGCGGGCTGGGCCTCACGCCGGGCCGCGACTGTGCCTGACGGCGGGCCGCGGCTGTGCCTGAATTCAGGAACGGTCGGGCGCGGATCCTGAACAAAGAAGTGTCGAGGCCCGAGGCTCCTGACTGACGTGCATCAGAGGCCTGCTACTCCTTCGTCGAGGAGCGCGAGTCCTTAGTTCAGGAGCCCAAGACCCAACGAGCCTAGGAGCCGACGAGCCCCAGGATCCGCGACACCCCGCTCGCTCAACCCCCGCTGACGCGGTAGACGTCGTAGACCGCATCGATGCGTCGAACCGCATTCAGCACCCGGTCGAGGTGGGTGGTGTCGCCCATCTCGAACACGAACCGGCTGAGGGCCAGACGCTCGGACGAGGTCGAGACCGTCGCCGACAGGATGTTCACGTGATGCTCCGAGAGCACCCGCGTGACGTCGGAGAGGAGGCCCGACCGATCGAGCGCCTCGATCTGGATCTGCACGAGGAACACGCTCTTGGAGGAGGGCGCCCACGAGACTTCGATCATTCGCTCGGGCTCGTTCATCAGGCTCTGCACGTTGTGGCAGGAGGCCTGGTGGACGCTGACGCCCTGACCACGGGTGATGAAGCCCACGATCTGGTCCCCGGGCACCGGGGTGCAGCACTTGGCGAGCTTGACGAGAATGTCGGGTGCGCCGCGCACGAGCACGCCCGAGTCGCTGTTGCGCAGGGGTCGCTGACGACCCTTCGACGGGAACTCGAGGTCGAGATCGGTGTCGTCGTCGGTCTGCGTCTGCACGGCGGACAGGATCTTCTCGATCACCGACTGCGTCGAGATGTGCCCTTCGCCGACAGCGGCGTACAGAGCCGTGATGTCGTCGTAGCGCATCGTCGCCGCGACCTCGGCGATCGAGTCTTGGCTCATGAGCTTCTGGAGCGGGAGGTTCTGCTTGCGCATGGCTCGCGCGATGGCGTCTTTGCCCTGCTCGACCGCCTCGTCGCGGCGCTCTTTCGTGAACCACTGCTTGATCTTGTTGCGGGCGCGCGGGCTCTTGACGAAGGCGAGCCAGTCTTGGGAGGGGCCCGAGTCGGGGTTCTTCGAAGTGAAGACCTCGACCACGTCGCCAGACGTGAGGGTCGACTCGAGGGGCACCAGGCGGCCGTTGACCTTGGCCCCCATCGTGCGGTGCCCGACCTCGGTGTGCACGGCGTAGGCGAAGTCGACGGGCGTCGCCCCCGAGGGCAGGCCGATGACCTTGCCCTGCGGCGTGAAGACGTAGACCTCTTTCGCCCCGATCTCGAAGCGGAGGCTGTCAAGGAACTCCCCCGGGTCGGCGGTCTCGGCCTGCCAGTCGGAGATGTGGGCAAGCCACGCCATGTCGGTCTCGGTCTTGGGGTCGCTCAGGTTGTCGCGGCCGCCGTTCATCCGCTGCTTGTACTTCCAGTGCGCGGCCACACCGAACTCGGCACGCTGGTGCATCTCGTGGGTGCGGATTTGGATCTCGACCGGACGGCCCTTGGGCCCGATCACGGTCGTGTGCAGCGACTGGTACAGGTTGAACTTCGGGGTCGCGATGTAGTCCTTGAAGCGACCGGGGATCGGGTTCCAGCGCGCGTGGATCGAGCCGAGTACCGCGTAACAGTCGCGGAGCGAGTTCACCAGCACGCGGATGCCGACGAGGTCGTAGATCTCGTCGAACTCGCGACCGCGCACGATCATCTTCTGGTAGATCGAGTAGTACTGCTTCGGTCGGCCGACGACGTCGCCGCGGATCTTCGACGACTTGAGGTCGCTCTTGACCGCGTTGATGACGTTCTGAACGAACTGCTCGCGCTGCGGGGTCCGCTGCTTGACCAGACTGTCGATCTCGACGTAGAGCTTGGGGTGGAGCACCGCGAAGCTGAGGTCTTCGAGCTCCCACTTGATCGTCTGGATTCCGAGGCGGTGGGCCAACGGAGCGTAGATCTCGAGCGTCTCGGTCGCCTTGCGGCTGGCCGACGAGGATTCGACGAAACCCCAGGTGCGCGCGTTGTGAAGGCGGTCGGCGAGTTTGATGACGAGCACGCGGATGTCCTTCGACATCGCGACGACCATCTTGCGGACGGTCTCGGCCTGAGCGCTGTCGCCGTACTTGAGCTTGTCGAGCTTGGTGACGCCATCGACGAGCATGGTGATCTCGTCACCGAAGTCGCGACGCAGCATGTCGAGCGTGTAATCGGTGTCTTCGACGGTGTCGTGCAGCAGGGCCGCCGCGATCGTCTTCGCACCGATGCCGAGGTCGGCCAGAATCTGAGCGACTGCCACCGGGTGGGTGATGTACGGCTCACCGCTCTTGCGGAACTGACCGGTGTGGGCGCGCTCGGCAACCGTGTAGGCGTGTTCGATGATCGAGAGGTCGGCCTTGGGGTGATGCATGCGGACCGTCTTGATGAGCCGGTCGACGGCACCCGCCGGCTGACTCCGCGAGAAGAGGCGGGGCAGCAGAGTGCGCAGTGAGGCCGTGGAGGCTCCACCACCCTGCGGCGCTGAACCCGGGCGGCCCGGATCGCCGGGCGCGGGAGACTCGGTCGTAGAGATCTCTGTCGTCATCAGCGCCCACTCTCGTCAGTGCATATGTTCAGCAGTGCATCTGTTCAGCTAGCGGACCCGGTCACGAAAGCTCTCGCCCGACTACCGCATCTGTTCAGGATAGTCGGTCGAGGTCATCCGACTGACGGCTCGGCACCGTTCTCGCTCGTCAGTTCGCCCTCGGCGTGCTGCCAGGCCACCATGCCGCCGAGCACGTTGACCGCGTTGTAGCCGTTCTGACGGAGGGCGTTGGTCACCTGGGCGGAACGACCGCCGAGATGGCAGACGACGAGGATCTCGCGGTTGTCGGGGACCTCCGACACGCGGACGCCGATCTCGGACATCGGCAGCAGGTGCGCGCCGGGAGCATGGCCGGCATCCCACTCGTGCTGCTCGCGCACGTCGAGGAGGTAGGCGCCGTTCTCGACAGCGCTGACAGCCTCCGCGGCATCGATCTCAGTGCGCTGGGCGGATCCTTCGGTTGTCATGCGGTGACCTCGGCTTTCGCCTTCTTCTCGTCGGACTTCTTGATCAGCGTCTCGTGACCGCGGATCTGTGCGTAGACCGGCGCCGCGATGAAGATCGTGGAGTAGGTGCCGACCAGGATCCCGATGAACAGCGACAGGGAGATGTCGCGCAGGGTGCCCGCACCGAGCAGAACCGATCCGATGAAGAGGATTGCTGCCACGGGCAGCAGGGCGACGACCGAGGTGTTGATCGAGCGGACGAGCGTCTGGTTGACCGCGAGGTTGACCGATTCGCCGAAGGTGCGAGACGAGCCGTTCTTGTCTTCGGAGTTGTTCTCGCGAATCTTGTCGAAGACGACGACCGTGTCGTAGAGCGAGTAGCCGAGGATCGTCAGGAACCCGATCACCGCCGCCGGCGAGACCTGGAAGCCGAGGATGCCGTAGACGCCCGCCGTGATCACCAGGTCGTGGATGAGCGAGATCATCGCGGCCGCCGCCATCTTCCAGGTGCGGAAGTAGATGGTCATGAAGATCGCGGCCAGGATGAGGAAGATCACGAGCCCGCGGATGGCCTGTGTCGTGATGTCGCCACCCCAGGTGGCGCCGATGAAGCTTGTTGCGACGTTCTTCTCGGGCACGTCGTACGCCTTGGCGAGGTCGAGGCCGAGGGCGTCTGTCTGACGCGTAGTCAACTCGTTCACCTGCACGCGGACGATGTCACCGCCGACGATCGAGACGAGGGGTGTGGCGTCGGATTTAAATGCCGTCACGGTATCGATGGCGGTCTCTTGCTTGGGGTCGGTAACCCCCGAGATCTGGTACTCGGAGCCGCCGGTGAAGTCGATGCTGAACTGGAAGCCGCCACGCGCGAGCGGGATGAGCACGGACGCGAGCACCAGGATGATCGCGATGCCGTACCAGATCTTGCGTCGGCCGACGATATTGACCGAACGAGCCCCCGTGTAGAGGTCGTTACCGAACTGGGAGAAGCTGGCCATCAGGAATCCTTCTCGGACGTGGTGCCGGACTGGTCGTTCGTGGGTGCGGTGCCGTTGGTCGGCCCGGTGCCGCTAGTGGGGCCGGTGCCGTTCGTCGGCGCCGTGCCGTCCGCCTCGGCCCTGCGGCGCTCGGCGATCGTCTGACGCTTCTCTGCCTCTTTGCCGCCGGCGCGCTTGCGACCCGCTGCGAGGGGCTCGCGGAAGTGCGCACGACCGCGGTAGACGGCACCGAGGGCATTGGGATCGAGCCCGCTGAACTTGTGGCCGCCGCCGAAGTAGCGGGTGCCGGCGAGCAGGCGCAGCATCGGGTGGGTGAACAGCACCACAACGATGACGTCGATGAGGGTGGTCAGCAGCAGGGTGAGAGCGAAACCCTTCACGTTGCCGACCGCGAGGATGTAGAGGGTGACGGCGGCAAGGAAGTTGACCGTGTCGGACGCGAGGATCGTGCGGATCGCGCGCTTCCAGCCGTGCTCGACGGCCGACTCGAGAGGCCTGCCGTCTCGAAGCTCGTCTCGGATGCGCTCGAAGTAGACGATGAACGAGTCGGCGGTGATACCGATGGCCACGATGAGGCCCGCCACACCGGCCAGCGACAGGCGGTAGCCGTCGTGCCAGGAGAGGAAGTCGATCGTGAGATAGGTGATAACACCGGAGATGGCGAGCGAGAGGACGGTCACGAAGGCCAGTGCCCGGTATTGGATCACCGAGTAGATGATGACCAGGATGAGGCCGATCAGACCGGCGATCAGGCCGGAGAGGAGCTGGGTCGTGCCGAGCGTTGCCGAGATGACCTCGTTGCTCTGGACCTCGAAGTTGATCGGGAGGGCGCCGAATTTGAGCTGGTCGGCCAGGGTCTTCGCGGAGTCGGAGGTGAAGTTACCGGTGATCTGGGCCGAGCCGTCGGTGATCGCCGAGTTGGTCGACGGGGCGGTGATGACGGATCCGTCGAGCACGATCGCGAACTGGTTGCGCGGTGCGGTCAGCGAGACAAGACGGCTGGTGACGTTCTTGAACTCCGTCGTGCCCTTGCCATTGAAGTCGATGTTGACTGCCCACTGGCCGGTGCTGTTGCCCTGCGAGTTAGTGGCGAGGCCCGACGTCGCGTCGCTGATCGTCGAGCCTTCGACCTCGACGGGGCCGAGGATGAACTTCGAGACCTGACCGCTGTCGTCGGTGGAGCAGGTGACCAGCGGCTCGTCGTCGGGGGCGTTCGTCACGTCGTCGGGAGCGGCGCAGTTGTAGTTCGTGTAGAGGTCGGCGAGACGCTCCGAGATCCAGCTGACGTCAGAGGCGTCGGTCGGCTTCGCGGTCGGGTTCGCATCGAGTGTCTTGCTCGGCGTGTACGGCGTGGCCGACGCTGAGGCCCCGACCGAGCTGGCGGTCGCGGCCTCGGTGTAGAGGACGGGACGGAACGTGAGGCGAGCAGCGGACTCGATGCGGTTCAGCTGCTCTTCGCTCGGCTTGCCGGGTAGCGACACGACGATGTTGTTGCGCCCCTGAGTGTTGATCTCGGCCTCGGTCACACCGTTCGCGTTGATGCGCTGACGAATGATCGACACGGCCTGGTTCAGCTGGTCGGACGAGACCGTGGCACCGCTCTGGAGCTGTGCCTGCAGGGTGATCTGCGTGCCGCCCTGGAGGTCGAGCGCGAGCTCGGGAACGAAGCTGGCGTTGCCCCACCACCCCGTGTCGTCGCCCGTCGTCTTGTGCAAGATCGTCGCCGCCCCGTTGAGGGCTGTGATGGCGGCGATGATCACCAGCAGCCAGGTCAGGGAGCGAAGGGCCTTCTTCGCGGGCGTCGATCGTGCCACGGAGGAACTCTGCTTTCTCATGCGAAGAGGGCGTGCCGAGGCGAGCCCTCATCGGGTGGGGATCCGGCCGAACGGCCGGGATCGAGACGGATCAGGACTTGTCGGTGCCGGTCGACGGCGTTCCGTCGGTGTTCGGGTCGACGCGCTCTCCGAACGAGGGCTCGTTCGAGGTGATTGCGGTGTCTTTGTTGAGGCTGTAGCGGGGCTGGTCGGACGAGGATCCGACGATGCCGGTCTCGGTCGCAGGAACCTCGGCCACCACGGGCTCGACGATGCGGCCGAGGGTCTGGCGGTGCACCTTGATGATGGTGCCGGGCGCAATCTCGACCTCGGCGACGTTCTCGGCGTCGTCGATCGACACGAGCGTGCCGTAGATGCCGAACGTCAGCATGAGCTCAACGCCGGGGACCATCTTGGTCTGGAGTTCGGCCTGCTCGTTCTGGCGCTTGCGACGGTTGCGGAAGATGAAGAAGATCAACACCACCAGGAGGACGAGCATGATCGCGGTAGGTGCATCCATGAAATTTCTTCTTTCGCGTGGTGAGATGAGGTGGTTGTCGTCGCGTGAGTTCAGACACGACCGCTGAGAAGCCTCCGGCGATTATAGGCCATCACCAAAAAGCCCCTCTGACTGCCGGGCGAGGCCGAAGTGCCGCCAGGCCTCAGGGGTGGCGATCCTTCCCCGCGGCGATCGGGTGAGCAGCCCCACTCGGACCAGGAAGGGTTCGACGACGGATTCGATCGTGTCGGCCTCTTCGCCGACCGACACGGCGAGCGTGTTCAACCCGACGGGCCCCCCGTCGAAGCGAGTGAGGATCGTCTCGAGGACGGCCCGGTCGAGCCGGTCGAGGCCGAGGGCGTCGACGTCGTAGAGGTCGAGGGCGCCTCGGACGGTACCGAGGTCGGCACGCTGGCCGTGCACCAGGGCGAAGTCGCGGACGCGACGGAGCAGGCGGTTCGCGATGCGCGGGGTGCCTCGGCTGCGACCCGCGATCTCGCGGAGAGCCACGCCGTCGATGTCGATCTCGAGCAGCGACGCGGCCCGGCGGATGACCTCTTCGAGCTCGGATTCGTCATAGAACTCGAGGTGCGCCGTGAATCCGAAGCGGTCGCGCAGCGGGTTCGGCAGCAGCCCGGAGCGCGTCGTAGCGCCGACGAGTGTGAAGGGCGAGAGTTCGAGCGGGATGCTGGTCGCGCCGGCCCCTTTGCCGACCATGATGTCGATGCGGTAGTCCTCCATGGCGAGGTACAGCATCTCTTCCGCTGCCCTGGTCATTCGATGGATCTCGTCGATGAACAGCACTTCGCCGGGCACGAGCGACGACAGCACGGCTGCCAGGTCGCCGGCGTGCTGGATGGCGGGCCCGCTCGACATGCGCAGCGGGCGGTTGCTCTCGTGGGCGACGATCATCGCCAGCGTCGTCTTGCCCAGACCGGGCGGGCCGGCCAGCAGGATGTGGTCGGGGGTGCGCCCCTGCATGGCCGCCGCGCGGAGCAGCAGCTCGAGCTGGCCGCGCACCTTCGACTGCCCGACGAATTCGGTCAGCGACTTCGGCCGGAGGGCGCCCTCGAAGGCGAGCTCGGCATCGTTCTCGAGATCGGGGCGAGTGAGATCGTCGCTCATGCGGGCGCTCAGCGACCGGCGCCGGAGCGCTGCGGCCCGAGGCGGGTGAGGGCGGCGCGGAGCAGCGCGGGCACGGCGGTCGTCACCGAGGCGTCGGCCGTGTCGACCACGTCGTCGATCGCGGCTTGCGCGTCGCGCTCCGACCAGCCGAGGCCGATGAGGGCGATCAGCACGTCGGAGGCGGTGGTCGATTTTGCCGTGACGGTCGGCGCCTGCATGCGCACGTCGAGCTTGCCGGTGAGCTGCACGACGATGAGCTTCGCCGTCTTGGGACCGATTCCTGAGACTCGACGGAACGCCGCGTCGTCTTCGGTGGCGACGGCGGAGGCGATCTGGGTGGGCGTGAGGTGGCCCAGCACGCCGAGGGCCGACTTCGGGCCGACGCCGGTGACGCCGCGAAGCAGGTCGAAGATCTCGAGCTCGTCGGGAGTCGTGAAGCCGAAGAGCGCGAGGTCGTCTTCGCGCACGATCAGCGTCGTGAAGAGGTGGGTATTCGAGCCGATGGGGAGGGAGAGCGCAAGCTGCGGCGTGACCGAGACCTTGAGCCCCACTCCCCCGACCTCGATCACCACGGTCGAACCGGATGCGGCGGCGACGGAACCGCGGAGGCTGGAGATCATCCCTTCAGCCTAGGAGCGCGCATCGACTTCTCGGCGTCACGCCACGCACGCTGAGCCGGAGTGAGAGCGCCCGGGGTGGGCGTTGTCGCAGAAAGACGGGAAAGCGACGAGGATCCGGCGGGCGTGCTTGCTCCCGGGGCGTTCCGGCGCCACGCATGGCAGATCGCCAGCGCCAGCGCGTCGGCCGCGTCGGCGGGCTTCGGCACCTCGTCGAGGCCGAGCAGCCGGGCCACCATGGCGCCGACCTGCTTCTTGTCGGCCGAGCCGTAGCCGGTCACGGCCGCCTTTACCTCGGACGGTGTGTGCAGGGCTACCGGGATGCCGCGTTCGGCGGCGGCGCGCAGGGCGAGCCCGCTCACCTGCGCGGTGCCCATCACCGTGCGCACGTTGTTCTGCGCGAAGACGCGTTCGATCGCCATCGCGTCGGGGCGGAACTCATCGACGAGCGCCTCGATGCCGCGGCCGATGATCATCAGCCTCTGCTCGAGTGGAGCGTCGGCGGCCGACCGGATCGTGTGGACGGAAACGAGCTTTGGGACGCGATTCGCGGCGACCTCGACGATGCCGACACCGCAGCGGGTGAGGCCGGGGTCGACCCCCAGCACACGAAGGGTCATCGGAGCCCGGTCGTTCGCACGCCCGGGCTCACCACGATCGTCGCCCGCTTATTCGTCGTCGTCGAGCTCGGCCTGCACGTCGGCCGTCACGTCGATGTTGCTGTAGACGTTCTGCACGTCGTCATCGTCGTCGAGGGCGTCGATGAGACGGAACACCTTGCGAGCGGTCTCGGCGTCAGCCTCGACCTTGAGGCCGGGCACGAACTCGATGTCGGCGGCGTCGTAGTCGATGCCCGCCTCCTGGAGAGCGGTGCGCGTGGGAACGAGGTCGCTGGGGTCGGTCTGGATCTCGAAGCCAGCACCCTGGTCGATGACGTCTTCGGCACCGGCGTCGAGTACGGCGCCCATCACGTCGTCTTCGGTCAGATCGCCCGACTTCATCACCGTGATGACGCCCTTGCGGGCGAAGTTGTAGGCCACGCTGCCCGGGTCGGCCATCGTGCCGCCGTTGCGCGACATGACCGTGCGGACGTTGGCGGCCGCGCGGTTCTTGTTGTCGGTGAGGCACTCGATCATGAGCGCGATGCCGTTGGCGGCGTAGCCCTCGTAGATGATCGTCTGGTAGTCGACGGCGTCACCGGTGAGGCCAGCACCGCGCTTGACGGCGCGGTCGATGTTGTCTTTGGGGACGGAGGTCTTCTTGGCCTTCTGGACGGCGTCGACGAGGGTCGGGTTGCCTTCGAAATCGGCCCCGCCCATCTTGGCCGCGACCTCGATGTTCTTGATCAGCTTCGCGAACGACTTCGCGCGGCGACCGTCGACGACGGCCTTCTGGTGCTTGGTTGTTGCCCATTTAGAGTGGCCGGACACGGTGGCTCCTTCGCTTACTTTTGCTGCCGTGTCTTCTCGACACGAAAATCTCGATAAGTGTACCGGCCGCCCTCGTCAGGCGCGGCGAGCACGCACCTTCTCGACGAAGTACTCGTGAAAGCGGTAGTCGTGAGTCATCTCCGGGTGGAACGACGTTCCGAGCAGGTTGCCCTGCTCGACGGCGACGACGCGGCCGTCCGCCAGAGTGCCGAGCGGGGTCGCGAGCGGACCCACCTCGTCGACCACTGGAGCGCGGATGAAGACCGCGTGCACCGACTCTCCGTCGAGCACCGGCACGTCGAGGTCTTCTTCGAACGAGTCGCGCTGCGAGCCGAAAGCGTTGCGGCGCACCGACACGTCGAGGCCCCCGAGGGTCTGCTGCCCGGCCATCCCGTCGAGGATCCGGTCGGCCAGCATGATCAGACCGGCGCACGTCCCGTAGACGGGCAGCCCCGAGGCGATCGCCGCTTTCAACGGCTCGGCAAGCTCGAACGTGCGCGAGAGCTTGTCCATGACGCTGGATTCACCGCCGGGGATGATCAGGCCGTCGATCTCGTCGAGTTCGGCGGCACGCCGGACGGTCACCGCCTTCTCGCCGAGCGACGAGACGACGTGCAGATGCTCGCGGAAGTCACCCTGGAGGGCCAGGACGCCGATCGTGAGCGGGGATCCTTCGTGTGTCACCGTCGTGTGGACGCCCGCGCTACCAGCCGCGCTCGGCGAGGCGGTGCGGTGCGGGGATGTCGGCGACGTTGATGCCGACCATGGCCTCGCCCAGACCGCGAGAGGCCTCGGCCACGACCCTGGCGTCGTCGAAGAACGTGGTCGCCTTGACGATGGCGGCGGCGCGCGCCGCCGGGTCGCCCGACTTGAAGATGCCGGATCCGACGAAGACGCCGTCGGCACCGAGCTGCATCATCAGCGCGGCGTCGGCGGGGGTAGCCACGCCGCCGGCGGTGAAGAGGACGACGGGGAGCTTGCCGGTCGCCGCGACCTCGCGCACGGTCTCGATCGGAGCCTGCAGCTCTTTCGCGGCGACGTAGAGCTCGTCTTCGCGAAGGTGGCGGAGGGCCGCGATCTCTTTCGTGATGGTGCGGATGTGCTTGGTCGCCTCGGAGACGTCGCCGGTGCCGGCCTCGCCCTTGGAGCGGATCATCGCGGCGCCCTCGGTGATGCGACGGAGCGCCTCGCCGAGGTTGGTGGCGCCGCAGACGAAGGGAACGGTGAACTTCCACTTGTCGATGTGGTTGACGTAATCGGCGGGGCTCAGCACCTCGGACTCGTCGATGTAGTCGACGCCGAGCGTCTCGAGGATCTGCGCCTCGACGAAGTGGCCGATGCGGGCCTTCGCCATGACCGGGATGTTCACGGCCTTGATGATCTCGTCGATCATGTCGGGGTCCGACATGCGAGCGACGCCGCCCTGAGCACGGATGTCGGCGGGAACACGCTCGAGAGCCATGACCGCGGTGGCACCGGCGTCTTCGGCGATGCGGGCCTGCTCGACATTGATGACGTCCATGATGACGCCGCCCTTGAGCATGTCGGCCAAGCCGCGCTTGACGAGAGAGGATCCGGTAGTCGAGGTGGGGGTGCTGTCGCTCATAATCGCCTAGCTTACGGGGTTCACGCCGGTGCGTCCGGGCCCATAGGCCAAGCCCGAGAGACCGTGTCGCGCACGTCGCCGAGCAGGTGGGTGACCGCTTTGGTCTCGGCGACGATCGGAAAGAAGTTCGAGTCGCCCGCGTAGCGGGGCACGACGTGCTGGTGCAGGTGCGCGGCGATTCCGGCGCCACCCACGCTGCCCTGGTTCATGCCCAGGTTGAAGCCCTGCGCGTGCGAGACCTCGGTCAGCACCCGCATGGCGATCTGAGTCAGCGAACCGATCTCGGCGACCTCGTCGGGGGTCGCCTCGTCGTAGGTCGCGATGTGCCGGTAGGGGCAGACGAGCAGGTGACCCGGGTTGTACGGGAACAGGTTGAGCAGGACGAACGCGTGCTGGCCGCGCGCGACGATGAGGGCTTTCTCGTCGGACTCCCCTGGGGCCTCGCAGAACGGGCACCCGCCCTTGCCGCCCGGGCCGTTCTCGACGTAGACCGCCCGGTGGGGCGTCCAGAGACGTTGGAAGGCATCGGGCGCCGCCGCGAACGAGCGGGACGACTCGGCGTTCTCGTGCTCGTTCGCGGCGTCGGTCACCGTCAGACCTGCGCCTTCGTCTCAATGGCCTCGACGATCTTGGCGATCGCGTCGGTGACCGGGATGCCGTTCTCCTGCGACCCGTCGCGGTAGCGGAAGCTCACCGAGCCCGCGGCACGATCTTCTTCGCCCGCGATGAGCTGGAAGGGCACCTTGGCCTTCGTGTGCGTGCGGATCTTCTTGGGCATCCGATCGTTGCCGTGGTCGATCTGCACCCGAACGCCCGCGGCCCGGAGCTGGGCGCCGATGCTGTCGAGGTACTCGCCGTACTCGTCGGCCACGGGGATGCCGACGACCTGGACGGGAGCGAGCCACACGGGGAACGCCCCGGCGTAGTGCTCGGTGAGCACGCCGAAGAAGCGCTCGATGGAACCGAACAGGGCTCGGTGGATCATCACGGGTCGCTGGTGCGAGCCGTCGGTGGCCGTGTAGTCGAGATCGAAGCGTTCGGGAAGGTTGAAGTCGAGCTGTACCGTCGACATCTGCCAGGTGCGGCCGATCGCGTCGCGGGCCTGCACCGAGATCTTCGGGCCGTAGAACGCGGCGCCGGCCGGGTCGGGCACGAGCTCGAGCCCCGTCTCGCGGGCGACCTGGGCCAGGGTCTCGGTCGCCTCCTCCCAGGTGGCGTCGTCGCCGACGTACTTCTCAGGATCTTTCGTCGAGAGCTCGAGGTAGAAGTCGTTGAGACCGTAATCCTTGAGCAGCGACAAGACGAACCCGAGCGTGTTCTTCAGCTCGTTCGCCATCTCCTCGCGGGTGGTGAAGATGTGCGCGTCGT
Source organism: Frondihabitans sp. Leaf304 (assembly GCF_001423105.1). Classification (GTDB taxonomy): domain Bacteria; phylum Actinomycetota; class Actinomycetes; order Actinomycetales; family Microbacteriaceae; genus Frondihabitans. The sequence goes on from NZ_LMNV01000002.1 coordinate 364,993, forward strand.
CCTGCGTCATGCCGCGGACGCGCGTGAGGCCGTGGATGACTCCCGACTTCTCGTTGCGGTACACGGTGCCGAACTCGAAAAGACGGAGGGGCAGGTCACGGTAAGACCGGCCCTGCGAGCGGTACACGAGGATGTGCATCGGGCAGTTCATCGGCTTGAGGTAGTAGTCGGCGCCCTGGCGGACGATCTCACCCTCCTCGTTGCGTGCCTCGTCGAGGTGCATCGCCGGGAACATGCCGTCTTTGTACCAGTCGAGGTGACCGGAGGTCTCGTACAGGTTCGACTTGGTGATGTGGGGCGTGTAGACGAACTCGTAGCCCTCCTGCTCGTGGCGCTTGCGCGAGTAATCTTCCATCTCGCGGCGGATGATGCCGCCCTTAGGGTGGAAGACGGCGAGGCCGGAACCGAGCTCGTCGGGGAACGAAAAGAGGTCGAGTTCGGCGCCCAGCTTGCGGTGGTCGCGCTTGGCGGCCTCCTCGAGGCGCGCGAGGTGCTCGCGCAGCTCGTCTTTCGTGGCCCAGGCGGTGCCGTAGATGCGCTGCAGCTGCTTGTTCTTCTCGGAGCCGCGCCAGTAGGCGGCCGCGTTCCGCATGAGCTTCCAGCCGTTCTGGATGAGCCTCGTCGACGGCAGGTGCGGGCCACGGCAGAGGTCGCGCCAGACGACGTCGCCGGTCTTCGCGTCGACGTTGTCGTACACGGTGAGCTCGGCGCCGCCGATCTCGACCGCCTCTCCGGCATCGCCTGCGGCCTGGTCGAGGTCGGAACCACTCTTGAGGCCGATCAGTTCGAGCTTGTACGGCTCGTTGGCCATCAGCTCGCGAGCCTCGTCTTCGGTGACCACGCGGCGCACGAAGCGCTGGTTCGCCTTGACGATGCGCTCCATGACCTTCTCGATGGCCTTGAGGTCGTCAGGAGTAAACGGCTCGGCGACGTCGAAGTCGAAGTAGAACCCGTCGGTGACGGGAGGGCCGATGCCGAGCTTCGCCTCCGGGTTGATGGACTGGACGGCCTGCGCCATCACGTGCGCCGTCGAGTGACGCAGGATCTCGAGACCCTGCGGCGAGTTGATCGAGACCGGCTCGGCAACGATGCCGGGCTCGAAGGTCGTGGCCATGTCGAACAGCGCGCCGTCGACGCGGACCGCCACGATGCTGCGGTCGGGGAACAGGTCGAAACCCGTGGCCGTCTCGGTGACCTCTCGCGGTTCGAGGGGATTACTCACGGGTGCGACGGCATCTGACACGGGTGTTCCTTTGCTTTCAGGGGTTTCGACCAGTTTACCGACCGGGAAGCGGCACCGAGACGAGACGGTCGTCGGAGTCTGCGGGCGCGCCACGGCCATCGGTGTTGCTGGTGAGGATCCAGAGGGAGCCGTCGGATCCTTCGCTCACGTCTCGAAGACGGCCGAGTTCGCCCTCCAGGCTGGATGTGACGGAGAAGTCGTCGCCCGGCGCGATGGTCCAGAGTCGTTCGCCGCCGAGGCCGGCCAGGTAGAGGTGGTCGCCGATCGCGGCGAGTCCACTCGGGCTGGCCTCGTCGGTGGTCCAGGTCACTTTGGGGTCGGTGTAGTCGTCTCCGCCGCCCGTGCCCTCGACCTCGGGCCAGCCGTAGTTGTTGCCGGCCTCGATGAGGTTGAGCTCGTCGAACTCGTTCTGCCCGAACTCGCTGGCCCACATCCGCCCGTCATCGCTCCAGGCGATGCCCTGCGGGTTACGGTGGCCCATCGACCACACCAGCGAGTCGTCGAACGGATTCCCTGCGGGGACATCGCCGTCAGGGGTCATGCGCAGGATCTTGCCATTGAGCGAGTCGCGGTCCTGGGCCGCCGTCGGGTCGCCCGCGTCGCCGACCGTGGCGTAGAGCAGACCGTCGGGACCGAAGGCAATGCGGCCGCCGTCGTGATTGGACGCCTTCGCGAGACCGTCGAGGATCGTCACCTGTGACGACAGACCGTAGGATCCCGCGGCTCCGGTGAGCGCGACCCGCACGATGCGGTTATCGGTGGCGGTGGTCTCGTAGGCGTAGAGGCGATCGGGGTCGGCCGGGTCGAGCGCCAGGCCGAGCAGGCCGCCCTCCCCCTCGTGTACAACGCCTTCGATAACACCCACGTCGCGCTTCGAGCCGTCGGCTTCGACCTCGACGACGGTGCCATCGTCACGCTGGCTGATGAGGGTCGAGCCGTCCGTCGTGCGGACCATCGACCAGGGGGCTTGGAGTCCAGTGGCGATGTCGGTGCTGGGTGTCGCAGTGCCCTTGCTGTCGCCGGTGCTGTCGCGTTCGCCGCGCGATGCATCGGAGCCGCCGCTGCATCCGGAGAGCAACAGCGCGGTGAGAGCTGCGGGCAGAATCGCGAGTCGTCGTCGGTTCATGCGGCCATCGTGCCCCGCCCGGCTGAGCGTCGCGCGCGTCGCCGCGTCGGCGAGACTCCAGTAGTTGCGGGTGCGCAGGTGTGCTACCCGCAACTACTGGAGTTTCGCTCTGAGTCACGGCGAGACTCCACAAATGGCCCATCACTCCGGCGCAGACGGGCCACTTGGGGAGTCTCGCGACACGGGGTAAGTGAGCGAGCGGAGAGAAAGAGATAGCTAGCGCGAAGCCAAGTACGCCATCGGGTCGGTGGCCACACCATTGAGTCGGATCTCGAAGTGGAGGTGGCATCCCGTCGACACACCCGTGTTGCCGACACCGGCGATGTTCTGCCCGACGCTGACCGTCTGCCCGGCCTGCACGTAAATGCCGCTCGTGTAGAGGTGGCCGTAGGCGCTCGAGACGCCGTTGCCGTGATCGATGATGATCATGTTGCCGTAGCCGCCCGAGGGCCCGGCGTAGCTGACCGTGCCCGCGTGCGTCGCGTAGATCGGGGTGCCGCAGGAGGCGGAGAAGTCGGCGCCGGAGTGCAGGCGGTAGTCGTGGTAGACGGGGTGGTACCGGTAGCCGTACGCCTGATAGAAGCTGTACGCGGTGATCGGTTTCGTCCAGCCGGACCCTGCGCCCGGGTTGGGGGCACTGCTGCCGCCACCGGTCGAGGGAGCCGGCGTGGAGGGGGTGGACGGAGTCGAGGGGGCCGCCGGTTGAGCCGCTGCCGCAGCAGCCTGGGCGGCCGCTGCATCGGCTGCCGCCTTCGCTGCCGCTGCCTCACGGGCCCGCGCTGCCGCAGCTGCCCGCGCTGCTGCTGCCGCGCGCGCTTTGACGCCGTCCTGGTAGCCGTCTTCGATCGACAGCCGGTCGTCGCGCAGGGTCGCGAGCTGCGCCTTCATCACGCCGAGGTTGTCTTGCTGCTCCGCCTCGGCCGAGGAGGCCGCTGCCGTCGCCGCGGCGGCCCGCTCGAGGGCTTTCTGCGAGGCGTCGGCGAGGCGGGTCCGCTCCGTCTTGGCCAGCTTCGCCTGCGCGGCGAGGGCTTCGGCAGTGTTCGTCGCCTTCTGGGCCTCGTCGTAGAGCTTGTCGACCTGGTCGCCGATCTTCGCCGACATGCTGAGGCCCTTGAGGAATTCACCCGGCTTGCTCTCGCCGAAGAGCAGGTGGGTGGTCATGTTGCTACTGCCCGGCCGGGCAAGCGTCGCTGCTATCTGCCCTACTGCAACTCCGAGTTCATCTGCCTGCTTCTGGGCCTTCTTCTGCTCGGCGACGACTTTGTCGTACTTGCCGGCGGCGAGGTCGAGCTCGTCTCGGGCGTTTTGAAACTCCTCGCCGGCTTTGTCGGCGGCGGCCTGAGCCGTGGCTGTCGCCTGCTCGAGCTCAGCGATGAGCGAGGTGAGCGAGCCGATCTGCTTGTTCTTCGCCCCTTCACTGCCGCGGGCCTGCTCGACGTCGTCCCAGCTCGGATACGCGTCGGCCTCGGCGGGCGCGGCGACGAATAGCGGGAGTGCGAAAGCGAGCGCGAGGGCCCCCACGCTGATGCGACGGCGGGTGTGCGAGAGGGGGGCGCGCTGCGGCGGCGCGGAGAAAGACCGAGTCATGACAGGTGTGAGCGTTGCAGATGTGACTGGTGTGACGCAAGGGGCAGACGCGAAGTGGGGCCGTCACTGAGACCGGTCGAGGAGTCTAGGTTGGTCTCTCAGATGTTCACGCTCACCCTTCCTCCCCTCGTCCACGACGCCGCAGCCGGTCGTGATCTCGCATCTGCCGTGCCCGACGAAGCGGCCGCCCACGTCGAGATCGACGCCAGTCTCGTGGCTCTGGCGGATCACGCTTTCGTCGGCGAGCTCCTCGACGGGCTCCTCGAACGCGGGCTCGAAGTGCTCGTGGTCGGGGGCGCGGCCGACGACCTCCAGGAGGCGTTCGTCGCCTCGGCTCGGGGGCGCGAATTCGGTGAGCTCTGGTTCGCCACCGACACGGCGGCCTGACCCTCGACGGTAGGCCGGGGTTCTCTCTTGCCAATTTGAGAGCAATCCTGGCCAGTAGGAGCGTGCGCCGGGCTTTTCGGCTCGAATCGCTCGCATAGTGGCGGCCGCCGAGGCGCTCACCCACTCAGCCACGTGAAGATACATCGCCGATGTATCGCTGAGACAAGCGGGGTCACTAGACTCAGCGAGTGCCCACGCCCGATGTTCCCGTCGTCTCCGTCGGTGTGCTCGGGCCTCTTCGGGTGACCGGTGCCACGACCGCAGCCGAGACCGTCTCGCCCGCCGGGCCCCGTGCGAAGACACTCGTCGTCGCGCTGACACTCGCAGGATCCGACGGGGTCACCTCCGCCCGCCTCATCGACGATCTCTGGGGTGACGAGCCGCCCGTCTCGGCGAAGGCCGCGCTCCAGACCCTGATCTCTCGCCTTCGCCAGGCAGTCGCTCCGGGCGTCATCGTCTCAACCCCGACCGGCTACCGTCTCGGCGACCCTCGGGCGAGCGACCTCCAGGTGGCTCGTTCGCTTCTTACAACCGCGAGGATCCGGCCCGGCGCCGACCCGGCCACCGTGACCTCTCTCACCGGCGAAGCCCTCCGCCTCTGGCGGGGAGCGCCCGGCTCCGACCTCGAGCCCGGACCGGTGAGCGACGAGCTGACCCGCGTGGCAGCCGCCCTCCGAGCGGATCTCCTCCGTGTCGCGGCTTCCGCTCGATGTGATCTCGGAGACACGGTCGGCGCCCTGGAGGCCCTCGACGAGTTGGCCACCGACGCGGTGGGTCTGGAGCACGAAGACCTGGTCGTGCTCCGGATGCGGATCTTGAGGGGAAGCGATCGCCGCACCGAGGCGCTCCAGGTCTTTGCGTCGTACCGGGAGCGTCTCGCCGATGAGCTCGGCACGGGCCCATCGAACGCCCTCGTCGCGCTGAACGCCGAGTTGCTTGCCGCCGAGGACGATCCGCTCGACGACGGTCGCGCTCAGCAGGGGCCTGTCGAACCAGCCACGAGCGTCGCCCAACAGCCTCGCCGGGGCGCGTACATCGCACTCGGCCTCCGCTCGGCCCCGAACGAACTGCTCGGACGGTCGTCCGACGTCGACCGGATCGAGGCCCTGCTCGAGCACGCCCGACTGGTCACGATCCTCGGCCCGGGCGGGCTCGGCAAGACGCGGCTGGCCCAGGAGGTGGCGCATCGTGCTGCCGGGCAGTGGCCCCGCGTCGCCGTCGTCGAGCTGGCCGGCGTGCGGGACGGGGAGGACGTCTTGCTCGCCGTAGCGAGTGCCCTCGGGGTACGCGAGGTGAGTGCGCCGCGGATTCGGCTTTCGGATCCTGGTGTCGGTCCGGTCAGAGACCGACTCGTCGCCGTTCTCGCCGAGATGTCGACCCTGCTCGTCCTCGACAACTGCGAGCACGTCGTCGATGCCGCGGCCGGCCTGGTGTCGGAGTTGCTCGCCGAGACGTCCGAGCTGAGAGTCGTCGCCACGAGCCGCTCCCCGCTCGCGATAGGCGCCGAGACGGTGCACCCGCTCGGATCGCTGCCGAGCGACGGCGCGGCCGTGTCGCTGTTCGAGCAGCGGGCGAGGGCGGCTCGGCCCGGCGTGCTGCTCCCCCGCGACATCGTCGTCAGGCTCTGCGATCGGCTCGACGGCCTGCCACTCGCGATCGAGCTCGCTGCGGCCCGGGTGCGGTCGCTGTCGGTCGACGAGATCGAACGGCGTCTGGGCAATCGCTTCGCCCTGCTCACCTCGGGTAACCGGTCGGCGCCCGAACGGCACCGGACTATCACGGCCGTGATCGACTGGTCGTGGAACCTCCTCGGCGACGATGAGCGAGTGCTGCTGCGACGACTGTCGCGGTTTCCGGACGGCTTCTCGGCCGACGCCGCCGAGCTGCTCGGTGCGGCGCAGGGTGCATCAGCCGGTCGGCCGAACGACCGGGTCGTCCTGAGCCAGGGCGATATCGGGCTCGAACCCGTGGCGGTCGCCGACGCTCTCGACGGCCTCGTCCGCCAGTCGCTGCTCGGCGCCGCCGACGAGCCCGGCACCGGGCGGCTCCGCTACCGGATGCTCGAGACGGTGCGTGAATTCGGTGACCTCCGGCTCGCCGAAGCGGCCGAGGAGGAGCTCGTCAGCGACGGCATGTTCGCCTGGGCCGAGGACTTCTCCCGGTCGATCATGTCGAGCCTCGACGGCGCCGACCAGGTGCGGAGTTTCGCCCTCATGGCCGCCGAGCAAGACGACCTCGTCTTCGTGCTGCGGCAGGCCCTGGCTCAGGAACGACGGGGTGTCGTCGCCACCACCTTCGCCGCGCTCGGCTACTACTGGTCGCTGGCGGGCAACCACGCCGAGGTGCAGGCCTTCGCGCCCGAGGTGATCCGGATGCTCCGCTCTGCGCCGGTCGAAGCCCGCTACCGCGACCCCGAGATCCTCTCCGCCTCGATCGCCGGCAGCCTCCTCGCCTTCGGGGACCGCCGGTCGGGGCTGCTCGCGGTGGCGCGCCTCCGGAGCCTTCGGGCGAGCGGCCCTGCGCAGGATCCTCGCCTCGACGCTCTCTCTGGCCTTTTCTTGGCGACCGTCGTCGATCCGCCCGCATTCCGTCGGCGCCTGAAGGAGGCCCTCGCATCGGGCGACGATGTGATCGTCGAACTCGCCACCGCGATCGACGGCCAGACCGCTGAGAACGAGGGGCGGGTCGGTGACGCGTTCCGTCTGGCGCTCCGAGCGCACGAGAGCGCCGTCGCGAACGGCCACGTCTGGACGATCGGGACCACCGCCTCGTCGCTCGCCGAACTCGCAAGCCAGTCGGCCGACCCGGAGGCGGCCCTCGGCTGGTCACATGTCGCACGAGAAGCGCTCGAGAGCCTCGGAGCCGCCGGCGACCTGCAGGAGGTCGCCTTCCGGCGGGCCATGGCGGAGCTCTCGCTCGGACGGTACGACGTGGCGCGGCGGTACTTCGAGGGGGTGCTCGTCGACGAAGAGAACCAGGGCGAGGATCCGGGTGGCTCACGCCTCATGAGCAGGGTCGGCCTCGCCGAGGTGGCTCTGGCCGAGGGGCAGGCCGACGAGGGCGTCCGTCTCTACGACGAGGCGCTGGCGATCTTCCGAGGGGAGCAGTCGCGGTCGCGGTCGCCCCTCGCCCTCCTGGTGGCTGCTGCTGCGCTGGCCGCGCACGTGCGCGGGGGCGCGGCGTTCGGTGGTGGGCTGTCGACCAGCGCGTCGGCTCCGTCGCGGGCTCCATCCTTGGCGAATCGGCTCCGCACCCGGCTTCTGGCAACGCACCGACTCTCGGGGGCGTTCGAGGACGTCCCTATCGCGGGGGCTGCCGTTTTTGCGCTGGGCGTGTGGATCCTCGGCTCGTCGTCCGGTTCGTCGTCTGGGTCTGCCTCCGGTCCGTCGTCGGAGCTGGCCGCCGGGCAGTGGCCCACCTCGCTCGGACTGCGGCTGCTCTCGCTCGCCGAGACGATGCAGGGGCGGCAGGAGGTGCCGTCACTCGTGCGCGCAGATGCAGTTGCCGGAGTGACGGATCGGTTCGGCGCGGAGACGGTGGAGGCCGCGTGGGCGTCGGCGGCGCTTCTCACGCCGTCTGAGGCCTACGCCGAGGCCCTGGAGCTGCTCGTCGATCGTCGGTTGCGCGCCTAGCGCGGTGAGGTCGCCGGTGCCTCGCCGATCGCAGTGGTGCCTGTGGTGTCTTTCGCGTCGGACTCGTCGATCGCGTCCGACTCGTCTTCCGGCTCGAGCTCGAGGTCGTCGAGGTCGTACGAGTGAGTCGTGGGGGCGGGGAACTCGGATGCCTGGGCGACTCGCCACGTGATGGACATGGATGTCAACGCCAAGAGGGCTCCGATGACGCCGGCCGCGATCAAGAGGCCGCCGACCGTGCTGCCCGACTGGGCGGCGAAGAGCTTGGGGTAGTCGGCCGTGCCCGAGGCGTAGACCGCGGCCTCCTTCGCGTTCGACTGGGTCATGAGGAGGTAGCCCCCCGCCACGACGACGAGCGACACCAGCCACAGGACCATGCGCGGGATGTTGATGCGGGCAAAACGGCTGGAGGAGCTGAGCGACATGACGACTTTCGATGGGGGACGATCCGGTCCGGATCACAGCGAACCTACGGAGGCCGTCTTGGCATCGCTTATGAGTGGGCTCGGGGTCGTCGATGAATGCGTGTGCCGGGCACAGCAGCTGCCCCGACCTGGAGGAATCCGACAAACGCACGCCCGGCGAGACCGACAACGTGTGTAGCGGCCCACGGGTGATTTCGACACCGTCGCGGAGGGTTCTACCGTGAGCCCAGAACCCCACCGGAACGGAATCAACGCTGATGACACGTCTCGAAGAAACCACTGCGCGCGCAACCACACCTGCAGCGGCACCCACTACGCCCCTGACCACCGCGGCCGACACCCTCGACACCGCCTGGCTCGGCGAGTACCTGCTCGGACGGTGGTCCGAGGCGCGCAAGCACTCCCGCGAGCTGCTGCGCGACGACGCCTTCCACCGGCACGCCGACCTCACCCTCGCCCAACAGCGCGAGCGATGCTTCGGCCAACTGCATCAGCTGCTCGAACGCGGGGCAGTCCTGCGCGCGTTTCCGACGCACCTGGGGGGAAGCGACGACCACGGCGGCAACATCGCCGCGTTCGAAGAGATCGTCTCCGCGGATCCTTCGCTTCAGATCAAGGCGGGCGTGCAGTGGGGCCTCTTCGGCTCTGCCGTGATGCACCTCGGAACCGAGTACCACCACGAGACCTTCCTGCCCGGCATCATGAACCTCGAGGTGCCGGGGGCCTTCGCCATGACCGAGACCGGCCACGGGTCCGACGTCGCATCCATCGGCACCACTGCGACGTACGACTCCGACGCGGAGGAGTTCGTGATCCAGACGCCGTTCCGCGCCGCCTGGAAGGACTACCTCGGCAACGCCGCCGTCCACGGCCGGGCGGCCGTCGTGTTCGCGCAGCTCGTAACGCAGGGCGTCGAGCAGGGAGTCCACGCCTTCTACGTGCCGATCCGTGACGACAACGGATTCCTGTCGGGAGTCGGCGGCGAAGACGACGGCCTCAAAGGCGGCTTGAACGGCATCGACAACGGCCGACTGCACTTCGACGGGGTGCGAGTGCCGCGCACGAACCTCCTGAACCGCTACGGCGACGTCGCCCCTGACGGCAGCTACAGTTCGCCCATCGCGAGCAAGGGCCGTCGGTTCTTCACCATGATCGGCACGCTCGTGCAGGGGCGGGTCTCGCTCGACGGCGCGTCGGTGGTCGCGTCCAAGCTGGCGCTCCACATCGCGATCACCTACGGCACCCAGCGTCGGCAGTTCACCGCCGCCGACCCGACGAGCGAGGTGGTGATCCTCGACTACCAGCGGCACCAGCGTCGCCTGCTCCCCCGCCTCGCCACGACCTACGCGATGTCGTTCGCGCACGAGAAGCTCCTGGCCGCGTTCGACGGCGTCTTCTCGGGCGAGCACGCCACCGACCCCGACCGGCAAGACCTCGAGACCCTGGCCGCCGCCCTCAAGTCGCTCAGCACCTGGTCGGCCCTCGACATCCTCCAGGAGGCCCGCGAGGCCTGCGGCGGTGTCGGATTCCTCGCCGAGAACCGCCTCACTCAGCTCCGAGCCGACCTCGACGTCTACGCGACCTTCGAGGGCGACAACACGGTTCTGCTGCAGCTCGTCGCCAAGCGCCTGCTGACCGACTACTCGAAGAAGTTCACCGGCGCCGATCCGCGCCGGGTGGCGACGCTCGTCGCCGGGCAGGTCGGACAGGCATCGGTGGACCGCTCCGGCTTGCGACGCCTTGCCCAGACCGTCACAGACCGAGGATCCGTCGGCCGCGCCGTGGGGCACGTCCGCGATGCCGAGTCGCAACGTCAGCTCCTCACCGGCCGCGTCGAGACGATGATCGCCGGTGTTGCGGCGAAGCTGCGCCCCGCCGCCAAGTCGGCGTCGGGAAAGCCCTCGCCCGTCGAAGCAGCCCGCCTATTCGACCAGAACCAGGACGAGCTGATCGAGGCGGCCATCGCCCACGCGGAGCTGCTCCAGTGGGAGGCCTTCACCGAGGCGCTGGCGGGTGTTCCCGATGAGGCGACCCGTCGGATCCTGACCTGGCTTCGCGATCTGTTCGGCCTCGGGTTGATCGAGAAGCATCTTGCCTGGTACCTGATCCACGGGCGGTTGTCGGGGGCCCGCGCCACGGCCGTCACCGACTACATCGACGATCGCCTGCTGCCACGGCTGCGCCCGCACGCGCTCGGCCTGGTCGAGGCCTTCGGGTTCGCACCCGAGCACGTGCGGGCGCCGATCGCGTCCGGGGCGGAGCAGCAGCGCCAAGACGAGGCCGCTGCCTACTACGCCGCCCGTCGCTGACGGGGCGGGCGCAGGAGCGGTCGCGTCAGGCCTTGCGCATGTAGGCGCGCACGGTCAATGGAGCGAAGATGGCCACGACCACTCCGGCGCCGAGCAGCGCCAGCCAGAGGTTGCCCGTGATCGCACCGGTGTTTGCGAGGTCGCGGACCCCCGACACGAGGTGCGAGACCGGGTTGCCCTCGGCGAACCACTTCAGCCACGACGGCAGCGTGCCGGTCGGCACGAAGGCGTTCGAGAGGAACGTCAGCGGGAAGAGCACCAGGAACGAGATGCCCTGCACGCTCGACGCGCTGCGAGCGACGACACCGAAGAACGCGAAGATCCAACTGAGCGCCCAGGCGCAGACGATCACGAGAAGCCCGGCCAGAACGACGAAGCCGAAGCCGCCGCCCGGACGCCAGCCCAGGATGAATCCCATGGTCAGGGTGAGCGTCGTCGCGATCGCGTAGCGGACGGTATCGGCGAGGAGCGCACCGGCGAGAGGGGCGATCCGAGCGATCGGCAGCGACTTGAAGCGATCGAAGACGCCCTTGTCCATGTCTTCGCGCAACTGGGTGCCGGTAACGACGGAACCCGTGATGACCGTCTGGACGAGGATCCCGGGGATGATCAGCGGCAGGTAGTCCGCGACGCTTCCGGCGATCGCTCCGCCGAACAGGTACGTGAACATCAGCGTGAAGATGATCGGCTGGATCGTGACGTCGATGAGCTGCTCGGGGGTGCGGCGGATCTTCAGCAGCCCGCGATAGGCCATCGTGAACGAGTGGCGGATGGTCTGCGAGACGCTGACGTGGTTCTTGAGTGGGCGACCGGCCGGGCCGGTGAGACGCGGAGTCGTGCTGGTGGGGCTGAGGGTGGTCATGCGTTCACCGATTCTTTCGGGGAGGTGTGGGCGGCGGCAGCACCGTCGGCTGGTGCGGCATCGGCATCGACGCCGTGCCCGGTCAGGGTGAGGAACACCTCGTCGAGCGTCGGCTTCTGCACGCTCATCTCGGTGAGGTGGATGCCGCGCTCGCGGAAGGCGACGAACAGGTCGGTGATCCGGTCGGGATCGGTCATCGGCGCGGTGATGCGACCGGCTTCGGGCGAGACGGCCGCCGAGACCCCGAGCACGCTTCGAATGAGGTCGCGGGCGGGTGCGACGTCGGTGGGTGAGGCGAGCCGGAGCTGCAGCGACGATTCGCCGACCGACGACTTGAGCTCCTCCGAGGTGCCCTCGGCGACTACCCGACCCGTGTCGATCACCGCGATGCGATCGGCGAGCTGATCGGCCTCTTCGAGGTACTGCGTCGTAAGCAGCACCGTGGAGCCCTCGGTGACGAGGCGCCGGATGGTGTCCCACATCTGCGAGCGGGTGCGCGGGTCGAGCCCGGTGGTCGGTTCGTCCAAGAAGATCAGCGGCGGCTGGGCGATGAGGCTTGCGGCGAGGTCGAGACGGCGACGCATTCCGCCCGAGAACTTCGCGAGCGGCCGGCTGGCGGCTTCGGTGAGGCCGAACTCCTCGAGCAGCTCGGTGGTCTTGGTCCGGGCATCGCGACGCGACAGGCCGAGCAGTCGGGAGAAGATGATGAGGTTTTCGGTCGCCGACAGCTTCTCGTCGACCGACGCGAACTGCGCGGTGACTCCGATGAGTTGCCGCACGACCTGCGCCTCTTTGACGACGTCGTGGCCGAAGATCGTGGCCGATCCGGCGTCGGGCCGCAGAAGCGTGGCGAGCATGCTGATGGTGGTCGATTTGCCGGCGCCGTTCGGGCCGAGCACTCCGTAGACGGTGCCGGCGCGGACGCTGAGGTCGACGCCGTCGACCGCGCGGTTCTCGCCGAAGACCTTGACGAGCCCGTGGGCTTCGACGGCCCAGTCGCTTGAGGTGGTCATGTCTGACCTTTCGTGAAAGAGGGGGATGAGGATCCGAGGTGACCGGCTTTCGTTGCCGGCCACAGGGATCCTGCGCTCCCCCGCTTTCACGGGGCTTTCACACCCTTGCGCGCCTCTGTCAGGAGGTGCGCGCCTCTGTCAGAAGGCGCATGGCTTTCTTACGACGCGCACTCAATGCACACGGGGCCGAGCTTGGTCTCGTGATCGAGCTGGGCGCGCGGGCGCACGAGGAAGCACTCGACGCAGGTGAACTCGTAATCCTGCATCGGCAGCACGACGACGTCGAGAGCTTCGTCGACGTCGGCGGCGTCGAGCTGGAACCCGCCCGAGGCGTCGCCGTCATCGAGGTCGGCGACGAGGCCGACCTTCTGGGGAGCTCGCTCCTTGAACGCCTGCATCGAGTCGTTACCGTCGTCGTCGGGGGCGTTGCGGGGTGCGTCGTAGTCGGCAGCCATGGTGTTCTCCTGCAAAAGTGTCGCGGCTTGCAACCCGCGCGGATCTGGTGGTCGCCGTAACTATAGGCGGCATCTCGCCCACAGCCGAACCATGTTCGCCAACGGCTGTAGTGCGTGTCGGAATCGAGGGCCGTCTCGGGGCCGCAGCGCTAGCGTGAGGGTGTGATCACTGACGCTCTCCCCCGCACCCGCCCGTCCGCCGTCGGCATCGATGCGGCCGGCATCGCCGCTCTCGTCGATGCCCTCGAATCGACGGCCGGCGTCGAACCGCACAGCCTCATGGTGCTGCGCCACGGGCAGGTGGCCGCCGAAGGGTGGTGGGCGCCGTACAGCGCCGAACGCCAGCATCTGCTCTATTCCATCAGTAAGAGCTTCACCTCGACCGCCGTCGGATTCGCCATCGCCGAGGGTCTTTTCTCGCTCGACGACACCGTCATCAGCCACTTTCCTGAGCTCGATGCCGAGATCACGGATGAGAAGAGCCGCAGGATCCGGGTGCGTCACCTGCTCGCCATGGCCAGCGGTCACCGCGAAGAGACGGTGGCGCGGGCGTATTCGATCGACCCGGTCGATCTCGTGCGCGGATTCCTGCTCATGCCGCCCGACGAAGAGCCGGGCACGCTGTTTTGCTACAACCAGCCGTGCACCTTCACTCTCGGGGCCATCGTGCAGCGCCTGAGCGGCCAGTCGCTGACCGACTACTTGCGCCCGAGGCTGTTCGATCCGCTCGGCATCGGCGAGGTCGGCTGGCAGACCGACGCGTCGGGTCGTCAACTCGGCTACAGCGGCTTCTACGCACCGACCGTGGCGCTCGCCAAGCTCGCGCAGCTGTATCTGCAGCGCGGCGTGTGGGAGGGCGAGCAGATCCTGCCCGCTTCGTGGGTCGACGACGCGACGGTGTCGCACATCGACAACTCGAACCACGGCGACAAAGACTGGGGTCAGGGTTACGGCTTCCAGTTCTGGATGGCGCGACACGGCTACCGTGGCGACGGAGCCTACGGGCAGTTCGCCGTGGTGCTGCCGGAGTACGACGTGGTCATCGCGATCACCGGCCAGACCCCCGACATGCAAGCCGTGCTCGACGCGGTCTGGAAGCACCTTCTGCCCGCCATTGACGGTTCTATGCCCTCTGCGGAGGCCGACGATGCTCTGGCCGAGCGGCTCGCCGGGCTCGAGCTGCCCCTGGCTTCGGGCCCGTCGACGCGCATCTCGGGCACCTTCACACCCGGGGCGGGCAACCGTCTCGCGACGCTCACCTCGGTCGCCTACCTCCCGGGCGGGCACGGCTCGGCCGGCGATACGGGCGACGCCGGCGAAGGATCCGACACGGTCGAGCTGGTCGACCGCGGCGAGACCCTGCGCGCCACCGTCGGCGTGGGATCCTGGGCCCTCTCGGAGGCGGTGGCCGTCGCCGCCTCCGACGGGCCGAACGGCACCGTGCGCCTCGATGTGATCTTCGTCGAAACTCCCCACCGGCTGATCGTGACGCTCGACCCGGTCTCGTCGACGTTCGCGGCGGAGTGGCAGACCGAGCCGCTCGACGAGGCACCTCTCGTGCGCCGCCGAATGCCGCGCGCCTAGCTCAGCGTCTAACTGTATATCGCGTGTAGAATACCGGTGTGCAAAGTCGAGCCAGCGTGATCAGAGTCGTGCCGGAGCTCCGTGCCGTGCACCTCGAACGGCAGCGGGTCGGGGTGCCGGCCGAGGTGCTCTACTTCGGGGCGAAGTACGATCTCGACGACTCGCTGCCGGGTGCCGTCGCAGATGCCGTGGACGGGAGCCGATTCACCCGGGTGACCCGGTTCGAGGCACTTCGGCAAATGATTACGACGTCGGCGACTCGGCTCGAGGTCTTCGAGCCGCTCTGGATCCGCCTTTGGCCGACCCACTTCGCCCTGGTCGTTGCCTTTCGGCTCGCGGGGCTCTTCCGACGTCGACACCGCGAGATCGGCACCTACGCGATGGAGAACAGCTCGCTCGCGACGCTCGTCGGGGGTGATCGGACGCCGCCGCGGATCCTGGTCTCGGGTATCGGTCTGCTGATCGGCCTCACGGCTCGCCTGACGCTGACCCGGATCGCGTTCGCGAGCGACGCGGCCGCCGACGTCTACCGTCGTCTTCCGTTCGTCGAGGGCATTCCCCGTCGGGTCGGGCTCGAACTGCCCTCCGCCGGCCCGGGGCAGCCTGGATCGCCTCTCAGCGCGGTGTTTCTGGGCGTGCTCGACGAGCGCAAGGGCGTCCGGCTGCTGCTCGAGGCCTGGGAGCTCGTCGAGTCACGGGTTGCCGGAGCGCGACTCACCGTGATCGGCGGCGGCCCACTCGGTGACGTCGTCGACGCGTGGGTGCGTGCGTCTCCGCAGACTCGGAATGCACGCGGCTCGGTCCCCCGCGACGAAGCCACCGAGATCGTCGGTCGCTCGTCTGTGCTGGTCGCTCCCTCAGTGCCCGAAGGCCGCTGGCGAGAGCAGATCGGCCTGCCGATCAAGGAAGGCCTGGCGGCAGGGCTGACCATCGTCACGACCGACCAGACCGGCCTTGCCGGGTGGCTGCGCGCTCACGGGCACGGCGTCGTGCCGGTCGACGCCGGGGCGTCGCTGCCCGGGCATCTGGTGGAGGCCTTGGCTGAGCGTCTCGTGGCCGCCCTTCGTTCGCCTCTCGACCGCGAGCTCGTCCGGGCGTCGCTCCCCGAGCGCGACGGCCGGCTCGACGCCGACGCCTGGCTGAACGCCTAGGGCGCTCGGCGCTCGTAGTCGCGTTTTGCACGTCTAGTCGCGAAATGCCGCGACTAAACCTGCGAAACGCGACTAGTTGCGGCGCCCACCGTCACGATGGGCGACGAGGGGGCCTCGGCAGCCATACGGTGCGTTTCGGGCCGACCTCTCGGGAAAAGCAAAAACCCCCGACGAATCGGGGGTTTGTGGTGGTGAGCGATACTGGGATCGAACCAGTGACCTCTTCCGTGTCAGGGAAGCGCGCTACCGCTGCGCCAATCGCTCATATGTATTCAGTTGTCCGTCTGAGGCTTTGAAGATACTCAAACCGGTGGATCTGGAGGTGGGGACGGGATTTGAACCCGCGTGAACGGCTTTGCAGGCCGGTGCCTCGCCTCTCGGCCACCCCACCCTGATCGGGGTGAGCTTTCACTCGAGCGGATGACGAGATTCGAACTCGCGACCCTCACCTTGGCAAGGTGATGCGCTACCACTGCGCCACATCCGCAAAGTGTCTGACGTACGACACCTGGTTGTTGTTTCTGCCGCATCTCTGCGACCTCAGGAACTCTATCCGATGGTTCGCCCGAAGTACAAACTGAGATTGATTCGTGTCTCGACGACTGTCCCGCAGGGCCGACGAATAGGTTCGAACTCGATTCATCCAGTAGTATCGACGAGTCCCACGGGCGATTGGCGCAGTTGGTAGCGCGCTTCCTTCACACGGAAGAGGTCATCGGTTCGAGTCCGGTATCGCCCACTGTATTTACTGTTCGCCTTCCAGGCACGGTGTCCACTGTTCGCCCTTCGGGCGACACGCCCGTGACTTCTCCGGGCGAGGCCGCCATTTTGCGAGCGATCCGGGGTCGTAGGGGCCTGACACGCGGCGATCGTGAGGCAGGCGCCGCGGATCACTCTCAAATTCGCACCACACCGTTGCGAAAGAACACAGCGCTGCGCCAGACCACACCCGCAGTCGCGTCACAGAGCGTCACACCCCGTCACCCCGCGACGTACAGCGGTGCGGCGCCTCGAGACGCTCTACCGTCGCCGCATGATCCGAATCGACCAGCTCAGCAAGGTCTACGAGCACGGTGGCACCCGCTCCGTCGTGCTCGACCGCCTCGACTTCGAAGTCGGCCCGCGCGAGATCGCCGCCGTGGTCGGCAAAAGCGGTGCCGGCAAGTCGACGCTCGCGCAGTGCGTCACCCTCCTCGAACGACCCACCTCGGGCTCCGTCGTCGTCGACGGCGTCGACCTGACCGCGGCGTCGGAGAAGGGCCTCCGCACCGCCCGCCGGGCGATCGGCACGATCTTCCAGTCTGACGGCCTCTTCTCTCGTCGAACGGCCGCCCAGAACGTCGCGCTCCCCCTCGACTACCTCGGAGTCACCCCGGCGGAGTCGAAGGCGCGGGTCGCCGAGCTGCTCGACCGGGTCGGTCTCAGCGACAAGGCTGACCACTACCCGCACCAGCTCTCGGGCGGGCAGAGGCAGCGAGCCGGTGTGGCGCGCGCTCTGGCGCTTCGCCCCCGGATCCTGCTCTCCGATGAAGCCACCTCGGGCCTCGACCCCGAGTCGACCCGTTCGATCCTCGGGCTCCTCCGTGAGTTGCGTGACGACCTCGACCTGTCGATCCTGCTGATCACCCACGAGATGGACGCCGTGCGCGAGATCGCCGATACCGTCGCCCGTCTCGAGGTCGGCCGGTTCACCGAGTCGGGCCGGGTCGTCGACCTGCTTCAGGATCCGACATCCCGTCTCGGCGTCGACCTCCAGCCGCACCGCGCGTCGGCCCGTGCGGCCGACGGCCAGGAGTATCTCGTGGTCACGTACGGGCGTGCCGACGTGCCCACCGACTGGCTGGTGCGCGCGTCCGCCGAGCTCAGCGCCCCTCTGGCGCTGCTCGGGGCCGCGGTCGAGGTCGTCGACGGCGTGACCGTCGGAACGGTCACGGTGGGGGTGGTGGGCGATGTCGAGCGGGCCCGACGCGTCCTCGCCGAGCTGGGGCTGCTGCCCCGGGGCCCGGTCGGCGCCGCGAGCGCCGAGCCCGAGCGGGGTGCCGCCGGATCCTCGGCTTCGGAATTGATCGACACGGCGCCCCTCGACCCGACCCTGGAGGTCGTCGCGTGAGCAACTCGAATCTTGTTCCCGTCGACCAGATCGCGGGCCTCGTGCTGCCTGCCCTTGGCGACACGATCATCATGGTCGGCATCACGATGGTGGTGGTTGTGGCCGCGGGGGTGCCGATCGGCGCGCTGGTGCACAACACCGGCCGCGGGGGGCTGTTCGAGCAGCCGGTCGTGCACACGCTGACCGGCTGGATCGTGAGTCTCGGGCGGAGTCTGCCGTTCCTCATCCTGATGGCCGCGATCATCCCGTTCACGCGGCTGGTCACGGGCACGAACATCGGCATCGCCGCGGCCGTCGTGCCCATGTCGGTTGCGGGCATCGCCTTCTTCAGCCGAATCGTCGAGAACGCGCTGCGCGGGGTTCCGCCCGAGTTCTCGCGGGTGGCTCGCGCTGCCGGGGCGTCGAGGCTGCAAGTGATCCGGACGGCACAGCTGGCCGAGGCGCTGCCCTCGATCGTCGGCGGCTTGACGATCAACACGATCGCGATGATCGAGTACTCGGCGATCGCCGGCACGATCGGCGCGGGCGGCATCGGCTACGTCGCCGTCACCTACGGCTACCAGCGCTTCGACACGCGGGTGATGCTCGCGACCATCGTGATCCTCGTCGTGCTCGTCGCCCTGGTGCAGTTCGCCGGCGATCGGCTCGCCCGTCGTCTGACGCCGCGGCTCCGATTCGCCAGCAGGGTCTCCCGCGACGTTCCTCCGGCCCGGCGGTCCCGCGTCGCCGCCTGACCCTCCCTTATTCACGCCCCTCTCACCCGAAAGCAGCACAGCCATGTCTTCCTCCGACACCACTCCCCCCACGTCAGGCGGCCCCGACCACGGCTTCACCCTGACCAAGCGCCGCCGCTGGCCCTACGTCGCGGGAGCGGCCGTGGCCATCGTCGCCGTGGCAGCGGGCCTGACCGTTCCGCGCCTTCTCCCCGAGGCCAGCGCCAACGACACGAAGGGCGCCACGCTCTACGTCGCCACCGCCGAGGGCAACGCTGCCGAGGAGGCCCTCGTCGACTACGTCGCGAAAGAGGTCGCCCCCGACTACGGCATCAAGGTCGCCTTCAAGGGCCTCTCCGACTCGACCACTTTGAACCGCGCCGTCAGCGAGGGCGAGGTCGCAGGCACGGTCTACCAGCACAAGCTCTGGCTGAGCCAGGTGCTCAAGGCGAACCCCGACTTCAAGGAGACCGCGGCTACCCCGGTCTTCCGCTGGGGATTCGGCCTGTGGAGCTCGAAGTGGAAGACGGTCGACGCCATTCCCGACGGCGCGACGATCTCGCTCTACTCCGACCCCGCGAACGAGGCGCAGGGGCTCTGGATCCTCGACCGTGCCGGTCTGATCACCCTCAAGCCGGGTATCGACAAGGGCTACGCGACCCAGGACGACATCGCCTCGAATCCGAAGCACCTGAAGTTCACGCTGCTCGACTTCGCCGCCCAGTCGCGCTCGCTCGACGACCTCGACGCCGCCGTCGGCTACACCGAGTACTACCTCGCCGCGGGCATCCCGGTCTCGAAGCAGATCTACGCCCCCGCCGCCCCCGACCAGTTCGCCGGGCAGCTGACCGTCGGCACCAAGTACGCGAAATCGGACAACGTTGAGAAGCTGATCGCGGCGTTCAAGGATCCTCGAGTCCAGACGTTCCTGAGCACCGACTCGAAGGTCAAAAACATCCTGCTGCCGGTCGACTCGAAGTAGCGCCTGCGCGCGTGTGACACCGCGTTACGGACGCCCTGACAAACCGCCCCAACCCACGGAGGATGAGACCATGACCCGACAGATCCGCTTCAACGCCTTCGACATGAACTGCGTCGCCCACCAGTCGTCCGGGCTGTGGCGCCACCCGAGCGACCGTTCGCGGCACTACAACGACATCGACTACTGGACGAACCTGGCGAAGCTGCTCGAATCGGGCACGTTCGACGGCCTGTTCATCGCCGATGTGCTCGGCACCTACGACGTCTACGGCGGCAACAACGTCGCGGCGATCCGCAACGGGGCGCAGATTCCGGTCAACGACCCGGTGCTGCTCGTCTCGGCCATGGCGGCGGTCACGAAGCACCTCGGTTTCGGCGTGACCGCGGGCACGGCGTACGAGCACCCCTACCCGTTCGCCCGGCGCATGTCGACGCTCGATCACCTCACAAAGGGGCGGGTCGGCTGGAACGTCGTCACCGGCTACCTGCCGAGCGCGGCGCGCAACATGGGCCACGAGGATCAACTCGAGCACGACGCCCGCTACGACGTCGCCAGTGAGTACCTCGACGTGCTGTACAAGCTGTGGGAGGGGTCATGGGAAGACGACGCCGTCGTCGAAGACCGCGAGGGCGGCGTGTTCACCGACCCCGCCAAGATCCACGAGATCGGTCACCGCGGCGAGAACTACACGGTGCCCGGCATCCACCTCTCTGAACCGTCGATTCAGCGCTCCCCCGTGATCTACCAGGCTGGTGCTTCACCCCGCGGCGTCGCCTTCGCCGCCGAGAACGCCGAGGCGATCTTCGTGTCGGCTCCCACGGCGGCCGTGCTCAAGGCGACGGTCTCGAGGATCCGCGACGCCCTCGAGAAGGCCGGCCGCGACCGCTACTCGGCCAAGATCTACACCCTGCTCACGATCATCACCGACGACACCCACGAGAAGGCCGTCGCCAAGCACGAGGAGTACCTCCGCTACGCCAGCGAGGAGGGGGCTCTCGTCTTCATGTCCGGCTGGACCGGCATCGACCTCTCGGAGTACGACCTCGACCAGCCGATCGGCGATGTGCAGGGCAACGCGATCCAGTCGGTGATCGAGAACTTCAAGGAGTCGGCGAAGCTCGACGGCCGGGAGTGGACTGTGCGCGACATCGCGCGGTTCGGCGCCATCGGTGGACTCGGGCCGATCTTCGTCGGCTCAGGATCCGAGGTGGCCGACCATCTCGAACAGCTCGTCGCCGAGACGGACGTCGACGGGTTCAACCTCGCGTACGCCGTCTCGCCGGGCACGTGGGAGGACGTCATCGAGCACGTGATCCCCGAACTGCGGGCCCGCGGCGCCTATCCAACGGAATACGTGGAGGGGTCGCTTCGCGAGAAGCTGTTCGCGCGCGGCGACCGGCTGCCCGAGGAGCACCGCGGCGCGTCGTTCCGGCTCGGAGGCTCCCGTTCGACGTCGACCGGCTCTGTGGCCGACAAGGCATCTGTCGACGCCTGACGCCCGACGCCCGACGCCTGACGTCTGTCGCAAGACGTCATGCAGACTCACGGACGTGCCGCGGCGCGTCTGCGAGACCGTGCGACGTCTCGCGGCGCCCGCGGCCTCAGGCCGAATGCACGTCGCGCGCCTTGCCCGACAGGTACCAGCTCGATCGCGCTCCGCTCTCAACGGGTTGCATGCCGACGACCACCTTGCCGCGCGAGTGCTTCTCGCCCAGGTCGGCGAACGCCTGCACGATGTAGTCGAAGGGGTAGAACCCGGAGATGAGCGGTTGGATCCTGCCCTCTTCGATCATCGTCGCGAGCTCGCTCAAGATCATGGCCGGTTCGGTGTCGTCGCGGTCGACCGTGATGAAGCGCATCTCGGTCTCGAGGCGGTCTTCGCTCGACGAGAAGCGGCTGGGGATCACCTTCAGCGACTTCGCCAGAGCTGGGTTGTCGCCGCCGAAGTTGTCGATGAAGGCGGTGACGGGGCCCTTAGCGGCTTCGCGGATGCGCTCTTCGAGGCCGTCGCCGTACGTGATCGGGATCACGCCGATCGAGCGGAGGTAGTCGTGGTTGCGCGGGCTGCAGGTGCCGATCACGCGGGCCCCGGCGACCAGAGCGAGCTGGCACTCGAGGTGCCCGACGCCGCCGGCAGCTGCGGTAACCACAAGGACGTCGTCGGAACCGAGAGCGAGCCCGCGGACGACGTCGTAGGCGGTGGCACCGGCGAGGTACAGGCCCCCCGCGATCTCCCACGAGACACGCTGGGGCTTCGGCACCACGGCGGTGCGGGGCACGGCGATGTAGGTGGCGTGGGCTCCTCCGCCGACGGCGTGGCCGATCACTTCGGCGCCGACTGACAGGTCGCGAACCGCTCTGCCGCGCTTCTTGACGATTCCGGCGAAGCAGGATCCTTGATTGGCCGGAAACGCGAGCGGCAAGCGACTCTGGAAGTCGCCCTGCCGGATGTAGTTCTCGATGTGGTTGAGGCCTGCGGCGACGATCTCGACCACCACTTCGTCGTCGTCGGGGACGGGAAGTTCTTGGGCGACGAAGTGGAGCTCATCGACGTCGCCGTAGCGATCGAACTGAATCATTTTACCTGAGCGAGCCATGACGACCTCCTGCTTCGGCCCCTCATCGGGCCTTTGCTCGATCGTGCTCCTTTTCGGCTTCGAGTGCACACCGGGCCCTCAACCGACGAAATCGGGCAGATCTGCCGCGAGTGCGGCGGATCTGCCCGATTCGGTAGGCCGAGGGCCCGGCGGGGAGTGAGGCGCTAGGCGCGCTCGTCGAGGAGCACGTAGCCCTCCTCGCCGTGCACAGCCGTGTCGATGCCGGCGACCTCGTCTTCGCTCGTGACGCGGAAGCCCATGGTCTTCTCGATCACGAGGCCGATGACGAAGGCGAAGACGAACGAGTAGACCATGACCACGACGGCCGCGAGAGCCTGGACGCCGAGCTGGTGGAAGCCGCCACCAAAGGCGAGGCCGACGTCGTTCGCGAAGAAGCCGATGTAGAGGGTTCCGACGAGACCGCCGACGAGGTGGACGCCGACGACGTCGAGCGAGTCATCGAAGCCGAGCTTGAACTTGAGGTCGATCGCGATTGCACAGATGGCACCGGTGAGGATTCCCAGCACGATCGCCCAGAACGGCGTGAGGGCGGCGCACGCCGGGGTGATGGCGACGAGACCGGCGACGGCACCCGATGCGGCACCCACGGAAGTGGCCTTGCCGTCTTTGACCTTCTCGACGATGAGCCAGCCGAGCACTGCGGCGGCGGGAGCGGCGAGGGTGTTGACGAACGCGAGGGCGGCGACGCCGTCGGCAGCGAGCTCCGAGCCGGCGTTGAAGCCGAACCAGCCGAACCAGAGGAGGCCGGCACCGAGCATCACGAAGGGAGGGTTGTGCGGCTTGTAGGCGCCCTTGGCGAAGCCGACGCGACGGCCGAGCACGAGTGCGAGAGCCAGACCGGCGGATCCTGCGTTGATGTGGACCGCGGTACCGCCGGCGAAGTCGATCAGGCCGAGACCGGCGAGCCAGCCGCCGTCGACGACCGAGCCGTCTTTGCCGAGGGTGAAGTTGAAGACCCACGAGGCGACCGGGAAGTAGACGATCGTGGCCCAGACGCCGGCGAAGACCATCCAGGCGCCGAACTTCGCGCGGTCGGCGATCGCACCCGAGATGAGGGCGACAGTGATGATGGCGAACGTCGCCTGGAAGGCGGCGAAGGCGAGCTGGGGGAAGGCGGCCTCCTGGCCGATCAGCGAGTTGAGGCCGAACATGGCCGGGTCGAAGCCGAGGAACCCGTCGATGCCGATGAACGTGTCGGTTCCGTTGGAGCCGGTTGGGCCGTTCGAGAAGGCGATGGAGTAGCCGTACAAGACCCACAGGACGGCGATGAGGCCGATTGCGCCGAAGCTGAGCATCATCATGCTGATGACGCTCTTGGCCTTGACGAGGCCACCGTAGAAGAAGGCGAGGCCGGGGGTCATGAGCAGGACCATGGCGGCCGTGATCAGGATGAAGGCGGTATTGCCTTGGTCGAGCATCTGGTGTCACCTCTCAGTTGTGCAGTGCAGGGTGTCCCGGACCGAACGACGCTGGAAAGTGCAGGGGCGACGACCGGTGCTGACTCGGGATACGGCTCATACTGGCGTCCCGACGTTTCGGTTCGTGCGCACGTATGTTTCCCGGATGTAACACGGTTCGCCCGTTTGTAAACAACACGTTTCGCGAATCTGGCCTTTGGGCCCGAAGGTGCCGTGAGAGCGCGAAGCGCCGGGAAAGCGGGAGCCGGGGCCTAGAGAAGCGTGAGCGCGACCAGTCGCGACATGGCGCGGAGGTACTTCTTGCGGTAGCCGCCCGCCAGCATCTCGGCGCCGAAGACCTCGTCGAGCGCGAGCCCCGAGGCGACGACGCGCACCTGGGCGTCGTACAACCGGTCGACGAACGCGACGAAGCGGAGCGCCTCCGTCTGATCATGGAGGGGGCCGACGTCGCGGAGAGCGACCGTGTCAATGCCGTCGATCAGCTTCACGTACTTCGACGGGTGCACTGTCGACAGGTGTTCGACGACGGCCTGGAAGTCGTCGACCGACACGACGCCCCGAGCGGATGCGATCGCACGGTCGAGCTCCCCCGTCACGATCGCGTGCGCCTCGATCTCGCGGCGTCGATAGTCGGTGCCGTCGATGCGCAGGGTGCGAAAGCGATCGCTCAGCGCCTGGATCTCGCGCAGGAAGTCGGCTGCGGCGAAGCGGCCCTCCCCCAGCGCGTTCGGCGGAGTGTTCGACGTCGCGGCGATCCGGGCTCCCTGGTCGGCGAGTTCGCCGAGGAGTCTCGTCATGATCATCGTGTCGCCCGGGTCGTCGAGCTCGAACTCGTCGATGCAGATGAGAGTCGCGCCTTCGAGTTGCGCTACCGCTCCCCGGTAGCCGACCGCGCCGACGAGGGCCGTGAATTCGATGAAGGTGCCGAAGTACTTCGTGCCCGAGCCGGCTGCCCCGGGGGTCTGGTGCCAGAGCGCCGCCAGCAGGTGCGTCTTGCCGACGCCGAAACCGCCGTCGAGGTAGAGACCGAGCTTTTTCGGCACGGTTGCCTTGCGGCGGAAGAAACCGGCCCGCGCGGGCGTGGCCTGGTCGCCGAAGGTGCGGACCGCTTCGACCGCCTCCGCCTGCGACGGGTAGCCGGGGTCGGGGCGGTAGTTGTCGAGCGAGGCGCCATCGAACTGACGGGGAGGAACGAGGTGGGCGACGATCTCAGCGGCGGTGATGGAGGGAGAGCGGTCGGTGAGAGAGACGGTGTCTCGGATCCTGGTGTCCGCCTCGCCCGCGGTGGGGCTGCTCTCGTCGGTCATCCGGCGGCGCCGTCCTCTCCGTGTCAGATTTGTGTCAGAGTTTTGCGCGGGCTCCGCGCGGCATACATGGCGCCCGTCTAGCGTTGTCGACGGAGACGGCGAAAAAACACTGCCGCCGCAGACGGCGAAGTGAAACTCTACGCCGCACGCCGTAACCGTACGTGTCGCCTCCGGGCGACGTCTGGAGGAACCATGCCTGTCGATCGCGATCCGTCCGCTCAGTTCAGCGACTACGCCCACCCCGAGCGCCTCGTCTCGACCGAGTGGCTCGCCGAGAAGCTCGCCGGCGACCCTGCCGCACGGGCCGGCCTCGTCGTCGTCGAGTCCGACGAAGACGTCCTGCTCTACGAGACCGGTCACATTCCCGGCTCGGTCAAGGTCGACTGGCACACCGATCTCAACGACCCCGTTCAGCGCGACTACATCTCGGGTGAGAAGTTCGCCGAGCTGATGAGCGAGCGCGGCATCTCGCGCGACTCGACCGTCGTCATCTACGGCGACAAGAACAACTGGTGGGCCGCCTACGCCCTCTGGGTCTTCACGCTCTTCGGCCACGAAGACGTGCGCCTGCTCGACGGCGGTCGCGCGAAGTGGGAGGCCGAGGGCCGCGAGTACACCCTCGACCAGCCCGCGATCACCCCGGTCGAGTACCCCGTCCCCGAGCGCGACGACACCGGCATCCGCGCCTACAAAGAAGACGTGCTCGCCCACTTCGGCAGCCCGCTGATCGACGTCCGCTCCCCCGAGGAGTACAACGGCTCGCGCACGACCGCGCCCGCCTACCCCGAGGAGGGCGCCCTGCGCGCCGGTCACATCCCGAGCGCGCAGAACGTGCCGTGGGGAAAGGCCGCTGCCGACGACGGAACCTTCAGGCCCCTCGCCGAACTCGACGCGATCTACCGTGACGGCGCCGGGCTGAAAGACGACGACGAGGTGGTCGCCTACTGCCGCATCGGCGAGCGTTCCAGCCACACCTGGTTCGTGCTGCACCACCTGATGGGCTTCGAGAACGTCCGCAACTACGACGGCTCATGGACGGAATGGGGCTCCGCCGTGCGCGTGCCGATCGTCACGGGTGCCGAGCCCGGTGAGGCTCCGGCGGCCACCACCCGATGAGCACGGTTCCGACGAGCAACGGCGAAGGATCCAGCCCGGCCCTCCCCGAGGCCCTGGCCGAGATCCAACGTGACTTCCTCGACCTCTCCGTGAAAGACCGCCTGCAGCTCCTCCTCGAGTTCTCGAACGAGCTGCCGGGGCTACCGGAACGCTATGCGGATCATCCCGATCTGCTCGAGCAGGTCGTGGAGTGCCAGTCGCCGGTGTTCATCTTCGTCGAGGTGACTGACGGCCTCGTGCACCTGTATGCGACCGCACCGCGCGAGTCGCCGACGACTCGTGGCTTCGCGTCGATCATCGCGCAGGGCCTCGAGGGTCTGACGGTCGACGAGGCGCTCGGCGTGCCCGATGACTATCCGCAGACCATCGGTCTCGTGGAGGCCGTGAGCCCGTTGCGGATTCGAGGCATGACTGCGCTGCTCGGGCGGGCCAAGCGGCAGATTCGCGAGAAGACCGCCGCGTGATCCTGCGCCTTCTGCACCGGTCGAGAGAAGCCGGCCCCGATGTCGCCACGCGTCTCGAGGTCGGCGCCGACGACACGCACGAGGTGCTGAAGGGCTGGTACGCGCCGCCGACGACGCCGTGGCTCCGGCTCAACCTGATCGCCGCCGTGTCGGGTGACGCGGCGGGCACCGACGGAACCTCCGACACTCTCAGCAACCCGGCCGACCGGGCCATCCTGCGGGCCATCCGCGATGTCGCCGACGCCGTCATCGTCGGGGCGAAGAGTGTTCGCGCTGAGGGGTATCGGGTGCCGTCCACCGCAAAGCTGGTCGTCGTGACGAGCTCGGGCGACCTCAGCGGCCACCGCATCGACGCGGAGCGCGCCGATCGGGTCGTCGTCATCTGCCCCTCGTCGGCCGTGGCACGCGTCACCGAGTCGCTTGGCGATTCGCTCTGCGGGCTCGCGACCATCCTGGTCGCCCCCGACACCGAGGGTCGTCTGGCCCCGGCCGCGATCGTCGAGCGCCTCCACGCCGAGGGGCTGCGCTCGCTCGTCTGCGAGGGCGGGCCGTCGCTCGCCGGGCAGTTTTTACACGACCGTCTCGTCGACGAGCTGTGCCTCTCGACCTCGCCGATCGTCATCGGCTCGGGCCTGCCCGTCTTCGGCACCGAACGGTTCGATGCGTCGGCTCTTACTCTCGATCAGCTGCTCATCGACGACCAGTCGTCGCTCTACGCTCGCTGGAAGGTGCAAGCCTCCTGAGCTCAGGCGACTCGACCGACACGGCAGGGGTCGACAAGAATGCCCGGTCGTGCGCCGGCTGGCCCTGAGCGACCGAGGTCACCTACGGCGTGCCTCTGAGCCACGGTTCTGCCGGGAGCCTAATCTTCATCTCGTGTCCGATACTCCCTCACGTCCTCAGGAACCGGCTGTGACCGGCCCCCGGGCCTTCGTCGAGGCCGTGGAGGCCATTCGCGCCATCGACGCGCGAGACGACCTCGTCGTGACGGAGATCCCTGCCCCGAGTGGGCTGGCCCCGTCGGCCTTCGCCCTCGCCGCCGACGTCGTCGGCGTCGGCGAGAACGCCGACCCCGAGCTCGGCACCGGACGTTTCATCGTCCTCTACGACCCGGAAGAGCCCGAGCCCTGGGGAGGCCCCTGGCGCATAGTCAGCTTCGCCCAGGCCCCGCTCGAGACCGAGATCGGCCTGGACCCGTTCATCGCCGACGTCGCCTGGAGCTGGCTGATCGAGTCGCTCGGTGCCAACGGCGCCGCCTATTCGTCGGCCTCGGGCACGGCGACGAAGATCCTGTCGAGCGGCTACGGCGAGCTCTCGTCTCAGAGCGACGGGGCGCTATTGGAGCTCCGCGCGTCCTGGTCGCCGAGCGATACCGACCTCGCCCCGCACGTGCGGGCCTGGGCCGAGCTCATCTGCACCCTCGCCGGTCTCCCGCCGACCGCTGAGGGCGTCACGCTTCTGGCCTCTCGAAGGGTCGGGCGTGACAAGTAGGATCGAAGAAGAAACCCCGCCTCAGGAGGCTCCCGTCGACCACGTTCCCGCCGCCGACGACGACCACGCGTTCGTCGACGTCATCACGACCCGCGAGGCCTACCTCGACGCCATCGACGCCATCGCGACGGGTCACGGCCCTGTCTCCGTCGATGCCGAGCGCGCCTCCGGCTACCGCTACTCGCAGCGCGCGTATCTGATCCAGGTCTTCCGCCGCGGCGCCGGGGTGTTCCTCTTCGACCCGCCGGCTCTCGGATCCTTGCGTGAGCTCAACGACGTCATCAAAGACGAGGAGTGGATCTTCCACGCCGCCTCGCAAGACCTCGCCTGCCTCCGCGAGGTCGACCTCGACCCGGTGCGGATCTTCGACACCGAGCTGGGTGCCCGCCTGGCAGGCCTTCCCCGAGTCGGGCTCGGCGCCGTCGTCGAAGAGCTCCTCGGCATCCACCTGGCCAAAGAGCACTCGGCTGCCGACTGGTCGACGAGGCCGCTCCCCCAGAGCTGGCTCGTCTACGCCGCCCTCGACGTCGAGTTGCTCGTCGACCTCCGCGACGCGATGTACGACGTGCTCGTCGAGCAGGAGAAGGTCGAGATCGCCGAGGAGGAGTTCCAGGCGACCCTGCGACGCGAGGCCAAACCTCCCCGCCAGGAGCCGTGGCGTCGCACGACGGGTCTCTCCACCCTGCGTGGGCAGCGTGCTCTCGGCCTCGTTCGCGAGCTGTGGGAGGCGCGAGACGACTACGCCCAAGAAGTCGACACCGCTGCTGGTCGTCTCCTTCCCGACTCGTCGATCATCGCGGCCGTTCGCGAGAACCCCGCCACGAAGCGCGATCTCGGCGCTCTGAAGTCGTTCGTCGGTCGAGCGAGCCGCACCGAGCTGGGCCGCTGGTGGGCCGCTCTCGAACGAGGCCGCGCCTCGACCGATCTTCCCTCGCTCCGCGGGCCGTCGACCGATCAGCTCCCCCCGCCCCGCTCGTGGGCCGACCGTAATCCCGAGGGTGACGCCCGCTACAAAGCCGCTCGTCCGCGCCTTCAGCACATGTCCGAGGCGATGTCGATCCCGGTCGAGAACCTCCTCACTCCCGACCACCTGCGACGAGTCGCGTGGGAGGCGCCCGAGGTTCTCGACCTGGCCCACATCGGCGAAGGTCTGCGCGAGGCCGGTGCGCGCGAGTGGCAGATCGCGGCCACGGCCCCCGCCATCCTGCAGGCCTTTGTCGAGGCTCACCAATCGTTCGCGCAGGGCTCGGAATCGGCTTCGTAGATAAGCGCAGTCGATTACTGGCCCACAGGTGCCGCTTCTAGGATCGAGCCGTTGGCGTCTGCAACAGGCGCAGTCGATTCAGGAGGCAATGTGGCCATCAGAACAGAAGTCGTCTTCGTCGACGGGGTTCGCACCCCGTTCGGGCGAGCCGGCGAAAAGGGAATGTACTGGCAGACCCGGGCCGATGATCTCGTCGTCAAGGCCATGCGGGGGCTGCTCGACCGGAACCCGGGTCTCGACCCGGCCGACATCGACGACGTGGCCATAGCCGCGACGACGCAGACGGGCGATCAGGGGCTCACTCTCGGCCGCACGACGGCCCTGCTGGCGGGATTGCCCCGATCCGTGCCGGGGTTCGCGATCGACCGCATGTGCGCCGGAGCGATGACGAGCGTCACCTCCGTCGCGGGTGCCGTCGCCTTCGGCGCCTACGACTTCGCGCTGGCCGGCGGCGTCGAGCACATGGGCCGCCACCCGATGGGATTCGATGCTGACCCGAACCCCCGCTTCGTGGCGGAGAAGCTCGTGAGCGGCGAGGCCCTCAACATGGGCAACACCGCCGAGCGCATTCACGATCGGTTCCCGTCGCTGACCAAGGAGCGCTCCGACCACTTCGCGTACCGGTCTCAGCAGAAGCTCGCTCAGGCCTACAGTGACGGTCACATCCAACCCGACCTCGTTTCGGTCGCCGTCCGCTCCGCAGCCGGATGGGGGCTCGCCGACCGCGACGAGGCTCCTCGACCCGAGACGACTCTCGAGGGTCTCGCGACGCTCCGCACACCCTTCCGTCCGCACGGACGCGTCACTGCCGGCAACTCCTCCGGCCTCAACGACGGCGCCACGGTCTCGCTGATCGCGTCAGAAGACGCAGCCAAGCGTGCCGGTCTGGCGTCCAAGATGCGGCTCGTGAGTTTCGCCTTTGCCGGAGTCGAACCCGAGATCATGGGAATCGGTCCCGTTCCCTCGACCGAGAAGGCTCTTCGCAAGGCCGGCCTCACGATCGACGACATCGGCCTTTTCGAACTCAACGAGGCGTTTGCGGTGCAGGTGCTGTCGCTCCTCGATCACTTCGGCATCGACGACGACGATCCGCGGGTAAACCCGTGGGGCGGCGCCATCGCGGTCGGCCACCCGCTGGCCTCCTCGGGGGTCCGCCTGATGATCCAGCTCGCCCGCCAGTTCGAGCTGCACCCCGAGGTCCGCTACGGGCTCACGGCCATGTGCGTCGGCCTCGGTCAAGGCGGAAGCGTCATCTGGGAGAACCCGCACTTCGACGGAAAGAAGAAGACCAAGTGACCGACACCTCGCTCCTTCTCGAACTCTCGCGCGACGAGGTCGTCACGCACTCGTACGTGCGCGATGTGGCTCTGCCCTCTGGCGGCATCCTGGCCTTGGTCACTCTCGACAACGATCGCGACCACCGGCGCCCGTCGACGCTCGGGCCGGTCACTCTCGTCGAGTTCTCCGAGACGCTCGATGCTCTCCGGGCCCGTGCGGCTTCCGGAGAGATCCGGGCGATCGCCGTCACCGGCAAGCCCTACTTTCTCGCCGCCGGCGCCGACCTGTCGAAGGTCGGCCAGATCCCCTCGCGCGAGGCGGGCCGGCAGATGGCCCGGCTCGGCCACGACGCTCTCGGCAAGCTTCACGATGCCGGAGTGCCCACGTTCGTGTTCATCAACGGGCTCGCCCTCGGCGGTGGTCTCGAGATCGCCCTCAACGCCGACTACCGTTCGGTCGACTCGGCAGCACCGGCCCTCGCATTTCCCGAGGTGTTCCTCGGCATCATCCCGGGCTGGGGCGGCGCCTGGCTCTTGCCGAACCTGATCGGCATCGAGAACGCCCTCAAGGTGATCGTCGAGAACCCTCTCAAGAACAACCGCACGCTGAAACCCGGACAGGCACTCGAACTCGGAATCGCCGACGTGATGTTCGGCTCGGCCGCCTTCCTCGAAGACAGCATCCGCTGGGCAGACGGCGTCATCAGCGGGGCGGTCAAAGTCGCCAGGCCCCACGTGCCGGGCAAGATCGAGCGTGCCGTCAAATGGGACGCGGCTATAGCGATCGCTCGTAAGACGGTTCAGAAGAGGATCGGCACGGTCGCGAAGGCTCCGTACGCCGCTCTCGACCTTCTCGCCGGGGCGAAGAAGGCCACCCGCGACGAGGGGTTCGCCGCCGAAGACGAAGCGCTGGCCGATCTCATCTCGGGCGACCAGTTCCGTGCCTCGATCTACGCCTTCGATCTGGTGCAGAAGCGTGCCAAGCACCCGGCCGGCGCGCCCTCCCCCGACCTGGCCCGGAAGATCACCAAGGTCGGCATCGTCGGCGCCGGGCTCATGGCCTCGCAGTTCGCCCTGCTCTTCGTGCGCAAGCTCAAGGTTCCCGTCGTCATCACCGACATCGACGAGGCCCGTGTCTCGCGAGGTGTCGACGGCATCCGATCGTCCATCGACGAACTGCAGGCGAAGGGCCACGTCTCGCCCGACGAGTCGAACCGCCTCAAGGCCCTGATCTCGGGAACAACCGATATCGCCGACTTCGCCGACTGCGACTGGGTGATTGAGGCGGTCTTCGAAGAGCTGTGTGTCAAGCAGGACGTCTTCTCGCGCGTGGAGAAGGTCGTGTCGGAGTCGTGCGTGCTCGCGACCAACACGTCGTCGCTCTCGGTGTCGGCCATCGGATCGGTGCTCACTGAACCGGCACGTCTGGTGGGTTTCCACTTCTTCAACCCGGTGGCCGTGATGCCGCTGGTCGAGGTCGTGAACACCCCCTCGACCGACGACGAGACGCTCGCGACCGCGATGGCCGTGGCGAAGACGCTGGGCAAGAACGCCGTCATCACGGCCGACGCACCGGGGTTCGTCGTCAACCGCGTGCTCGCAAAGCTGCTCGGCGAGGCGATGCACGCTGTCGAGACCGGCACACCCTTCGAAGTCGTCGATCGTGCGACGGCCCCGTTCGGACTGCCGATGACGCCGTTCGAGCTCCTCGAACTGGTCGGGCTGACGGTGGGCGCGCACGTGCTCGACACGCACCACGCCGCTTTCCCCGAGCGCTTCTTCGAGAGCGAGGCCCTGCACCGCCTCGCCGAGTTCGGTCACATCTTCGAGCGTGACTCGAAGGGCAACCGCAAGGGCTTCGACCCCAAGGCGGTCAAGCTGGTCGGCGGATCCGGGTCGGGCGAGAAGCGCGAAGCGCTGACCGAAGAGCAGCTCCGCATCCGCATCGAAGACGGCCTGGCCGACGAGATCGGTCGCATGCTCGACGGCGGTGTTGTCGCGGCGCCCGAAGACATCGACCTCTGCTTGATCCTCGGCGCTGGCTGGCCGTTCCAGATGGGCGGCGCGACTCCCTACCTTGACCGAGTCGGTGCGTCCGAGCGTGTTCGAGGCCGGGCGTTCCACGACCCGCTCATCCGCGGGGTCGGTGCGGCCTAGGCACCTGGAGCCTCCACACCAAAGTGCCCAAATCGGCGCCGATCATCAGATCGGACGGCGATTCGGGCACTTTGGTGTGCGGGCTACTCGGCGTCGGCCGAACTGCGCTGGGCCGACGTTATCGAAGCCGACGAGCCAGTCGACGGCGACGACCCCTCGGGTCGGGCGACAGGCAGCTTCGACCCCAGCACCATGGCCGTCACGTCGCGCGCGACGGCCTGGGCCGTGAGGCCGGCGGCCTCGAAGATCTGGGCGCGCGAGGCGTGGTCGATGAACTCGTCGGGCAGACCGAGCTCCGTGACCGCGGTGTCGACGTCGGCGGCGCGCAGATCTTGACGCACGCGCGTGCCTATGCCGCCGACCCGCACACCGTCTTCGAGGGTGACGACGAGGCGGTGCTGGGCGGCCAGGTCGACGACGCTGCGGGGCACGGGAACCACCCAGCGGGGGTCGACGACCGTGGCGCCGATGCCCTGCGAGGCGAGTCGAGCTGCCACGTCGAGCCCCAGCCGGGCCATCGGGCCGACAGCCATGATGAGAACGTCGGGTCGGTCGCCGCGGGCGAGGACGTCGACGCCGTCGTCAAGACGTTCGACGGCGTCGATGTCGTCGCCCGCCTCGCCCTTGGGGAACCGGATCACGGTGGGAGCGTCGGTCACGGCGACCGCTTCGCGGAGCTCTTCGCGAAGGCGGGTGCCGTCGCGGGGCGCGGCGATGCGGATGCCGGGGACGACCTGCAGGATGGCGAGGTCCCAGATGCCGTGGTGACTGGGCCCGTCGGGGCCGGTGACCCCTGACCGGTCGAGCACGAACGTGACTCCGGCCTTGTGCAGGCCGACGTCCATGAGCACCTGGTCGAAGGCCCGGTTGATGAAGGTCGCGTAGAGAGCGACGACCGGGTGCATTCCACCAAATGCCAGCCCCGCGGCCGAGGCGACCGCGTGCTGCTCGGCGATTCCGACGTCGAGCACCCGCTTCGGGTACTTCTCCGCGAAGCGATGGAGGCCGACGGGGCGCAGCATCGCCGCGGTGATGCCGACGACGGTGCGATCGCGGTCGGCGATCGAGACGATTTCGTCGGCGAAGATGCTCGTCCAGCCCGGAGCGCTCGACGTCTCAAGGGCCTCGCCGGTTTCGGGGTCGATGTGGCCGACGGCGTGGAACTGGTCGGCGACGTCTTTGAGCGCGGGCTCGAACCCCCGGCCCTTCTGCGTGATGGCGTGCACGATGGCCGGAGCACCGTAGTTCTTCGCCTGCTGCAGGGCCTCCTCCATCGCCTTCTGATCGTGACCGTCGATCGGGCCGATGTACTTGATGTCGAGGTTCGAATAGAGGGCGTCGTTGTTGGTGAAGCGGCTGAGGAAGCCGTGGAGGCCGCCCCGGACGCCCCGGTAGAACGCGCGCGCCGGGGATCCTAGATGATCGAAAGCCGCTCTCGAGGAGACGTGCATATCGCGGTAGGCCTGAGCGGTACGCACCGAGTTCAAGAACCTGGCCATGCCACCGATGGTCGGTGCGTACGACCGGCCGTTATCGTTCACGACGATGATCAGGCGGCGCGTGTTGTCGTCGCTGATGTTGTTGAGGGCCTCCCACGTCATGCCCC
Organism: Frondihabitans sp. Leaf304; assembly: GCF_001423105.1. Taxonomy (GTDB): domain Bacteria; phylum Actinomycetota; class Actinomycetes; order Actinomycetales; family Microbacteriaceae; genus Frondihabitans. Next base: position 399,290 of record NZ_LMNV01000002.1, read on the forward strand.
CGGTGAGGGCACCGTCGCCAACGACCGCGACCACGTGGCGGTCGCCATGACCGGTCAGGGTGAACGCGCGCGAGATGCCGTCGGCCCAGGACAGCGACGACGAGGCGTGCGACGATTCGACGATGTCGTGCACCGACTCGCTGCGCTGCGGGTAGCCGGCCAGGCCGCCCTTGAGGCGTAGGTCGGAGAAGTTTTGACGCCCCGTGACGAGCTTGTGCACGTACGACTGGTGGCCCGTGTCGAAGACGAAGGCGTCTTTCGGCGAGTCGAAGACCCGGTGCATCGCGAGCGTGAGCTCGACCACGCCGAGGTTCGGGCCGAGGTGGCCTCCGGTCTTCGACACCTCTGTCACCAGGAACCGGCGGATCTCGGCGGCCAGCACGAGCATCTGCTCATCACTCAGCCCATCGAGGTCGCGGGGCTCGTGGATCGTCTCGAGGAGGCTCATGTGTCTCGCTTTCCGGGGGCACGGGTATAACCCCACCTGAAGTTTAGGCTTCGTCGCCTGGCAACGGACGAACGCCCCACCCTCCCAGAATGGGGAGTGGCGGGGCGTCCGTCGGGAGGACTACTGACCTACACCAGCGAGCGGAGCACGTACTGGAGAATGCCACCGTTGCGGTAGTAGTCGGCCTCGCCCGGGGTGTCGATGCGAACGACTGCGTCGAACTCGACCACGGCCTTGCCCTCGGCGGAATGCGCCGTCGGCTTCGCGACCACGTGCACCGTCTTCGGGGTCGTGCCCTCGTTGAGGGCGGTGAGGCCGGAGATGCTGATCGACTCGCTGCCGTCGAGCCCGAGAGACTCCCACGTCTCGCCCGCCGGGAACTGCAGCGGCACGACGCCCATTCCGATGAGGTTCGAGCGGTGGATGCGCTCGAAGCTCTCGGTGATGACGGCCTTGACGCCGAGGAGCGATGTGCCCTTGGCGGCCCAGTCGCGCGACGAGCCGGAGCCGTACTCTTTGCCGGCGAGCACGACGAGGGGGGTGCCCTCGGCGCGGTAGTTCTCGCTGGCGTCGTAGATGAACGACTGCGGGGCGTCGGGCTTCGTGAAGTCACGCGTGTAACCGCCCTCGACGCCGTCGAGGAGCTGGTTGCGGAGACGGATGTTCGCGAACGTGCCGCGGATCATGACCTCGTGGTTGCCGCGGCGCGAACCGTAGCTGTTGAAGTCTTTGCGCTCGACGCCGTGGTCGGCGAGGTACCGGCCGGCCGGGCTGTCGACCTTGATGGTCGACGCGGGGCTGATGTGGTCGGTCGTCACCGAATCGCCGAGCTTCGCCAGCACGCGGGCATCGGTGATGTCGACGACGGGGGTCGTCTCGATCGTGAGGCCATCGAAATACGGGGGCTTGCGAACGTAGGTCGACTCGCTGTCCCATTCGAAGGTCGCGCCCTCGGGCGTCGGGAGCGAGCGCCAGCGGTCGTCACCGTCGAAGACGGCGCCGTACTCGCGGGTGAACATGTCGGTGTCGATCGACTCGTCGATCGTCTTCTGCACCTCGGCTGCCTCGGGCCAGATGTCTTTGAGGAAGACCTCGGTACCGTCGGATCCCGTGCCGAGCGCGTCGTTCTCGAAGTCGAAGTTCATCGAGCCGGCGAGAGCGTAGGCGATGACGAGGGGCGGCGACGCCAGGTAGTTCATCTTGACGTCGGGGTTGATGCGTCCTTCGAAGTTGCGGTTGCCCGAGAGCACCGCCGTGACGGCGAGGTCGTTGTCTTGCACCGCGGTGGAGATCTCGTCAAGGAGCGGCCCTGAGTTGCCGATGCAGGTGGTGCAGCCGTAGCCGACCGTGTAGAAGCCGAGGTCTTCGAGGTAGCTGGTCAGACCGGCCTTCTCGTAGTAGTCGGTGACGACCTTGGAGCCAGGAGCCAGGGTGGTCTTCACCCACGGCTTGGCCTTGAGGCCCTTCTTGCTGGCGTTGCGAGCGAGCAGCCCGGCCGCGAGCATCACCGAGGGGTTCGAGGTGTTGGTGCAGCTCGTGATGGCCGCGATGGCCACGGCGCCGTGGTCGAGCGTGAACTCGGATCCGTCGGCCAGGGTGACCGGCGAGGGCTTCGAGGCGTGCGACGGCGTGGCGGACGAGGCGTGCGTGTGGCTGTGTTCGTGCGCGGTGTCTTCGTCCTGGGGCGTGAGCCCGACGGGGTCGGACGCCGGGAACGTCGCCTCGACGGCCTCGTCGACGCCCGAGTGCGCTTCGGCGTCGGCATAGTTGCCGAGGTCGATCTCGAACTGGCTCTTGGCGACGGACAGCTCGATTCGGTCTTGGGGGCGCTTCGGGCCGGCGATCGACGGCACGACGGTCGCGAGGTCGAGCTCGAGGTACTCGGAGTAGCTGGGCTCGACCGAGGGGTCGTGCCAGAGGGTCTGCTCCTTGGCGTAGGCCTCGACGAGAGCGACCTGCTCGTCACTGCGCCCGGTGAGGCGCAGGTAGTCGAGGGTGACGTCGTCAATGGGGAACATCGCGGCGGTCGAGCCGAACTCGGGGCTCATGTTGCCGATCGTGGCGCGGTTCGCGAGGGGCACTGCTCCGACGCCCTCGCCGTAGAACTCGACGAACTTGCCGACGACGCCGTGCTTGCGGAGCATCTGCGTGATGGTGAGCACCACGTCGGTCGCCGTGACGCCGGTCGGGATCGCGCCCGACAGCTTGAAGCCGACCACCTTGGGGATCAGCATCGACACGGGCTGGCCGAGCATCGCGGCCTCGGCTTCGATGCCGCCGACGCCCCAGCCGAGCACACCGAGGCCGTTGACCATCGTGGTGTGCGAGTCGGTGCCGACGAGCGTGTCGGGGTACGCGCGAAGCACGCCGTCGACGGTGCGGGTGAACGTCACCTGCGCCAGGTACTCGATGTTGACCTGGTGCACGATACCCGTTCCCGGGGGAACGACCTTGAAGTCTTCGAACGCGGTCTGGCCCCAGCGCAAGAACTGGTAGCGCTCTCCGTTGCGCTCGTACTCGAGCTCGACATTGCGCTCGAGGGCGTTCTCGCTGCCGAACAGGTCGGCGATGACGGAGTGGTCGATGACCAGCTCGGCCGGCGACAGAGGGTTGATCTTGGTGGGGTCGCCGCCGAGATCCGCCATCGCCTCGCGCATCGTGGCGAGGTCGACGATGCAGGGCACGCCCGTGAAGTCCTGCATCACGACTCGGGCCGGTGTGAACTGGATCTCGGTGTCGGGGTCGGCCGACGGCACCCACGACCCGAGGGCCTTGATCTGCGACTCGGTCACGTTCGCACCGTCTTCAGTGCGAAGGAGATTCTCGAGCAGGACCTTGAGGCTGAAGGGCAACTTGTCGAAGCCGGGTACCGCGTCGATGCGGTAGACCTCGTACGTCTTCTCACCGACGGTGAGGGTGCTCTTCGAGCCGAAACTGTTTACGTCTGACACGTGCCGTCTCCCTTGCGCTGACTCGCCCCATCTTCGCCGTGGAGCGAGGAGCTCCACCAGCAAGGCCAGCCTAAGTCCGTGCGTGTGGGGCGGACCGGCCGGAGGCTCAAATTCGAACCCAACGATCTATCTTGATGTCAAGACAAATCTAGCACTCGAATCAGGATCCGGGCGCAGCGCCGTCGGCAGCCACGTCAGAGGCCGACCGGGCCGAATACACCGTCCGCACCAGCAACCACGTCACCCAGAGCATCGCGGCGTAGAATGGCACGCCGAGCAGGAGTTTGAGGGCACCGAGCAGCGCGACGTCGCCGGCGAGGAAGAGCGGCACCTCGACGGCGAGGCGGATGCCGAACAGGAGTACCCACAGCCACGTCGTCAGCGTCAGCACGCGGCGCTTCGCCCGGTCGGCGCGCCAGGCCGAGCCCTCGTTCGTGAGGAGCCCGACGACGATTCCGATCAGCGGCCAGCGGGCGGCGAGCGAGACCAGCAGCACCAGCGCCGACACTGAGTTGATGACGATGCCGGGAATGAAGTTGTCGATCGTGCGCCCCGAGATCAGGGCGAGGAGGGCGGAGAGCAGGATCCCGAGGAGCCCCGCGATTGCCTGAGGCACCGGGCCTCGCTGCACGGCCCTGACCACGACGAACACGACGCCGAGGGCGACGGGCGCCAGCACCGAAGGCAGGAGCTCGTGCGTGATCGTGTAGATGACCAGGAAGCCAAGGCCGGGGAGAATCGACTCGATGAGGCCGCGGACTCCCCCGATCGCCGTCAGCAGAGCATGGCCGGTCGGCACCTCGCCCGGCGCGACCTTGCCGATGCCCGCCCGCTGGGCTGCGGCACGGAGCTGCCCGCTCAGCGTCGCCGCAGGAGCCTCGTCGGCACCCGTGCCGTTCGCCTCCGGCTGCACGCCGTGCGAGTCGCTCGTCACCGGATCAGACCGTCGTCGTGCCGGGGTCGCCCGGGGTCGACTTCGGCATGTGCAACGGGATGAGGTCGCGGGGCGGCATCGGCTCGGTGCCACGGACGACGACGACGCTGCGGAAGAGCTCTTCGATCTTCTCGGCGGCCTCCGGGTCGACGGTCGCGTCTCCGGCGATCACGCCGCGGAGGAACCAGCGGGGGCCGTCGACGCCGACGAAGCGTGCGAGTCGGGTGGTCTGCCCGGGGACGGCGCCTTCGGAGCCCGCCGCGATCGGGATCTCGGCGCGGATCTCCGGCCCGAAGGGGCCGTCGACCTCGGCCGTCGTGCCACCCTGCTTGCGGATCTGGTCGGCGATCTGCTCGCGGATCTCGTGCCAGAGGCCCGTCGACCGCGGGGCCGCGAACGGCTGGACCTGCAGGGTCGACTTGGCGAAGTCGAGGCCTACGGCCACAACGCGCTTGGAACCCTCCTCGACCTCGAGTCGGAGGTGGAGCCCCTCGCGGGGAACGATCTTGACGCCGCCCAGGTCGACGTACGGGCGCACCGGGTTGGCTTCGCTCTCGTCGAGCGGTCCCTCCTCGGCGCGGTCGTCGGGGGCGGACTTGTCTTCGAGGATGAGGTCGGTCTCGGCTTCTTCAGCTTCGACGAGGTCGACTACCTCGTCACCCTCCGTGACCTCGGTCGTCTCGAGCTCGACGGCGTCGACCGACGCCGTCTCTCCGAGTGCTGCTGCCTCGCGGCGGCTCTTTCTGCTCACTTGGTGCCTTCCGTAGTCGTGTCGGTGGTGCTGCCGGTCGTGCCGGCGTCATTTGCCACACCGTAGGCCGTTGCGGCGACGCTGAAGCCGCTCGTACCCGTCGAACCGAATCCGCCTTCTCCGCGGACGCTCTCGGGGAGGGTGTCGACCGGAACGAACGTGGCTCGGACAACCGGCATGACGATGAGCTGCGCGATCCGGTCTCCGATGGCGATGTCGAACGGCGTGCGGGCGTCGGTGTTGAGGAGGGTCACCTTGATTTCGCCGCGATAGCCCGCGTCGACCGTGCCGGGCGAGTTGACGACTGTGATGCCGTGCTTCGCCGCCAGACCCGAGCGGGGTACGACGAAGGCCACGTGCCCGTCGGGGAGGGCGATCGAGACGCCGGTCGAGATGAGCGCCCGCTCTCCGGGGAGGAGTGTGAGGGCCTCTCGACTGGTGAGATCGGCCCCGGCGTCGCCCGGGTGGGCGTAGAACGGGGCTTCGACCTCGCCCAGTGGGGCAAAGGGAACGTCGAGGCTCTGAGTCACGTGTCGAGGGTAGTGCAGAAGTCTGGTCGAATAGTCTCATGACCTCGTACCGCGAACGCCTCTCCCCGCCCCCGCAAGTCTTCGTGGCTCTCCTGCTCGTGGTGCCGGCGTCGGTGCTGGTCTTCCTACCCATCAACGTGCCCGTCGGCTGGGGTGTCGGAATCGCCCTCTTCGTCGGATTCGGGCTGGCGCTCTGGTTCGGCTCCCCCGTGCTGACGGTCGCCGAGGAGGGCTTCCGGGCCGGCCGGGCCATTCTCTATCCCGGTGAAATAGGAGCGGCCGCCGCCTTCTCGGGTGAGGAGGCGACGGCCGAACGCGGTGTGCGTCTCGATGCTCGTGCGTGGACCTTGTTTCGCGGCTGGGTCAAGCCGGTGATCAAGATCGGGCTGACCGACCCCAGCGACCCGGCTCCTTACTGGCTCGTCTCGACGAGACATCCGGAGCGGTTGTCGCTCGCGATCGACGCGATCAGGCCGCGCACTCCAGGCAGATAGGCCCGAGTTTGGTCTCGTGGTCGAGCTGCGAGCGGTGCTTCACCAGGAAGCACTCGACGCAGGTGAATTCGTCGGCCTGAGGGGGCAAGACGACGACCTCGAGGTCGAGGTCGCTGAGATCTTGCCCGGCGAGTTCGAAGCTCCCGGGGTTGTCGGCGTCGTCGACGTCGACCACACCCGACATCTTGTCGGGAACCCGCTCTTTCAGCGCCTCGATCGACTCAGAATCGTCGTCGTTCTTTCGAGGTGCGTCGTAGTCGGTGGCCATGCCCATCCAGTTCTGTAATCATATTCGCCCGAAGATCAGGGTCTGATACCCAAATCGGCGGGCACAGTTTGCACCAATCGATGATCAATAGCAAACCAGCCCGCGCGGCCGTCTTTGTCGTCTCACGCCGCAGCAAATGAACTTGCGGCGCGCCCGCGTTATTCCCCGGAATTCCGGGAGTTCCGTGGCATCCTCACTGGTGAATCGCGACGGCGGAAGGCGTGAGGCATGCAGGAGTTAAAGGTCATCGGAGTGGAGAGCGGCGCGCTGCTCGTCGCCACCGACGCCGGGAGCGAATTCCGGTTGCCCGTCACGCAGTCCCTGCAGTCGCAACTGCGGCAGGCCGGGCCCGACCAGGCCCCCGTCGTGCAGAAGGTCTCGCCCCGTGAGATCCAGTCGAGCATTCGCGCCGGCCGTACCGCCCAGCAGGTCGCCGACGAGACGGGTGCCGACGTCGTCTACGTGCGTCGTTTCGAAGGCCCTGTGCTCGACGAGCGCAATTTTGTGCTCGAATCGGCCCGATCCGTGCCGGTGAGCGTCGCCGGTGGCGTGGACGCCCTCGGTGAGTCCTCGCGGTTCGGCGAGGTCATCGATTCGCGCCTCGACGAGTCGAGTGCCACTGACCGCGAATGGACGGCGTTCAAAGACGCCTCGGTCGGCTGGATCATCCGTGTCACCTACACGACCAGCGAGGTGGAGCGCGACGCCGCCTGGCGTTTCGAGCCCAAGAAACAGTCTCTCGCCCCGCACGCCGGAGACGCCCACACTCTTTCCCGTCAAGACGCCGACCACTCGAGCCTCGTGCCCCGCCTCCGCGCGGTAGCAGCCCAGGCCGAGCCGCAGACCCGGGGTTCGGTTGACACCGAGGCCGCGGCCGGCTCCGACGAGCACACCGGAGACACGGGGCGGTTCGACAGCGGCGCGTTCGAGCCTCTGCCGGATGTGCCCGAGACGGTCGTGCCGGATCCTTCGGTCGGTTCTGCCTCTGCGCGTGCCCGTGACGGTTGGAGCGCCGCGTCGGTGGCTGCGATGAACCGCGCCCCCGAGAGCGAGTCGTCGCACAATCAGACCGCCGACCTGCTCGAGGCCCTGCGTCGACGCCGAGGCGAACGCGAGGCCGCGCGCTTCGACGACGACTCCCCGTCTCGCGCCGCTCATCCCTCGACCGGCTCGATCCGGGTCGTGGACCTTCCGCTCGACGAGTTCGACGACGGTAGCGAGTCCGAGACGTCGAGTGAGCCTGTGCGCCCTGCCGTCCTCCGACCGAAGGTCGTGCCCGATGGGCGACGAGTATCCGAGGCGCCGGCCTCGTCTCCGGCGCCCGAGCCTCGACAGAAGTCGATCCAGTCGCGCGGCCGCAAGGGTCGCGCGTCGATGCCGAGTTGGGACGAGATCGTCTTCGGTGCCCGCTCGGACGACGACCCGGTCTGAGTTTCCTCGGGGCGCCCTTTGGCAGGATGCCGACGCTCAGTGGCGTGCCTGCCAGTCGTGGTCGGCTTCGTGTCGCCCTACGGTGAGGACATGACCGATCTCCTCACGCCGCCTACGCCGATCGCAGCGGCTTCCCTCGATGTCGCCCGCCGCTGGCTCTCCCCCGACCTCGTGAACCACTCCGTACGTTCGTGGGCATGGGCCTCGCTGCTGGCCCGCGACGAGGGGCGCGCCTTCGACGAGGAGCTCCTTTTCGTCGCGGCCATGTTGCACGATGCCGGGGTCGCGTCGCACTTCGATGCGCACGAGGTCGCATTCGAGGAGGCCGGAGGTGCAGTCGCGGCGGTCTTCGGGGCGGGAGCCGGCTGGTCGCCTGCGCGCTCGGAGCGGGTGCGCGAAATCATAGAGCGGCACATGTGGCGCTCCGTCGACCCGGCGCTCGACGTGGAGGGCTACCTGCTCGAACTCGCGACGACACTCGACGTGCGGGGAGACGGTGCGTCGCGGTGGCAGGAGGCCGACCTCCGCTCGATCACGGCCCGGGTGCCTCGCCTCGACTTCGGTCGAGCCTTCGACGCGTCGATCGCCGCGCAGGCGGCGCGCAAACCCGAAACGGCTGCTGTGCGGCTGCACGCGAGCGGTGGTGTGGCGGCGGGGACGGCGTTCTGGGATGCGTTCGCGGCGACGGGTTCGTGATGCCGATGCGGGCCGACGACGTCTCGTAGTCGCGGTGTTCTAGGCGTCAGGATCCGCCAGCCCGCCAGCCCGCCAGCCCGCCGCATCGCCCCGACGATCCGCACGAGCGCCTCGCGGCCATCGGAGTCGGCCGGCGCTCCTGAATTCAGGTGCCCTCTCGGAGGCGACCTGAACTCCGGTGAATACGAGTCGGTGAATCCTGACGGCCTTACGCTGCCGCCTCCCACTCCTGAATGAGTGCCATGGCCTCCTGAGTGGTGACAGCGCACCTCAATTCAGGAAGCAGGCGATGCGCCGCTCACCGCCCTACCGAACCGTGCCGACCTACGCGAACGCCCCGAAGCGCGCCAAGGGCACCTGCGTCTCTTCCGCCGACCACGACCCGTGCTGCCCGACCATGCCGCGGCCACGCACGTCGGCGTCGGCGTAATAGGCGATGCCCTTTCGTGCGGCGACGAGCAGATCGCCGATCCGGGGCCTCACCGACGCATCAACCGGGCCGAACCACCCGGCCTCGATCGCTTCGTCGCGCGTCACCACCCATGAGCGGGCGTCCTCCGACTCGTGCCAGGCGGCAACGAGCCTCGAGCGAGCGGCGTCGTCGAGGCCTGGCTCGAAGTGCAGCTGAAGGCAGCGCGGCTCTCCCGCGAAGTGCCGCACGCCCTCGACCAGCTCGGGGCGGTGGCCGTAAAGAACGTGCTTCGCCGGGTTGATGTCGACCATGCCGTGGTCGGCCGTGACCACGACAGCCTGATCGCGCTTGAGGCCCGACACGAGGGTGCGTAGCTGCGAGTCGACGAGCTCGAGGGCGGCCGACCACTGCGGCGACTCCCACCCGTACTTGTGACCGGCGACATCGAGCTCGGGAACGTAGAGGTACGACAGCGAGGGCGCAGCCTCGCGGAGCACCGCGCCCGCCGCCTCGAACCGTGCTTCGACCGATTCGGCCGAGCGGTATTCCGCGCCGCGCAGGATCGCCTTCGTGAGACCGGAGTGGGCGTAGCGGGAGGGGCCGATTGCGAACGCGCGGATGTTCTGGCCGGGCGAGCCGTCGGATCCTGCGCTCGTCTCTGTGCTCTTCTCAGCGGTCACCCGCTCGAAGATGGTCGGCACGCGTTGCCAGGTCGCCGGATCCATCCGCGAATCCCAGCCCGACAGCTGCTTGACCACCCGATCGTGCTCGGGGTCGAGCACGCTGTAGCCGACCAGGCCGTGCTCGCCGGGCAGCACACCGGTGGTGATCGTGGCGATCGACGAGGCCGTCGTCGTCGGAAAACCAGAGAAGAGAGGCGTCGCGGCCGCTGCCAGAGTGCGCGCGTAGCCGGCGCGCTGCTTCAGAGCCGAGGATCCGAGCCCGTCCACGATCAGCACGATCACCTGGCGCGCCGGCGCGAACCCCAACCTGTTCTCCACACCCCTGAGTGCCGCTACGCAGCTGGGGAGAACGTCGGCCAGGCTCCAGGCCGAGGGGTCTCTCGCCGGTACCATGGTGCTCATCGGCCCCAGTCTGGCACAGCGCTCGGCCGCCGGTTTCGCCCCCGATCCCCCTGCAGTGAGAGTTCATGACGACGACCGACAGCACCGGCTCCTCCCCCACGGGCGAGCGCATCGAAGAGATCGATGTCTCGAGTGAGATGCAGGGGTCGTTCCTCGAGTACGCGTACTCGGTCATCTACTCCCGCGCCCTGCCTGACGCCCGTGACGGGCTCAAGCCGGTGCAGCGCCGCATCCTCTACATGATGAGCGAGATGGGCCTCCGCCCCGAGCGCGGTCACGTCAAGAGCGCTCGCGTCACCGGCGAGGTCATGGGCAAGCTCCACCCGCACGGCGACTCGGCGATCTACGACGCCCTCGTGCGACTCGCGCAAGACTTCACGATGCGCCTGCCGACCATCGACGGGCACGGCAACTTCGGTTCGCTCGACGACCCGCCCGCCGCCGCCCGCTACACCGAGGTTCGACTCGCCCCCGCTGCGATGGCGATGAACGAGGGGCTCGGCGAAGACGTCGTCGGCTTCGTTCCCAACTACGACAACCAGCTGATGCAGCCCGAGGTGCTGCCCGCCGCATTCCCGAACCTCCTCGTGAACGGCGGCTCGGGTATCGCGGTGGGCATGGCCACCAACATGGCGCCGCACAACCTTGTCGAAGTGATCGGAGCCGCCCGGCACCTCATCGAGCACCCGGAGGCGACCCTCGACGACCTGATGGCCTTCGTGCCCGGGCCCGACCTGCCGACCGGAGGCACCATCGCCGGGCTGGCCGGAGTCCGCGACGCGTATGCGACCGGGCGCGGCAGCTTCAAGGTCCGCGCCAAGGTCTCGATCGAAAACCTCACGGCCCGCAAGAAGGGGCTCGTCTTCACCGAGCTGCCCTACATGATCGGGCCCGAGAAGATCATCGAGAAGGTCAAAGACGGCGTCAACGCGAAGAAGCTCACGGGCATCTCCGACATCAACGACTTCAGCGACCGCCACCACGGCATGCGCTTGATCATCGACATCAAGACCGGGTTCAGCCCCGAGGCCGTGCTTGAGCAGCTCTACCGGCACACGCCCCTCGAAGACGGCTTCAGCATCAACAACGTGGCGCTTGTCGAGGGGCAGCCCCGCACACTAGGTCTGAAAGAGCTCCTCGAGGTCTACGTCGCGCATCGACTCGAGGTCGTCACCCGACGTAGCCGCTACCGCCTGCAGAAGCGCGAAGACCGCCTCCACCTCGTTGAGGGCCTGCTCATCGCGATCCTCGACATCGACGAGGTCATCCAGGTCATCCGCACGAGCGACGATTCCGAGGCCGCGAAGACGCGGCTCCGCGAGGTCTTCGATCTCTCCGACCTGCAGGCCGAGTACATCCTCGAGCTCCGGCTGCGTCGCCTCACGAAGTTCAGCCGGATGGAGCTCGAGGCGGAGCGCGACGAGTTGCTGGCCGCGATCGCGTCGCTTCGCGAGCTGCTGTCCGATCCCGCCAAGCTGCGCGCGCTGGTGTCGAGCGAACTCGCCGACATCGCCGACGAATACGGCACCCCGCGCCGCACACTCCTCACCGAGGCAGCGCCGTCGGTCGCCTCGACTCGCAAGAACGCCCCCGTCGTCGAGGTCGCCGATGTCCCGACGCGCGTCTATCTCTCGACGACCGGTCGTCTTCTCCGAGTCGACCTCCAGGATCCCGCGGCCGCCGACACAGAGTCCGGCGCCGGGCCCGTCCCCCCGTCGCGCCGCACCAAGCACGACGCGATCCGGTCCAGCGTCACCACGACGACGCGGGCCGAGATCGGCGCGGTCACCTCGACCGGTCGTCTCATTCGCTTCTCGCCCGTCGACCTGCCGGCCGCTCCCCCGACGTCGGTGCAGCTGGGCGCGGGCGTGCCGGTCAAAGATTATCTGGGCCTCTCATCGGCGAGCTCTCCCTCCTCCGAGAAGGTGCTCGCCCTCGTCTCGCTCGACTCCGCCGACCCGGTCGCTCTCGGCACGGCTCAGGGCGTCGTGAAGCGAGTCACGCCGGGGGCCTGGCCGTCGAAACCGGAGTTCCCCGTGATAGCGCTCAAGCCCGGCGACTCCGTGGTCGGCGTGGCACAGGGCCCCGACTCCGACGAGCTCGTGTTCGTCACGACCTCGACGCAGCTGCTCCGCTACCCTGCTGCCCTCGTTCGCCCCCAGGGCACGGCCGGTGGCGGTGTCGCCGGTATCTCGCTGGCGGCCCGGGCGACCGTGCTGTTCTTCGGCGCCGTCCCTGCCACGGCATCCGCCGTCGTCGCGACCATCTCGACGTCCGCTGCCACCATCGCCGGGGCCGACCCGGGCCGGGCCAAGATCAGCGACTTCGCCGACTACCCCGCGAAGGGTCGTGCCACGGGTGGCGTTCGGGCCCACGCTCTACTCAAGGGCGAAGACGGTCTGTCGGTGGCGTGGGTCGGGGTGGCTCCCGCCATTGCAGTGGCCGCCGACGGCGGTGTCCGTAAGCTGCCCGAGACGCTCGTGCGGCGCGATGCCTCGGGCACACCGCTCGACACGGTCGTCGGATCGATCGGCGGCGCCGTCTCGTAGCTTCGGCTTCGCGGCAGTTTGGCGTCTGGCCGAGGTTGGTGCCGCGTGAAGTGACGCGGTTCGGCCTTTGCGACGTGGCGCGCCGCGTCAGGTTGGCCGATGCGCGTCGGGTTGGCGTGTGGCGGGGTTGGCGCCGGGCGAGGTGACGTGAATCGGCCGATGTCACACCGCCGCGGCACGCGAGGTCGGCCGATTCGCGTCGGTTTAGCGTGCGGCGGAGGTCGGCGCCGGGTGAAGTGACGCGGTTCGGCCTTTGCGACGTGGCGCGCCGCGTCGGGTTGGCCGATGCGCGTCGGTTTGCCGTGTGGCGGGGTTGGTGCCGGGCGAGGTGACGTGAATCGGCCGGTGTTACACCGCCGCGGCGCGCGAGGTTGGCCGATTCGCGTCACTTAGCCGTGCGGCCGAGGTTGGTGCGGGTGAAGTGACGCGGTTCGGCCTTTTCGACGTGGCGCGCCGCGTCGGGTTGGCCGATGCGCGTCGCTTAGCCAGCAGCAGCAGCAGCCGCACCAACCCCCTACGTGTCGATCCGCTCCCGCGCCAGCCCGGCACCCTCGATGATGAACTCCTTGCGGGGCGCGACGTCGTTGCCCATCAGCAGCTCGAACACCCGGCCGGCGTTCTCGGCGTCTTCGACCTTGACGCGGCGGAGCATGCGGCCGGCGCGGTCCATCGTGGTGGTGGCAAGCTGCTCGGCATCCATCTCACCGAGGCCCTTGTAGCGCTGGATGGGATCCTGGTATTTCTTGTTCGTTCTCTTCAGGCCGGCGAGAACGCCCTGCAGCTCTTGCTCGGAGTACGTGTAGATCGTCTCGTTCGGCTTCGACCCGGGGTTGATGACGACGACGCGGTGCAGCGGGGGCACGGCGGCGAAGACCCGGCCGGCCTCGATCATCGGGCGCATGTAGCGGAAGAAGAGGGTGAGCAGCAGGGTGCGAATGTGGGCGCCGTCGACGTCGGCATCGCTCATGATGATGACCTTGCCGTAGCGTGCCTGGTCGAGGTCGAACGAGAGACCGGAGCCGGCGCCGATCACCTGGATGATCGACGCGCACTCGAGGTTCGACAGCATGTCGCTGACAGAGGCCTTCTGCACGTTGAGGATCTTGCCTCGGATCGGCAGGAGGGCCTGGTATTCGCTGTTGCGGGCAGCACGGGCCGTTCCGAGCGCCGAGTCGCCCTCGACGATGAAGAGCTCGCTGGTGCCGACGTCGTTCGAGCGGCAGTCGACCAGTTTGGCCGGCAGCGACGATGATTCGAGCGCGTTCTTGCGGCGCTGGGTCTCTTTGTGGGCGCGCGCGGCGATGCGTGACTTCATCTCGACGACGATCTTGTCGAGCACGGCTGCCGTCTGCGTTTTGTCGTCGCGCTTGGTCGAGGCGAACAGGTCGGCCATCGCCTTGGCGACGACGTTCGACACGATGGCGCGCACGGCCGGGGTGCCGAGCACCTCTTTCGTCTGGCCCTCGAACTGCGGTTCGGGCAGCCGGACGGTCAGCACGGCGGTGAGCCCCGCCATGATGTCGTCTTTCTCGAGCTTGTCGGTGCCGACCTTGAGGCGACGGGCGTTGGCGTCGACCTGCTGCTTGAGGAACTTCAGCAACCCCGCGTCGAACCCGGCCTGGTGCGAGCCGCCCTTGGGCGTCGCGATGATGTTGACGAAGCTGCGGGTGACCGTTTCGTAGCCGTCGCCCCAGCGGAGAGCGATGTCGACCTCGCACTCCCGTGCGACCTCGGTCGACACCATGTGGCCTTTGTCATCGAGCACCGGCACCGTCTCGGTGTATTTGCCGGTGCCCTGCAGTCGCCAGGTGTCGGTGATCGCCTTGTCGGTGGCGAGGAAGTCGGCGAACTCCGAGATGCCGCCCTCGTACGAGAACAGCTGCTCGACGGGCTCGCCGTCTTCGGTGGTGGCCGTCGTGATCGGGCGTTCGTCGCGAATGCGAATCGCGAGGCCCGGCACGAGGAACGCCGTCTGCTGGGCCCGGCTGACGAGGTCTTCGAGTCGGAACGCCGCGCCCTTGGTGAAGATCTGACGGTCGGCCCAGTAGCGCACCCGAGTGCCGGTCGCCCCCTTGGCGGCCTTACCGGCCACCCGGAGCACACTCCCCTTCTCGAATGGCGCGAAGGGGGCGTCGGGCGCGGGGGCGTTCGTACCGTCGTCGAAGGTGCCGGGCTCGCCCCGATGGAACGACATCGCGTGCGTCTTGCCGCCACGGTCGACCTCGACGTCAAGCCGCTCCGAGAGCGCGTTGACGACGGACGCGCCGACCCCGTGCAGACCACCGGACGCTGCGTAGGATCCGCCTCCGAACTTACCGCCGGCATGAAGCTTCGTGAAGACGACCTCGACGCCCGTCAACCCGGTCTTCGGCTCGATGTCGACGGGGATGCCTCGCGCCGTGTCGCGGACTTCGACGCTGTCGTCGGCATGGAGGATCACGTCGATCGACGAGCCGTGCCCACCGAGCGCTTCGTCGACGGCGTTGTCAATGATTTCCCAAAGGCAGTGCATGAGGCCGCGCGAGTCGGTGGAGCCGATGTACATGCCCGGCCGCTTGCGAACGGCGTCGAGGCCCTCGAGCACTGAGAGGTGACGGGCGGAATAATCGGATGCAGCGGCGGCCACGGGACTCCTTCTGGCGACAACGGCACGCGGCCCGAAAAGAAAAGACCCGGACACGCACCGATTCAAGAATACGGGGCTCAGTGTTCTCTCACCCTCCGACACCCCCTCCGACGCGGTCTGGGAGCCGCCCCCGGATTGGGGAGACGAGATTCGCTTCGCGGCGAGCGAAATCGGCCCAAATGTCGCACAAACGAAACGTTCGCGTGTTTTGATGGCATCTACTTACCCACGCACCACCGTTCTGGAGGAGCATCACATGTCTCAGATGGCCACCGACCACAACGCCGTCGATGAGCTCGGCCCCCAGTACCAGCTGTCCGGCGCCGACCGTTGCGACAGCTGCGGAGCCCAGGCGTACATTCGCGCGACGATGGCGACGGGTGAGCTTCTGTTCTGCGCTCACCATGGCGCCAAGTTCAAAGAGAAGCTGCAGCCGAACGCGCTGGAGTGGCTCGACGAAACCGCCAAGCTCACCGCCCACTAGTCTTCGTTTCACCAAGAAGGCCCGCTCTCCTCCTCGGAGTGCGGGCCTTCTGCCGTGATCGACTCGACGCGAGCTTGCCGTTCGGCTACATCGCCTTGAAGGCGCGCTCCAAGTTCTTCTCGATCACGAGACGTGATTGACGGGCGTACTCGTCGAGGGTCGCGTGCGCGGGCCCTGCGTCATAGACACCGCCGATCCGCGAGACGGCCGAGGCGAGAACGCGATCCGTCAACTGCGGGTTGAGCGGGAGGACCGGGCCCTTGAGCTGGGTTCCGAACGAGGATCCGCGCGACACCCCCTCCGCACCGTCGCCGTTGCCGCCTCCGGTGATGACCGTGCCGAACGCTGAGGCGCCGGCCGCGAGCTCGAACCGGGTCGCGTGGTCTTCGAACCCGAAGAGCGTGAGCGAGGGCCCCGAGTACGCCGTCTCGACTCGGAAGTAGTTGGCTCGACGCTTTGCTCCGCGGTGGGCCGAGGCATCGAAGAACCCGAGGCCTTCGAGGTCGGCACCTTCGCCGGAGATCCCCTGCGAGAGGAGTTCCATGCCGCCTCCGATGGCGACGACCGGCACACCGGAGTCCGCCCAATCGCTCAGCGCCTCACGGAACCGGAGGGCATCCGAGTGGATCGAACGCAGCGTCGATAGCGGCCCGGAACCGATCACGACGAGGTCGGCCCCCACGGGGAGGGAATCGCCCGGCCGGTGCTCGACGAGCTCGACGTCGAGGCCCGCCCGACGCGCGCGCTCGGCCAGAGCCACGACGTTGCCGCCGTCACCCGAGACGCCGAGCTGTTCCGGGTAGAGCTGCAGAAGGGAGAGGGTGGTCATGCGCGCTTCTCCAGATCGGGGTAGCCGAGCATCTTGCGGGCGATCATCATCTGCTCGTAGTTGACGATGAAGTTCTTGGTTTTGCTGGCGGGGGCCGGGAGCGCCTTCATCAGCTCGATGGCCTTCTCGATGCGAGGCTCGACGGTGCCGATCGGAATGCCGGCGTGCTCGAGGCGGAGCGCGATCTGCCAGGCCTTCTCCCCCGACACCACGTCGACGTGGTCGAGAGACGAGAAGTCGACGTCGTAGATCCACGAGATGTCGGGCGTGCCCTCGTCGATCGCGAGCAGCACCTGCTCGGGGGCGTCCGTGAGGGCATCGAGGTTGAGCTGTAGGCTCGCCGCGTTCTTGAACATGACGAACTCGGCTTCGTCGGTGCCGATCTTGAGTCGCTCGCCACGCCCATAGGCAGGCTTCATCGCGGCGAATGCCGCCACGGCTTTCGACTCGTCGAACTCGGAGCCGAGCGCGACACGCGCCGTCTGGATGGCCGCGGCCGCGTCGACCGCGTAGTGCAGGCCCTTGGCGGGGAGGCGGATTTCGAGGGACGAGGATCCGCCACCCGTCGCTCGGCTCAGCGCGATGGTGGCACCCTGCGCCGACAGCGCCCTGACCTCGGCTTCGGCGTGGAGTGGCGCGGATCCTTCGGTCTTGCCGCCGAAGGCGGAGGCGTTCTGCAGGCCGTGCGGCGCCCCGGCCACGAGCTCGGTGGACGCGCCGAAGCGGGTGACGTCGAGGGTGCTGCTCGTGAACGGGCCGAGGTACTCGTCATCGCGGTTGGTGACGACGTGGGTGCCCGCTGTGGCGGCCGTGTCGGTCATCATGTCGGCGACGCGAGAGGTCTCGTAGAAGCGGTAGAGCTGGTCGACCTGCACGTTGAGCATGAGCACTGTCGACGGGTGGAGGTGCCCGGAGAGCTCGACGGCGAACGCCTCGTCGACCTCGAGCACGCCGACGTCGGCCTGCAGCTTGCCGAAGATGCTTACCTCGGAGAGCAGCGCCGACGCGATGCCCTGGGGCAGGTTGGCACCGGTCGGGTTGGTGAAGACCCGGAGCCCGTGCGCCCGCAAGACGTCGGAGAGCATGTGCGTGGTCGTCGACTTGCCGTTCGAGCCCAGCACGAAGAGCACGCCGCGGTCGAACTGCTTCGTCACGTCGGTGAGGAACGAGGGAAGCAGTTTGAGCACCAGGTAGCCTGGATACGCCGACCCGCCCCCTCGGGCTCTCGCGATGATGCGGACGAGACGCCCGAGGAGGATGGGGAGAACGTACTTCATCGGATTCCTAGGGTCGTCGGCTTCGGTGAACGCGATGCCGGTTTACTCGAGGCGGTCGAACGCTTTCGATTTACTCGAGGCGGTCCAAAGCGGGAGCAGCGCCGGACGGCCGGAGCTTGTCGGAGGTCCGGTGCCGCGGACGCTTTCGGCCTATTCCAAATAGTCGCGGAGAGACTGCGAGCGCGACGGGTGACGAAGCTTCGCCATCGTCTTCGACTCGATCTGACGGATGCGCTCGCGCGTCACGCCGAAGGTGTCGCCGATCTGGTCGAGAGTCTTCGGCATGCCGTCGCCGAGGCCGAAGCGCATGCGAATCACGCCGGCTTCGCGCTCGGAGAGGCTGTCGAGGAGCGACTCGAGCTGCTTCTGCAGCATCGTGAAGCCCACGGCGTCGGCCGGAACGACCGCTTCGGTGTCTTCGATGAGGTCACCGAACTCGCTGTCGCCGTCTTCACCGAGCGGGGTGTGCAGAGAGATCGGCTCGCGGCCGTACTTCTGCACCTCGACGACCTTCTCGGGCGTCATGTCGAGTTCGCGCGAGAGCTCTTCGGGAGTGGGCTCGCGGCCGAGATCTTGAAGCATCTGACGCTGAACGCGGGCCAGCTTGTTGATGACCTCGACCATGTGTACGGGGATGCGGATGGTGCGCGCCTGATCGGCCATGGCGCGCGTGATCGCCTGACGGATCCACCAGGTGGCGTAGGTCGAGAACTTGAAGCCCTTGGTGTAGTCGAACTTCTCGACCGCACGGATGAGACCGAGGTTGCCCTCCTGGATCAGGTCGAGGAACTGCATTCCACGACCGGTGTAGCGCTTGGCGAGGCTGACGACGAGGCGGAGGTTGGCGCCGAGCAGGTGGCTCTTGGCACGCTGGCCGTCTCGCGACACCCAGCGCAGCTCGCGCTCGAGCTCTTTCGAGAGCCCGGTCGAGTTGGCCAGCTTGTCGTCGGCGAACAGACCCGCCTCGATGCGCATGGCGAGCTCGACCTCTTCGGCCGCGTTCAGCAGCGCGACTTTACCGATCTGCTTCAAATAGTCTTTGACCGGGTCGGCGGTGGCGCCGGTGATGGTCGACGAGTAGACGGGGATCTCGTCGTCGTCGTCTTGCGAGATGACGAGCGCCCCGGTCGGCAGAACCTCTTCGGCGGCCTTGACCGCGGTGTCGGCGCTGTCGTCGGTCGACTCGGTGTCGTCGCCGTCGACCGCCTCGACGGCTTCGGCGGCAGGTTCGACGTCGGACTCGTCGTCGTCGCTCTTGGCCGTCTTCTTGGTCGCCTTGGCGGGGGCCGCCTTCGCGGTCGCCGCCTTGGCCGGTGCCTTCTTGGCGGGCGCCCGCTTGGCGGGTGCCTTCTTGACCGGGGCCGTAGCGGCGTCGGTCTCGGTAGTAGTGGAGGTCTCGACGGTTTCGTCGGCGACGGTGGCCTTGGTGCGAGTAGCCATTGGTGCACCTTTCACTCGGGCTTCGTAAAGCTGGGGAGGTGCCCAATGTCACTGATCCGGGTCGAAGACGCCCCCTGGCGCCATCAATTGGGCACTGTCTGTCTTTTCAGGCAGAACTCTGCTTTCAGGCCGAACTCCGCTTACAGGCAGAACTCCGCTTTTCGGCAGAACTAGGACCCATGTCAAGCCCTCGACATTTCGCCGAAGACAGGAAAGGGTCCGTGAGTAATTATTGCACGCCGCAGGCCGAACCGTTTACAGGGCCGCGGGATCCTGGTAGTGGAACAAGTCGTCAGCGCCCCGCGCGAGCGCGCATCCTTCGTGACAGTGCAACCCAGACCGGTCCCACTTCTATTCCTTCTTCGAGGTGCATGCGGCGCCTCGTGCGACGCCGATCGACGATGAGACCGGCGACGCCGAGCCCGATGACGACGTACTGCACCAGGAAGGCGATGCGAAAGCCCGACCACGAGAAGAGCGGTGACGGGTCGCCCACCGCGACACCGTGAGAGTGAACCGCGTCGAGTACGACCCCGATGAGGAACATCATCACGAAGCTGGCGAGGAATCCTCCGACATTGACGATGCCGTTCGCGACACCGAGGCTTCGAAGCGGATTGAAGGTGCGCGCGAAGTCGAACCCGATCAAGGATCCCGGCCCACCGGCCCCGAGGACGACCACCAGCACGATGACCAGCCAGTGCGGAGGAACCCCCGGCCAGGCCAGCACGGCCGTCCACACCAGGCCGATGATCGAGACGATGCCGAGAACGAGATTCGAGCGGCGAAGGGGGAACCGCGCGCTCAGGAGACCGAGGATCGGCCCGGCCACGACGCCGGTGATAACGAGCAGCGCAAGAAGCCCGGACGCCTCGCCCCTCGAGAATCCGAGACCGCCGACCAGCGCGGGAACACCCCACAGCAGACTGAAGGTCGTGCCCGACGACTGAGTGACGTAGTGCGACCAGAATCCGAGACGGGTGCCCGGCCTCTTCACGCTCTCGACGAGTTGCCTGCCCGCGGTGGCCCACGACGAGACGACCGGCTGCCCGACCTGCCCCGCCGGTGCGTTGCGCACCACGCCGAGCAGAACGATCACCGAGAGCACGGCGACGGCCGCGGCGCTGAGGAACGCGGGAGACCAGCCGCGCGAGTGCAGCACGACCGCGAAGGGGACGGCGGAGAGGATCTGCCCCACCTGGCCGATGTTGCCGGTCCACTGCGAGACCTGCGGCAGAATCGGGCCGCGGAACCACGACGGGAGCAGCCGGATCACCGAGATGAAGGTGAGCGCATCACCGGCACCGACGAGCATGCGTCCCACGATGGCGAGACCGAGATGGGGCGGCGAGACGCCGACGACGGTCTGGCCGAGAGCCAGCACCGCGGCGCCGACAACCAGCAGCGCGCGCGGCCCGACACGATCGAGCATCACGCCCACGGGAATCTGCAGAGCCGCGTAAACCACGATCTGGGCGACGGCGAGAGTCGAGAGGGTCGACGCCGAGATGTCGAAGACGTGCTGGGCGTCGACGCCGGCGACTCCGAGGGACGAGCGCTGGAGCACGGCCACCACGTAGGCGAAGACGGCTGCGCCCCAGACGAGCCAGGCGCGCTTGGAATTCACCCGACCAGGTTACCGACCCGTCAGGTCACGCCTCGTCGTCGCGGGGGCGCGAGGCCAAGAACTTCTCGAGCTCGGCGGCGATCGAATCGGCGCTCGGCACCTGCCCGTCGAGGCCGACGAGCGGCGACGGCAGCGGGTTGCCCTCCATGTACGTGTCGTGGCGCTCTTCGAGCGTCTCGACGAGACGGCTCAGCTCGGTGTTGCCGGCGACCTGCTCGTCGACCTTGACCAGGAAGTCGCGGCCCTGCTCACGCAGGTCGTCGGTCGGGAAGATGAGGCCGGTCGCTGCGCTGATGCTCGAAAGCGCCGTCACCGCAGCGTCGGGAAACTCCGTGTCGGCGAGGTAGTGCGGCACGAGCAGCACGAACCCGGCGGTGGGGTGACCGCCCGAGGTGAGCCGGTGCTCGACGAGATGAAGGGCGTTGGCCGGTGCCTGCGTCGTCGGGCGCCAGACCGACAGCGACTCGATGAGATCGGTGCGATTGCCGGAGACGGTGACACCGAGTTCGCGCGTGTGCGGCACCGGCATCGGGATCGCCTGCACCCAGGTGGTCGTCGCCATCTCGTAGCGCTGGATCAGCTGGATGACGGCACTCGTGAACTGGTTCCAGCGGAAGTCGGGTTCGAAGCCGGAGAGAAGCAGGAAGGGCTGCCCGATCTCGTCTTTCATGAGGCGGAGCGTCAACGTCGCCGCCTGGTAATCGGAAATGTGATCCTGGTCAAACGTGATGATGGGGCGCCGGGCCCGGTAGTCGAGGAGGACGTCGGCGTCGAAGGTCGCCACGATCTCGCCCTCGAGCGACTCGGTGAGGTACTGGGTCAGCTGCGCGACCGTCGATCCGGCGTCGGCGAAGCCGGTCAGGCCGGCGACCAGCGGCAGGCCGGTCGGGATACCCGTGGCACCGGGAGAAAGCTCGTACAGGTCTGCGGGTTCGGACATCCTTCAATGCTAGGCACGGGCGGTCGACGCCACGCCCTTCGAGGGAATGCTGACAGCGAACGTGCCGCCCGGACTCCCATAAAGTGGCTGGTATGACCGTTCCGAAGCTCTCCGTCTCATCCGAACTCACCGCAGCCGACGTCTTCGTCATCGGCGTCGTTCCCGGCACGGGCGACGACGCTCCCACCCTGCTGTGGGATGCACCCGAGCTGGCCGATGCGCTCAAGGGTCTCGGCGTTTCAGGCGGACGCGACGAGGTGACGAGGTTGCCGGCCTCGTCTCTCGGATCCTCGTCGTCGTCGGTCTCGCCTGTCGCGACCATCGCGCTCGTCGGGCTCGGCGCCTCCGTCTCGATCGAGACGCTCCGGTACGCCGCAGGTTCTGCTGCGCGCCAGCTCACCGGCCGCACCCGCGTCGCCTTCGGTCTCCCCGTCGCCGACGACGCCGAGGCCCTGGCCGTGCTCGAGGGTGCCGCCATCGGCGCGTATGCCTTCGACTCGTACCGCCACTCCTCCGCGAGCGATGCCAAAAAGGCCGTCGCCGAGGTCGATCTCGTCACGGCCACCACCATCGATGCCGCGGTGATCGCTAAGGCGGCAGCCGTGGCGCAGGCCGTCCACACCGTTCGCGACCTCGTCACCACTCCCCCGATCGACCTCTCGCCGGCCGCCCTCGCCGACGAGGCCGTCCGCCTGTCGGCCACCAAAGACGTCACCGTCACCGTGCTCGAGGGCGACGAACTCCGCGAGGCCGGCTTCGGGGGCATCGTCGGAGTGGGGCAAGGATCCGCGCGCCCGCCCCGCTTGGTCAAGGTGCAGTACGCGCCCGCCGGGGCCGCGAAGCACCTCGCCCTCGTCGGCAAGGGCATCACATACGACACGGGTGGGCTGTCGCTCAAGCCCGCCGGCGCGATGGTCGGAATGAAGTACGACATGACCGGGGCGGCCACCGTCCTGGCCGTGACGCTGGCAGCTGCCGAACTCGCCCTGCCGGTCCGCCTCACCGCGTGGCTCTGCATCTCCGAGAACATGCTCGGCGCCGACCCCATTCGCCCCGACGACGTCCTGACCATCAAGGGCGGCACCACCGTCGAGGTGACCAACACCGACGCCGAGGGTCGCCTCGTGTTGGCCGACGGCCTCGTTGCCGCCAGCGAAGAGCAGCCCGATGCCATCGTCGACGTCGCCACGCTGACCGGGGCACAGGTCGTCGCACTCGGCATGCGCTACGTCGGCGTCATGGGAACCGACGACTTCGCGCCCCGAGTGGTCGAGGTCGCCGACGCCGCCTCCGAGCCGTTCTGGCGGGTGCCGCTGGCGCCCGAGCTTCGCACCCGGCTCAACTCCGACGTGGCCGACCTGGTGAACGCGACGCCGGGCAACACGGCCGCCGGCATGCTGCTCGCAGGCGTGTTCCTGAAAGAGTTCGTAGGCAAGAAGGAGGGCACCGACGAGCTCATCCCGTGGGCGCACCTCGACATCGCCGGGCCGAGCGAGAACAAAGCGGGCGGGTACGGCTTCACGACCAAGGGCGCGACTGGCATTACCGTGCGAACCCTGATCGACCTGGCCGCCTCGTTCTAGGTGGCGTACTAGGCTGACGGAGGCGGGAGAAACCCGCCTTCTTGCAGGGCCAGACCGGTGTCGCCATCGAACGACGCGGTCTCGGGCACTGATCGAATGCACGAAGGAGTTGCTGGGTGTCGGAACAGAATTTTGACCTTGTAGTTCTCGGCGGCGGTAGCGGCGGGTATGCCGCTGCGCTGCGAGCGAGCGAGCTCGGCCAGTCGGTCGCGATCATCGAGAAAGACAAGGTCGGTGGCACCTGCCTGCACCGCGGCTGCATTCCGACCAAGGCCCTGCTCCACTCGGCCGAGGTCGCCGACGTCTCGCGTGAGTCGCTGAAGTACGGCGTCGACGTCGACTTCCAGGGCGTCGACATCGCCCGGGTCACGACCTACCGCCGCGACATCGTCGAGCACAAATACAAGGGTCTCCAGAGCCTGGTCAAGGCCCGTGGCGTCACGACGATCGCGGGTGAGGGGCGACTGACCTCGCCGTCGACCGTTCAGGTCGGCGACGACACGATCACCGGCAAGAACATTGTCCTGGCGACCGGCTCCTATTCGCGCAGCCTCCCCGGTCTCGAAATCGGCGGCCGCGTGATCACCAGTGAGCACGCCCTCGAGCTCGATTACATCCCGAAGAAGGTCGCGATCCTCGGCGGCGGCGTGATCGGCGTCGAGTTCGCCAGCGTCTGGAAGTCGTTCGGCTCCGATGTGCAGATCATCGAGGCTCTCCCCCACCTCGTGCCCAACGAGGAGGAGTCCGTCTCCAAGTCGTTCGAGCGGGCGTTCCGCAAGCGCGGCATCAACTTCTCTCTCGGCATCCGCTTCCAGAGCGTGTCGCAGAACGACGACGGGGTCGTCGTCACCCTCGAAGACGGCAAGACCTTCGACGCCGACATCCTCCTCGTCGCTGTCGGTCGCGGCCCGGTCACTCAGGGCCTCGGCTACGACGAGGTCGGCGTGAACATGGATCGCGGCTTCGTCCTCACCGACGAGCGCCTCGCGACCAACGTTCCCGGCGTCTATGCGATCGGCGACATTGTTCCCGGCCTCCAGCTCGCCCACCGCAGCTTCCAGCACGGCATCTTCGTCGCCGAAGAGATCGCCGGGCTGAAGCCCGTCGTGATCGACGACGTCAACATCCCCAAGGTCACGTACTCCGATCCGGAGGTCGCCTCGG
The DNA here is from genome assembly GCF_001423105.1 of Frondihabitans sp. Leaf304. Taxonomy (GTDB): domain Bacteria; phylum Actinomycetota; class Actinomycetes; order Actinomycetales; family Microbacteriaceae; genus Frondihabitans. Next base: position 423,809 of record NZ_LMNV01000002.1, read on the forward strand.
TGGGTCTCAGCACGGCGAAGGCCACCGAGAAGTACGGCGCCGACAAGATCGCCGCCTACGACTACAACCTCGCAGGCAACGGCAAGACGTCGATCCTCGGTTCGGCCGGGTCGGTCAAGGTCATCCGCGTCGTCGACGGTCCGGTGGTCGGCATCCACATGATCGGCGCCCGCGTCGGCGAGCTCATCGGAGAAGCGCAGCTCACCGTCAACTGGGAGGCCTACCCCGAAGACGTCGCTGGCCTCATCCACGCTCACCCGACTCAGAACGAGGCACTCGGCGAGGCCATGCTGGCCCTCGCGGGCAAGCCCCTCCACGCGATGTAGCGCGGCGGTGCACCCCGCACCGGCAGTCGTCAGCACCATCCCCGCACCACCACAGTTTTTATAACAGAACCGCAGAAGGAGCCCCCCTGATGAGCGAATCCGTCAACCTCCCGGCACTCGGCGAGAGTGTCACCGAGGGCACGGTCACCCGCTGGCTGAAGAACGTCGGCGACCGCGTCGAGGTCGACGAGCCGCTGCTCGAAGTATCGACCGACAAGGTCGACACCGAGATCCCGTCCCCCGTCGCCGGTGTGATCGAAGAGATCCTCGTTGCCGAAGACGAGACGGTCGAGGTGGGTACCGCCCTCGTCAAGATCGGCGATGGTAGTGGTTCCGGCGCTCCTGCCGAAGATGCACCCGAGGCCGAAGCGCCCGGAACGGGCCCCGCGTCGACCGACGACACCCCCGCGACCGCTGCGGCCGGCGGCTCCTCCGAGTCGTCCGAGGGCTACGAGGGCCCCGCTGACGACGTGGAGTCCGCTTCGGCCGAATCCGCGGCTGGCGACGACTCCTCTGAGGGGCTCGAGGCGGAGGTCCCCTCCGACTCCGCTCCCGCTCCGGGTGAGGGTGCGCCCGCCGAGGCGCCCGCTCCGGCGGAGTCGGTCGACCCCGCCCCCGCGGCCGCTGCTCCGGCGCCTGCCGCTGCCGCGCCGGCTGCGCCGGCTCCGGCCGCTCCCGCCGCGTCTGCTCCCGCAGCCGCTGCTCCCGCTTCCGCCCCCAGCACCGGCGCGCCGGTCGGATACGTGACTCCGCTCGTTCGCAAGCTCGCCGGCGAGAAGGGTGTCGACCTGTCGACCGTCTCCGGCACCGGTGTCGGCGGACGCATTCGCAAAGAAGACGTGCTGTCAGCTGCCGCTGCGGCCGAAGAGGCCGCCAAGGCCGCTTCTGCACCGTCGGCCTCCGCGGCACCGTCGGCTCCTGCTGCTTCGTCGAAGTACGAGCCCCTCCCGGTCTCCGACCTCCGCGGCACGACCGTGCCGATGACCCGCCTCCGCAAGGTCGTCGCGCAGCGCGCCGTCGAGTCGATGCAGTCGACCGCACAGCTCACCAGCGTCGTCGAGGTCGATGTGACGAAGGTCGCGAAATTCCGCGACGCCGTCAAGGGCGACTTCCTCGCCAAGACCGGTAACAAGCTGTCGTTCCTGCCCTTCTTCACCCTCGCAGCGGCGGAGGCTCTCCAGGCCTACCCGAAGCTCAACGCGACCGTCGACGGCGACTCGATCGTCTACCCCGACACCGAGAACGTCAGCATGGCCGTCGACACCGAGCGCGGCCTTCTGACCCCGGTCATCAAGAATGCCGCGTCGCTCGATCTGGCCGGTCTCGCCGCCTCGATCGCTGACCTCGCCGGTCGTACCCGCGACAACAAGCTGACCCCCGACGAGCTCTCCGGTGGCACCTTCACGGTGACCAACACCGGTTCGCGCGGCGCCCTGTTCGACACCCCGGTCGTGTTCCTTCCCCAGGTTGCGATCCTCGGCACCGGCATCGTCGTGAAGAAGCCCGTCGTCGTCACGGCCGACGGCTCGGAGTCGATCGCGATTCGCTCGATGGTGTACCTGGCCCTCTCGTACGACCACCGCATCGTCGACGGTGCCGACGCGGCCCGCTTCCTCGTCGCGGTCAAGATCCGCCTCGAGGGCGGCGACTTCCAGGGCAAGCTCGGTATCTAACGGCATCAGCCCCGACACCGACTTTCGGGCCAACCACCACCGTTCGGCGGTGTTGTGCTCGGAAAGCGGTGTCGTCGGAATCAGCCCGAGTCGATCGACCGCACTCGCCAACCGGCCTCCGTCTTCACCACGAAGACGGAGGCCGGTTCGTCGTTGCTCGACGTGGCGTCGAAGAGCACAACTCCACCCAGCCGGTTGATGGCCGTGCCGACGACGATCTCTGGCACGGATTCGAGAAGCGCAGGATCCGCCACGACCCGCTCATCCTCCGCCAGCGCGGCTGACCCGGGTTCGTCGACACCCGCCAGGCACTCGGCGTCGAGGGCTCGGAAGCAGTCCGCGCGGAGCCGGAGTAGGAGACGAACGGCTCTGTCGGCGTCATCGCCGGCTAGGACAGCTTCCACCTGGTCGTGGCGATCGGCTCGGGGGCCAGTCGACGTCGAAGGCGTAGGCGTTGGGGTCGCCGTCGCCCTCCCCCCAGGAGTCGTTCCTGTGGCCCGACCCGGCGGGCCCGAACCTTCCGCGGACGTCGCGGCCACGCCCCGATCGTCGTTGGCACTCCCGGCACCTCCACCACCGGCACCGCCACCACCGACCGCGAGCCCGATCGCCGCGCAGCCGACAACGGCGCCCGCCAGAACCCACACGCGCTTCCGCACCTGTCGCGCCGCTGCTCCGGCCTGGGCAGCGAGCTCGAACGCGCGCCCTCCGGCAGATAAGCGGTGGGCCCAGGTGCGAAGCGTCGCCAGCCCCGGAACGAGATCATCGAGCGGGTACATGGTCTCCACCTCGTCGTGCACCGGCATCATCTCGAAGGGAGCCTCGTCGTCGAGTGCGACGGGGGCGGCGAGATCGAACAGTGCCTCGACGAGTTCGTCGAGCGTTGTCGACTCGTCGCAGAGCTCCGTGAAGCGCCGCCGCTGGTCGGCCCCGATGCCCGAGCAGACGGGCAGCACCTGGTCGATCGCGCGACGCCCGGCTGCCGTCGCCCCGCCGGGTGGGCGGGCGAGCCGCTGCGGACCCCGTGCCGGGGCGGCGCGCACGCCCACGACGACGGGTGCGCCGTGTCGATCGAGCAGCACGTTGCCCAGGCCGACGCCACTCACGAGGTCGACGTGGCGTGCCAGGGGTGACCGCTCGAGATGCTGGAGCGCCATGAGCACCGGAGCGAGGAGCGTCACGGCCTCCCCCGCCGCAAGCACCCCACGATCGGCCACGAAGGTCGAGGCCGACCGGCTGCCGAGCCGAGGCAGGATCAATCCAAGAGAATCGGCGCCCGCCACGAGCGCGACGTCGATCAGAGGAACGACGTGCCGGTGGGTCGCCCCCGAGAGCGCGACGGCCTCGGCCAGCGCGCGCGAGGCGGCACCATCGCCACGATGGATCTTGACGACGAGCGACGAGGATCCGAGCCCACCGAGCCACTCGTACACATCGGCATTCACGCCCGCGGCGACGAGCTCGCCGAGGCGACTGTCGCGGGAACGGGGTGAGGTCATCCCTCGATCGTGACCGCTTCGGATCCTTCGGTGACCGATCATTGTCAGTCTGGGGAGAGGACGCTCGGCTGTCCGGCCTGGGGAGACGAGGCCTCAGGAGGTGCGGCGAGGCCCGGAGACCGTATCCTAGACAGCATGGCACGTAGCAAGTCCGCGGAGAACGCATCTCCGACCCCCGCAAAAGAGCCCGGTCGCATCAAGCAGATGTACCAGGTCTTCACCATGACCCGAAAGCACGACCCGAAGTCGATCTGGCTGATGCTGGCCGCCTTCGTCGTCCCCGTCGTCGCCGGTGTCGTGCTCGCGCTCGTGGCGGGCGGCAACATCCTCGGGCTGATCCTCTACATCATCGTCGGCGTTCTGCTCGGTGTGCTGCTGTTCATGATCGTGCTCGGCCGTCTCGCCGAGAGGGCCGCCTACTCGCAGATCGAGGGCCAGCCGGGTGCGGTCGGCGCCGTGTTCAAGAGCGGTCTCCGTCGTCAGTGGCGTGCCAGCGAGATGCCCGTCGCCGTGAACGGTCGCAGCCAGGCCGCCGTCTACCGTGCCGTGGGTCGCCCGGGCGTCGTGCTCGTCACCGAGGGCACCAAGGGCCAGACCCAGCGCATCGTCGACGAAGAACGTCGCAAGGTTGCGCGCATCACGCCAGGAGTGCCAATCACGGTCTTGAGCGTCGGCCCCGATGGTGACTCGATCCCGCTGCACCGCCTCGCGGCCCGGATGAACAAGGTCAAGAAAGCGATCGACCGCAACGAGGTGCTCGCCGTGTCGAACCGGCTCGACTCGCTCGGCCAGAACAAGCTGCCGATCCCCAAGGGCGTCGACCCGATGCGCGTGCGCTCCGGCCGACCACGCTGACCTTCACGTCGCGACTGCGAAAGGGCACCCGACCGAGTTCGTCTCGGTCGGGTGCCCTTTTCACTGGCGCGAATCTAGATACGTACGAGCAGCGTGCCGGCGGCTCGATCGTGCAGGCCGCGCTGATCCTGGTCGTAGATGACAGCCGGGATCACGAGGCACAGCAACACCGTCCGCACGACCGGACGCCACCAGCGCACGGCACCACCCGTCTCGGGCACCACGCGCATCCGTGTCGCGAGGTGGCCGATGCTGCCTCCGACGGTGAGGGTGAACCCGATCTGCATGACCGCGAAGACCGCGAGCGTCGCGAACTCGTTGTAGTGGAAGAACGCCACCGAGACGATCACCGCGAGGAGCCAATCGATGATCAACGCCACGACGCGCCGACCGAGGCGGCCGACCGAGCGCGGGCCCGTCTGCGGCAACCCGAGATCGAAACCCGGCCAGGGCGTCGACTTCTTCGGTTCGGGCGGCAGGGGCGGAGGGGCGGAGCTCGACATGGAGACGAGCCTATCGAGGCGCGGATGCGGGGGTGCCGGGAGCGGTCGGGCCGGATCCTGACGCCCTCTCGGAAGCGACGCGTAACATGCCGGAAACATTCTGGTCACCGCGGCGAAACGGCCCGTCAATAGCCTCATGACTGGAGGCGTCCCGCTTTCGCCCACGTTCCACGCCCATTGGAGACCTTCGCGTATGTTCAAAGATTCTTCCGAGGTGCTGAGCTTCATCAAGGACACTGACGTCAAGTTCCTTGATATCCGCTTCACCGACCTTCCCGGTGTGCAGCAGCACTTCAACATCCCCGCATCCACGGTCGACGAGGAGTTCTTCTCCGTCGGTCAGCTCTTCGACGGCTCCTCGATCCGCGGCTTCGCGTCGATCCACGAGTCCGACATGCAGCTCATCCCCGACGTCACCACGGGCTACGTCGATCCGTTCCGCGCCGAGCGCACGCTGATCCTCGTCTTCGACATCTTCAACCCGCGCAACGGCGAGCTCTACTCGCGTGACCCGCGTCAGGTCGCCAAGAAGGCCGAGCGCTACCTCGCCTCCACCGGCATCGCCGACACCGCGTTCTTCGCCCCCGAGGCCGAGTTCTACGTCTTCGACGACGTCCGCTACGAGGTCAAGCAGAACGCCTCCTTCTACTCGGTCGACTCCGAAGAGGGCGCCTGGAACACCGGCCGCGCCGAAGAGGGCGGAAACCTCGCCAACAAGACCGCCTACAAGGGTGGCTACTTCCCGGTCTCGCCCGTCGACAAGACGGCCGACCTCCGCGACGACATCAGCCTCAAGCTGATCGACTCCGGCCTCGAGCTCGAGCGTGCGCACCACGAGGTGGGCACCGGCGGCCAGCAGGAGATCAACTACAAGTTCGACACGATGGTCCACGCGGCCGACGACATCCTGAAGTTCAAGTACATCGTCAAGAACACCGCCGAGCTCTGGGGCAAGGTCGCGACCTTCATGCCCAAGCCGCTCTTCGGCGACAACGGCTCGGGAATGCACACCCACCAGTCGCTCTGGAGCGATGGCAAGCCCCTGTTCTACGACGAGAACGGCTACGGCGGACTCTCCGACATCGCGCGCTGGTACATCGGTGGTCTGCTGAAGCACGCCCCCGCCGTGCTGGCATTCACGAACCCCGCGATCAACTCGTACCACCGCCTGATCCCGGGCTTCGAGGCTCCCGTCAACCTGGTCTACTCGGCCGGTAACCGTTCGGCTGCCATCCGCATCCCGATCACGGGTACCAACCCGAAGGCCAAGCGCATCGAGTTCCGCGTCCCCGACGCGGCGTCGAACCCGTACCTCGCCTTCGCCGCGCAGCTCATGGCCGGCCTCGACGGTATCCAGAACCGCATCGAGCCTCACGAGCCCGTCGACAAAGACCTGTACGAGCTTCCCCCGGAAGAGGCGAAGAACATCCCCCAGGTTCCGGCTTCGCTCGACGCCGCCTTGATCGCCCTCGAAGAGGACCACGAGTTCCTCACCAAGGGCAACGTCTTCACCGAAGACCTCATCGAGACCTGGATCGCGTACAAGCGTGAGAAAGAGATCCTGCCGATGGCGCAGCGTCCTCACCCGTTCGAATTCGAGATGTACTTCGGCGTCTAAGTCGTCGTGCCTTCGGGGCCCGCACTCTTTCGAGGGTGCGGGCCCTTTCGCGCGCGGGGCCGGCGCATTTCGTGGGCCTGCTGCAAATTTGAAGGAGAAACAGCCCCGCCCGGGCCAGATCTCGCCGATCCCGGGCCGTCGCGGCGAGTTTCTCCTTCAAATTTGCAAGTGAGAAACGTACGCCGGCCGGGACGAGGGGCCACCGCAGAGGGCAACGACGAAGACCCCGCCCGACGCGAGTCGGAACGGGGTCTCACTGGCGTATCGGGTTGCGCCAGATCGAGCGGGTTCGCACGCATCACCGTGCAGCAGCCGCCCGGGCTCGGGAACCTCTAGAGGGCGAGCGCGGCACTCTCGAACGCCTGGCGCTGACGCGGCACCGTGCGTCCGCCGAGGGGCCGGACCTCCCAGCCGGCGGCCGACCACACCTCGGTGTCGAGCGCGTTGCGGGCGTCGAGCACGATGGGGTTGGCGGCGAGCTCGGCCAGGTGCCCCGGGTCAGCGTTGATGAACACGGGCCACTCCGTCAGCAGGAGCACGGCGTCGGCGTCGGTCACGGCCTCGTCGAGGCTGTCGGCGAACGAGAGCGTCGGGAAGCTGCGCTGCGCTGTCGCGGAGGCCTCAGGATCCACCACGAGCACCTGGGCACCCCGCAGGTGCAGGGCCGCAGCGACGTTGAGGGCCGGCGAGTCGCGTACGTCATCGGTATCGGGCTTGAAGGCGGCCCCGAGGATGGCGAGCTTGCGGTTGAGGACGGAGCCGCCGCACGCATCGATCGCCTGGTCGATGACCCGCTGGCGTTGCTGCATGTTGATCTCGTCGACCTCTTGCATGAGGCCGACGACACGGTGGGCGCCGAGCTCGTTCGCCCGAGACATGAGCGCACGGATGTCTTTCGGCAGGCAACCGCCACCGAAGCCGAGGCCGGCGTTCAAGAACTTGCGGCCGATGCGATCGTCGTAACCGAGCGCGTCGGCGAGAACGCGGACGTCGGCCCCGGCGACCTCGCACAGCTCGGAGATCGCGTTGATGAACGAGATCTTCGTGGCGAGGAACGCGTTGGCGCTGACCTTGACCAGCTCGGCCGTGGCGAGGTCGCACGAGATGACGGGGGTGCCGGTCGCGATTGGCTCGGCGTACACCTCGCGCAGGATCGCCTCGCTCTTCGCGTCAGTGCCGCCGAACACGATGCGGTCGGGGCGCAATGTGTCTTCGACGGCGTGGGCCTCACGGAGGAACTCGGGGTTCCAGACGACCTGCGTCTCCACGCCGGCCGGCTTCGCGTCGGCGACGAGCTTGCGGAGCTTGGCTGCGGTTCCGACCGGCACCGTCGACTTTCCGACGATGATGCCGTCGTGGCTCAGCGACTCGGCGACAGCCTTCGTCGCGGCTTCGACGTAGCTCAGGTTCGCGGCGTGACTCCCCCGGCGCTGCGGCGTTCCAACGCAGATGAAGTGCACGTCGGCCATCGAGACGGCGTCGGGCAGGTCGCTCGTGAAGCGGAGTCGACCGGTGCCGACGTGCTTCACGATCAGCTCGGGCAGGCCGGGCTCGAAGAACGGCACGCGGCCGGCGCTGAGCGCCTCGACCTTCGAGGGGTCGGTGTCGACGCCGATGACGTCGAAGCCCATCTCGGCCATGGCGGCCGCGTGGGTCGCCCCGAGGTAGCCGGTGCCGATCACCGAGATGACGGGCTTGAGGCCCTTGCCCGCAGCCGCTGCGTCGGTCGACGGAGAGACGTCGCTGGTCTTCTTGGGAGTGCTCATGGTGATCTCCTAGGTGGGGCTGTTTCTGTCGAGGGGTGGGGCTGGCGGACCAACTGGGCGCCAGCCCCGAGGGTGTTGCCGAGCGAGTGACTCTAGGGAGTGGACTTCACCGGTCTCAGCGAGTAATTGATGTCTGAACGAGCAATGCCGGCAGAGAACGCCTGCAGAGCCGTCGAGGTCGAGTTCAGGCGCCAATCGTTGGTAACGAGCTGGTTGTTCAGAGTCGTGGTGACCGTCAGGCTGAACCAGGAGAATCCGATGATGTCTTTGTTCTCCGGCAGCGAGAGCGCGGTGAACAACTTGTCGATCCAGCCCGCCTTGAGGCCCCCGCCCTCGGTGGCTCCGATCTCCGCCAGGAAGATCGGCTTCGAGGTGTCGGGCACATTCCGGAGAAGAGCGAGCGTGTCGGCGAAGGTGTCTTCGAACGAGCCGTCCTGGGGCCCGTCGCCCGACGGACGTTCGTACCCGGACATCCCGATCCAGTCGACGTAGGCGTCTCCCGGATAAAGCGACTTTGTGTACTCGAGCGTCTTGTGCGTCTTGGTGAGGTTGTTGACGCGGTTCGGAGCCCAGATCCAGTTGACGTAGGCATTGGCGCCCTGGGCGGAGAAGATGTCGTGGACGTGCTGCCACATGGCGACGTACTGCCCGGCCGAATTGCCGTTGACGGAGTTCCCGTGGCCGTCGTCTTCCGACCAGGGATACCAGGTCGCGTTCATCTCCTGGTCGAGGCGGATGCCGACGGGCTGGCCGTTTGCGACGATGTCGTCGGCGTACTTCTTCAGGTAGGTGTCGAAGTCGCCTCGGATGATGTTGCCGAGGGAGTACTCCGGCTGATCGGCCTGGTTGTTGCCGGCCGTCGACGACTGGGATTCCCAGGTGATGATGGGCAGATCGCCCTTGGCCCAGGAGCGCTGGACGGCGTCGGCGCGGAAGTCCTTGTCCCATCCCTGGAAGTAGCCGGCCGAGTTCGGCTGAACACCGACCTTCGAGCTGACGTCGTCGAACTCCGACCAGCTGAACGGCGACTGCGCGGTGTAGAGGCCGAAGTAGCGGTTCGTCGGGTTCTTGATCGAGGCGAGGCTCGGGGTCGGCGGCACGATGGGTCCGATGGGTGTGTCTCCCCCGCCAGAACCGCCACCCGAGCCTGTTCCGCCACCGTTTCCTGCACCGGTTCCGTCTCCCGACCCGGCGTCGGTTCCGGCGCCGGGTCCTGTTCCCGTTCCCGTTCCGGAATCGGTGCCCGTCGACGCTCCACCGTTGATGCTGCCGCCGCCGAGCGTGGAAGCACCGCTGTCAGCGGTCTTCCCTCCGTCTGCGGCGAGCTGGCTGGCGAGCGAGTCGGCTTTGCCCGACGTCTGAGCTTGGGCGGCCATGGCGTTCGACAGCTTCGACGACAGCGACTCCGACTTACCGTCGGCCGCCGCCAGCTGCTTCTTGAGCTCGGCGATCTCTACCGACTGATCGGTGAGCTGCGACTTCGACGACACGAGCTGCGTGAGCAGGTCGGCACGATCGTTTTTGAGAGCCATGTTGGTCGAGATCGGTTGGACGACGTCGCCGACGACCTTGCGCACCACATTGTCGGTGGGCGACATCCAAACCATCCAGGAGATGAGCCCGAGGAGGACGACGATGGCGGTGGCACCGAGGGCGGAACGGCGGGAATTCTTCTTGCCGGTCGACCAGAAGGCTCCACCCGTGCTGAGCGGCGTGACTCCGCCGGATGAGTAGTCAGACAATGAAGAGAGCCTCCAGGATGATGATGACGGCACCGATCAGGTACGGCCATGCGGCTTTCGGGTTGAGCTTGCGTCGGGCGGGCACCTTAGCGGTGGGAGCGGCCGAGACGGCCGTCTTGGCCCGGCGGCGGCTCTTGACGAGCACGGTGCCGGATTCGGGGGCGTCGGACGTGCCGAAGTCGAACAGTGTGTCGACGGTGGGCTGGCCGGGAGTATCGGTGAACTGCGCCTCAAGGGCGTCGAGGGGCGTCTCCATCGCGTCTTCGCGGCGATCCACCTCGTGCTGGACCTCCTCGGTGACGACTCCGCCGGAGTAGGCCCCGGCTCGGGTCCCCCAGCCGGCCGAGTGGCCCATGCGGAAGAAGCCGATGATGCGGATGGGCATCAGGAAGAACGTCGACACGATGATGAAGACGGGGAGGCGGATGAAATCGCCGGGCTTTTCAGAGAGGTGGCGCATCTGCCGTATGGCCATGCTGAGCACCGACGAGGCGACCATCAGCACGACGATCGCGACGACCCCCGATCGGAATCCGTATTCGTGGAGGATGCCCGTGTAGAGGTTCGTGCCCTGGTGCGTGGCTGCGTTGTAGATCCAGCCGCCGACGACGCCGAGGAGGACGAACGGCAGGACGATGTCCATCGCGAAGAAGAACGCGAGCATCGGGGCGTGCCCCAGCATCCACGGCATCATCCGGAGGGTGTTGTACTGGCTGCCGCGAGCCCAGCGGAGCTGCTGCTTGAACAGCTTCTTGATCTGGAGCGGTGCGTCCGTGTAGACGAGGCTCGTGTACTGGTACACGGTGCGGTAGCCCTCTTTGAGCGTGAGGTTCGTGAGGGTGCGGTCGTCACTCACTTCGAGGAAGACGCCCATGAACTTCTCGGTCATGAACTTGTCCATGACGCGGACGAGGATCTCGCGGCGGAACGCGATGGTGCGACCGGGAAGGCACCCGATCTGGCCGAGCACGCTCTGAGCGGGCATCGAGTAGAGCGCGCGGCTGTTCTCGAGCCAGTCGGCCCAGCGGGTGATCCAGGAGCGCTCGGGCTCGAGGATCCGCTGGCGCGTGGTCACTCCACCGACGTTGGCCTGCGCGAACGGCTTGAGCAGCTCCTCGAGCGTGCCCTCCGTCCACACGGTGTCGGAGTCGACCAGCACGGTGATGTCGCCGGTCGAGAGCTCCGTGCCGATCATGACGGCGTTGCGCTTGCCAGGGATCGGGGTGTGAGTCCACTGCACCAGCGGGGCGAATTCCTCGCAGATGCCCTGCAGCACCGGGTTCGGCTTGCCGTTGATGACGACGATGATCTCGTCGGGTTTCTGCTCGACCATGCGGCCGATGACGTCGCGGAAGAGGTCCTCCGGTTCGTCCACGACGGGAACCACGACGCTGGTCGTGCCGGTGTAGTGCCCGGTGAAGGGGCGGTAGTTCCGCGAGATCACGACCTTGATGATCCAGAGGACCCAGATCATGATCGAGTAGACGGTGAAGAGGTAGACCTCGGGGTGACCCTGGATCTCATGACGAATTTGAAGGATGAACGTGAGCACGATGCCGCCTGCTGTGGTGGAAAGGGGGTGGCTTCCACGTCATCGGGGAATCGGTCGTTCGGGTAGTGAATTTCTAACCCATGGCCGGGGGCGTTTCAAGCTGTCCCTCACAGTGGGGTGGCATCGGCCGGATCGGGGTACGTCGAAGTCCCCCGAAACGTGTCGCCCAAAGTGCCGACAGGTGATTGGTCGGTATCGAGGTGCGAGGGGTTTCTACCGCGGGGTCGAGCGGATCGCGGAAGGGCGGATCCTTGGGTGCGTTAAAAGTGCTGATCAGAGCCAAGGATCCGGGTGTGTTCCGAGGGGTCTTTCTGAGTGGCCCACTATTACGGTTGCATTTCGGGCCTCTCACCACCGGGTGATCGGGCGACTTGCGTGCGTAACCTCCCCGTCATCTTATTCGGGGTACAGGGGGTGATTTCGGGGTACGGGTTAACCCGGTGAGAGTAATCCTCACGCAGAGTGCATCTCGGGCGTGTCGAGCTCGGAGGAACGCGTCAGCTCGTCGGTCGAGGCGACTTCTCGATGCCGTAGAAACCCGCCTCGAACACCTGACGCGACCGACGCGTGACCGCCAAATAGTCTTCTTCGAGGTCGGATGCCGAGCCCGCGGGATACTCGAGCAGTCGGGCGACGGCCTCGAGCTGCCGACGGTCGGAGGGCAGCAGGTCGCTGGTGCGGGAAGTCCAGAGCATGACGGCGGATCGGGCCCGGGAGGCGATCAGCCAGGCCTCCCGGAGGCGCTCCGCGTCGGTCTCCGCGACAAACCCGGTGTCGACAGCAGCCTGCAGAGCGCGGAGCGTCGAGGTCGTACGCAGCGCCTCGACGGAGCCCGCGTGCTGCAACTGGATCAGCTGCACGAACCACTCCACGTCGCTGAGAGACCCACGACCGAGTTTCAGGTGCCTGGTCGGGTCGGCGCCCTTCGGCAGGCGCTCCGATTCGACCCGGGCCTTCAACCGTTTGACCTCGCGGACATCCTGCTCAGAGAGCGATTGGGGGTACCGGACCGTGTCGGCGAGGGCCTCGAAGGCGACGCGCAGGTCGTCGTCGCCCGCGACCGATCGGGCGCGCAGAAGGGCCTGGGCCTCCCAGGTCAGAGCCCAGCGGGCGTAGTAGGCGGCATAGCTGTCGAGCGATCGGGCGACGGGGCCGTTCTTGCCCTCGGGGCGGAGATCGGCGTCGAGGTCGAGGGGCACGAGAGGGTCGTCGGTGAACCTCTTGAGATCGGCGACGATCTGCGCCGCCCGCTGCTGCGCCGAGGGGGTGCCGGGATCGGATCGGAAGACGTAGAGCACGTCGGCGTCGGAGCCGAACCCCAGCTCTTCTCCGCCGTACCTGCCGAGCGCGATGACAGCGAACTCCAGGTCGTCTCCCCCGTGTCGGAGTCGATCGTCGCGTCGGGCGAGGGCAAGTGCACCCGAGATGGCCGCCGACATGATGTCGGACAGGCCCTTGCCGAGCTGTTCGACCGTGATGACACCCACGATCGCACCGAGCGCGAGACGGAGGATCTCGCGGCGACGGGCGGTCCGCAGGACGGTGGCTGCCTGGAGCGAGGTGTCGTGTCGCGCCACCGTCGCCATCGCCTCGTCGAGCAACGTCGGCAGGGCCCGGGGATGCAGATCGGCGTCGTCTTCGAGCCAGGACGCGGCCTCGGGGATGCGCTCGAGCAGATCGCCCGCAAAGCGCGACGACGACAAGACCGTGGTGAGTCTCTTTGCGGCGCCCGACGAGTCGCGGAGCATGCGGAGGAACCAGTAGCTCTCGCCCAGTCCGTCGCTCAGGCGGCGGAACGCCAGCAGGCCCAGATCGGGATCGGTGCCCTCGGCGAACCACTGCATCATGGCCGGCAGCAGGTGCCGCTGGATGCTGGCGCGGCGAGAGACCCCCGCACTCATCGCCGCGATGTGACCCAGCGCACCCTTGGGGTCGCGGAAGCCGATCGCCTGGAGTCGAGCGATGGCCGACGTGGTCGTGAGCGCCAGATCGGCATCGGGGCGGCGAGCCACGGCCGAGAGAAGAGGGCGATAGAACAGCCGCTCGTGCAGGCTGCGGACCCTCCTCTTTATGGCGTGCCAGTGCTCGACGAGCCCTGCCGCGCTGGTCGCCAACCCCGTGGCCCGGGCGAGAACGCGGAGGGCTTCTTCGTCGGTCGGCATCAGGTGCGTACGTCGCATTCGCGAGAGCTGGATGCGGTGCTCGAGCAGGCGGAGCTCGCGGTAGTCGCGGTTGAATTCAGCCGCTTCGGCGCGTCCGACGTAGCCCTCTGCCGCAAGGGCACCCAGCGCTCCCAGGGTCGAGCGCTGCCGGATCGACGGGTCGTTCTGACCGTGCACGAGTTGCAGCAGCTGGATGGTGAACTCGATGTCGCGCAAGCCCCCGGGGCCGAGCTTCAGCTGCTGATCCACCTCCGCGGACGGGATGTGCGCTGTGACACGCTCTCGCATGCGCTGAGTGGACTCGACGAAGTTCTCGGTCGACGCGATCGACCACACGAGGGGCGCGAGCTTCTCGACGTACTCCGAGCCGAGTTCGCGGTCGCCAGCGATGGGCCGGGCCTTCAGGAGTGCCTGGAACTCCCATCCCTTCGCCCAGCGCTCGTAGTAGGCGAGATGCGACGACAGGGTGCGAACGAGGGCGCCGTTCTTTCCTTCCGGTCTCAGGTTCGCGTCGACCTCCCAGAGGGGCTCCTCGGGGGCGAGGTCGGAGAGCGTCCGGGTCGTGTGAATCGCGAGGCGGGTCGCGATCTCGACGGCGCGAGCGGACTCGAGGCCATCCGTCCCTTCTGCGACGAAGACGACGTCGACGTCGCTGATGTAGTTCAGCTCGCGCGCCCCCGTCTTGCCCATGGCGAGGATGGCGAGCCTCGTTTGGGCGACCTCGTCGGCGGGGAACGCGACTTCGCGGCGGGCCACGTCGAGGGCTGCCTCGAGCGCGGCACCCGCGAGGTCGGCCAAAGCCGACGCGACCACGTCGAGCCCGGCCACGGGGTCGTAGAGCGTGAGGTCGAAGGCCGTGAGCGAGACCAGGCACTCGCGGTACGCGACCCGCACCGCCGTGCGGGCGGCATCGCCGGTGAGGTCGCCGACGGCGGACAGCAAGTCGCGCTCGTAATCGTCTTGATGCGGGACGGTCCAGACCTTGCTGAGCAGCGCGCGGAGCGATGCCGGACGCCGGACCAGGAAGTCGGCGAGACCCTCGGAGGCACCCAGCACGAGCATGAGGCGATCGCCCGGACGCTCGTCGGCGCGCGTGGGGCTCGGGAGGGTCTCCGCTCCGAGAAACACCCGTGTCTCGTCGGGGGCGCGCTCGATCAGTCGACCGAGGCGGACGAGAGCCTGATCCGGGTCTGCACTCCGAGAGATCGCAGCGACGTAGCTCTCGACCAGGGGCTCCCGGTCGATCAACTCGTCGAGGCGATCGCGACTCGCCCGAAGATCGGCGAACCCCAGCCGTGCCAGATCGGAGAGCGCGGTGGCTGATCGGGGCACGGTGGGGCTCGTCGTCGTTGTCGGTGTCGTCGTCCGCGAAGACGGCTCGGCTAGAGCATCTCGAGGTTCGAACGCAGCTCGAACGGCGTGACCTGTGCTCGGTAGTCTTTCCACTCCTGGCGCTTGTTCTTCAGCACGTAATTGAAGACGTGCTCGCCGAGAGTCTCGGCCACGAGCTCGCTGTCTTCCATGAGCGAGAGAGCGTGGTCGAGGCTTGCCGGCAGCTGGTTGTAGCCGAGAGCACGGCGTTCGGCGTCGGTGAGGCTCCAGACGTTGTCTTCGGCCTCGGCGGGGAGCTCATAGCCCTCCTCGATGCCCTTCAGGCCAGCGGCGAGCAGAAGTGAGAACGCGAGGTAGGGATTGGCCGCGGAGTCGATGGCGCGGTATTCGACCCGGCTCGACTGACCCTTGTTGGGCTTGTAGAGCGGCACGCGTACCAGGGCGGAGCGGTTGTTGTGGCCCCACGTGACGAAGCTCGGCGCCTCGTCGCCACCCCAGAGGCGTTTGTACGAGTTGACGAACTGGTTGGTGACGGCGGTGATCTCGGGGGCGTGCTTCAGCAGGCCGGCGATGAACTGGCGGCCGATCTTCGAGAGCTGGTATTCGGCGCCCGCCTCGTAGAAGGCGTTCGCGTCGCCCTCAAACAGCGAGAGGTGCGTGTGCATGCCCGACCCCGGGTGACCCTGAAGCGGCTTCGGCATGAACGTGGCGTACACGCCCTGCTCGATGGCGACCTCTTTGACCACGGTGCGGAAGGTCATGATGTTGTCGGCCATCGTCAGCGCATCGGCGTAGCGAAGGTCGATCTCGTTCTGGCCGGGGCCGGCCTCGTGGTGGCTGAACTCGACCGAGATGCCGAGGTCTTCGAGCATGCGCACCGAGCGTCGGCGGAAGTCGTGAGCGGTGCCACCCGGAACGTTGTCGAAGTAGCCGGCCGTGTCGACGGGCACGGGGCCCTCCGGGCCGATCTTCGACGACTTGAGCAGGTAGAACTCGACCTCGGGGTGCGTGTAGAAGGTGAAGCCGCGGTCGCCCGCGCGCGCCAGGGTCCGCTTGAGCACGTTCCGAGGATCCGACACACCCGGCGCGCCATCGGGCGTCGCGATATCGCAGAACATCCGGGCGGTGGGGTCTTCGGTGCCGCGCCAGGGAAGGATCTGGAAGGTGGTGGGATCGGGGTGCACCAGCACGTCCGCCTCGAACGACCGGGTGAGGCCCTCGATCGCCGAGCCGTCGATGCCGACGCCCTCGGCGAAGGCGCCCTCGACCTCGGCGGGAGCAATAGCCACCGATTTGAGGGTGCCGATCACGTCGGTGAACCAGAGTCGGATGAACTTGATGCCCCGCTCTTCGATGGTGCGAAGAACGAAGTCTGTTTGCTTGTCCATTCAGGCCCTTTCTGATGCCGGCTCGAAGCCATTAGTAGGCTAGTGGCTATGCCCCGACTCCGCTTGGCGCTCGCTCAGACCAACCCCGTCGTCGGGGATCTCGCGGGCAACGCAGACCAGATCGTCGAAGCCGCTCGCGCGGCCCGAGCAGCGGGAGCCGACCTCGTCGCCAGCGGTGAGATGAGTCTCACCGGCTATCCGATCGAAGACCTCGCGTCGCGCCCCAGCTTCTTGAAAGCGTCGAGGCACGCGGTCGAGCAGCTCGCCGAGCGGCTGCAGGCCGAGGGGCTCGGCGACCTCGCCGTCATCGTCGGGCATCCTGACGGTCCCTTCGAACCGCGACTACTCGACACGTCGAACGCCCCCACGGCGATCGCCAAGAACTGCGCCAGTGTGTTGCAGGGCGGGCGTGTCGTGACGACCACCGCCAAGTACCACCTGCCGAACTACTCCGTCTTCGACGAATACCGCGTCTTCATTCCCGGCGACGAACTGCTCGTCGTCCGTCTCAAAGGCGTCGACGTCGCCGTCATCATCTGCGAAGACCTCTGGCGTGACGGCGGCCCGGTCGGGCGCGTCATGGAGGCCGGTGCCGGCCTCCTGCTCGTGATCAACGCGAGCCCCTGGATCGCCGACAAAGACGAGGTGCGCCTCCCCCTCGTGACCCACCGCGCCACCGAGAACGACACCGTCGTCGCCTACGTGAACATCGTCGGCGGTCAAGACGACCTGCTCTTCGACGGCGACAGCGTCGTGGTCGACGGCTCGGGCGCGATCCTCGCCCGGGCGCCGCAGTGGAAAGAACACCTGCTCGTCGTCGATCTCGACCCCGAGCAGTCGACCGGCCGCACCATGCCGGCCGGCATCCGCCGCGTCGACGTCGACACGCGACCCGTCGGCCAGCTCGACGCCGTCGCGCCCGACATCGCCGAGCTCCCCGACGACCTCCAGCAGCTGTGGGAGGGCCTCGTCGTCGGCACCCGCGACTACATCGAGAAGAACGGCTTCAGGTCGGTGATCCTCGGCCTGTCCGGCGGAATCGACTCGGCCGTCTGCGCGGCCATCGCGGCCGACGCCATCGGTGGCGATCGCGTCTACGGAGTGTCGATGCCGTCGCAGTGGTCGTCCGACCACTCCCGCAGCGATGCCGACGACGTCGCCGAGCGCATCGGGGTGCAGTACTCCACCGAACCCATCGCCGATCTCGTCGCCCCGTTCGAGCGGCAGCTGAAACTGACCGGGCTCGCCGCCGAAAACGTGCAGGCCCGGGCGAGGGCGCTGATCCTGATGGGTCTTTCGAACCTCCACGGGCACCTCGTTCTCACGACCGGCAACAAGACCGAACTCTCGGTCGGCTACTCGACCATCTACGGAGACTCGGTCGGCGGCTTCGCCCCGATCAAAGACGTGCCGAAGACGATGGTCTGGGAGCTGGCGAAGTGGCGCAACCGGCATGCCGAGGCGCAGGGCTTGCGCGGCCCGATCCCCGAGAACTCCATCACAAAGCCGCCGTCGGCCGAACTCCGCCCGGGCCAGGTCGACGAAGACACGCTGCCGCCGTACGAGATCCTCGACGGGATTCTCGACGCCTACATCACGAAGGCTCTCGGTGCGGCCGACGTCGTCGCGCTCGGGTACGACGCCGACATCGTTGCGGAGGTGACGAAGCTCGTCGATCGATCGGAGTGGAAGCGCCGCCAGGGTGCGATCGGGCCGAAGATCTCGGGCATGGCCTTCGGGCGCGACCGCCGACTGCCGATCACGTACCGCCCGACGTCGCTGTAGGCGGCGCCCGGGCCTTAGCAGACGCCAAACGGACTAAGCGACGTGCCGCGGCACGTCGCCTAGTCCGTTTCAGGTGGCCTCGACCCGTTGTGAGGGGCTCGGCCACCGCTCTGTTTAGCTCAGCGGTCGCCCGCAGCCTCTTCGGCGGCCCACTTCTCGCTGTTTGCCTTGATGCGCTCGAGCGCGTGCTGGGCCTCTTCGCGGGTGGCGTAGGGCCCTGCCCGGTCGACGGCGGGCGACACCATGCCCTCCTCGACCTGATGCGTCTTCGTGTTGAACCAGAATTCGTGATCGCTGTCAGCCATGGATTGACCCTACCCCTGGCCGCCGACCCGTTTCGGTTGGCGGCCAGGGCGCTACTGCAGGCGCGCCCACGCCAGCTCGCTCAACCGAGCCCCCTCACGGCAGCACGGTCACGAACGACGCCGACGGCGAGACGCGCCGACCAGGCCCACGCCCGCGGCCCCTAGAGCGAGGGCGAGTGCGACGACACCGGCGATCCCCTGCGATCCGGTGAAGGCGAGCCGCAGTGGTGTGCTCGGCCCGGACACCGACCCGGAACCGGCGGCCGCCACAGGGTTCGGCGATGACGGGGGCCCGGACGGCTCCTCGCCCTGAGCGACGGGGATGAACACCCGGGGAGAAGGATCCGCCCCATCGGCATCACTCGAAGAGGTTGCGATCGCGATGTTGCCGAGGTCGGCTCCGTCTCCGGCGTAGGCCGGGTCGAGCGTGGTCGTGATGCGGAAGCTCGTCGACTCCCCCGGGCGGAGCGTGCGGTCGGACGCGCAGGTGACCCGCTGCCCCGTGGCGGTGCAGTCGTCGCCCGCGGTGAAGGTGAGGCCGCGCGGAAGGTCGTCGACCATGCCGACGTCGGTCGCCGGGGCCGTGCCGTTGTTCGTCGCCGTCATCACGTAGTCGAGCGAATCGCCCGGCGCGACGGTGTCTTTTCCCCCGCCGAGTACGGCGCGCTTGTCGGTCGTGAGTTCGGCCTTCGGCGGATCGGTCACCGGGATGGTGACAGGCTCGGAG
This sequence comes from Frondihabitans sp. Leaf304, assembly GCF_001423105.1. GTDB lineage: Bacteria > Actinomycetota > Actinomycetes > Actinomycetales > Microbacteriaceae > Frondihabitans. Next base: position 443,042 of record NZ_LMNV01000002.1, read on the forward strand.
GGGGTGCCTCCGTCGGCATCGTCGGGTGAGGTGGCCACTCCGATGTTTGCGAGGTCGGAGCCGTCGCCGACGTAGTCGGCGTCGAGCCGGGCGGTGAAGGTGAACGCCTTCGAGCCCGAGACGGCGAGGGTCTCGGTCGACGAGCAGGTCACGTTCTGGCCCGTGGCCGTGCAGCCATCGTCGGATGCCACGAAGTGGATACCGGCGGGCAGCGCGTCGGTGGCACCGATCGCGCGAGCGCTGGAGGGCCCCGCGTTCTGAGCGGTGATCGTGTAGGTGAAGTCTTCGCCGGGCGCGACGAGCTCGTCGGTCTGGTCGAGGAGTGCGTACGTCTTCGTCGTGCTGATCTCGGCCTGCGGTGTGAGGGCTGTGGACGCGGTGGCGGTGTTGTTCGACAGATCGCCGTCGTTCCGGTCGGCAGGCACCTCGACGGTGGCGGTGTTGTCGAGGACGCCCGTGGCTGCGGGATCGACCGTGCCGGTCAGGCGGTAGGTGGCGCTGCCTCCGGGATTGAGATCGGTGTGGGTGGCAAGCGTGTTGCCGGATCCTGACGCCTCATGACAGGCGGAGCCAGCCGAGGCGGCGCACGACCAGGTCACCCCCGACACGGACGACGGGACGGAATCGCGTACGAGGGCATTCGCCACGGGATTCTCGCCCGGGTTTGTCGCCGTGACCTCCCAGGAGATCGCCCGGCCGGGAACCACCTCGGCGGGCCCGGTCTTGGAGATGGCCAGGTCGGCGGGGACGGTCACCCGCAGGTTGTCGATCTCGTGAAGGTTTTTCGCCGTGCCGGTGGAGGCCGCGAAACCGAGACGGAGCGTGGGCGGCAGGCTCGCCTGGCCCGACCAGGTGTTGACGTCGACGTCGTCGAAGACGGTCTCGAGGGGAGTGTCGCCGCCACGGTTGGTCTGGACGGTGAACCTGACCGCCTTGCCCGCGGGCTGGATGCGGATGCGTGCCGAGCGTGCGCCGGCCCGGTCTCCCGTCATCAGCGAACCGCCGGGTGCCGGGGCGCCGAGTTGATAGGGGTAGCCGACGAGACCGTCGCCCGATCCGCGGACTGCGATCGAGCTCGGTGCCCTGCCCGGGCCCGAGTTGTTGAGGGGCAGACTGAAGTTGCCGAACTCGTCGAAGCCGATGCCGAGATAGCCGCCCGGCACGCCGGGGATGGTGCAGTCGCCGACGCTCGCGGTCGTCGACATGCAGGAATAGCCGAGCCCTGCGCCGTGAGCACCGGTGGCGGGCTGGGCGTCACCGTCGGCGAGAAAGAACGAAATACCGTCGCCGCCCAGTGCGTCGGCGTACATGCCGTAGTCGAAGGTGATGTCGAGGCCGAGGGTGGTGTCGAACGGCTCGTCGGTGATCCATGACCCCTTGTGATGCGCAGTGTCGGTCGTGAGCCGGAGCCAGCCGGTGTCGACGGCCGCGTCGTCGAGCAGCGTGCCGCCCGCGGCACCGGCGGTGAAGTTCTGCTCGAAGGGCAGGGGGAAGTCTCGGGGCGCTGCGCTCGCCTCTGCCGTCGCGGCGGGGAGAGCGAGCGCTGTGACAACGGCGGCGACGGCAACGGCCGCGACGGTGCGACGGGGTCTTGTGGGGTGCATGGGGGCCTTTCACGCGGGGATAATTCGGCCATATTGGCATCTGATATTGGTATGCGCAACCAGACCGGTCTGCCCCTGGGGATAACTACCGGGGCCGCTTCCAGCCGCTCGGGTACCGCGGTCGCCCGTACGCCGGCAAGGCCGGCTGACCCCTAAGCTGGAACGCATGCCCCGGGACTCACACGGTCATCTGACCCCCGGCCGGATCTCGCCGCTGCGACCGGTCCCCTCGTCGATCGTTCGTCCCGAGTACGTCGGCAAGGCGGCTCCCGCGGATTACATGGGCGGTGACGTCTACGACGCGGCCACCATCGAGTTGATCCGCGAGTCGAGCCGGATCGCCGCCGATGCCATCACCGCCGTAGGCGAGGCGATACGACCGGGCGTGACGACCGAGCAGCTCGACGTGATCGCGCACGACTACGTCACCAGCCACGGCGCCTACCCGTCCACCCTCGGCTACCGGGGGTTTCCGAAATCGGTGTGCACGTCGGTGAACGAGGTCATTTGCCACGGAATCCCCGACGACACCGTGCTGCTCGACGGCGACATCGTCAACATCGACATCACCGCGTACAAGAACGACGTTCACGGCGATACCAACCGCACGTTCGTCGTCGGCGACGCGCCCCAGACGACCGTCGACCTCGTCGAGCGCACCCGCGAAGCTCTGAACCGCGGCATCAAAGCCGTCGCCCCGGGGCGCCAGGTCAACGTGATCGGCCGAGCGATCGAGATGTACGCCAAGCGCTTCGGCTACGGGGTCGTCCGCGACTACACCGGCCACGGCGTCGGCCGCGCGTTCCACTCCGGCCTCATCATTCCCCACTACGACGCGCCGCAGTTCGACGACGTCATGGAGGTCGGGATGGTGTTCACGATCGAACCCATGCTCACGCTCGGCGGTGTCGACGCCGATATCTGGGCCGACGACTGGACGGTCACCACCCGCGACTTCTCTCTCACCGCCCAGTTCGAGCACACCATGGTCGTCACCGAGCGCGGCGCCGAAGTCCTCACCACCTACTAGACACTCCACCCCTCCCCTTTAGAAAGGCAGTTCCCCATGACCACCAAGGCAGTGGGCATCGACATCGGCGGTACCGGCATCAAAGGCGCCATCGTCGACGTCGAGTCGGGCGAGCTCGTCACCGATCGCATCAAGAAGCCGACCCCGGCGGGCGGCGAACCGGATGCCATCGTCGCCGTCGTCAAAGAGATCATCGAAGAGCTCGGCGACGACGCAACTGAACTGCACGTCGGCGTGTGCTTTCCCGCCGCCATCATGGATGGCAAGACCCTCTCGGCCGCCAACGTCTCGAAGAAGTGGATCGACTTCGAGGCCGAGAAGCTCTTCGAGTCGACCCTCGGAAAGCCGATCCACTTCGTCAACGACGCCGACGCCGCCGGGTACGCCGAGTCGCAGTTCGGTGCCGCGAAGGGTGTCGCAGGTCTCGTCATCATGACCACCCTCGGCACCGGTATCGGCACCGCACTCATCCACGACGGTGTCCTCATCGTCAACGCCGAGCTTGGCCACCTCGAGATCGAGGGCAAAGACTACGAGACGAAGGCCTCGTTCGCCGCCAAGGAGCGCGATGACCTCAGCTGGAAGCACTGGGCCAAGCGCCTGCAGAAGTACTACTCCCGCCTCGAGGCGCTGCTCTACCCTCGGTTGATCATCGTCGGCGGCGGCGTGTCGAAGCACTACGACGAATTCTTGCCGCTCCTCGACCTGCGCGCCGAGATCGTGCCGGCGAAGCTGCGCAACAACGCGGGCATCCTCGGGGCCGCGGCCCTGGCAGCCGAGTCGAAGCCGTCCTTCTAGGGCAGTCGTTTCGGGCCGTCGCTCGCAGGAGCGGCAGAACGATAACAGGCGAAGGATCCGGCACCCCGGCAACGGGCTGCTGGATCCTTCGCCTGTTTCGGTCGTGGGCGAATGGGCCGGCTAGTACGCCGGGTTCTGTCTTGCCTCGCAGCCGCTTGCGCAACCGGTGAGGCATGGACGGCCATCTATCTCGGCTCTACGTTGCCGCAGCGCTCTAGCGGTCTACCCGAGGGCTGGACGAGCAGTCTCATGCGCCCTCTGTCTGACCTTGCTCCGGGCGAGGTTTACCTAGCCGGTCGGTCACCCGAACCGCTGGTGGTCTCTTACACCACCGTTTCACCCTTACCCCGTCGCGCCTCCGAAGAGGGCGCCGTGGCGGTCTACTTTCTGTTGCACTGTCTCGCGGGTTGCCCCGGGTGGGTGTTACCCACCGCCCTGCTCTGTGGAGCCCGGACGTTCCTCGGCGCGATGCCCTTGCGAGCTCCGCGACGCGACCGTCTTGCCGACCCATTCGCGAGACAAGCCTAGCGGGGTGGGCTCGGGTCAGATGCCCGACTCGTCCGTCCGCACCAGGACGGCCTGGCTGTCGGGGCAGAGCAGCACGTCGTCGGGGGCGGCGGAACGGACCGCCGCCAGGTCGCTGCCGGTGAGTTCGACGCCGCTGGCGCTCGAGACCCGAGCACGCAGGTGGGAGGCTCCGACTCCGTAGCGCTCGCGCTGGCGCTCGTACAGGGCGAGGAGGTCGGCGGGGATGCGGCCGGCGATCGTCTCACGGTCGGCGATGGCGTGGCCTCGCTCGGATTCGATCTGGGCGAGCGACGCTTCGCGCGAGGTGGCGAGCTCGGTCTTCGAAGCGGCGATCGCGTCGAGTTCGGACTGCGTGCCGGCGACGACGGCGCTGGTCTGTTCGACCCGATCCATCACCTCCAGCTCGATGTCTTCGAGGTTGCTCTGCCTCGAGGCGAGTGCCGTGAGCTCCTGTTCGAGAGCCTGGATGTCTTTGGGCGCTGACGACGACTGGAGTCGTTCCCGATCTCTCGCGATTCGCGCCTCGACGACGGTCACGTCGGATTCGACGCGGGTCAGTTCGCGGCGAGCCGCCTCGAAGACGGCTTCTTCGGAAGTCAGGCGCACGCGGAGGGCGGCTGTCTGCTTCTCGTATTCGGCGAGCTGGGCGTTCTCGGGCAGCTGGCGAGCGCGGTGGGCAAGCTGCTGCGCTGTCGTGTCGAGGCGCTGCAGGTCGAGCAGGAGCGCCTGGTCGGCGGGGCTGGCTTTCTGGGGCATTAAGTCTCACTTGCGTTCGGTGCGGAAAGCGGAAGGAGCCGGTCTCACTGGAGGACGGCGAAATCCCAGGGGTCGGTGCGGAGCTCCGAGACGGAGACCTCGACGCCGGGAAGGGCGGCGCGCAGCTCTGCGGCCGCCGTGTCGAGCCAGAGCCATTCGCTGGCCCAGTGCGACACGTCGACGAGCGCCGGGCCCTGCCCGAGAAGCATGCGGTCGCGCGCGTCGGAGGCCGGGTGGTGGCGGAGGTCGCTGGTGATGTAGACGTCGGCGCCCACGACGGACGGGTTGTCGAGCAGCGAGTCGCCCGCACCGCCGCACAGGGCGACGGTCTGGATAACCCGGTCGGATGCCCCGGCCACGCGGACTCCCCCGGCGACCGGCGGCAGGATGTCGGCGAGGGCTCGGGCGAGAGCCACGAGTGTGACCCGCTGCGGCAGGCGCCCGACGATGCCGAGCCCGGTCGTGCCGGTGGAATCGCCAGACGACGTCTCGAGCGGAGCTTGATCGACGAGGCCCAATCGGGCTGCGATCGCTCGCGATGTGCCGGTCCCGACGACGTCGGCATTGGTGTGGGCAGCAAGAAGTGCGCAGGATCCGCGAATGAGTCGAGCGAGCACAGCGCCCTTGGTCGTGGACTCGGCGACGCTCGTCACACCGTGGAACAGCAGCGGGTGGTGGACGAGCAGCAGATCGGCGCCGACCTCGATCGCCTCATCGGCGGTATCGAGTACCGCGTCGACTGCAAGGTGAATGCGGCCCACAGTCGCGGTCGGATCACCAGAGACGAGCCCCGGGGAATCCCAGCCAGAGGCTCCCGAGAGGGGCCAGAGTGCTTCGACGGCTGCGCCGACGGCTTCGAGTGTGACCACCGGTCAAGCCTAGTCGACCGGCGATTCAGGCTCGGGCGGCGGTCGAGCCTGGGGAATCGGTAGCCGAGCCGTCAGGCGCGCTGGCCAATCGGTCGCCGGCCGGGCCCTTACGACCGTCGACAGCAACGACGATTACGAATGCCAGCACAAGCGCCGCTGCGAGACCCCCGACGACGGAGAGCTCGCGGGGCACGCCGTGCACCTGCACCAGCGACAGGAGGTACCCCTGCCAGGCGAAGGCGGACGACGTGGTTCGAATTAGTCCTTCGCCGATGACGACGCCGACGACGACCGCGAGAGCGAGGGTCAGACCGGACGAGCGGTTCGACATGCTGCCCGCGGCCGCCCGGGTGCGGAGCGCGATGCGCCCCAGGGCGATGCCGATCCAGGCCGCGGCCGGAACGGCGATCGCTCCGAGCGCGGCGGAGGGGGTGACCGGTGCACCGATGGCGTTGACGAGGACGGCTGCGATCACGACGACGACCGCGAGGGCGGAAAGCGAGGCGACCAGGATCCTGGTGCTCGCCCGGGCGGGAACGCCCGCCTCGGCACTGGGCTGGCCGGGTGATGTGGGGGTTCCGTGCTCGAGCAGTTCTTCGTCGGCGAGGCGGGCGCGCTCGGCGTGGACGTTCCTCGACGCGTCGTCGACCGCGGGGATGTCACCGGCGGTCACGACGGGGAGCTCTGCGGCCGTCTTGCGGAGTCGGAGCGGAACGAGTCCTTCGCCCGTGGGGGTCTGGTCGACCGTGACGAGCTCAGCGGCGGCGGCGTCTTTGTCAGCGCGCGGGTCTGCGTTCTTGCTTGAGCTCGCGTGTGCATCGAGCTCGGTCGGTGTCGACTCTGTGGTGGGCGGCGGCGTGCGGTCGACGGAGATGAGGGGCGGGCCGCTCTGAATCGGAATCACGCCGGTGAAGTGCAGGCGGGTCTTCTCGAGCTCTTCGAGAGCCTCGTCGGTGCCGATCCGGCGGATCTCGGCCTCCCAGGCGGCGAAGCGCGCGGCTTCGGTGGCGCGGAGCTGCATCTGCGCCTGCAAGATGCCGATCAGGTCGATCGTCGCGGTGTCGTCGGTGTGGCGTCCGACGAGAGGGACGAGGTGTTCGTCTTCCAGCGAGCCGCGCTCGGGAGGCTGGGGGAAGCTGCGCTCGACCGGCTCGGGAACGAGGGTGTCTTCGGGAAAGTCGTCGAGGTCGTTCGGAGCTGCGAGCGAGTCGTCGGTAGCTGCGCTCTCGGTGACCGGGCTGGTGATGACTGAGCCCTCGATGACTGCGGTCTCGGAGGTTGCGCTCACGGTGGGGATATCGTCGGTCTGAGGAGTCTCGGCGGGGCGTTCGTCGGCCTCCATGATGGCTGTCACCACCCCTAAACTGCTCGACTCGCGCTGGTGTTCCATGGCGGAATGATATGCGCTCACATGTCGGTATTTGTCATGACGCGCCGCGCACTCTCGTCTCACTCCCCCGTGAGTGTTCGTCATTGTCCCCGATCTGCTGATACCCGGCCCGATTCATCAGCAGATCGCGGACACTCACCCGGCTACCGACGGGCTGAGAGGCTGTAAGTGACTAATGCGGGTGACGGGGGTGAGCGCTTAGGGTGAGAGCGCCGATTGCACGTGCGCCTGTCAGCGTGCGTCGGCAAAGGCTTGTTCAGATCGTCTTCCGAGGGGGAAGCGCATGCATCGTTCCATCCGCCGCCGGGTCGCCGTCGGCCTCGCCACCGTGACCGTGTCGGCTCTCGTGGCCGTCGCCGGGGCTTCGGCGGCGGTGGCTGCGCCGTCGTCCAGCTTTCCGAAGGGCATCGATGTCTCGGAGTGGCAAAGCCACTTCCAGGGCAACCCCGACGTCGACTGGACCGCACAGAAGGCCGCCGGTGTGCAGTTCGCGCTCATCAAGGCGAGCGGCGGCTACAAGGTGACGAACGAGGCGTTCGCCGATCAGTGGAACGGCGCGTACAACGCGGGCCTTATTCGAGGTGCGTACCACCTCGCTGCTCCCAACCTGCCCTCGACGAATCTGACGAAGAACGCGATCACGCAGGCGGACTATTTCGCATCAAAGGCGTCTGACACCGCCCAGGGCAAGCTCTGGTCCGCTGGGGGCCAGACGTTGCCTCCGGTCCTCGACATCGAGAAGAACAATCAGCAGACGACGATCAACGCCTGCTTCGGCATGACGCCTACGCAGCTCCAATCGTGGATCAAGTCGTATTTGGCCGAGGTTACGGCGAAGGTCGGCCGCACCCCGATCATCTACACCTCGCGCGATTTCTGGACAGAGTGCGTCGGCAACTCGACGAAAACGTTCGCCGGAACCGCCCTCTGGCAGGCCAGCTACGACTCCACGGTCGGGGCCATCCCATCGAGCTGGGCGACCTGGACCATGTGGCAGTGGCGCGAGGGGAAGAACACCGCGGGCAACGGCGGCACCGACTACGACCAGGACGTCTACAACGGCACCCTCACGTCGCTCCACCTCCTCGCCGACCCCACCTACGGCCACGGCACGAGCACCGCGCCGCGTTTGCACGACTTCAACGGCGATAAGAAGAACGACCTGCTCGTGGTGTCGTCGGCCGGCGGGGCCTACTTCTACAAGGGCAACGCCAAGGGGTACCTCCTCTCGTCGTCGAGTGTCGCGATGGGCTCCGGCCTGAAGTCGTACAACGCCTTCGCTGCGGTAGGAAAGATCAAGTCGTCGGGGTATGCCGGCCTCTACGCGCGGTCGTCGTCGGGCACGCTGTACTACTTCCCGATCGGCGCCACGGGCAAACTGGGCACTCGCGTGACCGCCGCCAAAGGCTGGAGCGCCCTGTCGAACATCACCTCCGCCGGTGACTTCAATGGCGACGGTATCGCCGATCTCGTCGCGGTCGACAAGGTCGGAGTGCTCTGGGCCTACCTCGGCGCGGGCAACGGCACATTCAAGGGCCGCGTGCAGTTCGGCTCGGGCTGGAACTCCAAGACCGCACTCGTAGGCGCCGGCGACTTCACCGGAGACGGAAACGCCGACCTGCTCGCGCGCGACTCCGCCGGCCGACTCGCTCTGTACACGCACACCCCCTCGAGCGGCAGCCTCCGTGGCTCGACCCTGGCGAGCTCCGGCTGGAACAGCTACAAGCGCCTCTTCACCCCGGGTGACATCACCGGAGACGGCAAAGCCGATCTGATCGGTGTCGGCACCTCGGGCAAGACCTACCTGTTCCCCGGAACCGGCAAGGCCGCCACCCCGTTCGCCGCCCGCAAGGCCTTCGGAAGCTCGACGAGCTGGGGCACCAGGCTGTTCGTCGGCTGACCTGCCGATTACGGCCCAAGAAACGACAGAGAGCAGGATCCGAGACCTCGTGTGGTCTCGGATCCTGCTCTTTCGAGTGGAGCCTGATCCTCGCTCCATTCGATCCGCCGAATCGGATCGAAGCATTGCGACAGCTCGAGCCCTCAGCTCAACTGCTGCCACGCCGCGTGGCGACGCCTTCTTTCCGCTCAGAGAAAGAGGGGCGTCGTCCCCAAACCCGAACTTAGAGGTTCGGGCGCCCGGAATCCATAGGTTTGCAACGAGTTCATCGAACTGTTACAAACCGGGCCGGTCGGATTGTTTTGGCCACCCGCACCCTGAATATCAGCGAGAGGAGACGATCGATAACAGGTGTCGCGCAGATTCCATCCGCTCCGGCCGGACGAGGGCGGGGAAAAGCAACTCCCACATATCGCGAATACGGTCGAGCAGATCGCGTCGCTGGCGCAGAGTGTCGGAGACGAGCTGCACTCCGGTGTAGCTCGGGATGATGTACTCGGCCACTCGACGCGGGTCGAGATGCTCGAAGAGGTCGCCCTGCTCCTGGCCGAGGGTGACGAGGGTCTCGAACGAGTCGATCCACTCGAGGTAGGGGTTCTCTGCGGAGAGCTCCGACGCCGTGCCATCGGTGGTCAGGCGGATGCCGGCGCTCACGATGGTCTCGCTGATCAGCTGGTGAGCGAGGCTCGCGCACATGCGCAGCATCCCCTCCACAGCGCTCTCGGCCTCGGCTAGCGCTTTGCCGGCCGCCACGCGAGCGACCCTGTGCTGCTCGTCGATGACGGCGTTCGCGATCTCGTCTTTGGAGTGGAAGTGGAAGTACATCGCTCCCCGTGTGACACCGGCCTCGTCGGCGATGAGGTCGAGCGACGCGTTTGCGTAACCGCGAGCGTTGAAGACGGTGGCGGCGCCATGGATCACTGCTGCCCGTGTCGCGAGGGCTCTCTCCTGGGTCGGCACGAGTAGAGCGTACCGGGGTGGCCGAGGGAAACAGGTTGATCGGACTGTTTCGGTGAGGCGCCGAGGGAACGCCGGTGTCGCTCACCGTTTTACGCATTGCTGACCGATTATTCGGTGAGCGATGCCTAAAACGATTAGCGACGCGGCGCGAGACTGCCCGTGACCTGCTCGACGAGTGTGCGGCGTGCAGCTCGACCCTCTGGGGTCGGAAGGAGCGGATACACGTGCACCTGCTGGGGAGCTTCGAAGTAGGTGAGATCGGCGCCGAGAGCCTCGGCTCGCTCGGCGAGCAGGTGAGCGTCGGGATTGAGGATGTCGTGGGTTCCGCTGAACACCGTGATCGGGCCGACCGTGGCCAGGTCGCCCGAGAGCGGGCTCACCCGGAGGTCGTCGACCGGGAGCTCGCCGCGCCAGAGGTCGGCATAGACGATGCCGCCCGGTCGAGCGAGCCACGGGTCGTGCGGCTGCACGACGGGGATGCCGGGGTTCGTGAAGGAGAGGTCGAGGGCCGGCGAGATGAGGATCGTCCGCGCCGGGGCGACACTGTGTTCGGCCTGCAGGAGGAGCGCGGCAGAGAGAGCGATCTGCCCTCCGGCCGAGTCTCCGGCGAGAACCGCTCCCCCAAGGCGTCCGTGGACATCGAGGGCGATGCGAGTGACCTGCTCGACGACCTCGCCGGCGGTGCCGAACGGTGCCAACGGGTAGATCGGCACGGTGACCTCGACGTCGGCCTCGCGGGCGATCTGCGCGATCAGACTCCAGTGCTGGGTGACGATCTCGTTGACCCAGGCCCCACCGTGCAGGTAGACGACGCCGACGCGAGGGGCTGCGCCGGGCGTGGAGCCGGGCGAACTCGACCCGCTCGGCGTGACCGTGTAGATCGGCCACCCGCTGCTGCGGTCGAGAGCGACGTGCACTCCCCGAAGCCGCGCCGGTGGGGCAAAGGGTTGCGGGCGGATCCTTCGGTCTTCGATGTGGGCGCGTGCCTTCTCGGCGTCGACGAACGTGGCATTGGCGCGGGCGACACGAAGGAGGGCGGCGACCCCTCGGGCTGCGATGCTCGGCATGGGGTCGAGCCTAGGCCGCGAGTCTGATGACAGGAGGTCTTCCGGAGCGCGCTGCGCTCACGGGCCGCACGGGGCGTTGTCGATGCGCGGCTCGCCGGGGTTCCAGGGCCAGGTGAAGGGGGCGCTGGCCGGTTGGTGGTCGTAGATCGGATCTCCGTACGACGACAGGCCCCAGAAAATGGTCTCGTCAGAGGCCGTGCAGCGGAGGAAAGCCACGGAGGTGTAGACGCCCCGCTCGATCACTGCCGCGACGATGTCGTCGATGGCGTAGGCGGCGCGGATGACTTCGAACCGGCCATCGGCGACGCGTGCGCGGATGGCCTGGTCTGCGGCTTCCATGTCGAGATAGGTCGTGCCGGGTCGAAGGTCGTTTGGCCGCCGTGGCGCGACTACTTCGGTATCGCAGACCGGGCAGGAGTCGCGATTCGCCTCCGTCGAGTTGACGTCACGTCGCTCCGGAATCGGGTAGTCGCGGTCGGGACCGTACCTGACCTCGTGACCGGAATGCTCGCGGAGGCGCTGGATTACCTCAGCGGCGCGTCCCCGCAGAGCGACGGGGACGACGCCGTCCCACAGCTCAGGACGCGGAACCAGGACTTCTGGTTTTCGACCCGTGTCTTGGGTGATGAATCTCATCCGTCCACGCCATTCGGAATACACGATGGCGCGCGTGTCGTCGGGAGTTTTGCGCTCCGCCGCCCACGACAGCGCATAGCCGCCGCCCCGATAGAAGACTTTGTCAGCCTTGGAAGGCGACGCCGGCCGGCCCGGCTCTAAGGGGACTCCAGGAACGACGAGACCGTCAGCTGCTCGCTTCCACCACATGACTCGACTATGCCAGGTGTGGGAGCGGTGCTGTGCGGCCCGCTTGACTGTGCTGAGGTGGGCCCTACCGGGCTCGAACCGATGACATCCACGGTGTAAACGTGGCGCTCTACCAACTGAGCTAAAGGCCCGCTGCGTCGTGACGACGAGCGTGCGTCAATGCTAGCGGAACGAATTCGACGAACTCGAGCGGATCGGCCGATGTCGCGCGCCGCGGCGATGTGACGGTGGCCGATTTACGCGAGGTCGCGATCTTAGGAGACAGGCCCCTCTGGGAGAGGACAGGCTCAGACGACGACGGGCACCAGGGCGTCGAGCGAGGCGCGGTAGTCGGCCATGTCGCGCGCCTGCCCGGGAGCGGTCACGAACTGCTCCTGGATCACGCCGTCGATGTCGATCAAGAAGGTCGCACGGTTGGCAAAGCCCTTGTGCTCCAAGAAGACGCCGTATTCCTTAGCGACTTCGCCGTGGGGCCAGAAGTCGGCAAGGAGGTTGAATTCGTAGCCCTCGGCCTCGGCGAACGAGCGCAGGGTTGCCTTGGAGTCGACGGAGATGCCGATCAGCTCGACGCGGTGGTCTTGGAAGAGACCGATGTTGTCGCGGAGTTGGCACAGCTCGGTGGTGCAGGTGCTCGAGAAGGCGAGGGGAAAGAACACGAGGGCAACGGGCTTGACCCCGCGGAACTCCGACAGCCGGATGTGCTCGCCGAACTGGTTCGGCAGATCGAAGTCCGGTGCCTGGATGTCGTTCTCCAGAGCCATGTCGCGCTTCCTTTCGCGCCGCGGGTTTGGCGGTGTGTTCACGAGGCCGGACCCGGTGGGGCCGCGGCACGAGCGACAACACTACGCCCGGAGCCCCGCAAAGCAAGTGGCCGAGGATCCGACGTGGCTGAGAAGCACTGACGGCGCGGGTCACTAGAGTGGTCGGGTCGGGATCCTCCCGTCCTCACCCCTGGACGACGAAGTACCGGCAGCTCTGTGGCTTTTCATGTGGCCCGGGGTAAAAAAGCATCATGTTCCCCACAAAAGAACGAGGTCAAGGGTGTCGGTAAACGGTCAGGATCCCTATTCGGTCGACGATTTCGATCGGGATCCCGAAGAGACCGCGGAGTGGAAGGAGTCGCTCGACGGTCTCGTCGCGACTCACGGCCACGAGCGGGCTCGCGAGATCATGCTCAGTCTCCTGTCGAGGTCGCGCGACCTGCACGTCAACGTGCCGATGGTGCCCACCACCGACTACATCAACACGATCGCCGTCGAGAACGAGCCCGCGTTCCCCGGTGACGAAGACCTCGAGCGTCGCTACCGCAAGTGGATCCGCTGGAACGCGGCCATCACCGTGCACCGCGCGCAGCGGCCCGGCATCTCGGTCGGCGGCCACATCTCGACCTACGCCTCTTCGGCCGCGCTGTACGAGGTCGGCTACAACCACTTCTTCCGTGCCCAGGGTGCTCCGGGTGGTGGCGACCAGATCTTCTTCCAGGGCCACGCCTCCCCCGGCATGTACGCCCGCTCATTCCTCGAGGGTCGCCTCGACGAGCACGCTCTCGACGGCTTCCGCCAAGAGAAGTCGCACGGCGACGGCGGCTTGTCGTCGTACCCGCACCCGCGCCTCATGCCCGACTACTGGCAGTTCCCGACCGTGTCTATGGGTCTCGGCCCGATCAACGCGATCTACCAGGCGCAGCAGGCGAAATACCTCACCAACCGCGGCATCAAAGACGCCTCTGACCAGCAGGTCTGGGCGTTCCTCGGCGACGGCGAGCTCGACGAGGTCGAGAGCCGCGGGCAGCTGCAGGTCGCTGCCAACGACGGGCTCGACAACCTCAACTTCGTGATCAACTGCAACCTGCAGCGTCTCGACGGCCCCGTGCGCGGTAACGGCAAGATCATCCAGGAGCTCGAGAGCTTCTTCCGCGGGGCCGGATGGAACGTCATCAAGGTCGTCTGGGGTCGCGAATGGGACGAGCTGCTGTCGCGCGACGACGACGGCGCGTTGCTCAACCTCATGAACCGCACGCCCGACGGCGACTACCAGACCTACAAGGCCGAGTCGGGTGCCTACGTCCGCGAGAACTTCTTCGGACGCGACCCGAAGGCCCTCGAGCTGGTCAAGAACTACTCCGACGACGACGTCTGGCACCTCAAGCGCGGTGGCCACGACTACCGCAAGGTCTACGCGGCCTACAAGGCAGCGGTCGAGCACAAGGGCCAGCCGACGGTCATCCTCGCCAAGACGGTCAAGGGCTACGGCCTCGGCCCGTCGTTCGAGGGCCGCAACGCGACCCACCAGATGAAGAAGCTGACCCTCGACGGGCTGAAGGCGTTCCGCGACGAGATGAGCATCCCCATCTCCGACGCGACGCTCGAAGAGAACCCCTACCTCCCGCCGTACTACCACCCCGGTCAGAACGACGAAGCGATCGAGTACCTGCAGGCGCGTCGCCGCGAACTCGGCGGGTACATCCCCGAGCGTCGCAGCAAATACACGCAGATCCCGGTGCCCGAAGAGAATTCGTACGCGATCGTCAAGAAGGGCTCGGGCAAGCAAGAGATCGCCACGACGATGGCCTTCGCCCGCCTGCTGAAAGACCTGCTCCGTGCGCCCGACTTCGGTCACCGCATCGTGCCGATCATTCCCGACGAGGCGCGCACGTTCGGCATGGATGCCTACTTCCCGACGTCCAAGATCTACAACCCCAACGGCCAGACCTACACGTCGGTCGACCGTGAGCAGCTCCTCGCTTACAAAGAGAGCCCGCAGGGGCAGATCATCCACGTCGGCATCAACGAGGCGGGCGCGTTCGCAGCGTTCACCGCGGCCGGCACGAGCTACTCGACTCAGGGCGAGCCGCTCATCCCGGTCTACGTCTTCTACTCGATGTTCGGCTTCCAGCGCACGGGTGACGCCATGTGGGCGGCCGGCGACCAGATGGCGCGCGGCTTCATCATCGGCGCGACGGCGGGTCGCACGACCCTGACCGGTGAAGGCCTCCAGCACGCCGACGGCCACTCGCAGCTACTCGCTTCGACCAACCCCGCGGTGGTCAGCTACGACCCGGCCTACGGCTACGAGATCGGCCACATCGTCAAGGCCGGCATCGAGCGCATGTACGGCACCGACGACGAGGGCAACGCGACGCACAGCGACCCCAACGTCATGTACTACATCACCGTCTACAACGAGCCGATGCAGCAACCGGCCGAGCCCGAGGGCGTCGACGTCGAGGGGATCACCCGCGGAATTCACCGGATCAAGTCGGCCGAGAACCTCGGCCCCCGTGCCCAGCTTCTCGCGTCGGGTGTCGGTGTGCCGTGGGCTCTCGAGGCGCAGCAGCTCCTCGCCGAAGACTGGAACGTCGCGGCCGACGTCTGGAGCGTCACGAGCTGGACCGAGCTGCGCCGCGACGGCCTCGCCGCCGACGAGCACAACTTCCTCTACCCGAACGACGAGCCGAAGAAGGCCTACGTCACTGAGAAGCTCGAGGGCACCGAGGGCCCGGTCATCGCGGTCTCCGACTTCATGCACGCGGTGCAAGACCAGATCCGTCAGTTCGTTCCGAGCGACTACTACACGCTCGGTGCCGACGGCTTCGGTTTCTCGGACACTCGCCCCGCCGCCCGTCGCTTCTTCAAGATCGACGGCCCGTCGATGGTGGTCCGCACCCTGCAGGCTCTCGCCAAGCGTGGCGAAGTCGACCCGAGCGTCGTGCAGCAGGCGATCGACCGCTACCAGCTCCACGAGGTGACGGCCGGAACCTCCGGCTCCGCCGGCGGGGAGAGCTGATCCGGTCGTGAGCGCCTCGCGCACTCAAGACCCAGCGGCGAAGCAGAAGACGCTGGCGTGGTTGCGCACGGTGTCGGGTGAGTTCGCCACGGCGACCATCAAGAAGCTCGACGAGACGCTGCCCTGGTACGGCTCCATGCCACCGGGGCGGCGTTCCGCCGTCGGCCTCGTGGCACAGGCGGGCATCACGTCGTTCATCAGCTGGTTCGACGACCCCAAGGCCACGCCTTGGATCGCCGCCGACGTCTTCGGCGCGGCACCGCGCGAGCTGCTCCGAAGCGTCAGCCTGCAGCAGACGCTCCAGCTGATCCGCGTGACCTGCGAAGTGGTCGAAGACCGTGTGCAAGATCGCGACAGCTTCCTGCGCGAGGCGATCCTGCTTTACTCGCGAGAGATCGCCTTCGCCGCGGCCGACGTGTACGCCCGAGCCGCCGAGGCTCGTGGCCTGTGGGACGCCCGTCTCGAAGCTCTCGTCGTCGACTCGATCCTGTCGGGCGAATACGACGACGAGCTTCCGTCGCGCATCGCGGCTCTCGGCTGGCACGGCCATGGAGCCGTCTCCGTGCTCGTCGGCACGGCGCCCCGCATGCTCGACGTCGATGTGCTGCGCCGGACGGCGCGCCACCTCGACGCCGACGTGCTCATCGGGGTGCAGGGCTCGCGGCTCGTTCTCGTGATCGGGCGCGCCGACTCCGACGATGCAACCGAAGGATCCCCCGGCTCGGCCTCCCCCGCCACGACTCTCCCGGCAGTGGCGTCGGGTTCTGCGGGCTCGACGAAGCACCACCCCACCTTCACCGAGATCGCCTTGGCCCTCGAGCCGGGGTTCGGCGACGGGCCCCTGGTGCTCGGGCACGAAGTCCCCGGCCTCGTCGACGCCTCCGGCAGTGCCAAGGCCGCTCTCGCCGGTTTCGCGGTCGCGCGCTCGTGGCGCAACGCGCCCCGGCCGGCGCAGGCCGACGACCTCCTTCCCGAGCGCGCCCTCGCCGGAGACCCTGTGGCGCGGTCGACACTCGTCAACCGCATCTATCGGCCTCTCAAGGCGCACTCCTCCGAACTGCTGGCGACTCTCTGGTGCTATCTCGACAACGGTCGATCGCTCGAGGCGACCGCCCGCGAGCTCTTCGTGCACCCGAATACCGTGCGCTATCGACTCAAGCGCGTCACCGACGTGATCGGCTGGGACGCCACCGGTGCGCGAGAAGCCCTCATTCTGCAGTCGGCTCTCATCCTCGGCTCGATCGCCGACCCGGATGCACCGACGAAGTCGACTCGCAAGGCACCGGGCGCCAAGTGATTCGACTCTCCCGTGTGACGACTTCGCACAACGGTTTCGCCGATTCTTGGTCGAGTCGCCACACCGCCCCGGTCCGAATGATTGGCAGGATAGACCGGTGATCGTTCTCGTAGCCCCCGGGCAAGGTTCGCAGACCCCCGGCTTCCTCTCCTCTTGGATTACCGACCCGACGCTCAAGGAGCAGCTCGAGCAGCTCTCGGAGGCCTCCGGCGTCGATCTCGTCGCCCACGGCACCACTTCCGACGCCGACACCATTCGCGACACCGCGGTGGCTCAGCCCCTCATCGTCGCCGCAGGGCTGCTCACGGCTCGGGCTCTCTTCGAGCGCGTCTCCCCCGGCGCCATCGCGGGCGTGGCCGGGCACTCCGTCGGCGAGTTGACCGCCGCCGCCCTGGCCGGTGTCGTCACCGAGGCCGATGCCGTGTCTCTCGTCACCGTTCGGGCTCGGGCGATGGCCGAAGCGGCGGCCGCGGCCCCCACCGGCATGAGCGCCGTGCTGGGAGGCGACGAGGCGGAACTCCTCGCCCTGCTCGACGACCTGGGCCTCCAGCCCGCCAACTTCAACGGTGGCGGCCAGATCGTCGTCGCCGGCGACCTCGACGCCCTCGCCGCCCTGGCCGACGCGCCGCCGGCCAAGGCGCGGGTCATCCCGCTCAAGGTCGCCGGCGCCTTCCACACGCGCTTCATGTCGACGGCTGTCGAGCCGCTCCGCGTGGCGGTTGCGGGCGTCTCGGTGAGCGACCCCGCTACCCGGCTCTGGTCGAACGCCTCCGGCGACGAGATCAGCGGGGGCCGTGAATTCTTCGACCTCCTCGTGGGCCAGGTAGCAAGCCCGGTTCGCTGGGACAAGACCATGGAGTCGTTCCAGGCGGCCGGTATCACCGGCCTCATCGAACTCGCTCCGGCCGGAGCCCTGACGGGCCTGGCAAAGCGCGGACTGCGCGCCCCCGACGGCGGCAAGCTTCCGACCGTCGCCATTACTTCACCCGACGACCTCCAGGCCGCCGTCGATCTGCTCGAGGGAGCTTCTGCATGACCAACCCGACACCCGCTCTGCTGCAGAATCCTCAGAGGCAGTTCACCCGGATCCTGAGCTTCGGCGCAGCCCGCGGCGACGTCGTCGTGCCCAACGCCGACATCATCGAGCCGATCAACTCGTCTGACGAGTGGATCCGGCAGCGTACCGGCGTGATCACACGCATGCGAGCGAGCCGAGAGATCGACGCGATCGACCTCGCCGAGACCGCCTCCCGGGAGGCCATCGAGAAGGCGGGCATCGACCCCGCGAAGATCGGCGCCGTGCTCGTCGCGACGATCAGCAACACGGTGCCGACGCCGTCGATGGCGGCACTGCTCGCCGAGCGAGTCGGTGCGAACCCGGCCGCTGCGTACGACATCAGCGCAGCCTGCGCCGGCTACACCTACGGAATCGCCCAGGCCGACGCGCTCATCAAGTCCGGAATCGCCGAGTACGTGCTCGTCGTGGGGGCCGAGAAGCTCTCCGACGTCATCGATCCGACCGATCGTTCGATCTCGTTCCTACTCGCCGACGGCGCCGGTGCGGCGATCGTCGGGCCGAGCGAGACCCCCGGAATCTCGCCCACCGTCTGGGGCTCCGACGGGTCGAAATGGGAGACCATCGGCATGACCGCCACGACGCGCGAATACCGCGAGGGCGCGGGAGAGGTCGCCTGGCCGACCATTCGCCAGGAGGGCCAGACCGTGTTCCGCTGGGCCGTCTGGGAGATGGCCAAGGTCGCCAAGCAGGCTCTCGAGAAGGCTGGCATCGAGGCCTCCGACCTCGCCGCCTTCGTGCCACACCAGGCCAACATGCGCATCATCGACGAGTTCGCCAAGCAGCTCAAGCTTCCCGAGACCGTCGCGATCGGTCGTGACATCGAGACGACCGGCAACACGTCGGCCGCGAGCATTCCCCTGGCCACGCACCGCCTTCTCGCCGAACACCCCGAGCTGTCGGGCGGTCTGGCACTCCAGATCGGCTTCGGCGCGGGTCTCGTTTTCGGTGCCCAGGTGGTCGTTCTGCCCTGACCCCCGAGCACCTCGCACCCGCGGGGCACTCGAACCGGTTCCGCGCGCCGTGCACCCGCGTGGTAACCGTGCAATAAGATCTACCCGGTCACACCGTCACCCCCAAGGAGAGAAACAATGGCACAGTCCACCGAAGAAGTCCTGGCCGGCCTGGCCGAGCTCGTCAACGACGAGACGGGTATCGCCACCGACACCGTCGAGATGGACAAGTCGTTCACCGACGACCTCGACATCGACTCCATCTCGATGATGACCATCGTCGTCAACGCCGAAGAGAAGTTCGACGTCAAGATCCCCGACGACGAGGTCAAGAACCTCAAGACCGTCGGCGATGCAGTCAACTTCATCACCAAGGCGCAGGGCTAAGAGTCCTTCTGCTCGGCCCGCGTCCTCTCGACGCGGGCCGAGCGCTGTTTCCGGGGTGCGCCGCATCCCGACCACTTAGGAGACCACTGTGACCACAAGCACCCCCAAAAAGATCGTCGTCACCGGCATCGGCGCGACGACGCCCCTCGGCGGCACTTTCACTGCCAGCTGGGAAGCCCTGCTCGCCAAAGAGAGCGGCATCTCGACCATCGAGGCAGACTGGGTCGAGGCGTACGACCTCCCCGTCCGTTTCGCAGGTCAGATCAAAGTCAACCCGTCCGAGGTGCTCACCCGTCAAGAGACGAAGCGACTCGACCCGTCGAGCCAGTACGCACTCATCGCCGCCCGTGAGGCATGGGCTGACGCCGGCTCCCCCGATGTCGTGCCCGAGCGTCTGCTCGTCGACTGGGCGACAGGGATCGGCGGCATTTGGACTCTGACCGACGGCATGGACACCCTGCGCGAAAAGGGCCCCCGCCGCGTGCTGCCCATGACGGTTCCGATGCTGATGGCCAATGGCCCGGCAGCGGCCGTGTCGATGGACCTCGGTGCCCGCGCCGGAGCCCGCACGGTGCTCTCCGCGTGCGCGTCGAGCACCGAGTCGCTCGTGAACGCCTACGAGCACCTGCAGCTCGGCCACGCCGACATCGTCGTCACGGGCGGGTCGGAAGCAGCGATCCACCCGCTTCCCCTGGCCGCGTTCGCCTCCATGCACGCTCTGTCGACGCGTGCCGACGACCCGGCGACCGCCTCGCGTCCCTACGACGTCACGCGCGACGGCTTCGTGCTCGGCGAAGGAGCGGGAGCGCTCGTCCTCGAGACAGAAGAGCACGCCCTGGCCCGTGGCGCCCGCATCTATGCTGAGGTGTTGGGTGGCGGAGTCACGAGCGACGCCTTCCACATCACCGCGCCCGACCCCGAGGGCACCGGGGCTGCGCGCGCCGTCATCGAAGCGCTGAGCTCGTCCGACGTCGAGCGTGAGCAGGTCGTGCACATCAACGCGCACGCGACCTCGACCCCAGTGGGCGACGTCGCCGAATACCACGCTCTCCTCCGCGTCTTCGGCGACCACCTGCCCAACATCGCGATCTCGGCCACCAAGGCGTCGACCGGTCACCTCCTCGGTGGCGCGGGTGCTATCGAGGCGGCCTTCACCGTGAAGGCGCTGAGCAGCCGAACCGCTCCCCCGACGATCAACACGACGCAGACCGACGACGAGATCGACATCGACCTCGTCACGGAGCCTCGGGCTCTCCCCGCCGAGGGTGAGATCGTGGCGATCTCGACGTCGTTCGGGTTCGGCGGCCACAACGCCGTGATCGCGCTGCGGAGCTGGCCTCAGGCGTAGCCGCACGCGCACGAAGGCCCGACCACCCCGCGGGGTGGTCGGGCCTTCGTCTTGCGCCCTCCCCGATGTCGAACGGGAGGGCACGTGAAGCAGCTTGCGGAGGGTCGACGCCTGTGCGCGCTAGCCGACCTTGTGCAGCCACACGACGGGGTTGCCCTCGCTCGCGTGGCGGAACGGCTCGAGCTCGTCATCCCACGCCTGTCCGAGAGCGAGACGCAACTCGCGGTGCAACTCGAGCGTGTTGGATCCTGCGATCTCCATCGCGTAGCGAATGCGATCTTCGGGGATGACCGTGTTGCCGGCCGAGTCGGTCTGCGCGAAGAAAACGCCGAGGTCGGGCGTGTGCATCCAGCGACCGCCGTCGGCATGGCTTGAGGGGTCTTCGGTCACCTCGTAGCGGAGGTGCTCCCAGCCGCGCAGGGCAGAGGCGATCTGGGCTCCGGTGCCTACCGGACCCTCCCAGAAGAACTCGGCGCGCAGGGCGCCCTTGAGCACGGGCTGCTCGCCCCACGAGAAGTTGACAGCCGTGCCGAGGGCGCGACCAGCAGCCCACTCGACATGCGGGCTCAAAGCTCTGGGCGACGAGTGGACGAAGAGCACGCCACGCGTCACCGCGGTGTTGGTTATTTCAGCCACAGTTTTCTCCACTCGATTAGGTGCGACTTCCCCATCGACCTGTGAGTGGAACAAACGTGGTACTTCGTGAAGTATGGCTGATGCGGCTGGGTAATGACAAGTGTGTGATTCCTGTGTGCCCGGTCGGGGGTCAGATGCCTGCTCTCGAGGGCCGCGCCTGTATTGAGGAGCCCCGGCTGGCAGGAATTCAGGATCCGGCGCCGGCCCCGCTCAACACAGGAGCATCGCGCGCGGACTCAGGCGCATCCTCGCGTCTGCGTCCCGCGTTCAGGAGGAGCGGCTCTTCGCGCGCCTGAACTCAGGAGCACGGCGTCGGCGCACCTGAAGTCAGGAGCAGTCGAACGAGCAGACGACGACTCCGCGCGGCGGCACCCGAACCGGGGAGCCGCGAGTGGCTATTTCGCGTCGGCGTACGACTCGACGGTCGCCACCGTCACCGGAAAGCGCACGGGAGCCTGCCCGAAGAGCAGCCGCCCCGCCTCGGCGGCAGCGCCCTCGACCAGGGCGACCACCTCAGCGGCGACATCGGCGGGCGTGTGGACGACGACCTCGTCGTGCAGGAAGAACACGAGGTGCGGTGCGTCCGGGCCATGCCCGAACCGCGTGTCGAGCGAACGGCGGAGGGCACCCATCCAGCAGAGCGCCCATTCGGCTGCGGTGCCCTGCACGACGAAGTTGCGGGTGAAACGACCCCAGGCGCGGCGCCCCGCCCCGACGTCGCCGACGCCCACCTCGGGGGGCGGTGGCGCGAGGTCGTCGCCCGCTGCAGACGAGGGATCGGGCGAGGTGCGCCCCAGGAGTGTGTGCACCACGCCGCCGCCCTCACCGACCCGGGCCGCGTCTTCGACGAGCTTGATCGCCTTCGGAAAGGCGCGGGTGAGACGCGGCATGAGCCGCCCACCATCGCCCGAGGTGGCACCGTACATGGCGCCGAGCATCGCGACTTTCGCCTCGGCGCGGGTCGCCACGGCGCCGGACGCGACGATCCCCTCGTAGAGGTCTCCGGCGCCGGCCCGCGCCA
The DNA here is from genome assembly GCF_001423105.1 of Frondihabitans sp. Leaf304. Classification (GTDB taxonomy): domain Bacteria; phylum Actinomycetota; class Actinomycetes; order Actinomycetales; family Microbacteriaceae; genus Frondihabitans. Next base: position 465,272 of record NZ_LMNV01000002.1, read on the forward strand.
TGGCGTCGTCGTGGGAGAGGGCGGTCAGGATCCTGGGCTCCAATTGCGAGGCGTCGGCGACCACGAGGGCCCACCCCGGGTCGGCCACCACGGCGCCGCGCACCGCCTTCGGCAGTTGCAGGGCTCCCCCGCCCGAGGTACCCCAGCGGCCGGTCGCTGCGGCGGCCGGGACGTAGTCGGGCCGGAAACGCCCACCCGCGACCCAGGCGTCGAGCCAGGCCCAGCCATTGGCGACGAGGAGGCGCTGCTTCTTCTTGTAGGCGAGCAGGGGCGGGATTGCCGGGTGATCGAGCTGCTGGAGCTCCCACTGCCGGGTCGTGCGTACCGCGAGCCCGGCGCCTCGCAGGGCCTTAATCAACTCGGCCGGCGAATCGGGGTTGAGGTCGGGCGTTCCGAGCTCGCGTCGGACAGCCGCGAGATCGGTGAGCATCAGGGCAGGGCGCTGGCCAGGGTGCGGCTTGGGGCCGAGGGCGACCGTGAGGAGGGCGTCGTGCGTCGACGCCGACCACGGAATGCCGCGCGCTCGCATCTCGGCGGCGATCAGGGCACCCGTCGACTCGGCGGCGACGAGCAGTTCGAGCTGACCGCGCTGGGAAGAGGCTTCAATGGCCGCACGCTGCAGCAGGAACTCGCCGACCGGATCGGGCAGCGACTCGCGCTCGACGACGAACAGCGCGTCGGCGGATACCGGCGGAGCCTGGCCGGCATCCCACGGGCCCGCACCGCCCCGATGAATGTCGGAGCCGATCGTGAATTCGGAGGCCCGCAGAATCGCGTGCGCGAGGCGCAGGTCAACGCATCGATCGACGTGGAGGCCGTTTGCGAGCAGCTGGGGATACCACCGCGCGGTGTCGTCCCAGACCCACCGCGTGGCGACCGCTTCACCGCGCTCGATTTCGCCGGCGAGATCGGAGCCCAGGATCCGGCGCACCGACCCCGACCGAAGTGCCCCGGCCTCGTCACGCCCGATCACCGTCACCTCGATCGACTCGTCGGGCAGACGAACGAGACACGTGAACATTTGTTCGATTCTAGGTGGCGGGCGCGTCTGGACTGCTATTCGTGCAGGAGCGAGCCGTCTTTGGAGAGGACGTTCTTCTCCCCCGCCTCGATGGCTACGGCGAAACGGTTCTGCTTCGGCGGGATGGGGCAGTTGAAGTTGTACGAGAAGGCGCACGGCGGCAGAACGGCGCGGTTGAAGTCGAGGGTGATGGTGCCATCGTCGTTCGGGGTCGGGAACAGGAAGCGCCCGACAGAGTAGGTCGAGTCGCCGTTGGTGGCGTCGCCGAACACCAGCTGCAGCAGGTCTCCGTCGCCCGCGGGAAAAGCGGCCAACTCGTAGTCGACCCCGCCACGGCTGAAGCGGATGAGGCCGGGCAGGGGCTTCGGACGGCTGAGGTCGAGGTCTTTCTGGTGTCGGATGTCGACCTCGGTTCCCTCCGCAGTCGGTACCCACGCGGCCGTCACGACCCACGACGGATCGAACGGGAATGCGTCGATGTCGCCGAACGCCTCGACGGCCTCGGCGGCGGGGTTCCAGACCCGAAGAGCGTAGGTGCTGCGGTCGTCGTTAGCGATCACAGTGCCGGTGGAGCCGTCGGCGAAAGCGATCGTCGAGGGGGTAATTGCATCGTCGCCCGAGACGTAGACCGTGCCGTCGACGGGATCGCCGTCGACGATGATGCCGTCGGCGGCCGCTGCGGTGACGGCGAGGCCGCCGAGACCCTTCGGTGCAGGAGCCCACCGCCCAGGCACCCCGTAGATCGGCTGCTCGGACTCGACCCACTGGGTGTTCGTCAGCGCGAGCGGGCCCTGGGGGCTCTGCGCTCGTCGAAGGCGTCGCTGGTGGAACTCGGCGAGGTCGGCCTCGGGGTCGGCTGCGTTGGTTTCGGCGGGGCTGCTGTCGGCGCTGCTCGTCTCAGTCATGATGGATCCAACGTAGAAGGTGCCCCCGACATTTCCGCCAGGACCGGCGCGTCACCACGCGGTGCCTGACAACAGGCAGTGCTTGACACCACCGATCGGCCGCGACACCGCCCATAGGCGGGTGCGCGGCCGAAAGGTGGTGTCGGCGATGCCTAGCTGTCGGCAGAGAGACGCCGCAGCTGCTCCTCGAACGGCACCACGCCGTCGAACGCGTCGTCGCGAGCCGTCGAGTGACCCGAGACGAGATCGGCGAACTGGGCGCCCGCCCGAGCTACCCGGTCGGGCAGGGTGGTCGTGGTCTCGTCCCCCGAGCCCCAATCCTCCGAGGCCGCGAACACGCCGAACGGAGCGACCACCGCGCGGAGGTACGAGAACAGGGGGCGCAGCGCGAAGTCGAGCACCATCGAGTGGCGCGCGGTTCCGGCGGTCGCCCCGATGAGGACGGGCGTGCCCGACAACGAGTCTTTGTCGATCACGTCGAAGAACGACTTGAACAGGCCGCTGTACGAGGCGGTGAAGACCGGAGTGACGGCAATGACGCCGTCAGCCGACGTCACGGCGGTGATGGCAGTGTCGAGCGCGGGTGAGGGGAACCCGGTCAGCAGGTTGTCGGTGATGTCGTGCGCGAGGTCGCGCAACTCGACGACGGTGACCTCGACCTGGTCGCCGTGCTCCGCGAGGGAGCGGACGGTGGCCTCGGCCAGACGGTCGGCGAGCAGGCGTGTCGAGGAGGGCTGGCTTAGGCCGGCAGCCACGACGGCGATGTGCTTGAGAGGCATGGTGGCGGATCCTTGGTGTCTAGAGCGCGGAAACAGCGAGGGCAGCGTCGCGCTTTGCGACCTGCGACGAGTGGGTGGGCGCATCCGGAACGTCGGAGGGGCGTCCGACGGCGAACTCGCGACGCAGCACCGGCACGACCTCGGAGCCGAGCAGGTCGAGCTGCTCGAGGACGGTCTTGAGCGGCAATCCGGCGTGGTCGATGAGGAAGAGCTGGCGCTGGTAGTCGCCCACGTAGTCGCGGAATCCGAGCGTGCGGTCGATGACCTCCTGCGGGCTGCCGACGGTGAGGGGGGTCTGCGCGGTGAAGTCTTCCATCGAGGGGCCGTGACCGTAGACGGGCGCGTTGTCGAAGTAGGGGCGGAACTGCTTCACGGCGTCCTGCGAGTTCTTCGCCATGAACACCTGGCCGCCGAGGCCGACGATCGCCTGCGCGGCGGTGCCGTGGCCGTAGTGCTCGAAGCGCTCCCGGTACAGCTTGACCATCTGGGCGGTGTGCGAGGCGGGCCAGAAGATGTGGTTCGCGAAGAATCCATCGCCGTAGTACGCGGCCTGCTCGGCGATCTCGGTCGAACGGATCGAACCGTGCCACACGAACGGCGCCACGTCGTCGAGGGGGCGCGGGGTCGCAGTGAAGCCCTGAAGGGGCGTACGGAAGTGACCCTTCCAGTCGACGACCTCCTCCGTCCAGAGGCGGTGCAGCAGGGCATAGTTCTCGATGGCGAGGTTGATGCCCTGGCGGATGTCCTTGCCGAACCAGGGGTAGACCGGGCCGGTGTTTCCGCGACCGAGGGTCAGGTCGATACGGCCGTCGGTGATGTGCTGCAGGAGCGCGTAGTCTTCGGCGATCTTCACCGGATCGTTGGTGGTGATGAGGGCGGTCGCCGTACTGAGCAGGAGCTTTTCGGTCTGAGCCGCGATCATGGCGAGAAGAGTGGTCGTCGAGGAGTTCACGAACGGCGGGTTGTGGTGCTCACCTGCGGCGAAGACGTCGAGGCCGACCTCTTCGGCATGCTTCGCGATCGTGATCATCGCTTTGAGACGCTCGTGCTCGGTCGGCGTGATACCGGTGGTCGGGTCGGTGGTGATGTCGCCGACGGAGAAGACGCCGAACTGCATGCCGCTCTTGTTTTCCATGTTCTCACCCTACGTCATTTGTATGCGTCTGCATACAGTTGGGTTCAACGCGGTGGGGTCGGGTCTATTCCCGAGTGGCGGCAAACGCTGCTTTGGGCGGTGGCCGGCGTGCATTTGGCGGCACTCGCGGGCGCGGTTGGGCCAGGCGCGGCGCGGGGCAGCAGGGGGCAGAACGAAGCCCTCCGCCTCGAGAGGATGGGAGGGCGACGAGGATCCGGCGAAACGCCGCTCAGCTCTTCTCGCAGGCGATTCCGTCTTTGTCGGCATCGGACTTCTTGTTGGCGTTGTAGAGGGCAGTGTCGAACTTGACCTTGCCCTTGAGAGCTTTGTTGGTCTTCTTGCCATTTACCTTGACGACGTTGTACTTCACGCCCTTCTTGGCGATGCCGCCTGAGTACACCTTCTTGATGGCGGTGCAGTTCTTGTACTCCTTGGCGGCGGGCTTCGCGAGGCGCGACGAGGTCGTGTGTACCGCGGTCGTGCTCGTGCTTGTGGACGCTGTGCGCGCAGAAGTGCTTGCAGACGAGGTGCTCGCGGACGACGCCTCGGCAGCGACGACAACGGACGGCACGGCGATAGCCACGGTCAAGAAAGTGGCAGCGAGGGCCAGCCGGGGTGAGATCATGCCCTGACGCTATCGATGCCGGGGTTCGCCCCCTAGTCCCAGAACGAGTGGCCCCCGTATGGGGATGTCCCCGAAGCCCGCTACTCGACGGGCGGGGCCAGCCGGAGGTAGCGCTCGGGCAGCTGCACCATCGCGATCGGCCCGTGCAGCTCGGCCGTGTATTGCGGGGTGTCGAACTGGATGGTCCACACGCGGGACGATCCGCCGATCACCGAGACCGGCTGCCACGCGGATCCCCCGGGGCGCACGACCACCCCGGTCGGCCCGTCTGGAAAGGGTGAGGTCGGATCCTCGTCGGAGTCGACCACGTAGACCTGCGCCCCGATGCCGAAGCCGGTGTCGCGGGTGATGGGCGAGTCAGTCCCGCGGAGGCGTTTGCCGAACATGCGGCCATTCTCGCACCTGCTGTCGCTCGCGCACCCGTGCGGCGGGTATCGAGACTCCACGATGTGCCTATGAAGTGCCGTGCGCACGGGCAACTTGTGGAGTCTCGCGGCCGACGGGCCGGCTGAAGACGAGGATCCGACGGGGGCGGGTAACGGGGCGAGCGCCAGCTTGGGCGGCGGCGGACCTTCGGCATACGAAACGGCGTTGGGGGTGGGCTTAGGGGCTGCAATCAGCCGGAATCGCAGGCGGAGGGTACGGCGACCAGCCCGGTGCAAAGCGTTGACCGGTAAAGGGCTTCTCGTAGACGTCGTCTCGACTGCCGTCGGCCATGACCGTGAATCCGTCACGGCAGTGCACGAGTGAGTACGAGGGACCGACTGGGGCAGTCTGGCCGGCGACTGCGTCGCCGGTGGTCACGACGGAGTGCGGCTTGAACTCCAGGCTTGCGATGCTCGTTCGGAGGGATTCGTAGTTCATCGCGGTGCCTTCCGTCCGGCCCGGATCGGCGCGTGAGTGCCGATCGGGCTTAGTCGTGCCACTCGGTCCACGCGAGGTACCCCAGGAATGCCATGCAGGCGTCCTCTTCACTGTTCCAAACCTTCAGTTCGGATTTCTGCGAGCGTTCACCGATGAAGGTCTCCCAGACTCCGTTTTCATTCTGCGCAATGCAGTAGCAGCCCTCGGCGTACGACCCCACCGAGACGAGACGGGGATCGACGTGGGCCCTGGCCAATCGCGTCGTGAGCTTGTCGATGTTTATGAAGTAACTCATTGCGAGAGTGCCGGCGTGATGAATCGGTCTGGTGTTGACATCACGGTTCGAGAACCTGTCGGTCATATTCGTCGAGGAACCTATTAGTCAGCCAGACGCGAGCCCCTTTATCGATCCGCGCGAGACTCGCCAGTACCGAATGGGGACGGGCGTTCCTGCAAGGTCTCAGTGAAAACTCTCGCGACGTGAAAAGATCGACAGAGACCGGTTGTGGGTACTCCGTGTTCCGAAACACGAACTACGCCGTGGCACTACAGTGCCGAGATCAGCTCGTGTCAGCATCACGTCCCCCCCTCCATTCTTCGGAGAGTCTCTTCATCCTCACGCTGCATGATCGCTCTGTCGTCCGCATTGAGGAGATCAGGATTGCGACTCCAGCGGATCTGGCGCCAGAGAAATTGAATTGCCTCATCCTCGGAGGCGAAACGATGGCCAGCGAATGGTTTCTCGTAGACCTCGGCTCGACCGCCGTCGGCCATGACGGTAAATCCGTCTTGACATCTCACAAGCGAATACGAAGGACCAACCCCGGCCCGTTCGCCGGCGGACTCGTCGACATAGGTGACCACAGCATTTGGGTCGTATCCAATGTCTGCAATGCCGCTCGTGAGATCTTCGTAGTTCATCAGCTGACCTTTCTTATGAACCCAAGACGTTCGAGAACATCAAGGCCATCCGGAAAGAAGTACTGCATTCCGCGTCCGGTTTGCTCGAAGCCGGGATCGACAATGCCCTCGCGCACAGACCGTGGAAGAGGTTTCAATACTTCGTAAGTAGTTTCCTCGAAATTCGGAGCAAGTCGATCAGGTGGGAGGGAGAGTGCAGAAAAAGATGTGCCGGGATCCGTAGCAAACTTTCCGTCAAGAAGAACTCCATCGCTATTCCGTGCAGATAGTCGCGTAATAGTTGCCCCGGGTTGGAGACTGTTCGGAGAGGACAAACCCAGTTCGAACCCGTCCTTTCCCGTGGGCCATTGCCATTGCGCAAAGCCTGATTTGGCATCAAAGCCCTGAAAGTATTTGGCGAACCATTCGTCCCGTGCCAAAGAGCCGTAGAGCCGGTAGCCCGGTTCACCTTTTTCTGCGGCCCACCTGGTGAGTTGCGATTGGAAGCGCGACACCCTAATCGTGTAGCTGGCTTTCTGGACGAGAGGGCGTGCAGCATCGACCCCGTACTTCACGCCCTGCCCGAGCGTGCCGAAGGCAGCCCCGCCGATGAATCCGGAGAGGGCGGCCTCGTTCAGGTCGGCGCCGGGCATCGTGATTGCCGTCGAGACTGTGTTGAGGGCCGAGTTGCCGACACCGGCGACTACCGACTTGCCGGCGAAGGCCACGACGCGAACGGTGACCTGCTCGGAGATACCGGCGATGCGAGCGATGGATCCGGCGGCGACGGCGACCTCATCGACGACGCGGGCGACCGTTGCGGCGGCTTCGCCGATGATCGTCAGGATCCGGCTGACCGTGAACGTCACCTCGCCGGCGACGACTCCGGCGCCGACCACATCGGACGCGCCCGCCGTTACCACAGTCAGCAGCAGGGAGGCGCCGACGGTGGCCTCGATCTGGAACAGGAGATTGTTGAGCTCCTGCCGAGTCTGGGTATGGACGCTCTCGATCTGGGCGGCGAAGTCGGTGCAGCCGGTGGCGATCGAGCGCGCCTCGGTGGCGAGCTGGCCGACCGCGGTCTGCACTTGGCTCATGGTGTCCCGGATCGACGGCATCTCGGGGGTGTCGGTGCCGTCGAGACCATCGACGACGCGGGTGAGATCGCTCGACTTGATGGTGTCGAGACTGTCGGCGAGGGCCGTCCAGGCACTGGCGGCTGCGGTGAGCTTGCCGGTGTCGCCATCGGGCCACATCGTGCCGATGAAGTCGGCGACGTACTCGAAACCGGGGATGTCGGAGGCGCGCGTTCCACCCGACGACGAGGGCGGAGGCGCGGAGCAGACCGCTGACGGCAGGGAGGGCACGGTGAACCCGGGAGGTGACCCCGCCTGACCGGCGCTCTGCCAGTCGGCCGACGCGTAGTTGTATCCCGTGACCGCGAGCCCCGCCGAGACGGAACCGAGCACGGTCACGATCGAATCGAGGCCCCGCACGGCGTCGGCGGCGGCCGAGTCGTACGACTCCGACCACTTCTGGCCCGTCGGGTCGGAACCGGCCATGGACGAGGATCCCGACAGCGCCGATTGAAGCGACCCGCGGGCGGCGACAGCCGACTCCGCCGCCGACGAAGACGTCGTGGACGCGGTGACGAAGTCGGTCGCGTCGACGTCGAAGAGAACCCCGGCCATCAGCCCCACACCCCGCGGGTCGCCTCGGACGCGGCCGTGTAGTTGGCGCTCGAGTCCACTGCAGCCTGATGCATGATGGCGATCCCGGCCGCCATCTCGGCGGCGCCGGAAGCCCACTCCGCGTGAAGGGCTTGGAACGAGGCGAAGGCCTCGCCGTCCCACGAGGCGGAGACCGTCTGGCGGATCGTGTCGATCTCGGTGAGCAGGGAGGCGCAGAATTCTGCCAACTGCGACAGCGTCACGACGGTCTGGTCGATCTCGGCGACGTCGGCGTGGAAACGGGGCATCAGCGGAGCCCGGCCGGGTCGGAAGGCGGTGTCGCGGATCCTTCGGTGTGGGGGCTTGTCGATGCTTCGCCTGCTGCGCCGCCACTGGCTGGAGTGGAAGAGACGACCGTCGACGAGACGGAGACCCGGGTCACGCTTGCCTCCGTCTCGGCGTACTCGACGGCCGCCTCGGCGAGGAGGGTCGCGATGCCACCCAGGGCATCGGCGACCTTGGCGGCGCCAGTCGACCAGTCGGTCCAGCCGGTGTGGAACACGGTGGAAGCCTCGCCCGTCCAAGACGACGAGACGAGTGCCTGGACCGTCTGGTCGGCCTGGGCGTGCCGAGCCGAGAACTCCTCGACCATTGCACTCACCCGCGAAGAGGCCTCGTGGACCGCCTCCGATGACACTGTGACATTAGCCACGAGTTCCCCCTCTGTTTCACTCCGCCGGACACACCGACGCGCGCTCCCTCGAGAGCGCGCGCGGGTGGGTCGGCCCTGATGGTGCCGACCCGGTTGTCGCTAGCCGCGGAAAGCGTTGGCGACGTTGGCCTCAGACTCGGCGTAGTACGACGCGGCCTTGCTGAGGAGGTCGGCAATGCCCGAGAGCGACTCGTTCAGCTTGATGCCGGCGGTGTTGAACTCGGTGTAGAGCTCGTTGAAAGCGCTCGAACCAGAGCCTTCCCACTCGCTACCGAGGCTCTCGACGAGACTGCGGAGGTGAGCGAGAGTCGACTGGACGTCGCTCGAGCCGTTCGAAAGCTGGCTCGATGCCGACGCGAGGCTCTCGCTGGAAACCTTGTACTGTGCCATGACTGCCCTGACCCTTCTTCGGACGTGCCGCGCGGAGGCGAATCCCCCTGGAGTGTGACGACCACGCGGTAACGACGCTACACGCGGGGCGTTGCGCGCCACAACTGATTCGTGTGGGTACATGTGCCCCCGGTTTGCAACGGCGACGGCATGCAAATTCGAAGGAGATTCGGTCGGAGGGCGACGACTTTATGCCGATCGGCGGGGGTCGGCGCCCAGTTTTTCCTTCAAATTCGAAAGCAGGGCGGGCGGCGCGAGCGGGTCGCCGACCTACGGCAGACGCGTCGACCCGGTCGCAGTGTCGGGAGTGCGGATCGTGCGGATGGACGATGTGTGCGTCTTGATCGTGCGGATCGACGACGTGACGAGGGTGGGAATCGACGTCGTGATTGTCTGGATCGACGTCGTGATCACCGGGATGCTCGTGGTCGACAGGGTCGCCTGCGCGTGGCCATGCAGCGGGAAGCCCTTGCGCGCGACGACGACCACGCCGAAGCTCGCGGCGAGCACGACGGCGGCCGCCAGCGGCAGCGCACCGAGACCGGCCGACCCATACACGACACCACCCGCTGCGGCACCGGCGGCGATGCCGACGTTCGAGGCCCCGTTGATCAGCGCGCCCGCGATGTCGGGGCTCACTCCCCCGGTGCGGATCGCCGCGGCCATGAACAGCGTGCCGGTCGTGCCGTTGGCCGCCATCCAGATGCCGGCGACGACGAACGTGCCGACCAGCGACCCGTGCACGAACGGCAGTGCCGCGAGAGCGAGAGCCATGACGGCCACGGCGACGAGCAGGGTCTGGCGCGGGGCTCGGTCGACGAAGGATCCGGCCGCGAGGAGTCCGATGATTCCGGTGCCACCCAGAACGAGGAGCGCGCCACCGATGGCGTCGTGGCCGAGCCCAGCGCCCTCGAGGTACGGCCCGACGTAGGTGTACACGACGTAGTGGCCGGCGAAGAGCAACAGGTCGGCGACACCCACCGCGAGGAGGCCGGAGCGGGCCCACGATTTGGGGGATCCTAGGTGGGGTTGTGCTTCGCCCCGCACCGAGGGCAAGAAGGCGACCGCGACGAGAGCGAGCACGGCCGACGCGACGGCGACCCCGCCGACGGCAAGCCGCCAGCCGCTGTGCTCGCCGACCGTGGTCGCGAGCGGCACGCCCAGCACGAAGCCGAGCGAGCTGCCGGAATAGACGAACGCGATTGCGCGGCCGGCCAGGCGCGGCGGCACGATCCGGGTGGCGTACGCCGACGCGACCGAGAAGAACAGAGCGTGCGCGACACCGCCGATGACGCGGCCGGCGCAGACCACGGCGAACGTCGGGGCGAGGGCGATCAGGAGGTTCGAGACCGCATACCCGCCGAGCGTCGCGATGAGCACGGCTCGCCGGGGAAAGCGCGAGGTCGCCACGGTGAGCGGCAGTGCGAGCAGCGCGACGGCGAGCGCGTAGACGGTGACAACGAGGCCCATCTGCGAGACGCTGACGCCGAGGTCGGCACTCATCGGGCCGAGGAGGCCGACGGGCATGAGCTCGGTGGTGATGGCGAAGAAGGTCGCGAGGCCGAGGACGGCGATGCCGACGACGGCCTTCGGGGTCAGGGTGTGGGCCTGGTCGGTGACGGACCGGACGGCGCCGGTTCGGGTGGGCACGCTTCGGACTGACCCGGTGCGCGCGGGTGCTGTGGTGTCGGACACGGGTCTCCTCGGGTGCACGACAAAACACGAGCGCTGCCGCACTCGATCGGACCCTGTCGGGGCCGGGCGTCTCGCCGTGGACTCTGTTTCTGCGATCGTGCCTCGGGGTTGGCCGCGAGGCTGAAGCGATCGACTTTCGGATTGGATGGACAGACCACTCCACGACGAGTGACGTGTATCCAGTCTGACACGCACCCCCTCCCCCGGCGCAAGGCACCCATCCTGGGCACTCCCGCACTTATTGGTATTTCACAGGTAGCTGCTCTCGGGTTGATCGCCCCACGGGTTGGTCAGTGTCCGCGATCTGCTGATGATTGCGACCGAGGACTAGCCGATCGTGGACACTCACGAGAGCCCGACGAGAGGCGGGGCTACTGGGAGGGGATGTCGGCGACGCAGAAGCGCTGGGCGCCAGCGGTCGAGAGATCAGCCCGCGACGTCGGCACGGTCGGGTGCTCGGTGGCCTCGGCGGTGCTGCGGACCACGAAGCACGAGGCATCCGTCAGGCCGAGGCCCGACTTCGGCACGAATGCCTGGCGTCCGCCCTTGACGAAGCGGGTGACGTCGATGGTCGTCGACGCCTTCGTCGTGACCGAGACCGAGTAGGGCACGTCGGGGCCGTTCCACTGCAGCACGTAGTTGTTGCCGCCGTCGAGCACGGTGAGACCCTCGACGGCATCCGGCCCGCGGAGTACGTGCTGCAGCACGAAGAAGGCGGCGACACCGAGAAGGATCACGCCGGCCGCAATCAGCGAGACGATGAAAGCGGGCTGCTTGCGAAGCGGTGGAGTGCTGTCGTCGACACCGGGCTCGGGGAGGAGATCCGGGAGCGTCTCAAGCGTGACCGCCGACGGGGAGCCGATGCCGGAGACAAGCCCGGCGGATGCGGCGGAACCGATGACGCGGTGGGTGAGAGCGGTGACCTCGCGTCGAGGAGCGAGTGCGACCGCGGTCGGCGCCGGCGCGGCGGGTGCAGCGACCGGGGCAGGAGGGGCGGCAACAGGTGCAACCGGGGCAGGCACAGCCGGGGCGGGAGCAGCCGGGGCAGGCGCAACCGGAGCAGAAGCAACCGGCGCAGGCGCAACCGAAGCGGCAGCAGGCGGCGCCACCGGCAGCACGCGCCGCGGAACGGCTCGCACCTCGGGAGCGGCGTCGACAGGCGTCTCGACGCGAGCACGGCGACCGTGGGGTGGAGCACCGGCGGGACGCACCGGGGCGCCGGTCGGGCGGACGGGTCGGCGCGGATCCTGGGATTGGTCGTCTGTTGCCACGGAATCCCCCTTCACGCTGTCGTCGCTCGTCTCGAACGACCCCGATGCTAACCTACGGGTGTTCCCGCCCCGGGTCGACAGACTCCCGGCGAGACGCACGAAGCAGGGCGAGCACACAGATCGGCGGGGGTTCGATTGTCTTTTGGCCGTCGACGGCGCCGTTTCGGTCGTGGCCGTGTGCGGTTCGCGGCGGTCGTGGTCGCAGCTCTCGCGCTATCGACCGAGCTCGTGCCCGCGCATGCGGCGGTCAGCGACGACGTGCTCAGCATTCCCTTTCGCGGCTCCCAGCAGAGCGCCCTGCCGAAGGGCTGGACGGTTACGGCGTGCCCGACCGGACGCACTCCCGATCTCATCACGGTGCGCTGTGACGACCGGGCCGTCACCTTCGCTGCCGCCGGTTACGACCGCGGTGTCGGCACGCAGAAGGTCGTGATCGCTCTGAGACGAGGATCCGAGACCCGCGCCGAGACCTACCGGGTCGCCCTCGCCCCCCCGACTCTCTCGGCACCCGCCCCCGCGTTCCACGACGTTCCGCTGGCGCAGGGGTCGCTCGCCACGATCCCCTACTCGGAGCTGCCGGCGACCTGCGCGAGCTGCACGACGACCGGGCCGACGTTCGCCGGAGCCACCGTCACTCCGGCTCGTGCCGGGGCCGCGAGTTTTGGCCCTCGCGGCATCGTGTTCCAGTCGGCACCCGACTTCAGCGGGCGGGCGACCATCCACTACCGGATCGATGACCCGGTCGGCCAGCGGTCGGCGCCCACGAGCGTCGAGGTCGCGGTCGTGCCGGGGATGACGCACGCGCCGACGATCGCCGGTGCCACGGCGCGAACCGCCAAGAATGCGGCGGTCTCGGGGTCGGCCGTGGTCGACGACACAGTGGCGAGCGGCTACCCGATCACCCTGAGCCGCTGCGGACAGCCGCAGAACGGCAGCGTCGAGTGCAAGGCCGACGGCACGTTCGTCTACCACCCTGACACCGGCTTCACCGGCATCGACCAGTTTTCGTACTTCGTCTACGCCGACCGCAGCGGCGACCAGGCCGTCGGCTCGGTCGTCGTCGGCGTCGGCCGCTCCTCCACAAACAACCCGGCCCGCGCCCTCGCCGCCGAGCCCTCCCGCGAAGCGGTGTCGCCGCTGACGCCGCCCCGCGACACCGACCAGAACGGATGACCCCGTGCGCTTGACCTTCTCTTCACCGGGTGACCCCCTCGGAGCCTCGGATCTCGTCGTCGACGCAGAGCCGACCGTGTCGGTGGGCGAGCTCGCCGAGGCGCTCGGGGTGCCGGTCGCGTCGGTGGCTCCGGGGCAGGATCCTGCCGTGCCGGCGACCGAGGTCGGCCTACTCGTCGGAGCGACCATCCCGAGCGCGGAGCCCGTGCTGCTGCCGGTCGGCGCGGTGCGGCTCGAGGTCGTCGGCGGGCCGTTCTCCGGTGAGGTCGTCGGGCTTCCGGCGGGATCGGTCGCGACACTCGGCAGCGGTGCCGACCAGCTCGTGCAGATTCTCGACCCCGCTCTGCTGGCGCAGCACGCGACACTCACGGCGGCACGCGAGAATGCGACCCCGGCCGCACCCGGGTGGGGGCAGGCCGCTCCCGTGTCGATGATCGTGGAGCCGTCGGGCGACGATGCCGTGGTCACGGTGAACGGCCGGCGCATCGACGCTGCGACGACCGTCACGGGTGACGACCTCGTGCAGCTCGGGTCGAGCGTGCTCCGGATCGGCCGTCAACCCGCGCGGAACGCCGACGTCTCCCCCGACACTCTGGGGCGCCTCGCCTACAACCGGGCCTCGCGAATCCACCCTGCGCCGACGACGCCCGTCGTGACGCTGCCGGGCGACAAGCCCACGGCGGCCGAGAAGTCGCCGGTGCCGTGGCTCGCGGCGATGCTGCCGGTCGTGATCGGTGTCGTCATGGCGTTCGCCTTCCGCACCCCCGTGATGCTCGTGATGGCGGCGGCCTCGCCGATCATGGTGATCGGCAACAACGTGACTAGCCGGCGCACCGCGCGCCGCACGGGCAAGCGGACGATCGAGAAGTGGCGCTCCGAGGTGGTGGCGGCCCGCGCGGCGATCGAGGCGGCAGCGGAGGAACAGCGAGCTCGCGGCTGGGCCGACGCGCCCGATCCGGTGGCGGTGGACGACATCGCGACCACGCCGACCGACCGGCTCTGGGAACGCCGGCAGGGCGAGCCGGACGCGCTCACGGCGCGAATCGGGGTCGCCGAGCTGCCGCTGGAGGCCGACTATCAGGGCGCGGGCACTCGATCCTCGTCCGAGCCGTTCCGGGCCGGTGTCTCTCCCGTGCCCGTCTCGGTCGACCTCGCCCGAGGCGTCGTCGGCATCGCCGGCCCGCGGGCTGTCGCTCTGAGCATCGCCCGCACCCTGGTCGTCAACCTCGCGGTGACGCGGTCTCCCCGTGACCTCGGCGTGATCCTGCTGTGCGATCAGGCGTCGGAGGCCGACTGGGCCTTCACCCGGTGGCTCCCGCACGTCGAGGCGGCCGACGGGGCGCTCGCCCTGATCGGCAACACGTCCGACACGCGGCTGGCCCGACTCCGCGAGCTCGGCTCTCTGATCGAGGGGCGCCGTGCGGCCCGTGGTTCGCGCTCGGACGTGCGGTTCGACACCGACGTCGTCGTGGTGATCGATCAGGCGCGGACGCTCCGCACCCTGCCCGGCATGGTCACCCTGCTCGAGCAGGGGCCGGCCCTCGGCGTGCACGTCGTAGCGATCGAAGACGACCGGTCGCGGCTGCCACAGGAGGCGGTGACCGAGATCCTCGTCGATCCGGCGGCCCTGACACTCGGTCGCGTCGAGTCGGCGACCGCACCTCACGCGCGCGTCCTGCTCGACAGCACGACAGCCCAGCGCGCCGACCGGATCGCTAGAGCCCTGGCGCCCATCGTCCACGTCGGCGGAGTCGGCGACGACAACCTGCTGCCCGCGTCCGTCCGCTTCGCCGAACTGCGCGGCATCGACCTCGACGACCCCCAGCCGATCGTCTCCCGCTGGTCGTACGCACCGCGCGAGACGCGGGCCGTCGTGGGCGCCTCGGCCGACGGTGAGTTCGCGATCGATCTCGCGAGCGACGGCCCCCACGGCCTCGTCGCCGGAACGACC
Source organism: Frondihabitans sp. Leaf304 (assembly GCF_001423105.1). Classification (GTDB taxonomy): domain Bacteria; phylum Actinomycetota; class Actinomycetes; order Actinomycetales; family Microbacteriaceae; genus Frondihabitans. The sequence goes on from NZ_LMNV01000002.1 coordinate 480,363, forward strand.
GGCGCGGGCAAGTCGGAGTTCTTGCAGACCCTCGTCGTCTCGCTGGCTCTCGTCAATCGCCCCGACGCGCTGAACTTCGTGCTCGTCGACTACAAGGGCGGCTCGGCCTTCGCCGACTGCGAGCGACTGCCGCACACGGTCGGCCTGGTCACGAACCTCGACGGCCGTGAGACGGAGCGCGCGCTCGAGTCGCTCGACGCCGAACTCAAGCGCCGGGAGCGAGTGCTGAAAGACCTCGGCGCCAAAGACGCCGATGCGGCCTGGGACAAGGATCCGGCTGCTGCGGCCGCCCGTGGCCTCGCCCGTCTCGTCCTGGTCATCGACGAGTTCGCCGAGCTGAAGACCGAGCTACCCGACTTCGTCAACGGTCTCGTGCGCATCGCCCGGGTCGGTCGGTCGCTCGGGGTGCACCTCATCCTCGCCACGCAGCGGCCGGCCGGGGCGATCACGCCCGAGATGCAGTCGAACACCAACCTCCGGGTGGCTCTGCGCGTCACCGACCGCGGCGACTCGACCGATGTGCTCGGATCGCCCGAGGCGGCGTCGATCTCGACGTCGACGCCCGGGCGCGGCTATGCCCGACGCGGGGCAGGGGCCGCTCCGGCTGGATTCCAGACGGCGCGTGTCGCCGGACGCCGCCCGGGAGTGCAGGCCTCCTCCGCCGATGCGCCGCGGGTGGTCACCCGCTCGTGGCGCGACGTGGGCCTGCCCGTGGTGTTCCCGAAGCGGGCGTCTCACGCCGGCCCGATCGATCACGACGACACCGATCTGCGCGCGCTCGTCGACGTGATCTCGTCGGCCACGGAGGCGCTCGGCGTGGCCAAGAACCCCTCGCCGTGGCTCGACCCTCTGCCGACGGCGCTCGATCTCGCGCATCCGGCGCTCGACCGTTCGCTGGTGGCCGAAGGATCCGTGATCCTCGGCCTCGAAGACGTTCCGTCGGAGCAGACGCAGCGTCCGCTGACCTGGAACCCCGCCGACAACTCACACCTCGAGTTCGTCGGTGGCGCCCGGTCGGGCCGCACCTCGGCACTCCGGTCGCTCGTCGCGCAGCTCGCCGAGCACAACTCCCCCGACGACCTGCACCTCTACGCCATCGACTTCGGCAACGGCGGGCTCGGACCGATCCGTGACCTCCCGCACACCGGCGCCGTCGTCACGCCTCTCGAGTCGGGCCGACTGCCACGCTTCATCCGCCGTCTCGGCGACGAGATCGGACGCCGCCAGAACCTGCTTTCGCGCGGGTCGTTCGGCGACGTGCGCGAGCAGCGGGCGGCCGTGCCCCGCCAGGAGCGTCTGCCCTACGCCGTGGTCGTCATCGACGGATGGGAGCGGCTGACGAGCGACCTGGGGGCCGACGCCATGGTCTCGTTCCGCGACGAGATCGTGCGGCTGCTTCGCGAAGGCCCCGCGGTCGGCGTGCGCCTCGTGATCGCCGGCGACAGAGCGCTCATCAACGACAAGGTCTCGGCATTCATCGACACGAAGTACCTCCTGCCGATGACCGACCGCGAGGACTACCGCACCGCTGGCATCCCCGTCCGCGGCCTGCCCGCCGAGATCCTGCCCGGGCGCACCTACTTCGGCACGCCGCTGCGAGAAGCCCAGTTCGCTCTGCTACCCGGCGGGCCTTCGGGCGAGGCGCAGAGCGCTGCGCTGCGCGCGGTCGTCGCGGCGGTCGTGGCGTCGGTCGCGTCGGACGCGTCCGCGACAGGGGAAAGCGCAGGACCCGGCGACACCGCCGCCGACACTGGCGCCCAGATCCGCCCGTTCCGCGTCGACGTCCTCCCCGCCGAGATCGGCCTCGAGGCCGCGGGTGGGCTCCCCCTCAAGACGGACGGCCCCGGCTCCGGCCTCGGATCCGGGAGCGTGCCCCGCTCGGCCGTCGTGCTCGGCGTCGGGGGCGACGAGCTGTCGCGCTATGCCGTGGACGTACTGGAGAACCGCGGGCTGATCGTCGTCGGCGACCGCCGCACCGGGCGTTCGACGACCCTCGCGCTCGTCGCGACGCAACTCGCCGCGGCAGGACTCCCGGTCGTCGCGGTCGCACTGCGCGAGTCACCCCTGCGCGACACGGCCCGGTCACTCGGCATCCCGCTGATCACCGACGCCGACCTCGCCGGGGCCGCCTTCGACGAGGTCGTCGCGCCCGCCACGTCGTTGCTCGAGGGCGTCGGAGCGGTCGTCGCCCTCCTCATCGACGACGTCGAGACGCTCAAAGACACCGCCCTTGAGCGCGAGGTGCTCGACGCCCGGGCCCGCTTCGCGTTCCTGGTGTCGGCGCACGTCGACGAGGCAGGCGGACTGTTTCGCGGACCGTTCCCCGAGGCCAAGAAAGCACGCCGCGGGATCCTGCTGTCCGCGTCGACGGCGATGCACGGCACCCAGACGTTCGGTGCTCCGCTGCCTCGGTCGTTGCAGGGGCAGGCGGCTCCCGGCCGCGGTGCGTTGTTCTGGGAAGGCGGGTACGTCGAGGTGCAGGTGCCTCTGCCTCTGCCTCTGCCGTAAAGGGGCGCTTTGTGCGGCGCGGCCCTCGGTCGAGGTGAGTGGGCCGGTTCGCGTGATCCGCTCGTGTCTCTCCGGGGTGGGCACCTTCGTAGAGGCGTTTTGCGCGCGATCACATTTGAGGCGGCGCAAAACGTCTCCGGGGAGGAGTCACGTCCCGGCAGTCTCGGCACAAACCCTCGCGAATGGCCGGAGAACTCTGCCTAGGACCACCTCAAACGCCGGTGGAGAGGGTTCCAGTGGGTAGCAGGTGAAACCGGTCCGACCTGAGGCAGCAGCGTCAGCGAACAGCGCTGGCCGACCAGGGCTAGCCGACCAGCGCGCTGAACGACCCGAACTCGACCCGCGATCCGGGGTCGAGCTCGTAGCGCACACCCGAGTCGAGAGCGAAGGCGCTGCCATCGGGGTAGATCAGGCGCGTGCCGTTGCCCGAATCGGCGTCGAGCACCCAGGGCACGCCGTCGAAGGTGCCGAATGCGAGGTGCACTCGCGACACCGACTTGAGCGGGTCGACCAGGGTGACCAGGTCGACGGGGCCCTCGTCGAGCTCGGACGCCAGCTGGTGCAGATGCGGATTGCGACCGACCACAACCGAGCCGGCGGCCTCGAGAGTCTGACCGTCGCTGAAGGTGAGGAGCAGGGGAATCACCGTCCCATTCTGGTGCGAGAACGTCTCGGGCGGAGATCGTTCAAGAGACGTCGGGCCGAAGCCCACAGCGACCGCGCGGTGAGACGGAACCGGAGGCGCTGCCAGCGCGTCGGAGCCAGCGCGATGACACTGAGCTTGGCGGCGTCCGCCTCGCGCCACAGGCGATCGACGTCGGCCGAATCGAGCACCTGCGTCGAGAACACGCTGCGCTCGGTCTCCGCTGCCAGCCGCTGCACCTCTGGCGTGCCGACGAGAGCGGCGATCTCGGTGCGCGTCGCCGACGCGTCGACGTCGAAGCCGGCGTCGTCGATGGTGTCGCGCACTTCATCCCAGGCGCCGGACGCCGCGACCTCTCGGGTATCCGCCGCGCGACGTCGGCGTCGACGAAGCAGTCGCGCGAGGGCGATCGCCCAGAGCGGCGCGGTCACAATCCCGAGCACCAGCACGATCGGCAGGCCGACGCGCGCCACCGCCGCGAGTACCTCGAGCCAGCCAGCCGCCGCCGGCTCGCGGCTGGCCTTCTGCCCATCGCGGTTCTGCGAGACCGCGGCGTCGTTCTTCTCGGGCGGTGGCGGCGGCAGAACCGTCTGCGGCCGGGCGACCGACTCCGACGGAGTCGTCTCGGTGGGCGGAACCGGGCCCTTCTCGGGGTTCGGATCGATCGACACCCAGGATCCGCCCGACGTCTCGACCTCCACCCGTGCTGTGAGATCGGCACCCGTGAACGTCGTGCTGCCGGCGGCGCCCGCCGTGCTCGTGTCGTCGTCGGAACCGGACTTCGCGTAGCCGACGACCACGCGGGACGGGAATCCGACCTGGCGTGCGAGGAGGGCAAGAGCGGGCGCGTACTGCTCGGCGTCGCCGAGGACGGGCGACGAGGTGAGGAGCTTCTGGATCCTGCCCGCGGAATGCCCGGCGGCACTGAAGGGCTCGCCGTCGCCCGAGTCGCTCACGTACCCGGAGCGGAGCCAGCGCGTCAGGGCGGCGAGACGACCGCCGGGGGTCGTCGCACCGTCGGAGTGGGCCTTGACGGTCGCGGCCAGCGCAGCGGGAAGCGCCGACGACACGGGTTGTGTCGCACTGCCGGGTCGCAGCTCGGCGAGCCGGTCGAGCGATGTCGCGCCGGCGATCGCCGTGTCGACCGTGTACCGCTCCTCCGAGACGACTCCCCCGGGCAGAGCCGCGGTGCTCGTGGTGGCGTTGAGGTAGTAGTCGGTGTCGGGGGCGTTCGCGTCGAATCGAACCCGCGAGACGTCGCCGGCGGTCGGCAGCCAGACCCCGCGGTAGCCTTCGACGCTCACGCCCAGGGAGACCCGCTCGCCGTCGACCGTGCCGCGGTCGACGGCGGACGGAACCCGGGCGAAGGTGCCCGACGACGCCGTGTCGCGACCGTCTCCGACGGTGAAGGCCAATCCGTCGTATGAGTCGAGCGTGGCGACGCGCAGGAGGGCGCCGTCCGGCAGGCCGGTGACCCGGAGCATCGGTTCGACGGCGTTCGGCGGCAGAACGCTCGTCCGATAGCCGACGAGGGGGCTGACGTAGTGATCGGGGTCGAACGGCGGGGCCACCGCGTCGCGGAGGACGGCCCGGTCGGACGACGGCGGCCTGGTCATCGCAATGGCCGTTCCTCCCCCGACGGCGACGGCGACGAGGAGGGCGGCAGTGATCACCCGTGTCATCGAAAGGGCACCGGCTCCGAGGCCCGACCACACACCCCAGGCGAGCGCGACGACCACGAACGCCCCGCCGACGGCGAGCGGCAGGGTCGTCGTGGTGCCACCGAGGGCGATCCCGGCCGCCAGGACGGCGACGGCGGGCACGACGGCGAGGCCCGGCCGTCGCGAGCGAAGCGTGAGCGACACCGCCACCACGACCGCGGCGAGCAGCACGACCAACGCGGGCACCAGCAGGGCCTCGTAGCGGCCGAGAGGCAGGTCGACCGAGAGCATGCGCTTCCAGGAGGTGACGGTGCCGATCACGAGGGCACGGAGACCGCCGCCCGTCGGCAGCACCCCGAAGGCTGCCTGAGACGGCACGGCGAGCGGGACCCCGACGAGGAGGTAGGCGACGAGGGTCGCGACCACGACGAGCAGCGCGGGCCAGGCGCGCACGGCGGCGATCCCGGCGAGGAGCGATCCGACGACGCAGGCGGTGATGGCGAGGGTGACGAGTGCTGGATCCTGGTAGACCGTCGCGAGGGGCACTGTCGCGACTGTGAGGAGCAGAAGGGCGAACCCCGAGTGGATCAGGCGGCGCGCGGTCAGAACAGCGTGCCCGGCCCCGACACGGCGCCCGCTCACCACACGACGCCCGCTCACGAGACGCCCCCGGCGAAGGATCCGCGGAGATCGTCGAGATACCCGAGCGTCACGACGCCGAGCTCGCCGAACCGCTGCAACCCGGGCTTCTGCTCGGGCGAGCACACCAGCGCGACCACCTCGACGCCGAGCGGGAACCGCAGCGACCACGACTGGAGATCGCGCAGGGTCGGCGTCGATCCGCAGACCAGGAAGACGAGCGACGCACCCGAGACGCGATCGGTGGCGAGGCGGGAGACCAGGCCGAGGCCGACGCCCGACGACCCCTGGTCGAGAGTGCTCAGCTCGTCGAGGAGCCGCTGCCGGCCGCGCGTGCTCACGAGTCTCGGCTCGCGAACGCCGTCGACGTCGTCGCCCGAGGCCGGGGGGCTCGTCACCACGGTCACGTCGCGCCCGTCGCGCAGGGCACGAACGGCGATCGAGGCTACGGCGCCGATGCCGAGCTCGAACTCGTCCGCACCGCGGAAGTCGGTCTCGGCCAGACCGAAGGCGATGACGACGTGGCTTCGGCGCGTCTCTTCGAACTGGCGGACCGTCAGCTGGCCCGTGCGCGCCGTGCTCTTCCAGTGGATGTGCCGGCGGTCGTCCCCCGGTCGGTACTCGCGCAGGGCATGGAACGAGATGTCGTCGGTGGTGAGATCGCGCGTCGACGTGCCCTCGAGGTCGCGGATGAAGCCGTTGCTCGTCGGCGGCACCGCCACGGTCGCCGGGTGGATGAAGACGTCGACCGTGTCGGTCCAGAGGGCGTCGCGACGGAAGAGGCCGAGCGGATCACCGCGAACGGTGCGGACCGGCCCCACGCGGACGACCCCGCGGGCGTCGGCCGGGATCCTGAACTCCGTTGTCGACGAGGCCCCGGCGCCGAACTGGACCGGCACCGCCGACTCGCCGATCTGCACCTCGAGGCGAGCACCCCAGAGCGGACGCCGCCCTTCGGAGCCCAGCACGACGCGCCCCGACACGGGCGACCCGACCACGGTGCGCACGACGGGCACCTCGAGCGCGACGGTGAATCGGGTGCGCCCGATCAGAAACAGCGCCGACAGAACGAGCAGGAACGCGAGTGCCAGCCCCGCGGCGGCGAATTCCAACCAGCCGAGGCCGTATCCGACGGCCAGGGCTACGACGGTCGCTGCGAGCGCGGCCCAGCCGAACGGCGTGATGACGCTGCCGACGAGTCGCGCGAGAGAGAAGACGCGCACGGCCGTCCGACGGCGAAACCGGCGGAAGCGACGCAGACGGCGCGCGAGGCGACGCGTGGGCCGACGATCCGAGCCCCGCGACGTCGCCGCAGTGCCCGTCGCACTCGTCGCCGCGGTGTGCCCCGTGCGAGTCGTGTGGCCGGTGCGAGTGCTCGTGTCGGAGGTCGGGGTCACACGGGCAGCCGTCTCGTCGGCGGCGCGACGTCGAGCAGGATCCGGCCGACGATGCTCGTGCCGGTCACCCCGTCGAATTCGGCCTCGGGGTCGAGCACCAGCCGGTGGGCGAGCACGGGTTCCGCGAGTGCTTTGACGTCGTCGGGTAAGACGTAGGTGCGCCCCTGGCTCGCGGCCCAGGTCATCGACGCCCGGACGAGCGCGAGGGCTCCCCGCACGCTCGAGCCGAGCCGAACCTCGTCGGCGAGCCGGGTGGCGTCGACCAGTCGCGACACGTAGTCGAGGATCGCGGCGTCGGTGACCACGAGCTTCGCCGCGTCGATCAGCCCCAGCATGTCGGCCACGCCGATCACCGGCTCGATCACCCGGTGATGCGACTTGACCCGCGCTCCCTCGAGGATCCGCCGGGTCGAGATCGCATCCGGGTAGCCGAGGCTCGTCTTCAGCAGAAAACGGTCCAGCTGCGCTTCGGGCAGACGGTAGGTGCCGGCCTGCTCGATCGGATTCTGCGTGGCGATCACCATGAACGGGTTCGGCACCGAGTGCGTCACGCCGTCGACCGTCACCCGCGACTCCTCCATCACTTCGAGGAGTGCCGACTGCGTCTTGGGCGAGGCGCGGTTGATCTCGTCGGCGAGCAGGATGTTGGCGAACACCGGCCCGGTGTGGAACTCGAACACGCCGTTCTTCTGGTCGTACATGCTCATGCCGGTCACATCGCCCGGCAGCAGGTCGGGGGTGAACTGGATTCGCGAGCTGGAGCCGCCCACCGTCTGGGCGATGGCCCGAGCGAGCGACGTCTTGCCGGTGCCCGGGAAGTCTTCGAGCAGCAGATGCCCCTCGCTGACCAGGGTCGTGAACGCCAGGCGCACGACGTGCGGTTTGCCGAGCACGACCTGCTCGACGTTCTCGACGAGGCGGTCGAAGACCTCCTTGAACCAGGCGGCCTGTTCGAGAGTCATCGTCTCGTCGGGCTGTTCGGGAGTCATCGGTTCTCGTTTCTGGTGGTGGTCATCGGCGTTCGGCGGTCGTCGGAGTGCGTCACGGCTCAGGGCGCCGGAGCGGTGGGCGGTGGGGTCGCGGGCGGAGTCGTGGGCGGCGGGGTGACGGCTGCAACCGGCGTGAGATTCTGGCCGATCTTCGTCTCGGGGCCACAGGTGTCGGAGCCCTGGAACCGGCAGGCCCTCGCGAACACGTCGAAGGTCTGCCCGTACGGGTTGCCGTTGGGTGTGCCGACGCCGGTGATGAAGCCGCCGTCCTGATCGATGCGCTGCCAGTTGCCCGAGGGCTGACCGGCCGTGACCAGGCTGTATTCGTAGTGGTCGACCCGGCTGCTCGAGTCTCTCAGCCGTCCCACGCGGATGTCGGTGGCGACCTCGGTGCCGCCCGGCGTCTGCTTCTCGAGCGTCGCCTCGCCGGAGGGCGCGGCGGGCAGGTTCGTGTCGGCGACCCCGGAGGTGAACCGCGCGCAGAACAGGCCGTTCGAAGCGTAGACGGCGTAGCGAGAGCGGCCGAAGCCCGGATCCTGATCCGTCCACGAGGTGGCCGAGCCGACGTTCGTGCCCGGCATCGACTCGGGGCGGCAGGAGTCGGGAGTGTCGCCGGTGACCGGGGTCACCGAGTAGACGAGCGCCTGGCCGCCGTTCGCGCTGCCGGGCGTCCAGTCGACACGCACGCGGATCCCGCCGTCGTACAGGGTGGCGCTGCTGACCGCGACGTCGGTGGGCGGCCCGACCGAGTTCGAGCGCGCCGAGGCGGGCTGAGACGTGTTCGTCTTGTTCGAAGCGGTGATCGAGATGGCGTATTCGTTGCCGGGCTGGATACGAGGATCCGAGAGGGCCAGGCTCGTGGCGGTCGCCGGCAGCTTCTTCGACAGCGAGACACCCGGCCCCGAGAAGACCAGCGAGTACGACTGCACCGGCGTGCCCTTCGTCGCCTGCGGGGCGCTCCAGCGGGCCAGCATCGAGTGGCCGCCGGCGTCGGCTGCGGTCGCGGTCAAAGAGACGTCGCGGGGTGCCCCGGGCGTGCCGTCGATGACGACGGTGTCGCTCGCCGGGCTCGGCTTGCTCGTGCCGAGAGCGTTGTCGGCAGTGGCCGTGAACGCGAACGGTGTGCCGTAGGCGAGACCACGGACGACGCACGCGTCCGGGTTGGCGCAACGGGCCGTGACGGACTTGTCGGTGGAGGTCACGGTGTACGCGCGCACCGGCGAGTAGTTGGGGAACGCGTGCGGGATCCTCAGGGTCACCTGCGCTTTGTCGGTGTCTTTCGCCGCGATCGCGGGAGCCTGTGCGGGGGCGTCGGGAACATCCTGGATGGTCAGCGAGATGGTGCTGGAGGCGTAGCGGGACGGATCGTTGGTCACGTCGGCGACCTCGTACGGCACCGTGACCGTTCCGGTCTTGGCCGTCTTGGCGACGCGGAGGGCGACGACGCTGCGGTCGGCGCTCGGGCTGACGGTGACTCCCGCGGGCAGGCGGGCACCCCGGCCGACTGACACGACGCGAAGGGGGTGCCCCGGGAACGGGTTGGTGGCCTGGTCGTTGGCGAGGACGGAGACGCTGGTCGAGGATCCGCGGCGGAGCGTGACGCTGTCGGGGATCGGTTCGACGATCGGCCTGGTGGAGCGGACGATCGAGACCGTGACGACGCCCGACTTGCCCGCCCCCTTCGAGTCGCGCACCGACACGACGACGCGGGCAGTGGTGCCGACGGTGCCGCCGTCGACGGCCCGGAGCGACAGCTTCGCCCCTGACACGCTGGCCGTGACCGCGCCGGGCGTGCCCGAGACGGCCGAGTAGCGGAGCTCGCCATAGCGGTCGGGATACGGGTAGTCGGTGAGGGCCTGGAGGTCGACGGTCGTCGAGGCGCCGGCCTCGAGCGGCAGGTCCGCTCCATTGACCACGGGCGGTTCGTCGGTCTTCGGGGTCACCGTGATCGGAATCGTGAGCGTGGCCTGGTCGAAGAACGACGCCGCCCGCCCGGCCGGGGCGTCGGTCGCCGTCAGGGTGATGGAGGCGGGCCCGAAGTAGCCGGTCCGCGAGGTGAAGCGGAGGGTCCGGTCGTCGACGACGAGGCTGGAGCCGTTGGAGTAGGTCGCCGACACGCTCGACGACCCGGTGATCCGGACGGCACGGCCGGAGACCCCCTGCAGTTGGTCGGCGAGTCGGATCGTCAGAGTCGACCCGCTGACGACGGTGAGTGCGGGCGCATCGGGCCGGAGCTCGGGCCTACCGTCGTCGGTGCCGGGCACCCAGACGAAGGCGATCGACGACGTCGCCGCCGAGTCTTTGCGCGAGACCCGGAACGGCACGATTCGGCTCGACTTCGCCACGGCGATCGTCACCACGCCACCCGTGACCGAGGCCCCCGACGAGTACCCGGGCAGGAGCGACAGATCGAGATCGGCCGACGAACCCTCCGAGAACGTCACGGAGCGAAAGGGACGGACCTCGACGCTCGATCGGCCGGCGATGTCGCTCGACTTCAGCACGATGTCTCGCGCCACCGGGCCGGCGAGCGGCGCCGACTTCGACACGTCGAGGTAGAGCCACGCCGAGGCCGAGCCACCGCGCGAATCGCGGGTCGAGTAGAGGACGCCGTAGCTCCCCGCCTTCTCGGGTGCGGTCAGTGCCACCGAGTTCGCGGTGAAGCTCGGCCGCACGGCGGAGCTCGTCGCCTCCACGCCCGTCACCTCGACGTCGCCACCCGACGGAGCGCTGTCGTTGTCGAGCACGTGCACTGAGAGCTTGGTTCCGGGCCGAGTGCGCACGAGGTCGTCCTGGGCGATCGGCGGCGCGACGACCCCCGACGACGGAGTGACCCCGACGCGAATCGTCCCGGTGCCCACGGCGCCGACCGCGTCGACGACCGAGTACTCGAAGGTGTCGGTTCCCGAGGCATAGGAGGAGGCCCGATAGGTGATGGAGTCGGTGCCGACCGAGGCCACGGCGCCGAGCTTCGGTGCGGAGGCCTGCCCGACGAGGCTGACGGCGTCGCCCTCCGGGTCGATGCCGGAGAGCGGGATCGGAATCGTGACCGCTCCCCCGGCGGTGACCCGAGCGGTGACCGTCTGCGGGGCGGGAGCCCGGTTGTCGGCGTCGTCTCGCGCTTTCACGGTGAGCGACACCGAGGCGGTCGCGTACTGGCCGTCGGACTGCGTGATGCGGTACTTCGCGGTGAATCGGCCGGGCTTCGCCGGAGCCAGGTAGCGCAGGCGATCCTGCGCCGCGAACAGCAGGCCGCCGTTCGAGGCGACAGGCTGCTCGAGAGTCGGCGCGAGCTGGAGCGGCTTGTCGTTCGGCTGCCGGTCGTTCGCGAGCACGGGGATGTCGACGACCTGTCCGACCCGCACGACGCTCGCGTCGCCGACGGCCTGCGGGGGTTGCAGGCGATCGGGCTCCGGCGTCTCGACGACGGTGACCGTTCCGGTCGCCTCGGCTTTGCCGTTGGTGACCGTGTAGTCGAAGGTGACCGGCCCGTCGAGAGAGCGGGTAAGGGTCACGCGCAACGTGCCCTTCTGCACGATGCCGACCGTCACGCCCGATCGGGCAGGAATGCCCGAGACCGACACGAGCGACAGCACACCGCCGGCCGGATCGCTGTCGGTCGCCAGCGGATCGACCGTCTTCGTGTCTTGCAGATAGAGGAATGCCGTGGTCGGCACGGTGATCGGAGGCAGGTTCGCACTCGGCGGATCGATCACGTCGATGCGGATCGAGCCACTGGCCGTTTTCGTTCCGTCGGTCACTGAGTAGCGGAGATGATGGGTTCCTGCTCGAGAGGCCGAGACGGTGAAGGTACCGTCGGCGAAGTCCGGCTCGAGCGTCACCGATTCGTCGCCCTTGGCCGCGGTGACGCCGTCGAGCCGCAGCGTCCCCGTGCCGCCGCGCGCGTTTCCGAGCGGGGCCACCGACTGCTGCTCGCCGGTGTACCCGGTCAGCGAGAACGACTCGGCGATGATCGGAACGCTGCCTCGCGCGCCCACGGTGACCGTCTCGGATCCTGCGCCCTGGTCTGTCCCGTCGGAGACCGAGAGGGCGACCGACTTCAGAGACCCCTTGGCCTTGGCTGCCGAGCCGGAGTCGGTGAACGTGACCAGGCCGTCCTGCAAGAAGTTGACCGAGTCGGGGCTGGCCGTGCTCGCCGACCGCAAGAAGATGGGGTCGGAATCGGGATCGACCCAGTCGGCCAGCACGCTCGTGCGGGTGGTACCACCGGCGGCGACCGAGGTGCGAGTGGCGCGGACCTGCTTTGGGGCGCCGTTGACCGAGTCGCCGTGAACCTCCACGGTGACCCGTGCCGACGCCTCGTGCCCGTAGCCGTCGCTGATCGTGTAACGGAAGCTCCGGCTGCCCCGTGCGTCGTCGCGTGTCGTGACGAGGATCTTCTGCGCGTCCTCGACGATGTCGACCCGGCCGAAGTCGGTCGGCAGAGCAGTCGCGCGGGTGACGACCAGGGCATCGCCGTTCGCATCGCTGTCGTTGAGGAGCACCGGGAGCGTGTTGGCGCGCCCCGCTCGCACGCCGAACGAGTCCGCCCGGGCGACGGGGGCCTTCTGGGCGGGGTCGAGCTTCGGTGGCACGTCTTCGCGGGACTCGGTCGTCGTCTTCCGTTTCGTCTCGTCGACGAAGTCGCTCCAGTTGTCGATCAGCTGACCGCCGTGCTGGAGCGCCCAGCTGCGCCCCGACAGGGCATCGTTGGCGACGAGGTGGTGCCCGCGCACCAGCAGCGCCAGCGGGGCAGCGCTCGTTGCCCGGTCGAGCGTCTCGGTGGTCGGCGTCGATCCGTCGCCACACTGGCGAAGGGCGATGCCGCCCGACCAGGCCGCGTAGTCGCAGCCGTCGAGCCGGACCGGCGCGGCGGGAGTGCCCCGACCGCCAGTACCGACCACCGAGACGCGGCGGTCGCCCGGGTCGACGGCGAGCAGGCGCGTCGAATCGGAGAGAAGGATCCGGCTGCCCGTCGTCGAGGGCTGCTGCAGTCGGGCCGACCCCGGGTCGCCGATCCCCGTGGCACCACCCGTACCGGTCGTGCCCGTAGCCTGGCCGCTCGTCAGATCGACGAACCCGCCGTCGACCCACAGCCGCCCCGACACGGCGTCGAAGAGCACCGGGCGACCCGAGACCAGGGTCACCTGCACGCTCGGCGCCGCCCCCGGAAAGCGCACGGCCCGCGACGAGGCGGCGCGGCCGCTCGTCGGGTCGAGCGATCCGGTGACGAGGGTGCCGGTCTTGGCGCTGTAGCCGGCGTAGCCGTCGTCGGCGTCGACTGCGAGGGTCGCCGAGGATCCGAGACTGAACGTGGGCGCACTCGTCGCCTCGAATTTCGACAGGTCGCCGAGCGTCGAGGCCCAGGCGTCGCCCGTCGAGGCCCGGTAGATCGCCGCCCACCTGCCGGACCCGACCACGCGCGGGGTGCCCTCGGGCAATGGCACGGTGTCGGTCACCGTGCCCTGGGCGGGATCCACGAGCTGGAGTGTGTTGGCCCCGGTGTCGTGGACGACGACGTGAGTGTCGTCTTGGAGGAGCTCCATGTCGGAGCCGTCGGTCGCGACGGTCGCAGTGAGGGCGCCGATCTCGGTGTTGGCCGTGCCGAGGAGTCGGTCGCTGCCGTTCGCCACCCACACCGAACCGTCGTCGAGGTGGTGGTCTTGGCGCTCGTAGCCCGGAGAGACGATCGCGGCCGCCACGACCGTCGCGACCACGACGACGCCGGCGACCGTGCCGATGGCGGTGCGGCGGCGAGGGCTGAGGCGAGTGAACCGGGACGTGACGCGACTCGCGGCTCGGGTGAAGGCGTTCGGCACTCTCAGCCGCCCACACAGGTCGGGTCACTCGCCGGGCCGATTCGGCCGTCGCGCACCACCGTCACCGTGACGCAGGTGCGAGCACCGGTCGTCGCGGAGCGCTCCAGCTCGAACGACGTGCCGGTCTGCGTCGTCGAGCGCGAGCCCGCGCCTCCGTCGAGCCGTACGCGATAGGCGTCGCCCTTCGAGAGGCCGGGGTCGTCCCACGAGAAGCGGAAACCGGTGGTCGTGGTGTCGGCAGCGACCGTGCCGACGCGGGGCACATCGGCCCCGCCCCTCGCATGGAGCTCGAGCGGAATTCCGATACCGGCCAGCACGACCAGAGCCGCCACCGAGATCGCCACGACCCGAATGGGCAGAGAGACCCGAGACCGTCCAGTCAGAGCGGAGTCGTCGTCGGCCGAACGCACCACCGTCCGGTCAGGTACTGACACCGGTGCCGCGGTCACGGGAGCGACTGCCGCGGGTGGCCGACTCGCGAGGGCACGACCCACTCGCGAGCGGGAGCGAGAGCCCGTGTCGGCCGTGTCGGATCCTTGTTCTGTCCGCCTCGACGCCGACCTCGGACGGCGCGGGGTGCCGGACGCCGTTGCGCGAAACGACAGGGCCGGAATGTCGGCCTGGAGATCGAGCGACGACGAGTCGAGCACACTCTCGGTGGGCAGCAGGAGCGGAGAGGGCCTCGCGCCGAGCTCGGCCTCGACCAGCTGGAACTCGCGCAGTAGGTCGACGATGCGTGCGGGGCGTCGTGCGGGGTCTTTCGACAGGGCGCGGGCGAGTGCCTGTTCGAGCCGCGCCGGAACGTCGGCACGGCCGGTCGTGGGGGCTGCGTTTCTCCCGACGATCCGCCGCTGGATCGCCTCCATCGAGTTGTCGCCGCCGACCACCTCGAACGGCGACCGACCGGCCAGGAGCCCGTGGATCGTCGCCGCGAACGCGTAGACCTCGCTCAGAACGGTGCCGCCGGTCGTGCCCCGAAGCACCTCGGGGGCCGACCACGGCACCGAGAGTCCGCGGGTCTGGTCGTCGTCGGTGGCGAGGGCCGCCGCGATACCGAAGTCGGAGAGCACCGGCCGGCCGTAGCTCGTGCGCAAGATGTTCGAGGGCTTGACGTCGCGGTGCAGGAAACCGTCCCGGTGAGCGGTCTCCAAGACGCTGCCGACGGCCAGGGCGACCTGGAGGACCTCGGTGACTCCGAGCCGCTCGGTGCGAAACCTCGTGCCGTACGACTCGGGGCAGTACTCCATCACGAGATACGGGCGACCGTCGGCGGCGATGTTCGCCTCGTAGACGGTGAGCACGTCGGGGTGGGCGGCGAGCTGCGCCATCAGGGTCGCCTCGGCCAGGAACATCCGCCGCCGGTCGGTGTCGGCCACTCCGGCCAGCAACACCTTTATGGCGACGCTTCGGCGGGGCAGGCTCTGCTCGTAAAGAAAAACGTCGGCGAACCCGCCCGTGCCGATCGGCCGGACGACGGTGTAGCCGGGGAGCACGGGTGCGGTCTCGGGGAGCCTAGAGGGCACCGACGGCTCCCGGGTCGGAGCCGGCGGGGTCGAGGCCCGCGGGGTCGGAGCCGGCGGGGTCGGCGACAACCGTGATCGTGACGTCGGCGGTCAGCACCAGACGGGTGCCGGGGACGATGGGCACGGCCTCGTGCGGAGTGAGTCGGTAGGGCTCGCCGACGACGGGAATCAGCGTCGTGCCGTTCGTCGAGGCGAGGTCGCGCACGACGAGATGCGCTCCCGAGCTGGTCAGCGAGAGGTGCGTCGCCGAGACGTGGTCGGTCACGCTCGACACGGCCAGCAGGGCTGCCCCGGCGTCGTCGCGGTCGCGCGGGGCGCGCCCCACCAGGGTGGTCCCGTCGACGCGGTGGAGCACGCGGCCGTTGCGGTCGGCGAGGTCGATGAAGAAGAACGCAGGATCCGAGGGGGCTGCGCTCGCACTCCGGCCACCGTCGGCGGTCTGCCCGGCGTCACCGGCCCTCGGCGTCAGGATCGTCGCGTCGAAGTCGGGCTCGAGAGTCGGCTTCGCCGTCCCGTGAGGGGTGTTCGGCTGCTCCTCGCCGAGAGTCAGGATCGTCTCGTCGAAATCGAAGTCGAGATCGGACTCGTCGGGGGCGATCTCGACATCGTCGCGGTGGACTGCCAGAACACCGTGGATCTGCTCGACAGGCGGGTGGCGCCCGTCGACCTCTAGCGTTTCGGTTCCCGTGGTGATGCTGAGACGAACCCGCGAGCCCAGTGTGATCTGCACGATGCGTGTGGAGCCCTGGCGAATCGAGAGGGCGGCCTCGTCGGTGTGGTCGGGCACCAGAGCCAGCGTCACCGGGCGAGCCCACGTGAGATCCCAGCCTGCCTCGTGCACCACTCCCCCGATTCCCCGTTTCTTGCTCAACCAGACTACCCACTCCGGTCGTACTTCTCGCGGGGCACAAATGCCCGTTGCCGCTCCGTGCCTGCCCTGCCCCGGCCCCGCCCCGAATTTGAAGGAGATCCTGGTACCCGACCCCGTCGGATCCTTGATTCTTCGTCGCCGCGCGAGCGTTTTTCCTTCGAATTTGCACGGGCCGACGGAGAGCAGCACTCGCGAGTAGGGCGGACGGGACTTGAACCCGTGACCGAGCGATTATGAGTCGCCTGCTCTGACCAGCTGAGCTACCGCCCCGAACCGCCGGATTCGATCTCGTCTCCGGCCCGAGCGCCTGGCGCGGACGCGGACTCGATCGAAGGAGCGGCGGTGTCGGCGACCGGGGAGGTCGCCGATTGCCCACGATACAGCTTCTCGAACGTGTCGAGCGTGCGGTTGATGTCGTGCGGCTCGATCATGGCGAGGCTCGCGCGGCGCATGGCGATGTAGTCGTCGTCGCTCTTCGTGAGCACGTCGGTGAGCTTCGCGGCGAGGTCGTCGGCGTCGCCCGGAGTGAACAGATAGCCGTTCGAGCCGTGGTCGACGAGGTGCGGAAGCGCCATGGCGTCGGCGACGACGATGGGGAGGCCCGACGCCATCGCCTCGAGGCTCGCGATGCTCTGCAGCTCGGCGGTCGAGGGCATCGCGAAGACGGTCGCGTCGGTGAGGGTGCGGCGCAGCTCGTCGTCGGAAAGGTAGCCGGCGAACGTGACCCGTTCGGCGAGGCCGAGGTCGGCCGCCATCTGGGTCAGCTTCGCGAGGAGGTCGCCGCCTCCGACGATGGTGAGGGTCGCGCCGAGAGCGGCGGGCAGCTTCGTCATCGCGGTGAGCAGCACGTCGATGTGCTTCTCGCCCGTGACGCGGCCGACGAAGACGATCCGGTTGGTCGACGGACGGTCGGGCCGCGCCGTGTAGTGCGAGGCGTCGATGCCGCACGAGATCGGAATGACGCCGGTGATGTCGGTCGCCTCCTCAAGGAATCCGGCGGCCTTGCGCGTCGGCGTCGTGATCGCCTGGCAGTGCTGGTACGTGTTCGCGGCGTCTTGCCATGCCCGTCGGGTGATCCAGTCGAGCAGCTTGCGGGGCATCGGCGGTGTGTGCTCGATGAGGTTCTCGGGCATGAAGTGGTTCGTCGCGATCACACGAATGCCGCGCTCTTTCGCGATCGTGGTCAGCCCGCGGCCAATGATGATGTGCGACTGGATGTGCACCACGTCGGGCCGGAACGAGTCGACGATCGGCCTGGTGTTGTGCTTGACCGTCCACGGCGTCGCGAAGCGGAGCCAGTCGTGCAGCGGCCAGCGGGTCGAGTTGAGTCGGTGCACGGTGAGCGTCGCACCGGCATGCTGCTCTTCGAACGTGCCGTGGCGACGGGTCGGCGCAGGCGCGACCACGTGCACATCGTGACCCCGCTCGGCGAGGCCGACGGCGAGCCTCTCGGTGAAGTTCGCCGCGCCGTTGACGTCGGGCGGAAAGGTGTCTCCGGCGATCAGGATCCGAAGCGGCCTGGTATCGGAAGACCTCGCGGTCGTCTCATCGTGATGGTCGATCGTCACTTGTCGGTTGCGTCCTTGCCGTGGGCGGTGCGGCCGCGGAGTGGGCGGCCGGTGATCCGGGCGTCTTGTGCTGCGGCCCCCGTGTCGGGGCCGACACCAGTCAGGCTAGCTCAGCCCTTGGCCTGCGGATGGTATTTCGCCAGCTGGAACACGCCGTAGACGGCGATCGCCCCCGCGACGACGTAGAAGATGCCGGCCCACCAGGGCGCTTGCGAGGCCTCGCCGAGTACGAGGATGCCGATGCCGACCGCGACCAAGGGGTCGACGACGGTGAGGCCCGCGATCACGAGGTCGGGCGGGCCCGACGCATACGCGTTCTGCACGAAGTAGCCTCCGAGACCGCCCGCGGCCAGGAGGAACAGGATGCAGACGGCGGTGAGGATGTCGAAGTTGTGCGACTCGACGCGGTTGATGACGACCTTGGCGAGGGTGGCGACGAATCCGTAGAGGAACCCGGCGGCGATGATGTAGAACAACGCCCGGATCTTGCGCCGGAAGAGGGTGAACGCGGTCAGGAGCAGCGCGAAGACGATCGCGAGGATCACCAACACGGTGATGAGCTGCCCCTGGGTGATGACGGGCTCGGTTGCTGTCAGTGCGGCCACCAGCACGAACAGCGCGACGCCGCCGACGCAGAAGAGGATCGCGCGTTTCGACTGTCGATCGAGTCGCTGCCTGGTGGTCCGCGAGTTCAATACGGCGGTCACTACGAGGGCGACGGCGCCGAGCGGCTGCACCACGATGAGCGGAGCGAAGCTGAGGCTGGTGAGCTGGAAGACGATGGCGAGCGCGAGCATGAGGGTGCCGAGCACCCACGACGGCCGGCCGAGGAGTCGCAGCACCTGCCTGACATTGAGCCCCTTCGAGGCACCGCCGGAGGCACGCTCCACCTTCGTCACACCCCGGTGTTGCAGCTGCGCGCCCACCGAGAGGAAGATCGCGCCGATCAGCGCGAGCGGGATGCCGATCGCGGTCTGAGAGTCGAGTGTCACCGGCTCGGTGAGGACGTCGAGAGGCAGAGGCACGCTCTCACGGTACCGTGAGGCCCGGCGCCGGGCCCGCCGATAGGCTGAGTGAATGGCTGTCCGACCGATCACGATTACCGGCGAACCCGTCCTCCACGAGGTCGCCTCCCCCGTCACCGTCTTCGACGACGAGCTCCGCACTCTCGTCGCCGACATGTTCGAGACGATGGACGAAGCGCCGGGCGTCGGCCTGGCCGGCCCGCAGGTCGGGGTGGCCTTGCGCGTCTTCGTCTTCTCCTGGGCCGACGACGAGGGCGGGTCGTGGCGCGGTGTCGCGATCAACCCGGAGCTCTGGCAGAGCCCACTGACCCTCGACGACCTCGACGACGACGACGAGTCGGAGGGGTGCCTGTCGATTCCGGGCGAACGCTTCCCGCTGCGTCGTGCCGACAGCGTCCTGCTCCGGGCCGTCGACCTCGAGGGCGAGCCCTTCGAGATCGAGGCGCACGGCTGGCTGGCCCGCATCTTCCAGCACGAATACGACCACCTCGACGGCATCCTCTACGCCGACCGCCTCGAGCACCCGTTCTCGAAGGCGGCCGCGAAGGCCGTCCGCAAGAACGGCTGGGGCGGCCCCGGCCACACCTGGACCCCGGGGCTCGACCACCCCGAAGGCTGAGGTGTACATCGAGGGCCAAAACCTTTGCTAGAGTTGTGGTCGCTCGTTCAGCGCCAATCGAACGGGAGTTGTAATCCTCGATAGCTCAATTGGCAGAGCAGCCGGCTGTTAACCGGCAGGTTGTTGGTTCGAGTCCAACTCGGGGAGCGAAGGCCCTCACGGCTCCACCCGTGGGGGCCTTTTTAGTGCGCGCGGTGTGTCCTAACCCTGCTCCGCCTCCGCCTCCGAATTCGAAGGAAAAACGCCGCGACCCCAGCGGAAACATCAGGATCCACCGGGGTCGCGAGTCGAAATCTCCTTCAAATTTGCAAGGGGGGGCGACGAGCTCAGTAGCCGGCGGCAGGATCCACGACGCCGATGAATTCCCCATCGCCTTCGAGCGCCCTCACGTTGTGCCGGATCCGCTCGGCCAGCAGCGGCGCGACCATGTCGGGCGTGTCGGCCTGATGCGGGGTGACCAGCGCTCGGTCGTTGGTCCACAGCGGGTGCCCCTCGGGCAACGGCTCCGGATCGGTCACGTCCAGCCCCGCACCCCACAGCGACCCGGAGTCGAGCGCATCGACCAGGGCGTCGGTGTCGACGAGTCCGCCGCGAGCGATGTTCACCAGCACGGCGGTGTCTTTCATGGCGGCGAACTGCGACGCGCCGAACATCTTGGCGGTGTCGTCGGTCATGGCCGCCGCGACGATCACGACGTCGGCGGTCGGCAGCACCTCGTCGAGCTGCGCGGCCGGCACCGTGCGCGCCGCGCCGTCGACGGGGGACGAACTGCGGCGGACGATGGTGATGCGCGGGTCGAATGGCGCGAGGAGGCGCATGATCTCGAGGGCGATTCCGCCGGCGCCGACAATGACGACGTCGAGCCCGTACAGCGAGATGCCCTTCGGCTCGGTTGCCCAGGAGCTGGCACGTACCCGCTCGGGGAACACCCGGAGCAGGGCCAGCGTGAGAGCCACTGCGTGCTCGGCGACCGGCTCGGAGTAGGCGCCCTTGGCGCTGGTCCAGAGCGGACGCGGCGACGACGCGTACTTCGCCATGATCGGGGCGAACATGTCGACCCCGGCCATGGGCAGCTGCACCCACTCGATGTTGGGGTAGGTCGTGAGCGCGTCGTCAAGCTCGTCGATCTTCGTGTGCGACAGCCACATCAGGCCTCGCGTCGACTCGTTGAGGGGGCCGAGGGTGCCTCCGCCCGATTCGACGGCGTCGACGACGTGCTGCAGTGGCTTCGGCCCGATGGCGATGGGCCCGGGCGTGGGACGGTGCTCGGCGGGCACGGTCGCGGACGGGGTCAGGACGGCCCGGTGACCGCGGGCGGACGAGGAGGCGGGGGTGGCGGAAGACAAAGTGCTCCTAGCGGTGCTTCTTGGGGGTGCGGTCGGACGACGGGATGATGTCGATGGGAGACGTCTGCGAAAGGACCTTCACGTACGGGTCGACGGTCGTGGCGAGCACGTCGTCGATGGTCCCCAGGCCGACCAGGTGCCCGGAGCGGAGCACGGCGATGCGGTCGGCCACCGCGCGAGCCTCGTTCACCGACGAGGTGACGACGACGGCCGAGAACTGCCGCGTCTCATGGATGCCGCGGAGCAGCTCCAAGACCGACTGGCGCACGAGCACGTCGACCCCGCGGGCCGGTTCGTCGGCGATGAGCACGCTCGGCGAGAGCACGAGACTGCGGGCGAGCGCGATGCGCTGCCGCTGACCCGAGCTGAGCTCCCACGTCTGCTTGAGCATGGTCGAAAGCGGCAGATGCACAGCGTCGACGAGGGTCGACACCAGCCGACCGGCCTCTTTGCGATCGAACTTCTTGTCACGCTCGTAGAGAGGCTCGGCTACAGCCTCCCCCACTGTGAGATCGGGGTTGAGGTTGTCGCCGTCCGACTGCGACAGATAGCCGACGGCCCCCGTGAGGCGGTCACGATGCCGTTTCGAGATCGTCTTGATCCGCTCGCCGAGCACGAACAACTCGCCACCCGCGATCGTCGCCGACCCCTCGGGGGGCCTCGAGGCGTAGGCCAGGCCCGCGAAGGCTCGGGCGAGCGTCGACTTGCCGGATCCTGCTTCTCCGAGCACCCCGAGGATCTCCCCCGGAGCCAGTTGGAGCGAGATACCGTCGACGGCGCGTACTTCCGGGCGCCCGGCGCGAGCCGGGTAGAGCAGCGAGAGATCGTCGGCGACGAGGACGGGTGCGTCGGTGTCGGCCATACCTAAGCTTGACGGGTCAGAGCTCTCAGCGCTTCGCGGCGCGCGGCCTGCTCGGAAGGATCGGGTACCGGCAGCGAGGCGAGCAGTCGCTTCGTGTAGTCGTGCTCGGGCGCGCCGAGCACCTGGTCGTTCGGCCCCGACTCGACCAGGTCGCCGTGAAAGAGCACGCCGATACGGTCGGCGAGCAGGTTCACTACCGCGAGGTCGTGGCTGATGAACAAAGCCGCGAATCCGAGGTCGCTCTGCAGCTCGGCGAAGAGCTCGAGCACCCGCGCCTGCACCGAGACGTCGAGCGCGCTGGTGGGCTCGTCGGCGATCAGGAGCGCAGGATCCAGCGCAAGCGATCTCGCGAGACTGGCCCTCTGGCGCTGGCCACCGCTCAGCTCGTGGGGGTAGCGGTCACCGAACGCCTTGGGCAGCTGGACGGCCTCCATCAGCTCGTCGACGCGCGCGCGTGCGGCTCGGGCGTCTCCGGCGCGGCCGTGCACGATGAGCGGCTCGGCGACGGCCTCGGCGATCGTCAGCAGCGGGTTGAACGACGAGGCCGGGTCTTGGAAGACGAACCCGATCTCGGCCCGCTTCGGCTTGAAGTCGCGCTCGTGCACGCCGTTCATCTCGACGCCGAGCACCTCGAGCGAGCCACCGGTGACCCGGGTGAGTCCCGCGATCGCGCGGCCGATGGTGGTCTTGCCCGAGCCGGACTCCCCCACCAACCCGAGCACCTGGCCCTTGGCGATCGTGAAGTCGACACCCTTCACCGCACGGAATCCCGCACGACCGAGACGTCCGGGGTATTCGATCTCGAGCCCGCGGGCGTTCACGACGATCTCGGCGTCGGCCGACGGAGCAGCCTGGTGGCCGCGGGCCTCGAGTCGAGGCACGCTGCCGAGGAGGCGCTTGGTGTAGTCGTCCTGTGGGTCTGCGAACAGCGTTTTCGCGTCGGCCTCTTCGACCACCTTGCCGAGGTACATGACTGCCACTCGATCGGCGAGGTCGGCGACGACACCCATGTTGTGGGTGATCAGCACGATCGCGGCGCCGAATTCGTCGCGGCACCGGCGCAGCAGATCGAGGATCTCGGCCTGCACCGTCACATCGAGCGCCGTGGTCGGCTCGTCGGCGACGATCACCGAGGGGTTCAGCACGAGCGCCATCGCGATGACCACACGCTGCTTCTGGCCGCCCGAGAACTGGTGCGGGTAGTAGTCGACGCGGGTCTCAGGATCCGGGATCCCGACCCTCGACAGGATGTCGATGGCCCTCTTCCGCGCCTCCTTCTTCGACACCTTGCCGTGGGCGCGGATGCCCTCGGCGATCTGCCACCCGACCGTGAAGACCGGGTTCAGCGCCGTCGAGGGCTCCTGGAAGACCATGGCGACGTCGGTGCCGCGGAGCTCGCGGACGCGCTT
Source organism: Frondihabitans sp. Leaf304 (assembly GCF_001423105.1). GTDB lineage: Bacteria > Actinomycetota > Actinomycetes > Actinomycetales > Microbacteriaceae > Frondihabitans. The sequence continues at coordinate 503,242 of NZ_LMNV01000002.1, forward strand.
CGGCCCGACGGTCAGCACGTCTTCGCCGGTGAGGAGCACGGCGCCGGAGGCGACGGCGGTCTCGGGGAGCAGGCCGAGGATCGTCTTGGCGGTGACGGTCTTGCCGGATCCTGATTCTCCGACGATCGCGAGCACCTCACCCGACCGGACCGTCAGGCTGACGCCCTGCACGGCATTGACATCGCCGCCGTCGGTGGCGAAGGTGACCTCGAGGTTCTTGATGTCGACGGCCGTGTGACGGTCATCGCGGACGATGTCGCTCATGCGCGTCCTCCTTCGGGGGCGGTGGTGCTGCCGGGGGTCTTGTCGTCGCCGACGGCGGGGTCGCTGGAGGCGCTAGTTACGGCCTTGCGGCGCTTGGCCCGCCGGCGCGTGCGCAGGCGCGGGTCGGCGAGGTCGTTGAGGCTCTCGCCGACGAGCGTGACGCCGAGCACGAGCAGGACGATCGCGGCTCCGGGGAACACACCCGTCCACCAGATGCCACTGGCGGTGTCGGAAAGTGCCCGGTTGAGGTCGTAGCCCCACTCGGCCGCCGCCGTTGGCCCGATGCCGAAGCCGAGGAAGCCGAGCGACGCGAGCGTCAGGATCGCCTCGGACGCGTTGAGGGTCAGGATCAGCGGGAGACTGCGCGTGGCGTTGCGCAGCACGTGCTTGAACATGATGCGGGCGGTCGACGAGCCGACGACCTTCGACGACTCGACGAAGGCCTCCGACTTGAGGCGGACCGCCTCGGCGCGGACGACGCGGAAGTACTGCGGCACGAACACCACGGTGATCGAGATGCCCGCGGCGACGATTCCGCCGACGAGACTGGACTGGCCTCCCGAGATCACGATCGAGACGACGATCGCGAGCAGGAGCGACGGGAACGCGTAGACCGCGTCGGCGATGACGACGAGGATCCGGTCGAGCCACCCACCGAGGTAGCCCGACACGAGGCCGAGCGTCACGCCGATCAGCACCGACAGGATGACGGCCACGATTACGACGGCGATGGCGGTCTGCGCACCCCAGACGACACGACTGAAGACGTCGTAGCCGCCGACGGTCGTGCCCCAGATGTGGTCGGACGAGGGCGGGGCCTGGCGGGGGAAGGATCCGGCGTCGTCGCTCAGCTGACCGAACCCGTAGGGCGCGATGATCGGGGCGAAGATCGCACCGAGGAGGAACACCAGGCAGATGACGATGCCGGTGATGAGCATTCCGCGCTGGAGGCCGACGCTGCGTCGGAGCTGCGCGACGATGGGAAGGCGTGAGAACCAGGGGGCGCGCCGGTCTTTGGCGGCGGCGAGAGTGGTCGTCATGATCAGTACCTCACGCGCGGGTCGATGAACGCCGCGACGATGTCGACGATGAAGTTGGTGACCGCCACGATGACGGCCAGCAGGGCCACGATGCCCTGGACGGCCACGAAGTCGCGGGCCGAGAGATACTGCTGCAGCTCGAAGCCGAGGCCGCGCCAGCCGAAGGTGGTCTCGGTGAGCACAGAACCACCGAGAAGCATCGCGATCTGCAGACCCATGACGGTGATGATCGGGATCAAAGCAGGCTTGAAAGCATGGGTGCGCACCAGGCGGACCTCGGAGACACCGCGCGAGCGGGCCGCGTCGACGTACTCCGAGCCCAGCGTGCCGATGACGTTCGTGCGGACCAGACGAAGGAAGATGCCACCGGTGATGAGGCCGAGGGCCAGGGCCGGCATGACCGCATGCAGCAGTACGTCGCTGATGATGATCGAGTTGCCGGTGCGGAGGGCGTCGATCAGGTAGATGCCGGTCGGGTTCGGCACGGTTCCGAGGGCGAGCTCGATGCGGGTGCTCGCCCTGCCGCCGAGGGGCAACCAGCCGAGCCAGACGGAGAAGACGAGCTTCAGGAGAAGCCCGGCGAAGAAGACGGGGGTGGCGTAGGTGAAGATCGCGAAGACGCGGAGGATCACGTCGGGCCAGCGGTCGCGGAGGTATGCGGCGAGCATTCCGAGCGGAATGCCGATGAGCAGAGCGATGATGAGCGCGTAGAAGACGAGCTCGACCGTGGCGCCACCGTAAGTCAGCAGGATGTCGCTGATCTTGCGGTGATCGGTCAGCGTCGTGCCGAAGTCACCGCGCAGCAGCTGCCCGAGGTACTCGCCGTACTGCACGATGATCGGACGGTCGTAACCGGCAGCGTGCAGGCGCTCCTGGAGCTGAGTCGGCGTGAGACGCCCGCCGACCGAGGCGGTGATCGGGTTGCCGACCACTCGCATGAGGAAGAACACCAGCGTGACCAGGATGAAGACGGTCGGGATGATGAGCAGGAACCGGATCAAGACGTAGCGGCCGAGGCCACCGCCCTTGGTCTTCCCCTGAGAGGGCCCCGGCACCGCGGGTGCGGTGGGCGAGGTGTCGTTCAGAACGGTCACGAGGTCGCGTTCCCTTTCGTTTGCTCTTCGGCGGGCGTCATCGCCCGACACGGTGGTGGGGTGCTCCCCCGGCCTTTCGGCCCGGCGGAGCACCCCACCTTCTGTTCGTAAGCTACAGCGACAACGTCGCGTAGCGGAACTTGAACGAGGCGTCGAGGGCGTCGTCGACACCCTTGACGTCCTTGCCCGAGACCGCGACCTGAGCGCCCTGGAGCAGCGGCAGGGTCGAGATGTCGCCGGCCTCGAGCGTCTGGATCTGCTCGATGTCTTTGGTGCGGGCAGCAGTGTCGGTCTCGCTGCGCTGCGCCTCGATGAGGGCGTCGACCTTCGGGTTGTTGTAGTGGTTCAGCAGGAAGCCGCCGTCGAGGGGCTTGCCGTCGGCACCGGGCGAAGGCAGGAAGAACGGCGTCAGGTAGTTGTCGGCGTCGGAGTAGTCGGGGAACCATCCGAGCTGGTACAGCGGGTAGCTGTCTTTGGTGCGCTCGGTGCTGTACTCGTCGTAGATGGTCGACTGGATGTTGACCTTGAACAGCTTGGTGTCTTCGAGCTGCTTCTTGATCAGCGCGTACTCGTCGTCGGACGACGCACCGTAGTGGTCGGGCGTGAACTGCAGGTTGAGCGTGACGGGCGTCGTGACACCGGCCGCGGTCAGGGTCGACTTGGCCTTGTCGGCGTCGGGGCCACCGTCGCCGTCGCCGTAGAGCGACTTGAACGGGGTGATCGAGCCGGTGAGGCCGTCGGGCACGGGCGAGTACAGCGGCGTGTAGCTGCCCTTGTAGACGTCTTCGGAGAGGGCCTCGCGGTCGACCGAGTCGGCGACGGCCTTGCGGACGGCGAGGGCCTTGGCCGAGTCGGCCTCCGAGGTCTTGGCACCGTAGGGCATGGTGTCGAAGTTGAAGACGATGTAGCGGATCTCGCCGCCGGGGCCGTCGTGGACGGTCAGCTTGTCGTCTTTCTTGAGCGACGCGAGGTCGGTCGGGCTGAGCGAGCGGTAGGCGACGTTGACGTCGCCCTTCTGCACGGCCAGCTTGAGCGCCGTCTCGTCGGTGAAGTACTGAGCCGTGACGCTCTTCGTCTTGGGTGCGCCGAGGAGGCCCTTGTAGCCCGAGAAGGCGGTGTACTGGATCAGCTCTTTCGCCTTGTACTGCGAGATCGAGTACTGGCCGGCGAACGGCTTGCCCTTGACGATGTCGGCGTCGGAGGTCACCTTGGTGGCGCTGAAGACCTGCTCGTCGACGATCGGCCCGGCCGGGCTCGACAGCACCTGCGGGAACGTCTGGTCGTTCTTCGACTTGAGGGTGAAGACGACGGTGCTGTCGTCGGGAGCAGCGGTGCTCTTGAGGTTCGAGAGCAGCGACGAGGGGCCGTTCGCGTCGGCGATCGCGATCTGACGGTCGAAGCTGAACTTCACGTCGGACGAGGTGAGTGCGTCGCCGTTGGCGAACTTGAGGCCGGACTTGAGCTTCACGGTGTACTGCGTGGGGCTCGTGAACTCCGCGCTGGTGGCGATGTCGGGCTTGACATCGGGCGAGCCGTACGGCGTGTTCATGAGGAACGGATAGACCTGGTTCATCACGGCGAACGAGCCGTTGTCGTACGAGCCGGCCGGGTCGAGCGAGGTGATGACGTCGGACGTGCCGATCACGACACCGTCGAGGGCGTCGGTGCTCGTGGAGCTGCTGTTGGCGCAGCCTGCGAGAACGAGAGTGGTGGCGACGGCGCCACCCACCCCGATCAAGAGGCGTCGCCTCACGGAAGACGTGGAATTCACGGTGGTACCCCTTTGTGTCGGTGCATGAACCCGGGGTCGGAGCAGAGCTGTGATCGACTGCCGGGATTTCATTCTTAACACACGCCCGGTGCTGGGCTGAAATTCAGGCGGAAGTGTTTACAGGTTCGCAATGCGCCGCGCACTTTGTGTGCGCATCTCTCCTATTCGTTGCGCAGGATGCGGCGCGCCGCCTCGACTTCGACTAGCTTCTGCCCTATCTCGCGCCGCTTCTCGGGTTCGGCCCGCACATCGGTGCGGTGCATCTGGCCGAGCAGCTCCGCCTTTTGACGGAGCAGGTCGCGTTCGACGAGGGAGCCGAGGATCCCGGCGCAGTACAGCGCCACATCGGCGCCCTCGCGCTCTGGCAGGGGCCCCATTGCCAGCTCCCGCACCAGACCGGCGAACGGCCCGGGCGTCTGCTCCAACACCAGATCGACGAAGTTCGGAGCGTCGAGGTGATCGAGGCTGGCCGCAATCGCGTCGCGGACCACCCCCAGCGAGCCATTCACAAAGACCGAGAAGGCGGCTTGGATGGTGAGGTCGCGGGGGGCCGACGCCGGGTGCTGCAGGATCGCCATCAGCGCGTCGCGCTCCATGCGCGTGGAGAGGTCGTCGGGCAGGCGGAGGATGCTCGGGCCCTCGTCGACCGGCTCCGCCTCCGGGAGGCTGGTGATCGACTGCCGTGAGGGATCGCTCGAGGGGGCGAGACGTTCGACGGCCTTCGGCTGCGCGGCGACCGTGCGACGGGCCGCGTCGACCGCTGTGCCGACCTCGTCGGGGTCGAGGCCGAGCCAGCCGGCAAGTGACCGGACGTACCCCTGGGTGAGCGAGGCATCGCGGATGCCGGCAACGACCGGTGCCGACGAGCGGAGTGCGGCGACCCGCCCCTCCACCGTCTCGAGGTCGTGACCGTCGAGGGTGCGCTTGATCATGAACTCGAACATCGGCCGCTTGCCGTCGACCAGGCGTCGAACGGCGTCGTCGCCTCGATTGAGTCGGAGATCGCACGGGTCGAGCCCGTCGGGGGCGACCGCCACGAACGTCTGCGCCGCGAATCGCTGCTCTTCGGCGAAGGCCCGGCTGGCGGCCCGCTGACCGGCCTCGTCGGGGTCGAAGGTGAAGACGACCTCGCCGAGGCTCGAAGCATCGGCGCCCCGCACGTCGCCGAGCATCGGCCTGAGTACCTTGATGTGGTCGACGCCGAACGACGTGCCGCAGGTCGCGACCGCCGTGGTGACACCGGCGAGGTGGCAGGCCATGACGTCGGTGTAGCCCTCGACGATCACGACCCTCTTCGAGCGCGAGATGTCTTTGCGCGCCAGGTCGAGCCCGTACAGCACCTGAGACTTGTGATAGACCGGCGTCTCGGGGGTGTTCAGGTATTTCGGGCCGTTGTCGTCGTCGAGAAGTTTGCGGGCGCCGAAGCCGATCGTGGCGCCCGTGACGTCGCGAATCGGCCAGATGAGCCTCCCGCGGAACCGGTCGTAGGCGTTGCGATCACCCTGGCTGAGGAGGCCGGAGGTGACCAACTCCTCCTCAGAGAACCCTCGACCTTTGAGATGCGAGCGGATCGCGTCGAACGACTTGGGTGCGAAGCCGACACCGAACCGCTGCGCGGCCGCCGGATCGAATCCGCGCTGCCCCAGAAACCGTCGCGCCGGATCGGCGTCTGCGCCGGTGAGCTGCTCGACGTAGAACTCGCGAGCCGCCTCGTTCGCCGCCAGGAGTCTCGCGCGATTGCCGTGATCGCTCGCCTGACCGCCGTCTTCGTAGTGCAGGGTGAAGTTAATCCGCGCGGCCATCCGCTCGACGGCCTCTTGGAACGTCGTGTGGTCGGTCTTCTGGATGAAGCTGAAGACGTCGCCATCTTCGCCGCAGCCGAAGCAGTGGTAGCGACCGACCTGGGGGCGCACGTGAAAACTGGGGCTGCGCTCGTCGTGGAACGGGCAGAGGCCCTTGAGCGAGCCCACACCGGCGCCCTTGAGGGTGACGTAGTCGCCGACCACGTCGGCGATGTTGACGCGGCTGCGGACCTCGTCGATGTCGGCGCGTTTGATCAGACCTGGCACGCACCGCCCCCTTCGAATCGATCCAGTCTAGGCGGGGTCACGAGCGGACCAGCCGGTCGTGCCAGGCCATGGCGCTCTGGTCGGTGAGGGAGGCGACCTGGTCGACGATCACGCGCCGTCGGCCCGCGTCGTCGGACGCGTCGCGCCAGTCGGCGGCGAATCCCGGGTCGAGCTCGGTCGCGCCGCTGGCCCAAAGGACATCGGCGAGCGTGGTCAGCACTTCGCGCTGTTGCACGTAGATGGGCTGGCGGGTGTTGCGGGTCATCACGAAGGCCGCGACGATGCCCTTGAGCGCGGCGATCTCGCCGATGATCTCGGCGGGGATCACGACGCTGGCGGCGAAACGGATGAGGCTGTCGAGCGGATAGTGCTCGTGTGTCGCGTCGATTGCCGAACCGGCGAATCGGCCGATGAGCTGACTCGTCAGGTTTTTCAGACGAGCCTGCGCGACCCGCCCGCCGTCGTAGTCGTGCAGCCAGAAGTCGAGGCCGCGGAGGCGGTCGAAGGCCTCGGTGAGCTCGTCTCGGCTGAGTTCTCCGCCGACCCAGGCGTGCATGGCGTCGATCAGCGAGTCGTGGCCGACCGGTGACGACAGCGCCGCGACGTCGATGTAGCCATTGACGACGGCGTCTTCGAAGTCGTGCACCGAGTAGGCGATGTCGTCACTGAGATCCATCACCTGGGCCTCGATGCACCGCTGGCGTCGTGGCGCACCGATGCGGAGCCACTCGAAGGCCGGGGTGTCGTCGTCGTAGAACCCGAACTTCACTCGACCGCCGGGATCGGGGATGCCCTGGGCGGTCGGCCACGGGTATTTGCAACTGGCGTCGAGGCTGGCGCGCGTCAGATTGAGACCGTAGCTCTGGCCGTCGGCGCCGATGACCTTGGGCTCGATGCGCGTGAGCAGTCGCAGCGTCTGCGCGTTGCCCTCGAAGCCGCCGATGTCGGTGCACCAGTCGTTGAGGGCCTTCTCGCCGTTGTGGCCGAAGGGCGGATGACCGAGATCGTGAGCGAGACAGGCCGTGTCGACGACGTCGGGATCGAGGCCGAGGCTGGTTGCGAGCTCCCGCCCCACCTGGGCGACTTCGAGCGAGTGCGTGAGGCGGTTGCGGGCGAAGTCGAGCCCCGCTGTCGGGCTGAGCACCTGCGTCTTCGCGGCCAGGCGCCGGAGGGCACTCGAATGGAGAAGTCGCGCGCGATCGCGCGCGAAGTCGCTTCGCCGGCTGGAGTGCTCTTCGGGCAGCCACCGCTCTCCGTCGTGCTCGCTGTAGCCGGCGGAGCCGACCGAGCCGGGACCAGAGCGTGGGGTGCCCAGCAGATCGGCGTTGGCGGTAGGGGTGTTCTGGGTGGTCACGCGGGCCCTTCGGGCGGGAGGTGCGGGTAGGTCGGGAGCGCTCGTGTGCGGGGCGTCTCAGCCACCGCTGTGGTGGAGTTCGGCGGCGGCGAGCTCTTCGCGGAACGCCTCGTCGAGCTCGCGGCTCTCGAGCCACCGGTCGGGAAGCGATGGACGCTTGGGGCTGCCCGCGCGCCCGCGCGGACCCTCGGCGTCGATGCCGGGGTAGGCCTGAGTCCAATCCATCGTGCCGAGGAGGTCGTCGATCTCCGCCACGCTCGACGAGGCGGCCAGGCTGGCTCGCACGTCGCCGCCCACGGGATACCCCTTGAAGTACCAGGCCACGTGCTTGCGCATGTCGCGGCAGGCGCGCGCTTCGTCGCCCTCGTAGAACTCGATCAGGAGCTCGGCATGGCGTCGGAACGCCTGGGCCACTTCGCCGAGGGTGGGCTCCGCCTTGCGCTCTTCGCCGCGGAACGCCGCCGCGAGGTCGCCGAACAGCCATGGGCGGCCGAGGCAGCCGCGACCGACGACCACGCCGTCGCACCCCGTCTCGTCGACCATGCGGAGCGCGTCGGCCGCCGACCAGATGTCGCCGTTGCCGAGCACCGGCACCCCCGTGATGGCGTTCTTGAGCGTCGCGATAGCTGACCAGTCGGCCTGGCCGGAGTAGAAGTCGGCCGCGGTCCGTGCGTGAAGCGCGATCGAGGCGACCCCTGCCCCTTCAGCCGCTTTGCCGGCCTCGAGATACGTGAGGTGATCGTCATCGATGCCCTTGCGCATCTTGATGGTGAGCGGGATGTCGCCGGCGGCCTTGACCGCGCCCTCGACGATGTCGCGGAACAACCCGAGCTTCCAGGGCAGGGCCGATCCGCCGCCCTTGCGGGTGACCTTGGGCACCGGGCAGCCGAAGTTGAGGTCGATGTGGTCGGCACGATCTTCGGCCACCAGCATCGTGACGGCCTCGGCGACCGTCTTCGGCTCGACCCCGTAGAGCTGGATGCTCCGGGTGGTTTCGCTCTCGTGATGGGTGATGAGGCGCATCGACTCGGGCGTGCGCTCGACCAGTGCCCGACTGGTGATCATCTCGCTGACGTACAGCCCGGCACCGTATTCGCGGCAGAGCCGGCGGTACGCGGTGTTGGTGATGCCGGCCATCGGCGCGAGCACGACCGGCGAAGCGACCTGGATGGGGCCGATGGCCAACCCTGGGTGCGGAGAGGTCTGCACCGGGTGCGGAGAAGTCTGCCCAGGCTGCGCGGAAGAATGCACGCCGGCTTCTGGTTGCGAAAGAGTGGTTGTCATCACCACTGATTATCCCAGACGGCCGCAAGCCCGATGAGGGATCGAGACGCCCCTGTAGAGAACTCGATGCCGCCCACCCCCTTGGAGAAGAAATGCCGAACATCAGCGGAACCGACCGAATGCTCGCCGATGCCGAAAGCCGAGGGCTGGCCGTCGAGGTGGTCGAGCGGCCGGCAGCGGACAGCCTTGCCGAGGCAGCAGGGCTGCTGGGGATCGAGCCCGGGGCCGTCGTGAAGAGTCTGGTGGTGAAGAGGCATGACGGATCCTTCGTTTTTGCTCTTGTTCCGGGCGGACGGTCGATCTCGTGGTCGAAGCTGCGCACCGTGGTCGGCGTGAACAAGCTGTCGATGCCCTCCCCCGAGATCGCTCTGGAGGCGACCGGTTACGAGCGAGGCACGATCACTCCCCTGGGATCGACCACGGCGTGGCCGGTGTTCGCCGACGAGAGGATCCGAGGATCCCGCGTCGCACTCGGTGCGGGCTCGCACGGACGCAGTGCGTTCGTGGAGGCCGATGCGCTTATCGAAGCGCTGGCCGCCACCGTCGCTGACATCACCGACCCCGAGGTGCCGCGCTCGTAGAGCCGTGGACACCCGGGGCATCGGTGGCCTAGAGCGATGCGCCTTCGTCGAGGGCCGCAGTGACGGCCCGCGCCGAGGCGGCGGCGGCCTCGTCGGCCGTGGGCTCGATCTCGGGTATCGTGACGGTCTCAGTCAGGGCGCCGGGGATCAGGCAGCTGTCGCCCTCGCAGGCCGCTGCGTCGGCCGAGCCGAGCATCGTGAAGCTGCCCGGAGTCGGTGCGGAGTCGGTCACTCGGCCACCGCCGCATCGCGCTTCTCGGCGGCGACCGTCTCGAGGACGTTCTGGAACGCCGAGGCCTCCTGGGCTCCCGACACTCCGTACTTGCCCTCGATCACGAAGAACGGCACGCCGTTGATGCCGAACGCCTGGGCCTGGGCCTGGTCGGCACGGACGGCGTCGAGGTACTCGTCGCTCTCGAGCGACTGCAGCACCTCGGCGCGATCGAGCCCCGCCTCGGCGGCGATGTCGGCCAGCACGTCGAGTCGGCCGAGGTGGCGGCCGTCTTCGAAGTACGCGGCGAGGAGGCGCTCCTTCATGTCGAGCTGGAGCCCGCGGGCCTTGGCGAAGTGAATGAGCTGGTGCGCCTTGACGGTGTTGGTGTGGTGCATCGCGTCGAAGTCGTACTTCAGGCCGACCGACGCGGCGATGCCGCCGACGTTGTCGAGCATCTGGCGGGCCTGCTCGGGGGCGATGCCCTTGTGCGTCGACAGGAACTCGACCTCGTCACCCTCGAAGTCGACCGGCGTATCGGGCGAGAGCTCGAACGAGTGATACTCGATCTCGACCTCTCCGGCGAAACCGGCAGCTCCGGCCTCGAACTTGCGCTTGCCGATGAAGCACCACGGGCAGGCGATGTCTGACCAGATGTCGACTTTGATGGGGGCGGTTGCGGCGGCGTTCTCGATACTCACGGCGTCTGCAACCGTCGGTGTCGCTCGGGCATTCCCGACGCGCGTCGGTGACCCCGATGCATGGCCACCGCCGCGGCGATCCCCTGTTCGACCCGTGGCCAATCGCGACGCACCATCCCGTACGACACGCGCATCGCCGAGCGCCCTTCCAGCACGATCGCCAGGTCTTTCTCGCGATCCGACTCGAACGAGCTCTCGTGATAAGCCCGGCCGTCGAGTTCGAGCCCCAGCACGCCGTCGACGACGAGGTCGATCGACCGCACGGTATCGACCGGCACCTGCGAGACGACCTCGTACCCGAGCAGCCGCAGCCGCGTCCGGACGATGCTCTCGAGCACGCTTTCGCAGTCGCGATCGACCCACTCGGCAATCCTCCGCAGCGGCTTCGGCAGCCGGGCGCAGAGCCGATGCAGGTCGACCTCGTCGAGGCGGCGGGTGTGGCAGGCCCAGTCGAGTACCGCGACTGCTTCTTCGAAGGGCAGGTGCTTCACCGCGTGCACAAGAGCTTCGTGGTCGGTCGCGACTGTCCTCCTGTTTCGTGGAAGGCGTCCGTAGCTCAGAGTCACGTTTCGCGGAACGAGTTTCGGGCGGGATGCCCCGGCGGCGAGGCGCACGTCGAGTGACCTGGGCGGATTCCACAGCCACGCGTTTTGCAGGTGAAGGGCTGCAGCGCCTGTGAGTACTCCTCCGAGACGGACCGCGATCACCTGGGGGTCTGACGCGGGCAATGTTGTGTACCAGCCGTTGCGAATGCGACGGACGTGGCCGCTTTTCACGGCCGCAGTGAGGGCCCGACTTGTCGCCCCTCTGGCGACCAGATTCTGACGTGAGGCGATGCCGCCGAGTGACGTGATTTGCGCTTCCACTTGCATGCGTCCAGCGTGGAACGCCCGCGCTTAGTGCCGCTGCCGCTCTCCACACGTTCAAAAAACTGGCAAAACCGGCCCCAACAAGCCCCTTGAGGCCGGTTTAGAGCCGGTTTTGCCAGAGTTCTGAACCGCCCGGGCCCCAGAACGGAGCTACACGCCGAGCAACCGCGCCCCGAGGTACGCCTCGAGCTCGTCGAGCGGCACGCGCTCCTGAGCCATCGTGTCGCGCTCGCGCACGGTCACGGCGTTGTCGTCGAGCGAGTCGAAGTCGACCGTGACGCAGAACGGCGTGCCGATCTCGTCTTGGCGGCGGTAGCGGCGGCCGATCGCTCCGGCGTCGTCGAAGTCGATGTTCCAGAGCTTGCGGAGCGTGGCCGCGACCCCGCGGGCGAGCGGTGAGAGGTTCTCGTTGCGCGACAGCGGCAGCACGGCGACCTTGACCGGCGCGAGGCGGCGGTCGAGCTTCAGCACGGTGCGCTTGTCGACACCGCCCTTCGCGTTCGGTGCTTCGTCTTCGTGGTACGCGTCGACGAGGAACGCCATGAGGGCTCGGGTCAGGCCGAACGCCGGCTCGATGACGAACGGGGTCCAGCGCTCGTTTTTCGCCTGGTCGAAGTACGACAGGTCGACGCCCGATGCCTCGCTGTGCGTCTTCAGGTCGAAGTCGGTGCGGTTCGCGACGCCCATGAGCTCGCCCCACTCCGATCCGGTGAAGCGGAACTTGTACTCGAGGTCGACGGTGCGCTTCGAGTAGTGCGACAGCTTCTCGGCCGGGTGCTCGTAGCGGCGGATGTTCTCCGGGGTCACGCCGAGGTCGAGGTACCAGGCCTCGCACGCGTCGATCCAGTACTGGAACCACTCGTCGTCGGTGCCGGGCTCGACGAAGAACTCCATCTCCATCTGCTCGAACTCGCGGGTGCGGAAGATGAAGTTGCCGGGCGTGATCTCGTTGCGGAACGACTTGCCGACCTGCGCGATGCCGAAGGGCGGTTTCATACGCGAGGCGCTCATGACGTTGTTGAAGTTGACGAAGATGCCCTGCGCGGTCTCGGGGCGCAGGTAGACCATGCCCTGCTCGTTGTCGACGGGGCCGAGGTAGGTCTTGAGCAGGCCGGAGAAGTTCTGCGGCTCCGTCCACGAGCCCTCCTGACCGGTGTCGGGGTCGCGGATGTCGGCGAGGCCGTTGACCGGCGGGTGGCCGTGCTTGTTCTCGTAGGCCTCGAGCAGGTGATCGGCCCGGTAGCGCTTGTGGGTGTGGAGCGATTCGACGAGCGGGTCGGAGAAGACCTCGACGTGGCCGGAGGCCTCCCAGACGGTGCGCGGCAGGATCACGGAGGAGTCGAGCCCGACGATGTCGTCGCGGCCCTGCACCATGAACTTCCACCACTGCTGCTTGATGTTCTCTTTCAGGGCGGTGCCGAGGGGCCCGTAATCCCACGCCGAGCGGCTGCCCCCGTAGATCTCGCCCGCCTGAAAGACGAAGCCGCGGCGCTTGGCCAGGGCGATGACGGAATCGAGACGGTTCGGTGCTGCCACGTGGAGTACTCCCAGAAGTTAGTGATGCGACGCTCGCGCTGGATGCGCGAGGCTCCGGGCGAGTTTACCGGTGCGCCGAGCCGAGGGCGGCGGCTACGTCTGCCACGTCGGCCGGAGTGTTCCAGAGATGGAAGGCCACTCGGGCCCGGCCGGCGCGACCGGAGGCGGTGATCCCCGCAGCGCCGAGCAGGGCCAGGTCAGACCCCTCAGGATCCGCCCACGTCACGATGGCCCGTCCCTGCCGAGGGATTTCGAGCGCGTCGCACAGCGCGTCGCCGAGTCCGCTCGCGTGCGACCAGATGAGGGCCGCATCGACATCGGCGAACTGTTCGAGTACGACGGCCGCGCCGACCACGGCCTGCCACGCGGGCGACACGTCGAACCGCCGGGCGTCTCTGGCGAGCTCGAACGCGGCTCCGTAGCACGACGCCCAGACGTCGGCTCCGGCGTACCAGCCGGCCTGGATGGGCCGAAGTGTCGGCTCGAATGCCTCCGACAGGGTCAAGAAGGCGACTCCGCGCGGCGAGCAGAGCCACTTGTAGGCGTGGGTGACCGTCGCGTCGTAGCGGCCCGCGTCGATGGGAAGGACTCCTGCCGCCTGGGTGAGGTCGACGAGCGTCCGGGCGCCGTGGGCACGAGCCGCGGCGACGACGAGATCGTCGTCGGCGAGCTCGCCGGTGGCCGACTGCACGAGCGAGTAGGCGACCAGCCAGGTGTCGTCGTTCACCGCCTCAGCGAGCGAGTCGAGAGGAACCTCGCGAAGACGAACCCCCCGATGCGACTGGCTGGCGAACGGGGCGACGATCGAACTGAAGTCGCCTTCGACGCAGAGCACTTCCGCTCCGTCCGGAACAGCTGCGGCGATCACCGACACGAGCACGGAGGTCTGCGAGCCGAGCGCTACCCGGTCCGCGCCGACTCCGACGATGCGAGCGAACGCGACACGGGCCCGCTCGGCGAACGCTCCGTAGGCGGTGGGCGACACGGTGCCACCCGACCAGGCGTCGAGGTCGGCACGCATCGCGGCCGTCGCCGTGCGGGTCGGCAGACCGCCGGTGCAGGCCGCCAGGTAGTTCGTTCCGCTCGGAAAGTCGGCGACGAGTCGATCGAATGCGGTCATGAGTCCAGCGTGGAACCGGGGCAGGCATCACACAACCGCCACTTGTCGATCGAATGTATAACCGCCGGTTATCCTGGCGCGATGACCGACGATCTCGACCTCGCCGACCTGCGAGCCATCCGAGCGGTGGCCGAGACCGGCAGCATCACTGCCGCCGCCGTGCGGCTCGGCTACAGCCAGCCCGCGGTCACGCAGCGGCTGCGGCGGGCCGAAGAGCAGATCGGCCAGCCGTTGCTGCGGCGGTCCGGCCGCTCGGTCTCGCTGACCGAGGCCGGCACGCGCCTGGCCCGCCACGCCGTCCACGTCGAGGCCGCCCTGGCCGCCGCTCGCGACGACCTGGCCGGGCTTCGCGGCGTCGAGTCGGGCTCCGTCCGCCTCGCCGGATTCCCGAGCGCCTCCTCCACCCTCGTTCCCGCCATCCTCTCCGCACTCGCCGTAGCCCACCCCGGGCTCACCACGACCTACATCGAGGTCGAACCACCCGAGGCCCTCGATCTCCTCCGCCGTGGTGAGGTCGACGTGGCGCTGACCTTCGGCTACCCGGGAGACGGACGAACCCCAGGATCCGACCCGGCCGAACCCGGCCCCCGCCCGGCCGGGTCTCAGCACGACGGCATCACCGAGCGGCCGCTCTTCCGAGACACGATGTTGGCTGTCGCGCCTGCCGGCACCCTCGGATCCTCGTCGTCTGGCCCAGGCTCCCGCCTCGACGACCTCGCCGTCCTCGCGGGGTCGAGGTTCATCGGCGGCTGCCCGCGATGCCGAGGGCACCTTCTCGCGACCTGCCGCCGAGCGGGTTTCGAGCCAGAGATCATCCTCGAGACCGACAACGCTCTGGCCGTGCTCGGCCTGGTGGCGGCTGGGCTTGGCGTGGCACTTTTGCCCGCGCTCTCGCTCGTTCCCGCACCCGTTCCGCCGGGCGTTGAGACGGCGCGGCTGCCCGAGGCGAGCGATCGCGTGCTGTCGGTGGCGTACGCCAGCGGGGCGGAGCGGATACCCGCGATCGGGGTGGCGGTCGAGATCGTGCGAACGCTCGACCATGCCGCGTTCGGGCTCCGGCCCGTTTCCGTCTAGCCTCGGCCCGGCTCACGGCGCTGTCGGGGGCGCCGGTTAGGGTGACCGTGTGCCCAGACGACTGCTGAAAGCCCTGCTCGCGACCGCGGTGGTGCTCGCCGTCGCCGGATGCGCTCCCGCCGTGGGGTCGCTGACCCCGGTTGGCGACAACGGCACGTCGGGCTCCGGGCTCGGCGATTCAGGGTCGGGCGGTTCGGGCTCTGGCGGTTCGACTTCGGCGCCCCAGCCGCAGGTCACTGGCGGCACCGGCTCGGGCGGCAGTGGTTCGTCGTCGAGCATCGATCCGAAGTCGCTCGCTCCGGGCGGCACCCTGCTCAACCAGGTCAACTACAAAGACCTCACGATCTACGTCTACCGGGTCGGCGAGCTCACGACGACCGCGCCGTCGATCTACGCCCACCCGGGCGGCAACGACCCCTACCCGGCCGGCACCAAGGTCGAGGTGACCGCGTACGTGCTGGTCAACGACTCCGGACGACGGCTCGACCTCACCGACCTGAGCGCCGATTACTCGTCGTACGGCAACGCCCTTGCAACGCAAGACACGTTCGCTGGCGCCGACCTGCTCAAGAAAGACGGGTACAGCTCCGACCTCGGCAGTCAGTTCCCCGCCGGGTCGTCGACGTGGTACCTGCTGCCCGGCAAGGCCGTCGTGTTCGGCAACGCGTGGTTCCACCGGGCCAGCGACGGTCCGCTCACGCTGCAGTTCCTCTGGCCGTCGGAGCGCATCTTCCTCGGCGCCAATGTGACGTTCTAGCCGATCGCGCCCGCCCCGCCTCGCCTCCGAATTCGAAGAAGATCCGGGTGCTCGACCCCGTTGGATCCTGATGTTTCTGCTCGCGGCCGGGCGTTTTTCCTTCGAATTTGCATCGGCCGCGCGACGGACCCGCCGGAGCGGCTCAGACCCGCGCCGTCGGCGAAAACAGCCCGGCTAGGACGCGGGCCTGTGCCGGTCGTGCGGGTTTGTGCCGATCGCTCGGGCCTGTGCCGAGCGTGCGGGTCTGTGCCGACCGTGCGGGTCTAGGCGGGCTCCGCCGAAGCCCCGCCAGCAGCCGGCGCATCAACCGCGCCGCCGAAGCGCCGCCCGCGATTCGTGTACTGGTCGATCGCACCCCAGAGGTCGCCGCGCGTGAAGTCGGGCCACAGCTGATCGAGGAACACCATCTCGGCGTACGCCGACTCCCACAGCTGGAAGTTCGATGTGCGCTGCTCCCCCGACGACCGCACGAACAGGTCGACGTCGGGCAGCTGCGACTGGTAGAGGTGCCGCTGGATGACCTTCTCGGTGATCCCCGACGGCTTGAGGCGCCCGGCCGCGACCTCGGCGGCGATCGACCGCATGGCGTCGGTGAGCTCGTTGCGACCGCCGTAGTTGACGCACATGTTCAGGGTCATCGTGGTGTTGGTGCGCGTCGCCTCCTCGGCCACCTGCAACTCGTTGATGACAGACGCCCAGAGTTTCGGACGCCGACCCGACCACACGATCTTCACGCCCCACGCGTTGAGCTGCTCGCGCCGCCGGTGGAGCACCTCGCGGTTGAAGCCCATCAAAAAGCGGACCTCTTCGGGCGAGCGCTTCCAGTTCTCGGTCGAGAAGACGTAGACGCTGAGGTGCTGCACTCCGGCCTGGATGGCACCCGCGACGACCTCGAGCAGGGCCGCCTCGCCTGCCTTGTGGCCTTCGATGCGGGGCAGGCCGCGAGCATTGGCCCAGCGTCCGTTGCCGTCCATGACGACGGCGACGTGCTTGGGCGCCGCGCCCGGCTCATAGACCGGAGGCGTGCCGCCCTGCCAGTCGAGGGGCAGGTATTCCATGTCGACGGCGTCCATGTGCTTCGGGACGGCGCGTCGACCGAACAGCCCGCGCTTCTCAGAACCGGCGGAGGGGGTAGAGCTCACAGAACTTCTCCTGTTCGGGCGTTGATGCGAGGGGCAGTCACGCCAGAGGCACTGACGCCAGCGGCACCGGCGCCAGCGGCACCGGCGTCAGCGGCACTGACGGCGGGGGTGCGATCGACGTGTTGCAGCGACCGGAGCCCGCGCTCGAGGTGCCACTGCGTGTAGGCGGCGACCACGCCGCTCGCCTGATTGCGGGTGCTCTCGCCCATCGCCTCGGCGGTGGCCCAGTCTCCGCTGAGCAGGGCCCCGAGCAGGGCGAGAGTCTGAGGATCCAGGCGCGGCGCCCCGGGGGGTGCCGCCTCATCGGCCACGACGCCGCCGAGCTGCACCACGAAGGCGGAGTGCGGGCCGGGGGCACCGGTGACGGCGCAGTCACCGAAGCTCGGGGCCCAGCCGGCGATGGACAGGGCGCGGAGGAGATACGAGTCGAGGATCAGCTGAGGGTCGTGAGCGCGCTGCGCGAGCGACCGCAGGGCGCCGACGAGCAGCAGGTACTGCTGGAGACCTGCCTCGGCGTCGGTGAGCTTGTCGGCGGTCTCGACGAGCACGCTGGCGGCGGTGTAGCTCGCGTAGTCGGAGACGATCGCGGCGCCGTACGACCCGATCGACTCGGCCTGGGTGACGATGTCGAGGCTGCGGCCCTCGTAGAGCTGCAGGTCGGCCACCATGAACGGCTCGAGCCGCGCGCCGAACTTCGACGCGGTGCGGCGGACGCCCTTCGCGACGGCGCGGATCTTGCCGTGTGAGCGCGAGAGCATCGTCAGGATCCGGTCTGCCTCACCCAACTTGTGGGTGCGCAGAATCACGCATTCATCTCGATAGACCGGCACCCGTCCAGTATCCCCCGCGTGGCAGAATCACTGGGTGTCCGCCACAGCCTTCTCCATCCCCCTCTGGGCTGATCTTCTGGCGGTGGCCATCGGCAGCCTCCAGGGTGCCCTCTTCGCGAGCCAGTTCCGGGAGCGTCGGGTCGATCTGCTCGGGGTCGCCATCATCGGCACGGCAACGGGGCTGGGCGGCGGGATCCTTCGTGATGTGCTCATCGGCGAGGTGCCGAGAGCGATGCAGAGCAACTGGTATCTCATGACCGCGGTGCTTGCCGCGCTGCTCGGAATGCTGCTGCAGCGGTTGTTCAACCGGCTGGCGGGGTTCATCACGATCCTCGACGCGTTGACCATCGGCCTGTTCGGAGCGATCGGAGCGACCAAGGCGCTGGCGCTCGGCCTGCCCGAGATCCCGGCGGTCTTCGTCGGGGTCGTCTCGGCGGTCGGCGGCTCGGTCGTCCGTGACCTGCTGATGAACCTGACGATCGCCATGATGCACGTCGGCTCGCTCTACGCCGTGGCCGCCGGAGCCGGAGCAGCCCTGCTCGTCGCCCTCGTCGTCTTCGGGGTGCCGACCCCGCTGGCCGGCCTCATCGGAACCGCGACGACGTTCTCGATCCGCCTGCTCGCGGTGCGGTTCGGGTGGAGCCTGCCCGAGCAACGCGCGCTGTCGCGGCTGCCGCGCTGGCGTCGCCCTCGCTAGGCGAGGCCCGCCGCAGGCACGAACGACACCGCCTTTCGGAGAAGACACCCGCGATGGGCGGTGTCTTCCCCGAAAGGCGGTGTCGCAGTGTCGCAGTGTCGCAGTGTGGCAGTGTCGCCGGGCCGCTAGGGCGCGAGCGGGCTAGGCCGTCGCCAACTCGGCATCGACGTCGGCCCGGGTGCGCAGCGCGCGGTTGACGGCCGAGACGATGGCCTTCAGGCTCGCCGTCGAGATGTCGGCGTCGATTCCGACTCCCCACAGGCGCGTGCCGTCGACGTCGAGTTCGACGTAGGCCGCGGCCTGAGCGTCGCCCGAGGCGCTGAGGGTGTGCTCGACGTAGTCGTACAGCTTCACCTGCACGCCCTGATCGGCCAGCACGGCGATGAACGCGGCGATCGGGCCGCTGCCGACGCCCTCGGTCGAGACGACCGACGAACCGGCGCGGAGGTCGACCGAGAGGTGAGTCTCGCCGCTCATGTCGCTGCGGGTGCCGGTGCGGGTGAGCTCGAAGTGACCCCACTTGGCGTCGTCGACCTTGGCGGGCAGGTATTCGTCTTGGAAGATCTCCCAGATCTGCTCGCTCGTCACCTCGCCGCCCTCGGAGTCGGTCTTCGACTGCACGACACCCGAGAAGTCGATCTGCAGTTTGCGCGGCAGATCGAGCGAGTGGTCGGTCTTCAGCAGGTAGGCGACGCCGCCCTTGCCCGACTGCGAGTTGACGCGGATGACGGCTTCGTACGAGCGACCCAGGTCTTTCGGGTCGACCGGCAGATACGGCACGGCCCAGGCGATGTCGTCGACGGACTTGCCCTGAGACGCAGCCGATGCGGCCATCGCCTCGAAGCCCTTCTTGATGGCGTCCTGGTGCGAGCCCGAGAAAGCCGTGTAGACGAGGTCACCGGCCCACGGGCTGCGCTCGGGCACGGGCAGCTGGTTGCAGTACTCGGCCGTGCGCTTGACCTCGTCGAGATCGGAGAAGTCGATCTCGGGGTCGATGCCCTGGGTGAACAGGTTGATGCCGAGGGCGACCAGGTCGACGTTGCCGGTGCGCTCGCCATTGCCGAAGAGGCAGCCTTCGATGCGGTCTGCACCGGCCAGGTAGCCGAGTTCGGCCGCGGCGATAGCGGTGCCGCGATCGTTGTGCGGGTGCAGCGACAGGATCACGTTCTCGCGGTGAGCGAGATTGCGGCTCATCCACTCGATGGCGTCGGCGTAGACGTTCGGCGAGGCCATCTCGACGGTGGCGGGCAGGTTGACGATGACCTGGCGTTCCGGGGTCGGCTCGAACACCTCGACGACGGCGTTGCAGATGTCGCGGGCGAATTCGAGCTCGGTGCCGGTGAACGACTCGGGGCTGTATTCGTAGTAGACGATCGTCTCGGGGACGGTGGCCTCGGCGATCTTGCAGAGGCGGGCGCCCTCGAGGGCGATGTCGATGATGCCCTGCTTATCGGTGCGGAACACGACGTCGCGCTGCAGGATGCTGGTGGAGTTGTAGAGGTGGACGATCGCCTGCTTGGCGCCCTTGATCGACTCATAGGTGCGGTTGATGAGATGTTCGCGCGCCTGGGTCAGCACCTGGATGGTGACGTCGTCGGGGATTGCGTTCTCTTCGATGAGGCTGCGCACGAAGTCGAAATCGGTCTGCGAGGCCGAGGGGAAACCGACCTCGATCTCTTTGTAGCCCATGTTCACGAGCAGATCGAACATGATCCGCTTGCGCTCAGGGCTCATCGGATCGATGAGGGCCTGGTTGCCGTCACGGAGGTCGACCGCGCACCAGCGAGGGGCCTTCGTCGTTCGCTTCGTCGGCCAGGTTCGATCGGGCAGGTCGACTGCGATCTGCTCGTGGAACGGGACGTACTTGTGGATCGGCATCCCGGAGGGCTGCTGCGAGTTCTTCATGGTCTCTACCTTGCGTCGTGAAAGTGGTCAGCCAGTTGCGTGGAGAAGCAACGCGAACACCGCGACGAGGGAGGCCTTAGGAGGAAGTCTCGTCGCGGCAACTAAGAAGGAGCAGGCCGAACAGCACAAAATGACCCTAGCACCGCGCTCCCGTCAGAGGCCACCGCGTGACGGCTCGGGGGCGGTACGTCAGACGATGAGGCCGTGCTCGTAGGCGTAGACCACCAGCTGGACACGATCGCGAAGCGAGAGTTTGGCGAGGATCCTCGAGATGTGGGTCTTGACGGTCGCCTCGCTGAGGTACTCGAGCTGCGCGATCTCAGAGTTGGACAGCCCGCGAGCGGCCGACTGGAAGATGTCGCGCTCTCTCGTGGTCAGTGCGCCGAACGCCTCGGGCGCCACCTTGGATCCTTGGTTTCCGCCGTCGAAGTGCTCGAAGAGCTCGCGCGTCGCCGACGCGGCGATGACGCTCGTGCCCGCGTGCACCGTGCGAATCGCGGCGAGCAGAAACTCGGGATCGCTGTCTTTCAACACGAAGCCGCTGGCGCCGCTGCGGATCGCGCGAGTCGCCGCCTCGTCGAGATCGAAGGTCGTCAAGACGAGGATCCGGGGTGCGGGCCTCTTCTCGCGGTCCGCCTGTTCGAGAATGGCTGCGGTGGCAGCTATGCCGTCCATGTTCGGCATGCGGATGTCCATGAGCACGACGTCCGGTCGCGTCCGCGCCGCGACCTCGACGCCCTCGGCTCCGTCGCCTGCCTCCCCCACGAACTCCAGGTCGCGCTGCGACGAGACCACCATGCGGATGCCCGCCCGGAACAGCGCCTGGTCGTCGACGAGGAGCACCCGAATGCGCGAGGCGGTCGGGGCGTCGGTGGGGCTGGTGGTTGTCATCGAAGTCGGACCTCCTGGGTCAGCGCGGCGGTGGGGATCGTGGCTCGCACGATGAAGCTGCCCCCGGCCTGGTGGGTGGTGAGGGTGCCGCCGGCGAGAGTCGCGCGCTCGCGCATGCCGACGATGCCGTGGCCCCGCCGCTCATCGGGGCGGAACTGCCCGCTCGACGTCAGGGCGTTCGGATCGATCGGTGCCGCAGGCTGCATGGTCGACGCGACGACGATGATCAGGTCGTCGGGACGCCAGTCGAAGAGCACCTCGACGGTGGACGTCCGGTCGCCGTGGCGCAGGACGTTCGTGAGGGACTCCTGCACGATCCGGTAGATGGCGAGTTGGCGGTTGCTACCGAGCTGGCCCGGGGTGCCGCTCGAGCGCAGATCGATCGAGAGGCCGGCTGCCGTCATCTGGTCGACGAGCTTCTCGAGGTCGCCGAGGACCGGTTGCGGCGCCGCACCCTGGCTGTGCCGGAGTTGGCCGAGGAGCACACGCACCTCGACCAGCGACTCGCGGGCGGTCGCCGCGATGGTGCTCAGCGACTGCTCGACGGAGGTCGGGTCAGCCTGGTAGGCGTAGCGGGCACCGTCGGCCTGCGCGATGACGACGGCGAGCGAGTGCGCGACGACGTCGTGCATGTCGCGCGCGATCCGTGATCGCTCCTGCTCGACGGCGATGTCGCGCTCGGCCCGAGCCGCCTCGCGGGCGGCACGGGCTGCATCGTTCTCGGCACGGAGAGCTTCGCGCTCGGCGATGAGCTGCGCGTCGCGGCTCTCCCTCGCGGCGAGTCGCGTGCGGACGAGCTGACCTCCCACCCAGGGCAACCCGAGAAGCGCCAGAAATCCGAGGAACGTCACGCCGATTTGGAGCAGCAACTGGACGAGGTCGGTCGCGTTGGTGACGTCGTGCGGCACCCCGAACAGGGCCAGCCGGGCGAAAGTCACGTAGAACATGCCGAGCGCTGCGCCGATGCCGACGGAGCCGAGGCCGAGCCATTTGACGCGGGAGCTGCCATACGCCGCGGTTGCGTACAGCACCGCACAGATCGCGAGGTTCGACACCTGCGGGGTCGAGAGCGTCAGCATCTCGAAGGCGGCGGTCGCCCAGGCGAGAGACAATGCCGCCGCGGGCGAGATGCGGCGGAACGCCAGCGCGACGACCATGCCGCCGGTGATGATCAGCGAGAACGCGTTGGCCCGGTAGTCGAACGGCAGAGTGACCAGCGCCGTGACGACGGCGACCGCCACGTCGAACGCCAGTTGGCGCGAGGTGAGGCGTCGGAAGATCACGACCTCCACCGTAGGGGGTCTGTCGCCGCCCGCCCCGCTCGGGAAGCGGAGTCGCGACCTTCGGCGAGCGGAATCACTCTCGCGATGTACTGGCTAGAAGCCGAGGCGCCCGAGCTGCTTCGGGTCGCGCTGCCAGTCTTTCGCGACCTTCACCCGGATCGAGAGGAAGACCTGCTTGCCGACCAATGGTTCGATCTGAGCACGGGCTCGCTCGCCGACCTCGCGGAGGCGCGCTCCCTTGTGGCCGATGATGATGCCCTTCTGGCTGTCGCGCTCGACGAAGAGGTTGGCGTAGATCTCGATCAGCTCCTTGTCGTCGCGCTCGACGATGTCGTCGATGGTGACGGCGAGCGAGTGCGGAAGCTCGTCTTGGACGCCCTCGAGCGCGGCTTCGCGGATGAACTCGCTGACGCGGTCTTCAACGAGCTCCTCGGTGACGATGTCGCTCGGGTAGAGCTGCGGCGACACCGGCAGGAGTCGGATCAGCTCGGAGACCACCGTGTCGAGCTGGATCTTCGAGACCGCGGAGAGCGGGATGATCGTCTCCCAGTCGCGCAGGCCGCTGACGGCGAGGAGCTGCTCTGCCACAGCGGCGCGGGAGGACGCGTCGACCTTCGTGACCAGCGCGACCTTCTTGGCGCGAGGAAACTGGTCGAGCTGTTCGTTGATGAAGCGGTCGCCGGGGCCGAGCTTCTCGTCGGCGGGAACGCAGAAGCAGATCACATCGACCTCGCCCAGCGTGTCTTGCACGACCGAGTTGAGCCGTTCGCCGAGAAGGGTGCGGGGGCGATGCATGCCGGGGGTGTCGACGAGCACGAGCTGTCCGCTGGGTGCGTGCACGATGCCGCGGATGGCGCGACGGGTGGTCTGCGGCTTCGACGAGGTGATCGCGACCTTCTCGCCCACCAGAGCATTGGTGAGGGTCGATTTGCCCACGTTCGGTCGACCGACGAACGAGACGAAGCCGGCGCGGTATTCGGGGGAAGGGGTCATCGTGCTGTCCGCTCGTTGGAGGTGCTGGTGCTGCCGGGGGAATTCGGTCTGATCGGGGTCGTGGGGCCGGCGTGAGCTGCGAAGGCGGCCTGGCTGGCGATGAGGGCCGGGTCGCGACGCACCAGGACGGTCTGCAGGTCGCGCCGGCGGCCCTCCGTGCGATTCGCGGTGAGGATGAGCCCAGAGACCGTGGCCTCGGATCCTCGTTCGGGAAGTCGTCCGAGCGCCTTCGTCAGGAGCCCGCCCACCGAATCGACGTCGTCGTCGTCGAGCTCGATGCCGAACAGGTCGCCGAGCTCGTCGACCGGCAAACGGGCACTGACGAGGTACACGCCGTCTGAGACCTCGCGGTGCGACGACACGGCCTGGTCGTATTCGTCGCTGATGTCGCCGACGAGCTCTTCGATGAGGTCTTCGAGAGTGACGAGGCCGGCGATTCCGCCGTATTCGTCGACGATCATCGCGAGGTGGTTCTTGCCCGCCTGCATCTGGCGCAGAGTCTCGTCGGCTCGCTTGGATTCGGGCACGAAGACCGCGGGCTTGGCGAGGTCAGACGCGTAACGGAGCGACGCACCACGACCCTCGTGGAGGAAGCGGGCCGTGTCGCGCAGGTAGACGATGCCGAGGATGTCGTCGCTGTCGCGCCCGACGACCGGCACACGGGAGACGCCCTTGCCGAGGAACACGCCCATGGTCGTCTCGATCGTGGCGTCGGCGTCGACGGTGACCATGTCGGTGCGCGGCACCATCACCTCGCGGACCACGGTCTCACTGAACTCGAAGATGGAGTGGATGAGAGTGCGGTCGTCTTCGTCGAGCACCTCCATCTCGGTGGCCTCGTCGACCATGCTGAGCAACTGCTCTTCGGAGGAGAACGAAGTGGCGCTGTTGCGGCCCGGGGTCACCCGGTCGCCGAGTGCGACCAGTAGGGCTGCGACAGGGCCGAGCACGAGCCGGATCGCCCGGACGAGCGAAGCGTCGAAGCCGATCAGAGTGCGCGCGTGAGCCCGCCCGACGCTGCGAGGGCTGGAGCCGACGAGCACGAACGAGACCAGGGTCATGATGAGGGCGGACAGGAGCAACGCCCACCACCACTCGGCGATCGTGTAGGCGAAGGCGAGCGAGACCAGCACGGCGGCGGCCGTCTCGGCGAGGATCCGCACGAAGTTGACCGCATTGACGTGCGCGCCGATGTCGTCGGCGATCGCTACCAGGGCGCTGCCACCTCGGCGCCGCTTCTCGGCCAGTTCGAGCAGGTCGGCACGGCTCAACACGGTCAGAGCCGAGTCGGTCGCTGCGAGCACACCGCCGAACACGACGAGGAGGACGGCCGCGGTGACGAAGATCGCGATCATCATCGGTCGCTACCTCGCGGAATCGAGCTCGGCGAAGGCCGAGAGGATCTGCCCCTGAATGCCGAACATCTCGGCCTTCTCGTCGGGTTCGGCGTGGTCGAAGCCGAGCAGGTGCAGGATGCCGTGGCAGGTGAGCAGCAGCATCTCGTCGAGCGTCGAGTGGCCCGCTGTGACAGCCTGGGCGGCGGCGACCTGCGGGCAGACCACGATGTCACCGAGGAGACCGGCGGGCGTGGGCTCGTCTTCGGTGCCGGGCCGGAGTTCGTCCATCGGAAAGCTCAGCACGTCGGTGGGGCCGGGTTCGTCCATCCACTGCACGTGGAGCTGCTCCATCGCTGCCTCGTCGACGAGCACGATCGCGAGCTCGGCCTCGGGATGGACGTGCATCTGATCGAGCGCGAAGGTCGCGAGGCGAAGAATGGTCGCCTCGTCGCCCTCCAACCCGTCGATGCCGGATTCGTTGTTGATCTCGATGCTCACTGGGCTTCTTTCGCGTGGAGTCGGGCGAGCTTCTCAGCGTCGAACTTCGTGTAGGCGTCGACGATTTTGGCGACGAGGGTGTGGCGCACCACGTCGTCGCTGGTGAGCCGAGCGAAGTGGATGTCGTCGATCTCGCCGAGCACCCGCGTGACGAGCTGCAGCCCGCTGGAGCCGGTCGGGAGGTCGACCTGGGTGATGTCGCCGGTGACCACCATCTTGGAGCCGAACCCAAGACGCGTGAGGAACATCTTCATCTGCTCGGGCGTGGTGTTCTGCGCCTCGTCGAGCACGACGAACGCGTCGTTGAGCGTGCGGCCGCGCATGTACGCGAGCGGAGCCACCTCGATGGTGCCCGCCGCCAGAAGCTTCGGCACGATCTCGGGATCCATCATCTCGCCGAGCGCGTCGTAGAGGGGGCGGAGGTAGGGATCGATCTTGTCGGTGAGGGTGCCCGGCAGGAAGCCGAGCCGCTCACCGGCCTCGACGGCGGGCCGCGTGAGGATGATGCGCGAGACTTCACGCCGCTGCAGCGCCTGGACGGCCTTGGCCATGGCGAGGTAGGTCTTGCCGGTGCCGGCCGGGCCGATGCCGAAGACGATCGTGTTGTCGTCGATGGCGTCGACGTAGTCTTTCTGGCCGAGCGTCTTCGCCCGGATGCTCTTGCCCTTGTTCGTCAGGATCGTGGTGCCGAACAGCTCAGCGGGGTGACCCTTGCCGCTGTCGAGGATCTCGCCCGTGGTCGCGACCTCGGCGGGGCCGAGCTCGTGCCCCGACCGCACCATCGTCACCAGTTCGTCGACGAGGCCGCGCGCACGGCGGACGTCGTCTGCGGGGCCCTCGAGCGAGACCTCGTTGCCCCGGACCAGCACTCGCACCGACGGATACCGCTGTTCGACGGTGCGCAGCAGGCGATCCTGCGGGCCGAGTAGCTGCACCATGGCCACGCCATCAATGGTGATGTCGTCGCGAACGGTGGAACCGGTGCCGCCGGCACCGGTAGGGCTTTCGGAGCTACTAGGCAAGTGAGCCTTCCTGGAGGGTGCCCGCCATGACGTGGGCGTGAACGTGGAAAACGGTCTGACCGGCTGCTTCGCCGGTATTGAAGATCAAGCGGAACTCACCCGGCGTGAATTCCCGGATGACGGCGGGATCTGCCGCCAACCGCGATGCGACATCGACGATCTCGGCGAGTAGCCCGGGATCGCCTGCGGCCAACTCGACCACATTCGCGTAGGCGGCGGTCTTCGGTACGACGAGGAGGTGCACGGGTGCTTTCGGCGCGATGTCTTCGAAGGCGATCACCGAATCGCTCTCGAAAACGATCGTCGCCGGTATCTCTCGACGCACGATTCGCTCGAAGATCGTCGGCTCGGCTGCGGAGGTGCTCATGCCCTCATCGTAACGAAGGCGACGGACACCGGACCGGGCGGAGAAAGCGGGTCGCAGGAGCCGCAGCGCACCGTCACCAGCGCCCGAGTCGCAGACTGAGCGCGGCCAGCGCGGCCGGGCCGGCTGTCGAGGTGCGGAGCACCGAGTCGCCGAGGCGCACAGCGATGGCTCCAGCCGCCTCGAGCGCCTCGATCTCGTGCGGCGTCACGCCGCCCTCCGGGCCGACGACGATGATGACGTCGCGAGTGTCGGCCTCGTCGCCCAGATCGACGGTCGAGAGCGCAACGGAAGCCGTGGGTTCGAGCACCAGCACTCGTGCCGTGGCCGCCCGGGCCACGAGCTGGGCCGTCGTCGCGACCTCGGACACCGTCGGCTGCCACGCGCGAATCGACTGCTTGGTCGCTTCGCGCACGATGGCGCGCCAGCGTGCCAGGCCCTTGGCCACCTTCGGCCCCTCCCAGCGCGAGATGCTGCGCCCCGCCGCCCAGGGCACGACCTCGTCGACCCCGAGTTCGGTGGCTGCCTGCACGGCCAGCTCATCGCGATCGCCTTTCGCAAGCGCTTGCGCGAGCACGACACGGCGAAGCGGACCAGGATCCGCCGCCACCGTCTCGACGCGAAGCACGAGTCGGTCTCCGCTCGCCTCCTGCACGGTTCCCCCGACGACGAGCCCTCGCCCGTTGCCGACTCGTAGCGCCTCGCCGACCCGAACCCGGCTCACCGTGACGGCATGCCGGGCTTCGGCGCCGGTCAGCACCACGTCGGAGCCGACCGAGGTCTCGGTCAGCTCGTCGGCGAGGTAGAAATGCGCCACGATCAGAAGTTCAGAAACCGGTCGCGGAGCTTGCCGAAGAGACCCTGCTGAAACTGCGAGAGCTGCGGCGAATCGTGCTTGCGGCCGGAGGCGAACTTCTCGACCAGCTCGCGCTCCTTGTGGCTGAGTTTGGTCGGGGTGACCACCTGGATGCCGATCTTGAGGTCGCCGCGCCCCGTGCCGCGAAGTCGCGTGACGCCGCGGTCTTTGATGGTGACGACGTCGGCGCTCTGCGTGCCCGGCTTGACCTCGACCGAGATGTCGCCGTCGAGGGCCTTGACCGTGGTCGTCGTACCGAGGATCGCGTCGGCCATCTGCACCTCGAGTGTTGCCAGGAGGTCGTCGCCGTTGCGGCTGTAGACGTCGTGGTGCTTCACCTTGACCTCGAGGTAGAGGTCGCCGTTCGGGCCGCCGGCGGGGCCGACCTCGCCCTGGCCGGGCATCTGCAGACGGATGCCGGTGTCGACGCCCGCGGGAACGTCTACGGGGATGGTGCGGCGGGCGCGGACGCGACCCTGGGCCTGGCAGGTCGGGCAGGGGTTCGGGATGACCGTGCCGTAGCCGCGGCAGGTGCCGCAGGGGCTCGAGGTCATCACGTTGCCGAGGAGCGAGCGCACCTGGCGGTTGATCGAGCCGGTGCCGTGGCAGATGTCGCAGGTCTGCGGGCTGGTACCCGGCGCGCAGCACGAGCCGTTGCAGGTCTCGCACAGCACGGCCGTGTCGACCTCGATGTCGCGCTGCACGCCGAAGATGATGTCTTCGAGGTCGACCTCGAGGCGCAGCAGGGCGTCTTGCCCACGCTCGCGGCGTGACCTGGGGCCCTGCCGCTGCTGGTTGCCACCGAAGAACGCGTCGAAGATGTCACCGAAACCGGCGCCGCCGCCGCCACCGCCCCCGAAGCCCGGCTGCGGGCCGAGGTCGTATCGCTCCCGCTGCTGCGGGTCGCTCAGGACGTCGTAGGCGTGCGTGACGTCTTTGAAGCGGTCCGATGCCTCGGGGCTCGGGTTGACGTCGGGGTGGAGCTCGCGTGCGAGCTTCCGGTACGCCTTCTTGATCTGTTCCGGGGTCGCGCTGCGCTCGACTCCGAGGACGTCATAGTGATCTGCCACTGGTCTCCGTCGTGCTTTCGTAAGGGGATTCGGTGAGTCTTGGGGAGGGATCCTGAAGCTCAGGATCCGACGGGAAAGGGTGCGAAATCGTCTCAGTCGTTGCCGAGAAGGCCACTCAGGTAGCGTGCCACCGCGCGGACGGCCGCCATGTTGCTCGAGTAGTCCATGCGGGTGGGGCCGAGGACGCCCAGCCGGGCCACCTCGCCACCCGACGCCGTGTAGCCGCTGGCGAGAACCGACGTCTGGCCGAGGCCGAACGAGTCGTTCTCACGGCCGATTCGCGCGATGACGTCGGCGTCGCCCGCCGGGCCGTCGCGCATCTCGCCGAAGAGTCGAAGCAGGGTGACCTGCTCTTCGATGGCTTCGAGGACGGGAAAGAGGTTGCCCGAGAAGTCGTCTTCGGTGAGCACGAGGTTCGCCGTGCCGGCCATGACCAGGCGTTCTTGCCGGCCTGCCGTCGCCTCGTCGACGAGGGCGGTGCAGACGGCTGCCACGAAGGCGGCGCGCTCGGGGCGGAACTCGGTCGGCAGCGCGGTCAGCACGGCGGCTGCCTCGGCGAGCGTCTTGCCGCCGACACGGGTGTTGAGCTTCGCGCGGAGCTCGCCGACGAAGGCCTCGTCGACCGCGATCGCCGTCTCGATGCTGCGTTGCTCGACGTGGCCGGAGTCGGTGATGAGCACCGTCATCAGGCGGGTCTCGCTGAGACGAACGAGCTCGACGTGACGAACCGTTGCTCGGGAGAACGTGGGGTATTGGACGAGCGCGACCTGGTTGGTGAGCTGCGACAGGAGCCGCACCGTGCGTGAGAGAACTTCGTCGAGATCGGACGAGTTGCCGAGGAACGTCTCGATCGCCGTGCGCTGGGCTGCGGTGAGCGGCCGCAGGTCGGCAAGTTGGTTGACGAAGAGGCGGTACCCCTTGTCGGTGGGCACTCGACCCGACGACGTGTGGGGCGCGGCGATCAGCTCTTCTTCTTCGAGCAGCGCCATGTCGTTGCGGATCGTGGCCGCGGAGACACCGAACTGGTGGCGCTCGACGATCGACTTCGAACCGACGGGCTCGCGCGACTCGACGTAGTCGTGGACGATGACGCGGAGAACCTCGAGACCTCGCTCGCTGACCACGGTCGCCTCCTTCCACGAATTCGGAACGTCGCACGGCTGGCACTCGCTCCGTGAGACTGCCAATGGTACTCCACGCCCCCGACAAGCCCTGGTCGTGGGGCGGGGCGTGCCGCTAGGCTCGCTGACCGACGACGATTGGCGAGACATGACCGGCACACCTCCCCCTCCGCCCCCGACCGACGGCCCGTACGGCGGAAACCAGCCTCCCTACGGCGGCAACCAGCCGCAGCAGCCGCTCCGGCCCGAAGACGAGAAGCTCTGGGCCACGCTGATTCACGTGGGCGGCATCTTCTACTTCCTGCCGTCGCTGATCGGCTACCTGCTGTTGCGCGACCGCGGGCCCTTCATCCGCGAGCACACTCGCGTCGCCCTCAACTTCCAGCTGACGATGCTGATCGCTAGCTTCATCGGCGGCCTTCTCTCGATCGTCGGCATCGGCCTGCTGATCGTGGGCGCCGTCTGGGTCGTCAACATCGTCTTCTCGATCATCGCCGCGCTGGCGGCCAATCGCGGCGAGTACTACCGCTACCCGCTGAGCATCGAGTTCATCAAGGCCTGAGGCGCCCTGCGAGTCTCCTCGCGGGCCGCCGCGCGACGGTAGAGCCCCGAGTGCCGCCAAATGCTGGCACGGGTCTTGCCGAGCGAGCATTTGGCGGCACTCGGCAGAAGCTGCTCGGCCTGCCGCTGGCCGGGCACTGGCTGAAACCCCGAATGCCGCCAAATGCCGGCACGGATCTTGCCGAGCGAGCATTGGGCGGCACTCGGCGAAACCGATCACCGAGCCAGGGCCGGGTGAGCAGCGGACGAGCTCAGTCGCCGAGCAGACGGCGCACGACGGCGTCGGCCAGCAGCCGACCGCGAAGCGTCAACCGGATCGTGCCCGCAAGCGCCCGCCTGCCATCGACCAACTCGTCGGCGATGAGCCCGGCCACGGCCTTTCTGCCGGTCTCGTCGAGCTCGGCGACGAGCAGGCCGTCTCGGATCCTCGTCTTCAAAAGGACGTTCTCGACCGCACGGGTCTCGGCGTCGAGGGTCTCTCGACCGGCCGCGGGCGAGACGCCCGAGAGCACGCGCTCGGCGTAGGCGGCGGGGTGCTTGACGTTCCACCAGCGGACTCCCCCGACGTGGCTGTGAGCGCCGGGGCCGACACCCCACCAGTCGTGGCCGCGCCAGTACGACAGGTTGTGCCGGCTCGAGTGCTCGTCGCCCCGCGCCCAGTTGCTGACCTCGTACCACTCGTAGCCCGCCGAGGCGAGGCGCGCGTCGGCCAACTCGTACATGTCGGCGGCCGTGTCGTCGTCGGGCTGAGCGACCTCGCCACGCCGGATCTGCCGGGCGAGCTTCGTCCCGTCTTCGACGATGAGCGAGTACGCCGACAGATGATCGGGCTCCTGGGCCAGGGCCTGGTCGAGCGAGCGCTCCCAGTCGCCGAGCGTCTCGCCGGGCGTGCCGTAGATGAGATCGAGGCTGACGTCGAGCCCCGCGTCTCGGGCCCATTCGACGACGAGCGGGATCCTTGCCGGGTCGTGCGTGCGCTCCAGAGTTGCCAGCACGCTC
Organism: Frondihabitans sp. Leaf304; assembly: GCF_001423105.1. Taxonomy (GTDB): domain Bacteria; phylum Actinomycetota; class Actinomycetes; order Actinomycetales; family Microbacteriaceae; genus Frondihabitans. Next base: position 534,536 of record NZ_LMNV01000002.1, read on the forward strand.
GGAACGGCCGACTGCATGCCGAAGCTGACGCGCGTGAACCCGCTGTCTTTGAGCGCCCGGAGGTACTCGGCGTCGACCGAATCGGGATTCGCCTCGGTGGTGACCTCTGCCCCGTCTTCGAGCGACCAGGTGTCGCGGACTGCATCGAGCATCGCCGAGAGATCGCTCGACGGCAGCATCGTCGGGGTGCCTCCGCCGAAGAAGACGGTCGACACGACTCGGTCGGGAAGACCGGCAGAGCGAAGGATCCGCCCGGCCCCCTCGATCTCACTCACCGCCTGCCCGGCGTAATCGCTCCTCTTCACCCCGCGGAGCTCGTCGCCCGTGTAGGTGTTGAAGTCGCAGTACCCGCACCGCACGCGGCAGAACGGCACGTGCAGGTAGACGCCGAAGTCGCGAGCGTCGGCCCCCTCGACGACGGATGCCGGAAGGGCGCCGTCGGCGGGCGCGGGGTCGCCGAGAGGAAGAGTGCTGGGCACGCCTAGTCGCCGACCAGCACGCGGAGGTAGCGCTGGGTGAACTTGTTCTGCTGCGCGCGGAGGAACGGGGCGACGAGGCGCCACTTCCAGTTGGCGGGACGCGAGAACGCGCGAATCGTGAGCCAGACGGAGCCGTCGTCGGTCTGGTCGATGACCCACGACTCTTCGCCGCTCTCGGGGTGACCCTCGAGGGTGCCATAAGCGAAGCCCTTGCGGGTCGGCTCGTCGATCACGTAGACCACACGCACCGGCGCGCGATTGGTGCGGCCGTAAGCCTTGATCGAGAGGGTGGCAGTTGTTCCGGCAGTCAGGAACGGCTCCCCTTCGGGCGAGAAGTGCGACTCTCCGTCGGAGGGCGAGTAGTCGGCACCCTCGAGCGGGTTGCCCTCGTCGTCGAAGGTGACGGGCGTGTACGCGCCCTCCTCGACGGTCGGCACGGAATCGACGTGGACGTCGATGCCGCTGCGCTCCTGCACCTTCCAGGTCATGATGGCCGACCAGGCCGCTTCGAAGCGGGCGTCGCCGTGGCCGATGCGGGTGCGGTACTCGACGGGGCGGAAGCCCTTCGGCGGGTACTGCATCAGGTCGGGGGCCTGCGTTGCCCCGACCTGCCCGTAGGTGGTCTGGGTGTCGGTGTGGGTCGCGCGGCGCATCCGTCGAGTCTAACGCCGGGCCCTGGGGTGCTCGCGCGGGAGGCCGAGTGCCGCCTTTTGCCGGATTGCGCGCGTGTGCGTCGGCATTAGGCGGCACTCGGCGCCGCGCGCGACCGGACGACGCCGAGTGTGCGAAAACCGCCCCTCGCGAGAGTCGCGGGGGCGGTTTTCGTGCACTCGATGGGGCCGGGCCCCAGCGCTTGGGGTCAGCGCTTGCCGGTGACCGCCCGGACGATCCAGCCGATCACACCGATCGCGACCACGATGAGACCGATGATCAGCAGGAACTTGACGGCGGCGCCGATGAAGCTCAGTCCGAAGAGGACGATTCCGACGATGATGAGGATGATAAAAAGAGCAGGCATGCCCCCAAGCATGCCCGCTCTCGTCGTCGGCCGCGTGCTACTTCTTCTCTTTTTTCTCCACGTCGCCCGAAAGCGCGGCGATGAACGCCTCCTGAGGAACGTCGACGCGACCGATGGTCTTCATGCGCTTCTTGCCCTCTTTCTGCTTCTCGAGCAGCTTGCGCTTGCGGCTGATGTCGCCGCCGTAGCACTTGGCGAGAACGTCTTTGCGCATGGCGCGGATCGACTCGCGAGCGATGATGCGGGCGCCGATCGCGGCCTGGATCGGCACCTCGAACTGCTGGCGCGGGATGAGCTCGCGAAGGCGGCCCGTCATCAGCACGCCGTAGGCATACGCCTTGTCGCGGTGCACGATCGTCGAGAAGGCGTCGACCTGTTCTCCCTGGAGAAGGATGTCGACCTTGACGAGGTCGGCCTCCTGCTCGCCGCTCGGCTCGTAGTCGAGTGAGGCGTAGCCCTGGGTCTTGCTCTTCAGCGAGTCGAAGAAGTCGAAGACGATCTCGCCGAGCGGCATGTTGTAGCGCAGCTCGACCCGGTCTTCACCGAGGTACTCCATGCCGAGCAGGGTGCCGCGACGCGACTGGCAGAGCTCCATGATCACGCCGACGTAGTCTTTCGGTGCCAGGATCGCGGCCTTGACCATCGGCTCGGCGACCGACGAGATCTTGCCGTCGGGGAACTCCGACGGGTTGGTGACCGTGACCGTGTTTTTGTCTTCGGTGGTGACCTCGTAGACCACGCTCGGCGCGGTGGTGATGAGGTCGAGGTTGAACTCGCGCTCGAGGCGCTCCGTGATGATCTCGAGGTGCAGCAGGCCGAGGAACCCGCAGCGGAAGCCGAACCCGAGCGCGACAGACGTCTCGGGCTCGTAGACGAGGGCGGCGTCGGAGAGCTTGAGCTTGTCAAGCGCCTCTCGGAGCACCGGGTAGTCGCTGCCGTCGATCGGGTAGAGACCGGAGAACACCATCGGCAGGGGCTCGGTGTACCCGGCAAGGGCCTCGGTCGCGGGCTTTGCGGCGGTGGTGACCGTGTCGCCGACCTTCGACTGGCGCACGTCTTTCACGCCGGTGATCAGATAGCCGACCTCTCCCACGCTGAGGCCCTGCGACGAGATGGGCTCGGGTGACGAGACACCGATCTCGAGGATGTCGTGCACCGCGCGGGTCGACATCATCTGGATCTTCTCGCGCGGCGATAGGGTGCCGTCGATCATGCGCACGTAGGTGATGACGCCGCGGTAGCTGTCGTAGACCGAGTCGAAGATCATGGCGCGGGCCGGAGCGTCTTTGACGCCCTTCGGCGCGGGGATGCGGTTGACCACGACGTCGAGGAGCTCTTCGACTCCGACACCGGTCTTGCCGCTCACGCGCAGTACGTCTTTCGGGTCGCCGCCGATCAGCTGCGCCAACTCGGCCGCGTACTTGTCGGGGTCGGCGGCCGGCAGGTCGATCTTGTTGAGCACCGGGATGATCTCGAGGTCGTTCTCGAGCGCCAAGTAGAGGTTCGCCAGAGTCTGGGCTTCGATGCCCTGAGCCGCGTCGACGAGCAGGATCGCACCCTCGCAGGCGGCGAGCGACCGGGAGACCTCGTAGCTGAAGTCGACGTGCCCCGGAGTGTCGATCATGTTGAGCGCGTACGTCTTGCCGTCGAGTGCCCACGGCATGCGCACGGCCTGACTCTTGATCGTGATGCCGCGCTCTCGCTCGATGTCCATCCGGTCGAGGTATTGAGCGCGCATGGCGCGGTCTTCGACGACGCCCGTGATGCCGAGCATGCGGTCGGCGAGAGTCGACTTGCCATGGTCGATGTGCGCGATGATGCAGAAGTTGCGGATCGCGTCGGGCGCGGTCGACTTCGGCTCGAGGGCGGTGACGGCTTTGGGGCTCACGGAGACTCTCTGATTGCAGACGGGAGTGCGGTCCGTCGATTCTCCCACGGACCGGCGACGGTGCGGTTCGTCGGCGCCGGGTCGGATCCTTTGGTTCTGTTCTGTGGGGCCGAAGACGAGCGTCAGGGCGCGGGAAGCGCCGAGAGCCCGCGAGTGAGGGCGTCGGCAGGTGAGGCGAGGCTGATGCGGATCCAGCCCTCCCCCGTGCGGCCGAATGCGCTGCCCGGTGCGACGGCGACGCGGTGACTCAGAAGGAAGTCTTCGGCCCAGGTCGCGACGTCACCGCGCGAGGCGTGGGAGACGTCGATCCAGAGGTAGAAGGCGCCCTCCGGGTCGAGGTAGGCGATGCCGCGCTCGTCGAGAAGGCCGCGAGCGAGGTCGAGGTTCTCGCGGTAGTGCTCGCGAGCGTCGGCCACCGGCTGGTTGTCGCCGGTCACGGCGGCGAGGGCGGCGTACTGGTCGGGCTCGGCGACGCAGCTGATCTGGGCCTCCTGCACCGTGCGCATCGTGTCGGCGAGACCCTTCGGCGTGACGAGATACCCCACGCGCACGCCCGTCATCGCATACGTCTTACTGAGCGAGAACACGCTGAAGACACGATCGTCGTCGTCGAGGGCGGCAAGACTGACGTGCTTCGGCCCGTAGGTGAAGTACTCGTAGACCTCGTCGCTGATCACCCAGAGGTCGTGGCGTTTCGCAAAGTCAAGGATCCGTCGGAGCGTCGCTTCACCGAACACCACTCCGAGCGGATTCGACGGGGAATTGACGATGATCGCCCGCGTTCGGTCGGTCACGAGGTGCTCGAGCGCCTCCAGGTCGGGCTGGAACTCCGCCTCGGGAGCGAGCTGGTACGGCACGGCGCGGGCGTCGAGCATGTGGGCGTTCATGGTGAAGGTCGTGTAGCCGGGATCGGGGACGAGGATCTCGGATCCTGGGCTGAGGACGAGCCCCATCGCCTGGTGCAGCGCCTGCGTGGCACCCACCGTCACCCACACCTGCTCGACATCGGCCTGGATCTGGTTCTCGCGTGCGAGCTTCGCCACGAGGGCCTCGCGAAGGGGCGTGATGCCGCCGTTCGGCGTGTAGCCCGTGCGGTCTTCGGCCCAGGCGCGGCGGGCGGCGTCGATGATGTGGCGGGCCACCGGGACGTCGGGCTCTCCGACCACGAGCATCGTGACGTCGTCGAGCTTCATCGCGATCTCGAAGACGCGACGGATTCCGGAGCCCGGCACGGACTCGATGTGCGGAGCGAGGGAAGGCATGCTGGGACGCTACTACGCGGATGTTTCCTGCTTGCTTCGTGCGTCTTGGTGCCGAATCCGTCGGCAACACGCGCCTCTGCCCTGCATTGTGGGCAGAGGGACCCCCTGGTAGTGTTGATTTTTGGCTTCCGCTGCCGCTTCCCCGCTGCGCAGCGAATCGCAGCCACCGTTCATCTGGTCAGTGTCTTTCGACATCGTTCCGGGCGGACATCGCGCTACCGCGAGCAGAACTTCCCTCTAAAGGTCTGGTCGGCTGCGTACAACAACTACAACTCACTCAGACGAAGGGTCACCACCGTGGCAAACATCAAGTCGCAGATCAAGCGCATCGGCACCAACAAGAAGGCCCAGGAGCGCAACAAGGCCGTCAAGAGCGGCCTCAAGACCGCCCTCCGCTCCACGCACACCGCCATCGCCGCCGGCGACAAGGCTGCTGCGACCGCTGCTCTCGTCGTCGCGTCGAAGAAGCTCGACAAGGCCGTCAGCAAGGGTGTCATCCACCAGAACCAGGCCGCGAACCGCAAGTCGGCCATCGCCAAGCAGGTCAGCGCGCTCTAAGCCGCGTCTTTCGGGCGGCTCCCGCCCGGAGCCTCGCGCTCGTACGAAGGCCCCGCTCTCCAACTGGGAGGCGGGGCCTTCGTCGTGTGCGCCGTGGGCGGGTGCTCGTCGCGCGCGAGATGGCCTGATCTGCGCCGCTGTGGGGCGTTTCGACGTCGATTCGGCCATCTCGCGCCGCGGCCGCGGCCCTGCCCCGGCGTCCGGGCAGGCTGGCCCCGCGAGATCGCACTAGTGGTCGGGTGCACCCGACCACAACTGCGATCTCGGCGACCGGCAGGCACACGTAGCCCGCTGCCGTCGCCGAATCGGCGCGAGCTCAGCGCAGGTCGCCGCGCCGGCTGATCACACTGACCATGCGTTCGAGCGCATAGACGGCATCGCGTTCGGCGCCTTTGACGGCGGCGTCGGTCGTGGCCAGGAGGTCTATGGCGTTGCCGAGCCCCTCGTCAGACCAGGAGCTGACGTCGCGCTGTGCCTTCTGCACCTGCCACGGAGCCATGCCGAAGCGCGAGGCGAGCTCGCCGGACGACGCGCGATTACCGCTCACCTTCGCCATCGTGCGCAGCTTGTTGGCGAACGCGGCCACGATCGGCACCGGATCTTGGCCGGACGCTAGGGCGTGACGGAGCAGGATCAGGGCCTCGCCGTGCCGGCCCGCGATCGCCGAGTCGGCGACCTTGAACGCGGTGGTCTCAACCCGGCCCGCGTAGTACTTCTCGACGGTGGCCTCGGTGATCTGCGCGTCGCCGTCGGCGAGTAGCTGTTGGCATGCGGCGGCCAGCTCGGCGAGGTCGTCTTGGAAGGCCTGCACGAGGGCCCGGAGTGCGCCCGCGCTGACCCTGCGGCCCTCGGCGGCGAACTCGGCGGCGGCGAAGTCGAGCTTCTCGGTGTCTTTCTTCAATTCGAGGCAGATGACCTCGATCGCTCCCCCGGCTCCTCCGCGAAGCGCGTCGAGCAGTTTCTTGCCCCGGACGCCCCCGCCGTGTCGCAGCACGAGGTAGGTGTCGTCGGCGGGGTTCTCGATGTAGTCGAGCGTTTCGAGCAGAAAGGCGTCGGTGCATTTCTCGACGTTCGAGACGCGGATGAGGCGGGGCTCGGCGAACAGCGACGGGCTCGCCACCGTGAGCAGCTGCCCCGGTGCGTAGTGGTCGGCCTCGATGTCGTTGATCTCGAGCCGCGGGTCTTCGGCCACGAGCTGGTCGCGGAGCTGCCTGATCGACCGGTCGGCCAAGAACTGCTCGGGCCCCGAGACGAGGATCACTCGCGCGGGCCGGATTCCGTGCCACGGCAACTGCTCGATCTTGGCCTTCGCGGTGGTGGCCTTGCCCGTCGCGCGCGCCATTTTCGTCCTTCGCTCAGCCACGCCGCCCCGACCGGGTTCGGCTCGTCGTCAAGCCTAGAGGCACCCGCCGACGCCGGGCGCGCCCCGCTCTGCCAGAGCGAGATACGGCCATCGGCGGTTCCCGTCAGGGCCACCGTCCCGTCGCGGTCTGACCGGACGACCCTTGCCCCGGTTCGCTCGAGAAGGCGAACCGTCGCGGGTACGGGGTGCCCGTAGGTGTTGCCGGCTCCGACCCCGATCAGCGCGACCCGAGCGCCGAGCGATCGATACAGCTCGGGGCTCTGGTCGCGCGATCCGTGATGCGACACCTTCACGACGTCGACCGGACCGACGCCGAGACCGCGCCCGAGCAGGCGACGCTGGGCGGTCTCGTCGAGGTCGCCGAGGAGAACGGCAGACAGGCAGGATCCGGCACACCCGACCCGGGGCTCCACCCGCAGGGCCACGCTGGCCCCGTTGCCCGCCTCCGTCTTCTCCGGGGGCCAGAGCACCTCGAGCGACAGATCGCCGAGGTCGAGCGACTCCCCCGGCCGAGCGTCGATCACGGCGGCACCGCCGCGGCGGAGGGTCGAGACCAGCCGCTCATCGCCCGGCCCATCACTCGGCCCGACGAGCGCTGACTGGACCCGGCCGGCGAGCGATGGGGCGGCCCCGACGTGGTCGGCGTCGAAGTGCGTGAGGACGAGCAGATCCAACTGCTCGATCGCGAGGAGGTCGAGACACGACCGCAGGAGCGTGGCGTCGTCGCCGGTGTCGACCAGCGCGACGCGCCCCGCAGACCGAAGCAGCACCGCGTCGCCCTGACCGACGTCGCACTGTGCGATCTGCCAGTCGGGAGGCAGGGTTGCGCGTCGCCCGAGTGTGCCGCCGACCGCGACGGCGCCGAGCGGCAGCAGGAGGCCCGCCAGCACGAGCGTGGTGACGAGCCGGCTCGGGCGGCGCGACGGCAGCAGAATCGCCACACCCGCGAGCGCGGTCACTACGACACAGACCCCGATGGCAAGAAGGGAACCATCGGTCTCCAGCCTCATCGACGGGAGGGAGGCGGCGCCGCGGGCGACGAGGGCGATCCATGAGGCCGGTGCCCAGGCCGCAGCGGCAGCGACGCCCGCGCCAAAGGGCCACACCGGCCCCAGCAGGCAGGCCATCAGGCCGAGCACGGTGGCGAGCGGTGCCGCAGGATCCGCGAGCACGTTCGCCGGCACCCCCAGAACGGCGATGCCCGGGTCGAGGCTCAGCAGCAGCGGTTGCACTGCGGCCTGTGCGGCAACCGGCACTGCGAGCACAAGGGCCAGCGGCTCGGGTATCACTCGAGCGAGGAGCGCAACGAGCGGCCTCGTGAGCACGACGAGCCCAGCTGTCGCGAGAACGGAGAGCGCGAAGGCGTACGACCGGGCCAACCACGGGTCGGTGACGAGGAGGATGACGACTGCGAGCGAAACGAGTGGCAGACCGCGCACGGGGCGACCCGCGGCCTGGGCGACCAGCGCGAGAACGGCCATCACGGCGGCGCGGACGACGCTGGGCTCGGGGGTCACCAGCACGACGAAGCCGGCGAGGACGACGATGGCGAGTGACGACACCAGGATCCTCGGCGCTCTGAGAAAGGCCCCGATTGCGAGGATCAGCGCGACGAGCACGGCGCAGTTCGCTCCGCTGACGGCGGTGAGGTGTGCCAGCGACGAGGCTTTCATCGCGGCGTCGAGGCCTTCGTCGACGCGGGAGGTGTCGCCGATTGTGAGGCCCGGCAGCAGGTCTCCGCCGTCGCCGGTGAGGCCCTGGGATGTGCGAGTGAACGACTCCCGCAGGGTGGCCGCCACGGCGTGGACGCAGGCGGCGCGCGACACGACCTCGATGTCGCCGGCGGGTCGAAGCAGAAAGGCGCCGCTGCCGCCCGGATCGGCCACGCCGAGACGGCCGGTGAGTAACACGCGGTCGTCCGCGCCGGGTAAGCGCTCGGCCTCCAGCCCCAGCACGAGCATCGGCACGTTCGCTCCCGACACGACCGGCACACCCCGTGCGCGCACCTCGGTGACCGCCAGCGCCACCCGGTCTGCGGTCGGCACGCCGACGACACGCCCGGTCACCTCGACCGTGGCCGGCCGGTCGGCCAGTGCGACCAATCGTTCCGGGGCACGGGCGGGTGTCTGCAGCACAGCAATCGCCGTCAGCAGGGCGACGACCAGCAGCGCCAGCGACAGAGACGCCATCGTGGAACGCCACCGCCGGGCGACCAGAGCGCAGGATCCGAGTGCCGCCACCCCGACTCCCCCACAGACCGCTGCAGTGGGCCCGAGTGCGCCCGGCTGAGGGAGCACTCCCGCCAGCGCCGCCCAGCCCAGCGCCGCCGGGGCGCCCAACCGCACGTCGATCACGGCGCAGCCCTGCTCCAGCCGCGGGCAGCGGAGGGTGGGCTACGTCGGGCAGAGCAGTCGTGTGCGGAGGGCATGCCTCGACGGTAGAGAAGGCGACGACGACCGCGACAAGCCCGCGAGCTCTAGGTGAATAAGTCGTTGTCGGGTCGGCCTGTGGAGACCGTGTCGGCGATTCTTAGAGCGCGTGCCCCTGCTCGTCGAGGTAGTCACGCCATGACCGGGTGGGATTCCAGCCGAGCAGTCGGCGGGCTTTGGCGATCGAAATACCGGAGGCGTCGACTCGGTCGAGGGGGCGCAGCTCGATCTGGTCTCCGTAGTGCTCGTGGAGAAGCGCGGCGAAGTCGTGCCCGCCCGCATTGTCGGGAGAGGCGATGTAGAACACCTCATGGCCCGGAAGGTCGGACTCGGCCGACAGCACGAGGGCGTCGGCGAGGTCGTAGACGTCGATGTAGCTCCACAGATTGGCGCTGAGGTTCGAGGGGTCTCGCACCTGCTTGCCGAGGTTCTCCTCGTAGTTGTCTTCGTTGTGCACCGTGCTCGGCCGGATCGAGATCGCCCGAATGTCGGAGCGGCGCACTGCAGCATCCATGAGCTGCTCACCGAACGACTTCGACAGAGCATAAGGATCCTGCGGGTACAGCGGGTGGTCTTCGTCGACGGGCGCATAGTCGGGCAGGAAGGGCCGCTCCGGAAAGAAGTTGCCGACAATGCTCTCGCTCGACACGTTGACGAAACGCGTGACACCGAAGCGGACGGCCGCCTCGATCAGGTTGAACGTCGACATGAGATTGGTCTGGAAGACGACATGCGGCGGGTTGCCGGTCGGCTGCGGGATGGCCGCGACGTGGACGACCACATCGGCCCCGGCGACGACCGCGTACGCGGAGCCGGCATCGGTGAGGTCGGCCATCATGTAGCGCCCTGGTACGGTGACGCCGGCGTCGAACACCGGACGCACCAGATCGACGCCGAGCACATCGTGACCGGCGGCGACGAACGCCTCGACCGCGGCCCGACCGACTTTGCCGCGGGATCCTGTGATGACGACCTTCATAGTGTTCTCCCTCGAACCGGCATCCGGCACTTCGATCGAATCCGAGCGACACGACACAGACGAACTTAGTCAGGGTCGGGTGAAAGCGCCGTCATCGCACCACCACCCCATCGCGAAGCTTCTCGAGTTTCTTCTCGCCGATGCCCGTGACGTCGAGGAGGTCGTCGACCGACTCGAAGCGGCCGTGCTCGTCGCGCCAGGCGATTATCGCGGCCGCGGTCGCTGGACCCACCCCGGTGAGGGTCTCGAGGGTGGCCTCATCGGCCGCGTTCAGGTCGACGGGCGCGGTGCCGGTGGTGGAAGCCGAGCTGTCGGATCCTGCGGGAGGAAGAGGAGGCGGTGACTCGCCCACCCGCGGAACGACGATCTGCTCGCCGTCGGTGACGGTGCGGGCGAGGTTCAGAGCGGCCTGGTCGGCGTCGTTCTGAAAGCCGCCGGCAGCGGCGACGACATCGACCGCCCGCGCCGTGCCGGCTACCTCGTAGAGCCCGGGTTTGCGGACTCGGCCGAGGATGTGAACGAAGACGGTCGGCCCGGCCGAAGCAGAGGTAGAGGCGGAAGCGGTGGGCCGGCCCGCGCCGGCGGTGGAGCCGGCTGGGAGGGGGACGTCGGAGACAGCTGCGCCGCCCGACCTCAGCGCCGACACGACCACGAGCACTCCGAAGAGGACGAGGGCTGCGACGACCGCGGCACCGACGCCGATCCGCCAGCGCGGCGCGGAGCCGGGCTCGCGGAAGTCGGGTGGGCGGGGCTCAGATGCACGGAGCTCAGTGGTCATCCCTCGACGCTAGGGACGCCGCCGTGCTGCAGATCCCGTGGTGGCCCACCCTGTACACAACTCGCGCCTAGCCGCTCCTGGGGAGACCTGGTTTACAAGGTGAGTGTCCACGATCTGCTGATCGGAGACCTCCCAAATCAGCAGATCATGGACACTCACCCGCCGGGGCCTGAGGGCCGGCGCCGGAGGGCCGAGGCCGGCCGGGGGTCGAGCCCCGAGACAGCGACAGTCAGCGAACGGCGATATTCACCACGCGCGGCGCACGGACGATCACGTTCACGATCTCCTTGTCGCCGACGGCACGAATGACGGCCTCAGAAGCCCGGGCGAGCTTCTCGAGCTCGTCGGAGGCGATCTTCGGCGACACCTCGATGCGGTCTCGCACCTTGCCGTTGACCTGGATGATCGCGGTGATGCTCGTCTCGACCAGGAGTGTGGGGTCGGCCTTGCGCCAGCCGTAGGTGGCGACGTCGGAGTCGTATCCGAGCATCTCCCACATCTCAGACGCCACGAACGGCGAGAAGAGCGACAGGGCGAGCGCCACGGTCTCGGTGGCCTCGCGAACAGCCGGGTCGGCTGCCCCCGCGCCGGAGTCGACGACCTTGCGAATCGCGTTGACGAGCTCCATCAGGCGCGCGACGACGACGTTGAACTTGAAGGCCTCGACGAGACCGGGCGACTCCGAGAGGAAGCGGTGCGTCACCCGGCGGAGGTTCTGATCGCCCTCGGACCACACGGCGTCCGGGGCCGAGGTCACGTCTTTCGCGAGGCGGTAGGCGCGCGCGAGGAACTTCGCGGCACCGGCCGGCGACACGTCTTCCCAGTTGATGTCGTCTTCGGGTGGGCCGGCGAAGGCCATCGTCAGCCGGATCGCGTCGACGCCGTGGAGTGCGAGTTCGTCGGAGAGGTTGACCCCGCCCTTCGACTTCGACATCTTCGCGCCACCCGACAGCACCATGCCCTGGTTCAGCAGGGCGCTGAAGGGCTCGGTGAATCCGACGTAACCGAGGTCGAACAGGACCTTGGTGATGAAACGCGCGTAGAGCAGGTGCAGAATCGCGTGCTCGACTCCACCGACGTACTGGTCGACGGGGGCCCACTTGTCGGCCTCCTTCGGGTCGAACGCCTTGTCGGGGTCGTTCGGGTTGAGGTAGCGCAGGTAGTACCACGACGAGTCGACGAAGGTGTCCATCGTGTCGGGGTCTCGCAGGGCGTCGGAACCGTCGCGGGGATCTTTCACGGAGACCCAGTCGGTGGCGGCGCCGAGGGGCGATTGGCCCTTCGGCTTCAGGTCGAGACCCTCGGTGGACGGCAGCTCGACAGGGAGCTGGTCGTACGGCACCGGCACCTCGGTGCCGTCGGCACCGTGGATGATCGGGATGGGGGTGCCCCAGAAGCGCTGGCGCGAGATGAGCCAGTCGCGCAGGCGGTAGGTCTTGGCGGCGCGGCCGTCTCCCGACGTCTCGAGCGCCTCGATGATCTTTTTAATGCCTGTCGACTTCGACAGGCCGGTGAAGACACCCGAGTTGAGCAGGCGGCCCTCGCCGGTCAGCGCCTCGCCGGTCTCGGCCGGGTTGGACGGCTCGAGATCGTCAGGCAGGATCGCCAGACCGTTCTCGTCGAGCTCGAGAGCCGGGATCACACCGGTGACGGGCGCGTTCACGTCGACGACCACCCGAACGGGCAGGTCGTACTTGAGCGCGAAGTCGAGGTCGCGCTGATCGTGCGCGGGCACGGCCATGACGGCGCCGTGACCGTAGTCGGGCAGGACGTAGTCGGCGGCCCAGACCGGGATCCGCTCCCCCGTGATCGGGTTCTTCGCGTACCGGCCGAGGAACACGCCATTCTTGGGCCGGTCGGCGGTCATCCGCTCGATCTCGCTGGACTTCTGCACCTCGGTGAGGAAGTCCTGGAACACCGCGCGAATCTGCGCGTCGTCTTGCCCCGCGACGAGTTCGGCGGCGAGGTCGGACTCGGGGGCGACCACCATGAACGTCACGCCGAACAGCGTGTCGGGGCGCGTCGTGAAGACCGTGATCTTCTCGGAGCGACCCTCGACGACGAAGTCGACGTCGGCGCCGGTCGAGCGGCCGATCCAGTTGCGCTGCATGGCCAAGACTTTCGACGGCCAGCGGCCCTCGAGCTGGTTCAAGTCGTCGAGCAGACGGTCGGCGTAGTCGGTGATCTTGAAGTACCACTGGGTCAGCTTCTTCTTGACCACGACGGCACCCGAGCGGTCGGAGGTGCCGTCGGCCAGCACCTGCTCGTTCGCGAGAACTGTTTGGTCGACCGGATCCCAGTTGACCCAGCTGTCTTTGCGGTAGGCGAGGCCCTTCTCGTACATCTTGAGGAACAGCCACTGGTTCCACTTGTAGTACTCGGGGTCGGAGGTGTGGATCTCGCGGGTCCAGTCGACCGAGACGCCGTAGGCCTTCATGGCGGCGCGCTGCTGGTCGATGTTCGAGTAGGTCCACTCGCGCGGGTCGGTACCGCGCTTGATGGCGGCGTTCTCGGCGGGGAGCCCGAAGGAATCCCAGCCGACGGGGTGCAGCACCTGGAAGCCCTGCTGCCACCAGTAGCGGGCGACCACGTCGCCGAACGCGAACGCCTCGGCGTGACCCATGTGCAGGTCGCCGGAGGGGTACGAGAACATGTCCATCACGTACTTGCGCGGGCGCTTGTCGCCGGCGTCGCTGACCGTGAAGGGTTGGCGTTCCTCCCAGATGGCCTGCCACTTCGTCTGAAGGCTCGCGAAGTCGTAGCCGCCCACTCCGAACTGGTCGTCGTGGGGTGCGCTGTTCTGGTCGTGCTCGTGTGCCACTGAGATTCTCAATTCAGGTCTTGGGGGCAGGGCTGCGGGGCGCTTGCAGACCCGACGATCTAGATTAGCGACTCGCCGCGCCGAGCACCTGCAGCAGCGGGGCGGCCTTGGCGTGCACCTCGGTGAGCTCGTCGGTCGGCACCGATCCCTCGGTGATGCCGGCCCCGACGCCGACGCGCGCGGTGCCCGAGGCGAGATCGAGCGCGATCGAGCGGATCACGACGGCGAGATCGGTTGTGCCGTCATAGCCGAACCGGCCCACGACGCCCGAATACACCCCGCGGGGATGCCCCTCGAACGACTGCAACAGCGCCACCGAGCTGTGCTTCGGCGCGCCGGTCATGGATCCGGGCGGGAACGTCGCGCGCAGCACATCCACTCCGCTCAGCCCCTGACGCACGCGGCCGGTGACCGTGCTGACCAGCTGGTGCACGTGCTCGTACGAATGCACCGCGAACAGCTCCGGCACCTCGACCGACCCCGGCTCGCACACTCGCCCGAGGTCGTTCCGCATCAGGTCGACGATCATGAGGTTCTCGGCGCGCTCTTTCGCGTTGCCCCGGAGCTCTGCCGCGCTCTCGGCATCGACCTCGGGGTCGGAGTCGCGGATCCTCGTCCCCTTGATCGGCGACGTCGACACTCGCCCGTCAGTGTCGATTTGCAGGAACGACTCCGGGCTCGCCCCGATCAGCGCGAGTTCGCCGATGCGCACGAACGATGCTCGTGGTGCCGGTGAGTGCCGCCGCAGACGTGCGTAGAGATCGAGGTCGACCGCCACGGTCGGCACCGAGACAGCGGTGGTCAGGCAGAGCACGAACGCATCACCCTCGTGAATCGCAGCCCGACAGCGGTCCACCAGCGCGACGTACCCGGCGTCGTCGTCGTGCCACACCGGGTCAGCGGGTCGAGCCGTGTCGACAGACCCGAGCGCAGGATCCGGGGCTGCCGCCACCGGACCACCATTCCACCAGCGGATCAGCGCTTCGACCCAGTCGGCGTGATCGCCCCGGGTCACCAGCTCGACGGTGCCCCGCACGTGGTCGAAGACGAGGGCCCGATCGATTTCGAGGAGCGCGAGATCGGGGTGGGTGTCGTCGGCCAGGGCCGCCGCCCACGCCGGGTCTCCCGGTGCCAACAGTTCGGCCGCCACGCCGTAGCCGACGAGGCCCCACCAGCCGAGGGGCTCTTCCGCCACGCTAGCCCCCGCGGCGAGGGCGGTGTCGAGGTCGCGGAGGGCGCCCGCGATGGCGCCCTGTGTAGAGGCGTGGGCGAGGATCCTGCGGTCTCCCCAGCCGACCAGTGTCGTCGTCGGATGTCCGGCCAGAGGCAGGCCACCTGCCAGGTCGCTTGCGGCTCCGGCGTCGAGCCACACGACGTCGCCGGAGTCGCCGAAGCGCCTGACCACCGTCTCGGCGGCGATCCAGCCGGGGAGCAACTGCCGCATAGGGTTGATTGTATGAAACCCGGCGCGGTGCGAACTCTGGTGGTCGACTCGTTCCTCGTCGACGGGGGGCGCATTCTTGCCGCCGCAGCCCACCGGTCGCGGTTCGTCGCGTCCGTGGCCGAGCTCGATGCCGATCTCGCCGAGGAGGCGGATTCGTTCTGGGATGCCTCGGTCGCCGCTGTGCCGTCGGACGGTCGCTGGTTTCCGCGCATCTCGTGGGCCCTGCCGGAGGGGAGCTCGGCGCCGACCTTCGAGGTGTCACCGCGCCCGGCGCCCACCGGGTCGGAGTCGCTCGTGCTCGCGACCGCGTCCGGCGACCCGCGCACGACGCCGCTCGTGAAGGGGCCCGACCTGGCACGCTTAGACGCGCTCCGGTCGGCAGCCGCCCGGGCTGGAGCGGACGAGGCGGTGATCCTCTCCCCCGACGGGCTGGTCGTCGAAGGCAACTACTCGTCGATCGTCTGGTGGCGCGGCGATTCGCTCTGCATCGTCGACGGGTCGCTCCCACGCCTGCCGAGCATCACCGAGAGCGCCCTGGTGACCCTGGCGACAGCACTCGGGGTCGAGATCGTTCCCGAGCTGGTCGAACCCTCCGACCTGGAGGGCCACGAGGTGTGGTCGCTCGGGTCGCTGCATGGGCCGCGGATCGCGACGAAGTGGGTGGGCGGCCCGGCGCTGGCCGCCCAGCCCGGGCGGCTGCGCGCGTGGCGTGCCCGGCTGGACGCGCTCAGGCGTCCGGTGGCCTAGCCGGCCCGCGGTGCCGAGTGCCGCTGTGTGCCGTACGGCGCGCCCTCGGGGCAGCAATTTGCGGCACTCGCGGTAGGTGGCTCGCCGTGCCAGCTCAGGCTGAGTCGCCGAGTGCCGCCCTATGCCGTGCGGCGCGCCCTGGGGCCGGCATTCGGCGTCAATCGCGGCAGGTGGCTCGCCGTGCCCAGTCAGTGCGAGGCGCCCAGTGCCGCCAAATGCCGCTCAGGCACCGGCTGGGCATGCATTTGGCGGCACTCGAAGCCCACGGCCGGCACTCCCGATCGGCGCCACTACGCCAAGCGACCGCCAACCAACCGCACCCGCCGCGTCACGAGAGACGCCGCCACCGGCACGTGCGAGATCAGGATCACCGTGGTGCCGTCGGCAGCCGCGGCCGTCAGAAGGTCGCGCAGGAGCACGTCGGCGACAGCGGGGTCGACCCCCGCCGCGGGCTCGTCGAGCACCAGGATCGGGAAACCGCGCAGCAGGGCCCTGGCCAGGGAGATCCGCTGGGCCTGACCGCCCGAGACCAGCTCGCCCCGTTCGCCGAGTCGCGCCGTCAACCCGCCGCGCTCCCGTAGCCACTCGCCGAGCCCCACCCGCTCGAGTACCGCGGTGAGCTCGTCATCGGTTGCCGTGTCGCGTGCGAAAAGGAGATTCTGCCGGACGTTCTCGTCGAAGAGGTACGGCGTCTGCTCGATGAGCCCGACCGTCGCACGCACGTCAGCGGGGCGGAGTTCGGCGTCGGCCACTCCCCCGATCCGGTACGAGCCCGAGTGGTCGAGAAAGCGCACCAGCACCTGCGCGAGCGTCGTCTTACCGGCGCCGCTCGGCCCTTCGATGAGCACGCGATCACCCACCGCCACCTCGAGAGTGACGTCGGAGAGAGCCGGCGACGACGACGCACCGCCGTCGGGTTCAGGCCAGGCCGCGCCCACCCCTGCAAGCGTCAGCGCCGGCGATCCCACGGGCCCGAGCTCCAGGGCCACGCCGGCGGGAGCGTCGTCGGGCTCGTCGTCGATCACGACACCGACCGGGGAGCTCGACGGGGCGGCCTCGTCGACCCGTCGGGCGCTTGCGGCGACCTTCCGCCAGGCGAGTACGGCGACGGGAACGGCTCCGACGACCTCGAAGACGGCCAGCGGCACGAGCGCGACGAGGGCGAATTCCGGGCCGGTGAGACCGTGACCCAGCGAGGGCGCGGCGGCGACGATCGTGAACAACACCGTGGCACCCGAGACGAGTGCGATCAGCCCGGCGACGATGCCCGCGCTCGAAGCCCGTCGCAGCGACGCGCCACGAAGATCGGCGTCCAGGGCGTCGACCCGATCGAGCTGACGGTCGATCGCTCCGAACGCGACCAAGACATCGAGGTTCTGGACGGTGTCGAGCACAGCCGCCGACAGGGCACCGCGACGCTCGGCCAGATCCATCTCCGACGTTCGCGCCAGCCGGGAGGCGAGAAGGCAGCCCACGACGAACGCCACGAGGAGGCCGACGAGCAGCACGAGCCCGGCCCGAGGCGCGACGATGAACACCGCGACGACAGCCGCGAGCGCCGAGACACCCGAGATGACGAGGGGCTGCGCGACCCGCAACGGTAGATCTTGCAGCGCGTCGACGTCGCTCACGACTCGGCTGAGCAGATCGCCGCGATCCGTCCGGCTGAGACCGGCGGGGGCGATCCGCACGAGTCGCCGGTAGAGGCCCGTCCGCACCACGGCGAGTTGGCGGAACGCGGCGTCGTGGCTCGCCACGCGCTCGAGGTAGCGAAAGACGGCTCGAGTCAGCGCGAAGAGCCGCACCGACACGATGGCGATCGACAGATAGAGAATCGGCGGCTGCTCGGCGGCGCGGGTGATGAGGTAGGCGCTCATCGCGAGGAGCGCGACACCGCTCAGCGCGCTCAGCACCCCCGCGGCGAGTCCCGGCCAGCTGCGGCGGAGCGACGGCTGTGCGGTTCGAAGGATCGAATTCGTCATGCCGAGACCTCACGAGCAGACGGAGAGACAGACTTGGCACCGGCGACGAGGCCCGAGGGCGTCAGCGTGAGGGCGACATCGGCGGCCTCGGCGACGGCGGGGCGGTGGGTCACGACGAGTACGGCCACGCCGGTCGCTGCAATGGCCCGTAGCCCGGTGACGAGCACGGCCTCGGAGTCGGCGTCGAGGGCCGATGTCGGTTCGTCGACGAGCAGCAACCGGCACCCGCGGCGGCGCACCCGATAGATGGCTCGAGCGAGCGCGACCCGCTGGGACTGGCCGCCCGAGAGTCCTGTTCCGCCGGCCCCGAGCAGCGATTCGGCCTCGATGTCGCCCACTCCGGCGGTCGCAAGAGCTTCTCTGACCGCGAGAAGGTCGACTCGGTCGCCGAGCGCGACGTTCGAGGCGATCGTGCCGGCCGACAGCGCCGGACGCTGACCCGACCACGCGATGTCGGTCGCGAGCGGTGCACGGTCGGCCGTCTGCCAGTGCACCGAGCCCTCGTGCGGCGCTGTTCCGAGGAGGGCCGCGAGCAGTGTCGACTTGCCGACCCCGCTGGATCCTGAAATCGACGTTACGAGACCGACCGGAAGGTCGAGATCGACCGGGTCGAAGACGCGCCGCCCGTCGAAGGCCACGCTGAGACCCCGTGCCTCCAACACGTCGCCGTGCCCGACCGGTTGAGACGACGAAGGATCCGCGGAGCCGCCCGAAACTCTCGTCGGAGCCGCACCGACCTGCTGGTCGAGCACCCCGAACACCTCATCGGCAGCGGCCACACCGTCGGCGGCAGCGTGGTAGTTCGCCCCGACCTGGCGCAGCGGCAGGTAGGCCTCGGGGGTCAGGAGCAGCAGGAACAGGCCGACCGGCAGCTCGATCGACCCGGAGACGAGCCGGAGCCCGATGGCGACTGCGACCAGAGCGACCGAGAGCGAGGCGGCCATCTCGAGGGCGAACCCGGAGAGGAACGACACCCGCAAGACCTTCATCGTCTCGGTGCGGTACTCGTCGGTGATGGCGCCGATCCGTCGCACCTGTCTCCGGTCGCGACCGAAGACCTTCAGGGTCGAGAGGCCCCCGACCGCGTCGAGGAACGCCGTGGCGAGGCCGGCCAGGCGCTCCCACTGGCGGGTCTGGGCGGAGCGGGTCGTCCAGCCGATCAGGATCATGAAGACCGGGATCAGCGGCAGAGTCACGACGACGATGATGCCGGTGAGGGCGTCCTGGGTGAAGAGGACGACCACGAGCAGCGGGGTCGCCAGCGCCGTCAGGATCAGCTGCGGCACATATTTGGCGAAGTACTCGTCGAGTGCGTCGAGACCCGGCCCCACCAGGGTGGCGAGGCGGGCCGAACCGTGAGCGGCCACCCACGCGCGACCCTGACCGGCGATCGCCGCCACGAGTCGCGACCGCAGCTCGCTCTTGACGCGAACGGCCGTTCGCGCAGACAGGGCCTCCAGCCCCCACAGCAACGCCGAACGGACGACGAGGGTCGCCCCGAGCCCGAAGAGAAGCGGCGGCAGCTCACCCGAACGCCCCGCAACGACCGCGACGACCGCCTGCGAGACGAACCAGGCGAAGGCGACGGTCGTGGCCGTCTGCACCACGCCGAGGGCCGCACCCGCCACCAGGAACGAGCGGACGGACGAGGCGTAGCGCAGCAGTCGCGGATCGAGGGGCTTCACGGCGCGACCGTCAGTGCGCCGACGCGGTGATGAGCGAACGGGTGACGCGCTTGCGGAAGATCCAGTACGTGAACCCCTGGTACCCCAGGATCAGCGGCACGAAGATCAACGAGATCCAGCTCATGATCGACAGGGTGTACTCGCCGCTCGACGAGTTCACGATCGTCATCGTGTTGGCCGGGTCGTTCGTCGCCACGAGCACGTTCGGAAAGAGAGCGGCGAACAGGCTGGCCACCGTCACAGCGATCGTCGCCGCCATGAAGGCAAACGAGACCCCCTCGCGACCGCGGAGGTTCGAGACGAACGAGCTGACGAGGGTGACGACCGCGACACCGGAGAGGGCGATCGAAAGCGGGCGACCGTGAGCGAGGCTGGTGGCGAGGAGGAACCCGCCGGCCACGACGATGGTGGCGACACCGACGCGGGTGGCCAGGTGGCGCGCCCGGATCCTGATCTCACCATCGGTCTTGAGCGACACGAAGATGAGCCCGTGCGTGAAGAACAGCAGCAGGGTGGCCAGGCCGCCGACGACCGAGTACCAGTTGAAGAGGTCGGCGAAGGATCCGATGTAGTCGAAGTTCGCATCGAGCGCGAGGCCGCGAACGATGTTGGCGAAGACGACACCCCAGAGGAACGCCGGCACCACGGAGCCGATGAAGATCATCCGGTCGAAGTTGCGCTTCCACTTGTGGTCGGGCCGCTGGTGCCGGTATTCGAACGAGACTCCGCGGAGGATCAGTGCGAGCAGGATCATCAGCATGATCAGGTAGAAGCCGCTGAACACGGTCGCGTACCACTCCGGAAACGCCGCGAAGAGGGCGGCGCCGGCGACGATCACCCAGGTCTCGTTGAGATCCCAGACAGGGCCGATGGTGTTGATGAGCACGCGGCGGTCGGTGTCGTCGCGGCCGAGGAACGGCAGCGACATTCCCACACCGAAGTCGAAGCCGTCGAGCACGAAGTACCCCGTGAAGAACAGGCCGATCAGCAGGAACCAGATATCGGGGAGACTCATCAATAGACCGTCGCTTCGTGCATCAGCTTGCCGGTGGTCTCGTCGACCTTAGTTGGGGCGTCGGGCCCCTTCTGCGCGGCCTTCAGGGTCAACCGGAACTCGACGACCATGAGCGTCCCGTAGATCGCGGTGAAGGCGAGCAGCGAGATGAGCACCTCGACGCCGGTGGTGCCGGGCGAGACGCCGTCGCTCGTCTTGAGCAGCCCGAAGACGAGCCAGGGCTGTCGACCCATCTCGGTGAAGATCCAGCCGATCACCATGGCGGCGAGCGGGAGTGGGAAGCTCCAGGTCGCGGCGCGCCAGACCCACTTGTTCTGCGGCATGCGACCCTTGCGGGTGATCCAGAGGCCCACGGCCGCGATCATGATCGCGAGGATGCCGAGGGCGATCATCCAGCGGAAGGCCCAGTAGGTCACCCAGATGATCGGCGTGTAGTCGCCGGGGCCGTAAGCCGAGACGTACTGCGCCTGGAGGTTGTTGATGCCCTCGACCGTGCCGGTGAACGTGTGCGTCGACAGGAACGACAGCAGGTACGGGATGCGGATGCTGAAGAGCTCGCTCACACCGTCGGGAGTGCCGAGGGTGAAGACCGAGAACGACGCGTCGAAGCCGGTCGACGTCTTGTAGAGCGCCTCGGCCGCAGCCATCTTCATCGGCTGGGTCTCGACCATGGCGAGGCCGAGCTGGTCGCCCGAGAGCACGGTGAGCGCGCCGGCGGCGAGCATCATCCACATACCGAACCGCAGGGCCGGACGCATGGTCTCGAGGTGCTGGTTGCGGTGCAGGTGCCAGGCGGCGACCGAGATGATGACGGCGGCCGAGACCATGAAGCAGGCGAAGAGCGTGTGCGGGAACGCCGCGAGGGCGACCTTGTTGGTCAGCACCTCCCAGAGACTCGTGAGCTCGGCACGGCCCTTCTCCTCGTTGATGGCGTAGCCGACCGGGTGCTGCATGAACGAGTTGGCGCAGATGATGAAGTAGGCCGACGCGATGCTGCCGATGGTCGCACCCCAGATCGAGGTGAGGTGCAGGCCCTTGGGCACGCGGTCCCATCCGAAGATCCAGACGCCGAGGAACGTCGCCTCGAGGAAGAACGCGAGGAGGCCCTCGAGGGCGAGCGGAGCGCCGAACACGTCGCCGACGAAGCGGGAGTACTCCGACCAGTTCATGCCGAACTGGAACTCCTGCACGATTCCGGTGACGACGCCCATTGCGAAGTTGATCAGGAAGATGCGGCCGAAGAACTTCGTCAGCTGGAGGTAGTGAGCACGGCCTGTGCGGTACCAAGCGGTTTGGAAGACGGCGACGGTGAAGCCCATGCCGATCGTGAGAGGCACGAACAAGAAGTGGTAGATGGTCGTGAGGCCGAACTGCCATCTCGAAAGAAGGAGCGGATCGAGTAGCTCGTTCATGCGATGCTCACCGGGTGGTTCACGGGTGCCTCTTGTCATTCCGAGGGGTGGTCGTCTCGTCGTTGCGACTTCCTGGGGACACTTAAACCCTAGGAGTCCGGCGGGCCCCAATCGGGCCGTCTCACCTGCGAAAAGCCTGATCACGCCGGGGAACGCTCGATCCCGAGAGACTGCTGTCACGAGCGCGGATGGCACAGAAGAAGGGCCGCCGTTCGAGTGCCTCTGACTCGAACGACGGCCCTTCCGGGGTGCTGCGACGTTACTTGACGAGCCCGGAATCGCTCAGGAACTTCTTTGCGATGACGGCGGCCGACGACTTGTCGTCGACGCTCGTGGTGTTGAGGTCGATCAGCGTGGCCTGCGTGAGCTTCGCGTTGACGTCCTCGATGATGCCGGCAGCCTTCGAGTCGACCTTGTCGTCGACCACGGGGATCACGTGCTGCGGCAGGATCATGTTCTCGGGGTCTTCGAGGCTGACGAAGTCGTTCGCCTTGATCGCCGGGCTGGCCGAGTAGATGTCGGCGAGCTGGACCTGACCGTTCTTCAGCGCGGCGACGGTGTTCGCTCCGCCGGAGTCGCTGATGGTCTTGAGGGTCGCCGTCGCGCCATAGACCGACTTGAGGCCGGTGATGCCGTACGGACGGGTCTGGAACTCCGCGTTCGCTCCGACGACGAGCTTGCCCGAGTAGTCCTTCAGGTCGGCGAGGCTCGTGATCGAGTTGTCTTCCGAGAACTTCTTGGTGACGGTGTACGTGTCCTGGTCGGTCGCCTCAGCGGCCTTGAGGACCCGTAATCCGTCCGGCAGTGCATCCGGCAGAGCAGCGACGATGTCGTCCTCGCTCTTCGCGGTGGTCTTGGCGTCGTAGTACTGCAGCAGGCTTCCGCTGTAGTCGGCCATGACGTCGATCGTGCCCTTTTCGAGCTCGGGCAGGTAGACGTTGCGCTGACCGATGTTGAACTGGCGGTCGACCTTGAACCCGGCGTTCTCGAGCGCCTGGGCGTACGCCTCGGCGACGATCTCGTTCGAGTAGTACTGCTGCGAGCCGATCACGATCGTGTCACCGGACGCCGTGGCATCCGATCCCGACTTGAGCGGGTCGCTTGACGAGCACCCTGCCAGGGCGACCATAGCCCCGATCGCGACTGCGCCCACGAGGGCGAGCCGGCCTCTCTTCGCTGTGAACATCACTTGCTTCCTTCCTGGAGTGGGGATCCCACTACCGCGCGGGAACGGGTTGCTCCCGGGCGGTCGTTCTGAGTGCGTCCCGCGCGGACACCCGCGGGGACGACGAGGCGCTGGATGATCGAGAAGACGATCTCCAGGACGATGGCGAGGGCGACGACGAGAATCGCTCCGACGAGCATGTCGGTGTAATTCTGGGTGCCGAGACCGAGGAAGATGAAGATCCCCAGGCCTCCTGCGCCGACGTAGTTCGCCAGGGTCGCTGTAGCCACAATCTGCAGGGTGGCCGAGCGGAGGCCGCCGATCAAAAGGGGCAGGCCCAGGGGTACCTCGACCTGCGTCAAGATCTGCCACTCGGTCATTCCCATGGCGCGAGCCGCATCGACTGTCTTTCTGTCGACAGCCTCGATCCCCGAGTAAGCCCCCGCAAGGATCGACGGAATGGCGAGAATCACGAATGCGATGAGAGGAGCTCGAAGCCCGATACCAAGCAGTACTGCCAACAGGGTGATGACGCCGAAGGTCGGCAGGGCTCGCGCCCCTCCTGAGATGAGGACGGCCGCGGATCGACCGCGACCGGTGTGACCGATCGCGAGCCCGATCGGAATGGCGATGACAGCGGAAATGACGAGCGCGAGAAGGGTGTACCAGAGGTGCTCGAACAGGCGAGCGCCGATGGGGTTCAACGCCGCGTCGCCCCAGTTGGCCGGAGTGAAGATGAACTGAATTGCGTCAACGAAAAGGTTCATGCTGTTGCCATCACCCGCCTCGCGGCTCTGCGGCTAGGCGTCGCAGTCGCCTTCGTCCAAGGCATCAGCGCCCGACCGAGAAGAACGAGGAGCCTGTCGAGGACGAGCGCGAGCACGACCGTGAGCACGATTCCGGACACGATCTCCGCAATGATGGCGCGCTGGAGTCCGTCGGTGAACAGAAGCCCGAGACCGTTGACGCCGAGAACACCGCCGACCGTGACGAGACTTACGGTGCTCACGACGACGACGCGCATTCCTGCGAGAAGCACCGGCCCGGCGAGCGGAAAGTCGACAGCGAAGAAACGTCCCCAGGCGCTAAATCCGATTGCGGTCGCCGACTGCCGGACGTCCGGCTCGACGGCTTCGAGGGCGTCAGCTGTGGACCGGACCATGAGCGCCATTCCATAGAGCGTGAGTCCGATGATGACATTGACCGGGCTTCGAAGACCAGTCCCGATAACTAGCGGGAGAACGACGAGCAGCGGAAGAGAAGGGATGGCGTAGAGCAGACCGGCGACCGTGAGGAGCGGCCCACGGAACAGCCGATAGCGGTTCGCCAGCCACCCGAGCGGCACACTCAACACGAACGACAGGATGATGGGAGGGATGCTTAGCTGGAGGTGCGCCCACGCCGAGTCGGCGAGGTAGGGAAGGTTCTCGAGAACCCACTTCACGACAAAGGCCGATCCGCCACGGGAACTCGGCCGGTCAGAGTGCCCGCAGGGCGACCGTCGGCATCGACGACGATCGAGCCCGACGCCGTCTCTTCGATGTGCAGCGCCCGCTTTCCGCGGTTTGCCCCGACGAAATCCGCGACAAAGTCGTCGGCCGGGTTCGCGAGGATCTCGGAGGGTGAGCCGACTTGAGCGATGTGGCCACCCTTCTTGAGGATCACGACCTGGTCGCCCAGGTAGAAGGCCTCGTCGATGTCGTGGGTCACGAAGACGACCGTCTTGTCGAGGTCGCGCTGGAGGCGGATCAGTTCCTCCTGGAGGTCGGAGCGAACCAGAGGATCCACGGCGCCGAACGGCTCATCCATCAGCAGGATGTTCGGGTCGACGGCAAGACCCCGCGCGACGCCGACCCGCTGCTGCTGGCCGCCCGAGAGCTGGCTCGGGTAGCGGTCGGCAAACGCGCGATCGAGACCGACGGTGTCCATCAGCTCGAGCGCCCGGATCCTTGCTTCGGCCTTCTTGACGCCCTTGAGGAGCGGCACCGTCGCGATGTTGTCGACCACCTTGCGGTGCGGAAGCAGCCCGGAGTTCTGCATGACGTAGCCGATGCTGCGCCGGAGACCCACCGGTTCGAGGCCGCCGATGTCGTCGCCGTCGATCTGAATCGACCCCGAGGTGGGATCGACCATTCGGTTGATCATCCGGAGGATCGTGGTCTTACCGCACCCGCTGGAACCGACGAAGACCGTCGTCTTACGGGAGGGGATCATGAGGCTGAAGTCTTCGACGGCACGAGTTCCGTCGGGATATTGCTTGGTTACCGAGCGGAACTCGATCATGGGCGACCCTTCTCGCTGGACATGGCATCGATGGACAGTTTCTTCGGGCACCTTCTTCGTGGGCACCACAAATCGACACACGCCAGGTCGTCACACTGAACCACAGTTGCGGCGGCAGTGTTACGAGGCCGTCATAAATCGCCTCAGGCGGACGGGATGCGCTTCAAATATGCCGCCACGACCACCCGGCTCTCGTCGAGGAAGCGCGAGTCGCCCTGAGGATCGTGCAGGAACGCGCGGGCGACGAGCGACGTCGACATCTCGGTCGCCACCTCGATCGCGAACTCGAGGTCGGCGGTGCGTTCGAGAGAGAAGATGTCGACGAGGTGAGACGTCAGTTGATCGGAAAGCGATCGACGCGCGTCGGCATCGCCCGAGCGGTCGGCCGTCTCGGTCTCGCTGAAGCGGATCGCGCGGAAGCCCGGCTCACTGCGGTACATCTCGACCTGGGCCGTGATGGCGAGGTCGAGGGCGGAGTGCCAGTCGGCCGAATCCGCCTCGCCGATCGCTGCCCCGAGCCGCTCGAGCAGGCGCGCGATGCTGCGCGCCGCCAGCGCCTCGACGACGGCGATACGGTCGGGAAAGTAGCGGTAGACCGTGCCGATGGAGGCTCCGGCCCGCTCGGCGACCATGGCCGTGGTCAGACGCTCGAAGCCGATCTCGTCGATGATGCCGGCAGCGGCGTCGAGGAGCCCGGTGAGCCGTGCAGAGCTTCTCGCCTGCACGGGCTCGTTCCTGAGCAGCGATGATCCCCCGGGCAGTGCTTCATTGACATCGGTGACGAGCAATGGTTCTCCTTCTTACAAGCGTTGCGACGCCTCGATGTCGTCCACCTACGGTTGACTGGACGTCATGTGCGGAAGAATCGTGATGGCGCGCGCCTCGAGCGACCTAGTGGCGCTCTTCGACGTGGACGTGACGGGAGACACTCTTCCAGAGCCTTCCTGGAATATCGCCCCGACTGCGCAGGTGAGTCTTCTCGTCGACGCAGCACCCCGGGGCGACGATGCGGGAGGGCCGCCGATCCGTCGACTGGCCTCGGCGAAATGGGGCCTCATCCCCTCCTGGGCCGACGACCCTTCGGTAGGGTCACGCGCCTTCAACGCCCGCATCGAGACGGCGGCCGAGAAGCCCACCTTCCGCGACGCGGTCGTGTCGAGGCGCGCCGTGATCCCCGCCTCGGGCTACTACGAGTGGGTACCGCAGGCCGACGGATCCAAGCTCCCCGTGTACGTGAGCCTTCCCGACGACGAACTGATGCTCTTCGGTGCGCTCTACGAGTGGTGGCGCAATCCGGGCGCGGCAGCGGACGACGCCGGTCGCTGGATCCTGAGCACCACGATTTTGACCCGCGAGGCCGTCGGGCCGCTCGCCGAGATCCACGAGCGGATGCCCGTGCTGGTCGACGCCGAGATCATGGAGGACTGGCTCGACCCGCACACCGAGGGCGACGCCGACCTCCTCGAGGGCATCTCGGGCGAAGCCGAGCAGCACGCCTACCGGGTGACCGTGCGAGAGGTGCCGGGCGGGCAGGTCGGCGAGGCGCTGGCGAGCGCCGCAGGCGACTGATCGTCGCGGACGGGCGAACCGGCCGGCGTGCCAGAATGATCGAATGCTGGGCTCCCGAAAGTCGCCACCCGCCCGAAAATCCGACTCGACGAGCCGATTCGCCAAGAACCTCGCGCAAACCCCCCTCGGGCAGAGCCCCCTCGGCCAGAGCCAGCTGGCCCAGAACGTCGTCTCGCAGGGCGTCGAGCCGATGCTGCACCGGGCCGCGCGCATGGAAGACACGATCCACGAGTTCCGCGAGCGGAATGCCCGGCGACGCGGCCTGATCCCGACGATCGTCCCGTTCGTCGGCTATGGGGGCGACGGTTGGTTCCGCGTGCTCGGCCGGGTGCTCCTGACGAAAGACGGCGAGAAACGCTCCACCGGGCACACGCACGTGCGCGGGTGGAGGAGCTTCACCAGCGTTCCGATCGACGAGGTCGTCGTCGACGTGGTGGTCGACGGCGTCACCCATCACGCGACCGCGGATCGCGGCGGAGTCGTCGACGCTCGAATCGAAGTGGGATTGCCGCCGGGGTGGAACACCATCACGCTCCGCACCGAGGGCTCCCTCGACGTCTCGGCGGAGATCTTCGTCATCGACCCGTCGGTGCGATTCGGCATGGTGTCCGACATCGACGACACCGTGATGGTGACGGCGCTCCCCCGCCCGCTCCTGGCCGCCTGGAACACCTTCGTGCTCGACGAGCACGCTCGACGGCCCGTGCCCGGCATGGCCGTCCTCTACGAGCGCCTCCGCGCGACACACGACGGCTGCCCGGTCATCTACCTCTCGACCGGCGCCTGGAACGTGGCTCCGACGCTCTATCGGTTCCTCACTCGCAACTTCTACCCGCGCGGTCCGCTCCTCCTGACCGACTGGGGTCCGACCCACGACCGCTGGTTCCGATCGGGGCGCCAGCACAAGCAGCAGTCGCTGGCCCGTCTGGCACAGGAGTTCCCCGACATGGAATGGCTGCTCATCGGCGACGACGGGCAGCACGACGAAGACCTCTACGGCGGGTTCCTGCGCGATCATCCGAGCAACGTGGCCGGCGTGGCGATCCGCCAGCTGTCGTCGAGCGAGGCCGTGTTCGCCGGTGGCCGCTCCCGGAGCGAGGAACGCGAGCGCGCCACCAACGTGCCCTGGATCTATGCGCCCGACGGCGCCGGCATCTGGGATCAGCTGGTCGAGAAGGGGCTCGTCGAGCCGAACTGAGCGGCTAGTGGCTGCCGGCCAGCGTCTGCATCACCTGGTCGTAGTTGCCGTTGGCCTCGGAGTAGCGCAGCGGCTTCACGCGCTCGACCATGACCTGCTTCTCGTCCGGTCGCTCGGTGAGGATCGACATGACTTCGTCGAGGAACTCGTCGACCGGCATGGCGCGCCCGCTGTCGTCCTGATCCTGACCGAGCAGGGTCGTGGCGACCGCCGGCGGGACCAGCTCGAGCACCTCGACCGACGTGTCGGCGAGCTGCAGGCGCAGGATGTCGGTGAACGAGGCCACGGCGGCCTTAGTCGCGTTGTACGTCGGGGTGAGGGCGAGCGGCGTGTAGGCGAGGCCCGAGGTGACGGTCATGATCGTGGCGTCCGGCTTGGTCTGCAAGAACTCGGTGAACGCGGCGATCGTGCGGATCGTCCCGAGCAGGTTGGTCGTGATCGTCTTCTCGGCGGTCTCGAGGAACCCGGCCGAGTGCAGGTCTTCCGGCTGCATGATCCCGGCCATGGTGATCACCACATTGAGCTCAGGATCCGACGCGGTCACCTTCGTGAACGCCTCCGCGATCGATGTCGGATCGGCGACGTCGAGCTCGAGGCCGGTGATCCCCGGGTTGCTCGCCTCGATGTCGCGCAGCAGCTCGGCGCGGCGCCCGGCCACGATCACCTTGTTGTCTGCAGCGGCGAATCGCTGGGCGAGCCCCAGGCCGAGTCCCGAGGTGCCGCCGGTGATGAGAATGGTGTTTCCTGTCGTCTTCATGTCTTCACTCTGCTCGGGTCGGCGGGTCTCGGGTAGGGAGCGCTCAGCCGCGGACTCCCAGTCTCTGCTTCCTTCTCAGGTGGCCGGCCGGCTGCCTTTCCGAATTTGAAGGAAAAACCTTCCGGGCGAAACGCAAACACAAGGATCCGACGGGGTCACGCACCCGGATCTCCTTCGAATTCGGAGGGGGCCGGGTTAGGGGCCGGGTGGGGGCTGGAAACGGGCGCGAATGTCGGTGGCGATTTCTAGAATTCGAACGTATCTTCGAATTAGACGAATGGGGCGCACATGAGAATCGACGAGCGAGTACCGGTCGAGACGACCGATGAGGGGTTACCCCTTCGCTTCACCTGGCGCCGCGTCGTCTACGGGGTGGTCAGCTCGCCCGAGTACTGGATCACCCGGCAGGCATGGTGGGCATCGGCGAAACGAGCGCCCCGCGGGGCCGGCGCCGACCTGATCGAGATGCCGGTCTGGCGAGTCGACGCCCTTCCCCTCACCGATGGCGCGCAGAGGGTCGACGGCACGTTCGACCTAGCCCGAGATCCGGTCAGCCACGAGTGGCTGCTGCTCGGTGTCTTCGATGACGAGGTCGATCAGCAGCTGTTCGCCTGACGCCGCCTGGTTCGACCGATTCGAAGCTCCCGAGTGATTTGATGAGCCCATGCCCCTAGCGATCGAAGACTATGCACTGATCGGCGACTGTCACACTGCCGCCCTGGTCGGCCGAAACGGCAGCATCGACTGGCTGTGCCTCCCCCGGTTCGATTCGGGGTCGATGTTCGCCGCGCTTCTCGGCGACGACGACAACGGTCGCTGGCTGGTCGCGCCGAGCGATGAGGCCGCCACAGCCACCCGCTCGTACGTCGACAGCACGTTCGTGTTGACCACGCGCTGGGTCACCACGACCGGCGAGGTCGAGGTGATCGACCTGATGCCCTACGGCGACAGGCGCGCCGATGTCGTCCGACGAATCCGCGGCATCCGCGGCACGGTGACGATGCACGAAGACCTGCGCATCCGTTTCGCCTACACGACCGCTATTCCCTGGATCCGGCAGATCCCCGACTCCGCCGACATCGCCGCCGGCCGGGGCGAGCCCGGTACGACCGCACTGATCGCGATCGCCGGGCCCGACGCCGTCGTCGTCCGCGGCCCCAAGCTCACCGCCTCCGACCACACCCACGAGGCCACCTTCGACGTCTCCGAGGGCGAGACCGTTGATCTGTCGCTGACCTGGTATCCGTCGCACCGCGAGCCGCCCGCTCCGATCGACGTCGGGGCGCGGATCCTCGACACGGTCTCGTGGTGGCAGGAATGGGCTTCCCACTCCGACGCCCCCGCCGTCTACTCCTCCGAGGTGCACCGCTCGCTCCTGCTGCTCCGAGCGCTTACCCACGAAGACACGAACGGCATCGTCGCGGCCGCCACCACGAGCCTGCCCGAGCAGTTCGGCGGGCAGCGCAACTGGGATTACCGCTACGTCTGGCTTCGCGATGCATCGATGACTCTGCAGGCGCTGATCCTGCACGGCTTCGCCGACGAGGCCACCGGCTGGCGCGACTGGCTTCTGCGCGCTATCGCCGGCGACCCCGCCGACGTGCAGATCATGTACGGGCTGGCGGGCGAGCGCTATCTGGCCGAGACGACCATCGACGAGCTGCCGGGCTACCAGGGGGCTGCGCCGGTGCGCATCGGCAACGGCGCCTTCACGCAATATCAGGGCGACGTCTTCGGTGAGGTGATGGTCGCTCTTCACGACGCTCGCGAGCTCGGCGTCGAAGAGGGGGCTGATTCGTGGTCGCTGCAACGGGCCCTCATGTCGTACGTCGAAGACAACTGGTCGCGGCCCGACAACGGCATCTGGGAGATCCGCGGCGAGGCGCAGCACTTCACACACTCGCGGGTGATGATCTGGGCGGCACTCGATCGGGCGATTCGCGGCGTGCAGCAGTTCCACCTCGAGGGCCCCGTCGACCGGTGGCTCGAACTCCGCGAGAAGGTGCGCGACGAGATCGAGGAGCACGGCTACGACGCCGAGCGCAACTGCTATGTGCAGCACTACGGCTCGAAAGAGGTTGATGCGTCATTGCTGCAGCTCGCGCAGGTCGGTTATGTCGACGCCCACGACCCGCGCATGCTCGGCACGGTCAAGGCCATCGAGGAAGACCTCCTGCACGACGGCCTGCTTCTCCGATACCGCACCGAGTCGGGTGTCGATGGCCTGGCCGGCACCGAAAACCCGTTCCTCGCGTGCTCGTTCTGGCTCGCAGAGCAGTACGGTCGCAGCGGCCGCATCGACGATGCGACCCGTCTGATGGATCGCCTCGTCGGCTTCGCCAACGACGTCGGCATGCTCTCCGAAGAGATCGAGGTGGCCACGGGGCGCCACGTCGGCAACACACCGCAGGCACTGTCGCACCTGGCCCTCGTGCGCGCGGCCGACGCCATCGACGCCGCGATCGAGCACTCGCGCGGAGGCGACGCCCGACGGCTCGCGAGTCAGGCCTGACCGACCGCGTCCGCAGACGCACGCGCTTGCAAACACGAATCGGCCAAAGCGCCATGGCACGCCACGTCGCTTTGGCCGATTCGCGTCACATCAGACGCGCGAGGGTCACGCCTCTTTCGAGGTGGTCCAGCCTTCCGGCCCGGACGAACCCGCGGGGTACTTCTCGAGCGGCACGTCGTCGGCCTGCCACGCGTCGATGACCGGCTGCACGATAGCCCAGCAGCGCTCGGCCACGTCGCCGCGGATCGACAGCGTCGGGTCGTCGTGGAAGATGCCCGAGAGCACCTCGCCGTAGGGGGTCAGCTCGGGCTTGCCGAGGTCGGTCTTGAAGACCGACTTCTCGAGCGAGAACGGGTTGCCCTGGCCGTTGGTGGTGACGCCGAGCTCGAGGGTCTCGGGGCTGATCTCGATGCGCAGCGTATCGGGGCTGGAGGCGCCCTTGAGTCCTGCGGGAAGCACCGGCACGGGCTTGAACGTGATCAGCACCTCCTTGCGCACCTTGGTCATGCCCTTGCCGGAGCGCAGGATGAACGGCACGCCGGCCCAGCGACGCGTCTTGATCTCGAACTCGACCTCGGCGAGGGTCTCGGTCTGGCGCTCGTTGTCGACTCCGTCTTCGTCGGAGTAGGCGGGAACGTCTTTGCCGTCGATGGTGCCGGCGGCGTACTGGCCGCGGCGGCTGGAGGCGACGGGATCGTTGTCTTTCACCCAGGTGGCGCGGAGGACGCGGGCGATCTCGCTGCGGAGCTCGATCGAGTCGATCGACGACGGGGCGTCCATGGCGATGATCGCGAGCACCTGCAGCAGGTGGCTCTGGATCATGTCGATCAGGGCGCCGGCCTTGTCGTAGTACTGCGCGCGACCCTCGAGGCCGAGGACCTCGTCGTAGAAGATCTCGACCTTCTCGATGTTGTCGCCGTTCCAGACCGGCTCGAAGAGGCGGTTCGCGAAGCGGAGGCCGATGATGTCGAGCACCGTCGAGCGACCGAGGAAGTGGTCGGTGCGGTGGATGCGCTCTTCGGGGATGACCTTGAGGAGCTCCTCGTTCAGGTCGCGGGCGCCCTGCTCGTCGCTGCCGAAGGGCTTCTCGAGTGCCAGGCGGAGTCCGTCGGGAACATCGATCTCTTCCAGGGCCTTGATGACCTTGGTCGAGATGGCGGGCGGAAGCGCGAAGTACATGACCGGCGCGCCTTCGGAGGCCGCGAACAGCTTCTTGAGGTGCTCGGGGTCGGTCGGGTCGCCCTGGATGTACTCGCTGGAGGCGAGGGTCCGCTTGGCGAGGTCGCTGCCGGCGTCGCCGTTGAAGGCCGTCTTGACGACGTCGTCCCACTCGTCGGTCGAGCGCTCGGAGCGGCCCGTCCCGATCAGCTTGACGTCGACGCCGCGGTCGCTCTTGAGCAGGCTCGCGAGACCGGGGAGGAGGAGGCGCTCGGTGAGGTCACCGGAAGCGCCGAGGATGATGAGTGTGCTCGTCTCCGTCATCAGACGGTCTGCTCGGGGCGAGTCGCGGTGCGGGAATTCATGGACGTCCTTTCCGAAGTGAAGCCCGTAGAAACGGGCCATGTGTCTCAACGCGCTCGTCAGGCGAGAATTCCCGGCGGAGGTCGGGTGCGGTCACGGGCGCGAGAGGCCACGATGCCAGCGTCAACCGTACTGCTCCGCGCCTGATCGTGTCGGCATCGGTCAAGTGGTGCGTGTCACCCGGTCAGCTTGCCAGGGCGACGAGGATCCGCGACGCCGACAGCGCGACCGACGCTTCTTCCGCCACCCGGCGCGGCGAGGGGTTCGTGCCGGCGTCGAGAGCGGACCAGGCGTCGTCGAGGGCGGCCTCGGCCCGAGAGATCGGCCGGGCGCGATCGTCGTGGACCCGGATGGCGTCGGCGAGGGCGGCGTACAACGTGGCGAGGGGGTCGGTGACCGCGGATCCTGGGCTCTCGACCCGCCGGTCGGGATCGGCGCCGCGTCGTGCCAGCTCGCCGGTCACTTCGGCGGCGTCGCGCAGGTGGAAGGCAATCCGCTCGGCGATGCGGAGCCGGTCGCGGTCGTCGCTGAGGTCGATCCGGCGTCGGCGGCGGGGGTTCCACCGTTGCGATTCGTCGCCGTAGTCGACGGCCGCTCGCACCCGGGCGAGTGTCACGGGCAGCGATTCGATGCGGCTCTCGAACTCGTCGCCGTCGAGGGGCCAGTCGGCGCGGAACACTCCGGCGAGGTCGTCGGCCCGGTCGGCCAGCTCGGAGTGGAGGCGCTGCAGTCGATCACGGGCGTCACCCGAGTAGAGCGGGGGCACGACCGTGAAGTTGATCACCACGCCCACGACGATGCCGACGAGCATCTGCACCGCATAGCCCCACGAGTAGTCCTCGCTGTCGGAGCCACCGATGAGCAGCACGAACAGCCCGGCCATCGGCACCCAGTCGCGACCGGCCCCGAGCAGCGGCAGCCCGCCGAGCAGCACGCCGACGCCGATCACCAGGGCGACAGTCAGCACCGTCGGGTTGCCGAGGGCCACGACGACCGCCGCGAGGCCGATACCGAGCACTAGCCCGGCGAGTGTCTGGATGCCCTGCGTCAGCGATGCCTTCACCGTCGGATACATGCTCACGACGGCCCCGAGCGGCGCGTAGTAGGGGTAGTCGGCAGCAGTGCCCGGCACGTGCGGCGCGATCCACCAGGCGAGCGCCGCGGCGAGAGCCGCTTTGACGGCGAGAAGGATCCGGGGGTGCGCCAGCAGTCTCAGGGCGCGTCGATTTCCCGGTGAAGGCATCACGACAGACTGCCATACGGCGGCCTGTGAGCTCGTTGATCCGTGTCGGTCGCGTGACCTACACTGTTCGAACACACGTTCGAACGAGAGGGGTCGCATGGCATTCACGCACCTGCACGTGGCCTCCTCGTTCAGCGCTCATTTCGGCACGGCGACGCCGATGGATCTCGTCGCGCAAGCCGTAGCCAGCGGGGCCGATGCGGCGGCGATCACCGACCGCGACGGTCTCTACGGAGCGATCCGGCACGTCGGCGCCTGCCGGGCTGCGGGCATCGATCCGATCGTCGGGGTCGAGCTCGGCGTCCTGTCCGATGCCGAGGGCGGGTCGGCACGCGGCCGGTCGGCGGCCGACACCGATCGCATCGTGGTGCTCGCTCACGGCTCCCCCGCCGGTGGTGTGGCGGCGGGGGCCGGGTGGGCCTCCCTCTGCCGGCTCATCAGTGCGGCGCACGGTCGAGCCACACGCAAGACGAGCGGCACCGCGAACAGCGTTGCGACGATCGCCCGCTCACGGCTCCGAGCCTTCCTGCTGGGCGACGACGGTCCGGCCGGCACCGTGCTGCTCGGTCCCGACTCCGATGTCGGCCGGGCGGTGTCACGTGGTGATCACGCGAAGGCCATGGCACTGCTCGACGACTGGAAGACCCTTCTGCCGGGCGGTGTCGTCGTCGAGGTCGTCTGCCACCTGACCGAACCCGGCGAAAGCCGTTCTCTGCGGCACGCGGCCCGCATGCTCGAACTGGCTGACGCCGCCCGCGTTCCGGCGATCCTCAGCAACGCGGTTCGCTACCTCGAACCCGATGGCGCCGTCACCGCCGACGTGCTCGACGCCGCGGGGCATCTTGCCGCCCTCGGGTCGTTCGAACCGCAGCCCAACGCCCAGGCCTGGCTCAAAGGCCCCGGGGCGATGCGTGAGTTGGCACAGCAGATCGCGAGCGTCTCGTCACTCGATCGGCGCAGTGCCGAAGAGATGCTGGCCGCAACCGAAGAGCTCGCCGATCGCTGCCGCCTCGACCCCGACGCCGATCTCGGCTGGCGCCGCCCGAAGGTTCCCGAGCTGAGTGCGATCGGTGTCGAGGGCGACCCCGACCAGGTGCTCTGGCGTCGCTCCGAGGCGGGCATCACCGAGCGGTTCGGCGACGTGTCGATGGCGAAGCGCGAGAAGCTCGAGCGACGCATGCGCGACGAGCTGAAGACCATCACCGGGTTCGGGTTCGCGAGCTACTTCCTCACGGTGGCCGACGTCTCGCAGCTGATGCGCGATATGCGGGTGCGGAACGCCGCCCGAGGGTCGGGCGCGGGCAGCCTCGTCACCTACCTGCTGCGCATCTCCAACGTCGATCCACTCGAGCACGACCTCCTGTTCGAGCGGTTCCTCGGCAACAAGCGCGAGACGCTCCCCGACATCGACATCGACGTCGAGTCGGCCCGGCGACACGAGATCTACCGGGCCATCTTCGACCGCTACGGCAGCAACCGGGTCACCCTGATGTCGATGCAGTCGACCTACCGCGGGCGTGGGGCCGTCCGCGACGCAGGGCTCGCTCTCGGCCTCGACGACGAGCAGATCGACCTGGTGGCGAAGAACGTCTGGCGATCGAACGCCCGCGACTTCCGCACCGCCCTCGCCGAGAAGCCCGAGTTGCGCGAGATCGCCGATCTCGCTCGCGAAAACGACCAGATCGAGCTGCTCGTCGACCTGACCGAGCGACTCGACCGACTCCCCCGGCACATCTCGATGCATCCGTGCGGCGTGATCCTCGGCGACTCCGACCTGCTCAGCATGACCCCAGTGCAGCCGAGCGGCATGGGGCTTCCGATGAGCCAGTTCGACAAGCACGACATGAACGACGCGGGCCTGCTCAAACTCGACGTGCTCGGCGTGCGCATGCAGTCGTCGATGGCCTTCGCGCTCGACGAGATCGAGCGCATCAACGGCCCGCGCACGGCCCTCGCCGGTGCACTCCCCCTCGATGTGCCCTACGTCAACCGGCAGGGCCGCATCGAACTCGACGCGATCCCCCATGACGACGAGCCCACCTACGAGGCGATCCGCACCACCCACACCCTCGGCATGTTCCAGATCGAGAGTCCCGGGCAGCGCGAGCTGATCGGCAAGATGCAGCCCGACCAGTACGAAGACCTCATCGCCGACATCTCGCTGTTCCGGCCCGGCCCGATGAAGGGCAACATGGTCGCGCCCTACCTCGACACCAAGCACGGTTTTCAGCAGCCCGACTATCTGCACCCCTCGTTCGCCGAGTTCCTCCAAGACAGCTACGGGGTGGTGATCTACCACGAGCACGTGCTTCGCATTTTGAACGCCACCATGGGCATCTCGCTCGCCGAGGCCGACGAGATGCGACGCGCCATGACGAAGCGCGACGACCTCGAAGACGAGTTCCGGCAAAAGACGCGAGACAACCGCGACGCGCAGGGCCGCTCGAAGTTCACCGAGAAAGAGATCGATCGCATCTGGGGTGTGCTCAAGGGCTTCGGGTCATTCGGCTTCTGCAAGGCGCACGGCGCCGCCTTCGCCCTGCCCACTTATCAGAGCGCCTGGCTCAAGACCCACTACCCGGCCGAGTTCCTCGCCGGCATCCTCACCCACGATCCCGGCATGTACCCCAAGCGCCTGCTGCTGACCGAGGCGAAACGCATGGGCATCCCCGTCCTGCCGCTCGACGTCAATGCGTCGAGCGACGTCTTCCACGTCGAGCGGGTGAAGCCCCCGCGCACCCCTGTCGCCCGCTCGTACCCCGGCGAGCTCGGCATTCGTCTCTCTCTGGTCGACGTGCAGGGCATCACGGAGGCCGAGGTGACCCGGATCCTCGAGAACCGCCCCTTCACCTCGATCGCCGACTTCTACCAGAGGGCGACCCCGTCGAGACGGCTCTTCGAGCGGCTCGGCCAGGTGGGCGCCCTCGATTCCCTCGGCGGTGAGGGGCGCACGCGGGGTGACGTCCTGGCGAGAATTCGGCAGCTGACCGGCAGAGCCTCCCGCCCGAAGGCCACCGACGCCCTCAACCAGCTCGACTTCGACGTCGACGAATCGTCGTCGGTGCCGATCGGCACCCCCGACGTCTCTGTCCGTGAGCGGGTCAGCCGCGAGCTCGACATCCTCTCGCTCGAGGTCGGCGAGCACGTCATCGAGAGCTACCGGCCGATGCTCGACGACCTCGGAGTGATCCGAGCCGCCGACCTGCGGAACAACTGGAACGGCACGACCGTGCTCGTCGCCGGAATCCGCATCGCCACGCAGACGCCGCCGATGCGCAGCGGCAAGCGCGTCGTCTTCATCAGCCTCGACGACGGGTCGGGGTGCTCCGACTCGACCTTCTTCGAAGAGGCGCAGAATCGCGCCGGCTCCCTCCTGTTCGGCACGAAGCTGCTGCTGATCCAGGGCCGCACGAGGCGCACGGGCGAACGCGGCATCTCGCTCGAGGCCGACAACGCGTGGGATTTAAAAACGCTCTGGCGAGACTGGCAGGCAGGGCGGGTTGCGGGCGGTTCGCTCGGCGAGGGGGTCGACGCCTCGGTCAGCGACGGTCTCGACGCCG
Organism: Frondihabitans sp. Leaf304; assembly: GCF_001423105.1. Classification (GTDB taxonomy): domain Bacteria; phylum Actinomycetota; class Actinomycetes; order Actinomycetales; family Microbacteriaceae; genus Frondihabitans. Next base: position 572,204 of record NZ_LMNV01000002.1, read on the forward strand.
GCCTGGTCAGCCCGTGATCGCGCCCGGCCGGGTCGGCCCATGATCGCGCCCGGCCGGGTCGGCGGGTGTTTCCAGGAGTCGGCGGGTGCTGCAGCACCC
>NZ_LMNV01000002.1:572356-578211 GCF_001423105.1 Frondihabitans sp. Leaf304
CCACTGAGAGCACCCGCCGACCCGCCCTCGGGCGCCGTGCGTAGGCTGAACCACATGAGCGACAGCACGAACAGCACGAGCACCGACGAGGGCACCCCCGGCAGCTACGTCACCCCGGGCCAGGAGTACACCCGCGACACCAACTACATCGAGGATCGCATCACCCGCGACGCCGTCGACGGATGGCCGGTCGAGGCGGGCCGCTACCGTCTCGTAGCCGCCCGCGCCTGCCCCTGGGCGAACCGCTCGATCATCTCGCGGCGCCTGCTCGGCCTTGAAGACGCCATCTCGCTCGGCCTGCCCGGGCCGACGCACGACGCCCGCTCCTGGACCTTCGACCTCGACGAGGGCGGTCGCGATCCGGTACTCGGTATCGAACGCCTCCAAGAGGCATTTTTCAAGCGGACCCCCGACTACCCGCGCGGAATCACCGTGCCGGCCATCGTCGACGTGCCGAGCGGAAAGGTGGTCACTAACAACTTCCCGCAGATCACCCTCGACTTCGCCACCGAGTGGGTCGACTTTCACCGCGAGGGTGCTCCCGACCTCTACCCCGAGCACCTTCGCGACGAAATCGACGACGTCGCCGAGATCATCTTCCGCGACGTCAACAACGGCGTCTACCGTGCCGGATTCGCCGGATCGCAGGGCAGCTACGAGCGCGCCTACACCCGCCTGTTCGACCGCCTCGACTGGCTCGAAGAGCGCCTCACCGACCAGCGCTACCTCGTCGGAGACACCATCACCGAGGCCGACATCCGCCTCTTCACGACCCTCGCCCGCTTCGACGCGGTCTATCACGGCCACTTCAAGTGCAACCGCAACAAGCTGATCGAGATGCCCGCGCTTTGGGCCTACGCGCGCGACCTCTTCCAGACCCCGGGTTTCGGCGACACGATCGACTTCGATCAGATCAAGAAGCACTACTACATCGTGCAGAGCGACATCAATCCGACGAAGATCGTGCCCCTCGGCCCGACCGAGAGCGGCTGGCTCGAGCCGCACGGGCGCGACGACCTCGGCGGCCGACCGTTCGGCACCGGAACCCCGCCCGAACCGCCCCGCCCGGGTGAAGAAGTGCCCGCGATCACGAAGGGCTGAGCGGCCCTCGTGACAGACCCTGTCGGCGACCACGAGGATCCTGCGATCCGTCATCGTCTCGACGCCATTCACGCCGACGCACTCGCTCTGGCCGGCCGCCTGACGCTCGATATCTCCGCCGTCAGCGAGGCGCGCGAGTCGTCGAATGTCGACGACGAGCACGACCCCGAGGGGTCGACGATCGCCTACGAACGCTCGCAATTGGAGGCGATCCGGCGGTCGGCCGAGCAGCGGGCCGACGAGGCTGCGGCTGCTCTCGCTCGACTCGACGCCGGAACGTACGGCTTCTGCATCTCGTGTGACCTGCCGATTCCGGCCGCGCGTCTGGGAGCCCGGCCGATGGCGGCGCTCTGTCTCGCCTGCGCCGCGTGACGTCGGTTCAGAACTCTGGCAGAAATGCCCCTTTTCCCCTCGGGCTGAGCCGAATCCGCCCGGTTTCGCTAGTTCTCTGAACCGGCGCCCCCGGAGCGCCGAACGCGACGTAGGCTGATTCCATCACGACGGGACGCCCCGCGCGGCCCGAACAATCGACGACGATTGGTGCGGAATGGCTACAGGCCGCGGCGCAGCCGGCTCCCCGGGGTCGAACCCGTGGCTCGCCCCTGTCCGAAGCGGACGCGGCGCCACCCCCAGCAAGGCCTTCGACTCCCGCGACGCTACCGACCATCACGACCCCCACGGGCGCCTCGTCGCCGAGTCGTGGGAGCGAGCCCGCCGCCGCCGCCTCGACCCGGAACGACTGCTCCCCTCACTCGAGCTGCCCGAGTCCGACCTCGGCGACTACCGACGCGACCATCCCCTGGCTCTTCTCCTGCCGGTGGTGCGCACCCTGCTGCTCGCCGACATCGAGGGCTCGGGGCTGCTGGTGGCCCTCGGCGACGAACGGGGCCGCCTGCTGTGGGTGGAGGGGGATCACTCGGCGAAGCGCCAGGCAGAGGGTATGCGCTTCGTCGAAGGGGCGGGCTGGGCCGAGAGCCGAGTAGGAACCTCGGCTCCCGGCACGGCTCTGGTGCTCGACCACGGCATGCAGATCCGCGGGTCGGAGCACTTCAATGTCTTCGTGCAGCAATGGAGCTGCACAGCGGTGCCCATTCACGACCCGGTGACGCGTCGGATCCTCGGCTTTCTCGACATCACGGGCGACGACCGCGCCGTCGCCGATCACACGCTGCCTCTGCTGCAGGCGACCGCCGCCGCTATGGAGTCGGAGATGCTCGTGTCGCGCCTTCGCGCATCACGGCGCACTACTCCGCCTCACAGTCGCGCGGCCCGGTCCAAGCCGAGCGCGTCGGCGACCCTGAGCACGCTCGGCCGTGACACCGCCATGATCTCGGACGGCCGACGCATCGTCTCGCTCACGGCCCGACACAGCGAGATCATCACGATCCTGTCGGCCCACCCTCGCGGAATCGGTGCTGAGGAGTTATCAGCGCTCGTCTACGGTGACGCCTCGGCGGTCACGACTCTCCGGGCCGAGATGGTGCGGCTCCGACACGCGCTCGAGGTGCTCGACCCGAGGCTCGCTCCGCTCTCCCGCCCGTACCGGCTGCCGAATCCGCTCGACACCGACATCGCCCGTGTCGACGCCCTGCTCGACCGGGGTGCGCACCGGCAGGCGGTCGACGCGTATTCGGGCCAGGTGCTCCCAGGATCCGCGGCCCCCGGCGTCGAAGACATCCGCGACGGCCTGGCCACGCGCCTCCGTGAATCGCTCCTCACGGGAGCATCGGTCGACGTGCTCCTCGCTTTCGCCGAGAGGTCGGGCGACGATTCCGATCGAGAGATCCTGATGGCCGCTCTCGGACTGCTGCCGGCTCGATCGCCACGCCGAGCCGGAATCGTCGCCCGGCTGGAGCGGCTCGACCGGCTGTGACCGCAGCGATGCCTGCGGCGCGGAGCACGAGCACCCGCCGCAACCGTCTGCAACCTTCGCCGTCGTAGAGTCCCGCCAGGCATCGAACCCACGGATGCCGCACGACAACGACGTCGAAAGGAATACGACAATGACCGTCACGACTCCTCCGAACACCTACGCCGCTCCGGGTACCCCCGACGCGAAGGTGCAGTTCAAGCCCCGCTACGACCATTTCATCGGCGGCGAGTACGTCGCCCCCGCGAGCGGGCAATATTTCGAGAATCCCTCGCCGGTGAACGGCAAGGTCTTCACCGAGGTGGCACGCGGCAACGCGGCGGATATCGATCGCGCCGTCGAGGCGGCCTGGCGTGCGTTCGACTCGTGGAAGAAGACGACGATCGCGCAGCGCGCTTTGATCCTCAACAAGATCGCCGACCGCATGGAGGCGAACCTCGAGATGCTCGCGGTCGCCGAGACCTGGGACAACGGCAAGCCGATTCGCGAGGCCCTGGCCGCCGACGTGCCGCTGGCTATCGACCACTTCCGCTACTTCGCGGGCGCGATTCGCGCGCAGGAGGGCTCGACCGGCGAGATCGACAACGACACGGTGGCGTATCACTTTCACGAGCCGCTCGGCGTGGTCGGCCAGATCATCCCCTGGAACTTCCCGCTGCTGATGGCCGTGTGGAAGCTCGCCCCGGCCCTCGCCGCCGGCAACTGCGTCGTGCTGAAGCCGGCCGAGCAGACGCCCGCTTCGATCCACGTCTTCATGGAGCTGATCGCCGACCTGCTCCCCGACGGCGTTCTCAACATCGTCAACGGCTTCGGCGTCGAGGCGGGGGCACCGCTCGCGTCGCACCCCAACATCCGCAAGATCGCGTTCACCGGCGAGACCACGACGGGCCGCCTCATCATGCAGATGGCCTCCGAGAACCTCATCCCGGTCACGCTCGAGCTCGGAGGCAAGAGCCCCAACGTCTTCTTCGCCGACGTCGCCGACGAGAAGGATGACTTCTACTCGAAGGCCCTCGAAGGCTTCACCTTCTTCAACCTCAACTCGGGTGAGGTCTGCACCTGTCCGTCACGGGCACTCGTGCAGCAGTCCATCTACGACGGCTTCGTCGCCGACGGCCTCGAGCGCGTCAAGCAGGTGAAGCAGGGCAACCCGCTGTCGCTCGACACCATGATCGGCGCCCAGGCCTCGAACGACCAGCTCGAGAAGATCCTCAGCTACATGGACATCGGCAAGCAGGAGGGCGCGAAGCTCCTGCTGGGCGGCGATCGCGCTGATCTCGGCGGCGACCTGACGGAGGGGTACTACGTCAATCCGACCATCTTCGAGGGGAAGAACTCGATGCGAATCTTCCAGGAGGAGATCTTCGGGCCCGTGCTGTCACTGACGAGCTTCAACGACTACGACGATGCGATCAAGATCGCCAACGACACCCTGTACGGCCTCGGTGCCGGGGTCTGGTCGCGCAACGGCGCCCAGCTCTATCGCGCCGGTCGTGACATCCAGGCCGGCCGCGTCTGGTCGAACACCTATCACCAGTACCCGGCGGGAGCGGCATTCGGCGGCTACAAGCAGTCGGGCATCGGTCGGGAGAACCACAAGATGATGCTCGATCACTACCAGCAGACGAAGAACCTGCTGGTGTCGTACGCCGACGGGCCCATGGGGTTCTTTTGATCGACACCGAGCCCGAGGCGGCGTCTGACCAGGCGCCGCCTCCCGAGCGGGCGCTGTCGCGGGTCGACGTCTCACCCGCGGCAGCCGCCTTCCTCGTCGAGTTGACGGCGAAGCACGGACCGCTCATGTTCCATCAGTCCGGCGGCTGCTGCGACGGATCCTCGCCCATGTGCTACCCGGTCGGGTTCTTTCGAGTGGGTGCCGTCGACGTCCATCTCGGAGATCTGTACGTGGAGGGGGTCGACCCGATCGAGGTCTTCATGTCGCGCAGCCAGTTCGAGTACTGGAAGTACACCCACCTCACAATCGACGTCGTCGCAGGGCGCGGAGCCGGCTTCAGCGTCGAGAGCCCGGAGGGCAAGCGGTTCCTGATCCGGTCGAGAATGCTCGATGACGCCGAGCTGACCGAGTTCGGCCTGGCTTAGCCGGGCTCGACCGTCTCGTCGCCCTCTCGCGATGGAAGCGCATAGACGCCGTGGCCCACCCGGGTCACGGCGCCTTCGCGAGCCAGGATCGACAGCGTCGACAACACGCTCGACCGCCGATAGTCGGGCAGAGCCGCCACGATCGCCGTCGCCTTGACCGGGCCGGAGACGAGGATCCGGGGAATCCGGTCGGCAAGAGAGCCGTCTGCGGCCCTGTCGTCCGCTTCGAGCGAGGCCGCCGCGGGATCCTCGAGTGCGTAGTCGCGCCTCGCCGCCTCCAGTCCCTCCGCCGTCACCCGCGTGGTGGCGCCCGCGGCTTTGGCATAGGGAGCCAGCGTCAGAGACTTACCGACGCGGTTGTACACGTTGGAGGCGCTCGTGCCCTCGTGCTCAGCGATGTCGGGGTACGACGAACCGCCGAGGAGTAGGACGGCCTCACCCTCGAGCCCGAGCCACTGGCCGAGACGGGCGATCTCCCACCCGGCGGTCGTGACCGCAGAGCCCCAGACCTCGATGTCAGAGCTGTACTCCGTCGTCAGCCGGGCGAGGTCGTCCAGGATCTCACCGATGCGCTCGCGGGCGTCGGCCACGATGTCGGCCGTGAAGGCGGGCGGGGTGTGAAGTTTGATCGGTCGTGACATTTGTGAAAGACTATCGAAGTTGCCCGGCGATCCGGGCATCCTCATTCTTCTGCTCACGCAGATCTGTTTTTCTGGAGTACCCATGGCATTCGCAATCGTGCGCGCCGGTGGTCGTCAGGAGCGCGTCGAGGTCGGAACGATTC
>NZ_LMNV01000002.1:578305-578475 GCF_001423105.1 Frondihabitans sp. Leaf304
CAAGATCGTCATCCAGAACTACCGCAACAAGACCGGCTACAAGCGTCGCATGGGCTTCCGTGCCGACCTGACCCGCGTCAAGATCACCGCGATCACCACAAAGTAGAAGAAGGGGCTGACAACTCATGGCACATAAAAAGGGCGCATCATCCACCCGTAACGGCCGCGAC
>NZ_LMNV01000002.1:578542-711334 GCF_001423105.1 Frondihabitans sp. Leaf304
CCTCGCCGCGGGCAGCGTCGAGTTCGGTGCCAAGGGCGGCCGCAAGGTCATCAACATCGTCGGCGCCGACGCGTAAGTCTCGGTTCGCCAGTTCGACTAGCGGGTCACCTTCGGGTGGCCCGCTTTTTCGTGTCCGCTTTTCTGCCCTGACCCATTGAGTTGGGCAATAACTCGCCAACGACTCGAACGGGGGCCTCGCCCCGTGAAAGATGCCCGACTAGTGTCGAGCGGGTTCAAGACATGTTCAGGCACGGTTTACCGACTCGCGCGGTGACGTTCACCGTACGACCAGCCCACCGATGGTGAACTTGTCTCCGAACACAATGCACAAGCGTGAGCGTCAAGGTCGTCCACGTCAGCCTGCTACACAAGTTATTCGCGAATGTGAGAACCATGGGTCTCCGCACGGCCGAGCATGCTCGGCCCGACCACTTCCTCCTTCACCTCAGCGACACCCACCTCATCGAGGGTGACGGCGACCTCTACGGCGACGTCGACAGCGAATCGAGGCTCCGCCAGATCATGGCCGAGCTCGAAGACTCCGGTGCCCGGCCCGAGGCCATTGTCGTCACCGGAGATCTGGCCGACAAGGGCGAGGCGGGTGCGTACCGCAAGCTCCGTCAGCTCATCGAGCCGATCGCCTCTCGTCTGGGAGCGCAGATCATCTGGGCGATGGGCAACCACGACGATCGTGGTGCTTTCCGACAGGAGCTCTTCGGCCAGATCCCGAGTTCTCGACCGGTCGACCTCGTCTACGACGTCAATGGCCTCCGAGTCATCACCATCGACACCACCGTTCCCGGCAAGCACTACGGCGAACTCAGCGGAGACCAGCTCGACTGGCTCGCCGAAGAACTCTCGACGAATGCTCCCGACGGCACGATCCTCGCCATGCACCACCCGCCCGTTCCCAGCATCAAAGACCTCACGGTCCTGGTCGAACTCCGCGATCAGGCGGCTCTCGCCGAGGTCATCGAGGGCAGCGACGTCCGCTCCATCATCGCGGGCCACCTGCACTTCTCGACCAACGCGATGTTCGCCGGGGTTCCGGTTTCAGTGGCGTCGGCTACGTGCTACACGGCTGACCTGAACATCCCGACCGATGCCACGCGTGGTCAAGACGGTGCCCAGTCGTACAACCTGATGCACGTCTACCCGGAGACGATCGTCAACTCGGTCGTGCCGATCGGGAGCTACCGCACGGTCGGCGAGTACGTCGGGCCGGAGCAGGTCGCCGCCAAGCTCGAAGCCGCCGGCATCCGGATTCCTGAGGCGCGTCCGCGTCACCGTGCCGAGCAGACGGCCGAGATCGTCGTGCCGACGCGCGACCTGTCGCTGACCGGCCCGATCGGCACCCTGTAGGGCGGGTGTAGCCGCCGAAAACGACCCTCAGGCCTCCCAGGGAGCCTTGAACGGGAAGTAGCGCTCCAGGAAGTCGGTGACGACAGCGGTGCGCTCTTCGTCGGTCACCTCGGGGAACGATCCGTCGTTGAGGCAGAAGAAGTCGTACGACCGCTTCTTCAGCAGCTCCGAGAGGAATGCGAGCCCCGACACCATCGTGGTGTCGACGTAGCTGACCTTGGCATTCTCTTGCACGATCGCACGGCCCGTCATCAGGGCGTAGTAGTGGTACAGCGAGTTCGTCACCGAGATGTTCGAGGCGGCCCGGAACGGCGATGCGGCGGTTGCCCGGAACTCTTCGGCGAACTCGTGCTCCATCTCGGTCAGCACGCTCTTTCGAAGCGGCGCCGCCGTGTGCTCGAGGTGCCGGGTCGTGACCCGACCGAACCGCTGCTGCAGAAGCGCGCGATTGACACGCGCGGAGTTCTCGAACCCGCTGCGCTCGGCGTTGTTGAGGCCGAGGCCGATTCGCGTCGCAGCCTCTATGAACTTCGTCACCGAGCCCGGCGAGAAGAACATTCCCGGTGAGACGGGACGCCCGAAGAACATGTCGTCGTTCGAGTAGAGGAAGTGCTCGCTGAGACCCTTGATGTGGTGCAGCTGCGACTCGACGCCCTGCGAGTTGTGGGTCGGCAGCACGGAGGGGTCGGCGAAGAACTCCTCGCTTCGCACCACGCGCACGCGCGGGTGGTCGGCGAGCCATTCGGGTGCGGGTGAGTCGGTCGCGATGTAGATGTTCCGCACCCACGGCGCGAACATGTAGACCGATCGCAGGGCGTACTTGAGCTCGTCGATCTGGCGGAAGCGGGCCACGGAGTCGTCGCCCTCCCCCACCACGTGGCTCGTCGCTCGCGCGGCTCGCGCGCGCTGGTACTCGACGGAGTTGCCGTCGACCCAGGAGAAGACCATGTCGATCTCGAAAGTGATGTCGGTGGCGTGATCGTCGAACATGTGCTCGAGCGTCACCCAGTCCATGCCGTAGCGCTCGATCGGCGTTTCGACGGCTTCACCGCGGGGTAGCTCGCGGCGCATGAGCGAGTTCTCGACCGGAGCCAGCACTTCGGTCTCGGTCATGATCCAGAATTCGATCTGGATCGCGGATCCGGCACCGTAGCGGAGGCGGCCGATGGGTTCGACCCGGGGGCGGTAGATGCGCAGGACGCGCTCCGACTCAGGGCCGAGGCCGTCGGTCGAGACGAGTTGGGCACGCTGCTTTCCGGGCTTTGAATAGAACGGCTCGGTTCCGGCGGCGGCCGCAAGGGCCTCTTCGAACTCGGCACGACGAGTGATCTCGAGCGCGATCACCGGTCGGTCGTGGTTGCCGCGCACAAGGAGGTGCGGAATACGCGCCTCGTCGAGCACGCGTTTGACGAACGCCAGGTCTTCGAGCATGGACTGCTGCGGAGTCAGGTGCCCGTTGAGGAGCGTGTATTGCCCCTTGCGGATCACGAGGTCGTCTCGATGGAGAGTGAGCTCTCGACCGTCGGGTTTCGAGCGGGGGGTCAAGAGGGGACTCTCCGCTTGGTCGACGATCTCCGTGCCCATTCATACTCCAGTCTTGCGACGGCCCGGGTTGGCCGTTCGTGCAATCACACGATTTTACTCTGATTCGCACCTACTGATGCGAACGGGGTGCGCTCACCCCGAAAGGTGACAAGGATCCGGCTCAGCGAGGTTGCGGAGACCGGGAGCCCGGGCCCGTCGACGTCGCTTCGGGCGACGGCACCTTGATCCGGATGCCCGCCGCGATGAACACGGCCGCTGCGATGAACTGCAGGCCCTGCCACAGCTGGCCGGTGAGGGGAATGACCCACACCGGGTTCCAGACGACGGCGATGGCGGCCAGGAACGGCAGATAGAGGTACGCCCGCCCACGCCAGGCGAAGACGAGCACGATCAACGCGAGGATCGACACCACGTATCGGAACCCGACGAAGGCCGGCGAATGGATCAGGGTAGCCCCGGCCACGAGCGCCACGGCGGCGAGGAGCCCCGGGGCGAGGGCAGGCCGCAAGAACGCAGCCTTCTGGGGTGTGGGCATGGCCCCAGCCTACCGGCGACTACGGCTGGCGGATGATCGTGATGGGGCGGCTCATCGGCGGTTCTTCGCGCAGTCGCTCAAGCCCTGGGCGGAGCTCGTCGAGCCAGGCGTCGTACCCGGCCTGCGTGAGGTGGAGGCCGTCGTCGGTGAAGTCGGGGTTCAGGATCCCGTCGGTCGCCAGAGCGGGCCAGAGGTCGAGATACTGAGCGCGGACGGTTGCCGCGAATTGGCGCAGGTGTCGGTTTGCGTCGCGAATGCGGTCGCTGAACTCCGGTTGGCGCGGCGCGATGGACTGCAACAGGAGCCGGACGCCCGGCAGCATGCGACGCAGATCGACGAGGATCGTCTCGACGGCGCGCACGACCTGTTCGACCGACCGCTTGGAGGCGAAGTCGTTCGTGCCGATGAGGAGGACGATCGAGTCGGGGTCGGCTGCGACCACCGCGTCGAGTCGCGCCTGGACATCGGCGGTCGTGTCGCCCCCGACGCCGAGGTTGACGACATCGTCGCCCGGGAACCAGGCCTGCCAGTCACCGCCCTCGGTCAGACTGTCTCCGAGGAATACCAGCTTCTCGCTCATCGTCATCAATTACCCTTCTGCGCGGCGACATCGGTCCGAGTGGCTTCGGTGCCATCGGCAACCGTGCCCTGCTCGGCCGTTGCGGCGATCCTATTCAGCATGCCCGAGAAGATGACCCCGTGGAAGGGCAGGATCGCGAACCAGTACAGTCTGCCGCTCAGCCCCTGTGGAAAGAACACGGCGCGCTGGCGGTAGTGAGAGCCGCCGGGACGCTCCTCGACGAACATCTCGAGCCAGGCCTTGCCCGGCACCTTCATCTCGGCGCGGAGGCGGAGGAATCGGTCCCGGTCGATCTTCTCCACACGCCACCAGTCCAGGGCGTCGCCCGGGCGCAACGAGGTCGCGCTCCGCCGCCCGCGCCGCAGCCCCACTCCCCCGACCAGCCGGTCCATCCACCCTCGGGTGGCCCAGGCGAGCGGGAACGAGTACCACCCGTTCTCGCCACCGATGCTCTCGATGACCTTCCACAGTTCTTCCGGGCTCGCCACAGTGTCGCGCTCACGATCGTCGGTGTAGACGGTGTGTCCCGACCAGTCGGGGTCGCTCGGAAGCGGATCGCTCGGGGCCCCGTAGATCGACGAGTCTTGCCAGCTCGTCTCGACCTCGCCGTCTCGCATCTTGCCGAGCGCGAGGCGCACGGCACGGCGGTAACCGGTCAGTCCGCCCTCCGGGGCCGGAATGAGTGCCTCGATGTCGTTCTCGCGCACCACGCAGTCGTACTGGAGCGACTCGATGATCGGCACGGCAAGGGCGCGAGGAATGGGAGTGACGAGGTTGACCCACTGCGAGGCGAGCCACGGGGTCAGCACGGGAAGAGGGGCGATCGGCCGCTGCTTGAGACCCGCCTCGACCGCGTAGCCGTTCATCATCTGGCCGTAGCGCAACACGTCGGGGCCGCCGATGTCGAATGTGCGGTTGACGTCGGTCGGGGCATCGGCCGAACCCAGCAGGTAGTGCAACACGTCGCGGACGGCGATCGGCTGGATGAAATTGCGCACCCACTTGGGCGCCGGCATGTAGGGCAGCACGTCGGTCAGGTGACGGATCATCTCGAACGAGGCCGAGCCGGATCCGATCACCACCCCCGCCTGGAGGGCGACGGTCGGCACACCGCTCGCCAGGAGCGTGTCGCCCACCTTCTTTCGGGACTCCAGGTGACGAGACAGGTCGCCCTCCGGGTGGAGCCCGCCGAGGTAGACGATCCGCTTCACGCCCGCCGCGGCGGCTGCGGTGGCGACCGTCTGCGCGGCCTGGAGTTCGGCCTTCTCGAAGTCGCCGCGACCGGCCATGGCGTGCGCCAGGTAGTAGACCACGTCGACATCCGCCATCGCCGCGCCGACCGACTCGCGATCGGTCAGGTCGCCCTGGGCGACCTCGACGGTGTCGGCCCACGGAACGCCGATGAGCTTGTCCGGGTTGCGCACGAAGACGCGCACGTCAAAGCCCGCCTCGACGAGACGGGGGGCGAGGCGACCGCCGATGTATCCGGTGGCTCCGGTGACCAGGGCGCGCCGACCCGTTCCGGTGACCGCGCTGGATCCTGCGTTCTGTGAGGGCATTCGCTCACGGTACGCCGTTGCGCTGCGGCTGGAGTCAGGCACGGGGCCTCGGGAGGACGCCAGAACGAACTAGGGACGGCCGCGAAGCGGCGGGGGCTACAACAGCAGGCCGCGAACCGTCTCGACGTCGTCGGCCATCTGAGCGATGAGGGCGGGCATGCCGGCGAAACGCACATTGCCGCGCAGGTACCGCACGAACTCGACGGTGATCTCAGCGCCGTAGAGGTCGGAGTCGAAGTCGAGCACGTACGCCTCGACCTGCTTCTCGGGCACGCCGTCGAACGTCGGGTTGTTGCCGACCGAGACGGCCGCCGCGCGAACGGTTCCGTCGATGATCACCCGGGCCCCGTAGACCCCGTCGGCCGGCACGAACCCCTCGCTGCGGGGCTCGATGTTCGCCGTCGGGTAGCCGAGCTCGCGGCCGCGCTTCTCGCCGTGCACGACCACCCCGCGAACCGAGGGAGCACGTCCGAGGAGCACGGTGGCCTGGTCGATCTTGCCCTCGTCGAGGAGTTCGCGGATCCAGGTCGACGACACCCGCCGCTCGGGCCCGTCGGGATCACCCGGGACGGTGAAAGCGGGGATGAGGACGTCGGGGATGAGTTCGACATCGAAGCCTCGACTCCGACCGAGCTCTCGAAGCACGTCGACCGTGCCGGTGCCCCGCACTCCGAATCGGAAATCGGAGCCGACCAAGACGACCTCGGCTTGGAGCGCGCCGACGAGGATCCGGTCGACGAACTGCTCCGGGCTGAGCAGTCGGAGCTGCTCGTCGAAGGTCAGCAGGAGGGTGGCCTCGACACCGGTGCCGTCGAGCAGCTCGCGCTTCTGGCGGTTGCTCGTGAGGGCCGCGGGAACGGAGCCCGGGTGCAGCACGGCGAGAGGGTGCCGGTCGAATGTCACGACGGCCGAGACGAGATCTCGCGCTCGAGCGACGTCTTCGAGGGCATTGATCACCGCGCGGTGCCCCAGGTGCACCCCGTCGAACTTGCCGATCGTCACAGCCGAGGGCCCGAACCCCGGCGGGACTTGGTCGACGCCCGCGAAGAACTCCACGGCGCTCAGGCGTCCTGGACGGCCGGATCGTCGGCGGCGACCTCAGCGTTGTGGCCGGGGCGCGTGTGGCGCAGCCAGAGCATTCCGAGAATGGGTAGCACGAGAGGCACGAAGCCGTAGCCGATGCCGAAGTAGCTCCACACGGTGGCGTGATCGGAGTGCGCGTACTGCGAGCTCGGAACGAACACCGACGGGTCGATGATCGACAGCAGGCCCACGAGCACGACGCCGACGAATTCGAACGAGATCGTCGCCCAGGCGATGGCGTACCAGCGACGCCCGGGCATGATCAGCGCGATGGTCGCCATGATGTAGATGACACCGGAGAGGGCGCTGAGCGAGTAGGCGAGCGGAGCCTGGTCGAACTGAGTGCTGATCTGGAACACCGACCGTGCGGTCGCCGCAAGAGCGAGGATCGCGTAGACCGCGATAAGGACGCGGCCGATGCCGACTGCTCGTGTTGAAGTCTTCTGAACCATCACGTCCTAGGATATGGCCCCGGCGGCATTCGGGGTGACCGTGCGCCGTCGCGACTCAAGCTCAAGTCTTACTGGACGGGCGTGACGATGGGCGTTTACCTCGTCGCGCGGAACTAAGCAGTCCAGATCTGGAGCATTCTCACGATCATCACGGCGACCGCGAACGCCCCCGCCCCCATGACGACGTTGCTCCAGCGCGATCGATCGACGAGCGCCCACACGACCGCCAGAGGGGGAAGCAGCAGGGCCACCACGAGGTAGATGTAGAACTCGACGACGCTGCCGGTCGCCTGGTTGCCCGCGAACGGTGCGACGATCGCGACCACCAGCTGCACCAGCAGGAGCACCTCGATCAGCGCCATCGCGCCGACGGTGTAGTCGTTGGGCTGGCGCTTGGCCAACCCCATGACGATGCAGAAGAGGGCGACGGCGGTGGCGATTCCCGCTTGCACCCAGGTGAACCAGTCGATCATGCGCGTACCTCGTCGGTGGGAAAGTTGATGATCGGCTTGGCGCGCCCCTGAGCCACCGAGACGAGCCCCAGAAGGCGGCCCTCGGGGGTGATCGCGGCGACCGGGCCAGGTGTGTCGTCGCGTTGGACCTCGAGCTTCTTGCCGTGGCCGAGGTCGATGGTCTGCTGGGCATCGAGCTGGAGGACGTCGAACAGGATCCTGGCCACGTCTGCGGGGTGCTGCAAACGGGCATCCACGGCGTCGGCATCGAGGTCGTCGACGGCTACGCTTCCGTCGACGCCGAACGGGCCAATTCGCGTGCGCCGCAGGGCGGTCAGATGCCCACCGACTCCCAGAGCCGACCCGAGGTCGCGCGCCAGAGCCCTGATGTACGTGCCCGAGGTGCAATCCACCACGACGTCCAGGTCGATCACCGGTGTGCCCTCATGGGTTGCGTCTCGCCGCTCGACGACGTCGAAGCGCGAGACGGTCACCGGTCGGGCCTTGAGCTCGACGTCGATGCCCTGCCTGGCGAGGTCGTAGGCACGTTTGCCGTCGACTTTGATGGCGCTGACGGTCGTGGGCACCTGCAGGATGTCGCCGGTCAACGGTGTCATGGCCTCGAGGATCCGATCGCTCGCCAGGTCGGCAGCCCCGGTCACCGAGAGCACCTCGCCGTCGGCATCGTCACTCGTGGTCGACACACCCAGCCGGATCGTCGCCTCGTAGGTCTTGTCGAGGCCGACGACGAACGTCAGGAGCCGCGTCGAGGAGTTGATGCCGACGACCAACAGGCCTGTGGCCATCGGGTCGAGCGTGCCGGCATGGCCGACCTTGCGCGTATCGGCCGCCTTGCGCACACGGGAGACGACGCCGTGGCTCGTGATGCCCTGCGGCTTGTCGACGAGAAGAATGCCGCTGTTCACGGGGCCCGAGTCTACCGGCTGCCCGAGGTGGTCAGCAGGCGTCGTCGAACAGGCGGCGCGGGTGCTCGGGGTCGGTGTTGTCGATGACGGCCTGCGCGCGACGGCGACCCGCGGGGCTCCGGTCGGCGGTCTCGCCGCCCTCGACCCAGACGGAGTAGTTCCAGAGCACCGACAATTCGTCGCGACCGCGAAGAGCGTCGTCGACGATCAGGACGGCATCGTCGGGGCCTGTCACCCAGGTCGATTCGAACTCCCGGTCGGCCGCGGCGTCGAACGCCGCGGGCACCCAGGACGCGCTGCCGCCGAGGCGGAACGGCTCGATCAACATGCGGCGGAGCTTGGAGACATCGACGGCGCGATCGTCTTGCAGGCGCTCCCGCTCGGCGCGCGGCAGCAGGAAGTCGCGCAGCGAGGCGCGGAACCCGGCGTGACCGGCCTCGGCCACTGCCTGGACCAGGTCGTCCGCAAACGCCCCCGCAGCCTCGCTGTCGGGCCCGTCGACCGCGATGAACGTGCGCCCCCGCCCGTAGTTGTGGAGGATCTCGTCCGCCAACGCGCGAACGGTGTCTTTTTTCTCGGGTGCCCAACGGATCATGCGGCAAAGCCTAGGCTCGTCGAGTGACAATCTCCCCCGCAATCGTGGCCTGGTTTCGTGAGAACGGCCGCGACCTGCCGTGGAGGCGGCCCGGCTTCTCTCCATGGGGCACACTCGTCAGCGAATTCATGCTGCAGCAGACGCCCGTGGTCCGCGTCATCCCGAAGCTCGAAGCGTGGCTGGAGCGCTGGCCTACCCCGGCAGCACTGGCCTCCTCCCCCGCCTCGGAGGCGGTCCGCGCGTGGGACCGCCTCGGCTATCCCCGGCGCGCCCTCAACCTGCACGCCTGCGCCGTCGCCATCACCGATCAGCACGGCGGTGAGGTGCCCTCCGACGTCGACGCACTCCTCGCCCTGCCCGGCATCGGCGACTACACAGCTCGGGCCATCGCCACCTTCGCCTTCGGGCTGCGTGTTCCCGTCGTCGACACCAACGTTCGCCGCGTGCTCGCCCGAGCCGTCGAGGGTCGGGCCGAGCCGGCCTCGCCGAACGCCAAGCACGATCTCCCCCTCATGGAGTCGCAGCTACCGGACGACCTGGCCCTGGCCCACGACACCAACGCCGGCGTCATGGAGCTCGGCGCCCTCGTCTGCGTGGCTCGAAACCCGCGCTGCGACGACTGCCCGCTGCGCGATCAGTGCGCGTGGGTGCTGGCGGGCAAGCCGGCGCACGAGGGGCCCGCTCGACGCACACAGAAGAAGTACGAGGGGTCGGATCGCCAGGTGCGCGGACGGATCCTCGGTGAACTGCGCGCCAGCGACATCCCTGTCACGGCCGCCGAAGTCGATGCCGTCTGGCCCGACGCGGCGCAGCGGGCGCGAGCGCTCGCGAGCCTGCTGCGCGACGGGCTCGTGACGGGCTCAGCGGCGGCGGGCTACACGCTGCCGGAATGACGAAACCCGCACGATCGGCGCAACCACCCCGGCTAGGCGGAGGGTCTGTGCCGATTGTGCGGGCCTGTGCCCTTATTTCTCGGGCTAGCGCTCGTCGGGCTCGTCGTCGGCGATCTCGCGCGGCTTGACGTACGGATCTTCGTCGCCCGCGTACTTCGCCGACGACGCCAGCGACTGGGCCGCAGCGTCGCGCTCGCGTGCCTCGATCAGGAGCGCGTCGATCGCCGCTGCGTTCTCGGGGATGCCATCGGGGATGAACTCGAGCGACGGCGTCAGTCGAGCTGTGATGTTCTTGCCGACCTCGGTGCGGAACATGCCCGTCGCCGACTTGAGAGCCGCAGCCGTGTCGGCCCGCTCCTCGTCACTGCCATAGACCGTGTAGAAGATCGAGGCGTGCTGCAGATCGCCCGTGACCTTCACGTCGGTGATGGTGACGAAACCGATGCGCGGATCTTTGATTCCGCGCTCGAGACGTCGGGCGACGATCTGCTGAATGCGATCGGCCATCTTGCTGGCGCGCTGTGCGTCGACCATGGTGTGCTTCTTTCTTCGTGCCGGGAACGGGCCCGCTGGATCGAAGGATCCGGCGGGCCCGCTCTATTGCTCTCGTGAGAGGCGCTGCCACACGTTAGACGCGGGGCTTCTCGACCATCTCGGTGGTTTCGATCTCGTCGCCGATCTGGATGTCGTTGAACTTGCCGAGACCGATACCGGCCTCGAAGTCAGTCCGCACCTCGGTGACGTCGTCTTTGAAGCGACGCAGCGAGTCGATGGCCAGACCGTCGGCGATAACGACACCGTCGCGGATGACCCGCGCCTTGGCGTTGCGCGTGATCGTTCCGGACCGGACGATGACACCGGCGATGTTTCCGACCTTGGAGGAGCGGAAGATCTCGCGGATCTCGGCGACACCCGACTGGACCTCTTCGAACTCGGGCTTGAGCATGCCCTTGAGCGAGTTCTCGATGTCTTCGATCGCGGCGTAGATGACCGAGTAGAAGCGGATGTCCACTCCTTCTCGAGCAGCACGCTCGCGCGCCTTCGTGTCGGGCCGAACGTTGAACCCGATGATGACGGCGTTGTCGACCGTTGCGAGGTTGACGTCGCTCTCGGTGACGGCACCCACACCACGGTGGATGATGCGCAGCTGCACGCTGTCGTCCACCTCGATCTTGAGCAGCGACTCCTCAAGTGCCTCGACGGCACCGGAGACGTCACCCTTGATGATGATGTTGAGCGCTTCGACCTTGCCCTCTTCGAGTGCGCGGGTGAAGTCTTCGAGCGAGATGCGCTTGCGGGCCTTGGCCAGCTGGGCGTTGCGCTCGACGGCTTCGCGCTTCTCGGCGATTTGACGGGCCGTGCGGTCTTCTTCGGTGACGAGGAAGGTGTCACCGGCACGAGGAACGCTCGAAAGGCCCTGCACCTGAACCGGACGCGAGGGGTAAGCCTCGTCGACCGGGTCGCCGTTCTCGTCCATCATGGCGCGGACGCGGCCATAAGCCGTTCCGGCGACGATGGCGTCTCCGACCCGGAGGGTACCGGACTGGATGAGGACGGTTGCGACGGCACCGCGACCCTTGTCGAGTCGCGCCTCGATGGCGATACCACGAGCATCTTTATCGGGGTTCGCACGCAGGTCGAGACCGGCGTCGGCGGTGAGAAGAACCGCCTCGAGCAGCTTGTCGATGTTTTTGTGATCGCGAGCCGACACGTCGACGAACATCACGTCTCCGCCGTACTCCTCAGCGACCAGACCGTATTCGGTCAGCTGCTGACGGACCTTCGCCGGGTTGGCGCCGTCTTTATCGATCTTGTTGACCGCGACCACGATCGGCACGCCGGCCGCCTGGGCGTGGTTCAGGGCCTCGACCGTCTGCGGCATGATGCCGTCGTCAGCCGCCACCACGAGGATCGCGATGTCGGTGACCTGGGCACCACGAGCACGCATGGCGGTGAACGCCTCGTGACCCGGTGTGTCGATGAAGGTGATGGCGCGCTCGACGCCCTCGTGCGGAGCCCACACCTGGTAAGCACCGATGTGCTGCGTGATGCCACCGGCTTCGCCGGCGACCACGTTGGCATTGCGGATCGCGTCGAGGAGGCGCGTCTTACCGTGGTCGACGTGACCCATGACCGTGACGACGGGGGGACGGATCTCGAGAACGGATTCGTCTTCGTCGTCGAGCTCCTGCTCGAGGTCGATGTCGAAGCCCTCGAGGAGCTCCTTGTCTTCGTCTTCGGGCGAGACGACCTGGATCGAGTAGCCGAGCTCTTCGCCCAGCACCTCGAACGTGGCCTCGTCGAGCGACTCAGTCGCCGTCGCCATCTCACCGAGGTGGAACAGCACCGTGACGAGGTTGCCGGGGCTGGCATCGATCTTGTCGGCGAAGTCGCTGATCGACGCGCCGCGGCGCAGTCGGACTACCGTCTTGCCGTCACCGCGGGGAACGCTGACGCCACCGAGCGACGGCGCCTGACGCATCTCGAATTCGGCCCTCTTCGTCCGCTTCGACTTGCGTGCCTTGCTCTTGCCGCCACCGCGACCGAATGCACCAGCGGTACCACCACCGGGGCCACGGCCGCGACCGCCGCCACCGCCGCCGGCAGGGCGCGGAGCGCCGAAGCCGGGACGGAAACCACCGGGAGCACCAGCACCTGCGCCAGCACCGGCTGCACCGGGACGCTGGAAACCGCCGCCACCGGGACGACCGCCGGCACCGGCCGGACGCTGGCCGAAGCCGCCGGGTCGAGCGGGGCCGCCGGGACGAGGAGCACCCGGACGGGGAGCACCGGGACGAGGAGCCTGCGGGCGCGGGCCCGCTGCTCCGCCGGGACGGGGCATGCCGGCCGCGGGAGCGCCGGTACCGCCCGGACGAGGAGCGCTCGGGCGCCCCATGCCCTGGTTGGACGAGTAGGGGTTGTTGCCGGGGCGCGGGGCGCCGGGGCGGGGCCCACCGGGAGTCGGGGCGCCCTTGGCCGCGGCCGGCGCATCGACGTCGGCCTTGGGGGCGTTACGAGCGGCCTCGGCCTGAGCCTGACGCTCGGCGACGGTGAGCGGGGCCGGGGTCACGACGGCGTCGGCCGCAGGGGCCTCGGCAACGGGAGCCTCGGCGGGGGCGACGGTCTCTTTGGGAGCCGCCGGGCCGGGGGTCGGCGCAGCCGGGCGAGGAGCGCCCGGGCGAGGGCCGCTCGAAGCGGGAGCCTTGGTGGGCGTCGCCGCCGCGGCGGCCGGAGCCTTGGCCGCGGGGGCATCGGCCGGCTTGGCCTGCCCGGCGAACGCAGCGCGGAGCTTGCGTGCGACGGGGGGCTCGATGCTTGAAGACGGGCCCTTGACGAACTCGCCCATCTCTTTCAGCTTCTCGAGCGCGATCTTGCTTTCAATACCGAGCTCGCTTGCGATCTCGTGTACGCGTGGTTTAGCCACTGTTCTCCTGTCTCGGGCCTCCACCCGGATAGGAGGAAGCCATTAGTGCTGGACGCAACTCATTTCGAGGTGCTCATTAGTTGTCCATAAGCCGATCAGCCTGTTCTTTCGGCGGCCGGGCGAGGTGCCCGGACGCGTGGTCGTAAGGGTTCTTACGGGAGGGATGATTCGTTGGGGTTGTTGACGCTCTGCTCGTGCCGTTGCAGGTAGAGGAGCAAGTCGCCAGTGTCGGGTTCTGCGTCGAGCCGGAGCGCTCGGCGAAAAGCCTTGCGCCGGACGGCCGTCTCGTAGGCCTGCATCGTTGGCATCAACCAGGCACCCCTGCCCGGTTCGGTGGCCGACGCATCTGCGATAACGCGGCCATCTCGGGCGACGACCCTCAAGAGAGAGGACCGTGGAGCGCGCGTTCGAGTACCGATGCACGTTCTGACGGATTCCATACTACTCCCCTGAGCCCGTGGCGCCAGGGACGCCACGGGCGAACGAACTCGATTATCTGCAGATCGAATCGGTCGACGGCCTCAGTCTTCGAGGATCGAGTCGGGCTGGATGTCGATGCGGGCACCCGTCAACTTTGCCGCCAGACGGGCGTTCTGCCCCTCCTTGCCGATGGCCAGCGACAGCTGATAGTCGGGTACGAGGGCCCGGACGGCCTTGGTGGCGGCGTCGATCACGAAAGCGCTCGACACCTTGGCGGGCGAAAGAGCGCTGGCGACGAACGTCGGCAGGTCGGGCGAGTAGTCGACGATGTCGATCTTCTCGTTGTTCAGCTCGGCCGTGACCGCGCGCACTCGCTGACCGAGCTCGCCGATGCAGGCACCCTTTGCGTTCACACCGGGCTCTGTCGCACGAACGGCCATCTTGGTGCGATGGCCCGCCTCGCGAGCGAGCGAGACGATCTCGACGACGCCCGACGCGATCTCGGGGACCTCGAGTGCGAAGAGCTTCCGCACCAGCGAGGGGTGGGTGCGAGAGACCGTCACCGACGGACCCTTCAGACCCTTGGAGACGCTGGTCACATACACGCGAATGCGGGTGCCGTGCGCGTAGTTCTCACCGGGCACCTGCTCTTCGGGAGGCAGGATCGCCTCGAATGAGCCGAGGTCGACGTGGATCATCCGCGGGTTCGGCCCCTGCTGGATGACGCCGGCGACGATCTCGCCCTCGCGCCCCTTGAACTGGCCGAGCACCTTGTCGTCGCCGATGTCGCGGAGACGCTGGTTGATGACCTGCTTCGCTGCGAAGGCAGCGATTCGGCCGAAGTCGTCGGGCGTCTCGATCGCCTCTCCGACGACCTCGCCGTTCTCGTCGCGCTCGATCGAGAAGACGGAGACATGACCGGTCTTGCGGTCGAGCTCGACACGGGCGGAAGGCGTCGACGGGTGAGAGTCGGCGCCCTCGGACTGGTCTTCGTGCTTGAGGTAGGCCGTGAGGATGGCCTGCTCGATGATCTGCACCAGTTCATCGAAGGGAATCTCGCGTTCGCGCTCCATGAGTCGCAACACGCCAAGGTCGATATCCACTTGGAAAGCCTCCTTTTTTAATTGTCGCGAATGTGGCGGTGGCCGATTCGCAGACCTCAGCCTACCGGGTGGGAGGGAGAAGGCCGAACAGCGGGAGTGGAGGGCGGCCGGCATGGCAGATGGCCGGGTTCACGACGCTGAAGGGTCGCTCCGCTCCCTTCGGACTCCTTGAGATGGAGAGGCTCAAGGCAAAAAGGCGCTTCGCTGCCTTCGCCCGAGCCTAGGCGCGGGGCGCAGTCAGCGCGGCGACGGCCTCGGCGATCGGCACCGGCCTGCGCTCGCCCGTGCGGCGATCCCAGAGCTCGACGATGCCCTCACCGGCGCTCCGACCGACCACGACGATCTGCGGGACTCCCAGCAGCTCGGCGTCACCGAACTTGACCCCGGGCGACACCTTCGGACGGTCATCGAAGAGCACGTCGAGTCGAGCGCCCTCGAGCGCCGACACCAGCTCTTCGGCGACCTCGTAGACCACCGCGTCTTTGCCGGTCGCGACGACGTGGACGTCGAACGGTGCGACGTTCTCGGGCCAGATCAGGCCCTTGGCGTCGTTGTTCGACTCGGCGATGATGGCGAGGATCCGCGTCACTCCGATGCCATACGACCCCATCGTGACGGTCACCTGCTTGCCATTCTCGTCGAGCACCTTCAAGCCGAGCGCTTCGGCGTACTTGCGGCCCAACTGGAACACGTGGCCGATCTCCATGCCGCGAGCCGTCTCGATCGGGCCGGAGCCATCGGGAGCGGGGTCGCCCTCACGCACCTGGGCGGCCTCGATGACGCCGTCGGCTGCGAAGTCGCGACCCATGACGAGGCCGGAGACGTGCACGCCCTCGGCGTTGGCTCCGGTGACCCAGGCGCTGCCCGAGACGATGCGGGGGTCGACGTAGTAGCGGATCCTGCTCTCGGATTCTGCGCCGAGCACCTGCGGCCCGATGTAGCCCTTGACCAGCACGGGGTTCTTCGCGAAGTCTGCTTCGCCCGCCGCCTCCACCTCGGCCGGTTGGAAGGCAACCTCGAGGCGCTTCATGTCGACATCGCGATCACCGGGAAGCCCGACGGCAACGATCTCACGGGTGCCGTCGAGGTGCGTCAGGGCCACGATGACGTTTTTGAGGGTGTCGGATGCCGACCACTCCCCCGTCGCTCGCGGGTGGGCAGTGTTCATGTGGGCGACGAGCGTCGCGATCGTCGGAGTGTCGTGCGGCTCGAGCTCGGTCGCGGGTGCGAGACCCTCGATGGGAATGCTGTCGGGGACGATCGTCGTGAAGGCCTCGACGTTGGCCGCGTAGCCGCCCGCCGAACGGACGAACGTGTCTTCGCCGACAGGGGTCGGGTGCAGGAACTCCTCGCTGCGGGAACCGCCCATGGCACCGGCATCGGCCTTGACGATGACGTACTCGAGCCCGAGGCGCGCGAAGATCCGCTCGTAGGCGTCGCGCTGCTTCTGGTAGCTCGCGTCAAGACCGGCATCCGACGCATCGAACGAGTAGGCGTCTTTCATCGTGAACTCGCGGCCGCGCAGGAGACCGGCGCGGGGGCGTGCCTCGTCGCGATACTTGTCTTGGATCTGGAACAACGTCAGGGGCAGGTCTTTGTACGACGAGTAGAGGTCTTTGACGAGGAGCGTGAACGCCTCTTCGTGCGTCGGCGCCAGCAGCAGGTCGGCGTCTTTGCGGTCTTTCAGACGGAACATACCCTCGCCGTACTCCGACCACCGGCCGGTCGCCTCGTAGGGCTCACGGGGCAGGAGGGCGGGAAAGTGCACCTCTTGAGCGCCGGCGGCCTGCATCTCGTCGCGGATGATGGCCTCGATCTTCGCCTTCACCCTGAGACCGAGCGGCAGCCACGCGAAGATGCCCGGGGCCTGTCGGCGGATGTAGCCGGCGCGCACGAGCAGGCGGTGGCTGGTCACCTCGGCGTCGGAGGGATCTTCACGAAGCGTGCGGACGAAGAGCTGAGAAAGACGAGTGGTCACGCGCCAAGCCTAGCGAGGCCGAGACCGGGCCACCGCGACCGCTACCAGGGCTTGCCGGAGTAATCGCCGTCGTTCTGGTCGAATTGCCGGTTGCGATCGTTGTTCTCCTGCTGCTGCTTTTGGGCGTCGCCGTTCTGCTGCTGCAACTGGTCGAGCGGGTCTTTGCCGGAGCTACCAGACGAGCCGTCGCCGTCTTGGCTGTCGCCCTGACCGGAACCGTTGGACCCTGACCCGGAGTCACCTTGGCCGTTCTGGTCGCCCTGCCCCTGGTCACCCTGGTTCGAGCCGCCCTGCCCTTGGCCGCCGTCTTCTCCGCCGGAGCCCTGCTGCTTCTGCTGAAGGCGCGCCTTCTCGTCGTCGAGCGGCTTCTTGGTGGGAGGGGTTCCGGCTCCGTCGGAGTTGTCGAAGCAGCCGTCGGGCGAAGCGTCGATTAGTGCGAGGGCCTCGGTGTAGAACTTCGCCGAGCTCGTCTGGTCGCCGTCGAGGCGCGCGCTGTCGCCCTGTTGCTCGACGACGAGCGCGAGGTTAGTACGGATCTTGCAGACCGCCCGGACGTTCGCGACCGGCACCAGCTGCAGAGCCCGCTCGAACTCACCACGGGCATCGACGATCACACCGACCCCGGCGAGCCCGGTGCCGCGCTCGAAGTGGCGTACCCACGGCTCGATGACGTTGACGGGAGCGAGGCCGTCGCTGATGGTCGTGGTCTGCTCGTAGGCACCGCGATCGTACGTCGCCTGAGAGAGCGCGGCCAAGGTGGGCAGGCTGAGCAGCTTGAGTGCCACCAGCACGATCAGAACCACGGGAACGAGCGACCACCAGAGGAGTCGACGGCGATACCGCCGACGGTAGGCGGCGAGGTCGGCCGGAACCTGCGGCTCCGAGACGTCGTCGATGCCGTCGGGCGGCGGGGGCGGTGCGACCTGCGGCAGAAGTGTCGTGCTCATCGGCGAACACCTCCGGCCGGTCGCGTTCTCGACTGGGCGCGACTGCCGACGCGGGCCGGGCGGATGTCGCCGAGAGCGCGGGTGACGACGGCGATCTCGACGAAGAGGAGGAGGAAGAGCGGAATGGCGAGGATCCAGTACAGGTCGCGGGTGTTCTCCGTGCGTCCCGCAGAACTCACCACGTGGCCCTTCTTCTCGTCGTCGACGACGGAGGCGAGCGATGCACCCGACTCGCGGTGCAGATAGGGCACGCCAAGCTGGGAGGCGATGGCTTCGAGCTTGGGCTGGTCGATCTTCGAGACCGCATCGGGCGAACCGGCGGCGGTCCGGTCTTGGATGTACCCCTTCTGCGAGTACTGGTCTCCGTAGCCGTCGAACACCTTCATGCGGCCACCGGCCGCCGTGCCGTACCCGAGTACTCCCCCGCCGTCGGTGGCGTTGCGCGCCGAAGCGAACGAACCGGGTGCCGCCTCGACCGTCTGCTCGCCGTCGCCGAGGTAGTAGACGACGTTCGCGCGTCGGGGGTCGCTCTTGTGAGCGGCCTCGAGCTTTTCGGTCAACAGCGACGACGCCTCTGAGATGGTGCTCCCGTGCGAATAGGTCGTGATCTCCTGTCGCATTGCCTTCACCGTCGAGATGACGGCGGAGGAATCGTCGGTGAGGGGCACGCGCTGCAGGGCGTCGGAGTCGAAGGTGATCAGCGAGAAACGGGCCCCCGCGAGCTCGCCCGTGAGAGCCTCGATGTCGCTCCGCATCCCGTCGAGGCGCGGCTTGGAGCCGTTCCAGTCTTCGGCTGCCGAACTCGACGTGGTGTCGACGACGAAGAACACGTTCAACTCGGCCACCGAGGCCTGCGAGGTGCCGCCCGGGATTCCGGGGCGTGCGGCGATGACCATCAGAAGCGCCACGACCACCCCGCGACGGACCCAGGCGAGCGCCAGACGGCGACTTGACCGCTCGGCGACGATGCGCCAGGCGACGAAACCGAGGAGGACCACGGCAGCGATGACGAGCACTGGAAAGGGAAGCACGGGCTTGAAGACGAGGAAGCTCACAGGCGCACCCTCCAGAGCAACCCCAGCGCACCGATCACAAGCAGTAGAGCGGCGATGGCGAAGGGCGCCGGGTGATCCGCGATGACGAGACGCTTGGCACCCGTGAAGAGCCCGGCCTCCTGTGCGCCGATCTTCTGGACGATC
Source organism: Frondihabitans sp. Leaf304 (assembly GCF_001423105.1). Lineage (GTDB taxonomy): Bacteria > Actinomycetota > Actinomycetes > Actinomycetales > Microbacteriaceae > Frondihabitans. The sequence continues at coordinate 597,596 of NZ_LMNV01000002.1, forward strand.
GACGGGACCGTGTCGCTCGACGACAGCCCGTAGAAGCCACCCCCGGTGGAATCGACCGCTGTCTTGAGCTCGGTGGCGACCTTGTCGGGCGAGCCGTCGGCCGAGTAGTCGACCGGATCGATCGCGTAGACGCGCACGTCACGCTTCTTGGCGAGGGCGGCACCCTGCGTGAGCGTCAGGATCGGGCTTCCGTTGACGTAGTTGTCGGTGGCCAGCACGATCGACTTCGGGCGCTTGCCCGAGTCGTCGCCGTCGAACCCCAGTACGCACGACGCGAGACCGTCTCCGATCAGCGAGGCGCCCTGGCCGAGGTCGGTGCCCGTCCAGTAGCGAAGTCCGCTCTCCCCCTGCGACCGGAACGAGTCGCGGTAGCTCGTGAGCTGGCTGCGCACGTAGTCGTAGTCGTCGGTGAGCGGAAAGACCTGCACGGCCGAACTGTCGAAGACCGTCAACCCGATCCGCTCGCCGTCGAGCCCCTTGGCGAGCGTGGCGAAGGTGTCGACGATGCGCGCGTCGACGTCGGTCATCGAGCCGGACACGTCGAGGCAGAGCATGATGTCGCGCTTGTACGACTGAGGCTCGACGACGTCGCGACTGGCCACGCGGGAGGAGAGCAGCACTCCCGCACCGGAGGCGACGACCACCACGACGAGCAGGGCGGACAGGAGCGCTCGGTACCGACGGAGGACGCGGCGGTACTCCGGCAGCTCGGTGAGCCGCTCGCTGTGAGCGACGGGGGTTCCGTCGCGGTGGAGCCACTCGCGAGTGCGGCGGCGCCAGCGGACGTAGACGAAGGCGCCGACAATGGCGGCACCGATGGCCGCGAGGGGCATCCACCAGAAGATCAGCTCCACGAGTGCACCACCTGACGCGCCTCGGCGATCGCGGCATCGGGATCTCCCGGGTGCTGCTTCTGGAAGGCGGGCGGGTAATAACGCTCCACTGCGCGAGTCACCGACGGCAACGGCGTGCGACGGAGGTCGTCGAGCGTCATGACCTGCGCGTCAACCCCGGCCGCCTCGGAGGCGAAGAAGCGGAGCAGCAGGCTGAGGCGGCTGTGCACGGCACGCTCGTCGAGACGCCCTGCAGAGGACTCCGACCCGACCTCGTCGATCATGGCGGAGTACTTCCGTTGGAGTTCATGGAGATCGACCCGAGGTGCCGGGCCCTCGACAACCGGCCGAGGGACTCTCGTCGCAGAGAAGCGCACGACGAAGACGTACCAGGCGGCGACGAGCGCCAGGAGGAGGACTCCGACGACGAGATAGAGCACCCAGCGGTCGTACTGGGTGGGGCCGAAGAAGCCCCTATCGCCCAGCACGGCGCTGCTTCTCGAGAAGGGTGAATAGGCCGGCGACAACCTCGCCCTGTGATGCGACGCGGTGGCTCGTGACGCCCAGCTGACGCAACTCGTGCTCGGTCGCCTCGACGGTCGTGGCCGCCGTCTGCTCGAAGAGGACCTGGAGCGATCGATTGGAGCGCACGTACGCCGGAAGCGCCGCCACCTCCTGCACGTCGTAGACCGGCGCGCCCATGGTCGCGCGGCGCATGAGGTCGGCATCCCCGATCGTCAGCCAGAGGAGTTCGTGGCGGACGCGGAGCCGACGCAGTGCGGAAACGTGCTCGTCGGTGAGTCGCCCGTCGTCGGTGACGATGAGGATCATCGAACGGGTGGTCAGTCGGCGAGCAACGTGCTCGAGCAGCCCCAGGACGTCGCTGTGGGGAGCATCGAGAGTGATGCGCTCGTCGACGACGCGCAGGAGGCGCTCGAGATGCTCGTCTTTCTGGCCGGACGGAAAACTTTGGACGCCGCTCTCGTCGCCGACCACGAGCGAGACGACGTCGCCGTGACCGGTGGCGATCGACGCCAGAGCGCCCGCCGCCATGATGGCGATATCTTTTTTCGCTTCCCCGCTCTCGGCGGTGGCCGCCATGTTGCGGCCGGTGTCGACAACGAGCACCAGGCTGTGCCGACGCGACGCGATGTAGCGCTTGACGAGGGGCTCGCCGTGTCGCGCGGTCGCCTTCCAGTCGATGTCTTTCACCTCGTCGCCGGGGACGTAGGCGCGCAGATCGTCGAAGTCGTGGCTTCGACCCCGGTAAACCGACGCGTAGCCGCCCTCGAGCAGGTCGAGGGTTTTGCGAGTCGCGAAGAGGCTCATCTTCGTCTTCACCCGGAACAGGAGGCCCGCCATGAAGCTACGGCGTCTGAACGGCGCCGAAGATGGCGTCGATGATCGTCTCGGGGCGCACCTCGTCAGCTGCGGCTTCGTAGCCGAGGATCAACCGGTGCCGGAGAACGGAGTGCCGCAGATGCTTGACGTCTTCGGGGATGACGTAGTCACGCCCATTCAGGATCGCAAGGGCACGGGCGGCCCGGGTGAACGCAATGCTGGCGCGGGGGCTCGCCCCGAACTGCACGTAGTCGGCCATCGTTCCGGGGATGTAGCCCTGCGGATGCCGGGTGACGTAGATGACCTGGACGATGTAGTTGACGATCGACTGGTCGATGTAGACGCGCTTGGCGACGTCTTGCAAGAACGTCACGTCGTCGAGGTGGACACCCGTCGACTCGGCCGCCGAGTTGTCGTCGTACACGCCCGTCTCGATCCGACGGATGACCTCGGCCTCTTCGGCCGGCGACGGGTAGTCGAGGATCTCTTTCAGAAGGAACCGGTCGAGCTGTGCCTCGGGCAGCTGGTACGTGCCCTCCTGCTCGATGGGGTTCTGCGTCGCGAGCACCAGGAACGGTTTGGGGAGCTTGTAGACCGTGCCGCCGATCGACGTCTGCTGCTCTTGCATGGCCTCGAGCATGGCGCTCTGCGTCTTGGCACTCGACCGGTTGATCTCGTCGAGCAGCACGAAGTTGGAGTGCACGGGGCCGAGCTGGGTCACGAACGTCGACGACTGGGCGTCGTAGATCTGTGTGCCCGTGATGTCGCTGGGGAGCAGGTCGGGGGTGCACTGGATTCGCCGGAAGCTCGCGTCGACCGCCTGCGCCAGTGTCTGGGCGGCGGTGGTCTTGGCAAGGCCGGGCACACTCTCGAGGAGGACGTGACCACCCGTGATCAACGCGATCAGAAGCGACTCGCGAAGACCCTCTTGCCCGACGACCTTGGCCGCGAACGCCTTCGACACCCGGGCGACGACCTCACCCGCGCGCTCGAGCTCGGCAGCGCTGACGGGGGCTGCATCGGCAGCCGTGACAGGAGCAGCCGTGACAGGAGCAGCGTCGGTAGCAGTCACCCCGTCGGCCGGAGACTCGGGAGTGGTCGTCGCGGCGTCGGTCACGCGGTGATGACCTCCGGCGAGCCGAGCTCACCCGGGGGCATCTCGGCGGCGAGACGGTTGGCCTCGCGGATGAGCGTCTCGACGATCTGGTCTTCAGGGACGGTCGCGATGACCTCGCCCTTGACGAAGATCTGGCCCTTGCCGTTGCCCGAAGCCACACCGAGGTCGGCGTCGCGCGCCTCGCCCGGACCGTTGACGACGCAGCCCATGACGGCGACGCGGAGCGGCACGGTCATGCCCTCGAGGCCATCGGTGACGTCGTTAGCGAGCTTGTAGACGTCGACCTGAGCGCGACCGCAGCTGGGGCAGCTGACGATCTCGAGCTTGCGCTCGCGCAGGTTGAGCGACTGGAGGATCTGCAGACCGACCTTGACCTCTTCGGCGGGCGGAGCGCTGAGCGAGACACGGATGGTGTCGCCGATGCCCTCCGAGAGGAGGATGCCGAAGGCGGTCGCGCTCTTGATGGTGCCCTGGAACGACGGGCCGGCCTCGGTGACACCGAGGTGAAGCGGCCAGTCGCCTCGCTCGGCGAGCAGGCGGTAGGCCTTGACCATGACGATGGGGTCGTTGTGCTTGACCGAGATCTTGAAGTCGTGGAAGTCGTGCTCTTCGAAGAGACTTGCCTCCCACACAGCGCTCTCGACGAGCGCCTCGGGGGTCGCGCGACCGTATTTCTGCATGAGGCTCGGCTCGAGCGAACCGGCGTTGACGCCGATGCGGATCGAGACGCCAGCGGCCTTGGCGGCCGCGGCGATCTTGCCGACCTGGTCGTCGAACTTGCGGATGTTGCCCGGGTTGACGCGAACTGCGGCGCACCCGGCGTCGATCGCCGCGTAGACGTAGTTGGGTTGGAAGTGGATGTCGGCGATCACCGGGATGTTGCTCTTTTTCGCGATGATCGGCAGCGCTTCGGCGTCGTCACGGCTCGGCACGGCGACACGCACGATGTCGCACCCGGAGGCCGTCAGCTCGGCGATCTGCTGGAGCGTCGCGTTGATGTTCGTCGTCGGGGTCGTACACATCGACTGGACGCTGACGGGGGCGCCGCCACCGACGAGCACCTTGCCGACCTTGATCTGACGCGTCTTACGACGCGGGGCAAGGGTTTCGGGGATTTTGGGCATTCCGAGATTGACTGCAGGCACGTTTCACATCGTAAGCCCGACGCCCGACAATCGGCTCGACGGCGAGGCCGGTCTCTCGAACGCTCAGCCGATCGAGATCGGGTTGACGATGTCGGCGTAGAAGAGCAGCAGGCTCATGGCACCGAGGATGGCGACCACGGCGAAGGTCAGGGGGATCACCTTGGCCGTATCGACGGGCCCCGGATCCTTGCGTCCGAAGAGCTTCGCGAAGAAGCGACGCACGCCCTCGATGATGGCTCCCGCGACATGGCCGCCGTCGAGCGGCATGAGCGGAATTAGGTTGAAGACGAAGAGCGCGACGTTCAGCGAGGCGAGCAGACCCACCAGCACACTGGCGCGGTCGAGCACGGGCACCGAGTTGAGGCTCGCCACGTCGCCGGCCATGCGGCCGACGCCCACGACGCTGACCGGGCCGTTGGGGTCGCGCTCTCCGCCGCCGAAGGCCGCCTGCGCCACTCCGATCAGGCGCTGCGGCAGGTTCAGAATCAGGTGGCCGACATTGGCGATGTTGCTGCCGACAGCCGGCAGCACGGCCGACACGGGTGATTGCTGCCGCTCGTAGACCGAGCCGATGCCGACGAACCCGACCTCCTCGGTCTCTTTCGCCCCCGACGAGTCGGTGACGTAGTTGCCGTTCGCGTCGGTCACGTAGCGCTTCGTCAGCAGCGGGGTGATCTCGAGCGTCTCCCGTGCGCCGTCGCGAAGCACGACCATGTCGACCGTCTGGCCCGACGACTTCTGGATGATCGACGTCGACTGATCCCAGCTCGAGACGGTCGTGCCGTCGATGCTCAGGATCCGGTCGCCCGCTCGAATGCCAGCCGCGGCCCCGGGCGACTGAGTTGCACCCGCGGGGCACGTCGTCTCGGTCGACCCCGCTGGCAGCACGCACGCCGAGACCGAGCCCACCGTGGTCGTCGGCTGCTGCGTGCCGATGCCGCAGAGCACGACGGCGAACAGAACGATGGCGATGAGCAGGTTCATGACGGGCCCGCCGAGCATGATGACGATTCGCTTCGGCACGGCGAGCCGGTAGAAGGTGCGCTGCTCCTCCCCCTCGTCGACGGTCTCGGCGCTGGCCGTGCGGGCGTCCTGCACGAGGGTCTGGAACACGCCGGTCGTGGCGGTGCGACCCGCCGCGACCCGATGCTGCTCACCCGGTGCGCCGAGGGCGTCTTCCGCGACCTCGGCGGTCCTCTGCGGTGGGAACATGCCCGACATCGAGATGTAGCCGCCGAGGGGGATCGCCTTGACCCCGTACTCGGTTTCGCCCTTTGTGCGCGAGAAGATCGTCGGCCCGAAGCCGATCATGTACTGGCCCACCTTCACGCCAAACGCCTTCGCCGGAATGAGGTGGCCGATCTCGTGCAGGCCGATCGACACGATGAGGCCGACGACGACGATCAGGATGCCGACGATATAGAGCAGGACTGTTTCCACGTAGGGCACAGTACGGGACGGAAGGCATGAACGAGCCGCAAGGTCGCTGTGCCTCGCGGCGGGTCGGCGGATCCTTCGGTCTCTGGACCCGAGCTAGCGGGAGCCGAGGATCCGGTCCGCCGCCGCACGAGCCCAGCGCTCGGCATCGAGCACACCCTCGAGCGTCAGCTCCGCCGGCTCGTGCAGGTCGACCACTGCCCTGATGGTGTCGAGGATGTCGAGGTAGCCGATGCGACCGGCGTGGAAGGCGAGCACGGCCTGCTCGTTGGCGGCGTTGAAGACGGCCGGGAATGTCGCCCCGGCACGGCCGACCTGTTTGGCCAGATCGACCGAGGGGAACGCGACGGAGTCGAGGGGCGCAAACGTCCACTCCGAGGCGGTCGTCCAGTCGAGGGGCCTGCCGACGCCCGGCACGCGGTCGGGCCAGGCCATGCCGAGAGCGATCGGCAGGCGCATGTCGGGCGGCGACGCCTGGGCGATCGTGGAGCCGTCGACGAACTCGACCATCGAGTGGACGATCGATTGCGGATGCACCGTGACGTCGATCCGGTCGTAGTCGATGTCGAACAGCAGATGCGCCTCGATCACCTCGAGACCCTTGTTGACGAGGGTGGACGAGTTGGTGGTGACGACGAGGCCCATGTCCCAGGTGGGGTGAGCGAGGGCTTCTCGCGGTGTGACGTCTTTGAGCTGGTCGCGGGTCCGCCCGCGGAACGGGCCGCCCGACGCCGTCAAGACCAGGCGGCGGACCTCCTGCTGCGTGCCCGAACGGAGTGCCTGTGCGATCGCGGAGTGCTCGGAGTCGACGGGAACGAGCTGACCGGGTGACGCCTTCGCCTTGACGAGGTCGCCGCCGACGATGAGGCTCTCCTTGTTCGCCAGGGCGAGAGTCGCCCCCGATTCGAGGGCGGCCAGGGTCGGACCGAGCCCTACCGAGCCCGTGATGCCGTTCAGCACGACGTCGGTCTCGACGTCGTGGACGAGAGCCACCGACTCGTCGGTGCCGAGAGCCGTGTGCTCGACGCCGAACTTCGCCGCCTGCTCGGCCAGCAGTTCGGCGTTCGTGCCGGCGGAGAGACCGACGATTTCGAACAGGTGCGGGTTGGCTTCGATGACTTCGAGGGCCTGGACCCCGATGGAGCCGGTGGATCCGAGAACGGTGACGCGTCGCATGCAGTCAGCCTATTGCGGGCGGCTGATCGGCCCCGTCTTTCGGTCTTGGCACCATCTTTCGGTCTCGGCACCGTCACTGGGCGGTGTTCGCGTCGAAACCCGGTGTCGAGAAATCCACCAGCACCTCAGGCCGAGGTGATCAGCCCTGCGCGAGGATGTCGACCACGAAGACGAGCGTGTCGGTTCCCTTGATGCCGGCGGTCGTGTTGCCGGCCGAGCCGTAGCCCTCGCTCGGCGGCACGATCACGACGACCTGCGATCCGATCGTCTGACCGACGATGGCTTTCTTGAAACCGGCGACCACCTTGTCGGTAGAGAACGAGGTGGGCCCGCTCCCCCAGCTCTGGTCGAACACCTCGCCGGTGCGCCAGAGCGTGCCCTGGTACTGCACGGTGACCGTCGCGCCGCTCTTCACGGTGGCGCCGTCGCCCTTCTTGAGCACCTCGAGTTTGAGCGACTTCGGCGCCGTCGTCTTGGGAATCGTGACCGTCGGCTTGCCGTCGGCCGCCAGCTTCACGGCCGGGAATCCGCTCTTCGGCGCCACGGTCGTGCCGGTCGCCTTCGTCGGCACCTTGGACAGGATGTCCATCACGATGACCATGTCGTCGCCGGCAGCGACACCGAGCGACTCGTTGCCGGTCGTGCCGAACATGTCGGCCGAGTCGGCGACCGTCACAGTGCGGGAGCCGACCTGGGCGCAGTGCATCCCATCGACGAGGCCCGCGAGGTAGAGGTCTTTCGAGACCGTGAACTGGGTGGCCGCGGAGCCCGAATAGCCGGCGGTCGAGATCTTCTTGCCGGTCTTGGCGTCGTAGATGGTGAAGGCGACGTCGAGGAGGGTACCGGTGAGGGCCTTCTCGCCGGATCCTTCGATCACGGTCGACCGCTGGGTCGACGTGACCGACAGGCCCTTGTCGAACTTCACGGTGGGAGCGGCGTCGAGCTTTCCGGTGACCTTTACCGACTTCGACGCAGTACCCGCGGAGGGCGCCGCGCACGACGACTGGGTCTCGGCGGCAGCGGTCGACGAGGGATTCGGGGTCGACGTCGAGGTGGCAGAGGTGCTCGGGGATCCTGAGCAGCCGGCCAGGGCGACGGCGACAGCGGGAACGAGAGCGAGAGCGGCGAAGGCAGAGAGTCTGGGCATCGCCAGCCAGTGTCGCTGAGCTTTCAGGCGGGAAGCTGAGCGTTCGCCACGACGACGGTGGGTTCGTGGCGCACCGGGAAGTTCATCGAGGAGGCGATGAAGCACTTCGACGACGCCTCCCGGTGCGCCTCTCGAGCCCGCTCGACCATCGACTCCTCGGCCACCGTGACCGTCGGATGCAGCACGACCTCGGTGAAGTGCCCGCCCCCGTCGGAGGTCTGCACCATCGTGCCGGTGGCGTCGTCGACGTAGCCGGTGACGACGACGTCGACCGTCGTGCACACCCAGAGGTAGCTCAGCAGGTGGCACTGCGACAGGGCGCCGAGAAGCATCTCTTCGGGGTTCCAGCGATCGACGTCGCCGCGGAACGGCTTGTCGGCCGACCCGAGGATCTCGGGCTTGCCCGTCACGGTCAGCGTGTGATCGCGCCCGTACGAGCGGTAGTCGCGGGTTCCCTCGCCGCGATTGCCCGTCCAGACGGTGTGCAGCGCGTAGGTGTGGTCGATCATGCCGTCAAAGTTACACTCGGCCTCATGAGTCACGAGCACCAGGATCCGAAGCCCGCCACGTCGCGTCATCCGCTGGAGGTGTCGGGAAGCGTGGAGCTCGCGGTACTCGAGCGCTCCGGCATGGCCGAGAGTCGCCACATCGGCGCCGCCGCCGTGGTCGACTCGTCAGGGCGGATCGTGCGAACGCTCGGTGATGCCGCCGCGTCGATCTATCCGCGCTCGTGCCTCAAACCTTTTCAAGCTCTCGCCGTGCTGCGGTCGGGCGTGCGACTGGAGGGGCCGGAGGCGGTGCTTTCGACCGCCAGCCATGCCGGGACCCCGCGTCACCAGGCCGTCGTCGAGGGCATGCTGGCCCGGATCGGTGCCACCGAAGACGACCTGCTGTGCCCGCCCGACTGGCCGTATGATCGCGACACCGCCCGGACGGCGAGCGACAAGCGACGCATCTTCATGAACTGCAGTGGCAAGCACGCGGGCTTTCTTCTCGCCTGTGCCGAGAACGGCTGGGACCCGCGCTCGTACGACGACCTCGACCACCCGCTGCAGGTGGCTGCCCGAGAGACGGTCGCCGACTATCTCGGCGAGACGGTCGATCACGCCGGTGTCGACGGCTGCGGTGCACCCGTGTTCGCGGCGACGCTGACTGGGCTCGCGGGGGCCGTGGCTCGTCTGGTGCGCTCGGCCGACACCGACGACGACCCTCTGGCCGGCCACCTGGTTCGCGCCGTGTTCGACGACGCCTGGGCCCTCGACGGCGAAGGCCGCGCGAACACCGTCACGATCGACGAGACCGGCCTGTTCGCGAAGTTGGGTGCCGAGGGAGTCATGATCATGGGAAGCCGTGAGGGACTGGCCGTCGCCGTGAAAGTGCTCGACGGCAACCTCCGGGCCGGGACACTCGCAGGACTGACCCTGCTCGAAGCCGAAGGGGCCGTCGCATCGGACGCCGTCGATCGCGTGCTCGACCAGACGCTGGAGCGCGTGACCGGCGGCGGCGTCGTGGTCGGCGGGATTCGGGCCGGCGCGGCGTTGGCAGGAATGCGCGGCTGATTCGCGAGGCGGAATTGCGGGGCCGTGCGGCTGAGTTGCGGGGCTGCGGGGTCGCGGGTTCGCGGGGTCGCCGGGTCGCGGGGTCGCGGGGTCGCGGGGCTGCGTCACGCGGTGCTCCCGAGGCGTGACCGGTCGGGGCGAACTGGTCGGTCGGCCGGGGGCTGTACGACGGCCCTGAGCTCAAGGGCGGTCCAGGCGCCCCCGCACTCCCCCGCTGCACGCACGCAGGCGATGCCGTCGGGCCCGACCCAGACATCCACCGTCTCCGGCGGCACGACCAGACCGAGGGCTGCCGCCGGCGGTGAGACCTCGACGACAGTCTCGGCCCCGAGCCGCAGCAGCGACGGCAGCAGCGCGCCGAGTGCCGGAGGCGCGAACAGGCGCACTCGTGTAGCTGGAGCAACGAGAGGAGCCCTCTCAAGGATCCGCGGAGCCGCCTCACCCCCGACCTGCACCGCGCTCACGACCGCTCCCGACCCCACGACTACGCTCCTCGCCCGAGGAGGATCGCAGCCCCGAACGAGCCCAGCGAGCTCCTCGGCCATCGCCTCGTCAAGACGCCTCTCGAAGTCGAGCCGCGCTGCGGCACTCCCGTCGCGTCGACGCCGCTCTCGCAGCGCCGTGCGAACGAGTACCTCCGCGACGGCGGCGAGTGCGACCACGCCCATGCCGACCGCGAGCATCGGCGTCGGAGGCGAGAGCGCCAGAGTGACTGCAACGAGGAGGCCTAGGGCCGCGGAAGCGACGATGGGAAAGGACGGCGCCGGAGCACCCGGCGGAGACTGCGGTGCGGTGAGGTGGACGTGGCTCATACGTCGAGTCAAGCCGTCGCGACACCTCGGCAGGCGTGGATGCGGGGATCTGTGGTGAGACGGTCTCGGATCCTCGTCTGTGGAGACGAGGTGACGCCCGGCGACTCGGGCCCACGCTCAGAAAGTCGTGATCGCGTGCAGCGAGTCGCGCTCGCAGCCCGTCTCAGCTCACGATGAAGAACTGCTCGCCGATTTCGACCCGCGTGCCCCGGGGCACGCGAACCCGCTTGCCCGGCTCGGCCCGGCGGACCTCCTGCGACGGTGCCTTCACGATCGTGCCGTTGCCCGACCAGCGGTCGGCGACCCACAGGTGGCCGTCGTCCTGGCCGAATTCGAGGTGCGTTTTCGACACCGATCGGCCGGGGTCGAGGATCCGAACGAGCAGCTCGATCGCCTCGCCCGGCTGCGGCGTCGGCGCTCGTCCGACGAGGCCGCTTCCCTGAACGGTGAAACTCTCGCCCGTCGAGAACTGGAGGATGAACGATTCCCCTACCTCGCGACGCGGCACGATGCGAGTGCTCTCGACGTCGTCGGCCGGCGCACCGAGGGTCACGGCCCAGGGCGCGGCCGACGGCGAGGGCTGCGGCGCGGGGGCGACGGTCGGCACTGCCGATTGCGCCGCGCGGCTCGCCGCAGGGGCCTCGGGTTCGGCTGCTCGCACAGGGGGTTGCGGGGGGCTGACGGGCCGATCGACCAGGGCCTCGGGCACGTCGCCGACGCGGACAGGAGGCACCTCCGGCGACGAGGCGGGCGGTGTGTGGCGCGCGGCCGTCGGAGCAGAGTGCGTGGGAGTTCCCGCGTGCCGGATCGGCTCGACGTGGGCGGCAGTAGGAGCAGAGGGATCGGACGCGGGTTGCGAGGGCGCAGCTGACGACGACGACCACAACTGCGGCGCTTCGCTCGGCTGTCGACGACCGAAGAGGCGTCGTCGCTTGGGCGCGGGAACAGGATCAGGCACGAAAGGCGGAGACACCTCGACCGGCGACGGCAGGGGCGTCGGGGTCAGCGGAGCCGACCGGGGGGCCGGAGGGGCCTCGTGCGTCTCACCCGACTGCGGGCGTCCCGGCTGAGCGCCTTCTGGCAGGGGGCGTTCCGACGGGGTCCGTCCACTCGATGGTGCCGCAGCAGTGCCGGTGATCGGCACGATGGGTCCGGTGAAGGAGGCGGCTACAGACTGGACCACGGCCCCGCACTCGCCACAGAAGATATCGCCCTGGTGCAGGGGTGCGCCGCAGTCCGAGCACACGGCGCCGGCCGATTCGCGCGCTGTTGTCGGCGCAACGAGCGGGGCGATCACGTTGGTATCGCCCTCGACGGCAGCCACGTCAACGCCGGGCGGAGCGGCAATGGGCTCAGGATCCGACGGCTCATCCTCGAGCACCGGCTCGACCGCCACCGCAGGTGCGACGTCGGCGACCTCGACCTGAGCATCGTCGGCGGACGATTCCACGGCGGCCGCGTGATCGACCACCGCAGGAGCGTCGGCGGTCTGCGCGGCAGCGGGGAGCGAGCCGGGGACGTCGGCTTCGTCGATCGAGTCGTGCGTGGTCGGGGTGGGGCGGGCATCCACTTTGACCGCGGGGTCAACCGTGATCGGAGTCACCGACGCCGTCCACAGCGGCCCGGACGCCGGACGCACCGTGCCCGTGTCGGGGCGCCGGGGCGTCTCGTCGTCTCCGGACTCGCTGTCCTCAAGAGCGCTGCCTTCGGGTGCGCCGTCTTCGCGCACGCCGTCTTCAGGCGCACCGTCTCCGCGCTCGCCGTCGAGCCACCAGGGTGTGCCGGCCGGAACAGCGGTGGCCTGGGGCTCCTGCAACACCCAGGGGCGGCGCGGCGGTGCCGCCACCGGTGCCTGCTCGACCGGAGCCTCGGCACGGAATGCAGCCCAGTCGGCCGCGGTGATGGCACGACCGCACTGGCCGCAGAACATGGCTCCGTCGGGCAGCGGGCTCGAGCAGGTGGGGCAACGCATGTGTGGTGAGTGATCCCTAACGCTTGAAAGGCTTCCGGCCATGGTATCCACGGAGCGACCTCGTCGAGACCGCGGCCCGGAATCGTTGCCACCGAGTGAGGCCGGTATCGAGATGGGTGCGCATCTCGCCGACCGCCTTCCAGACGCGATCCGCGTCGGGCGCGGACGGCGGCTCGGGAGCGAAGACGGCCCGGTCGACTACGCGAGCGAGAACACCGGCGCGGGTGCTGCCGACCGCCGCCGCGACCTCGCTTCGAGTGGCGGCGCTCGGGGTGGGGATGCCGTGGTCGACGACGGCGTCGTGGTACTCCTGCCATCCGTGGGTCATGCGGACGCCAGGGTCACGGGCCCGGCGCCGCCGCACCCGTCGACGCCCCTTGACCGCGACGATCGCGAGGAACGGCGACATCACCAGGCCTGCTATGAGGGCGGCCCAGCCGGCGATGCGGCCGGCGGCGACCAGGAGGGCGATCCAGGCCGGTGGATCGGTGGGGCTGTCCTGGCGGCTCTGCGGTTGGGTCTGATCGTTCGGCGGGTCGGCCTCTTGCTGGGGTGGCTGAATCACCGACTGGGGTCGCGAGACCTGGTTCGGATCGACCTGCTGGTCTTTCGGGATCTCGCGGGGTTCCGGGTTCGGGTCGAGCGAGACCCAGCCGTACTGGGCGGTGTCGACCTCGATACGAGCCGTGATGTCGGATCCTGTAAAGGTCGCCGTGCCGCCCGTCGATGACGAGCCGGCGAATCCCAGTACCACCCGCGCGGGGAACCCGAGTTCGTCGGCCATCAGCGCGGCTGCCGCGGCGTATTGCTCACCGTCGCCGATCATCAGGTTGTCTGTGAAGAGGCGGGTGAGTCGGTCGGCTCCGTGGCCGGAGAGGCTGGCGGGTTCGTCGGAACCGACGCCGTGACTCACGTACCCGTTCTTCTTCAGGCCGTCGAGGGCCGCCTGCAGGCGTGGGCCCTGCCCCTGAACCCCGTCGACGTACGACTCGAGGGCGGCCGTGAGTGCCGAGGGCACCTTCGTCGGCGCAGGCACAGTGGCGTCGCCGGGGGTCAACGACTGGAGCGCCGCTCGCGAGGGCTGTTGCGGCTCGACGGCAGTGAGCCGATACGAGTCGTCTTGTGCGAGCCCGCCGAGCACGGCGGCGGTGCCCGTGGTGTCGTTGTAGAAGAACGCGTCTCGAAGAGCGGTGCTTCTCGAGCCGCCGAAGTCGATCGACTCCAGCTTGCCCACGGTCGGAACCCAGACACCCGTGTAGCCGTCGACGGCTACATCGATCGTGACCTGCCTGCCCCTGACCTGAGCCTGATCGATCGACGTGGGCACGCGCGTGAAGGTGCCCGAAGCGGTCGAGACTTCGTCGCTGCCGACCGAGTACTGCACGCCGTCGTAGGTGTCGAGAGTGGCGATCCTGACGAAACCGCCCGCTCCGAGACCGGTAACCGTGATCTGGGGTGTGTCGGCCTCGGCGGACTGCTCGTAGGCGCGGAATCCGCTGAGGGGGCTCACGTAGTCGCGCGGATCGAAAGGCGTCTGCACGGCGTCGCGGGCGACCCAGCGGGACGACTTCGGACCGATTGCACCGGTCACAGCCGCTCCCGCGGCGGTCGCGACGACGAGAGTCAGCAGCGTTCCGGCGACGGCACGGCGTGCCACGGCGCCGTGACCGGACCGACCGCGAGCCTCACCTCCGGATGGCCTCCGGCGGCCGGCAGCCGTTCCCCGTGTCAGCAGGTCGATGGCCAGGCGCCGCCGGCGAAGCCTCCACCAGACGATCCAGAGCACCGACACCGCGAGCAGCACCAGTCCGGTGACCAGGGGCAGGAGGGGCTCGCGAGGACCGAGGACGATGCCCACCAGATAGATCAGCACGGGCGGCACGAGCGCGAGCTCGGCGCGGCGGCTGCGGAACGCCGTGCTGAGCCCCACGGTCGTCCCGGCGAGCACGAGCACTAGAGCCGGGACCAGCAGGGCCTGATAGTCGCCCACCGGGAGCGTGATGGTCAGCAGCTGCTTCCAGCCGAGCGCGACGCCCCCGACCAGCTCACGCAGACCGTCGACGGTCGGGAGCACCCCGTAGAGCGCTTGGTTCGGCACCGCGAGAGCGACCCCGAAGACCCCGAACGCCACGATCAGAAGCGCGAGGATCCAGACGCTCGCCAACCGCAGAAAAAGACCGGCGAGAGCGATGGTCGCCCCGAGCGCGAAGCCGCCGACGAGCAGGATCAGGAAGGCGCTGCTGCGGTAGATGGGCCAGAGGGTGGCGCTAGCCGCCACCATGACGACGAAATAGAGGGCTGTCTGGGCCAGGGCGAAACCGGTGCGGATCTTCGGCCGGGTGGATCGCGGGCGGAGCCCCGGCCCGCGGGCCGTCGATCCAGTCGTCGGTGTTTCTCTCCGGTCGACGACGGTCATGACGCCACCGTCCGTGCGAGTGACTTCTGCAGGTCTTCGAGGTAGCCGACCGTCAACACGGTCATGTCGGCGACGCGACGAAGGCCGGGAACCGTCTCGGGATCGCAGACGATCGCCACCGTCTCGACGCCCGCCGGGAACGCCGAGGCGGCTGCGCGCAACTCACCGATACCCGTCGTCGAGCCGACCACGAGGAACGCGACCGAGATGCCGGCGACCTGCTCCCCCGTCACCCGAGCGACGTCCGAGATTCCGAGCGCGGCCTCGGAATAGGCCACCAGCGAGAGATCGTCGAGGAGACGGGTCGGGGTGAGGGTCGACAGCGGACGGACGGCCAGGGTCTTCCGCTTCGCGAACTCGGGGGTCCGCTCCGACACGACCACCGAGACCTCCCGGGCGTCGCGAATCGCGCGCACCCCGAGTGACGCCGCCACGCCGACGCCGAGCTCGAACTCCTCCTCGGTGGCGAAGTCGGCGTTAGCGAGGCTCAGGGCGATGACGATGTGGCTGCGACGTGTCTCTTCGAATTGCCGCACCATGTAGGTGCCCGCGCGGGCGCTGGACTTCCAATGGATGTGGCGGCGGTCGTCGCCCGGAAGGTATTCGCGAAGGGCATGGAACGAGATATCGCTCGGCGAGAGGTCGCGGGTCGGACTGCCCTCGAGGTCACGGATCAGCCCGGTACTCGTCGACGGAATGCCGATGGTGCGCGGGTGGACGAACAACTCGACGACGTCGGTCCAGTCGAGCTCGCGGCGGACGAGGCCGATCGGATCTCCGCGAACCGTGCGAACCGGCCCCACGGGAATGACCCCGCGCTTGTTCGTCGGCACCTCGAAGGTCTCGTCGACCGATTCACCCCCGCGCAGGCCCGGGAGGGTGAGCTCCACCAGACCGGCGCCGATCGGAATCTCGACGGTGATCCCGAGCACGCGGCGCCTCGTCGGATTGCTCACCGTCACGCGACCGGAGGCCTCATCGCCCACAGCCACCCGACTGTGAGGCAGATCGAGAGCGATCGTGAAGACGCTGCGACCGATGGCCGTGACGACCGCCAGGATCAGGATGACGACGAGCGCGAATCCGACCGTGACGAGCTCGACCCAGCCGAGCGCATAGCCCGCCACGAGGCAGGCGGGGGTGAGAACCAGCAGTGCCCAACCGACCGGGGTGACCACGCTCGAGGCCACCTCGACTCCCCGGCTGAGGACGAGAGCGAGCCGACGGCCGAGTCGGACGATGAGCACGACGATGTCGGCGCTGAAGCCCTGCCTGTCGCCCACGATCCGGGTGCGGGCGTTCGTGAGCCCCTGCGTGCTGGTTCCGTAGTGCGAGTCGGCAGTGGCGTTTCGCGTGCTTTCGCCGCGCGCCCGGTCGGGGCCCGGCCGCCCAGCGCGAGACCGCTCCGCCGGCGATCCCTGCACCCGCGAGCCCTCGGTTCGAGCGCGTTCTCCCGGCGGCGTCACGCGTACGCCGCCGCACAGGTCACGCGGAGACCCTCTCGGCGGGCGGCGCGATCTCGATCAGCAGTTGGCTGATGACGCTGCTGGCGGTGACTCCGTCGAACTCAGCTTCGGGATCGAGCACGATCCGGTGGGCGAGAACGGGCTCGGCGAGCAGCTTGACGTCGTCGGGCGTCACGTAGTGCCGACCGGTCGACGCCGCGTACGTCTTGGCGACACGCACGAGGGACAGAGCGCCGCGGACGCTCACACCGAGGCGCACTTCGGGAGCCGTTCGAGTGCCCTCGACTATCCGGGCGACGTAGTCGGCGACGACCGGATCGACGTGCACCGTTCGCGCGAGGCGAGACATCTCGCCGATGACTCCCGCCTCGACGATTGGCGACAGGCTGCCCTCGTGCACGCGAACCGCGGAGTCTTCGAGGATCCGCAGGGTGGCCGCATGGTCGGGATACCCGATGGAGGTCTTCATCAGGAACCGATCGAGCTGCGCCTCGGGCAGGCGGTAGGTGCCCGCCTGTTCGATGGGGTTCTGGGTGGCGATCACCATGAACGGCGACCCCACCTCGTGCGTCACCCCGTCGACCGTGACGCGCGACTCCTCCATGACTTCGAGAAGCGCGGACTGGGTCTTCGGGCTCGCCCTGTTGATCTCATCGGCGAGCACGATGTTCGCGAAAATCGGTCCGCGGTGGAACTCGAACTCGCTCGTCTTCTGGTCGTAGATGCTGACGCCGGTGATGTCGCCGGGCAGGAGGTCGGGGGTGAACTGGATCCTGGAGCTCTCGCTCTGCACGGTCTGCGCGACGGCTCGGGCGAGTGACGTCTTGCCCGTGCCGGGGAAGTCTTCGAGCAGAAGATGGCCTTCGCTCAGAAGGGCCGTGAACGACAGCTTGATCACGAACGACTTGCCGAGCAGCACCTTGTCGACGTTGCCGACGAGGCGCGCGAAGATATCGGCGAACCAGGTGGCCTGCTCAGGCGTCATGCTCATGCTCGGGGGGTTCCTTTGGTGTGGGTGACGATCGCGGCGCTGGGGCTTACGGTGTGGCCGGGTCGGAGAACGTGTGCTCGTAAGTCTGCCCGTTAGCGGTCACTCTGATATCGAGGCTCGGCGCAAGGAGACCCCCTCCGTCGACCGTGCAGGAGTTCGCGCCGCTCACCGCATCCTGCCAGTCGCCGCCGACACAGCGGAATTCGAGCTTGCTGTAGCCGGGGTTCGCAGCCGGGTCGTAGTTGAACGCGTAGCTGCCGGTGAGAGTGAGGTCTGTCGGCCCCGTGTAGGTCGCTCCGACATCGGTGCTGACGGGTGTGGCCGAATTGCTCGTTCCGGCGGGCCCGCACACTGTCGCAGCGGCATCGCGGCAGCCGCGAACGGTATAGGTCTGAGGCGACCCGTACACACTTCGATCTTGAGAGCTGGTCAGCTGGTCTCCGCGCTGCACGGTCGTCCAGACGCCCGAGCTCCGCACCTGGTAAAGCACGGCCGTTCCGCTGGCGACAGACAGATCGCCGACTGTGACATCGGAGAAGACCGAAGTCGTGCTGGGCGCTACGGCGATTGACGCCGAGGCTTGCCCCGGAGCCGCCAGGCTCTGCACGCCGTCCGACTTCGCCGCCGAGCAGAAGTAGCCGTTGTCGGCGTAGACGAAGTACGTGTACGACTTGCCGTCCGACGCGTTGGAGTCGACGTACGACGTCGCCTGCAGCGAATTCGAGATCGCGCCGGGCTTGCTGGTGGCACTGCACGCGGGGGTCGAGGATCCGGCGGCATCGCGCCCCACCACGTAGTTCACGGCGCTGCCCCCGTTGCTCCCCGCGGCCGTCCAGCTCACCGTGATCGCGCCGTTTCGGTCGCTCGACGCGGTGATGCCGGTGACCGGCGCGGGCGTGCCCACGGGTGAGCCCGTGACCGCGCCGCTGCGAGCCCAGTCGTCGGAGCTATCGACCTCCGCGGCGTTCTTGGCGTACACCTGCACCGAATACTGCGCACCCGGGGTGAGCCCGCCGATCGTGGTCGAGGTCGATGAAGCGGGTACGGTCTGCGATCCGGGGGCACCGTCGCCGGCGATCTCGACCACGTAGCTGGCGACAGACGTGCCTCGGGCCGGTTTCGGCACGGCATTCCACGCGATCACGAGCGCACCCGGAGTGGTCGACGACGGGGTGACTGTCACCCCGGTCGGGGCCGAGGGGACGAAGTCGGCGCTGTACGCCGAGCTCAGGGCACTCGGTTGCGACGCTCCGACGGCGTTGATCGCCTGGACGGAGAACTGGTAGCGCACGCCGGGCTCGAGGTCGGTGAGCGTGCACAGGGTGGAGGTCCCGCAGTCTTTGACGTAGGTCGCCGAGCCCGAGGTGCCCGTGAGCCGGTACGACGTGATCGCGGAGTTGTTGGCCACCGACGCCTGGTAGGTGAGCGTCAGTTCGCCGCCCACGAAGGTACCCGAGCGCGTGGGTGCCGCCGGTGCGTCCGGGATGTCCTGCACAGAGATCGTGACATTGCCCCAGACGTACCGGGACGGATCGCCTGTGACGTCAGCGATCTGGTACTGCAGGTTCGAGTTCGTCGGCCTCGCTGACGCGGACACCGTGACGGTCAGGCGGCTCTTGTCGGCGGAAGGCTTCACCGACACCCCCTTCGGCAGGGAGCTGCCGCCGAGGCCGCGGATCGCGATCACGCGCAGCGCCTGACCCGGGAACGGGTTCGCGGCCCGATCGTTGGCGAGGACGTCGACGACCGTTGTCGAACCGCGCTTGACGATCGCGGTGTCGGCGGCGGCGATCGCCAACGGCCTCGTCGAACGGACGACCGTCATCGAGACGGATCCGGCCTGCGCAGCCGACGTGCGGTCTCGAACGGTGACGCCGATCCGGCCCGTGTCGCCCGTTTCGGCACTCGAGGTCGCCGAGACGGTGAGGTTCGAGCCGGTCAGCTCCACCCGGAAGCCGGGCACGCTCGACGTGGTGAGGGCGTAGCGGAGCTGCCCGAGGTCGTTCGGGTAGTTGTAGGTGGTGAGACGTCGGAGGTCGAGAGTGCGAGACTCCCCCGGCTCGAGATCGATCGATGAGGCCTGGAAGACCGGCGGCTGATTCTGCCTGGCAGTGACCGTGATGGGCAGCACGAGCGTCGCGACGTGACCGTTCGGGTCGTCAGCCGAGGTGCCGTCGGTGACCTGGAACGAGATCGACGCCTGGCCGAAGAAGCCAGCGGCCGAGGTGAATCGAAGCCGACTCGGGCCGACCACGAGCTTCGCTCCGTCGGAGTGCGTCGCCCGAACGGTGCTGCTGTCGGTCACCCGGACCCCGTTGGATCCCGTTGCCACGACGTGGTCGTTGAGGTCGATGTCGAGGGTGGCGCCGCTGACCACGGAGAGCCCGGGCGCCGTCTCGTCGATCTGTGGGAGCGTCTCGTCGGAGCCCGGCACGCGGATGAACGCGTAGGTGGTGATGCGCGAGTCGTCGGGATGAGAGACGGCGAAGGGGATGATCTGGCTTTGGGCGGTGACGGTGACCCGGATCCTTTTGTTGGAAAGAACCCTCGCCGTGTCTCCGTACCCGTCGACGAGGCGCAGGCCGAGGCTCGAGACGCTGCCGTCGGCGAAGAACACGTTCGCGAGCACGTCGACGTCGACTGTCGTACGACCCAGCACATCTTTGAGAGTAAGCACGCTGTCGGCCGCTTCGGGGTAGTTGAGCTCGGCCCGGGGGTCGACCTTGACCGTGATGAAGTTCGAGCTGCTACCCCCGCTGGCATTCGCCACCGTGTAGACGAGCCCATAGGTGTTCGTCTTGGCGGGCGGCGTGACCCGCACCACGCCGTCGGCGAGGATCGTCGCCTTCACGGACGTGTCGTTCGGGCGAACCGCCGTGACCCGCAGCGCCTGCCCATCGGGGTCGGAGTCGTTGGCCAAGACCCGCACCAGAATGCTTCCGCCCGGCCGCATGGTGACTGCGTCGGCCACTGCGATCGGGTCTTTCGATCCCTGGGCGCGCGGGGCGATGCCGATGCGCACTGTGCCGGTCGCCCGAGCACCGAGCCCGTCAACGACCGTGTACGTGAAGGTGTCGGTGCCAGCCGAGTAGCTCCCCGCCTGGTATTCGATGTCGCCGGCTCCGACGCTCGACACGCTGCCCTTCTGCGGGTTCGAGTCGACGCCGAGCAGCTGAACGGAGTCGCCGTCGGGGTCGATGTTGTCGAGGGGCACCTGCACCCGCACGGTCTGCCCCGCCACGACCCGTGCCGTCACGGTCTGCGGAACCGGCGCCTGGTTGGTGGAGCGGTCGGATTCGCGAACCGAGATGCTGACCTGAGCCGTCGCCCTCTGACCGTCGGGTCCGTCGACGGCATACTCGGCCGTGAAGTTTCCTGGTGTGGTGGGCGCGAGGTACCGCAGTTGCTCCCCCGACACGAACAGCAGCCCTCCCCCCGACGAGACGTTCGAGACGAGTTTCGGCTCGAGCACGATGTCTTCGCCGTCGGGCTGCTCGTCGTTGGCGAGGACGTCGATGTCGACCGCTTGGCCGGCGCGGGCGGTGACCTGGTCGTTGGTCGCGATCGGCGGCTGGAGTTGCGACGGCTTCGGGATCTCGACCACGGTGACGGTGCCCGTCGACGACGCGAGCCCGTTCGAGACCGTGTAGGTGAACGAGACGGGGGCCTCGATGGGCTGCGCCAGCGTGATCCGGAGGTAGCGCTGCTCGAGGGTCTGCACCTGGACTCCCGACGCGGTCGCCGGAGCATCGACGGCCGTGACCATGAGCACGTTGCCCGCCGGGTCGATGTCGGTCGCCGTGATGTCGACCGACTGCGAGCTGAGCGTCTGCACGAAGACGGTCTTCGGTGTCGTGATCGGAGCCGTGTTCGGGTCGGGAGGGCTGCGGACGTCGACCCGGATCGTGCCGGTGGCGGTCTTCTGACCGTCTGTCACTGTGTACTCGAGCTGGTGCGAGCCCACGTTGCCCGAGACGAAGGTGAACGTGCCCGTCGAGTAGCTCGGCGTGATGGTCACGCCCGATTTCGCGGGGACGCTGTTCAGCTTGATCGCGCCGGAACCGCCGGAGGCGTAGCGGAGCGGATTGATGGTGGTCGTGCGGTTCTCGTCGGCCTGGACGGAGAACGACTCGGCGCGGAGGGGCGTGGCGCCAGGGGCGTCGACGGTGATCTGCAGGGTTCCACGGCCGGTCGAGCGGCCATCCGAGAGCGAGAGCACGATCTCTTGGGTCGACGGCCCGTCGCCGGCATCCTGGTAGACGACCTCGCCGGTCGGCTTGAACGTGACCGTGCCCCCGTCGCCACCCGACGCGCCGGTCAAGTAGAACGGATCGCCATCCGGGTCGACGAACGATCCCAGAGTGTCGACCGTCACCCGCCCCGACGACGAGACGACGTCGCGGAGAGCCCGCACCTGCTTGGGAGCGCCGTTGAGGGCATCGCCGTGGATTCCGACCGTCACCCGCGCCGTCGAGGTGCCACCGCGGCCGTCCGAGATCGTGTAGTCGAACGTCACCGATCCGGTCGCCCCCGCGGGGAGCGTCAGCATGATCTGCTGCCGGTTCGACACGACCTGCACTGTCGCGCCTGCCGACGTGGGATCGGTCACCGAGTCGATCGAGATCGGATCGCCGTTGGGGTCGTAGTCGTTGAGAAGCACCGGAAGCAGGGTGGCTCGCCCAGCCCGGGCACCGAGGTTGTCGGCAGTCGCCACGGGAGGCTTCTGCTGCACCTCGAGCTTCTCTTTGTCGTCGGTGACGGGTGTCTCGTCGTTCTGCTGGTCGCGCTGATCGTCGATCAGGTCGCCCCAGTTGTCGATGAGCTGACCGTCCCGCTGAATCGCCCACGCCCGTCCCCCGGCCGTGTCGTTGAGCACGACCCGAGAACCCGTGACGGCGAAGGCCAGCGCCGCCGACGACGGCACCGAGGCCAGCTCGGTCACGCCAGTAGCGGCCGCCCCTGCACCCGGGCAGTCGGTCCACGACGCGCCGTCGGTCCATGCGGCGTAGGAACAGCCGCCGACGACGACCGGTCGAGCCGGTGTTCCCGATCGATCGGCGACCCGATTCGTCACCGTGCCACCGAACGACACCGAGACGAGGCCCGAAGAGCCCGCGACCAAGATCGAGGATCCGGCATCCGCCGATCGCTGCAGCGTCGCCCGGCCTGTTATCTCGCCGGAGAGCTCCACTGGGCGACCGTCAACCACGAGCGTCTTGGTGGTCCGGTCGAGAACCGCCCAGTGGGATCCGACGGTCGCGACCTGGAAAGCATCGCGCTTGGGCAGACTCAGGCGCGCACGGTCGGTGACCCCGAACCGGGTGACCGACGAGACGATGGAGAGCTCGCCGGTATCGGCCGAGTAGGCGGAGAGACGGCCGGCGGGGCTCATGCCCGTCGTCACGGTCGACCCGAGGCTGAGCTCGGCCTGGGTCTGCGCGTCGAATGAGGCCAGAGTGTCGACCGGTGTCGTCCAGAACTGTCCGGTCTTCTGCGAGAGAACGACTGCCGTGTCGCCCGCCATCAGCACGTCGGGAGAGTCGGGAGGAAGGGGCACGGTCTGACCGAGTTCGGCCGTGGCCGTGTCGACCACGCCGACCGTGGCGTCGCTCCGGTTCACCAGCAAGACATTCTGGGGATCTTGCACCACGGAGATGTCGGAGCTACTCGAACGGACGGCCGAGTTCAGCTCGAGCACACCGGGATTGGCCCGCCCGACGGCCGAGAGCGACTGGTTCGTCACCCAGACGGTTCCGTCGTCGAGGTTGAGCTTTTGGGCTTGGTAGCCGGGGCTCGTCAGGCCGATGGTGGCTGCCACGGCCGCCAGAAGCACCACGCCCAGACCGGTCGCGGTAAACGATCGGTGAGTCGACAGATAGGAGAGGAGCCGCCTCACCCGGTCTCCTCCGGCGAAGCGCACTTCTCGGCGCTGACCTGCCCGGGTTTGCCCTCGCGGGTGACGGTGACCGTGATGCAGACCTGTTGACCGGAGTCGACGGGCGCGAGGAACGTCGAGGAGGTTTGGGTGCTCGAGTCGGTGCCCTGCGTGACGAGGTACGAGTCGCCGCTCCGGATGCCCGGATCCGCCCAGCTGAATTCGATCGACGATCCCTTGGTCGTCGCCTGGATGTCGCTGACCCGTGGAATGTCGGTTGACGTCGATCGCACGAGGAAGAGCGTGGCGACGCCCCCGAGGGCGATGAGCACGGCCGCCGCCGCGATGACGCCCCACCACACGTACTGGCGACGCCGTACCGGCCCGGCCGGGCGCGTGCCCGTCGACCGGGGAATGGCATTCGAGTTGCGCACCCCGGTGTCGAGCGTGCGCGAAACGGGTGTTGACGAGGCAGCGGGTCGACGACGTCGCCGTCGATTCGACGAGCCCGAGGTCGGCGTCTCGGAGCCGCGCACCCGGGTGCGGTCTTCGAGATCGGCGACGGTGGCCAGTGCCCAATCGTCGACCGCCACCTCGATCGCGGTCTGGGCGACTCCGATCTCGGATTCGACCTGCTGGAACTCCCGGATCAGCTCCAGAATCGAACCCTGGCGGTTTTCGGGTCGGTGCGAGAGCGCTCGCGCGAGTGTCGCCTCCAGCCCGGACGGCACGTCCGTTCGGCCGATCGCCTGGAATCGACCCTTCTCGATTCGAGCCATGAGGTCGCTCGAGGTGTTCGATCCCCCCATCACCTCGAACGGGCTGCGACCGGCGAGAAGCGAGTACACCGTGGCACCGAGCGACCAGACCTCCGAAGCGATCGTGCCCGAGCTGTCGTCACGCAAGACCTCCGGGGCCGACCACGGGATCGACAGCCCCACGACCTCGCTCGGTTCGCTCTCGCCGAGCGAGGCGGCGATGCCGAAGTCGGAGAGCACGGGATGGCCGTAGGCGGTCATCAGGATGTTCGACGGCTTCACGTCGCGATGCAGAACACCCTGCCGATGGGCCGTCTCGAGGGCGCTGCCGATTTTGACGGCAATGCGGAGGACGTCGGCGACGGGGATGCGCTCGCGCCGATAGCGCTCGCTCAACGACGACGAGCAGAGCTCCATCACGAGATACGGACGCCCATCGGCCGACACACTCGCCTGGTAGACGGTGAGGATGGAGGGGTGAGCGCTCAGCTGCGCCATCAGATTGGCCTCGGCCTGGAACATCTGACGAACCTGGTCGTTGACGACCTCGCTCAGCATGACCTTGACAGCGACCTGACGCCTCGGCATGTTCTGCTCATACAGGAACACATCGGCGAAACCACCCGAGCCGAGCACGTGCATGTGCGAGAAACCCGGGAGAACCGGGGGTTGAGAAGGGAGGCGTCGTGCCATGTCGCCCCCTCCTCGAGTGCGTGCGGATCAGCATTCGCAGGGCGTTGGGTGCGCCCTGTTTTCTCCGCCCGGGGCTGATGCTCTGCAAGCCCCGACGAATTGCCGATGTCCGTCATTGTAAGCGGAGCCGCCGACACCCCTCTCGTCTCGGGGGTGCATCTGGGGACAACCGGGGACACCCCATTTCGGGGGGTGCCGGGCACTGAGAGCCGACGTGGCCCGCCGCGAATCAGTTGCGGGGCAGCTGTCCCGTGGGAACGGTCGCCTCGATGTCACCCGGGTGCTCGGCACCGCGCACGTCGACGACCACGGCCGTCACGTTGTCGCGCCCGCCCGCCTCGACGGCCGCCGAGACGAGAGCCTGAGCAGCCGCGTTCGACTCGGGGTTCGCATCGAGCAGCGTGGCGATCGCTCGCGGGTTCAACTCTTTGGTGAGACCGTCAGAGCAGACCAGGATCCGAAGCCCCGGCCGGGCAGGGACTCTCCAGTAGTCGGGGCTCGGCTCCGCCCCGAAGCCGATCGCCTTGGTGATCACATTGCTGTCGGGGTGATTCTCGGCGTCATCGGGGTGCAGCATGCCCGCCTGGACCATCTCCTGCACTACAGAGTGATCGACGGTGACCTGGCGGAGCACACCGGAATCGAGCATGTAGACGCGCGAGTCGCCGACGTTGAAGATGGTGAAGAACGCCCCCTCGCCCTCCCGCGTGAGAATCGCTCCCGTGACCGTGGTGCCCACACCCAGCTCGGTGCCGATGGCGGCGATCTCGATGTCGTCGGTCGCTGTGCGAAGGGCTTCTTCAAGGGCCTCGGTGTCGAAGAAATCACCGTCGGCGGCCTGGTCGAGACGGGTGACGACCGCGTCACTCGCAACGTCGCCGGCGCTGTGCCCGCCCATCCCGTCGGCGACCACGAAGAGCGGTGCCCGGGCGATGAAGCTGTCTTCGTTGTGGGCGCGACGCTTACCGACGTCGGTAGCGCCCGCCCAGTCGAGCACGACGGTCGACCCCTCGTCGAAGCGAATGCTGTGGGCGGTCGTCGGGCGGCCGATCTCTGTCACGGAGTGAAGTCTTCCTGAGGAGTGATGCGCGTACTGGGCAGGATCTCGAGACGGTTACCGTCTCCGATATCAATTGTGGTGCCGACGAGCACGACGATCGACTCGCCTTGCCGAAGAGCGACCGGATGCCGCCCCGGAATGGTCACACGCGTTCCGTTGGTCGAGCGGAGGTCGGTGACCACGACGGCACTGCCCTCCTGCCTGATCTCGACGTGAGTGGACGAGACTTCGCGCCGGGGCGACGGAGCGGTCAGCAGCACCGGCGTGACTCCCCGGACCACCCGGGGCGCAGAAGGACGACGACCCACTATTACCGGGGCAGTGAGCTCCACCGCCTCGGAGCCGAGCCGAACGCGATGAAATCGCTGGGGGCTGAGCATCGCCACGGGCCCTCCTCGATCGACCGCCGGTCGGCGGATGGGATCACGCTACCAATGGTCGACAGTCCCGGTTCTCCCGGCTCTTTCGTCGCCCCTTGTCAGGCCTGTGGAAAGCGCCCCCGCGGTTGCTGCGCTTCCTTCTAGCGTCGCCCCATGCAGAAAACACGCCTCTTTCCCACCTCCTTCGTCCGCTACGACTCCCCCGTTGGGGCCTTTGGCATCCACACCCGATCCGGCAGCATCATCCGCGTCGACATCGCCCGAGGCGGCGTCCTCCCCGGAGAGGGTCTCGACGAGTGCCCCACCGCTCTCCACGACGAGGCGCGTCGGCAGTTCGACGACTACTTCGCGGGCAAGCGAGATCGATTCGACCTCCCGCTTCTGCAGATCGGCACTCCGTTTCAAGACGAGGTCTGGGGCGCACTCCTCCGCGTCGCGTGCGGTGAGACCATCAGCTACGGAGAGCTCGGCCACCGTGTGGGCCGTGAGAACGGCGCCCGTGCAGTCGGCGGCGCCATCAGCGCCAACCGCATCGCCATCCTCATCCCGTGCCACCGTGTCGTGGGTTCCGATGGTCGAATCACCGGCTACACACCCGGCGAGGGCATCGAGACGAAACGCTGGCTTCTCCGACACGAGCAGGAGGCATTCGCCTGACGCGTTCCCGGTCGCCGTGCCCACGCCGGCACGACCGTCACGAGTGTTGCGCTCTCTCGGAGAAGGCCCCGAGGATCCCACTGGTCACCCGCGAAGGACGGACTCCGACACGATCTCGAGCTCAGCGCCCGAAGTGTCGACGACGATGCCGTCATCTCGTGCCCACCCCACGAAATCCTCGATCGACTCGAGCGAAGGGCGCGAAGCCAGGAGTCGTGCAACGAGCACGCCCTTGGTCTTCTTGTTGAAATGGTTGAGCGCGCGCCGCCGACCGCCATCGTCGGACACGATCCGAACGAAGGCACTGCCGGCGGGTGCCGGGCCGAGCTCGGCGTAGCCCTCGCTGCGGAGGTCGATGACCGGTCTTCCGGCATCCGCCAGCACCCGAGCAACCGCGCGTGACCAATGGGCCTTCAGCGCAACTCCCGGCAGGCGGGAGTCATGAGAGAGGCGATACGCCGGAATGGGGTCGGTCGCCCCCACCAGGCCAAAAAGGGCGGAATGAATGGCGAGGTGCTCGCCAGCCCAGGCCCATGCCTCCGGCGGAAGCTCCGACGCACCAATGGGATCGTAGGCGACTCCGGTGTACCTCTCGAGGGCCCGCAGGGTGGGTGACTTCTTCACGAGACGGTTGCGCTCGACCTCGGTCGCGAGACGAGGGCCGATCTTCAGAGCCGCCATGGTCGCCTCGGGGTCGCGGCTCAGGCGATGCAGCGCAGCCGTGACCGATCGCCGCTGCCGGTCGAGACCGGGAAAAGACAGCGCTGTGAAGTCGAGAACGGAGTCGGGTGATCCTCCGTCTCGTTTCGTCTCGGACGGGGGCAGAAGAAAGAGGAGGGGCATCAGCATCTCGAAAGCAGGCGACGACTCGCCGTCGCACAACACGTGGGCATAGGTGAGGAGACGGGGCAACCGACCCCGGACAGACGAAAGCCCGGGCGGGAAGTGCAGAGTGCACTGCCCGCCCGGGCTTTTACGGCTGGGTTGGAACGATCAGACCAGCGACGCGTTCCGGGCGACGATCGTGACCGTGTCGTTCTCCACAGAGAGGAACCCGTCTTCGGCCGTAGCCTCGACCGTGGCACCACTTGCCTGGCGGACGCGAACCTGCCCGGAAGCAAGGATCGCCAGAACCGGCTCGTGACCCGGAAGGATACCGATCTCGCCCTCGGTGGTGCGAGCCGTGACCTGCGCGGCTTCGCCCGTCCAGATCTGCTGATCCGCCGAAACGACGTTCACTGTGAGAGCGGCCATGATCAGCCGTTCTCCTTCTGGATCTGTGCCCACTTCTCTTCGACGTCAGAAATGGAACCGACGTTGAAGAATGCCTGCGTTGCGACATGGTCGAACTCGCCGTTGGCGATAGCGGTGAACGACTCGATCGTGTCTTTCAGCGGCACAGTCGAACCCTCGACACCGGTGAACTTCTTCGCCATGTAGGTGTTCTGCGAGAGGAACTGCTGGATGCGGCGCGCACGCGAAACGGTGATCTTGTCTTCTTCGGAGAGCTCGTCGACACCGAGGATCGCGATGATCTCCTGGAGCTCTTTGTTCTTCTGAAGGATCGCCTTGACGCGGATGGCCGTGTTGTAGTGGTCCTCGCCCAGGTACCGCGGGTCGAGAATGCGGCTTGTCGAAGACAGCGGGTCGACGGCCGGGTAGAGACCCTGAGACGCGATTTCGCGCGACAGTTCGGTCGTTGCGTCGAGGTGAGCGAACGTCGTCGCCGGAGCCGGGTCGGTGTAGTCGTCGGCAGGAACGTAGATCGCCTGCAGAGAGGTGATCGAGTGACCGCGGGTCGAGGTGATGCGCTCCTGGAGCACACCCATCTCGTCGGCGAGGTTCGGCTGGTAACCAACGGCCGACGGCATACGGCCGAGCAGCGTGGAGACCTCGGAGCCCGCCTGAGTGAAGCGGAAGATGTTGTCGATGAAGAGCAACACGTCTTGCTTCTGCACGTCGCGGAAGTATTCCGCCATCGTCAGCGCCGACAGGGCCACGCGAAGACGCGTTCCCGGCGGCTCGTCCATCTGGCCGAAGACGAGGGCGGTCTTGTCGAAGACGCCCGCCTCTTCCATTTCCATGATGAGGTCGTTGCCCTCACGGGTGCGCTCACCGACACCGGCGAAGACCGAGACACCACCGTGATCCTGCGCAACGCGCTGGATCATCTCTTGGATGAGGACGGTCTTTCCGACGCCCGCACCGCCGAAGAGGCCGATCTTTCCACCCTGAACGTAAGGCGTGAGGAGGTCGATGACCTTGATACCGGTCTCGAACAGCTGAGTCTTCGACTCGAGCTGATCGAAAGCCGGCGGCTGACGGTGGATCGGCCAGCGCTCGGTGATCTCCACGGTCTCGCCGGGGGCACCGTTGAGGATGTCGCCGGTGACGTTGAAGACCTTGCCCTTGGTGACGTCTCCGACCGGGACCGAGATCGGTGCTCCGGTGTCGGTGACCTCCTGGCCGCGGACGAGTCCGTCGGTCGGCTTCAGGGCAATGGCGCGGACCAGGTCGTCGCCGAGGTGCTGTGCGACCTCGAGGACGAGGTCGACGTGCTGGTCACCGATGGTGATCGACGTCTTGAGCGCGTTGTAGACGCCGGGGATGGCATCGTGCGGGAACTCGATGTCGACGACAGGACCGGTGACGCGGGCGATACGCCCGACACCGGGAGCCTTGTCGGCCTCGACTGGCGCGGTGGCGATGTCAGTCATTTTTCTCTCTTCTCATTGCCTCTGTGGAAGGCAGGCTACTTGGCCGAGCTCAGGGCGTCTGCGCCGCCCACGATCTCGGAGATCTGCTGCGTGATCTCGCTCTGGCGCGCATTGTTGGCAAGACGCGTGTAATCGCGGATCAGGGTGTCGGCGTTGTCGCTCGCGGACTTCATCGCCTTCTGGCGAGCGGCGTGCTCGGAAGCGGCCGACTGCAGCATCGCGTTGAACAGGCGACTCTCGATGTACACCGGGAGGAGCGCGTCGAGGACGTTCTCCGCATCGGGCTCGAACTCGTAGAGAGGCAGAATCGCGTTCTCTTCGGGCTCTTCGACACCCTCGACCACTTCGAGAGGCAGGAGTCGGACGACCTCGGGGGTCTGCGTCACCATGCTCACGAAGCGGTTGTAAACGACGTGGATCTCGTCGACGCCGCCTTCGGCCGAGTCGGTCAAGAACTTGGAGACGACGGCGTCGCCGATCTCCTTGGCCGTCGAGAACTGGGGCTGGTCGGTGTTGCCCGTCCATCCCTGCTCGGCGTCACGCTGGCGGAAGGCGAAGTAGCTGGCCGCCTTCCGACCCACGAGGTAGTAGACGACCTCCTTGCCCTGGCTCCGGAGCAACGTGGCCAATTCTTCGCCCGCCTTCAGCACGTTCGACGAGAAGGCCCCGTTGAGGCCTCGGTCGGAGGTGAAGAGGACGATGGCGGCTCGGTCGATGGACTCGGGCTCGGTGGTCAGCACGTGGTCGACGTTCGAGAACGTCGCCACGGCTGACACGGCGCGGGTGACCGCACGCGAATAGGGACCGGACGCGACCATGCGCGCCTGGGCCTTCTGGATCCGCGAGGCCGAGATGAGCTCCATCGCCCGGGTGACCTTTTTGGTCGTCTGGGCAGAGCGAATGCGCTGTCGGTAGACCCGAAGTTGCGCTCCCATGTGTCTCCTGTTGGTGTCGTGTGAGGAAAAGGTCGGTCAGCCGCTAGCGCGACTTGACGATCTTCTCCTGGTTGACGTCTTCGGCGTCTGTGGCCGTGAACTCTTCGCGTCCGACCGAGGCGAGAGGCTTGCCCTCGCCGGTCTGGAACTCCTTCTTGAAGGAGTCGATCGAGGAGTCGAGCTCGGCGACGATCTCGTCGGAGAGGACGTTCTTCTCGCGAAGGGTCGTCAGGACATCGCCGTTGCGGTCGAGGTAGTCGTGCAGCTCAGCCTCGAAGCGCAGGATGTCGGCGACGGGAACTTCGTCGAGCTTTCCGTTGGTACCGGCCCAGATCGAGACGACCTGCTTCTCGACGGGGAACGGCGAGTACTGGGGCTGCTTGAGCAGCTCGGTCAGGCGAGCACCACGAGCGAGCTGGCGGCGGCTGGCCTGATCGAGGTCGGAAGCGAACATGGCGAAGGCCTCGAGCGAGCGGTACTGGGCCAGCTCGAGCTTCAGCGTGCCAGATACCTTCTTGATCGACTTGACCTGAGCGTCACCGCCGACTCGCGAGACCGAGATTCCGACGTCGACAGCAGGGCGCTGGTTGGCGTTGAAGAGGTCGGACTGCAGGAAGATCTGGCCGTCGGTGATCGAGATCACGTTGGTCGGGATGTACGCCGAGACGTCGTTCGCCTTGGTCTCGATGATGGGAAGACCCGTCATCGAGCCGGCGCCGAGCTCGTCGGACAGCTTCGCGCAACGCTCGAGTAGACGAGAGTGCAGGTAGAAGACGTCACCCGGGTAAGCCTCGCGTCCCGGCGGGCGGCGAAGCAGCAGCGAAACGGCACGGTAGGCCTCAGCCTGCTTCGACAGGTCGTCGAAGACGATGAGGACGTGCTTGCCCTCGTACATCCACTGCTGACCGATGGCCGAGCCGGTGTAAGGAGCGAGGTACTTGAAGCCGGCGGGGTCGGAAGCCGGGGACGCGACGATCGTCGTGTACTCCATGGCTCCGGCATCTTCGAGGGCGCCCTTGACCGAAGCGATCGTGGAACCCTTCTGACCGATGGCGACGTACACGCAGCGAACCTGCTTGTTGGTGTCGCCGGACTCCCAGTTGGCCTTCTGGTTGATGATCGTGTCGATCGCGATGGCCGTTTTGCCGGTCTGGCGGTCACCGATGATGAGCTGACGCTGGCCACGGCCGATCGGGATCATGGCGTCGATTGCCTTGATACCGGTCTGCATGGGCTCGTGCACCGACTTGCGCTGCATGACACCGGGAGCCTGGAGCTCGAGGGCACGACGGCCCGAGGTCTCGATCTCGCCGAGACCGTCGATCGGGTTTCCGAGGGGGTCGACGACGCGACCGAGGTAGCCCTCGCCCACGGGAACAGAGAGGACCTCACCCGTGCGGGTGACCTCCATGCCCTCTTCGATGCCGCTGAACTCGCCGAGGACGATGACACCGATCTCGTCTTCGTCAAGGTTCTGGGCGAGGCCCAGAACGCCGTTGTCGAAGCGGATGAGTTCGTTGGCCATGACGCCGGGGAGACCCTCGACGTGGGCGATACCGTCGGCGGCGTCGATGACGTGTCCGACCTCGGTTGTTGACGTCTGCGAGGGCTCGTACGCCGAGACGAAGTCTTTGAGGGCGTCGCGAATCTCATCAGGGCTGATCTTGATGTCTGCCATTGGGATTCCTTTGTCGTTATGTCTTGTCACAGTAACCGAGGCACTCGCCTCGAGTCGGTGGGTCAGCCCGCTGGTGTGTGCGGCGAGCCGTTGCGTCGGTGGTGTCTAGCCGGCCAGCTGCAGTCGGAGATCGCTGAGACGCGTCGAGACGGTCCCGTCGATGACCTCGTCGCCGACCTGCACCCGAAGTCCGCCCAGAATGGACGGGTCGATGACCAGATTGACTCGAAGGTTACGACCGAACTGCCGGGCGAGACCGGCTTCGAGTCGGGTCACTTGCTCCTGAGCGATGGGTGCTGCGCTCGTGACGACTGCCACGAGTTCATCGGACTGGTCGGCCACGATGGCGCTCGCGTTGCGGATGAGCTCGCCGATCCGGCGGCCACGAGGCTGCTGGACGAGCTGCGAGACGATCGAGATCGTCTGCTGCGAGGCCTTGCCGGCGAGGAGCCGCTCGACGAGACCCGACTTCGCGGGCCCGTCGCTCAACTTGGTGCCGACAGCCAGTTCGAGCCCGGCGTCAGAGGCGACGACCTCGCCGAAGGCGAACAACTCACCCTCGATCGAAAGACCGACAGGCGCGCTCTTCGCGATCGTCCGGATGCCGATCTCTTCGATGCCGGCGAGCAGGTCGCCGTGAGACGACCAGCGGCTGCCGACGATCGAGGTGAGAAGCGCGCGGGCCGACTGCGTGAACTCTCCGAACACTCGATCGAGGAACGCCTTCTTGCCGACCACGTCTTCAGCCGGATCGGCCAGGTAGGCGAGAAGTTTCGAGGAGCCGCCGATGATGCGACCCGCATTGAGCAACTGCTCACCCGTGGTGAGGTCTGCCGCGTCGCCGAGGTCGGCGAGCACGCCTCGCGCGGACGCAAGTGCCTCTCTCGACATCGAACCCACGGTTACTTGCCTGCCTTTGACTGTTCGTCGGCCTCGAGGTCGGCCAGGAAGCGGTCGACGATGGCCGAGGCCTTGGCGTCGTCGCTGAGGCTCTCGCCGATGACACCGGAAGCCAGGTCGATCGCGAGCGATCCGACCTCGCTTCGCAGCGAGACCAGAGCGCTCTGACGCTCTGCCTCGATCTGCGCGGTCGCATTCGCCGTGATGCGGTCGGCATCGGTCTGCGCCTGAGCCTTCACATCGTTGGCGATACGGGTCGCGTCGGTGCGCGCCTGCTCGCGGATCTTGGCAGCCTCGGAGCGGGCGTCGGCCAGCTGCTTGTTGTACTCCTCGAGGGCGGCAGCCGCTTCAGCCTGAGCGTTCTCGGCCTTCTTGATGCCGCCTTCGATGACCTCGGCACGCTCGTCGAGCGTCGCCTTCATGCGAGGAAGCACGAGGCGCCAGAAGATCAGGAGGATCGCGATGAAGCACACAGCACCCCAAACGAGGTCGGGTGTCGCGGGCAGCAACGGGTTGTGTTCCTCACCCGCCGCAACGATCATTTGTGCGCTGTTCATGCGTCTTCCTTAGTTGGTGAAGATGAAGTACGTAGCGATACCGATGAACGCCAGTGCCTCGGTGAAGGCGATACCGATGTACATGAGCACCGTGAGGCGACCCTGCAGCTCGGGCTGGCGGGCGACCGACTCGATGGTCTTGCCGACGACGATACCGACGCCGATGGCGGGGCCGATTGCCGCGAGGCCATAACCGACCGTCGCGATGTTTCCGCTGATCTCAGCAAGAACGGTTGTTGCGTCCACGTGTGTTTCCTTCCGTGATGGCGGCTTGGGCGGATGCCCGGGCCGTTATTAGTGTTCGTCGTTCAGAGCGAGCTGAACGTAAACAGCGGTGAGCAGCGAGAAGACGTAGGCCTGAAGAACAGCCACGAGGATCTCGAACAGGGTGAAGACGAAGCCGAAGGCGATCGTGCCGATTCCGAAGAGGGCGAACAGGTTGCCCGACTCGAAGAAGAAGAACGACGTCGCCGTGAAGAAGAGGACGAGGAGAAGGTGCCCGACGACCATGTTCATCAGGAGCCGGAGAGTCAGCGTGATCGGCCGAAGCACGAACGTCGAGACGAGCTCGATCGGGAACACGATGATGTAGAGCGGCCACGGCACACCAGGCGGGAACAGCGCGTTGCGCAGGAACGTACCCGGGTGCTTCTTGAGACCCGCATAGATGAAAGCGACATACGCGACGACTGCGAGGATCAGCGGAATGCCGATGACGGACGTGCCAGCGATGTTGAACCCGGGAATGATGCCCGTGAGGTTCATGAACAGCACCATGAAGAAGATTGTCGTCAGCAACGGCAGGAAGCGACGGCCGTCTTTCTTGCCTAGCAGATCTTCGGCGACGTTGACTCGGACGAGGTCGAGACCCATCTCGACGACGCTCTGGAAGCGACCGGGCACGAGCTTCATGCGCCGGGTGCCGATCCAGAAGATCAGGAAGAGGACGATGACGACGAAGAATCGTGCCAGCGTGATGCGGGTGATCTCGAAAGGAGTGCCCTCGAAGAGAAGGACCGACGGAAAGAATTCGTCGATCGATGGGCCCTGGAAACCTCCGCTGCTATCACTCGCTGCGGCGAGAGGATGCAACAGGGTGATGGCGTTAGCTAACAGCGCTATCTCCTGATTCGGGACGCGGACACTCGGCGCCGAACGAAACCACGGCGCGACCGACGAGCCAATTAAGACAACGCCTGTCGTGCAACAGCCCCGCCCGCCACCGCGAGACGCGGCGATGATCTGTGGGGAAGCGACCCTTCGGCACTAAACAGGCCGGGGACACGAACAAGTTCAGCCTATCAACAGATTGGCCGCCAGACGAACCATTCCGGGCCGTCACGCCGCTTATTTGTCGGAATTTGCGTCTCGTGCACCGGGAAGCTGGATGTCACTCACGTACGGCAGCCTCGATCGCATCACGACGACGACATCGACGACGAGCGAGCCCACCACGCCGGCGACCAGGGCGAAGAACAGCACGTAGCGGTCAACCCACACGGCATCTTTCAACAGCACTACCAGAACGATGAAGATGATGAACTTGAGCAGCCATCCGCCGAGCACGATGCCGAAGAACGCTCCACTGATCATGTTGCCGCCCGACGCCTTGAACGCGAGCAAAATGCTTGCGGCCGTCATTCCGGTGAAGAGCAGCGCCAGGCCGGTGCCGACCAGGGCGCCGGCCACACCGGTCGGACCCACGGTGAGGCCGCCGACGAGGCAGCCGATGACGGCGATGGCCAGAGCCAGCAACGCACCGTAGCGAAGAATCCTGGTGTAGATCCGGTTGTTCTCGGGGTTCATGCGTGCCGTTCTGTCTCGGTGGGGCGGGCTGGTTCTGCTGGCCGCGAGGCGGGGGCTCCTGTGGGAGTCGAAGGCGAGGCGCCAGTCGTACTCGAATCACGGGGCGCGTTCGAAGACGGCTCGACGGCGCTCAGGCCGAGAGCTGATCCCGGCTTGGGCGTCCGGTGCGACGACACGGTGCCGCGCAAGCCCTCGACTGCGGAGCGCTCTTCGGCGGCCGTCGGCTTCGGCGCGCCGACCACGGAGCGACCGGCCTGATCGAGGGCGTCGAAGCGCTCGACTCCGGCATCGGCGGCGCTGGCGGAGGGGGCGCTCTGAACGGCGATCTCGACCCGCTTGCGGCGGCTGAGGGGCGACAGGGTGAGGGCCGCGCACACGACGAGCCCCACCACCAGGAAGATGATCACCCAGTTCGTCGGGATCGGGAAGTAGAACAGCAGGCAGCCGATCGAGACGACGGCCGTCCAGCCGTAGAGGATCAGCACGGCGTGGAAGTGCGAGTGCCCCATGTCGAGCAGGCGGTGGTGGAGGTGCTTGCGGTCGGCGCTGAACGGCGATTTACCGGCACTGACCCGCCGAAGCACGGCGAGGCCGAAGTCGAGCAGCGGCACGATGAGGATCGCGAACGGCAGGACGATCGGGATGAACGCCGGGAGGAGCGTGCTGCGGTCGGTCGTCGTCGGGTCGATGTTGCCCGTGACCGAGATCGCACTGACGGCCATCAGAAGGCCGGTCAGGAGCGCGCCGGCGTCGCCCATGAACATGCGTGCCGGGTGCCAGTTCAGCGGGAGGAAGCCCACCGCGGCCCCGATCAGCACCGCCGACACGAGAGCTGCGAGGTTGAAGTACTCCACGCCCTCGGTGCCGCTCGCGAGGACGAAGCTGTAGATGAAGAACACGCCGTTGGCGATGATCGTGACACCCGCCACCAGGCCGTCGAGACCGTCGATGAAGTTGACGGCGTTCATCACCAGAACGACGGCCAAAACGGTCAGGATCAGCGACATGTAGCTCGAACCGACCGTGCGACCGCCGATCGGCAGGGAGACGAGAGCCACGCCCTGCCAGGCCAGCACACCCGCCGCGATGATCTGGGCCGCGAGCTTGGTCATCCAGTCGAGGTCGTAGAGGTCGTCGATGACGCCGACGACCACGATGATGAAGGCGGCAGCCAAGATGGCGAGGATGTGGCCGGGCTCCGAGAAGACGAGACGGAAGTAGTCGACTCCCGATATCAACGGGAAGATGAACCACGCCGACAGCAGGGCCACGACGACGCCGATGAACATCGCCACTCCCCCGAGCCGAGGCGTGGGGTTCGTGTGCACGTCGCGGTCGCGGATCTTGGGGGCCAGCTTGTACTTCGTGCCGAGGCGCCAGGCGAGCACCGAGAAGGCGAAGCTGACGACGGCTGAGACGGCCGCGGCCAGCAGGTAGTACCTCATCGCGCGAGCCTCAGACGACCACGTCGTCGCCTACGACGCGACGGATCTCGTCGTCGGAGATGACCCCGTGACGGACAATGCGCAGCACCCCGTCAGCTGCGGCCGTCGCATCGACGATGGTCGACCCGCTGTTCGCCCCGGGACGGGGCTCGTACGCCGTGCCCGCCGTGCCGCCGTCGAGATAGACCTCGACGCTGTCGCCGAGCATCTCGAGGGCATCCATCGCGCTCATGGCGGCGGGTTTGCCGGTCAGGTTCGCACTCGACACGGCCAGCGGGCCGGTCTCTTCGAGCAGTTCGAGCAGAAGCTTGTTGTCGGGCTGACGGAGGGCGACAGTGCCCCGTGTCTCGCCGAGATCCCACGCCAGCGATGGTTGAGCGCGCAGGATCACGGACAGCCCACCGGGCCAGAACTCGTCGAGGAGCGGTCTGATCAGGTCGGGAACGCTCTCGGCGAGGGCGGCGAGGGTCTCTTGCGACTTCACGAGCACGGGTGGCGGCGACTGGCGCGTGCGGCCCTTCGCATCGAGCAGGCGCTGAACGGCCTCGGGATCGAATGCGTCGCAGGCGATGCCGTACACGGTGTCGGTCGGCACGACGACGAGCTCACCGCGCCCGAGTGCGGCGCGCGCCAAGCGCATACCGGTGAGGAGTTCTGCGTCGCTCGCGCAGTCGTAGAGGGAGGCCATGACTCACCGATTGTAGTGCGACGCCCTGAGGGGTCTCGACGCCGCGCCCGCAGGATCCGACGGCTCAGCGAGTCGCGGTCGTCGCCCGGTCGCGACGCGTCAGGTCTTCATGCGTCGAGGGTCCGCGCCAGCCGTCGTGCGCGAGCAGCTCCCGGATCGCCGCCCCCTGCTCTTCGCCGTGCTCGATCACGAGCGTCCCGCCCGGCACGAGGAGTGCGAGTGCCCGCTGCGAGAGCGCCCTCACGAGGTCGAGGCCGTCTTCTCCTCCGTAGAGCGCGAGGGCCGGATCGAACAGGCGCACCTCGGGGTCGCGCGGGATCATCCCGGTCGGGATGTAGGGCGGGTTCGACACGACGACCGAGACGGTGCCGTCGAGCTCGGGGAGGGCATCGGTCATGTCGCCGAGCACGAGGGTGACGTTCGCTCCGGTCGATTCGATGTTGCGGCGCGTCCAGACGGCGGCTTCGGGCGAGAGCTCGACGGCGTACACCCGCGACCGGGGCACCCCGGTGGCCAGGGCCAGAGCGAGCGCACCGCTTCCGGTACCGAGGTCGACCGCGATCGGCGACTCGTCGGCTCGGGCGTCGAGCGCGTCGATGGCTATCTGCGC
Source organism: Frondihabitans sp. Leaf304 (assembly GCF_001423105.1). Taxonomy (GTDB): domain Bacteria; phylum Actinomycetota; class Actinomycetes; order Actinomycetales; family Microbacteriaceae; genus Frondihabitans. The sequence goes on from NZ_LMNV01000002.1 coordinate 635,767, forward strand.
CACGCCCTCGGTCTCGGGTCGCGGGACGAACACCCCGGGGCCCACGTGCAACTCGAGTGAGCGGAACGGCGCGAGTCCGGTGAGGTGCTGGAGCGGCTCACGCTCGGCTCGGCGCGCGACAAGCTCGTCGAAGCGAAGGCCGAGAGATTCGTCGAGGACTCCCCCGGTGATCGCCTTCACCGCGACCTCGCCGCGGCCGATGTCGAGCACGTGCGCAAGCAGCAACTCGACATCGACGGCCGGGTCGGGCACGCCGCCGGCCACGAGGATCCTGCGCCCCTCGTCGAGAGCGTCAGCGATCGACCGCGTCACTCGCCCGTGTCGCCGATGTCGGCGAGTCGCGCCTCTTCGTCGGCATGGATGCACGACTCGATGACCGGCTCGAGAGCGCCGTCCATCACGGCGTCGAGGTTGTACGACTTGTAGCCGGTGCGGTGGTCGGCGATGCGGTTCTCGGGGAAGTTGTACGTGCGAATGCGCTCGGAGCGGTCCATGCCGCGGATCTGGCTCTTGCGCGCGTCGGAGGCGACCGCAGCCTGCTCCTCGGCCTGACGAGCCAGGATGCGCGCACGGAGCACCCGCATTCCGGCCTCGCGGTTCTGCAGCTGCGACTTCTCGTTCTGCATGGCCACGACGATGCCGGTCGGGAGGTGGGTGATGCGCACGGCGGAGTCGGTCGTGTTGACTGACTGGCCGCCCGGCCCCGACGAGCGGTACACGTCGATCTTGAGGTCGTTCTGGTTGATCTCGACCTCTTCGGGCTCGTCGACCTCGGGGAACACCAGCACGCCGGTGGTCGAGGTGTGGATGCGCCCCTGCGACTCGGTGGCGGGCACGCGCTGGACCCGGTGCACGCCGCCCTCGTACTTCAGGTGCGCCCAGACGCCCTGTGCCGGGTCGGAGGAATTCGACTTGATCGCCACCTGGACGTTCTTGTAGCCGCCCAGGTCGGATTCGTCGCGGTCTAGCAGCTCGGTCTTCCAGCCCTTCGACTCGGCGTAGTGCGAGTACATGCGCAGGAGGTCGGCCGCGAACAGCGCGCTCTCGGCTCCGCCCTCGCCGCCCTTGATCTCCATGATCACGTCGCGCCCGTCGTCGGGGTCGCGCGGGATCAGCAGACGGCGCAGCTTCTCTTGGGCGAGGTCGAGCGTCTCTTCGAGTGCGGGCACCTCGTCGGCAAACGCCGCGTCTTCACCCGCGAGTTCGCGCGCGGCCTCGAGGTCGTCTTCTCCCTGCTTCCACGCCGAGTAGGCAGCCACAATGCGGCTGAGCTCGGCGTAGCGGCGGTTGATCTTCTTGGCTCGGGCCGCATCCGCGTGGACTGCAGGGTCAGAGAGCTGAACCTGCAGTTCGTCGTGCTCAGCCAGTAGCACGCTTACCGACTCGAACATGATCAGTCTTCTTTGTGGCCGGTGGCCGGCACGGACTTCTGCACCTGCACCAGGAACTCGACGTTCGACTGCGTCTCTTTGAGGTTGCGCAGCACGATCTCGAGAGCCTGCTGCTGATCGAGGCCCGCGAGGGCCCGACGCAGACGCCAGGTGATCTTGACCTCATCGGGGCTGAGGAGCATCTCTTCGCGGCGGGTGCCCGATGCGTTGACATCGACGGCCGGGAAGATGCGCTTGTCGGCCAGGTGGCGCGACAGGCGGAGCTCCATGTTGCCGGTGCCCTTGAACTCCTCGAAGATCACTTCGTCCATCTTGGAGCCGGTCTCGACCAGAGCAGTGGCGAGGATTGTGAGCGATCCGCCGTTCTCGATGTTGCGAGCGGCACCGAAGAAGCGCTTCGGCGGGTAGAGCGCCGACGAGTCGACACCACCGGAGAGGATCCGGCCCGACGCCGGGGTGGCGAGGTTGTAGGCGCGCCCGAGTCGTGTGATGGAGTCGAGCAGCACGACGACGTCGTGGCCCAGCTCGACCAGGCGCTTCGCGCGCTCGATGGCGAGCTCGGCGACCGTGGTGTGGTCTTCGGCGGGGCGGTCGAAGGTCGAGGCGATGACCTCGCCCTTCACCGTGCGCTGCATGTCGGTGACCTCTTCGGGGCGCTCGTCGACCAGCACGACCATGAGGTGGACCTCGGGGTTGTTCTGGGCGATGGCATTGGCGATCGACTGCAGCACCATCGTCTTGCCGGCCTTCGGCGGCGACACGATCAGACCGCGCTGGCCCTTGCCGATCGGCGACACGAGGTCGATGATGCGGGTCGAGAGCTTCGACGACTCGGTCTCGAGACGCAGACGCTCCTGCGGGTACAACGGCGTGAGCTTGTTGAACTCGACACGCTTGGCTGCCTCGTCGATCGTCTGACCGTTGATCGAGTCGATCTTGACGATCGCGTTGTACTTCTGACGACCCTGCTGGTTGTCGCCCTCGCGCGGCTGACGGATGGCACCGACCACGGCGTCGCCCTTGCGCAGGTGGTACTTCTTGACCTGGCCGAGCGAGACGTAGACGTCGCTCGCACCGGGCAGGTAGCCCGTGGTGCGGACGAACGCGTAGTTGTCGAGGACGTCGAGGATGCCGGCGACCGGAATCAGCACGTCGTCTTCGGTGATCTCGGGCTCGAACTCGTCGTTCTGGTTGCCGCGTCCGCGCTTGCGGTCGCGCTGGCGGTTGCGCCCACGCCCGTTCTCGCTGTCGTCGCGCTGCTGCTGGGCCTGGCTGCCCTGCTGGCCGCCGCCCTGCTGACCGTTCTGCTTCTGACGGTCGTCGTCGAAGTCGCTCTGGCGGTCGGCCTCGTTGCGACGGTCGTTACCGCCGGAGGGCTGCTTGTTCGACTGCTGGGCGTTCGCCTGCTGGTTGTCGCGCTGCTGGCCGTTGCCGTTCTCGGCGACGGTCGCCTGGCCGTCGCGCTGCTGGCCGTTGCCGTTCTGACCGTTGCCGTTCTGCTCGCGGTTCTGGCGGTCGCCGCGGTTGCGGTTGCGACCACGTCGGCCACCGCCCTGCTGCTGCGACTGGTCGTTCTGGCCCTGCTCGTCTTTGCCGGAGTCGCCCTGCTCGGTCGGCTCGGCCGCGGAGGTGGGAGCCGCAGCGGCCTCGTCGGCTGCCGGTGCGGCGGCGTCGCGCTCGGCGCGGAGGCGGGCCTGCTCGGCACGGGTCCGGTCGGCACGCGACTGGCGCGGCGGGAGGTCGATGGTGAGCTCGGGGCGACCCGACTTCTCACCCTGCTTGTCAGCCTGCTTCTCGGCAGGCGCCTCGGTCGTGGTCTCGGGGGTGACGACGGCGGGTGCGCCGCCCTTGTCACTCGCGCGACGGGATCCTCGGCGACGGCGGCTGCCACCCTCGCGAGGCTCCGACTGCTCCGTCGGGGTCTCGGCGGGTGCGGCGGCCTCGGTCGATACTGCCTCGGTCGACGCTGTCTCGGTCGACGCTGTCTCGGTCGCTGCGGCCTCGACCGGCGCGGCTGCGGCAGTCTCGGTCTTCGGCGTCTCGGTGGGGATCTCGAGGACGCCGGCGGCACCCTGGTTGGCGTGGGCGTCAGCGGCCTTCGGAGCGGCGGCTGCGGCCGAAGCGCGGCGCGGTGCGCGCTTGGCGCGGACCGGAGCTGCAGGCTCGGCCTCGATAGCGAGTTCGGGCTGGACGGCCTCGGCGGCAGGCGCGTCGGCGACAACGGACTGGGCGTCGTCGGCGACGGGAGCCTCGGCAACCGGCGCGGCGGCGGCGGTCTCGGCCGGCGCTGCCGCCTGCGCGGAAGCAATCGCGGCGACGAGGTCGCCCTTGCGGAGCTTCGAGATGCCGGAGATTCCGAGCGAGGAGGCGAGAGCCTGGAGCGCCGGAAGACGCAGAGCCGAGAGGTCTGCGGAGGGATCGGAGGTGATGTCGGTCACGGGGATGGTTTCCTTTCGCTCCCCCGCGCAGATAGGCGGGGGTGAGCTGGCCGTACCTTGGGCAACGGCCTGCGCAGAGGACTCTCTCCGGACGTGTACGGATGCACAGCACGGAGGCGAGATGCGCGGGGTAAGAGCACTGATTGCAGAAGCACTGATTGGAACTACGTGCAACCCGGGAATCCGCTCCTGCCGTGACTAGGTCACTGCCGAAACAGGCAACCGCCTCTAAAGAAGCGGGGTTTCTACCGGGTGCGGCACCACTGTAGCACCCTTGAGATCGACGGCCAGCATGAGCGCGCGCCATGTCGTGACGGAATGCTCCCCGACCAGATCGGCGGCGAACAGCCTCTGGGCGGGGTCGCTTCCGAGAACGAGGAGCGACGGGCCGGCACCCGAGACGACTGCGGCCAGCCCCGCGTCGCGGAGCATGCGGATCAGCGTGTCGGTCTCGGGCATCGCACTCGCGCGATAGCTCTGATGCAGACGATCCTCGGTCGCGGCGAGCAGGAGCTCGGGGCTCTGAATCAGCGCGGCGACCAACAGGGCGGAGCGCGACACGTTGAACGTGGCGTCTTCGTGCGGCACGGAGGCCGGCTGGAGGCTCCGGGCGAGCTTCGTCGACAGGGTTGTCTCGGGCACGAAGACCACCGGCGACACACCCCGGTGCACCAGAAGCCGCTTGTGCGCCGGGCCGTCTTTCGTAGTCCAGGCGATCGTGAGACCACCGAACAGGGCCGGCGCGACGTTGTCGGGATGCCCCTCGAGCTCGGTGGCGAGTCGCAGCAGCGTCGATGAATCGACCTCGACGACACCGTCGAGCAGGCCTTTGGCGGCCATGATGCCCGAGACGATCGCGGCCGCGCTGGATCCTAATCCGCGCCCGTGGGGAATGACGTTCGTCGCCGACAGGGTCAGCCCGGGAAGGGGCTGTCCGAGTTGCTCGAAAGCGAACGCGATGGCTCGCACAACCAGATTGGTCTCGTCGGTCGGCACCTCACCGGCGCCGACACCGGTCACGTGGACCGAGACACCAGGATCCGCGCGCGCCGTGACGACCAACTCGTCGTACAGCGACAGCGCGATTCCCAGCGTGTCGAACCCTGGCCCGAGATTGGCGGAGGTGGCGGGCACCTTCACCAGCACGGAACGCCCCGCGAGCGAGACGTGTTCTGCTGTCACGCCGACGCTCGCACCAGTCCGAGGACTCCGGCGACCTCGTCGGTGTCGACGCCGACCACCGTCGGGGTGACCTCGCCGCCCTCGGGGGTCTTGAGAGCCCACTGCGGGTCTTTCAGACCGTGGCCGGTGACCGTGAGCACGATCGTGGCGCCCTTCGGCACCTGACCGGCTTCGGCGCGCTCCAGCAGACCGGCGACGCTGATGGCCGACGCGGGCTCGACGAAGATGCCCACCTCGGCGGAAAGGATGCGCTGCGCCTCGAGGATCTTGGCGTCGTCGATGGCACCGAAGTAGCCGTCGGTGAGCTCGCGCGCCTCGAGGGCGAATTGCCACGAGGCCGGGTTGCCGATGCGGATCGCGCTGGCGATCGTCTCGGGGTGTTTGACGACCGAGCCGCCGACGATGGGAGCACTGCCCGCGGCCTGGAAGCCGAACATGCGCGGCAGCTTAGTCGAGCGGCCTACGACGAGGTCTTCGCGGTAGCCGCGGGTGTACGCGGTGTAGTTGCCTGCGTTGCCGACCGGCAGGAAGTGGAAGTCGGGGGCATCGCCCAACACGTCGACGACCTCGAAGGCGGCGGTCTTCTGACCCTCGATGCGGTCGTTGTTCACCGAGTTGACCAGGTGCACCGGGTAGTTCTTGGCGAGGTCGCGCGCGATGTCGAGACAGTCGTCGAAGTTGCCCTGGATCTGCAGCAGCTGACCGTTGTGGGCGACGGCCTGGCTGAGCTTGCCCATGGCGATCTTGCCCTCGGGCACGAGCACCGCGGCGGTGATGCCGGCGTGAGCGGCGTAGGCGGCGGCCGACGCCGACGTGTTGCCGGTCGACGCGCAGATGACGGCCTTAGCGCCGTGCTCGACGGCCTTCGAGATGGCCATGGTCATGCCGCGGTCTTTGAACGAGCCGGTCGGGTTGATGCCCTCGTACTTGACGTAGACGTTCGCACCGGTTCGCTCGGAGAGAGCCCGAGCCGGGATCAGCGGTGTGCCGCCCTCACCCAGGGTGACGATCGGGGTCGCCTCCGTGACATCGAGACGGTCGGCGTATTCGCGCAGGACACCCTGCCACTGGTGGGCCATCAGGCTCCTTCGATTCTGAGCACGCTCGTGACGGAGTTCACGACTGCGGCGTTGGTGAGAGCGTCGACCGTGGCGGCGAGCGAAGACTCGCGGGCACGGTGCGTTCCGATGATCAGCGTAGCGGTGGCGGGCCCCTCGTCGCCGCGTGTGACGCCCGCGGTCTGCTGCACGGTCTCGACACTGACGCCGTGCTGGGCGAGGATCCCGGCGACCGTCGCGAGCACCCCGGGCTGATCGGCCACGTCGAGCGTGATCTGATAGCTCGTCGAGACGCTGCCCAGGGGCAGCACGCGGAGGTCGGCGTGGTTCGACTCAGCGAGACCGGGCCCGCCGATCACGTGGCGCCGTGCCGCCGACACGAGGTCGCCGAGCACTGCGGATGCGGTCTCGACTCCCCCGGCACCGGCGCCGTAGAACATGAGGTCGCCGGCCGCCTCGGCCTCGACGAAGACGGCGTTCTTGGCGCCGTGGACGGCAGCCAGAGGGTGACCGAGCGGGACGAGAGCGGGATGGACTCGCGCTGCCACCCCGAGCTTGCCGTCGTCGTCCGAGATCCGCTCGCAGATCGCCAGGAGCTTGACGACGTATCCGGCCTTCCGGGCGGCCTCGACCTGTTCGTGGCTCACCCCCGTGATGCCTTCGCGGTGCACCGCGACGAGCGGAACGCTGGTGTGGAAGGCGAGGCTCGCGAGAATCGCTGCCTTCTGCGCCGCGTCGTAGCCCTCGATGTCGGCGGTCGGGTCGGCCTCGGCATAACCGAGATCGGTCGCGATGGCCAGAGCATCGTCGAGCGATTCGCCGAGGGTGTCCATACGGTCGAGGATGAAGTTCGTCGTGCCGTTGACGATGCCCATCACCCGCACGATGGTGTCGCCCGCGAGGCTCTCGCGCAGGGGACGGATGATCGGGATCGCCCCGGCTACAGCGGCCTCGTAGTAGAGCTGAGCACCGACCTGCTCGGCCGCCTCGAAGAGCTCCGGTCCGTGACTCGCGAGCAGGGCCTTGTTGCCCGTGATCACGTCGGCTCCCGACGAGAGCGCCTGGAGGATCAGGGTCTTGGCGGGCTCGATACCGCCGATGAGCTCCACGACGATGTCGGCGCCGAGGATCAGCGACTCGGCATCGGTGGTGAACAGCTCTTTCGGCAGGTCGACATCGCGCTCGGCGTCGACGTCGCGCACGGCGATCCCGACGAGTTCGAGGCCGGCACCGGCCCGGCCGGCCAGCTCAGCAGCCTGTTCGAGCAGGAGCCTGGCCACCTGGCTTCCGACGGACCCGGCACCCAGAAGGGCGACGCGGACGTTGCGGTATTCGATCATGCGGTTCTCTCTGCTTCGTGTGGTCGAGCGTCGTGCTGCGGGTCGAACCCCGCGTCACGTGCCAGGAGGTCGTCGATGGTCTCGCCGTGGACGATCACGCGGGCCACACCGTCGCGCACCGCGACGACCGGCGGGCGGCCCACGTGGTTGTAGTTGCTGGCGAGACTCCAGCAGTAGGCACCGGTCACGGGAACGGCGACGAGATCGTCGGGTGCCACGTCGCCCGGAAGGTAGTCGGCGAGAACGACGAGGTCGCCCGACTCGCAGTGCTTGCCCGCAAGGCGGACGAGACGAGGATCCGACGCGGAGACCCTCGAGGCGAGCCGGACCGAGTAGTCGGCCGCGTACAGAGCTGTGCGCGCGTTGTCGCTCATCCCGCCGTCGACGCTCACGTAGCGGCGAACAGCGCTCGAGTGCCCATCGGCGCCCGTATCTTCGCCGTCGAGCGACACCTCGACGTCTTTGATGGTGCCGACCGTGTAGAGAGTGACGCCGGCGGGCCCGGCGATCACCCGGCCGGGCTCGACCGCGAGTACCGGAATCGGGATGTCGAGTCGGGCGCACTCCGCCGCGACGACGTCGGCGATCCCCGCGGCGAGTTCGGTGATCGGCGCGGCGTCGTCGATGCGGGTGTAATTGACGCCGAACCCACCGCCGAGGTTCAGCTCCGGCAGGTCGCCACCCGCCAGGAGGCTCGCATGCACCTCGAGCAGTCGACGCGCCGCCTCGGCGAAGCCGTCGGTGCCGAAGATCTGCGAGCCGATGTGGCTGTGGAGGCCGAGCAGCCGGAGACCCGCGTGCGAACGGATCGCTGCGACCGCGGCCGGGGTGTCGGCAAGGGGAATGCCGAACTTCTGGTCTTCTCTCGCGGTGGCGAGATAGTCGTGGGTCGAGGCGTGCACTCCGCTGTTGACTCGGATCCTGACGTTCTGAACCGTGCCGTGGCGCTCTGCCGCCTCGGCGACGCGGTCGATCTCAAGGATGCTGTCGATCACGACTGCGCCCACGCCGAGCGAAACCGCCCGGTCGATCTCGGCCCGCGACTTGTTGTTGCCGTGGAAGCCCATCCGCTCGGGTGCGACGCCCGCGGCCAAGGCCACGGCCAGCTCGCCCCCGGTGCAGACGTCGACGAAGAGGCCCGCGTCGCTCACCCAGCGCGCGATCTCGACCGACAGGAAGGCCTTGCCCGCGTAGTAGACCTTGGCCCGGGTGCCGATGCGAGCGGCCTCGGCGGCGAAAGCGTCGTGGGCGCCGACGGCACGCGCGCGGAAGTCAGCCTCGTCGACGACGTAGAGGGGGGTGTCGAACCGGGCCGCGAGTTCGGTGGCCGACACGCCGCCGACAGTCAGCGCGCCGTCCTCGTCACGACCCGCCGAGGACGGCCAGATGCTTGCGACGAGGTCATTCGCATCGGCGGGAACGTCGAGCCAGGCGGGTGCGAGCGGGTTGGCAGTGGTCGTCATGAGCAGCTCCCTGTTGCGGTGAGGCCGGTCTTCGTCAATGGCAGACCGGCCGAGCGCAAATCGATGGTGACGCCGGAAGGCTTGACCGTCAGCGAGGTCAGCCGGGCATTCTTCGGAACGTAGCCAGCCAGGCAGACGGTCTGCGTCGCTGCTCGAAGGGCCGGCGCGAAGACGGCCGGCAGTGCGGCGCCGTTGACCGAGGCGCTCTTCGGCACGACAGACAACTTCAAACCCCCCGCTGCCAGCTTCGGGGTCGCCGTGATCTGGGTCGCGATGGACTGGCCGAGAACCGTCAGCGTCTTGTCGAACGCGAAGTCGCCCGAACCGAGGGAGATCGAACCGCCCAGACCGTTAACAGCCTTGGTCTCATTGACGGCTTTCTCGGTGACGTGGATCGACGCATCGACCGTGCCCGTCGTGCCACCCACCTTGAGGGGGACGTCACTGACATCGGCGGTGAAGGTAAGGGGGATCTTCTGCACCACGAGGTTCGACGACGAGAGAGTCACGTCGTCGAGCGAACCGCTGAGTGCCTGCAGGATCACCGAGAGACCGTGGATCTTGACATCGACCTGACCGGACGACCCGGTCGGCAGAGACGACTCGATCTCTTTCGCGGCACGACCTTCGGCGTAGTTGCGCGCAACGATGTCAGCGAGCACGGCGAGGATCGCGCCGATCACCACGAGCGAGATCAGCACGATCATGAAGATCGTGAACCCGCGGCGCTTCTTGACGTTGTGGTTCGGCTCGAGGAAGGCGTCGAGATCGTCGGGTTTCGAGACGCTCATGCCCTACATCCTGTCAGGTGCGGACACGCCGAGGAGGCCGAGGCCGTTGCGAATCACCTGCCCAGCGGCATCGTTCAGCCAGAGGCGTGTGCGGTGGAGGTCGGTGACCTCTTCATCGCCGAGGGGCGTCACGCGGCACGCGTCGTACCAGCGGTGGTAGGTGCCGGCGACCTCTTCGATATAACGGGCGACGCGGTGCGGCTCGCGCAACTCGGCCGCCTGCTGGACGACTCGCGGCAGTTCGGAGAGTGCTCCGAGCAGCGATGCCTCAGTCGGGTGGGTCAGCAGGGAGGCGTCGAACGCGCTGCGGTCGACCCCGGAGGCACTCGCGTTGCGGGCGACGGCCTGGGTGCGGGCGTGCGCGTACTGCACGTAGAAGACCGGGTTGTCGTTGCTTCGCTTGGTGAGGAGGTCGAGGTCGATGTCGATCATCGAGTCGGCGGAGAACCGCACGAGCGAGTAGCGCCCCGCGTCGACGCCGACCGCATCGACAAGGTCTTCCATCGAGACGACGGTGCCGTTGCGCTTCGACATGCGCACGGGCTCGCCGTCGCGCATGAGGTTGACCAGCTGGCCGATGAGGATCTCGAGGTTGACGCCCGGAGTGTCTCCGAACGCCGCGCACATGGCCATCATTCGGCCGATGTAGCCGTGGTGGTCGGCGCCGAGCATGATGATGTTCCGCTCGAATCCGCGCTCGCGCTTGTCGAGGTAGTAGGCGAGGTCGCCCGCGATGTACGCGGCCTCGCCGTCGCTCTTGATGATGACGCGATCGCGGTCGTCGCCGAAGTCGGTCGTCCGCAGCCAGGTCGCGTTGTCGGCCTCGTAGACGTGTCCGAGCTCGCGCAGCCGCGCGATGGCGCGCTCGACGGCCTTCGACTCGTGCAGGGAGTTCTCGTGGAAGTAGACGTCGAAGTCGACGCCGAAGTCGTGCAGCGACTTCTTGATGTCGGCGAACATGAAGTCGACTCCGACCGCCCTGAAGAGCTCCTGCGCCTCGTCGCGCGGCAGGTCTCGGACGTCACCGTCAAAGGTCTCGATGACGCGCGCAGCGATCTCGGAGATGTAGACGCCGCCGTAGCCGTCTTCCGGTGTGGGCTCGCCGAGCGCTGAAGCGATCAGGCTGCGGGCGAAGCGGTCGATCTGCGCGCCGTGGTCGTTGAAGTAGTACTCCCGCGTCACGACACCGCCGACCGCCTGGAAGATGCGGGCGAGGCTATCGCCGACGGCAGCCCAGCGGACACCGCCGATGTGGATGGGGCCGGTCGGGTTCGCGGAGACGAACTCGAGGTTGATGGTGACGCCCGCGTAGTAGTCGCCGTTGCCGTAGGCCCCGCCGCTCTCGACGATGGCCTTCGCGAGGGCCCCGGCCGCAGCCGCTTCGAGTGTGATGTTGATGAAGCCCGGTCCAGCGATGTCGACCCTCGCAACGCCGTCGGTCTCGGTCAGCTCGCCCGCGATCTCGGTCGCGAGCTCACGCGGGTTGGACCCGAGGCGCTTGGCGAACTTCATGGCGATGTTCGAGGCCCAGTCGCCATGGTCGCGGTTGCGAGGGCGCTCGAGCACGGCGTCGGCGATGGTGATCTCGACCGGTGCCGCTGCGGCTCCGTCGTCGGCGGTCGCGGTTGCGCGGCGTCGCTCGGCGATCCCCTGGACGATGGCGAGCAGAGAGGCGGAGAGTTCGGCGGGAGTCACGGTCGTCAAGCTTACCGGGCCGTCGCCCGCCTCTTCCGGGGCCGCCGACGGCGATCCGAATCTCCCACCAAGGTGAATGCCGCGAAGATGGAGACCATGCTCACGGCCCCGCGTCTCCTCGCTGTCCGCACCCTGCCCGCTGCCCTCGCGGTGCTTCTCCTCGCCGGCTGTACCGGCGCGGCGCCCGCCGCGTCGAGCTCCCCCACCGCGCCCCGCGCCTCGGCGACCCCGACGGGCGGAGCGGGAGCCCTCACGGCCACGCCGCTGACCGTCGACTGCCAGACGATCGCCCCCGACGCCACGGTCAGCGCCGCATACCCAGGCATGACGCCCGAGGAGAAGCCCACTCCCCCGAAGGCCAGCGACGCCGCTGTCATCGGCGGCTACGACGGCACCGTCTGCGGCTGGACCAGCACGACCGGCAGCTCGATGACACTAGCCGTCGGACGGTTCGACAACGACAGCCTCACCCGGCTCAAGAACAGCCTGATCACATCGAGCAACGCCGTGCCCACGTACGACGGCGAAGGCTACTTCGACCTCGTCGACGGGGTCGGCACAGCCGAGGCCTTCACCGGGTCGTACTGGATAGTCGCGACGTCTGACGACGCCGTGTTCGGCGAACCCGGCGGAGCCGAGCCGCTGGTCGACGCGGCAATCGCCGGGTTGAAGTAGGTCGGGCCGGATCCTCGGGTCTGGTCTTCGACGTGGGGTTTCTGCTGTGTGGTCTTGCAGTGTGATCTCTGCCGTCTCGGGAGACGGTGTCAGGCGGCGACGCGCTCCGGGTTTGCGGTGGGAGCCAGCCCGTCGAGCAGGCGCAGCAGCTGACCGGGCGGGGCCTTGCGATCTTCGGGGTGCCACTGCACGCCGGTGATCGGTGCGTCGCGGTGCTCCACGGCTTCGATCACGCCGTCGACCGCTCGACCCACGATGCCGAGGCCGTTCGCCAGCGCGTCGATGGCCTGGTGGTGGGCGCTCTGCACGTCGACCGAATCGCCGAGGATCCGGGCCAACCCGCTCGACGACTCGAGCTCGACCCGGTGCGTCGTCATGAGCTCCTCGACCGGGGCTCCTGTGTTCAGGTGCGCCGAGTCGCCGTCGAGGTGCTGGATCAGCGTGCCGCCCAGGGCGACGTTGATCAGCTGGTGCCCGCGGCAGATGCCGAGCAGTGGAGTGCCGCGATCGAGGGCGCGGTGCACGAGCGCGATCTGCGCCGCATCCGCCTCTTCGTAGTGGCGCCCCTCACGGCGGTAGCCGCTTTCGCCGCCGTACCACTCGGGGGCGAGGTCCTCGCCGCCCATCAGCACGACGGCGTCGGCGCTGTCGGTCAACTGCAGGAGCGTCGATTCGCCCAGGTCGGCGGCGCCGTAGCGAGTCGCCTCCCAGCCGGTGACCTCGGCGAGACCCTGCACGCGACCGTTCAGCGTGTCGACGTACGCGTGGTACTCCGGCGCGTGCGGCCGGAAGCGCGTGACCTCGATGACGGCGAGCGTGTTCATGCCTCCACTCTGCGGCAGGGGCGGCGCTCGTGTCGCGGGTGTGTCGCCCTGTTACGCCTAGGGCGCCGGTGCGTCGCCCGCCAAGTTTGGGCGCCCGCCGAATTTGAGGGAGAAACAGCAGGCGTACCCGGCCCGATCCGCATGACTTCGTTGCCGCCCGCGCGTTTCTCCTTCAAATTCGGAACGGCACCGGCTGGCAGAGGGGCGGCTCAGGGCCAGAGGCGGCTGCGGGTCCAGGTCGTGGGCGCGGTCCGGTCGTAGCGCACGCGCACCTGGTCGCGTCCCGTCGTCGCCTGCCAGAACTCGATGCAGGTCGGCACCACCCGGAAGGCCGTCCAGTCGTCGGGGGCGAACTCGTCATCGTCGGCGATGCGGGCCTTCGCGGCGTCGAGTGCCTGCTTGGCCTTCTCGTCGTCGTCGACAGGGGTGCTCTGCGGCATGGCAATGGCGACCGCGCGCGAGTCGGGGTGTCTCGCGGTGAAATCGGCGACCGACGTCTCGCGAGGGCCGGGGCCGGCATCGCCCAGGATCCTGACCTGCCGCCCCTGCTCCCGCCAGTAGAGGGTCAGTGCAACCCGAGGGTTCTCGCGGATCTGCCGCCCCTTCGGGCTCAGCGACGAGCTGGCGAACCAGAATGCGTCGTCGACGTCTTTCAGCAGGAGGGTTCGCGCACTGACCGTCCCGGCGTGGTCGACGGTCGAGAGCGTCATCGCCTGCGGTTCGGTCACGCCCCCCTCGACTGCCGTCTCGAGCCAGTCGACGAAGAGGTCCATTGGAGATTCGGGAACGGATTCAGGATCCAGCCCGGCCACATCGGGGGAAGACTTCTTGGCCCTTTTGAGCAGCTGGCGAATGGAGGTGTCGTCGGTGGTCATGCGTCGAGCCAACACCCTCGCGGTTGGCGAGCGCCGCGTGGCGGAACGACACGCCCGGCCTGGCTAGCGCCGCGTGGCGGAACGACACGCATGGCCTGGCTAGCGCCGCGTGGCGGAACGACACGCGCGTACAAGCACGCACCGCCCGAGCGCTGGGAGTGAGCGTAGCGAGCGACCAGCGTCGAGCCAGCGGGTGGTGCCCCCAGCTGGATTCGAACCAGCGCCCCTGCCTCCGGAGGGCAGTGCTCTATCCCCTGAGCTATGGGGGCCAGGAGCGTGGACAACGTTAGCAGTTCCGGGGCGGGCACTCGCGCACCGGGCGCCGATTTGCGAGCGATCCGGGCTCCCAGCACCACCCGCCTCGGCGCGTCGAGGCGAATCGCTCACACATTGGCGGGGCCCGGGGTCAAACGACGAACGGCCCGCCGCCGAAGCGAGGGCCGTTCGTGGGGTAGAGCTAGTCAGATCAGCTGTACGTCAGAGCGATCACGGCGACGTCGAGGCTGCCGTAGGCGCCCTCGGCTCGTGTCGCACTGCGAACTCGACCCCGAAGCACTTCGAAGCGACCGTCGTTCTCCCGAATGAATCCGATGACTCCGGCTGTCGGCGTCGACACCCGGCTGTACCCCTCACCGAGCGGAACTACCTCGGCGGATGATGTGCGTTCCAGAACAGCTCCCATGGTGTTCCCTTCAACAACGTTGTCCGTCCCGTGCTCTGCAGGACCGTCTATGGCTAAGGCTACTCCCGAGCCGGGGTACGCAGCTCTACAGATCTCCACGGAAAACGCTGTGTATGGGCGGAATTCGGGTGACAATTCACGCTGATCACTCCGTCAAGCGCTGGTTGGGGGCGGGGCCGGTGGCCCGACTCGCCTCACGGTGAGGGTCACGCCGACGCTGGCGATTGTCACGAGAGCGATCGCGACTATCTCGCGCGGAGTGAGGGCCTGCCCGATCACGGCGAAACCGGCCAGGGCCGCCACTGCCGGGCCGAGGCTCGACAGCACGCCGAACACGCGCGTGGGCAGCGCCCGAAGGGCAATCATCTCGAGGGCGTAGGGCAGGGCAGAGGTGAGCAGGGCGACCCCGATGAAGATCGGAACGAGACGAGGATCCGAAGCGATGGCCGTCGCGGCTCGACCCGCGCCGAAAGGGATGACGACGACTGCAGCCACGACGACCGCCACCACGAGTCCGTCGATTCCCGCGATCGCTTTGCCGGCGCGACTGTTGGCGACGATGTAGAGAGCCCAGAAGGCAGCGGCGCCGAAGGCCAGCACGACTCCCCCGAGAGCGACGCTGCCCGAGGAGCCGAGCCCCAGCAGCAGAACACCGCAGAAGGCGATGAGCGCCCAGGCGGCATCGCGGATCCTTCGGGTCTGTACGAGGGCGAGCACGAGCGGGCCGGTGAACTCGAGCGTGACGGCGACTCCCAGCGGAATCCGGTCGAGGGCGAGGTAGATGAGCGAGTTCATGCCCGCGAGGGCGATTCCGAGCACGATCGCCGCCAGCCACTGCGTGCGCGACCAGTGCCGAACTCGAGGCCGGACGACGATCAGAAGGATGACCGCCGCGAAGCCCAGACGAAGGGCTGCCGCCCCGGTCGGGCCTACCTCGTCGAAGTGGGTGCGCGCCACCGCGCTGCCGAATTGAACGGAGAAGATCGCGGTCACCGCGAGCAGTGGAGCGGGTACGCGGGGCACCTGTCAATTAACGCATACCGGCGTCGGGGGGCGTCGCTAGACTCCGAAAAGCGGCATGTTTACAACGAAGTGACTGCCCCGCGCACGGCTCTTTTCGTGTGCCGGGCGGTCTGACCCACGGGGAGTCACGTGTTCGGTACCACCAGCAGCAGCACCGGTCTTCGTCTCGGTCGGGGTCGTCGTACCGGCCGTGGAGTGCCCCTGGTCGTTGTCGGCCTCGTGCTCGGCGTGTTCGGTGTAGCCCTGGGTCCGGCCCTCGCGGCTGAGGCCACCGCTCCCGTCGACTTCAACGGCGCCTACGTCGTCGACGAGGCCGGGGTGCTCAGCTCCGCCGATACCAGCGAGATCACGGCGGCCGTCGACAAGCTGCAGGCCGACACGGGCATCAACCTGCTCGTCGCCTTCGTGCCCGAGTTCACCAGCCCCACCGACCGCGTCGAATGGGGTGCCGCAACAGCGCAGCAGAACTCCCTCGGCGAGAACGACATCCTGCTGTCGGTCGCGGTCGACGACAAGCTCTACGACGTCTCAAGAGACAAGAGATCCACTTTGACGGCAGCGAAGCTGGGAGAGATCGAGACCAACGATCTCGTCCCGCAGCTGCGAAACGACAACTGGGCCGCAGCCGCCGTCGCGATGGCGAATGGCATCGACGAATCGGAGGGCCCGGCCGATCTCAGCTGGATCCCGATTGCGCTCCTCATCGTTGTGCTCGTGATCGCCGCCATCGTCGTCTTCGTGGTGATTCGCCGTCGACGGTCAGCCAAGGCCCTCGGCGCGAAGCAGCAGGCCGAGCAGACGGCCCTCGACCGGCGCGCCGGCGACCTGCTCGTTGGTATCGACGATCAGATCACCCAGGCGTCGCAGGAGGTCGGTTTCGCGGCGGCCCAGTTCGGCGACTCGGCGGCTCAGCCGTTCGCCGAGGCGGTGCGCTCGGCCAAAGCCAAGGCGGCGCAGGCCTTCGAGCTCCGTCAGAAACTCGACGACGAGGTGCCCGACACCCCGGAGCAGAAGCGCGAGTGGACCACACAGATCATCGAGCTCTGTGAGAGCGCCCACGCCGACATCGAGGCGCAATCGGCGGCGTACGACAAGCTCCGCGCCTCGGAGGCGACCGTCACCGAAGACACCGCGCGACTCCGCACCGACGCCGCGGCGCTCCAGGATCGTGCCCAGGCAGCCGAGACGACGCTCTCCACGCTCTCGACGACGTACAGCGCCCGCGCCGTCTCGAGCATCGCCGGCAACCCCGATCAGGTCGACCGCCTGCTCGAGTTCGTCGGCGATACAGCGGCCAAGGCCGAGGCATCCATCGCTGCCGGCAACCCCGGTGAGGCCGTCGGCTCGGTGCAGGCCGGCCGGCAGGCACTCGCGCAGATCGACCAGCTGCTCACAGCGATCGACACCGCCGGCGAGACGTTGCGGACGGCACAGTCGACCATTGATACTGCCAGCGCCGACCTCCGATCCGACCTCCAGGTGGCCGCCACGGTGCCTAGCGGTCCGACGAGCTCCGCTGTCGACCTGCCCGGAGCGGTCGCCGACGTCAAGGGGGCTCTCGGCTACGCCGAGGCGACTCGTGACGACCCCCTTTCCGTGCTCGATCGACTCACGGCGGCGAACACCCGCATCGACGCCGCCATGGCGCAGATCCGCGAGACCGCGGTCGCGCAGCAGCGGGTCCAGGCGACTCTCGACCAGGCTCTCCTCGCCGCCCGCAGCCAGGTCAGCGCCGCCCGAGACTTCATCGAGACCCGGCGCGGTGCAATCAGCGCCGGGCCGAGAACCCGACTCTCGGAGGCCGAGCGTCACCTGTCGAGTGCCGTCTCGCAGGCACCCACCAACCCACAGGCAGCCGTGGCGGAGGCGCAGCAGGCCTCCGCGATGGCCGACGCAGCGATGCGAGACGCCGACGCCGAGGTCGGCAGCTACCAGCAGGGCATGCTGGGCGGAGGCGGAGGCCTCCTCGGCGGTCGCGGCGGCGGCGGAGCCAACCTCGGCGGCATCCTCACGGGCGTGATCATCGGCGGGCTGCTGAACGGTGGCGGCGGCGGCTTCGGGGGCGGCGGGTTCGGCGGAGGAGGCGGCGGCTTTGGCGGGGGTGGCGGCGGCTTCGGCGGCGGAGGCGGAGGCGGAGGCGGAGGCGGCCGCGAATCCAGCGGAGGTCGCTTCTGACCGGGCGCCTACACTCCCGGCACCGACAGACCCAGCACTGACAGACCAGCTCTGACGGGCCCAGCACTGCCAGAAGCAAGGCAAGCGACACTACAAACGGCTTCGCGATCGCGAAGCACCACGAAAGGGAAACAGGATGGCAAAGCAGTCGATCTTCGGGCGCATCGCGCAGCTCACGAAGGCCAACATCAACAACCTCATCGACCAGGCTGAAGATCCGAAGCTGATGCTCGACCAGCTCGTTCGCGACTACACCAACAGCATCGCCGACGCGAAGAGCGCCGTCGCCGAGACCATCGGCAACCTGCGTCTCCTTGAGCAGGATCACACCGAAGACGTCGAGGCGGCCGCCAACTGGGGCACGAAGGCCCTCGCCGCCAGCAAAAAAGGCGACGAGCTTCGCACCTCGGGCAACTCGACCGAGGCCGACAAGTTCGACAACCTCGCCAAGGTCGCCATCGGGCGCCAGATGTCGGCGGAGAAGGAGGCCAAAGACGCCGAGCCCACCATCGCGCAGCAGACGGAGGTCGTGGCCAAGCTCAAGACCGGCCTCACGCAGATGGAAGAGAAGCTCCGCGACCTCAGCAACAAGCGCAACGAGCTCGTGGCCCGCTCGAAGATGGCCGAAGCGCAGGGCAAGGTCAACGACGCTATCGGCAGCATCACCGTGATGGATCCCACCAGCGACCTGGGGCGGTTCGAAGACAAGATCCGCCGCGAAGAGGCGAAGGTGATGGGCCAACAAGAGCTGCAGGCGTCGAGCCTCGATGCGCAGTTCGAGAGCCTCGACGACCTCGGCGCCGAGACCGAGGTGGAGGCGCGCCTCGCGCAGCTCAAGCTCGGTGGTGGCGCCGCCCCGGTCGAGCACTGGGAGAGCAAGCCGCTCGGATCCTGAATTTCTCGGTGCCCCGGTCGAGCCGGACTCGGCTCGTCCGAGGGCACCGTGCCACACTGGCCGCATGAGGTTCGTCGCAGTTCCGCAATGGCAGGGTTCACCGTCGTCACGAGCCATGAGGCTGGTCGATGGAGCGAACGCCATTCTCGGCGATCTGCCCGCCAAAGCCACCTCGGTGATCGAGGTGCCGCCCGGTGCTGGCGACGGTGTGGGCACGAGCATCCACCGTCTCTCGGCTGTGTCCGCGGTCGCTCGGGCTCTCGCCGACGAGCTCTCCCGTAGCGACGACCCGGCGTTGGTCGTGGGTGGCGACTGCGGCATCGAGTTCGCTGCGGTCCGCACCGTTCTCCGTGACGACACCGCAGTGGTCTGGTTCGACGCCCACCCCGACGTGCACTCGCCCGAGACCAGCGAAAGCGGAGCGTTCAGCGGGATGGTGCTCGGAGCACTGCTCGGTCGGGCAGACATCGAGCTCGCCTCGATCGGGATTGATCCGCCGCGAGTGCAACTCTCGGCCGATCGAGTCGTGCTTGCGGGCGCCCGGAGCTTCGACGAAGCCGAAGACTCCTACGTCGAAGCCACCGGCATGCGTTCCGTCGGCGCGTTCGACCTGGTCCCCGAGGAGGTCGTCGAGGCTGTCGCTGCCACCGGTGCGACCTCCGTCTACATCCACGTCGACCTCGACGTGCTCGACCCCGCAGCCTTCGCCGGACTCCTCGACCCGCAACCGTTCGGCCTCGAGCCAGCGACCCTGATCGCAACCATCCAGGCACTTCGGGCCCGATTCGACCTGGTCGGGGCGGGTATCTGCTCGTTCGCGCCGGCGAACGACGACGCTGCGGCCGACGACATGAGCACGATTCTGCGGGTGATCGGAGCGATCGCCCGCTGAGGCACGTTCAGAACTCTGGCAAAAACGGCGCGAACCGACCCGCAAGTAGTCGAATCGGTCGATTTCGCCAGACTTCTGAACAGCGTCCCTCCCTACGATGAGGGCATGAGCCCCGCCTCCAAGTCCAAGGCCGCCATCGCGGCCCTTCCCGACGATCGCCCGCGCGTCAGCGTCGAACGCGACGGCCACGTCCTCCTCATCGGCCTCGACCGCGAAGAGAAGCGCAACGCCGCCGACCTCCGTATGCTCCGCGAGCTGAGTCTCGCCTTCGGGCTCCTCGACCGCGATCCCGATCTCTGGTGCGGCCTCGTCTTCGCCCACGGCGAGCATTTCACCGCCGGACTCGACCTCGGCGACGTCGCGCGAGCAGTCACCGCCGACGGGCTCGACATCGTTCCCGAGGGGGGCCTCCACCCGTGGCAGGTCGACGGCACACAGCTCAGGAAGCCGCTGGTGATGGCAGTTCAGGGCACCTGTCTGACGCTCGGCGTCGAGCTCGCCCTGGTGAGTGACATCGTGATTTCGGCGAAGAACGCGCGCTTCGGCCAGATGGAGGTGCGGCGCGGAATTCTGCCGTTCGGCGGCGCGACCACACGGTTTCCGGCGCGGGTCGGATGGGGCAACGCCATGCGCTGGATGCTCACCGGCGAGACCTTCGACGCGAAAGAGGCCCTCCGCATCGGCTTGGTGCAAGAGGTCGTGTTCAACGATCAGGTCTACAACCGCGCGATCGACATCGCACACCGGGTCGCGGCCCAAGCACCCCTCGCCGTGCAGGCAACGCTCGCCAACGCCAAGCTCGCCGGCCGGGAAAGCGAGGAAGCAGCCCACGCCGCGTTGCAGGGCGAGCTCGTTCGGCTGATGGCGACCGACGACTCCAAGCTCGGGATGACGTCGTTCCAGAACCGAGGGGAAGCGGAGTTCACGGGGCGGTAGAGCAAAGGATCCGCGGATCCTCGTGGTCATTCGGCCGAGACGCACGAAAGCCCGCCACCGCGCTTGGCGGGACGGGCTTTCGTAAGGGGGAGCTAGATGTCAGCTCTTGAAGACGTCTTTCACGTCTTCGCCGGTCTTCTTCACTGAAGCGGAGGCCTGGTCTTTGTGACCCTCAGCTTCGAGGTTCTCGTTGTTGGTCTTGTCGCCGATGACCTCTTTGGCCTTGCCGGCGATGTCTTGTGCTGCGTTCTGGATCTTGTCTCCGAGTGCCATGAGTGCCTCCTCGTCGCGATGAATTGACACGGGTCCGTGTCTGAAATGGAAAGTACTCCCTGTCCCCCATGCCTCTCTCAGCGAATACTCCGGGATGACACGCGCGGGGTCGACGGCGGGGCGATACCTTCGTGTCATGACCACTACCTACGACCTCATCGTGATCGGAGCCGGCGCGGTCGGCGAGAACGTGGCGGACTACGCCACGCGCAATGGCCTCAAGGTCGCCCTCGTCGAAGCCGAGCTCGTCGGCGGTGAGTGCTCCTACTGGGCGTGCATGCCGTCGAAGGCCCTGCTCATGAGCTCGACCGTGCTCGATGCCGCCAAGGCAGTCGGCGGTGCCCGCGAGGCCGTTACCGGCGAGGTCGACGTGCAGGCCGTCCTGAACCGCCGCAACTCGTTCACCAGCAACTGGGACGACTCGTCACAGGCCGACTGGGTGTCGGGAGCCGGCATTGATCTGATTCGCGGGCACGCGACCATCACGGGCGTGAAAGAGGTCACCGTCGACGGCGCCGTCTACACGGCCACGCACGCCGTCGCCGCGGTCACCGGGTCGAGCGCCCTGCTCCCCGACATCGCCGGTCTTGCCGAGGCGAAACCGTGGACAAGCCGCGAAGCGACCAGCCAGCAGAGCATTCCCCAGAGCCTGATGATCATCGGCGGCGGGGTCGTCGCAGCCGAGATGGCGACGGCGTACCAGCAGCTTGGAGCCAAGGTGACTATCGCCTCGCGCAGCGGCCTCCTCGGCGGCCAGGAGCCCTTCGCCGGTGAGTTCGTCACAGAGGCACTGACGGCTCTCGGCGCAGACGTGCGGTTGAACACGTCGCCCACCGGCGTCGTGCGCACCGAGCACGGCCTGGTCGAGACCACCCTCGACTCGGGTGACGTCGTCATCACCGACGAGATCCTCGTCGCTACCGGCCGGGTCCCCCGCACCTCCGACCTCGGGCTCGAGAACGTCGGCCTGACCCCGGGCGACTGGCTCGAGGTCGACGACACCCTTCTCGTGCACGGCACCGACTGGCTCTACGCGGTCGGCGACGTCAACCACCGCGCACTCCTCACCCACCAGGGCAAGTACCAGGCGCGCGCTGCCGGCGAGGTCATCGCGGCCCGCGCGAAAGGAACCGACCTGCACACCGAGCCGTGGGGTGCTCACGTCGCGACGGCCGACAATGCCGCCGTACCGCAGGTCACTTTCACCAGCCCCGAGGTGGCGAGCGTCGGCCTGACCGCCGACGCCGCCGGCAAGCAGGGCATCGACGTCAAGGTGATCGACTACGACCTCGCGGGGGTCGCCGGCTCGGCGCTGAAGTCGGACAGCTACAAGGGTCAGGCGCGCCTCGTCATCGACGAGTCGCGCAAGGTCATCGTCGGCGCCACCTTTGTGGGCCCCGAGGTCTCCGACCTGCTGCACGCCGCGACCATCGCCGTCGTCGGCGAGGTGCCGATCGACCGCCTCTGGCACGCCGTCCCCTCGTACCCGACGGTCAGCGAGGTCTGGCTCCGACTTCTCGACACGTACGGGCGCCCGTAGCCCGCGATGAAGAACCCTCTGCTCGACTCTTCGGTCTCCCGCGCGGGAGCTGCGTTCGCCACGGCGGTCGGGCTCGCCGTGGGTGTGCCGTTGAGCATCGGGCGCGTGCGGGTCGAGGGTGACCTCATCGTCTGCCGGGGCCTGCCCCGCTGGGCATTCCGGCGCGGGGGCACCTGCATCGGCCGGGTGTACCTGACCCGCGACAACGATGGCCCCGACGTGCTCGAGCACGAGGCCGTTCACGTCGCCCAGTGGCGCCGCTATGGAATGCTCATGCCGCTCCTGTACGCGATCGCGGGACAGGATCCACGCAAGAACCGATTCGAGGTCGAAGCCGGTCTCGAGAAGGGCGGCTACTAATGACTTCAGGATCCGCGCACGACCCCCGCACGATCATCATCACCGGCGCCTCGAGCGGAATCGGCAAGAAGGCCGCGGTCGCCCTCGCCGCGGGCGGTGCGACCGTCGCTGTCGTCGGCAGGAACCCCGAACGCACGCGGGCTGTCGCCGAGGAAGTCGGTGGGATCGCCTACGTCTGCGACTTCGACCGACTCGACGCCGTGCGCGAGCTCGCGCAGAAGCTGCTCGACGCTCACCCGCGCATCGACGCGCTTGCGAACAACGCCGGCGGGCTGGTCAGCCAGAGGGCGGTGACCGCCGACGGCTTCGAGCGCACGTTGCAGTCGAACCATCTCGCGCCGTTCTTGCTGACTCGTCTGTTGCTGCCCCGGATCCTCGAGTCCGATGGTCGAGTGATCTCGACTTCCAGTGCCGCGAACATGTTCGGCCGCGTTCGACCGGACGACCTGAACTGGGGCAAACGCCCCTGGCTCGGCGGCTGGGGCGCCTACGGCACGAGCAAGCTGCTGACGAACATGTTCATCTCGCAGTTGGCCGCACGGTCGCGGGTGAAGGCGTTTGCGTTCCACCCCGGAATCGTGACGACGTCGTTCGGCATGAACTCGGCCACGATGCGGGTCGTCAGTTCGGTCACGAACGGTCATTACGGCATCTCGGCGGACGCGGGCGCTGTCCCGCTCATTCAGCTGGCCGGGCCGACGACGATCGGCGTTCCGAGCGGCACGTACTTCGATCAGCTGAAGCCGTTCGGCCGTCAGGCGCCGCAGGCGAAGAACACCATGCTCGCCGAAGTGGTCTGGGAGCGGACGTCGGAGATGGTCGGCCTGCCGGCGTCGCTCGACTGAGCCGCGCTAGCCCTTCGTGGGCGCCGAGAGTACGCAAATGGCCCTTCCGCCAGTGGTGAGGGGACATTTGCCTACTCTCGGCGATCGCACCCCATGTGTGGCGGCCGGGCCAATGCAGGCAGGGCTGATCTGACAGCCAACCTCGCAAATCCCTCCAGATCGAGAAAGGCCGTTCGGTTCCGTTAGGTAAGGCATGCC
Organism: Frondihabitans sp. Leaf304; assembly: GCF_001423105.1. Lineage (GTDB taxonomy): Bacteria > Actinomycetota > Actinomycetes > Actinomycetales > Microbacteriaceae > Frondihabitans. The sequence goes on from NZ_LMNV01000002.1 coordinate 659,318, forward strand.
ATAGTTAGGGTGTGCTTACTTCCGAGACGAACCGACCGGCCCCGCCTCGACCCGCCACTGCCCGACCGGCCCCGGCCCGCCCCGCACATCGGTCGTTCCGTGTCTCCGTCAAGCGGGTCAGGCGCCTCAGCCCGAGTTTCGTGCGCATCACGTTCACCGGTGACGATCTCCACGACTTCGGCGACGAGGGTCTCGACCAGCGCATCAAGATCGTGCTGCCTCTGCCCGAGTCGGGGTACGACACGTTCCCGGTCGACGACGACTGGTACGGCGCCTGGCGACAGCTGCCCGACGGAGCCCGGCACCCGCTCCGTACCTATACGGCGCGTGCCATTCGCCCGGCCGAGCGCGAAGTCGATGTCGATTTCGTCTCCCACGGCGACACCGGGCCTGCCTCGGCGTGGGCGAATCATGCGAACGTCGGCGACGACATGATGCTCATCGGGCCCGACGGAACGAGCGGCTGGTCGGGATCCGGCATCGAGTGGAAGCCTGCCGGAGCCGCAACGACGCTTCTGGCCGGAGACGAAACTGCCGTGCCGGCCATCGCAGCGATCCTGAACCAGCTGCCGAGCGACGCCCAGGGGTGCGTGTTTCTCGAAGTGCCCACCACGGCCGACGCTCTCGACCTCGTCAAGCCCGAGGGCGTCCACGTCGAGTGGCTCGACCGCGAGGCCGACCCTGCGGCGCATGGAACCAAGCTCATCGACGCCGTCCGCAACTGGACGAGCCGTTACCTCACGGCCACGCACCACGGTAAAGCGATCGACCCGGCCACGCTCAAAGACGTCGACATCGACCACGACATCCTCTGGGAGGTGCCGGAGGGCCGCGACCTCTCCGGCCAGTTCTACGCGTGGCTTGCCGGTGAAGCCCAAGCGATCAAGACGCTCCGCCGCTTCCTGGTGAGCGAGGTCGGCATCGACCGCAGTCAGGTGGCCTTTATGGGGTACTGGCGCGTCGGCAAGTCGGAGAACTGATGCACCCGACAAGCACGACCCGTGGCTGAGGCCACGACCACCCCGCGCACCGGCCTGAGCTCGCGAGAAACATCCGCACGTCGCCCGAGGCCGAGTGCTGCTCGTCTGGCACCGGGTCTCGCTCTCGCCGCCGGGATCCTCGCCCTCGTCCTTCTTCTCAGCGTCGCCGTGGGCACGTACTACGTACCGCTCCCCCGCGTGTGGCAGGCGCTCGTCGACCCCGGCACGAGTTACGCCGACACGGTGGTGCAGTCGAGGATCCCGCGGACCGTCCTCGGCCTCCTCGCCGGAGCCGCGCTCGCCGTCTCCGGGGTCATCGTCCAGGGCCTCACGCGCAACCCGCTCGGCGATCCGGGCCTCCTCGGCGTCAACGTGGGCGCCGCCGCGGCGATCGTCACCGGCATCGCTTTCTTCGGTGTCGGCACCGGCTCCGAGCGGGTGTGGCTCGCCCTTCCCGGCGCTCTGGTCGCGGTAGTCGCCGTCTATGCGCTCGGCTCCAGCCGGCGAGGAACCACTCCGGTCAAGCTGGTCTTGGCCGGAGCGGTCATCACCGCGATCCTCAGTGCCTACATCCAGGCGATCACGCTCACCCACCCGAATGCCTTCAACAGCTACCGGTTCTGGGTGCTCGGCTCTCTGGCCGGGCGTGACGCCCAGTTGATCGGGCAGACGCTTCCCTACCTCGTCGCCGGGTTCGCGCTCGCAGCCCTGCTGCCGGGATCCTTGAATGCGCTCGCCCTCGGCGACGACACCGCGACATCGCTCGGCGCGAAGGTCGGCCGCACCCGCATCCTCGGTGGTCTCGCAGCCGCCCTACTGTGTGCCGGGGCGACGGCCGCCGTCGGTCCGATCGCGTTCATCGGGCTCGCTGTGCCCCATATCGTCCGCAGCTTCACGGGCGGCGACCACCGCTGGCTCCTCCCCTTCTCGGCGCTGCTCGGGCCCGCGATGCTGCTGCTGGCCGACATCGTCGGCCGCGTCATCGCGAGCCCGCAGGAGCTCGAGGTCGGCGTCGTGACCGCGTTCCTCGGCGCTCCGGTGCTGCTGTGGGCCGTGCGCAGGATCCGAGGGCGCGAGTGAGCGCCGAGGGGTCGCGGCCAGGGATAGCCCCGGACGCCGCTCTGAGCTCGACCGCGACGAGGCGACCCGTCGTCCGCGTCGGATCCTGGTTGAGCCTGCCCTATCGGCGTCGGTCGGTCGTCGTGGGAGGAATCCTCGCCGTCGGCGTTCTGCTGCTCGCCCTCCTGACACTCACCCTCGGCACCCTCGGCATCCCGCTGACCGAGCTTCCCGCCGCGATCGCGAGCCCTAAGCCGGGCCGCACCGAGTTCGTCCTCAATGTCCTCCGGGGCCCGCGTCTCGTGACCGCGATCGGCACCGGTGCGGCTCTCGGCGTCGCGGGGGCGCTGTTCCAGACGGTGACGCGGAACCCGCTCGGGAGCCCGGACGTGATCGGGCTCGGCGCGGGAGCAAGCGCCGGTGCCGCCTGCTTCGGATTGCTGCTGCCGGGGATCCTGCCCGTACCCGCCGGGGCCCTCGTGGGAGCACTGGTCGCGATGGGCCTCGTGTGGCTCGGCACCGGGCGGGGCTTTTCGTCGCCGGGCCGGATGATCCTCGTCGGCATCGCCGTCTCGGCCATGGCCGTCGCCTTCGTGCAGTACGTCATGACGCGCGTCAATCAGCAGGAGGCGACGACCCTCGCCGCCTACATCAGCGGCACGCTCGCCGACCGCGACTGGGGCGATGCGACCGAGATCTGGGTTGCCGTCATCGTGCTCGTTCCTTTCGCACTGCTTCTCGGCCGTCGCCTCGACCTGGTCGAGATGGGAGACGACGTCGCAGACTCGCTCGGGGGCCGGTCATCGCTGACCCGCACCCTCGTCGTGCTTGTGGCTATCGGTCTCGGCACGGCAGCCGTGGCCGCGACGGGTCCGATCTCGTTCGTCGCCCTGACCGCACCGCAGGTCGCCCGACGGCTCGCGAAGGCACCGGGCGCCGGGATCCTGCTCTCCGCGCTCTTCGGCGCCGTCATCCTCATGGCGGCCGATCTGCTCGTGCAGCAGTCGCCGTTCGGCGCGCAACTACCGGTCGGGCTCCTCACGGCGATGGTGGGCGGCGTCTATCTCGGATATCTGCTGCTCCGCGAATGGAAGAAAGGGACCATCTGATGTCCGCTGCCCCCTCTGCTCCCGCTATAGGTGCCGCGCCGAGTTCGCTCACCGCCACCGGCCTCCGGCTCGCCTACGACGACCGGGTGATCGTCGACGGTCTCGACTTCGCCGTTCCGGCCGGGGAGCTCACCGTGATCATCGGCCCGAACGCGTGTGGCAAGTCGACGCTGCTCAAGGCCCTCGCCCGCACGCTGGAGCCCTCCGCCGGGCAGGTGTCGCTCGACGGCAAGCCGCTCTCGTCGTACCGCAGCAAAGACATCGCCAAGCGGCTCGGCATGTTGCCGCAGAGCCCGATCGCCCCCGAGGCGATCACGGTGCGCGACCTCGTCGGTCGAGGGCGGTTTCCGCACCAGGGGGTGTTCCGGCAGTGGTCGGTCTCAGACGAGGCGGCCTGCGACCGGGCGATGGAGTCGACCGGGGTGGCCGAGCTCGCCGACCGGCAGGTCGCCGAGCTGTCGGGAGGCCAGCGCCAGCGCGCCTGGATCGCGATGGCCCTGGCGCAAGAGACGGAGCTGCTGCTGCTCGACGAGCCGACCACCTTCCTCGACATCGCCCACCAGTACGAGGTGCTCGAGCTCGCTGCACGTCTGCACCGGGAGGGCCGCACGCTCGTCGTGGTGCTGCACGACCTCAACCAGGCCGCGCGCTATGCGACCCACCTCGTCGTCATGAAGGAGGGGGCGATCGTGGCCCAGGGCGCTCCGGGCGAGATCGTGACAGCGCAGCTCGTCGACGAGGTGTTCGGATTGCCGTGCCAGATCATCGACGACCCGCAGTCGCACACGCCGATGGTGGTGCCGCTGGCGGCTGTGGCTCGCTGACCGGGCCGCAAATTCGAGAGCGATCCCGGCAGCGAGAGGCAGCTGGCCCGGCGTGTCGCCGCGGATCGCTCTCACATTTGCCCGCGGGCGACTGCTCGACGATCAGTCGCAGACGTTACAGAGCCGGCGCGGGGCTGGCGAACATCTCGCCGAGGTCGTGCCGGAGGTCGTAGGCGAACGAGGCGGGGCCGCCGATCCAGAACACGTAGTCGCTGGTGACGAGTGACTCGGAGTCGACGAAGAACTCCCCCACCCAGGCGCGAACGGCACGGTCGAGGGCCATGCCGGAGAGGCAGCGTTCGCCGGTGCCGGGCCGTCCGCTGCGACGCGACCGGTCGAGCCAGGAGATCGCGACGCGACCGGGAGCGGTGATGGGCACGATCTCAGACGCGTCGGCGACCTCGATGAACACCTGGCCTCGCGCACAGATCGGGAGCACCTCGAGCATCGTCTTAATGTCGTCGATCGACGACGTGTCGCCGGCGAAGAGGATGCGCGTGGCCGACGGCTGGAGCTCGGGGGTGCTGTGTGCGAGGTACATGAGTCCTTCCAATATAGGTAAGGCTTACCTATTCCGCCAGCGCACCCGCCGGGCAGTGGCCGCATTCTCTCGATGCCGTGGTAATTTCTCTTCTGGCCGACGGTTCAGCAGTGATCTTCGGCGGGGGCGATCTTCCGTTCAGCAGCGACGGAATGGTCCGCATCGACAACGTGTTCATCAGCAACAGGTGTCTCCCGGCGTCCACATCCGCTCCGAAAGGTCTGCCTCACTGATGAGCTCTGCTCGCATCCGTACCACCCGCGCCCGTCTTCTCGCCGCCACCGCCCTGGCGGCCACCTCCGCCCTGATCCTCGCGGGCTGCACCGCAGGATCCGCGCCGAACGGCACCGGCACCCCCGATACATCCGCCACCGTCACCGTCGGCCTCGTACTCGAGCCCACCGACCTCGACATCCGCACCACCGCCGGCATCGCCCTCGATCAGGTTCTGATCGACAACGTCTACCAGGGCCTCGTCGGGCGAACCTCGACGAACAAGATCGTCGATGTGCTCGCCAAGAGCCACACCGTCTCGTCCGACGGCCTCACCTACGCCTTCCCCTTGCAGACGGGCGTGAGCTTCGGTGACGGGAAGGCCATGACCCCGGCCGACGTCGTCTGGTCGCTCGAGCAGGTCAAGAAGACGAAGACGTTCGTCAATTCGGCCGATCTCGCGAAGGTGAAGACCATCTCGGCGAGCGGCAACACGATCACACTGAAGCTCTCGCAGCCCGATTCGAACCTGCTCTGGGCCCTCTCCGGCCGCGCCGGGCTGGTGCTCGAAAAGGCCGCGACGAACGACCTCAAGACGACCGCGAACGGCACCGGCCCGTACAAGCTGACGACGTGGAAGCAGGGCGACAGCATCGCTCTCACCCGCAACGGAGACTACTGGGGCACCAAGGCCAAGGTCGCGGGCGTGACGTTCCGCTACTACACCAGCCCCTCGGCCGCCATCAACGCGGTCATCTCGGGCGACGTCGACGTGCAGACCGCAGTCGACGCGACACTCAAGTCGCAGCTCACCGGGGTCGACGGCATCAGCCTCAAGTCGGGCAAGACCACCGACAAATACACGCTGGCCTTCAACAACAGGGTCAAGCCGTTAACCGACATCCGGGTGCGCCAGGCGATCCGCGAGGCGATCGACAGCAAGGCGCTGATCGCGGCCCTCGGCGGCTCGGGTGTCACACAGGGCGGTCCCATTCCCGCCCTCGACCCCGGCTACGAAGACCTCTCGAGCGTCGACGCCTACAACCCCGACAACGCCAAGAAGCTGCTCAAAGCGGCCGACGCGGAGAACCTCACGCTCGACCTCACCTACGCCAACTTCTACCCCGCGGCTATCGGCGACGTGCTCACCTCCGATCTGAAGAAGGTCGGCATCACGCTGAACGTCAAGCAGACCGACTTCACCACCTGGATCAACAACGTGCTCGTCGACCACGACTATGAGCTGAGCATCGTCAATCACGCCGAGTCGCACGACTTCGGCAACTGGGCCAACCCCGACTACTACTTCGGGTACGACAACAAGAAGGTGCAGCAGCTCTACTCCGAATCGCTCTCGGCGACCGACGAGGCCACCGCGGCGGACAAACTGAAGCAGGCAGCGAAGATCGTTGCGAACGACGCGCCCGCTGACTGGCTCTACACCGCGACGACCCTGACGGCTGTGCACGATGGCATCACGGGGTTCCCGACGTCGTCGACCTCCGCCCGCCTCGACCTGGCCGACCTGGCGAAGTCCGAGTGACCGGCCGGTGATCCGGTTCGTCCTGTCGCGACTGGTGCTGCTGGTCGTCGGCCTCGCCGCAGCCAGCGCGCTGATCTTCTTCACGCTGCGGCTGCTGACGGGCGACGTCGCGCAGGTGATCGCCGGCACGCAGGGCACCGCCGAACAGGTCGCCGCTATCCGGTCGTCGCTCGGGCTCGACCGGCCGCTGCCTGTTCAGTACGCCGACTGGATCCTCGGCCTGCTGCACGGCGACCTCGGTCGCTCGATCGTGACCGGCTCGTCGGTGGCGTCGCAGCTCGGCCAGAAGCTCGCCGTCACGCTGCCTCTCGCCGGGCTCTCGCTGGTGATCGGACTCGTCGTGGGCATCCCCCTCGGCGTCGTGTCGGCGATCCGACATCGGCGCCCGAGCGGCACGGCGATCTCGGTCGTCGCTCAGGCCATCGCGGCGATCCCCGCGGTCTGGGGCGGCATGATCCTGATCGCCGTGTTCGCGGTCACGCTGAAACTGCTTCCGACGCAGGGGTTCCCGAGCGACGGCTGGCAGGATCCGGCACGCGCCCTGCGCAGCATCCTCCTGCCGGCCCTCACGATCGGGCTGATCGAGGGCGCCGTCCTGCTCCGCTTCACCCGATCGGCCACTCTCGGTGCGCTCAACGAGGACTACGTCCGAACGGCCGCGTCGAAGGGCATGACCCGGACGCAGGCCGTCGTGCGGCACGGTCTGCCCAATGTACTGCTCAGCGTCGTGTCGGTCCTCGGCGTCCAGCTGGCAGCGCTGCTCGTCGGCGCCGTGCTCGTCGAGCAGCTCTTCGCGCTCCCGGGTGTCGGCCGGATGCTCGTCTCCGACGTCGGCGTGCGCGACCTCCCGAAGGTCCAGGGCGAGCTGCTCGCGCTGACGGGCCTCGTGCTGATTCTCGGGTTCGTCGTCGACCTGGTGCACCGCGCCGTCGATCCGCGACTGCGGGAGCCGGGCGAGTGAGCGGCGTGGAGACCGTGGAAGAGGCCCGCACAACCGGGCGCCGCACGCGCCGGGCGCCGTGGTTGGCCGAACTGCTGCGCCGGCCCGCCGGGGTCGCGGCGGGAGCCTGGATCCTCGTGCTCGTCGTCTCGGCGGTCGTCTCGTCGTTCTGGACTCCGCACGACCCGTTCGAGGCCGACCCAGCGTCGATGTGGCAGACCCCATCCGGGGCGCACCTGTTCGGGACCGACGGCATCGGCCGCGACATCTTCAGCTACGTCTTCGCCGCGAGTCGCACGACGGTGCTCGTCGCGGTCTCGGCCGGGCTCCTCGCCACGGTCGTCGGCGTCGGGTTGTCGGCCCTCGGCTCGCTCACGGCCCGGTGGGTGCGCGAGTCGATGGCCGTCGTGATCGACATCCTGATCGCGTTCCCGACGATCCTCATCGCCATGCTGCTGTCGTCGATCCTCGGCGGGTCGCTCTTCGTCGTCGTCACCGCCGTCGGCATCGGCTACGGCGTGAACATCTCGCGGGTGTCGCGCGCCGAGATCCGCCGCGTGGGGCGCACCGACTACGTGCTCGCCGCTCGCGCGAGCGGAGTCGGACCGGCCGGGATCCTCGGCCGCCACATCCTGCCGAACGTCGCCCCGGTGTTCGTCGTGCAGCTGTCGCTCGCCATGGCGACGTCGATTCTGGCGGAGGCCGGGCTGTCGTATCTCGGTTACGGCGCCTCCGCGTCGACCGCGTCGTGGGGCCGCCTGCTGAACGACCTGCAGGTGTACATCGCGATCCACCCGGGCAGCGTGGTCTGGCCGGGGCTCGCGATCACCCTCACCGTGCTGGCCTTCAATCTGCTCGGCGACGCGATCCGCGAGGTCAGCGATCCGCGACTCCGCACCGCCTCAAACCGCGCCGACCGGCGGAGGAACCACTCATGAGCCTCATCGTCACCGGCCTCACCGTCACCATCGGCGGTCGCACCGTCGTCGACGACCTCTCGTTCACGGTCGCCGACGGGGAGCGCTTCGGTCTCATTGGCGAATCAGGATCCGGCAAATCGCTCACCATCCTCTCGCTGCTGGGCCTCGCCCCCGAAGCCGCCCACGTCACCGGAAGCGCCGTTCTCGACGGCACCGAGTTGATCGGCCTCTCCGAGGAGGAGCTCGCGACCATCCGCGGCAACCGGGTCGGCATGGTGTTCCAAGATCCGCAGTCGGCGCTCAACCCGCTCCACCGCATCGGGCGACAGATCGTCGAGCCGCTGCGTCTGCACGGGGGCAGGAACGAGCGGCTGTCGAAGGCCGAGCTGCGCGAGCGGGCCGTCGAGGCGGTGCGCGAGGTCGGGCTGCCGGATCCTGAATCCCTCGTCGATGCGTACCCGCACCAGCTCTCGGGCGGGCAACGACAGCGAGTCGGAATCGCGATCGCGCTGGCCTGCCGACCGGGTCTGCTGCTCGCCGACGAGCCGACCACCGCACTCGACGTGACGACACAGGCCGAGATTCTCGCCCTGTTCGAGCGACTCGTCTCGTCCCGGGGCACCTCGCTCGTCTTCGTCACGCACGACCTCGCGGTGCTGTCGCAGATCGCCGACGACGTGGCGGTGCTCTCGGCCGGGCACATGGTCGAACGGGGCCCGGTCGCCACGCTGCTCGAAGCTCCGACGCACCCGGTGACCCGGGGTCTCGTCGCCGCCGCCCGCGCTACGATCTGGAGCGCCTCGTGACCGCGCCGTCGCCGGGGCTCGGCGGCTCGTCGCCCCTGCTCGTCGGCTCGGGGATCGGCCGAGACTTCACGCTGCCCCGCCAGTCGCTCTTCACGCCGGGCGCCACCCGGCACGCCGTCGTCGACGCGTCGCTCTCGGTCGGCGCCTCGGAGAGCGTCGGGCTGATCGGCGAATCGGGGTCGGGTAAATCGACGCTGGTGCGGATCCTTCTGGCTCTCGCCCCCGCCTCCGCGGGAACCGTCCGCTTCGACGGACGCCCGGTCACACCGGGGCGGGCTGCCTCGCTGCGATGGTTCCGCAGGCAAACGGGTGTCGTGCTCCAGGATCCATATGCGTCGCTCGACCCCCGCATGACCGTCGAGGCCATCGTCGGCGAACCCCTCCGCGCCCTCGACATCGCCGGATCGCATCGCTCGCTCATCACGGCCATGCTCGACCGGGTCGGGTTGTCGGCGTCGATGCTCGACCGCTACCCGCACGAGTTCTCCGGAGGTCAACGGCAGCGGATCGCCCTCGCCCGCGCCCTCGTCCACTCGCCCCGGCTGCTGGTCGGCGACGAGCCGCTCAGCGCCCTCGACGTGACGGTTCGCGCGCAGATCCTCGAACTGCTGGCGACCCTCCGCGACGACATGGGTCTGTCGCTGCTGATCGTGTCGCACGACATCGGACTCGTCGACCACCTGTGCGACCGGGTGGCGGTGATGCAGGCGGGGCGGATCGTCGAACAGGGCGCGACGTCGGCGGTGCTGCGCTCGCCCGAGCATGCGTATACGCGGCGCTTGATCGCGTCGGTGCCGACGCTGCCCTGAGCCGACGAGGTCGGGCGGGCTGCGCGGGCCGCGCGGGCTGCGCTGCCTGCGGGGTCGCGCGAATCGGCCAAGATCACATCGCCGCGGCGCGCGAAGTCGGCCGATTCGCGCGAGGTTGCGTGCTGCTGCTTGGGCGGATGACACGTCACCACTGCGGCGGGTGCCGCCTCTGCCACTTCAACCGCCGCTCGAGCTGCGCCCCGATCGCGAGCAACACGTCCTCGCGGCCCGGCCGCCCGATCAGTTGCACGCCCACCGGAAGACCGTCGACCTCGTGCACCGGGAGCGAGATGGCCGGCAGCCCGGCGACGTTGACGAACGACGTGAACGGCGCGTACTGGCACTGCTGCTCGAAGTTCCGTTCGGCGTCGACCGCGTCGTACCAGCCGTTCGGGCGCGGCGGCAGAGCGAGCGTCGGAGTCAGCACCGCATCGAACCCCGAGAAGGCGTCGATGACCGTGCGCTCGTAGGCGGTCAGACCTGCCAGAGCCGAGGCGAGGTCGAACGCCGACAGGGCACGCCCCTGCAGCACCAGCCAGCGCGTGATCGGCTCGAGCAGGTCGAGGTCGTCGCCGAATGCCGGGATCGTCGACGCACCGGCCTTCCACAAGACAGTGAAGAGCCGCCCGTAGTCGGCCACCGGAACACGCACACCATCGGGCTCGACTTCGTGACCGACTGCGGCGAGGTGCTCCATCGTGAGGCTCATCGCGGCGAGCACCGACGGGTCGAGACCGATGTCGAACGTGTCGTCCCAGGGGCTCGTGGTGGTGGTCGCGATCCGGAACCGTCCTTCGCCGCGCACCGCCGCGGCGAGGTACGAGAACTCCACGCTCGGAGCAGCCCGCACCGCGTAGAGGTCACGTGGAGGCCTCGAGTCCGGCGACATCATCGCGTCGAGAAGCATTCCGGCATCGGCGACCGTTCGGGCCAGTGGGCCTCCCACGGCGAGACCGCCGAGGCTCGTGAGGCCGGACTGCGTGGGCACCCGTCCGCGCGAGGGTTTCAGCCCGACCAGGCCCGTGGCCGACGCCGGGATGCGGATGGACCCGCCGCCGTCGGATCCTGGTGCGAACGGAACAAGGCCGGCTGCAACCGCGGCAGCCGACCCTCCGCTCGACCCGCCGGCGTTGAGCGACTGGTCGTAGGGGGTGCTCGTCGACCGGCCGATCAGCGACTCGGTGTACGCCGTCAGCCCGAATTCGGGGGTGGTCGTCTTGCCGAGACTGACCGTTCCGGCCGTGTCGAGAGCATCGACGATCGGTGACGACGTCTCGGCCACTCGACCCCTCGAGAGCCGCGAGCCTGCCCACGTCGGAACGCCGCGGCGGTCGACGAGGTCTTTGTCGGCGAGCGGCAAACCCCAGAGCGGAGCCGCCGTGCTTCCTTCTCGGTCGAGTGCGTCGGCCCGGGCGCGTGCGAGGTCGGCCGTGACAGTGACGAAGGATCCGACCGAGGCGTCGATCCGCTCGACGCGCTCCAGGTAGTGATCCGTGAGCTCGCGCACGCTGACGTCGCCGCGCCGCAGCCAGTCGTACTGCTCGTGCGCGCTGAGATGGTGGAGTTCGAACATCGATCACGAGCCTAGAGGCCCCACGTCACTTGCGATGTTCTGCGAACTCCCAGGCACGAATCGTCCGAGCCGGGCGTACTCTGAAGTCACCTTCGGGGCCAACCACCCCGAACGCAGCCCAGCTGCACCAAGAGAGCCAACCACTCTCACTCGATCGACCATGAAGGTGATCGCCCGTGGATCAGACGGTGCGGTGCTCGTCAGAGCACCCGACGGACGGAGTCGCGGCCAGCGGAATAAACCGCTCGGCCCGCACCCCGATCACCGTCGTGCGCCTTCTGCTTCTTTCCGGCCTCGTCGGTCTCGCCCTCGTGGTCATCTCGTTCTTCCTGGGGTCAGGTCAGGCTCATGCCGCCGCCCCCGCCGCTCCCCCATCGCAGCCCGGCTCGGGCTCCAGCCTTGTCGGATCCCTCTCGAAGACCGTCGAGAAGGTCGCGGCACCTGTGTCGACCACCGTCAGCGGAACGGCCAAGACCGCCGGCAGCACCGTCGGTGGCGTGACGAAGACCGTCGAGAAAGCCACCGCCCCGGTTGCGCCGGTGCACAAGGTGGTTTCCGCAGTCGTTCCGGTCGTGCCGAAGGCCGTCGCTCAGGTGGCCGCCACCAAGCCGGTCGCCCACGTCGTGGCCCCAGTTGCCACTACCGTCGACAAGGTTGTCGACACAGTGACGCAGGTGGCGCCCCCCGTTGCTGCAGTAACAGGAAAATCCCCGGTCAGCACGGTCACGAAGCCGGTCGCCGACACCGTCGACTCAGCCGTTTCCGGCGTCTCCGACGGTGTCTCACACCCGACGACGCCGATCATCCCGCCGGGCGTCACGTCACCTCCCGCTCCCCACGTCCCGCCCGTCGTGACCTCGAATCCGACCCACGCCGTCCTTGGCGGCGACCCGGTCGCGAGTGTCTCCGAGTCGGCTTCCGCATCTGCGACCGCTCCCGCCGAAAAGGCTCATTCCGCCGCGAGTTCCATCGAGGTGACCTGGGGCACAGCCGCTCCTCGCAGCGCCTCTCTCCTCCCGGTGGCGGCCACCTCGGTGACGGGCGTCTCGACTACGGGATCGACCATGTCGGATCCTGCCGTTCCGACCCCGGCGCACTCCCCCGCCGACCAGCCCGCTCCCGGGCCTGTACCGGCTGCCCCTGCGGGCATGAATGGATCGGCATCGTCGGGCGGCTCAGGATCCGCCGGCGCGATCGCAATGACCGCCGACTTCGGCTACCTCCCCACGCTTGCCCTGCTCACCTCCGGCACGAGTGAACGCGACGCCGTTCCGCTCTCGCCCACCTACGACTCCGACACGACACCCGACTGACGGGCTGCTCGCCCCGCGCTGTGCTCACCGCACGCGCGCCGGGCACACGCATCCCTCCAGCGCCGCGCACTCGCGCCCCGCTCAGTCGAACCATTCGTTACAGGAGTCATCATCATGAACAAGTACGTCTTCCGCGGGCTCATCGGAGCCTGCTTCGTCGGAGGCCTCTGGGCCGTCGGCGCCACGGGGGCCAACGCGGCCACCACGTCAGGATCCGAAGGGCTGCTCTCCGGCACCCAGCTCGACGCCGTCGTATCGGCACCCGTCCAGGCCGCCGGTAACGCGGTCAGTGTCGTCGGCGACTCGGTGTCGGGCTCGGCTCCGGCAGCTGCGGCGCCCGTTGCTGCTGCTCCGGCTCCCGCAGCTTCGGCTGGTCCTGCTGCTCCGGCTGCGTCGGCCCCGGCGCCTGCTGCTCCCGCAGCTTCGGCACCCACCACGACGGGCGCATCGGGAATCCTGTCCGGCACCCAGGGCATCGTCTCCGTTCCCGTTCCTGTCACAGTGACGGGCAATGCGATCTCGGTGGTCGGCGACTCGCACTCGGCCTCTGCGGCACCCTCCGCTCCCGCCTCCGCGGCTCCTGCGGCTCCGGCCGCTCCGGCTCCCGCAGCTCCCGCCGCGCCCACCACCTCCGGCTCCGACGCCATCGCATCCGGAACCCAGGCCGTGATCGACGCTACAGCTCCCGTGACGGTCTCCGGCAACAGCATCTCGGTGCTCGGTGACTCGAAGAGCGCAGGATCCGACGCCTCGGCCCCGGCCACCACGCCGACCTCGCCTGCGACTTCCGGTTCGGGCAGCTCGACGAGCGGATCTGACGGCATCGCGTCCGGCACCCAGATCGTGCCTGTCGTTGGAGTGCCCGTCACGGTCGGCGGGAACGCCATCTCCGTGATCGGTGACAGTTCGTCGTCCGGCAGCTCGACCGGCGGCAGCACGACCGATACCACGCAGACCACCGGCACCGGCACCACCGCTGAAACGGGAAGCACCACCACTGGTGACGACAGCACCCTCGGGGGCACGCAGATCATCCCCTCCGTCGGACTGCCCGTCACGGTCGGCGGCAATGCCATCTCCGTGATCGGCGACTCTTCGTCGTCGGGCAGCTCGACCGGCGGCAACACGACCGGTACCGCGCTGACCACCGGCACCGGCAGCACCACCGGAACCGGCAGCACCACCACCGGTGACGACAGCACCCTCGGCGGCACGCAGATCGCGCCCGTCATCGGACTGCCCGTCACGATCGGCGGCAACGCCGTCTCGGTGATCGGCGACACCAGCACCACCGGCACGACGACCGACCCGGTGACGCCGACTACACCGACCACGCCGAGCGACCCTACGACGCCGACCACACCGACGTCGCCCGCAGAGCCCGGAACCCCGACGCTCCCGACCGACCCGACCGACCCGGTCTCGCCTGCCGAGCCGTCGGATCCTTCGGTTCCTTCTGCTCCCTCGGTTCCTTCCACCGTGCTCGCCACGACGAACGAGGCCGCGACGACAGGTGACTCCGCGAACGGCGGCAGCATCGCCGCAGCGGGACTCGGCGGAACGACGGCCCTGGCCGCAACCACCGCTGTCGCCGCTGACGGATCGCTCGCTTTCACCGGCAGCGATTCCACCCTGGCGGGCCTGCTCGCGGCAGCGTTCCTGTTGCTGGGAGGCTTGGCCCTCGCGCTGCGGGCTCGACTCCGCCGCTGATCGGTGAGGCGGGAGCGGCTGCGCGACCTCATCGGGTCGCGTGGCCGCTCCGGCCTGCCCGGGAGGTGTTCAGAACTCTGGCACAAGTGGCCCGAACCGGCTCGATTGACCGGGTGGTGGCCACTTTTGCCAGAGTTGTGAACGGTGCCGGCCCCGACGCGTGCCTCTAGCTCCGGCCGCGCACCGCACGCCGCAATCGACGCGGCAGGTTTTTCTGCATCGTCACCGTGCCGAGCCACCGGTCGAACTTGAAGCCGACCCGACCCATCCGGCCGATCTCGGTGAAGCCGAACGAGGCGTGCAGCCGAATCGACGCGTCGGCACCCTGGTCGCCGATGATCGCGATGATCTGACGCACACCCGCAGCATCGCAGGCTTCGAGCAGCGCGCCGAGCAGCGCACGGCCTAGGCCCTTGCCGGTCGACGCCGGACCGAGATAGATCGACGTCTCGACGATCGCGCGATTTGCGGCACGGGTCTGCCACGGCACCACGTGGGCGTAGCCGAGCAGGGTCCCGCCGGGCGACACCGCCACGAGAAAAGGCAGTTCGAGCTTCTCCGCCTTGGCGAACACTCCGCGCCACTCGGCGAGCTGCTTCGGGGCGGTGTCGAACGTCACGGTCGAGTTCGCCACGTAGAGGTTGTAGACGTCTCGGACCGCCGGCAAGTCGGTTGCCACAGCCGGGCGGATCTCGAACGAGAACGGGGCCTCCGCCGCCGGCGGCTTGCGCAAATGGCGCGGAAGCACACGCCGCGGCTGGTATTCCTCTTCGAGCACGCGCTCAGCCTTCCATGTCGGGGGCCTATCCATGGGCAGAACCGCAGGTCCGGGCCAAGGATGCGCGAGCCGTCACCCACATACCCGCCGCAGGCGCACTCCCCCGAACCCCGCGCCCCCCGCCCCGCGACATCGGCAGAGACCCGCCCGCGCGGCCTAGACCCGCCCGAGTGACTTAGACCCGCCGGCGCGGCCGTGTGCCTACGCCAGCCCTGCGGGCATGTGCCGTTGAGGCGTGTCTACGCCGGACGTACTGCTTCCGGCAAGCGCCAATCGACCGGCTCGGCGCCCTGCTTGGTCAAAAGCTCGTTGACCCGACTGAACGGCTTCGAGCCGAAGAAGCCGCGCGACGCCGAGAGCGGCGACGGATGCACCGATTCGACAGTCGGCGTCGAGCCGAGCAGCGGCTTCAGCTTCTGGGCATCTTTACCCCAGAGCACTGCAACGAGGGGCTTCTCGCGAGCGACCAACGCCTCGATCGCCCGATCGGTGACGGCCTCCCAGCCCTTGCGGCGGTGCGATCCGGCGTCGCCCGGACGCACCGTCAGCACGCGGTTGAGGAGGAGCACGCCGTGCTCCGACCACGAGGTGAGGTCGCCGTGAGCCACAGGCGCGATGCCGAGGTCGTCGTTCAGTTCGCGGTAGATGTTGGCGAGGCTGCGCGGAACGGGCCGGACGTGCGGGTCGACGGCGAACGACAGGCCGATCGGGTGACCGGGCGTCGGGTACGGATCCTGCCCCACGATCACGACCTTCACCTCATCGAACGGAGTAGTGAAGGCCCTCAGAACGGCGTCGCCGGCGGGCAGGTACCCGTGCCCCGCAGCGGTCTCGGCACGGAGGAAATCGCCCAGGTCGTGGATGCGGTCTTCGACGGGGGCGAGGGCCCGAGCCCAGCCCGGATCGAGCAGCTCGACGAGAGAGTGCGTCGTCATCGAGCGGTCAGACGGCCACGCCGAGCGTGCCGACCGACACCCCGACGATTTCGCCGTCGTCGTCGAGCTGGGGTTCGACCCGCCAGACGCTGCCCGTGCCGATGACTCCGAGGGCGCCATCACCGACCACGAGTGCGGTGTTCTCGTCGATGGCGACGCCGCCCGTGACCATTCCCGCCTCGGTTGCCGCGATGAGTCGACTCAGGGTGCCCCATTGAACGGCGTGCACGTCGATAGCGAGGTCGACGAGCCCGAGACCCTGCGCCAGGGTCACCTCGTCGAGGCCTTCGGCCGCATCGGGAGGGCAGACCTCGACCCCACCGATCGTGTAGCCGCCGAGAATGGCGGTGTCGGCAGCGATCATCGCCCCGGCCGAGAAGCCGAGATACGGCAGGCCGTCAGCGACGAGGAGTCGCACCTGGTCGATGAGGGGCACGACTGCCTCGAAGTAGGCGGGGGTCGAACCACCGGCGATCACGAGGCCGTCGATGTCGGAGAGCACGCGCGTGTCGAACACATCGCTCGACACGACCTCGGTGACCAGCGGTTCGCAGGGCCCGATCGAGGCCAGCATCGCCGGGAAACCCGAGCGGAACTCGGACGACGGGACGTCGTCTTCGACGACGACGAGCACAGCGACGCGGGGAACGTCGCGCCCGAGCCGCTTGCCGCGGGCCGCAGCCTCGACGACGAACGGTTCGAAGACAGCGGTCGACTCCGACCAGCCGCCACCCACCAGGTGAATGCTCATGTGCTCACCGTCACCGGGGGCAGTGCGCTCCACGGGAACGTGATCCAGTCGCTGGTGTGACGCCAGACATGGTCGGGTTCGAGAATCGTGCGCGGCTTGGAGTAGAGGCAGACGGTGTGCACGTCGGCACCGTGACCGCGCAGGATGTCGCGGACCAGCTCGAGGGTGCGGCCGGAGTCGGAGACGTCGTCGACGAGGAGCACCCTCTTGCCCGACAGTGCCGGGGCATCGAGCGCGGGGGGCAGAATGACGGGCTTCTCGAGCACGGAGTTGACACCGGTGTAAAACTCGACGTTGATCGAGCCGCACATCTTGGTGTCGAGGGCGTACGAGATGGCACCGGCGAGAAGAAGACCGCCTCGGGCGATCGCGACGACGACATCGGGGCGGAAACCGCTGGCGAGAACGTCTTGCGCCAGGTCGCGGGAGGCTTCGCCGAATTCAAGCCAGCCCAGGATCTCGCGGGTGGAGTCTCGGGAGGACGTCACGGGGCGGGACGGCTGTTCGTCGAAGGAGACCGGCTCGAGGTCGTCGGCACGCACGCCGGGCACGGCGTCATCGGAGAGGGAAACCATGGAGTCAACCGTAGTGGGCGGCGGGGCCGCCGTCATCACGCCGATCGCGACCACACGGGCCGAAACTGGATGCTGATGCGCGGCCCGATCGCGCGCTTCGTCTTGGCGATCGAGTGCTCGTGCGTGCGCTGGCACGAGCCGCCCATCACGACGAGATCACCGTGCCCGACGGGGAAGCGCCGCACCTCGCCACCCGACCGCGAGCGCAGCGCCAGAGTGCGGGCGGCGCCGACCGAGACGATGCCGACCATCGTGTCGCGATCGATGGCGTCGCCGACTTTGTCGCCGTGCCACGCGATGCTGTCGTCTCCGGTTCGGTAGAAGCAGAGCCCTGCCGTCTCGAACACCTGCTGCGACGGTCGCCCGTAGTGGTCGTTGAGAGCGGCCTGGGCCTCGGTGAGCACGGGATCGGGAAAGACGTGGTCGGGGCCGAACCATGAAACGAGACGGGGAACGTCGACGACCCGGTCGTACATCTCGCGCCGGTCGGCCTTCCAGTCGACCCCGCCGGCGAGACGCTCGAACAGCGCATCGGAGTTCTGCACCCAGCCCGGCCGGACGTCGAGCCAGGCGCCCTCGCCGAGGTCGATTCGCTCGACCGAGCTGCCGAGTTTCTCGAGGGTGGGGTCGGCGTCGAGGTCGTCGAAAAGCGAGGTCTGGAACGCGAGTGACATACCTCGATCGTACTGCAGAATTCGAACGTATGTTCGATTTCTGGTTCCGGGCTCGCCCTGCCATTTAAGCTTCGTGCATGCAGCGGAACGCGTTCTCCCGGATGGTCTTGTCGTCGACCGAGCCCGCCGAGCTGGTGCTCTCGGTGGCCGCTGCCGAGGGACAGCGAATCACCGAGACACTGTCGGTCACCCAGGGTGGCAGAGAGGTGCCGATCCGCGAGGTCATCGACGATCGCGGCACTCGCCTTCACGTCGCGCAGATGGCTCCGGGTCGGCTCGAGATGGACTATCGCGTCGAAGTCACAGGACAGCAGGATCCGATCGCTCTCGGTGCACTCGACAGCATCCAGTACCTGCGGCCCAGCCGCTACTGCGAATCCGACACGCTGTTTCCGACGGCGCGCAGCGATTTCGCGGGGCTGAGCGGTCTCGACCTGCTGGACTCCGTCGGATCCTGGGTCAACGGGCACCTCTCGTACGTGCCGGGCTCGAGCGCGCCGACCGATGGCGCCGTCCGCACCTTTCTCGACCGGCGCGGCGTCTGCCGCGACTATGCCCACCTCGTCGTTGCACTGCTGCGAGCGCTCGACGTTCCGGCGCGGCTCGTGTCGGTGTACGCGCCGGGCCTGTATCCGATGGACTTCCACGCGGTCGCCGAGGCTCTCATCGACGGTCGGTGGTACGTGATCGACGCGACGCACCTGGCTCCGCGTCAGAGTCTCGTGCGCATCGCGACCGGGCGCGATGCATCCGACACCGCCTTCCTGTCGTCGTCGGGCGGCTGGGTCAAGCTGCTCGAGCTGGAGGTCGGTGCCGTCGCCGACGTATTGCCGCGCGACGATGTGGCGGAGTTCGTGTCGATCGGCTGATCCCGGCCGCGCGTCAGCCGCGCGTCGTCAGCTCGCCGCGCGTCAGCTTGTACGGCTGCGCCTGCGCTACCGGCTTGATCGTCACCAGATCGAGGTTGACGTGGGCCGGCAGTTCGACCGAGTGCACGATCGACTCGGCGATGTCGTCAGCCGTCAGCGGGGCGACGACTCCGTCGTAGACGGCGTCGGCGC
Source organism: Frondihabitans sp. Leaf304 (assembly GCF_001423105.1). Classification (GTDB taxonomy): domain Bacteria; phylum Actinomycetota; class Actinomycetes; order Actinomycetales; family Microbacteriaceae; genus Frondihabitans. The sequence goes on from NZ_LMNV01000002.1 coordinate 678,432, forward strand.
GCGCCTGGTCGCCGTCGAACCGCACCAGCGAGAAGTCGGTCTTGACCATGCCGGGGGCGATCTCGATCACGCGCAGCGGCTCGCCGTTGAGCTCGAGACGGAGGGCCGCGACGAGCGCGTGTTCCGCGAATTTGGCGGCGTTGTAGCCGCCCCCGTTCTCGTACGCGATGTGGCCGGCGATGGAGGTGACGGTGACGATGTCGCCGGATCCTGCGTCTTTCGCCCCGGCTCGCAGCGACGGCAGGAGTCCGCTGATCGCGCGCTTGGTACCGAGCACGTTGACGTCGAACATGCGTTGCCAGTCGTCGATCGAGCCCGCCTCGACGCTGTCGAGCCCGAAGGCACCGCCCGCGTTGTTGACCAGGGCGTGGACCGGGCCGGTCTCTTCGACGTGGGCGCGGAGGGCCGCCATGTCAGCGTCGCTCGTCACGTCGGCCCGGAACCAGGTCGCGCCCGTCTCGGCGGCGATCTGTCGCAGGCGATCTTCGCGCCGAGCCACCGCCAGCACCTCCCAGCCGCGTTCGCGGAACAGCCGAACCGTGGCCTCTCCGATACCCGAGCTCGCTCCCGTGACCACTGCGCGTCGTGCCATGCGTCCATCCCTCTTTCGTCGGTGCGTCCACGCTAGCGACTTCGGCGGCGCACCTGTTTCGCCAGAAGGCTCGCCTGTGGACTTGGAGGTCTCGAAGGGAGCACGCCATGAACCCCAGCCGGATCGACTCGATCGACTCAGCCCGCCGCAGCACGACCGTCGAGCGTGCCGGGCAGTCTTCGCAACTCGAGGGCGGGCGAAGCAGCCGCCAAGCACGAGCACTCTAGCGGCGTTGGGTCGACGGCGAACTCACCTATGCCGAGTTCGGTGCCGAGCCCGACCTGCTGAGGCCGACGGTCGATCGCCGCCGTTAGCGACCCGACGCACGTCGGCCATTGCGACCCGGCGCGCCACGTCAGTTTGGCCGAACCGCGTCGCCACCTCGCCGACCGGCCCGCGTTTACTCCAGCGCACGCAGATACCGGCGCCGCGCAACCACCTGCGCCACCCGCAGCAGCGGGAACAGCGCGCGCCAGGGCTGCTGCGGAGCGGGGCGCGTCAGCGACCGGATGGTGAGCACGACGTCGTCGCCCGAGCGGTGCACGACGAAGGCCTCTTCGCCGTCGACCGGATGGCCGGGAAGCGTCCGGTACGAGAAACCGACGCGAGACGGCTCATCGACTACCTCGACCACCTGAACCGGCTCGACCACTCGCACACCCGCGACCTTCGCCGTCACCGTCACGCATCGGCCGGCGACCACGGGGCGTCCGTCGTCGACCCGGAAGCCGCTTCGGGTCTTCACCTCCCACCGGAGCACGCCCGTCGATGCCCGCGACCACGCGGCGTCGCCCCGTCCGATCACGGCGGAGACCTCCGACCGACGATGACTCGCCGAGGTGGCGGGCCAGGAGGGGAGGGAGGGCGCGGTCGAGTGCATGGGCCGATTGTGGCAAACGCGCTCGCGGATCCTCGTCGTACCCCGTTACGCCGCGTGTCGCCGCCGTGGCGCACACCGGACGCCGGGCCTACGCTCGCCCCAGAGAGAACGACCGCCCGTTCACCGAGGATCGGCCGGCACCGGAACCCCGAGGAGACCTCAATGCCCGATCAGACGAACGCCTGGAAGTTCGAGACCCAGCAGATCCACGCCGGCGCTCAGCCCGACCCGACGACCCACGCGCGTGCCACGCCGATCTACAAGACGACGTCGTACGTGTTCGACAGCTCGCAGCACGCGAAGAATCTGTTCGCGCTCGCGGAGTTCGGCAACATCTACTCGCGCATCATGAACCCCACCCACGACGTCGTGGAGCAGCGCATCGCCGCTCTCGAGGGCGGCTCGGGGGCTCTGCTCGTCGCGTCCGGACAGGCGGCCGAGACCCTCGCCGTCCTGAACATCGCACAGGCGGGCGACCACATCGTCTCGTCGTCGTCGATCTACGGCGGCACCTACAACCTGTTCAAGTACACGCTCGCCAAGCTCGGCATCGAGACCACATTCGTCGAGAACCAGGACGACGCCGACGAGTGGCACCGCGCCGTACGCCCCAACACCAAGCTCTTCTTCGCCGAGACCATCGGCAACCCGAAGATCAACATCCTCGACATCTCGCTCGTCTCGTCGATCGCGCACGAGGCCGGCGTGCCGCTCATCGTCGACAACACGATCGCGACGCCCTACCTGATCCGCCCGTTCGAGCACGGGGCCGACATCGTCGTGCACTCCGCGACGAAGTTCCTCGGCGGTCACGGCACCGTCATCGGCGGGCTCATCGTCGACGGCGGAAAGTTCGAGTGGTCGAAGAACGTCGAGAAGTTCCCCGAGCTCACCGAACCCGACCCGTCGTATCACGGCGCCAGCTACACGGGCGCGGTCGGCGACCCCCTCGCCTACATCATCAAGGCGCGGGTGCAGCTGCTCCGCGACCTCGGCTCGTCGAACTCGGCCGACACCGCCTTCTCGCTCATCCAGGGCATCGAGACACTGTCGCTGCGCATCGAACGGCACGTACAGAACGCCCAGGAGATCGCCGAGTGGCTCGACGCCCGTGACGACGTCGCCAATGTCTTCTACGCCGGACTGCCGACGAGCCCCTGGTACGCGGCCGCGAACAAGTACGCACCCAAGGGCGTCGGGGCTGTGCTCTCGTTCGAACTCAAGGGCGGCGTCGACGCCGGGGCGGCCCTCGTCGACAACCTCCACCTTTTCAGCCACCTCGCCAACATCGGCGACGTCCGCTCGCTGGTGATCCACCCCGCTTCGACCACGCACTCGCAGCTCACCCCTGAGCAGCAGCTGACGACGGGCGTCACCCCCGGCCTCGTGCGACTGTCGGTGGGCCTCGAGAACATCGACGATCTGAAGGCCGACCTCGACGCCGGGTTCACCGCTGCGAGGCAGGTGACGACCGGGCTGCTCAAGAGCAGCTGACGCCGGCCGAGGATCCCACGGGGCGGCGACCATCGGGCGTAACAGTCCGGCGGTCGCCGCCTTTTGTTGTCATGCTTGACCCAAATGGACTGGCAGACGACCCCCGAAGACACGGTGCCCTCGCGGGTCATCACGGAGCGCACCCGCCGGACCATGCTCGGCAAGCCACCCGCGACGGGTGCCTGGCGAGACGGCGATCCGGTCGGCGATCGGCTCTTCGTCACTCTCGACGACCTCGAGCTGGAGAGCGGCGAGACGCTCCCCCGACCTCGCATCTCGTACGAGACGTTCGGCACCCGGGCGACCGACGACTCGAACGTCGTGCTGGTGCTGCACGCTCTCACCGGTGACAGCCACCTCGCCGGCCCCGCGGGCGAGGGCCACGCCACCGCCGGTTGGTGGCACGGCATCGTCGGCCCGGGGCTCGCGATCGACACCGACCGCTGGTTCGTCGTAGCACCCAACATGCTCGGGGGCTGCCAAGGATCCACCGGCCCGGCTTCCCTTGACCCCGAGGGTCACGAATGGGGCAGCCGTTTTCCGAGACTCACCGTCAGAGACCAGGTCGAGGCGCAGGTGCGCTTCGCCAACGAGCTCGGCGTAGATCGCTGGCACGCCGTGATCGGCGGCTCGATGGGAGGCATGCACGCCCTCGAATGGGCCGTCGGCCAGCCGGAGAGAGTGGCGCGCCTCGGTGTGCTGTCGACCACCGCCTCGACGAGTGCCGACCAGATCGCACTCAACACGGTGCAGATCGAAGCCGTCCACATGGATCCCGGGTTTCTCGGCGGCGACTACTACGAGGCCGCCGACGGCGAGGGCCCTTACCGCGGCCTCGCGCTGGCCCGACGGATGGCTCTGCTCAACTACCGTTCGCCCGACGAGCTGAACGCCCGATTCGGCCGGGGATGGCAGAGCGAGCTCTCCCCCCTGACCGGCAGCGGTCGGTTCTCGGTGGCGAGCTACCTCGATTTCCACGGCAACAAGTTCACTCGCCGCTTTGACGCCAACAGCTACGTGAGCCTCGCGCGGGCCATGAACAGCCACGACATCGGACGGGATCGCGGTGGCGTGACCGGAGCCCTGTCGCGGATCACCGCCCGGTCGCTCGTCATCGGCATCGACTCCGATCGGCTGTTCCCACCCCGCGACCAGGTGCTGATCGCGGAGGGCCTCCGCGGCGCGGCCGCCAGCGAGGCGGTGATCCTTCCGAGCGAGTTCGGCCACGACGGATTCTTGATCGAAAACGAGGCGGTGGGGAACCACCTTCGAGCCCTACTTGAAGGATGAGCGCGCTTTCCGCCAGAATGAGTCTCGCTCGACACCTTTTTCATCAGCGCGCCGATCCCCCTGTACCGTCCCCCGGCGCGACATCTGTGGAACGATGTGTCTAGGCGCCCTCTCGGGCGGCCCTCTCTTCTGACTGTTGGACTCGAATGGATCTCTTCGCCCAGGAGCGCGATCGTCTTCTCCGGACGACGACCCGCTTTCTCGGGATCTCGGCAACCGTTGTCTCGTTGGTGGCCCTGAGCTACCCGGGCGTGACCGACCTGAGACGGCAAGCTGCCATCGTCTTCTTCAGCCTCGTGATGATCGCTTTCTTCATCATGATCGGCCGAAGCGGCAAAATGCTGTGGGTCGTCTTGGGAATGGCTGCGGGTTTGATCGCCGGGGGTATCGCGCTCGTGCCGGGCGGCATCGACGGGCCTCTCGCGACTGCCGTTATCCCCTTGGTCGGCGGCGCGATCGCCTCCTTCGCTCTCCTGCTCTCCTCGAGCACCAAGCGCGTGCTCCTCGCGGCCGCGGCTGCCGTGGTCGTTGTCGCCGAGGTCGTGATCGGTACGCAGTCGATCTTCTCCGTGCAGGTCGCCGCCGTGCTCCTCGGCTGGGTCCTCTGCTTCGTGGCCGGATTCTGGATCGGCAACAGCGTTCCCCGTGCAGCCCGCCGCATCTACTCGATCGGAAACGCCCACCGGGCCGAGCGCCAGGCAAGCGAGACCGAGGCCCAGCGCCGCCAGGGCGCACGGCTCTTGCACGACACCGTGCTCGCGACCCTGACCCTTCTCGCCCACTCGGGTTTCGGAGTCACGCCCGATGCTCTCCGCGCTCAGGCGGCCGAGGACGCCCGCCTGCTTCGCCACCTCCGCCTGGGCTCGACACCGCAGCCGCAGGCTTCCGGTGACTACAACCTCGACACCGTCGAAGAGAGCCCCCTCGGCCAGACACTCGAGTCGGTCAAGCAGCGGTTCGGTCGAATGGGCCTGGAAGTCAGCTGGCACGGCACCGGTCAGGTGCTCCTCCCGACAAACGTGCTCGACGCGTTCCTCCTCGCACTCGCCGAGTGCCTCGAGAACGTCCGGCGTCACGCGGGCGTCGTCGAGGCGCACGTCACGATCATCCACGACGACAAGATGGTCCGGGCGATGGTCACCGACGCCGGCGTCGGATTCGAGCTCGAGGGCGTCTCCGAGGAGCGTCTCGGCTTCAAAGAGAGTGTCGTCAACCGGCTGCGAGAGGTCGGCGGTAGCGCCCGTCTCTTCTCTGCTCCCGGAGCCGGCACAACCGTCGTCTTGGAGGCACCGCGATGAGCACTAGCGACCGGAGGCTCCCCGCGTGAGCATCGATGAGAACACCCTCGGCGTCCCCCGACACCGGAGGGCACCCAGGGGTCTTCCGACCTCCTCCACCGGTGCTCGCTCCATGCGCCAGGCCCAGCAGGCGGGTGCGACCCTCGGCACCGGCTATCTCGGAATGGGCGCCGCCGCCGTCGCAGCCCTGCAGGCCATCTACGGCCTGATCTTCTTCTTGGTGCACCTCTCCTCGTATCCGGTGGCCGCGCCCGCCATCGTCGCCTGGCTCGTCTACCTCGCCGCATTCATCGGAGTGGTCACCCTCGTCGCCATCCAGGGCGAGCGCCTGACCGGCCCAGTGATGATCGGCCTGTGCGCAGCCCTCGCCCTCGTGGTCGTCCTCGACTTCATCGCCATTTGGCCCCTGCACAACGTCGGGGCCTACGCCACCGCCAGCATCTCGGTCGGCTTCGGCCTCCTCCCCCTCATCACCCTCCGGCCGGCCCGCGAGCTCATCATCGCCACGGCAGCCCTGTTCCTCCTCCTCGTCGGCGCAGTGATCCTCACCACGCCGATCGACCGGGTCACGTTCCCTCAGCAGGTCGCCACGATCGCCCTGGCCGTCCTGCCGCCCGCCATCGCCACCTATGCCGTGCAGCGCTTCCGCGGCATGATTCAGATCGAGCTCGACCGCGTCCTCGTGCAGTCGACCGTCACCCAGCCGCGGTTCGCCGTGGGAATGCTCGCGAGCGACGAATTGGCCCGTCTCGACCTCGCCGCCGAGAAGCTGCTCGACGGAGTGGCCGTGGGCGACATCCCACTCCCTCTCGAACCGCAGGTCGCCTCCACCGCCGCTTCGCTCGCGACCGAGTTGCGCCTCCACCTCATCGAAGGACGACGCGAGACCTGGCTGTATCACGCCGTCACCGAATCCGAATACCTGGGCCGCGCCGTCAAGCTCGCTGATCCGTCGTCCCTCGCCGGCCTGCTGACCCCCGAGCAGCGCGACGGGCTCCTTCAAGCCGTATGGCTCCTCCTCGGTGATCGCCGCACCCGAGCTGCCGGCACGAGCATCACTCTCACCCTCGGCCCCATCGGCACGTCGAACTCGATCGCGTCTCTCGCAGGACGCACCATCGACGTCCCGATCGACGTCACCTCGACGGGCATCCGCCGCAATCGGGTCACCCCCGCCACCTGGAACGCCCTGAACCGCGTCGGTGACTTTCAGACCTCAACCCACCAGGGCAGTCTGCGGCTCGCCATCAGGTGTTCCGTCGAGAACCCGGCAGACGCCTAACATGAGCGCACCGGGTGTTCCCTGTGCGCGTCACTACGCCTCGCGGCTTACCGAAGCCACCCATCGAAAGAGAGAAACCAGTGCCTGACTCCGAAGGACGAATTCGTCTCGCCCTCGTCGACGATCACAAGATGCTGCTCGGGGCCCTGAGCGAATGGATTCGCGGCGCCGCAAGCGACATCTCCATGGTCGCCGCGGTCGCATCCTGGCCCGAGCTGCTCACGCACCCGGAGTTTCCGGTCGACGTCGTCCTCCTCGACCTCGACCTCAAAGACAACCTCCCGATCTCTCTCAAGATCTCGACTCTCAAGACGGCCGGCGTCAAGACCGTCCTGATGAGCACGTACTCCGAGCCGAATGTGGTCCGCGAGGCACTCGCTGCCGGTGCCCTCGGCTACCTCGTCAAGAGCGAAGACGCCGAGATGATCGTCGAGGCGATCCGCACGGCCTCGATCGGCGAGTCGTACATCTCGGCCGAGCTCGACCTCGCCTTGAACGCCTCCGAGGTCGGCGGTGTGCCGAAGCTCTCCGCCCAGGAGCGCCGCGTCATGGCGCTCTACGGCGGTGGCGAACCCGTCAAGGCGGTCGCGTACCAGCTCGGCATCTCCGAAGAGACCGCGAAGTCGTACCTCAAGCGCATCCGCGAGAAGTACCGCGTCGCCGGCTTCGACGTGGGCACCAAAGTCGCCCTGCGGAAGCGCGCCATCCAAGACGGCATCCTTCTGCAGACCGACGATGCCGGGCCGACCGGCTTCTAGGACCCACACTGTCGATCCACGTCTTCTCGACCGAGAAGACGTGGATCGACGTCGTTACAGGCCGGCGACGGGCACCGGCTGAGTTCGGGGCGAACGATCCGCGGAGCCGATCGACGAACCGCCGGATCCTGCGCTGCCCGACCCCGAGTTGCCCCGACCCCGCCGATCGACCGCGAAGCTGATCGTCACGAGCACGACTCCGGCCGAGGCCAGAATCGCCCCGACCCATGCGGGTGAACCCACGCCGAGGCCTGCTGCGAGGACGACCCCGCCGAGGTAGGCGCCGAGGCTGTTGCCGAGGTTGAACGACGAGTGGTTGAGCGCTGCACCGATCACCTGCGCGTCGCCCGAGACCTCCATGAGGCGCGACTGGATAGCCGGGTTGATCACCGAGCTGAAGAAGCCGAGTAGGAAAGCGAAGACGAAGATGCCGATCAGCATCTCGCTGGTCAGGGCGTAGCCGATCAGCGCCACCAGGAGGCCACCGAAGCCGAAGTAGATCGTTCGGCGGAGGTTGGTGTCGGCACCCCAGCCGCCGAGCAGGTTGCCGATGGTCATGCCGACGCCCACGGCGACGAGCACGAACGGCACCCACCCCTCGGGCATGCCGGCACCCTCGGTGACGGCGGTCGACACGTAGCTGTAGACGGCGAAGAATCCGCCGAACCCGATCGCGCCGACGCCCATCACGAGCCAGACCTGCGGCCGGCGGAAGGCGCTGAGCTCACGCCGGATCGAAGCCCCCTCGGCGGCCGGCTGATGCGGCAGCGCCAGGGCCACGGCGAAGAAGGTGAGAGCGAAGATGAGGGCTACCGCGCCGTAGGCCACCCGCCAGCCGGCTGCCTGGCCGAGCGCGGTGATGAGCGGGACGCCGACGATGTTGGAGATGGTGAGACCCGCCATGACGAACGCGACGCCCTTGCCGCGATTGCCCGGGCCCATGAGATTGGCCGCAGCCAGCGACGCGATACCGAAGTACGCCCCGTGCGGGAGCCCGGCGACAAAGCGTGCGAGCACGACGAGCCCGAACGACGGCAGAATCGCACTCGCGATCGTCCCGACCAGGAACGCGGCGAGCAGAATCAGCAGCAGCTTCTTGCGCGGCAGGTGCGAGGTCGTCGCCGCGATGGTCGGGGCACCGACCACCACCCCGAGCGCGTAGGCGCTGATCATGATGCCGGCGTGCGCGGTGGCGTCTTCCACCGAGCTGGCGTAGAGGCCGGGGAGGAGGTCGCGAGCGATGTTCGGCAGGAGCCCCATGGCGACGAACTCGGTGGCACCGATGCCGAAGCCGCCCATCGCGAGGGAGAGGAGCGCGAAGCGCCTCCGGCGGGGTGAGATCTGAGGCACGGGAAGACAGCCATTTCGTCGTCGGAAAGGGGATCGACAACTCGCCGTCGAGTCGTGCGGGAGCGGTTGTTCTCCCAGTCGATTCTAAGCCTCGCCGAGAGCCCGTTCGAGTCGCTCGATCTTGCCGTCGAGCTCGCCGGTGTGCCCCGGACGGATGTCGGCCTTCAGCACGAGAGAGACGCGACGCCCGAACGGCGCCACGGCCTCGGTCGCAGCCTTGACGACGGCCATCACCTCATCCCACTCCCCCTCGATCTCGGTGAACATCGACGAGGTGCGGTTCGGCAGGCCGGAGTCGCGCACGACCTTGACGGCGGCAGCCACTGCGTCGTGCACGGAATCGGGCTCGGAGCCTGCGGGCGGCCCACCGGAGGGAGAAACGCTGAATGCGACGATCATGGCTTCATCCTCGCATTCGTCGCCCCGACCCCGCCGAAGTTCTCCCCAGGGCGGCCAGCGACGACGATCGCCCGCGCGGCGACGACGAGGAGAGTCACGAGAAGCACGTTGCGGAGGGTTGCGACGACGACCATCCACGGCAGGGCCATGACCAGGGCGTCGTACTGCCAGGGGTAGATGACCTGGGTGAGGCCGGCGATCAGCACGGTGAGAATGCTCGGCGCTGTGAAGCGACGGCCGAGAGTCGCGAGTCCGAGCACCACCGGTGCCGCCAACCACGCCTCGTACTGAGGCGACCCCACCTTGTTGGTGACGATGAACGCCGTGGTCAGGGCGAGGGCGAGCGGGGGCAGCAGGATCACGGCCGGTGCCCCGCGGCGAGTGGCGACGATGCCGAGGGCGACGAGTAGCAGGAGCGCCAGCACCATGATCGGCGTCGTGGCGGCGGCAGCCAACCCTGAGCCGGGCCCCGTCACCTGGTACGTGAGCAGCGTCTGATCGAACGTGGTCGAGACTCCTGCGGCTCCGAGCGCCTCAGCCCACAGCCAGAACGTGGTGATCGGTGCCTCCAACTGCAGCCCGCGCCCGGTCTGCTTGCCGACGAACCCCGCGATGCCGGCCAGGTTGCCCCCGCCGAGCACAGCGGCGAGCACGATCGCAAGGCTCGTCGTGGCGGCGGCGGCGAGCACCCGGATCCTTCGTCTCTCGGCGATCACGACCGCCAGAATCAGGGCGAACGGCCAGACCTTGATCCAGGTGGCCAGAGCGAGGAGAACGCCCGCCACCCCCGGGCGCCGAGCGGCGACGAGCAGGCCCGCGATCGCGAGCGGCACTGTGATGCTGTCGATCCGACCGACGGCGATCGGGCCGAGCGCCAGCAGGTAGGCGAGCCACCAGAAGCCGGCGACGAGGTGCCGCCGAGATCGGCCGCTGACGATGACCCCGAGGGCAATTGCGTCGAGCAGCGCCACCAGCACGAGCCACGCCTCCGAGTAGTGGTCGAAGCCGGCAGCCGCTGCGGCGAGCATGGGCACGAGTGCGGCCGTCGGGTACACCCAGGCGAGGTCGACACCGACCCAGCCGTCGCCGAGAGAACCCCGAAGGATCCAGTCGCGATACACGGTCGACACGTCGTTCAGGGGCGTGTGCGGGCCGTTCCACACGGCGACCGACAGCCACGCGTGCACCGCCAGAAACGTGACCCAGAGCAGCACCATCGGCAGCAGGGCTCGAATGCGGGTCACCCTCGAAGGCTAGCGAACCGACACGTGCCGCTAAGCCTGCACGGCCTGCACGCTTTCAGGACTCGGCAAGGGTGACGCGTCATCGTTTTGGCATGAAGAGACGAAGCAAGGTCCTCATCGGTGTGGCAGCGGGAGTCGTCGTGGTCGGCGGAGTCGTCGCCATCGCCGGTCCCGCTTTCTACCGCGATGTCATCGTCGGGGAGCCCGAGGCCGCGCCCACCGTGTCCGTCACGCCGGGCGACTCCGCACTCGCCGGGTCCGACCTCACCGGGTCATGGAGCGTCGGATCGGGCAGTACCGCCGGCTACCGGGTCGACGAGGTGTTGAACGGCACCGACGTGACCGTGGTCGGCAAGACCTCCGACGTCACCGGCACGGTCGACTTCGACTCCGACTCGATCACCAAGGCCGACATCACGGTCGACGTCGCGTCGATCGCCACCGATAGCACGAGTCGCGACGAGTACTTCCGCACCTCCGCGCTCGAGACCGACATCCACCCCGACGCGACATTCACGCTCACCTCACCCCTCGACACCGGCGATCTCTCGGACGGCGACGTGACGAAGTTCACGGCCACCGGCAAACTCACCATGCACGGCGTCACCAAGACGGTCTCGGTGCCAATGCAGGCGGCGCTGTCGGGCGACGGCGCCGAAGTGAGCGGGTCGATCCCCGTCACCTTCGCCGACTACAAGGTCGCAGCGCCCAGCCTCGGCTTCGTCAAGGTCGAAGACTCCGGTTCGGTGGAGTTTTTGCTGAAGGCGTCGCCCGCAGCCTGATCTCCGCCCACCCGCCAGCGTGAGAGCGATCCGCCACCCGCCGCCGCCGCCGCCGGCCTGCGGGAGCGGATCGCTCTCACATTTGCGGGCGCTTCAGCAGCACGACGGATCAGCCCCGGAGCAGCTCGGCAATGGTCGCCGGCAGTGCGTCGATGAGCCCGAGCACCGTGAGCGGCCCACCGCCCGACGCCCGCTCGGCGGCGAGACCGTGAACGACACTCGCGGTCGCTGCCAATCGCGCGAGCGCATTCGAGTCGCTCGCGATCTCGTCGGCGTGCGTGGCAACGAGAGCCCCGAGGATCCCGCCCAGCGCATCCCCCGCCCCGGCCGTCGCGAGCCAGGACGGCGCACTCGAGGCCACGAGTCGCACCCCGCCGGGTGCGGCGACGTACGTCCGGTGCCCCTTGAGGAGCACCGTCGCGCCCCACTCGTCGGCCACCCGCGCCGCAGCGTTCGCGGGGTCGTCGGCGACCTCGGAGACCTCCAGCCCGGTGGCTCGGGCGAGCTCGCGGAAGTGCGGTGTGACGACGATCGGCCCGGTCGCCTGCTCGCGAAGCTGCAGGGCACCCGCGTCGAGCACCATCGGGTTGCCGGTCGCGACCGCCTCGGCGAAGCGGTTCGTCGTGACGCCGTCGAGGGTCGCCGGGTCGATCCCCGAGCCGAGCAACCAGGCCTGCACGCGACCGGGGCTCGTCACGGCCTCCGGTCGCCGGTGGAGCACGAAATCGGATGCACGGGAGGGCCCCAGGTAGCGGAGCATGCCGAGGCCCGTGTGCAAAGCGGCATCGACACCAAGCACGGCCGCGCCCGGATACTGGTCTGAGCCGGTCACGACGCCGAGCACGCCGCGGCTGTACTTGTCGTCGTTCTCGCGGGGAACCGAGATTGAGCCGCCCGCGTCGGAGGGCGTCCAAGGGGTATACGTGGGTTCGGTCGATGCAGTCACTCCCCCACGGTAGGCCTGTCGCGTGTTCACCGGGCTCCGCTAGCGTGACTGGCATGTCTTTGTCGATTCCGGGCCGCACGATCGTTTTCGACTACGGCGAGGTGATCAGCGTGTCGCCTCCGGCTTCGGCTCGCACCGAAGTGGAGCGCCTCGCCGGGGTTGCCGCTGAGGGGCTGTGGCGCAGCTACGACGCGCACCGCGACGCACTCGACTCGGGCGACCTCTCGATCGTCGAGTACTGGCGCCTGATCGCCGCCGAGAACGACACCGAATTCACCCTCGGGCGCATCCACGAGCTCTGGGCGGTCGACTTCGCCGGGTGGCTCCACCCCGAGCCCGGCACGGTGGCGATCCTCGAAGAGCTGCACGACGGGGGCACGCCGCTCGCCCTCCTCTCGAACGCCGGCTTCGACTTCGGCTCGCCCTTCCGCTTCGGCCCCGTGGGCACCCTCTTCGACCGGCACTTCGTCAGCGCCGAGATGCACGACTTGAAGCCGAGCGCCTCCATCTACGAGACCGTTCTGCGCGAGCTCGCGATCACGCCCGGCCAGATGGTCTTCGTCGACAACAAGCGCGTGAATGTGGAGGCGGCCGAAGCCCTCGGCATCACCGGGCACGTGTTCACGTCGCCCGCCTCGCTCCGGGAGTTCCTCACCGGGCTGGCCGCGTCGGATCCTGCGCTCCCCCTCGACCTGCCGGAATGATCCGCGGCCGACGTCGTTGAAACAGATATGACTTCGCTCTTCGACCCCATCACGCTGCGCGGAACGACCTTCCGCAACCGCCTCTGGGTACCCGCCATGTGCCAGTACTCGGCTGAGAACTTCGACGGGATGCCCAGCACCTGGCACCTCGTGCACCTGGGCTCGTTCGCCCGCGGCGGCGCCGGCGCCATCATCACCGAGGCGACGGCCGTCGTGCCCGAGGGCCGCATCTCGCCGCAAGACCTGGGCATCTGGAACGACGCGCAGCGCGACGCGTTCCGCCCAATCGTCGACTTCGTTCACTCGCAGGGCTCCGCCATCGGCGTGCAGCTCGCCCATGCCGGGCGGAAGGCCTCGACGCCTCGCACCTGGGACGACCAGGTCGGCACGCTGAACGAGTCGCAGCACGGCTGGAAGACGGTCGGCCCGTCTCCGATCGCGTTCGACGGCTACGACGTTCCCCGCGAGCTGACGACCGAGGAGGTCCGGGGCGTTGTACAGGCGTTCGTCGACGGTGCCGTCCGATCGCAGCAGGCAGGGTTCGACTTCGTTGAGCTCCACGCCGCCCACGGGTACCTCATGCACGAGTTCCTCTCGCCGCTCAGCAACCAGCGCACCGACGAGTTCGGCGGATCGCTCGAGAACCTTGCCCGCATCGTGGTCGACGCCGTTCGCGGCATCCGTGCCGCCACCGGAGACGACTTCCCGATCCTGGTCCGCTTCTCGGCCACCGACTGGACCGAGGGCGGCTGGGACGAAGCCTCGACCGCGATCGTGTCGGGCTGGGCGCGCGACGCCGGTGCCGACCTGTTCGACATCTCGTCCGGCGGAAACGTCGCGAAAGCGGAGATCCCGGTGGGCCTCGGCTACCAGGTGCCGCTCGCCGCGTCGGTCCGCGCCGACGCCGAGGTCGAGACGGGTGCGGTCGGCCTGATCATCGGCGCCGATCAGGCCCAGGCGATCGTCGCCGACGGTGAGTCGGACGTCGTCTTCGTCGGCCGCGAGTTCCTTCGCGACCCGCACTTCGCCCTCCGGGTCGCGGCCGAGCTGGGCGTCGACCTGCCGTACTACCCGCAGCAGTACCACCGCGCACCGTTCCACGTGTCGCAGCCGGCGTAGCTGGCCCACCGGCGTAGCCCACCGCGCCGGCGGCGCCGAGTGACGCGAAATGCCCCCTGCACACGCGTGCAGGGGGCATTTGCCGTCACTCGCGGATCGCAGCCACGGCAGACACCGCGCTACCGACGCCTGGTGGCGTCCTGCACCTCGCCGATGAGCTCCTCGATGATGTCTTCGAGGAACAGCACGCCGCGGGTCGTACCCCGCTCGTCGAACGACCGCGCGACGTGCACTCCGGCACGGCGCATGGTCGCGAGGGCGTCTTCGAGTTCGGTGCCCTCGTAGATCGAGATCAGCTGCCGGATCCGCTTCGGAGGCACAGGATCCGAGTACTCGTCATCGGCGAGATCGATCACGTCTTTGAGGTGGAGATACCCGGTCGGCTCGGACTGCTCGTTGACGAGCACGTACCGCGAGAATCCGCTCTGCGCCACGGCTCGCTCGACCTCGGCCGGCGTCGCCGCCTCATCGAGCGTCACCAGCGACGGCAGGGCCACCGCGACGTCGGAGACCTTCTTCTCGGTGAACTCGAACGCGGCGGTGAGCGCACCCGTCGTATCGCGGAGCACGCCCTCGCGCTGCGACTGAGCGACGATCGTCTGCACCTCTTCGACGGTGAACGCGCTGGTGGCCTCGTCTTTCGGCTCGACGCCGAAAGCCTTGATGATGCAGTTCGTCACCCAGTTCAGCGACCGGATCACGACGCTGAAGATGCGTCCGACGAACACCAGCGGCGGGGCGAGCAGGAGTGCTGCGCGGTCGGGCACCGAGAACGAGAGGTTCTTCGGCACCATCTCGCCGAAGACGACGTGGAGGAACGACACCAGCAGCAGCGTGATGATGAAACCGACGGTGTCGACCAACTCGGTCGAGAGGCCGGTCAGGTGCAACGGCCCTTCGAGCAGGTGGTGGATCGAGGGCTCCGAGACGTTCAGGATCAGCAGCGAGCACACGGTGATGCCGAGCTGGCTGGTCGCGAGCATGAGCGTCGCGTGCTCCATCGCCCAGAGCGTAGTCTTGGCCGCACGGTTGCCGGCCTCCGCCTTGGGTTCGATCGACGACCGCCGCGCCGAGATGACGGCAAATTCGGCGCCGACGAAGAAGGCGTTGCCGAGCAGCAGCACGACCAGCCAGACGATTCCCCACCAGTCGCTGCTCATCGGGTCACCTGCCCTTCGCGCGAAGCCGCGGCAGTGGCGGCATCAATGTGCTCTCGGGCGATGCTGTCGTCGACAGCCGGCGTGAAGCGGATCCGGTCGATGCGGCGACCGTCGAGGCGCTCGACGCGGAAGGTACCCGCCTCGACGTCGACGGCGTCGCCGACCGCGGGAAGGCGCCCGAGCTCGCTCATCACCCAGCCACCCACGGTCTCGTAGGGGCCGTCTTCCGGCACCTTGACGGAGGCTCGTTCGAGAAGCTCGTCGGGGCGGAGAAGGCCCGGAAAGGTGAGCCAGTCACGCGACCGCACGACGTCGACGCGCGAGCGATCGTGCTCGTCGGACACCTCGCCCACCAGCTCTTCGATCAGGTCTTCGAGGGTGACGACCCCCGCTGTTCCGCCGTACTCGTCGACGACGACCGCCATCTGGTACCCCTTGCCGCGCACCTCTTCGAGGAGGTTGTCGAGAGTCATCGTCTCGGGCACCCGAATCGCCTCGGTCTGCAGGGCCGACACGGGTACCTCGCCGCGCTTCTCGCGCGGCACGGCGACCGCCTGTTTGACGTGCACGAGCCCGACGATGTCGTCGATGTCGTCGTCGGTGACCGGAAAGCGCGAGTAGCCCGTGCGGCGGGCTTCAGCGAGCACGGTCTCGGCCGTGTCGGTGCGCGAGACGCTGGTGACGCGCGGCCGGGGCGTCATGACGTCGGAGGCGTCGTGGTCGCTGAAGACGAGCGTGCGCGCCAGCAGCGTCGCCGTGTCGAGGTCGAGGCTTCCCTCGAACGCCGACCGGCGCACGAGCGATGAGAGCTCTTCGGCGGTCCGCGCCCCCGAGAGCTCCTCTTTCGGTTCGATGCCCATGCCGCGGAGAATCGCGTTGGCGGTGCCGTTCAGCACTGCGACGGCGGGCCGGAAGACGGCGGTGAAGGCGACCTGAAACGGGATCACGAGTTTCGCCGTGGCGAGCGGCAGCGCCAGCGCGAAGTTCTTCGGCACGAGCTCGCCGATGATCATCGACAGCAGGGTCGCCAGCACGATCGAGACGATCGGGGCAACGACCTCGACCACCTCGATCGGCCCGCCGAACTGGCGGAACGGATCGGCGAGCAAGGTCGAGATCGCCGGCTCCATCGTGTAACCGGTGAGGAGCGTGGTCAGAGTGATGCCGAGCTGCGCACTCGAGAGGTGAGTCGAGGTGACCTTGAGGGCACCGATGGTCGAGCCGAGGCGTTTCTCCCCTTTGGCCTGTCGCGCCTCGAGATCAGCGCGGTCGAGATTGACGAGCGAGAACTCGCTCGCCACGAAGAGGCCCGTACCCACTGTGAGGACGAGACCGATGCCGAGCAGAAGCCACTCGTTCACGAAGCGGACCCTCCCGGTTGAAAGAAGGGCGGATAGGGCGAATGTCTATGGTGATGGTCGTCCATTATCCGATCAGTTTATCGGCGTGCACCGACGCGCGGGTGCCCGAAAACCGAGAATCCGCCAGATTCGTCACAGCCCAGGATCCGGGGGGCCGGATCCTGCGATTTTCGCCGGGAGCGCGCTACCAGCTGACCGGCAGCGCCTTGCCCTCCTCGTACCCTGCAGCCGACTGGATGCCGACCAGCGCGCGCTCCGAGAACTCGGCGAGAGTGCGAGCCCCCGCGTAGGTGAGCGACGACCGGACTCCCGACGTGATCATGTCGAGCAGGTCTTCTACGGAGGGGCGCAGAGGATCGAGGTAGATCCGCGACGACGAGATGCCCTCGGCGAAGAGGGTGCGGCGGGCGAGCTCGTACGGGTCGAGGCGCTCGAAGCGCGATCGCACGGCCTTCGTCGACGCCATGCCCCAGCTCTCTTTGTAGACGCGGCCGTCGGCATCGGTGTCGAGCTCACCGGGAGCCTCGATGGTGCCGGCAAACCAGGAGCCGATCATCACGCTGGAGGCACCGGCGGCCAGCGCGAGAGCGACGTCGCGGGGATACCGCACGCCGCCGTCGGCCCAGACATGGGCGCCGAGTGCGCGGGCTGCCTCCGCGGTCTCGAGCACGGCCGAGAACTGCGGGCGCCCGACCGCCGTCATCATTCGCGTGGTGCACATGGCGCCCGGGCCGACGCCGACCTTGACGATGTCGGCGCCCGCTCCGACGAGCTGACGGACCGCCTCCGCCGTGACGACGTTGCCCGCCACGAGGGGAACGCCCAGCTCGAGGGCGGCGACTGTCTTGAGCGCGCGCAGCATTCCATCTTGGTGGCCGTGCGCCGTGTCGAGCACGAGGACGTCGACGCCGGCCGCGACCAGGGCCTTCGCCTTTTCGGCGACGTCACCGTTGATGCCCACCGCGGCGGCGACCCGCAAGCGACCGTCCGCATCCACGGCAGGACGATAGATGGTCGAGCGCAACGCCGTCTTGCGACTGAGGGTGCCGATCACGTGCCCCTGATGAAGCACCGGGGCGAAATCGAGGTCGGCGGCCACGAGGAGGTCGAAGGCGGCGCGCGGGCCGTCGATGTCGTCGGCGTCGAGCGAGGCGAGCCGGCCGTGGAGAAGATCGCCGAGCACCGCGTCGTCGGAGGCTTTCGCCAGACGCGTCGCCGGGATGCAGCCGAGGAACGAACCGTCGGAGTCGTGCAGAACGATGCCCTGGCCTTCGGCTGCCGGCAGCGCTCGACGGGCCGTCTCGACGGAGTCGGCCGGAGACATGACGTAGGGGGTGTCGAAGGCGACCGGCTGCTCTTTCACCCAGCGGATCGCCGAGTCGAGATCTTGCGGGTGCATGTCTTGCGGAAGCACGCCGAGACCGCCGCGGCGGGCCAGCGTCGCCGCCAGCCGGTGCCCGGTGACCGAGTTCATGTTCGCCGAGACGATCGGGATGGTCTGACCCGTTCGATCACCCGTGTCGAGCGAGACATCGAGCCTCGACGAGACGCTCGATCGGCTCGGGACGAGGAACACGTCGGAGTACGTCAGGTCGTGCGTCGGAGTGGTCTCGTAGAACCTCATGGCATTCAACCTATTCCCTGTGAGTGCCTCCCACCCAGGACAACGTCGACCGATTAGTCTTGATCTGCACGGGCGACGAGGGCCCTGCGAACGATCAACAATCAACGGAGAGTGGGCGATCGGCTGTGTCTAGCCACGTGACCGGAACGACCGACGACGGCGCCGCAGAGCAGTTCGGCGCCAACGAATGGCTCGTCGACGAGCTCTACGAGCAGTACGTCGTCGATAAGAATTCGGTCGACAAGACGTGGTGGCCCATCCTCGAGAGCTACAAGCCCGGCGAGGGCGCCTTGACGCCCGACTCACCTGACGCAGCGTCGGCATCAGACGATGCCGTGCCCCAGCCGGTCTCGGCTCCGCAGACGGTCTCCGATCCCGACTCCGCTCTCGACCCGTCGCGCCTGTCCGATCCCGTCCGACCGGCGCCGAGCACCTCGACTCCGCCCGCGTCGACCACCTCCGGCCGCAGCGTCCCGGCCCGCACCACCTCCGTCGCTCCCAAAGAGAAGCCCGTGCCCGCCGAGGCGCCGACTCCCCCGTCGAAGAAACCCTCCGCCTCCGAGCAGCCGACGCCCGAGCCCGAGAACCTCGTGCAACCGCTTCGCGGAATGTCGAAGAGTCTCGCGACGAACATGGACGCCAGTCTCACGGTGCCGACGGCGACCAGCGTCCGCACGATCCCGGCCAAGCTGATGATCGACAACCGCATCGTCATCAATAACCACCTCAAGCGCGCTCGCGGTGGCAAGATCTCGTTCACCCACCTCATCGGCTGGGCCCTCGTACAAGCCCTGAAAGAGTTCCCGAGCCAGAACGTCTTCTACGACGTGGTCGACGGCAAGCCCTCGGTGGTCACCCCGGCTCACATCAATCTCGGCCTTGCCATCGACATCCCGAAGCCCGACGGCACACGCGCCCTTCTCGTGCCCGGCATCAAGAAGGCCGAAACCCTCACCTTCGCCCAGTTCCTCTCCGCGTACGAAGACATCGTCAAGAAGGCCCGAGCCAACAAGCTCACCGCCGACGACTTCGCCGGCAACACCATCTCGCTGACCAACCCGGGCGGAATCGGCACCGTCCACAGCGTGCCCCGCCTCATGAAGGGCGCAGGCGCGATCATCGGCGCCGGCGCTCTCGAATACCCCGCCGAATTCCAGGGGTCCGCCTCCAAGACGCTCGTCGAACTTGGCATCGGCAAGACGATCACACTCACTTCGACCTACGACCACCGGGTGATCCAGGGCGCTGGCTCGGGCGAGTTCCTCAAGATCGTCCACGAGATGCTCATCGGCGGTCGACAGTTCTACGAAGGCATCTTCTCGGCGCTGCGCATTCCGTACGCGCCGATCCACTGGAACTCCGACATCAACGTCAACCTCGCTGAGCGCGTCGGCAAGACCGCCCGAGTGCAGGAGCTCATCAACAGCTACCGCGTGCGCGGCCATCTGATGGCCGACATCGACCCGCTCGAATACCGCCAGCGCACGCACCCCGACCTCGAGATCGAACGTCACGGCCTCACCTTCTGGGATCTCGATCGCGAATTCGTCACCGGCGGTTTCGGCGGCAAGGCCGGAATGCTTCTGCGCGACATCCTCGGCGTCCTCCGCGATTCGTACTGCCGCACGATCGGCATCGAGTACATGCACATCCAAGATCCGGCGCAACGTCGCTGGGTGCAGGAGCACATCGAGGTGCCCTACGCGAAGCCGAGCCACGACGAGCAGATGCGCATTCTCGGCAAGCTCAACGAGGCCGAGGCCTTCGAGACTTTCCTCCAGACCAAGTACGTCGGCCAAAAGCGCTTCAGCCTGGAGGGCGGCGAATCGGCCATCTCACTGCTCGACACCGTGATCCAGGAGGCCGCCGCTGCGGGGCTCCAGGAGGTCGCGATCGGCATGGCCCACCGCGGTCGTCTCAACGTCCTGACCAACATCGCGGGCAAGACGTACGGTCAGATCTTCCGCGAGTTCGAAGGCACGCAAGATCCGCGCACCGTGCAGGGCTCGGGCGACGTCAAATACCACCTGGGCACCGAGGGCGAGTTCACGAGTGCCGCCGGCAAGACGATCCCGGTCTACATCGCGGCCAACCCGTCGCACCTCGAGGCGGGCGACGGAGTGCTCGAGGGCATCGTGCGCGCCAAGCAGGATCGCGGTGTGCCGCTGGCGTTCGCCGTTCTGCCGATCCTCGTCCACGGCGATGCGGCGATGGCCGGCCAGGGCATCGTCGTCGAGACCATGCAGATGTCGCAGCTCCGCGGCTACCGCGTGGGTGGCACGATCCACATCGTCATCAACAACCAGGTCGGGTTCACGACCTCGCCGTCCGAGGGTCGCTCGTCGATCTACTCGACCGACGTCGCAAAGACCATCCAGGCGCCGATCTTCCACGTCAACGGCGACGACCCCGAGGCGGTGGCCCGGGTCGCCGAGCTCGCGTTCGCGTACCGCCAGGAGTTCAAGCGCGATGTCGTCATCGACCTCATCTGCTATCGACGCCGTGGCCACAACGAGGGCGACGACCCCTCGATGACCCAGCCGCTCATGTACAGCCTCATCGAAAACAAGCGGAGCGTCCGCACCCTCTACACAGAGGCGCTGGTCGGTCGCGGCGATATCACGCAGGAGGAGTACGAGGGAGCCCACCGAGACTTCCAGGATCGCCTGGAGCGGGCCTTCGGCGAGACCCATGCCGCGCAGACGGGTTCGATTCCCGTCGTCAGCTCTGATGGTGGCGCCGTCGCCGACCTCGAGCGCCCTGTAGCGCAACAGGCCGAAGACTCCACGGCCGGCGATGGCTCCCCCGCCGACAAGTTCGAGACGTCGATCCCCCTCGACCTCGTGCACGCCATCGGCGATTCCTTCGACAACCCGCCGAGCGGCTTCAGCGTGCACCCGAAGCTCCAGCAGCTGCTGAAGAAGCGCGTCGAGATGACCCGCAGCGGCCAGATCGACTGGGCTTTCGGCGAACTCCTCGCACTCGGGTCGGTTCTCACCGAGGGCACGCCCGTCCGCATGGCCGGCCAAGACACGCGCCGCGGCACCTTCGTGCAGCGCCACGCCGTGCTCCACGACCGCGAGAACGGCCAGGAGTGGATCCCCCTCCAGAACGTCACCGACAACCAGGCGAAGCTCTGGATCTACGACTCTCTGCTCAGCGAGTTCGCGGCGATGGGCTTCGAGTATGGCTACTCGGTCGAGCGTGCCGACGCGCTCGTTCTCTGGGAGGCCCAGTTCGGCGACTTCGCGAACGGCGCTCAGACGATCGTCGACGAGTTCATCTCCAGTGCCGAGCAGAAGTGGGGCCAGCGCTCGAGCGTCGTGCTGCTGCTGCCGCACGGCTACGAGGGTCAGGGGCCCGACCACTCGTCGGCCCGGATCGAGCGCTACTTGCAGCTCTGCGCCGAGAACAACATGACGATCGCCCGGCCCTCAACTCCGGCATCGCACTTCCACCTCCTCCGCCGCCAGGCCTACGCGAGACCGCGCCGCCCGCTCGTCGTCTTCACCCCGAAGGCGATGTTGCGACTGCGCGGTGCTACGAGCGATGTCGACGCGTTCACCAGCGGTCGTTTCGAGCCGGTGCTCGACTGCACCCGGGTCGAGAACCCTGCGGCGACCAAGCGCATCGTGCTGCATTCGGGCAAGATCCACTACGACCTCCAGGCCGAGCTCGACAAGCGTCAGGTGCCGCGCGACGACATTGCTCTGATCCGACTGGAGCAGCTCTACCCGCTGCCTCTCGCCGAGATCACGGCCGTGCTCGAGCGCTACCCCTCCGCCGAGATCGTCTTCGCGCAAGAGGAGCCCGAAAACCAGGGTGCCTGGCCGTTCATCGCCCTCGAGCTCGCACCGAAGCTCGGTCGGCCTATCACCGTGGCCTCGCGTCCGGCGTCGGCCGCCCCCGCGACGGGTTCACCCAAGCGGAGCGCTGCCGAGCTGGCGGCGCTGGTTGATCGGGCGCTGAGCCTCTAGCCCGACCGGCCACCTGCCGAATTTGAAGGAGATTTCGCGTCGCGACCCCGTCGGATCCTGATGTCCGCGTCGGGGCCGAGCGAAATCTCCTTCGAATGCGGAGACGGGCCACGGCGTCAGACAAGCCGCACCCGGGAGGCAGCGGCCCGGGCGTCAGCCGAGCTTGGTGTACCGCGTGCCCGACTCGTGGTAGCCGCGCTTCTGATAGAAGCGGTGCGCCGAATCCGTAGCAGCGGCCGAGACCGCCGAGAGATGCGACGCCGAGTGCGATCCGGCCCAGGTCTCGAAGTGCGTGAGCAGCTGTGACCCGAGTCCGTCGCGGCGCACGTCGGGCCGGACGACCAGGAGCAAGAGCTGCGCGGTCGGTGCATCGGAGTTGTAGGCCCACATGACGTGCGCCCCAGCGACGGCGCTGATCCGGCCGGCACCATCGCGGACCACCCACGTCTCATGGCCCGCCTCGAGCGAGAGATGCGTGAGCCTCGCCGAAAGGTCGGTCGTCTCGAGCGAGTAACCGAGCGAACGGATCAGTGCGACGAGGTCGTCGACGTCGTCAGTGCTGGGCGTGCCGAGCGTCTCCACGGTGGCGTTCATGACCCGAAACTACAGGATCCGGCACCACCGTTACGCCACCCGAACGACTAGTGCGCCTGGAGGTCTCTGATCTTCGCCAGCACCATCAACCGGAGGTCTTCGGGCGCCGTCTCTTTGCAGGCTCGCTGCACGGCCTCCGTCATGACCACGTTGACGTGGAATTCACTGGAGCAGTCGGCACAGCCGGCCATGTGCTCTCGGATGTCGTGTGCGTCGTCGCGCGCGAGCTCGTTGTGCAGGTACTCCTCGAGCTCCGCCTTGGCTTTGTCGCAGCCGCAGTCGGTCATTTTGTGCTGCCTTTCGATGGGGTCTTCGAGGTGGAGGGGGGAACGACGATGCCACGCTCGCGGGCGTAGTCGCCCAGGAGCTCGCGCAGCAGGCGTCGACCGCGGTGCAGACGGCTCATGACGGTGCCGACCGGGGTCTTCATGATGTCGGCGATCTCTTGGTACGAGAATCCTTCGACGTCAGCCAGGTAGACCGCGAGTCGGAAGTCTTCGGGAACCTTCTGCAGCGCGTCTTTCACGGCACTGTCGGGAAGGTGGTCGATGGCTTCTGCTTCGGCGGAGCGTGACGTCGAGCTGAGTGTGGCGCTGGTCGCGCCGCCCATCTGCCAGTCTTCGAGTTCGTCGATCGTGCCCTGGTAGGGGTCGCGCTGCTTCTTGCGGTACGTGTTGATGAAGGTGTTCGTGAGGATCCGGTACAGCCACGCCTTCAGATTCGTGCCCTGCGTGAACTGCCCGAACGCGGCGAACGCCTTCACGTAGGTCTCTTGCACGAGGTCGGCGGCGTCAGACGGGTTGCGCGTCATCCGCATGCCTGCCGCATAGAGCTGATCCATGAACGGGAGCGCCTGCTCTTCGAACAGGGCGCGAACGTCGACGGTCTGGTCGTGGGTGTCGCTCGGCGAGGTGCTGGTGTCGGCGGTGCCGTCGGGGGTGCTCATCAGAGCCAATTCTAGTTCGGCGACCCGGGGGGCATCGAGAGTGCTCGTAGCTGCCATGGGTCCTCCTTCATCACGGTGCATTACCCTTGACAACCGATGCAGGTATTCAGGTATTCCGAGCCCGATTTTAACCCGTACGGCGACAGCGATCGCGAGTCGAAAGACAAGCCGCTGCTCGACGAGGGATTCTGGGTCGCGCCGTCGGCGACCGGCCCCGTGACCTCGACACTGAGCCTGCCCGGCTCGAAGTCACTCACGAATCGCGAGCTCGTGCTGTCGGCGCTCGCGTCGGATCCTTCGCTTCTGCGCCTGCCCCTTCACTCCCGCGACTCGGCCCTCATGATCGACGCCCTTCGAGCACTCGGCGTGACCATCGAGGAGCGCGACAACGGCGAACCATACGGCCCCGACCTTCTGGTCACGCCGGGCGAGCTGACCGGCGGCACGTCGATCGAGTGCGGACTCGCGGGCACTGTGATGCGGTTCCTTCCGCCCGTCGCAGCCCTCGCCACCGGGCCGGTCACCTTCGACGGCGACGAAGCCGCCCGACGCCGCCCCATGCGCACCACGATCGAGTCGCTGCGGGCACTCGGGGTCGACGTCAGCGACGACGGCCGTGGCACGCTGCCCTTCAGCCTCTACGGCACCGGTCGAATCGAGCGGTCGGAGGTGGCCATCGACGCGTCCGCCTCCAGTCAGTTCGTGTCGGGCCTGCTTCTGTCGGCGCCGCGCTTCGACGCGGGTCTCACGCTGCGGCACACCGGCGAGAAGCTGCCGAGCCTTCCCCACATCGAGATGACGATCGACGCCCTCGCCTCGCGGGGCGTTGCCGTCGAGTCGCCCGAACCCGGAGTCTGGGCCGTGCCGGCGACGCCGATCAGCGGCCGCGACGTCACGATCGAGCCCGACCTGTCGAACGCTGCGCCGTTCCTCGTGGCCGCGCTCGTCGCCGGTGGCCGCGTGTCGATTCGGCACTGGCCGACCGAAACCACCCAGGTCGGAGCCGACCTCGAAGAACTCCTGCCGCTTTGGGGTGCCACGGTCACCCGCGACGGCGACACGCTGACCGTCGACGGCGGCTCCGGTCTCATCGGCGGCGGCTCGCTTCCGGGCATCGAACTCGACCTGTCGCGCGGTGGCGAATTGGCCCCCGCCATCGTCGCTCTTGCCGCCCTCGCCTCGGGCCCCAGCACGATCACCGGTATCGGCCACCTGCGAGGGCACGAGACGGATCGCCTCGCAGCCCTCGTCACCGAGATCAACGGGCTCGGAGGCAACGCGACCGAGCTCGACGATGGCATTCACCTCAAGCCCTCCCCGCTTCACTCCGGCCAGTGGAAGACCTACGGCGACCACCGCATGGCCCACGCCGCCGCCATCATCGGTCTCGCCGTGCCGAACGTGGAAGTCGACGACGTGCGCGTCGTCTCGAAGACGCTTCCGCAGTTCGTCGATCTCTGGGTCGAGCTGCTCGGCCGGAAGGTCGACGTGACCCCGGCCGACACGAGTCTGCTCGGGTTCCTGTGATGGGCTGCAGACTGTGAGCTGGTGGTCCGACGGCGACGAGCCCGTCGATGAGGAGTACTCCGAGTACGACGAGTCGTCGATCCGGATCCGCCCCAACCCCAAAGCCAACCGCCCCCGCACGAAGCAGCGCCCGGCCTATGACCAGGCCGTTCCGGGAGTCGTCTGGACTGTCGATCGAGGTCGCTACGGCGTGCTGATGGACGCCGGCACCCCGGACGAGCGCGAGATCACGACTGCCCGGGCCCGCGAGCTGGGCAAGAAGGCCGTCGTGACGGGCGACCGGGTCGACGTCGTCGGCGACACGAGCGGGGCCGAGGGCTCTCTTGCACGCATCGTCCGGGTGCAGGAGCGCACGACGCTGCTCCGCCGCAGTGCCGACGACACCGACGCCGTCGAGCGGGTGATCGTGGCCAATGCCGACCAGATGCTCATCGTCGTGGCCGCCGCCGACCCGGAGCCGCGCCCCCGTCTGGTCGACCGCTACCTCGTGGCGGCATTCGATGCGGGTGTGGAGCCGATCCTGGTGATCACGAAAACCGACCTCGCGGATCCTGAGCCGTTCGCCGCGCACTTCTCTTGCCTGGATCTCAGGATCCTGACGACGTCGTCGACCCAGTTCTCGGGATCCGAGCTCGACACGCTCCGCTCCGTTCTCGACGATCACGTGACGGTCACCGTGGGGCACTCCGGTGTCGGCAAATCGACCCTGGTCAACGCGCTCACCGGCTCGAAGCGGGCAGTCGGCGTCGTGAACACCGTGACCGGCCGCGGGCGCCACACATCGTCGTCGACCGTGTCGTTCAAGGTGCCCTCGGGTGGCTGGATCGTCGACACACCCGGTGTGCGATCGTTCGGGCTCGGCCACGTGAACCCCGAGAACATCCTCCGATCGTTCGCGTCGCACGCGGTGTTCCCCGAGGGATACGAGCCCCCGGGCGGGATTCCGCTGACCGAGGCCCACGACTGGGAAATCATCGACCGCGTCGAGGCCGGCGAGCTCGGCGACATCGGCCGGGAGCGACTCGAATCGCTGCAGACGCTGCTCGGCAACCGCGGGGCGTAGTAGCCCCAAGGGTCGGTTCTGGCGGAGTCGGCGGGTGTTCTCGAGAGTGGGCGGGTGCTGCAGCACCCGCCCACACCTCACAACACCCGCCCACTGCAACCGGGCCCGCCGCACGCAGACCGCGACCGATACGCTGATCGGGTGGCCCACGAAGACGACACCGCCCCCGATCACTCAGCCGACCTCGCCCTCGCGCTCCTCCTCGCAGACGAGGCCGACGCCATTGCGCTCGCCCGCTACCGGGCGGCCGACCTCGACGTCTCACTGAAGGCCGACCACACCCACGTCACCGACGCCGACAAGGCTGTCGAGCGCGCGATTCGGGCTCGACTCGAGGCCGAGCGACCCCACGACGCCTTCTACGGCGAGGAGTCCGGCCGCGCCGGCGAGAGCACGAGGCAGTGGATCGTCGATCCAATCGACGGCACCGCGAATTTCCTCCGCGGCGTGCCGATCTGGGCCACACTGATCTCACTCGTGGTGGACGGCGAGCCCGTGGTCGGGGTGGTCAGCGCGCCGGCGCTCGGCAGACGGTGGTGGGGGTCGGCAGGAGCCGGATCCTTCGGTTCTGACATCGGCAAGGCCGCCACTCCCCTGCGAGTGTCGGCGATCGATTCTCTTGCCGACGCGTCGCTCAGCTACAACGGCCTGCAGTACTGGATGAAGGCGGGGCGGGTCGACAACCTTCTCGCGCTGGCCGACCAGGTGTGGCGCACGCGTGCCTACGGCGATTTCTGGTCGTACATGCTCGTCGCCGAGGGCGCTATCGACATCTCGGGCGAATTCGACCTGCAGCCGTACGACATGGCGGCCCTCTGCCCGATCGTGACCGAGGCCGGCGGACGCTTCGGCGGCATCGACGGCGGTGACGGAATCTGGCACGGAAGCGCCCTGGCCACGAACGGCCGGCTGCACGATGCCGTGGTCGCCGCCGTGGCGCCGGTCTCGACCTCACCGCGTGACTCCGTGTGACCCTCACGTCGACCACCGCCACGCTGATGAGCTGGAGGTTCGGAGCGCCCAGGACGCTGCCGACCGGGCCCGCTCCGCTCACCTGACCTGTTCGCGGCGGTGACGCACCCCCGCCTGGCCAGATCAGGCCTGGCATCTAGGGGTTATTTGGCCAACCCGGGGTGCCTCACCCACTCGCACCCCCGGCCGGGCATTCTGCCCCGCCGCACGGGGGTTCCTCGGCCCGCACGGGGGTTCAGGTCCCCTCAGCGGGGTGACGCACCCCCGCCTGGCCAGATCGGGCCTGGCATCAGGGGGTTATCTGGCCAACCCGGGGCGCCTCACAGTCTTGCACCCCCGGCGGGGCTAGACCTCGGGGCGCGACTCCACCGACCGACCGTCCGAGGACGGGGCTGCGCCCGCACCCGCACCACCGACCCGCTTCGCCCGACGCCGCTCGATCAGCGCGTGCACCACGATCGGGCCGACCGAGATCACCACGATCACGATGGCCAGAATGTCGATGTGCTCCGTGATGAACGGGAACCCGCTCAGCAGCGAGCCAATCACGGTGAGGCCCACCGCCCAGAGGAACGCGCCGATCACGTTGAAGAGCAAGAATTTGGGGTATTTGTACCGGCTCGTTCCGGCAGCGAGGGGCACATAGGTGCGCACGATCGGCACGAACCGCCCGAGGATCAGCGCCGGTCCGCCGTAGCGAGCGAAGAAGACTTCGGCACGCTCGAGGTATTCGGTCTTCAGGATCCGGGCGTTCGGCTTGAAGAGACGCCTCCCGAATCGACTCCCCAGGAAGTAGCCCACCTGATCGCCGAGGAATGCGGCGACGAATGCACAGATGGCAATCGTCGCGACGGCGAGGCCGAGTTTGTCGTGCAGGAGGCCGGCTGTGACGAGCAGACTGTCGCCCGGCAGAAAGGGGAACAGAACACCCGACTCGATGAAGATGATGAGAGAGAGGCCGGCGAGGGCCCAGGGGCCGAGGTTTTCGAGCAGGGCCTGAGGGTCGAGGAGCATGCCGCAATCCTGACAGCACTCGATCAGAAACCCCGCAGAACCTGCGTAGAGCGCACAAAGAAAGGGCGCCCGTGTGGGACGCCCTTCTCGGATCCGGAGACATTCACGGAGCACGACAGAGACCGATGGTGGAGATGGGGGGAATTGAACCCCCGTCCATCGCTGAGATTGAACGCCTTCTACGGGTGTAGCCGGATGAGTCGTTCTACTTGGCCCCCACCTTTGCTACCGGCATCTAGGTGGACGAGCCCAGCCCGAGTTTAAGTCCCGTGTCACCCTCTGGCGTAGTGACACAGCAAGCCCTCTAGATGACGTCAGGCTCCGGATAGAAGGCGGTCTCCGGTCTGACGGACTTATGTGGCTCTACTGCTTACGCAGCGAGAGCGAAGTCAGTGCGCGATTTATTGGCACTTATTGTTTTCCAGAGATCGTTTACGAGATAACCCTGGATCCTCGACCCGCTTCTCGTTCGCATACAGGCGATGTCGAAACCGATCATCCCCTCGAGTGGGTCTCTGTCGTGCTCTGTGGAGTTGTCGCGGTTCGTCTTGCCCAAAGGCAATCTGCCACTGATCGGTAGATCACCCGGTCTTCGGCAGGGAACCAGTCTACGTTAGTCGCCCATGTTCCGTCGAGCCGACATGGCCCGGTCAGCCTCGCGTCGGTCGGTCCGTTCGCGCAGGGTCTGCCGCTTGTCGTATTCGCGCTTACCCTTGGCGACCGCGATCTCGACCTTGGCTCGGCCATCGGCGAAGTAAATACGAAGAGGAACGATCGTGTAACCGCCCTCTTTCGTCTTGTGGCTGATTTTGATGATCTGCTGCTTGTGCATCAGTAGCTTGCGCTTGCGTCGGGGCGCGTGGTTGTTCCAGGTGCCCTCGGTGTATTCGGGGATGTGCACGGCGTCGAGCCAGATCTCGCCCCCCTCGATGAAGGCGTAGCCATCGATCAGCGAAGCGCGGCCCTGACGGAGCGCCTTGACCTCGGTGCCCCAGAGCACGATGCCGGCCTCGTAGGTGTCGTCGATGAGGTAGTCGTGGCGCGCACGGCGGTTGCTCGCGACCACTTTCTCGCCGCGGTCGCGATCGGACACGCCTTTTTTCGAGATGGGCCTGGAAGAAGAGTCGGTTGCCATGGTCGTCTCCTTCGAGATACGTCGGGCAGGATCCTGCACCCGGCTTTCGAGCGCAGCCTTACAGTATATGCGCCCACCGACGTTCTCCCCGACCGACCGGGCCTGTGCAAATTCGAAGGAGAAACCCGGCAGCGACCCCGCCCGATCCGCACAAAGTCTTCGCGGCCGGGCAGGATCTCCTTCAAATTCGGAGAACCGGCAGCTACACCTTGAGGTAGCGGCGGATCGCGACACCTGCCGAGAGAGCGGCCAGCGCAGCACCGATCACGATCAGCAGCGGCACGACCACGTAGGTGTCACCCATCGTGACGAACGGCGTCGACGCGAAGTTCTCAGCGAGGTACCCGCGCACGAACACCTTCACGATCAGGATCATGGCCCCACCCGCCAACACCGAGCCCACGAGCGCCGCGATCACGCCCTCGAGGATGAACGGCGTCTGAATGAACCGGTTCGACGCCCCCACCAGCCGCATGATTCCGAGCTCCCGCCGCCTGCTGAACGCCGACAGGCGAATCGTCGTGGCAATGAGCAAGACGGCCGCGATCAGCATCAAGACGGCTATGCCGATCGCCGTGTACGACGCGGCGTTCAGCACCGAGAAGATCGGCTGGAGATAACCGCGCTGATCGACGACGCTCTGCACACCCGCCTGGTTGGAGAGGCTCTCGATCAGGATGTCGGACTGCGAGGGATCCTTGAGGTTCACCCAGAAGGTCTCGTTGAGGTACGACGGCTGCACGAACTCGGTTGCGGGGCTGTCGGCGAACTGCTTCTTGAAGCGGTCGTAGGCATCCTGCTGCGTCTCGAAGTACGACTTCTGAATGTACGGCTTCAGCGTCGACGACTGCAGTTGGGCTTCGACCTGGTCTTTCTGCGCGGTCGTCGCTTTGGCGCCCGTGCAGTTTCCGGTGGTGTCGGTGTCGGTGCAGAGGTACACGGCGACCTGCGCCCTGTCGTACCAATAGCCCTTCATCTGGTTGATCTGCAACTGCAGCAGAGCCGCCGTGCCGACGAACGTGAGCGAGATGAACGTCACGAGCACGACTGAGATGACCATCGAGAGGTTGCGCTTGAGGCCGGATCCGACCTCGCTGAGCACAAGACGGAGCCTCATTTGTCGGCTCCCCACTCGGGAACGGACTGCTGAGCAACGGATTCAGGATCCAGGCGCGGCGCCGGCACGGTCTGCGTCGGAACGCCCTGCACGCGCGGCTGCGCCCCCTCCTGGCCGACCTGCTGAATGGGAACCGCCTGCGTCTGATACCCGCCGGAGCGCTCGTCGCGGATGATGTTGCCGCCAGACAGCTCGATCACTCGCCGCTGCATCTGGTCGACGATTCCGGCGTCGTGGGTGGCCATGAGCACGGTCGTGCCCGAGGCGTTGATTCGGTCGAGAAGAGTCATGATCCCGGCGCTGGTCGAGGGGTCGAGGTTTCCGGTCGGCTCGTCGGCGAGGAGGATCGCGGGGCGGTTGACGATCGCGCGAGCGATGGCGACGCGCTGCTGCTCGCCGCCCGAGAGCTCGTGCGGAAGGCGCTGAGCCTTGCCGGCAAGCCCGACCATCTTGAGCACGTCGGGAACGGCCTCCTGGATGTAGCCGCGGCTCTTGCCGATCACCTGAAGCGTGAACGCGACGTTGTCGAAGACGGACTTCTGCGGAAGCAGGCGGAAGTCTTGGAAGACGACCCCGAGATTGCGGCGGAAGTACGGCACCTTGCGGCTCGAAAGCGTGCCGAGCCGCTGGCCGAGCACGTGGATCTGGCCCTTCGAGGGCTTCTCCTCCTTGAGCACGAGACGCAGAAAGCTCGACTTACCCGAACCCGAGGCGCCGACGAGGAAGACGAACTCCCCCTTCAGGATTTCAAGGGTGACGCCGTTGAGCGCCGGGCGCGGGTTGCCGGCATAGAACTTGGAGACTTCATCGAAGCGAATCATGACGGGGCAACGATAGGTGGCGGGAGCGACGATTCAGTGCAGGCGCGCCCCCTCGGCGAGCCTCGCAATTGGCTGGGAGCGGCCAGGGGGAACCGGCAGGCGGATCCTTCGGTTCTGTCGGGATCTGTGGGCCCGCGTCTCACGCTCGCCCGCCCCAGTAACCCTTGCCGCTGCGGCTCAGTCGTCGGAGCGCTTACGCCAGCGGATGCCGGCCGAGATGAAGCCGTCGAGGTCGCCGTCGAACACGTTCGAGGGGTTGTTCACCTCGTACTCGCTGCGGAGGTCTTTGACCATCTGGTACGGAGCGAGCACGTAGGAGCGGATCTGATCGCCCCAGCTCGCGGTAATGGTGCCGGCGAGCTCTTTCTTCTTCGCGTTCTCGGCTTCTTTCTGCAGGAGGAGGAGGCGCGACTGGAGCACGCGCATGGCCGCGGCGCGGTTCTGGATCTGGCTCTTCTCGTTCTGCATCGAGACGACCGTGCCGGTCGGGATGTGCGTGATGCGAACCGCCGAGTCGGTCGTGTTGACCGACTGGCCGCCTGGGCCCGACGAGCGGAACACGTCGACGCGGATGTCGTTCTCGGGGATGTCGATCGACTCGGTCTCTTCCATCAGCGGAATGACCTCGACGGCCGCGAAACTCGTCTGGCGCTTGCCCGCCGCACCGAACGGCGACATTCGTACCAGGCGGTGCGTGCCCGCCTCGACGCTGAGCGTGCCGAACGCGTAGGGAGCGTCGACCTCGAAGGTGGCCGACTTGATTCCGGCCTCTTCGGCGTAGCTGGTGTCCATCACGCTGACCTTGAAGCCGTGCTGCTCGGCGTAGCGCAGGTACATGCGCAGGAGCATGTCGGCGAAGTCGGCCGCGTCGACGCCGCCCGCCCCTGCACGGATGGTGATAACGGCGGGCCGGGGGGCGTACTCGCCGTCGAGCAGCGTCTGGATCTCGAGGGTGTCCATCATCGACTGGATGTTCTTCAGCTCGACCTGCGCCTCGTCGGCCGACTCCTGGTCGTCGCCCTCATTGGCCATCTCGACCAGCACCTCGAGGTCGTCGAGACGCTGACCGGTCGTGGTGATCTTGTCGAGCTCGGACTTGCGGTGGCTGAGATCGCTCGTGACCCGCTGGGCGTTCTCGGTGTCGTTCCAGAGATCAGGATCCGAGGCCTGCCGCTCGAGCTCGGCGATCTCGCTCTCGAGACGTTCCACACCGATCACGGCGCTGATGTCGGCGAAGGTGGAGCGGAGGGCCGCGATCCGGTCGGAGAAGTCGAGCTCGATCATAGTTATCGAGCTTACCGTTCGGTGCCAGCACGGTCGGGGCCGCCCTGGTGTCGGCGGGTGTTCCTCGGCCCCGACCGGAGTCGGCGGGTGTTCCTCGCCCCGACCGGAGTCGGCGGGTGTTCTTGAGAGTCGGCGGGTGCTTCAGCACCCGCCGACACCTCACAACACCC
>NZ_LMNV01000002.1:711362-1027554 GCF_001423105.1 Frondihabitans sp. Leaf304
CACGCCGACCCCCGCCCAACGCACGCGCCCGGCCGTCGGCGCCGGTCAGCGCAGCACGCCCGCCTCACGGAGCGCGAACTCCGCGAGCTGCCGCTGCTCGAGATCGTCGCCGGCGCTCCACGCCGCCACCGGGTTCGGGCTGAGCCGAAGCAACCCTGCGGTGTCGCCGGTTGCGAGTGCCCGGAACGCCAGCAACTGGAGCCCGCCGTCGGTCAGCGAGAGCCCGCGAACCTCGGCCGCCCGCCGAACGAAGCGCAACCGGGGGCGCAGCCACACCACGAGGATGACGGCGATCGGTACGAGGCTCACGACGAGCCCAGCCGTGAGACTGAGATGCCCGATCAGTTCCTGCTGCCGCTGACCGGCATCGACGAAGGTGTCGCCGACCTGACTCGCCTGCTGCAATGGCGCGCTGGCCGATTTACCGACGAGGGGCACTCCCCCGAGCGTCTCGGCGGCGTCACCAAGCGTCGATCGAAGGCGGGAGCCGGCGTTCTCGACGGTCCGGCCGACGTCGGCGAGGGCCGCTACGACTCCCGCGACGACCACGCCGAGCACGACGAACAGCACTATGCCGACGACGGCCACGACATCACCGGCGATCTGGCGGGTGCGGGCGGCGGGAGCTGCCGAATAGATCTGCATACGGCCGATCCTGGCCCGTGCCTCGCCCGGCCGCCGACATTGGCTAGCCGTTTTCTGCATCGCTCACCGGAAATTCGGTAAGCGATGCGTGAAACGGTAAGCGACGCAGCACGAGCGCGACAGCACGAATCGCAGCAGCGCGTGGCGCAGCCGACCGCGCGGCTAGTGCCCGAGCGCCGGCACCCGCGCCGAGAGCCCGGCCCGGCTTGCCCGCGCCACGGCCTCCGGCAGTGCGCCGAGGAAGGCGTCGACGTCGGCGTCGGTCGTCGAGTGCCCCACCGTGATGCGGAGGGCACCGCGTGCCTCGTCGTCGTCGAGCCCCATCGCGAGAAGCACGTGCGACGCCTCCGGAATGCCCGCCTGGCACGCCGAGCCCGTCGACACCGAGACGCCGGCAGCGTCGAGCAGAAAGAGGAGTGAGTCGCCCTCGCACCCGGGGAAAGTGAAGTGAGCGTTGCCCGGCAACCGGTCGACCGGCGCACCCCGGAGTACGGCCGACGGCACGGCGGCCCGCACCCCGTCGATCACGCGGTCGCGCAGGCGTTGATAGCGCGACGGGTCGGCGGCCGAGGCCGACGCCGAACGGGCTGCGACGGCGAAGGCGACCGCCGCGGGGGCGTCTTGCGTGCCCGACCGCACCTGACGCTGCTGCCCACCCCCGTGGATGAGCGGCACGACCGTGGCGGTGCGCGAGAGCACGAGAGCACCGATGCCGATGGGCCCGCCGACCTTGTGCGCCGAGACGCTGAGCGCCGCCAGACCGGTCGCACGGAAGTCGATGGGCACCTGCCCGTACGCGGCCACCGCATCCGAGTGCACCGGAACGCCGAATGCTGCGGCGAGCGCGACGATCTCGCGCACCGGCTCAAGGGTGCCCACCTCGTTGTTGGCCCAGAGGAACGTGACGAGGGCGATGTCATCGTGGGCCTCGAGCGCCGCGGCGAGCGCTTCGATCTCGATCGTGCCCTCGGCGTCGAGGGGAATCCACTCGATCACTGCGCCCTCGTAGCGTTCGAGCCATTCGACCGTGTCGACGGTCGCGTGGTGCTCACCTTGGGCGACAAGGATCCGGGGGCGCGGCCTCTTTGACTGCCTGGCCCACCAGAGCCCCTTGACCGCGAGGTTCACGCTCTCGGTGCCGCCCGAGGTGAAGACGACTTCGATGGGATCGCAGCCGAGCGAGAAGGCCACGGTTTCGCGGGCTTCTTCGAGCACCCGCTTGGCGCCCTGGCCCGCGCTGTGAATGGACGAGGGATTGCCGACCGCTCCGAGTGCCTCGGTGTACGCCGAGATGGCCTCGGGGAGCATGGGGGTCGTCGCCGCGTGGTCGAGGTAGACAGGCAAGGCTCCTCCTTCGTCGGTCACTACTCTAGATCGCGTGTCTGACGTCGAACTCCTTCCCCGCGACGGCGGCGATGCCGCGACGCGCGATTCTGCCGAGGCTGAGAGCGCCCGGGCCGATCCTCTGAGAGATCTCGGCGTCCGCGTCACCGCCGACGGTCCGACGATCCGTGTCTGGTCGGGGCGGGCGACCGGTATCGACCTCGTGATCGACGATGCCCCCGCCGAGCACGTCGTTCCGCTCACGCGCGACGTGCACGGGGTCTGGAGTGGCTCGGATCCTCGCCTCGCGCCCGGTCGCCGCTATTGGTTGCGGGCCGACGGCCCGATCGTCGGTGACGACGGGGTGCGCACGCCGTTCGATCCGGGCGTGAACCTCCTCGATCCGTACGCCCGGGGGCTCGGTCGCACCGGTCGCGGTGAGTGGCGCGGTGTCGTCGTCGATGAGTCGTTCGACTGGGGCGGCGTCGAGAAGCCGCGTACGCCTCTCGACCACACCGTCGTCTACGAGGCCCACGTCCGCGGCCTCACGCGCCTGGCTCCGTTCGTCCCCGACGACCTGCGCGGCACCTATGCGGGCCTGGCCCACGAAAACACGATCGCCTATCTGACCGATCTCGGAGTCACGGCCGTGCAGCTCCTACCCGTGCACCAGCACGTCGACG
Source organism: Frondihabitans sp. Leaf304 (assembly GCF_001423105.1). Taxonomy (GTDB): domain Bacteria; phylum Actinomycetota; class Actinomycetes; order Actinomycetales; family Microbacteriaceae; genus Frondihabitans. The sequence goes on from NZ_LMNV01000002.1 coordinate 714,014, forward strand.
AGCAGCGACTGGTCGCTCAGGGCTTCGAGAACTACTGGGGCTACAACACGCTGTCGTATTTCACGCCCCACGCCGGCTACGCCTCCCGCGACGCTCAGCTCGGTGGGCCGAGCGCGGTGCTTCGCGAATTCAAGGGCATGGTCAAGCTGCTGCACGCCGCCGGCATCGAGGTCTGGCTCGACGTGGTCTACAACCACACCGCAGAAGAGGGCGAAGACGGCCCGGTGACGAGCCTTCGGGGGCTTGACGGCAGCTACTACCGGCACGACGCCGACGGTAACCCCATCGACGTCACCGGGTGCGGCAACACGCTCGACACGAGCCTCCCCGCGGCGTCCCGCCTGGTGCTCGACTCTCTCCGCTACTGGGCGAACGACCTGCAGATCGACGGCTTCCGTTTCGACCTCGCCGCGACGCTCGGTCGTGGCCCCGACGCCGTCTTCTCCCCGGATGCCCCGCTGCTGACGGCCATTCGCGACGACCCGGCGCTCGAGGGCGTCCGGCTCATCGCCGAGCCGTGGGATGTCGGCCTCGGCGGCTGGCAGACCGGCAACTTCCCCGTCGGCTGGAGCGAATGGAACGACCGCTTCCGCAACCGGGTGCGAGAGTTCTGGCTGCGCGACATCGCTCACGCGAGGGGCTCAGGATCCAGCACGAACGGTCTCGGATCCTTCGCTTCGAAGCTCTCGGGGTCGGGTGGCCTCTACGCTCACGATCGCGGTCCGCTCGCGGGCGTCAACTTCATCACGGCGCACGATGGCTTCACGCTCGCCGATGTCGTGGCATACGACCAGAAGCACAACCTCCGCAACGGCGAAGACAACCGCGACGGCACCGACGACAACCGCTCGTTCAATCACGGGGCCGAGGGGCCGACCGACAACCCGGGGATCCTCGACGCCCGAAGGCGAGCCTCGCGCAACCTCCTCGCGACGCTCTTCCTGTCGGCCGGCGTGCCCATGCTCACCGCCGGCGACGAGATCGGGCGGACCCAGCGGGGTAACAACAACGGGTACTGCTCCGACGACGAGACCTCGTGGGTCGACTGGAACCTCGACGACGAGCGGGAGGCGCTGCTCGCCGACACGAAGGCGCTCATCCGGCACCGGCGCGAGAACCCGGCGCTTCGCCCCGTGCGCTTTGGCACCTTCGGCGACGTCACCCCGAGCGCCACCGACATGACCTGGTTCGGCGCAGACGGCGGCCCTCTCGAGCCGGACGACTGGCGCAACCCCGCGCACCGCACTCTGCTTTACCTGGCAGCGTCCACTCCCGAGTTCGAGGCGTTCAACCGCGTTCTCATCGTGGTGCACGGCGCCCAAAGCCCGGTGACCGTCACACTCCCCGAGTACAGCGACATCGAATCGTACGAGGTGCTCTGGACGAGCGGCGACGCATTCGACCCACGGCCGCGGCTGCCCGGGGAGTCGTACGGGATCCTGGGGCCGACGGTGACGCTCTGGCGGGTCGTGTGACCGCCTCGCCCGCTACGCCGGCCACCGCACTGCTCGGTGACCTCGGCATCGTCTTCACGCCTCACGCGTACGAGCATGCCGACACGGCGACGAACTTCGGCGAGGAGGCCGCGGCCGTGCTCGGGCTCGACGAAGACCGCGTGTTCAAGACCCTCGTCGTGCAGGCCGACGATGCACTCGTCGTCGCCGTCGTGCCGGTGTCGGGCAAGCTCGACCTCAAGGCGCTGGCCGCGGCGGTCGGGGCGAAGAAGGCGGCCCTCGCCGACCCAGCGGTTGCTGCGCGCCGAACCGGCTACATCGTCGGGGGGATCAGCCCGATCGGTCAGAAGACGCGGCTCCGCACCGTGATCGACGAGACGGCGGAGCTGTTCGACACGGTGTTCGTCTCGGGAGGCCGGCGCGGGTTCGACGTGGAGCTCACGCCGAGCGATCTCGCTCGGGCCGCTGACGCGACGTTCTCCGCGATAGCCCGGTCGTAGCTGTCACCGGCTGGTACGGAGCCGATTCGCGAGAAGAACCGGGGCCGAGGATCCGCCAGCCGCCGCGGGGTACAGCGCATGCCGGGCTGTGTCGGTGGCTCGGCGTACCGTTCCCCGCATGACTGATGCACCGGAAGACCAGACCCCCACCCCCGCCGACGCCCCCGAGGCCACGCCCGACACCACCACCGGCGAGACCCTCGGCGGCGCCCAGCCCGAGCCGGGCAACTCCGCCTCCAAAGACCCCGAAGAGTGGGTGACGGGCGACGAGCCCATCACCGGGCCGCAAAAGAGCTACCTCGACACGCTGGCGCGCGAGGCCGGCGAAGAGCTGTCGGCCGACATGACCAAGGCGGAGGCGAGCGAGCACATCGACCGCCTGCAGCAGAAGACCGGTCGCGGCGCGTAGCCACTAGGTACTGACGCACACTGCACGCCCGCACCGACCGACAGGGCCCATTCGGGTGAGGTCCTGGCGGTCGGGCGGTGCCGCGGCGGTGAGCCGGGGCGGGTGTGCCGGAGCGATTTCGGGTCTGCTCGGCGCACGACCGACATTAGCGGTCCCCCATTCTGCGGACACGATTCATTCGTGATTGACCTGCACCCAGTTCGGGGGCCAGCACCATCTGCTCCCATCTGTCCCACGTCGTCCGGGAGACGCCTTCCGATCGACCGGGGTACCCCGAATGCGTCCGCTAGGCCAGGGCCCGGGCGAACCGGGTACGGTCATGGTGTGGCGAAGCGAACAGAATTTAGAGCCGGAACATCCACAGGACGAATCCCCATTGCGGGCCTCAGTCCCCGAACTCCCGACGACGTCTTCGATACGAAGGCTTTCGTCGGAGAAGTCGTGCCCTTCGAGGCCACGGTCTTCCGTGAGGGCCACGACATAATCGATGCCGCACTGGTCGTCACCGACCCGACCGGCGCCGTCACGAGGTCGCCGATGACCCTCGGGATCCCGGGTACCGACCGGTGGAGCACCGAGCATCTCTTCGAGGTCGAGGGCACCCACACGTGGTGGATCGAGGCCTGGAACGACGACTGGGCGACCTGGATGCACGCCGCCGATATCAAGGTGCCCGCCGGACAAGACGTCGACAACATGCTGGCCCTCGGCACCGAGCTGCTGCAGCGGGCCGCGCAACGCGATCCCGCCTCCGCTCTCTTCCGCGACGGGGCGAAGGCCCTCGGCAATGCCTCCCTGAGCGCAACCGCCCGCATGAGGGTCGCGAGCGACTCCCGCATCGCCGCCGCACTCGCGGCGCAGCCTCTGGCGAGCCTCGTCACGGCGAGCCCCAAGAAGCACGTCCGAGTCGAGCGGACTCGTGCTGCGGTGGGCAGCTGGTACGAGTTCTTCCCTCGGAGCGAAGGGGCGAAGATCCGCGACGACGGTTCGTGGACGAGCGGCACCTTCCGCACCGCCGCCCGTCGCCTTCCCGCAATCGCCCGCATGGGCTTCGACGTGGTCTACATCCCGCCGGTGCACCCGATCGGCCGTACGTTCCGCAAGGGGCCGAACAACACCCTCGAGGCCGGCCCCAACGACCCAGGGTCCCCCTACGCCATCGGCAGCGCCGACGGCGGGCACGATGCCGTCGACCCCGCGCTCGGCACCGTCGCCGACTTCGAGTGGTTTGTCGGCGCCGCCAAGAACGTCGGGCTCGAGCTGGCCCTCGACCTCGCTCTGCAGTGCTCCCCCGACCACCCGTGGGTGCAAGAGCACCCCGAGTGGTTCACGACGCTCCCCGACGGCACTATCGCCTACGCCGAGAACCCGCCGAAGAAGTACCAAGACATCTACCCGCTCAACTTCGACAACGACTACGAGGGCTTGAGCGCCGAGATCCTCCGCATCGTCCGGCTCTGGATCGACCGCGGGGTCACCATCTTCCGAGTCGACAACCCGCACACGAAGCCGGTGCACTTCTGGGAGTGGCTGCTCCGCGACATCCGCGAAGACCACCCCGAGGTGGTGTTCCTGGCCGAAGCGTTCACGAAGCCCGCCATGATGCAGGCACTCGCTCAGGTGGGCTTCCAGCAGTCGTACACCTACTTCACCTGGCGCAACGAGAAGTGGGAGCTCGAGGAGTACCTCGCCGAGCTCTCCGACGAGACGGCCGCCTGGTTCCGACCCAACTTCTTCGTCAACACGCACGACATCCTCACCCCCTACCTGCAGTACGGCGGGGTTCCGGCCTACAAGGTGCGTGCAGCGATCGCGGCGACCGCTTCACCGACCTGGGGGGTCTACTCGGGCTACGAGCTGATCGAGAACGTCGCACGACCGGGTTCCGAAGAGAACATCGACAACGAGAAATACGAGTTCAAGCCGCGCGACTGGGCCGCCGAAGAAGAGGCCGGAGCGAGCATCGCGCCCTACCTGACCCAACTGAACAGGATCCGCGGGCAGCACCCGGCACTGCGTCAACTGCGCAACCTGACGATTCACGGCAGCGACGACGACGCGATCCTCGTCTACTCGAAGTTCCTCGCCGGAAAGCACACCCGCTCCGGTCGCTCCGACGCCATCATCGTCGTGGCCAACACCGACCCGCACTCGGCCCGCGAGACCACCGTCCGGCTCGACCTCCGGGCCCTCGGGCTCGAACCCGGGTCGACCTTCACCGTCCGCGACCTCATCACCCAGCAGACCTGGACATGGACGGACGACAACTACGTTCGCCTCGACTCGTTCGTCGAACCCGCCCATGTGCTGTCCGTCGACTTCACCCGCACGCCCTAGGAGGCACCCGTGAGCACACAGAACCTCGTGATCCCCGCCCTCGACCCGAACGAGGCGCACCTCGTCTCGGTCGGCAGCCACCCGCGACCGCACACCGTGCTCGGGCCGCACCACGTCGACGCCGGCGTCCTCGTTCGCGTTCTCCGACCGCTCGCCTCGCAGGTGACGCTCATCATCGAGACGGGGGCGCGACTCTCCATGAGCCACGTCACCGACGGCGTGTGGGAGGCGCTCGCCATCATCGAACCGGGCGCATACCGCATCGAGGCGACGTACGACGGAGGGGACGCCCCCTGGGTCGCCGACGACCCGTACCGTTTCTGGCCGACGGTTGGCGAGCTCGATCTCTACCTGTTCGGCGAAGGACGCCACGAAGAGCTCTGGAGGGTCTTCGGCTCGCACGTCCGCGAGCAGCAGGGCACCCTCGGCACCTCGTTTGCAGTCTGGGCCCCGCACGCGCAGGCCGTCCGGGTCATGGGCGACTTCAACGGGTGGTATGGCGTCGCGCACGCCATGCGCCGCCTTGACGGCAACGGCATTTGGGAGCTCTTCGTCCCCGGTCTCACCGAGGGCACCTACAAGTACGAGATCCTGACGGCCGACGGCCGCTGGGTCGAGCGGGCCGACCCGATGGCACGGCAGGCCGAGATCCCGCCGTCGACCGGCTCCGTCATCACGAAGGCCGCCCACGAATGGGCCGACGCCGAGTGGATGGCCAAGCGTGCCAGCGTCGAGCCGTCCACGCAGCCGATGAGTGTGTACGAGCTGCACGTCGGATCCTGGCGTCCTGGCCTCTCGTACCGCGAATTGGCCGACCACCTCATCGGCTACGTCTCCGATCTCGGATTCACCCACGTCGAGTTCATGCCGTTGGCCGAACACCCGTTCGGCGGATCCTGGGGTTATCAGGTCACGGGCTACTACGCCCCGACCTCGCGCTTCGGCTCCCCCGACGACCTCCGGTACCTGATCGACCGTCTCCACCAGGCCGGCATCGGCGTGATCATGGACTGGGTTCCCGGGCACTTCCCCAAAGACGAATGGGCCCTCGCCAACTTCGACGGTCAGCCCGTCTACGAGCACAGCGACCCGCGCCTGGGTGAGCAGCCCGACTGGGGAACACTCGTGTTCAACTTCGGTGACTCGCAGGTGCGCAACTTCCTGGTGTCGAACGCGCTCTACTGGCTCGAGGAGTTCCACATCGACGGCCTCCGGGTCGACGCGGTGGCCTCCATGCTGTACCTCGACTACTCCCGCAACGAAGGCGAGTGGGTGCCGAACAAGTTCGGCGGCCGTGAGAACCTCGAGGCGATCTCGTTCCTGCAGGAAGCCAACGCGACGGCCTACAAGCGGAGCCCGGGCATCATGATGATCGCCGAGGAGTCGACGTCGTGGCCCGGCGTCACGCGCCCCACCAGCGAGGGCGGCCTCGGCTTCGGCCTCAAGTGGAACATGGGCTGGATGCACGACTCGCTCGAGTACATCCAGCGAGACCCGATGTACCGCAGCTACCACCACTCCGAGATGACATTCTCGTTCGTCTACGCGTTCAGCGAGAACTTCATGCTGCCCATCAGCCACGACGAGGTCGTGCACGGCAAAGGCTCCCTCATCGGCAAGATGCCAGGAGACGAGTGGCAGAAACTCGCCAACCTCCGCGCCTACCTGGCCTTCATGTGGGGCCACCCGGGCAAGCAGCTGCTCTTCATGGGCTCCGAGTTCGGCCAGCAGTCGGAGTGGAGCGAGCAGCGCGGCCTCGACTGGTGGGTGCTCGACCAGCCCGAGCACCAAGGCCTGCACTCGCTCGTGCGCACCCTGAACCTCGTCTACAGCGCCGAGAGGCCGCTCTGGGAGCATGACTTCGACACCGACGGCTTCGAGTGGATCGACGGCGGTCTCAGCGAAGACAGTGTCGTCGCCTTCCTGCGCAAGTCCGACGACGGATCGAAGGTGGCCGTTCTCGCCAACTTCTCCGGCCAGCCGGTCACCCGTCGACTCGGGCTTCCCGTTGCCGGCGAATGGCACGAGATCCTCAACACCGACGCCGGTGAATACGGTGGATCCGGTGTGGGCAACTTCGGTGGCGTCACGGCGACCAACGACCCCTGGGGCGGACGCCCGGCCTCGGCCGAGGTCACACTGCCGCCGCTCGGTGTCGTTTGGCTGAAGCTCGGCGCCTGAGCCGCACGGCCCGGTGCCGTAACACGTATCCCGGTCTCTCCGACCAGCCTCGGCAGGCCGGTGAGACCGGGATTCGTGTGTCGGCGGATGCCGAGAGCGGTCAGCGCTTAGTACAGCAGCATCGTCAGGCGACGCCGCGCGGCCACGACCTCGGGTGCGTCGAGCCCTGCGACCTCGAAGTACTCGAGCAGACGCGTGCGCGCCGCGTCTTTGCCCGGCTGGTCGAGCTTCGGAAAGAGCGTGAGGATCCGATCGAAGGCGTCAGTCACGTGCCCACCGCTCAGGTCGAGATCGGCGACTGCCAGCTGCGCGTCGAGATCGTCGGGCGACGAGGCTCCCGCCCCCCTCACGTCGGCCATCGTCACACCCTGGAGGCGGGCGAGCAGCGAGACCTGCGCCAACCCCGCTACCGCGAGACTGTCGCGGGGATCCTGAGCGATCGCCGTGGTGTACGCCGCCTTCGCCGCGTCGTAGTCACCCCGCTCGATGGCGTCGTAGGCGTCTTGGTGGTGCGGCGGCAGCGGCTCGGGCTCGGGTTCGCCAGTGGCCTCGGCAGCGGCACCGTCGACGGAGAGCCGCCCGGTCACGCCGTTCTGCTCGGCCAGCTCGAGCACCTGCTCGAAGACATCGCGCACCTGCGCTTCGGGAAGCGCGCCGACGAAGAGCGACACGGGGCGCCCCGCGATGACGGCGGCCACGGTCGGGATCGACTGGGCCTGGAAGGCCTGCGTCAGCTGCGGATTCGTGTCGGCGTCGACCTTGGCAAGCACCAACCGGCCGGCATATTCGACGATCAACTTCTCGAGGATCGGCGAGAGCTGCTTGCATGGGCCGCACCACTCGGCCCAGATGTCGACGATGACCGGCACCTGGTTGCTCAGGTCGAGGATGGACGAGAACGCGGCGTCGGTGACGTCAACCACGAGCGAGGGGACGCCCGCTGCGGGTGCAGCGCCCTCGGCGCCGGATGCTGCGGGCGTCGCCGGGGATCCTTCGGTGTGACCGGGAGCGGGTGCTGCCGGACGGTTCACCAGGGAGGAGAGGTCGACGGCGCCGCGAAGACTGGCGGCGCTCGGAGGGACGTTGCTCATGAGACTTCTTTCGCTGAGATCAGTGCTTGGCTGAAGCCGAGGAGGACGATCTTGTCGTCGCTGCCGACGGGCGGGACGGAGAAGAGGAGTTCGACGCCATACGTCGCCTCGATGCCCTTCGTCGACTTGTCGACACCGGAGAGCGATTTGACCTCGCCCTCGGTGTTGACCTCGGCACCCTTTTTAGTCGGTGTGACGGTCTCGGTCTCGTTGATGGCCACCGAGACGATCGCACCGGCGTCGTTGGTCGCGAAGGCGATGCTCGGCTCGTCGTTCACTGAACTCGAGTAGGCGATCTTAGCCGTGGCAGGCAGTGCCGCCGCCTTCTTGTCCTTGTACGACTTGCCGATCTTGGGGCGGAGCGTGTCGCCGCTCGTCTGGAACGCCGCGGCTGAAGCGCTCTCCTTGCCGTCTTTCAAGACGTCGGCGTAGGCGGCGGCGATCTTGTCGGGTTCCATCGCGAGCAACTTGACGTCGGGTGCGAGACGAGCCGCCCCGGTCGTCGCCGGAGCGACCTTGGGAATCTCGGCACCCGCCTCGAGGCCGACGAGATAGTCGACCTTGAACGCGTCGCGCGCGGACTCCTGCGTCAGCATCACGCCGACCGGCGCGACCTTCGTCGAGTCGTTGTCTTTGACCAGCGCGAACACGGTGCGCGGCCACGAGTCGGTCTGCTGCGGAAGCGTCAGCGTCACCGAACCCGTCGGGATCGACACGGGCAGAGCGGCCGAATCGTCGTTCTTGCGGATCGCATAGCTGGCGGTGCGCTGCTCAAGTGCGGGGCCGGTGAATCGAGTCGACGCCAGGTCGGTGCTGCCCGCCTTGTCGGCTCGGGTCTGCACGCTGACGATGCGCTCGATGATCCGCTTGGCCTGGGCGACCGTCACTGCCGGCGGTTGGAGGGCGTCGCCGGGTGCCTCGGCGGAGGCGGACGGTGTCGGCGTTGCCGTGGCGGCCGTCGAATCGGACGGCCCCTGGGGCCAGTAGTCGGACGAGCAGCCAGCGAGGCCGAGGGCCCCGACGAGCACGATCGGCACGACGGCGACCATGCGCCGACCGCGACTGCCCTTGCCCGCCGACGCACCGAGCGCTGCACGGCGTGACGAACGCACAGAGCCCTGACGCTCGGCACGAGGAAGCTTGGGGCGGCGACCGCCACCCGACGAACGACGAGGCCCACGGGTGCGACGGTGGTGGACGATCGCCCACACGAAGAGGCCGATGCCGATGAGGAACACGAGGAGGCCGGCCGTCACGAGCGGTCCGACGAGCGGGGTCGCGGTCGACAGCGGCCAGCTCACCGAGAGGTTCGACGGCGCCGGCTTGGTGCCGTCGGTCGCCACGATGAGAGAGATGTCGTCGGGCGCGTCGAGTGAGAAGTTGAGGGCCTGGCCGGAGAACTCGGTGTACCAGAGATCGGAATCACGAGGATCCGGCACCGACCCCGATGTTCCCTCGACGGTCTTGCTCACCAGCTTCTTCAGCGAGGTGTCGTACGAAACCCTGTTGTGAGCGGAGTCGCCGACCCAGGCGGTGATGTCGGCGGTCTTCGCGTAGGCGGCGAACGACGTGCCATCCCCTTCGATGTGGATGCTCTCCCGCCCCGGGTACGCCTTCAGGGCGCTGGCCGGGATGATCGTGACGGGGGCGGACGACGTGGTCGTCACGGACGAGGTCACCGAGTCGGGCGGCGCGAATACCGTCCGCTGAGCAAGCCCGAGGAGCACCAACAGAGCCGCGATCACCAGGGTGATGACGGCCAAGACGAAACGCACGAGATTTTCTCCCTTCGTGCCACCATCCGGGTATCTGGCGGCAGCGAATTTAAGACCCTTCAGGGTAGCCGACGACTCTGAGAGACGCCTAGCCAGCATGAGAGGCCGGGAATCCCGCTAAAATGCGGAGGTTGGCCGCCCTCGGGCATGCCACCGCCGTCCACCGTTCTCGTGTCCCGTTAGATATCCGGGCTCGCCCCAACCACAGGGAGACATCGTGGCCACTGATGAGGCTGAATTCGGAACCGAACTCCGCGGGTACAAGAAGGAGGAGGTCGAGAAAGCTCTCGGCGATCTCCGGCGAGAACTGATCAAGGCGAACAACGACCGAGCCGAACAGGCCGAATCGGCACGGCAGCTGTCGCACCGCATCGAAGAGCTCGAAGACGAACTCGAAGAGGTCGGGGAGCCGAGCTACAAGGGCCTCGGGGCCAAACTGGAAAACACGCTTCGGCTCGCGGAAGAGCAGTCGAACGACCTCATCGCCAAGACCGAGCGCGACGCAGCCGAGCTTCGCTCGACGACCAGCGCCGAGGCCGAGCGAGTCACCGACGAAGCACGTGAGCGCGCCGCCGACATCCTCGACGACGCTCGCGGCCGCGCCGCCGCCCAGGTCGAAGAGTCGACCGGAGAAGCCGATCGTCTCGTGGCCCGGGCTCGCGACGATGCGGCGGCAATGATCGCCGATGCCGAGCGCGATGCGGCTGCTACGCGCACGAACGCCTCCACCGAGGCCGCCGAGGCCATGGCGACAGCAAAGCGCGAAGCCGCTGCCCTTCGTGCCGCCGCCGAACGCGAGGTCGCTGACCTCAGGGCGGCCGTCGAGGCCGAGGTCGCCGAGGCACGCGAAGGTGCAGCCGACCTCGCACGCGACACCGAGGAGGGCCGCGCCCTCCTCGCAAGCGACACCGAGCGCCAGCGCGCCGAGCTCGAACTCGAGTCCACCACCGTCCGCGACGATCTGGCCCGGCTCGACGAGACGACCCGCGCCGACCTCGAACGCGAGGTCGCCGCACGGCGCGACTCGCTCGATCGCGAGGTCGTCGGCACCCGAACCGAACTTGCCGAAGAGATCACGAACGGCCGAGCCGAACTCGACCGCGAGATCACCGCGGCCCGGGCCCTTCTTGCAAGCGACACGGCGACCGCCCGCGAGGCCCTCGCTCGAGAGGCCGAGAGCACCCGCGCCGAGCTCGACCGCGAGGTCGCCGACGCGCACGCCGATATCGAAGCCGCCCGGCTGGCCAGCGCGGAAGAGATCGAACGCACCACCCGCGAGACCCGTGAGCAGATCGACCGCGACTTGACGCAGACCCGCGACCGCATCGAGCGCGATCTCGCTGATCATCAGGCCGGGATCGCCGCCGAAGCTGCTCGCGCCCGCTCCGAGCTCGACGCTGATCTCGCCGAGACGCGCGCCCGCCTCGCCCACGACGACGACGAACAGCGCACCCGCCTCCGTGGCGAGCGCGAGACCTTCGATGCCGAGATCGCCGCCGATCGCGACCGGATCGCTGCTGAACTCGAGCGGGAGGCGCACACGGCCCGCACCGCTCTCGAGGTCGAGCTGGCGACGCGACGCGACGAGGCCGAGCAGGACTACGTCCAGCGGCACCACGACGCCGTCGAAGAGACTCAGACCTTCCTCGACGAGGCGAACGCTCAGCTCGCCGACGTGACCGAGCGTGCAGAGACCAAGCGCAAAGAGGCCCGCGAGGCGGAGGCGAACGCCTACGCCGCGGCGCGCAAGACCCGCGCCGAGTCGGAGCGAGTGGCGAACGAGACCCTGAGCAATGCCCGCTCGCGCGCCGAGTTCCTCGTCACCGATGCGGAGCGCCAGGCGCGCGGCATCATCGGCGACGCCGAGGAGCGCCTGTCGGCAATCAACCGGGAGCGCGACTCCGTGGCGGCCTACTTCGAGAACCTCCGGGGCATGGTCGGCCAGGTAGCCGAGTCGCAGTCCCAGCAGGGCGAGTGATCCTCGCGTGAGAATCTCCAACGCTTACCGTCTCGGCCTCCTCGGTGGCCTCGGCGTCTTGACGGCGATCCTCATCGGCACCGCCCTCGGCGAGCTGTCGACGATCATCACCTACGTGGGCGTGGCCCTCTTCCTCGCCCTCGGGCTCGACCCGGTGGTGCGGTGGCTCGAGAACCGTCACGTCCCCCGGCCTCTGGCGATCACCATCGTCATGGTCGGAGTCCTCCTCGCCTTCGTCGGCGTCGTCTTCGCGATCGTGCCCACCATCGTGCAGCAGACCTCGACGCTCGTCACCAACCTCTCGACCTACCTGCAGAGCGTGACGGCACAGCAGTTCGTCGACAATCTCCAGTCGCTCGTCCCCAAAGACGCCTTCGACGTGCAAGACAGCCTCAACTCCGTCGTCGACTTCCTTACCGACCCGAAGAACGTCGTCGCCATCGGCGGCGGAGTGCTCGCGGTGGGGGTGGCGATCTCGAACGGCCTCGCCGGGGTCCTGATCGTCCTGATTCTCACGCTCTACTTCATGGCGTCGCTCGACAGCATGAAGCGCGGGGTCTCGCAGTTGATTCCCCGCTCGAGTCGACCCGAATACATCCGGCTCTCCGATCAGATCTCGAGCTCGATCGGCCGCTACGTCATCGGGCAGGTGGCCCTGGCGCTCCTCAACGGAATCCTGAGCTTCGTCGTACTCTCAATCTCGGGTGCGCAGCTGCCGGCCTTCTTCGCCTTCATCGCGTTCATCGGCGCCCTAATCCCGCTGGTAGGCACAGTCGGGGCGGCAGCCGTCATCGTCCTCGCCCAGGTCGCGCTCCTTCCCCTCTCCCCCGCGACCTGGATCTTCCTCGCCATCTACTACCTCGTCTACATGCAGGTGGAGGCGTACATCCTCGCGCCGCGTGTGATGCGACGCGCAGTCAAGGTTCCGGGCGTGATCGTGATCATCTCAGCCCTCGTCGGCGGCACTCTGCTGGGCGTGCTCGGCGCTCTCATCGCCGTTCCCGTCGCCGCGGCTGTCCTCTTGATCGTGCGCGAGGTCGTCATCCCTCGCCAGAACACGAAATAGGCGCCTTCGGCCGCTCCGGCAGGGGACTGCTCTCTACGACCAGGTCTCGCCGAGAGGGAGTGCCGTCGGGTTGACGACATCGACAATCTCGGTAAGCACGCGCCGGGTCTGATTCTCTCCGACCCATAGGTGCTTGCCGCCGGCGACTTCAATGAGCTCTGCCTCGGGCACGACCGCGAAGCGATGACGGGCTGCCTCGGGGCGGAGGAAGTCATCGAACTCGGGAATGATCGCGACGAGACGACGCCCACTCCCTGCCCACCGACGCAACTCATCGTCGGTCGTGCGGGCGAGGGGTGGCGAAAGGAGAATGGCACCCGCGATGTCATGCTCAAGGCCGTGCTTGAGCGCCACCTCGGTGCCGAACGACCAGCCAATTAGCCACGGTGTGGGAAGCCCGCGCTCGGCGACGAAGGCGATCGCCGCGGCAAGGTCGAAGCGTTCGGTCTCGCCGTCGCCGAATTCCCCTTCGGAACGACCCCGGGGCGACGAGGCGCTACGGAAGTTGAACCGCAAGACGGCCATGTCGGCCTGGGCCGGCAGACGAGCGGCGGCTTTGCGAATGACGTGGGAGTCCATGAACCCTCCTGCGGTCGGCAGGGGGTGCAGGGTCAGAAGGGTGCCCGAGGGCGCAGCATCGACCGGCAGCGCCAGCTCTCCCACTAGCGTGAGCCCATCGGCCGTGTGCAGCTCGATGTCGCTTCGTCTCGCCGGAAGCTCGACTCCCCCGCGAACGTCGATGCTCGATCTGGACGGCTGCTCTGTCACGCGATCCTCCAACAGTGGGTGTGCCAGTGACGCCGCGCAGCGAGATCGCTCTCGGCGCCGAAGAGACCGTCGGCGCGCCAGGCGACCACGTGGGGTGTGCCAGGTTCTATCGACTTGCTGCACCCGGGGCAGACGTACGCCTTCGGCGACGAGGCCCCCGAGATCGACTGGACGACGAACTCGCGCCCCCGCTTGACCTCGGTCTGTTGACCACCGAAGAGGATCCGGCCGAGGTCGCTTGACTCCGACTCGGTCTCTGCCCCACGACCCCGGGGGCGCCGAGGTCGGTTACTTCGAGGCATAGATAGAACCTTATCGAACGAGACGAAAGTAAGCCTCGATCGAGGAGTCGCTCAGTACCAGTTGTTGGCGACCGAGTGCGCCCAGGCGCCACACGGGTTTCCGTAGCGACCCTGGATGTAGTTCAGGCCCCAGGTGATCTGGGTGGCCGGGTTGGTCTGCCAGTCGGCACCGACGGACGACATCTTGCTGCCAGGAAGGGCCTGCGGGATTCCGTAGGCACCGGACGGGTTGGCCGCGTAGACGTTCCAACCCGACTCCTTGTTCCAGAGCGAGACGAGGCAGTTGTACTGGTCGGTGCCCCAGCCTCGGGCGGCGACGAGCTCGGCGCCGATCGCCTGGGCGCTGCCGGGCGTCGCGGCCGCAGCAGCGGGAGCCGCAGTGACTGCAGGTGTCGCCGATGCGGACGAGTCGGTCGCAGTAGCGGTGTCGGTCTCGGTCGTGTCGGTCGTCACCACCGGTGCCGCCTTCTTGACGACGGGCGCGGTGTACTCGACGGTGTAGGCGTCGCGACTAGTCGCCACGGTGGTACCGGAGGCGACCGTGTAGCTCTGGCCGGCTGCGACCTGAGCCGAGGGTGCGGTTGGCGCGAGTGAGACAGGCGCTGCGGTTGCGGCCACGGCCCCCGACAGCGGGTTCACGAGCGAGGCGGAGACAAACGCGAAGCTGGCCGCGAAGCCGACCAGGGGAACGATGACTCGCTGGCTGGTACGACGCCGACCTGCGGGGCGGGCCGCGAAGGACGCACCCGCCGCTTCAGCAGGACGAACCTGGCGGACCGGAGCGGAAACGCGAGGTCGGGGAACGACTGCCCGGTGCTCGTGCCTCGACGTGCGGTCGGAGGACGGAACTGCGGATGCCTGAACTGCGGAGTGCCTACCCATAAGTTCGACAACTATAACGGATGGATCACGCTCCGCCAAGGGCGACTCACCGGACGGCGAGCATCACATCGATCACCGAATCGAGCACCAGGTCGACCTGGCCCTCGCGGTAACCGCCGCGTTTCGGGCGGAACACACTCGTGCGCACCTCTTCGATGCTCAGCGCGCGCCCCTCCGAGAAATACCCCTGCAGCCGCTCGACCAGGCTGTCGACGTCTTTGGGGTGGTACCCCGCCGAAAGGAACGTGACACGGTCGAAACGCCGCCCCTCCGGCCTCTCCAACCGGGCGACGATGGCCTCGGCGGTCGATCGGGCCTCGGCGAACCAGGTCTCGTCGCCCGTAGCCCGGAGCACCCGGTCGCGCTCCCTCATGGCGAAAGCGTCTTCGAGACGCTCGAGTGCTGCGTCGACATGCGCGGGCTCGTAGCCCTTCTTGACCATGCCGAAGGCGGTGTGCCGAATCGTCTCGGCCGAGACGGTCGCCTCGGAGACGGTCGTGGAGTCGCTCGAATACGCGGCTCTAGCCCGCTTCAAGAACTCCTCCACCTGATCGATGTCGTAGCCGCGGGTCGAACCGGTCACTCTCGGGAAAGTCGCACTCACGCCGACCATTGTGCCGCACGAACAGCCGGGCCCGAACTCCCAGAGCAGAAGAGCCCAGGATCCGACGTCAAGCGAAGATCAGATAGAGCGCATACGCGACTACCGCCGACGGCAGAGTCGAGTCGAGTCGATCCAGGAATCCCCCGTGGCCGGGCAACCAGGCCGAGATGTCTTTGATGCCCAGATCGCGTTTGATCAGCGACTCCGTCAGGTCGCCGACAGTGGCGGTCAGCGTGAGAACGGCTCCGAGAATGATGCCGAGCCACCAGGGCTCGTGAATCATGAACACGGAGATCAAGACTCCGGCGATCATGGCGGACGCCGCGGATCCTGCGAAGCCCTCCCAGGTCTTCTTGGGCGAGATACGCGGTGCCATCTTGTGCTTGCCAAAATTGAGCCCGGTCGCGTACGCGCCCGTGTCGACCGCGATGACGATGATGAGTGTTCCGAGCGCCCACCACTGGCCGCCCTCTTGGGCGGTGAGGAGGACGAGGAAGGATCCGAGGAACGTCGTGTAGATCTGCACGAAGGCGCCGGCTGCGAGGTCGCGACCGGTGTCGGCCGCCGACGCCCGTCGAGACGGCAGAGCTTGTTCGACAAGCCGCCAGACGGAGATGACGACGACGCCGCCCAGAAGGACGAGCCACTGCCCCTCCGCCTTCCAGACGTAGGAGGCGACGACCACGGCCATCGCCACGACCACGCTTGGGATGCGCGGCACCTTGCGACCCGCTGACCTCAGCGCGTTCGTCAGCTCGATGACGATGAAGAAGATCAGCGCGGCCGCGACGATGACGAAGACCCACTTGACCAGAACCAGGCTAAGTAGCACAGACCCGCCGAGACCGACCCCAATGCCGATAGCCGCAGGGAGATTGCGGCCCGTGCGCGCCGTCAGCTTCTCGTTGCTGGCCTCGAGTCGCGCGCGCTGCGCACGGAGATTGGCCTCGAGCTCGTGGCGAGCGTTGTGCGCGCGCTCGTCGAAGTCGGGTCTCTTCTGGTTCGACGAACCAGACTGATCAGGATCGGAAGGAGCCGTGCCCATCAGACTTCGAGCAGCTCCGCTTCTTTCTTCTTCAAAGCGTCGTCGATCTGGTCGACGAAGCCCTTCGTGATCGACTCGAGCTCTTTCTCGGCGCGAGCCACCTCGTCATCGCCGACCTCGGTCTGCGAGTCGAGGTCGTCTTTCGCCTTACGGCGGATGTTGCGGACGGCGATCTTCGCGTCTTCGCCCTTGCCACGAACGATCTTTACGAATTCTTTGCGGCGATCCTGCGTCAGCTCGGGAATGGTCACCCGAATGATGGTGCCGTCGTTCGACGGAGACGCGCCGAGGTTCGGGAAGGTCGTGATGGCCTTCTCGATCTCTTTGAGAGCGGTCTTGTCGTACGGGGTCACGATGAGCGTGCGTGCCTCAGGCGCCTGTAGTGAGGCGAGCTGAGCCAACGGCGTCGGGGTGCCGTAGTAGTCGACGGGGATCTTCTGGAACAGCGCCGGGTTGATGCGTCCGGTTCGTACGGTGTTGAAGTCGTCTTTCGCAACCTCGACCGCCTTGCGCATCTTGTCTTTGGTCTCGGTCAATACGTCGGTGATCGCCACAGTGCTCCTTAGTTCGTCGTCAGCTTACCCGGGCCGCCCCGGTGGTTACCGGGGCCGCGCCGAGCCCGTCAGTTGCTGACGAGCGTTCCAATGCGCTCGCCACGGATTGCGCGAGCCACGTTGCCCTCGCCCTCCATGCCGAAGACATGCATCGGCATTCCGTTGTCCATGCAGAGGCTGAATGCAGTCGAGTCGACCACTTTCAGACCCTTGACCAGGGCGTCCTGGTAGGTGAGATGGTCGAGCTTGACAGCGGTCGGATCGAGGCGGGGGTCGGCCGAATAGACGCCGTCCACTCCGTTCTTAGCGACGAGCACCTCTTCGGCACCGATCTCGAGGGCCCGCTGAGCCGACACGGTATCGGTCGAGAAGTAGGGCAACCCGGCGCCGGCACCGAAGATCACGATGCGGCCCTTCTCGAGGTGGCGTGCGGCACGCCGCGGAATGTAGGGCTCGGCGACCTGCGTCATCGAGATGGCCGACTGGACCCTCGTGGAGGCTCCGGTCTGCTCCAGGAAGTCTTGCAGGGCGAGGGCGTTCATCACGGTGCCCAGCATGCCCATGTAGTCGGCGCGGCCGCGATCCATTCCGCGCTGGCTTAGCTCGGCCCCGCGGAAGAAGTTGCCTCCGCCGACGACGATCGCGACCTCGACCTCGCTAGAGGCCTCGGCGATCTCGCGGGCCAGTGCGCTCACGACGTCGGGGTTCACTCCCAGCGAGCCTCCGCCGAATGACTCTCCCGAGAGTTTCAGGAGGACCCGCCTGCGTGCGATCTTCGGTGTCTTCATCGTGCTGGTCTCCCTCTGGTGATGTCTCAGGTCAGGTTATCGAGAAATGGTGGCGGTGAAATCAGGGCAGAGAAATGGGGCCCGAGACGAGTGATCGTCTCAGGCCCCAATCATGCAAGACGCTACGCGCCGACCTTGATCCGGGCGAAGCCCTGAACGGTCATGCCGGCCTCGTCGAGGACCTTCTGCACGGACAGCTTGCTGTCTTTGGCATAGGCCTGGTCGAGAAGGGCGATCTCCTTGAAGAAGCCCGTCAGGCGACCCTCGATGATCTTCGGCAGAGCAGCTTCCGGCTTGCCCTCGTTCTTCGCGGTCTCGGTGACGATGGCGCGCTCGCGCTCGACCTCGTCGGCCGGAACCTCGTCGCGGCTGATGAACTTCGGGTCAGCGAAGGCCACGTGCTGCGCAATGGAGCGAGCGGTCTCGGCATCGCCACCGGTGTACCCGACGACCACACCGACCTGCGGGGGCAGGTCTTTGGAGGTCTTGTGGAGGTAGATGGCGAACTCGGTGCCCGGCACGGTAGCGACGGTGCGGAGTTCGACCTTCTCACCGAGAAGGGCGGCCTCCTGGTCGACATACGCGGCGACCGTCTGGTCATCCGCGAGGATGGCAGCGTTGCCGGTCGCGGCGTCGTCGGCGCCCGAGGCGGCGACAGCGTCGAGAACGGTCTCGGCCAGAGCGATGAACTTGGTGTTCTTCGCAACGAAGTCGGTCTCGCTGGCGAGCTCGATGATCGTGGCGGTGCCGGCGGTACCGGGCTTGGCGGTCACGAGACCGGCGGTCGTCGTGCGACCCTCGCGCTTTGCAACGCCCTTCAGGCCCTTGACGCGGAGGATCTCGATCGCCTTGTCGAGGTCGCCGTCGGCTTCGACGAGTGCGTTCTTGCTGTCGAGCATGCCCGCGCCGAGACGGTCGCGAAGCACCTTGACATCGGCAAGTGAGTAGTTGGCCATAGATGTGCCCACCTTTCGTGGATCAGAGGCTGAATCGTGAGGAAGGGATCACCGGGCGCCGAAACGCCCGATGATCCCGACGGGGAGGGTGTTACTTGGCGTCGGCGGCGTCGACAGCAGCAGCGTCGGCGTCGACCGCGTTCGCGACCTCGGGGTCGGCCTCGGCGACCGGGTTGGCGACGGGCTCGCCCAGTGCCTTCTCGGCGACCTGAGCGTCGGCGTCGTTCTCTTCGGTCGGCTCGGCAGCGGGGGCAGCGTCGGCGGCAGGAGAGGCGTCGGCAGCCGGGGCAGCGTCAGCGGCGGGAGCGTCGGTCGACTGCGCGAGCAGCTCGGCCTCCCACTCGGCGAGGGGCTCGACCGGGGTCTCACCGGCCTCGGGCTTCTGGTGACGCTGAATGAGGCCCTCGGCAGCGGCGTCGGCGACGATGCGCGTCAGCAGACCGACGGAACGGATCGCGTCGTCGTTGCCCGGAATCGGGAACTGGATCTCGTCGGGGTCGCAGTTGGTGTCGAGGATGCCGATGACGGGGATGCCGAGCTTCTTGGCCTCGTCGATCGCGAGGTGCTCTTTCTTGGTGTCGACGACCCAGAGAGCCGACGGCGTCTTCGTGAGGTTGCGGATACCGCCGAGAGTCTTGTGAAGCTTGTCGAGCTCGCGCTTCTTGATGAGGAGCTCTTTTTTGGTGAAGCCCTGAGTCGTGTCGTCGAAGTCGATCTCTTCGAGCTCTTTCATGCGAGCGAGGCGCTTCGAAACCGTCTGGAAGTTGGTCAGGAGACCACCGAGCCAGCGCTGGTTGACGAACGGCTGGCCGACGCGGATAGCCTGCTCGGAGATGGACCCCTGAGCCTGCTTCTTGGTGCCGACGAAGAGGATGGTGCCGCCGTGGGCGACCGTCTCCTTGACGAAGTCGTACGCCTTGTCGATGTAACCGAGCGACTGCTGGAGGTCGATGATGTGGATGCCGGAGCGCTCCGCGAGGATGAATCGCTTGACCTTCGGGTTCCAGCGCCTGGTCTGGTGTCCGAAGTGAACGCCGCTGTCGAGCAGCTGGCGGATGGTGACGACGGCCATGGCCGTTCTCCTTCTCTACGCGCGAAGACGCGCGTCTTTTCGGTTGAATGGACGACCGGTCGGTCGCCTCTGCCTGGTGCCCGGCCTCACACCCGCCCCCGAGATCGTGATGATCGTCGAGAGACCGAATGGGTGGAATTGCCGCCGCGTCTTGTGCTGATGCACATACGGCTAGGGCACGCGAAGTCAGCCTGCAAGCAGACTGCTTGCTAATAGTAACACCACGAACGCCCCGTCTCCGTCTGGAGAACAGGGCGTCCGTGTGTGTCGCGAGCGGTGGGATCCTAAGCGTTCGCTCCGACCGCCGCCGTGCCCATCTCTTCGAGTGAGCGACCCTTGGTCTCTTTGATCTTGAAGAACACGAAGATCAACGACAGAAGGGCGAAGAAGGCGAAGATGCTGTACGCGAGAGTCAGGTTGATCGCCGACAAGACGGGGAACGCGACGGTCACGACGAAGTTCGCGATCCAGTTGGCGGTCGAACCGATGCCGAGGGCGGCCGCACGGATGCTCGGCGGGAACATCTCACCGAGCAGGACCCACATGAGCGGGCCCCAGGTAGCGCCGAACGAGACCACGAAGAGGTTGGCCGCGACAAGGGCGATGGGGCCCCAGGCACCGGGGAGCTGCGGGTCTCCGGAGACGATGTCGGCCTGGCTGAACGCGACGGCCATCGCGGCGAGGCTGATGGTCATGCCGATCGAACCGGCGAGCAGCATCGGACGACGGCCCACCTTGTCGACCAGGGCGATCGCCACGAAGGTGACGGCGACGTTGACCACGGAGGTGATCGTCGAGATGAGGAATGCGTCGCTCTCTTGGAAGCCGACGGCCTTCCAGAGGGTCGTCGAATAGTAGAAGATCACGTTGATGCCGACGAACTGCTGCAGCACGGCCAGGATGATTCCGACCCAGACGATGCCCTGGAGACCGGCGACCGGCCCGCGGACGCTCGACTTCTTGGCGAGCTTCGCCTCGGTGTTGATGGCGTCTTCAATGTCGTGGAGGCTGGTCTCGACGGTCTCGGTCGGGACGATCTGACTGAGTACGCTCCGGGCTTCGTCGCGACGGCCCTCGCCCGCGAGGTAGCGAGGCGACTCGGGAAGACGCAGAGCGAGGATGCCGTAGACCGCGGCGGGGACGACGCCGACGATGAACATCCAACGCCAGGCCTCCAACGGCCCGAGCATCGCCGAGGCACTGCCCGCGCCGGTCGCGAGAAGCTGATCGGAGAGCAGGGCGGCGAAGATACCGAGCGTGATCGCCAGCTGCTGGAACGAGCCGAGACGACCGCGGATGCCCTTCGGCGAGACCTCCGAGATGTACGCCGGAGCGATGACCGACGCGATGCCGATGCCGATGCCGGCGATGACGCGCCACAGCACGAAGTCCCAGACCGCGAAAGCGAGACCGGCGAGGATCGACGAGGCGAAGAACAGGATCGCCCCGAGGAGCATGACCTTGATGCGACCGAAGCGATCGGCGAGACGGCCGGCGACATAGGCGCCGACGGCGCAGCCCAGAAGGGCCGAGGCGACCGTGATGCCGGTGGCTGCAGCGGGGATGCCGAATTGCTGAGCAATCGAGTCGACCGCACCGTTGATGACGGAGGAATCGAATCCGAAGAGGAACCCGCCGACGGCCGCGGCGACAGCGAGGGCCGTCACCCGCCTCTCGAGCTTCTTCGCTTCTCCGGGCGGAGTGGTGGATGTCGTGTCGGACACTGTTCTCTACTTTCCAAGCCGTCGATCCAGCCTGGGGCGGCGAGACCGACAAGATTATTCAGGAAGCAGCGACTCGTGACCGCCGCCTCCCCACATGCGACGTGCACGAATCGTTGTGCACAGAAAGACCCTACGCCCGCCGAGGCGCTTGCGCCGACGCGAGCATTGGGGGCATGGTTCTCCGCCTTCTCGCAACGCTCCTGCTCGCCGTCGCTCTCGGCCTGGCCCCGCAGCTTTCCCCCGTCCGAGCGGTCACGACTGCCGGAGCGACTGTCGCCACGGTCGTCGCGAAGGATCCCGGTGCTGCGGTCGCAGGGCGCTGGTCGTGGCCGTCTCCCCCACCCCACCGGGTCGTCACACCGTATGAAGCACCCAGCGCGGTCTGGTCGCAGGGCCACCGCGGTATCGACGTGGCGTCGATGCCGGGTGTGGTCGTCGTCGCCCCGGAGGCGGGCGTCGTGCACTTCGCCGGAACCGTCGTCGATCGGCAGGTGCTGTCGCTCGAGCACGCGGGCGGAGTGCTGTCGAGCTTCGAGCCGGTGCGCGCGATTGTGGCCCGTGGTCAGCACGTCGACCGCGGGCAACCCATCGGCGTGGTCGAGCCTGGCCATTGCGCGTCGTCGGAGCCCTGCTTCCACCTCGGGGCCCGGGTCGACGGCCGCTACGTGTCGCCGCTCCTCCTCCTCGGCGAGCTGCGCCGCTCCGTTCTCCTGCCGACACGGCCCCTGTAACCCGAGAACGTCAGGCGCGGGGGTGCGCCGATCGATAGCTTTCGCGCAAGCGTTCGGTCGAGACGTGCGTGTAGATCTGCGTCGTGCCGAGGCTGGCGTGACCGAGCTGCTCCTGCACGGCACGGAGGTCGGCCCCGCCGTCGAGCAGGTGAGTCGCGGCCGTGTGCCTCAGCGCGTGCGGCCCCGCCGGGCCTGAACCCGGAAGAGGCTCGAGGATCCGGGCCACCAGCGCGTAGACCGACCGTGCCCCCAGACGCGAGCCCGATCGCCCCACGAAGAGCGCTGCACGATCGGCGTCGACGCCTGTTGCGAGCTGTGGTCGGCCCCGGGCGAGGTAGTCGTCGAGGGCGGCCGACGCCGGCACTCCGAAGGGGACGACGCGCTGCTTCGCGCCCTTTCCGAGCACGCGCACGACGAGCCGTTCGAAGTCGACGTCGCCGAGGTCGCAGCCGACGAGCTCGCCGACGCGGAGCCCCGCCCCGTAGAGCAGCTCGACGACGGCCAGGTCGCGGAGGGCGGTCGCGTCGCCGCCGACGGCTGCGGCGGCCAGCTCATCGAGAATCCCGCCCATTTGGTCCCGGGTCAGCACCCGCGGCAGGTGACCCTCCGCCTTCGGCGCTCGAAGCCGGACACCCGGATCGACGTCGACCCGCCCGGTCTCGTGCAGCCATCGCGTGAAGGCGCGGGCGGAGGCCGATCGCCGGGCGATGGTGGAGCGGGCGAGGCCACGGTCGGTGGACTCCCACAGCCAGTCGCGCAGGGTCTCGAGGTCGAGGCCGGCCGTGCGCGGATCCTCATCGAGTCGGCCGCGGACGAAAGCGAGCAGGTCGGCGAGATCGGCCCCGTACCCGCGGATGCTGTGCTCGCTCAGCCCGCGGGCGGAGCGAAGCCACGACCGGAAGTCGTCGATGTCGCGCGCGAGGGTGTCGTCCACGACGCCAGCGTAAGCCCGCCCGGACGGCGACGAGGCGCGGCACCCCGTCGCCCGGATGGCGCCTCGTCATCTCACGAGCCGCACCCACCCCCGCTCGCGCTCTTCGACCTGACCGGCGAGCTCGAGCACGGCGAGAGTCGCCTGCACCTCGGCCGCCGTCAGCCCCGACTCCCGCTCGATGCGATCCTCGTGGCGGGCCTGCCGCCCGCTCAGTGCGTCGAGCACGCGGTGTTCGGCGGCGGACCTCCGGCGTCCGGTACCGCCGGAAGACGTATCGACCAGATCGGGGCTAGCGGCGCCCACGATGTCGTCGACCCCCTGGATCAGCACGACCTCGGGGTCGCGCAGCAATCGATGACACCCGGCCGACGAGGGCGACGTGACCGGCCCCGGCACCGCACCCAGGGGCCTCCCGAGGCTCCGCGCGTGACCGGCCGTGTTGAGCGCGCCCGACCGATGACCCGCCTCGACGACGACCGTCGCTGCGGTCAGCGCAGCTATCACGCGATTCCGCTGCAGAAACCTCCAGCGCGACGGCACCGTGCCGCACGGCACCTCCGAGGCGACCGCGCCGGTCTCGGCCACGCGCACGAGAAGATCATGGTGCCCCGCCGGATAGAAGCGGTCGACTCCCCCGGCCATGATGGCGACGGTGAGGCCGCCGGACGCGAGGGCCGCTCGATGGGCTACCCCGTCGATACCGTAGGCGCCGCCCGACACCACGCCGAACCCGCGGAGCACCAACCCTGTGCCGAGTTCGGTTGCGACCTGCTCCCCGTAGTTCGACGAGGCCCTCGATCCCACCAATGCCACCGAGGGCCGGGAGGACAGCGCGCTCGCATCACCCCGGATCCAGAGCGTCGCGGGGGCGTGCAGCCCCAGCTCGTCGAGGCTCGTCGGCCACGCCGGATCGCCCGGGAGCAGCAGCCGCGCCCCCGCGATGCTCGCGGCGCGAAGGGCGGAGCGGATCGCGACCGGGTTGAGCCGCGGAGCCCAGCGGGCTTTTGCCGCAGCGATGTCGAGACCCTCCGTGCCGAATCCTGCCTCCACCAGCGCTCGAACGACGTCGGAGTCGTCGCGGCGGAGGACGTCGAAGGCCCCCGCCTGCCCGAAGGCCGCTCGGAGCACCCCGCCCACCGAATCGCCCGGTTCGACAAGGCACGACCAGACAACCGAGGCGAAGTCATCGCCGGCGGTTTCAGCGCGGTCTCGACCCACACCCCCGAGGAGGGCGACGACCTCGGCATCGCCGATTTCGCCGAGGCCCGGGATCACCGCGGCCTCCTGAGCGCGAGGGCCGCTCCGACGTGACCGGCATCCGGGCGGTCCTGGGCGTCGAGGTCGGCGAGCGTCCAGGCGAGAAGAAGGACAACTTGTGCGCATACTTAAGTCATGCAGCCGAACAATGCTAAACATGCGAGACCCGAGACGCGCGCTGCCCTCTACTTCCGTCAATCGTTGGATATTCAGGAGGGCATCGACCGACAGCGAGACAGGTGCCTTTCCCTTGCCAAGGCTCGCGGCTGGGCCGTGTCTGAAGAGTACGTCGACAACGACACTTCCGCATCGAAAGCCCGGGGTGCTAACACGGCCTGGGCGCGGCTCCTCAGGGATGCTCGAGCAAAGAAGTGCGATGTAGTGATCGCCGTCGACCTAGACCGGCTCCTACGCACGATAGGCGACCTCGTCACCCTCACCGACACCGGAGTAAAAGTTCTTACTGTCGACGGAGAAATTGATCTGACAACGGCGGACGGCGAATTTCGGGCAACCATGCTCGCTGGTATTGCCCGATTCGAAGCTCGTCGGAAAGGCGAACGACAGAAACGAGCAACGGCGCAAGCGGCAGCCAAAGGGCGGCGCACCTCCGGACGACGACCCTTTGGATACGAGGACGACGGCGTAGTCATTCGCCCGGAAGAAGCAGCAGCCGTCTCGGAGGCATTCCAATCTTTCCTCTCCGGTGTCCCTCTAGCCGAGATCGCCAGAACATGGAACGCGGCAGGTTTCTTCACGGGCCAGAAGCGCTACTCCCCCGAACACCGAGGCGAGCCGTCCCCTTGGAAGCACTATTCCGTTCGTATGGTGCTTACGAACCCTAGGTATATGGGAAAGCGCTCGCACCTAGGGGAGATCGTGGCGGAAGCGGAGTGGCTTCCCATCGTGGATGAGAGTACGTGGGAGGCCGTAAATGCCGCATTGCGGAACCCGACCCGTCTGAGCGCCCCCAAGCGCGGCCGATACCTTCTTTCTGGGCTGGCCGTCTGTGGGGTTTGCAACGCTAAAGTCCACGCCGGCGGGAATGCCCGCAAAGGTGTTCCCGCGTACAGATGCAGCGGGGCGGGCGGGCATTTCGCTAGACGAGCACAACCAGTCGAAGAGTTCGTCGAAACGGTCATGGTCGCCAGACTCTCCCAGCCCGACGCCCGTGAGTTGACGCAGACTACGAATCAGCCCGACACGGAGCGTCTCAAGCTGGAAGCAGTCGGGTTGCGCGAACGGCTCGACATCCTAGCTCTTGACTTTGCAGACGGCACCCTGACAAGTGGACAACTGAGAACCGCTACCGAGCGCCTGCGGAGCCGCTTGAGCGCCATAGAAGCTGAACTCGCTGACGCGGGTCGGGTGGATCTGCTCGGGCCTCTGGTGGGCGCAGACGATGTAGCAGCGTCCTGGGCCGCACTGACGGTGCCCCGCAAACGCGCCGTCATCGATGCTCTCGCCATCATCACTCTTCGTCCCGTGGGACGAGGAGTCAGAAACTTCGATCCCGACACCGTTGGGATCGACTGGCGGTCATAGACCGAACAGGAACGCCTCCGGCTCAAGTTACCGCTCAAGCCGGAGGCACAATCGCAACCCCTATCAAAGGAACGATCATGGAACAGGCTACATACGGACCGCTCGAGACCGGCTCGACTATCGCTCGGACAAAGGCCGAGGCATTCTCGACACGGCTCGCGAATGTCGCGACGGAGGCTGGCCTTCGAATTGATGACCCGCTACACATCGACGTAGCAGGCTTGATGGTGGATTGCGCCGCCGCTGGCGTAGACCCCGTTCGGCTCTGGCGGCGTGCCACCACCGCGAAATCCGTCAATAGCGCCAAGGAGGCATGACGGCAGCACCGATCCGGCAGCACCAGCCGGAAGCCCAGGCCGTCCACGGCCTGGGCACCAACCCTTCGTAGCTCAGCGGAAGAGCAAGAGACTTCTAATCTCTTGCCGCAGGTTCGAATCCTGCCGAAGGGACAACAACGAGAAAGGTTGCGGCAAATGACCTCCGCCCCTAGACGCCCCCTCAAGTCGGTGCTCACGTACGACCGAGACGACTCGACCCGACGGCTCTCCATCTTTTGTAACGCCGAGTCCCACGTCGGCCGGCCCTGGCTCATCGACTCGTTCTACTGGGGTGACGTCGGTGGCCAAGTGTCGCCGCGTTGGTTGCGCGCTGGTCACTATTACCGAGGCGGTCTACCCATTGCCGATTTACCCAAGTCTTCACGAACTGTGCTCGTCGGTAACCGCGTCTTGTCAGAAGATGAGCTCCTCGAAGATCGTGCTGACTCCGGGTCAAGAGGGCGCTACGACTTCAAATGCCATCTGTGCGCATTGTCCATGAGTCGCCGTGAAGAAGTCGTGCATGCCGCCTTTTCAAAGCTGGCCAACGAGAATGTCGCGGAAGTCACGCTTTCGCTTTTAGCAGCTATACTTAAGTAGCTCAGATGGCGATGCTTCCGAGAAATCGGAATACAGCACCTGGAGCCAAGCCGCCTCCCAGCAGAGGGTTATTTCTCATGCTCGGAGGCTTTACTTGTCTTGGACAACAGAACGCGCGCGACTCGCCGCTCTTACCCGCTCTCGCCCTACGGATGATCCTGATCTGATCAATGCCCGACGCGACCTTAAGGCCGCTCGGCTCGAGGATCATGTGGCCCGGTTGGTCGCCGAGGCCCCTCCGCTCACGCCCGAACAGCGAGACCGTATCGCCACTCTTCTGCGGGGTGACGCTGCGTGACCGCAAAAGAGAACCGCCCCGGTATCGGAACCGAGGCGGCACAAGTTCCGGCTGGCGGGCTGAAGCAAGCAAGTTTAGGCGATACCACCGTCATCGACAACGACTGTGCGCAGCCACTTCTGGCGGCTCGAAACGAGTATCCCCACCGCATAGTGCTCAGCGAGAAGGCCGAGAACTACTTGGACGGACTCGCCATGGATCTCGTCCTCGGCTACGCGCACTATTGGCAGCTCTCCCCCGCTCTTACGCAGCTGTGGGAGTTCGCCTACCAGCAGGGCCGCGCCTCCCGTGACTCGGAGATCCAGACGCACAAGGGCGAAGCCGACAGGCTCTATTTCGAGATGACGCTCCGGCAACCGAAACCGCAAGGCGAGTACCTCTCTTGGGCCGACCTGCAGAAACGTCGAGCAGCACGCGAAGAGGACGCAGCGAGCAACTACCCCGGTGGAGATCTCGCCGCAGCGTGGGGAGTCACCGAATGACCGCCAGCAGCCTAGCAACCGACACCAAGCCCGCAGCCCGGACGATGATTCTCACGCCCATGGGAACGGTGGCCCCGCAGCGTCAAACGTTCCTTTGGAAAGGCCGTATCCCGATGGGTACAGCGACGATCTTTGCGGGCCGTGGTGGCGAAGGTAAATCGACGTTCTCACTGTGGCTCGCCTCCCAAGTGACCCGTGGATCTCTTGACGGAGAATTCGCTAGCAAGCCCTCGAGCGTGCTGCTCGTCGGCCACGAAGACGACCTAGCTACAGTCGTCGCCCCGCGTCTCATCGCGGCAGGCGCGGACATGTCTCAGGTGTTCTCACTGACCATCCGAACAGAGGTAGAGGGGATGGAACTCAGCGAAGTTCCGTCGATCGCGGAAGATCTTGGACGCATCCGCCAGGCCGTCATTCAGTCCGGCGCGAAGCTCATCATTGTCGATCCTCTGACCTCAATGATGGACGGGGCGAACCTCGATAAGACCTCCGAAGTGCGAAAGGCACTGAACCCGTTTACTGCCCTAGCCGGCGAGCTGAACGTGGCGATTGTGGCGCTCATGCATTTTCGAAAAGGGACCGGCGACACCCGCGATTTGCTCAGCGGTTCGCACGCATTCAGGGACACCGCCCGCAGTGTCATCCTCTTTGTGACCGACGAAGACACCGGGCAGCGGGTCGCCAGCGTCGACAAGTCGAACTATTCCGAAAGCCGGGGCGACTCGTTCTCGTTCAACCTGGTATCCACAGACGTGCCCCTAGCTGGCGGCGACGTTGCCTCTGTGGCCCGGGTCGACTACTTGGGCGAATCCACGATCAGCGTTACTGACATCGTGAACAAGCCCGATGACGTCGACCTAGGCGAGGCAATCGGTGCAGTGGTGGATTACGTCAACCACCGGCCTCTTGGATGCAAACCAGCCGAAGTAGCCGCCGACCTAGGGATGAGCCCCGGCGACGTGCGCTCTTACCTCTCACGAGCCGCCAAGCGCGGGCACATCGAAAAGAACGGTTACGGCAAATATGCCCCAAGTGCGGCACATGCCTCAGTCGTCTCGGGTGCCGCACTTGCCGCACTTGCCTCACTTAACAACATAAGTGAGGCAAGTGCGGCAACTGAGACAGTGCAACAGCAGGGGGAGAGTGTCGCTCTTTGCTCCGTCTGTCACCTGACCATGAGCCCCGCTTTGAAAGATCAGGCCACGCATCCCGGCTGTGACGGGGGCAACCGATGACCCGCAACGCGTTCGGGATACCGATCTCAGACTCCCTCTGCCCCGACTGCAACGCCGAATTGCGAATGGTCGAGATCAGTCCCCAAGTCACCGTGGCGCAGATCTTCCACGACGACACATGCCCCGCATTCGCCACGATCGATGGGCAGGGGAAATGACCACCACCAACCCCCGCTCTGGTCGGGAACCCAAAGCGGCAGAGTCCTACTACTTCGATGGGCCAACCGTCTTAGTCCCTGCCCGTGTAGCAGCACGAATGCGCCGAACTGGGCAGCTCTCCAAATGGCGCACCCAAGCAAACGAGATGGGGGACGGCGAGCTGTACAACGTGCTCACTGCCCTCCACGTCGCCGCAATCACTTGGGAATCCAATGCGGGCGCGCCCCTGCCCCTGGTGCATACACCACCCGTCAGGGCAGAGCGTAACTGGGTATCTACGGCACAAGCCGCGACCATCACCGGGCTAACCCAACGGGGTGTGCGCGAGGCCTGCAAACGGGGCCGGCTAAAAGCCGAACGGGTCGGCGGTCAGTGGAGCATCGACACCGCCTCAGCGAAGCAATACCGGGCGCACTAACACCCCCGACTGCCGCAAACGGAAGTTACCGAGCGCCGTTTGCGGCAGTCGCTCGACCCTTGTCTTAGGCCACCAGAACCCCGGGCCGACGACAAGGGAGACACACCATGGCAACGCCAGAACAGGATCGGGCCACGGTGCTGAGCACCGCCTACCAGGCCACGATTAAAAGCATTCAGGGCAACACCAGCCTCTCCGGCGAAGGCAAGCGGATCGCTATCGCCAAGCAGTACGTCGCGACCAAGGATCAACTGACGGCACTGAGCGAGCAGCAGACAACCAAGTCCCGCAAACGTCAGGCCGACCTCGAGCGCAACCTGTTCGGTCTCCGCGCCAACGCACCCACCGTCGACACGGTCAGCTACCGCGACGCACTCGACCGCGTGAGCAACCTCGACTGGCAAGACGGCAGCGCACCCCGCGACCTCGACCGGATGTATACCAACGCGCAGCTCAGCGCCGACACCATCCTCACGAAGGCCATCCTCAGTCAGGCATTCGCCGCCCGCCTCGAGCCCCTTGTCGAGCGCTACATCGCAGACAACCCGGCAGCAGAAGCAGACGTGGTTGAACTGTGGACCGCTCAGGCCAGCACCACGAACCTCGTCGATAACTGGGCTTTCGTGATCTACAAGCCAAGCGAGCTAGGCGCACTGGATGACACCACCATCCGCGCCCTTGCCGAAGGCTAGGCCGCGACATCACAAGATGTACAGCGACAAGATCCCCGCTATTGAGGCAACCACGACGCCCCCTCCGACAAAGGCTAAGTCGCGAACAGGAGACAACACCAGGCTCCGCCGAGATGCCAGACCAGCCGCTGCTTCGTTCTTGAGATTGAACTCTGCAAGCGTTCCCGGCTTGGCCACCTTCAGCCGAGTGCGCTCCTTCACTCCCTCGGCTATCGACCAGCCAATCCCACAAAGGGGCAGCGCCGCCGACACACCGAACATCAAAGCCAGCAGTGTTTTGGGATCCACGCCGGTAAGCCTACGAGGTTGCGCACCTAGAAGCTCTGGTGTGCACGCACCCCTGGCCCCGGGGGTCAGGCGTCCACACCTGGTGGACCTCCGGGGCGGCAACCCTTCTCTCCCCGGCCCTCAAAACAGTGCCCCCTACCCCCTTAAGTCCCCTGAATTGGAGCGGATCTCATGAACGCTAAGCAGTCTCAACCGGCAGTCCCTACACCGTGGGGGTTGAACGCCGCGGGCCGCAAATTGTGGGACTCCGGTACGGCTGACTTTGATTGGGCTGGTCACGAGCTGGCGATTCTCGAGGAGGCTTGCCGCACCCGTGACCGCATTGTGCAGATGGATGCTGCTGTCGCGTCGGACGGGGTGATGATCTCGTCGTCGCAGGGTGACCGGGTGCATCCGGCGATTGCGGAGGCTCGTCAGCAGCGGCTTGCTCTTGCTCGTTTGCTCGCCACTCTCGGCATTCCGGCTCTCGAAGAAGACGTGTTGCCGCCTGCCCGGAAAGCTCGCGGCGTCTACGGAATGCGCCGCTAGTGGTCCGCCGTAAGCAGCGTGAAGAGACGGCCGATCTCCCTGACTGGATCCTCACCTATGACGACTCGCATTGGGCGTCTCAGGGCGGTTTCAACGTGTGGCGTCAGGAGATCCGCGACTGGTGCCGACTCCACGACCTGCCTCGTTCCGACCCGGATACGTGGATGACGATCGTCGCCAACGTGGTCCGTGTGAGCCACGACCGCTCTTGGTCAGAGTCCCGGCCCGGTCTTGCCTCTGCTGTCCAAACCGAAGACGACTCGGCCGTTTAGGGCCGCTGACTTTTCCCCCATCTTGCGCCCCTAGGGGCAGAAAGCGAGGCCGGTATGGCTTCCGACCGAATCACTCGAGTCTCCCTAGTAGCTAACGTTTCCAACTACGTATCCGGCATGAATCAGGCCGCAGCGGCCACCAGGGCGACGGGTACGGCTGCTGAGCGTTTGGCACAGCAGCGCGAGGCGTTCGACCGGCTCGGTAAGGGCCTCACGTCGCTTGGTGTCGTCGCGGCGGCGTCGGTGGCTATCTCGGTCAAGAAGTTTGCCGACTTCGATCAGGCGATCTCGAATGTTCAGGCCGCTACCCATGCGTCTGCCGCAACTATGGGGCAGCTCCGAGACGCTGCGATCGACGCGGGTGCTAAGACGGTCTACTCGGCCACGGAGGCAGCGAACGCGATCGAGGAACTGTCGAAAGCTGGCCTGACTTCAAAAGACATTCTCGGCGGTGGTCTAGCCGGCGCTCTGAACCTCGCCGCAGCGGGTGGCCTCGAAGTCGCGGACGCAGCTCAGCAGACAGCAATCACGCTGAAGCAGTTCAACCTCAACGGTAGCCAGGCAAGCCACGTAGCCGACCTCCTAGCGGCTGGTGCGGGTAAAGCGGTCGGTGACGTATCCGACCTTTCTGCAGCGCTCGGGCAGGCCGGGTTGGTGGCGAACCAGACGGGCCTCAGCGTCGAGGAAACGACTGGTGTACTCGCCGCTTTTGCCGACAAGGGGCTCCTAGGATCCGATGCCGGTACATCTCTAAAGACCATGCTGCAGGCTCTAGTTCCGCAGTCTAAGCAGGCCTCCGATGAGTTCAAGAAGCTGGGCATCAGCGCCTATGACGCTAGGGGTAATTTCGTCGGTATTGCCGACTTTGCTGGTCAGTACCAGACAGCACTCAAGAAACTGAGCCCTGAGCAGCAGGCCACCTCGTCCAAGATCATCTTCGGTTCGGACGCCGTGCGAGCTGCAAACGTGCTGTACAGCGAAGGTGCCGACGGCATCCAGAAGTACATAAATCAAACCAATGACACCGGGTACGCGGCTGAGACTGCCCGGATTAAGCTCGACAACCTCAAGGGCGACATCGAGCAGCTTGGCGGCTCTCTCGACACGGCTCTCATCAAGACGGGCTCTGGGGCCAACGGTGCTCTTCGCGACCTCACACAGGGTGCTACCGGGCTCGTGAATGCGTTTGGGCAGGCACCGGCTGGTGTGCAGCAGACGGCCCTTGCGCTCGGGACGGTGGTGGCAGCGTCGGCTCTCGTCGGTGGTGGTTTCCTGTCGATGGTTCCCAAAGTTGCGGCAGCTCGCGCAGCACTCCAAACCATGAACGTGACCGGTACGCGGCTGGCTAAGGGCTTTGGTATCGGCGGTGGTGTCGTCGCTGGCGTCGCGGTCGCTACGGCAGCCTTGAGCGGTCTGGGGACCACGGCGAATCTGACTAGCGACCAGGTGTCGAAGCTGAACGCGGCTTCTAAGCTCGGTGACCTAAAAAGCCTGAACAGTCAGTTCAGCGGCGGCGGCGGGTTCTTTGACCTGGTGTCAGAGGAATCGAAAGGTGTTGGCGACGCGCTCAATTACCTGTCTGATTCGTCGCAGGAAGCCAACCGGACGACTGGGGATCTTTTCGCCGGTGTCGGCATCGGGCTAGGTGACACGGGCCGCAGGTTCAAAGCTCAGTTTGGTCAGATCGGCACGACTCTTGGACAGTTAGCGGGCTCGGATCTTCCCTCGGCGGCGGACGGGTTCAACAAGCTGGTAAAGGCAGCGGGTGGTGGCGAAGACACGGCTCAGAAGTTGCTTAAGACGATGCCCGATTACGCGTCGGCACTGACTGACCTTGCAGCGGCATCGGGAAAGAATCTCTCTAAGCAGGAGCTGTTGAACCTTGCGCAGGGTAAGGGCGAGCTGGCGGCGAACCTGGCGACTACTGCAGCTAAGAAGCAGGCCGATGGGCTCGCGGACCTCTCGGGTACGGCTACCGCCGCTAGCGGTGACATTCAGGATCTCGCAGACGCGATCAGCAACTTTGGTAAGTCGCAGTTCGACGTGAACAGCACCACCCGCGATTTCCAGGCGTCGATTGACGATGCCACGAGCGCACTTAAGGAGAACGGGCGCACGCTCGACGTCGGCACGGAAAAGGGCCGCGCGAACGCGGCGGCTCTCGACACGATTGGTTCGTCCGCCCTAGCGTCGGCCAGTGCGATCTACACGAGCACCGGCAGTCAGAAGGCGGCGGCAGCGGCGGTCAGTAGGGGCCGTGAGGCTCTTATCGCTCAGGGCCAGCAGTTCGGCCTCACGAAAGGGCAGGCGGTTGCTTACGCCGATCGTCTCGGCTTGATTCCCAAGAACGTGAATACGGCTATCGGGCTGACTGGTGTCGCAGCAGCCACCCAGGCGTTGTTTGCTTTCAACGGCACCCTGAACGAGATCACTCGGGCTCGAACCGTGGGAATCACTGCGGTTCTCGCGGCCAATAAGACCGGTCTGCCCGTGGATGGTTCGTTCAAGGTGCCGGGCAAGGCCGTAGGCGGTTCCGTTCGGGGCCCTGGGACGTCGACTTCCGACAGCATCCCCACGCTGCTCTCTAACGGCGAGTTCGTTGTGAAAGCGTCCTCAGTGCACAAGTACGGGCTTGGAACATTGGTCGCGCTCAACTCGGGATCTCTGCCTAGGTTTGCTCAGGGTGGCCCCGTTGCTGTTGGTGCTGCCAAGCGGAAGCTAGACGACGCGGAGGCTGCTCAGAAGCGTTCTCAGGCTGACTACGACCGGCTTAAGTCGGCAGCAGCTAAGGGCCGGCTGGCGACCGCCAAGGCTCGCACGGCGGCTGCTGAGAAGGCTTTGAAGGCAGCGCAGGATGCACCTACCGGGGCTTCGTCCTCCGATCGTATTTCGTTCCGATCTACAGTGCGTGCGGGCGAATTCGACTCGGGCGAGGGTGTGCGTTCGCTCTACTCAATGGGCCAGGATGCGTCCGCGTATTCCTCCAAGACACGGGCCGCTTTCATTGCTCAGGCGAACCGCTCCGAAGTGCGCATGCTGAAGCTCGAGAAGGCATCCGACAAAGCCGGGGCAGCGGTCGAGAAGGCCTCTGACAAGCTCGGTGATTTGAAAGACAAGTCGTCGTCGTTGGCTTCGTCGGTGGCATCGAACCTTTCAAACCAAGGTGTCTCTGACTTTGGCTCGGCGTCGTCGTTCGCTCGAGGCCAGTCCCGAACGGCAGCCACTCTGAAGCAGCTTGCACCGATCCTCGAGAAGCTCAGGAAGAAGGGGCTCAGCCCCGCTCTAATCGCCCAGATTGCAGGGCTGGCACCCGTAGAGGCATTGCGTATGGCTAAGTCGTTTGATGCGCTCTCAGGGGCCGGTATCAAGTCGGTGAACGCCGACTACAAGTCGGTTCAGTCGACCTCGGCCGCGATCGGCAAGCAGGTGGCGGATGCGAACTACGGTGCCCAGATTAAGGCCGCTCAGACGGCCCTGACTGACGCCCGGAAAAACGCCAAAACGATTACGACTGAGCTCAAAACTCAGGGGCTCTTGCTCCGGAAGGTCGTCGGTAAGGGACTTGGCCTCAAGGGCTACATGGCAGGCGGTTACACCGGGGTTGGCTCGGTCAATCAGGTGGCGGGAGTCGTCCACGCTGGCGAGTTCGTCGCAAACGCACGGGCTACAGCAAACCCCCGTAACCGGATGGTTCTTGAAGCCATGAACCGGAACAGCTACCCCGG
The DNA here is from genome assembly GCF_001423105.1 of Frondihabitans sp. Leaf304. Taxonomy (GTDB): domain Bacteria; phylum Actinomycetota; class Actinomycetes; order Actinomycetales; family Microbacteriaceae; genus Frondihabitans. Next base: position 748,981 of record NZ_LMNV01000002.1, read on the forward strand.
CTACTCCGGTGGTGGATACGTACGACCGGTCTACGTGCGAGGCGGTGTCGGGCTCGACGCCAAGGCCCTGGTGGAGGCGCTGAAGTCAGCACCCGGTGGTAACCAGTACACGCAGCAGAACAACATCACACCGATTCAGGGCGTGGACCCGCAGACGATTACCACGGTCCTTGGACGTGAACTCTCTCGACAGATGATCGGAATGGTTTGAGTTGTCAGCACGCGAGCGAGTCGGGGGCTTGGATGCCCGAGATCGAAACAGCAGGAAAGAGGGAACGAGTGGGGAGCGTGCTGAGGAGTGGTGGGTAGTTGTAATTCAAAGGCAGAGGGATCCTTTGCTACTCAGGAGTCAGATTTGTCAGGCGCTTTTGGGTTCAACGACCGAGTGCCTGTTGGATTCCGTCCAAGCCGAGTTCACCTGCATGGGTAAGAACCCCACCGGCGGCAGGAATTAGGAGCCGGGCGGCGGCGGCCTTCCACCCCGTCTTTTTTCCCCGTGACTGACCGGCAGCGGCCTGCAGCGCAACCCACAAGTCTTCTGCCTTGGCTAGGTAATCGAATTCATCACCCAACGCCTCGTCTTCGAGAGCACGTTCGATTTCACGGATCAATCGGACTAAGTAGGTCTGCAACTGACTCGACAGCGACGTGTCTTCAATGAGCAGGGTCTTAGCATCCGCGATGGTCTTGCGAAGAAGATCCTGACCTCCTGCCGGCAGTACGCGGCGCGGAGTCATGTCCAGCAATGTGGCCAGCCCTGCAAGGTGGTCCAGGTCTGACTTCGGGAAGGCCACCCCGCCAGATGCCGCAGCTTGCCAGTGATTTGGATAGTTGAGAAGCATCTGCAACCAGGCGCTGACATACGTGTCGTAATGGTCGACGTCAGCGCCGGCATCCCCGAGGTCGTCTAGATCACGGCGTATTTGAAGCAGGCTTGCCATCGCGGCGAAGTACTCGCCGTCAGGCTCGGCTCCCGTTGCCCAGCCCCGAGTGACGTACGGCTCCCCGCTACTACCTTGAGCGCTGCTCCAAGCCCGAAAGATGGTTAGAAGCTCACGCGCCGGATTCCCCATATCGAGATCTTAGGTTGAAGACCTAATGCAGAGGTCTACGAGACTGCCCTTTTCAATCGATCGGCAGAGACAGCGACGCCGGTCCAGTCGATCTTGCCCGCATCCTTTGGGGTGAGGAACTTGACCCTTGTGCGGAGCGGCAATTCGGCTGCGATAAATAGGTCGTTGCCGCTGGCAAGAACCGTCTCGCCGTAAGCATCGAGGAGAGCCAGGACACCGGCCGGGTCTTCATTTTTGATTGCTTTCTCGGCATCCGAGAGCGACTTAGCCACGGTCTTCTTCTGCGCCGTCGAGAGTCGGCCAGCGCTCCACTCCAATGCCAGAGAGTGCAGCCCACCAAGGTACTGATCCGCTTCGGCGTACACCTTCTCATCAGCCTCGGCGATGCGGGTGTACCGGTTCGGCTCCATGTCAACCAAGCCCCAGTCGGCAAGTCGGGCGATGGCTTCACGCACAGGCGTGCGAGACACCCCAAGCCACTTGGTCAGCTCATCGTCATTGAGACGCTCACCCGGCTCAAGGGTGCCATCCATGATGGCGGCGAGCATCTTGTCGAGTACGACATCGCGAAGGAGGCGGCGGGGTTCTGGGGAGACTATAGGTGTAGGTACAGGCATGAGCTCAGGATATACCAATGAGTATTTAAAGCCAAAGTATTAGCCAATCACATGATCTGGTTCCGGTTGGCTCCGGTCGATCAGATCCCAGATGTCCTGTTCGTGCTGCAGCATCCAGGCCACCGCCGAATTGAGCGAGGCGAACGTCTTGAGCCATGGTCGCTTGCCGCCCTTATCTCGGCAGTATGCGTAGCAGTCCATCACGTACACGCCATGCTCTGAACGAGTGAGCACCCAGCCGAGAGGCGGAGCCGGCTTCTGCTGCACGACCCAAAACCCGAACGAACCGTGCGCGTATGGGTGCGACTGAGGCGGTCGGCTAAGAATTCGACTGATTGCTTCACCGCTGCCACTTACACCCATGGAACGAGCTTGGGGAAAGCCACCGACATTTCCACGTCGCCTAGTTTCGTTTCACTTTCAACTTGGCTCGCATACCACCGAATTCAAAGAAAAGCGGAACGCCGATGAAGGCCGCGGCGACTACGAGCAGGACGAGAAGTCCTATGATATCGCCCGAGCTGTTCGGGTGCTTTGCCTGGGCTGCATGTAGGACATTCATGAACTGAACGCACAGGAAGCCCAGGACGACAAATCCGATTCGTTTAGACCAGTCAATGAGTTTCTTCGCCGTCTCGCCCGCTTGCTCTGGAAAAAGGGTATGCGCGGCCCGTATTACGTGCCTCTCCAGGACGAGTTCGTCGCTACATAGCGCTTTGGCCGTTATCGACAGCTGAGTTGCGTATTCCCGCACGCTGTTCTCTAGCTGCGTTTGAGCTTCCCCTGTGAAGTTAGCCGGCCCAGTATTAGGCAGGGGCACCAAGATGCCAGGCACCGTGGACCCATCTTGAGTCGTCACTTATTTCTATTCCGATGGGTCCAAACCATCCGAAGCGCCAGAAACTGATGAGCGGCAGCCAGGAGGGCACCTAAATAGGCCGAGACTGTAAGAGCCAATTTCTGCAGGGTATCTACCCTGTCAAAAGGCAAAAATACGGTGAACAGTGCAATAAGGACACAGATAAATACAAGATTTCTGAGAAGATGCTGCTCTACAAGGCTATAAAGCCTTGCTGAAATCCTGGATTCGGCCTCAAATGCCACTTGCAGCCGCTTGACTGAGTATCTGGACGCATCACTACGGGTCATCCACTCGGTTGTGTCGTCAGCTTCCGACTCAAACTCCCCCAGCGAGTCTTCGCTCAGCCGTTCGATGTGTTCGTCTCGATCCAATGACCCGTCCCGCGGCGGAGAAATCAAAACCCTGATTGGGGGCGACATCAACGCGTGAATGAGTTTTCCATCTAGTGTGTGTTCGGTTCGCATCTCGGAGCCCCGTTCCTGAGCAATTTCCTCGACTTTAGCGCCATCTCATTCGGTCGCAACGATTTTAAGCCCAAGCGGAGGTTGCAGACTTCAGCCTTTCCTAGCTCTCGAAAGTCGAACGCGTAGAACTAGTTACCGTTTGCCTTCCCTATTTCAGCCGCCAGACGATGGGCCATCTCGAGAGCATCCAGTCTCCACGGTGCAGAGGTCCAAGTGCGGCCCGACTCAGATGCGAGCTCGATGACCCTGCTCGCAATGAGTGTCTTCGATGGCTCAGACTTTCTCCCCATAACAGAGCCTTTTTTCAATGGACTCTTCGTGTCCGGAAGTTCCATAGCCAGAGTTTTACCCCCATAAAGGTCCGCAACGGCTTGGCGAAGAAGATCGTGATGCACGTAATTTTCGATCGTATACGCAGCGGTCACCCAGGCTAAGCCAAACTCGTCGTTACGGAACTCATCTACAACCCGTTGTTTCGTCTGGTTGATAGCTGTTCGCTGCGCGCCATCGATGTCGCTATCAATGACCACCGCAGCCTTTCGATTTATGGCTCTCATCTTGATGAAGTCGTCGACCTCGGGGTCATCAAAGCTCAGGTGCCTCAGCAAGGCACCCCCGTAGAACATGACGGAGTAGTGGGAACCTTCAACGAGATTGGAGTTTGCAAGCCTAATAAGCTCGCGAATATACGTCCGGTCGCTTGGGCCCTCTACCCAAACTAGGAAGTTGGCCTGAACCAAATCAGATGCCCGATAGCCTAAATCGCTTACAAGCGCTGCTCTTTCCCCAGGCTCAATTGCGGGCCTTGCTTGCGAGAAGCCATCGACGAGTTCTACGTGTGAAATGGACGAGCTGGCCGAATCTAGCAAATGGGCCGAGTGAGTTGAGGCTAGGAAGTGATTCGATGTCTGATTTCCGATGTAGGTCAGAAGCTTGCGCTGCAGCGAAGGGTGCAGGAACAGCTCCGGCTCCTCGATTATCACGAGCGTGTCCTGTGCGAGGGTTGACGCCACAGCAATCAAAACCAGATGCTCAATGCCGCTTCCCAAGTCGTGAAGCTCCCGATCGACACCGTTTGTCTTGACGAACAGCTCTGTTCCTCTCGCGTTGGTGTCGATGCGAGCCTCGGCATCGTCGAGGACGTCTCGCACGAACCGGTTTATGGCCTCGTATCGGGGAGCGTCCCGCCTCCGGTTGCTGCTGTCGGGGTGAGCTAAGTTCTGGAGGCCCTTTATGAGCCCACGTCCTGAGACACTCTGTTGCTCGATAAGATCGGTTTCGTCGTCATCAGCCGTGAGTTGGCGCGCAGCGGCGAGTTGCGTCACGGGAGGGAAAAAGCGCCAAGGATTGACGTGTTGGACCAGCCGCATCGCATCTCTCGAAGGACTTACGGATCCAAGGTTGCCGATCGACACAACTTGGCTAATCGTCTGACTTATTTCGGGAGTACGAAGGCTGTCGATCCGTTGCTGGAATACATCCCCGCGTAGCTTTGGGGTGCACCGGTTTTCCTCAATTACTATGTCGTAGTCAAACCAAACAACTCCGTGCGAACCGTGACTGAACAAGTCGTACTCAAAGAACTCGCGGAGGTAAGGCTCGGAATTCGTCGTGCCGAGCGTAAACAGGTCCATAAGCTCATCCGTCAACCGCAATCCGATGGAAACCACCAACGGTTGGTTGGTAGGCCACCCGTCGGGAAGTGCCCCGGCGATGTCGAATTGATGCTGATAGAAAGCTCCCTTTGAGACAAGCGGACCAAGTTCCGCAAACACTCGCAGGGCATTGCTTTTTCCGGCGTTGTTCTGGCCGGCAACGAGGTGCACGTTCCCGATTGGGCCAAACCTTTGCACCGAAGTGTGGCCATAGCTTCGATAACCCGCGACACCCAGACCGGCAAAGACTTCCTGCCATCTCGGCAGTGCCTTTTCAGCGTTATCCCCCATGTCTTCAGGATAGCTCCACAAATGTTTTTCGCGTGTTCTCTTGAGGCGCAACACGCGGTCGTAGCCCCGCATGGTGAGGGTGCCGCCTTCGAGCGCGCGGTCCATGTCGGCGGTGTCTGCGGCGGCCAGGCGCTGGGGTTCGGCCCGCAACCACGCACCGGGTACCTCCGAGTTGAGGCGCCAGGGTGTCGACGCCAGCCGAACGGCGGCTCGCTCTCGAGCTCGTTCGACCCGAACACGCGCCTCCGCCGTGCTGGTCGTGTCTACAGCGCCGTCGGTCGCGAGGTGAAACTGCGCCGCGTCGATCCGCGTGAGCCGCAGGTGGATGTCGATGCGGTCGACGAGCGGCCCAGACACCCGGGTGAGGTACCGCCGCCTGGCGAACGGAGTGCACTCGCAGGGGACGTCGCGACTGCCGTACTGCCCGCAGCCACAGGGATTTGCTGCGAGCACGAGCTGGAAGCGCGCCGGAAACACGGCACCGACGGCGGTGCGCTGGAGCTGGATCTCGCCGGACTCGAGGGGTTGACGGAGTCCGTCGAGCACGTGGGCCGGAAACTCGGGTGCCTCGTCGAGAAAGAGAACCCCGCGCGACGCCCTCGACACGGCGCCCGGTCGCAGCACACCGCTTCCGCCACCCACGAGAGCCGTAGCGCTGCAGGAATGATGCGGGCTTTCGAAAGGCGGGCGCCGCTCCAGCTCGCCGCTGAGGGGCAGGCCGCAGAGCGAGCGGATCGACGACACCTCGAGGGCCGATTCGACGTCGAGGTCGGGCAGGAGACCGGGTAGCCGCGCCGCCAGCATGCTCTTGCCCGACCCGGGCGGCCCGACCATCATCGTGTGGTGCCCGCCCGCCGCAGCGACGACGAGACCCTCCACGGCCGCCCGGTTGCCGATCACCTCCCCCAGGTCGAGCTCGCTCTCCGGTCGAGGGGCGGCCGCCGGGAGCGTCAGCGGCTCGACCTCCTCGGGCGTGAAGTCGCCGCCGTGCCAGATCGCTGCCTCTCGAAGACTTGCGACGCCGACCACCCTGACCCCGGGCACGAGTGTCGCCTCGGCCGCATTGGCCGTCGGGACCATCACGCGTTGGGCGCCGGCGCGGACAGCGCCGAGTACGGCGGGCAGCACACCCGACACCGGCCGGAGTCGCCCGTCGAGCCCGAGCTCTCCGATGTGGACGACCCGGTCGATCGACTGGCGGTCGACCAGATCGGATGCCGCCAGTGCGGCGACGGCGATCGCCAGGTCGAACGATGCGCCCTGTTTCGGCAGTGCGGCCGGCGACAGGTTGACCGTCAATTTGCGCGGCGGCAGCGCGCAGCCCGAATTCGCCGCAGCGGCTCGCACCCGGTCGCGGGCTTCGCCGAGCGACGTGTCAGGCAGTCCGATCAAGACGAAGCCCGGTAGACCGTCGCTGATGTCGGCCTCGACTTCGACGAGCTGGCCACCCACTCCGACCAGGGCGACCGCCTCGGTGCGTGCGACGGTCACGCGACGTTCTCGAGGTGCTCGATGACGGGTCGCATCGCGGCATCAGCCTCGAGGGTGACCGCGACCACGTCGACCCGCAGCCGCTGGCCGGAACGCGGGTTGCCGTGAGCCCAGGCGAGCGCCAGCCGCCGTAACCGTTGCACTTTCGCGGGCGTCACCGCTTCGAACGGATGCCCCGCCGCGTGGCCCGTGCGCGTCTTCACCTCCACGACGACCACGTAGTCGTTGTCTTCGGCGACGATGTCGACCTCACCCTCGGGGCACCGCCAATTGCGATCGAGGATCCGGTAGCCCCGCTCAGCGAGATGCACGGCAGCCACCTCCTCGCCGAGGGCACCGACTTCTTGATTCGTGTTCTTTTTCGTCATCACGACCTCCTGCTTCGAGGATCGCGAAACGGCGCCGTCTCAGACGGAGGAGTCGTCAGACTGGGGAGAACTCCGGGCGGTCGACCGCCTGGGGAGACGAGGCCCGGCTACTCGTCGAGCGCGAGCTCTTTGGGCAGTTCGAGATCGCGCGTCGTGAGCTCTTCGACGTTGACGTCTTTGAAGGTCAGCACCCGCACCGACTTCACGAACCGGTCGGAGCGGTAGACATCCCACACCCAGACGTCGCTCATGGTCAGCTCGAAGTAGAAGTCGTGCTCGGTGTCGCGGCGCAACAATTCGACCTCGTTGGCGAGGTAGAAGCGTCGCTCGGTCTCGATCACGTACCGGAACTGCGACACGACGTCACGATATTCGCGGTAGAGAGCGAGCTCGACCTCGCGGTCGTAGTCTTCGAAATCGTCGTCGTCCATCGAGGAGTTATCTTACCCGCGACCGCTGCGTACCCGAGCGTTGCCGCAATGGCACGGAAGGGCCGAGCATGGCTGATTCCGTACCGCCGAGGAGAACGTGACTGCGTCAGTGCAGCCAGGTCAGCCGGTGCAGCGGAGACGGCCCGAGGGCCTGAAGCGCCTCGTAGTGCGTCGCCGAGCCGTAGCCCTTGTTGCCGGCCCAGCCGTAGCCGGGATGCAGGGTGTCGAAGTCGATCATCATGCGATCGCGGTGCACCTTGGCGATCACCGAGGCGGCGGCGACCGAGGCGCAGTCGCGGTCCGCCTTGATTCGAGTGGTGATGCGCGGCGGATGCGTCAGTGCGGACGACAGGTAGTCGTGGTTGCCGTCGAGCACCACGACGGAATCGAGGATCCCGACGCCCTGCTCGTGCAATTGGACGAGCGCGCGTTTTCCGGCGATCCCCAGAGCGGCGATGATGCCGAACTCGTCGACTTCGCCGGGCTCTGCCAATCCGACTGCCGACGCATGCGACCAATCGACGGCCAGCGGATACATCGATTCGCGACGCTTCTCGCTGAGCATCTTGCTGTCGCGAAGGCCAGCAGGGTGCGGATCGCACGCGGCGATTACCGCGCTCATGCCGACCGCGACCGGCCCGGCGATGGCGCCGCGGCCTACCTCGTCACAGCCCACGACCCAGGTGACGCCCTCGGCGTGCAGTGACCGCTCGAAGTCGAGGGTCGGATCGGCGACCACCATCAGCAGCAGCCCAGAATCAATCGGATGCGTGCCATTACTGTGTCGATTTGTCGGTGCCGCGGAAGACGCTCTGGTAGTCGTCGAGCCACGTCCAGCGACTGACCGGCCAGGTGATGACGAAGGCGCGACCCACGACGTCGGACTCGGGCACGAAGCCCTTCGACGGCGTTCCGGTCTGAAGCCGGCTGTCGGCGGAGTTGTAGCGGTTGTCGCCCTCGACCCAGAGTGAGTCGGCCGGAACCGTCACGCTGAAATCGTCTTTCGATTCTTTCGTTACACCGGCCGGAAGCTTCGTGTAGGCCTTCTCGTCGAGCGGAACACCGTTGACCGTCGTCTGGCCGAAGTCGTTGCAGCAGGCGACCTTGTCGCCCGGCAGGCCGATGACCCGCTTGATGAGGTGGTCGTCGCTGTCTTGCGTGCCGAGCCCCACCTGGGTGAGCGCCCACTGGAATCCGTCGATGACCGGGTTGCCGGTGGTCGACGACACCTGGTCGGTGGACCCGAGCCATCCGCCCGGGTCTTTGAAGACGACCACGTCGCCGCGCTTGATCGGAGTCACGCGCGGCACGAGCTCGTTGACGATGATGCGGTCGTTCACCTGCAGGGTGTTCTGCATCGATTCGGACGGGATGTAGAACGAGCGCACCAGGAACGTCTTGATCAGGAAGGAGATCAGCAGGGCGACAAGGAAGATGATGACGATGTCGCGGAGAAACCGCCCGGCACCGCCACGGCGCTTCTTGCGGCCGCCCGTGTCGGCGGGATTGTCGTCTGAGCGACGGCGACCGCGAACGGCCTCGCTGTCGGGCGTCACCGACGGGAGCTGCATGCCTCGACGCAACCTACCCATGAACGTGCTGTTATCTGTCATTTAACCACCAGAGCTCCCCGCCAAATGGTACTGGACGGGGAGCTCGGAAGCGGCGAGAGTGCTGAGCGTGTCAGCCCTGCCACCGGGACGCGCGGACTAGTTGTCGCGCTTCTCTTTGATCTTTGCCTTCTTGCCACGGAGCTCGCGGAGGTAGTACAGCTTCGCGCGGCGCACGTCGCCACGGCTGACGAGCTCGATGTGGTCGATGACCGGCGAGTGCACGGGGAACGTACGCTCGACGCCGACCTGGAAGCTGACCTTACGGACGGTGAAGGTTTCGCGGACGCTGTCGCCCTGGCGGCCGATGACGACGCCCTGGAACACCTGGACGCGCGAGCGCGTGCCCTCGATGATGTTGACGTGGACCTTGACGGTGTCGCCGGCGCGGAAGTCGGGGACATCGCTGCGAAGCGACGCGGCATCCAGACTGTCGAGGATGTGGCTCATGATGATTCGCTCTCTGCAACCGCCACAGGTCGATCGCGGTTTCGGGGCGCCTGTCGATCGAGTCGAGCTCGTTGCCGACCGGCGCATTTCGAAGAGTGTTCGTGCCTCGTAACGGCAGACTCCCCTGTGGCAGAGTCGTGCGCGGGCACAATCAGCCATTGTGCCACAGGCGACACGCCCGGCGCTACGCGCGGGGGGCGATGCGGATCGTGTGTTCGGGATCGGCAGCGAAGGATCCGGGTGACGTCGGGCTGGATCCTGGTGTTCCGCCCTGCACCACCCGCTCCATCTCGGCCAGCGTGGAGCGGAAGCCCTCTCGGGCCGCCCGGATCGACTGCCAGATGCTTGCGACCAGAAGCGCCGCCCCGGCCGCGATCGTGACGACGATCGACGCGGCAGAAAGTGCGGTCGACAGGGCCACCGCGTCGCTGCCTACCAGGGCGCTGAACGCGGAAGCCGCCGACCGCGACGAAGTCGAGTCGACCAGGAAGAAGCCGATGCCCAACTGGCCAAGCCAGGTGAGCGTCAGGAGCCCGGCGTCGATCCACGAGACGGCGCGACGAATGCGGTTGTCGCGTCGGAGAAACACCAGGGCGATGGCGACGGCCTGCACCACGAAGAGGATCGGGACGAGCACGATCTGCGCGACGAACTGGTAGCCGAGGGGGGCACCGAAGAACACGCGGGCGAGCAGGACCCACGCCGGCAGCACGATTGCCGCCACCCACACAGCACGGTATAGACCTCGACGAACCCACATGCAGTGAAGACTATGCACGGACAGTGAAGAATGGCTCCATGATCGATCTGCGAACACCCGGAGAAATAGACGCCATGCGACCGGCTGGGCGGTTCGTCGCCTCAGTGCTCGAGGCCACACGCGAAGCCGCGACGCCCGGCACCAACCTTCTCGAGCTCGATGCCCTCGCCCACCGCATGATCACGGCGGCGCGAGCGGAGAGCTGCTACATCGATTACCACCCGTCTTTCGGCGCGATGCCGTTCGGCAAGGTCATCTGCACCTCGGTCAACGACGCCGTGCTGCACGGACTCCCGTTCGACTACCGCCTGCAGAAGGGTGATCTGCTGAGCCTCGACTTCGCAGCGAAGGTCGACGGCTGGGTGGCCGACAGTGCCCTCAGCATCGTCGTCGGCGGCGATGAGACCGCCGAAGACCGAGCCCTCATCGACGCCTGCGAGCAGGCTCTCGCGGCTGGCATCGCCGCGGCTCAGCCCGGCGGGCGCATCGGAGACATCTCTGCCGCGATCGGCGACGTCGCCCGCGCAGCCGGCTACGCGGTCAACCTGCAGTTCGGCGGACACGGCGTCGGCACCGAGATGCACGGCGACCCTCACATCGCGAACGACGGGCGCGCGGGCCGCGGCTTCCCGCTGCGGCCGGGCCTCGTCATCGCGATCGAGCCGTGGCTCATGCAGAGCACCGACGAGATCTACACCGACGCCGACGGCTGGACGATCAAGAGCGCCGATGGCTCGCGAGCGGCCCACGTCGAGCACACGGTGGCGATCACGCCAGAGGGCCCGCTCGTTCTGACCGCGCGGGGATAGTCGGATCCTTCGGTGTCGCGCCCTGCGTGTACCCAGCCGGTTCGACGCCCTACTCGGACGCCTCGCCGAGAAGGTCGGGCCGAACCCTTCGGGTGCGCTCGACCTGCTGCTCGTGACGCCAGGTCGCGATGGCGCCGTGGTTGCCGCTCAGCAGAATGGGCGGCACCTCGTGCCCGCGCCACGTCGAGGGCTTCGTGTAGCTCGGGTATTCGAGGAGGCCGTCTTCGTGGCTCTCTTCGGTGAGGCTCTCGGGGTTGCCGACGACGCCGGGCACGAGGCGTCCGATGGCTTCGACCATCGCCATGGTGGCGACCTCGCCGCCGTTCAAGACGTAGTCGCCCAGGCTGATCTCGCGCACTTCGACATTGGGCCGGGTGCGCGCGTGATCGATGACACGCTGATCGATGCCTTCGTAACGGCCGCAAGTGAAGACCAGCCGAGGAGCGAAGGCCAGTTCGCGTGCCTGAGCCTGCGTGAAAGGCGTGCCGGCCGGCGAGGGCACGACCATGACGGTGCCGGGCTCCGCGTCACCGAGCAGGGAGTCGAGGGCTTCACCCCACGGCTCCGGCTTCATCACCATGCCGGCGCCGCCGCCGTACGGGGTGTCGTCGACGGTGCGGTGCCGGTCGTGCGTGAAGTCGCGGAGGTCGTGGACCCTTGCGTCGAGCAGCTTCTGCTGACGGGCCTTGCCGAGAAGCGAGACGTCGAGCACTCCGAAGAACTCCGGAAAGATCGTGACGATGTCGATCCGCACGGAACTACTTCTGGTCTTCAGAAGCGGCGACGTCAGGATCCGACGCGGTCACCGGGGCGGTCTCGTCGCGTTCCGCGCCAGCCTCCGCGTCGCTCTCGGCGGCATCGTCGACGAGCTCCTCGAAGAGACCGAGCGGCGGTGTGACGGTGATCGTCCGCGAGGCCAGATCGACCGAGGGAACGATCGCGCTCACGAAGGGCACGAGCACCTCGCCGGACGGCGTCTCGACTGCGAGCAGGTCTTGGGCCGGCAGGTGATCGACGCGGGCGATCGTGCCCACCTCGTGGCCGTCGCGAACGACCGAGAGACCGACCAGCTGGTGGTCGAACCACGCGTCGGGCTCGTCGCTGACCTCGAGCCCCTCGTGCTCGACCCACAGGATGGCCTTGGCGAGGGTTTCTGCCGCACTGCGGTCGGAGATGCCGGTGAAAAAGCCCACGGGGTGGGAGTTGTACCAGCGGAGTTCGCCGAGCTCGAGCGTCTTGCCGTGCCAGGGGCTGTCGGTCGGCACTTGGAGTGCGAACACGGCGCCGGGGACGAAGCGCTTTTCAGGAGCGTCGGTGAAGAGTTCGAGTTTCAGCCCACCCTTGAGGCCGTGGGCCTTGGTGAGGCGGCCGACGCGAAGACGCGTCCCCTCGGGGGACGGCGCGTCGACTCGGGTGTTCGTGTCGTCTGCCACCGATTCAGGAATCGGTGTCGACGACATCGACGCGAACGCGTTTCCCGTCGGCGAGAGCCGTGACGAGAGTGCGAAGCGCCTTGGCGGTGCGCCCGGAGCGTCCGATGACGCGTCCGAGGTCTTCGGGGTGGACTCGGACTTCGAGCACGTCGCCGCGCGGAGAAGCCTTGGAGACCACCTGCACCTCGTCCGGGTGATCGACGATCCCCCGGACGAGGTGTGTGAGTGCAGGTGCGAGCACTGACTACGCCTCGGTCGTCTCTGCGGACTCGTCGGCGGCAGGAGCCTCGGCCTTGGGGGCCTCGGCCGGCTTCTCAGCCTTGGGCTTCAGCACGGGCTTCTTCTTCTCGTCAGCGACGAAGGCCTCTTTCGCGACCTTGGTCTTGACAGTGCTGACGGCGTTCTTGTCGCCCTTGAACTGACCCCAGTCGCCGGTCAGCTTGAGGAGCGCAGCGACCTGCTCGGTCGGCTGAGCGCCAACGCCGAGCCAGTACTGTGCACGCTCGGAGTCGACCTCGATGAACGAGGGCTCTTCGGTGGGGTGGTACTTACCGATCTCTTCGATGACACGACCATCGCGCTTGGTGCGCGAGTCGGCAACGACGATGCGGTAGTAGGGAGCGCGCATCTTACCGAGACGCTTCAGACGGATCTTGACAGCCACAATTCTCCTGTAGGAATTTCTTTTTGGGGCGAGTTGCTAGCCGTGAGCGTGGGGGCACACTCGGCTCGAAAGCTCTGATGAAGTCGCACTGACACCTGATTAGAGGGTCGGGTGCCGCGGACTCGACCTCTCATTGTTGCAGACCGGCAACGTTCTGGCGAATCTTTGCCGCGGCCGTGTCGCCCTTGTGTCGCGACTCCTGCACGGCGGCTCGGACCCGTCGCCGAATCGCGCTAGGGAGAGACCAGTCGAGACGCGGCCAGACCCTCCGAGGTCGCACGCACGGCATCGACAGCGCGCGCATCGAGAGCGCCCCCGATCACGGTGTGAGCGATGCCCGCGGCGTCGAGCGCCCCGGCGAGGTCGCCGCGCGACTCCTGGCCGGCGCAGACGATGACCGTATCGGCGGGGATGCTGAAGAGAACCCCGCCCTCGGCCTCGATTTCGAGGGCGCCGGGCCGGATCCTTCGGTATTGGGCATCCGTAACGAAGTGGACACCCGCCTGCCGCAGCCGGCCGACGGCGACCCACCGCGAGGTCGGGCCGATACCCCTGCCGAAGCGCTCCGAGCGCGAGACGATCGACACGGAGGATCCCGGACGGGTCGGGTGCGGGCGCGTCGCGTCACGACGGTGAGGGGCCGAGGATCCGCGCACGCCGTCTGCCGGCAATCCGTTCTGGCGGACGAACGATTCCGCGCGAACCGATTCCTGGCCTGACTCGACCAGGAAGGTCGCGGTGTCGATGGCGATGCCACCCGAGCCGATCAGAGCGACCGTTCCTGCCGGCACCCCCTCGCGAAGCGCGCGCTCGTACGAGACGACGTGCGGGAGGTCGATTCCGGGCAGATCGAGCACACGAGGACGCACGCCCGTGGCGACGACGACGTGGTCGAACGCGACGAGATCGGAGGCGTCGACCCGGCGACCGGTCTCGATTCGAGCGCCGAGCTGGTCGAGTTCGGCGCGCCACGACCGCACGGGTCCCGCGTAGTCCTCCTTACCGGGAATCGACGCGGCCAGATCGAACTGACCGCCGAGACCTGCGCGCTCCTCGAAGACCACGACGTCGTTTCCGCGTCGGGCGAGATCCACAGCGGACGCGAGACCCGCGGGCCCTGCTCCGACGACGGCGACCCGTCGACGCGACCGAGACGGAACACGCGGAAACTCCAGCTCGCGCGCGGCACGGGGGTTCACGAGGCACGAAACGGCCTCTCCGAACAGGGAGCGATCGATACACGCCTGGTTGCAGCCGATGCAGGTCGTCACCAGATCGAAGCGTCGGTCGGCGCTCTTCTGCACGATGTCGGGGTCAGCCAGGAAAGGCCGCGCGAGGGCGACCGCATCGACGACGCCGCGAACGAGGACGTCCTCGGCGTCACGGAGGTCGGTCAGCCGGTTGCTCGCGATGACGGCCACCTCGGGCCGGCCGGACGACCGGACCACCGCGGCGAGTCGTTCGGCGTATGGAACCCAGACGCCATGGGGCACCGCCGCCTGCACCGTCGGAACGCGGGACTCGTGCCAGCCGACCCCGACGCTGACCGCGTCGACACCGGCCTCGACGACCTCGATCACCAGCGCGTCGACGTCGGACGGAGTCGACGAATCGGGCATGAGGTCGTCGCCCGAGACGCGGATGCTCACCGGGAACTCCGGCCCCACGGCGTCTCGCACCGCGCGTACGACCTCGACGGCGAACCGTCGACGACGTGTGGCATCGCCACCCCACTCGTCGTCGCGCAGGTTCGTGATCGGCGAGCAGAACTGGTTGATGAGATAGCCCTCGGACGCCATGATCTCGACGGCATCGAAGCCGAGACGCTGCGCTGTGCGCGCGGCGTCGGCGAACGACGAGATGGTGCGCAGGATCCCACGCTCGTCGAGAGCAATCGGCACGGCCCCGCGGGCGCCTCGCCAGGCGACAGCCGACGGAGCGACGGCCTGCGCGGGCGCTCCCCCCTCGTCGACGAGGCCCTCAGTGAGGGCGTACCGACCGGCGTGGAACAGCTGTGCCGAGATCGCTCCCCCGGCCTCGTGCACGGCCTGCACCGCTCGAGCGAACCGCGCATCGGCGGCGGACTCACCGAGGACGGCGTAGTCGGCCCCGCCACGGGCCTCAGAGTTCACGGCGAGACCACCCGTGATGATGAGTGCCGCCCCGCCCTCGACGCGTTCACGGTAGAACGCCGCCAGAGCGGCTCCGCCGTCGTCGCGCACCTCGAGCCCCGTGTGCATGCTTCCCATGACGACGCGGTGCGGCAGGCGGAGGGAGCCCAGCGACCACGGCGTCATCGTGATGCCGAGGAGCTCCGACTCAGGAGACGTCGGCAGCACCGGAGGCATCGCCGTCGACGGTCGACCCGAGCACGGCCTCGCGCAGCGGGCTCGTGGTGTCGGCCCAGAACGGCGGCGCGACGACGGTCAGGCCGCCGTCGACCGAGAGGGTCTGGCCGGTGATGTAACCGGCCTTCTCGGAGAGGAGGAAGTCGACCGCGTCGGCGACCTCGTCGGCCGTGCCCTTGCGCTGCAACGGAATCTTCTCGAGCACCGTCTCGATCGGTGCCATGCCCGGAACCGAGTTGTAGAAGTAGTCGAGCGAGTCGGTGTCGATGAGCCCACCGTTGACGGCGTTGACCGTGATGCCCCGGGGGCCGAACTCGGTGGCCATGAACTTCACGTACGCCTCGTTGGCGGCCTTGGCGGCTCCGAGCGAGGCGTAGGTCGGGAACGCGCGGAGCGAGCCGTAGCTCGTGATCGCGACAATGCGTCCGCCGTCGGGCATGATCGCGGCCGCCGCCTGGGCACCGAGCACGAACGACCGGATGTTCGTCGCGTAGTTGCGGTCGAGGTGGTGCAGCTTGAGCTCGGCGACCGGCTTGAACGCCGAGGCCGCCGCGCTGGCGATGAACATGTCGAGCTTGCCGTACTTCTCGGTGACGGTCGCGAAGAGCGCCTCGATCGACTCGGGCTGCTCGACATCGAGCTGCACCGTGATGCCGTCCGCCCCGAGGGCGCGGATCTCGCGCAGGGTCTCGTCGGCGAGGTCAGCGTTCTTCTTGTAGGTGACGACGACATCGACGCCGCGCGCCGCCAGCTTGAGCGCAAGCACCTTGCCGATGCCACGGGATGCACCCGTGATCAGAGCGAGCGGTCGGGTGGATGTTTCGGGAGCCAAGGAGGGCCTTTCAGGAGGTGAGGAGAGGTGGGGGAGGTCAGTACGAGACCGCGCCGGTGACGACGGCCCGACCGACGATGAGCTTCTGGATCTCGTTCGTGCCCTCTTCGAAGCGCTGTGCCCGAGCGTCGCGGTATACACGCTCGATCGTGTTGCGCTTCCAGTAGCCCTGACCGCCGTGGACCTGCAGGGCTTTGTCGGTGACGCGCGCCAGCATGTCGACGGCGATCATCTTCGAGGCACTGGAGAGTGCGCCGGCATCGGCGCGGCCCTCCTCGTAGGCTTTCGCTGCCTCGATGACGAGAGCTCGAGCCGCGGCGATGTCGGCGTAGTTCTCAGCCAGGTAGAACTGGATCGCCTGGCGGCTGGAGAGCTTCTTGCCGAAGGTCTCGCGCCGGTTGGCGTATTCGACGGCGAGCTGCTGAGCCCGCTCGGCGAGCCCGACGGCGCTCATGGCGACCGAGACGCGGCTCGGCAGGAGGAAGCCGCCGAGCGCGACCTCGAGGCCGTCGCCCTGCTCCCCCAGAAGAGCCGACGCCGCAACGGGCGTCTCGGTGAACCGCAGGATCGCATGGTCGGTGCCGCGCACCCCCATCGTCTCGGAGTCGTCGATGACCTCTGCGCCCGGAAGCCCCGTGTTGGGCATCAAGAACGCGACGAAGCCGTTCTTGTCGGTCGATCCTTCAATGCGCGCCGCGATGAGCCAGTAGTCGCACTTCACGCCGAAGGTGATGAGGTGCTTCTCGCCGTTGAGGTACCAGGTGTCGCCCTCGAGCCGTGCCGTGGTGCGGAGGTCTTGGCCGGTACCCGCCGTCGCTTCGGTGAGTGTGAAGGCGACGAGCTTCGTTCCGGCGATCGACGGTTTGACGACCTCCTCGATCTGCTCCGGCGTCGCGAAGGGCACCATGGCACGCCAGGTGCCGTTGATGACGTGCACGAGCATGCGGATCGACGCGTGCGAGCGCGACACGATCTCCATCAGCTCGAGGTAGCGCGAGAACGGGATGCCTCGGCCGCCGAGCTCGACCGGCGCCGCGAGACTCAGGTAGCCGCGGTCGCGCAGTTCGGGCAGCAGACGGTCGGGCACCGCGCCCGTGGCCTCGATCTCGTTGGCGATGTCTTCGCCGAGGCCTTCGACCCACGCGGTGATGTCGGCTTTGATGGCCTGGAATTCGGCCTCGTCGAACGAGACGGGGGCCGGGGCGGTGAGGGTCATGACTGTGTCTCCTGGACTGCGGTGTGGGAGGTTCGGGCTTCGTCGGAGACCAGGGCGGCGGCCCTCTCGCGAAGCACGTTCTTCTGGACTTTACCGACGACGTTGCGCGGTATCTCGTCGAGGAACTCCAGCCGCTCGGGCCAGTAGTACTTCGAGACGCCGGCTTCGGCGAGGTAGTGCTGCATTGCGGCGAAGTCGAGCTGCTCGCCGTTCTTGGCGGCCACGACGAACGCGCACGCTCGTTCTCCGAGACGAGGATCCGGCATGGCCACGATCGCCGCATCGCTGACGAGCGGGTGCTGGTAGAGCAGGTTCTCGATCTCGACGACCGGGATCTTCTCGCCGCCGCGGTTGATGACGTCTTTGATCCGTCCGGTGATGTGCAGGAAACCGTGGTCGTCGAGTCTCGCCAGGTCGCCCGTGCGATACCAACCGTCGGCGGTGAAGACGTCGTCGGTGAGGTCGGGACGATCGAGGTACCCGCCGAACATCGTGGGCGAGAGGAGCTCGAAGTTGCCCTCCTGACCGGCGGGCACCTCGGATCCTTCGTCGTCGACGATGCGGAGTCGAATGCCGGGCAGGGCGCGCCCGTCGGCACCCCAGGCGTCTTCGGGCGTGTCGGACGGCGTCGAGAGTGCGCCGAGACAGGTCTCGGAGGTGCCGAACGCGCCGAGCACACTCGTCTGCAGCACGGAGGTCGCCTTCTGCGCGAGTGCCCGCGGGACGGCGGCCCCTGTGGCCACAAATATGCGGAGACTCTCGGGCGGGTTGGCGCCCTGTTCGACCGCCTCGACCAGGTCGGTGAGGAAGGGCGTGGCGCACTGGACGAAGGAGGCTCCCGCCTGGCCGAAAGCCTGCTCGAGAGCGACTCCGGAATCCCAGACGGGCTGGATGACGCTTGCCACTCCGAGCCGCCACGACAGCAGCATGCCGTAGAGGAAACCGGTCTGATGCGCCAGCGGAGACGGGATGTAGATGCGGTCGGAGTCGCCGAGCCCAAGGTGGGCCACCTCCATCGCGGTGGCGAGGCCCAGGGTGCGGTGCGGGTGCTGCACACCCTTCGGTTCACCCGTCGTGCCCGAGGTGAAGAGCAGCTGGCAGACGTCGTCGGGTCGGGGCGAGAGCGAGGTGATGAGCTCGACGTCCGGGGTCACCGCCGCGAGAGCCCGGTCGTAGTAGCGCCAGTTCCATTCGGACGCCTCGACGGCCTTGGCCGCGTCGGCGGGAATCGGTGCGACGTCGCTTCGACCGGTTTCTTCGCCGCGACTTTCGCTGCGGATCACGACGACGTGCTCGACCGAGAGTCGCCGCTTCTGAGCGCGGGCTTCGTCGATGACGTCGAGAAGCTCGAGGGCGGGGCGACGGCGGCGGAAGACGTTCGGGAGGAAGACGACCCGGGCACGAGATCGCGCGAGGGTCATGGTGGTCTCACGCGGACCGAACACCGGCATGATCGGCGTGGCCACGGCCCCGATCTGAACGGTGCCGAGCGTGATCGCCACGAACTCCATCCAGTTCGGCAGCTGCATCGCCACCGACTCGCCTCGCTGCACCCCGAGCTCGAGGAGCAGCTGCGAGACGCGGTCGGCCTCGTCTTGAAGCTGACGCCAGGTCGTGGTGACGGGTTCGATCCCGCCCACCTCGATCACCGCCGCGTCGTCGGGGTGACTCGTCGCCATTTGGCGAACCTTCTCGCTGAGCACGAGCGGATCGGCGTCGACCCCCTGCAACTCGAGCGGGGCCTGCTGCAGCGCGGCGCCCTCGGTGAGGGTGTCGCGCTCGACCTCGACGTTCTCCGCGCTCTCGAGGGGCTTGGGATCGCCCATGTCGAGGTCAAGGCCGATCGAGGTCATCGCCTCGAGGAACGTCGGGTACGAGATGCGGTAGGCGCGCGGATAGGTCAGCGATGTGGCACCTCGGGCACGCGTGCCGGCGATCGCCAGCGACATGAGGACGCGGTGGTCGTTGAACGACGAAAGCGGCGCCCCCGTGAGACCGCGGGTGCCTCCTGTCACGCGGAGTTCGTCGTGGGTCTGGTCGGCCTTTCCGCCGAGAGTGTTGAGCTGGAGCATCGCCGAAACCCGGTCGCTCTCTTTGAGGCGGATGTGCCCGACGTTGCGGAAAGTCGACGTGCCCTCGGCGAAGGTCGCCATCGTCGCGAGGATCGGCAGCAGGTCAGGGATCGGCTGACAGTCGATGTCGATGGCCGTAAGCGGGGAGCCGTCACTCCGGATCCGGACGAAGCCGGTCTCGTCGTCGATCGAGAGATCCACGCCCATCTGTGTCGCCAGGTCGAGGAACTCCGACTCGGGGTGGTCGGTCTCCGCGGTCGTCGTCGCCGAGAGACCGCGGAACAGGACGTCGGAGGGGTGGATCGCGGCCGCGGCGATACCGAAGGCGGCCGAACCGATGTCGGGCGGAATCGCGTAGTCGTGCGGGGTCGCCGACTGGTTCCCGCGGACCCGGAAGGTCAGCCAGTCGTCGTCGTGCTCGACCTCGAGGCCCCACAGGCGCATCATGCGGATGGTCAGGTCGACGTAGGGCTGTTCGTTGAGGGTGCCGCCGGTCACGTGGATGACCGTGTCGTTCTCGGCGAAGGGGGCGACGAGAAGCAGGCCGGACAGCCACTGGCTGAGCGTGCCCGCGATCGAGACCTCGCCCCCGATGGGCCGGACCGGCTGCACATGGACCGGCGGTCGATCCTGATCAGCCTCCAGCTGGACGCCCATCTGCTGGAGGGAGTCAAGCAGAGCCCGGATAGGCCGCCTGCGGAAGTACTTCATTCCCGTCAGCGTCACCGGCTGGTCGGCGAGAGAAGCGAGGCCGACCATGAAGTAGAGCGTCGTTCCCGACGAGCCCATGTTGAGTAGACCCTCGGCGCCTTTCGAACCGTGGTCGACCACGTCGGTCGCCCGGTAGGGCCCGCCCTCGACGATGTAGCGGTCGCCGTCGACCGTGATCTTCGTTCCGAGTGCCCGGAGCGTACCGATCGTCCACTCCACCTGACGAGTGGTCGAGACCCCCGTGATGACGCTTCGACCCGGAGCCAACGACGCCAGCACGAGCGCACGGTGCGCGTGATATTTCGAGACCGGCACATCGAGAACGCCCTCGAGGCGGGTAGTTGTTCCACGAACGACAAGCTGCATTTGTCTGTTCTCCTCCTGCTACGACGGGACCCATCTACGTCATTGGAGTGCGAACCTCGGAATGCGGCGGTCCCGCCACAACACGTTACGCCTGTTGACGCCCTCCATTGCACGTTCCAAGGGCCGGGGCTGGCAGGATTAACGCATGAGAGCACCGCAGCCCATTCCGTTCGCGTCGTCGGAGCGGTCGACGCTCGGTCTCGAATGGGAGTTGGCTCTCGTCGATCGGGCGAGCGGCGAACTCGCGCCACACGCACCCGCGATCCTCCCGGCTCTGCGTCACCTGAACGACGACGGCGATCGCGTGACCAAGGAGCTCCTGACGAACACGGTCGAGATCGTGACCGGGGTGCACCACCGGGTCGACCAGGCGATCGCCGACCTCACCGGCACGATCGACCTCGTGCGCGCCGAGGCGGAGATCCTGAACGCCGACCTCATGTGCGCCGGAACGCATCCGTTCAGCCAGTGGTTCCAGCAAGACGTCACCCCCGGCTCCGAACGCTACGAGACGCTGATCGACCGGACCCGCTGGTGGGGCCGCCAGATGATGATCTGGGGCGTCCACGCTCACGTCGGCATCGAGGATCACCGCAAGGTGCTCCCGATCCTCAACGCACTGCTCACCTACCTCCCCCACTTCCAGGTGCTCAGCGCATCGAGCCCGTTCTGGGTCGGCGAGTCGACGGGATACGCCTCCAACCGGGCGATGATGTTCCAGCAACTGCCCACCGCGGGGCTGCCACCCCAGTTCGACTCGTACGCCGAGTACGAGGCGATGGTCGCCGACATGACCCACACCGGAGTGATCGACGACTTCTCCGAACTGCGGTGGGACGTCCGCCCTTCGCCGAAGTGGGGCACCCTCGAGGTGCGCGTCTTCGATGGCATCTCGAGCGTCGCCGAAGTCGCGGGTGTCGCGGCACTGGTGCAATGCCTCGTCGATGACCTCTCCGAGCGCCTCGACCACGGCGAGGAACTCCCCCGCATGCAGCCCTGGTTCGTTCGCGAGAACAAGTGGCGCGCCGCCCGCTACGGCATGGACGCCATCGTGATCCAGAACTCCGAGGGAGACGAGCGGCTCGTTACCGACGACACGATCGACCTAATGGCCCGGCTCGAGCCGGCAGCCGAGCGTCTCGGGTGCCAGGCCGAGCTGCAGTCGGTGCGGACCATCATCGACGGAGGGGCCTCGTATCAGCGCCAGCTGGCAGTGGCCGCCCGCAACGAGGGCTCGCTGAAAGCCGTCGTCGCCTCGCTCGTCGCCGAACTTCGCGACGGGGTGACGACGACCCGGTAAACGGGCTCGAAACGGCGAGCCCGCCCCGGCCTAGCGGCCGAGGAACTTCTGGAGGCTCGCGAGCTCTTCTTCGGTCGGAGCCGCCTGGCCCTTGCGGCCACCGAGACCGAAGCCGCCACCGGTGGGTGCCGCGGGCGCAGCCTTCTCACCACTGGCGATCCGGGCATTCTCTGCCGCGCGCTTCGCCGGGTTGCCCGCCTTGGATCCTTTTTTCTTGGCGACCTGTTTGCGGCCGCCGCCGAATCCGGCGCCGGGGATCGGCCCCATTCCAGGCACCTGAGGCACGCCGCCCTTCGCGACGGTCTTCATCATCTTCGCGGCCTGCTCGAAGCGATTGACGAGCTGGTTGACCTCGGTGACGGTCGAACCGGCACCCTTGGCGATACGGAGGCGACGCGACCCGTTGAGGAGCTTGGAGTTGGCCCGCTCGGCCTTCGTCATCGACTGGATGATCGCCTCGGTGCGGACGATCTCGCTCTCGTCGAAGTTGTCGAGCTGCTCGCGCATGCCCTTCGCCCCGGGAAGCATGCTGAGCATGCCCTTGATGGAGCCCATGTTGCGAAGCTGCTGCATCTGCTTGAGGAAGTCGTCGAGCGTGAAGCTGTCGGTGGCGAACTTCTCGGCCATCTCGCGCGCTTCGGCCTCGTCGAAGGCGCCCTGCGCCTGCTCGATGAGGGTGAGGATGTCACCGAGGTCGAGGATCCGAGACGCCATGCGGTCGGGATGGAACGGCTCGAACTCGTCGAGCCCCTCACCCGTCGAGGCGAACATGATCGGGCGGCCCGTCACGTGCGCGACGCTCAGGGCTGCACCACCGCGGGCATCACCGTCGAGCTTCGTGAGCACCACGCCGGTGAAGTCGACGCCCTCTTGGAAGGCCTTGGCCGTGGCGACGGCGTCTTGACCGATCATCGCGTCGATGACGAAGAGAACCTCGTCAGGATCGACGGCCTTGCGGATGTTGGCGGCCTGCTTCATCATGTCGGCGTCGACGCCGAGGCGGCCGGCCGTGTCGACGATGACGGTGTCGTAGAGCTTGTCGGCGGCGAACTTCACGCCGTTCTTCGCGACCTTGACCGGGTCGCCGACACCGTTGCCGGGCTCGGGCGCGAAGACCGGCACGCCGGCCTGCTCACCGACGACCTGCAGCTGCGTCACGGCGTTGGGGCGCTGGAGGTCGGAGGCCACGAGGAGAGGCGTATGGCCCTCTTTCTTCAGCCACTTCGCGAGCTTGCCCGCGAGCGTCGTCTTACCGGCACCCTGGAGACCCGCGAGCATGATGACGGTCGGCGGGCGCTTCGAGAACTCGAGGCGACGCTGCTCGCCACCGAGGATGCCGACGAGCTCTTCGTTGACGATCTGGACGACCTGCTGAGCCGGGTTCAGCGCCTTGTTGACCTCGTCGCCGAGAGCACGTTCGCGGATCGCCGCAGTGAACGACTTGACGACGTCGAGTGCGACGTCGGCGTCGAGCAAGGCGCGCCGGATCTCGCGGACGGTGCCGTCGACGTCGGCCGGGCTGAGTTTGCCCTTGCCGCGGAGGTTTTTGAGGGTTTCCGCGAGGCGGTCAGAGAGGGATCCGAAGGTTGCCATGGTGCTCCGATCTTAACGCACTCGGGCCCGTGCCGAATTCGAAGGAGATTCGTGCAGGCGACCCCGGCCGATCCGCATGCCGTCGTCGGACCGGGAGGGTTTCTCCTTCGAATTCGGAGGCGGGCCCGAACCAGCTTGCAGCGCCGGACGGCCGGAGCCTGTCGAAGGCCCGGCGCCGCTGGCGTGAGTCGCACCGCCCGCCCGACGGAGTCAGCTCGGCGCCATGGCGTTGATCGGCGGCCGCAGCGCCGGACGGCCGGAGCTTGTCGAAGGCCCGGCGCCGCGGGCGTGAGTCGCACCGCCCGCACGACGGAGTCAGCTCGGCGCGATGGCGTTGATCGGGGCCGGCAGCGCCGGACGGCCGGAGCCTGTCGAAGGCCCGGCGCCGCCGACCCCGATCAACCAATAAGGTTCTGCACGAACACGTGCGGGGTGAAACCCGTCAAGTCGCCGATCTTCTCCCCCTGCCCGACGAGCTTGATCGGGATTCCGGTCTGCTCCTGCACGGCGAGCACGAACCCGCCTCGCGCTGATCCGTCGAGTTTGGTGAGCACGAGGCCGGTGACTCCCGCGTGCTCGATGAATGCCTGCGCCTGCGCGAGGCCGTTCTGCCCGGTGGTCGCGTCGAGCACCAGGAGCACCTCGGCGATCTCGGACTGCTTCTCGACGACGCGCTTGATCTTGCCGAGCTCGTCCATGAGCCCGGACTTGGTCTGGAGGCGACCGGCGGTGTCGATGATGACGATCTCGATGCCTTCGCGCTTGGCGAGGTCAACGGTCTGAAAGGCGACGGACGCAGGATCCTGCCCCTGTGCCTGGGGCTTGACGATCTGCACCCCTGCGCGTTCTGCCCAGGTCGCCAGCTGCTCGACCGCTGCCGCTCGGAAGGTGTCAGCCGCGCCCACCACGACTGTGCGGTCGTAGTTGCGGAGGAACTTGGCGAACTTGCCGATGGTCGTGGTCTTGCCGACTCCATTGACGCCGACGACGAGTACGACGGCCGGGCGATTCGTGAGCTTGAGGGTGGAGTCGAGCTTAGAGAGGCGCTCTTCGAGGGTCTCGCGGAGCATGCGGCGGAGATCGGCCGGGTCGGTCGTGTTGTAGCGCGCGACCTTCTCGCGCAGGTCCTCGGTGATCTGCTCGGTGACGTCGGGCCCGAAGTCGGCACCGATGAGGGAGGTCTCGAGGTCGTCCCAGGTCGTGTCGTCGATCGTCTTGCGGGCGAAAACGCCTCGGAGGGCACCGGAGAGGGACCAGGGATTTGCCATGCCTGCAACTTTAGCCGGGAGGCTTGCCTCGGTAATCGTCGTCACGTAGCGTGGTCTTCGTTGAAGGGGAGTATTCCCAACGCGGCGGTGTCGTCAATACGTTCCAGGAAGATCTGGTTCCGTACCGTCGGCCCTATTCCAGGTCCTTACAGTCCTGGTCAGGGTGTTAGAGACCTTCAGTGAATCGCCCTGCCTGAACGACCCGTAGAACGGCGTGCAGGGCCCTGCACTGAAAGAGTCCAATGGAAACCTCTCTTCTCGTCTGGCTGATCACGATCGCCGGCATCCTCGGCCTTCTGATCTTCGACTTCTATAGCCACGTCAAGACACCGCACGAACCGACCATCCGCGAGTCGGCCACCTGGTCGATCGTCTATATCGCGATCGCCATCCTGTTCGGTGTCGGCGTCGGTGTCTTCGGTGGCTGGACCTCCGGCGGCGAGTATTTCGCCGGGTACATCACCGAGAAGGCGTTGAGCGTCGACAACCTCTTCGTCTTCCTCATCATCATGACCAGCTTCGCCGTGCCGCGGATCTACCAGCAGAAAGTGCTGCTCGTCGGTATCGGAATCGCGCTTCTGTCGCGTGGTGTGTTCATCGCTCTCGGTGTCACGATCATCGAGAACTTCTCCTGGGTCTTCTACCTGTTCGGCATCCTGCTGTTCTGGCTGGCGTACAGCCAGGTCAAGGGCGGACACGACGGCGACGAGAAGGACGAGGCCGATAGCCGCCTCATTCGGATCCTTCGCCGCATCGTCCCCACCAGTGACGACTACG
The DNA here is from genome assembly GCF_001423105.1 of Frondihabitans sp. Leaf304. GTDB lineage: Bacteria > Actinomycetota > Actinomycetes > Actinomycetales > Microbacteriaceae > Frondihabitans. The sequence continues at coordinate 774,442 of NZ_LMNV01000002.1, forward strand.
TCGAAGACCGCCTGACCACCCGTGTCAACGGCCGTCGCCTGTTCACCCCGCTCTTCCTGGTGATGCTGGCCATCGGTCTGACCGACGTGCTGTTCGCGCTCGACTCGATCCCGGCGATCTTCGGCCTGACCCAAGACCCCTACATCGTGTTCACCGCGAACGCGTTCTCGCTCCTCGGACTGCGTCAGCTGTACTTCTTGATTTCGGGCCTGCTCGAGAAGCTCGTCTACCTTGCGCAGGGCCTCGCCGTGATCCTCGCGTTCATCGGTGTGAAGCTCCTGTTCCACGCCCTGCACGTGAACGAAGTACCCTTTATCAATGGCGGTCGTCCGATCGAATGGATCCCCGAGATCCCCATCTGGTTCTCTCTCGGGTTCATCGTGCTCACGATCGCGGTCTCGACGATCCTCAGCCTTCGCAAGTCGGCCCAGATCGAGCGAGCCGACGAGGTCGCAGCGAAGCACTAGTTTCCCGGCCTCGGTAGCCGAAATCCACCGACGGATCCGAGGGCCCCACGGCCCTCGGATCTTTCGTGTTGCGGGCCTTGCCCGACACGAACGACCACGAGAAGAAGACCGATCGCATGCGCCTCGAACTGATCCGACACGGACAGACCGACTGGAACCTCCACGACCAGCTGCAGGGGTCGAGCAACACTCCCCTGAACGACACGGGGCGGGCCCAGGCTCACACCGCCGCCGCGCTCCTTGCTCCCTACGACTGGGCGGCGATCGTGTCGTCTCCCCTCTCCCGGGCTCGCGAGACAGCTGAGATCATCGCCGGTGAGCTCGGTATCGAGCTGGGCGCGGCCTACCCGGAGCTGATCGAACGCGACTACGCCTCGCGTGAGGGCACCGTGGCGACGTCGAAGATCCCCGACGAGCCGGACGAAGACTTTCCTGACATCGAGCCTCGCGAGTCAGTTGCGCGGCGCGGCATCGGCGCGCTCGAAGACATCCGCGACACGCGCCTTCCGCTCGACGGCGACGACAGCAACATCGTCGTGGTGTGCCACGGCACGATCATCCGGTTCACCCTGTCGGCGATCCTCGGCTTCGAGGTCGGCCACATCGACAACGCGGCGGCGAACACGGTCGAGTGGGCGAACGGCGAATGGCGCGTTCTGACGGTCAACGGCGCCCCCGTCGACGAGATCGTGCGCAGCGACGCGTGAGGTCGAGCGACGCCTGAGGCGGAGCGACGCTGAGGCAGCGGGAGGCCTGGCAGGCAGTGGAAGCCCCGAAATCGTAGGTCTAAGTGCCTACGTCGGGGGCCGGATCCTGCGCCCCGTGTTGGGTAACGTGGTGAGCGACACGAGATCGGGGGATCTATGGCTGACTACCGCGTCGATCCTGATGTGGTGCAGGGCGCCGCGTCGAGCCTGAGTGCCGGCGCCGACTCCGGGCCGAGTGGGTTCGTGACCGAGGCGTGGGATGTGGGCAGTTCGCGGGTCACCGGCGTTCTCGACACCGACGGCGACAAGTTCCATGCCCTCTGGCGCACGACGAACGCCGCCACGATGGCCCTTGCCACAAGCGCGACCAAGGCCGTCGAGACGTACCGCACGACCGAAGAGGGTGTTGCGGCGGCGTCATCCGATGCGGGCGGGGGCTCGCGATGAGCGACTGGACCGACGACGATCCCGGTGCCGGCGACCTGTCGACGCTAGGCGACCGGGCCCAGAAACTCGCGCTGCAGGCGCAGCACGCCGGCGAGATGCAGGCGCTCGTGGGGCAGCAGGAGGCCGTCGTCGCCGGGGCGTGGACGGGCACCGGCCACGATGGGTGGGCGAACAAGGCCGCTCAGACCACCGTCGCGTGGGCGACGCTGCAGACCTGGGCGTCGAACGAGCAGAAGGCTCTGGGCAGCTACGTCGAAACCGTCACCGGCATCAAAACGCGTGCCGACCGACAGAAAGGCCTTCTGGCCGACGCCAAGGCGGACGCTACGAGAGCCGAACAGGCGACGAGCGTGTCGCAGGCGGTGGCGTCCCCTCAAGGATCCGGCCTGCCGTCTCCCTCTCCCGGCCCGTCTCCCTCGATCGCCCCGGAACAGCTCGCCCTCGAACAGGCGCAGTCGTCCTATCTCAGCGCCATGAAAGCGCTTGCGGCAGAGCGTCAGGCAGCCGACGACGCCCTCGTCGCGAGTATCCGCGAAGCCTACGTCGAAGTCACCGCGGCCGGAACGCCAGTGTTGCCAGCCGGGCTGACCGAGGAGTCGCTTGCGGGTATGACGCCGACGACCCTCCTGACGACGCTCAGCGCCCTCTCGGCCACTGACCTGGCCGACCTGATGGCCGCCGAACCCGCGATCGCTCAGGACTTCTGGACGAATCCGCCCGAGCCCTCGACCGCGTCGAGCTGGTGGGCGGCCCTCTCTGACGATCAGCGCGCTGCCCTCCTCGCCGGGGCGCCGTCGGTGATCGGCAACCTCGGTGGCGTGCCCTACGCCGACCGGATCGTCGCCAACCAGAACCAGCTTGATCAGGCGGCGGCACGGAGCGACCTCACCAAGGCGCAGCGCGGGACGGTGGAGCAGGCGAAAAAGGCGTTGGGCAGTGGCCAGGACGGCCCCCCGCGTGGTCTCGTAGACCTCAACCTCGGCTCTAACCCGCCATTCGGCGCTGTTGCGATCGGCGATGTCGACACGGCGGATAAAGTCACGTGGTCGGTGCCCGGCATGGACAATTCAGCGTCGGAGAACCTGAACGGCTGGACGGTAGCGGGGCGGAATCTCCTGGACCAGCAGAAAGCGGTAGACAGAACGGCGACACATGCAGTTGTGTCGTGGATTGGTTACGAGACCCCCACGCTCGACTCGACGAAACGAGACTTTGGCGGAAGTGACAGTGTGCTCTCCAACTCTCTTGCTGAGAAAGGCGCCGGTCGGTTGGCTTCAGAGCTCGACGCGCTTCATACGACCCGAGCACTAGGCCAATCGGGTCTGCCCCGAATCGCCGTCGCCGCACACTCGTATGGCACCACGGTGTCGTCCTACGCACTTACCGAGACCCAATACAACGTAGATTCAGTGACGTTCACCGCCTCGGCGGGTATCGATTCGTCCGTCGTCTCAAGCGCAAATGACCTTCACGTTAAATCGAGTGAAGGGCATCAGAACGTGTACGCCACGCAAGCTTCCGCCGATTTCATCGCGAGCATCGGTAGGAACACAGACCCGCACTTCCTTGGTCTGCTTCTCAGCGGGGTGAGTAGCGACCCGAGCGGCATGAATTATGGCGAGACCCGTGAATTGCAAACTATTCCGCAGAACCATCGAGTCAATCCGGACTCGAACTTTGGCGCAATTCGTTACAGCTCAGACGGAAACGGTGATCTCTTGGGCACTGGTGGCCACGACGCCCTAGGCACGGGAGGACCGCCCTTTATTTCTGCCTCCAAGGGACATGGATACTATGACTACTACACCCAGTCCCTCTGGAACATGGCCGTCACGACCACCGGTACGGGAGAGTTATCTCCCATCGCGCCACCACAGTCAGTGATGCCCCAACCATGAAGGTAAAAAGACACCTGTGACCCTGCAACCACGCCGACTTGCCACGCGCCGTCGATTCCGAACCTGGGCCCTTGCGACTGTCGGGCTCTTTATCGTTGCCGTCCTCATCACTGGAGCAATTCTTGTGAACCGATCATCCCCGGCTCCTTCTCCGTCCCCGACGACGACCCAAACGGCCCATGAGGCCTTTCTCGGACTCGTGACCGATGCAATCTCTGTATCCGGTGGCGACTGGACGTTCGCCGACGAAAAGACTCCCTTCTCGGTCCGCCGGGCTCTCACGCACAAGCGCGAGGAATGCCTTTCGGATTCCTCGACCGAGCAGTACTCGTTGACTTTGTACGGCCCGGCCAAGGTCGACCCCACCGAGGCCACGAAACAGATGACTCTGCATTGGCAGGGACTCGGTTACTCAGTCAGGAGAGTTGTCGCGACAAGCGACGACATCGAGATCGCCGCCACCGTTCCCGGCGGCTCGCAGATCGGATACTTTGCGTCCACTGGCGTCACGTCCATCACCGCACAGGGGCCCTGCGTCACGTCGGCGAGGTGAAATCGTGCTCTTGACGCGGATGCTCGGCTTGCCGACGGTGGGCGGCATGCTCTGTGTCGTTGCAGCCGGGGTGACGCTCGTGGTTCTCCTTGGAGCAAGAGACACCTCCCGTGACAAGCCCTCCGTGTCTCCCCACGAATCCTTCCGTCGCCTCGCAACTGACACAACCGCGGTGCCGGGCGGCGAGTGGACATTTGAAGATAAGAAGACGCCGTTCTCTATGTCTGAGGCCTTCAAGGATGAGCGCCAGGAGTGCCTTCCGGACCCCACTACGGAGCAGTACACGCTTACCCTTTTTGGCCCAGCAACAAGTCACCCCGCGAGGGCTGTTGAGACTATGACGCAACATTGGCAAGGACTCGGTTACAAGGTCAGGGTCGTGACCGAAACGAGTGACGACACCGAAATTACGGCGACTGTTCCCGGGGGTTCTTACATCAGCTACTACGCTTCGACAGACCCGATAGCCGTCACGGCAGAAGGCCCTTGCGTCAAGTCCGCGAACTGACGTGGTGCTCACCAAGCGAACACGCGTCCTGCTGGTACTCGGCGGCGTTCTCACGCTCATTGCCACCGGGGTTGTTATTGGCATTCTCTTTCGGCCGACCAACACTCCCCGCGTCACGGCATCCGCGTCACCACATGAGTCCTTCATCCACCTCGCTACCGACACCATGGCGGCGGCCGGCGGCGAATGGACCTTCGACGACAAGAAGACACCGTTTTCACTTCGCGAGGCTCGCAAAGATAAGCCGGAGGAATGTCTCTCGGATTCCTCTGCCGAGCAGTACTCGCTCACCCTCTACGGACCAGCCACAAATACTCCTTCAGAGACAATCAAAAGCATGACCCGCCATTGGCAAGCCCTCGACTACTCAGTAAGGACCGTTGTCGATACGGATGACGCCATCGAGATCGCAGCCGCCGTTCCCGGTGGTTCCGAGATCGGCTATTTCGCGTCGACGGGCACCACATCGATCACCGTGCAGGGCCCATGCGTTGAGGCTGCTCCCACGAGCACGACCAACGCACTGCAGGAGGAATTTCTCGAAAACGTCTCCAAGTCGGTCTCGACGGCCGGCGGCTCGTGGACTTTCGAGAACAAGAAGACGCCGTTTTCCGTGGCGCGGGCTCGAACGCACTCCGCCGCCGAGTGCCTCTCGGACAGCCGGATGGAGCAGTACGACCTCGTACTTTACGGTGACGCCCCCGCCGATCCGCGCGCGGCCTCTGACGCCATGGCGTCCCAGTGGAGCAAGCGGGGGTTCAACGTCACCACGGTCGTCGACAATTCCGACGGCATAGAGATCAGAGCCGACACCCCCGACGGGTCGCTTCTCGATTTTGCGGTCTCGCCCGAACTCAGCTCGCTTCTGTTTCAGAGCGCCTGCACGAGATCGGTCGGGTAACAGAGTGGAACGGAACGGGCGTCGGATCCTTGTCGTCACCGTCAGCACTGTCGCGGCCGTCGCGATCCTGGTAACAGCCGTGGCTGTGTTCCGCAGCACACCGGACAGTCGGGCGACCGTGGCGGAGTCGAAGCAGGCCTACCTGACGCACTTGGGGGAGACAATGGGGGTGGCCGGTGGATCCTGGCTTTTCGAAGACGGCAAGACGGCCTTCTCTCACGAAATAGCCGAGACTTACACGCCAGAGCCCTGCCTGAGTTCGTCGAGCGATGAGTTGCAGTACCAGATCAATACAGTCGGCCCAGGTCGCACCGACGTCGGACACTCGGTCGACCTCGTCACGGCCGATTGGAAACAACGCGGTTACAGTGTGCGGACAGTCGCTCCACCAAACCCAAGCATCTCCGATAACACCGAGATTGCAGCAGACCTGCCGGACGGCGGCACCCTCGTGTACAGCGTCTCGACGAGGCGGAGCAGCATCGACTCACAGAGCCTCTGCTTCGCCGGTGACGCCAGACCCGCCCAGCCGCACGAGGTCTTCCTCGATCACGTGACCGATGCGATCGCGGTATCCGGCGGCCAGTGGACATTCGGAGACAAGACGACGCCGTTCTCTGTTGGTGAAGCCCGCAAAGACAAGCCTCAGGAATGCCTCTCGGATTCATCGGCCGAGCAGTACGACCTCGGCCTTTTCGGACCGGCATCGGACGACCCCGCGAAGACGGTCGACGAGATGACTCGCCATTGGCAGGATCTCGGCTACACCGTCGAGTCTGTAGCCGACACGAGTGACGACATGGAGATCACCGCATCGGTTCCTGACGGCTCGACTCTTAACTTCTTCGCGTCGACCGGCGTCACTTCGCTCATTACGCAGAGCCCGTGCGTGAAGGCGGAGGGGTAGCAGCGCCCTCATTCCGTCTGCCGGTGAGGCACCCCCGAATGGCCAAATAACCCTGAGATGCCACCCCGAAAATGGCCAGGCGGGGGTGCGTCGGCGCGGAGCGGCGTCAGGCGCGAGTGTGCGGGGCGGGCGGCGCCCACGACGGCACGGCCGGGGGCGGGAACGCAGGATCCTGCGGCAGCGAAGAAGGGCCACCACCCGGGGGCGCCGCCAGCCACCACAGCACCCGCGAGTGGAATGCGTGCCGGGCGCGGCGGGCGACCTTGATCCAGAGGAGCCCGGAGCCGACGATGATGCCCGGGTAGATCACGAGCACGACGAGCGGGGCCAGCACGAGCTGGAGGCGCGGGGGGACGACCTGGAGGATTCCGGCCGAGAAATCCCAAAGGCCGTGGGCGAAGCTGACGGCGAGGTACGCGGCGATAACAAGCGGACGAACGCGGAACCGGCCGTTTTTCGACGCTGCGAACAAGGCCGCGCCGAGCAAGGCCGTGTAGAGCGGATGCAGCAGCGGCGTCAGAAGGCCACGCACCGGCACGAGCACGAGGGCCGACAGGATCGGCGTCAAATGGAGCTGCTCGGGCGGGTGCTGGTAGAAGTTGACGGCGTACGCCAGGTCTTCGAGCGCGGCGAAGCCGAGACCGACCGCGCCGCCGAGAAACAGCCCGTTGCGCATGCTCTTATCTCGGAGCTTGTACGAGACGGCGACGACCGCGATGATCTTCGCGAGCTCTTCGGTGATGCCGGCCAGGGCGAGCACCGTCAAGGTCGGGGCCGATCCCCCACCGGTGAGCTTCAGCACGGAGCTGTCGAGGGTGGAGCCCAGCGCGACCGCGATCAGGCCGCCGAGGCCGAAGGCGAGCAACAGGCGCGACAGGCTCATCGTGTCGCGAGGCACGAGTCGGTAGGCCATGGTGTAGACGAACGACGCGGCGACGGTGACGGCTCCCACGAGAAGACCGACCGTGACGGCGGCGCCGTTGTCGAGCAGCAGGCCGCCGACCAGGATCAAGAAGACGAAGAAGACAGCGCCGACGGCGGCGATCCAGAGTCCGCCGAAGCGGCCGATCCAGCGATCGACGGGCTTCTCGCCGACGATCCAGATCGGCGGTGGCCAGTTGGTGCGCATCACTCGAGGCTAGTCGGCGGTGGGCGCAGGATCCTGTCCCCGTTCGGGGCCCGGCCCGCTGACAGAGTCGGCCGAGCCGCCGGCATCGACGGCTGCTGCCGCAGCCACCTGCTGCTTCTCGTCGGGTGATACGACGCGCTGCCCGACGACCGCGGAGACGCCGTCCTGTCGCATCGAGACGCCGTAGAGAGCGTCGGCGATCTCCATGGTGCGCTTCTGGTGCGTGATGACGATGAGCTGTGACGATTCGCGCAGGTCGCGGAAGATCGTCAGCAGCCGCCCGAGGTTGGCGTCGTCGAGCGCGGCTTCGACCTCGTCCATGATGTAGAACGGCGACGGCCGGGCCTTGAAGATCGCGATCAGCAGCGCAACGGCGGCCAGAGAGCGTTCGCCGCCCGACAGCAGCGACAGCCGCTCGATCTTCTTGCCGGCGGGTTTGACCGTGACCTCGATGCCCGTCTCGAGGAGGTTCTCGGGGTCGGTCAGATGAATCGAGCCGCTGCCACCCGGGAACAGGATCGGGAACACCCGGTTGAAGGCGTCGTGCGTGTCGTCGAAGGCGCTCTTGAAGATGACCTGCATCTTCTCGTCGATCTCGTCGATGATCGTGAGCAGGTCTTTGCGCGTCGACGTGAGGTCGGTGAGCTGGTCGGTGAGGAACTTGTGGCGCTGTTCGAGCGCAGCGAACTCCTCCAGCGCCAGCGGGTTGACGCGGCCCAGTTGAGCGAGGGTCCGCTCGGCCGCGGCGAGCCGCTTCTTCTGAGCGTCACGATCGAAAGGCACGGGCTCGTCGTCTTCGGTGGCGCCGGGCACCGCCACGTCGGGCCCGTATTCGTCGACAAGCACCGATTCGACGAGACCCAGCTCGGATCCTGCGCGTTCCAGGAGGCTCGAGAGGTGCAGCTTCTTCTCGTAGATCTCCATCTCGAGTCCGTGCACACCCTCGGTGACGGTGTGGAGGCGCTCCCGCAGCTCGCGCTCGTCGCGACGGAGGGCCGCGAGCTCGGAGTTCTGCTCGGACCGAGCCGCCTCACGCGCCGCGAGGCTAGCGCGAGCCTCGGCGACGGAGCGATCGACCGCGTCGAGCACGGCGGGAAGCGCGTCGAGCACGCTCGTGGTGGCAGCCATCTGACGCTGACGGACGACCGTCTGCCGGGCGTGCTCCTCGGCGGCGGCGCGCTGCTCGTCGAGCTGCCGCTGCAGATCTTTCGCCCGGGCCACTTCGGCCCGCACCCGCTCGCGGATCGTCTCGAGCTGGATGCGCTTCTCGATCTCGACGCCGCGTGCGTTCTCGACCTCAGCGAGCATTCCGTCGCGCGCCGAGACATCGAGGATCGGCCTAGGCGTCGAGCTGTACTCGTCGAGCGCGGTCACGGCGGCGACGACTGCCCGCTCGGCCTGGTGCACCGTCTCGGCCGATGCAGCCAGCGAGGCCGACAAGCGCTCCGCCTCAGCCTCGGCGGCCTCGACCTGGGCCCGGAGGCGCCCGGCGCGTTGGCCGTGAGCGGCGACGCGCGATTCGTGCTCGCGCGCAGCGACCTGCGCCTGCTTGGCGGCGGTTCGCGCCTCGGCGAGTCGCACGCGCGCAGCCTCGAGCAGCGGCCCGACGCGTTCGATCTCGAGGCTGACGGCCGTCAGAGCCTCAGCCGCGGTGTCACGCTCGGAGACGAGTTCGAGACGAGACCGCCCCCCGGCCGAACCACCGCGGACGACGTAGTCGGTGAGCACCTCCCCCGACCTGGTGATGACCGTGAACGCCACGGCCTGGTCGGCCAACGCCGTCGAGGCCGAGCGAGCTGCATCGAGGTCGTCGGCGATCACGGTCGACGACAGGACGCCGAGGATCCCGTCCGGCGCCGTCACGACACTCGTCGCCGAGACGACCCCGGCGGGCAGGGGCACCGCGGTGGCACCGACTCCGCGCCCCGGGGCGGCGACGACGATCTCGACCCGCCCCAACTCCTCGGCCGTCACGTGCTGGACGGCCCCTACGGCCGCATCGAGGTCGTCGGCGAGGACGGCGTCGGCCACCGATCCGAGCGCCGCGGCGATGGCGACCTCGAAGCCCGGCTGAATCTGCACGTGCTCGGCCACCAGCCCGCGAACGCCCGGTCGGTCGGCCTTGACGAGCGCGCTGGAGGCGTCTTTCTGGTCGAGGGCCAGCGACAGGGCGCTCGTGCGGGCAGCCAGGGCGTCGCGCTCGCGCTCGGCGCGGTGCAGAGTGTCGCGCAACCCGTCGACCTCCTGCTGAGCGGACTGGGCGCTCTCGTCGGCGGCTGCCGAGATCGCCGCGTGATCGGTCTCGGGTCGTGTGGTGTCGGATCCTGCGCTTTCGCCCGCTGCTGCCGTGTCGGCATCTGCTGGGTCGACTTCTGCCGTGTCGACATCGGCGAACTCCTCTTCGAGCGCGGCGAACTCGGCGCGGCTCTTCTCGCGTCGGGCCTCCGAGGCCTCCAGCGCATTCGCCTGACGGAGCTGCTCGCCCTTGACCGCGGCGAGCTTCGACCGGGCGACCTCGACGGCGCTTGAGAGACGCGCCACCCCCAGATCATGCTCGGAGACCAGGGCGCTCTGAGCGGCGATCTCGTCGTCGAGGGAGTCGAGCGAAGCCCGCGACGTGGCCAGCTCACCGGCGGCCAGCGCCACGGCGACCTCGGCCTCGGCGACGCCCTCCTGCAAGCGTTCGGCCTCATCGCGGGCGTCGGCCACCATCCCCGACGACACGGTGGTCGCCACACCCGGCGTGTCGGCCTGCTGCGCCAGCAGGGTCAGCTTCTGGTTGGCCAGGCTGGCGAGGCTGCGGAGACGCTCCTGGACGGACTCGAGCCCGAAGGCGACTCGGCGGGCGTCGTCAACGGCGTCGCCGACCATGGCCTGCTCGAGCCGTTGCTCTCGGATCTTGTTCTGGTCGAGCTTCTCTTGCAGCACGATGCGCTCGCTCTTGCGCTCGTTCTCGCTAGCGGCCTGCGCCGTCAGAACAGTGCGGAGCCCGACGACCTCATCGGCCAGCAAGCGCGCCCGGGCATCGCGGACGATGCTGGCGATGCCCTGCGCCTCCCGCGCGATCTCGGCTTGACGCCCCAGCGGCTTCAGCTGGCGGCGGATCTCGCCGGCGAGATCGGACAGCCTGGTGAGGTTCGTCTGCATCGCGTCGAGCTTGCGCAGGGTCTTCTCTTTGCGGCGGCGGTGCTTCAAGATGCCGGCCGCCTCTTCGATGAAGCCGCGGCGTTCCTCCGGCGTGGCGCGCAGAACGGCGTCGAGCTGACCCTGCCCGACGATCACGTGCATCTCGCGGCCAAGCCCCGAGTCGCTCAGCAGCTCCTGGACGTCGAGGAGGCGGCAGTTGTCGCCGTTGATCGCGTACTCGCTGCCACCGTTGCGAAAGAGCGTGCGGCTGATCGTCACCTCGGTGTAGTCGATCGGCAGGGCGCCGTCGGAGTTGTCGATCGTGAGCACGACCTGTGCACGACCCAGGGGGCCACGAGTCGACGTGCCGGCGAAGATGACGTCTTCCATCTTGCCGCCGCGGAGCGTCTTGACGCCCTGCTCCCCCATCACCCACGCGAGCGCGTCGACGACGTTGCTCTTGCCGGAGCCGTTGGGGCCGACGACGCAGGTGACGCCGGGCTCGAAGGCGAAGGTCGTGGTCTGGGCGAACGACTTGAAGCCCTTGAGCGTGAGGCTCTTGAGGTACACGCCGCCGCCCTTCGGGTCGTTCGCTGGGGCGCGGCCCTGCGCCGCGCGATGCCCCTAGGTTAGCGGCGTGTCGAGGCCTGGCCCGGCGGCTCGCCCCTGCTGCTCCGGAGTTGGCCGATCACGCTTCCCTCGACCCGCTCAGTCGGCCTGCACCCGCACGGGCGGCGTTCGCGGCACGCCTAGCCGGGGTGTGTAGGCCGTCCGGGCGGGTCTGCGCCGGCTGAGCGGGTCTGCGCCGGCTAAGCGGGTCTGCGCGGCGCATGTCGATCCGCGCGAGGAACACCGGCGGCGAGCAGACGCCTCGCGAGCTCGTCGGGGTCTCGGGCCACCGCGTAGTCCCAGCGCACCACGACATCGATGTCGGGATGAGCCTCGAGGCGCGCATGCCGACGTTTCTCATCGCGGATCACCTCCGCCGCCGTCCGTCCGAGCATGAATCGCGGGTCTGTGTACTTCCACTGGCCGTCGAATTCTCCGATTCGGCGAGCTTGCTCCCAGGAGAAATCGGCGTCGCCGATTTTGCCGCGCGCATCGAAATAGGGCTTCTGCAAGACCGGCGTCGCGATTCCTCGGGTAGCCATGCCCACTCGGCTGAAGCTCTCACCGGGCCACTGCGCCGCCGCCGTCGCGAACTCCAGAGCTGCAAGAGCGCTTCGAGATCTCCTCGCATTGGGCCGCCGCGCCAGATGGGTCGCGACCTGCTCCTTCGTGAACAGCTCCAGTCGCAGCCCCTGATCGAACACCACGACGGCTTCGTCAAAGGGCGAGGTAAGAGCGATGTCGGCTGCGGTGCGGGACGCCGTCGTGATCCACGACCCCTCCCACGCGATCACATCGCCGTGAGTCACGGTGCCAGGCCGACGATGCAAGCTCGATCGTGTCGTACTCGACTGCCTCCGTGGATCGGTGATCTGAACGGCGCGCGGCCACGTGTCCGGAATGGGTAGGCCCCAGATCGCCGCGGCAGACCAATGTGAAATCGCGATGGGGCCCGTCAGCCTTGAGGCAACCGCATGCACTCGCGTGATGTATCAATCTCGTGCCGAAAGCGTGACCCATGTGGACGTGCGGATATACGAACCAGGAACGACCCGCGTCATGAGCCCACGCTCGGACGCCCGACGAAGGTCGCGCGATCCGATGTCAGCGGCCTCGAGGTCGGCGGCGCGGACGACGAGTGGAAGAGGACGTGTCATCGCACTAGCGTTGCGGACTCGGTCAATGGCGCGACTCGACTGGTGCGCGGTGGGGACAAGACACAACCTGTGGAGGCGCGGACCGTCCTGGACAGGTCCGGGCTGAGCCGCGACGACAGACCCGCTAGACCGGCACAGACCCTCAAAACCGGCCTAAACAGCACGCCTCGCCAGGGGGCCCAGGCCGATCGGGCGGGTTTAGGCCGATCGGGCGGGTGTGAACGCCGCGGAGGAAAGCCGAGACAGGACGGCAGAGCTCAGCGCAACCGCTGACACCGCGGGCAGAAGTGGCTCCCGCGGTTCATGAACGACACCCGCTTGATCGGGGTGCCGCACCGCGGGCACGGCTTGCCCTGCTGCCCGTAGGCGTTGAGGCTGTGGGCGAAGTAGCCGGACTGCCCGTTCACGTTGACGTATTGCGCGTCGAAGCTGGTGCCGCCCTCTGCCAGGGCCTTGTAGAGCACGGCGCGAATCTCGACAAGGAGCAGCTTCACGCGACCCCGGGTGAGCGACGAGCACGGCTGATCGAAGTGGATCTTAGCCGCCCACAGCGATTCGTCGGCGTAGATGTTGCCGATGCCCGACACGAGCCCCTGGTCGAGCAGGGCACGCTTGACGCCGGAGCCGCGCGACGCCATCCGCGCGAAGAAGGCGTGCTCATCGAACGCCGGGTCGAGCGGATCGCGGGCGATGTGCGCCACCTGGTGCGGTATCGATGAAAGCCAGGGCGCAGGATCCTGGGGCTCGTCGCCCTGCTCGGCGTCGTGGCCCAGCAGCCGCGAACCCGAATACCCCGCCGGCTCGCCGTCAGGAGTGGGCTCGAGGGTGTCGAGGGCCATCGAGCCGAAGATCCGCTGGTCGACGAAGGCCAGGCGGATGTCGCCGTGCGTGGGATGGGCGAGGTCGAGGCGGATGCGAAGGAGGCGGTCGTCGTCAGCGTGGCGTTCGCGCAGAAGCACCTGGCCGCTCATGCCGAGATGAGCGACGAGCGCGTGCGACGTGTCGCCGTCGGCTGCCGCAAACGGGAACCAGAGGAACTTGCCCCGACGGACCGCGGAGAGAATCGTCGCCTCGCCCAGGCGGTCGACGAAGTCGTCGACGGGGCCGTCGTGACGACGGAGGCTGCGTGGCTCGAGCACCTCGACACGCTCGATGACTGCGCCGGTGACGGCGGGGTGGAGACCGGCGCGAACGACCTCGACCTCGGGGAGCTCGGGCACCTAGATCTGGTCGGGCGCGGACGGGGGCGTGCTGAGGGTCGTCCACGCTTCGAGGGCCGCAGCCATCTCGGCCATCTTCTTGCTGCTGCCGACGCCGGAGGCGATCTCGTCGGTGCCGAGGCGGACGACCGCGTGAAAGCGCTTGTCGTGATCGGGACCCGAATCGGTGATCACGTAGTTGGGATTGCTCCGCCCCTGCGCCGAAGCCAGCTCTTGCAGGCTCGTCTTCGGGTCCATCGCGGCACCGAAGCGCTCGGGGTCGGCCAGGAGGGGCGCGATGAGTCGCATCACCAGACCGGTCGCGGCGACCGGACCGGCATCGAGATAGGTCGCGCCGATGATCGCCTCGACGGTGTCGGCGAGGATCGACTGCTTGGCCCGCCCGCCGGTCAGCTCTTCGCCGCGCCCGAGTCGGAGGTACTGCCCGAGACCGATGTGCTTGGCGACCTCCGCCAGCGCGACGGTCGAGACGAGGCTGGCACGCCGCTTAGCGAGGTCGCCCTCGTCGAGATCGGGGTTCTCGCGGAACAGCATGACCGTCACGGCCTGGCCGAGAATCGAATCGCCGAGGAACTCGAGGCGCTCGTTGTTGCCGATGCCGCCGTTCTCGTACGCGAACGAGCGGTGGGTCAATGCGAGCTCGAGCAGGTCGGGGGTGATCGCGACGTCGAGAAGCTTAACGAGATCAGCCCGGTCAGAAACGGGTTCTGACACGGGCTGGCTCATGTAGTGATCTTACTGCGAAAGCAGCGAGATTCAGATATCGGCGACCTTGCGGCCCTTGTACTCCATGTACAGGGCGGTGCCGGCGGAGTCTTCGACGACCTTGGCGCGGTGCGGAAGGCTGTAGACGGTCTTGCCGCCTTCGATGGTCTTGACGAGAGTGGCGGGCGTGGCCTTCCACTGCGAACGGCGTGCGTGCGTGTTAGCGCGCGACTGCTTCCTCTTGGGAACGGCCATGACTGTCTCTTCTCTATTTCGTAAGGATTGGGAGCCGGAGGAAATCTACGGCCGTGTCTGCCAGGTGGCAGACGTCAATCGGTTGGCTTGGAGTCGGTGGAGCGTGAAGGTGCCTCGTTTTGCGAGTCTGCCGGCCTCGTCGTATCACCGACGAGCTCGGACAGAGCCGACCAGCGGGGGTCGATCACTTCACGGGGCTGGTAGTCGTCCAGATCTTCGATGCGCTCGCCCGTTTCGGGGTCGAGACCAGGGCAGTCTGGCCGGCAAACCGGTTGGAAGGGCAGTGATAAAACCACTGCATCTCTGACCACGGGTTCAAGATCCACGTGATCGTCTTGAACCGTGTAGTCAAAAGCTTCGTCGTCAGAGTACGCGAAAAGCTCGGCGAAATCGACTTCGACACTCTCGGAGATGGGTTTCAGGCAACGGCTGCATTCGCCGACGGCCTCACCGGAGACGTGCGCCGACACCAGGATGCCCTCGTGCAGACCCTCGACACGGGCATTGACCGTGAGCTGTGCGCCCTCGGGAATCGCGATGACACCCTCACCGAGCTTCGACGGGACAACGACATCGAGTTCGTTCTCGCGCATCTCGCCTGGGCGGCGCATCAGGTCGTACACGGAGACGCTGTACGGAGTCGGGGTGAAATGAGGCACGAGAGACGAGTCTACGCGCCTTCCGCCGTGCGCGGGTGAGCCTGCACGAAGAGACTCCGGGGAACGAGCGAAGCACGGGCCCTCTCGAAGCCCGACGATCCCGAGCGCAGCGCGGACAGGATCGCGCGCGCGGACCGCGAGGCCTCTTCGCCGGCCGGAACGCCGCCGAAGCGCTCCCGCGAGAGGGCCGCGGTCAGTGTGTCGAGCGCGGCCGCGGCGGAGCTCTGGGCGCCCACACTCGCGAGCAGAACTGTCGCGGTCTGCTGCGGCGTCGCCGCTTGGTCGACGCTGATGCCCAGGTCTCGGGCCGTATCGATCACCTCGCGCCAGGCCGAGAGAGCCGCGTCGGGCGGACCCTGACCGAGTCGGCGTCGTCGGCGGCCCATCCGCAGCCACCAGGGCAGCGCCAGGACGACGACGAGAGCAGCCACTCCCCCGACGACAAGCGGCGTTCCACCGATGCCGCCGGCACCGCTGCTCGCGGATGCTCCCGCGGTCGACGAAGGATCCGACGCGGTCGACGTCGGTGTCGCGGCCGACGGGGCCGAGGCGGTCGGCGTCGCGGATGCCGACGGGCTCGCCGGATCGGTGGCCCCGGCGCTGGGTGTCGCCTCGGCGCCTGTCTCTTGCAGATAGCTCGACGTCGTTCCCATGCCGACCGTGGGCTCGAACGGCACCCAGCCGAGGCCCTGGAAGTACAGCTCGGGCCAGGTGTGGAGGTCGTTGCTCGACACCGTCCACTCCTCCCCCGAACCGACCCTCGTGCCGGGCAGGAACCCCACGGCGATGCGCGAGGGGATGTCGAGAGTGCGAGCCATGACGGCCATCGCCGAGGCGAAGTGGACGCAGTAGCCGCTCTTGCGCTGGAGGAACGTCTCGACCATGTCGAGACCGCTTCCGTCGTATCCCTCGCGGACGGGCGTGTCTTCTGAGTAGCTGAAGTCGCCGTTGCGGAAGTAGTTCTGGAGCGCGACGGCGGCGTCGAACGGATTGGCCGAGTCGGCCGTCACGCTCGATGCCAGCCGTGTGATGGATGCGGGAACGCCATCGACGTCGAGATAGGCGGAGAGGTCGTCGGAGGGCTGTGCAAGCGCACTGACGATCTGCTCACGGGTGGGATCGACCGGACGCGAGGTGACCCGGTAATCGAGCCCCTGGGATCCTTCGCTGGTGCTTCGGACCGTGACGCCGGAGTCGTCGACGTACTTCCAGGCGTCGCTGATGCCGGTGATCTTCGTCGCCGGCACGGGCAGGGGCAGGTAGGGGCTTCGGAGGAGATTCACCGAAACGTCAGTCGTGACGGTGTCTCGGCGCGTCGAGGTGGAGATGCCGGGGGCGGCGGGCAGATCGTCGACCGAGTTGCGGCGGTCGAGCTGGGTGGAGGCCGGACTCCAGCGGGTGCCCGAGAAGTCGACGAGATCGACGAGTTTCAAGTAGTCGCCCTCGGGAGCCGAGCTGCGATAGCTGAGGACTGTGATCGGATCGCCGCGACGCAGGTCGTCACCGAGGTTGATGACCGGGTTGACCCCGGTCGAGATGCCGGTGCCCGACCCCACGCCCGTGATCGGTGCGATGAGCGATGTCGGCAGCAGGCTCGTCACCACGCCCGCCACGACGACGGCGGCGAGCCCCGAGACGACGCCCGCGCGGGACGGTCGACGGCCGCTCGACACGATGAGCAACGCCAGGTAGCCGACGACGGTGGCCACCACCCACGCCCAGCTCGGAGCGACATCGGGAATGAGCGAGGGGACCACGATCACCACGGCGTAGAGCACGCCGGTGAGCGCCGGCATCTTGCACACCCGTGCCACGACGTCGAGCACCACCGCGGCAGCCGCCACGGCAACGACAACGACGCCGAGCATCGCGTCGCTGACGGCGATGGGCGCCTGATCGGAGACGATCGAGTCTTGCGCCTGAGCGGCGAGGACGCGGACGCGCTCGAGAGTCTCGGCCGTCGGGATGACACCGAGGATCGCCGTTCCGCCCGAGACGACCAGCGTCGTGGCGAGGCCCCCGACGACGAGGCCGGCGAGCGACGCGACCGCGGACGGCCAGTGAGCTGCCCGGGCCGCGGCCGACGCCGCTAGAACCGCGGCCGACACCAGCGCGGGAACGAACCACCACACGGCGCCCTGGAAGAGCGGGTGGAGACTGGCGAGCGCGAAGACGAGCGTCAGCCAGAGGACGGTCGAGAGGAGCCAGCGGGCGTTACCCGGCGCGAAACGGTCGGTGGAGTCGACTTTCGACGTGCCGCTTCTCGGAGCCTCTCGACTCTGAAGCGGCGATCGCAGATCAACCACGGAGCACCCCCGGCGTCTGGAGAATGGGTTCGCGGTCGGCATTGGACGCGGTCTCGATCACGCGCCAGCCACTCTCGGCCAGGGCCTTCGCGACATCTCGTGGCGAATCGCGCTCTCGGTCGTCGGGGGTCAGCAGGTCGGCATCGAGGTGCACCACGATTGCCACCCCCGCGACACCCGGCCCGCGCGCGTGGCCCAGTCGGTCGAGCTCGGCGGCGGTGAGGCTCGAGACGACGGCCACGACGGGCTCGCGCGGAGCCGCCTCGGGGCTGGGCTCGTCGATCTCGTCGTCCAACACCACGTCGGAAAGGAGCTCGAGGAACATCGGCGTGGTCGACGGGTCGTGCAGGGCGATGGTCGCGCCGTCGAGCGACACCACGCGCGTCTGCGATCCGGCGAGACCGAATTCGACGGCAATCGAGGCCGTCAGCGAAACCGCCCACTCGAAGCCGTCGCTGACCGGAACGCCCGAGCCAAGCGCGGGATGCCAATCACGCCAGTGCGACCGACCGACCGGAAGGATCACGCGGACGCTCGGGAGGCCGTGCTGCTCCTCCTGCCGCACCATGAGCTCACCCTGCCGCGCCGTCGCGCGCCAGTGCACGCGCCGCATCGGATCGCCGCGCCGGTACTCCCGGGTGATCGGGTCGTCCTGGCCCCCGGCGAGACTGTGGTCGCGACGCTGTCGAGCGCCCTCGCCAAGAGAACGGGATTCACGCCCACCGCCCACGCTCACGACCTCCGGAAACACCAGCAGCTCGTCTCGCCCCGGCACGGCTAGACGACGACGGGCCAGGCCGAACGTCTCGATGACGTCGACCAGCGTCGGACCGACGCGGTGCCTCCCGCGGGGCAGATCGACGTGCTCGAAGACCACGCGGGCAAGACCGCCCGGCTCGATGACCATGGCCACGGCTTCGAAGGGCGCCATGATGCGCCAGGGCACGGTTTCTCGCACGCGGACCGCTACGGATCCTGAAGCCGAAGGCGCAGTGAGCGTGAGCGTCTCGACGACCGACCAGCCCGCGACGGCACGGTCGGGGGTGAAGTGCCGGGTGACCACCACGCGTGGCGCCGATACGGAGACCGAGACGACGGACGCGACGACGAGCGCAAGGAGCACGACGCCCGCGAAGACCAGCGGCATGGCGGCCAGCACGTAGCCGACGACGGCCACGACGAGACCCGCGACGATCGCGAGGGTGCCGCGCCGGGTCGGGAGGGGCCAGGATCCCGCAACCGCCACCAGGCGCGCGGGGACGGTCGGGCGGCGCACGGTCAGGAGGCGGGTTCGTCGAGGGGCACGGGCGTCGCCCGCACGATCGACTCCACGATGTCGTAGGCCGCCGAGACGGCGCCCGCACCCGACCGGCCGGCCAGGATCAGACGATGCCCGAGCACGGGACCGCTGAGCGCGTCGACGTCGTCGGGAATAACGAAACCGCGCCCGTTCAGAGCCGCCCACGACTTGGCCGCCCGCATGAGCTGCAGCGTGGCGCGGGGGCTGGCGCCGAGACGCAGGTCGGGGTGGACACGGGTCGCCTGCACGATGTCGACGGCGTAGCGCTCCACGACGCGGGCGACGTAGACCGCTCGGACGGCAGCGATCATGCGACGGAGCTGCTCGAGCGACACCAGGGGCGTCAGGGCGTCGAGCGGGCTGCCGGTCTCACGCTGGCGGAGCATCCGCAGCTCGCTCTCGGCGTCCGGGTAACCGAGCGAGATCCGTGCCATGAACCGGTCGCGCTGCGCTTCGGGCAGTGAGTAGGTGCCTTCCATCTCGACCGGGTTCTGCGTCGCGACGACGAGGAACGGGGTCGGCAGCGGGTGCGAGATGCCGTCGACCGTCACCTGGCGCTCTTCGAGGCTTTCGAGCAGGGCCGACTGGGTCTTCGGCGAAGCGCGGTTGATCTCGTCGCCGATCACGATGTTCGCGAACACCGGGCCCGGCTTGAACTCGAAGTCGTTCGACTGGCGGTCGAAGATCGAGACGCCGGTGATGTCGCTCGGAAGCAGGTCGGGGGTGAACTGGATTCGGCTCACCGACGCGTCGACGGCTTTCGCCAACGCCCTCGCCAACTGCGTCTTACCGACGCCCGGCACGTCTTCGATGAGCAGGTGCCCTTCGGCGAGCAAGACCGTGAGCGCCGTCGAGATCGCGCCCGCCTTGCCATCGATCACCGTGCCGATCGCATCCAGGATCGTGCGGGCGTGGTGCTGGACCTCGCCGAGCTCCATCAGAGTCGAGTCAGCGGCGGTCGTCTGGGTCGTGGTCATCATCGTGCTCCAGTATTCCCAGCCGAGTCGCTTCTCGACTGGAGGTAGGCGGTCACGTCGGCGGGAACGTAGGGCGAGACGTCGCCCCCGAGCCCAGCGACCTGGCGGACGAGCGAGCTCGAGACGAGCGCGTGCGCCGGATCGGGCAACATGAACACGGTCTCGACGCCCGCCAGGCTGCGGTTCATGATCGCCATCGGGGTCTCGTAGGCCACGTCGACCTGCGACCGAATGCCCTTGACGAGCACCTTCGCGCCGACACGGGTGCAGTAGTCGACGAGGAGGCCCTCGCTCCAGCTCGTGACGACGACGTTCTCGAGTGGCGAGGGCAGATCGACACCCGCCTCGGCGACGGCGTCCGCGATGAAGTCGACCCGTTGCTCGACGGGGATGAACGCGGTCTTCTCCGGGTTGTGCACAACGAGGACGTGCACCTCGTCGAAGAGGCCTGCGGCGCGGACGATGACGTCGAGGTGCCCGAGGGTGACCGGGTCGAACGACCCGGGGACGACGGCGATCGTGCTCATTCGCTCACCCTAGCCAAATTGGCCGGGAGCGCGCCGCGCGAGGCATCAGTTCTCCGACAGCGCGGTTCGCGAGGCATCAGTTCTTCGACAGCGCGGTGCGCGAGGCATCAGTTCTTCGACATCGCGGTGCGGGAGGCATCGTCGAGTCGGCGGGCGAGAGCGGCGGCAAGCGCCGGGTGGTCTGCGAGCGAAGGATCCGACTCGATCACCTCGGCGGCATGCTCGCGCGCGAGAGTGATCACGTCGCCGTCGTGGGCTACGCGCAGAAGGCGCAGCGACGAGCGCCCGCCCGACTGCACGCTGCCGAGCACATCGCCCTCGCGGCGCAGGTCGAGGTCGATCTGCGCCAGTTCGAAGCCGTCGGCGGTGGACGCGACCGCCTCGACCCGCTGGCGGGCGAGGGAGCCCTCTTCGGAGTGGGTCACGAGCAGGCAGAGGCCGGCGTACCCGCCTCGCCCCACTCGGCCGCGCAGCTGGTGGAGCTGCGAGACGCCAAAGCGCTCGGCGTCGAGCACGACCATCGTGGAGGCGTTGGGCACATCGACGCCGACCTCGATCACGGTGGTCGCGACCAGCACGTCGATCTCGCCCCGGGCGAAGCGCTGCATCGTCTCGTCTTTCTCGGCCGACGACATCCGCCCGTGCAACGGCTCGATGCGACGCCCCTGGAGGGCGGGCGCGACCCGGAGCGCGGCGAGGACCTCTTCGACGCTGGCGATCGGCGGGCGCGGGGCCGTGGGCGGGGCGGCGGTGTCGTCGACACCGGCGTGCTCTACCGGTCGGCCACCGTCGAGGCCATCGGGGTCGGTCGGCGACTCGTCGGCGGGGTCTCCTGCCTCGGGGGTCGCGCGATCGATGGCCGGGCACACCACGAAGACCTGACGACCCCGGGCGATCTCTTCGGCGCTCCGCTCCCAGACCCGCGAGATCCAGCCTGGACGATCGACGAGCGGCACCACGAACGACTCAATCGGCTGTCGGCCTTTCGGCAACTCGGCGATGGTCGAGACGTCGAGGTCGCCGAATACCGTCATGGCGACGGTGCGCGGTATCGGCGTCGCGGTGAGGACCAGCACGTGCGGCGACTGCCTCGACGTGCCGGCCGCGCCTTTCTGGCGCAGCGCCTCGCGCTGCTCGACGCCGAAACGGTGCTGCTCGTCGACGACGACCAACCCGAGATCGTAGAACTCGACGCCGTCGCTAATGAGCGCGTGCGTGCCCACCACGATGTGCGCCTGGCCGCTCACGATGGCGAGCATCGCCTTGCGGCGCTGGGCCACCGGCATCTGCCCGGTGAGCAGAACGGGCCGAAGACGGGCAGCGAGATCGGGGCCGAGCGTCTGGACGATCGAGCGGAGGTGCTGGGAGGCGAGCACCTCGGTCGGAGCGAGCAACGCCGACTGACCGCCGCTTTCGGCGACGGCCAGCATCGCTCGCAGCGCCACCAGGGTCTTGCCCGAGCCGACCTCGCCCTGCACGAGGCGGTTCATCGGCACGTCGGCCTCGAGGTCGCGCGCGATCTCGGAGCCGACCAGCGACTGGTCTCCGGTGAGGTCGAAGGGCAGCGCCCGGTCGAAGACGTCGAGGAGCCCCCCAGCCTTGGGCGTGCGCGACGTCGCGGGCGACTGCCGCACTTCGGCGCGCTGCTGGAGGAGGGCGCTCTGCAGCACGAACGCCTCGTCGAACTTCAGCGTCTCGCGGGCGGCCTTCCAGTCTCGGTCGCGCTCCGGCCGATGCACCTTCTCGTATGCCTCGCGGAGGGGCATGAGCTGCAGCTCGCCCCGGATGCCCTCGGGGACCGAGTCGGGCAGCGGTGGCAGCGTGTCGAGCGCGACCTCCACTGACTTAGCGACCTGCCATGACGCGACCGAAGCGCTGGCCGGGTAGATCGGAATGGGCTGCTTCGCCCACCGCTGCGCCTCGGCGTCGCCGGCCTCGGCCGCCCGGTCGTCGCCCGATTCGAAGAGCTCGTAGTCGGGGTGCGCGAGCTGCCGGTTGCCCCGGTAGTCGCCGACCTTGCCTGCGAAGATGCCGCGGACGCCCGTGACGAGGTCTTTGGCCCGCCACGCCTGGTTGAAGAAGGTGAGGGTGAGGATGCCCTGCCCGTCGCTGATCCGCACCTCGAGAATCGAGCCGCGCCGCGCGCGCATCGTGCGCTCTCGTACGTCGAGCACCTCGGCGACGATGGTGACGCTTTCGCCGATGGCGAGTTCGCTCAGCGCGGTCAGCTCGCCGCGCCGCGCGTAGCGGCGGGGGTAGTGGGCGAGCAGATCGCCGACGGTCTCGTGGCCGAACGCCCGCTTGAGCGCCCCCGCCGTGCGACCCCCGAGTGCGTTCGTCAGCGTCTCGTCGAGCGGTGACGGGTCGGGGCGCCGGGCGGCGCGCGTCGCAGTGCTCGACTTCGTGCCGCGGGCAGACGGCGCGCCAGCGAACGCCGAAGCATCGGCGCTCGAGGCCGAAGACGAGGTGACGGGGGTGACCACACGCCAACGGTACCCGGCACGACCGACAGGGGCAGTCGGATCCTCGTGTCGTCTGCTGAGAGGATGGACGCGTGACTCGTATCATCGCCGGATTCGCCGGCTCCACGACCCTTGGCGTTCCGAAATCGGGCACCCGGCCGACCAGCGACCGAGTGCGCGAGGCTCTCTTCTCGGCGCTCGAGGCGCGCGACGAGGTGAACGGCCTTCGGGTCGCCGACCTCTACGCGGGCACCGGCGCGCTCGGGCTCGAGGCGGCCTCGCGGGGAGCGTCGCACGTCACCCTGGTCGAGAAGGGGCAGCAGGCCGCTCGGGTCTGCCGGGCGAACGCGGCGCTCGTGGTCGCACGGGCTCCTCGGGGCTCTGCACCGACCGTCGCCGTGTCGGCTCAGGCCGTGCGCTCGTACCTGCACCACGCGCCGGCTCGCTCGCTCGACCTGGTGCTCATCGACCCGCCGTACGAGCTGAGCGACGACGACCTGCGCCTCGACCTCGAAGCACTCGTTCCGGCCCTCGACGAAGACGCCCTCGTGGTGGTCGAGAGGCGCGCCCGCAGCGGTGAACCCGGCTGGCCCGACGGTCTCGCCCTCGAGTCGTCGAAATCGTACGGCGACACCGTGCTTTGGTCGGCTCGCCTGCAGTAGCCGGCACTGCAGAAACAGGAGTCGCCGCTAGCCAGCGGCGCCGGACCACCGGAGGTACGGGTCCCAGCCGGTGGCATCGGCGAGGCCCTCGCCGTCGAGAGTGACGCGGGGTTCATCCACCGCGGGCAGCACCCGTCCGATTGCACGGAACCCGCCGGGCAGCACCGCCCCCCGGGGGAACGTCGCCAGCAGCGAGTGATCCTCACCGCCCCGGAGCGCCTCGAGAGGGCCGCCCCCGAGCGCTTCCGCCGCCAGATCGAGCACGACGCCCGAGGCCCGAGCGATCCGCCCCGCGTCGAGCGCAAGGCCATCCGACAGGTCGAGCATGCTCGTCGCGCCCCCGAGCGCGGCCAGCACGCCGTCGGCCACGGGCGGGGTCGGTGCGAGATGCCAGAGCACGTCCGGGTCGTCGCGGAGTTCGAACCCCCGAAGGGCCGAAGGATCCCCGACCCCGTCGATCCCCTCGGCGAACAGGCGGTCGAGCCCCCGCCCGGATCGCCCGAGCACGCCCGACACCGCAACGACGTCTCCGGGCTGCGCTCCGCTCCGACGCACCGGCTCGCGGCCCTCCAGATCGCCGAACGCCGTCACCGCGATCGTCATCGTGCCCGAGACGGACATGTCGCCGCCCACGACGCCGCAGCCGGGCGCCATCGCGGCCAACCCGTCGCGCAGACCGTCGGCGAACTCGACCAGGAAGTCGACCGGGGTCTCCCCCGGCACGGCCAACGCGACGACGAGGGCCGTCGCCCGGGCGCCCATCGCGGCCACGTCAGTGAGGTTCGAGGCGGCGGCCTTCCAGCCGAGGTCGTGCGGCGTCGACCAGGCCAGACGGAAGTCGGGCCCGTGCACCATCAGGTCGGTCGTGACGACGAAGCGGGAGTCGGGCGCGGAGACCACCGCGGCGTCGTCTCCCGGGCCGAGAAGGGTCGCGTCACCCGCCGGGAGATGCGGCAGAAAACGACGCAGCGCTTCGGTCTCGCCGACGGAGCGGACTGTCTCGGATCCTGAAGCGCTCATGGACTCACGGTAACGTGAGGCGCGATGTCACTCCTGTCGCGCGGCCGTCTCGCCGCCCTCGCCGTCGCCGCCATCAGCCTGCCGCTCCTGGCCGGCTGCACCACGGTTCCCCTGAGCCCCGCCCCCTCCGCGAACACGGTGAGCTGCGCCGACGTGACGGTCCGGCTGCCGACGACGCTCGAAGGGCAGTCCCTTCGCGACACCAGTGCCCAGGCGACGGGCGCGTGGGGGTCGCCCGCCGGCGTGCTGCTCACGTGCGGCATCACGACGCCCAAGGTCTCCGACCTGGCGTGCAACACGGTCGATGGCGTCGACTGGCTCGTGGATCACAAGGGCAAGGGCGGCACCATCGCCGTCTACACGACCTACGGCCGCGAGCCCGGCGTGCAGGTGGTCGTCGACACGACCCTCGTGCCGTCGAACACGAACGTCCTGTTCGACCTGTCGACCGCCGTGGGCACGCTGCCGCAGACGCGCAAGTGCCTGTCGGCGTCGGACGTGCCTGCGCCGTAGCGACGCCGCCCTCGGCAGAGACACCACTTTCCGGCGACGACACCGCCGATAGCTGGTGCCGACCCCGGAAAGCGGTGTCGTGAGCCCTAGCGCTCGGTCTCGAGCCCGAGCGCGATGAGCTCGTCGAGCAGCGCCGGGTAGCTGAGCCCCGACGCCAGCCAGCACGCCGGGAACATCGAGATCGGCGTGAAGCCGGGCATCGTGTTCAGCTCGTTGACCACGAAACCTGTCTCGGTGAGGAAGACGTCGACCCGGGCGAGCCCCGCTCCCCCGATGGCGTCGAAGGCCGCGGCGGCGAGCGTCTGGAACTTGGCGAGCTCGGCATCGGTGATGACGGCCGGGCAGACGAGGTCGGCGCCGGGTGCTCCGAGGTATTTCGCGTCGAAGTCGTAGAAGCTGTCGCCCGCGAGAACGATCTCGCCCGCGACCGAGGTGCGCGGTGCCGCACCGTCACGACCGCCGAGCACGGCGATCTCGAGCTCGCGACCCACCACGGCCGCCTCGATCAGCACCTTGTTGTCTTCGGCAAGGGCGATCTGCATCGCCGTGTCGAGATCGGCGAGAGACGACGCCTTGGATACGCCGACGCTCGACCCCGCCCGCGCGGGCTTCACGAACACGGGCCAGCCGAGTTCTTCGACGTGCTCCTCGACCACCGCGCGGTGATCGGCCCATTCTCGAGCGCGAACCGTGACCCAGGGGGCGACGTCGATGCCCGCCTGCTGCAGCACCGTCTTGGAGAAGTGCTTGTCCATGCCGACGGCGGAACCCAGGATCCCGGCCCCCACGTACGGCAGACCGACCAGCTCGAGCATGCCCTGCACCGATCCGTCTTCGCCGAATGGGCCGTGCAGAATCGGGAAGACGACGTCGATGTCGCCGAGCGACTCCACCCGGCCGTCGTCGTGGACGACGGTGAGCTCGCGGGTCGCGGCGGAGTCGGGCCAACGCACGCGCGTGCCGTTCTCGTCGACCGAGGGCAGGCGCTCGGCGTCGAGGGTGAAGTGCGCCGCGTCGTCCGGCTGGAGCGTGTAGGCACCCTCGCGGGTGATGCCGACCGGGATCACCTCGTATTTCTCGCGATCGAGCGCCGCGAGCACGCCGCCCGCTGTGGCGCAGCTGATCGAGTGCTCACTGGAACGGCCACCGAAAAGCAGGACGACGCGCAGCCGCGGCGAGGTTGCCTCCGGAGTGGAGGAGAGCGAGGATGCGATGGTCACGGGCGCCTTTCGACGGGAGTGCGGGGCCTCGAAGCCTGCCCAGGCGAGGAGTCGGGGCCGGGCGGCCCCGAGGCTCACTCGCCCTGGGGCTCGTCGGTCTCGGTGAGATGCGGCGCGATGTTGCGCGGATCCAGAGTACCCGCGAGCACCTCGCTGACCTGCTGCACGATGGGCATGTCGACGCCGCGCGAGCGGGCGAGGTCGAGGATGGGGGCGACCGACGCGAGACCCTCGGCCGTCTGGTTCATCTGCCGCACCACGTCGTCGAACCGATAGCCCTGGCCGAGCAGACGACCGGCCGTGTTGTTGCGCGACAGCGGCGACTGGCAGGTCGCGATGAGGTCGCCGAGCCCCGCCAGGCCCGCCAGTGTCTCGGGCTTCGCTCCGAACGAGACGGCGAAGCTCGTCATCTCGGCCAGACCGCGCGTGATGATCGACGCCTTGGTGTTCTCGCCGTAGCCGACGCCGTCGACGATGCCGATGGCAACCGCGATGAGGTTTTTGAGAACGCCGCCGAACTCGGTCCCGATGACATCGGTGTTGACGAACGAGCGGAAGTAGGGGTTGGTCGCCGTCGCGGCCACGAGGGTCGCGGTCTCGAGGCTCTCGGAGGACACGACAGCAGCCGTCGGCTGACGCTTGGCGATCTCGAGGGCGAGGTTGGGCCCGGACGCGACCGCGACGAGCGACGGATCGATACCGAGGGCCTCGATGATGACCTCGCTCATGCGGAGCCCGGTGCCCTTCTCCACGCCCTTCATGAGGCTGACAACGGGCACCCCCTCGGGAATGAGGTCGCGGATCTCGGCGAGGTTCTGCCGCAACGTCTGGCTCGGCACCGAGACGTAGATCTGCTCGGCCCGATCGAGCACGCTGGGGATCTTCGGCGACGCGGTGAGGGTGATGGGCAGGTTGATGCCGGGCAGGTAGTCGCTGTTGCGGTGCGTCTCGGTGATCTCGCGGGCGAGCTCGGGGCGTCGGGCCCACAGCTGCACCTCGGCGCCTCCCTCGGCGAGCACCTTCGCGAACGTGGTGCCCCAGCTGCCGGCACCGAGCACGGCGACGCGACGCTCGAGCGAGGCCGCCTGGACGATCGAGATCGCCTCGGTCGTCACCGATCCTCGGTTCAGACGGTCGAGCCCGGCCTGCGGACCCGATGAATCCCTAGCTATCGCGTTCAAAACGTCCGATCTCACTCTGGTTGTGGTGCGCGGGGTCGTAGCGGACGGCGGGCGGCGTTCCGCCCCGGATCTCTGCCAGCAGCGACTCGATTCGTCGCATCACGAGCTCGGTCGCCTCGGCGACCTCGTGGCCGTCGACGTGCCTGCCACGGTAGGCCGAGAGATCGACCGGGTCGCCGAAAGCGAAGACGAGGCGTTTACGCGGGAAGACGCTGAAGCGGTTCGTGCTCGCCGGAAGGATCTCCTGGATCCCCCAGGATGCCGCCGGGATCAGGGGCACGCCGGCCTCGAGGGCCATGCGCACCGCCCCGGCCTTACCCCGCATCGGCCAGAGGTCGGGTTCGCGAGTCAAGGATCCCTCGGGGTAGACGATCACGCCGGCTCCGGTGGCGAGAGTGGCCACGCCCGCTGCAACCGGATCGGCGCCGCGGTGATGCCCCGATCGGACAACGGGAATCTGCGCGGTGTGCTTGAGGATCCAGCCGAGCACGGGTGCCTTGAAGAGCGATGCCTTGGCGAGGAACCGCGGGATGCGGCCGAGCCGCCACAGCACGAACGCGTTGGCCAGCGGATCGAAGTTGCTGTAGTGGTTCGGGGCGAGCACGAACGCCCCGGTCTCGGGCAGCTTCTCGGCGCCGCGCACCTCGTAGCTCGACAGCGCGAGCAGCGGCAGGTACGCGACGCGACCGGCGACCGCGAAGACTGCGTTGGGTTCGCGGCGCCGTTTCCGGCGGCGCACCGAGGATGGCGGGAGCGGGGCGTCGGGATCGACATGACCTTCTCCGGAGAGCGTGTCCACCATGCGGCGCGACGCCTAGCTATCCTGCGAAATCGAAATCGGCACCGAGCTTGCGCAGCTTCGCCACAAAGTGCTCGTATCCGCGCGCGATGATGCCGACGTTGGTGATCTTCGACTCCCCCTCCGCCGTCAGAGCGGCGATGAGGTGACTGAAGCCTCCACGGAGGTCGGGCACGCGGATGTCGGCGCCGTGAAGAGGGGTCGGACCGGTGATGACTGCGGCCTGCTCGAAGTCGCGACGCGCGACACGGCGCTCCACGTCTTTCAGACCGTCTTTGTGCACGACGATCTTCGCACCCATGTCGTTGAGCGCCTCAGTGAACTGGAAGCGGTTCTCGTAGACGGTCTCGTGCACGATCGAGACGCCGTGCGCCTGAGTCAGCGCCACCACGAGCGGCTGCTGCCAGTCGGTCATGAAGCCTGGGTGCACGTCGGTCTCAATGACGACGGGCTTGAGCTCTCCGCCCGGGTGGTAGAAGCGGATTCCGTCTTCGTGCACGTCGAACTCGCCGCCGACCTTGCGGAAGACGTTGAGGAACGTCATGAGGTCTTGCTGCTTGGCACCCTCGACGAAGATGTCGCCCTTGGTCGCCAGCGCGGCAGCGGCCCAGGAGGCGGCCTCGTTGCGGTCGTTGATGGCCCGGTGCGTGTAGCCGCGGAGCGACTTGACGCCCTCGATGAAGATCACCCGGTTCGGCTCGACGTTGACGATCGCGCCCATCTTCTGGAGGATCGCGATGAGGTCCATGATCTCGGGCTCGATCGCGGCGTTGCGCAACTCGGTGACGCCCTCGGCGAGAACCGCGGTGAGCAGCACCTGCTCGGTGGCCCCGACGCTCGGGTAGGGCAGCTCGATGTCGGCGCCCTTGAGGCCGTTGGGTGCCGTGAGGTGGATACCGTTGTACGACTTGTCGACGACGGCACCGAAGGCCCGGAGGGCGTCCATGTGGAAGTCGATCGGTCGGTCGCCGATGCGGCAGCCGCCGAGGTCGGGGATGAAGGCCTCGCCCAGGCGGTGCAGGAGCGGGCCACAGAAGAGGATCGGGATCCGGCTCGAGCCGGCGTGGGCGTCGATCTCGGCGAAGTGCGCGGTCTCGACGTTCGAGGGATCGAGGATCATCTCGCCGCGAGCGGGGTCGGTGATGCGAACCCCGTGGATCGACAGGAGGCCGCGGACGACGTTGACGTCGCTGATGTCGGGCACATCGCGGAGGATGCTCGGGGTATCGCCGAGCAGCGAGGCCACCATGGCCTTCGTCGCGAGATTCTTGGCCCCGCGCACCTCGATGCGTCCGATCAGCGGCTTGCCGCCGCGGATGACGATCTCGTCGGACTTCAAACCCACTCGGGCTCCTGCTGCTGCTGCATCCTGCACAAGGGAGTTCACTACTTCACCGGCAATGTCTTGGGCCGCCAGGTTGCGCGGCGTGATTCGAATTCTGTAATGGCCGCCTCGTCGCGAAGCGTCAGGGCGATGTCGTCGAGCCCTTCGAGGAGTCGCCACTTAGTGTAAGCATCGACTTCGAAGGAAACCGTGAGGCCGGGACCCGTGGCGGTTCGCACGACGACCGTCTGCTCGGGCAGGTCGACCGTGATCTCGGGTGCCGACCCGGTGGCAGCAACCGACTCGTCGATGAGCGCCCAGATCTTCTCGATGTCGGGCTCGGCGACGACAGCGGCGAGAAGCCCCTGCTTGCCCGAGTTACCGCGGAAGATATCGCCGAAGCGAGGGCTCAGCACGACCTCGAAGCCGAAGTCGCGGAGCGCCCAGACGGCGTGCTCACGGCTCGAGCCGGTGCCGAAGTCGGGGCCGGCCACAAGCACCTTCGCACCCTGGAACTCGGGCTTGTTGAGCACGAATTCGGGATCTTGCCGCCACCCGTGGAAGAGGGCGTCTTCGAACCCGGTCTTCGTGACCCGCTTGAGGAACACGGCCGGGATGATCTGGTCGGTGTCGACGTTGGAACGCTTGAGAGGCGCGGGCCGGCCCGACACGATGGTGGTCTTGTGCATCAGTTGGCTCCTTGCAGCTCGCCGGCGGCGGAACCCGTCGTCTGTCCGATCGAGAGATCCCACGGGCTCGAGAGTGTTCCGCGGATCGCGGTGGCCGCGGCGACGAGCGGCGACACCAGGTGGGTGCGCCCGCCCTTGCCCTGACGACCCTCGAAGTTACGGTTAGAGGTCGAGGCGCAGCGCTCCCCCGGTGCGAGCTGATCGGGGTTCATGCCGAGACACATCGAGCAGCCGGCGAAGCGCCACTCGGCGCCGAAGTCGGTGAAGACCTTGTCGAGACCCTCCGCCTCGGCCTCGATGCGTACGCGCGCCGAGCCTGGCACGACCATGACGCGCACCCCCTCGGCCTTCTTCTGACCGCGGACGATCGAGGCGAAGGCACGCAGGTCTTCGATGCGGCTATTGGTGCACGAGCCCATGAACACGGCATCGACAGCGATCTCTTTCATCGGCGTGCCGGCCTCGAGGGCCATGTACTCAAGGGCGCGCGACGCGGCCGCTTTCTCGTTCGGGTCGTCGATGACGGCAGGATCCGGCACGGCCTCGCTCAGCGACACGCCCTGGCCCGGGTTGGTGCCCCAGGTCACGAACGGCTCGAGGGTGTCGGCGTCGAGGAATACCTCGGCGTCGAAGACGGCGTCGTCGTCGGTGGCGAGCGTGTTCCAGTACTCGACCGCCGCCGTCCAGTCGTCGCCCTCGGGGGCGTGTGCGCGACCCTCGAGGTAGTCGTAGGTGGTCTGGTCGGGAGCGACCATTCCGGCGCGGGCACCCGCTTCGATCGACATGTTGCAGATCGTCATGCGGCCCTCCATCGAGAGGGCGCGGATTGCGCTGCCGCGGTACTCGAGCACGTAGCCCTGGCCACCGCCAGTGCCGATCTTGGCGATCACCGCGAGGATGATGTCTTTCGCGGTGACGCCGGGGCGGAGCGTGCCCTCGACCGTGATGGCCATCGTCTTGAACGGCTTGAGCGGCAGCGTCTGAGTGGCGAGGACGTGCTCGACCTCGCTCGTGCCGATTCCGAACGCCATCGCCCCGAAGGCACCGTGGGTCGAGGTGTGCGAGTCTCCGCAGACGACGGTGATACCCGGCATCGTCAGGCCGAGCTGCGGCCCGACGACGTGCACGATGCCCTGCTCGGCATCGCCGAGCGAGTGCAGGCGCACGCCGAACTCCTCGGCGTTGTTGCGGAGCGTCTGGATCTGAGTGCGGCTCGTCAGGTCGGCGATCGGCCGATCGATGGCGAGGGTCGGCGTGTTGTGGTCTTCGGTCGCGATGGTGAGATCGAGCCGGCGCACGGGTCGATCGGCCTGGCGGAGGCCGTCGAACGCCTGGGGGCTCGTGACCTCGTGAACGAGATGGAGGTCGATGTAGAGAAGGTCGGGAGCACCGTCGGTGCCTTCGACGACCACGTGGTCGTCCCATACTTTTTCTGCGAGCGTTCTACCCAAGGGTGTGCCCTCCATCATCGGTTATCGGATTGCCGAGTCTATCCGTGTTACGGCCGTGTTTCTGGGAGGGCCAACGCGGCGTCCCCCGGCATTCTTCCCCGCTCGGTAGCATGACGGGAATCGACGCGGGAGGCAGATCATGTCCGGCTGGACCCCTGCGCGACCGGAGCGGTCGGAGCCCGGCTGGAACGCCGGCCCGCAGCCTGTTCAGACGGCCGTGCCGACTCGCGAGACGGGCGAGGCGTTGCCGGGCGAGCCGCAGGATCCTGCGGTCCGTCGTCCACGCCGAAGTCTCTTCCGCAGGCTCTCGCCGCCCTGGCGGGTAGCCACGGTCTTCGCCGCCCTCGGCCTCGCCATTACCCTCGTCGCCGGGGTGGGCGCCGCTGTGACGCCGCAGTACGGAGACCTGCCACCGCTCGGCGCCGCCCCGGTGGCCGACGTGCGGAGCGCTCCCGGGCCGAACGGCTGGTCGGTCGATCTCGCGCGGGAGGTCCTTCCCGGAGTGCCGGTGCGCTGTGTCTCGTTTCAGGCCTCATCCCCGGTCGGTCGATTCGTCGTGCTCACCGCCTCGAGCCCGCCCCTCGGCTCGTCGTCACGGTGCTCGGCGCAGACCGCATCGCAGATCTCGTCGACCGTGGCGCTCTTCGATCCGGCGCGGGGTCGCGTTCTCTGGAGCACCGATCTGGAACACGAGCTGGGCGCCGCCTCCGGCTCCGTCACTCTCGACCAGGAGGTGATCGTCGAGGAGGCCTCGCGCGTGGTCGTCCAGCTCAACGTCAACGGCCGCCCCACCCTCGTGACACTGTCGATGTCGAGCGGCGAGATGGTCGACATTCGCACCTTCGACCGGGGCCAGGTCGCCGGATGGATCGATGTGCAGGGCACCCTCCTGCTGTACGGCACCTCGACCGGCGACGCGGGAGACACCACCTGGAGCCTCGCCGACACGCGAGACCTCGGACACACCATCTGGACGGGGCGTTTACGCCAGTCGCAGAGTCCGATCCTGCTCCGTGGCGCGCTTTTCGTCACCATCAACCGCCAGTCCGTCCGAATCGACGGCACCACGGGCAAGCAGACCCCTCTCGGCAACGGGTCCGTCTTCCTCGGCACCGGCCCGTCGAGTCCGACCACCTACTTCGGCGTTCGCGTCGTCACGAGCGGTATCTCGATCACCGCCTGGGCCGCCTCGGGCAAGAAGCTGTGGACGCGAGGCGGGTTCGGCGATATCTCGGGGCTCAGCCGGGGCTGCGTGCTGGCTACCCTCCCTGGGACCTCCACCATCACCTGCCTCGACCGTGACACCGGCGACATGCGCTGGACCCGCGACCTCGATTCGGAGGGGTTCCCCGCAGCCATCGACGGGCAGACGACAGACGACGTCGTCGTGACCCGTGACTTCGGCGGCGAAGCGAAAGCGGAGATCCTCGACGGATCAACGGGGCGCACCAAGTTCGCCCTGGAACTGCTGCCGCAGACCCAGGTCCTGGCCGCGTCCCGCACGACGGGCTACCTGCAGTCGACGACCCTCACCGGAACGCCGACCGCGATCACCGCGTTCGACACCGAGACGGGTGAGATCCTCTGGCGGCGCAGCGACCTCGACGACGGCGACACCGAGATCTGGGGCGGCCACCTGGTGACGCTCGACTCTCGGGGGGTCGCCCGCGAGCTCGTCGACCAATCCGCCACCGTGCTGGGCGCGAACGACTAACGTTCACGCCGTTCCACCCCGTCGCGCAAGGAGGCTCGATGGCCGACATCGACCCGGCGCCCTGGTCGCCCGAGCGGCCGCCCTTGCAGGCGGAGGTCTGGCGAGCGGAGACCCGGCAAGCGGAGACCCAGCGAGGATCCGCGACCCCGGGCCCGGGCTCACGGTCGCCGGCGCACACCGCCTCCCCCGGATCCCCCACGCCGCGCCGGCCGCCGGCCGCTGCACGTTCCGCGCCGCGGCCCGGCCTGCTCGCGCGGCGGTGGTCGAGGGCGTCGTCGGCCCGTCGGATCCTCGTCGCCTATGTCGCTCTGGCCTCCGCCATCGCGGGGGTCGTCGGTTTCGGCGCAGCCCTCCAGCCGAACTACGGCTCGCTGTCACCGCTCGGGGGCATCGCGATCGACGACCTGCGGACCGAGCCCTCCGCGTCGCTCTGGGCCCTCGACCTCGCCGCGACTCTGGCTCCCGGCGCGCCCGCCGAGTGCCTGCGGTTCACGACGCTCGACGTCGGCCGGGGTCTGGTTGCCGTCCGGGCCGAATCATCGCGCTCGCTGGGCTTCGCCGACGACTCGGTGTGCTCGGTCGTGCCCGACGGCTTCCGGGCCCGCATCGCTCTGCTCGACACGGGTGACGGCACAGTCGACTGGGTGCACGACACCTCGAGCGACCTCGACGGGGGCGGCGGAGTCGCCATCACCTCCGCGTCGATCGTGCAGAAGGGCGAACGACTCCTCGTCAACGCGGCCGACTCCGACTCGTCGGTCGTCGAATCGCTCTCGCTCCGCACGGGTGACGTGATGTCGTCGACGGGCAGCCAGCCGTGGAGCGCCGAGAACAGATTCGCCGCCGAGGGCGACGTCGTGGCCGTCGGCCGGCGATCGGACGATGGTTTGACATACGAGTACGAACTCCGAAATGCGTCCGACCTCGGCGAGGTGGTCTGGCGCGGTCAGGGAAATCCGACCGCGACGATGATCGCCCTCGACGACCGCCTGCTCCTCGGCGAGGAGGGCACGCGACAGATCCGCCTGTCAACGGGCCGGTCGTCCGCCTGGGGCGGCCCCATCAACACCTCGCTCGGCTACGCCTTCCGCGGCGGCATCGTCTACGCCCCACGGACCGCGGGCACCGGCGTCACGACGACCGCGGCCGGCGGCTTCTCGGCGATCTCCCGCGACGGCACGGTGCTCTGGACCTCCGATCTGACCCTTCGGGGATCGTTCTCACTGACGCGCTCCTGTCTGGCCGTGACGAACTTCCGGGGCGACCGTCTCAGCTGCCTCGACTACCGCACCGGGCGTGCGCTCTGGACTCGCGACGTCGGCTCCATCTCGTTTGCCGGCTCCGCGCCTGGGCAGCGCTCCGACGACATCTACACCGTGTCGACCAGCGACACCCCTCAGGTCGTCGTGCTCGAGGGGGCGACCGGCCGCGAGCGGTATCGCGCCGACGTCTCGTCGGGCTCCTACGTCGTTGCGACCGGGCAGACGGTCGGCTACGTGCTGGCCTATGGAATCTCAGGATCCCGCACTACCATGATCGCCTTCGACCTGTCGAGCGGCCGCCGGCTCTGGAGCCGCGCCTCGCAGTTGCAGGTATCGCTCTGGGGCGGGCACCTCGTCGACGTCGGCCTCGACGGGTTGGTGCGGCGGTTGGCGGACTGACTCCGTGCGTTCGCGGTCGGAGTGAGTCCGGGTCGGCGTCAGCTAAACCCTCACGACCGGCAGAAACCCTCGGCCTAGGACCGCCTCGGAGGCCGCCCGCGAGGGTCTGTGCCGCGCGCGAGAGTCTTGCCTCATTCACTTCGCAAGCCAATCCCGGGTCGCGCGCCCTATGCTGCGAAGCCGCCTCTTTAGCGTCGTGAAATAAGCACAGAGACAAAAATGGCTCCTCCCGGAGGGAGAAGCCATTTCCTTTAGTGTCGTGAAATAAGCACAGAGACGAAAATGGCTCCTCCCGAAGGGAGAAGCCATTTCGGTCGTGACCCCAACCGGATTCGAACCGGTGTTACCGCCGTGAGAGGGCAGCGTACTAGGCCGCTATACGATGGGGCCGTTTTTGCGACTCGTCGAGTATGCCACAGGGCGGGAGTCGCCACAAATTGAGGCACTCTCGTGTCTGTGGCGTCGGATCCTGAGCGCTTTGCCGGGGTTCCCGAGCTGTCTCCGAGCGTACGCTGAATCCATGCGAGTCACGAAGTTCGAGCATTCCGCGCTGGCCATCGACGAGTCGGGGCAGACCCTCGTCATTGACCCCGGCGCGTTCACACGCCCTCTCGGTTCACTCACCTCCGTCGCCGCGATCGTGATCACGCACGAGCATCCCGATCACTGGACGGCCGCGCAGCTCGAGTCGCTCCTCGATTCGAACCCGGAGGCCCGCATCTTGGGCCCGCTGGGAGTGGCAACCGCTGCGGGCAAGGCCGGCTTCACGGTCGAGACGGTGGCCGACGGCGACACGGTCGAGGTCGGCCCCTTCACTTTGCGCTTCGCCGGAACCACACACGCCGTCATCCACTCGAGCCTTCCGACGATCGACAACACCGGTGTACTCGTCAACGGCACGCTCTTCCACCCCGGCGACTCGTTCACGGTGCCGGAGTTCCCCGTCGCCGTGCTCGCGACCCCGGTGGGCGCGCCCTGGTTGAAGATCGGCGAGGCCATCGACTACGTGACGGCCGTTGCGCCCGGGTCGATCCTGCCCATTCACGAGGCGACCCTGTCGGACGTCGGATTCGCCATGCACGCCGACCGGCTCAAGGCCGCCGTCGAGGGTGTCGGCGGTACGTCGACGGTCGTCGCAGCCGGCGAGTCCATCGAGCTGTAGCGGCGTTCGTTCAGGCAACAACCACAACGAGATCGCACTTGCAGTCGGGAGGACCCGACCACAAGTGCGATCTCGGCATTGCGGCTCGGCTACCTAGGCGTCGAGGCGTGTCAGCCAGCCGTGAGGGTCGGGTTGACGGCCGTACTGGATGTCGGTGAGCTCGGCCCGAAGAGCCAGGGTGAGCGAATCGGGGCCGGCCACCGGCGACGTGATCGTGAAGCCTTCGCCCTTAAGCTCGCCGATGGGCACGACGACGGCGGCGGTACCGCACGCAAACACCTCGACGATGTCGCCGGATTCGACGCCTTCTTTCCACTCCGCCAAGCTGACGCGGCGCCGTTCGACAGTGAGCCCACGGTCTTCGGCGAGCTGGAGGATTGAGTCGCGTGTGATGCCCTCGAGGATCGAGTCGGATTGCGGCGTCACGAGAGTGCCGTCTTTGTAGACGAGCACGACGTTCATGCCCCCGAGCTCTTCGATGTAGGTCGTGTCGACCGAGTCGAGGAACAACACCTGCGAGCAGCCGTTTGCGTAGGCCTCTTCTTGCGGGAGGAGCGAAGCGGCGTAGTTGCCACCCGTCTTGGCGGCTCCAGTGCCCCCCTTGCCCGCACGCGAGTAGTTGGTCGACAGCCAGATGGAGACCGGAGCCACACCACCGGGGAAGTACGCGCCAGCGGGGCTCGCGATCACGTAGTAGCCCACCTTGTGGGCGGCTCGCACCCCGAGGAAGCTCTCGGTCGCGATCATGAAGGGCCGGAGGTAGAGGCTCGTCTCTTCGGCGAAGGGCACCCAGTCTTTATCGATCTGGACTATCTGCTTGAGCGACTCGACGAAGTCGTCGACCGACAGTTGCGGAAGGGCGAGGCGAGCTGCCGAGCGCTGCAGGCGGCGGCCGTTGGCGTCGGGGCGGAACGTCCAGACCGAGCCGTCGGCATGACGGTAGGCCTTGATGCCCTCGAAGATCTCTTGGCCATAGTGGAGCACCGAGGCGGCCGGATCGAGCGACAGCGGGCCGTACGGAATCACCGCGGCGTCGTGCCAGCCGTCTTCGGTGTTCCACTCGATCTGCACCATGTGGTCGGTAAAGAACTTGCCAAAACCGGGGTCGGAGAGCATGACCTCGCGCTCAGCGTCGGCGCGCGATGCCGCCGAGGGGGTCAGCTCGAAGTGGAGCGGAAAGGTATCGCTCGATGGGGTTGTGGTGTTCGTAGACATTGTGGTTGCCACCTAACGGGATGAAGAAGTGAGGCTCACGGCAGCGGCGATTGCATCGCCGATCTCGGCCGTGGTGCGGGGTGACCCAGCAGTGCGGTCAGCAATGTCGCTCTCGACTGCCGCGGTGACCCGGGCCGACTCGGTCTCGAGACCGAGGTGGTCGAGCAGGAGTGCCGTCGAGAGGATCGCAGCCGTGGGATCGGCCTTCTGCTGGCCGGCGATGTCGGGAGCGGAACCGTGCACCGGCTCGAACATGCTGGGGAAGGCGCCGTCGGGGTTGATGTTGCCCGAGGCTGCCAGGCCGATACCGCCGCTGATCGCGCCGGCCAGATCGGTGAGAATGTCGCCGAAGAGGTTGTCTGTGACGATGACGTCGAACCTAGCAGGATCTGCAACGAGGTGGATCGTCGCAGCGTCGACGTGCTGGTAGTCGACTGCCACACCGGGGTATTCGGCGGAGACGGCGTCGACGGTGCGCTGCCAGAGCGAACCCGAGAAGACGAGCACGTTGGTCTTGTGCACGAGAGTCAGCCGATGAGCCGGCCGCTTCTGTGCCAGCTCGAACGCGTAACGGACGACGCGCTCGACGCCGTAGGCCGTGTTGACGCTGACCTCGTTGGCGATCTCGTGGGGAGTGCCCGTGCGGAGTGACCCGCCGTTGCCGACGTACGGGCCCTCGGTGCCCTCGCGGACGACGACGAAATCGACCTCGCCTGGCGCCGATAGCGGCGACGGCACGCCGGGGTAGACCTTGGTAGGACGCAGGTTGACGTAGTGGTCGAGCGCGAAGCGCAGCTTGAGCAGCAGCCCCCGCTCGATGATGCCGCCCTTGAGAGCAGGGTCGCGCGGATCTCCGCCGACGGCGCCCAGCAAAATCGCGTCGTGCCCTGCGATGGCAGCGAGATCGTCGTCGGTGAGGATGTCGCCGGTGGCCTTGAAGCGCGCCGCACCAAGGGAGAACTCGGTCACGTCGAACTTTGTCTCGCCTCCGAGAGTCGCGGCCCGCAGCACCTTGAGCGCCTCCGCGACGACCTCGGGACCGATGCCATCGCCCGGAATGCTTGCCAGACGGACCGTGCGACTCATGCGTTCTCCTGTCGAATCGACGCCGCGACTTCCGCGGCCGGGATCGGATTCCAGCTTACCGAGACGGCCGACACCCGAGGAGCGTTCTCCACAGGGTGCCGGCCGCGGTTCAGCAGGTCGGATGCGGCGTCAGAGGGTGACGTCGATCTCTTGCAGCACGTCGGCGTCGATTGCGCGACGGACCTTCTCCAGAAGCCCCTCGGGCGCCGGGCTGTCGATGGTCAGCACGCTCAGCGCGACTCCCCCGGGCGACGTCCGCGCGATCTGCATGCCGGCGATGTTGATTCCGGCCTCGCCGAACTCCTTGCCGTAGACGGCGACGATGCCGGGCCGGTCGGTGTAGAGCATCACGATGTGGTGGGCCGCGATGGGCACCTCGACGTCGTAGCCGTTGATCTCCACGATCTTCTCGACCTGCTTCGTGCCGGTCAGAGTGCCCGAAACCGAGATCTGGCGGCCGTCGGACAGCGCGCCGCGAATCGTGATGATGTTGCGGTACTCCTCCGAGACCGAGTCGGTGAGGAGACGCACCGTCACACCCCGCTGCTCGGCGAGGATCGGCGCGTTGACGTAGCTCACGGTCTCTTGCACCGCATCGGAGAAGACCCCCTTGAGCGCTGCGAGCTTGTAGACGCTGACGTCGAACTCGGTGAGGTCGCCGTGCACCTCGACGTCGATCGAGGTGAGCGGGCTGTCGGCGAGGCCGGCGAAGACCTGGCCGAGCTTCTCGACCAGTGGGATGCCGGGGCGGACGTACTCGTCGATCACTCCCCCGGCGACGTTGACCGCGTCGGGCACGAGTTCACCGCCGAGAGCCAAACGAACGGAACGAGCGACCGAGACGCCGGCCTTCTCCTGCGCCTCGTCGGTGGAGGCGCCGAGGTGCGGCGTGACGATCACGTTGTCGAGGCCGAGCAGGTCGTGGTTCGTGGGTGGCTCCGAGACGAAGACGTCGAGGCCGGCTCCGGCGATGGTGTCGCTGGTGAGCGCCTCGTAGAGCGCCTCCTCGTCGATCAAGCCGCCGCGGGCGACATTCACGATGAAGGCGGTCGGCTTCATCTTCGCGAGCTGCTCGGTCGAGATCATGCCGGTGGTCTCGGGCGTCTTCGGCATGTGGATCGTGATGAAGTCGCTGGTCTCGAGCAGTTCGTCGAGGGTCAGCAGGGTCACGCCCAGCTGCTGCGCGCGCGTCGGCGTGATGTAGGGGTCGAAGGCGACGACGTTCATGCCGAAGGCCTGGAGGCGAGCGGTGATGAGCGCGCCGATGCGGCCGAGGCCGATGATGCCGACGGTCTTCTCGAACAGCTCGACTCCGGTGTATTTCGAGCGCTTCCACTGCCCCTGGGCCAGAGCGCTGTGAGCGGCCGGGATGTGGCGGGCGAGGCTCAGGATGTGCCCGACTGTCAGCTCGGCGGCCGAGATGATGTTCGATGTCGGAGCGTTGACCACCATGACGCCCGCGTTCGTCGCGGCCTTGATGTCGACGTTGTCGAGGCCGACCCCGGCGCGCGCGACGACCTGCAGGTTCGGGGCGGCGGCGATCGCCTCGGAGTCGACCTTCGTGGCCGAGCGCACGAGGATCGCGTTCGCGTCCGACAGCGCCGAGAGCAGCGCGGGTCGATCGGTGCCGTCGACGCTGCGCACGTCGAAGTCAGGCCCGAGGGCATCGACGGTGGCGGGTGACAGTTCTTCGGCAATCAGCACGATCGGCTTGGCCACGAGGAATCCTAACGCTTGCGGGGTGGAAGTCGTTCCACCCTAGCCACGGGGCCACGAGGATCCGGGCCACCCGACCCCGGCACGACGCCATTCCTGGGAATCCGCAGTGCATGCCCAGCGTGGCCGGACCATATTCGCTCCGGCCATTTCAAAGGGATCTCCGCCGTTCACTTCCGTGCACCTGTTCAGGCGAGCCGTGGGCCGCGCGTCTCTTGGATCGCGACGACCGCCGTGGCCGGGGCGCCTCGGATCCTGCCTTCTGGTGCGAGGCGCGGCCCAGGTCTCCTGAATTCAGAAGGGAGGTGGCGTCGTACCGGAGTTCAGGATCCGACCGGGAGGCGGGTCCTGCAAAGGCAACGTAGGGGGACGCTCAACCTGAACAGGCACCCGTGCACCTGAACACAGGAGGCGCGCACCCGCGTTTAGCGCCAGCGCAACCTGATCTCAGGAGCGTCAGAGCACGGACGATGCCCGAAAGACGTAGCTCGTCAGGCTGACCGTCAGCGCGCAGACCCCGGCATACGCGACGACGAAGAACACGATGCGAGCCCGCAGGCCGCGACCCCGACCCAGCCACCACGCGGCACCCCACCCGAGCACCGGCAGGAGCAGGGTCGCGATGAGCGCGGGCCACGGCGTCGATTTGGCGAGCTCGCCGGCACCGTTCTGCGTGACGAACGACCGGTACTGGTCGAAGAGCGCCGGCACTTGGATCAGGTTGCCTACCGCTGCCCAGACGCTCCAGGCGAAGATCAGCGCGGTGACGGTGAACAGGATCGCCAAGCCGGCGAAGCCGGGCGAGGCTTCTTCAGTGGGCTGGACTTCCAGAGCGTCGGTGTCGGTGGTGCTGCTCACAGGAGGTTTCCGATCACAAAGGGCCACGGAACGAGAATCACGACGGCCGCGATGAACGACAGAATTCTGGTGCGCGATCGAGTCGTCGGGACCAGCCACACGGTCGCGGCGAACCAGATGGCCGGTGCGGCGACGGCCAGCCAGGTGCCGATGCGCCACATCACCGCGGCGAGGGTGCTGTCGAACGACGGCTGGACGCTGCCGACACCGCGAAGCCAGGCCACCGTGTAGAGCAGCAGAAGAGCACCGAAGACTCCGTGTGCCACGAGCATGCCCGACGAGAGCACACCCTCGGGCAGTTCGTCGTCGTCTTCTTCGTCGTCGTATTCGTCATCGGGGGCGGTAGCCGCACGGGAACCCACGGGGCCCTCGACGTAGCTCTTGTCGCTCGACGTGCCCCAGCTCAATGCCTCGTCGTCGGAGTCGACCGGCTCGGACTCGACCGGCTCAGAGCCCACCTGGTCGGGGCGGCTCATGCGGGAACCCTCGCCGCGACCCGGTCGGCCACCGCGTCGACGAGAGCGGGAAAGAGCGGATGGCCGGGGAACACGCCGGTCAGGGTCTCGGCGAGAAGCGGAGCACCGGCACCCGAGCGGAGCAGCGACTGCAGCTCTCGGCTTTCGACGTCGTCGGGCACGTCGAAGTCGAGCGCCGCTCGGACAGCGCGCACCAGTGCATCGAACGGAAGCCCACGCTCGGCGAGCTGAGCCGCGGGCCCGACGAGCCGCTCGTGACGACTGACCTTGCTGAGGGGGTTGCGGCCGACACGCCCGGTCGTGTCGGGCAGGTGCGGGTCGGCGATGCGCTCGAGGTTCCGATCGATGTACGCCTGCTGCTCGGCCGGATCGAGGCCGTACTTCGCGACGAGCAGCGTCTTCGTCTCGGCCAGCACCGAGAGCACCTCGGAGTGCACGTCGGGCGCAGCCAGAGCCTCACGGATGCTGGCGATCCCGTGCGACCAGCCGTAGTAGGCGGCCGCAGCGTGAGCCGTGTTGACGGTGAAGAGCTTGCGTTCGATGAACGGCTCGAGGTCGTCGACCCAGGTGACGCCGTCGATCGTCGGGTGCTCGGCGTCACCGAACGCCCCCCGATCGACGATCCATTCGGCAAACGACTCGATGGTGACGTCGAGGCCCGGAGTCTGCTCGGGCACGATTCGATCGATCTCGCAGTTCGCGAAAACCGCCCGCTCGCGGACCAACTGCTCGCCGTGGTCGTGGATCCGCCCCACGACGGCGGCGAGGGTGGACGAGGCGCCGATGGCGGTCTCGCACGCGATCACGGTGAGCGGGGGCAGGTGCGCGGGGCGCTGAGCGAGACCGCGGGCGAGGAGCGATGCCAGGGAGGGCAGGATCCTCGGCCCCACCGAAGTCGTCACGATGTCGGCTGTTGAAATCTCGTGCACGACCCCGGCCTCGTCGAGCCGGTTGTCGATCGCGCGGTAACCGCTGACCGTGGTGGTGTTATCGGAGTCGCCGCCGATGGCGTGGACGTCGTACGACGGGGTCGAGTTGAGAGTGCGGACCAGTTCGGTGTTGACGTCAGCGAAGACGACCTCGTACCCACTGGCCTGGAGGTACTGGCCGATGAATCCGCGGCCGATGTTTCCGGCGCCGAAGTGGACGGCTTTCTTGCTCACAACCATCCTTCGATCATCGCACGGGTGAGGCGCAGCAAAACGACACCGCCTTCGGCCGAAGATACCGGTGATCGCCGGTGTCTCGGCCCGAAAGCGGTGTCGTTTCTGTCACAACTGACTGGAAGGAACTAGCGCGCGGCGGAACCGTCGACGTAGTCGGAGTCTTGCTGCTTCCAGGCGAACAGCGCGCGGAGCTCCTGGCCCGTGGCCTCGATCGGGTGCTCCTCGCCCTTCTTGCGGAGCGACTTGAACTCGGGGGCGCCGGCATCTTGGTCGTCGATGAAGCGCTTCGCGAAGGCACCCGACTGGATGTCGGCGAGAACGGCCTTCATGTTGTCTTTCACGTCGGGAGTGATCACACGGGGGCCCGAGACGTAGTCGCCGTACTCGGCCGTGTCGGAGACCGACCAGCGCTGCTTGGCGAGGCCGCCCTCCCAGATGAGGTCGACGATGAGCTTCAGCTCGTGCAGCACCTCGAAGTAGGCGATCTGCGGCTGGTAGCCCGCCTCGGTGAGGGTCTCGAAACCGTACTGGATGAGCTGCGAGGTGCCACCGCAGAGGACGGCCTGCTCACCGAAGAGGTCGGTCTCGGTCTCTTCGGTGAAGGTGGTCTTGATGCCGCCGGCGCGAAGGCCGCCGATGCCCTTGGAGTACGACCAGGCGAGATCCCAGGCGGAGCCGGTGGCGTCTTCTTCGACGGCGACGATCACAGGGACGCCGCGGCCGGCCTCGAACTCGCGGCGGACGGTGTGACCCGGGCCCTTGGGGGCGACGAGAACGACGTCGATGCCCTCGGGAGCTTCGATGTAGCCGAAGCGGATGTTGAAGCCGTGGCCGAAGACGAGGGCGTTGCCGGCCTCGATGTTCGGTGCGATGTCGTCTTTGTAGACGTGGCGTTGCACCTGGTCGGGCGCGAGGATCACGATGACGTCGCCCCACTTGGACGCCGCGTCGGGAGTGAGCACCTGGAATCCGGCCTCTTCGGCCTTGGCGCGGCTCTTCGAGCCCTCCTTCAGACCGATGACGACCTCGACGCCGGAGTCGCGGAGGTTCAGCGCGTGCGCGTGACCCTGCGAGCCGTAGCCGATGACAGCGACCTTCTTGCCCTGGATGATCGAGAGGTCGGCATCTTTGTCGTAGACGATTTCAGTCACGTTCGTGGTTCTCCTTGTGTTGGGTGAAGCAGTTCTAGTTCGAGAAGATCTGGTCTGGTTCGAGAACAGCTGGGTACTGCTAGTTCTTGAACACGCGGTCGGTGATGCTCTTGGCACCGCGACCGATCGCGAGCAAGCCCGACTGCGAGATCTCTTTGATCCCGTAGGGCTCGAGCACGCGGAGCAGAGCCGTCGTCTTGCCGGTGTCGCCGGTGACCTCGATCACCAGGGCGTCGGTCGACACATCGACCACGCTGGCGCGGAAGAGGTTGACGGCCTCGAGCACCTGGGAGCGAGAGTTGTTGTCGACGCGCACCTTGATCAGCATGTGCTCGCGCTGAACCGACTGCGAGTAGTCGAGCTCGACGATCTTGATCACGTTGATCAGCTTGTTGAGCTGCTTCGTGACCTGCTCGAGCGGGAGCTCCTCGACGTCGACGACGACCGTGATGCGGCTGAGGCCGGGGATCTCGCTCTTGCCGACGGCGAGGCTCTCGATGTTGAAGCC
Organism: Frondihabitans sp. Leaf304; assembly: GCF_001423105.1. Taxonomy (GTDB): domain Bacteria; phylum Actinomycetota; class Actinomycetes; order Actinomycetales; family Microbacteriaceae; genus Frondihabitans. Next base: position 818,834 of record NZ_LMNV01000002.1, read on the forward strand.
GCGACGGGCGAACAGCCCCGCGACACGGGTCAGCAGACCCGGCTTGTCTTCGACGAGCAGCGAAAGGACGTGGCTCATGCGTGCTCTCCTGTCATGTCGCCGTCGCGGGTAGTGTCGGACGCACTGGTACCCGGCGCCTCGTCGTCCCACTCGGGGGCGAGTTCGCGCGCGTGCTGGATCTCGGAGTTCGAGACGCCCTGCGGAACCATCGGCCAGACCATGGCGTCGCGGCTCACGACGAAGTCGATCACGACCGGGCGGTCGTTGGTGGCGAGAGCGAGCTGGATCGCCGCGTCGATCTCGTCTTCGCGGGTGACCCGGATGCCGAGCGCACCGTAGGCGTCAGCCAGCTTCACGAAGTCGGGGACCATCCTGGTCTCGTGGCCGGTGTTCAGGTCGGTGAACGAGTGGCGGCCCTCGTAGAAGAGCGTCTGCCACTGCCGCACCATGCCGAGCGACGAGTTGTTGATGATCGCGACCTTGATCGGGATGTCGTTGATGACGCAGGTGGCTAGCTCCTGATTGGTCATCTGGAAGCAGCCGTCGCCGTCGATCGCCCAGACGACGCGGTCGGGCTGGCCGACCTTGGCGCCCATCGCGGCGGGCACCGAGTAGCCCATCGTGCCGGCGCCGCCCGAGTTGAGCCAGGCGTGCGGGCGCTCGTACTCGATGAACTGGGCGGCCCACATCTGGTGCTGACCGACCCCCGAGGCGTAGACAGCCTCAGGGCCCGAGAGCTGACCGATGCGCTGGATGACCTTCTGCGGAGAGAGGAGTCCGTCATCGGGCTCGGTATAGCCGAGCGGGAACTGCTCGCGAAGCGAGTTGAGGCGCGTCCACCACGCGGAGATGTCGGGCTGGCCGCCCGAGGTCGCGTCGGCGAAGGCCGCCGTGAGGTCGATGATGACCTCGCGGGCGTCGCCCACGATCGGCACGTCGGCGATACGGATCTTCGAGATTTCGGCGGGGTCGATGTCGACGTGGACGACCTTCGCGTTCGGCGCGAACAGGTCGGCCTTGCCGGTGACGCGATCGTCGAACCGCGCACCCAGAGCCACGATCAGGTCGCTCTCCTGGAGCCCGAGGACGGCGGGCACGGTGCCGTGCATTCCGGGCATGCCGAGGTGCTGCTGGTGCGTGTCGGGGAAAGCTCCCCGCGCCATGAGGGTCGTGACGACGGGAGCGCCGGTGGCCTCGACGAGCGTCTTGAGCTCGGCGGACGCACCGGAGCGGATCACTCCTCCCCCGACGTAGAAGACCGGCTGCTTGGCCTCGGCCAGCATCTGGGCGGCCGCCGTGATCTGCTTGCCGTGCGCTTTCGTGATCGGGCGGTAGCCGGGCAGGTCGACCGACTCGGGCCAGACGAACGGTGCCTTCAGCTGCTGGGCGTCTTTGGTGATGTCGACGAGCACCGGGCCGGGACGGCCGGTCGAGGCGATCTGGTACGCGGCCGCGAGGGTCGCCGGGATGTCTTCCGGCTTGGTCACGAGGAACGAGTGCTTCGTGATCGGCATCGTGATGCCCACGATGTCGGCCTCCTGGAAGGCGTCCGTTCCCATCAGGGTCGAGAACACCTGGCCGGTGATGGCGAGGAGCGGCACCGAGTCCATGTAGGCGTCGGCGATCGCCGTCACCAGGTTCGTCGCACCGGGGCCGGAGGTCGCGATCGCGACGCCCACCCGACCGGAGGCCGAGGCGTAGCCCTCGGCGGCGTGGCCGGCGCCCTGTTCGTGGCGCACGAGGATGTGTCGGATCGTCGTCGAGGCCATCAGCTCGTCGTAGAACGGGATGATCGCCCCACCGGGCAGACCGAAGACGTCGGTGACGCCGAGCTTCTCGAGCGAGCGGAGGATCGCGCCCGAACCGGTCAGGATCTCGGGGCCGGCCGGACGCGTGCGCGCCGGGGCCGTGGGCAGGGGGCTGATTTCTGGAGGCATCGGTGCCGATTCCTTGGGAGCTGGTGATTGACGAGAGGCTGCCCGCCCGGGCAGTGTCAGGCGACGACGGGGCGTCAGTAGGTGACGGCGCCCTCTGCTGCGGATCTCACCTGGCGTGCGTACTTGGCGAGGACCCCCCGGGTATACACGGGAGGCAGAGGTGCCCAGCCGTCACGGCGGGCTTCTAGCTCTGCTGCATCGACGAGTAGGTCAAGCGAACGAGCTGCGATATCGACCCGAATCAGATCACCATCGCGCACGAATGCGATCGGACCGGAGTCGACCGCTTCGGGTGCTATGTGGCCGATGCACAGGCCGGTTGTGCCGCCTGAGAATCGTCCGTCCGTCAACAGTAGTACATCTTTGCCGAGCCCAGCGCCCTTGATTGCGGCCGTGATGGCGAGCATCTCGCGCATGCCAGGACCGCCCTTCGGACCCTCGTAGCGGATGATCACCACGTCGCCCTTGGCGATACGCCCCTCGGTAAGTGCGTCCATCGCGGCACGCTCTCGCTCGAAGACACGAGCTGGGCCCTCGAACACCTCGGCGTCGAACCCGGCGGTCTTGACGACGGCGCCCTCGGGAGCAAGGGATCCGCTGAGCACCGTGAGTCCGCCGGTCGGGTGGATCGGGTTGTCGAGGGTGCGGAGCACCTCGCCGTCGAGCGGCTTCGGCTTGATGTCGGCCAGGTTCTCGGCCACGGTCTTGCCGGTGACGGTGAGGCAGTCGCCGTGCAGCAGACCGGCGTCGAGCAGTGCCTTCATGACGACGGGCACGCCACCGTGGCGGTCGACGTCGTTCATGACGTACTTGCCGAAGGGCTTGAGGTCGCCGATGTGAGGCACCTTGTCGCCGATGCGGTTGAAGTCGTCGATGGTCAGCTCGACCTCGGCCTCGTAGGCGATCGCAAGCAGGTGGAGAACGACGTTGGTCGAGCCGCCGAATGCCATAGCAACGGCGATCGCGTTCTCGAAGGCGTCTTTGGTGAGGATGTCGCGCGCCGTGATGCCCTTCTTAAGCATGTTGACCACGGCCTCGCCCGAGCGGTGGGCGAAGTAGTCGCGGCGACGATCGGCGGAGGGCGGCGAAGCGGATCCTGGAAGCGACATACCCAGGGCTTCGGCGACCGAGGCCATCGTGTTGGCCGTGTACATGCCACCGCAGGCGCCCTCGCCCGGGGCGATCGCGCACTCGATGGCGTAGAGGTCTTCCTCCGAGATGGTGCCGGCCTTCGCCGCGCCCACCGCCTCGAACGAGTCGATGATCGTCACGTCTTTCTCGGTGCCGTCGCTCAGCTTGACCCAGCCGGGGGCGATCGATCCGGCGTAGAGAAATACGCTGGCGAGGTCGAGACGGGCCGCAGCCATGAGCATGCCCGGGAGCGACTTGTCGCAGCCGGCGAGCATGACCGATCCGTCGAGACGCTCGGCCATCATCACGGTCTCGACGCTGTCGGCGATGACCTCGCGCGAGACGAGCGAGAAGTGCATGCCCTCGTGGCCCATAGCGATGCCGTCCGAGACGGAGATCGTGCCGAACTGCAGCGGGTAGCCGCCGCCCGAGTGGACGCCCTCTTTGGCACCCTGGGCGAGACGGTTGAGCGACAGATTGCAGGGCGTGATCTCGTTCCACGACGAGGCGATGCCGATCTGCGGTTTCTCCCAGTCGGCGTCGCCCATTCCGACCGCGCGGAGCATTCCCCGCGAGGTGGTGGCTTCGATGCCGTCGGTGACGTCTCTGCTGCGGGGCTTGATGTCGATAGGTGCCGCGTCGGTAGGTGCCGCGTCGGTAGCTGCCGCGTCGACGCCGTCGTCAGAAGCCCTGGCCGTGAAGTTCTCAGACATGTCGCTCAGTTTAGGGCTTCGTCGAGGGCGCACCGGACCGGACGACGATGGCGCCTGAACTCGTGTCGAGGGTGACGTGGGTGCTCGCCTGCGGCGTGGCCGAGAGGTCGACGGACTCCGGCGATTTCTGCCCGGCGGGGAACGGCGAGACCTCGAGGATCCCAGCGGAAATGTTCCACCGCGCAGAGATCGAGGCGCCACCGGCCGTGATCAGATCGAGGCGCACGCCCGTCGCCGCAGCCTGGGCCCGCGGCGTGCACGAGCTGGCTCCGCGCGTGGATCCGACGCTCAAGACGAGGCAGTACGACCGATCGGTGCCCCGGGCGACCCAGATGCCGGCCCCGTCGTCGGACTGGCCCCACTGCGCCAAGACGCGCCGCGTGCTCGAGGCGTCGATGCGGGGCAGGGTCACGTCGGGGATGTCGCCTTTCGTCTGCACCTGGTCGAAGTACTCGCCTCCGAGCGTTTCGGCGACGGCACCGTCGGCCGCGCTCGCCCGCTGAACGGCGCTCGACACGGGGGTGCCCGGACTGTCGCCGGTGCCTGCGGCACGAATGGACTGCGACACGCCGGCCCCGATGAGGGCGGCGGCGATCACGGCCACCGCTCCCCCGGCCAGCCAGGCGCGAGCGGGGCGGGCCAGAGGCTCGTGCTGCCCCCCGGCGTCGCCTTCGGCGGGGGCGAGCGCAGGATCCTGGGCTGCCTGCTTCGTCACGGACGTGCCGCCGAGCAGGCGGTTCAGCTCCGCGACATCGGCCGGGTCGGGCGCTGCTTGGCCGTAAACCCGGCGCTCGAGGTCACGACGACGATCGTCCATGGGTCGATTGTGCGCTTTTGCGGGCTGTTTCGGGGGCTACTCCGAGGATTGTTCAGGCCCCGACGAGGGAGACGATGCCGACGAGTTCGTCGCGGTGCAACTCTGTCGCGATGTCGAGGTCGTATCTCGTCTGGAGGTTCAGCCAGAAGCGTGCCGTGGTGCCAAGGGCCCTTCCGAGGCGGAGGGCCGTGTCGGGAGTGATGCCGCGCGTGCCGTGGACGATCTCGTTGATGCGGCGGGGCGGGACCCCAACCGTCTTCGCGAGACGGTACTGGCTGATCTTGAGGGGTGCCAGGAACTCCTCCAGGAGAATTTCTCCCGGGTGGATGGGTGCGTGGATCTCGGTCATCGCTCGCTCCTCGGCTCGATGTCGTGACGGGTTGGTTTCATCAGTGGTAGTCCGTTATCTCAACGTCGCCCGGCCCCTGGTCGCTCCAGACGAAGCAGATTCGGTACTGGTCGTTGATCCGGATGCTGTGCTGGCCGGCTCGATCGCCTCTCAGTTGCTCGAGCCGGTTGCCGGGCGGCACTCGGAGGTCGTTGAGGAGCTCTGCGGCATCGAGCATCAGCAGCTTTCGGTGGGCAATCCTCTGAAGATCAGGGCCGAGTCGCGCTGCCCGGACGCGACGCCAGACCCGCTCGGTCTCGGTGGTGGAGAAGGATTGGATCACGTCTCAATAGTAACGCTTGGCGTTATTAGGTCAAGATTGTCGAGGGCGCCCGCTACCGGGCCTGCAGCACGACGAGAGTGGCCGAATGGGGCCCTAAGGCCGTCGAAGACCCCCACTTCGGCACTCTCGGCACGGGAGGCGTTGCCGCCCGGAGAGCAGACCGCCGACAGCCAACGCTGGACGCCCTCCGGCGGCCGGCGAGGCGGGCGGAGGCTAGGAGCGACCGAGGTGCGCGCGCAGCTCGGCAAGGTCGGCCAGCACGTGAGCCACAGCAGCCGGATCGGCTACCCGGTAGCCCGCCGCCGTCTCGCCGGGGCCGCACTTGAGGCCGAAGTCGGTGGCCGTCAGAGCGCGGAATCCGTCTTCGTCGGTCACGTCGTCGCCCGCGAAGAAGATCGCCGTTGCACCCGTCATTTCGCGAAGTCGATCGAGGCCGTCACCCTTGGAGGCACTGCGAACTGCGAATTCGAGTACGTTCTTGCCCGCCCGCTCGGTGGCTCCGGCGGCCGTCTCGGCGACGCGACGCCGAGCCTCTCGCTCGACGGTGGCGGTGACCTCGGCGTCGGCGAGCCGAGTGTGCAGAGCAAACCCGGCGGGCTTCTCTTCGACGTGGACCTCGTCGAAGGGAGCGGCGACCTCAGTGAGGATCGTCTGGAGCTCGGCCCGGAGAGCCTGCTCGTCGTCGTCGAGCCCGACCTCGGCATCGCCGTCGACGCGGTACTCCACCCCGTGCGAGCCCACCAGCAAAATCGAGTCGGGCGCCTCCGAGACCTCGATCAGGCTATCGAGAGCACGACCGGAGACGAGGGCGACGTGCGTCTCGGGCAGTCCGGCCAGACGGAGCATGGCCTCGTGCGCCTCGGGAAGAGCACGCGCGTGGAGCGGCGCATCGACCTCGGGGGCGAGGGTGCCGTCGAAGTCGAGCGCGACCAGGAGGCGCGGGGCCGTCGCGAGAATGCCGAGGGCGTCAGCGAAAGCGGTGTCGGAGGATTCGGCCGGGGTCGAGGCGGCGTCTGGCGTCACGGCGCTCATGCTGCGGGCTCCGACGAGGCCGAGCCGTCGGTCGATGCGGCGTCGTTCGACGCCACCTCGGTGCCCTTCGGTGGAGCGGCGACGCGATGGCCGGGCCGCACATCGGCCAGCGCCTCCAAGAACTTCGCCGACCAGGCGGCGACGTCGTTGTCGAGCACACGGCGGCGGAGGGCGCGCATACGCGTGACCCGGTCGCGCTTCGGCATCTCGATGGCGCGCATGATCGTGTTCTTGAGGCCGCCGATGTCGTGCGGGTTGATCAACAACGCACTTCGCAGCTCGTCGGCCGCACCGGCGAACTCGCTCAGGATGAGCACACCGTCGTTGTCGTGGCGCACAGCCACGTACTCCTTGGCGACGAGGTTCATGCCGTCGCGAAGGGCCGTGACGAGCATGATGTCGGCCGCGAGATAGAGCGCGACCATCTCTTCGCGCGGGTAGCCGTGGTGGTGGTAGCTGATGGCGGTGTGGCTCATCGTCGCGAAGTCGCCGTTGATGCGCCCCACGGTCAGCTCGATCTCGTCGCGGAGCTCCATGTAAGCGGCCACCCGCTCACGGCTCGGTGAGGCCACCTGCACGAGGGTTGCGTCTTCGACATCCAGACGGCCGTCGTGGAGGAGCTCGCCGAACGCCTTCATGCGGTGGCGGATGCCCTTGGTGTAGTCGAGGCGGTCGACGCCCAGGATCACCGTCTTGGGGTTGCCGAGACCCTCGCGGATCTCCCGCGCCCGAGCCTGGATATCGGGGCGCCGCGACAGCGCCTCGTAGCCCGCGGAGTCGATCGAGATCGGGAACTGCTTCGCGAGCACCCGGCGCACCTTCTTGCCGCGTCGCTCGAGCGGGGCCGACTCGTCGTCGACCGGCACGTCGATGTAGGGGCGGGTGGTCGCGTAGCCCAGGAGGTGACGAACCGACCGGGAGAAGTTCGAGGCGTCGTCGGCGCGCTGGAACCCGATCACGTCGGCCCCGAGCAGGCCGGTCAGGATCGCCTCGCGCCAGGGCAGCTGCGAGAAGATGCCGAGGGGAGGGAACGGGATGTGGTTGAAGAAGCCGATGGTCAGATCGGGGCGCAGTTCGCGGAGGTACTGCGGCACGAGCTGAAGCTGGTAATCCTGCACCCAGACGACACCACCCTGCTCGGCGACCTCGGCGGCACGCTGGGCGAAGCGTCGGTTGACCTTGACGTACGACTCCCACCAGACGCGGTGGTAGGTCGGCGCCGAGATGACGTCGTGGTAGAGCGGCCAGAGGGTGTCGTTGCTGAATCCCTCGTAGTAGCGCTCGACCTCTTCGGCGCTGAGAGGTACCGGCACGACGTTGATGCCGTCGTTCTCGAAGGGCTCGAACTCGAGGTCGGGCTTGCCGGCCCAGCCGATCCAGGCGCCGTCGTTGACGCGCATGACGGGCTCCAGCGCGGTGACGAGCCCGCCAGGAGAGTGCTCCCACTTCACGTCGCCGTTCTCGTCGACGGTGTGGTCGACGGGAAGGCGGTTCGAGACGACGACGAAACCGTAGGTCTCGCCGGTGGTCGGCTCAGTGGCGGGGTGTTCGGCCTGGTCAGACATGGTGAAGAGGTGCTCCGCTCGATCTCTCGGGGGCTTCGCCCCGGGCGCTCAAAGGCTATCAGCGGGTCGAACCGGTCGGTTCAGCGTCGTTGCGAGCGGGCAGGATCCGACGGGCCGAGCCCCGCAGGCTACGAGAGCAGATCGAGGGTCGCGTCGGCGGCTCGGGCCAGCGCGACCCCGTAGCTCCGGCCGTGACCGGCCGCGTGCACCGCGAGCGGGTGCAGCTGGTGCAGCGGCACCCGCTCCTGCCAGCCCGCACGAAGCGGCGCAGCATCGTCGTACGCCGCGAGGAGGTCGTCGAGGAACGGGCACCCGAAGAGCGCGAGCATCGCCAGATCGGTCTCACGGTGGCCGCCGTGCGCTGCAGGATCGATGAGGACGACGCCGCCGGCCGAGAAGAGCACGTTGCCGGCCCAGAGGTCGCCGTGAAGCCTTGCGGGCGCCTCGCCGTCATCGAACGCTCCATGTGAGATCGCGTCGCAGGTGTCTCGGATCCTGCGCTCTTCGGTCTCGGTGACTGTTCCGGCTTTGACGGCGATTTCGACGTACGGCAGGACGCGCTGCTGCGCGTAGAAGATGCCCCAGGTCGACTTCGGGTCGGTTCGCATCGGGCGGCTGCCGATAAAGGTGGGGCCGCTCCAGCCGGTGGGCGGTGCGCCGAAGGCGGCGGCTCCGGCGGCGTGCGTGACGGCGAGTGCGGTGCCGAAGGCGCGCGCCGCGTCAACGGTGGGCCGCGCCTCATGGATCTCTTCGAGGGCGATGCGGCCGGGTGCGACCTCGTCGACGCCCACGACGCGCGCTCCCCCGTCTGCGGTGGCTTCGGCGAGCCACTCGAGCCCCACCGCCTCGGCCTCGAAGAAGCCGTCGGGTGCGTCGGGCCGGGTCTTGACAAAGCTCATCGCTTCAGTCTGCCCCGCGTCAGTGCCCGAACGCCGCCCGGATGGCGGTGAAGACGCAGAGGCCGGGGAGATGCCCGACCCGAGGAGTGCGTCCTGCACATCGATAATTTGAGAGCGATCGGCGGCGGCGTTCTCACCCGTTACTGCCGTGCAGGGGTGCGTCGATAGGATCGCTCGCAAATTCGCACCGGAGCGCCGGGCTACGATCGCGGAATGCACCGCACCCGCGCCTACCGCGCCGGCGAACTCGTCGGCGAAGACTTCGCCATCGACGACGTCAGCGACTACCTCGAATCCGACGACTGCATGATCTGGGTCGACTTCGTGAATCCGACCAAAGCCGACATCGACAAGGTCGGCGACGAGATGAACCTGCATGAGCTCGCGATCGAGGACGCCCTCGAGCCCAGCCAGCGACCGAAGCTCGACCGGTACGAGAACTTCCTGTTCGCGGTGATGTACAACGTCGCCTTCGATCAGGACTCGGGCACCATGGCGACGCACGAGGTCAAGGCGTTCATCACCAAGCGGGCGATGGTCACGATCCACGACGAGGGATTCGACGCGACCCAGCTGATGAAGACCTGGGACGACAACAAGGACCTCTCGTCGAAGGGCGTGGCCTTTCTCGTCTGGGGACTCCTCGACCGCATCGTCGACAACCAGTACGACACCGCCGACGCCCTCGACGACGCGATCGACGGGCTCGAGGAGAACCTCTTCGACATCAAGCAGCAGACGATGGAGATCCAGCGCCGGTCGTTCGCCCTGCGCAAGAGCCTCGTGACCCTCCGCCGCGTCGTGAACCCGATGCGCGAGATCCTGAACACCCTGCTGCGACGCGACGACACCAAGTTCGCCCCTGACATGGGTCCGTACTTCCAGGACGTCTACGACCACGTGCTGCGGGTGATCGAGCAGACCGACAGCCTGCGTGACCTGGTGTCGACGATCCTCGACACGAACCTCAGCATCCAGAGCAATCGCATGAACCTGGTGATGAAGAAGGTGACGAGCTGGGCCGCGATCATCGCGGTGCCCACGGCCATCACGGGGTACTTCGGCCAGAACGTGCCCTTTCCCGGTTTCGGGCACGAGGGCGGCGTGATCTTCTCCAGCATCGCAATCGTCGCGGTCTCGCTGACGCTGTATGCCTCCTTCAAGCGGCGAGACTGGCTGTAACAAGCCACGTAGCGTTCACTGATACGCCACATGCACGATCTACCGTGGCGGCATGATTCGCGTCGGCATGAGCACCTCCTGCGCTTTCCCCCTCGGCCTCGCCGAAGCCTTCTCGCTGTCGCGCGAGGTCGGATTCGACGGCGTCGAGATCATGGTCACGAACGATCCGGCGACGCACCGCGCGTCTCGGATCCTCGAGATCTCTCGCGACACGGGGCAACCGGTCCTCTCAATCCACGCACCCGTGTTGTTGCTCACGCACTTCGTCTGGGGCCGCGACCAGCGAGTCAAGCTCGAGCGGTCGGCCGAACTCGCCCGCGAAGTGGGTGCGTCGACGGTCGTCGTGCACCCGCCGTTCCGCTGGCAGCAGGGCTACGCCGAGGAGTTCCTCGACGTCGTGCGCGCGGTGGCCTGCCGCTACGAAGTCACCGTCGCCGTCGAGAACATGTTCCCGTGGAAGATCGCGGGTCGGTCGATGAAGATGTACGCGCCCGGCTGGGATCCGAGCCTGATGGACTGCGACGCCGCCACCCTCGACTTCTCGCACGCCTCGCTGTCGGGCCGCGACTCGCTCGAGCTGGCCCGGGCCCTCGACGGACGTCTCCGCCACGTGCACCTCTGCGACGGCTCGCGCGTCTCGGACGATGGGGGCATCTTCGACGAGCACCTCGTACCTGGCCGCGGCAAAGAGCCGGTCGCCGCAGTGCTCCGCGAGTTGGCGGCGCGGGACTGGTCGGGATCCATCATCGCCGAGGTAAATACCAAGAAGGCAGGATCCGACACGGTCCGGCTTGCACTGCTCCGCGAGACGCTGGCATTCGCTCGTGTGGCACTGCAGGAAGGCCGCGCGGCTGCCGCCCCGCGCGTCGAGCTCGCCCGCTAGTCGCGCCTTCTTTTCGTGCCCTGGCGAGTGCACGAAAACGGCCCCCGAACCGTAGTTCGGGGGCCGTTTCTGCACTCTCGGCGACTCAGCGCCGTCGTGCCATTCGGGCTACTTGACCGTCACCGACAGCGTGGAGCTGGTGCTGGAGGCGATCTTGGGCGTCGCCGAGAAGACGACGTGCAGCTTGTGCGTGCCCTTCTTCAGCGAGACCGTTGCCGACCCGGTGCCGGACGCGATCGTGACCTTCTTGATCGATGTCGTGCCGTCCTTGATCGTCGCGGTGCCGCCGACCGTGAGGCCGGACGCCTTGACCGAGACGGTGACCTTCTTGGCCGAGTACTTCAGGGTCGTGGTCGAGGGAGCTTTGGTGACCGTGACCGCCGTGCTCTTCGACGCCGAGTCGGATCCTGAGTATTCCGAGTCGTTCGCGAACGACGCCGTGATGGCGTGGCTGCCGATCGCGAAGGTCTTCGGGAGCGTGAGGCTGGCCTTGCCGTTTGTCGCGGTCGCCGTGCCGAGCTTCGTGGTGCCCTCGAAGAAGGTGACCTCGCCGCCCTGCGTGCCGATTCCGCCCGAGACGGTCGCGGTGACAGTCACCGGCGAAGCCGACCCGTAGGCCTGCGACGACTTCGAGACGCTCACCGTGGTGGTGGTCGTCGGAAGCGCCCCGAGAAGCGTGAAGCTGTCGACGAGCGAACCGATCGCGGCCGGGTCGGCGGTGGCCGTCGGCTGAAGCGTGACGCCGCAGCTCGAGACCTTGCCGTTGACGACGGCCGAGTTCGGAGCGGAGCAGTCACCGGCCCGGACGGTGTCGACCTTGAGCTTCGAATCGGTGACCGACACCTTCGTGTAGGTGCGGACGTGCTCCTGGTTCTCGACCGAGTTGGCCCAGTGGCGCTTGCCGGTGGGGTCGAGCGGGTCGGCTCCGTAGCCGCCCTGGGTGGCGTCGGGCGTGGTGAGGTCGTAGTACTTCGAGCCGGAGGCCGAGTTAGCGGTCACGTAGATGACTCCGCCGGGGCCGGCGAAGACCTCGGGGGCTGCGGGCTGCTCGGCCTTGTTCGCCTTCTTGCCGTTCTTGATGGCGTAGCTGCGCGAGTAGCTGTGGTCGTGGCCCTGGAGCACGACGTCGACGCCGAGATCCGAGAAGGCCTTCGTGAAGTCGAAGCGACGCTGCTGGTTGTCGGTGTCGTTCGCGTGGTCGGCCGGCGAGTAGATCGAGTGGTGGTAGACGAGCGCGGTCCACTTCGCGTCGTCGCCATAGCGGTTGATGACGTCGCGGACGTAGCTCACGTGCTGAGCGTCGGAGCCGCCGGAGTAGGCGTTCGAGTTGATGTCGATGAACAGGACGCCCTTGTACATGTACCAGTAGTCGCCGCCCGAGGTCGTCGTCGTCGCGCCGCCCGGGTAGAAGTCTGGCACCTTGAGCGAGTTCGGCACCTTGTTGTGCTGCTCGTACGACTTGCCGCCCACGTCGTGGTTGCCGATCGTCGAAGCCCAGGGGTACTGCTTCAGGATGGACGAGCTGTCGGCGAAGGCGCCCCACTCGTACTCGTTGTTGGCGTGCTCGATCTGGTCGCCGCCCGAGACGAGGAGCTCGGCGTTCGGCGTGTTCGTGGTGGCGTAGTTGAGCGTCGCAGCCCAGCCGGCGCCGTCGTCGTCGGTGAAGCCCGACGAGCCGATCTGCGGGTCGCCGAAGAACAGGAAGTCGAAGTCACCCGAGAAGCTCTTCGTCGTGAACGTGTACGACGTCGACCAGGCGCTGCCGTCCGCCGCGCCGACGCGGTAGGTGTAGCTGGTGTTCGGCTGCAGGTCGGAGATCGTCGCGTGCGCGTTGATGTAGCCCGACTCCGCGGTGATGCCGGGGATCGACTTCGTGTTCGAGTCGGTGGTGCTCGTGTCGGCAGCCGTGTTCAGCGCCTTGCTGGCGGAGATGGTCTGCGCGGCCGGAGTGAAGGCGCCGCCGGTCATCTCGCTGGTCTTCTGAATCACGAGCGACTGGTCGACGTTCGTCGGGAAGTACCAGGAGGCGATGCGCTGGCTCTCAGTTGCGCCGACGCCGAGCAGAATGTGGATCGGCGCGCCAGTGGCCGAGATGTTGCTGGTGGGGGTGTTCGTGGCGGCTTCCGCCTGGCTGGTGCCGATGAAGGAGGCGCCGGCGAGCAGCGCTGCCCCGAGGAACACCCCGCCGACACGGAGTGAGGTCGATCTGCGCCGGCTGGCGGCGACTGTGGTGAAGCTCATGCGTATGGTCCGTTTCTCGTGATCAGAGGAGGTCATGCACGAAAGACTTTGCCGAAGCCGCACAAACGATAAGTAAACGCTGAATGGCCTTCTTGCACGGAACGCAGGATCCGGCCCGGCCGACCTCAGCCCGCGGCTACTCTCTCGACGAACCAGATCATCCCCATCACGAACACCCCCGCCGTGACGATGCCGGTCACGACGAGTGACGCCCGGTGTGCCCGCTTGCGGAGCACCGACAGGGGCGGGAACACGAGGACGATGATCGCCAGCTGGACCGCCTCGATTCCGACGTTGAAGATCAGCAGCGAGATCAGCAACTGCCCCGAGAACGCCTCGTGGATGCCCAGGGCTCCCGCGAAGCCGAGCCCGTGGATGAGGCCGAATCCGAAGACCACCGCGAGTCGGGACCAGCCGGCACGATCGAGGGCGAAGTGCCCTGCCGACGCCGGCACGACGAGCTCGTCGGCGCCGGAGCGACGACGCCAGAGCCGCCACAGATACCACCCGGCGACCGCAGCGATCGACAGGGCGATGAGCGGCTCCACGACGATCGACGGCGGACTGACGACGCCGAGAGCGGCGAGGATGAACGTGATGGAGTGCGCGACGGTGAACGCCGACGCGGCCAGGACGACCTCCCGGAGCCGACGCGATCCGGCGATCAGCGCGACGAGGAACAGCAGGTGGTCGATGCCGCCGAGGAGGTGCTCGGCCCCGAGGCGGAAGAACTCACCGAACCGCTGGAACGAGGTCTGCTCGGTCGAGAACGACTTCTGCTGAGCGTCGAGGGTCGCGGATCCTTGTTTCCCGTCGACGGCGTAGACCACGATCGTCTTGGTGCCGGTCACGAACGTCTCGCTGTCGGGAAAGAGCGTCGACGTGACCGTGTGCCCGCTCCGAGTCTTCGACGGGGCCGGGCAGCTGTAGTCGACGACGAGGTTCGCGTAGGGCACCTCGTCCTGGAGGTCGACGGTGACGTTCTTCTGCAGTTCGGCGGTGCACTGCTCGCCGCCGGCCGCCCTCACGCTGAACCGCTTCGACACGTAGTCGGCCAGGGCGTCGTGGTTCTGCTCCGCCGCCTCGACCATGCCGGGATAGTCGCCGTCGTCCCAGGCCTTCTGGCCCACGCGATAGAAGGCGTCGTCTTTCTCGCTGGTGCCCACCGACACCAGCGTCAGGTCGTACTCGAGGGCGAGCTTCGCCTGCACGCGCTCCGGCTCGGTCGACGAGACGTGCGCGTACACGACGGACGAGAATCCGTGGGCTGAGGCAGCCGAAGCGCCGACGAACACGGACGCCGCGAGGAGGGCGAGAAGGAGCAGGGCACTGCTGAGACGGGTCACTGGCAAGACGATTGCGCGTGCGGGTGGACGGGAGGGGAACAGTCGGTGACCGGCCCGCAGACAGATCGACGCTCGCCCCTTTCGCGCCCGATCGCCGTGATTGCATTGTGGCGATCACGCACCATCACACGTCGGGAGATCTCGTGAAGAGCCGCGCATTCCTCGCCCTGGGGCCGCTCGCCGTCACCGCGGCGCTCCTCCTCAGCGGGTGCGGCAGCGCACTGTCGCCCACCGGGATCGACTCGAACGGGACCGATTCGGCGCCAACCGTCACGAGCTCCGCCTCGGCGCTCGGTGCCGGTTTCTACGACCCCGACAAGCCGCCCGCGCCGGAAGGAACGCTCCGCCCCGAGCCCGGCTCGTGGGACGCCGTGCACCCGCCGGCCGGATACCGGGTCGTCCTCCTGTCGAGCGGAGACGACGCCGCGACACGAACGCTGGTCCGCTCGGTGAAGTCGTGGGCCTCCTCGGCTGATGTGAGGGTGACGCCCGTCGTCGCTTCGTCCGCTGACGACCGGCTCGCTGCCGTCACGAGAGCGGTCGAGAGGAAGGCCGACCTGGTGATCAGCGTCGGCAACGCCATGGTCGACCCGCTCGCCGCCCTCTCGCCCAGTGCCCTGCACCAGCAGTTCCTGGTGCTGGGCGCCGAGATCGCCGAGCCGACCTCGAACGTCACCGCGGCCGACTGGACCGGCGCTGGGTTCCGTGGCGAGGGTCTCGGCACCCCGAGCCACTACGACGCCTCGACGTTCACCGACGAGCGAGCGGGCCGGGCCTTGCGCGCGGGTATCGCCGCCGTGCTGAGCGACCTCAACGGCACTGTCGTGTGGGTGCGCTAGCGGATTCTTCGTTGACGTGACACGGCGGCGGAACGACGCCGACTAGAGGGCGACCAGCGCCAGGATCGACAGCGGCAGCATCACGACGGTGAGCACGAGGCCGGCGAGGATGAACCTCTTCCACGGCACCTCGACGTCGAGGGCGGCAAGTCGGCCGTGCCACAGCAGCGTCGCGAGCGAAGCCCACGGCGTCACGATGCAGCCGAGGTTGACGCCGATGAGGATCGCGACCAGCCGCAGCTCGGAGCCGCCGACCGGCTCGAGCGCCAGATAGGCGGGAAGGTTGTTGACGGCGTTGGCCGACAGGGCGGCGCCCCCCGACAGACGGAGCAGCGACCCGAAGTCGTCGCCGGTGCCCACCAAGTCGCCGAGCAGCCGAGCAAGCCCGAGCGCCTGAGCGGCCGCCACGACGAGGAAGAGACCGGACGCGAACAAGAGCGTTCCCCACGGCACCAGCGTGAGCTTCAATGCGGCCCGGCGCCGGATCGCGAACGCCACGACGAGCACGAGAGCGGCACCCGCCGCCGGAATCCAAACCTCGATGCCCGAGACCAGAGCCGGAACGAGCAGCACGACGACCACGGCCGCGACGACGAAGAGCGGCCGGTCGGAGGCGGGTTCGGACGAGACGGCCGGAAAACGCCCCGACAGCTCACGCCGGTAGCGGATCGCGATGGCGACGACCGGGACGAGGATCCCGACCGCCGCCGCGGGCCCGACCAATGCCGCGTACGAGAGCGGTGCGGGGTTGCCGAGCGCATGCACGGCCAGCAGGTTGGTCAGGTTCGACACCGGCAGCAGGAGCGATCCACAGTTCGCGATCCAGATGGCCGTAAAGGCGAACGGGAGCGGCGATGCTCCCACCCGGCGGGCCACGAGCACGACGACCGGCGTGAGCAGCACGGCGGTCGTGTCGAGCGACAGGAACACCGTGCAGAGCACGGAGAGCACGACGACCAGCAGCCAGAGCACCCACACTCGGCCGAGCGAGAAACGAGCCGCAGCGCTGGCAAGCCAGGCAAACAGACCCGCCTCGGCGGCGAGGTCGGCGACGATCGTCAGACCGATCACGAAACCGAGAACGGGGGCGACGCGGTCGAGGAGTTCGACGAGGGCGGAGGGCGACAGGATTCCCGTGAGCGCGGCGACGATGCCGACCACAGCGAGACCCGCGCCGATGAGGGCTGTCTTCATGAGAATTGAAACCCTAGTGGGTTGCGGTGTCGTGGGCGGACAGCGGCGATCGGGCAGGACGGGGCTGCGTCCGGGTACGCTCGGAATTCCTCGACTTTAGGAGTACTGCGTGCGCAAGTTTCTTTTCAACGGAGCCATCATCAGCGCGGCGTTCAGCGGCTTCAGCGCGCTGAAGGCCACGAAGAGCGGTCCGCGTGACTGGCGCCTCGTGCTGCTCTGGGTCGCCTGGGCCGCATCGACCGCGATCGCGGTCGGCAACGTCGTCGACGCGGCCAACGACGCCGACTGATCCAAGCGAGCGAACCGACGCGGTTCGGCCGAATCGACGTGGCGCGCCAGGTCGGTTGGGCCGAACCGCGTCGTTATGCGGCTAGACCTCGTCGCGATCGATCACGGGAATGGACGTCGTGAAGAGCGCGGCCCGGTCGGCGTCGGCGTTCTCGCCGGTGAAGAGGGCCGACTCCCCCGCGGTCGACTTCGGCTTCGCGCCGCGCGGTGCGACCTCCTGCTCGGCCATCTGCACGCGGGTGCGCGGCATCGACTGCGGGCTGTGCTCGTGCATCCACGAGATCAGCTCTTCACGCACGAGGCACCGCAGGTCGAACAACGATGCGGAGTCGACCGCCGATACGAGAATGCGCACGTGCACGAAACCCCCCACGGCGTCCGTCACCTGCAGCACCTTGACACGCTGATCCCACAGCTCGGTGGAGTCGAGGATCCGGTCGAGCTCCTGTCGCATCGATCCCGGCGTCACTCTCCAGTCGAGGTCGAAGTCGACCGAGCCGAGCAACTCCGAGTTGCGCCTCGTCCAGCTCTGGAACGGGGTCGTCGTGAAGTACGTCGAGGGCAGCACCATGCGGCGGTCGTCCCAGATGTGGACGACGACATAGGTGAGGGTGATCTCTTCGATGCGGCCCCACTCGGTCTCGACGACCACGACGTCGTCGACCCGCAGCGCATCACTGAAGGCGAGCTGAATCCCGGCGAAGACGTTCGCGAGAGTCGACTGGGCCGCGAGACCGGCGATCACCGAGACGAGGCCGGCGCTCGCCAGGACGCTGGCGCCGACGGCCTCGACGCCCGGGAAGCCGAGCAGGATCGCGCCACCCGCGATGATCACGATCAACGCGACCGTCAGACGCCGGATGATCAGCACCTGCGTGCGCAGACGCCGGGCGACCCGGTTGTCGGGCTGATCGAGACGGTAGCGGGCGAGCCCGAGGTCTTCGAAGAAGATGGCCAAGGATCCGATGAGCCACGCCACGACGACGATCAACAGGCACCGGAACACCTGGGCCACGATCTCGTGCCCCAGGTATTTCGGTGCCACGTCGTCCATCGACAGCGAGAACGCGATCCACACGAGGGCCACCAGCAGGGTCACTCGGAACGGCCGACGCACCCGTGCGACGAGGCGCGACGCCCACTCCTCCCTCTTGGCGACGAGCTTGAACACGAGGGAGACGATCGCCGACACCACGAAGGCGATCACGACGGCCGCGGCCACGGACAGGACGGGCTGTAACCAGGTCATCGACCCAGCCTACGGAGTACTAGATCGAGCGAGGGCGCAGCCGCAGAGCCTCGAGCGCCAGGCCGCGAGTCGCGTAGGTTCCGACGAGCTGCGCGGATGCCAGATGTACCCCGCGGAGGGCGGCGAAGCCGTTCCACTGCGAGCGGACGTAACCGAGCACCTGGCCGGGCACGGAGAACTGCGCGAGGTCGTCGGAGAGAGCGCGAGTGCTGATGGAGACGGGGCGGCGGGGCCGGTCGAGGGGAGCTAGTGACACGCTCATCAACCTAGTGACGGCGTCTTCGAGAACGCCCGTTTTCTCCAAGACGTTTGCCGGGTTGTCACCCGGTGCCCGCTGAGAACCACCCCGCGGATCCTGAAATGCCGACTGGCGGCGAGCCTGGAATACTTGTACCGTGCCGCAATGACGACCCCCACCACGGGGGGCACTGGCTCCCCGAAAAAGGCAGCCGGCCCCGACAGCACGGCGAATGACGAGTTCGTCGCCCAAGACTTCTCGCACGAGCAGGAGGGCTTTCATCAAGGCCTGAAGCCGCGCCAGTTGCAGATGATCGCCATCGGCGGCGCGATCGGCACCGGGCTGTTCCTCGGCGCCGGCGGGCGCCTCGCGACGGCGGGCCCGGCCCTCGCGATCGTGTTCGCCATCTGCGGCGTGTTCGCGTTCTTCATCCTGCGCGCGCTCGGCGAGCTGGTGCTGCATCGCCCGTCGTCCGGCTCGTTCATCTCGTACGCCCGCGAGTTCTTCGGTGAGAAGTTCGCCTACGCGGCCGGCTGGATGTACTTCTTGAACTGGGCGATGACCGCCATCGTCGACACCACCGCTGTAGCCCTCTACCTGCAGTACTGGAGTGCCTTCACGTCGGCGCCCCAGTGGCTTCTCGCGCTCATCGCGCTGGCCGTGGTGCTCAGCCTGAATCTCGTGGCCGTGAAGGTCTTCGGCGAGATGGAGTTCTGGTTCGCTCTCATCAAGGTCACGGCCCTCGTGATCTTCTTGATCATCGGCGTCGTCTGGCTCGCTGCAGCGTTCCCGGTCACGCAAGACGGCAACAGCATCGACACCGGTCTCGCCGTGCTCCGCGACAACGGAGGCATCCTCCCGAAGGGTCTGCTGCCGGCCGTCCTGATCATCCAGGGCGTCGTGTTCGCCTACGCGGCGATCGAGCTCGTCGGCACGGCTTCCGGCGAGACGCAGAATCCCGAGAAGGTCGTGCCTCGGGCGATCAACACGGTCATCATCCGCATCGCTGTCTTCTACGTCGGCTCGCTCGTGCTGCTCTCACTCCTCCTCCCCTACACGTCGTATAAGGCCGGCGAGAGCCCGTTCGTCACCTTCTTCGGCAGCCTCGGCAACCCCCAGGTCGGCGAGATCGCCGGCTCGATCATGAACTTCGTCGTGCTGACCGCGGCTCTGTCGAGCCTCAACGCCGGCCTGTACTCGACCGGTCGCGTGCTGCACTCGATGGGCATGAACGGCTCTGCCCCGAAGTTCACGACGGTCATGTCGAAGGGCGGGGTGCCCTATGGCGGAATCCTGCTCACCGCGGCCATCACGCTCCTCGGCGTCGGCCTCAACGCGATCGTGCCCGACCAGGCGTTCGAGATCGTGCTGAACGTCTCGGCCCTCGGCATCGTGACGGCGTGGGCGACGATCATCCTGTGTCAGATGAAGTTCCGCCAGTTCGTCAAGGAGGGCAAGGCGAAAGCGCCCACCTTCCGGATGCCCGGTGCGCCTTACACCTCGTGGATCACCCTGGCGTTCCTCGTCGCAGTGCTGGTGCTGATGGCCATCGACTGGCCGATCGGCACCATCACGGTCGCCTCGCTCGTCATCATCATTCCGCTACTGATCCTCGGCTGGTTCTTGCAGCGCGACCGGATCCTGCAGATCGCCGCGATCCGCGAGGGCGTCACCGGCCCCTTCCCCATCACCGGACGCGACCCGGGCCAGCAGGCGAAGCGCGACGGCGAGTAGTTCCCTGACCCCCGCCTCCGAATTCGAAGGAGAAACAGCGCCCGGCCGACGACTCCATGCCGATCGGGGGCCGCTGCCTCGCGTTTTTCCTTCAAATTCGGACGGGGCGGGGCGGGCGGGTCAGGCGTCGCGGGGCACCCCGGCGATGATCGAGGCATAGTCGCCGGCCTTCCACTTCTCGTAGTCCCAGCAGCGCACGAACTTCTCCCCCGCGGCGACTCCGCGCCGGTACAGCACGTCCTTGTCGACAGCCGACAGATCGAACTGGATCGAGGAGTACCCGGTCGTGTCGACGAAGACGGTACGGGAGGCGAACGAAGGATCCGCGACATAGACGCGATCATGCGCACCGATCAGGGTCCGTGCGACCGACACCGCGAATGCGAAGATCGAACGCGCCTCCCCGGGTTTCTCGGCGCCTGCCGCCTCCCGGGCGGACAGCTTGATGCCGAGGGTCGGCCAGCGCGCCGATCGCCCGTCGTGCCGGTCGAAGATCGCGATCGGGTAGTTGGAGAGGAGCCCGCCATCGACGACGAGAGCGCGGCCGAGCCGCTTCGGCCGGAAGAAGAAGGGAATCGACGCGGACGCGGTGACGGCATCGGCGACGAGCATCGTGTCGGGGTCGATGCCGAGCTGGTCGCGGACGTCCCACGGCACGCGCAGCATGCGGCCGGCCGAGACGTTGGAGGTGACGACGACGAGCCGGTAGCGGCGCTCGGCAGGCAGGGCGCTGTCGGGATCCTCGTCTCTCAGATCGGCCCATGTCTCGACACCCTTAGCCGCGAGCTTCTCCGCGATCCACGTGCGGAGAAATGCGGTCCGGTACAGTCCGCGACGGAACACCAGGCCGAAAGCGGCGCCGACAGTGGCGGCTCCGGGAACGACACGCCAGGGCAGCGGCAGATCGCGGAAGCGGCGGAAGTCGAGCTCGTCCATGACGGTCTTGAGCTCTCCGACCGAGTACCCGGCGGCGAGGAGCGCGGCCACGATGGCTCCGGCACTGGAACCGGCGTAGCGCTGGAACACGTAGGGGTCGTCGCCGGACTGGAGGGCCGCGACCGCGCCGACCAGACCGGATCCTTTGACTCCCCCACCTTCGAGAACGAGATCGGCCATTGGCATGGGCTGACGATCGCCCACAGCTAAGGATCTGTCAACTGCTGGTCGAGGGTGAGCAAGATCGACGGGGTCTTCCTGCGAATCGCATGCATGCTTGTGCACTCGGTGCATCGATGCACCTAGTGTGAACGGGTGCCCGACGCTCGCCCCTCATCCGCTGCCCCGGTGACCACCGCACCCGATCGCCGAGCAGCCCTCAAGGCGCGACACCGTGCGGCCATTCTCGAGGCTGCCAAGTCGCTCGTCGCGGAACGCTCCGGGCCCTTCTTCAGCGCCGACGAACTGGCCGAACGCGCCGACATCGCCCGGCGCACCGTGTTCAACCACTTCGCGTCGATCGACGAGATCCTCCTGACGCTCTGCGCCGAGATCCTCGACGTGATCATCGACGACTTCGTGTCGGCCGTGGCGACCCGGCCGGTCGGAGCCGACACGCTTCTCGCCCTGTTCGACGAGATCACTGCCAGCCTCGAGTCGACCGACCTGCCGGCGACGATCGCCAGCATAGGCCGCCTGCTCGGCGCGCCCGACGTCGACGATCCGCGCGGCGACACGCTCAGCGACGAGGCGTTCACCCGAGTGGCCGAGAGACTGCTGGTCGAAGCCTCCCGCCGCCACCCCGGGGTCGACGACCTGGACGTCGAGATCCTGGTCCACTCGCTGATGAGCGGCGTCCTGGTCATCGCGAAACGCTGGGTGCTGCTCTGCGGCGTCCGGCTCGACGACGACTCGCGAAGCCAGTGGCGACACCTGTTGAACCGCCTCACGAGCACACTCCGATCCGGCTACTCTTCGGGCTCCTGACCTATTCGTCCGTCGCCAGACGGCTCCCCGGGGTTCACCGGCGCACCCCACCTCCTCCACCGCACAGAACTGAAAGGCTCGGGCTCCACAATGGCCGGTCTCCTCTACCGTCTCGGGCGCTTTTCGGCGCGCCGACACTGGGTCGTCATCGTCGCCTGGATCGTGATCATCGGTCTCGCCGGTGTCGGGTTCTCGCTCTTCAAGGGCACGATCTCGTCGTCGATCAGCATTCCCGGCACGGCTACCGAGAAGGTGACGAACCAGCTCGCCGATGAGTTCCCGAAGGCCTCGGGCGGGTCGGGCAGCGTCGTCTTCGAGACCGACGACGGCAAGGCGTTCACGTCGACCGAGAAGTCCGACATCTCGGCGTGGCTGAAAGACGTCGGCGACATGTCGGGAGTCAAAGCGACCACCGATCCGTTCACGACGCAGGCGCAGCTCGACGACGGCAAGCAGAAGATCGTCGATGGTCGTGCGCAGATCGCCGACGCGAAGACGACCCTCGCCGACTCGCAGGATCAGCTCGACGCCGGCACGACCCAGCTCGCCGGCGCCCAGAAGCAGCTCGACTCCGCGGTCGCTCAGGCCAAGGCCGCCGGTCAGTACGCGGCCGCGAAGGCCCAGCTCGACCAGCAGCAGTCGGTGCTCGACTCGCAGACCGCGACCCTCGAGGCCAACCAGAAGAAGATCGATGAGGGCACCGCCAAGCTCGAGGCCCAGAGCACCACGCTCGAACTGAACTCGAAGGTGCTCGACCTCTCGTCGAACATCCGCTTCGTCTCGAAAGACGACACCACCGCCGTCGGCTCCGTCCAGT
Source organism: Frondihabitans sp. Leaf304 (assembly GCF_001423105.1). Lineage (GTDB taxonomy): Bacteria > Actinomycetota > Actinomycetes > Actinomycetales > Microbacteriaceae > Frondihabitans. The sequence continues at coordinate 841,533 of NZ_LMNV01000002.1, forward strand.
TCACCACCGGAACCTACGAGGTCGACCCCGACCTCAAGACCGCGATCGTCGAGAAGTCCGACAAGGGCATCGACGGCGTGCACGTGTACGTCTCGAGCGACATCGCCGCGGGCGTGCCGAGCATCGTGGGGCCGGGCGAGGTGGTCGGCGTGATCGTGGCGGCCATCGTGCTGCTGATCATGCTGTCGACCATCATCGGCGCCATCCTGCCGCTCCTCAGCGCGGTCGTCGGACTGGGCGCATCCGTACTCGGCGCCATGGCGTTCTCGGGCGTGGTCGAGTTCAACTCGGTCACGACGGTGCTCGGCATCATGCTGGGTCTCGCCGTCGGCATCGACTACTCCCTCTTCATCCTCAACAGGCACCGCAAGCAGCTCAAGCAGGGCATGGAGCTGCACGAGTCGATCGGCCTCGCCAACGGCACCTCGGGTAACGCCGTCGTCTTCGCCGGCTCGACCGTGATCGTGGCGCTCCTCGCGCTCAACGTCACCGGCATTCCGTTCCTCGGCCTGATGGGCACGGTCGGCGCTGCGGCGGTTCTCGTGGCAATCCTCGTGGCAATCACGTTCACGCCGGCGATGCTCTCTTTGGTGGGCATCCGGATCCTGCGCAAGAAAGAGCGCGCGGCCATCGGCAACACCGGCTCGACCCGGGTGCCGAACTCGCCGATGAAGACCTGGCGCGCCGTCGTCACCCTCATCGTCGGGGTCGTCGTGCTCGGCGTCGTCGCCCTGCCCGCCATGCAGATGCGGCTCGGCCTGCCCGACGGCTCGTCGGAGGCCACCGATTCCAGCCAGTACAAGGCCTACAAGGCCCTCGAGAAGGAGTTCGGTGCCGGGCAGAACAGCCCGCTGGTCGTCGTGGCGAATCTGCCAGAGAAGGCGACCGGCGACGACCTCCTGAAGCAGGAGATCACGGTCGGCGATGCCATCTCGGCCAAGAGCGACGTGTCGGCGGTCGTGCCGATCGGCGCCTCGAACGACGGCACGCTCGTGGCGTTCCAGGTCGTGCCGAAGGGCGGCCCGTCGAGCCAATCGACCGAGACCCTCGTGCACGCTCTGCGCGACATGTCGCCCGTCACGTCCGACTCCGGTGACATCACCCTCGGTGTCGCGGGCAACGCCAGCGCCAACATCGACGTCTCGGAGAAGCTCGCCACCGCGCTGCCGATCTACCTCGTGCTCGTGGTCGGGCTGTCGCTGCTGATCCTGATCCTCGTGTTCCGTTCGATCCTCGTGCCGCTGACCGCGACCGCCGGCTTCGTGCTCTCGCTGCTCGCGACCTTCGGCGCCCTCACCGCGGTCTACCAGTTCGGCTGGGCCAGCGCAGTGTTCGGCGTGCACGACCCCGCCCCGATCCTGAGCTTCCTGCCCGTGATCGAGGTCGGTGTGCTGTTCGGTCTCGCGATGGACTACCAACTGTTCCTGGTGTCGGGCATGCGCGAGGCGTACGCCCACGGCGCCCCCGCCAAGATCGCGGTTCAGCGCGGCCTCTACGCCGGTCGCGCCGTCGTGACGGCCGCGGCGATCATCATGATCTCGGTGTTCTCCGGCTTCATCTTCTCGGAGTCGTCGACAATCCGCCCGATCGGCTTCGGGCTCGCCTTCGGTGTGCTCCTCGACGCCTTCGTCGTGCGCATGCTGCTGATCCCGGCGGCGATGCACCTGCTCGGCAAGTCGGCCTGGTGGTTCCCGAAGTGGCTCGACCGCATCGTGCCCGACGTCGATGTGGAAGGCGCGAAGCTCGAGCGCTCGCACCCCGATGCCGAGACGGCTGGCGAGGGATCCTCGGCCGCTCCGGGCTCGCATGCTCACGCTCACGCCGCACCGGCACCCGTCGACGCGCCGAGCTCGGCGCCGCACGAGCCGCACCCGACCCACCGCGCCTAGCCGGACCTGGCCGCCCCCCGCTTGCAAATTCGAAGGAAAAGCACCCCGCCGGAACCGGAAACATCAGGATCCGGCGGGGTGCTGCACGCGTTTCTCCTTCAAATTCGAAGGCGGCAGCGACGACGCGGGGCGCGAGCTATTCGAAGTGACGCGTCGCGAGCGGCACGGTGCTGCCCGTCACGGTGATCGACACGGCCCGGATCGACGACGCGGGAATAGCGGTCGCCGCCGTCAGACCCGTCGCCTTCCCGCCGATCGCCTGCCACGAGGCCACGACGGTCTGGGCGCCGCTGTCGTCGGTCACGAGGAGGTCGTACGACCCCGATCCGCCCTTCCACGCCGTGGCATACGAGCACTCCCAGTCGAGACGTGAGCCCCACTTCGTCGAGGCGAGGGCGATGTCGGCGGTGACTTGGCTTCCGCCCGCGGGCGTCATGGCGGCAGAGGGTCCCGAGGATCCTGATGCCCCCGCCGTGAGGCCTCCCAGCGTGTAGCCGCCGACGACCAGCGCGACGACTGCTGCCGCCGCGACGAGGCTCGCTCCGACACGGCGGCGACGTCGACGGGCCGAGACGCGAGCGGCGAGTGCCTGCACCGTGCAGGTGCCGGCGGCGACGTCGTGGGTCGGCTCGTCGTCGAGCAGCGCCACCGCCTCGTCGACCGAGATCGATCGGAGCAGGCCTGGCAGGCGGGCGAGATCGGCGACGTCATCGCGCGCCGCCGGGTGCTCGTCGAGGTACGCCTCGTATTCGAGGCTCTCGGCGGGGGTCAGCGCTCCGAGCACGTAGGCGGCGTCCCAGCGCCTCGGATGATCTCCGGGAACCGATCCGGGGTGATTCGTCATTGGGTCACTCCTCGTTCTTGCAGTGCCAGCCGGAGGGCCCGCAGGCCGTAGTGCAGGCGCGATTTGATCGTTCCCTCGGGAACGCCGGCCTGCGCGGCCAGCTCGGCAATCGGCAGCCCTAGGTGATAGGCGCCGATCACGACGGCCCGATGCTCGCGGCTGAGCGATTTGAGGGCGTCTTGCAGCAACCACTTCGACAGGCTGGCGTCGGTCTCGTCCGGGCTGGCGCGCTCGGGCACGAGCTCCGCCTGGATCTCGTGCCGACTCCTGGCGCTGCGAGCTTCGTCGACCGAGAGGTTGCGCGCGACGGTGAACAGCCACCGGCGCGCGGCCAGGTCGTCCGATTCGAGCAGCGAGTGGTTCTTCCAGAGCCGCAGCAGCGACTCCTGCACGATGTCTTCGGCGAGAGCGGGATCGCTGGTGAGCCGGGCGACGTACCGGTGGAGCGCGGGCGCATGCGCGTCGTGGACCGCCTGGAGCAGCGCTCCGCGGTCGCCGCGCGGCGTTCGTTTCTCGGGCATGGTCGCCTCCTGCGTCTCAGTATCCGGTGAAGGCGTCGGTGACGACGCGTTTCACACCCGAGGAGCGCAGGATCCGGCGCACGCCGCTCACGAGCCGCGGCGATCCCGCCACGTAGGCGCGCCTCGACCCGGCGTCCGGCACGGTGCTCTGCAGCAGGTCGGCGGTGAGGGGCCCGCTCCCGCCGTAGGTCCACCCGGCGGGAAGCGCCGACGGGCTCTCCGGTGCAAGAAGGACGCCGCGGAGCCGACCGCCGAGGGGCAGCTCGTCGAGGTAGGCGGCCTCGTCGGACGTCGACACCGAGTAGATCACCACGGCGTCGGTGGAGGCGGACCGGGCCTGCACGTCGCGAAGATGACTGACGAACGGCGTGATGCCGATGCCTCCGGCGACGAGCAGGAGCGGAACCGACTCGTCGCGCGGCAGGAGGAAGTCGCCGCCCACGAGGGTTCCGGTGACTCGCTCGCCGGGGTCGAGGTCGAGAAGCCGGGTCTTGAAGCTGCTCGAACGATCAGCGGTCTTGATGCCGAAGCGGACGACGTCGCGCTCGGAGGGCGGCGACACGATGCTGAAGGTGCGTCGCTGACCCCGGGTGTCGGCACCGGAGTGCGGCAGGCCGAGCTCTAGGTACTGGCCGGCCTGGAAACGGATCGGCTTCCTTGGGCGGAACGACAGCTCCCAGCTCGACGGCGACAGTCGACGCCGCTCGACGAACTCCAACCGCACACCGCGGCGCTGCCCGACGGCGAACGCCAGGATGTTCCCGATGACGAGGGCGAGCTCGTAAGTGCCGTAGAGCGGACCGAAGTGGAACGGAACGGCGAAGAGCACGCCGACGACCACGGCCAACGCGAGCTGCTGCCAGCGACGGGGCGGCAGCGTCAGGGGCTCGGTCAGCATGAATCCGGCGAAGAACACGATCGGCGACGAGAGCACGGCCGCCGAGAGAGCCGCCGACAGCGAACTGCCGAACGACAACCCGGCGAGGGTCACGCCGACCGTGGCGACCACGACGAAGACGGCTCCGAGCGGCAGCTTGCGGGTGCGGTGGAGAATGACGAGGGCGGCCACGAGAACGACCGGGAGCAGAGCCGGAGCGCCGACCCACCACCCGGGGAAGGCCGCCGGCAGCGCGACGCTGATCACGACGGCGGCGAACGCGGCCGGGTTGACCACGTGGCGTCCGCGAACGGCCAGCAGGTACTTCGACGCCGAGGCGATCACGCCGGCGAGGGCGACCGCTCCCACGCTGAGGGTCGTCAGCGACGGCTGGAAGAGCAGCAGCAGGATCAGCGCCGTGACGAGCGACGACTCGGTGTGCGGTCGGACGCGGAAGACCAGCGCGAACAGCCGATTGCTGACGAGCGTTGCGACGACGACCGCCGCGCCGTTCGCCAAAATCGCGAGAGGCTCGTAGGCGATGAGTCCGGCGGCGCTCGTCACGAGGGCAGCCGCGACCACGACCAGCAGTGCGATGAGCACGAGCCGGTACATGGTGACGCGGGCGGTGACGGAGTCGAGCCAGGTCGAGAGGCTCCGGGGCGATCGGCCGAGCGACGCCCGGGCCGCGGAGGGCGAGGTGGCGGTCATGCGAAGAGCACCGCCTCGAACACGGGAGAGGCCTCGACGACCGGGCCGCGGAGGATCCTGAGCCCCTCGAACCGATCACCGACCCCCGCGGCTCGCAGCTCGTCGACTCCGCCGAAGAACAGCGCCGTCGCCAGACCGTCGGCCTCGAGCGCCGTCGGCGCCAGCGCCCAGGTGGCGAGAACGTCACGGGTCGGCTCGCCGGTGCGCGCGTCGAGGATGTGGTGGAGACCGTCACCCCAGGTGCGGCGGTTCGGCGCCGAAGCGGCCAGTGCGGCGTTGTCGAGTTCGATGACGCCGATGGCGAGCGACGGGTCGTCGGGGTGCTCCAGGGCGACCCGGGCCGGCGTGGCACCACGGTGCAGCAGGTCTCCCCCGGCATCGACGACGTACTCGTCGACCCCGAAAGACCGAAGGATCCCGGCCACCAGATCGACGAGGTAACCCTTGCCGGCCGCCCCGATGTCGAGCATCACGGGCTCGCGGGTGGTGAGCACCCGACCGTCCCAGGTCGCCGCGTCGCTCCAGGCGGGAACGCCCACCGGGTCGGCCGACGCGACCAGCGAGTAGGCGGCGTCGTAGCCGAGACCCTCGAGGCGGCGCCCCACCAGGGGGTTGACGCTGCCGTCGGTCGCGCGGTCGAGCCGGGCGTAGAGGTCGAGCAAGGGCGCAGCATCGGCCGGAAGGACGTACTGCCCCGGAGTGCGGGCGATCGCGCTCACCAGCGAGTCGGCACGGAAACGCGACCAGTCGCGGTCGAACCGCTCGATGCGCTCGGCGATCGCGCGGCGCACGTCCGCGGGGAGCGCGCGATCGGTCGTGATGTGCCACACGGTGCCGATCGCCTCGAAGCGATGCTGGCCGGGCGCGTCGAGAACGGCCGGTGCGTCGAGCTCTGCGAGCACGGCCGGCGCCTCGAGCACGTCCGGTGCCTCCAGCACGTCCGGTGCCTCGAGCACGGCTGGTGCCAGCACGTCAGGCCTTGGCATCGGTCTTGATCTTGCCGAGGGCGTCGGCGAAACCCTGGCTGGTGAGCGACGAGCCCGCCACGTTGGTGACGTTGAGGTCGTCGATCTTCTTGCCGACGACGGCGTCGCCGATGCCACCGATGAACTTGTTCTGGTACTGCGTCGCCGTGGGATCGGCCTTGACGGTCTTCACGGTGACGGCCTTGACCGCGTCGCTCGCGATCACGAGGTTCACGCTGATGACCTCTTTGCCGCCGGGCGACGAGTAGGTGCCCTGCTCGGTGTACGAGCCGTCCTTGTAGGCGCCGGATGTGGTGGCCGTGCCGCTCGTAGCGCCAGAACCGGCCGCGGGCGTGGTGGTGGTGGCGGCCGGGGCGGATCCTGCGGTTCCTGATCCGGCGTCGGCGGTGCCGGTGCTGGCGCATCCGGCGAGCACGCCGATCGCCGAGAGGCCGGTCATGGTCAGAAGTGCTGCTCGGGTACGGGGGGCCATCGGGGTCTCTTCTCGTCTGGGGCGGAACCGCTGTCACCCGTACGACGAGGTAGCGCACCGGAAGGTTCACACGAGGCGGAATTTGTTTTTGATTCCGAATTCGAAGGAGAAACCTGCGGCCGGCAACGTGGGCATCAGGATCCGGCGGGGTGCGGCGCGCGTTTCTCCTTCGAATTTGCAGAGGGCACCGCCGTGTTACGCGGTGAGTCAGCGCGATTGGGCCTCGCCGGGAGCAGCGGGCAGGGTTGAGGCCTCGGATCAGCACGAGACCATTCCCCGCTCACACCGGGCTCCGCCGCCCCGCCCCGCATCGAAAGAGGCCCCCATGTCTGCACCCCAGCTCCCCGCCCGCGAGCGAAGCCGTCGACCGCTCGTGACCGGCATCATCGCGGCGATCGTCGTGATCGCCGTCGTGATCGTGCTCATCGTCGTCAAGCGCTCGATCGCCACCGACGACAGCGCCTCGGGTGCCGCACCGAAGACCGTCTCGATCGGTGTCGCCGATGCCTCCGAGCCGTACTGGAAGACCTACTCGACCCTCGCCAAAGACAAGTACAACGTCACGATCAAGCTGGTGAACTTCTCCGACTACAGCCAGCCCAACCCGGCGCTCAGCCAGGGGCAGACCGACCTCAACGAGTTCCAGCACATCCAGTACCTGGCCAACTACAACGTGACCACCGGGAGCGACCTGCAGCCGATCGGCGCCACAGCCGTCTACCCGCTGCCGCTGTACTCGACGAAGTACTCCACGCCGTCCGAGCTCCCCGAGGGTGCCAAAGTCGCGATCCCGAACGACGCCGTGAACGAGGCTCGCGGCCTCCTGGTGCTCCAGGCCGCCGACCTGATCACACTGAAAGACGGAGGTAACGCCTTCTCGACCGTGACGGACATCGAGACGAAGAAGGTCGACGTCACGGCCCTCGACGCTTCGCAGACCGCCAACGCCCTCAAGAGCAACTCCGTCGCCGCCGCCATCGTCAACCAGAACTTCGCCACTCAGGCCGGGTTCCAGAAAGACGAGGCGATCTTCAAGGACGACCCGTCGTCGACGAGCGCAGCTCCCTACGTCAACGTCTTCGTCGCCCAGAACAAAGACAAGAACAACTCCCTCTATGTCGACCTCGCGAAGCTCTACCACACGGCCAGTGTTGAGAAAGGGGTCCAGGAGGCCAACAACGACACCGCGGTGTTCCGCGACACCTCCGCCGCCGACCTGCAGAAGGAGCTCGCCACAGTCGAGTCCGACGCGAAAGCAGCAGCGAAGTAGTGACGTCTGCGGTTTCGACTCCGCTCGTCCGGCTCGAGGGTGTCAGCAAGGTCTACGACACCCCGGCCGGGCGGCGCACTGCGGTCGATGACGTCTCGCTCACGGTCAACGAGGGCGAGATCGTCGGCGTGATCGGCTACTCCGGCGCCGGCAAATCGACGCTGGTGCGGTTGATCAACGCCCTCGAGCTCCCCACGAGCGGTCGGGTGTTCGTCGGCGACAGCGAGCTGACCGCCCTGCCCGAGCGGTCCCTCCGTGCGGTGCGGCAGGGCATCGGCATGATCTTCCAGCAGTTCAACCTGTTCCGCTCGCGCACGGTCGCCGGCAACGTGGCGTACCCGCTGCGCGTGGCGGGCCTCGGCAAGGCGGAGCGCGATGCCCGCACCGCCGAGCTCCTCGACTTCGTCGGGCTGCTCGACCGTGCCCACAGCTACCCCGAACAGCTCTCGGGCGGCCAGAAGCAACGCGTCGGCATCGCACGGGCTCTCGCTACCAACCCCCGACTGCTCCTCGCCGACGAGGCGACCAGCGCTCTCGACCCCGAGACCACCGCCGACGTGCTCGCGCTGCTGAAGAGGGTCAATCGCGATCTCGGCGTGACGATCATCGTCATCACCCACGAGATGGACGCGATCCGCGCCATCGCCGACCGCGTCGCCGTGATGGACTCAGGCCGCATCGTCGAGAGCGGACCGGTCTACGACGTGTTCTCGAAGCCGACGACGCCGGCGGCCGCCCGCTTCGTCCGGTCGGTGCTGCAGGACCGCCCCTCACCCGAGACGCTGACGCGCCTTCGGCAGAACCACGACGGCAGGATCGCGACGGTGCAGGTCGCCGAGATCCCCGGATTCATCGGGGTGGTCACCTCCGCGTTCACAGGCCAGGACGTCGCCGCCGACCTCATCTTCGGTGGCATCAGCGAATTGCAGCAACGTCCGGTCGGCGCCCTGACCTATGAGCTCAGCGGTGACGACGCCCGGATCGACGCGGCCCTCGCCGACCTCACCGCGCGCGGCATCGACTGGATCGAGGAGAACTGATGGACTTCTTCCTCAGCAACACCGACGTCTTCATCACGGCGATCGGCCAGACCCTGTTCATGGTGGTCGTGTCGATCGTGGTCGCCGGGATCCTCGGTCTCGCCCTCGGTATCGGCCTGTACGTATTCCGCCCCGGAAACCTCCTGTCGAACCGCGCGGTCTTCACCGTGCTTAACGTCGTCGTGAACATCGTGCGGCCGATCCCCTTCGTGATCTTCATCGCCGCGATCCAGCCGCTCACGACCCAGGTCGTCGGCACCACGATCGGGCCGAACGCCGCCGCCTTCGCGCTGTCGCTCGCCGCCGCCTTCGCCGTGTCGCGGATCGTCGAGCAGAGCCTCGTCGGAATCGACCCCGGCGTGATCGAGGCCGCCCGCGCGGTCGGCGCCGGGCCGATACGGATCATCTTCACCGTGCTGATCCCGGAGGGGCTCGGGCCGCTGATCCTCGGCTACACGTTCATCTTCGTAGGCATCGTCGACATGAGCGCGCAGGCCGGGATCCTCGGCGGCGGCGGGCTCGGCGACTTCGCCGTGGCCTACGGTTCGCAGCGCTACAACTGGCCGGTCGTGTACATCACGGTGGCGGTGATCGTCGTGATCGTGCAGCTCGGGCAGTTCGCCGGGAACGCGCTGGCTCGGAAGGCGCTGCGCCGCTGACCTCGGGCTGCTTCCCTTCGGGCTGCTCCCCCTCGGGCTGCTTGCCTTGGGGCTGTCTCCGAATTTGAAGGAGATCCGTGCTGCAGACCCCGGCGGATCCTGATGTTTGTGTTCCCGGGCTCGGGTTTCTCCTTCGAATTTGCACGCACGGGCTGCGGCCAGCTCTCGGGCGGCGCCCAGGCGAGCGACTACCGTCGACCGCCGATCCACTCGAAAGGACACCCACGTGACCACCATCGCCATCATCGGAGCCGGCCCGGGGCTCGGAGCAGCGGTCGCCCGCCGCTTCGGCCGCGAAGGCTTCTCCATCGCCCTCATCTCGCGCAACCAGAGCCGTCTCGACGACCTCGCCGCCACGCTGACGTCGGAGGGACTCACCGCCCAGGGATTCGCTGCCAACGTGCGCGACACCGCATCCCTTCAGGCCGCGCTAGTCAATGCCACCGAGCAGCTCGGTCCGATCGAAGTGCTCCAGTACAGCCCGCTTCCGGCCAAGGAGTACATGCGCCCCACACTCGAGACGGTCGCCGACGATCTGGTTGGGCCGATCGAGTTCTCGGTCTACGGGCCGGTGACGGCGGTTCGGCAGGTGCTGCCCGGCATGCGTGCGCTCAAGGGCGGCACGATGATCTTCGTGAACGGCGCCAGCGCAGTGCGTCCGCGCGACGCCGTCACCGGCACATCGGTCGCGTTCGCCGCCGAGAGCGCCTACGTCGAGCTGTTGCACGAGGCTGTCGCTCCCGAGAACATCCACGTCGCTCAGCTGATCATCCCCCGCGGGATCGGTGGCGGCGAGCCCTCGCACGAGCCGGCCACGATCGCCGACACGATCTGGGGGCTGCACTCCGAGCGGGGTGAGTTCCGCACCTACGTCGCTCCCCTCGACTGACGTTTCGGGCGGGGCGCTGCCGAATTTGAAGGAAAAACCTCGGGGCGACCCCCGCCGATCGGCATGAAGTGCCAGGCCGAGGCGCGTTTTCCTTCAAATTTGCACGGGTCGGGCGACAGGGGGCACCGCCGCTCAGTGCCGGTGCGGCAGCTCCCACGCGGGCAGCGGATCGTCGAACCGCGCCCAGAGCATCGGGCCGCCGAGCAGCTCGTCCGGCGTGAGCAGACAGCGCCCGAGTTCGTCGGTCAGCGCAGCGGCGTCCAGGTCGCGCCCGTAGAAGACGAGTTCCTGCCCGAGCGGCACATCCGAATCCCAGCTGTCGATCGAAGTCGGATCGAGCGAGAACACGTCACCGGCCGAAGCCCAGGATCCGACGGCGAACGGCCTCGAGGCCAGTCGCGCAAGTCCGCGCGAGCGCAGGATCGATCGGGGTTGCTGCCCGAATTCCGCGGCGACCGCCTCGGCCAACCGCCCGGGGTGGAACGGCAGAGGCTCGCGAAAGACGACCGCGTCGATGCCGGTGGAGGCCCGCCCGAGCAGGTTGCCGTCGGAGAGCTCGCGTTGCCAGCCGAGGTTCTGCGCCAGCAGCGCTGCCGCTCCCGGCACGACGGCCGCGGCTGGACGCCGAGCCTGGGTCGCTCGTTCGACGGGGACGATGCGGGCCACGACGTTGAGTCGCCGGAGCAGGCCGAGCGTCTCGTTCAGGAGCGACGGCGAAACACCGCCCGTATCGGTGACCACCAGCAGGGTCGCGTATTCGATCTGCGCTGCCAGGCGCTCGGCGGTGTCGTAGTCGGGGCGTGCCGGATCCTCGTCCCTCTCCGCGAAGAGCCACGCGCGAACGTCGAGGAGCGAGACCACCGTGACGATGTCGCGCACGAGCACCGGAGCCTCGTCCGGTTCGCGCGCGTCGCAGACGGCTCCGACGACGAGTCCGACCTCGAGGGGATCCGCCCGCGACGGGAGATGCACGACGATGTCGCCGGAGAGGCCGTGGTCGACCTGGCTGAGCAGGTCGTCGATCAGGTCAGCGGCAAAAGCCGCGCTGTCGGCGGGGATGTCGGCGACAGGGCTCTCGTCGGGGAGGTCCGACCCGATCTCGGCGACGCTGTCGGCGACGTCGACACTCGCCCCGGTGAATGCCCGAGCGAGGTCGCCTGCCGCCCGAGGTCGCAACGAGCTCAGGAGTGTGAGGTGAAGAGGGCGAACTGTGCGCATGAAAGCCACCTTAGGTGATAATGGTTATCACTTAGCCATTTCACCGAAGGGAACACCATGAAGGTCCGCAACTCGCTCGCGTCGCTCAAGAAGCTGCCCGGGGCGCAGGTCGTCCGCCGTCGCGGACGGACGTTCGTCATCAACAAGCTGAACCCGCGCGGCAAAGGACGTCAGGGCTAGGAGCAGACTCGGTATCGGGCGGCATCACGGTCGCCCGAGGAGCACACCGGGAGGCACCGTGTCCGAATACAGCTACCAGGGCCCAGCAGACATCGACCGCGCTATCGGATTCTTCGTCGCACTCGACGACGCCCAGCGCAACGCCCTCGAGGTGCTGCAGATCGACCAGGTGCTCGAGGAACTCCAGGGCGAATACACGAAGGCGACGGCCGACGCGTCGTACCGGCCGAGCGACGACTTTCTCGCCCGGCTCAGCGGCTACCTCGAGCGAGCCGACGACTGGGACACCTCGGTCGCCTAGGGCTTAACCACGTCGATCCAAGGAATTCCCGTTCGATCCATCGCCTGCGATGAAGGGAACGGGAATCCTTGGATCAATTCGCGTTGGGCGGGTCTACTTCGCCAGGAACGCCAACACGTGCTCGTTCCACTCGTCTTTGTGGCTCACGGTGACGCCGTGGGGAGCGCCCTCGATAACGACGAGCTCGCTGTTCGCGACAGCCTCGTGAGTGCGCTTGCCGCTCACCTCGAACGGGACGATGGCGTCCGAGTCGCCGTGGATGACAAGCGTCGGCACGTCGATCTTGGTGAGGTCGTCACGGAAGTCGGTCGTGGCGAAGGCAACGGTGCAGTCGAGGGTGCCCTTCGGCGAGGCCAGCTCGGCGATCGCCAGGTTGTAGGCGACCTGCTCGTCGCTCACGAGCGGCTTGTTGATGAGCGACGGCTTGCCTGCCGTGAAGAACATCTTGACGAACTCGTTGAGGAACTTGGGTCGGTCGCCCACGATGCCGTCGTGGAACCACGCGGCGAGATCGTCGTCGACGCCACCCTCGGGGTTGTCGCTCGCCTTGTAGAGATACGGCGGCACGGCGCTCGCGAAGACGAGCTTGGCGATGCGCTCGGTGCCGTAAAGGCTGACGAAGCGGGCCAGTTCACCGCCGCCCATCGAGAAGCCGATGAGGGTGACGTCCTGCAGGTCGAGCTCGTCGAGCACAGCCTTGAGGTCGGCGGCGAAGGTGTCGTAGTCGTAGCCGTTCCACGGCTGCGACGACTGGCCGAAACCGCGGCGGTCGTAGGTGATGACGCGGTGGCCGGCCTCGACGAGGGCGGGAACCTGGCCCTCCCAAGAGCGACCGCTCAGCGGCCAGCCGTGGATGAGGACGACGGGCTTGCCCTGGCCGTAATCCTCGTAGTGGAGTTCGACGGCGGAGCCGGAAGACTGGGGAACGGTGACGAAAGGCATGGAATGCTCCTTCTCATGTCGGGAATGGTGCTTCTAACGGTACGCCGCGCGCGATCCTGCCCTCGGATGCGATGCGCAGGGTTGTCCCCCGGGCCGGCTTGAAGGTGCGCCTACCGGAGCGGCTCCGAGCCGGGGGCCGACCGGGGCCAAGCCGAGCACAGCAGAACACCCCGCCCGCGCCCTACCCCCAGCCGCCGAGGTACGCCTCGACGTCAACGGCCGCAGGGTCGAGCGCCGTGACGCCGGGCAGCACGACCGACGCACGCTCGAACAGGTCGTCCTGCCCCCAGCGAGACGCCCGGGCAGCGGCCCGCGTCGACCGCACGACGCAGAGCGGCTCGCCGTCGTCGGCATCCACGACCTCCAGCGATCCGAGCGACTCAGCGCCGAGCCGGACGACGGCCTCGGCGAGCGCGGAGCCCCTGACCCGGAGTGGGCGGAGGACGTCGACGAGGATCCTGCACTTCGCACTCGACGCATCAACCCCGGGCAACCCGGCCAGCGGTAACGCCTCGGCCAGCGAGTCGAGCGTGACGAACCACGCGGCATCCCACCCGGTGACCTCCTCAGGCGCAGTGACGCCATCGGGCACGGAGACGAGCACATCGGCGAACCGTCCGCGCAGCCCGCGAGGCCCCGACCCCGGCACCGGGATCAGCTCGGCGAGCCGCACTGACTCCTCGTTCTTGCGCGCGAGGGCCGCTTCGGGGCGCCCCGACCACTCGGGTCCGTCGTGCCAGGCGATCGCCGTCGGCACGTGGGCGAGAACGGCGCCGGCGAGCCAGGCGCGGTAGGCCCACTCCCAGTCCTCTCCCCCGTAGCGGTCGAATGATTCGTCGAAGCCGCCGCTGGCGTCGAACAGCTCGGCGCTGCAGGCGACGACCGCGCCGATCACGAAGCGGTACGAGCGATCGTCGGCGTCGAGCAGGTTGCGGCTGCGCGCGTAGGCGTCGTCGAGCCAGCGCGGGGCGGGCAGCGCGGTCAGCGGCGCAACGACTTCGATGCGTGCGTCGGCGTCGACCTCGTCGAACACGGCATGCAGGCGGCGTCCGACCGTCACGACGTCGGGGGCGAGCGCCGGAAGCCTCGTCAACTCGGTCAGATACGACGGCTCGGGCGCGGTATCGGCATCGAGAAAGCACAGGATCCGGCCCGACGCCCGAGCCACCCCCGCATTTCGGGCGGCTGCGAGCCGGAACCCGCGGTCCTCCTGCACGATGAGGATGACTCCGTCCGGCACAGTCGGCGGTGTGATCGACCCGTCGTCGACCACGATGATCTCGAGCCGCTCGGGCGGGTGGTCCTGTCGCCTTAGCGCGAGGAGCGTTCGGTCGAGCTGGCTCTGCTGCTCGTAGTGGGCGATGATCACCGAGACGATGGGTGGCTCGTCCGGTCGCACGCCGTCGAGACGGTCCCACTCGTTCCGCGGCAGAGCGATGCCCCGGGGCCTGGAAGCGGCGGAGGGTGTCACCACGCGATGCTCTCCCACCAGGTGAGGTACGAGGCGGCGGCATCATCGAGCGTCGGCCCGATGGGGTGGCCCGGGTGGAGGAACGTGGACGCCGGATCCTGATGTCTCGCCTGTATCGCGTCGGCCAGGTCATCGAGGGCGGTCAAATGCAGGGTTCCGGGGCGCAGTGCGGCCATCTCGCGGGTGTAGCGGGTGTCGACCACGATGGGTCTCCGCCCCTGCTCGGCCCAATCGAGGAGCGAGCGCGACGCCGAGTAGTGCCGGTGCGCGACCAGGGGGATGCCCGCGGTGACGCAGCGTGCACGGTACTCGGCGGGTTCGAGGTAGCCGGTGACCGTGAAGTCGACGCCGAGGTCGGCGGCTCGGGCCGCGAACCGGTCGGCTTCGACCTCGTGCCCGGGCGAGATTCCGCCGAGGGCCGTGACCGATGCCGACGCGCCGGTGCGCGCCGACACGAGGGCCGCCGCCTCGATTGCGTCGTCATGCCCCTTGCCCGGGTAGACGTAACCGGCGAGGAGCACTTCGAGGGCGCCCGGTGTCGGCGGAACTGAAGGGGTAGGAGGCGACAGGGGGTGACGGGTACCCAACGGGATCACGGCCACCCGCAGGTCGGCACCGAGATGCTCGTGCACGAGTGACTCTTCGTGGCGGCTGTTGACCACCACGCCGGCCGCTGCATCGGCAATCGCCCGATAGGCCGTCGACCTCCGGGCCACGTTGCGCTCGCCGTCGGAAGCCTGGGGAACATCGTGGAGTGTGACCGTGACCCGCCCGGCCCTGAGGAGGCGCACTACGCGGGCGGTCGCCTCCTCTAGCGTGGCGCCGTAGAGACCGTCGGTGACGTGCAGGTGAACGCGGTCGTAGCGATGGATGAGCGCCTCGGCGTCGTCAGCCGAGTCGACATGGTGGACGTCTCCGCCCGTCTGTAGTCGAGCCACCGCCTCCGCCGTTTCTCGGGCGTATTCCGTGACCCCGTGGTGGAGTGGGCCGACAAGGATCTGGGCGGGAGGTGAAGTAGACACTCGGGCGAACCTTGCACGGCCACTGGCCCTTCGTCAATGGGGTAGACACAGAAAGATCCGAATTCTCACTCGCTGCGTAGCGTGCACAGAGTGCCCACCGGGGGTGCCGACTCGACCCCTACGGAGCCTCTATGACGCAGACCCTCTGCGTCGCTTCCGTACCCGCAGGTCATCCTTACATCGATCGTGCTCTCGCAGCCCCGATCGGTTCTCCAGTGCAGGTTCGGGTTCTGCCTGATCCGCAGCCCGTGGGTGCACCGGCGGGCCAGTGGTGGCCGCCCGCGATCGTCGCTTCCGGGTGGATCAACTCGCACCGCGCCGACGCCGACCTGCTGCACCTCCACTTCGGCCTGGAGTCGTTCACCGTCGACGAACTCGTCGCCGCAGTGGATGCCGCTCACGACGCGGGCTGGCCGGTCGTCTACACCGTGCACGACCTCGAGAATCCCCAGCTGGTCGACCAGGCACCCCACGTCCGACAGCTCGACGCGCTACTCCCTCTCGTCGACGCCGTGGTGACCCTCACTCCCGGCGCCGCGAGAGAGATCGCCGAGCGTTGGGGCCGGACGGCCCTCGTTCTCCCCCACCCGCGCCTCCTGCCCAACGACGTCGAACCGCCCCGCGGTCTCGCGCACGACCTTCCCGTGATCGGAGTCCATCTGAAAGACCTGCGCCCGAGCGTCGATGGGGCGGCCACCGTGCGAATCCTCCTCGGCACGCTCGATCTCCTCCGAGACCGGGGTGTCAACGCCACGGGTGAAGTCCGCCTGCAACGGCGTGTGCGCGACGACGAGCAGCGGGAGCAGATCCGTTTTCTCTGCGCGGAGCGCTCCGACGTCGTGCTGATCGAACACAACCGCCTCGACGACGAGGCTCTCGCGGAGGACCTCGCGCACCTCGACGTGTGTGTGCTGCCGTATCACTCGGGCACCCACTCGGGCTGGCTCGAACTCTGCTGGGATCTCGGCGTCGCCGTCGCCGTGCCCGACGTCGGGTACCTCCGCGAGCAGCACGACGACCAAGCGACGATCGCGGGCTTCTCGCGGGAGGGCCTCGACGGCGATCGCGTCGAATCGCTGGCCGGCGCAATCGCGCGTCTCCTCGACTCGGCTCCCAAGCCCGGCAGCGAGGCGCGTCACGATCTGGCCGTTCGTCGCCTTGAAGAGCGCACCACGACCGACGAGATGACGGCGCGCGCCCACGCCGACCTCTACTCCGATCTTCTGGCCGAGCGGTCGTGACGGTGGCTCTGCGCATCGTCATGATCGCTCCCCTGCGCTTTCCGATCCACGCTCCCTTCGCGGGAGGCCTGGAATCGGCCGTCTGGAACGAGATCCGACTACTTCGTGCCCGTGGGCACCGGGTCGAACTGATCGCAACCGAAGGATCCGACTACCTCGAGGGCGGCCCGCGCCCGTTCGTGCTGCCCGCGGTCGACTGGCACGGCGACCCCGCAGCCGCTGACGACACCTACCCGCCGGGGTACCTCGGCCGCGCCCTGCCCGCTCTCGACCGCGCTCTCGCCGTGGTGGCCGAGCGCGCCGCGGCCGGCGACATCGACATCGTCGTCAACCACTGCCTGCACGGCCTTCCACTCGCCCGCGCCGGAGAGATCGGCGTGCCGATGGTGTCCACTCTCCACACGCCCATCGTGCCGGAGCTCGTCGCCTCGCACGCCACCGGTCGGGGGCGCGGCAGCCGGTTCCTCGCGGTGAGCGGACACACGTCCCGCACCTGGTCGGTCGAGGGCGTCCACTCGGAGGTCTTGCACAACGGCGTCGACACCGACGTGTGGCCCCGGGGCGACGGCGGAGAAGGCCTGGTCTGGTTCGGTCGGATCAACCACGAAAAGGCACCCCACCTCGCGCTCCAGGCCGCCCATCTGACGGGACGACCGCTGACGATCGCGGGCCGGATCGGCGATCAGACGTACTTCGACGAAGAGGTCGCTCCCCTCCTCGACGGCGACCGGCAGTACGTGGGACCGCTCGGCACGACCGAGCTCGCGAGCCTCGTTCGTCGGAGTGCGTGCGCCCTGACGACGCCGCTGTGGGACGAGCCCTTCGGCCTGGTCACCCCGGAGGCACTCCTCTCGGGAACCCCCGTCGCCGCATTCGCCATCGGCGGCATCACCGAGCTCGCCGTCGGGTCGATCGGACTCACGACGGTTCCGGTCGGCGACGTCGCCGCTCTCGCCGCAGCCGCGACCGCACTCATCGCCCAGAGCGACGCCGACCCCGCGTTCCGGGCGACGGTGAGTCACGCCGCCGCCCTGCGCTTCTCGCTCTCCAGCCGCATCGTGGCCCTCGAGCAGATCTTCGCCGAAGCTATCGCCGACGAAGCCTTCACAGATAACGGTCGGACGGACTACGGCAGCGACGACTCCGACAGCGGTGCTCTCGAGCGAGCATCCGCCGCATGAGCCGTCCGACCATCGGCTGGTACGTGCACCATCACGGCCACGGGCACATCACTCGGTTCCTCGCCATCCGCCCTCAGCTCGACGCCGACGTGGTCTGCTTCAGCACTCTCGAAGCACCAAGCCCCCTTCCCGAACGGACCATCTGGATCCAGCTCGACCGCGACGACCTGGCCGAGACCAGTTCCAGCGGCAGCCTCTCCGAACCGGCAGACGCCGACCCCACCGCTGCGGGTCTGCTGCACTGGGCTCCGCTCGGCCATCGCGGGCACCGCTCGCGGCTGGCCCGCATCGCGGCGGAGACCGTGAAGCACCCCGTCGCCGCCTTCGTCGTCGATGTCTCAGCCGAGGTGACCCTGTTCGTGCGCCTGCTGGGAATCCCCGTGGTGCTCGTCGGGCAGCCCGGGCGTCGCATCGACGAGGCGCACAAGATGGCGTTCCGGGCGGCCACTCGGATCCTCGCCCCCTGGCCCGCGGGCGTCGTCACCCAGCCGGACTTCGGCGACGGCGTCGACGTCGTCCACACGGGCGGAATCTCTCGCTACGACGGACGCCAGCCCCTGTCCGACGACACACGATCGGGAGTGCTGGTGATGCTCGGGTCGGGCGGCGGCGACGTCAGCGACGACGACCTGCGTGACCTCGACGAGGCCCTGCCCGAGGAGACGATCACGGTGCTCGGGCCCGGGCGAGACTGGCAGGACGACCCGTGGCAGGCGCTTTCGTCGGCCGAGATCGTCATCTCGTGGGCCGGTCAGAACTCGATAGCCGACCTGGCCGCGGCCGGCGCGCGCAGCATCGTGATTCCGCAGCAGCGCCCCTTCGACGAACAGGTCGAGATGGCGACTGCCCTCGAACACGCCGGACTCGCAGTCGTCGAGCGCGGCTGGCCCGAAGCGTGGCAGTGGCCGTCGGTGCTCGATCGGGCGCGAGCGCAGGATCCCACGTGGTCGGCGTGGCAGACGACCGGTGCGGCCGAGCGCGCCGCGGCTGCGATCCTCGACCTGGCAGAGGAGTGGTCGCGGTGACGGCGTCCACGACTGACTCTGCGGTGCCCTCGCCGGCACCGGCGATCGCCGTGGTGACGCTGGCCTCGGCAGCCCGGCGGGCCCACGTCGACAACCAGCTGGCGGTGGTCGGTCGGTCGAGCGGGGTGCGCCGGATCCTCGTCTGGCTCGGCGACGACTCGCCGACCGGCATCGACGCGGAGGTCGTGTTGTCGGTTCCGCCAGGGCCCGATGGCCTGCGCCTGGCCGCCGCGCGCAACGCCGGCGCCGATCGGGCCGTGGCAGACGGTGCCGGGCTCGTCGTGTTCCTCGATGCCGACTGCGTGCCGGATCCTTCGCTCTTCTCCGCCTACGCCGCCGCCTCGGCCGCGCACCCGGAGGCCGTGCTGTGCGGGCCGGTGACGTACCTTCCGCCCGGCGTCGATTCCCTCGACCCGGCCGCCCTCGACCGGCACCGGTCGCCCCATGCCGCACGCCCGGCACCGCCGAGAGGCCAGATCGTACTGGCCCCGGCCGACGACTATCGCCTGTTCTGGTCGCTGTCGTTCGCGCTGACCTCGACCGCGTGGAGTACCGGGCCGCGGTTCGACGAGACGTTCGAGGGGTACGGCGGCGAAGACACCGACTTCGCCTATCGACTGCGATCGGCCGGGGTGCCACTGGCCTGGGTGGGCGGCGCCGACGCCTACCACCAGCATCACCCGACCACCTCGCCTCCGGTCGCGCACCTCGACGACATTCTGCGGAACGGTGCCCTGTTCGCGCGCACCTGGGGTGAATGGCCGATGCTCGGCTGGCTGGAGGCCTTCGAGCGCGACGGGCTCGTGCGCCGCGTGGGTGCGGGGTGGGCTAGGCGCTAGGGGCTTCGTGGGGCGTCGTTCATGCCCTCCAGCTAAGCGCGACGCACCCTCGGATGGCCACGGCACCCCTGGCAGACGAGGGTTTTCTGGACATTCGGGGGTGCGTCGAGCGCGTCATCATGTACCCCTAGGGGCGCGCGCGGAGAACGGCCAGACCGAGGGCCTCGAGAAAGGCGCCCCACTCGGTGGGCGTCGTGCGGCTGCTCCGCCGGATCGACGTCTCAGAAAACAGACTCGGCCGAGAACGCGGGCGCGCACCTATGAGAAGGAGGTCGAACGTATCGCCGTTCTTCGACACGAGCACCTCGGAAACGGTGCTGAGAGGGATGTGCTGGAGGGGCGGTCGGTCGAGCTTTGACCGATACAGGAGTGTGTCGCCGACGAGCTCGACGTACCCCGTCACGCCGCGGACGACGAGAGTTGCGGCGGGTAATTCGGGTGATGAGGGAGCCGGTGACGACGAGGATCCGGCCCGCGTCTCGGTCGTCCATCGCGTGCCGTCCCACCACCGCAACACGCCCGGAGTCGCATCCGGATACCAGCCGGCCGGCGCCCCGGGTGGAGGGAGGTCGCTCATGGGCTCTCGCCCCTTTCCGGCGACACCGCCGTTATCCGATTGAGACACAGGTGATTGTGCTTGGGCGACGATACCGCTTACGATTGCCCACAGCTTGTGAGCGCTCACAACGGAGCCGCCCCCACAGCATTCCTGTTTCTCAGCCACATTTCGCCAGCCAAGACATTGGAGTCTCGCCATGACGACCTCTGCGCTCACCTAACTCGCTCCACTTCTCCTCCCCCTCGGGTTTGCCATCGGCATGCCCTGCATCACAACGATCACCCACACAGAGCACTATCCCCACAACACAAAAGGAACATCATGAAGACAAAGAAGTTCTTCGTCGGCGCCGCCGCCATCGGCCTCGCCTTCTCCCTCGCCGCCTGCTCCGGCGGCCGTGGCGCCACTAACACCGACGCCGGCTCGGGCGACAACAAGGGTGCCCTCATCGGCGTCGCGATGCCGACCAAGGTCTCCGAGCGCTGGATCAAAGACGGCAACGCCGTCAAGAGCGACCTCGAGAAAAAGGGCTACAAGGTCGACCTCGAGTACGCCGACAACAAGATCCCGACGCAGGCCCAGCAGGTCAGCAACATGATCACCAAGGGCGCCAAGGTGCTCATCGTCGCCTCGATCGACGGTGGCTCGCTCAGCGACCAGCTCGACTCGGCAGCCAAGGCCGGAATCAAGGTCATCTCGTACGACCGTCTCCTCACCGGCTCGAAGAACGTCGACTACTACGTCTCGTTCGACAACTACAAGGTCGGCGTCGACCAGGCCACCAGCCTTCTGACCGGACTCGGCGTTCTCGACGCCGATGGCAAGAAGACCGGCGACAAGAAGGGCCTCAACATCGAGCTCTTCGCCGGTAGCCCCGACGACAACAACGCCACGTTCTTCTTCAACGGCGCGATGGCCACCCTCAAGCCCTATATCGCCGACGGCACCCTCGTCGTGGGCTCGGGTCAGACCGGCTTCACGCAGGCCGCCACGCTGCAGTGGGACCCGGCTACCGCCAAGGCTCGTATGCAGAACCTGATCGCGAAGTCGTACTCCGGCGGAAAGAACGTCGACGGCATCCTCTCGCCCTACGACGGCATCTCGATCGGCATCATCTCGGCGCTTCAGGGTGCTGGCTACGGAACCTCGTCGAAGCCGCTCCCGGTCATCACCGGCCAGGACGCCGAAGCCGCTTCGGTCAAGTCGATCATCGCGGGTGAGCAGTACTCCACCATCTACAAAGACACGCGCCAGCTGGCCACCGAGTCCGTCACGATGGCCGACGACCTGCTGAACGGCAAGACCCCCGAGGTCAACGACACCAAGAGCTACGACAACAAGGTCAAGGTCGTCCCGACCTACCTGTTCCAGCCCACCGTCGTCACGAAGGACAACTACCAGAAGGTCCTCATCGACAGCGGCTACTACACCGAGGCCGACCTCAAGTAGGTCGCCCCGGGGCGAGGCGGGCCGCGTACTCCGTGGCCCGCCTCGCTCTTCTGCCCCACATCCCCACTCAGAACCCGAGCAAGGAGCCCCTGTGGCGAACACCATCCTCGAGATGCGTGAGATCACCAAGACCTTCCCCGGCGTCAAAGCCCTCCAAGACGTCACTCTGGAG
This sequence comes from Frondihabitans sp. Leaf304, assembly GCF_001423105.1. Taxonomy (GTDB): domain Bacteria; phylum Actinomycetota; class Actinomycetes; order Actinomycetales; family Microbacteriaceae; genus Frondihabitans. The sequence continues at coordinate 863,291 of NZ_LMNV01000002.1, forward strand.
GTCGAACGCGGCCAGGTCCACGCGATCTGCGGCGAAAACGGCGCTGGCAAGTCGACGCTGATGAAGGTGCTCTCCGGCGTCTACCCCGCCGGAAGCTTCGACGGCCAGATCCTCCTCGACGGCAAGGCCGTCGACTTCAAGAACATCAACGACTCCGAAGACGCGGGCGTCGTCATCATCCACCAGGAGCTGGCCCTCAGCCCGTTCCTGTCGATCGCCGAGAACATCTTCCTCGGCAACGAGCGGTCGAAGCTCGGTTTCATCGACTGGAACGACACCAACCTCGAGGCGGCCAAGCTGCTCGCCCGGGTCGGCCTGCGCGACAACCCGATCACGAAGATCGTCGACATCGGAGTCGGCAAGCAGCAGCTGGTCGAGATCGCGAAGGCGCTCTCCAAGAAGGTCAAGATCCTGATCCTCGACGAGCCGACGGCCGCGCTGAACGACGACGACTCCGCCCACCTGCTCGACCTCATCAAGAGCCTGCAGGGCCAGGGCATCACGTCGATCATCATCAGCCACAAGCTCAACGAGATCAAGGCGATCGCCGACAAGGTCACGATCATCCGCGACGGCAAGACCATCGAGACGCTCGACGTCCATGCCGGGGAGGTCTCCGAAGACCGCATCATCAAGGCGATGGTCGGTCGCGATCTCGAAAGCCGCTACCCCGACCACACGTCGAACATCGGCGAGGAGCTCCTGCGGATCGAGGATTGGACCGTCCACCACCCGCTCGACGCCACCCGCGAGGTCGTCCATCACGCCAACCTGAACGTGCGCGCCGGTGAGATCGTCGGCATCGCAGGCCTCATGGGCGCCGGTCGCACCGAGCTCGCCATGAGTGTGTTCGGCCACAGCTACGGCACCAACATCTCGGGCACCGTCTACAAGCGGGGCACGCCGATCAAGACGAACACCGTGTCGAATGCCATCAAGAACGGTCTGGCATACGCCACCGAAGACCGCAAGCGATACGGCCTCAACCTGATCGACGACATCAAGCGGAACATCTCTGGTGCGGCGCTGAACAAGCTCGAGCACCTCGGCTTCGTCGACGCCTCGAAAGAGACGATCGTCGCAGACAAGTACCGCAAAGACATGAACATCAAGGCCCCGAACGTCTCGGTGCTCACCGGCAAGCTGTCGGGCGGCAACCAGCAGAAGGTCGTCCTCTCGAAGTGGATGTACTCGGATCCTGACGTCCTCATCCTCGATGAGCCCACCCGGGGCATCGACGTCGGTGCGAAGTACGAGATCTACACGATCATCAACCAACTCGCCGACCAGGGGAAGGGCGTCATCGTCATCTCCTCCGAGCTGCCCGAGCTGCTCGGCATCTGCGACCGCATCTACACACTCTCGGAGGGGCGCATCACAGCGGACGTACCGCGTGACCAGGCCACCCCCGAGTTCCTTCTGAAGCACATGACCCAAGAACGAGAGGCTCCCGTCAATGAGCGCGACATCTGAGCTCAAGTCACCCCGCCAGGACCTCGTTCCTGGCAAGCAGCCCGGACCACTGGGGTTGGCCACCCGCTACCTTGCGGGCCAGCTGCGCCAGATCGGCCTCTTCATCGCGCTGATCGTGATCGTCCTGTTCTTCCAGATCACGACAAATGGCATCACCTTGGCTCCGATCAACGTGTCGAACCTGGTGATCCAGAACAGCTATATCCTGATCCTCGCGATCGGCATGGTGATGATCATCATCGCCGGCCACATCGACCTCTCGGTCGGTTCGGTCGTCGCGTTCATCGGTGCCATGTCGGGTGTCATGATCACGCAGTGGGGCCTTCCCTGGTGGGCGGCGATCATCCTCTGCCTCATCCTCGGAGCCCTCGTCGGCGCCTGGCAGGGGTTCTGGGTCGCCTACTTCGGCATCCCGGCGTTCATCGTCACGCTCGCCGGAATGCTCGCATTCCGCGGCGCGGCCCAGATCGCTCTGGGCGGCGCTCAGATCTCCCCGTTCCCCGCACCGTTCCGCGCCCTCGGCTCGGGCTTCTTGCCCGCAATCGGCACGTCGGGCTACGAGCCGCTGACCCTCATCATCGGCGGCGTGGCTGCCGTGGCGCTTGTCATCAGCGGATTACGTGGTCGGGCGGTCCGACGCAAGTACGAGCTCGAGGACGAGCCATTCGCCTGGTTCATCGTCAAGCTGGCCTTCACGGTCGTCCTCGTCGGCTACGTGGCGTACCTGCTGTCGAGCTACAGCGGCACGCCGATCGTCCTCGTCGTCCTCGGTGCGCTGGTCATCATCTACGCGTCGGTGATGCGTAATTCCGTCTTCGGTCGCCACACCTACGCAATCGGCGGAAACCTCCAGGCCGCCGCGCTCTCGGGTATCAAGACGAAGCGCGTCACCTTCCTGCTGTTCGTCAACATGGGTGTCATCTCGGCTCTCGCCGGACTCGTGTTCACCGGACAGCTGAACCTCGCCAGCCCGAGCGCCGGAAACGGCTTCGAGCTCGACGCCATCGCGGCCGTCTTCATCGGTGGCGCTGCCGTCACCGGTGGTATCGGAACCGTGCCGGGCGCCATCGTCGGTGGTCTCATCATCGGAATCCTGAACAACGGTATGTCGATCCTCGGTGTGCAGACGGAGTACCAGTCGCTCATCAAGGGCCTCGTGCTCTTGGCCGCGGTCGCGTTCGACGTGTTCAACAAGCGCCGCGCCGCCTCGTCGATCAAGTAGACGAAGCGCACATCCCCGGCAATCGGCCCCGAACGCTCGTCGTTCGGGGCCGTTCGCCTTTCGTCGGGCGACCCGACACGAGATTCAGCCGACACCCGTAGGCCAGCCCGATGTGAGCGATCACATGCCACCCGAAGGACACCCCCGTGAAGGCACTCAAGACGCGACAGGCGACGATCTTCGACGTGGCGCGACTGGCCGGGGTCTCGCACCAAACCGTCTCGCGCGTGCTGAACGACCTGCCGAACGTCCGCCCGACGACCCGCGACAAGGTCGAGGTCGCCATCCGCCAGCTGAGCTACACCCCCTCCCCCGCGGCGCGGGCCCTGGTCACCCGGCGCTCGGCCACCATCGCGGTCTTGAACACGGGCGCAGCCGACTTCGGACCGGCGAGCATCGCGATCGGTCTGTGTGAGGCAGCCGGGCCCGCGAACTACACCGTGACGATGTCGAACTCGGGTGGGTCGGATCCTGAATCCATCCGCTCCGTGATCGTGCAGTTCGTGCGGCAGAACGTCGAGGCCATCGTCGTGATCGCTGCCCGCAGTGCAAGCCTCGAGGCGCTCTCGGGCATCGACCTCGACATTCCCCTGCTGACGATCGAATCGGCCGGACGCCCCGGATTCCACAGCGTCTCACTCGACCAGTACCGGGGCGCTCGCCTGGCGGTCCGCCACCTGATCGACCTCGGCCACACGCGCATCGAGCACGTGGCCGGGCCCTCCGACTCCCTCGACGCTCTCGAGCGACTGCGCGGCTGGCGGGACGAGCTCGGTGAGGCCGGCATCGCGGCCCCCCGCCCCCTGCAGGGATCCTGGACACCCGACTCAGGATCCGACGCGGCCACAGAACTGCTCGCCCGGTCGGATCGCGGCACGGCCGTGTTCGTCGCCAACGACCAGATGGCACTCGGCTTCATGCACACGCTCGAGCGCGCCGGCATCCACGTGCCCGACGACATCAGCGTGATCGGCTACGACGACATCCCCGAGGCCGCGTACTTCACTCCGCCGTTGACCACGATGAAGCAGGACTTCGACGCGCTGGGTCGCCAGATCATGGGGCATCTGCTCGAGGTGCTGCGGGATCCTGCTGCTCCCTCGCCGACGCGGTTCGTGCCGTCGCTCGTCGTTCGGGAGTCGGTGCGGGCGCTTCGGTAGTGAGCTGCTCTGCAGTGCGAGGTCGCGCGAATCGGCCGGCATCGCGCGCCGCGGCGCTGTGACCTTGGCCGATTCACGCGAGGTCGGCGGGCCGAATCAGGTCAGGTCGCGAGCCCGGAAGCAATCGACGCGACGGGAACCACCCAAATATCGCCGACCCCCTCGCCCACGGAGACCGAACTGACAATGGCCCCGGGCACGAGACCGAGCTGCTGCGCCCGGACGAGCTCCGATGGGTCGGCGTCAGACACGCGCACGACCCGGTACTCCCCGGGAGGCGCCACCGCAAGGCGCACTGCGTCGCCCGGCACGGCCGTCGCGCCGTCCCGAGACGGAATCGGGTCGCCGTGCGGGTCGGCGACGGGCCGCCCGAGGAAGTCGTCGATTCGATCGATCAGCGTCGTCGACACGGCATGCTCGAGTCGCTCCGCCTCGTCGTGCACCTCGCTCCAGCCGTAGCCGAGGCTGGTGACGAGAAACGTCTCGATCAGCCGGTGTCGCCGAACCATGTCGAGCGCGAAGCTCGTTCCGCGAGGCGTGAGACTGACCGGACGATAGGGCTCGTAGTCGACGAGGCCCTGGGTTGCGAGCCGGCGCATCGTGTCGGTGACGTTGGCGGGAGTCGTGCCGAACCGCTCGGCGAGGCCCTTTGCCGTGATCGGCGGATCGCCCCACTCCGTCGCCGCCCAGATCGCCTTGACGTAATCCTGGGCGACGGAGCTGATCGAATCGGTGTCCACGGCTGTCGACTCTACGGCCCGGCCACTGTCAACACGACGAGCACCACGTTGAGCAGGCCGATCGAAGCAGTAACGACCCAGGCGACGACGGTCAGGATCCGGTGGTTTGCAAACACCCCCATGATCGAGTGGTCGCTGGTGTACTTCACCAGCGGCACCAGCGCGAACGGGATGCCGATGCTCAGCAAAACCTGGCTGAGAACGAGCGCCCGGGTCGGTTCGAATCCCGTCGACAGGATGACCAGCGCCGGGATGAGGGTGACGACTCGGCGCACCAGGAGGGGGATGCGGAGGTGCAGCAGCCCCGCCATGATCGTGGAGCCGGCATAGCACCCGACCGACGTCGAGGCGAGGCCGGACGCGAGGAGCCCGACACCGAAGATCACCCCGACGGCCGGGCCGAGGGCCGCCACTACGGCGGCGTGGGCCCCCTCGATCGTGTCGGTGCCGTCGACACCACGAAGGCTCGAGGCGGCGAGCAGCAGCATGGCGACGTTGACCGTGCCGGCGAGCACAAGAGCGAGCACGACGTCGACGCGCGTCGCTTTGAGGAGCCGTCGGATCCTGGGCTCTTCGAGGGTGGCGCCGTGCCGGTCGCGAGCGAGCCCCGAATGCAGGTAGATGGCATGGGGCATCACCGTCGCGCCCAGCATGCTGGCGGCCAGCAGCACCGTCTGCGTGCCCTCGAAGCGCGGCACGATGCCGGCGGCCGCGTCGCTCCACGAGACCGGGCTGACGACGACCCCGGCGAGGAACCCGATCGCGATGATGGCGAGAAGCGCGATGATGACGAACTCGAACGGTCGCTGCCCTCGACGCGACTGGATCGACAGCAGCACCATCGAGACGACGCCGACGATCAGCCCGCCGAGGGGTAGCGGAACGCCGAAGAGGATCTGCAGCGCGATGGCGCCGCCGATCACCTCGGCGAGGTCGGTGCCCGCGGCGATCACCTCGGCCTGCGCCCAGAAGAGGAGCCGTCGCCGTCGAGGCAGCCGCTCCCCCAGCAGCTCGGGCAGGCTGCGGCCGGTGACGAGACCGAGCTTCGCCGACAGGTACTGGATGATCACGGCCATCACGTTCGCGGCGACGAGCACCCAGACGAGCAGGTAGCCATACGAGGCACCGGCGGTCAGGTTCGCGGCGACATTGCCGGGGTCGACGTAGGCGATCGCAGCGACGAACGCGGGGCCCAACAACCACAGCAGTCGGGCCTCGGGGCGCGCACCGGGTTTCGGGCCGCGCTCGCGCGCCAGGGTCGTCGTCTCGGAGTCGCTCACAAAGTTAAGCTAGCTTAAACTGTCGGCGTCCGCCCATGTCGGCGCCGCCGAGGTTGTCAGTGCGAGACGCGCGACAGGAACTCCTTCAGAGCGGGGTGCCGCGGCGAGTCGAGCAGCTCGGCAGGCGGGCCCTCCTCGACGACCTCGCCGAGATGCAAGAACACGATGCGGTCGGCGACCTTCCGGGCGAACGACATCTCGTGAGTCGTCATCAGGATGGTCGAGCCCTGCTCTTTGAGCTCGGTCACCAAGTCGAGCACCTCGCCGACCAGGAGCGGGTCGAGAGCGCTCGTCACCTCGTCGAGCAGCAGCAGCTCGGGGTTCGTGGCGATGGCCCGGACGATCGCGACCCGCTGCTGCTGGCCGCCCGAGAGGCGGTCCGGATACGACGAAGCGAAGGATCCGAGACCGACCCGCTCCAGCAACCGCCTGGCCTCCGTCTCGGCCGCGGGCTTCGCCACGCCGTGAACCTTGCGCGCCGCGAGCGTGACATTGGCCAGCACGGTGAGATGCGGAAAGAGGTTGAACTGCTGGAAGACGACACCGATGCGCGACCTTGTGCGGTCGACGTCGATGCGAGGGTCGCTGATGTCGGCCCCCTGGAGCAGGATCTGGCCGTCATCGATGGATTCGAGCAGATTCGCGGTCTTGAGGAGCGTGGATTTGCCGGATCCTGAGGCTCCGATCACGACGATCACCTCGTGCGCGTGCAGCGTCAGATCGATGCCGCGGAGCACGGCGACGTCGCCGAACGACTTGCGGATGCCGCGAAGCTCCAGGACGGGGGCGGGTGTGCTGGACGCTGATGTCTGGTCGTCGCGGCTCTGATTCTGGTGACTCTGGGTGTCGGGGCTCATACGGCACCGCCGATCTGCTCGCGGCGCTGTTGGCGTCTCGCGAGGCCATCCGTCAGGCGGATCAACGGCAGGCTGATCAGCACGAACAGGAGCCCTGCGACGAAGTACGGAGTGAAGTTGAAGGTCTCGGCCTGAGCGATGTTGGCCGCGCGGACCGCGTCGACCGCCCCGAGGATCGAGACCAGACCGACGTCTTTCTGCATCGAGACAAAGTCGTTCATGAGCGCGGGCGTGACCTTGCGAAGCCCCTGCGGCAGCACGACCAAGCGGAGCGTCTGCGCGTGCGAGAGCCCCAGCGACCGGGCCGCGAGGCGCTGCGACGGGTGGACCGCCTCCATGCCGGCACGGAGCACCTCGGCCACGTACGACGAGTAGGTGACGATGATCGCGACCGTGCCCCACACCTCCGCCGGGAGCCGCGGGAAGATGCCGAGCCCCGGGATCCCGTAGCCGACGAGGTAGAGCACGATGATCAGCGGCAGACCGCGAAAGAGATCGGTGTAGCCGGTCGCGACGACCCGCAGCGGGAAGAACACCGGGCTGCGAAGACCGCGGATCACGGCGAGGAGCGTGGCGAAGATCGCCACGCCGATGCTCGCGAAGAAGAGGATCCGCACGTTGAGCCACAGGCCCTGCAGGATGCTCGGGAACGTGTCGACCGCCACGCCCGGATCGAAGAAAGACTGCTGCACCGTCGCCCAGCCCGGAGTGTTGACGACGCCGACCCAGACGAGGGCCACGACGACCACGGTCGACACGATGCTCACCAGGATCGACTGGCGCCCGCGCCGCGACCGGTAGAGACGCCGCTCGACCTCGATCTGAGACGGAGGCGCCGCTACGACGGCGGCGCCATCGCCGGCTGTCACTTGAGGATCGGCACGTCGACCTCGGTCGACAGCCACTTCTTCGTCAGGGCCTCCAGCGTGCCGTCGCTCTTCAGCGTGTCGACCGCGGTCTTCACCTTGTTAGTGAGCGCCGATCCCTTGGGCAGGACGATGCCGAACTTGTCGCCGTTGCCGTCGTCGGCGAACTGGCCGATGATCTTGCCGTCATCGAGCTGGGCCGACGACATGTAGAACGCGGTGGGGAGGTCGGTGACGACAGCATCGATCTGACCCGACTTCAGTGCCAGCACGGCGTCGTCGTTCGAGTTGAACACCTGCGGGGTCGTGCCGAGCTCGTCTTTGGCGACGGTGAGGCTCGTCGTGCCGGTCGCGACGCCGACCTTGAGGCCCTTCAGTCCGGCGATGTCGGTCACGCCCGCGGCGGCGGACTTGCTCGTCGTGACGACGGCCTGCGTGGTCGTGTAATAGGCCGGAGAGAAGTCGACGGCCTTCTCGCGCTGAGCGGTGATCGAGAACTGCTGGATGTTGAGATCCCAGTCTTTCGCGCCGGGCGCGATGGCCGAGTCGAAGGTGCTGCGCGTCCACACCACGTCGGACTTCTTGTAGCCGAGCTCGTCGGCGACCGCGTAGGCGACGGCAGACTCGAAGCCCTTGCCCGACTCGGGCTTGTTGTCGTCGATCCAGGGCGAGTAGGCGGGCTGGCCGGTCGCGATCGTCAGCTTGCCGTCGGTGACGGTGTCGCTGCTGCCGTTGCCGCCATTGCCGCCGCCGCTCGAGCAGGCGGTGAGGGCAACGGCCGTGAGGAGCGCTGCGGCACCGGCGAGGGCCGCTGTGCGGCGGCCGACGCGGCGCGAGGTGCGGGGGCTGGAACGGGGGCTGAGTCGGGTCACGGGAGGGCCTTCGGTCAGGGGGTGAAGTCTGGATAGTACCGTCCCGCGCGCCGCACGTGTGACGGTCGCGTCACAGAGCGTCTCGGGCGGCGGGTGCCGGACGTGTGCCGCGAGATGGCCTTATCAACGGCATCTGCCGTTGCTCCCCGCAGATTCGGCCATCTCGCGGGGGCCGGCCCCGCCGTGGTGCCACTCCCCGCGACCGGGCACGCCTCTACCCTTGCCATACTGATGGCATGCCCGAGCCGGATGCCGCCGCACCACACGACGAGACCGACACCCGCACCGACGCCGACCGAAAGACCGACGCCGACCTCGCCTCGTCCGCCGTCCGTCGGTTCGCACGGGCGACGAACCAGGTCATCGCCGGAAAGACCTTCAGGATCCGCGGAACCGCCCCCGCACTCGACCTACTCCTGCGCGATCTCGGCGCCCGACCGGCCGCCGCAGGGCACGACGCCGATCTCGACTGGTTCGCGGCCGTCGACCACGACGCCGAGCCGACCATCGCCCTCCCGAACCGCGGCGACGCGACGGGCCGCATTGACTGGGCTCGACGCCACATGACGGTGTCGGGCCGGCTGGCAGCCGCGCTCACCCACGACGGGATCGTGCGCGGAGTGCGGATCGGCATCGCGATGGTGCTCGAACCAAAGACCGCCGTGCTTGCCCTCCTGCTGCGCGACGCCGGCGCCGAGGTCGTCGTGTACGCGCACGCCGATGAGACCGACGACGAGGTCGCCGACGCCCTCCGCACGCAGGGGCTCGAAGTGTTCGCCGACTCCCGCGCCACGCTCGCCGAGCAGCGTGGCCTTGCGGTATACCTGCTCGATCGACGACCCGCCTTCCTTCTCGACGACGGGTCGCACGTGATCCGGCTCGCTCACGAGATCGGGCATCCGGCGCTCGACACGATGGTCGGAGCAGCAGAAGAGACGACGAGCGGATTGCGGCCGTTGCGGATCCTCGCCCGGCGACACGAACTCGTGATTCCCGTGATCGCGGTGAACGACGCGCGAACGAAGACGTACTTCGACAACCGCTACGGCACGGGCCAGTCGTGCGTGTTCGCGATTCTCGATCTGCTCGACACGCTGCCCGAGACGCCGGTTCGAGCAGGATCCCGCGCCACCGTCGCCGGATTCGGCCCCGTGGGCGAGGGCGTTGCCCAGGTGCTCGCGGCACTGGGCCTCACCGTGACTGTGGCCGAGACCGATCCGGTGCGAGCGCTCCAGGCCGTGTACGCCGGGTACGACGTCGCAGAGCTCGCGGTCGCTGCCAGCCAGTCTGACCTGATCGTCTCGGCGACCGGCGTGCGCGAGACGGTCTCGCTCGAGGTGCTGCGAGCCACTCGCGAGGGTGCCGTGGTCGCTGTCGCGGGCGGCGTCGACCAGGAGGTCGCGCTCGACGCGGCTGCCGAGGCCGGGGCCACTCGCGAGCCCGTCGTGCCCAAGATAGAACGGCTGACCATGTCGGGTGGCCCTAGCCTCCTCCTGCTTGACGACGGTGGCTGCATCAACATCACCGCCGCCGAGGGCAACCCGATCGAGATCATGGACCTCTCGTTCGCGGTGCAGCTCGAGGCGGTGCGCATGCTCGTCGACAGCGGCTCGACGCTCGAGCCCGGTGTGCATGCGCTTGGCCCGAAGGCGGATCGGGTGATCGCGACCGAGGCCCTGGCAGCTTGGGGCATCGCGGCTCCGGGGGCGGTCGCCGAGGCCAGGGCGCCCCGGGGCGGCGACTCGGACGGCGATTCCGCGGATCCTCGGACCACCCGTTTTGGGCCCCTCGGCCCGGAGGCGCGCTCGTGACCACCCCCGCCCGCGACTTCTCGCCCGTCGTCGTGCACTCGGCACGCATTGTCGTGCCGATGACTGCGCCGCCGATCCTCGACGGGGCGGTCGCCGTGCAGAGCGGTCGAATCCTCCACGTCGGAGAGCGCTCCTGGGTGCTCGATCGGCTCGGCGCGAGCCGGCTCCGCTGGAGCGAGCGGCACTGGCCGGGTGCGATCCTGCCCGGTCTCGTGAACGCACACTCGCACCTGCAGTACACCGGAATGGCGAGCGTCGGCGAGGGCTCGTACAACGGCTTCGACGACTGGGCGAAGTCGTTCGGAGCCGTCTACTCGGGCCCGCACGACTGGGCCGCCGAGGCCGCTCGCGGCGCCGAGCTGTCGATTGTCGCGGGCGTCACGAGCGTCTCCGACGTGGTCACCGACATGGAGGCGGCCTCGGCGCTCGGCGACGCCGGGCTCGGCGGCATCGCCTACTGGGAGGTGATGGACTGGGAGAACGAGGCCTGGGCCGAACGCGGGCGCGACCAGATCTTGGACGAGCTGAGGAGGATCCCGGCGGACCCGGGCGTGGGCCTCTCGCCGCACGCGCCGTATTCGCTCGACGTCGAACCGCTCCTGGAGCTGCCCGACATCGTCCGGCAGCGCGGGCTCCGCCTGCACCTGCACCTGGGCGAGTCGGCGTTCGAGGGCGAACGTGGAATGGAGCCGGGTGGCTCGTCGACCGGCGACTCGGCCGCGGGTGGGCATGACGCCTGGCATTTCGTCGGCGTGCCGAGCTTCCGGGCACTCCGCGAGCTGGGATTCGGTGCCAGCGCCACGGCGTTCGTCGACCGGCTCGGCGTGCTCGGCCCCGACTGCCACGTGGCACACGGCGTCTACATGACCGCCGACGACCGCGCTCTGCTCCGGGCCCGCGGCACCACGGTCGCCCTGTGCCCCCGATCGAACGCGGTCATCGGCCTCGATCCTCCCCCCGTCGCCGACTACCTGCTCGAGGGCAGTGCCATCGCCGTGGGCACCGACTCGCTGTCGTCGTCGCCTTCGCTCGACCCGCTGGCCGATGTGACCGCGTTGCACCTGATCGCCCGGTCGCAGGGCTACGCCCGGCACGACCTGCACGAGCGCCTGCTCACTGCGGCGACTCTCGGCGGCGCCCACGCGATGGGGCTCGACGTCGGGCCTGACCGCGTCGGCCATCTCGCCGTGGGAGCCCGGGCCGACCTCGCCGTGTTCGACGTCGATGCGCGCACCGTTCCCGACGCGTACGCCGAACTCGTCGAGGACGGCGCCGGTCGATGCGTCTCCACGATCATCCGCGGCGTCGTCCGCCACCAGAAGGAGCCCACATGAACGCCGTTCCCCCCGTGCCCCCATTCGCCGGTGCAGTCGCCAGGTGTTCGGTCGAGGGCGTCGTCCTCGAGTGGCTCGCTGTCCCGCCGCGAGCCTCGGCCCTCGACCTCGAACCCCACCCCGAGGGCGGCTGGTACCGACGTACGTGGACTTCCTGCGCCGCGACCTCGACCCCCGGCGGCGAACGGCCCGCAGCCACGCTGATCCTGTTCCTGCTGCCGCCCGGCGAGGCATCGGCGTGGCACCGGGTGACGTCGGACGAGATCTGGCTGTGGCACGGGCCGGATCCCGTGCTGCTCGAACTCGGCGGCGATGGTGAGGCCCCCGGGGCGTCGACCGGGATCCTTCTCGATGGCTCGTCGACGCAGGGGTTCGTGCCTGCGGGAGTCTGGCAGCGGACCGTGCCCTCGGACGGCGAGGCGCTGGTGTCGTGTGTCGTGTCGCCGGGCTTCTCGTTTGCCGACTTCACGCTGGCCGACTGACACCCGGGCTTTCCGCTGGGTGCCCGGGCGTTCCGCTGGGTGCCCGGTAGGAGTCTGCTCGACCGGGCAGCGAGAACGGCGTAGGTTTCTCTGTGCAAAGAATTTTATTCTTTGCGACGACCGTCGGGCGCCCCTGCCCGTGAAGCTAGTGCCCCGCTCGATCGTCAGGGCCGTACCTCGTGTTGAGAGGTGCGGCCCTTCTCATCGCCCGAAGCGTGTCGCCTCGGTGATGCGGTCACCCGTCGATAACGAGTGCGATCGAGACGTCCGCGAACCCGGTGCCCTGCCGTGAAGCTACCCACGGGCCCGCGGAACGTCGTTGCCGACCAGATTTGGCGGACTCGCCCACCGTACGAGACAACGGAATGCGATTTCTACCCCTGTACACCGTGCTGCTCACGAGGTACTTTAATCCCAGGTCAAGTCCGCTTTTCGCTAGTTGAGATAGCTAGTTGACTTAGCTAGTTGATCTAACCAGGTGCGCTCTCGGCCGAGCGCAGTCACTGGTCGGTGACGTCGATTGCCGCGGTCATCTCGCGAAGGAACTCCGTCACGGCCCGGGCAGCATCGGCGTCGAGGTTTTCGGCCGCCGAGATCATTCGCGCGTGCATTCCCGCCATCGTGGCGCGCACTTCGTCATCCGAGCCGCCCGTGGCGGTGATCAGCACGCCGCGCCGATCGGTCGGGTGGGCGTGACGTTGCAGGTGGCCGCTCTTCACCAGTCGGTTGATCAGCACCGATGTCGACGCGGTGGTGATCGCGAGATGCTCCGAGAGCGTCTTCGCCGAGACCGTCTCGCCAGCCCGCTGCGCCCGGAGGAGGAAGCGAATCGCAGCGAGATCGGTCTCACCCATCTTCATCGACGTGCGGGTGCGCTCGCGCATCTCTTTCTCGGCCTGACGGTAACGCCGGAGAGCGTTGAGCACCTCAGTGGCACGTTCTTCGGCGGTGACGTCGTACCAGAAGCCGGACGCGTCGAAGGTGCCCGAGGCCGCTGATGGCGTGGAATTCTCCATGGCCACACAGTAATTGCTAGACGCTGCAGGAATCGAAGAATCGATGTCTCACCGGGCGCGATTATCCGAATTACGCACCTTTGTCGCTGTAGCTAGACCGGCTAGGTACCTCCGGCCATACTCATCTCAGGCACCGGTTCACGGCGGTGCCGGCCCCGGTTCACGGCGGGGTCCAGTTCGAGTAGTTCCCCTCAGGCAGTGCAGGCTGTCAGAAATGAGATGAACAGATGTCCCTTCTCCGACCCCCCACCACGCAGGTCTCGCCCTTCTCCGAGATCCGCCAGATCGAGCGCAACAAGACCCTCGCGGTCATCGCGGCTTCCACCGTCGTTGCGACGAGCTGCCTCATCACGGCCGTCCTCGTGGCACTGGGCGTGCTCGCATGAGCATGTACCGTCGCGCCGAGAACGTCCCGCCCGTTCGCATCTCCGGTTACCCCAAGCGCCACCGCGGCTTTTTGAACGACGTGCGCCTCGCCACCGTCGATGCGATGCCGGTGCGCCAGCCCCGCCCAAAGCAGCCCGTCGAGGTCTGCTACGCCGACTTCTTCGCCCCAGCGGCTGAGGAGTTGGCAACCGCCTGACATCTTCGACCCCTCCTCCTCTTTCTGGCCCGGGCGTCGAAACTCCACAAATGGCCCATGTCGCGCAAGCGGCATGGGCCATTTGTGGAGTCTCGGCACCTCCGGCCACGTCGCAGCGGCCAAAAGGCGGGAGAGCTGAAGCGGAAGGGAGCCGGAGCTACTTCTCTTCGTGCTTCAGGGCGAGACCCAGGGCGAAGAAGGTTGGCGCCCAGTGGCCGATGAAGATGCCCCAGCGGTCGGACTGCGCCTTGTCAGACGCGTCTTTACCCTGCGACGCGAGCCACGCGACGAGAGCGATCACGATGGAGGCGAAACCGCCCCAGTAGGCGTGCTCGCTCTTGATGCCGACGTCGGAGAGAAATTTGATGGGGTTCATGGCAGCTCCTAGGAGTGAAGTGGTCGAGATAGGTTCACTCCACTCCTCGGAGCCAGCCACGGTCCAAGAAAAGTCTCCGGCCCGAGAGAAGCAGACGACCGCCGAGCGCTAGACGCCCGGCAGCGCGGCGACGATCGTGTCGACCTCGGTGCGGGTCGTGTAGTCGACGTGCACGTCGACGAATGTGACGATCTGGTCGCCGTCGACGACGATCACGGTCGGGAAAGGGATGTCGCCGGTGGCATCGGCGTTGCTGTCGGCCACGTCGAATCCGAGGTCGGTGTGGGCGTTGCGCGCGTCGGCGCTGGGCTCGGTCAGGAGCCCCAGCTGACGGACCAGCACGTTGCCGGGGTCGGAGAGCACGGTGTACTCGAGCGACCCGTTCGCGACCGAGAGCTCGCTGCCCTCGGGAGTCTGCGGGCTGATGGCGACCAGTTCGATGCCCCGCTCGCGAAGAGTCGGCAACAGCGACTCCTGGTAGTGCTTCAGGGTCAGGTTGCAGTACGGGCACCAGGATCCTCGGTAGAAGACGACGACGGCTCCCCCAGCGCCGAGAGCGTCGGCGAGCGCCACCGCCGTGCCGTCCGGTGCGACGAGGCTGGCGTCCGGCAGCCGCGACCCCACCGTCACTGCGGCATCCGGCACACCCGAGGCCGTCAGGGCGGCCTGCTCGTCAGCGAAGACGCCGCTCAGCCGCGGTCCGATCTGCGCGGTGAATCCGTCGTTGAACTCGTCGATCTGCGTCTTCAGGGTGGTCGTCGCGGTGCCGGTCATGGGTCGTCCTGTTCGGGTCGGGTCAGCTGGTGAATCGACAGTACGACTGCGCTTCAGGATCCGTCCTCCCGCCCGTAACGCGAAGTCATGCGTACGCTCGGCGTATGCCTGCCACCCCGCCCACCGCCGATCGACACGGCGCCGATCCACGTGGGGCCGAACCGGTCTCGACCAAGGCGCCCGATCTCGCCGGCCCCGCCGTCATCTCGCAGTTCTGGGGCGACCTCGCCTTTCTGCATTGGCGCGTCGACCCCGCTCTCGTCGAGCCGCATCTGCCGCACGGAGTACGCCCCGACGTCTTCGACGGCTCGAGCTGGGTCGGGCTGATTCCCTTTGAGCTGTCGCGCTCGGCGTTCGGCCCGTTGCCGCCGGTGCCCTACTTCGGCCGTTTCGCCGAGACCAACGTCCGCCTCTACGGCATCGGCCCCGACGGCCGTCGGAGCGTCGTCTTCCGCACCCTCGAGGCTGCAAAGCTCGTTCCCGTGCTGACGGCGCGCCTCGGTCTCGGCCTGCCCTACACCTGGGCCGACATGAGCATCGTCCGTGGCGGCGGCGCCATCACGTACGACAGCCGGCGGCGCTGGCCCCGGGCGACGACGGGCGACCCTCTCCCGCGCACGCACGTGAAGATACGCCCAGGATCCGAGACGGTCACGGGCGACCCGCTGGCGGACTTCTTGACGGCGCGCTGGGGCATGCATGTCGGGCGTGCTGGCCGGACGCGCTTCTGGCCCAACAACCACCCGGCCTGGGAGCTCCGCTCCGCCGAGCTGCTGGAGCTCGATGACGAGTTGCTGGCCGCGACCGGGTTCGAGGGTCTGGCCTCACGCCAGCCCGACTCGGTGCTTTATTCGCGGGGTGTGACGACGAGGTTCGCGGCGCCTACCGCGTAGCTCGCCCTCCCTGGTTTGCTCGCCTGCTAGGGTCGGCGCGATAGCAACGGGGTAGCCTTCCCCGAGCAGAATTGATGGTTAGTGATGTTTGGTGACTTCGGCGTCTCCCACCTGCTCGTACTCATCGCGATCGTCGCCCTCGACGTGATCGCGCTCGCGCAGGTCTGGAACGACAAGACGCGAAGCGACCTGGTCAAGATCGTGTGGACTCTCGCGATCGTCTTCCTCCCCCTGGTCGGCGGGCTCGGGTGGCTGGTCAACTGGCTGCTCGGCCGCCTCACGAAACGCATCGAGAAGCGCTCCGCCTAAAGCTCTCCCACCGCGTACTGACCAACCGGGAAGCGCCCGTCAGTCGGCGACCCGGGCGTGCGGCGCGAACATGATCACGGCCACGCCGAGCAGGCAGATGATGGCTCCGGTGATGTCCCAGCGGTCGGGCTGGAATTTGTCGGCGACGACCGCCCACACCAGCGAGCCGGCGACGAAGACCCCGCCGTACGCGGCGAGAATCCGCCCGAAGTCAGCGCTCGGCTGCAACGTCGCGATGAACCCGTAGGCGCCGAGTGCGACGATCCCGAGCCCGGCCCACCACCAGGCGCGCCCCTCGCGGACGGCCTGCCAGATCAGCCAGGCTCCGCCGATCTCGGCGACGGCGGCCACGGCGAACAGAATCACGATGCGGGCGATCGACATGCTCGATCATCGCAGGTGGTCGTCCTCTCGGCAGCGCCTGACTGCGGACGGCGCCTGCTGACGCCGTCCGCGACAGCACTAGGCCACGTGCCAGACGAGAGCGCCCTGCATGCTCGACGGGTAGGCGGCCGCGATCCGGGCGACGGCCTCGCGGAGGGTGTCGGGTGAGCACGCGAGGTTGAGTCGGGCGAAGCCGCGGCCCTCGGCGCCGAATCCGAGGCCCGAGTTGAGCGCCACGTAGGCGTGTTCTCGCAGCGGGACCGCCGGATCCTCGCCCAGCCCTAATCCACGGAAGTCGAGCCACGCGAGATAGCCCGCCTTGGGCCGGTGATAGACGACGCCCGGCAGCTGATCGGCGATGAGCTGGGCCAAAAGGCGGTCGTTGGCGACGATCTTCGCGATGGCATCGTCGAGCCAGCCCGTCGCGAGCGTGAAAGCGGCGATGTTGGCGTGCAGGCCGAGGATGCTGGTGCGACAGGCGACCTCGTCGGTGAACGTGTCGAGCAGGGCGGCCGTGCGGTCGTCGCCGGCGACCACGACCGAGCATTTGACGCCGGCGAGGTTCCAGCCCTTGCTGGCCGACGTGACGACCACCGAGCGGGCGCCGCGCGACTCGGCGATCGGCGCGAACGGCTCGAAGACGACGCCGGGGTGTGTCAGAGGCCCGTGGATCTCGTCGCTGATGACGAGCACGTCGTACTTCGCTGCCAGGTCGGCGAGCGCCTCGAGCGTCTCGCGGGAGTGGACGAGACCGACCGGGTTGTGCGGGTTGCACAGCAAGAAGACGCCGACCCCGTCGGCGAAGGTGCGTTCGAGGCCCTCCAGGTCGAGCGACCAGACGCCCCACTTCTCGAGCAGCGGTACTTCAGCGACCTGACATCGGGCCTCCTCGACGAGTTCGAAGAAGGGCGGGTACACGGGCGGGCAGATCGCGACCCGACCGGCGTCTGGCAGGGCCAGCCGGATCGTCTCGACGATGCCGACGCTGACATCGGTGGCGATGTGGACGCGACCAGGATCCAGCGCCCACCCCCAGCGATCCCGAGCAAACTGCGCGAAGGCCGGCGCGAGGGGGCCCGGCCCGTCGAGGTAGCCGAGGTCGGATGACCGGACCCGCGCCACGAGGGCCTCTTCGATCTCGGGGGCGATGCCGTGGTCCATCTCGGCGACGAACAGCGGGAGCACGTCGGGTGCGTAGCGCGTCCACTTGATGCTGGTGCGGGCCGCGCGGATGTGCGAGGTCGGATCCTGATCGTCGATGTGGTCGCCCATGCCGTCATGTTCCTCCGTCATCGCCCCGCGCGCGACTCCCGCTGTCACACCGGGAAATCTGGCGTCATGCACGAGCGGCCGAGCGCCGACGTCGGCAACACTGCAGGGCATGTCCACCCCCACCACGATCGAGAAGCGCACGCCGCCCCCTCCCGCCCCGCCACGATCCGACGATCTGCTTCGACTGGCCCGGCGCCCCGTGCGCTCCCTCCGCCACCCCCTCCAGTGGATCCTCACCGCGCTCGTCGTCGTCGTGGCGCTCAACTTCGGGCAGACCCTCTTCACCAACCCCGCGTGGGAGTGGGCGAAGGTGCCGGAGTACGTCGTCAGCCCCGCCGTCCTGACCGGCCTGAAGGTGACGCTGATCGTCACGCTGATCTCGGCCGTCGTGAGCTTCGCCGGCGGCATCGTCGTGGCGGTGGCTCGCCTCTCGCGCAACCCGGTGCTGAAGTCGCTGAGCTGGCTGTACGTGTGGGTGTTCCGATCGGTGCCCCTGATCCTCGTCCTGATCTTTCTGTACAACCTCGGCAGCCTCTACCCGACGATCGGCATCGGCGTCCCGTTCGGACCGCAGCTCTCGGTGCCGACCGTCGCGGTCCTCTCCGACATCACCCTGGGCGTCGTCGGTCTGAGCCTCGCCGAGATCGCGTTCGCCTCCGAGATCGTCCGGGCCGGTCTGCTCTCGGTCGACCACGGGCAGCACGAGGCGGCGAAAGCTCTCGGGCTCCCCCGATGGCGCCAGTTCTCTCGAATCATCCTGCCGCAGGCGCTCCGGTCGATCGTTCCGGCCTACGTGAACCAGATCGTCGGCCTGCTGAAGGGATCGTCGCTGCTCTTCTACGTGTCGCTGCTCGACCTCTTCGGAGTGGTGCAGAACCTCGGCAGCACGTACCCGACCGACATCATTCCCCTGCTCGTGGTCGCGACCATGTGGTATCTGCTGCTGACCAGTGTCATCTCGCTCGTGCAGTACTTCATCGAACGCCACTACTCGAAGGGAGTCGCCCGATGAGCACCGCTCTCGCGACCATCACCGGCGGTGCCGTCTCGATCCGCCACGCCACCAAGTCGTTCGGCTCCAAGGCCGTGCTGAACGGGATCGATCTCGATGTGCCGGCGGGCTCGGTCACGGCGATCATCGGGCCGTCAGGATCCGGTAAATCGACACTGCTTCGCACCATAAATCACCTGGAACGACTCGATGAGGGCTACGTCACCGTGGGTGACCAGCTGATCGGGGTGAAGGTGCACGGCGAGCGGTTCACCGAGCTCCCGGAGCGGGCGATCCTCCGACAGCGCTCCCGCATCGGGTTCGTCTTTCAGGGCTTCCACCTCTTTCCGCACCTGACCGCGCTCGAGAACGTCGTCGAGGCCCCGGTCGCCCACCGGCGCCCGCTGGCCGAGGCGCGCGAAGTAGCACAGCGGCTGCTCGAGCGCGTCGGGCTCGGCGACCGGGGTGATGCCTACCCGGCCGAGCTGTCGGGTGGGCAGAAGCAACGCGTCGCCATCGCGCGGGCGTTGGCGCTGGATCCTGCCCTCATCCTGTTCGACGAGCCGACGAGCGCTCTCGACCCCGAGCTCGTCTCGGATGTGCTCGAGGTGATCCGTGCTCTCGCGGGCTCCGGCACCACGCTCGTGATCGTCACCCACGAGATCTCGTTCGCCCGCGAGATCGCCGACCAGGTCGTCTTCATCGACGACGGTCGCATCATCGAGCAAGGGTCGCCCGCGCAGGTGCTCGACCACCCGTCGCATCCCCGCACGCAGGATTTCCTTCGTCGCGTCCTCTAACCACCCTTCCACCACCTCTCAGGAGCACAGCAATGCCTCTCGCCCCTCTCCGCTCGCCATCACCCGCGCGCTCGCTTTCACGCCTCCGCCTCGTCGGAGCCCTCGCGCTCAGCGCCTCCCTCGTCGGCGGTCTCGCCGCCTGCTCATCGTCGGCGGATGCGGGTACTGGCTCGGACTCCGCCTCGGGCTCGTCGACCTCCGTCACCGTGGGTGCCGCCTCGAATGGCGCCGCCACCGAGACCACCATCAACGTGGCGACGGTCGAGTCGATCCGAAAGGAGCTGCCGGCCGATGTGCGGAAATCAGGAAAGCTCGTGATCGGTGTCGGCAACCTCCCCGCCGGATTCCCGCCGCTGTCGTACCTCGGCGACGACCAGAAGACCCAGACCGGCTCCGAGCCCGACCTCGGCCGCCTCGTCGCCAAGGTGCTCGGCCTCGACCCCGAGATCAAGGCCGCCACCTGGGACAACCTCTTCGTCGGCATCGACACCGGAGCCACCGACGTCGGCCTCTCGAACATCACCGACACCGAGCAGCGCAAAGAAAAATACGACTTCGCCTCCTACCGCGAAGACAACCTCGCGTTCGCGGTCAAGAAGTCGAGCACGTGGGAGTTCGACGGCGACTACGAGAACCTGGCCGACCAGACCATCGCGGTGAGCGCCGGCACCAACCAGGAGAAGCTGCTGCTCGAGTGGCAGAAGAAGTTGAAGACGGAGGGCAAGACGCTGACCCTCAAGTACTTCCCCGACACCAACTCCACCTACCTCGCCCTGAACTCCGGCAAGATCGACTCACTCTTCGGCCCGAACCCGGGGATCGCCTACCAGAACACCCAGTCCGCCGATTCGGCGAACCCCACGAGGACGGCCGGCACATTTTCGGGTGCGGGATCCTCGTTGCAGGGTCTGATCGCCGCCACCACGAAGAAGGGCAGCGGTCTCGCCGAGCCTCTGGCCGACGCGATCAACTACCTGATCGAGCACGGGCAGTACGAGACGTGGCTAAAGGCCTACAACCTCGCCGACGAGGGCGTCGAGAAGTCGCTCGTCAACCCGCCCGGCCTGCCCCTCGACAACGAGTAGCTGTTCTCCACCCCTCCCTCCCTCCCTCCCCTCTCCCCCCGGGGCGTGAGTGTCCACGATCTGCTGATGTTGCGTGTCGAACATCAGCAGATCGTGGACACTCACCGTTGCACGGGTGGAAAGACAGGGGGGTGTGGAGAAGGGAAACGGGGAAGAGAAGGGGGCGGCGACGATGTCGGGATGCAGAAGAAAGAGCTCCCGGCCGAACTCAGGGGCACCGCGTTTCGGGTCAGCGACGCTCTCGAGAGCGGGGTGGCGGCGCATCGGCTTCGCGCCCTCGACCTCCGGTCACCGCACTCGGGTCTGCGCTCCACCGGCGAGACCCCGACGGATCTGCTGACGCGATGCCTTGAACTCGTGCCACTCCTCGGCGAGGGCCGCTGCTTCAGCCACATCACGGCCGCGCAGCTCTGGGGGTTGCCGGTTCCGCTGGGCACCGCGCTCCACGACACGAACCTGCACGTGACGTCGACCGGCCCGACCCGCGAACCACGGCGGCCCGGCATTACCGGCCACCGCAGTGCGGACGCGCTCGTGATGAACCACCTCGGTCTGCCGATCGTGTCGCCGCTCCGCGCCTGGGGCCAGTGCGCCGAGACGTTCGGCGTCGACGATCTCGTGATCATGGGCGACGCCCTGGTATCGAAGTGGTCACCCCATCGGCCGGCGCGGTTTCGCACTCTGCGGCAACTCGCCCAGCTGGCGCAGCGGTGGGAGGGGCGCCGAGGCGCCCTGGCGCTGCGAGAGGCGCTGGCACTCGTGCGACTCCGATCGTGGTCGCCGAAAGAGACGGAGCTGCGCCTCTTCATCGTCCGGTGCGGGCGGCTGGAACCACCGGAGTTGAACCGCCGCATGTACGCCGCCGACGGCAGCTACCTGGGGCGCCCCGACCTGGCCTACCGCGACCGCAAGATCGGCATCGAGTACGAGGGCGACTACCACCTAGTGTCGGCGTCGACGTTCCGCTCCGACATCGCCCGCCGGGAGCGCTTCGCGGACGACGGCTGGCGCACCCTCCGCGTCACCGGCGACGATCTCGCGTCCCCCGCCGAACTGGAGTCTCGCTGCCGCAGGTTTCTCCCGCCCGCCCCGTGATGCCCCCTTTGCTGTGGTCGTCCAAGAGGTGAGTGTCCACGATCGGCTAGTCCGAGCCGCCTGACATCAGCAGATCGTGGACACTCACCTCTTCGGCGGACGGAGGGGTGGGAGTGGCGGGAGCGACAGAGGACAGGACGCCACGGGCGACGGCGTCGTTCTCACGGAAGGCGAGCGCGTTCGTGCGAGGGCGCGAGAAGGCGCCCACGAACGGCGCCGACGTAGACGGCCCCACGGCGAAACGGCGGGGGTGCGCGGTGCCGTCAGGGCGGCGGACGCGAGCATCGGCGCCGATCACCGAGACGAGCCCGGTGGCGAAGCGAGGCGCGGCCGCGGAAGCATCGGCACCGGCGTCGACACCATCGACACCACCGAGACCGACGGCAGGATCCGACACCACGTGCTCGACCCCGACCCCGCTCTCCACCAGATCCCGCAGCACCGGGTTGTCGCTCGTCGACACGCTCTCGGAGGGCAGCCACGCGTCGACGAGGGCCCGGGCCGTCACGACGTCGCTCGTGCTCGAGCCGCGCGCCGTGAACTGGCCAGTGGCTTCGTCGGCCGCGACCGTCATGCCCGCACCGAAGAACGTGACGATTCCGGCCTCGGCCAGCGCCAGCATCTCTTCCAGACGGGGGCCGGGCGGCCCCGACGACACAAAGCTGAAGTACCGCACCCACCCACCGCCGAGGTCGCGTTCGCGCGACTCGGCCGTCCAGTTCGGCGCGTCGACGATGCCGAGCACGACGCCATACGCCTGCAGCAGCGACAGGAAGAGGCCCTGGGTGGCACTGTGCCGGGGGTGAGTGCGCCGGTCGAGATCGTCGCGGATGTACTCGCGCACGGCGGCGTCGACGTCGGCGAGGGGCAGGCCTGCAGACGCCGCGCCGGTCGAAGCCTGCCCAACAGAAGACAACCCGTCGAGCGGCCGATCGAAACGCACGAGATCGAGCTCGTCTGCGGGGTCGACCAGCGCGTCGGCGACGAGCTCGTGGCGATCGTCGCCGAACGGGTCGACCGCGTCGAGCCGGGCCACGAACGACTCCCACGGGATGCGCACCCGCGACGGGTGCCCCGAGAAGAGCTCGGCGTAGTACCCGTGCAGCATCTCTTTCGCGATGGCGGGCCACACGTGCTCGCGAAAGTCGAGTCGCTCGTGCGCGGCCACGATCGACGCGGCGATCGGAGCGGAGAAGTACCGCGGAGCCGGAGGCGCTCCCACGAGGGCCGAGGTGATCTTCGAGTGGTACGGCACACCGCGGCCCGAGCCGATCACGATCCGCGGCTCCCGCCCCGACGGCGTGTAGCGGAGCGCCCCCTCGACCCGCGTGAAGCGACCGCCGCGCCCCTCCCCGAGCAGCACCAGCAGGTCGACGGCGGCGAGTCCGAGCCCGCGCACGAGTACCGTCTCGCCGGCGGCGATGCCGGAGAGGTCGGCATCGGCC
The DNA here is from genome assembly GCF_001423105.1 of Frondihabitans sp. Leaf304. Classification (GTDB taxonomy): domain Bacteria; phylum Actinomycetota; class Actinomycetes; order Actinomycetales; family Microbacteriaceae; genus Frondihabitans. The sequence goes on from NZ_LMNV01000002.1 coordinate 886,411, forward strand.
GTGTACGACGGTGGCAGGTAGAAGAGGTCGTGGGCTCCGGCGAACGCCGCGAGGCCCGCAGACTCCGCGTCGAGGGCGCTCGAGGAGTGACCGAGGGCGTACACCACCGCGTCGACCTCGATCGCGCCGCCGTGCTCCAGCCGAACGCGCTGGCGCCCGCCCGGCCGGTCGTCGACGGCGACCGCCGGATCCTCGTCGTGTGTCACCGTCAGCCCCTCCGGCAGCCGCGACAGCGTGCGCCGGAGGAACCAGTCGAGGTAGAGGCTCTGCAGGCGCCTCGTGGGGAAGCTCTTCGGGCCGAGGCCCGCGAGCTCGGTGGCGAGCGCAGGATCCGACGGGGTCACGTCGCGGATGAGACCGTCCCGAACCAACCGCGCCCACTCGGCGAGGGAGGGCCCGGGCACGATCGGCCCCTCGATGGTGCTCGACGAGTCGGTGAACAGGGTGACGTCTTCGGCCAGCGAGTTGAGCTTCAGGAGGGGCGACTGGTCGAAGCGCCAGATGCGCCCCGGCCCGGCCGGGTGCGGGTCGATGAGGCGGATGTGCAGCGCGCCACCGAACTCGGCGTGGTTCTCGGCCAGGCGTTCGACGAGGCCGATCCCGCGCGGTCCGGCACCGATGATGGCGACGACCGTCGGCTGCGCGCGGTCAGCCATGGGCGTCGGCGGGCTCAGGTGCCGCTGCCGTGGGGGTCTGCACGCCCGCACCACCCCGACGGGTGAGCGGGGCGCGCAGGCCCAGGTTCTCGCGGAGCGTTTCGCCCGGGTACTCGGTCCAGTAGATGCCGCGCTCCTGCATCGCGGGCACGAGCTTGTTCACGATGTCGTCGAGCCCGGTCGGCACCAGCCACGGGCTGACGTTGAATCCGTCGACGACGTGCTGCTCCGAGAACGGGATCAGCTCGTCGGCGATGCTGTCGGCCGTGCCCGCGAAGCCGCGACGGGTGCCGATCTCGATGACGAGTTCGCGCAGCGACAGCTTCTTGGTCTCGGCGAGGGCGCGCCAGGCCGTCGCGGTCTCGAGGGCTTTAGCGGCCCGGAAGCCCGCGCCGCGCGTCTCGCCCGTCTCGGCCTGCACCGGGTCGAAGCTCGGCAGGTCTCCGTCGGGGTCGTGCCCGTCGAGGCTCGTGCCCCAGAGCTGCTCGACGAACGCCAGCGCGGTGGCCGGCGTGACCTGGTTCTCGCGCACCCAGCGCACCTTGTCGTCGACCTCCGCGAGGGTGTCGGCGATGATGAACTCCTGCCCGGGGAAGATCTTGAGGTCGTCGGCGGGCCGCCCCGCGGCGACCGTGCGAGCGCGGATGTCGTGGGCGAAGTCGCGAGCCGCCTCGAACGTGTTGTGGGCCGAGAAGATCACTTCGGCGTGGCGGGCGGCGAAGTCGCGCCCCTCCCCGGAGTCGCCGGCTTGGAACAGCACCGGGTGCTCCTGGGGGCTGCGCGGCAGCGATCCCGAGGCGTCGACCGAGTAGTAGCCCGTGTCGTACTGGAACGGCGCGGGCGCGGCTCCCCACTGAGGTGCCTGCCGATCCACGGCGATGCCGGCCGGGTCGCGGGAATCCCAGACCCGCCGGGCGATCGCGATGACGTCAGCCGCGTGCGAGTAGCGATCGGAGTGATCGAGGTAGCCGCCGCGACGGAAGTTCTCGCCCGTCCAGGCGTTGTCGGTCGTGACGACGTTCCAGGCGGCTCGCCCGCCCGACAGCAGGTCGAGGCTCTGCAGCCGGTGGGCCAGGTCGACCGGGTCGTTGTAGGTCGTGTTCTGCGTCGCGACCAGGCCGATGTCGCGCGTGATCGCCGCGAGTGCCGCCAGCTGAGTGAAGGCGTCGGGACGCCCCGCCACGTCGAGGGCGTGGAGTGCACCCAGGTGTTCGCGCAACCGCAGCCCTTCGCCGAGGAAGAACGCCGTGAACAGCCCGCGCTCGGCGGTCTCGATGAGGCGCCGGAAGCTCTCGAACTCGGTCTGCGACCCGCTGTCGGGGTGCGACCACACGGTCGAGAAGTTGACGCCCTGAAAGAAGACGCCCAATTGGATGCTCATCGAGAGACCTCCGCGAATCGGTTGACGGTAGCTCCGAGCCCGAGGCTCTCGCGGAGGGTGCTTCCGACGAGGGGCGACCGGAAGACGCCGACATCTCGGAGGCGGGGCAGAACGGCGCGGGCCAGCTCGTCGAGGTCGTGGCCCAGCACGGCGGGCCGGATCCTGACGCCGTCGACGACATCGGTGAGAGAGACCAGGATCCTCGCCAACCCCTCGGCGTTGCCGACGTAGCGCGCGCGACCGCTGCCGGCCCACACGGCGTGCTCGTCCAGAGCCGCGACGCGTTCGGCGCCGGTCTGCCCCGCCCGGTCGAGGGCGGTCTCGAGTTCGAGGATCACGCGGGTGTCGGCGGGATGAGCCGCGCGAGCCTCTCGGACAGCGCCAAGCGAGGCGTCGAGGGGCGCGTCGACCAGCACCACGTCGGCGCCGATCCCCGAGTGGGCGGAGAAGACCGGCAGCTGACCCTGCGGCGAGCGCGGCAGGATCGCCGGGCCCCTGACCGAGAAGCGGTGCCCCTCGAAGTCGGCGTAGTGCACTTTGGCGGGGTCGAAGAAGCGGCCGGTCGAGACGTCGCGGATCACGGCGTCGCCCTCCCAGGTATCCCAGAGGCGGCGGATGGCCTCGACGACGTCCGTCAGTTCTTCGGCGACGAGCCGGGCCGGGAGCGGTTCGCGGCCGTGTCGAGCGGCGATCCGGGGATCCTCGTCGCCTTCGATCAGTACTCCGGCGCGCCCGAGCGAGGCCGTGTCGACCGTGGCCGTCTGGGTCGCCAGGTGGAACGGCTCGGTGTAGAGGCCGTGCACGACCGGAATGAGGCCGAGCGCGCTGGTGAGAGGTGCGGTGAACGACGCCTGGAGCACGGCGTCGAGGCGGGCCGTCGGGCCATCGACATCTCGTGGCGGGAGGGGGTGGTCGCTGAAGGTCACGGCAGTGACACCCGCGCGCTCGGCCGCGCTGACGTTCGCGCTGACCCAGGCGGCGCTCAGCAGCTCGCCGGGTTCGGCGTCCGCGTGCCGCCACGCGGCAGGGTGGCTGCCCGCTCCGTCGATGTCGACGATCACGGCGAAAGGAGAGGTGCTCATCTCCAACACCCTAAAGAGCACCCCCAGCGCGGTGCGCTCCCCCACGTCTCGCAACGTAACCCAGCCGGGTGATCGTCCGCGATCTGCTGGTGCCAGAGAGTCGGCATCAGCAGATCGCGGAGAGTCACGGCCCGCTAGTAGACGTAGAAGCCCTCACCGGTCGCGGTGCCGAGCTTGCCCTTGTCGATGTAGTTCTCCTTGAGGTAGGCGGCGAAGTACTGCGAGCCCTCGTCGGGCGAGGCGACCGACACGTTGTACGCCGTGGTCAGGCCGATCACGTCGAAGATCTGAAACGGACCGAGCGGCGCCCCGGTGCCGATCCGCCAGGTCTTGTCGACGGTCGCAGGATCCGCGACACCCTCGAGCAGCAACCCGGCGGCCGCGTTCAGCAGCGGCACCAGCAGAGAATTGAGCACGTAGCCCGCCTTCTCCTTCTTGATCTCGATGGGTTCGAGACCACTGCGCCCGGCGAAGTCGACGACCGCCTCGTAGACGGCAGGGTCGGTGTCGGTGGTGCCCATCACCTCGGCGGTGTTCTGCTGCCAGACGTGGTTCGCGTAGTGCAGTGCGAGAAAGCGCGTCGGCCGACCGGTGAACGACTTGAGGTCGCTCGGCAGAAGCGTCGACGAGTTCGTCGCGAAGATCGTGTGCTCGGGAGCCACCCCGGCGAGCTTCTCGTAGAGATCGCGCTTGATGTCGAGACTCTCGGGGACGGCCTCGATCACGAGGTCGGCCTCTTTGACCGCGTCGCCGAGGTCGGCGGTGAGCCGGATGCGGTCGAGAGCCGCGCGTGCTCCGCCGTTCTCGGATCCTTTGACCCGGTCGTGCTCGTACACGCCGACGAGCTGCTCGAACCGCGGGCCAGCCGCGGCGACGGCATCGTCGCTCACGTCGTAGGCGGTCACGTCGAAGCCGTGGAAGGCCGCCTGGAATGCGATCTGCGAGCCGAGAACGCCGCTGCCGAGCACGGTGACGCGCTGGATCGGGGCGATGGGGGAATCGGACATGGGGGGTTCCTTTCAGGAGGGGGTGTCGGTGACGTAGATGGCTCGCAGCCAGACGGCGGCGAGGACGTCGAGGATCCCGCCGGGGTCGATGGCAGGAGAGTCGCCGTTGAAAGCGGCGGTGAGCGCGCGCTCGTTCATCAGGTTCAGGGCGATGGCGAGCTCGCGGGCGTCGAGGTCCTGGGGGCCGGTCGGGGCCGCGCCGCGAGCCCGCTCGGCGACTATGACCTCGGTCGAGTAGTCGACCCACGACGCCATGGCCTTCGACCACAGCGCGTGCACCTCGGGGTTGCGGAGGCGCGCGGCGACCGCTGCGGCCGAGACCGCACGGTGGTCCGAGAAGACCTCGACGAACACGCCGATCGACTCACGCCAGGCATCGGCCGGAGCCGCCGCGAAATCACGGGGCAGGGCCCCGACCCGGCGCTCGACCTCGCCGATGACGCGGTCGAGGAGAGCCAGCAGCACGTCGTCTTTTGACGAGAAGTAGAAGTAGAACGTGGGGCGCGAGATGCCGGCACCGGTGGCGAGCTCTTCGATCGAGATCTCGTCGAGCGACTTGGTTGTGAGCAGGCTCTCGGCCGCGACCAGGATCGTCTCCTGTCGCTCGTCTCCCGAGACCCGGGTCGTCCGTCGTCCGCGCTGCACCATTTGTCCACTGTAGCGACCTTTCTCGACACGGTGTCGACAAACTCAACACGGTGTCGATAAAGTTGCCTGCATGAGCGAACACGTGGATGTGATCATCGTCGGAGCAGGCCTCAGCGGCATCGGAGCCGCGGCCCGCCTCAAGCGCGAACTGCCCGGCAAGACCTTCGTGATCCTCGAGTCGCGCGGGGCGATTGGCGGCACCTGGGATCTCTTCCGTTACCCCGGCGTCCGCTCCGACTCCGACATGTACACGCTCGGCTACTCGTTCCGCCCCTGGAAGGGCGCCAAGGCCATCGCCGACGGGGGGTCGATTCGCGACTACATCGAGAGCACGGTCGACGACGAGGGGCTTCGGTCGCGGATCCTTCTCGGTCACCGCGTCGTCGACGCCTCCTGGTCGAGCGAGACGGCCCTGTGGACCATCACGGCGATTCGCACCGGTGACAGCGAGTATGTCGAAGGCGACGACACCGCAGGATCCGAGACGGTCACCTTCACCTGCGGGTTCCTGTCGGTCTGCTCGGGCTACTACCGCTACGACGAGGGCTTCACCCCCGAGATTCCCGGCTCGGAATCGTTCGCGGGCCGCCTCGTGCACCCCCAGCACTGGCCCACCGACCTCGACTACGACGGCAAGCGCGTCGTGATCGTCGGCAGCGGAGCTACGGCGGTGACGCTCGTGCCGTCGATGGCGGGCCGCGCCGAGCACGTCACGATGCTGCAGCGCTCCCCCACCTACATCGCAGCGGTGCCGTCGCGTGACCACCTCGCCGACCGGCTTCGCGGACGCGTGCCCGACCGGCTCGCCTACGGCATCGTCCGGGCCAAGAACATCGTGTCGTCGATGCTCACGTACCAGCTCGCCCGCCGCCGACCCGAGGCCCTGAAGGCGATGCTGCGCAAGTCGGCCACCGAGAAGCTGCCTCAGGGCTTTGCCGTCGACACGCACCTCGCCCCCACCTACGAACCCTGGGATCAGCGCCTCTGCGCGATCCCGAACGGCGATCTCTACCGGTCGATCAGCGCGGGCGACGCCGACATCGTCACCGACCGGATCACGAGGATCACGCCCACCGGAATCGACCTGGCTTCCGGAGCGCGACTCGACGCCGATGTCATCGTCACCGCCACCGGCCTCAACCTCCTCGTGATGGGCGGCATGACGCTCTCCGTCGACGGCTCCCCCGTCGATGTCTCCAAGGCCCTCACCTACAAGGGCATGATGCTCGCCGGGGTGCCGAACTTCGCCCTCACCATCGGCTACACGAATGCCTCGTGGACGTTGAAGGCCGACCTCGTCGCCTCCTACGTCTGCCGCCTGCTGGCGAAGATGGATCGGTCGGGCATCGCCTGGGTCATCCCCGTCGCCCCGACTGACGTCGCGGACGGCGACGTCGCGCCGCTCATCGACCTCCAGGCCGGCTACGTGCTGCGAGGCGTCGGCCTGCTGCCTCAGCAGGGTGCGCGATCACCGTGGCGTCTGCACCAGAACTACATCCGCGACTTCGGCCTGCTGCGTGCCGGCCGACTGACCCGCGACGTGCGGTTCGGACGCCGCGGCGAGATCGTTCCCCGGAGTGCGCTGATCGGATAGCGTCGTCGCGACCTCCTTGCACGAGCCAGAGGAGGCTGGTTAGGTGTTGTGCACGGGAAGCACGGTGCCTCCCCCGCGACGACGAAGGGTTCGGCCACCATCGACCGCTTCGATCCCGCCTTCACCGATTTCGGTGACTTCTTCGAGCCATTCGAGCCCGACCTCCTCTTCGAGTGCTCCGCCTCGGTGCAGGGCGAGCGCAACGCCCTCTTCGTCTACCCCGGTCACATCGTCATCGAGGGCCCCGAGGTGCCTGTCGCCACAGCGTCGGTCGATGTCCAGACCATCGAGTCGTGGACGCTCGAGCGCGAGCCCACCGCCGTCCACCTGACCCTCGTCGGCGAGTCCGTCTGGGCTGCTCGCCTGCCGCCGACGCTCGCACCGGTGCTCGAGGTGGCGCTCGGCAAAGTGCTCGCCGACAAGAGGGCCGCGTAGCGCTTCGGTCGAGGTACGTGCGGCCGGATCCTGATCAGGCCGCTCGACGCAAGACGAACTGGTCTGGTGCGGATTTCTGCGACAATTCGGCCTGTGTCGCCCGAGAAGAACAACCCCATCCGCACCGAGGTGGGTGGTCGTGATCTCGATCAGGCGCGAGCCATGTACGAAGACGACTACAACGGTCGAGGGTTCTCGACCGGGTTGACCGAGGCCGACTTCGCCTACCGCTACACGGTCACCGGCGACGACGAGATGACTCTGCGATCGTCCATGTTCCTCGGCGAGATCCGCGGGGCCATCCAGCCCGAAAACGAATACGTCGTCGCCTGGCTGACCGAGGGTCGCGGAATCGTCGATGCCTCGGCCGAGCAAACCGCCTTCGTGCGCGGTCGGCCGATGATGTTCCCGACCGGTAAGCAGTTCGACTTCGAGATGTCGACCTACAAGCAGAGCCTCATCCACTTCAACGCCGGGTTCCTCGAGCGGGTCGCCGCCGAGGAGGAGGGCACTCTGCCCGGCGCCCTGACTTTCCACCACACCGCCGTACCGTCGGCGTCGTCCCTCCAGGCGTGGCGCGACACGGTCGGCGAGGTCGCCAAGACGATCCTCCGTGGGGAGGCATCCGCGCTTGCCCGCTCCGAGGCCAATCGTCGCGCCGCGGTCTCGCTCCTGCGCACCTTCAGCCACACCGGCCCGCAGCTGCCCGAGGCGCTGCTCGCGCCGCGCAACGGGCGGCTCCGCGAGGCCGTCGAGTACATGCACTCGCACGCCGACCAGACGATCACGCCGACCACGGTCGCGCAGCACGCCGGGCTCAGCCTCCGCGGGCTCCAGGCGGCCTTCAAGAACCAGCTCGACATCTCGCCCACCGACTACCTGCGGGGCATTCGCTACGACCGAGCTCGGGTCGACCTGCTCAACCTGGCTCCGGGCGAAGTGACGGTCTCGGCCATCGCCGACCGCTGGGGCTTTACGCACGCGGGGCGCTTCGCGGCCGGCTATGCGGCGCGCTTCGGCGAGTCGCCCTCAGCGACGCTCGCGCGCTAGCCGCGCTCGCGCTCGCGCGCCCGCTTGCGCGGGAGCGGGCGCGCCGCGAAACCTCAAAATCGACGCTTCCGATCGCGCTGAAGTCGTTGATTTTGAGGTTTCACACCCGGCCCTGAGCTAACTACGAGTGACGTTCTGCACGTAGATTGCGCCGGTCGACACATCTTCTTCGAGCTTCTCGAGAGTGCGACCCTGGGTCTCGGGAACAGCGCGCCAGACGAAGAACAGCGACACCAGGTTGATCACGCCGAACGCGAAGAACGTGTTCGTGATGCCGAGCCCCGCGATGACCGTCGGAAAGTACAGGCCGACGAACGCGTTGGCGATCCACAGGCAGAAGACCGAGACGCCGATGCCGAAACCGCGCATCTTGAGGGGGAAGATCTCGGAGAGGGTCACCCACGTCGCGACGTTGAGGAACGTCTGCATCGAACCGACGAAGGCCACGATGAGCACGAGCAACACCCACGGCCTGGCGGGGTTGCCGGCGGGCAGCACGACCGAGCCGAGGCCGATGAGCAGGTGGCAGACGGCGACGAGAGAGAAGCCGAGCAGGAAGGTGCGACGCCGGGAGAAGTGATCCATGATGCGGAGGGCGATGATCGCACCGAGGACGGCGACGATGCCCGGGGCGACGTTGGCGATGAGAGCGGCGTTGGCCGAGAACCCCGCCTCTTTCAGCACCGTCTGGCCGTAATAGACGACCGCGTTGATGCCGGTGAGCTGCTGGGCGACACCCAGGCCGATGCCGACGAGGATGATGCGGACGAACCACTTATTGCGCAGGATCTCGGCGATCGGCAGCGACTTGCGGCTCGCCTCCTCCGACGTCATGGACTCGACCTCGCCGAGCTCTGCCTTGGCGCGCTCTTTCGTGCGCAGAGTCGAGAGCACCTGCAGCGCCTCGTCGTCGCGACCCTTGCTGACGAGCCAGCGCGGCGACTCCGGCATCCGCATCATTCCGATGAAGAGGGCGATGGCGGGGAGCGCCTCGATCGACAGCATGATGCGCCAGACGCCGTTGCCCTCGCCCCAGACGTTGCCGATGATCGCGTTGATGATGAAGGCGAGGAGCTGACCGAACACGATCATGAACTCGTTGCGACCGGCGAGCGACCCGCGGATCTCAAAGGGCGCGAGTTCGGCGAGGAACACCGGCACGACCGTCGAAGCAGCACCGACGGCGAGGCCGAGAATCACGCGGCCGACGACCATGACGCCGAACGTCGGGGCGACGACACAGACCATGGCGCCGATGAAGAACAGCACCGACATGAGGATGATCGACTTGCGCCGACCCCACGCATCGGAGAGCCGACCCCCGGTGATCGCGCCGAGGGCAGCGCCGAAGAGCAGGGAGCTCGTGACGACACCCTCGGTGAGGGTGGTGAGCCCGAGTTCGCGCACCATCGGAGACAGGGCTCCGTTGATGACGGCGGTGTCGTACCCGAAGAGGAGTCCGCCGAAGGTGGCGATGAGCGCCACTCGCCCGAGACGCTTGCTGTGCGGCCCCTTCGTCAGGGGCGGAAGCGCCCCGGCGGCATCGCCAGCCGAGCCGGACCCCTGCTCTCGTGTGCTGGTCGACATCGGAACTCCTTTGTTCTAACAATAGGACAGGGTGACGTTATCACCTTTCCGCCCGGTCGTGCAGTCTGCCCGGTGCGCAACTGCCCACGCTGCTCACACGCCGCTCGCGCCCGGCGCGCCCCTTGTTCGCAGCCCCGCTCGCGAGACTCCCCAAATGGCCCATGCAGTCCGCCACGACGGGCCAAACGAGGAGTCTCGCAGTAGCTGTGAGATGCTCAGGGCATGGATGAGCAGAGCCCGATTCGGCCGATGAAACCGGTGCGCTCGCAAGACGCGATTCCCGACCCGGGCCCCTTCGGCTCGACCCGGCGAGCTCTGACGTCGATCGCGACACTCGTCGTGACCTGGATTGCGATCTTCATCGCCACGCAGGTGCTGCATCTGCCGGCACCGCTTCTCGTCGGCCTCGGCATTGGTGCCGTCGTCGTGCTCGTCGGAATTGACATCGTGCGGTGGAGCCGTCGACGCCGCCGATAAGTGCCTTCGGCCTACCGAATCACGCAGTTCTAGTCGAAACGCCCACCCGTTCAGACCATCTCGTGGGCTGAGGGCCCCACCTCAGCGATCGACAGGCATCCACGCCGACGCCAGCTCGAGGGCGCCCTCGAGTTCGGCCCGCTCCCCCAGCTCGGCCGCCGACACGGTGATCGCGGCGGCGATGGCGGGCTGCGAGTACCGGCTGATCGACGATCGGACCCCTTCGAGCAGCGGTGCGCCGAGCGCCCCGAGCTCCCCGCCGACGATGAGCGCGTCGGGGTTGAGCAGGTCGCACAACTGGGCGAGCACGCGACCGAGGGTGCGACCCGACTCGTTCAGGATCCGAGTGGTCACCTCGTCCGCCTCGGCGCTCAGATCGATGCTGCTCCTCTCCCAGGCAGGATGCGTCAGCGCGATCTGGTCGCGGAGCGACTCGACGGAGATGACCGCCTCCAGACAGCCGCGGTTTCCGCAGCGACACGACTCGATTCGGCCGGGGAGGTTGATGTGCCCGATCTCGCCGGCGATTCCGGTCGCGCCCATGTAGGGCTGCCCGCCGATCACGAGACCGGCGCCGATGCCGTGCGACGCCTTCACGTAGAGGAAGTTCGCGTGGCCGCGGCCCGCGCCGCGCCGCAGCTCGCCGTAGGCGCCGAGCACGGCGTCGTTCTCAACGCGGACCGGCACGCCGAGGCGCCTCTGCAGTTCGTCGCGGGGCGCCAGCTCGACCCAGCTCGACAGGATGGTGGGTGATCTGACCCGGCCGGTGCGGGCGTCGAGGGGCCCGGGAATGCCAGCCACGACCGACCCGACGGCCGCGAGACCGGAGTCGCGCACGATCCCGGCGAGCATCTCGGCGGCCAGGTCGAGGGCCTCGAAGGCGCGGAGGTCGACGTCGATCTCGCGCGATGCCTGACCGAGGAGCATGCCACGCTCATCGGCGACGGCGACGCGCACGTGATTGTGGCCGAAGTCGATGCCGGCGACCGGCGAGGACGAGGTGGTGGCCACGAGACGGGTGGCGGGGCGGCCGCTGCCGGATCCTGGGCCCTTCTCTTGCTGCACGGTCTCGTAGACCCGACCCTCGTCGAGAAGACGCCCGACGGCCTGATTGACGGTGCTGCGCGACATCTTCGTCACCGCCACCAGTTCTGGCCTGGTCGTGCCTCCCGACGAGCGGATCAGGCCGAGCAGATCGTCGCGCGTGCGATCGCGGACGGAGACGTGCTCACCCTGGCCGGACATGGCAGAACTCTAGAGCCAAAGTGCTACGAACGGTTTTGTTCGGTCATCGATCAAAAAACGTGAATTATTCTTGAGTTTGTTCGTTGACAGGCCGAGAGCCTCGCGCATAGCGTCCTGAGTGTTCCGTCGCAGGCGGACTCGTCAGATCACGCGGCAAGGACGCCGAGAGGCACGCACACAGGGGTGTTGCGCGGCCGTTCCGAGACGCGACGACTGTTGTCAGAGAGGACAACTCAATGCATCACGAAAGTTCTGTGCCTCAGGAGAGCGCACTGCATCAGGCCGAGCGGAGGCCCATCCGGGCCGCTTGCAAGGCCGCCATCGCTCTCGGCATCTCGGGAGCCCTCGTCATCGCCGGGGCGAATTTCGCCTATGCGGCGACCACCAACCCGAACCAGGGGCCGCTCGAGAAGGCCAACGCCGCACTCAGCGAGAAAGCCGCCACGCAGGGCATGGTGCTTCTGCAGAATAACGACCAGGCGCTGCCGATCGCCAAGACCGGCACGGTTGCCGCGTTCGGTGTCGGAAGCTACGCCACCGTCAAGGGCGGGACGGGATCGGGCAACGTCAACAACCGCTACCAGATCTCGGTGCGGCAGGGTCTGGAGAACGCCGGGTACCAGGTCACGACCAGCCCGGCCTACTACGACGCTATGAAGTCGGCGTTCGACACGAAGTACGGAACAGCCAACGCCGGCGGCTTCGGCCCGTCGATCGACTACTCGTCGGTCGAGCAGCGTCTCACCCGCACCTCCGTTCAGCCGACCGCACCGACCGACACCGCGCTGTTCGTCGTGTCGCGCAACTCGGGCGAGGGCTCGGACCGCTCGAAGGGGGCAGGCGACTACCAGCTGACCGACACCGAGAAGGACGACCTCCAGCTCATCGGGCAGACCTATAAAAAGGTCGTCGTCGTGCTGAACGTCGGCGGCATCGTCGACACGGCGTTCTTCGACGACATCAACAAAGCCGCAAACGACCCCGACGGCGGCAAGCCGCTCGACTCGATGCTGCTGATGAGCCAGGCCGGCCAGGAATCCGGCACCGCGCTCACCCAGGTGCTGAACGGCACGGTCACGCCGTCGGGAAAGCTCACCGACAGCTGGGCCTCGAAGTACTCGTACTACCCCGCGTCGGCGACGTTCGCTGGCAACGACAGCAACACCGCCGAAGAGCAGTACAGCGAGGGCATCTACGTGGGCTACCGCTACTTCGACTCGCAGTACAAGAAGGTCGACGCCACCGATCCGGCGAGCGTCGTCGAGTATCCCTTCGGCTACGGGCTGTCGTACACGCAGTTCCAGGTCGAGCCGAAGTCGGTCGCCGCCACGCCCACCTCGGTCACCGTCAAGGCCAAGGTGACCAACGTCGGCACCACCTACTCGGGCAAGGACGTCGTGCAGACGTACTTCTCGGCACCGCAGACGGGGCTCGACAAGCCCTACCAGCAGCTCTCCGGCTACGCGAAGACCGACTCTCTCGCGCCCGGCGCCTCGCAGACGGTGACCATTCGGTACAACACCACCGACATGGCCTCCTACGACGAGTCGAAGGCGGCCTACACGCTCGAAGCCGGCGACTACGCGATCCGCGTCGGCGACTCCTCGCGGAACACGCGCGTCGCAGCGAAGATCCGGCTCGACTCCACGGTCACCACCGAGCAGCTCGCCAACGAGCTGAACGATCAGAAGCCGACCTCGGAGCTCACCAGTGACCCGGCCGACTTCTACACCTACCCGGAGGAGAAGGCGCAGCTCGCCGACGCCCCCGTCGTCAATGTCGCTTCGTCGTCGTTCACCACCGTGAACAATGCGTCGGAGTTCGAACAGGACGTCCCGGTCGGAACCGACTCGCCGTACTACGCAATCGACAAAGACACCATCTCGTCGGTCACCGCCTACCTCAACAGGGCGACGACCGATTGGGAGGGCACCGGCGCACCGTATGCGGCAAAGACCGGTGAGACGACCGAAGCGGTCACCGTCGACCCCGCCGGAACCCTGTACGACGTCAAGTCGGGCAAGATCACGATGGAGCAGTTCGTCGCCGGTCTCAGCGCCACGCAGCTGGCGAACATCGTCGAAGGTGCCAGCGCCGCCGGAACGACGGCCACGGCCGTCGGAGCAGCGGGCTACACCACCGCGAAGTACGAGAACCTCGGCCTCCCCGGCATGACACTCGCCGACGGCCCCGCAGGCCTGCGGATCACACAGAAGATCTCGTCCACTCCGGCGACCTACCAGTTCGGCACGGCTTGGCCGATCGGCACGCTCCTCGCCCAGACCTGGGATCCTGAGCTCGTCGCCCAGGTCGGCAACGCGGTCGGACAGGAGATGTCGGAGTACGGCGTCTCGCTCTGGCTCGCCCCCGGCATGAACATCCACCGCGACCCGCTGAACGGCCGCAACTTCGAGTACTACTCCGAGGACCCGCTGCTGAGCGGCCTGACCGCGGCGGCCATGACGGAGGGCGTGCAGAGCGTTCCCGGCGAGGGCGTCACGATCAAGCACTTCTACGGCAACAACCAGGAGAGCGCCCGCACGACGAGCAACGACGTCATCAGTGAGAGGGCCAGCCGCGAGATCTACCTGCGCGGCTTCGAGATCGCGGTCAAGAGTGCGCAGCCGATGGCGCTCATGACCTCATACAACAAGATCAACGGCAGCTACGCCTCGGGCGACTACGACCTCGACACCGACGTGCTCCGGGGTGAATGGGGCTTCAAAGGACTCGTCATGACCGACTGGGGCGCAGGCCCCCGCACCGGAGCGACGGGTGTCATGTACGCCGGAAACGACCTGATCGAGCCCGGCGGAAACCCGAACGAGATCCTGAACGCCCTCAAGAAGATCACGCCGACGATCGACGTGTCGGGTCTTCCCGCCTACACCAAGACGGTCACCCCGACCCGCACCTCGTACTCGTGGCAGTTCGGCGGCCTCGTGCCGTCGGCCACGGGCACGCAGTCGATCCCGACGACGGTCAACGGCAGCACCGACCTCACGAAGGTGCCGGTGTCCGGCACGACGACCCGCGATGCGATCAACAACGAGACGTTCCAGGCCAACGCGCCCTACGCCTCGGTACAGGCCGCGTACGCCGACGTGCAGTCGCTGCTCTCGGGCACGGCTCTGACGGCGGCCCAGAAGGCCGGCATCACCGTCACGGACGTCGTACACCAGGATCCGTCCGACGCCGCTTCGGCCGTCGTCTCGTACACGGTCACCGTCAAGGGCGACTACCCGGCCACCGGCTACAACCTGCGTCTCGGAGACCTCCAGCGCAGCGCCAGCCGGGTGCTGTCCACCGCGATGCAGACGGCCGGCTTCGAGCAGCTCGCTGCCGCGCAGGGCGTCTCGGGCGTCAAGGTCGTTCCGTACACCGGCCAGTTCGACAACCTGACGAACTACCTCACGGTGACACGCGGCGCGGTTCTCTCGAACCAGACCGGCACGGGCCCCTCGGTCGCGATCGGCGCCACCACGGCTCCGAACGCGAAGGGTTGGTACTCGAGGGCGGTGGCGGTCACGGTGACCTCTACCGACGACGACGCACAGCTCTACTTGTCGGTCGACGACGGCGAACTGCTTCCTTACACGAAGCCGATCACCGTCACCGAAGAGGGCGAGCACGCGATCCACGCCCTCGCCGTCGGAACCGACAGCTCGATCTCGAAGCTGGCCAAGGCCACGATCAAGATCGACACGACGGCTCCGACCACCTCGGTCACCAGCGCCGCGAAGGGCAAGCTCACGCTCGCCGCCACGGATGCGCTCTCCGGTGTCGCCTCGATCCAGTACTCGCTGGACGGGAAGACCTGGAAGACCTACTCCGGCACGGCAACGGTCTCGGGTGCGGTCAGCTACCGGGCCACCGATGTCGCGGGCAACGTCAGCGCGGTGAAGAAGGTGACGGTGGCGGCCGCTCCGGCGACCAAGCCCGTCATCACGAAGCAGCCGGCGGCGTCGGTCAAGGTCAAGTCGGGTGCCACGGCGACGATGTCGGCGGCGGCCTCCGGGTCACCGACCCCGACCGTCGTGTGGCAGCGGAGCACCAACGGAGGCAAGACGTGGGCGGCCATCGCGGGCGCCACATCGAAGACGTACTCCGTCAAGCCGACGTCAGTGTCGAACGGCCGCCTGTTCCGGGCCGTGTTCACCAACTCGGCCGGAAAGGCGACGACCACGTCGGTGAAGCTCACGGTTACTGCGGCGAAGTGATCTAGGGGTTTCTCCCCCAGCGGCGAGACTCCAGGAGGTGCGGGTGCGACGGTTGTCGCCCCGCATCGACTGGAGTCTCGCCGTTTCGTGGTGGAGGCAGAGAGGGAGCGGGGGCGGCGGGCGAGTCAGCGCTTGGGCAGGCGCGGCACAGCAGCCAGCAGCTTCTGCGTGTACGGGTGCGCGGGCGCGGCGAGCAGCGACGCCGTCGGACCCTGCTCGACCACCCGGCCCTTCTCCAGCACGAGCGTCTCTTCGCACAGCGCCGCCACCGTGCCGAGGTCGTGCGAGACGACGACGACAGTCAGCCCGTCGGCGGACAGCGACGACAGCAGGTCGACGATGCGCACGCGCGTCGACAGGTCGAGGGCGCTGACCGGCTCGTCGGCGATGAGGAGGCGGGGCCGCGCCACGATGGCGCGGGCGATCGCGATGCGCTGGCGCTGACCCCCCGAGAACTCGTGGGGAAAGCGAGTCGCGGCATCGGCGGGAAGCCCGACCGACGTCAGGGCCGCGGCGACGCGCTCGTGGACGCCGGACGCCCTCGACTCCAACCTCAGCGACCGCAGGGGCTCGGAGACGATGCGCCCGACGTTCTGACGGGGGTCGAGCGACGAATACGGATCCTGAAAGACGGCCTGCGCGAACGTGCGGTGCGATCGAAGGGCTGCGCGATCGCCCGCATCGAACGGGACGCCGTTCGTCGACAGCGTGCCCATCGTCGGCCGGGTCAGCCCGAGCAGCAGTCGCAGCAGAGTGGTCTTGCCGGCACCCGACTCTCCGACGATGCCGAGATTGCGACCTGCCTCCACCGAGAAGCTGACGTCGGCGAGGGCGGGCGCGGCACCCCGGTACGAGAAGCCGAGATCGGTCGCCTGCACGAGAGGGGCGGTCATGACGGCCTCCCGGGCGCATCGAGGGCGTCGTCGAGCACGCGGGCGCCGGCGACGAGCTCGGCCGTGTAGTCGGAGCCGGGGGCATCGATCAACACAGCGAGGGAGCCGCGGTCGACCACCCGACCTTCTCGCAGCACCACGACGTCGTCGGCGACCCGCGAGACGACGGCGAGGTCGTGGCTGATGAACAACAGCGCCATGCCCCGATCGGCGACGACGCGATCCAGCAGGGCGAGGATCTCCGCCTGAACACTGACGTCGAGCGCCGTGGTGGGCTCGTCGGCGATCAGCAGCTTCGGTCGGGAGGCGAGAGCGAGGGCGATGGCCACCCGCTGGCGCTGACCGCCCGAGATCTCGTGGGGGTACGCCGATGCGATCCGATCAGGATCCGGCAGACTCACCTCCACGAGCGCCTCCCGTACGCGGTCGAGCACTTCTGCCCGGCTCAGCTTCTGGCCGCTTCGTGCGGCAGTCCGGCGCACCGGCTCGGCGAGCTGGCGTCCGACGCGCATCAGCGGGTCGAGCGACGTCAGCGGCTCCTGGAACACGATCGCGACCTCGCTCCCCCGCAGCGGCACGAGAGCGCGTTCGGCCGTGCCGATCACCTCGTGGCCCGACAGCCTCACCGACCCGGTGCCGACGAGGGCCTCGGGCAGCAGGCCGAGCACGGCCAGCGCGGTGAGCGACTTGCCACTGCCCGACTCGCCGATGATGCCGAGCCGCCTGCCCGGAGCGATCGCGAACGACAGCCCGTCGACGAGCGCGACACCGGACGCCCCGCGGATGGTCAGGTCGGTCACGACCAGACCCGAAGGATCCGTCGCGGCCGTCGCTGATGCAGCTGTAGCGCTCACGCGCGCCCCCTCCGAGTCGGGTCTCCGACGTCGCGCAACCCGTCGGCCACCAGATTCACGCCGATCACGAGCACGACGAGCAGAACGCCCGGTGCCACCGCTCCGATCGGAGCGACGAGAACGGTGCCCTGCGCCTCCTGCAGGATGCTCCCCCACGACGCGTTGGGTGGCGGGCTACCCAGGCCGAGGTACGACAGGCTGGCCTCCGCGAGCACGGCGAGACCGAACTGCAGGGCGAGGTTCACCACGACCGTCGGCCAGATGTTCGGCAGAACGTGCTGGAGGATCAGGCCGGGCCAGCGCGTGCCCGACACTCGGGCGGCCGTGATGTAGTCGAGGGAGAGCACGCGTTTGGCCAGGATCCTCGTCAGTCGTGCCACGACCGCGCTCATGGCGAGGCCGATCGCGAGAATGGCCGAACCGAGCGACGCTCCACTCGCGGCGACCACGAGCATGGCGACGAGCAGTGTCGGAAAGGCGATCAGCACGTCGAGCACCGCCGACAGGCCGTCGTCGAGCCAGCGCTGGGCGAACGCTGTGGCAAGGCCCAGGGCGATGCCGAGCACGCCTCCGATCGCGACCGATCCGGCGCCGACCTGCAGGGCGATGCGGGCGCCGATCATCAGCTGTGTCAGCAGGTCGCGCCCGAGTTTGTCGGTGCCGGCCAGATGGGCGGCCGACGGAGGTGCGAGACGACCGCCGCCGATGTCGGACGGCGGGTACGGCAGCCAGAAGAACGAGACGACCGCGGTGGCGAGGATGATGCCGACGAGAACCGCACCGATCGCGAGTGTGATCGACCGGCGCCTCACGAGCGCACCACCCCGGGGTCGGTGGTACCCGGCAGGGCGGCGACCGGCACGGCTGTGCTCGCCGGGCCGACGCCGCGACGGCGACCGCCACCGCCGCTGCCACCGCCACGGTTACCACTCACGCTGGCCCGAAGTCGCGGGTCGACGAGTCGCTGGGCGGTGTCGGCGAGGAACCCGACGATCAAGACGGCGAACGTGCTGACGAACAGCACACCCTGGATGTCGGGGTAGTCGTGCTGCGCGATCGACGTCAGGAGCATGCTGCCGAGCCCTGGCAGAGCGAACACGCTCTCGACGACGACCGCGCCGAGGAACGTCGTCGCCAGCTCGATGCCGAGGATCGAGATGACCGGCACCGACGCGTTGCGGAGGCCGTGCCGCCACATCGCCTCGGCGAAGGAGGCGCCGAGAGCTCTCGACGACCGGAGATAGTCGCTGCCGAGCACGTCGAGCACGGCGCTCCGCACATACCGGGTCACCGAGGCCGCCATGACGATCGCGACGGTGATGACCGGAAGGGCCAGGGAGCGAAGTGCTGCGGCAGGATCCTGCCAGTCGTCTTGCGGAAATCCGCCGGCGGGCAGGAGCTGCAGGCGAAGTGCGAAGAAGGTCACCAGGAGCACGCCGATCCAAAAGACCGGCACGGCGATTCCGAGCTGCGACACCGCCGACAGCGCGACGCCGTACCAGCGGTGCGACTTGTACGCCGCGACGAACCCGACCGGGACGGCGATGATCACCGCGAGCACGAAGGCCAGGAGTGTCAGCGGCACCGTGACGACGAGACGCTGGGCGATCTCGGGGCCCACCGGGAGCCCCGAGATGTACGACGTGCCGAGATCGAAGCGGGCGAGCTGCGAGAACCAGCGAACGAACTGCTCGATCACCGGCAGGTCGGCACCGACGTCGGCCCGGGCCGACGCGATCTGCTCCTTGGTCGCCCCGACCGACAGCAACGCGTTCGCCGGGTCGCCCGGCAGCAGCCGGAGCAGCACGAACAGCACGATCGACGCCAGCACCAGGGTGACGACGAGGAACGCGAAGCGTCGGATCAAATACGAGACCATCGAGCGGGAAAGCCTACTTCTTCACGATGTCGTAGGCGTAGAACTGCGAGTTCAGCCCGTTGACCGGGTAGCCCGACAGCTTCGACGAGGCGACGACGATCTGCGGGTAGAGGTAGAGCCAGTCGGAGGCGGCGTCGTCGGCGATCTGCGTGTTGACCTTCTTCAGCAGAGCGGTCTGCTCGTCGGTCGTCGAGGCCTGCTCGGCCTGGTCGACCCAGCCGGTCACCTGCTTGTTGTCGTAGCCCCAGTAGAAGTCGGGGTTGCCGTAGAAGACGACGTCGCGGTCGTTGACGTGCTCCTGCATCGTCGCCTGGAAGTCGTGCTTCTGGTACACCTTCGAGTACCAGGTGTCGGGCGTGATGATGTTGATCTTCACGGTGATCCCGACCTTCGCCAGGTCGCTCTTGATGATCTGCGCCGCGGCGGGGTGCGGGTCGTAGTTCGGGGTGTCGAGCGTGAAGGTGAAGCCGTCGGCGTAGCCGGCCGCGGCGAGCTCCTTCTTGGCGAGGGTGACGTCGTAGGGGTTCACGCCGGTGAGGTCTTCATACCAGGGGTCGGTCGGCGGCACCATCGAGCCGATGAGGGTGCCGTAGTCACCCCAGATCGAGTTCAGAAGTTGCTTGTTGTCGATCGCCGAGGTGATGGCCTTGCGCACGCCGACCTTGTTGAACGGCGCCACCTTGTCGTTAAAGGCGAGCAGCAGCTTGGTGGTCGACTTGCCGTCGGTCACCTTGTACGACGAGTTGCCCGTGAACTGGGCGAGAGCATCGGGGCTCTGCTCGCTGGTGACGACGTCGACGGCGTTCGTCAGCAGCGCGTTGTTGAGCGCGGTCGCGTCGGAGTAGTAGTGGAACACGACTCCGGCGTTCTTCGCCGCGGTGCCCCAGTAGCCCTTGTACTTCGTGAGGCTGAGGGTGGAGCCGCGCTTCCAGGAGTCGAGCTCGTACGGGCCGGTGCCGTCTTCGCTGGTCTTCAGATTCTTCGCCGCGCTGTCGATGATCCACACGTAGCTCAGGTTGTACGGGAGCGAGATGGAGCGGCTGGAGAGCTTGACGACGACGGTCGAGTCGTCGGGGGTCGACACGCTCGAGATCGGCGCGAGGCTCGACTTGCGGGCCGACTGCGAGTCGTCGGCCAACACCTTCTCGATGCTGTATTTCACGTCAGCGCTGGTCAGCTTTGCCCCCGAGTGGAAGGTCACCCCCGACTGCAGGTCGAACGTGTAGGTGAGGCCATCAGCCGACTTCTTGAAGCTCTTCGCGAGGAGGTTCTCGACCTTGCCGGTGTCGGTGAGGCGGAACAGGCCCTCATAGACGTTGCCGTTCAGCGCCTCGGTGACTCCCTGGCCACCGCCGGCGGTGTTGTCGAGGTTCTGCGGCTCGTAGACCGAGCCGATGTTGATGGTGGCGTCGGCGGGCTTGGTCGACGAGCTCGACGTGCCGGAGCACGCGGCCAGTGCCAAGGCCGAGACGAGCGCGATGCCGGTCGCGAGACCGAGTTTCTTCTTCACGGGAGGGACTCCTGGGTGGGGCTGTGGTGGGGGGGTGAGGGCTGTGGGCTGTGCCGGGGTGCGTGTTGGTGGGGGTGTCAGTGCTGGTGGATGTCGAAGCCGTCGCGCAGCACGAGGTCGCGCTCACCGGCCAGCACCGGCCCGGCGAACCGGTTCTGCTTCGGCGGCAGCGGGCAGTTGTACTGCTCCGAAAAACCGCACGGCGGCACGAAGGCCCGGTTGAAGTCGAGCACGACCGGGCCGGCGTCGGCGAATCCGGCGTCGCCCGACGGGCGCTGCACGAACAGGAAGCGGCCCGATCCGTAGGTCGAGATCGACGGGTCGGAGCTGCCATTCGTGGCGTCCCCGAAGACGAGCAGCAACACGCCGCCATCGTCGAAGGCGCTCAGCCGGTAGTTGACGCCGTCACGGCGGAAGGTGATGTCGCCGGGCACGACGAGGTCGCGCGACGAGCCGTTGTCACGGATGTGCTCGAAAGGGACGACACGGTCGCCCGACACCGGCGTGAACTCGGCTTCGATCACCCAGTCGGGGTCGAACGGGAAGAGCGAGATCGTGTCGAAGTGCTCGATCGCGGGCGACGCGGAATCCCAGAGACGGATGCCGTGCTCGGGGCGACCGGTGTCGAGGTCGGCTCGCGTGAGCCTGGTGACGGTAACCGTGCTCGGCTGACCGTCGAGAGCCTCGGCGTCGGTGATCTCGGTGCCCTCGCTGAGCCAG
This sequence comes from Frondihabitans sp. Leaf304, assembly GCF_001423105.1. Lineage (GTDB taxonomy): Bacteria > Actinomycetota > Actinomycetes > Actinomycetales > Microbacteriaceae > Frondihabitans. The sequence continues at coordinate 907,649 of NZ_LMNV01000002.1, forward strand.
CGGGTCTCGATGAGCGCCAGGTTGCCCTGCGGCGACGCCACACCGGCGAGGCGGCCTTCGCGCCAGGAGTCTCGTCCGCTCTCGGCGGTGGCTGCTGCGGTATCGAGGGTGTCGGGCACTGGTCGATCGTTCCGTTTCTCGCTCGGGGTGTCCAGTCACGGTTACTTCCCGTGACGGGCGGAGGCGCACCTGCGCCTCCCCTGCCAACAACCGGCCACCGCTCGGAAATTCCCCACGGGTGTCGCAAATCGCACTCGGGCCGTCTGCGGCGAGGAAGATGGGGAGGGTGACCGATCCGCGCACCCTCCACTACTCGCACTTCTACGGCCTCGACGAGCCGGAAGACACGGGCCCGGTCGCCCTGGTGGTCGGTAACTGCCAGGCGGAATCGACGAGGATCCTGCTCTCCGGCCCCGACCTCACCACGATTCGCATGCCCGCCGTGCACGAGCTCACCGCATCCGACCTCCCGCACCTCGATCGGTGGCTCGCCCGCGCCTCGTTCCTGATCAGTCAGCCCGTTCGCGACGACTACCACGGCCTCCCCCTCGGCGTGCGTCAGCTCACAGCGCGCATGCCTCATGGCCGCACGGTGACCGTGCCGGTGATCCGCTTCGCCGGGCTGTACCCGACCCACGCGATCGTCCGGCCGCCGCGTGACGCGTCTCTCGTGCCGCCCCTCGTGGAGTACCACGACCTGCTGCTGCTCGCCGAGGCGGCCGGGGCACCCGTCGCGCACCCGTCCGTCGAGGTCGTCCGCGCGGTCGCCGCCCAGTCGATCGCGGAGCTCACGCGCCGCGAGGAGGCGCACGACACGATCACCGTCTCGGACCTCTTCGCAAACCCCTCGTCGTTCGACCTCATGCGGACCATCAACCACCCCGGCAACGCCGTGTTCGAGGCCCTCGCGGGCCGGGTGCGCGCGCGGCTCGGGCTGTCTGAGCGGGTCGCGGATCCTGGGCGGCCGCTCTTGAACCGCGTGCACGCGCCGCGCCTGCCCGTCGTCGTCGAGGCGTTCGGGCTGCCCGACGCGCCTCGCGACCACTGGGTCGTCGACGGTGCCGACGTTTCTGCGGAAATCGTCCGCCGCGAGCACCTCGAGTGGTACGCCGCGAACCCCGACATCGTCGAGGCCGGCGTTGCTCGTCACGCCCCGACGCTGGCGCTCTTCGCACGACGGTGAGTGGGCTGCCGGGTTGCTGCCGGCACGGGGCTGCCCTTTCCCCCCGTCAGGCTCAACGGCGAGACTCCAGTAGTTGCTGGTGCGGGCGCCCTGCACCCGCAACTACTGGAGTCTCGCCGCCAGTCGGGGGCGAACCGGCTACGGGACGATCACAGCCCGGCCGCGAATCGTGCTCGCAGCCAGGTCGGCGTAAGCACGCGCGCCGTCGTCGAGAGAGTACTCCTGCACCTCGACGTCGATCTTGCCGGCACGCGCCAGATCGAGCACCTCGATGAGCTCGCTCCGCGACCCCCAGTACGGCACCCGCACGGCGGCGTCGTAGGCAATGGTGCCGAAGCCGAAGTTCACGTCGCCGCCTCCGATGCCCACGATCGTGACGTCGGAGTCGATCCCCGCGACCGACACTGCCAACGGGATGGTGGGCTTCGCACCGACGAAGTCGAACACCGCGTTCGCACCGAGACCGCCGGTGATCTCGCGGATCTTCTCGGCCGCAGAGGCGTCGCTGATCAGTGTGACGTCGGCACCGACGTGCTTGGCCAGCTCGAGCTTCTCGTCGCTGACGTCGAGCGCGATGACGGTCGCCCCGGACAGCGCCTTCAGGATCTGGATGCCCACGTGACCGAGACCGCCGGTTCCGATCACCACGGCGAATGTGCCGGCGCCGAGCTTCGGCAGGCTCCGCTTGATTGCGTGGTACGGCGTCAGACCGGCGTCGGTGAGCGAGACGTTCTTGACCGGGTCGAGGTCACCGAGCGGTACGAGGTGACGGGCATCGTCGACGAGCATGTACTCGGCCATCGAGCCGTCTGTTCCGAGCCCCGGAGGCGTGATGCCGAGTGCGGCGGCGTTGGTGCAGTAGTTCTCGTGACCCTGTGAGCAGTTGTGGCAGTAGCCGCAGCCCCACGGGCCGTACACAGCGACGGCGTCGCCGACCTTGACGGTTTCGACGCCCTCGCCGAGCTCGTGAACGATACCCGCGCCCTCGTGACCGAGAGTCATCGGCAACGGGTAGCCCGCGCCGGTGTATTCCTCTTCGCTGAGTCCCATGACGTAGTCGTCGGAGTGGCAGACACCGCCCGCGGTGACCTTGAGCAGGATCTGCCCGGGGCCGGGTGTCGGAACGGGAATGTCGACGACCTCCGGAGCCTGGCCGATGGCGGTGTATCGAAGTGCCTTCATGAGTGTTTCTCCTCCTCCGCAAGAGCGCTGCCGGAGGTCGTTCTCCGACACCTGTCGCGGATCCTGCTCCCAGTATGCTCCGGCCGCCTGCGCGTTTCGGCGAGACTCCAGAAATGGCCCATCCGCGTCGGTGCGGATGGGCCATTCGGGGAGTCTCACCACTCGGCAGAGCAGCAAGAACGAGCCGTGCGAGCTAGTGCGCGCGGCGATCGCCGGGCTTGGGGTGACCGGGGATCGAATCGCCTGAGAGGTTGAGCTCCGACTCGTCGACTTCGATGTCGCCGCCGTCGTCGGGGCCGCCGGTGCCGGGCAGCGCCTTTACCGCGTCGACGTCGGTGTCGCCGTCCACGGCGGGCGAATCCGTGATGTCGGTGTTCTGCAGCTCCTCCGTGGCCTCCTCCGATCGGGGGCTGTCGAAGGTGGGGTCGTCGCTGTCGCGTCGGTCGGGTGCGCCGTTGATGGTGTCCATGAGGTTCTCCTATCGGTAGTGCTCCGTGAACGATAGGCACCGCGCCTGTGCGCCGCGCAGGTTCGGGCCCGCGCCGAGCAAGTTCAGGCCCACATCGCGCAGGATCCGGCAATCGCCGCACAAAGACGAAGAAGCCGGGCCGCTCCCAGTGGAGCGACCCGGCCTCGATGGCGTCTGCCGTCTACTTGCGCAGCGCGAGGTACTTCTCGATGAGCGCCTTCGTCGACGAGTCTTGAGCCGCGAGGGCTTCGGCGTCGCCGCCGACGGCCGGCGTCACCTGGAGGGCGAGCTGCTTGCCGAGCTCGACGCCCCACTGGTCGAACGAGTCGATGCCCCAGATGGTGCCCTCGACGAACACGATGTGCTCGTACAGTGCGATCAGCTGGCCGACGACGCTCGGAGTAAGTGCCGGGGCGAGGATCGACGAAGTCGGACGGTTGCCGCTGAACTCGCGGGCCGGAACGACCGACTCGGCCGTCCCCTCGGCGCGCACCTCGTCAGCGGTCTTGCCGAATGCCAGCGCCTTCGTCTGAGCGAAGAAGTTCGCCATGAAGAGCTCGTGCACATCCTGGCCGGGCTCCACTCCGGCACCGTCGCCGGTCTCGTCTTTCAGCGGGTGGCCGGGGTTGGCCACTGCGATGAAGTCGGCGGGGATCAGGCGAGTGCCCTGGTGGATCAGCTGGTAGAACGCGTGCTGACCGTTGGTGCCGGGCTCACCCCAGAAGACCTCGCCGGTGTCGGTCGTGACGGGCGAGCCGTCCCAGCGGACGCTCTTGCCGTTCGACTCCATGGTGAGCTGCTGCAGGTAGGCCGGGAAGCGGCTGAGGTACTGCGCGTACGGAAGCACCGCGTGGCTCTGCGCGCCGAGGAAGTTCGAGTACCAGACGTTAAGCAAGCCCATGAGCACGGGCACGTTCTGCTCGAGCGGCGTGGTGCGCATGTGCTCGTCGAGGGCGTGGAAGCCGGCAAGGAACTCGCGCCAGTTGTCGGGGCCGATCGCGATGACGACGGAGGTGCCGATGGCGGAGTCGACCGAGTAACGGCCTCCCACCCAGTCCCAGAAGCCGAAGGCGTTCTCGGGGTCGATGCCGAACGCGGCGACCTTGTCGAGGGCGGTCGAGACGGCGACGAAGTGCTTCGCGACGGCGTCTTTGCGGGCGTCATCGCTGTCGGCGAGGACGCCGGCATCGGCCAGCTTCTTCCAGAGCCACTCGCGGGCAAGGCGGGCGTTGGTCAGGGTCTCGAGCGTGCCGAAGGTCTTCGACGCGACGATGAACAGCGTGGTCTCGGGGTCGAGGTCGGCGGTCTTCTCGTAGACGTCGGTCGGGTCGATGTTCGACACGAAGCGAGCCTCGAGTCCGGCCTGCACGTAGGGCTTGAGGGCCTCGTAGACCATCACGGGCCCGAGGTCGGAGCCGCCGATGCCTATGTTGACGACCGTCTCGATGCGCTTGCCGGTGACGCCGACCCATTCGCCCGAGCGGACCTTGTCGGCGAAGGCGAACACCTTGTCGAGGGTGGCGTGCACGTCTTTGTCGACGTCTTGGCCGTCGACGACGAAGCCCTTCTCGGGAACGAGGCCGGCGCCGTCTTTCGGGCGGCGGAGGGCGGTGTGTAACACGGCGCGGTCTTCGGTGGCGTTGATGTGCTCACCCGAGATCATGGCCTGGTAGCGGTCGGCGACGCCGGTGTCTTCGGCGAGCTTCAGCAGGTGGCCGAGGATCTCCTCCGTCACGAGGCCTTTCGACAGGTCGACGGTCAGGTCGGCGGCCTGGAAGGTGTAGCGGTCGGCCCGGCTGGCGTCGGCGTCGAACCAGCCGCGGAGGTCGGGGGTGAAGCCGTCGGCGATGCCGGCGAGCTGCTTCCACGCGTCGGTCGAAGTGGGGTCGACGGGGGCGGATTCGGTCAAGGGGTCCTCCTGGATACCGGAACAGTACGTGGCCCGCGGCTCAGGCAGCATTGCGAGGCGGGCCGCCATCAACTCTATTGCCGCAGGGCGTTCGAGGTTCACCGGGCTTCACAGGCCTCGCGTCAGCGCCTCGACCGCCAGAGCAGCCAGACGAAGTACGGAGTGCCGATGAGCGCCGTCAGGAGTCCGGCGCCGAGCTGGGCGGGGGCGATGACCGTGCGGCCGGCGACGTCGGCGAGACCGACGAGGATCGCCCCGAGGAGCACGGCGACGGGGATCACCCGCGTGTGGCGGCGCCCGACCAGTGCCCGCGCGGCGTGGGGCGCCACCAGGCCGACGAACCCGATGGCCCCGACCGAGGCGATGGAGGTGCCGGTGAGCAGCACGCTCACCGCGAGGAAGACCAGCCGGGTCGACGACAGCCGGAGCCCGAGCAGGCGCGGCGTGTCTTCGTCGAGCCCCACGAGGTCGAGCTCGCGGTGGCCGAGCCCCGAGACGACGAGACCGACCGCGAGGGCGATCGCGACCGGCGCGATATCGGGCAGAGTGCGCCCGTAGGTCGATCCCGACAGCCAGGTCAGCGCTTTCGCGGCGTTATAGGGGTCGGTGAGGACGATGAGAAGACTGATGAGCGCGGTGGTGGCGGCCGAGACGCCGACGCCGACGAGCACGAGGCGGTTCTGCTGAAAACCACCGCGAGCCGACAGGCCGAAGACGATCAGCGCGGCGATCGCGGCGCCGGCGAACGCGGCTCCCGCCACTCCCCAGGTCGCCGCCGCGGGCACGGTTGTGACCAGCAGCACAGCCCCAAGGCCGGCTCCGCCGGAGACCCCGAGGATCCCTGGCTCCGCCAGCGGATTGCGGGTGACGGCCTGGACCATCGTGCCGGCCAACGCGAGCGCGGCACCCGCCACCACGGCCGCCAGCACGCGGGGCGCCCGGGTGTCGAGAACGTAAGTCACGACCTGTCCCGATCGGCCCTGGATCCAGTTGGCGACGTCGCCGAGCAGCAGCTTCGCGTCACCCAGGAGGGCAGAGGCGATCACGACGGCGAGGAAGACCAGCGCAAGGATCGCGATCGTCGTGGCGACTCGGATCCTCGACCTGACCGGATGACCGTCGGTCGCGACGACTCCCCCGGAGTCGCGGGACCGGAACGCCAGGACGACGAGGAAGACCGCCCCGACGAAGGCGGTGACGACCCCGGTCGGCACGCGCACCGACACGTCGGCACCGATCACGAGCCGGAGCAGCACGTCGGAGGCGAGGACGACCACGGCACCGGCGAGCCCGGCGATGGGAAAGAAAGCTCGGGAGCGGACGAGACCCGGGACCACGCGGATCAGCGGGCGGACGAGCGCGGGCGCGGCGAGCCCGACGAACCCGATCGGGCCGGCCAGAGTCACGGCGACCGCGGCGAGGAGCACGGCGAAGGCGACGGCGGCGGTCCGGGTCGAGCGCACCCCGACGCCGAGGCTCCGTGCCGCGTCATCGCCGAGGCCGAGCGCGTCGATCCGGCGGCCGAGCACGAGGAGGCCGAGCACGCCGACAACGGCCACCGGCAGCATCTGCAGCACGCCCTCCGGGCCGCTCTGGCCGATGCTGCCCTCGCCCCACTGATACAGACCGATCGTGCGCTCGGGGAACAGCAGGATCAGGGCGCTCGTCACCGAACCGACGCCGAGTGCCAGAGCGCTGCCGGCGAGCACCAGGCGCACGGTGCCGCTTCCGAGACCGGACAGGGCGAGCACGACGGCCGCAGCCACGAGGCCGCCGACGAACGCGATGCCGCTCGAGGCGAGCAGCGGCAGCGAGAAACCGGTGACCGCGGCGACAGCGAGGGCGCAGTACGCACCGGCATTGACCGCGAGCGTGTCGGGCGATGCCAGGACGTTGCGGCTGATGGCCTGGAGTGCGGCGCCCGAGATTCCCAGAGCGAAACCGACGAGGATCCCGGCTTCCATCCTCGGCAGCCGCGACGACAGGATCACGGCCGAACCACTCTCGCTCGCCCGTCCGGTGAGGGCCTGCCAGAGTTCCGCCGGTCCGACCGCGGCCGTGCCCTGCACGATGTCGATCAAGCCGAGCACGACCACGAGCGCCAGGAGGAGGACCGCCACCGCGGTGAGTCGGAGGCGCGGAAGCGGCTGTTCGCTCGGGGCGGCGGGCCGGATCCTTGTCGCTGTCGTCGCGGTCGTCTCTGTCGACTGTGGCATCGCTGGCGTCTCGGCGCTCGTGCCGGCGGTCTTCTCGGCGGTGGCGGTCACGGTGCTACTTCACGAGGGCGGCGACGACCGCGTCAGCGTAGGCCTCCATCGACTCCGGGCCACCGAACATCCAGATGCCGTCGGGCAGGCGGTGCACCTGGTCGTCTTCGACGAACGGAAGCGACTTCCACACCGCGTTCGACGCGAGCGTCTTCGCGAAGGGATCGTCGCCGTCCACCTTGTTGGTCGCGTAGAGGAACTGGACGTCGCCGAGCTTCGTCAGACCCTCGACATCGGTGGCGGCGAGACCGTAGTCGGCGTCGCCCTTCAGCTTCCAGGCGGTCTCGAGACCGAGCTCGCTGCTCACCTCGCCGATCAGCGACGTCGCCGTGTACGGGCGAATGCTCACCTGGTTGGCGTCGACGTAGCCATCGGCGAAGGTGTATTTCGCGCCGTCCAGGCCAGCGTCGGCGAGAGCTTTCTTGCTGTCGGCGATCGTGGTGTCGAACGACTTCTTGAGCTCGGCGGCCTTGTCTTCGGTGCCGGTGGCCTTGGCGATGAGGTCGACGTTCTCGAACATCTGGTCGATCTGGCCGGTGCCGTTAGCGCTGCGGACCTCCAGCACGGGAGCGATCTTGCGCAGCTGCTTCAGCGAAGCCGTGGTCAGATCGGTCGTCGCCACGATGAGGTCGGGAGCGAGGGTGGCGATCGTGTCGAGACTCGGCTCGCCGCGGGTGCCGATGTCTTTCGTGTCGGCGGCCACCGGAACGGTGGAATCCCAGGCGTTGTAGCCCTTCACATCGGCGACACCGACCGGAGCGACGCCGAGCGACTGGAGGCTCTCGACGACGTTCCACTCCGTTCCGACGACCTTCGTGGCCGGTCCGTCGAGGGTGATCTTCGTGCCGCTCGCGTCGGTCAGAGAGATCGCCGCGGCGGCCGCCTTCGTCTCGGGGGCCGCCGCCTCGGTGGTGCCGCACGCGCTGAGCACGAGCGCGGCGGAGGTGGCGAGGGCGGCGGTCAGTAGGAGTCGTCGTCTCATCATGAGGAGGTGTGGAGCCTTTCGCTGCGGATGTGGTGGCGGCCGATGGCGCGGGTGCGCACACGGCCTGTGGCGGGGTCGGTGTCGACATCGATGCGGATGCCGTAGACCCGGGTCAGAAGGTCGGAGGTGAGCACGTCGGTGGGTGCGCCGGTCGCGACAACGCGGCCCGCGTCCAGGAGCACGACGCTGTCGGCGACCGCGGCTGCCTGGTCAAGATCGTGGAGCACGACTCCGACTGCGATGCCCTTGTCGTCGGCGAGATCGCGGATGAGGTCGAGCAGTTCGACCTGGTAGCGGAGGTCGAGGTACGTCGTCGGCTCATCGAGCAGCACGACACCCGTTTCTTGTGCAAGACAGCTCGCTAGCCACACACGCTGCAGCTGACCGCCCGAGAGGTGCTCGACGCTTCGCTCGGCGAACGCCGTCATGCCGGTGACCTCGAGGGCATGGTCGATCGCTGCCGCTCCCCCGGCATCAGACCGACCCCAGCGGCTGCGGTGCGGGTGACGACCGAAGTCGACCACGTCGCGAACGGTGAGCCCGCCTGGCGTGGGGCGCCCCTGAGTGAGCAGCGCGACCCGCTTCGCGAAGTCTCGAATCGAGAGCGAGAGGGCGTCGGAGTCGCGAAGACGGAGGTCGCCGGCCGCGGGCTTCTGCAGCCGCGCCATGGTGCGGAGCAGCGACGACTTGCCGCTGCCGTTGGGGCCGACGAGAGCCGTGACCCGGCCGGTCTCGAACGCAAGGTCGGCACCGCGGACAACGGGAACGCCGTCGTAGGCGACGTCGATCGACCGGGCCGAGAGGTCGTCGCCCACAGTCGGGGGGAGGGAGTTCGGATCCTGGGAGGTCACGTAGTTAGGTTAGCCTAACCAACCTTTCCCTAGCCACCTCCGTCGCCGAGGGCCGGCCAAAGTACGCAAATGAGCCTCCGGGCGGGGCAGCAGGGCCCATTTGCGCACTCTCGACCAACGCGACGAGCAGACACGCAGTAGCCAGCACCCGGCTAGCGCGCCTGCGCCACCAGCTCCGCGCGCGACCGCGCACCGGCCTTGCGCAGCAGGTTCGACACATGGAACTTGACCGTGTTGTCGCTGATGCCGAGCTTCTGAGCGACGTCGTGGTTGCGCGCACCCGACGCCACGAGCCGCAGCACCTCGCGCTCGCGCGGGCTCAACTCGACGGCCTCGAGCAGCGGATCGGGCTCGGCCGGCGGATCGAGCGGGAGGGCGACCGATAGCTCCGACCCCCAGCCCGGAGTCGACGACACCCGCAGCTCGCCGTCGAGAGCCGACACCCGCTCGGCGATCGGGCTGAGTGAATCGTCGTGCACGGTCAACTCGCCGAGCCCGTCGTCGCGAATTCCGATGAGCAGGTTGAGCCCGTCGCAGTCCCACTGGATGCGCACGCGACGGCTCTCCCCCGTGTCGACGAAGGCCAGCACGGCGCTCCGGACGATCGCCCGCGCCGCATGGGCGACCTCGCCGGGCAGGGCTCGGCCGGTGACGGGAGGCTCGACGAACTGCACGTCGAGGTCACCGAACCGCACGAGCGGCCGGAGGTCGGCTCGAAGTCGGGCGAACGCGCCGACGACGGGTTCGAGCATCGCCTCGCGCTGCTGGTCGGTCGCCATCCGCGCCTCGACGAGCGAGGCCGCGGCCACGTCGATCGCCAGCGCTCGGGCTGCCCGGTCGTCGAGGCGCCCCGATCGGAGGATGGCGAGCATCGACTCCAGCGTCACCGCATGCCGGTCGGCCTGCTCGGAGACGGTGCGCGCGTGCTCGAGGAGGAGCTCGCGAGACGCATGGACATCAGGATCCGCGAGCTCGTTCACGGGCCCACCCTACCCGCCGCCTCCCTACCCGATCGGGTAGCTCGCCACCGGGTCGGCCATGCTCACATGGCCTGGGTCTGCTGATCCCAGTCGCCGAGCGACAGCGCATCGCTCGTGGTGCGGAGCGACTCCTGGCGCAGCTCCAGTTGCGACGCCGCGAGAGCGGCCAGATCTTCGAGGTTCGCCAGCTCGCCCTCGGTGACGCTCCGCGCGACCACGTCGAGCACCGACAGCGTGCCGATGGTCTGACCGTCGTGCCGAGTGACGGGAACGCTGATGTAGAACCGGAGGCCCAGCGAGCCGGTGACTAGGGGGCTGTTGCGCATCTCGGGGTGGGCCGTGCCGTCGGGGATGACGACCGGAACGGTCGAGATCGGCGATGCGGGGTCGAAGGCGATGTTCCGGGCCGCGTCGTCGACGCCCTCGGCGAAGTACGAGTGCGACCAGACGCGGTCATCGTCGATCACGTTGAGAAGACCGATCGGCGCGTCGAAGAGTCGGGCCGCAAGCGTCGTGAGCCGCTCGAGCGCCTCGCCCGGCAGCGTGTCGAGAGCTGCCGGATGTGCGCCGGTCGTGGCGGCGGCAGAAGTGGAAGGAGCGGCGGCGGCAGAACCGGCCTCGACACCGCCGACAAGCCCCTCGCTTGACGCGGCGGTTTCGGCGAGGACCACGTCGCGAAGTAGCGCCACGAGCGCGGGGCCCACTGGGCGGGTCGCCGGATCCTGCGCGGTCATGACGGTGAGAGCGTGCCGCCAGTGCGCCGGAAGCGGCTCGGGTACCACCGGGTCGCGCGAGAGCCGGGCGACCGCCGACTCGACGAGCGAGCCGGGGAACTCGCGGCGCCGCGTGAAGCACTGCAGCAGCACGAGACCGAGCGAGTAGACGTCACTGGCCGGGCCGACGTGGGCTCCGCGGGCCTGTTCGGGGCTGAGGTAAGCCGCCGTGCCGGTGGTCATGCCGTCAGCGGTCAGGCGTTCGACGTCGTCGGCGAGCGCGATGCCGAAGTCGGTCAGCTTGGCGCGGGCACGATCGGTCGGGTTGCCGTAGTCGACGAGGAGGATGTTCGACGGCTTCAGGTCGCGGTGGATGATGCCGTGCGCGGTGATGTAGTCGAGGGCTTCGGCGAGGTCGTAGCCGATCTCGGCGACGTGACGTGCCGCAAGGGGCCCGGCCGAGAGTCGCTCCTCGAGGTTTTGCCCGGCGACGAAGGGCATGACGATAAATCGCTCGGGCCGACCGTTGGTCTCGGTCACTCCGGCGTCGAGAAGGCTGACCAGGTTGTGGTGCTCGAGGGAGGCGAGCACCCCCTGCTCGGCCTCTTGGCGGGCGATGTCGACGAGCCCGGCGTGGAACACCTTGACGGCGACGGACCGGTCGAGGGTCTCGTCGTGACCGCGGTAGACGACGGCCATGCCGCCCTGACCGATGACCTTCTCGAGGCGGTAGCGCCCACCGAGAATGCGCACCGGGTCGCCGCTCTCCTGATCGGGGAGGGTCATCGTCGTCTCGTTTCCTGTCGCACGGGCGGCTCTACGGGTCCAGTATGCCGAGTCGCCGCGCTCGGCGCCCCCGGTTGCGCCCTGGGTACAGGCCCGCTAGCGGGGAACCCACTCGGAGGTGGAGCGGGCAAGATGGCTTCATGACGACATCTCCGGGCACCGCTGCCTACCGAGCCGCCCGTGATTCGCTGATCGGTTCGACCGACTCGGCCGGTTCGGCCGACTCGGCCGCCGAGGCCGCCGCAGCGGTCGACTCGTTCGAATGGCCGGCCGTCGGCGACACGTTCAACTGGGCGACCGACTGGTTCGATGTGATCGCGCGGGGCAGCTCCCGCGTGGCCCTCTGGATCGTCGAGGAAGACGGCCGCTCGTCGCAGACCACCTACGACGAGATGGCCACTCGCTCCGATCAGCTCGCCACGCACCTGTACCGGCTGGGTGTCGGCAAGGGCGACCACGTGCTGCTCATGCTCGGCAACCAGTTCGAGCTGTGGGAGACCATGCTCGCGGTGATCAAGCTCGGCGCGGTCATCCTGCCGACCTCGACGATGCTCGAGTCGCACGACCTTCAAGATCGCATCGATCGCGGCGCCGTCCGCCACGTGATCACGAACGCCGACGAGACGCACAAGTTCGACACGGTCACCGGCGACTTTACCCGCATCGCTGTGGGCGGTGCGGCTGCGGCCTCCGACGACACCTGGGTCGACTATCCGGATTCCCTCGACCCCGAAGCGACAGAAGGATCCGCGCGCCCGTCGATCACCACCGGCCGCAACGACGCGTGCCTCGTGTACTTCACCTCCGGCACCACCTCCCGGCCGAAGATGGTCGTGCACACGCAGGTCTCGTATCCGGTCGGCCACCTGAGCACGATGTACTGGCTCGGCCTCCGACCCGGCGACGTCGAGCTGGCGATCAGCTCGCCCGGCTGGGGCAAACACGCGTGGAGCTGCTTCTTCTCGCCGTGGATCGCCGAGGCGACCGTGTTCGTCTACAACTACGGCAGGTTCGACGCCGCGGCTCTGCGCGGGCAGCTCGAATCGGCCGGTGTGACGACCTTCTGTGCGCCGCCGACGGTGTGGCGTCTGCTGATCCAGGCCGATCTCGGCGCGCGCCCGAGCAGCCTCCGCGAGATCGTCTCGGCGGGCGAGCCTCTGAACCCGGAGGTCATCGCCCGCGTCGAGGAGGCCTGGGGTCTGACGATCCGCGACGGCTACGGCCAGACCGAGACGACGGCCATCATCGGCAACCGCCCGGGCGACGTCGTGAAGCCGGGCTCGATGGGCAAGCCTCTTCCCGGCGTCGCGGTCACCCTGATCGACCCGGTCACCGGCGAGGCAGGATCCGAGGGCGAGATCTGTCTCGATCTCTCGGCGGGCCCGGTCAATCTCATGTCGGGCTACTTCGGCGATGCCGACCGCACGGCCGCGGCCCTGCGGGACGGCGTCTTCCACACCGGCGATGTCGCCTCGCGCGACGACGACGGTTTCATCACGTTCATCGGGCGCACCGACGACGTCTTCAAGTCGTCCGACTACAAGGTGTCGCCGTTCGAGGTCGAGAGCGTCCTCCTCGAGCACCCTGCCGTCGCCGAGTCGGCCGTCGTGCCGGCGCCCGACGACATCAAGCTGAATGTCGTCAAGGCGTACGTCACGCTCGCCGCCGGGTGGGAGCCCACCGCCGAGACCGCGTTGGCCGTGCTCGGGCATGCCCGCTCGGCACTGCCCGCCTACGAGCGCGTCCGGCGCGTCGAGTTCGGGCCGCTGCCGAAGACGATCTCGGGCAAGATCCGCCGGGTCGAGCTCCGCGAGCGCGAAGACCGCGCCGTTCTGCCGGGTGCCGAGCCCCTCACCGGCGAGTGGCGCGACACCGATTTCCCCGAGTTGGGTGCGGGGCGCCGCTAGCCCGAGCCGGGCGCGGCACACTGCTGCCGCAGCCCTTCTCGCGGCCGGCCGCTCACTTAAGGCCGGAGCGCGCCAGACCTTCGACGAAGTACTTCTGGAACGCGACGAACAGCACGACGATGGGCAGGATCATCAGGAGGTTGATGGCCATGATCGCGCCGTAGTTCGAGGTGTACTGACCCTGAAGGTCGGCGACGATGCCGATGGGCAGGGTGAACTGATTCTGGTCGCCCGAGAGCGCGACGAGGGGCCAACCGAACGCGTTCCACTCCCCCATGAAGGTCAGCAGCACGAGAACCGCGAGCAGGGGCTTGCAGAGCGGCAGCACGACAGACCAGAAGGCCCGGAAGTGCCCCGCCCCGTCGACGCGTGCAGCCTCGACCAGCTCGTCGGGGATCGCGATGAAGAACTGCCGGGCGAGGAACACCCCGAAGATCACCGCCGCCTCGGGCAGAATCACGCTCCACAGCGACCCGTAGAGGCCCAGGCCGACTGAGAGCTTGAACTGCGGCACGATGATCGCCTGCGGCGGGATCATCATGGTCGACAGCAGCAGTAGGAAGAGGGCGTTGCGGCCACGGAACCGGAGCTTGGCAAAGGCGTAGCCCGCCAGCAGGTTGCAGACGACGGTGATGACCGTCACGATCACGGCGATGAACAGCGAGTTGCCGAACCATCGCCAGACGGGGAACGCCTCGAAGGGCTGCACGAAGTTGTCGAGCGTGAGGTGGCGCGGCCAGAGGTGGAGGCCGGGCGCATAGAGGTCGGCCCGGGTCGAGAACGCCGTGAGGAGCATCCAGTACAGCGGGAACGCCATGACGACGGTGATGACGATCGCCGCGGTCAGGCGGAGCCAGAGAAGTCTGCCGTGTTTGGGCTTGGGCGCCCGCTTCGGCGTCCGGGCGATCTCGGGGAGGTCGCCCGCGACCTCGAACACATCGGTGAGAGACGACATCTCAGATCCCCTGCTCGGCGCGCTCGCGCCTGGTATTGGCTCGCCACTGGATGGCGGTGATCGCCAGGGTGATGAGGTAGATGGCGACGCCGACCGCGGCCCCGTAGCCGAGCAACGACGGTCCGGATTCGTCGAAGGCGAGGCGGTAGGCGTACGAGACGATGGTGGTCGTCGAGTAGCCGGGTCCGCCTCGGGTCATCGCCCAGACGGTGTCGAACACCTGGAACGAGTAGATGAGGTTCATGATCAGCAGGAAGAAGGTCGACGGCCCGAGCAACGGGAGCGTGATGTAACGGAACGACTGCCACGCGGACGCCCCGTCGACCCGAGCGGCCTCCTGCACCCCGGGGTCGACTCCCTGGAGGCCGGCCAGGTAGATAAGCATGTCGAATCCGACCCGCTGCCACAGCGTGACGAGGATGATCGCCGTGAGCGCCCAGGCACCGTTTGACTGCCAGTCGATCGACGGCAGGCCGATCGCCTGGAGCATCTTGTCGATGAAGCCGTTGTTCTGGTCGAACATCCAGGCCCCGAGGACGCCGGTGGCGACGCCGGAGACTACAAGGGGCAGGAAGATGATCGAGCGGAACACAGTGCGCCCGGGGAGGACGCCGTTCAGCAGCACGGCGATGGCGAGCCCGATGGCCATGCCCACCGGGACGGTGAACAGGGTGAAAACGCCCGTGTTGGCCATAGAGCGCCAGAACACCGGGTCGGTCACCATCGTGACGTAGTTGCCGAAGCCCGCCCACGTCGTCCAGCCCAGCGAGTCGAGCGACTGGAAACTGATCACGAAGGCGTACACCAGCGGGAGGAGGGTGAACAGGCCGAGCATCAGCACGTTGGGCAGCAGGAAAGCACTGGCCGCGATGGAGGTCGTTGCCCGGATCCTGAACGGGGTCTTCTGTCTGGTATCGATCCGACCCGGGCGGAGCGTCGACGCCGTCGAAGACGCAGACATCAGGCGACCGCCCCGCGGATTCCCGACGCGATGGCTCGGAGTGTCGTGTCGCTGTCGCCGCCGGTGAGGCCGAGCTCGAGCTGATCCTGCAGGGTGGTGCTGATGGTGGCGAAGCCGGGCACGGTGGTCTCCTTCACGACGACGTCGGTGATCGTGGTGGCCTGCTGGGTGAAGACCTTCATCGAGTCGGGCCGGGTCTGATAGTCGAGGGTCTCGGCGGCGAGAGACTGCAGCGTCGGCAGCTCGGTGGCGAGCTCGCAGAAGCGCTTCATCGCATCCTCGCTGACCAGGAACTTGAGGAACGCCGCCGCCAGGTCGGGGTTCTCGGTGCCCTTCCAGGCCACGATTGCGTTGCCGCCGAGGTCGGCGGCGGCCGTCTCGTCCTGCGGGAGGAACGTCGTCGCCCACTCGCCGCCCTGGTAGCCGTTGGCCTTGTCGGCGATCTCGGGCACGAGGAAGTCGCCGATGAAGGTCATCGGGACGGTCTGGTTGAGGAAGAAGTTGTCGGAGTAGACGGTCGTCTTGATGGTGTTGTTGGCGGGCACCCACTTCTTCTCGAAGAAGCCCTTCGTGAACTCCAGGGCCTTCCGCGAGGCGGCGCTCGGAATGACCGGTTTCGTCAGGTCGTCCGAGAGGAGGGAACCGCCGGCCTGGTAGACGAACGACGACCACCGGTAGGCGCCGGCGGCGGTCCAGTCGTAGGCGAACGGATACTTGGACTCCGGCAGCGATTTGCGCAGCTTGGCGGCCACCGCGCTGAACTCGTCCCACGACCACGCGTCGGCGAGGCGGTCGGGGACTGCGCCGATGCCCGCCTCAGCGAAGGCTTTGGTGTTGTAGACGACGGCGCTCGTATCGGTCTGATGCGGCACCCCCCACGCGCGCCCGTCGTACTGGACGGCGCTCCAGAACGCGGGCAGGAACGCCTCGGTCTCGGCGACGCTGAAGTACGGTGTCACGTCGAGCAGGACGCCGTGCGAGATGTACTTGCCGATCGACGTGTAGTCGACCCGGAACACGTCGGGAGCGGTGTTCGAGACGATGCCGCGATCGATACTCGAGAAGAACCCGGCGTAGGGCAGGGTCTTGAGTTCGATCGTCGTGCCGGGGTTCCTCGCCTCGAACTTCGCCTTGACCTCTTCGAAGCCCGCCGTCTCGCCGTCGCTGCCGCCCCAGAAGGCGAAGGTCAGAGTGCCCGATACGGCACGGCTTCCCGCCTTCGACCCTGCCGCGCCTCCCGCGGCGACAGGCCCGGGGGTCGAGGTGCAGGCCGCCAGGGTGGCCGCAGCCGCAGTGGCGAACGCGCCCGTGAGCACTCCTCGCCGTGTGATCGCCTTCGACACCGTTGTTCTCCCCGCGTTCGTCTACGAGGAAAACTAGGCGCGAATGGTCGAGAGCGCCCGGGTCACAACGACCTTCAGGCGAGATCGAGCCGTCTGGCCTCGTCCGCATTCGATCGCAGGCGCGACTCGACGAGACCGGCCAGACCGTCGTCCGACAGAATCCCGTCGAAGAGATCGACCAACTCGTCGACGGTGGCGCGCGACTTGTGGGTGAGCAGCTCGTGTGCTGTCTCGACCAGGTCTTCGACGGCGCGAACGCAGCCGAACCGCACGAGGCGATCTTCGTCGACCCGGTATGGGCCGTAACCAAGACGAAATGCCTCCCGATCGCTGTCGGAGATGGCGACGGAGAAGAGCACACCCAGCTCGACGAGCATCAGGTCGACCTCGCGTGGCGCGCGGACGGCATCGTCGAAGTCGATCAGCCAGGGCCGCCCGTCGGCGTCGAGCACGACGTTGCCGAGGTGCGGATCGCCGTGGCAGCTGACGCGGTTCGTCGGCTCTCGCGTGCTCCTCAGGGTCCGCGCCGTCTCGCGGAGTCGCTCGATCCGAGCGCGAGCGGCCGGCCACTGGCGTGCGAAGAGCGTCAGACGAGGATCCGCGTGGTCCGGCAGGGCGGAGACGAGGGCGTCGATCTCAGACAGCCGCCGGCGGACGTGGATGCCGGAGCGACGGATGCCGCGCCGAGCGGTCTCGGCCCGCGGCCCGATGATGTCGGCGGCGTCGGGGCCCGGATCCTTGTCGTCTGACGTGACCGGCCCGTGCTCGTGGATCCGGCGGAGCAGACGGCCGAAGGCCTGCCAGCCAGCCGTGTCGAGGCCGGCGTCGAAGGCGTCGTCCCCCGAGATCCACTCGGTTAGCGAAAGGCGTCCGCCGAGTCGCTCGCTCCAGGGGTCACGGCCCGACAGGAGAGGTTTGGGAACCCCGACGGTGCCGGCCTCGGCGAGGGACCGCATGAGGCGCAGCCCGTAGCGCGTGTCGCGGCGGGTCCATTTCACGGCCCACTCTCGCCCGTCGTTACCCCGTGCCCACCAGACGGTGGCGTCGGGATCCCAACCGCCGTCGAGCCGTCGTCTCTCGACCACAGTGAGATCGAAGTCGGCCAGCACCCAGGCGGCGAGCGATGCGTCGAGATCGGGGGACATCGTTCGACCGTACCGGCGGACGGGAGCGCACGACCGGTCGACCGGGTACGCTTCCCGACCGCGCCGCCGACGGGGTACGAGTCGGCCAGGGAACAACTGACAGTGGTCGGCGTGTCGATCCGAGGGGGGCTGGGCTAGACGTCTGTTCCCGTTCGAAAGAGACGCCATGAGCACCGCCCGCACCCGCCGCAGCACGCCGACCCACAGCGACACCCGCACCACCACCGACACCGAGCGCATCACCCGAGCCGCGGCCGACCTCTTCGGCTGGGACGATCTCCACCCGGCTCAGCTCGAAGCCATCGAGGCCGTTGTCGCCGGACGCGACACGCTCGCCATCATGCCGACGGGCTTTGGCAAGTCGGCGATCTACCAGGTCGCCGGGGCCGTACTCGGCGCACCCGTGGTCGTCGTGTCACCGCTCATCGCCCTGCAGGCCGACCAGGTCGCCGGCCTCATCGGACGCCCGGACGCGCCCGCCGCCATCGCCGTCAACTCGGGCCGGACGGACGCCGAGAACGACGAGAGCTGGGACCGCCTCGCGGCGGGCGAGATCACGTACGTCTTCCTCGCCCCCGAGCAGCTCGCCCGCGACGAGACCGTGGATCGACTGCGGGACGCGGGAGTGGCGCTCGTCGTCGTCGACGAGGCGCACTGCGTGTCGTCGTGGGGGCACGACTTCCGGCCCGACTACCTGCACCTCGGCGAGATCGTGGAGCGTCTCGGACGGCCAGGAGTCCTCGCCCTCACCGCGACCGGGTCGGGCCCGGTCCGGGACGAGATCGTGGAGCGGCTGCGTCTCGACGACCCGCTGATCCTCAGCCGGGGCTTCGACCGGCCGAACCTCCGGCTCGAGGTCGTCCGCCACGAAGACGACGACGAGAAAATCCGGGCCGTCGTCGATCAGGTCGCGGACGAAGTCACCCCCGGTATCGTCTACGTCGCCACCCGCCGGGAGACCGAGAGCTACACCGCCGAGATCGCCGAACGGTGCCCCGACCGGACGGTCGTCGGCTACCACGGCGGCCAGCGCTCCGCCGAGCGCGGAGAGCTGCACGAGCGCTTCCACGCCGGCGAGGTCGACGTCGTGGTCGCGACGAGTGCCTTCGGCATGGGCATCGACAAGCCCGACGTCCGTTTCGTGGTGCACGCCGATGTGCCCGACTCCCTCGACGCGTACTACCAGGAGATCGGCCGGGCCGGCCGCGACGGCGAGCCCGCGCTGGCGACTCTCCACTACCGGGCCGAGGATCTCTCTCTCCGCTCGTTCTTCGCGTCCGGGCTCCCCCGTCGCTCGGAGCTCCGCGCCGTGTTCACCGCCCTGGAGGCCGCCGGCCGACCCGCCACCCGTCGGGAGGTCTCCGACCAGCTCGCTCTCGGCTCCCGCACGGTGTCGAGGCTCATCGACCTGCTGCTCGAAGCCGGCACCCTGGCCGAGAGCACCGACGGCTTCGAGGTCGTCGGTGACTTCGACGCGCGCGGTGCAGCCGAGGCGGCTCGCGCGATCGCGAAGACCCGGGAGCGCGTCGAGAAGTCGCGGATCGACATGATGCGTACCTTCGCGGAGGCTCCAGGATGCCGGCGACGGCGCCTGCTGGGCTACTTCGGCGAGGACTCGCCCGAGCGCTGCGGCAACTGCGATGACTGCGAGCGCGCGGAGAGCGAGCCGGGCAGCGACGGGGCGACCGGTTCGGCAGACGGCACGCCGGATCCTGCGGTCTTCCCCACAGACTCGCGGGTGACGCACGCGGCCTGGGGCGAGGGCACCGTGATGAGCACCGACGGCGACCGGGTGACCATGTTCTTCGAGAGCGAGGGCTACAAAGTGCTCGGCGTGACCGACGTGGTCGAACACGATCTACTCACGCTCGTCTGAGAAGCCCGCTAGCATCCACCCGTGGTTCCCCTGATCAGTCTGGGGCTCGTCATGGGCTTCAGCCCCGCCCTCACGGGCATAGCCCTCCGCGTGCTGACCCGCGGCGACCGACACCCCCTCCTCCTCATCGGCAGCCTCTGCCTCGGCATGGTCGTGGCTGCGACGCTTCTCCTCGTCGCGTTCCGGAGCGTCGACCCGCAGACGTTCATCGACTCCTATCGCGGACGCGTCGAGGCGGCTCTCATCCGCCGATCGGTCGACTTCGTCGCCGCAGCCCTCCTTCTCCTGACGGCTTTCGTCGTCTTTCGTCTGAGCCGGAGACCCCGAAAGATCAGGCGGCCCCGAACCCGGCGAACTCGACCCGTCGACCTCGTCGCCCTCGGCTTCGCCAATACGCTCGTGAGCATCAGCGGCGTCGTGACCATGTACGTCACCGGCCGCGTCATCTCCGGGTTGAGCCCTGACTGGGGCCTGCGCATCGCGGCCTACGGCGTCTTCGTCGCGGCCATGATCGGGCCGTACCTCGTGCTCGGCCTCCTGTGGGAGCGCCTGCCCGGGGTGGCCGGGCTCGCGGCTCGCGGATCCTCGTGGCTCGGTCGGCAGGATTTCCGCCGTCTGCTCGCCGCAGCGCTCGCCGTGACGGGTCTCGTCTTCGTGGGACTCGGAATCGCCGGCGCCTGAGCGACTGGTCGGCTTCTCGGAGCTACCGCTCGCGCGCCACCACGGTCGAGTCGGCGACGTTCAGCACGCAGGGCAGCAGCACGTGCGGCAGTTCGGTCGATCCGGTGTCGAGTCGGGCGACGAGCGCCTCGACGGCCAGGCCGCCGAGCTCGTGGCCGGGGGCGTTCATCGTCGAGAGCACCGGCTCGGTCGCGGCCCCCGACTCGTTCGACGAGGCGACGGCCAGGATCGAGACGTCGTCCGGCACGCTGAGCCCCGCCGACGTAAGGCCACTCACGAGCCCGAACGTGGAGTCGTCTTTCATGATCATGACGGCCGTGAGTTTCGGATCCTGCTCGAGCAGCATCCGGGCCGCCTCCCGGCCGCCTCGCGCCGAGGGTCCGCACGCCACGACCACCGGGGTGAGCTCCCGGCGCAGCATGCCGCTCCGGAACGACCGCTCGACGCGGATGTGCGGGCCGTAGCCGTCCATCGAGGTGCCCTCGAGGTCTTCGATCACGAGACCGATTCGTCGGTGGCCGAGACCCTGCAGGTAATCGAGGCCGTTCTCGACGGTGGTCTCGAAGTCCATGTCGACGAACGGCAGAGCCGAAGGATCCGACGTGCGCCCGATCGACAGAAAAGGCACGTCCATCTCGACCAGCTTCTCGATGCGCGGGTCGGTCATCTTGACCTCCATCACGAGCACGCCGTCGGCCAGACCGCCCGAGAGCAACTCGGTGAGGTCGTCGGCGGTGGTGCCGGCGGGCCAGAGCACGAGGTGGTAGCCGAGCTCGGAAGCGCGGGCAGCCGCGCTCGACACGAATTGCAGCGCGGTGCTGCCGAGGCGGTGCTCGAGCGCGGGAAACAGCAGAGCGAGGATCCGGGTGCGACGGCTGGCTAGCGCACGGGCCACGACGTTATTGCGGAAGCCCAGGTCGGCCATGGCCGTCGTGACTTTCTCGCGCGTGCCCGGCGAGACGTTCTTGGTGCCGTTCACGACGAACGACACGGTCGCGATCGAGACGCCCGCGCGGATCGCCACCTCCTGCATGGTCGCCATGCCTGCCCCCTCGTGGTCCCGGTGGAGTCACTGTACTCGTGAATCACTCACAAAAAATCTGCGTTAAGCGCTTTACTGGCTAAGCGCTTTACTGCTACGGTCGTGCCCACTCGGGAACGCGACGAAGCGATCCGGCTGCGGCTCCCGATCGCGGCAGTCACGATGCCGTGCCCTGCACCCATCAAGAGAAGAGCTAAGCAATGAAGCCTAGATCCCGATTCGGAACCGCCCTTGGAGCAGTCGCCATGGCTGCCACCATCCCCCTCGTGCTCGCCGGCTGCTCCGGCAGCGGAGGTTCGACGTCGTCCGGCAAGGTCGACTCCATCACCGTCCTCGACTACTACAACCAGGGCAACGACAAGACCGTCATCGGCGACTACCTCGACAAATGCGGGGCCGCGAACGACGTGAAGATCAACCGGACTCTGGTGCCAGGATCCTCGTTGATCCAGAAGGTCCTCCAGCAGGCCTCCTCCAAGACGCTGCCCGACGTGCTAATGCTCGACAACCCCGACCTGCAGCAGATCGCCGCGACCGGCGCCCTGTCGCCGCTGACCGACTACGGCATCTCGACCGACGGCTACGCAAAGGGCGTACTCGACGCCGGTACCTACAAAGACAAGGTCTACGGCCTCGCCCCCACCGTCAACACGATCGCGCTGTTCTACAACAAAGACATCCTCGACAAGGCCGGCATCACTCCCCCGACCACCTGGGACGAGCTGAAGACCGACGCGAAGAAGCTCACCAAGGGCAGCCAGTACGGCTTCGCGGTCGACGCGAACGCCACCTACGAGGGCACCTGGCAGTTCCTGCCGTTCATGTGGTCGAACGGCGGCGACGAGAAAGACATCAACACGCCCCAGACCGAGGAGGCCCTGTCGCTCTGGACCGACCTCGTGAAAGACGGCTCGATGTCGAAGAGCGTCGTCAACTGGACGCAGGCCGACGTGAACGACCAGTTCATCGCCGGCAAGACCGCGATGATGATCAACGGCCCGTGGCAGATCCCCGGCCTGAAAGACAGCAAGGTCGATTACGGAATCGCCCAGATCCCCGTGCAGTCGGCCAGCGACACCGCGGTCGCCCCGCTCGGCGGCGAGGTCTGGACGGTGCCGAACACCGGCGACAAGGCCAAGCAGAAGGTCGCGGCGAAGATCGTCGACTGCATGAACTCCGAGAAGAACCAGCTCGGCATGGCGAAACTCCGCTACACGATCCCCTCGAAGACCGCCGCGGCCGAGCAGTTCGGAAAAGACGTTCCCGCAGAGCAGGTGTTCGTCGACCTGGTCGCCAGCGCTCGTGCCCGGACGGGCGAGCTCGGCGAAGACTGGCCCAAGGCCGCGACGAAGATCTACACCGCCGTGCAGTCGTCGCTCACCGGTCAGTCGTCGCCCGCCGACGCACTGAAGAACGCCCAGTCGAGCAACTGACGATGACCTCCACCGCACAGGCGCGCACCACGCGCCGGGCCGCGGCCGACGAGACTCGCGTCTCGTCGCCGCGGCCCCGGCGGAGGCCGGGCGGGATGAAGCTGGAACGACTGTTCCAACTTCTGTTCCTGGTGCCGGCCGCCGTCTATCTCCTCCTCTTCTTCGGCTTCCCCGTCGTGAAGAACGTCATCATGAGCTTCCAGGCCTACACGACGACGACCTTCTACACCGGCGAAGCCCCCTGGGTCGGCCTGCAGAACTACGTCAAGGTGCTCGGCTCGCAGCTCTTTGGCACCGCGCTGCTCAACACCGCCCTCTTCACAATCGGCTCGATCGTCGGGCAGTTCGCGATCGGTCTCCTCTTCGCCCTGTTCTTCCGCCGCAATTTCCCGCTGTCGGGCGTGCTCCGCTCGCTGCTGCTGCTGCCCTGGCTGCTGCCGCTCATCGTGTCGAGCGCGGTCTGGAAGTGGATCCTCGACCAAGACTCCGGCGTTCTCAACCAGTTCCTGGGCGGAGTCGGCATCGGCCCCGTGCCCTGGCTGACAAGCCCGAGCGTGGCCCTGATCACCGTGATCCTGGTCAACATCTGGATCGGGATCCCGTTCAACACGACGATCCTGTACGGCGGGCTGCAAGACATCCCCGAAGAGCTGTACGAGGCGGGCTCGCTCGACGGCGCGACCGGGTGGAAGGCCTTCCGCCACATCACCTGGCCGATGCTGCGACCGGTGGTCAGCGTCGTGCTCGTCCTCGGAGTCGTCTACACGGTCAAGGTGCTCGACATCATCCTCGGCCTGACGAACGGCGGCCCGGCGAATGCCACGCAGACGATCGCGACCCAGTCGTACGACCTGTCGTTCAAACAGTTCGACTTCGGCTCGGGAGCCGCTCTCAGCAACATCCTCATCGTGATCTCGGCCCTGTTCGCGATCGTTTATCTCCGCCTCAACAGGAAGGCCGTCGATGACTGACACCGCACTCCCCCTCCGGCGCCCCTCCGGCCGCGGGGCAACGCCCAAACCCCGCCTCCGCGGGAACGGGAAGAAGTACCTCCTCACCGCCGTCGGCGTGCTCATCCTGGCTGTCATGCTCTTCCCGGTCTACTGGATGATCAACATCTCGCTGCAGCCCGCCGGGCCGGCCATCGAGGCGGCCTGGTTCCCGATCCACGCGCAGTTCAACGGCTACGTGCAGGCGTTCCAGGATCAAGCGGGCAACCTCGTCACCAGCCTGCTCGTCGCTCTCGGGAGCGTGATCATCAGCCTGGTGATCGCGACGC
The DNA here is from genome assembly GCF_001423105.1 of Frondihabitans sp. Leaf304. Classification (GTDB taxonomy): domain Bacteria; phylum Actinomycetota; class Actinomycetes; order Actinomycetales; family Microbacteriaceae; genus Frondihabitans. The sequence continues at coordinate 931,596 of NZ_LMNV01000002.1, forward strand.
CCGCTGCCTACGCGCTGGCCCAGTTCAAGGTGCGGGGCGTGAACGCCCTCCTGTTCGGGATCCTGATCTCGCAGATGATCCCGGGCATCGTGGTCGCGAACGCGCTCTACGCCGCGTACAACGACCTCGGTCTGCTCAACTCGATTCCGGGGCTGATCCTCGCCGACTCGACCGCGGGCATCCCGTTCGCGATCCTGATCATGCGGGCCTTCATGCTGAACATCCCCACCTCGATCATCGAGGCGGCGAAGGTCGACGGGGCCGGCAACTTCCGGGCCTTCCGCTCCATCGTGCTGCCGATCAGCGTCAACTCGCTGATCACCGCCGGGCTGTTCACGTTCCTTTTCACCTGGAGCGACTTCCTGTTCGCCCTCACCCTGACGACGACGCAGGACGTCCAGCCGATCACCCTCGGCATCTACCAGTACATCGGCACGTTCACTTCCGACTGGTCGACCGTCATGGCCGCCGCCGTGATGGCCTCCATCCCCGCCATAGTGCTGCTTCTCGCAGCCCAGAAATTCATCGCCGCCGGTGCCACCGGTGGCGCGGTCAAGTAAAGGACTCCCCATGACTGACACCACGTCACCCCTCCGCGCTGCGCCCCTTCGCATCACCGTCTGGGGCGAGAACGTCCACGAGAAGGTGGAAGCTCACGTCGCCGAGCGCTACCCCGACGGCATGCACGGGGCCATCGCCGCCGGCATCCAGGAGAACCTCCCCGACGCCGTCATCACCGTCGTGACGATGGACATGCCCGAGCACGGCCTCACCGACGAGCTGCTCGAGAACACGGACGTGCTCACCTGGTGGGGGCACGCGGCCCACGCCGACGTCGACGACCTCATCGTCGACCGTGTGCACCGCCACGTGCTCTCGGGCATGGGCCTACTCGTGCTCCACTCGGGCCACTGGTCGAAGATCTTCGGCAAGCTCATGGGCACCACCTGCACCCTGCGCTGGCGTAGCGAGCACGACCAGGAGCTCGTGTGGACGGTCAACCCGCAGCATCCCATCACCCGCGGCGTGCCGAACCCCATCGTGATCCCCGAGCAAGAGATGTACGGCGAGTACTTCGACGTGCCGACGCCCGATGAGCTCATCTTCATCTCGGGCTTCACCGGCGGCGAGGTGTTCCGCTCCGGAATGACCTACCGTCGCGGCCTCGGCAAGATCTTCTACTTCTCGCCCGGCGACCAAGACTTCCCCGTCTACTTCCACAAAGACGTCCGTCGCGTACTCGCCAACGGCTGCGAGTGGGCACGCCCCGAGCGCCCGCGTGAGATGCCGACGCTCCGTCGCTACGACCTCGGCGAATACTTCGACGGGCAGCACTACGCCGGGCCGTTCGACCACCCGCTCGAGGCCCCTGCCTCTCCGGCGGAGGCTTCCGCTTCGGGGTCGGACGTCGCGGCGCCGGCCGGATCCTCGGTCTCCGCGTGAGCGCCTTCCGCCGGGTCGACTCCGCCGACCGGCCACTCCGGGTGATCCAGGTCGGCGCCGGAGGCATGGGTCGGGCGTGGCTCTCGACGGTCGCTGCCTCCCCCGACGTCGAACTCGTCGGCATCGTCGATCTCGATCTCGACACGGCGCGTGCCGGTGCCGCCCACTACGGCGACCCGACTCTCCCGGTAGACGTCGATCTCGAAGCCCTCGTCCAGTCGACCCGGCCCGACGCGATCCTCGATATCACCGTGCCGGTCGCGCACCACCCGGTGACGACCCAGGCGCTCTTCCTCGGGTTGCCCGTGCTCGGCGAGAAGCCCGTCGCACCGACCGTCGCGCAATCGCTCTCGCTGGTCGCTGCGGCCGAGATCACCGGCGAGCTGTTCATGGTGTCGCAGTCGCGCCGCTACAACGACCAGCTCGTCGCGTTCAAGCAGCACGCCCGCCTGCTCGGACGGCTCGGCCTGCTCAGCACACAGTTCGCCAAGGCCCCGCACTTCGGTGGGTTCCGCGACGAGATGGACGACGTCCTCCTCCTCGACATGGCGATCCACGCCTTCGACTCGGCCCGCTACCTGCTCGACGCCGAACCGGTCGCCGTCTACTGCGAATCGTTCAACCCGTCGTGGTCGTGGTACCGGGGCGATGCGGCAGCCTCGGCGATCTTCGAATTCGAGGGCGGCCTGCGCTACACGTACGACGGCTCGTGGTGCAGCCCCGGCCTCGAGACGTCGTGGAACGGCTCCTGGCGGGTCTCGGGCGAGGCCGGCGCCGCGATCTGGAGCGGTGACGACGCTCCCGTGAGCGAGATCGACGGCCAGCCGGGCAACCCAGGCGCTCTCGGATCGGTCGGGGTAGAAATCGCAGGATCCCTCGCGGCGTTCGTCAGTGCCCTCCGTACGGGCGAGAGCCCCGACGGCGAGGTGCACGGCAACGTGCTGAGCCTGGCCATGGTCGAGGCGGCCATCGCCTCGAAAAGCGAGGGCCGACGGATCCTGATCGACGATGTGCTCGACGCGTCGCTCGCTTCGGCGCTGGAGGTAGAGCAACGCGACGACGTGCGCGAGCGGTTGGCGTCGTGGGGTTCGGCGCGAGCGGCGCTGGGGCAGGTCGCGTCTGCCGTGTAGCCCCTACTTCCAAATTTGAAGGAGAAACCGCGCTCGGCCGGCGAAAACATCGCGATCGGCAGGGGTCGAGTGGCGGTTTCTCCTTCGAATTTGCAGCGCGGCCCGCGGCGCCTGCAGCCGACCCGCGATAGTGCACACCGCGCAATATTGTTCACCTGCGTGACCCCAGTTCGTGGGGTGCCGGTCAACTCCGTGTCTTAGCGTCAGCCCTTCACCACCCCCTCGGTGCCGCTCTGCCCGCGACACTGGCGAACCGGAGAAGGACTCATGCCCACACCCACGCATTCCCGAGCACTGACTCGCGCCGGCTTCGGTATCGCTGCCGCGGTCGCCGTCGCGGCTCTTGTCGCGACCCCGCTGTCCGCTACCGCGGCGACCGCGGCGACGACCTACCCGAGCGACTCCACCGCGCCCGACCTCATCCCGCTGCTCACCGGCTACAACCAGTTCTGGACGTCGACCGGTAAGAACGACCTGCACGGCACGGTTGAGGACGGCCCCACTCTCGCTGCCAACGACAAGCTCGCCGTCTGGATCAACAATCACGCCACCACGGCACAGAAGTTCCGGGCGCTGCAAGACTCCGAGTACCAGAACGCAACCGGCACGGCGTACGACCAGTCGATGACGATCGCCGATGCACTCGGCTCGAAGCTCGCTGCGATCTACATCAAGGGCCGCAACTCGGGGGCGCTTCCCCTGACGTCGGCTCTCATCAACAGCTCGAACGGCACCTCGGGCGCGTATGTCGGCACGAGCGCCGCAAAAGCGAACTTCAGCTACCCGCGCCCCTTCGTTCCCACCGATTCCACTTCGACTCCGGTCGCCGGTGACGCCGCCGGCTGCTCTCCCACCGTCGTCAACGCCTCGTCACTCCTGACGAACCGGGTCGGCCACAGCTACGCCGACGCCGCCGGCAACCTTAAGATCAGGCGCGTTGCCGACGCGGTCGACTCGAGCCACCGCTTCTCGTCGAGCGATGTCGCCCTGTCGCCGAGCTACAGCACGACAGGCATCTGCACGGGAGGGTCTCCCGAGCGGCCACACCACGACGGCGTATCAGGCCGGAATCACGCTCGCGACGCTCCTGCCTCAGCTCGCGCCTGAGATCCTGACCCGGGCTTCCGAGGCCGGCAACAACCGCATCGTCCTCGGGGTGCATTACCCGCTCGACATCATCGGCGGTCGCATCGACGGCGAGGCTGCGCTGGCTGCCCGCTGGTCGGACAAGGCGTACGTCGACGGTGTTCTAACACCTGCCCGCAAAGAGCTCACGAGCTACCTCTCGAAGCAGTGCGGAGCTTCCCTCGCGAAGTGCATCGCCTCGGAGAAGACCTACACGAACAACCCCTACGCCGGAAAAAAGCTGCCCGGCGGAACGGCTCAGGTCGTCACCGATCGAAAGTCGGCCGTGAAGGTCTACACGAGCCGACTCACGTACGGAATTCCGAAGGTCGGCACGAGTGGACTCAAGGCCTCCGTGCCCACCGGCGCCGGCAATCTGCTCCAGACCGCGTTCCCGGCGCTCACTGCGGCCCAGCGCACCTCGGTGCTCGCTCAGACCGAGATCTCATCCGGCTACCCGCTCGACCAGACCCGCAAGGCGACCGGATCATGGCAGCGCCTCAACCTCGCGGCCGCCACGAGCGCGACCGTGCAGCTGAACAAGAACAAGACGGTCACCGTGCTGAGCACCGGCGGCAAGGCCAAGGTCGTCAAGGTCGTTTCACACCGCCGCTGAGCGGTTCGAAACCGGCGAGGCGGCCCCGAGTGGACTCGGGGCCGCCGTATCACCAGGGCAGGAGGCTTGCGGTCTGCGCACCCCTACCGGAAGGAAGGGGATACACGTATACTCGGATAGTCAGTTATCCGAGTTTACGTGCAACTCAGACCACTGGCCTCTCACGAGGCGAGATCAACCCCTGTTCCTGCAGGGGTTTTTCTCTTTTATCCTTCGAGTCCGGCCTAGGCTTGCCTGGATTCCCAGACCGATATTCGTATTCTGCCGCACGAGACCGTGCCTGCGGGAACGACCCGCACAGGCTGCAAATTCGAAGGAGAATGCACGGGCACCCGACGCATTCATCGCGATCGGCGGCGGTCGACCGGCGGTTTCTCCTTCAAATTTGCAAACGACCCACAGACCTGCAGGCGGCAGGGCTGAGCGCAGTTCGAGGCGCGACGGGCGCAGGATCCGGGCGACGTGTGCCGGATCCTGCGTTCCCGGCCCTGACCGCACAGCTAGGCTCGACGGATGGTCACCGTCGTGCTCCCCTGGCGCCCTCAGCCCTCTCGAGTGGACGCCTTCGAGCGCGTCGTCGCCTGGTATCGCGAGCATCTTCCGGAGGCCGAGATCGTCACCGTCGACTCGGGTGACGACGTCTTCAACCTGGCCCGCTGCCGCAACATCGGCGTGACCGATGCCGCACGCAACGCCGACGAGGTCGTCGTGATCGGCGACGCCGACACACTCCCCGAGATCGGCCCGCTGCGGTCCGCGATCGCCGCCGCCCGCACGTCGCCGCTCGTGCAACTCCCGTACACCGAGTACCACTGGCTCGGGCGCGACGGCACCGAGCAGTTCCACGCCGGAACGCCGCTCGCCGACTGCGAGTTCGAACTCGTGCGCGGCGCCTGCTCGGGGGTCTACGTCACGACACCCGCGACCTGGTGGAGCCACGGCGGGCAGGACGAGCGCTTCCGCGGCTGGGGTTTCGAAGACGCCGCCTGGTTCGTCGCTCACGAGTCGCTGCTCGGCGCCCCGCCCCAGCGTCACGAGGGGGCCGTCTATGCGTTGCATCACACGGCCGAGGTGCGCGAAGGGCCGCACTACGACGCCAACGCGACCCTCATGGAGAGCTACCGCGAGGCGTCCGGCAGCTCCGACGACATGGCCAGGTTCGTGTTCGACACGAGCGCATCGAACGCTCGCGTGCGCCCGGGCGTCTGACCGAGCGAGGCCGACAATGCGTCGAGTTTCTCGCGGGGCAAGTCCAACACCGCTAGGAGAGCCGCGCCGAGCTGCGGCACGGTAGCCGTATTCGGAGCCAGAGCGATGCCGAACCCCGCACGCTCGATGGCCTCGGCACCGGCGAACTGGTCGGTCGAGAACGGCAGCACGAGCAGGGGCACGCCCGCGGTCATCGCCTCGGTCACGCTGTTGTTGCCCCCGTGCGTGACCGCGGCCGAAGCAGCTCGAAGAAGTCGCACCTGCGGCAAGAACTCCCGGACCAACCAGTCACCCGGGAGGGAACCGAGATCGGAGCGATCGGCCGAGCCGACCGCGACCGCCGCCCGAAGGCCGAGCGACTTGAGAGCGTCCACGACCCGAGCCACCACGTCCGAGCGCACCGACAGGAACGACCCGAAGCTCACGTAGACGAACGGCGAATCGGACGAGGCGAGCCACTCTTCGACCTCGGCATCGACCGGCTCGTCGCGCACGGCCGAGCCTAAGAACGCATGAGGCGGCAGCGCCCTTGCGGGGTCGTGCAGCTCAGCCGGGTAGTTGTAGAGAAGCAGGTCGCCGTGCTCCGCGAACGCCGAGTCGCTCGGTGGCGCCTGCGGGTCGAGCTCGGCGAGAGCGGTGTTCCACTCGCGGGTGAATGAGTCGCTGACGCGGTCGCAGAGCTCGCGCAAAGCGGTCAAAGACGCAGGATCCGGCTCGAACGCCCCCGGCCACGCCGGCGGGTAGCCGTACACCTCTCCCGCTACCGGCAGCGCACTGGGGTGACCGAGCACGACATCGGCGAAGGGGATGCGCGCCGCGGTCAGCGCCAGCCTGGCGCTGAACGCAAGGTGGTCGACGATGATCTGGTCGGGCTGCACCTCGGCGACGACGCGCTGCACCTGCCGGGCCGTGTCGACCGGCATCCACATGAGGTCGGTGAGGCGCTCTGCGGCCTGATACGCGAGGGTCTCGACCATGCCCTCGCGGGTGGCGTCGAAGAAGCCACGGAGCGAGTCGTCTTCGCCTTCGGGCTGCTCCTCCGCCCGGATCACACCCGGGTTCGACCCGCGGGCGAGCTGCAAATTGACGCGTTCGAATCCGAACGACTCGACGATGGCGGCCGTCGCAGGGCCCGTGGCGACGACGACGCGGTCACCGCGGTCGCGCCATTCCGTGCCGAGAGTCGCCAGCGGAAGAAGATGCGAGGCGTAGTCGGGGCTGATGATCAAGAGGGTCATCGGGTAGCAAGGCTCCAGTCGTGAAGGACGACCTCGTCGTCGTGAACGTCCCCGTAGACCTCCGAGAGCGACCGGGCCATGGCCTGGATGGTGAAGCTGTCTTCCACCGTCGCGCGCGACCGGTCGGCCCGCTCATCGGAGTCTTCGCGTGCGGCAGCGTCGAGCGCCGACAGCATCGCGTCATGCAACAGTGCGGCATCCCAGGTGCGGGTGAGGAACCCGGTGTCGCCGTCGCGCACATAGGTGGCGGGGCCACCACCGTTCGGAGCGACCACGAGCAGTCCGGAGCCCATCGCCTCCAGGAGCGCGATGCCGAACTCCTCCTTCAGGCTTCCGCAGACGTAGACGCCCTGGGCAGCGCTCAGCCCGGGCAGACCGAAGCGGGCCGCGGCGACCCAGCGAGCGACGGTGTCGTTCGGCTGGTGCCCCGGCAGCAGGAGACCGGCTGCGGCTCGGTCGGCCGACGCCACGACGAGATCCATCAGTCCGAGCTGCTCGCGCTCGTCGGGGCTCGGCTGGTCGAGGTTTCCGCCGATCAGGAGGAGGTTGGCGCGGTCTTTCAGATCGCTCGACGCCCACGCGAAGACGATCGTCGCCATGCCCTTCACCCGGTGGAAGCGACCGACGCTGACGATGAGGGGAAGCCCACGACGCTCCTCCGGGAGGGCCTCGACGAGGCCGCGGAGTTCGACGAGAGCAGCGGAGGGCGCGTCCCCCGCCGCATGGGAGCGCGCCTCGGCGACGGCCCGATCGACGACCTCGAGGTCGATGCCCTCGGGCACGATCGTGTGTCGCTCGGGGTGCGCGGTGACGTCGATGCCGACGAGCTCGCGCATGTCGGTCTCGAGGTTCGGCCGCGGAAAGAGCACGGTGTGGGCGGCATCCGCCGCGAGCTCCTGCACCAGACGGCTGCGGAACCAGAAGTGCTCGCGCTCGTCGAGGTCGCCGAAGTTCCAGCGCGTCAGCGAGCCGGCCAGGTCGAGCGACTGAATGACGGCGTGCGGATCCGGCGCCACGGTGAACACCACGGGAATGTCGAGCTCGCGCGCCACATCGGCGGCGGCCAGGCTGCCCACATCGGCCATGCGCAGGTGCAGCATGTCGACGCCACCCGAGGCGCGAAGGATCCGGCGGATGCCGCGACGCGCAGCCACCCGCAGCGGCCAGGCCTCAGCCGACGGAACCGGGTCGCTCAGAAGCGGGATGCGCCCATAGAGGTGCCCCGTGTCGGATCCTGCGATCGCTGCGACGCTGTCGAGCGCCCCGGCGACCGAGCCTCGCGACAGAGTAAGGACGCGGTCGACGGTGTCACCAGTGACGAGCTCATCGCCGAGACGCACGAGGAGGGTCGCGATGCCTCCGTTGTCGCCGCTGCCCGCCTGGGTCAGGCCCGCATCGATGTCGGCGTGGAGGAAGAGCTGAGCCACGGTGAGGCCACCGGTTTCGCGCTCGCGCGGTTCGTCGTCGCGGCCGTCGTCGGGTCGGCCGTTCTGGTCGCTTCCGGCGGCCAGGTCGACCAGGGCCATGCGTGCCGCCTGCGCGAGGAACCCGTCGCCGACCGCCAGCTGCTCGACGACGCCGGCGATGCTGCGGTGTCCGCGCCGCTGGCCGAGGGCCGCGACTGCGGCGACCCGCACCCGCTCTTCTTCGGCGGCGTCCGCGGCGATTGCGAGGAGCGGTCGCGTCGCGACGCGACCGCGTACGAGGCCGAGGGTCTCGACGAGGCGGTAGCGGGCGGCGGGCTCGCGCACGCCGAGCAAAGCGCCCTCGAGGCCGACGGCCACGAGGTCGGGAACCTGCGGCGACCACTGCTCGAGCGTGCGCTGCGCGACCATGCCGCCGAACCCGCCGCCGCTGACCAGGCCGATGAGACGCCCCACCGTGTCGGGCCGGGGCAACCGGGAGCCGAGAGCGCTGGCGGCGTGTTCGCGCAGGAATCCCCGCTCGCTCGACAGCAGCGCCGAGAGAATGCCGTCGACCTGCTCGTCGATGACCTCGGCGAGAGCATGGGTGGCGGCGATGGCCGTCAGCTGGTCGTCTGAGGCAATGGCCGCGGCCAGGATCCTGATGGTGCGGACGCCACCGGTTCGCCCGGCCTCGAAGGCGAGGTCGTCGGCGAGGCGCATCGCATCGATCAGACGGTCGGCGGTGTGCAGGGCGTCGAGGGAAGTCTGGATTCCCATGGCTATTCCCCTTTCGTTCGGGGCAGTTCTGGTGGAGCGCGACAGGACGGAGACGCCTCAGACGGGGTACGGGGCGGGGTACAGGGCGTCGCGGATCCTGCGAGCGAACTCTAGGCCTTCCAGGTGTCGTTCAGCCGAATGCGAAGTCAGTACGATCGGGAGGCCCTGTTCTGCAACCCCACGAGTCACGGAGACCGCTGTGCGAATTGTCCTTCTCGGAGACGTCGGAGTGCTCTCCGACATGATCCACATCGGCGACGAAGCGATGTTCGAGGAGTTCGTACGGCAGCTGCGGCGCCGTGACGCCGGGGTCGAGATCGTCTCGCTCTCGTCGAACCCGGCCGAGACCCGCCAGCGTTACGGTGTCGAGGCGATCCGCAACGTCGACTTCGCTCCGTCGAGCTTTGCGGTCACCGGCGAGGCGCTCCGAACCGCGCAGGAGGATCGGATGCGGCGGGTTCTCGCCGCGGCGGACGGCGACGACGAAGCCCTGCCGACTGACGACTGGGCGTGGGCCGTCATCGAGGCCGTCCGCACCGCCGACGGCGTCGCCGTCTCGGGCGGCGGCAACATGGCCTCCATCTGGCCGATGCACATCTTCGAGCGCGCCACCCTCGCCGCTCTCGCCGCCCACTTCGACAAGCCGTTCGTCGTCAGCGGGCAGACCATCGGCCCCGAGCTGACCGGCGACGACCGCGATCTGGTCGCCCGCCTCCTCGACTCGGCGAACCTCGTCGGGCTCCGCGAGACCGCGTCGCTGGCACTCGTGCACGAGCTCGGCGTGACCGGCGATCGGGTGACGGGCACGATCGACGACGCGAGCTTCCTCGGGGCAGAAGGTGCAGGATCCGTCGCGGCCTCCCCTGCGCCGGTCTCTGACGTCGCGCCCGCCGAGCCCGCTCGGCCGTACTGCGCCGTGACGCTCGCCGCCCACGTCGGCGGCCTCGACCGCGACGCCTTCGCCGAAGGCATGGCGAAGCTGCTCGATCGGGTGGCCGAGGAGGCCGGACTCGAGATCGTCTTCTTCGCCCACTTCGCGGCTCTTGGCGGGGGTGTCGCGGATCCTGCCGGGTCTGCTTCTTCTGGGCCTGTTTCTTCCGACTCTGCTTCTTCCGGTTCTGCTCCGGAGGCGGGCGACTCGCTCGTGCACCGCCGCGTGATCGACCGCATGACGCAGCCGAGCCGCATCGAGCCGACCACCGACAGCATCGCCGCGGCCCGATTCGCTCGCGGTGCGTCGCTCGCGATATCGAGCCGCTACCACCCGGCGATCTTCGCCGTGTCGGCCGGCGTACCGACCGTGGGCATCGCCGTCGACGACTACACGACCGTCAAGCTGACCGGAGCCCTCGGCAACTTCGGGCAGACCGGTGTGCTCACCGCCTCCGACGTGATCGACGGGTCGGCGGTGGCCGGCGTGCTCGACGTGTGGTCGTCGGCCGACGGGATCCGCTCGGCGTGGGAGTCGCGGGTCGCCGAGATCCGCGCGGCCTCCGACGCGTGGTGGGATCGGGTCGCTCGCGCCCTCGGCCTGTAGCTCCCCGCTGCTGCACCTCCGCCCCCCTTGCAAATTTGAAGGAGAAACGCGCTCCCGGCGACGAGAACATCGCGATCGGCGGGGGCCCGCCGGCGATTTCTCCTTCGAATTTGCAGGCGCCGGGGTACACCCTCCCGGGGCTCCGCCCGACCGCTCCCACTATGTTGAGCGCATGCCCTCCGCCTCCGGCTCCTCATCAGCCGCCCGCCGTGCCGCTGTCGTTTACAACCCGATCAAGATCGACGTCGGCGCCGTGAGAGCGGCCGTCGCCACCGCCGAGCGTGAAGCCGGCTGGCAGACGACCCTGTGGTTCGAGACGTCGAAAGAGGACGCCGGCCAGGAGGTGACCAAGAAGGCGCTCGAGCAGGGCGCCGACATGATCATCGCTGCCGGCGGCGACGGCACGGTGCGCGCGGTGGCCGAAGCGATGCACGACAGCGAGGCGTCGCTCGCGCTTTTGCCGTCCGGTACCGGCAACCTGCTGGCGCGCAACCTCAAGCTGACCCTCGAGGATCTCGACAACTCGCTCCACACCGCCTTCAGCGGCGATGATCGCGCCATCGACCTCGGCCTGATCGACATCCGCCGCGAAGACGACTCGGTCACGAAGCACGTCTACGTCGTCATGGCGGGCCTGGGGATCGACGCCCGCATGCTCGCCAACACCGACGCCGACCTCAAGAAGCGCGTCGGATGGCTCGCCTACGCGAAGGCGCTCGTCACCACGCTGCTCGAGAAGAACTCGCTGAACTTCCGCTACAGCTTCGACGAGAAGCCCGCTCGCTCCATGCGGGCGAACACGATCATCATCGGCAACTGCGGCGCTCTGCCTGCGAACATCCTGCTGCTACCCGATGCGGCAATCGACGACGGCCTGTTCGACGTGCTCCTGCTGCGCCCGGAGAGCGTGCTCGGTTGGCTCAAGATCCTGTACAAGGTGTTTTGGGAGAACGGGGTCATCCGCCGACTGCCCTTCGCCGACAAGCTCAAGGGCACCGAGAACGAAGAGCTCCGCTACGTGAAGGTCAAGTCGGTGACCGTCAAGCTGCGTGACGCCGAAGACATCGAGATCGACGGCGACGGATTCGGCAAGGCCGTCGGATTCCGCACACGAGTCAAGCCCGGTGGTCTGACCGTGCGGGTGCCGAAGAGCTGATCCGCTCTCGGCGTCTGGTCACGCTGACGTGGGGTGGGTGCCGCGAGAGCACAGAAAGTGCCCACAGCCCACCGGCGAGCGGCCGTTTGGGCGCATTCGCGAAGGCAGGCGGCAGCGGCGGCAGCAGCAGCAGCAGGCGAGCAAGGCAAGGCTCCGCATGCTGGCGCCAGCGCCCCATTACGACGAGTGTTACGTCCATGACCACCTCGACCGACACCACCGCCACCCACCCCGATGAACCCCACGGCGGAAACCTCGCCGGCCGCCTCAACTGGCTCCGCGCCGGCGTGCTCGGGGCCAACGACGGCATCGTGTCTGTCGCGGCGATCGTCGTCGGCGTCGCCGGGGCATCCACGTCGACGGGTGCGATCGCGACGGCCGGTGCGGCAGGCCTGGTGGGTGGCGCCATCTCCATGGCACTCGGCGAGTACGTCTCGGTCAGCAGCCAGAGCGACAGTCAGCGGGCCCTGATCGAGAAGGAACGGCAGGAGCTGGCCCAGGATCCTGCGGAGGAGCTCGATGAGCTGACGCAGTTGTACGTGGCGCAAGGCCTCAGTCGCGACACCGCCGCCACGGTCGCTCGCGAGCTGACGGCGAAAGACGCCCTCAGGGCGCACCTCAGCGTCGAACTCGGAATCAGCGAAGACGACGTGGTGAGTCCCTGGCGTGCCGCATTCGCGTCGGCGGCGGCTTTCACGATCGGGGCCATTCTTCCGCTGCTGGCGATGTTGCTTCCGCCCGAGTCGATTCGGGTGCCGGTCACCTTTGCAGCGGTGCTGGTGGCGCTCGCTTTGACCGGAGCCGTCGGGGCGCGCATCGGCGGCGGATCGACGACTCGCGCCACCGTGCGCGTGGTGGTCGGCGGCGCGGTCGCTTTGGCTGCGACCTACGGCATCGGGCTGCTGCTTCATACGGGCGGCATCGCGTAGGTCGCCGGGCTGGGGGCCAGGCGCCGAGAGTGCAGAATTTGCCCTCAAAGTCAGCCAACGAGGGCCATTAGCGCACTTTCGGCGAGCGACCAGGCAACGAGGATCCGGGGCACCGCCGACCCGGCCGACGTCGGCGGCCCACCCGCGGTTGTGACCTCGGGGTCACCCTGGATCCTGCGCTTTAGTCGACTGTCAGAGCTCGAGCGCCGCGCCCCCGACGCGTGACGGCGATGTTGTGGATCGCGGTGGACAGGAGCCCGGGAACGATCACGCTGAGACCGACCACGGCTCCCGACACTAGGGGCGAGAACTCGATCTGCAGTTGCACCATGATGACCGAGAAGAACATCGCCGCGTTGGCTGCCGTGTCGATCCAGCGCTCGAGTCGGGGCTGGCCCTTGTCGATGCCCCAGTTCCACTTCCACCGGCCCGGCTCGCGGCGTGCTCGGAGCAGGGGCGTGAGGCTCACGACGGCAAAGCCGGCTAGGTACAGCGCGCACCACCAGGGGGTCATGGGTAGATCATGGCAGATCGCCGCACACGGGTGGTGGCCCATTTTCGCTGGTGAACCGTTAGGGGCAGCCTGCGGCGCCGGCGAAGCCGAACCAGCCGTGGCTTGCGACGACGTCGCCCGTCATCCGCCGGGATGTGACTTGCACGACCGGCCGGAAGTCGGACGTGCTGCTTCCGGCGCTGAGCGAGCAGCCGGAACCCTTCTTGCTGTACTTCACTTCGACCGAGAGCACCTCGGCGGTGTCGGGGTCGACCGTCAGGCCGCCGGCGATATCGAAGCGGGCGTCGAGGTCGTCACCCGCCGTCTGCACCGGATAGGTCGTGGAGAAGTCGCCATCGAGCTGCGTTGCAACGACGTCGACACGGCTGCCCGGGCCGAAGAGCGGCAGCGTGAGACGGTCGATCGAGACCGCGCGTCCGCCGGTGTTATCGACGATGATGCGCAGTCGGCAGTCGAGCCCTTTCGTGACAGTGACGAGCGAATCGAACTGCTGCTGACCGTCGTCGAGCGAGTCGTCGACGGGCTGCGTGGTGATCGCGCCCGAGGCGCAGGCCCACGGGCGGGCGTCCTGACGGATGACGACGCCGCCGCGGGCGACCGCCGCGCTCACGGGCCAGGCAATGGCCGCGGCCGCGGCCACCGCGACCAGCAGTGCCGCGATGGCCACGGCTGCGATCAGGCGTGGTCGCCTTCGCTTGGCCGACCCCGAGGGCTCGGGTGCGGGAGCGGAAGCGGGGGCCAGGACGACCCGAGAATCACTCATACCCGGATCCTAGGGGCCCTTTTGCTCGCGAACCAAGCACTTTCTGCCCCCTCGGCGCGCCCGCGTCTCCCTCGCGAGAAGGATGCCGCCGTGGGGCCCCACGCCGTAGGTTCGACCCATGAACGGAGAGCACAATGCCATGGCGGCCAGCCGTCAGCCGATCGGTCACGCCGGTATCCAGGCCGGCCTCGGGGTGCTCGGCTCCAGCATCATGGCGGCCCTCGCATGGCAGTTCTTCGATGTCTACTTCGCCATTGGCGGGACAGTCCCCACCGCGGCGCCCAGCGACGGCCTGCGCTACCTCGTCACGGCCGGGGTCGGAGCCACAGTGGTTGCTGCCAGCCTGGTGCTGGCCCTCTTGCGCCGGAAAGGGCTCGCGGTCGTTTGCTCGTTAGCTCTGTCCATAGGCATGTTCGGATTCGCGTACGTCCTGGCCGTCCCGCAGAACCGGTGGAACCAGGATCCAGTCCACGAGCCTCTCCCCGCCGACTATCGCCCCTGCTTCTCCGGCAGTAACGATTGCCCCGGGGGCTGAGTCGCCCCTAGGCTCGGGCCCAACAAGGGGGAACCATGTCTTATCGCCGTACCATTCTCTGCTCCGTCGCCGTCGTCGCTGCAGCGCTCGCCACCGCGGGCTGTACCGCTTTCGCGCCGTCCACGGTGCAGCCGTCCTCGCACAAGACCGTCGCCGCGGTAGCTCACAAGGCCAATGCCGAAGACCGGTTCGCGATCCTGCACCGTGCCTTCACCTCGACCGATGCACTCCCCGATGACACCACCGCCGTCGAGGACGACGAGGTCGTTCTGAACAGCCAGCGTCGCGCGGGCTCCGACCACGGCACGACGTTCTGGATCGCCGAGACAAAGTCGGGCGGCGCCTGCCTCATTGCGCACAACCCCAACCCGAAGAGCGCAAACACCTGGACCATCTGCTCCAGCGACCACATGGACAAGGCCGCCCAGGTGACCGGGATGTCCGATGAGACCCAGCACGGTTACCTTTTCACGACCGACGGCTACGCGCCCGTCGGGGCGAACCCCCCGCGCAAGATCACCGAAAACGTCTGGGCTGACTGATGGCCCGGCCGCGTCGCGGTCAGCGGTAAGGAGCTGCCGGCGGGCCTGTCGACGGGCTCGCCGGCAACGGCGACCTCTCGCCTGTCACGCGTTGAGCAGCAGCCGCATAGCCGCCTTGAGAGCGTCGTTGCCTCGGCGCAGATCGGCTGCTTCCGCCTCGAGGGCGGTGACCTTTGTGTCGGCCGGGGCCGGATCCTTGTCCGGTGTCATCGCGGAACGAGACACGGGTACTTCAGGATCCGCGACCGCCTCGATCTCGTCGGACGCCGCGGCCGGTTCGTCGTCTGCGGCCACCTTCGTCGTGACCACGGCCGAGAATCGCGGTCGGTGCTTCTTTCGTGCTGGCTTGTCGGATTCCGGCGTCGCAGCAGCGACCCAGGTGCGGAGCGACTGCTGGCCGACACCGAATTCATCGGCGACGACCATGAACACGTGCCGGTCTTTCGGGTTCGTGGCGCGGCGTTCGAGGACACGGGCTGTTGCCGCCTCGCGAGTCGCGGCGTCGTACTTCTGCTCAAAGGCCATGCCGAGAATCTAGGGCACCGACGCTCCGATGTCTGCGGGGACGGGACATCTCGGTTGTCGGGTGCGTCGACTCGCGGGGTGGTGCGCGAGCCTACGCGCGGGTTGCGACCGCACTTGCACCCCCGTGCGGTCTGGCGACCCACCTTGCGCCAGCCCGCTCTGGCCGTGCGGGGGTTCAGCTGATGGGGCCGGGCCCGCGCGGGGGGTTTAGCTGCTGGGGCCGGAGCCGCAGGGGGTTCATCTGCCGGGGCCGGAGCCGCGCGGGGGTTCAGCCCACGTCGCTCGCCCCGCACCCACCAGTTGTCACACGAGCGACGCGCTGGGCGTGACTGTCGCGAAGCTTCCGTCGAGGGCTGCCATGAATGCGGCATGCACGCTGGCACCGGGAACGGTGGTCTCGCCGAGGGTCAGATCGGGGGCGGCACACGCATCCGAGACGACCGTGCAGACGAAGCCGAGCTCGTGCGCGGCCCGGGTGGTGGAGTCGATACACATGCTGCTCATCATCCCCACGATGACTAGCTCGGTGACCCCGGCCTCGCGAAGCACCCCCTCCAGCCCGGTGTCGATGAAGCTGTTCGGCTGGTGCTTTTCGAGAACTGTCTCCCCATCGAGGGGCGCGACTGCCGGGTGGAAGCCAATGCCGGGGGTCTCGGGCACGAAGAACGTCGCGTCAGGGGCGGTCGCCACATGGAAGATGTGCACGACGAGCTCACCCGACTCGCGGAACGAGTCGAGAACGGTGCGCGCGGCGACCGCTGCCGCTTCGGGTTCGACCAGGGGGAAGGCGCCTCCCGGGAAGTAGTCGAGCTGGATGTCAACCAGGAGGAGTGCGCGAGTCATGGTTCGAGTATGGCCTCAGCGGCGACGCCGACCCGGCCACATCGACCCGGCCCCATCGACCCCACCTCTCGCCGTCTCGCCGACCGACACCTACGATCCCGCCTAGGCTGGTTACGCGTCGAGGCGCCAAGACCGTGCTGCCGGGGCGCTTGCCCGCCGACAAGATGAACGACTACGGCGAGAGTCACTGACTGGAGAACCAATGGCCGAGAAGCCGACAGTGCTGTTCGTGTGTGTCCACAACGCGGGCCGGTCTCAGATGGCCGCCGGTTTCATGAGAGAGCTGTCGGGCGGTCGCGTCGAGGTGCTGTCCGGTGGATCCGAACCGGGCAGCGCAATCAACCCCGTAGCCGTCGCCGCGATGGCCGAGGTGGGCATCGATATCACCGGCAACGTTCCCCAGCGCCTGACGACCGATCAGGTTCGCGAATCCGACGCGGTCATCACGATGGGCTGCGGCGACGCCTGCCCGATCTTTCCCGGGAAGCGGTACGACGATTGGGAGCTCGTCGACCCGGCAGGAAAGGCGATCGACGAGGTGCGCCCCATCCGCGACGATATCCGCTCGCGCGTCGAGGCGCTCCTGGCCGACCTCCTCCCGCCCGTCTTGCCGTCGGCACCGTGAGACCTCAAATTTGACTGCTCGCCGCGGCTGAAACACGTCGTTTATGAGGTCTCGCGGGCGCGTGGCCTACCTCAGCCTCCACGGGCCAGGCGTCGACCCAGATCGCGATGCACTGGTTTGATGTGAAGGCGGAATCGGTCCGCATGTGATTATCTTCTGGTGGATCAGTTGACCGAGCAGTGGGTACAGGATCTCCGCGACGGCCGAACTCCCCGCTTGTGGCCGCTCCTAATCGGACTCGGCGTCATGACTATCGGTAGCGTCGTCCTACTTCTGGCGGAGTTCACGCATCCCGGTTTTGTTACAGAATCGGGGGCACATCATCGCGGCCCTGTTTTAGTACTCCTGCCAATTCTCGTACTCGTCGCCGGTCCCGTCATCGCGATCTCCACGTGGCTTAGTAGCCGTCAAGACCGAAGAATCCTGCGAATTATCCGCGCCTCATCCATGCCTCACTTCTATTTGCCGGTCATCGCCAAGGGCATCCGCATCAGCGAAGATCTCCCTGAACCCCGGCCTCTCATCTGGACCATCGACCGGGCTGGACTGCACGGCTGGGCCCGGAACACCGCGGTCCCAACGGTTGTAGTGGCCTGGTCAGCGATTCACGACATCCGCGTGGCGAACAAGCAGTACCGCGGGCAACTGACGGGCTACGGAATCTCCATTCATACCGATGACCGCACGCTCGTTCTGCGGTGCCGAACAGCCCTCGGAAGATCGTTCGAGGTGGGTGAACGCCAGCTTGGTGTACTTCTCCAAGTCTTGTCTTCTCTTCGCCGCGACTTCGATCCGCCCGAACAATGAGCAAGAATCGACGCATGCCGTCGATCAGCCCAGAAGGATCCGTCGTGGCAGTGAGCCGGGATCCTGACCATCGTTTCAGCAAGCCCGTCGTCGACGAGATCACGCTGGTCGCCGGCTGGGGTATCGAGGGCGACACCCATGCGGGCGTGACGGTCCAGCACCGGTCACGAGTGGCCCGCGACCCGAACCAGCCCAACCTGCGGCAGGTGCACCTCATCCACGCGGAGCTGTTCGATGAGGTAGCTGCTTCCGGCTACCGGGTTGAGGCTGGCCAGCTCGGCGAGAACGTGACCACGCGCGGTGTCGATCTTCTCGCGCTCCCGGCTGACACTCTCCTTCGCCTCGGCGGGGAGGCCGTCGTCCGCGTCACCGGGCTGCGCAACCCCTGCCAGCAGATCAACGGCTTCGAGCCCGGGTTGCTCCGGGAAGTCCTCGGCCGATCCGAAGACGGAGCCGTCGAACGCAAGGGCGGGGTGATGGCCGTGGTCGTTGCGGGTGGCACTGTTCGCGCCGGCGACGAGATTCGGGTCGAGCTACCGGCCGGCGAAGCCGTGCCTCTCCAGCCCGTGTGAGCTCTCCGAAGCACTAGCCCTCAGCGAGCGCGATGACGCCCGAGAGCAATTGCCGCAGCAATCAGCAGAACCACGAGGCCGCACACGCCGATGAACGTACCGAACAATGCCAGCACCCCGGCGCCGATGTTCGCGCCACTGCCGTCGTCGCTGGTGTTGTAGTTAAAGATGAGGGCCGCCCCCAACACCACGAGCCCGAAGATGGCTACTGCCGGGCCCGTGACGGTAAGAGTCATATTTGCGCGGCGGCGGCCTTGAGGCGCGGGGGCAGCGGGTGATTTGGACACGACCGAAGCCTACCGAGCGGCACACGAGCCCCTCGCCGCTACAGCCCGCGCATCATGTGCAGCGCGAAGTAGTACGCCGCGACCACTCCGCGCTCGACACCCGTGAAGAAGACGAGGCCCGCGAGCGTGAAACCCACTGCCAGCACGAGCATCGCGCCGAGAAGCATCGCCGCTCGACGGGACCTCTTCACCGGTGTCGTCTCGGTCGCGCCCGCACGAAACAGCTCCCCCATCGGATCGCTGCCCGGGCCGTCGAACTCCATAGACGCCACTGTCACCGAACCCTGCGACGCACGCAAGAAGCAGTTATGCCTCGCGGGTCGCGGGTCGCCACCCGCCGGTAACCGCCCGCGGGTCGAACGTCAGCCGAGCCGGGTGTAAGCGATTCCGCCGTCGACGTCGATGACCGATCCGTGCAGGAAAGCCGCTTCGTCTGAGACGGCGAAGCGCACCGCGTAGGCGACATCGACCGGTCGCACCGGATGGCCGGCCACCGTGCCGGCCGTCATCACAGCGAGGACGTCGGCGCTCTCGGCGTTGCCGGGCGTGCTTGTCGCACCCGGCGATACCGTGTTGACGCTGACCCCACGAGGGCCGAACTCCGCCGACCACGTGCGCGTCATTTGCTCGAGTGCCGCCTTCGAGGCCGTGTATATCGCCCCGAAGGGCACGCCAACGCGGGCCATCCACGAACCGATGTTGACGATGGATCCGCTCCCCCGCTCGGCCATAGCGGGCGCGAGGGCGGCTACGAGTACATGCGGGGCACGGACGTTGGTCGCGAGCACGGCGTCGAGGTCGTCGTCGGTGAGATCGGCGGTCGGTGTAGCGGGATAGATGCCGGCGTTGTTGACGAGGATGTCGATGCGGCCACCACCGAGAGAGACGGCCTCGGCGGCGAACCTGCGGATGTCGGCGGTCGACGACCCGAGGTCGCCCACGAGTGCCGAGGCATTGCCGCCGGCGCGTTCGATTGTCGCGACGACGCTCTGCGTGCGGGCTGTGTCGCGACCGCTGACGATGACGTGGGCACCGGAGGCGGCGAGCACCCGAGCTATGGCTTCGCCGATGCCGCTGCTCGATCCGGTGACGAGGGCGGTTCGGCCGACAAGGCGGGCGTCGGGCGTGAGGGAGACGAGTTCTTCTTCGTTGGACTTCATAGTCCATTACTAGCATGGATTGGACCGGTGAGTCCATCAAGGTAGTCTTGAACAATGCAGGAGGCGAACATCACTGAGCGCGGCCGGGCCACTCGGCAACGCATCATCGAGGCGACAGGGCGCGAGATCCTCGCGTCCGGCATCGGCGGAACGACCCTCGACACCGTTCGAGCAGCGACGCTCACCAGCAAAAGCCAGCTGTTCCACTATTTCCCCGGCGGCAAGGCCGAGCTGGTGCGCGAGGTCGCCGTCTGGGAGGGCGGCGAACTCTTCGCGGCACAGAAGCCGCACATCGACGATCTCTCGAGCTGGGAGTCGTGGCACGCCTGGCGTGACGCCCTCGTCGACTACTACATCGGGCTCGGACGCTGGGCCTGCCCGATCGGTTCGATGGCGACGCAGGCCGCCATGACGGATCCTGAGCTGGCTCGAATCATCACCGAGAGCATGACGACCTGGAGGCTGCTGCTGGCGTCGGGGGTCACGAAAATGCAAGACGCCGGCTGGGTTGATATCGCTGCCGACCCTCAGCGAATCGCGGTGGCCATTCTCGCGGCGCTCCAGGGTGGGCTCGTGTTGAGTCAGCCCGAGAAAGCGTCATGGCCACTGGAAGCTGCGATCGACTCCGCCTTGGACGTGCTGCACAAGGTCGGCAACGAGGGCTGATTCGGTCACTGACCGGCGCTGACGATGAACGAGCCGGAGGGGCTCGCACAGCTTCCATTGTCGTTGCAGAGCGAGTAATCCCAGCCCGCGATCTCGGCATATGCCTCTCCTGCCGGGAACGAGGCGGGAACGGTCATCTTCACCGAGAACCCGTCGACGAGCTGAGCATCTGAGGTCGACGTCACCGCAAGCTCGGGTTTGTCAATAGGGCTGGCAGCGACGCTCCAACCACCTCGGGGCCGGGGACGATCGCAGCCCTCGTCGATCACCACGGTGATCGAGTCTCCGGGTGAGACTGCCCTCGGTGTCACATCAACGAGAGGGACGCATGCCGCCGGATCATCCTCCGCTGATGCACAGCCACTCAGCGCAGACAACGCGATCAATACTGCCGAGAGCGGAAGCAGAATGAGCGGACGGTGTCGCATAGAGCCGAGTCTTACTCACCGTGCGTCGTGGGACGAGGGCCAGACGTATCCATCCGGTCTCGGTTTGGAGCTGCTCCGGCCTCAGGCGCGACCACTCGGCGCACGACGGAGTCCGAGCCACACGAGAATGAGGCCGACCACGACCATCACGGCGCCAACGTAGAGCCACGTCCGGTCGCCCGTCATCGTGCTCCCCGGAATCAGGTTGAGACCCTGCCCCGCGAAGACCGCGCCGACGATTGCGATGACGAGTCCGGCTGCCACGAGGGCGATGCGCCCGGTTCTGCTCTGCATGATGCTCACCGTACGCGCCTGAAGCGCCGGCGCGGGCGTTCAGCGAGTGCGAGGTGACGCGAATTGGCCAACATCACAGCGCCGCGGCGCGCGAGGTCGGCCGATTCCCGCGACGTCGCCGGTTACGACGAGGTCGGCTCAAGCGCGATCGTGCAGCGTGATCTGGTATCCATCGGGGTCGGCGAAGGTGAAGGTGCGACCGAACGGACCGTCGATCGGCGCCGCGACGATCGTGTGCCCGTCGGCGACGAGCGCGTCGTGAATCGCCTGTACGTCGGTCGCGTGGAGCCAAATAGCCGCGCCGATGCCGGGCTGCTCAACCGACTCGAGGTCGGTACCGGCGACGATGTCGCGCAGCGCGAAGGCGATCGGCGCGGTCTCGAAGACGACCGCGTGAGGCGGACCTGCCTTAGAGCGGACGAGGCCGAGGTAGTTCTCGTAGAACGCCTGCGACGCATCGAGATCACGAACCTGGAGCGAGAGGAAGTCGGGGCCGGTGACGGGCATGTGGTTCTCCTTATGTCGTGTCAGCTTTCTGACACAGATCAACCTATGTCAAAATACTGACATGAGTCAAGACGGAGACGCGATCGACCTCGACACCTCGCTCGGGTACCTGCTCAAAGAGGCCTCGAGCGCCCTCCGCGCCGCCATGGAGGAGGTGCTGCGCCCCCTCGGCATGACCATCACTCACTACTCGTGCCTCGAGCTCCTCGCGCAGCGGCCGGGCCTGTCGAACTCCGACCTCGCGCGAGGCGCATTCGTCACCCGCCAGTCGATGAACGTGCTGCTGCAGGCCCTCGAGCGCGACGGCTTCGTCACGCGACCAGCTCAGGCCCCGGTCGGCAAGACCCTGCCCACTCGGCTCACTCCCCGGGGTCGGCAGCACTTGTCGGCGGCGACGGCGGCCGTGCGTTCCGTGGAGGTGAGGATGCTCGCAGGCATGTCGGGCGATGAGCAGGCAAAGGCGTTCAGGATCCTGCGCTCCATGATCAGCTCCCTCCGCGACGGCAACCCAGCCGCGTAGGTGGGCGAGACGCCGCTCCGGGTGGCGTGGCTCGCGACCTGACGCGAATCGGCCAACGTCACAGCGCCGCGGCGCGCGAGGTCGGCCGCTTCACGCGACGTCAGCGTCGGGGGGGGCAGGCCCGCGAGATGGCCTGATCTGCAGCCGCGGCGCCGGCGGGACGCAGACACGGCCATCTCGCGAGCACTCGCGACACGACACAGTACGAGGATCCGGCCCCACCACCCCTAGGCTCTCGACCATGGCCAAAACCGCAACCCGCACCGCCGACACGACCATGATCCTGTTTGGAATCGGTGTGCCACTCGGCGTCCTCGGCCTCGTCCTCGTCGTCTGGACGGCCAACGACGGCGGTGCGGTCGTCGAGTCGATCCTGGGTGGCTCGGGCTTGATTGCGGGCGCGATCCTGATCTCTGCGTCGGCCATCGTCGGCGCCATCGGCCGCAGCCGCCAGTGACGTGGGAGGCGTCGGCAGAGGTGAGTGCGGCTCCGACCGAGCCGCGCGCCATCCGCTCCCCCGTCGCGACACTCGCTTTCCGCGGTGCCCTCGTCGGCGCCCTGAGCGCGTACGGCGTCCCGATGCTGTTCGCCGAAGGGCTGGTCGTAGCGACGATCGTGACGAACGATGGAGTCGCCGCCGCAGCGCAATGGACGCTTCTCTACGCGGGGTTCGGGGTCGTGGCGGCAGTCGTCTGGGGGCTGCTGGGGGCTGGTGCGGGGGCGGTTGCCGGATCCTCGTTTTCTGGTTTTTCGCGACGACTCCCACCCAAGTCGGCTCGTCTCGCCACGGGCGCTGTGGAGGGCGTGCTCGTGGGGATCTTTACGGGGGCCGGGATCGGCGTGTTCTACAGCCTCGACGTCGTGTCGATTCTGGTCGTCGGTGTCGCGTCCGGGCTCTTGGCGATGGGGACGGCGGCCTCGGCGCTGCGCACCCGTGATGCCGCGGTAGACGCAAGAGAACTGCACGACGTTGCTGCGCGCGTGACGGCCATCTGGCTCACCAACTGGCAGGTCGAGGAGGAGCCTGATGACGTCCACGTGGGCGACCACGTCGAATGGACTATCTCGGCATCCGACGATGAGTGGATGGACACTGTGTTCGACCGCGCTCCCACCGTCGCAGGCCAGGTCGACAACTATCGCGACGACGACTCCGACACGAGCACTCTCGTCGGCACGGTGACGGCGTTGCGGGCGGTGATGCCCCTCTACGCGTATGCGAGAGAGGGCGAACCCAGGAGCGAGCGGTTCCCAGTGCGCGGGGCGACGGTGCTCACCGAGGTCGACTCGACCGCGCGGCGCGTCGGGCTGATCCGGCCGAACGGCGTGATCGGGTATGTGGCGACGGTCACTCGGGTGCGCCTCGCGGCAGCGCAGTCGCACTAAGCGACGCGAATCGGCCAAAGTGACGCGGCGAGCCGTGCGCCGTTGGCCGATCCGCGTCGCTTCCTCCGCCGACCCCGTCAGACCCCACCGCGAAAGACCCGGACTACATCGGTCATCGCCGACACGAAGCCGTTCGCGAGCCGCGAGAGATGGAAGCGCAGCTGCAAGGCCCGGGTAGTCATACGCCGATCCTACGAGGTCGCGCGAATCGGCCGACGTTACAGCGCCGCGGCGCGCGAGGTCGGCCCATCCGCGCGAGGTTGCCGGCGCGGGCGCCCATAATGAGCGGCATGCCCCAATGGTGGAATCGTATGACGGTCTGGCGTCGGATCCTTCTGTTTGTCTATATCGCATTGCTAATCGCGCTGGTCGGCTCGCTCGTCTTCCACTACTCGGCCGCCTGGTTTGGCATCGCTGGCTTCGTGCTCGCGATCGTCAACTTCGTGATGTTTCAGCGTGAGGCCACACGGAAAGCCCGCGATGGCAGCGACGGCGGACCACCTCTCGGCTGAGGATCCGACCGGTCACCTCGGCAGTTGACCTCACACGCCTGAGTGATGCGACGCGAATCGGCGACAGCGACGCGGCGAGCCGTGCGCTAATGGCCGATCCGCGTCGCTTCGCCCGGCGATCGCGACGAGGTCGCGCGAAACGGCCAACGTCACAGCGCCGCGGCGCGCGAGGTCGGCCGATCCTCGTCACGTCAGCTTTCGTCGAGACTCAACGGCAGCACCGGCCCCCGAAGCTGGCCCCAGCCGAAGGTGCTTTCCGAGATGAAATCCTGAAGGCCGTTGTAAAAGCGGCGTTCGAACTCCTCGACCGACTCTGGCGCGAAAAGATACTGCCCGCACGCTTCGCCGAGCACCGTGACCTCGAGCATGAGCTCGTTCTCGCCAATCGGTGTCTCGCCGCTGACGTCGGCACCCTCCCAGTCGACGATTCGGATTTTGACCGAGGCGCGTTCCGACGGCGTCAACAACGTCGCTATTGCGGGAAGCACCGCCGACGGCACGATCTCATCGAAGAAACGCTGCACCGTCCACTGGCTCGTCATGAGCGGATCTTACGAGGTCGCGCGAATCGGCCAACGTCACAACGCCGCGGCGCGCGAGGTCGGCCGATCCGCGCGAGGTCACGAACTCACGAGCGCAACGGTAGGCGAGGTCGCCAGCGGAACACTGCCGAGACGCAACCAGCGCGCCTCACCACGTATCGGGGGCAGCACCGCGCGGCACCGGCTCCGGCCGCGCAACCGTGCTCGTCAGCTCGACGACCCGCTTCTCGGCGCTCGACCGGACGATCGCGTCCATCGCCTCCAGCACGTGGAACGCAAGTTCGCCCGAGGCCCGGTGCGGCCGACCCGTTTCGATGGCGCGGGCCATGTCGGCGAGCCCGTAGCCGCGTCCGGCGTCCTCGTAGCCGGCCGACACCGGGACCGCCCGGAACGCGAGGTCGTCGACCGTCGAGACCTCGACCGCGTCTGAGAACCGGTTCGGGTCGGGAACGGCGATCGTGCCCTGCGTTCCGTACACCTCGAATAACGGCGATCTCGTCGCCCGCACTTCGAAGCTCACGGTGAGGGTCGTCGTCACCCCGCTCGTATGCTGCACGAGCGCACTGACGTGAGTGTCGACGTCGACGGGGATCGGCGTGCCGGCGAGCGGCCCCGTGGCGACCGTCCGCTCCCGACCGGAGCGGGTCGACGAACCGGTAACGCGTTCAATAGGCCCGAACAGCGTGATGAGAGCGGTCAGATAGTAGGGCGCCATGTCGAGCAGTGGGCCGCCACCCGACTGGTAGTAGAAGAGCGGCGCCGGATGCCACGCTTCGTGGCCGGGCGCCGACCAGTGCACCTGCGCCGCAACCGGCTCGCCGATCAGACCGGAATCGAGAACGTTGCGAGCGGTCTGCACGCCGGTGCCGAGCACGGTGTCGGGTGCGCTGCCAACCCGCAAGCCCTTCGACGCAGCCAGCTCGAGCATGGGACGCGCCTCGTCGGGGGTAAGACCGAGCGGCTTCTCGGCAAACACGTGTTTTCCGGCGGCGAGTGCCCGCATTCCGATCTCGACGTGCGTCTGCGGCAGCGTGAGGTTGATCACCGCGTCGATCTCGTCGTCGGCGAGGAGTTCGTCGACGCTCAGCGCCCGCACACCCTGCTCGTCGGCGACCCGCTGTGCCCGAGCCGCGTCGATGTCGGCCACGGCGATGAGCCGGAGCCCGGGCAGCCGGTGGAGGCTGTCGAGGTATTGCTCCGAGATGGTGCCGACTCCGATGATGCCGACCTTCAGCGCGCTGCCCACAGGAGCCCTCTTTCGATGATGGAGCGAATCGGATCCTGCTCGAGGATGTCGACCTGGTGCCCCGGGGTCGCGACGAAGACGCGACCCTCGCCCCACTGCCGCGTCCAGATGGCGGGGCTCGTGACCTCTCGGTGAAAAGGATCCCACGGGCGGACTTTCTGGGTCGTCGTCGCCAAGACGTCGTTGTAGTCGTCGTGGAGCACCCAGTACTGCTCGGTGGTGAGCTCGAAATCGCGGACGCCGGCCGTGATCGGATGGGTGGCGCCCACCTCGGTGATCGAGACGGTGTACGGAACGTAGTTGTCGGCGGGCGTGCCGGTGCGTTCGCCGGGAGCCTTACCCGGGTGGGTGGCGAACTGCCCGCCGACGAGGTGCAGGTAGTCGGAGTTGTTCCGGAACGAGTCGGCGATGCCGCCGTGCCAGCCGGCGAACCCTGCGCCGGCGACGACCGCTGACTGAAGGCCGCGGAACTCGTCGTCTGCAATGGTCGACATCGTCACCGATTGGACGATCAGGTCGACGGTCTGCAGGTAGTCCGTGTCGGCATAGACGGCGGTCGACTCCTCGACCCGCACCTCGTCGAAATGCTCGTGGAGGAACGGGAGGAAGAGGTTGGTGGCCTCGACCGGCTGGTGGCCGTCCCACCCGCCGCGCACCACCAGGGCCCGGCGCGAATCTCTCTCTGACACGGTGACGGCCTTTCTCGAGGGGAGGCGACGCTGACCCTCCCGCGTACTCACCCTGACACGGCGACGGAGACTCAGCGCGCAGCGACACTGGGGTTGCGCAACGCCTGCTGATCGCGCCAGTGCGACGAGATGCCCCCACCCTTGCAAATTTGAAGGAGAAACGCGCCCGGCCGAACGCAGACATCACGATCGGCGGGGGTCGTCCTCGCGTTTCTCCTTCGAATTTGCAGAGCGCACAACGCGCACGAGCCAGGCCCGCACCGGCCCCTCGCCGCGCCGGGCCACTAACGTGCAGGCATGTCATTCAACGACGACGCGAGGATCGACAGCAGCAAGGTCAAGCGCCGTGGCCGCACGGCCGGGGTCGCGGGCGGAGGCATCGGGGTCGTGGCGATCGCGGTGTATCTGATCGCGCAGTTCACCGGCGTCAACCTGTCGGGCGTGCTCAGCGGCGGCGACGGGAGCGGCTCCGGGGCAGGCCCGCAGCAAATCGAATCGAGCTCCCTCGACAGCTGCACGACCGGCGCCGACGCCAACAACAACATCGACTGCCGAATGGCCGGTGCCGCCGATTCCCTCGACACCTACTGGAGCACCGAGGCGCCGAAACTCGGCGTGCGCTACAACACCCCCAAGTTCTTCCTCTTCACCGATTCGACGACCACCGGCTGCGGCGCAGCAAGCTCGTCGACCGGACCGTTCTACTGCCCGCCCGATCAAGCCCTCTACGTCGACACTGCGTTCTTCGACCAACTCCGCCAGGACTTCGGCGCGACCGCGGGGCCCCTCGCCCAGATGTACGTCGTGGGGCACGAGTGGGGTCACCACATCCAGCAGGAGAGCGGCAGTTTTGCAACTGCGGACCGCACCCAAACGGGCCCAGGATCCGACACCATTCGCCTCGAACTCCAGGCCGACTGTTATGCAGGGGCGTGGGTCGGTGCGGCATCGACGACCACCGACTCCACCGGTACCGCCTTCCTGGCACCGGTCACCCGAGCCGAGGTCGCCGACGCTCTCGATGCTGCCGCGGCAGTGGGCGACGACCGTATTCAGGCCGCCAGTGGCTCGGGCGTCGACTCCGATTCGTGGACCCACGGATCCTCGGCCCAGCGTCAGAAGTGGTTCGAGGTCGGGCGCGGCCGCGGGGCTGCGTCCTGCGACACGTTCGAAGTGTCGGCCGGGGCGCTGTAGGTTCGGTCGCGCCCGGCGCCGCCCAGTCCCGCGCCTGCCGCCAGCCCCCGAGTGCCGCCAAATGCACGCTCGGCCGCCGCCGAAACGACATTCGGCGCCACTCGTCAGCCGGCGCCGCCACCGAGTGCGCGAAAACGGCCCGCTCGACCAAGGCCGCGGGCCGAATTCGCGCACTCGGCACCCACCCGGGCCCTCGGCAGCGGCGCGCCTACCGCCGCGCGCCGGTGGCCCGTCGCGGTGAGTGTCGGCAAACGCCTTCCAGCCGGGCCTCGCAGCGTCATCTCGCGGCACTCGCCGAACAGAGCCGCCTCCCGGACACAGCCGAAGCTGCGTGCCCGGGAGGCGCGGCGCGATCGAGGATCTGGGTCAGCGGTTGACGGCGCTGCGTCCGACCACGCGGGTGTAGATGAACAGCACGATGATGGCGCCGATGATCGAGCCGATGAGGCCGGCGGGCTGGAAGAAGCCGTCCATCGGGTCGTGCTGGAAGATCAGGAAGCCGAGGAATCCACCGACGAACGAGCCGATGATGCCCAGGATGATGGTCTTGAGAATCCCGAGGTTCTGCTTGCCGGGGATGACGGCGCGGGCGATGAAGCCGGCGATGAGGCCGACGACGATGAGGGTGATGAGCAGACCGATCATGATGTTCTCTTTTCTTTCGGTGCACGCGGGGGGCGTGCGGTGGTGGTGGTGCGGATGGGAACGCCATTTTCAGCGATAGGTCGACTCAACCACCCCGTGGGGTGTGCCGTCACACCCCTGGGGGTGGGATGCTGAATCCATGACCACGACGACGAACCCGGCGACAGGCGCGACGACCAGGCCCCTCACCGTGACGCTGGTCGACGACTACGACGTCGTACTGATGGGGCTGGCGCACATGTTCGATTCGTACCGCGATCGGATCCTCGTGTCCGAGATCGACGCCAACGCCGTCTTGCACGACTCGATCGACATCGTGCTGTACGACTCGTTCGCCCAACCGGAGTCCGACCATCACGAGATCGCCGGGCTCGTCGGCAACCCGCAGGCCCGTCATGTCGTCGTCTATACCTGGAACTTCCAACCCGAGCTGGTCGAGACGGCTCTCGGTCAGGGCGTGCACGGATACCTGTCGAAGACCCTGCCCGCTCGCGAGCTCGTCGAGGCCCTTGAGGCTGTAGCACGCGGCGAGATCGTCGTGAGCGAGCCCGGTCGACGGGCGCCGAGCGCGGCCGGACTCGACTGGCCGGGGCGCCGCGAGGGCATCACCGACCGTGAATCCGAGATCCTGGCCCTGATCACCCAGGGCAAGAGCAATGCCGAGGTCGCGACGCTGACCTACCTCAGCCCGAACACGGTCAAGTCGTACATCCGGTCGGTGTACCGCAAGATCGGCGCCGAGAGTCGCACCCAGGCGGTGCTCTGGGGCGTCGGGCACGGCTTCACACCCGACCATCACCGCATCGACCACTGGCTCGGAGGGCCGTAGCGACCAGCAACCGAGGGGCCTAGCGACAAGCACCCGTGCTAAGCCGCGATGCGGCGGAGCGCCGCCGACCGGATGGACAGCCAAATGGCGAGCCCGTAGATGACGAAGGCGAGCGCCACGTGGAAGGGCGTGATCCAGTCCATTCCGAGGCCGGAGATTGCGTGACCCGTGAGCCACTGAGCCACGGTGAGCACGAACAGCGCGAGGGCGGCGAAACGCAGGGCTCCCGCGTCGGCGAGCCGCGTCAGCGCGATGACTGCGGCGACGAGTGAGAACACCATGATCGGGTAGGCGAACCCGCCGTGAATGTCGGTCCAGACCGTCTTGGCCGACTCGGAGAGGCCGTCCTCGATGAAGTTCCCCGCGGTGATCGACTGCAAGAAGATGAAGAGCACCGCGAGGCCGGTGAAGATCGCGTACGGACGGCGTGCGGACGCAGCGGCGTCGGGTCGGGCGGGAACGTTCTGGCGCGTGGTGGGAGTGGTCATGGCTGCGACGCTAAGCGCAGCGGGCCGCGCCGGACGCGCGAAACGGGCGTGATATTGCTCGAATGCTCACATGTGCGAGGCTCCGGTCCCGTATTCGAGGGCGGCACAGGCGCGCCGAGTTGGCGAGCCGCCACGCGCCGGGACATGCTCTACCCATGGCACGGATCCTTGTGGTCGACGACGACGTCGAGATGCGCGAGCTCGTCACCTCGAGCCTCACCGACGACGGCCACGACGTAACGGCGGTCGCCGACGGGGTCGCCGCGCTCATCGCCGCTCTCGAGACCCCCTTCGATGCGGCCGCGATCGACGTAATGCTCCCCGAAATGAGCGGCTTCGAGATCTGCCGCCGCCTCCGCCAGTCGGGGCAGACCTTTCCGGTGATCCTGGTCACGGCCCGCGATGCCGTCGACGACCGCATCTTCGGTCTCGACTCCGGGGCCGACGACTACCTGACCAAGCCCTTTTCGCTCGCCGAGCTCAGCGCGCGGATCCGTGCCCAGCTTCGCCGCCAGTCGGCAGCTTCGTCGGCGCCGACGACACCGAACGTCGTCGCGGGCGGCGACCTGCAGCTCGATACGACAGCGGTGCGAGCCAGGGTCGCCGGCCGCGTCGTCGCATTCAGCGTGAAGGAGTTCTCTCTGCTGCGCTTCCTGCTGCAGAACGCACCGGAGGCCGTGAGCCGAGGGCAGATCCTGACCGATGTGTGGGGGTCTGCCGAGCATTTCGATCCCACGATCGTCGACCAGTACGTCAGCTACGTCCGTCGCAAGCTGACGGCGGCCGGATCGTCGGTCTCGATCGTCACCGTGCGCGGAGTCGGCTATCGGCTCGACCTCCCGGAGTCCGCGTGAGACGTCTGCGCTCGATGCCCATCCGGGTCCGCATCACCCTCGGCAGCCTTCTCGTCGCGGGGGTCGTCCTCGCCGGGATGGCCGTGCTGCTCGCTCACCAGGTCCGAGCGACGACCGCAGCGAGCGAGATGACGCTCGCGCGCAGCGACCTCGACCCGTACGTGGCCGACCTCGAGAACAACCCGGACGAGGATCCCGACGAGCCGGCAAGCGGGATTTTGGTCGCCGTGCGCGGAGAGTCGGGCACTTTCCTCGTCAACACACTGCCAGCCGGGCTGCAGCGGAATCTGGACGATCGAGACCTGCACGACCGCGACTTCGAGCGCGTCGACCGGAGCCGCCGCGACTCGCAGGCACCGACCCGGCGAGTGACCAGCGGCGGTACGACGTATGTCGTCGTGGAACGGCATCTGAGCACGTCGGGCGGGGATTTCACGCTCTGGGCGGCTCGGTCGACCGCCTCGGGAGACCTCACGATTCGCGCCCTCGATCGGTCGCTCCTGATCGGTCTCGTGGTCGCCTTCCTGGCCTTCGGCCTTGCCGCGTGGCTCCTCAGCACGCTGTCGCTCCGGCCCGTGCGGACGATGACCCGCTCAGCGGAGCTGCTGAGCCGCGCTGACACGGGCGGATCGCTGCCCGAGTCGACGAACGGCGACGAACTCTCGACCCTTGCTCGAACGCTCAACACGTTCATCGCGCGACTCCGCGCGAGCGCCGACCACGAGAGGCAGATGGTCTCGGACGCCAGCCACGAACTGCGGACACCGCTCGCCGCCCTGACTGCCCGACTCGAGCTCGCGCACCGGTCGTTCGGCGACGCCGAGGCACTCGAGCACGAGATCGTCGCGGCCGAGGCCTCGGTCGCTCGTCTTTCTCACCTGACGACGACGCTGCTCGAGCTCTCCCGGCTCGATCAGACCGACGGAACTCCCTACCAGCACCAAGGGTCGTCTCTCTCGCTTCTGCTCGCGGAGCTTCTCGAGGGAGTGGATCGAGCTCGGGTGAGCCCGGGGCGGGGTTCGGTCACCATCGACTACATAGTCGCCGAGTTCGCCGACCCGGGGGCGAATTACGCCATCCCCTCGGTCGCCTTCGGTCGCATCGTCGACAACCTCCTCGGCAACGCCGTGACCTTCAGCCCGGAAGACGGGCTCGTCACGGCCACGCTGGAACAAAACGACGACGGACGCCTCCGGCTCGTCGTCGAGGACGACGGCCCCGGTGTGCCCGAGGAGTTCCTGCCCCTCGCATTCGATCGATTCACGCGAGCCGACGAGTCGCGGCGCCGCGTGCGCGGCGGCAGCGGTCTCGGGCTGGCCCTCGTGCGCGGCCTCGCCGAGCGCGCCGGCGGCGAGGCGCACCTGACGAACCGCGACGGCGGCGGCGCACGAGCGATCGTCGATCTGCCGAAGATGTGAAGCCTCGAACGAACCGGGCCCCCTTTCGATAGCCGACGCATAGGGAGCGATCTCACGATGGATCCAACACGACGCACCGCGTCAAAAGGAGCCACCGTGACCACCACCGTCGAATCCCACCCTCGGGCGACACTCCGTCCACCGCCGGCCCAGCAGGTCGCCGCCGACGCCGCCGTGCGTCGCCGCAACCGCCGTCGCCGCAGCGCCGTCGTCGACCTGCTCACCATCCTGGTTTGGGTCTCGGCCGCCATCGCGGTGGCCCTCTACCTCGCCTCCCCCGGCGCCCACGACCTTTCCGGTACCGCGGGCATCGTGACCTCGCTCGGCATCGTCGCCGGCCTCGTCGCCACAGACCTCGTGCTGATCATGCTCGTGCTCGCCGCCCGCGTTCCGTTGATCGACCGGGTCTTCGGACAGGATCGTGCCATCGCGGTGCATCGCTCGCTCGGCAAGCCGGTGCTCTACCTGATCCTCGTCCACGGCCTCCTGATCACGATCGGCTACGGACTCGCCGATGGCAGCAGCCCGATCGGCGAGACGATCTCGCTCTTCACGACCGTCGACGACATGCCGCTCGCCTACCTCGGGCTCGGCCTCTTCATCACCGTCGTCGTGACCTCGCTCGTGGCCATCCGCCGCAAGCTGCCCTACGAGGCCTGGCACGCCATCCACCTCCTCAGCTACGCGGCCGTGGCCGTCGCGCTCCCGCACCAGCTCAGCGTCGGGAGTGCCTTCGCCGACGGCACCTGGCAGCGCGTCTACTGGGTGACCCTCTACGTCGTCGTGCTCGCGGCGGTGGTCGTCTACCGGTTCGCCCTGCCGATCCTGCTCAGCTACCGGCATCGGATCCTCGTCCGCGAAGTCGAGACGATCGCCCCCGGCGTCGTCTCCATCCACCTCTCGGGTCGCAACCTCGACCGCCTCGGCGTCGAGGGAGGCCAGTACGGCATCTGGCGGTTCTGGACGGCGAAGACCTGGTGGCACGCTCACCCCGTCTCGTTCTCGGCGGTGCCCGGAACGGACAGCGCCCGAATCACCGTGCGCGATCTCGGGGCGGGCTCCCGTCGACTGGGCAGGATCCGGCCCGGGGCACGCGTGTCGCTCGAAGGCCCCTACGGGCTCTTCACGGCCCGCGCCCGCACCGCCCCCTACCTGGCGATGGTCGCCTCAGGCATCGGCATCACCCCGGTGCGCTCGATGCTGGAAGACGCGACGCTCCGCCCGGGCGAAGCGACAGTGCTGCTGCGCGGCTCCGATGCCGACCAGCAGTACCTCTGGGCGGAGGTCGGCGCGCTCGCCCACCGCTCGGGCTCAGAGCTCTTCGCGATGGTCGGGCCCCGGCCCTCCGGGGTCGACGCCTGGCAGTCCGCCGACGACTTCCGGCGCGGGGTGACGCTCGGCTCGACGTTTCCGCACCTCATGGAGTCGGACCTCTACATCTGCGGCCCGCAGGTCTGGGCCGACCTCGTCGCCCGCGACGCCCGACGCGCGGGTGTTCCCGAACACCAGATCCACCAGGAAAGGTTCGAATCATGAGATCACGCGCCCTTGCCGGCGGAGTCGTCGCCTCGGCTGCCGTCCTCACCCTCGGCTGGCAGATCGGTGCCGCGCAGGTCTCCGCGCTGAATGCGGCATCGCCGGTGACCAACAGCGCAGGATCCGGGTCGACGTCGAGCGGCTCCGCGACCACGGCCCCGTCGCCCTCGGCATCCTCCTCGTCGGGCTCATCCTCCTCCGGCTCGTCGTCCGAGTCGTCGTCGGGCTCATCGTCGTCTGGCTCGTCTGGCTCGTCTGGCTTGTCTGGCTCGTCGTCTTCGGCGTCCGTGTCGGGAACGTTCGACGGCGCCACGACGCAGACCCAGTTCGGGCCGGTCCAGGTCGAGATCGTCGTCTCGTCCGGGAAGATCACCGATGTGAAGGCGCTTCAGCTGACGAACGACGGCGGCCGCTCGGTCCAGATCAGCAACCAGGCCGCTCCGATCCTGCGCTCCGAGGCCCTCACCGCGCAGTCCGCGAGCATCCAGTCGGTGAGTGGGGCGACGTACACGAGCCAGGGCTACATGACCTCGCTCCAGTCGGCGATCGACCAGGCTGGGCTGTGAGCGTCCACGTCTTCGACACGATGGGGACGGTGGTGAGCCTGCGCACGCCGGCCGGCCCGCTCGATGATGCCGCCCTCGAGTCGATCGAAGACGTGTTCCGCTCGTTCGACCGCCGGTTCAGCCTCTACGACGAGCGGTCGCCGCTCAGCCGGATCGCCCGCGGAGATCTCGCCCTGACTGCGGCCGACGCCGTGGTGCGCGAGACCTACGCCCTCGCCCTCGACTGGCGCACCCGCACCGACGGTGCCTTCACGCCGCATCGGCCCGACGGCGTGGTCGATCTCTCGGGCGTCGTGAAAGCGCTCGCCATGCACGACGCCGGCACGGAACTCGACAGGCACTCCCCCGATTGGCTTCTCACCGTTGGAGGCGACGTCCTCGGGCGAGGTTCCACCGACGGATCGGCCTGGCGTGTCGGAGTCGTCGACCCGGATGCCCGTGACCGTCTGCTTGGCACCGCGACGCTCTCGGGCACACGTCGAGCCCTCGCCACCTCTGGCGTGGCCGAGCGGGGCCAGCACATCTGGCGCCGTGGCCCCGAGACGTTCGTGCAGGTCACCGTCGCGGCCGACGACGTCGTCACCGCCGACGTCATCGCCACCGCCATCACTGCTGGCGACCTCGAGGACCTCGATCGCCTGACAGCAAGCGCTGACGTCGACGTCGTGGCCGTCCTCGCCGATGGCACGCTGCGAGCCACGCCCGGCGCGCGGGCGTGGGTGGGGCGCTGACCCCTGACCCAGTCCACCCCGCGGTGTATTTGCGCCCACCACGAGTCGTCCGCTGGGGCGACGCCCCCTCCCGTCGCCTCTGCGAGTGTGGACGCATGGGACGATCCATCGGATACACGCTCGCCTGGTGGCTGGTCGGAGCGGCGGCCGGTCTTCTGCTCGGCGGGGCGACATCATTCGGCCAGCAGTATCTGCCGGAGGGCGTCAGCTCGTTCGCCAACTCGAACAGCGGCTGGACTCTCCTGGCGTTCGTCGTCACCGTCGTCTGCACCCGCTGGAGCAGTGCACGTCGCTGGTGGGTCGCCGCCGGGCTCGGGCTCGTCGTCTTCCATGCGCTTCTTCAGGGCTACGCGGTCGTATCGACACTCCGCGGCTTTCCCGACTCCTACGGCCCCGGCGACTTCTACTTCACCGTGGCAACCCTCGCCGGGCCGGTCGTCGGGCTGGCCGGCTACTGGTGGCGTTTCCCCTCGGGTGCTCTTCGGGCCCTCAGCGGCGGCATCTTCGTAACCGTCATGATCGGCGACGGCGTCTCCGGCCTCCTGCGAGTGGCCGATAAGACGGGGTGGCTCTACTGGGTCATCAGCATCGCGATCGGCGTGGGTGTTCTCGCGTGGCTGCTAGCGCGCCGCGTCAGCCGCCGACGCGACCGTGGTCTCGCGGTCGCTCTCGCCGTCGCCGGAACCGCCGCATTCGTGTCGGCCTTCGCCGTCCTCTGACCCCGTGACCCGGGCGCGATGGCACGAAGGCAAGGCCGACGCCACGGCCCGAGCCCGTCCAGTACTCGGGCTCAGAGGTTTCGCGCGTCGAGCCCTTTCACAACCGCCGTCGTGAGCTCGGAACTCCAGAGACGGTGCACGTTCGCCCACAAGAATTCTTCCGGTCCGACCTGAGTCGCGGCGCCGGTGACTTCGGGAAACGGCACGTAGAAGCACTCGGGCATCGACATCGCGAGCTCCTCCGACGCCCGATTAAGACGGATGACCTGCTGCCTGATTCGCTTCCTGCCGATTCGAGGCGTCTGCCGAAACCTGTCCATGGGCGGCAATCCGGCGAGGACGATCGGGCATGACGTGCCCGACCCCTCTCTGATTCCCTCCAGTAGACGACGGAGCTCTCTCGACCATGACCGTGCGGTTGTCATGAGGAGGACGTCGGAGTACCCGATCGCGACCACCGCGGCATCGATATCGCCGTGGCTCCGGAAGTCCTCGGTGAATCCGTCACGGGGCCGACGAACCGTGTTCCGCGGAAAAAGCCAGTCACACCGACGGTCGCGCCGCCTCTCGAGATCTCTCGCCACCTGAGACAGCGTCGACAGCTGCTCGTCGACGACGCCGAAACGCGCGGCTTCCAGGCTTCCGACGAAAAGGATCCTGTCACCGTCGTGAGTCTGCTCGTCTGGATCATCTGGCAGATAGAACCCGCCGGACACGAGGCGCCGGAAACGCCAGAGGCGCAGATAGAGGGCTGGCCGCAGCAGCCGCCATCCCCACGCCACGTCAGGCAGCGAGTGGGGAGGAGTCGATGAAGGCGTCATTGCCGATGCTTCCCGATCATGTTCCGATACTCGGAGGTTATCGACAAGCGGCCCGCGCCGACCGGGCCGTTCCCCCGAGTGCGTTACCTGTACATTTCGAAGGACTTGGTCGTGAACAGTGGGCAACTAAATGGACCTCATCTTCGTACATGGCGCGCTCGTACTTGAGCGCATGACCTCGCCGCGAGCCGCTCTACGGCCTGCACGCACGAAGCGACGCGGATCGGCCGAAACGACGCGGCGCGCCGGGTCGGAATGGCCGAACCGCGTCAGTTTGCCGTCGTCGCGGCGCCTAGCCACCAAGGATCCCCGTCCGGTCATCGACGCCGGCAGCCCTCCCGCGCCGAATCCCCCGGTCAGATCCAGCCGTTGTCGTGGGCCAGTTCTGCCGCGGTGACCCGCGACGACAAATGCAGCTTGGACATCGCCGACGACAGATGGTTTCGAACCGTCCCGTGGGCGAGGTGGAGCGCTCGGGCGATCTCCTTCGTGGGAAGGCCCGCCCGGGTAAGGCGCAGCACATCGGCCTCTCGGTCGGTCAGCGGGCTCTCCGTCTCGGTGAGCGCCGCTGTCGCGAGCTGAACATCGATGTATCTCTCACCGGACGCGACCGATCGGATGATGGTGGCGAGCTGAGACGCCGGGGTCGATTTCGGCACGAAGCCGCAGACCTGCGCGGCCAGGGCACGCTTGAGCGTGCCGGGTCGGGCATGTCGAGTGACGATGACGGTCTGACACGCCATCAGCGTTCGGAGTTCTCGAGCCGCGTCGATTCCATCGAGGTGCGGCATCTCCAGGTCGAGTAGAACGACATCGGGACGGTGGGCCAAACCCGCGGTGACAGCCTCGCGACCGTCACTGACATCGGCGACCACCTCGATGTCGGTCTCGAGTGACAGGAGCGCGACGAGGGCTCCACGGATGAGCTCTTCATCGTCGGCGATGAGAATTTGAATCATGCGCCGTCCTCGAATCCTTCGCTCGTGGGGTCTGTGGGGATTCGGACGACCAGTGTGAAGACATCGCCGCGCCGCCGGGTCTCCACCGTTCCGCCCCAGACCGTCACGCGTTCGCTGATTCCCACCAGTCCCGTTCCTCCCGACCGGAGGGCACCCGCCCCGTTATTCGACACGGTCAACTCGTACGGGCCGACTTCCGACTGGGCCAGGTCGAGGGAGGCCTGCGTCGCGCGGCTGTGACGGAGGATGTTGGTCGTGGCCTCGCGAATGGCGACGGCCATGACCGCTCCGACCTCCGCGGGAAGACCGGGCACCTCGATGCGTGCCTCACAGTCGATGCCGGCCGAGCGGAGAACGGCCGCCGCGTTCCTGGCTTCGACGGCCACCGTCACGGTGCGGTAGTCGTTCACCACGGCCCGCGTGTCGTCGAGCGCGGCCTTGGCGATCGAGCGGATGTCAGCGAGTTCCTGCTCCGCGAGCGCGGGGTGGTCGGAACGAAGACGGCGTTCGGCGAGCTCGGCTTTCAAGGCGATCACCTGCAGGTGGTGACCCTGAATATCGTGCAGATCGGTGGCGAACCGAAGTCTCTCCGTTGCGACGGCGAGGTCGGAAGCGGTCTGCCGGGCCACCTCGAGGCGCAGGACTACGCGAAGAACCCAGACGCTGCTCAGTGGCAGGACCGTCGTCAAGGCGAGCGTCCCGACGATGACCAGGGTGAATCCGTCACCGGGTGCGGTCGGCCCCTCGACTAAGCGCGATGATGAGGCCGCTGCCGACAGGCCGCCGAGAGCGAGCACAAAGAGGACCGCGCCCAGCACGACTGCGCTCCACCAGCGAGACACGAGGCAGCTGAGCATTCCCCCGGCGAGCGCGAAGAGAAAGCCCCACCCCCATCCGGCGAAGGGAGGTATGACTGCCAACCCCCATGTCACGCCGCTCACGGCGAGCAGGGCGACGACCATCGGGTTTCTCACCGATGCCCCCGTGAGAGGTCGCAGCAGAAGCGGAACGACGACGAGAGCCAGAATCACGGACGCGCTCGTGGCAACGAGGAGCACGGTCGTCCGGAGCCCCGGTATGCCGTCGACACCGAGCACGATCTGGAGGTACGCGCCGATCAGAACCAGCACCCAGAGCGTGACCGCTGTCGACCCGCGCATTCGCCACAGGTCTTGGGCGGGTCGGGGCGGGCTTGCCCTGGCCTCCGTCATCGTGTTCAGCGTACCGGGAGGGCGTCGAGGAATGCCGACGTGTCACTCGCTAGCCGTGCGGATTGCGTGTGGTGAAGGTAGTGGTCGCCGGTGAGGGTGATCACCTCGCCGTGGTCGACGCTCGCTGCCTGGCGCTCGTGCAGGCTGACCCAGCCCGCGTCGTCCTTCACCACGAACAGCAGCAGGGGAAGGGCAGCGGGAAAAGTCGCATCGCTGACGGACGCGAAGTTGGCAGGGGTGCGGTTCATCTCGTCGAGCAAGGTGGGCGCGGTCGAGTTCTTGGTGGTCAAGAACCGCATCTGGGCTTTCGTGCGCTCGTCGTAGGGCATCCCGGCGAAGGGATCGCCGGAGATCGCGGTGACGGCGCGCAGGATGCCCAGGTTGCGGAGTTCCACGAGCCCGCCGGTCGGGACGGGGTCGTTCGCGCCGGGCTGATCGGGCACGCTGCTATCGATTCCGACGAACGCGATGAGCTCACTCGCGTACAACTTGCTGTATTCGAGGGCGTAGATTCCCGCGATCGAATGGCCCATGAGCACGTACCGGTCGACACCGAGTTCGTGCAGTGCCTCGTGCACCTCCTGGGCGATGTTCTTCGGCGTGCGGGGCACGTCGGTCTGGTCGCTGAGCCCCGTGCCGAACGGCTCGACGGCGACCACACGGTACTTGTCGTCGAGTTGCGAGATGAGTGGCTGAAAGTCGAGCCTCGGGGCGGCGGTTCCGAGACCCGGGAGCAGAACGATCGTCTCCGCTCCCGTGCCGCTGACGACCACGTTCATCTTCTTGCCGTCGACCGACACTAACTCGCCGTAGGGAGTGATGGCTGCCAGGTCGGATTTCGTCGCCACCGCGTTCACGATCGAGGTCGTGGTGAGCAGTAAGACCGGCAGCGCGACGATGACGCCGATCGTCAGCAGGGTGATCTTCAGGGGTTTGCGCATGGTGTTCTCATCTCGGGCAGGGGGCGGCTCGGAAGTCCGCGGGGGTGTTCTCCCATCTCAGCGGAGGCGCGGTGCCCGGAGAAGTGCCGCGATGTCACGAGGCGGCGTGACAGGTGTCACGGTTCGGGGTGATCTTGAGGGCACCTGCGAGAATCAACGTTGATCAGAAAACGGGGGCCGCTGGTGATCGCGACAGACGAGACAGACGAGACAGACGAAAGTACCGGGCCAGTCGAGCGTGCCCGCGCGCCACGGTCTGCGGTCACGGCCGGAGTCGCTGCGGCGCTATGGCTAGTCAGTGGAGCGCTGGCAGTCGCCATCACCTGGAGGGGCGCACTGCCGAGCAGCGTCGGCGGGATCCTCCCCTCCACGAGCTCGTTCTCTCCCGCGAGCCACCCCTGGGCCTGGCGAATCGGCACGACCCTGCTTGCGGCGGCGGTCGTCGCCCTTGTCGTTCGGCTCGTCGTTCCGCTGGCCAACCGAGTCGACGATCATGCGGCTAGGTTCGCGCTCACCTGGTTCTCGATCATTCTCGCCGGTGGTGCCGCTGGCCTAGCCCTTGACCTCGCGACCATCGTTGGGACGTTTCCGGCTCCGCGGCTCCGCACGATGCTCGACGGCCTGGGCACCGACGCGACCGTCGGCGCCTGGTGGGGAGTGGTAGAGGGATGGCTACCGGCTCTTCTGGTGCTGCGGCGTGCCAAGGCCGCGACCACCCCGGCTGCGGGGGCCCGAGCCGCCAGCGGCCCGATGATCAGTCGGATCGACGTCTTTCGAGCTGCGCGTCGTGGAGAGATTCCCGCTAACGTGCCGCTCGACCCGTGGCGTTCTGCGCTGCGTCGGGAGATGAGAACGCAGCGACTCCTGCAGTGGTTCGCTTCGGTGATGCTGCTGGCAATGCCGGTGGTGCTGGGGATCGGCGTGCTTGCAACGTCTGCGTCACCGGGACAGGCCCTGTACAACTTGACCCCGGTCGCCCTGTTCTGGCCGCTCGGGCTCATCGTGGTCCGCCTCACCCGCAGACGCCTCCGCGCGATGCACCGACTGCTGGCCGATATCGACATCCCTCCGATTGACCGTGTTCGCATCGCCGGTCGCCTTTTGGCGGGAGAGCGATTTCTCACGAAGGCGATGCCCTACCCGTTGTCGCACGAGGAGTTCCTGTACTGGTTCGACGCGGTCGATGGTCGCGCACTCGGCTTGACGCTTTTGCGGGAGGTCGCAGTCTCCCAGGTGGGCGACGACGTCTGGCCTGCGGTCCATGTCTGCAACGAGTTCGGGCTCGGCACAGAGCATCTGCCCGCGCTTACTGCGCTCTGGAACGCGGACTGGCACGACGTCCACCTGAACGTGCTCGAGGCGATCGGCGAGACGGGCTCGGCGGAGGCGGTTCCGGTGCTCATGGGCATCGTGGACGATGTGCCGCGCGAGCTCGAGGGCCTCGACGCCTGGCGTGTAAACGTCGGCGTGATGGACGCGCTGGTCTCGCTCGGACGTGACGAGAGCGTTGTTGCCCTCGCCGAATTAACGGCTCACAGCGATCGTTCGGTTGCGGGATACGCCTGGGTGCGACTTGTCGATTTGCACGACGAATGGTGGGATGACCCGTCTTTTTACGACGGTGCGATCCACGAGCACGTCGCGGGCTGACGCCCCGAGCCCACAAGGCCTGCCGTTCGGTCGACGCCGCTAGCAGCCTGCTCGTGTCGCTCCGTTCCGGGGACGGGTCCCTCTTAGAAGTGTTTTGCGCGCGATCAAATTTGATGCGGCGCAAAACGTCTCCCGGGCGGTCGTCTTCCGGCCGCTCGAACTGCGCACGGCACCCGGTCGATCGGCGGGGTCGCCTCCCGACGGTCCCCGACTGAACAGAGCACCCGGTCGATCGGCGGGGTCTGCTCCCGCTGGTCTCCGACTGCGCATGGCACCCGGTCGACCGCACGCAAGGCGGGCCTGCACCAGAAACCCTGTCGCTCCGAGCCCGTCAGTTTGTAACGCGCCGACGCCAGCCGGACACTCCCTAGTGTGAAGGACGAACAGCACGATAACGACGACGGCCCTCTTTGGGCTTTGGCCCAGCGCAATGATGGCGCCGGCTTCGCCGGGCTGTTCGATAGGCACCGACCGCGTGTCTACCGCCGCGCGCTGAGCCTGGTCGCCGATCCGCACGACGCCGAAGACGTCACAGCGGCTGCCTTCTATGAGCTGTGGCGCAAGCGGAAGACGGTCGCGCTCGTGTCGGGGTCCGTTCTGCCGTGGTTGTTGGTGACGACGGTCAACCTCGCTCGCAACAACCGTCGGGCCGCGGGCCGCTACCGGTCTCTTCTCAGCAAGCTGCCTCGCAGCGACGAACCCGCTCCAGCAATCGACGTGGAAGAGATCGAGATTCGCCAGAGGCTCCACGCCGCTCTTCAAGAACTCTCACCCACGGACGCCGCGCTTCTCGTGCTGACCACTTTCGAAGACATGCCCGTCTGGCAAGCAGCCCAGGCCCTCGGACTGAAACCACCGGCGGCACGCGTACGACTCCACCGCACCCGCAAGCGACTCCGCGCCGACCTGCACGACCTCAACCCCTCCATTCGCACCGCTCCGGAAGGCACGTTCTGATGAACACCGACATGCAGCCCGCCACGTCCGCCGCGATCCGCGCCGAACTCACCGCCATCGGCACCAGGGGCAGCGGGCTCCAGCGCCGGCAACGCCGCGCCCGCGTCACCGCCTCCCTCATCGGCGTCGCGGCCATCGCCATTACGACCAGCGCCGCCGCACTGGTCGCCGCGAATACCCCGGGATCGACCGTCACCGACGACCTAGGCGCAACGACGACCGTCACGCGCACGGGACCGGCTCTCGTCGACATCGGTCAGGCCCCTCCCCTCGCGAATGCCGTCATCGTTGACATCACCTGTCTCAGTACCACCGGCAACGTCATGTTTGACACCCTGGGCGGAACTCAGTCTGGGGTCAGCTGCGGGATCGCCGATCCCGGAGACCACATGCGAATCTCAGACGCCGAGCTGCCGGCGAATGGCACGACGATCCTCAGTGTGGACGCCTCGCCGCAGGCCAAGTGGCGCGCGGTCTTCCACTACGCCACCTCCACCACCTCTGACTGGGGCGTCAATGCGAATGGCCAGACCTACGGTGTGGAGAACTTCAAGGGCCACCCCGATCTCGTTCGCGTCAGGGCAGATAACGGCGAATGGGGTTACGTCTTCTGGAAGGAGTCCGTGGAAGCTGAGCAGCCTGCGACCGTGAACGTCTATAAATCTGACGGC
The DNA here is from genome assembly GCF_001423105.1 of Frondihabitans sp. Leaf304. GTDB lineage: Bacteria > Actinomycetota > Actinomycetes > Actinomycetales > Microbacteriaceae > Frondihabitans. The sequence continues at coordinate 974,315 of NZ_LMNV01000002.1, forward strand.
CATACCGTCGTCGGCCTGCAGACCGCTAGTACCGCTACGGCCCCGGCTATCCCCTTCGACCAGGGGCTGGCCGACGACATCAACTCGGTCACGACCCCCACCCCCACCCCCTGAACGGCGAAGAATCCGCGCTCATCAGTCAAAGAAGCGAAAATCCAGGCGACAAGGATCCCCGTCCGGTCAACGACGCCAGCAGCATCCCCGCGTCATCGTCACTCGCCTCCGCGAGCAGGCCGCTCAGCACTCGCAGCGCCACGCGATTCACCGTGGGCGGAGCACCGCGGCCATCCTCGAGGCCGGTGGCTCGGAGAAGGTCGGCGGTGTGGACGGCTAACTCGAAGACGCGTGTCGGAAGGTAGGCGGCAAGCCGCCATTCCCCGACCGGCGTGACGACCCGAGCGTCCGCCGGCTGGTGAGCGATGAGAAGCCTCACTCGTGCTGAAACCTCCCGGACAGCACCGGCAGCGTCATCGCCCAGATCCGCCGCAGACTGTCGACCCCGCTCGGCGACTGCTTCCGGATCAGAGCGCGACTCTCGGACAGCCCGGTAGTAGTCGCTCGTCGATGCATTCGACGTCGATGGGCCGGGCCCGAGGTACTGCTCCACCGTCAGCAGAGCGCGCGATGTGTGGCCGACGAGATCGCGCACGGTCCACTCCCCGAGCGCCGAAACGTGCCACTCATCAGCACGGGTGTCAATGGCATCCACCGTCTGCTCGAACCAGCCGGCGGCAGCATCGAACGCCTGTTGCATCTCTGCGAATGCGGTGGCGTCGGTCATGGCCCGAGACTACTGAGGCGCATCCTCGGCAGAGCGTGAGAACCCGCGATCGGAACAGGTGACACGCGAACTGGGGTTCTCCAAGACAGTTGGTTTGGCGCAGGCTCCCCTAAGGTCATGAGAAGTATTCAACAAAGGGGAACAGCAATGGAATTCGCCGAACGACTCGCAGCATTGGCGCTGAAGGTAAAGAATCAGCGGGCTGCCATTCAGACCGAGGAAGCCACCAAAAACGCTTTCATCATGCCGTTCATCTCAACGATCCTGGGCTACGACGTCTTCAACCCACTTGAAGTCGTACCCGAATTCACCGCCGACGTCGGCGTCAAAAAAGGCGAGAAGATCGACTACGCCATCATGCGAGACGGCGAAGTCCAAATTCTGATCGAGTGCAAGAAATCGACTGAGCCGCTCAAGATCGAGCATGCCTCGCAACTGTTTCGATACTTCGCTGTGACCAATGCCCGCATTGCCGTTCTCACGAACGGTGAGACCTACCAGTTCTATACCGACCTCGACGCCGCAAATCGAATGGACGAGAAACCTTTCCTGGTCCTCGATCTGTCGGACATCGACGAAACCCTTCTCCCAGAACTCGAGAAGCTCACCAAAGAGGTTTTTGATCTCGACTCTGTCATCAGCGCAGCAGAAGAGTTGAAGTACGTGGGTGCTTTGAAGCGCGCCATCGCAGCAGAGTTCCGCGAGCCTGCAGACGACTGGGTGAAGTTTTTCACCAACCGTGTGTACGACGGCACGTACACGCAGAAGGTCCGAGAGCAATTCACCGTTCTCGTCGCTAAGGCTGCAAAGCAGTACTTGAACGAACAAGTGAACGACCGCCTCAAGACGGCGCTGGGGTCCACCGCGTTCCCGTCTGCCCCTGTTGCCCAGGCTCCCGCGTCAGTCATGAGCAGTGAACCCGTAGTGGAATCTGACCTCGATCGAGACACCGAAATCGAGACAACGCTGGAAGAACTCGAGGGCTACCAGATCGTCAAGGCCATCGCATGCAGCGAGGTGAAACCTCAGCGCGTCGCTCACCGGGACCAAAAGTCGTATTTTGCCATCCTGCTTGACGACAACAATCGCAAGCCGATCGCGCGGCTCCACTTCAACGGCAAGCGACAGAAATATCTGGGCGTCTTCGACGCCGAGAAAAACGAGACTCGCCACCCGATCGATGCCCTTGACGAGATCTACGAGCACGCTGACGCGATCCGCGAGGCCGTCAAGACATTCGCGAGCTAGCGTGGCCGGCAAACAGCAGACCCTTCATCGAGCGATGCGGCAGGTACTTCTGATCGTCGGCCGCCCGCAGACTAGCAAAGAGATAGCTGCGGCCATCAACGTAGCCGATCTCTACCGAAGAGCAGATGGTGGTGAACTGCGAGCCTCACAGGTGGGTGCTCGAGCCAGGAACTACCCGGACATTTTCCTGAACTCTTCTGGCGAAATTTCGCTCGTGACCGTGGCCGCAGAGGCAACGTCTGACGATCACTAGGAAGGCAAAGGCGTGACGCTTGCGTGCAATCACGACCTTGAACGAACTAGGACTGCGTCAGGAGCCAAGTGCCTTTCGTTGCATCAACGTAGAAACTCGCCCTCTCCGAGAGGCGAAGCTTTGCACCCCGACCGCCGTCGAAAGCGGAGTCGTAGAGTGCGCGCTGACGATTGCTGTATGAGTACTCAGTTGACAGCAGGCAGCCGTGGAACGCATTTTCCAATGCTCCTTGCGCGACGATCTGACAAAGCTGACAAGGACCGACTGGGGCGGGTGCCCTTGTACACACCCTGGCCCGCGCGTTAGCGTGCGGACGTGCCCAGCCTCATTCAACGCCGCATGGCTATCGACCGCCAACGCCTGTCGGGCCTCTACTTTGTTACAGGCAGCGTGGTCTTCATCGTGCTGTGCGGCCTCAACGTGGTCGACCACAGGCTGAACGGCTTCGTCATTGGTCAAGGCCTGATCGGTGTCGCCTGGCTGATCATTGGTCTCGTCACGAGGCGGCGTGCCCGTAAGGCCATGGTCGCGTTCGAGTCGGCCGAGGGCGTCGGTGCCGGAGTCCAACCGCCCCGCACACCACGAGAGCAAAACCAGCACGACTGACGACGCCAACCACCGCACTGCGTGGCTTGCGGTCGCCCGGTTCGCCGTCATCCTCGCGGGACGCGCAGTCTCACTGACCCTCTCGAAGGGTAGAGAGGCATCCGATTGGCGCCGTCTGCCGGTCTACCCTTGACGAGTTGGCAGCTACGGGTTGCCCGGAAAGCGAAGTCATGACGACACAGGAGCCCTCCGATCCCGAGAGCCTTTTTCGCCTCGACCGACTCGTCGTGGGATTCTTCGCGGTAATCGGCCTTGGACTCGTGTCGGCTGCTGTCGTCGGGATTGCCCGGGGAGGAGCGATCGACGCGTTCGCGGCGCTGGCCGTGTCCGGGTTCTTGCTCGCGGTGTTCGCGGTTCACCTGCATCGCTTGGAGCCTGACGACGACGAAGAAGAAAAAGAAGAAGACGCGTCGCCAAGGGTGTCCGTGGAACCGGCACAGTCAGAGCACCAGCGGTTCTGGCAGCCGACCTTCGTCGGCGTGATCGGTTACGCATTTGTCGGATTTGGTTCGTACTTCGTTGTGCGGGAGTGGCAGGACTACCCGCCCTGGTTCGCTGCCACCTTCGTTGGCGTGGTTCTGCTCCTCCTCCTGCTTCGCAGCTGGATCAGCTCATTTCGCGCCGCTAGAAAGAGCCGCAACGATCCTCACGAGCCAGACGCCCCGCTCACCGCAGAGCCCTGATCTGACTCTGCGTTTTAGCGAGCGGACACGCGGATCCGCGGTCGCCGAGACGAAGTCAGCCTGTCGTCGTCATGCTCCTTTGAATCGTGACGCACTCGCCGACGAGGCCGTTCTCGTGACACCCACAAAATTGCCTTGCGCAGGTACGAACCCGCAAGATAGCTTGCGGTCGTGCCCAGCCTCATACAACGACGGATGGCGATCAACCGCCAACGCCTCTCGGGCCTCTATTCGGTCGCATTCGGAGTCGCAATCACGCTGGTCTGCTGCGTAGAGATTGCCTTCGAAGGCCTGTCCGGTTTCCCGCTGATCTTGGGCATGCTCGGCATCTTTTCGCTGATTGCGGGGGCGGTGACCAGGAAACAGGCCCACAAGGCACTGGCCGCGTTCGAGGCGGCCGAAGGTGTCGGCGCGGGGGTACAGCCCCCACGAAAAGCTGCTCGGTGACCTCGCCATCTGACCCACTGCCCAGCTCGACGATGAAGACAGTCGCTGGGCGGAGGACACTCACCGCGTTCAGCATCAGCTCGAGGACAGTCGAGACATCCGAGGGCGTCAGCAATCGTGGAACACGCTCTAAGGACTGCCATGGCCCATTCGTATCGACGAGCCGTCTCGTTTGTGTCGTTTAGTTCCGGGCGAGGAATCCGACGTCGAGGCGTATTGCGCGCGATCAAAGTCGACGCGGCGCAAACGGTCGCCAGGGAGGGGCTGCCCCCAGCACGACCCTGCCGCGCCGGAGCGCCAAGCCCGGCACTCACGACACCGGCGTCACCGTCCACGTGCCGTTCGTCTGAATCGCCAGGACGCCCGGCAGGTCGACCTCGAACGTCTTCGAGAACGCCCCGCTTTCGCCGAAGAGCAACGGCTTGTCGGAGGTCGTGAAGGCTCGGCCGGAGAACGACTCGCCCGCCTTGGCCGGCCTGAAATCGACCTTGAGCCTCGAGACGTCGTCCGAGAAGAACAGCACCGCCGGCCCCGTCCCCGATTGCGCTCCGGACACCGTCGGCAGATCGTTCCAGCTCTGCAGCGTCACCGTCCAGCTTCCCTGCGCGTCGACGATGAAGGTCTGCTTGACGGGGTCGTTTTTGAAGACGTCCATCAAAAAGGATCCACGCAACGGCGCTGCAGCCCGACCGAACGGCGACATCCGCCCCGCTGCGGTCACCGTCGCAACGCCCCTGCAGGCGGAGCAGTTGAGCGCGACCACGACGGCGAATTCGCCCTTGCGCTCGTAGCTCACGTTCATCGGGCCGGTGCCGGAAGCAGTTGCCGTCACGCCGGACGCCACGACACCGGCCTTCACGGTCTTCGCCACGGGCTGTGTGACGGCGGGCGTGGTCGGCGTCGCACTCGGCGTGGGGGTCGGGGTCGGGGTAGGGCTGGGAGGTTCGGCCGAGACAGTGGGTGACGACGACGGAGCCGAGGATCCTTGGCCCCCCGTTGCCGAACACCCACCCAGCATCAGCACTCCCGCAGCGATTACCCCGACGACCAGTGCCCCACGTTTCTTCCCCATGCGGTCAGCCTGCCACCGACGACGGCTAGCCCGTCACAGCCCGTGCCGACGATCGCCGAGGATCTTCTCGCAGTTCGCGGCCTCCCGGGCGGCCGAAAAGGGCTCCTGCCGCTCCGTGACAGCCCGTGCCAGATCGGCCAGCGCGAGATCGCCGTGCACCGCGGCACCCACCATCACGCCCGAGGCCGCCGAGGCCGAAACCATCGCCATCGCGTCGCTCGCATTGCCGGTCGCCCAGACCCCGGGCAGCGCGGTCACGCCGCGGGGGTCGGTCGTGATCTGCGCACCGAACGGGGTCGGGGTCGCATCGCCGCCGAGGGCTTGGAAGAGCTCGGTCCGGGCCACGAACCGCGGCGCGACGACGACCGCGTCGATCGGAAACGACCGGCCGCCCTCGACTTCCACGGCCTGCACCTGCGTGCCGTCGACCACGAGTCGCTCGACCCGAGGCACGACGACCCGGACGCCGAGGGCCGCGAGCTGCTCCCACTGCTCGTCGGTCGGTTCGGGCGCCTCGTGGAGGAAGAAGGTGACGTCCTCGCTGAGCTGACGGAACAGGATGACCTGGTGCAGGGCGTTCTCGGTGCGGCCGAGCACGGCGATGCGCTGGTCGCGCACCTCCCAGCCGTGGCAGAACGGGCAGTGCAGCACGGTGCGCCCCCACGCCTCGGCAACGCCGGGCACGTCGGGAAGCTCGTCGACGAGACCGGTCGCGAGGATCACACGGCGAGCGCGCACCGACGACGCTCCCCCGTCGATCTCGACGGTGAAATCGTCGACGCCGCCGGATGCGGCCGTGACGAACCCGTCGACGATCGAGACGCCGTACGACTTCGCTTCGGCACGGCCCCGGGCGAGCAGTTCGCGGGGCGACACACCCTCCTGCCCGAGCACGTTGTGGGCACCCTCGGCAGGAGCATTACGCGGCTCGCCGGCATCGACGACCACCACTCGGCGGCGCGATCGGCCAAGGGCGATTGCCGCGGCGAGGCCGGCAGCGCCGCCGCCGATGACGACGACGTCGAAGGGAAGGGCCACGTCGACCCTCTCGAGGTCGGCCGGATCCTGAGCTGCGGTCGTTCGTGTCTCCTGTATGTCGTTCATAGGCACCACGCTAGGCGAGTCGTGCCTATCAGACATAGACTCTTGCGTATGACGCAAGACACAATAGACGAGGTCGTCCGGCAACGCATTCGCAGCCTCCGGGTGGCCCGGGGCTGGACGCTCGACACGCTCGCGGCCCGGTGCTACCTCTCGGCCTCGACCCTCAGTCGCATCGAGACCGGTCACCGGCGCATAGCGCTCGACCAGCTCGTGCCGATCGCGCAGGCGCTCGGCACCACGCTCGACCAGCTCGTCGAACCCGAAGGCGATGACGACGTTGTCATTCGCCCCGAGCCCGAGATGCGACCGGGCTCCACCGTCTGGCTGCTCTCGCGCGAGCGCGACCGGCGCGGGGTGACGATCGCCAAGATGCGCATCACGGCCGAACGCGACGAGGGTGGGCCGGGCGTCCACCCCGGCTACGAGTGGTTCGCCGTGCTGAGCGGCACCGTGCGGCTGACACTCGGCGAGCGGACGATCCTCGTGCGCGAGGGGCAAGCGGCCGAGTTCTCGACGATGACCCCGCACTCGATTCACGCGCACGAGGGGCCGGTCGAGATCCTGACGATCTTCGACCACGACGGCGAGCGCGCCCACCTGCCGGGGCACCAGCACCCGCGCTGAGCCGGGCTGGATTCCGGCCCGTCACCCGAGTGCCGCCGAATGCCGCCGGCGGCCGGCCACCCACGACATTTGGCGGCACTCGGCGAGAGTGCGCATATGGGCCCCGCGGATCCTCGCCAGGCCACCGTCTGGGCACTCTCGCCGGCACGCCTCCGCATCCCCCGCCGTCGAGTGCCGCCGAATGCAGCGGGTCAGCGGCCGGCGCCAGCAATCGGCGGCACTCGCCTGCAACAACAGGCCCGCTAGGGTCGACCCCGTGAACAACCGAGTGACCATCGTCGACGTCGCGGCCCGAGCTGGCGTGGCTATCAGCTCGGTCTCGAGTGCGCTCAACGACCGGCCCGGCGTCTCGGAGGCCACCCGCAAGCGCATCGTCGAGGCGGCCCACGAGCTCGGTTTCGTGCCGTCGCTCCGGGGCCGCAGCCTGTCGTCGAAGCGCGCGTTCTCGGTCGGCCTGGTCGTGCACCGCGATCCGTCCGTGCTCGAGTCCGACCCGTTCTTCGGCAGCTTTATCGGCGGCATCGAGACGGTGCTCGACGCGCAGAACTACGCGCTCATCCTGCAGATGGGTTCCGAGAAGATCGAGACCCTCGAGCGATACCGCAGTCTGGCCGCGAATCGCCGGGTCGACGGCGTCTTCCTGTCGGAATTGGGAGTCGAGGATCCGCGGATCCCCCTGGTCGAAGAACTCGGCCTGCCCGCTGTCGGCGTCAATGCCGAACCCGATTTCCCCCTGCCCGCGGTCCGTCAGAGCCACGTCGAGGGCATCCGCGAGCTCGTCGACCATCTGGTCTCGCATGGCCACCGCCGGCTCGCCCTCGTGACCGGGCCGACCGAGTTCATCCACGCCGGTCAGCGCCTGAGGGCCTGGAGCGAGGCCGTGGCGGCGCACGACCTCGCACCGGGTGAGGTCGTCGAGGGTGATTTCACGTACGAGGGCGGTGTGGCCGCGGCATCGCGTCTCCTCACCGACCGCGCGCCGGACGAGAGGCCCACGGCCGTGATGTGCTCGAACGACCTCTCGGCCATCGGGTTCTTGGCCCGGGCCGACGAGCTCGGAGTCCGCGCCCCCGACGACATCTCGGTCGCCGGTTTCGACGGCATCGCGCTGGGCTCGTACATCCGCCCGTCGCTCAGCACGATCGCCACGACACCGCGTCTGCTCGGCGTCGAGGCGGCCAGGATGCTGCTCGCCGCCATCGCCGGTGAGCGCGTCGACGATGTCGACATCGCGCCCGCGCGGCTCCTCCCCCGCGGCTCCACCGGTCCGGCCCCCGCTCACAGCTGACCGGCCCTACCGGTCGAAGCTGTGCTACCGTCACCTCTACCGAAACGTTTCGGCTTTCGGTCGGCGAGCGAAGCCGCCCGCCTGGTCACCACTGGAGGAGACATCGTGCAACGACGCACAAAGTTCATCGGCGCGGCCGTAGTCGCAGCAGCAATGATCGGCCTGACCGCGTGCAGCGGCGGCGGAAGCAGCAGCGGATCGCTCACCGCCAAGGGCCCCATCAAGATCTGGTACTCGAACAACGAGCAGGAGGTCGCCTGGGGCAAGGCGACCGTGGCCGCGTGGAACAAAGACCACCCTGACGAAAAGGTCACCGGCCAGGAGATCCCCGCCGGCAAGACCTCCGAAGAGGTCATCGGCGCCTCCATCACCGCTGGCAACTCGCCCTGCCTGGTCTACAACACCGCCCCCTCGGCCGTCGGCCAGTGGGTGAAGCAGGGGGGCATGGTCGACCTGTCGAAGTTCTCGGACGGCGCGAAGTACATCGAGGCGCGCTCAGGATCCCAGGCGGACCAGTACAAGGACGCCGACGGCGAGTACTACCAGTTCCCCTGGAAGTCGAACCCCGTGATGATCTTCTACAACAAAGACCTGTTCAAGAAGGCCGGCCTCGACGCCGACAACCCCAAGCTCTCGACCTACGCCGACTTCACTGCGACGGCGAAGACACTCGTCGACAAGGGCGTCGCCCCGAACGCGATCCTGCCGGCACCGACGAGTGAGTTCTTCCAGATGTCGTTCGACTTCTACCCGCTCTACGCGGCGGAGTCGGGCGGCACCCAGCTCGTCAAAGACGGCAAGTCGACCTTCAACGACCAGGCCGGCTACGACGCCGCGAACTTCTGGCGCACCCTCTACGCCGACAAGCTCGCCGGTCAGGAGAAGTACCAGGGCGACGCCTTCGCCGATGGCAAGGCCGCCATGGCGATCGTCGGGCCCTGGGCCGTCTCGGTCTACAAAGACGTCAACTGGGGTTCCGTGCCCGTGCCGACGAAGAACGGCACCGCCGCCGACAAGACCTACACGTTCAGCGACGCGAAGAACGTCGGCATGTTCACCGCTTGCCAGAACCAGGGCACGGCGTGGGACTTCCTGAAGTTCTCGACGAGCACCGGCAACGACCAGAAGTTCCTCGAGACCACCGGCCAGATGCCGATGCGCACCGACCTGGCCACCACCTACGCCGACTACTTCTCGAAGAACCCGTCGTACAAGCTCTTCGGCGACCAGGCCAGCCGCACCGTCGAGGTGCCGTCCGGCCCCAACACCGTTGCCGAGATGCAGGCCTTCCGCGACGCGTGGAGCGACTCGGTCATCTTCGGCAAGGGCGACGTCAAGACCTCGCTCGACGACGCCGCGACGAAGATCGATCAGCTCGCCGCCGAGAAGTGACGGTGACCCGGTGACCACCACCACCGGCGGCGCTGAGACAGCGCCCTCGACGATCGCCAAGCGTCGGGGGCCGCGGATCCTGGGCAAGCACCCGCTCGGCCTCCTCTTCAGTGCGCCCTACCTCGTGTTCGTGCTCGTCGTCTTCGCCTACCCCCTGGTGTACGCGGTCTACATCGCGTTCCACGACTACTTCTTCACGGCACCGGGGGCGGTCGTCGACCGCCCCTTCGTGGGGTTGGCGAACTTCGTCGACGCCTTCACTGATCCCGACGTGATCCGGTCGTTCGGCAACGTCGGCATCTTCTTGATCATCAACGTGCCGCTCACGGTCGTGCTCAGCATCGTGCTGGCGTCGGGGCTCAACAAGGTCACCCACCTCAAAGCGTTCTACCGGGTGGCCTACTACATCCCCTACCTGACGGCGAGTGTCGCGGTCGTCGCGGTCTGGCTGTTCCTGTTCAACGGCTCGGGCCTCGTCAATCAGATCCTCGGCCCGTTGGCGCCCAGTCCGTCGTGGCTGATCAACTCGCACTGGGCCATGCCGTCGATCGCCCTGTTCGTCACCTGGAAGCAGATGGGCTTCTACATCCTGCTGTACCTGGCAGCCCTGCAGAACGTGCCGAACGAGCTGTACGAGGCGGCGTCGACCGACGGTGCCGGAGCGATCCGCAAGTTCTTCTCCGTCACCGTTCCCGGCGTGCGCCCCGCGACCGTCCTGGTGCTGCTGGTCTCGACGGTCACCGGCGCGAACCTCTTCACCGAGCCGTACCTCCTGACCAACGGCGGCGGGCCGAACGGCGCCTCGACGTCGCCCGTGCTGCTGATGTACCAAAAGGGCATCGAGCAGGGTCACCCCGACGAGGCGAGTGCCATCGGCGTCGTGCTGGTCGTGCTGGTGCTCGTGATCGCCCTGCTCCAGAACCGATTCGCGGGAGGAAAAGACTGATGTCGAAGTTCCAAGCCACCCTGCGGAGCGCAGTGCTCGCCCTCGGCGCCCTCGTCTTCCTGTTCCCCTTCTACTACATGATCATCGGATCGCTGCAGACGAAGCAGGATGCCAGTCTCGGCGGCGCTTTTCCGCATCCGAGCAACATCACCGGGGCGAACTACTCCGCGATCAACGATCGGATCAACCTCTTCTCGGGGCTGCTCAACTCGGGCATCTTCACGGCCGGGGTGCTGGTCTGCACGCTGATCTTCGGGGTGCTCGTCGGCTACTCGCTCGCCGTGCTGCAGTGGCGGGGCCGAGGCGTCACTTTCGCTCTCGCCCTGCTCGTGCAGGTAGTCCCGTTCCAGTTGTTGATCATCCCGCTCTACGTGCTCATCACCCGCACGTATGGGCTGGGCGACAACTACTTGGGCATGATCCTGCCGTTCGCGATCAACTCGACGGCCGTGATCATCTTCCGCCAGTACTTCCTGCAGCTGCCGAAAGAGCTGTTCGAGGCCGCGCGGATCGACGGGGCGAACGAGTTCGTGCTCCTCTGGCGAATCGCGCTCCCCCTGGTGCGCCCGGCTCTCGTGACAGCGGCACTGCTGACCTTCATCGGCCCGTGGAACGAGTTCCTCTGGCCCTTCCTCATCACGAAGCAGGCCAGCATGCAGCCCCTTGCCGTCTCGCTCGCCAACTACATCTCGAACGTGGCCGCCACCGCGTCCAACCCGTTCGGTGCGACGCTCGCCGGCGCCGTGGTGCTCGCCGCACCCGTCGTCGTGCTGTTCATCGTGTTCCAGCGCTACTTCATCTCGACCGACGTGGGGTCGAGCGTCAAGGGCTGACCGGCCCGCTTCCGACCCTCGAATCCCACCCACCTGGAGAACTCCCATGACCGATGCATTTCCCTACCGTCTCTCCCGCCAGGGCGTCGTGATGACGCCCGAGCCCGGCAACGCCCTCGAGGTCGAGGGCGTCCTGAACCCCGGCTCGGGCCGCACGCCAGACGGCGCCCTCCACCTCCTCCCGCGCATGGTCGCCGAAGGCAACGTCTCGCGCGTCGGCCTGGCCAAGGTCGTCATCGAAGACGGCGTGCCCGTCGCTGTCGAACGCGACGGCATCGTGCTCGAACCCGACCGCGGGTGGGAGCGCGGTGCCACGCACGCGGGCGTCGAAGACCCCCGAGTGACGAGGATCCCGGAGCTCGACCTCGACGTGATGACCTACGTCGCCTACGGCCCCCTCGGACCTCGCACCGCCGTCGCCGTGTCGAGCGACCTCCGCGAGTGGCGCCGACTCGGCCCGGTCACCTTCGACTACGACGACACCCTCGACATGGACCTCGGTCTGTTCCACAACAAAGACACCGTGTTCTTCCCCGAGCCGGTCACCGCCCCCGATGGCGTGCGCTCGTTCGCCGTGCTGCACCGGCCGATGTGGGACATCGGCGAGACCGCACCGGGCGAGGGCATTCGCGTGCCCCGCGGCACCACCGACACCCGCCAGAGCATCTGGATCAGCTACGTCTCGGTCGACGACGTGGCCCGCGACATCACGAACCTCACCCGCTGGGGTCAGCACCGATTCCTCGCCGGACCCGAGTTCCCGTTCGAGGAGCTCAAGATCGGCGGCGGCCCCGCACCCCTCCGGGTGCCCGAGGGCTGGCTGCTCCTGCACCACGGCGTCACCGGCACGATCGACAGTGCCTTCGCGCAGCAGAAGAACGTGAACTACGCGGCAGGCGGGATGATTCTCGACGCCGCGGATCCTTCTGTCGTCCTCTCGCGCAGCACCGAGCCGCTCCTCGCTCCCGCCACCGCCGACGAGACCGGTGGCATCGTGCCGAACGTCGTGTTCCCCACCGCGATCGAAGAGATCGACGGCAGGCACTTCGTCTTCTACGGAATGGGCGACTCCAAAATCGGCGTCGCACTCCTCGAGCGGGTCGCCTCGTGACCGCGTCGCGCACGACCTTCAGGATCCGGGCCCTCGCAGCGATCGGCACGGTCGCCCTCGCCGCCGGGGCCGGGCTCACCGCCGCCTCCCCCGCGATCGCGAGCGCCCCGGATCCTCGTCCTGCCGCGAGCACCCCGACGGCTCGGCTCACCAATCTCGCGCACCTCGACTACCTGCTCGATCAGACGACTCCCCCGGCGACGGCGGGCCACACCACCTACGCCCTCGACTCGCAGCCGACGCTCACCATGCCGTGGGTGTACGCCGATGCACGGCCCGGCAACACGTTCGAACGGGTCGGCGGCGGGCCGCTCGACCCGGCGACCGGGCACTGGGGTCAGGGGTCGTACGACTCCGACGACGTGTCGCGTGCGGCCGTCGTCTACCTGCGCGACTGGAAGCAGACCGGCTCGGCGTCGAGCCGTGAGAAGGCGTACGAGCTGCTGAGGTCGACGGCGTATTTCCAGACGACCTCGGGGCCGGACGCCGGCAACGTGGTGCTGTGGATGCAGCCCGACGGCACGCTCAACCCGAGCCCGGTGCCCGTCGAGCTCCCGAACCCCTCGGACAGCGGCAACAGCTACTGGCTGGCACGCACGCTCTGGGCCTACGGCGAGGGGTACGCGGCGTTCAAGTCGACCGACCCGGCCTTCGCCTCGTTCTTGCAGGACCGCCTGCAGCTCGGAGTGAGGGCTCTCGAGCGCTCGACACTGGCCTCCTACGGCAGGTACGGAGTGGCCGACGGTACTCGTGTGCCGAGCTGGCTCATCGTCGGTAGTGCCGGCGCCTCGGCCGAGGCCGTGCTGGGTCTCGCCGCCTACTCGAAGGCAGCACCCCACGATCGCCCGGCCCGCTCGGCACTCTCAGAGCTCTCCGAGGGGATCGCCGCGATGGGATCCTCCCGTTCCGCCGCCGTTGCGGTGCAGAAGTGGCCGTACGGGGCGATCCTGCCCGAGACGAAGTCGCGGTCACAGTTCCACTCGTGGGCGTCACAGATGCCGGCTGCTCTCGCCGAGGCATCGGTCGTGCTGAAGAAGCCGTCGCTGCTCCAGCCCGCCGTCACCGACTCGGTGGCGTTCTCGTCGACGCTGTTGACCTCGACCGGTCCGATCAACGGCTTCTCGCCCGCGCCGACCGACACGACGCAGATCGCCTACGGGGCCGACTCTCGACTTCAGTCGCTCCTCGCCACCGCGGATGCGGCGCACAGCCCCGGCATCGAGCAGCTCGCCGGCCTCATGGCGAGCTGGTACTTCGGCAACAACACCTCGGGCAAGCCGACCTACGACCCCGCCACCGGCGTCACCTTCGATGGCGTGCAGCCGACCGGCTCGGTCAACACCGGATCGGGAGCCGAGTCGACCATCCACGGCCTCCTGTCGATGATCGCGCTCGATGCGCACCCTCGCGTGTCGGCCTTGGCGCAGTCGGCTTCGACCGTCGTCTCGCGTGACGGACTCAGTGTCGTCGAGGCGGAGAAGGCGACCGCCACCACCGGAACCGTCGTCACCCCGACCTCGGCCTCCGACGGCGAGTCGCAGCTCAGCGGCGGCTCCGAGCTCGCGCTCGATCGCGGTGAGACGGCGACGTTCGCCGTGCCCGCCACGGCCTCGGGTGGTGCACGTCACATCGATCCGGTCATCGCGATGCCGACGGGGTCTGCTCCGGTGGCGCTGTGGACGGGCTCGACGAAGCGAACACCGCTCGGCGTGACCCGTGCCACCGTCGGTGCGCAGGGAGTCACCCCGGTGCCGGGTGCTCTTCTGCCCGCCTCGCTGCTGCTGCCGCTGCGCGGATCGGCGACCTCGGTGTCGGTGCGTGCCCTCAGCGGGACGACGACCGTCGACGCGCTGCTCGTGCGGCCGCTCGTCTCGCGGGTCGTGCTCTCGGGAGCCGGTGACAATCGGTCGGAGCTCGTCCAGTCGACGTCGCTGCTCCCCCAGCGCGCGACGATCGGCAGCCGAGGATCCACGGTGCGCACCTACGACGACAAGGGTCGCCTCAAGCAGACACTCACGGGCGAGCGCAGCATCTACCTCCCGGCCGGAGGCTTCGCCGTCGCCACCCGCTGACCCGCTGGTCGCGCCGCGTCCGCTCCCCGCGCCGTACACCGAGTGCCGCCAAATGCCCCTCTGCTGCTTCCAGCTCGGGCAAATGGCGGCACTCGGCACCCGGGGCGGGGGTTGGGCGGGGCGGGGCTGTCAGTACTTGATCGACTGGCCGCCGTCGATCGGCAGCACCGTCGCGTTCACGTATGAGGCGTCGTCCGACAGCAGGAACGCGACGACCGACGCGATCTCGTTCGCCTCGCCGTAGCGCTTCGTCGGGTTGATCTGAATGAACTCCTCGGCAGCTTTGCGGGGGTCGTCGGCGTTGAGCTGCTTCATCGAGTTCTCGACCATCGGGGTCCAGATGGCGCCGGGTGCGATCGCGTTGATACGGATGCCGAACTGGCCGTACTCGATGGCGGAGTTGCGGGTGAGGCCGACGACGCCGTGCTTTGCTGCGGCGTAGCCCGACTGGTTGCCGATGCCGGTGATGCCCCCGACGCTGGCCGTGTTGACGACCATGCCGGATCCTTGTTCGCGCATGATCTTCAGGACCTTCTCGAGGCCGAGGAACACGCCGCGGAGGTTGATGGCGACGACCTTGTCGAACTCGTCGGCGCTGAAGTTCTCGGTGAGGTTCTGACGACCCTCGATACCGGCGTTGTTGAAGAAGCCGTCGATGCGGCCGAAGCGCTCGAGTGTCGCTTTGACATAGGCGTCGACGTCGGCCTCCTTCGAGACGTCGGCGAGGGTGGTGAGAACCTCGGCCTCGGGCGTCGCCTCGAGGACGGCGGCCTTCGACTCGTCGAGGCCCTTCTGCGAGATGTCGACGAGGGCGAGCTTCGCTCCCTCGGCGGCGAGACGGAGGGCGGTGGCGCGACCGAGGCCGGATCCGCCTCCGGTGATGAGGACGACGCGGCCGGTGAATCGGGTGCTGCTGGGCATGGCTGTGTTTCTCCTGCTTCGACGATGAAGGGCTCGGAGCGGTGTGGTGCGGCGAGTCCGGCTCTCTTGGGGGGAGTCGGCTTTATGCTACACCTGTTGCCTTGACTGCCTCCCGATGCGCCTGTCTCCAGGCGCAATGAGACGGAAACACAATCGGCCTCTAGCCGACACGCGTCGCACGTATGCTCGCCCCACCGAGGGTCGCGCCCGACGTGGGAGATCCGGGCTGGAGAATCGCGATGCAGACTCAGACCGAACTGACAGAAGCCATCGGCCGCGCTCGAGCGGGCAGCCGGCAGCGGATGCGCGACATCCTCCAGTCATCGCCGCGGCGAGCGCACGTCCTCCTTCGGGCCAGCATTCGTCGTGGGCTCCTTGCCACGGGGAGGCCGGTCGAAGAGCAGAGCCTCATCATGTCGATGATGATGAGTCGAAACAGCATTCGATCCGCGCTGGTCCAACTCGGACAGGAAGGGCTCATCGAACGGCGACAGCGAGTCGGCACGAGCGTCGTCGCCTCCATCTCCGAACTGCCCCTGCTCGAGCTCCTCCCGGTCGGAGGCTGGACCCGAGCCCAGGAGGATCCCGAGCGGCCTTCCGTCCCCCTCGAGCTTTCGTTTCTCGAGAGAGGCATCGTCTTGGCGGACGAGCACATCCGGACGCGGCTGCAGCTCAACGGCGAGCACGTCTACATGAGGGAGGACCTCGTCAGTCGCGGGGGTGAGCCGATGGGGATCCTGGTCGGCTATTACCCGGCCGACGGCCCCGAGCCGACGGTCGAGATCGACCACGGACTCGACGCCCTCCGGCGTGTCGCGCTCTCCCACGTCGAGGCCACGGTCGAAGCCGTGAACTGCGATGAGCGCACGGCGAAGATGCTGGGTATTGCGGTCGGGGCGGCGGTCCTCGTCCGCGAGACGGTCGTCCACGGAGCCGACGGCCGTCCGAGCATGCTGGCCTACGGCCACTACCGGGGCGACCGCGTCGCGCTCTGGGCCAAGGACGACGGCGTCCCCGCGATGCGGAACGACGCCGTCTGACGAGTGCCCGGCCCACGGCGGAAACCCCTCCGATGCCCGCCAGGACAGCGATCCGCTCGGCGAAATCAACCGTTACGACCCCGACACGGCAGTGACTCAATCGGCCCATAGCGTCATCACCACGCCGTTCATCTCGAAGGAAGGATCGGACATGGTGCGCTTCATCGGATCCCGCTTGCTGCGGACCGTCATCACGATCTTCGCGGTGCTGACCTTCGCCTTCATCCTGGCTAGGCTCACCGGCGACCCGGTACGGCTCATGCTGCCCGACCAGGCCACCGACGACCAGGTGCAGGCCATGCGGCACACGCTCGGCCTCGACCGGCCGATCGTCGTGCAATACCTCCTCTTCCTGGCCGACGCCGCTCGGGGCGACCTCGGCGACTCGATCCGGCAGGGTCAGTCGGCTTTCGGACTCGTGCTCGAGCGGCTTCCGAACACGCTCGAGCTCGCCGTGACCTCCTTCGTCCTCGGCTTCGTCATCGCAGTGGCTCTGACGATCATCGCCGAGACGACCGGCAACCGCCGCCTCCGGAGCGCGATGCTCTGGCTTGCGACCATCCGGCAGGCCATCCCGCCGTATCTCTTCGGCATCCTGCTGGTTCTCGTCTTCTCGGTCTCGCTGGGCCTCCTTCCGGCTATCGGGCGAACGAGCTACGCCAGCTTCGTCCTGCCGGTCGCGACTATGGCGACCTTCGAGATCGCTCTCTACCTTCGGCTCCTGATGTCGTCGTTCGACGAATCCCGATCGCTCGACTACGTCCGGACGGCTCGTGCCAAGGGCGCCTCCCGAGCGAGGATCGTCGTTCGACACATGCTGCCGAATGCGCTCCTCCCCGTCATCACGATCGCCGGTATCAACCTCGGCGTGCTCATGGGCGGCACGGTCGTATTGGAGATGGTCTTCAACTGGCCGGGACTCGGACGCCTCATCGTCCAGGGGGTCACCGACCGCGACTACCCCATAGTCCAGGCGGGTGTCGTGCTCATCGCCCTCCTGTTCGTCGTCGTCAATCTCGTCGTCGACCTGCTCTACGCGGTCCTCGACCCGCGAGTGAGGCTGTCATGACCCAGGCCACCACCCGACTCCGTTCGGGAACCCAGGCGAAGGCCCTCACCGCGGGTCTCCTCGGGGCAGCCCCCTCGCTCGTCGTGGCCTCCGCCATGCTCGTGGTGGTCGCGCTGATCGTAATCGTCGTGCCGCTCCTCCCCGGCTTCGACGCCTACTCGCAGGATCTCTCGACCGTGAGGGAGCACCCCTTCTCGGACATGGCGCACCTGCTGGGGACGGACGCTCTCGGACGCGACGTCCTCGATCGGCTCTCGGTCGCGACGCGGACGTCTCTGATCGTGGCGTTCGGCGCCGTGCTCATCTCGATGACGCTCGGGCTGGCCGTGGGGCTTGTCTCGGGGTGGCGGCGGGGCCGCCTTGACGCCTTCCTGATGGGCGTTGCGGATATCCAGCTGTCGATTCCGGTTGTCCTGCTGCTCATCGTGGTCGTGGCCGCCGTCGGCTCGAGCACCGGACTCCTCGTCGTGATGCTCGGCCTCACGAACTGGGTCGGCTACGGTCGCGTCGCTCGGTCGATAGCCGTGTCGCTGCGCGAACGCGAGTTCGTCACCGCCGTCGTAGCTGCCGGTGGTTCGAGCTGGTGGATCATCACCCGCCATCTGCTTCCGCACGTCCTCCCCCAGGTCGTCATCCTCGCCGCCTTCGAGATCGGAACAGTCATCACGATCGAATCGTCCCTCTCGTTCATCGGCCTCGGGATCCAGCCGCCCACCCCGAGCCTCGGCGGGCTCATTGCCGACGGCAAGAACTACCTGCAGACCGACCCGGCTCTCGTGATCGTGCCCGCACTGATGATCCTGCTGGTCATCGGGGGCGTCCAGTTCGTCTCTCAGGGACTGACGGCCAGACGCGCAAGGCGCTGACCAGGATCCTGCACTCCCCTCTTTGACCCGACGTTCTATCGCAACAGGCAATCCCTCCTCCTTCTCTGCCCTCCCACCCGATCCTGAAGGGATCTTCCATGGCCCCAATCGCCCGACGCCTGCTCGCCGCAGTCGCGATCACCGGCACCGCAGCTCTCGTGCTCAGCGGCTGCGCCGACTTCTCGTCCGGTGGGTCCTCCACCAGCACGGACTCCGCCAGAACGACCGTGACGGCGGCCCTCGTGGGCGAGCCCTCGACGCTCGACCCCGTCTTCGACACCAACCTGCCGACCCTGAACGTGTTCCAGAACGTGTTCGATCAGCTCACGACCATCGATGCGGACGGCGCGGTCCAGCCGGGCCTCGCGACGAAATGGACCCACGACGAGGCGCTCACGACCTGGACCTTCACTCTGCGTTCCGACGCGAAGTTCTCCGACGACAGCCCGGTGACGGCCGACGACGTGGTCTACACCTACGAGACGGCGATGAAGAATCCCGAGTCGAACCTCGGCGGGTACATGACGGCGATCAAATCGCTGGAGGCGACGGATGACACGACCGTGGTCTTCCATCTCAAGGCCGCGTACGCCCCCTTCGACCGCCAGGTCACCCTGGTGTCGATCCTCCCGAAGGCGATCTACGAGGCGGAAGGCGCGAAGGCCTTCGGCCAGAAGCCGGTCGGTTCCGGGCCGTACGAGGTCGTCAAATGGACGCACGGCGACTCCATCACTCTGAAGAGGAACCCGGACTACTGGGGAGACAAGGGCAAGTACGAAAACGTGGTGCTTCAGTTCGTCCCGGACGAGACGACGCGGGCGAACTCCGTGCAGTCGGGTGACATCGACGTGGCGCTTCTCGGCCCGGCGAGCGTCTCGACCATCTCGTCGTCCGACGCAGCCGAAGTCGTGGACACGAAGTCGAATCGCGTCATCTACACCGGATTCAACGCAAAGGCGGAGTGGCTCGACGATCCTGATTTCCGCAAGGCCGTGAGCCTGGCGATCGACCGGAAGGCCATCTCGGAGAACCTCATGAGCGGCACCACGGAGCCGGCGAGCCAGCTGATCGCTTCGGTGACACAGGGCTACGACGCGTCGATCGAGCCGACTGAACAGGATGTGACGGAGGCCAAGAGGCTGGTCGCGGCTTCCGGCTACGACGGGTCGACGATCACGCTGAGCTACCCGACGACGACACTGCCTCAGATCCAGCAGCTCGCGCAGTCGGTCCAGCAGTATCTCGAGAAGGTCGGCATCGCCGTGAAGCTTGACGGCCAGGAGTTCTCTGCCTTCTCGGCCAACTGGTTCGCCGCCAAATTCGCCGGCCTCTACCTCTACGCCTTCGCACCGTCGGCACTCGACGCCGACCTGCCCCTCGAGATGCTGCTGAAGACCGGCGGCCAGGGTTACGTCTCCGACCCGCAGATCGACGCCCTCCTCTCCGACGAGCTGGCCGAGTCCGACGAGACAGCCCGCGACAAGGACATCGCCGACATCTCGAAAATCGTCGCAGCGAAGACGTACTACGCACCGCTCGTCGCCGACACCTATACGTACGGCGTCACGAAGGGTCTCGACTGGACCCCTCGTCCCAACGGCATGATCCTCTTCAACTAGGAGCCCCTCGTGAACACTCTGATCCCCACCGAGAACACCGCAGTCATCGTCGTCGACATGCAGCGCGCT
This sequence comes from Frondihabitans sp. Leaf304, assembly GCF_001423105.1. GTDB lineage: Bacteria > Actinomycetota > Actinomycetes > Actinomycetales > Microbacteriaceae > Frondihabitans. Next base: position 994,359 of record NZ_LMNV01000002.1, read on the forward strand.
TTCTTCGACGACGACGACTCACTGGGCCGCTCGGGAATCGACGTCAGCCCCCTCCGGCACGCGATCCCCGGCACCGTTGCTCTCGTCAATGCCGCCCGGGCAGCGGGCGTCCCCGTCATCTTCACCCGCTACGTCTACATGCCGGGCATGGTCGATTTCGGGGTCACACACGGAGCCCGAGCCGCCGACCGCATGGCCGCCAACTCGCTCGGCTACGGCACCGACGAGATCGCCCTCATCCCCGAGCTCGGCGTCCGGCCCGATGAGATCGTCATCGACAAGTCCCGTCCGAGCGCGTTCTACGGGACACGGCTCGAACCGGTGCTGACCGGCCTCGGCATCCGGAACATCGTGCTCTGCGGCGTGACGACGAACATCTGCGTCGAGTCCACGGCGAGAGATGCCGGCCAACGCGACTACTCGACCTACGTCGTGCGCGACGCCGTGGCCGAGTTCACGCCGGAACGGAACCACTTCGCCCTCTTCGGAATCGGCTGGTCGTTCGGCGACGTCGTCGATCTCGCGGATGTCGAGACGTCCTGGGGTCAGCCGGTCTCGTCGGCCGGCACGCCTCAGCCGACCGTCGCCGTGCCCATGCCGCTCGCCTCGGTCTGATCCGTGAGCGCTCTTCTCTCCGTCAACGACCTGGGCGTCTCCTTCACGACTCCGGCCGGTGAATTCGACGCGATCCGGCATGTGTCGTTCGACATCGCCGCGGGTGAGACCCTGGCGATCGTCGGCGAGTCGGGGTCCGGCAAGTCGACGACGGCGGCCAGCGTCAATCGGCTGCTCGCCGACAACGGGCGCATCTCGGGCGGCTCGATCGTGTTCGACGGGACCCCCATCCAGGATTCCGACGAACGGACGATGCGCAGGATCCGAGGGCGGGGCATCGGCCTCGTGCCCCAGGATCCCATGTCGAACCTCGATCCCATCCAGCGGGTCGGCACGCAGATCCGGGAGGCGCTCGAGGTGCACGGTCTCGCTAAGGGCGCGGCGGCCCGCTCGCGGGTCGTCGAGCTGCTCGAGATGGTCGGCATCCCGGAGCCGGAGAGACGAGCGCGGCAGTACCCGCACGAACTCTCGGGCGGTATGCGGCAGCGGATCCTGATCGCCATCGGGCTCGCCTGCCGCCCGAAGCTGCTCATCGCCGACGAGCCGACCAGCGCGCTCGACGTGACTGTGCAGCGCACGATCCTCGACGAGCTCGATCGGCTCACCACGGAGCTCGGCACCGCGGTTCTGCTCATCACGCACGACCTGCCACTGGCCGCGGAACGCGCCGACTCCATCGTCGTGCTCTACCGAGGCGACGTCGTGGAGCAGGGCGGCGCCACCGGGATCCTCGAGTCCCCGCAGCACGAATACACGCAACGCCTACTGGCGGCGGCACCCGACTTCGACTCGATACGCCTCGTCGCCGACCGCCCCGCTCCGGACTCCTCCGGCGGTGGAGTCGCGGAGGGGTCTGCGGCGCCGCTCGTGAGCCTCAGATCCGTCGGCAAGGAGTACCCGATCCGCAATGGCCTCTGGGGGGCCAAGACGCCCTTCGTCGCGGTCGAGGACTCGACCTTCGACATCGCGCGCGGCGAGACCGTCGCGGTCGTCGGAGGCTCAGGATCCGGCAAATCGACGACGGCCCGCCTCGTTCTGGGCCTGGAGGCGCCGACCCGCGGCACCATCGACTTCGACGGTGCCGACATCGGCTCGCTGCGGGGTGCTGAGCGCATGCGGTTCCGGAGCCGGGTCCAACCCGTGTTCCAGAACCCGTACGGATCGCTCGACGCCCGGTGGACAGTCCGCCGGAGCATCGAGGAGCCGATGATGCTCCACGGCGTCGGCGATGCCGCATCTCGGAAGGCCCGTGCACTGGAGCTCCTCGACCGGGTCGCCCTGACGTCGGCGACGGCGGACAAGCTCCCCACCGAGATGTCGGGTGGCCAGCTGCAGCGAGTCGCAATCGCTCGTGCCCTGGCACTCCGAACCGATCTGGTCGTTCTCGACGAGGCGGTATCCGCTCTCGACGTCGTCGTGCAGGAACAGATCCTCGAGCTCCTCGTCGAGCTGCAGAACGAGCTGGGCCTCGCCTATCTTTTCATCAGCCACGACCTCGCTGTCGTCCGACTTGTGGCGCACCGCGTTCACGTGATGGATCACGGGCGCATCGTCGAGTCCGGCACGCCGGATCAGATCTTCCACGCACCGGAGCACGACTACACCCGGTCCCTTCTCCAAGCCATCCCCGGTGGCGTCCCGGCCCCCCAGGAGGCGTGATCATGTACCTCGACACGGGCTCGGACCGGGTGGATTTCACCTGGATGATCAAGAACGCGGTCGTGCCGAGGCCGATCGCCTGGATCGGTTCGCTGTCGAGCACCGGCGGCTACAACCTGGCGCCCTATAGCTACTTCCAGCTCGTCACAATGGACCCGCCGATGCTCATGGTGTCGTTCACCGGACGCAAGGACTCCCTCGACAACATCCGTCACACCGGCGACTTCGTCGTGAACCTCGTCACAGACGGGTTGGAGGCCGAACAGACCGACACGGCGGCGCTCTTCGATGCCGACGTCGACGAGGCGGCGCTGCTCGGCCTCGCGACACTGCCGAGCACCGTGGTCGGACCACCGCGCCTCGCTCGCGCGAAGGTGGCTCTCGAGTGCCGCGCCACCGAGGAGAAGGCCATGCCGGGTGCAACTCTCGTCTTCGCCGAGGTCGTGGGCGTGCACGCCGATGACGCAGTGCTAGACGAGTCCGGCCGGATCGACATCGAACGCTACCGCCCGGTCGGGCGACTCGGTGGGTCGCTCTACACGACCATCACCTCCGCCTACCGGATCCCCGTGCCCCGAGCGGCCGAGGTCCTTGCGGGTCACCGGTCCGGCGTTTTGGCGGGAACGGTCGCCGATCGGACGACCGGCACCCCCGCGGTGTCGGCGAATAGCGCCGAGGGTCGCCAGAAGGCCTGATCAGAAGGCGGCCGCGACCGGATCCTGACCGCGAAATAAGACCCTCATCCGGTCGATCGCGGGGCGTAATGCTGCCCTGCTCGACTGGAGACCAGCTCCCCTCCCCTTCGACAACCTAGGAGAACCGCATGGCTGCTGCTCCGTTCCACCTCGCGTGGTTCACCCCGTTCAAGACCCCCGCCTGGAAGTCCCCCTGGGCCGCTGACACCCCGTTCACCTGGCTGAACGGCGAGTACTACGTCGACATGGCGAGGTCGCTCGAACGTGCGGGCTTCGACTTCATGATGTTCGAGGACTCCACTCTCGTCAGCGACACCTACGGCGGCAGCACCGAGAACGACCTGAAGCACGGATTGCACTCCCCGAAGGGCGACCCGGTCCCGCTGCTGCCGATGCTGGCGCAGGCGACCCGCGACATGGGATTCATCGCGACCATGTCGACCTCGTTCTACCCGCCGTTCATCCTCGCCCGCGTCATGGCCACGATGGACCATCTCACCAAGGGCCGAGTCGGCTGGAATGTCGTCACGAGCTCCGAGGATCTCGCCGCGCAGAACTATGGCCTCGAGGGCCTTCTGCCCCACGACGAGCGCTACCTCATGGCCGACGAGTACATCACGGTCGTCAAAGCGCTCTGGGATTCCTGGGAGCCCGGGGCGATCATCGCCGACCGCGACTCCGGTTACCTCGTGGACCACACCAAGGTCCACCCGATCCACCACGACGGCACCTACTTCCGGGTGCGCGGCCCTCTGAATCTCCCGGCGGGACCCCAGGGCCATCCCGTCATCTGTCAGGCCGGCGGCTCGCCGACCGGACGCGATTTCGCCTCCCGCCACGCGAACGTGCTGCTCTCCGCGCCGAAGGGCGTCGACGGCATGCGCGAATACCGCGACGACGTCCGCGCGCGCGCCGAGGGCCACGGACGGCGGGCCGACGACGTCAAGGTGATGTACATCATCCAGCCCGTCCTCGGCGAGACCGAGGCGGACGCACGCGAGCTCGCCCGACGGCGGAACGAGCTCACCCGGGAGCAGATCGAGACGATCCTCGGCATCATGTCGATCACCACGGAGGTCGACTTCAAGCAGTTCGACCTCGATCAGGAGCTCCCCGACGACGTGACGACCAACGGTCACCAGTCGGGGCTGGACCAGTTCCGGAAGCGCTCGAAGGGCAAGACGATCCGCGAGGCCATCATGGGCCAGCAGACCGAAGCGGTCGAGCTGGTGGGCACCCCGGCCTCGGTCGCCGAGCAGATGGACGAGGTCATGGAGACGGTCGGCGGCGACGGCTTCCTCATCCGCGGCGAACCGGTGCGAACGCATTCCCGTCGCTACGTCGATGAGATCGCGTCCGGGCTCGCACCGGAGCTCCGCAAGCGCGGCCTCATCCGCAGCGATTACGGCGAATCGACCTTCAAAGCCAACCTGGCGTCGTTCTGATGCGCCCCCGATCCGGCGAGACCTCGAGGAGCACCCCGTGACCGCATCCCCCTTCCACCTCGGCTGGTTCTGCAACGGCACATCGGTGCCGGCGTGGGCGCAGCCGTTCTCCGGCTCGATCGGCGACGACTGGCAGGACGCGCAGATCTTCGTCGACCTCGCACGTGCAATGGAACGAGCGAAGTTCGACTACGTACTCATCGAAGACAACACCTTCGTCGGTGACCGCTACGGCGACTCGATGGAGGTCTATCTCAAGTACGCCATGCAGGCGCCCCGCCAGGATCCGATGATCGTCGCGACCCTGCTTGCCCAGGCCACGGAGCGGCTCGGCATCATCGCCACTGCGGGCACCTTCGCCTACCACCCCTACCTCCTGGCGAGGATGGCCGGAACGCTCGATCAGCTCTCGAAAGGCCGCTTCGGGGTGAACGTCGTCACCGGCACCAGTGACCGGGCCCTCCAGAACTACGGGCACGACGGCATGGACGAGCACGACGCCCGGTACGACGTGGCCGAGGACTTCGTGATGGCGATGCTCTCGCTCTTCGACACGTGGGACGCCGATGCGGTGGTCGCCGACCGACGCACCAGCACCTTCGCCGACCACACCAAGGTGCGCCAGGCCGACCATCGCGGGGCGCACTACTCCACCCGCGGACCGCTCAACTCGGGCCCCGCGCCGCAGGGTCGACCAGTCATCTCGCAGGCGGGAGGATCACCCCGCGGCATCGAGTTCGCGTCTCAGTGTGCCGACACCATCGTCGCCATTCACGCGACCCCCGAGAAGGCTCGCGACTACCGAGAGCGCGTTCGCGCGGCCGCCGCCGCCAACGGCCGGGATCCCGACGAAATCAAGATCCTCTTCGGAATCTGGCCGATCGTGGGGTCGTCCGAAGAAGAGGCCAGGCAGAAGGCAGACGACCGGGTGCAGCTCGCGATGGACAACATCCAGATCCCGCTCGCGACCATGTCGAAGTCGACCGACATCGACTTCTCGACCGTACCTCTCGACACTCCGCTGGGAGAGCTCGACCTCTCGACCAACGGAACGCAGAACTTCGCGCTCTATCGCGAGAGGAACGCCTCATTGACTCTTCGCCAGGCGGTCGCACGCGAAGCGGGCGGTGCCGGTCCCAGCGTCGTCGGGTCGGTCGAGCAGGTGGCCGATCAACTCGAGCGATTCGCCGACATCGCCGGCGGCGACGGCTTCCTGATCGGGACGAACGGCGTCACCCGCCGATTCATCTCCGAGATCTGCGACGGACTCGTGCCCGAGCTGCAGCAACGCGGGCTGGTGCGCACCGAGTACGACCACGAGATGCTGCGCGACAACCTCCGCGCGTTCTGAATTACGCCCATCCAGGAGAAAGGCAGCACAGTATGCGCGGTTGCGTCGACACCGACTGGGGACAGATCCACTACCGGGCGGGAGGCGCCCCGATCAGCGAGGCGCGCAGGGTCGTCGCCCTCTTCCACGAGTCGCCCCGCACCTCGGCCGTCTATCAGCCCGTTCTCGAGAGCTTTCCCGACGACATCGCGGTGATCGCCTTCGACACTCCGGGCTTCGGACAGTCCGACGACGCACCCGAGGGCAGGCCGCTCTCCGACTACGCCACCGTGCTCCTTCAGGCCCTCGACGCTCTCGGCATCGACGAGTTCCTCCCCGTCGGCATGAAGACCGGCTCAGCCCTCGTCACCGCGATGGCCGTCGAGGCCGGCACGACGAGGATCCCGGGCGCCGTGCTCTACGCGCAGGAAGAACCCGATGACGACGCATTCGAGCACTGGGCCGCGAACTGGGCGCCGCCGGTCGAGTTCCCCGCCGACGGATCCACCCTGACCAGGCTCTACGCCAAGAACGTCGGCCTCTACGGCATCGACAACCCGAGGGTGCTCTACGAGGCGGTCGCCGACACCATCGCCAACGCCGATCGCTATGCCTCGGTCTACCCGGCAGTCTTCCGCGGCCACCGGCAGACGTGGGACGACATGCACGCCCTGGTTTCCGCCGGCGTGCACCTGACGATCCTTGAACCGCCGGTCGCCCGGTTCACCGAGACCGATCCGATCGTCTTCGGCGTCGTCCCCGGGACCCGGGTCGTGCGCATGCCGTCGACCGGTCAGTTCCCGGCGCTCGCCGCCGACGAGTTCGTCGCCGCCGTGGTCTCGGCGCTCGATGCGACGACCGAGAAGGGACGTCTCGCCGGGCCTGCTTGAGACCACCCGCCGAGTGCGCGAAATCGGCCCGCGGACGCCGCGCCGGGGGCCGCTTCTGCGCACTCGGCAGCCGTCAGCCGGCGGCCAGCGGCTCCTTCACGTCGGTGTGCCATTCCGACGGTTCCATCACGATCTCATTCCCCACCAGCGGTTACGCGACCCCAATCCCCCCAATTACGATCCGGGCAAGATAAAGCCTCGCACCGGCGACGCATCTGATGCACGTGTACCGTCGCCTCGCGCGCGACCGCGATAGCCTCCGCTGATGAAGTGGATTCTCTACGACATCGGCGGTGTCCTCGAAATCGTTGACGACGACGACTGGCCCCTCTCGCTGCATGAGCGATGGAGCGCCCGTCACGAACTAACTGTCACTGAATTGCGAGCTCGCCTCCACGCCGCCGAGCTCCCCGACATGGCTCTGAGAAGTGGTGTCGCAGACGAGTACTGGCGCAAGCTCGGAGCCGCCCTGGGTGCCGATAGTGCAACGATTGCGACAATGCATTCCGAGTTCTGGGATGCCTACTGCGGTAAGGCAAACGTCGAGCTGCTCGATCATGCGAGATCGCTTCGGGACCGCGCTGGCCTCGCCATCCTGTCGAACTCCGGCGACGGTGCCCGGGAAGAAGAGGAGCGACGTTTCGGCTTCGCCTCGCTGTTCGACCCGATCTGCTATAGCCACGAGCAAGGAATCGCGAAGCCCGATTCGGGCGCGTATCTCACCGCGCTCCGCCGAATGGGCGCATCGGTCGAGCAGGTGCTCTTCATCGACGACCACGAGGAGCCGGTGCGCGGAGCCGAGGACTGCGGCATCCGCGCCATTCTGCACCGTGATAACGAGACCACCATCGCTGCCATAGAGACCTTTCTCGCGACCTGAGCTAGCCATCGCACTCGGTTTTTTGATACTTCGCGGCGTCTACAGGACGATCCTGGCGAAGGCCGAACGCGAAGGCCCCATCGAGCCCAGCATGTGACCTGACCGACTGAGGTTGCGTCGTGCTTCCCTTACGATCAGATTCATGGGGGAATCTGCCATGGACGTCGTCAACTCGGGCTCGGCTCGGCGACCGCGCAAGAAGCGCCACAGCACCGCACGGTTCGTCCGTGACATCCTGATCATCTTGCTGGCGGCGCTTCTGATCTCGTTCCTGATCAAGACCTATTTGGTCCGCTCGTTCTACATCCCATCGCCCTCGATGACGAACACGCTTCAGGTCAACGACCGCATTATCGTCAACGAACTCGTGCCCAAGGCGACTCCCCTCCAGCGCGGGGACGTCATCGTCTTCTCGGACCCGGGCGGATGGCTCGGATCAAGCGACACGACGCCGAAATCCGATTCCACGAGCCCGGTCATCGGGGCCATCCAGACAGGTCTCACCGCTGTGGGCCTCGGCACGAAGGACAGCGACAATCACCTCGTCAAACGAGTCATCGGCCTGCCCGGAGACAAAGTCGCGTGTTGCAACGACTTCGGCCAGCTCGAGGTCAACGGCGTGCCCCTCAAGGAGCCCTACATCAACGTCACGGCCGGCCAGCGCGCCGACAGGTTCACCTACACGGTGACCGTTCCGAAGGGTGCCCTGTGGGTACTCGGTGATAACCGCTACAACTCCGACGACTCCGCCGCACACTTCACGCAGAAAGACGTGTCGCAACCGTTCGTACCGATCTCCGACGTCGTCGGACGAGCCGTCGTCATCACCTGGCCGTCATCACGCTGGGGCACTCTGAGCAACTACCCCACGGTCTTTCAGGGCATCGACCCCACACACTGACGCCGGCAGCCCTGCGAGACTCCAGTAGATGCGGGTGCCCGTCGACCACACCCGCAACGACTGGAGTCTCGCCGCCCGAGGCGGCGGGCGGCTGGCGACAGGCAGCAAGCAGCACGCCTCAGCGCGCACCCGCCGCCCGCAACGCCGTAAACGACGGGATCCGGTCGCGCTCGATGTGCGTGTAGGCGATCGACTCGGCGACGCGCTCGTTGCCGGAGCGGATCGCCTCGGCGAGCGCCACATGGTCGTCGAACGCCTCGTCGACGTCGAGCTGCGAGGTCAGGTAGAACAGCCAGAGCACCCGGCCGGTGACGGAGCGCATCACCTGCTTCATCAGGTCGTTGCCCGAGAGGTCGACGATCGCCTCGTGGTACCAGGTGCTGGCCTCGGCGACACGGTAGGCGTCGCCCGAGTGCACGACGTTCTGCGAGTAGTGGAGGGCTTCGTCGAGGGGCCCGGAGTCGCCGCCGCGCGAGACCTCGCGGGCGGCGAATCGCGCCGCACCGACCTCGAGGTAGAGCCGGAGGTCGAAGAGGTCGTTGACCGCCTTCTCGTCCCACACGGTCACGACCGCGCCGCGCCGGGGGAACGTGCGGACGAAGCCCTCCTGCTCGAGCTGCGGCACCGCCTCGCGGAGGGGCACCCTCGACATCTCGAGCTCAGCGGCGATGCGCGCCTCGGCGAGCCGCGAACCCTGGGGGTACTCACCGCGGATGATGCCCTCGCGGATGGCCGAGTACGCCTGTCGCGAGAGCGACGCGGGTCGGTCGACGGTGGTCGCGGATCCTGCGTCAGATGGTTCTGTCACGTCCGCTCCTCGCGGGTGAGGGCCCCGGGGTGCATGACGCACCCCGGGGCCGGTGGCCGACCTACTTCGCGATTCCGAGCTTCGAGAAGTCGAGCTCGTTGGCACCGATGTTATGAGCCTCAGCGACTCCGGTGAGCCATTTCTGCGACACGACCCAGTCCTTGTTGTAGGAGAGGTTCATGTAGCAGCCGGTCGCGGAGTACGTCTGAGCGGCCTTGGCGTAGAGCGAGGTGTCGCCGGTCGCGACGGCCTCGTTCAGGTCGGCGTCGGTCGAGGGGCTGTCGCAGAGGAAGTAGTTGATTCCTCCGGTCTTGTCCCAGAAGACGTGGCCCCACATGTACGGGCTGCCGCCGTCGGGGCCGTTGTTGCCGTCGATGAAGGCGTCGGGGCCCTTCGTCGGGTCGGAGGCCCAGCCGAAGACCTGCGAGGTGGGGTACCCCTGCGCGGTCGCCTTGATGCCGTCGTTCTGCAGGTTGGCGGTGACGATGTTGGCCATCGCCTGGGCGTTGGTGTTGTCGGAGGCGTAGCCGACGGTCATCGCGGTGCCGGCCGGGAGGGTCTTGGCGTAGGCGGCGAAGACGGTCGGGTCGTAGCTGATGTTCTGCTTGTCGGAACCGTCGGCGATCATGCCTTTGGCGTACAGGGTGGTCGCGACCGACGAGCGCGCGCCGAGCACCTCCTTGACCAGCTGCTTCTGGTTGATCGACTGCATGAACGCGGTGCGGGCCTCCTTGTTCGCGAAGAACTCCTTCGACGGGTTCACCGTCAGCAGAGCCGACTGGAGGGTCGGCAGGAAGTCGCTGTTGAACTTGTCGTTGCCGTCGTACTTGGTGAGGCTCGACGACGGGAGCGCCGCGACGATCGCCGAGACGTCGCCGGAGTCGAAGGCGAGCTGGAGTGCCGAGGCGTCGCTGTACACCGGCAGATCGACCTTGGTGAACGGCGACTTGGTGCCCCAGTAGCCGTCGTACTGCGTGAGCTCGTATTTGGTGCCCGTCTTGGCGCTGGTCAGCTCGTACGGTCCCGTTCCGAGGTCGTGGGTCTGCAGGTACGTCTGGGCGTTGTCGGATCCTGCGTTCTTCTCAAGGCCCGTGGGCGACTCCATCTTCGGGCCGAACGGCGACGCGAGGTAGTCGAGAAAGGCCGAGTTCGCCTTCTTCAGGGTGACAACGGCGGTGAGGTCGTCGGGGGTGGCGACGCTCTTGATGCCCGCGGTCATGTAGGCGGCACCGCCCTTGACGGTGTTGCGCCGGTCGAACGACGCCTTGACCGCCTCGGAGGTGAACTTCGTGCCGTCGTGGAACGTCACGCCCGAGCGGAGCGTGAACGTGTAGACCGTGTTGGCCTTGTTCACCGTCCACTTGGTCGCGAGGCGCGGCGCGATCTTCACGGTGTCGACGTTGTTCTGGTACTGCACGAGCCCCTCGTACGTGTTGAGCACGATGGCGAGGCCGTTGTTGGCGTAGTAGATGTCGGGGTCCGGCGGCTGGCCGATGTCGCCGAGGAGGCCGACGGTCAGCACCCCGTCGGTCGGGGCCGGGTTGGCCGTGTTCGAGCCGCCGGACGACGAGCAGGCGGCGAGGGCGAGCAGCGGGATCACGGCCAGGGCGGCGATGACTCCTCGCGTCTTCGTGGTGAGGGGTGCGTTCTTCACTTCGACTCCTTGCAGGGTGGACCGGAGAGGGGAGGCTCCGGCGGGAGGGGTGTGGTGCAGGGATGGAGCGGGGTGGGGCTTCACGCCGTCACGCGTTGAGGCGCGGGTCGGCGAGGGCTTGGAGAACGTCGACGAGAGCGTTCGCGACGATGTAGATGATGCCGAGCACGAGCGTGACGCCCGCGATGGCCGGAAAGTCGGAGGTGGGGATGCTGGCCGCGAGGTAGTTGCCGATGCCGGGCCAGCTGAAGACCTGCTCGACCACGACGACGCCGGCGAACATGAAGCCGAGCTGGAGGCCCGCCATCGAGAGGCCGGGGCCGAGCGAGTTGCGCACCACGTGCTTACCGAGCACGACGATCGGGCGGAGGCCCTTCGATCGGGCGGTGCGCACGTAGTCGGAGGCGAGCGTCGAATCGAGACTGGACCGAAGGATCCGGCCGATCGAGATCGACGGAGCGATGCTGAGGATCACCGCCGGCAGCACCAGGTGCTGCACCCCCGCGACGAATTCCGTCGCGTCGCCGCCGAGGATGCTGTCGATCAGCACGAACCCGGAGGGGCCTGTCGAGTCGACCCCGCGACCGGCCGCGGGGAGCACCTGCAGCTGCGCGTAGAACAGGATGATGCCGCCGAGTGCCAGGAGGAACGGCGGTGCCGTTGCCAGCACGAGAAGCGGACCCCGGAAGAACGCGCCGCCGGGCCAGCGGAGCGACCCCGAGACGGCATACAAGGATCCGAGGAGGAGCGCGAGCACGAAGGCCACGGCCACGAGCTCGACCGTCGCCGGCAGGAAGTCGTGCAGGTCGGCCATCACCGGGCGCCGGGTGCGCAGCGACATCCCGAGGTTCCCCTGGAGGGCGTGCACGATGTAGTGGAAGTACTGCACCGGCAGCGGATCGTTCAGCCCGAGGGCCTGACGCTGGGCGGCGATCGCGGCGGGCGAGGCGTTGTTGCCGAGGTACGCCTTGACGGGGTCGCCGGGCGACACGGCCTGGAGCACGAAGACGACGGCGGTGAGCACGAGCACCAGCACGACGGCGGAGCCGGTGCGGCGAAGCAGGAAGCGGGTCATCGGGGCCTCCTAACGGCGTCCGGCGAGAAGATTGCGGATGGCGTCGCCGCCGAGGTTGGCGACGAGGCTGAGGAGCAGCACGGCGAGGCCCGGGACGACGGGCACCCACCACTGCGTGAGCAGCTGCTGCAGGTTGCGGGCGGTGTCGGCGCCGAGCTCCGGGGCCGGAGCCGCCTGGCCGAGGCCGAGGAACGACAGCCCGGCGAGAAGGATCACGACGTTGCCGATATCGAGGCTCGCGGTCACGATCGCGGTCGGCACGACGCCCGGCAGAATGTGCCGGAAGACGACCCGGGTGCGGCTGATGCCGGCCAGACGCGCCGCCTCCACATGCGGCCTCGCGGCCATGGCTCGCGCCTCGCCGCGGATGATCCGGGCGTAGTACGGCCACCAGACGATCGCGATGCCGATCAGCGTGTTCTGCAGGCCGAAGCCGAGGGCGGCGACCAGGGCGATCGCGACGAGGGTGCCCGGCAGCGCCAGGAACAGGTCGGTGAGCCGCATGAGGAGGTTGTCGAGCCAGCCGCCCGAGACTCCCGCGGCCACCCCGATGATCCCGCCGATCACGAGCCCCGACGCGACGACCACGAGCGCCGAGAACCAGCTCGTCTGGATTCCGATGAGGGTGCGGCTGAGGATGTCGCGGCCGATGCCGTCGGTGCCGAGCAGGTGACCCTCCGAGCCGAGGGGCAGGTTGAGAGCGCCGATCGGCTGGACGGGATTGTCAGGGGCGAGCACGCGGGCGAACAGCGCGACCAGGGTGACGACGATCAGCAGGCCGACCAGCGCGAGATTGAGTCGACGACCGGCGAACCGCGCGATCGTCACCTGCGGCACCCCGAAGCGGCGGGCGGTCAGGTCGGCGCTCATCGGACGGCCTCGATCTCAGGGACGGACGCAAGCAGCGACCGCGTGTACGGGTGCTCGGGGTGGTGGATGACCTGGTCGGCGGTGCCGTCTTCGACGATGCGCCCCTCCGTCATCACGACGACCCGGTCGCCCATGAGGCGAGCCACCGAGAGGTCGTGCGTGACGAACAGCACCGTCATCGAGAGCTCCTCGCGCATGCCGCGGATCAGGTTGAGCACGCTGGCGGCGAGCGACGCATCGAGCGCGCTGGTCGGCTCGTCGCAGAGCAGCACCGCCGGCGGGATCATGGTGGCGCGGGCAAGGGCCACGCGCTGACGCTGGCCGCCCGAGAGGTCGGCCGGCCGCACCCGAGAAACCGAGGCCGGCAGGCCGATCGCCTCCAGCGCGGTCGTGACACGGGCGGCCGTCTCCGTCTTGCCGAGACGGAGCGGGAGCAGGCGCTCGCCGAGGATCTCCCCCACGCTCAACCACGGCGTGAGCGACGACCCTGCGTCTTGGAACACCATCTGCGCGCCGCCTCGAGCGACGTCGACGCGCCCCGAGGTGACGGGTACGAGGCCCGCGATCGCTCGGAGCAGGGTCGATTTGCCGGATCCTGATTCACCGACGATCGAGACTGCCTCGCCGGCGCCGATCGTGAGGTCGATACCGCGCAGGGCGTGCACCTCTCGCTTGCGGCCGCCGCTGCGGACGACGAAGCGCTGGTGGACGCCCTCGACCACCACGGCGGGTGCGGCCGACTCTGTCGACGAGCCGGAGACGAGGATCCGCGGCGCGTCCGATCGGGTCAGGGCGAGCTCGCGCACCGTCGCCGCATCGCGCCAGCAGGCCCGGACGTGCTCGGAGCCGTCCACCGCACCCGACCCGTCGACCGCCAACAGCGGCGGCTGCTGCGCGCGGCAGGTGTCGTCGGCAAGCGGGCACCGCGACGAGTAGGCGCACCCGCGCATCCGTTCGGCGACGGTCGCCGTCTCGGGGCGGAGAGTCTGCAGCACGGTGTCGCGCGGAGTGTCGAGCGCGAGGCGGGAGTTCAGCAGCCCGACCGTGTACGGGTGGGTCGGCTCCCGGAGCACGACGTCGGCGGGCCCGAGCTCGGCGATGCGACCGGCGTAGAGGACGGCGATGCGATCGGCAATCTGGGCCGCGACGGCGAGGTCGTGGGTGATGAGCACCACGCTGCAGCCGAACTCGTCGCGCAGCTGACGGAGCAGGTCGAGCACCTGCGCCTGGACGGTCACGTCGAGGGCCGTCGTGGGCTCGTCGGCGATGATCAGCGACGGTCGACCCGCCGAGGCGATGGCCGCCATGATCCGCTGACGCAGACCGCCCGACAGCTCGTGCGGGTAGACGGTGAAGCGGAGGGCGGCGTCCTGGATGCCGACGGCGGACATGAGGCGAAGCGACTCGGCCTTGTCGCCGGTGGCCTCGGTGATCTGCCGACCGACGCGCATGGTCGGGTTCAGCGACGTCATCGGATCCTGGAAGATGACGCCCAGCTCGTGCCGGCGGACGGCGCGGATCTGCTCGGCGGAGCCGTCGATCATGTCGGTACCCGCGATCGTGATGGTTCCGGTCGTCTCGGGGCGTGACGAGGAGGGCAGAAGGCCCATGAGCGCGAGGGCGAGCACGCTCTTGCCGGATCCTGATTCTCCGACGAGACCGACGATCTCACCGCGCTGGATCTTGAGGTCGACGCCACGGAGCACCTCGGCGCGGACCCCGTCGCGGGTGAGGGCGACAGTCAGATTCGCGATCGACGCGGCCGGGGCCTTCTCGTCAGTTGCCGACATGGTCGACCTCCTCGGTCGTCGCGTGCGCTCGAACCGCCTCGTAGATGTCGTGGGGCTGGGTGAACCACACGTCGTCGCGGTGGGCCGCGAGGTGCTCGAGCGCCCGGGTGAGCTGGCGCAGCCGGAAGGGCACACCCGAGATGAACGAATGCACGACGATGCTCATGACGAGCGGCTGATCGCCCGCCGCGTCGAGCAGCTCGTCGAACTCGTCGATAAGCATGTCGGCGAACTCCGACGCGCCGACGCCGCGGCCGATGATCGACGTGGAGTCGTTCAGTTCGAGCGCGTAGGGAATGGCGAGCAACGGCTCGGCACGGGTGGTCAGCCAGATCGGTTGATCGTCGAGGCGGAGGTCGAGCAGGTAGCGGTAGCCGCCCTCGCCCAGGAGGTCGACGGTCGACTCGGTGTGAGTGAGCCACGGGCTCGACCAGCCGAGAGGCGCCGTGCCCTCTTCCGCTTCGATCCGCGCCGAGACGCCGCGGAGGTAGTCCGCCTCGTCGGCCTCGGCGAGCCCCTGGAGCGAATCCGAGTTCGAGACGCCGTGCCCCACGATCTCTGCGCCGAGCGACCGGGCGTGGGCGAGCAGCTCGGGGGCGGTGTCGTAGACGGCCGTGTTGAGCAGGATGGTGGCGGGGATGTCGAGGCGGCTGAGCCGATCGAGCAGGCGGAACGCGCCGACCCGGTTGCCGTAGTCGCGCCAGCTCGTGTTGACGAGGTCGGGGGCCGGTACGCCCTCGAGGAGGTTCTCGGTCTGGCCGGCACCGAAGTGGTAATCCTCGATGCCGATGGCGACGTAGACGGCGAGCTTCTTCCCTCCCGGCCAGGTGCCTCCGCGGCGCCCGGTGATCGGCGAGTAGTCGTAGCGGTCGTGCGAGTCGAGTGTCGCGCCGGTGTCTGCGGTGGTCGTCATGAGGGGTTTCCGATCCATCTGGTCATTCCGACGTCGGTGCGGGCCGCTTCGGCGATCATCGCGTCGTAGTGGGGTCTGAGGGCGTCGGCCTCGCGATTCGCCCGCTCGATGACGGGGAGCTTGTGGGCGAAGACCTCGCGGGCCTCGGCCAGGAGGGCGGTCTCGTCGACCGAGGTGACGCGGGAGCCGTCGAAGACCACCCGGCCGGCGACCATGGTGAGTCGCACGTCGGCTCCGTATTCGCAGTAGACGAGCTGGCCCCGGAGGTCGTTGAGCGGCGTGAACGCCGATCCGTCGAGGTCGAGCATCGTGATGTCGGCCTCGAATCCCTCGCGGATCTCGCCGAGCCGATCGCTCTGCAGGAGGGCGGCCGCTCCCCCGCGCCAGAGGCTGTCGAGCACCTCCCGCGCGGTCGGCCACTCGTCGCTCGGTCGTCCGCCGACGTTGTGGATGAGACCCGCCGTCTTGACGACGCCCCAGAGGTTCGCAGAGTCGTCGCAGATCGCCTCGTCGATGCCGAGTGCGACCGGGATGCCGAGGTCGAGCATGCGCCGGTAGGGCGCGACGCCACTGCCGAGTCGAAGGTTGCTCACCGGGTTGTGGGCGATCACGGCACCGGCGTCGGCGATGAGCTCGAGGTCGCGGTCGTCGGTCCAGACCGCGTGGATCACGTTCATCCGGTCAGTCAGCAGACCCAGGTCGGCCGTGTACTCGACGAGCGAGCGGCTGGCGAACCGCCGCTGCTCGGTCGCGAGCGTGCGCTGCACCTTCGTCTCGAGCATGTGAGCGAAAAGCGGAACCGAGTGCCGCCGGCTGAGGTCGTCGATCGCCTCGAAGTAGGGCACGTCGACCCGCTGGGGCGCCGAGATCGACACCGCGGCGGTCAGCCGGCCGTCTTCCCGGCCGTGCCAGGTGCCGAAGAGGTGGTCGTAGTTCTCGAGGAGTCCGGCCGCCCCGAGCGGCGCCTCGGCATCGAGCGCCGTCTGCACCGCCTCGTCTTCGTACCCGCCGATGAAGGGCAGCTTGTCGCGCTCGGTGAGTGTCGGCTGGTCGAGAGCGACACTCGCCCGGATGCCGCTGTCGGCATAGGCCTGCATCACGGCGTCGATGATGTCGGGCGTCGGGTGCGGCATCAGAAAGGCGTCGTCCTGCACCGTCGTCGTACCCGTGCGGAGCATCTCGATCGCGGCGAGCATGGTGCGCAGGTAGGCCTCACGAGGGGAGGGACGAAGACGAGGATCCGCCGGCGACTCATACAGCATGAAGCTCTCGAGCGGCAGGCTCGGCAGCAGCCCCTTGAGGTGATTCGCCGGCGAGTGATAGTGGGCGTTGATGAGCCCCGGCACCAGCACGTGGTGTGCGCCGCCGTCGATGCGGGCGTCGCCCTCTCGGGCCTCGGCTGCCGTGAACTGCGCCGCGGCTTCGGCGCCGATGCGGCGAATACTCGTGCCCTCGACGAGCACGTCGGTCGGGCCGAACATCCCGGCCTCGCTGTCGGCGTCGTAGACGTAGACGTCGGTGAAGAGCGTGCGACTCATGCGGCACCTCCGGAGGTGGGGCGGGACCAGGTGCTGATCCGGGACGTCCCGAGTCCCTGGGCGAGAAGGCCCTCCGCGAGCGAGACCGCTGCGGCCACCCCGTCGATCACGGGGACGCCGAGCGCCTGCCCGAGCGGTTCGACGAGGTCGGCCAACCCGGCGCAGCCGAGCACGATCGCCTCGGCGTGGTCCTCGGCGAGCGCCCGGCGCCCCTCGGCGACGAACAGGTCGAGCAGGTGCAGGGAGGAGTCTTCGACGGCCGCGACCGGTTCGTCGATGGCACGGACGACTGCGCGGTGACCGAGCCCGAGGGCGCGGACGACCCGGTCGGACTGCTCGCGGGTGCGCTCCGGCATCGTGATGATCGTGAAGCGGTGGGCGAGCTGCGTCGCGGTCACGAGGGCCGCCTCGGTCGTGCCGACGACGGGGCCGCGGGCAGCCTCGCGCGCACCCGGCAGGCCGGTGTCGCCGAAACAGGCGATGACGTAGGCGTGGGGGCGCTCCGCGTCCGGCAGCAGTTCAAGTCGTTCGACCTCCGTCAGCACGCTGACGGCTCCGTGCACCTCGTCGACGTGGCTCTCGATGCTCGGCACCCCGGTCGTCGGCGTGATCGCGAGCAGGGTCGTGTCGGGCCGGGCGGACAGCGCGGCCGCGGCGACGACGCGGTCGGTCATGGCCGAGGTCGTGTTGGGGTTCACGATCGCGATGCGGAACGGGCCGGTCACGGGCGCACCTCCGCGGAGACACGCAGAAGACCCGCGATACCGAAGTCCGAGATCGCGACCCGTGCCGCCTCGGATCCTCGGTTCGCCGCCTCGACGGCGTCGCCCGAAAGCAGGTGCGCCGCCGCGAAGGCGCCGCAGAAGGCATCCCCGGCGCCGGTCGAGTCGACCGCATCGACCAGGGCGCTCGGCACGAGGGTCACCGTGTCGTTCTCCAACACGAGTGCCCCCTTGTCGGCGCGCTTAATGACGACGACCGACGGCCCGAGCCCGGCGAAGAAGCGGGCGGCTCGCTCGAGATCGGTGGTCCCGGCGAGCGCCACCGCCTCGATCTCGCTCGGCAGGAAGACGTCACAGACGGCCACGATGGCGAGAAGGGCCTCGCGGTTGCCGTCGAGGTAGTCCTCCTGCAGGTCGAGGTAGAGGGCGGCCTCCGAGTTCTGGCGGAGCCACGGCGTGAGCGCCAGCTGCGACTCGAGACTCATCGCCGAGAGGACGATACCGTCGGCGTCGAGCACACTGCCCGGCACGTCGGCCGGATAGACCGACAGGGCGTCGAAGTGGGCGTCGTCGTCGTGCATGGCCCAGGTGCGCGAGCCGTCGTCGTGGTACGTCACGGTGTTGCGGACGGTGGGCAGGTCGCGCTCGGGCAGATCGTCGATGGCGATGCCGGCCGCAGACAGCTGGTCGAGTACGGTCGCGGGCAGGTCGTTGCCCACGGGCGCCAGCATGGTGACGTCGCGCAGGATCCTTCTCGCCGCCAGAGCCGCGTAGGCTGCGTCGCCGCCCATGGCCGGCTCGGACGGGACGCCGCCGTGCACCGCCTCGTCGATCGTGAGGTTGCCGATGCAGACGAGCGACTTCCACGTCGACTCAGGCTTCTCAGTCGACCCAGCCTTCTCGATCGGGTCAGGCATCGCGCTGCGCCTCGGCGGCATGCACCTCGGCGGCATGGAACTTCGCCATACCGAGGTGGTAGCCGATCATCTGGGCCGGGATCACGGTGACCAGAGGGCTGAGCGCCTCCGAGACCGCGGGCAAACGCAGGATCCCATCGGCGAAGTCATCGAACGCCCCCTCGCCCTCGGATGTGACGACGTACAGCGTGCCGCCGTAGCGATGCGCGTCACGCCCCGTGTCGACACTCCGCGGCACAGACGGCCCCGTGGGCGCGAACAGGAACATGGGCTCGCCGGGCTTCTGGCTGTTGTAGTGGTGGAACTCCTCGACCTGGATCTCGACGGCGTGATCGGGGCTCGTCTCTTTGACCTTGGCGGCGCCGATGATGGCGGCGGCCCAGCTCGGTCCGCCGGCCGAGAAGAGGTACATGGTGCGCTCGGCTTCGATGCGGGCGATCTCGGCGATCGGCTCGTCGAGGTCGGCCAGCACCCCGGCGATCACCTCGGGCAGGGTCTCGAGCTCGGCTCGCAGTCGCGGTGCCGCCTCGACGCCCCGGTACAGGCCGACCTCGGTCGCGAGCAGCAGCAGCAACGACAGGGCGGTCGTCGACGACTGCGTGGGCCAGCCGACGCGGGTCGCCTGCAACAGCAGGGTGTTCTCGCTCTCGACGTCGAGGGTCGAGCCCACCGTGTTGGTGAGAGCCAGCGTCAGCGCGCCGGCGTGCTGGGCGACCAGGAGGGCTTCGACGGTGCGGGTCGTCTCCCCCGAGCTCGACAGGGCGATGACGAGCGAGTCGGACGTGACGAGGTGCTGCAGGTAGTAGGCGAATTCGAGGGCCTGGACCGGCTCGCACGGCACGCCGAGCATCAGCTCGAGGGTGCGGCGTGCGGCGATCATGACGGCGAGCGAGTCACCGGCACCGACGAGGAACACCCGGTCGATCGTCTTCTCGGCGATGCGCCCCGCGACCCTCGGCAGCATGTCGGCGTTCCGCTCCCAGGTGGCGCGGATGGCCTGCGGCTGGCCGAGCATCTCCCCGCGAGTCGCGTCGACGCGACGACGGCGCTCGGGGTCCAGCGGGTCGTCGGTCGGCAAGGCCAGGATCCCGGCGCGCTCCTTCGCGGAGACGCGCTCGACGACAGCTTTCTGGCGGTCATCGAGCGGGCTTCCCGGGGCGAGGAGCGGGCTGTCGAGAGCGGTGGAGTTCATGAGGCGCTTTCTGGTGTCAGGAGTTCAGGCGAGGTGGCCGCGGGCGGCGTCGCCGAGAGAAGTAGCGGTGGTCGGGTCGATTCGGGCGTCGTAGCCGTCGCCGTCTTTGAGAACGCTGCCGAGGATCGCGCCGTCCGAGCCGCCCACGGCGGTCGCCAGATTCGAGCCGTTCACGCGGCCGCCGATGTAGACGGGTACGTCGGCGGCAACGGCACCGCTGGCACGGAGAGCGGCGATGTCGGCCACCGCATCGGCGACGCCGGAGTCCCGAGTGACGATGACCGCATCCGCACCGCCGAAGTCGAGGGCCTGAGCGGCCGCCCAGGCGAGATCTCCGCTGAGGGCCAGGCTCGTGGCCTCGTGCAGATCGGCCCAGATCTCGACGTCGCTGCCGAGCAGGCGCTTCGTGTGGGCGACCTCGAGCGAGCAGCCCTCCATCCACCCGGTCGGTCCGATCGAGACGCCGGTGAGCACCTTGACCCGCACGAACGAAGCGCCGACGGCGTGCGCGATGGCGACGCCCGACGGTCCGTCGTTGTGGCCGACGACCACGCCGAGTCCGATCGTGGTGGTTGCGCGCACGGCGGCTCCGACGACGGCCAGCGCTGCCACCGTCGCGGCGCCCACGAGAGTCGGCTGGGGTTCGTCACTCGCGTCCTGGATCATGACGTCGGTGAACCCGGCCGCCTCGAGGATCCGCGCGTCGTCGGCAGCGGCAGCGGCGATCTCGGCGACCGGGCGTCCCTCGTAATTGGCCGCGCCCGGCAGGGGCGGGAGGTGCAGCACGCCCACCAGTCGGAACCCGCTCATCGGCTTGTCTCCAGCGATACGGTGTCATTTCGGCTCATGTCAAAACGGTATACCGTTTGGTGTTTCGGCCACGTTTCCGCGTGTGAAAAGCATGTTAACGGGCCACACGGTAGACCGTCATCGACCTCAACGGGGAATGTCTTTGCAGGCCGCTAGCGTTGACGCACCATGAACGCGCACCCTCTCGACGACCCGATCGGCGTCGCTCTCCGCACGCGCCACGCTCACTACGCCCTCGCCGAAGGCGCCGCCCTGCGCTATCCGAGCGACGTGGCACCGTTCGGCTCCATTCCTTTCGACGCGACCGACGACGACTGGGCCTCCCTCGCGACGATCGCGGGCGCGGACACGATCGCGATGTTCGTGCCGTCCGAGTTCGACGTGGCGCACGGCTGGCAGACGCACCTCGACCTGGGTCTCACCCAGCTGACCGACGACGACGTCGACACCTCCGGAGAACGGCTCTCCGACATCGTCGACCTCGACGAGACGGATGTTCCCGAGATGCTTCGGCTGACGGCACTGACCCGTCCGGGGCCGTTCCTCCCGCGCACCGTGGAGTTCGGCGGGTACGTCGGCGTCATCGAGGGCGGGCGGCTCATGGCCATGGCGGGGCGACGTCTGAGCGTGCCCGGGTGGGTCGAGATCAGCGCGGTGTGCGCGGATCCTGAAGTCCGTGGTCGCGGCTACGCCAGGCGTCTCATCACCGAGGTCGCGCGGGGCATCCGGCGTGACGGCGATCGCGCGTTCCTGCACGTCGCCCACGGCAACCCGGCGCGGGGTCTCTACGAGGCGATGGGTTTCGTCGTGCGTCGCGACTCGAAGGTGGTCGACGTGTCGCCCTCCGGTGCGTGACGGTCAGGAGAGTGACCCGGCGGTCCGTTCGAGAAGCGCGGCTCCCTCGTCGATGACGTGCCCCACTGACGACAGCTGATTCTCGGGGACGGAGTTCGCCCGAGCTTTCCCCCGCCAAACAGCCAGGCTGCGTGCCAACCTCATCAGACGATCGTGTGCGGTGTCGGCTGGGAGTCCGCAGTCGGTCGCAAACGCGATGAGCCCCTCGCCCTCGTCGTCACGAGAGGCAGCTCCGGCAATGCTCGTGCGGCGGGTGGCACCCTCATCGGGATTCGGATTGACGTCGAAAAGAGGCGCAAGCCTCCAACCTCTGCCGGTGTCGAGCAATCCGAGGTTGCGCAGATGGTCGTCAGTGTTGTGCACTGCCACCGAGAAGGCGACTCGGTCGTACAGGTCGACGCGATCCTTTCGAAGCGCGGCAGAGGTGCCGTTGAGCTCGTCACTGACGTCGCCGTAATCCCGCTCTTCGCCGTCGCGCGATCCGAGTAAAGTCATCGCGCTGATGTAGCCGAAACGGCGCCCCATCGAGTCGCGGTCGAAGCGACCGAGAACAAGCACGCTTCGCCCGTCGGCCTTCGTGAGGAAGTGCCGTGGCACCGTGATTCCAGCGTCGTGAGCGAGATCGAGCATCGTCGCCTCCCAGCCCATGACGTCCCACTGGTCGCTCGCGTGAGGAAACTTCGCCAGTCCGAGAGATCCGTCGGCAAGCGTGACCGCTGCTTTCGGGCGCGCTCCACCGAGGGAGCCCGTGCCCGCGTCCAGTAGTGCTTTCACGGCGGCAGCGTTGTCTGGATCTGCCGAGACGTCGTCGGCGGCACGCAGAAGAGCCGGCAGACTAATGAGCTTCGGGACGTCGGAATTTTCGGCGAGGAAGCCCTCCTGGCCCCTTGAGTACCGCAGGGCTCCTTGTCGGGTGTGATCACTGACACCAAGCAGATAGTCCACATCATCGAGGGTGCGAGCCCGACGCTTCTCCGCCCGGGCGAGGGCGCGCTCGCGCTTGTCGATGAGGTTTCGTCCCCACCGATCGGGTGAACCGTCGCCGAATGCGCCCGGTAGTCCCCGCGTGTGCTGGGCACCGCTGACCAGGTCGAGCCGAGGATCAATGGCGGGAGCACCGAGCTGGGCGAGGTACCGAGGGTCGTAAGTGAAGGTCGTACTAAGGCTCGACCGACTCGAGACGAAATAGGCGGTGCCTGCAGACAGGGTTTCTCCCGCCCTCTCACTGTGAACACGAATCTCGTCGGTACTCACGATTCCGACGCGATCCGCCGTGGAGAGCTCACCCGTTGGCGCCCGAGCGCGGCAGCGCGTGCCCGCCCTAGATCGCTCGTGAGTGGATCCACGCTTTCGATCAGCTGGTCGAGAACACCCAGCGCCCGAGCAACCCGGAGAACGGTATCGAAGCCGACGGTTGTCTTGCCGCGCTCGAGGGCTCGAAGCGTATTGGGCGAGATGTCAGCTCGCTCGCACACCTGAAGGGCCGTGAGCCCGAGAACGAGTCGCCAGCCTCGGAGATGCTCGCCAAACGTCAGCGCCTGCCCTGCCACGTCAACCACCACGAGAACCCCTAAATGTCACTCGGCTGCTGCTTAGAGCGCTTAAACCTCACTGCAGCGACACATTCTAAAGCAGGAGCGCCCGAGCGCACCAGGGGTCTCGGCCGAACGGAGGCCGCGGCTGAGGCACCGGCGGACTGGGTTGCGGGAACAATTACCGCCGCCGAAGGCACGTCCGCGGACCGGACCCGTCCGCCCTTGCCGGAGGCACGTCCGCGGAGCGGACCCGTCCCTCCTTGCCCAAGGCACGTCCGCGGAGCGGACCAAACCAGCACAACGAAAATCCCGGGGAAGCGGATTGCCGCGAACACCCGGGATTGATTTTCGTGCACCCCCTCGGACTTGAACCGAGAACCCACTGATTAAGAGTCAGTTGCTCTGCCGATTGAGCTAGAGGTGCAGCGGCTGTGGAAACCAGAGTTTCCCAACCGAGGAACAACATTAGCATGAGATTCGACAGGCCCCGAACACAGGCCTGCCGCATCCGATCCCCCAAGGAGAACCATGTCTGAACGCCTCGAGAAGGGTGCCGCGGCACCCGACTTCACCCTCCCCGACGAGTCGGGCGCACCCGTTTCGCTGAACGATTTCCGGGGGCAGAAAGTGATCGTCTACTTCTACCCGGCCGCGTCGACGCCCGGGTGCACGACGGAGGCCTGCGACTTCCGCGACAACATCAACTCCCTGAAGTCGGCCGGCTACCAGGTGCTCGGCGTCTCGAAAGACGAGGCTCCCGCGCTGCAGAAGTTCCGCGACGAGCAGGGGCTCAACTTCCCCCTCCTCTCCGACACCGACCTCGAAGTGCACAAGGCTTATGCCGCCTATGGCGAGAAGTCGCTCTACGGCAAGACCGTCACGGGCGTGATCCGCTCCACGATTGTGGTCGGCGAAGACGGGTCGGTCGACCTCCCGCTCTACAACGTCAAGGCCACCGGCCACGTGAAGAGCCTGCGCAAGAAGCTCGGGCTCGACGCCGGCTAATCCGGGGCTCCTCCGAATTCGAAGGAGATTCTCGCGCCGGCCGGGCCGGATCCTTGGTTTGTCGTCACGGGGGCGCGGTTTCTCCTTCGAATTTGCAAGCGCCCTCAAACCACGAGCCCAAGCGCAAGGATCCGGCTACCGCGCCGTCGTAGCCCTGACGACCGGGGGCGACACCAACAAGATCACCACGGCCAGGGCCGGGAGCACGAGCGCCCACCCGGCGGCCGGCGTCGCCGTGAACCCCTGGAAGCAGCCGACCCCGACGGCGAACATGATCACCTGCCATACGATGGCCGCCCCGCGCATCCACGCTCGCCCCCGAGACGCCGCGACAACGATGAACCCGAGCCAGACCGTCGCGATGACTCCGAGCACGAGAATCGCGATGCCGCCCGCGAGTGTGTCGGCCTCCGCCCGGAACAGCGCCACCAGCATTGCGATCGACACGATGGCCATGGCAGCGAATTCGAGCGCGAGAAGCACGACGAGGAGGAGCAGAAGGGGGTGTCTACGGGCCGACACCTGTTGCGTGGGCATTTCGACTCCGTGTGGTTTAGCTGATTCGGTCACGCTCAAAGCCTCCGCTTAACCCCTTGATTTGGTCACACCAGTATGCGACCATATTTGAGGTTGAAGTGACGCTTACATTGCCGTGCGCGCCTCCCGAATTCTTTTTCTTTCCCCCCACGGAACGCCCGGTGTTTTGCTGTGCCCTCAGCAGGCAAACTTCGGCGTTCAGAGTCAAAAGGAGTACCACTAGATGGATTGGCGCGACAAGGCCGCCTGCCTCACGGCAGACCCGGAGCTCTTCTTCCCCGTCGGCAACACCGGCCCCGCTGTCGACCAGATCGACAAGGCCAAAGCGGTGTGCGGCCGTTGCTCCGTGACCGAGACGTGCCTGCAGTACGCCCTGGAGACGTCGCAAGACTCCGGCGTCTGGGGTGGCCTCAGCGAAGACGAGCGTCGCGCCCTCAAGCGTCGCGCAGCTCGCGCCCGCCGCGCTTCCTGACCGCCGGCCTCACACCACAACTTCACACGCTGACCCGCCGTTCTCGCGGGGTCGGCACCGCCCGGGGGGCGCGTTCCTGCAGAGGAGCGCGCCCTTTGGTGTGTCGTCGGCGCCCGCCAGGCGCCGCTGCCGCTGACCCGCGGCTGCGAGTGCCGCCTATTGCCCCCTCGGCCAGCCCGCGCACTGCATTTGGCGGCACTCGACGCTCGGGGCCAAGCGACCGACGACGCGATGCCGCCTGCGCTGTTCAGAACTTTGGCAAAACTGGTCGAATGGGCCCAGTGACGCCGGAGATCGGCCTGTTTTGCCAGCGTTCTGAACCACCCCGCTGCCGACGACGTGATCCGGGGGCCGTCGGCCTACGAGAACGTGCGAATTCGGGCACTCGTGCGCTCAATTAACGCGGTTCGGTAGATCGACAGCCCGCGACGGTCACGAGTGCCGCCAAATGCAGCACTGGCGCCCCCACCGTCTGCGTTAGGCGGCACTCGACGCGCTGGCGTAGCCGCACGCGCCAGCTACGGCCACCGACGGCGGGTCGACGGACGCGCAGCCCCTAGCGCTCCATGTTCTCGATAAACCGCAACGGCACCTCGATCGTCACCTCGGTGCCCGAGCCGACCAGCGTGTGCCAGTCGATCGTGCCGCCGAGCTCGCCCTGGATCAGCGTGCGCACGATCTGCGTGCCGAGGCCCGAGCCGACCTTGCCCTCGGGCAGGCCGACACCGTTGTCGCGCACCTTGACGCGGAGCTGCTCTTCGGTGCGCTCGGCGTTGATCTCGACGTCGCCGTCGCGCCCGTCGAGCCCGTGCTCGACGGCGTTCGTGACGAGCTCGGTCAGCGCCAGGGCGAGCGGCGTCGCATACTCGGTGGGGAGCTCGCCGAAGCTGCCGGTGAATTGCGGACGCACGGTCGTGTTGTGACTCGAGGCAACCTCGGCGCTCAGCATGAGCACCCGGTCGAAGACGGTGTCGAAGTCGACGTTCTGGCTGAGGCCCTCTGACAGAGTGTCGTGCACCACGGCGATGGAGGCCACGCGCCGCATGGCCTGGTTCAGTGCATCGCGGGCGACGTCGGTGTGGGTGCGTCGGGCCTGGATCCTGAGGAGTGAAGCCACGGTCTGCAGGTTGTTCTTGACCCTGTGGTGGATCTCGCGAATGGTCGCGTCTTTGGTGATCAGCTCGCGCTCCTGGTGGCGAAGCTCGGTCACGTCGCGGCAGAGCACGATGGCCCCGACGCGCTCACCGCGGTCGCGGAGCGGGATGGCGCGGAGCGACACGGTCACGCCGCGCGCCTCGATGTCGGTGCGCCAGGGTGCGCGCCCGGTGACGACGAGCGGCAGCGACTCGTCGATGACGATCTTGCCGGCGAGCAGGCCGGTGGTGACCTCGGCCAGAGACTCGCCCTCGAGCTCGCCGACGAAGCCCATCCGGTTGAAGGCCGAGAGGCCGTTCGGGCTGGCGAAGACGACTGTTCCGTCGACGTCGAGGCGAAGCAGACCATCGGAAGCGCGCGGTGCACCACGGCGGGGCCCGGTCGGCGCTCCGAGATCAGGAAAATCACCTCCCTCGATCATGGCGAAGAGGTCGTTGGCGCACTGGTTGAACGTGAGCTCCTGCCGGCTGGGCGTGCGCGCCTCGCTCAGGTTGGTGTGGCGGGTGATGACCGCGACGGGCCTCTCGCTGATGTCGGGCCGCCCGGCACCGAGACGACGCAGCACGGGAACGGCGCGCACCCGCGTCGGGGTCTCTTCGTACCAGTCGGGGGCGGCGGAATCGACGATGTGTGCGGTGTCGAAGGCCTGCTGCACCTGCGTACGCCACTCGGGGCGCACCTCGTGGCCGACGAAGTCGCGGTAGAAGAGCGTCGCCGAACTCGACGGCCGGGCGTGCGCGACGGCGACGAACGAATCGGAATCGGTCGGCACCCACAGCACCATGTCGGCAAACGCCAGGTCGGCGAGCAGCTGCCAGTCGCCCACGAGCAGATGGAGCCACTCGATATCGGCCTCACTGGAGCGGCCCTGGGCGAGAACGAGATCACTGAGCGTCGACACCCTTTCAGCCTATCCGCCCCGTCCGACAAGACCCGAACCGAGGATCCGACGCGTCCTCACCCAACACGGCTCACGTTCGCACTCGTCCTGACGGATAATCGAGGCATGGAGCCAGCACAGGAGCCCCCGATGCGTCGGTTCTACACCTCCGAGCGGGTTGCCGAAATGCTGAGCCTGCCCCTCGACGACGTCCTCGCGCTCGTCGAATCGGGAGAGCTGCGAGCTGTGAAGCTCGGCGTCGTGCCCTCGTGGCGGATCGAGGAGTCCGAGTTGAATGCCTACCTCGACGACCGGTACGAAGACGCGCGTCGGACAGCACTCTTCAACGGCTTCGACTTCGGCAGCATTGCCGACGTGGATCCGGATCCTCGCCGCTGACAGACGAGTTTGTCCACAGGTTGCTCCCGCTCGCGTGTCGCTCCCTCGAAATGTCATATGTTGATGCTACGCCCGCTGTGCGGGACGCTCATTCCGTTCACGAGCGAGAGCAGCCGACATGCCCCCCTCTTCAGCCGCGCGCCGTCGCGACGATCCGATCACCGACGACGGTGGTCAGCACTCCCCCGCACCCGCCGGGTCACCGCCGCGCCGGTCCGGGCGACGGCTTACGCCGGCAGTCGCGGATGCGTTCTTCGAACCGCAGCCGACGCTGCGGAGTGCGCTGCCGGATCCTGAGCCTCTTGCTCGAAACCTCGCCCGGAGCGTCGTCGAGATCCTCGCGGGTGCTCGCGAGATCGAGCAGATCACTCGCTGGGTGACGGCCGACGTCTTTACGCACCTGCTGAAGCGGGTGAACCTCGCCGCTCGCGCTCGGAGCGCTCGGGGCGAAGCGGCCCAGCGCCCGGCCGTGAGCGTCGGCAGCGTGCGGATCGACGAGCCCTGCGACGGCGTAGTCGAGGCGGTCGTCGTGGTGCACGGGCGGGCGCGGAGCCGAGCGGTGGCGCTGCGGCTCGAGGGGTTCGACCATCGGTGGCGTGCCACGGCGATCCACGTGCTGTAGCTGTCGTGGGTGCCCCGGCTTCTTCGCTCGGGCCGCTTCGCTAACCGTTTCACGCAACGCTCACCGAATAATCGGTTAGCCGTGCGTGAAACGGTGTGCGACGTTTCGGACGCCGCGCACGCCGACGCCGACACGACGCCAATTAGTCGCGTTTCGCAGGTCTAGTCGCGGTGTAGCGCGACTAAACCCGCGAAACGCGACTAGACCTGGCCCGAAGCAGCCCCACCATGCACAAGCCCCGACCCGCGCAGTGCGCAGGCCGGGGCCGATGTGGTGCGGGACGGAGCCGCTACTTCTTCTTCTGCGAGCGACGCTCGGCGCGGTTGTTCGGAGCGGCGTCGTCGGAGCCACCCGAGGTCGACTGCCCGAAGGCACCTCGGCCTACGGGGAGCCCGTCGCCACCCGAGGCCTCGGTCGAACCCGACGTGGCGCGGGCGGCCGCGATCTCGGGGTCGGCGAGCTCTTCGGTGATCTGCTGCTGACGCTGCGCGCGGGCGGTCTCGGCCTTTTCGATGCGGCCCCGCTCGTCGCGGACCTCGACCTCGCCCTCGGTGTTGGGAGCTGAGAAGTTGAGCACGGCGTCTTTGTTGTCGCCCTCGCCGAGACCCTTGGCCGCGATGATCGGACCGTGGTCGTGACCCTCGTGCCCGACCTGGCTCTGCACCTCGACCTCGAGGTTGAACAGGAAGCCGATCGACTCTTCTCGGATCGCGCCCATCATGTTTTGGAACAGAGCGAAGCCCTCGCGCTGGTACTCGACCAGCGGGTCGCGCTGAGCCATGGCTCGAAGGCCGATGCCGTCTTTCAGGTAGTCCATCTCGTAGAGGTGATCGCGCCAGCGGCGATCGATCACCGAGAGCACGACCTTGCGCTCGAGTTCACGCATGGCAGAGTCGCCCAGCGACTCCTCGCGGGCCTCGTAGGCGACACGGGCGTCGGAGAGGATCTCTTTGGCGAGGAACTCTCGGGTGGCCTTCGCCTTGGAGCCAGCCTCGGTGATGACCTCGTCGATGGTGATCGAGATCGGGTACAGGGTGCCGAGCTCCGTCCACATGGCGTCGAGATCCCAGTCGTCGGGGTTGCCGTCTCCGGTATGGGAGTCGATGACCTCGTTCACGACGCTCGCAAGGAACGACTCGGCTCGCTCGCGGAGGTCGTCGCCCTCGAGGATGTGTCGGCGGTCGCCGTAGATGGCCTCGCGCTGTCGGTTGAGGACGTCGTCGTACTTGAGGACGTTCTTACGGATCTCGGCGTTGCGCCCCTCGACCTGGGACTGCGCCGAGCGAATGGCGCGGCCGACGATCTTGTTCTCGATCGCGAGGTCGTCGGGCACGTTGCCGCGGCCCATCAGGCTCTCGGCGGCACCCGAGTTGAACAGGCGCATGAGGTCGTCGGTGAGCGAGAGGTAGAAGCGGCTCTCACCCGGGTCGCCCTGGCGACCGGATCGACCGCGAAGCTGGTTGTCGATACGGCGCGACTCGTGACGCTCGGTGCCGAGCACATAGAGGCCGCCGGCTTCGATGACCTTCTCGGCCTCCTCCTGCACGAACGCCTTCTGGTTCGTGAAGACGTCGTCCCAGGCGGCCTCGTACTCGTCGGGGGTGTCAACGGGGCTCAGCCCACGAGAGTTCATCTCGGCGACGGCCAGGAACTCGGCGTTGCCTCCGAGCATGATGTCGGTACCTCGCCCGGCCATGTTGGTGGCGACCGTGACGGCGCCGAGGCGACCGGCCTGCGCGACGATGGCGGCTTCGCGAGCGTGGTTCTTCGCGTTCAGGACCTCGTGCTTGATGCCCTTCTTGGCGAGGAGCTTCGAGAGGTACTCGCTCTTCTCGACGCTCGTGGTGCCGACGAGCACGGGCTGACCGGCCTCGTGACGCTCGGCGATGTCTTCGGCGACCTGCTCGAACTTCGCCGTCTCGTTTTTGTAGACGAGGTCGGTCTGGTCGACTCGCTGCATCGGGCGGTTGGTCGGGATCGCCACCACGCCGA
Organism: Frondihabitans sp. Leaf304; assembly: GCF_001423105.1. Lineage (GTDB taxonomy): Bacteria > Actinomycetota > Actinomycetes > Actinomycetales > Microbacteriaceae > Frondihabitans. Next base: position 1,024,515 of record NZ_LMNV01000002.1, read on the forward strand.
GCTTGTAGGTCGACATGAACTCGGCGGCCTCGGTCTCGGCCGTACCGGTCATGCCGGAGAGCTTCTTGTAGAGGCGGAAGTAGTTCTGCAGCGTGACCGTAGCGAGCGTCTGGTTTTCGGCCTTGACCTCAACGGCCTCCTTGGCCTCGATCGCCTGGTGGATGCCCTCGTTGTAGCGGCGGCCCGACAGGATGCGACCGGTGTGCTCGTCGACGATGAGCACCTCGCCGTTGATCACGACATAGTCTTTGTCGCGCTTGAAGAGCGCGTCGGCCTTGATGGCGTTGTTCAGGAACGAGATCAGAGGCGTGTTCGCCGACTCGTAGAGGTTGTCGATGCCGAGGTAGTCTTCGACCTTTTCGATGCCTGGCTCGAGCACACCGACGGTGCGCTTCTTCTCGTCGACCTCGTAGTCGATGCCGGGCTGAAGGCGGCGGGCCAGGGTCGCGAACTCGGCGAACCACCGGTTTGCCTCGCCGGACGACGGGCCCGAGATGATGAGCGGGGTGCGGGCCTCGTCGATGAGGATCGAGTCGACCTCGTCGACCACGGCGAAGAAGTGGCCGCGCTGCACCATGTCGCTCGCCTGCCACGCCATGTTGTCGCGCAGGTAGTCGAAGCCGAACTCATTGTTCGTGCCGTAGGTGATGTCGGCGGCGTACATCTCGCGCCGCTCGGCCGGAGTCTGACCCGCGAGGATGCAGCCGGTCGTCATGCCCAGGGCACGGAACACGCGGCCCATCAGCTCGGACTGGTAGCTCGCGAGGAAGTCGTTGACCGTGATGACGTGGACGCCGCGCGAGGCGATGGCGTTCAGGTACGCGGCGGTCGTCGCGACCAGCGTCTTGCCCTCACCGGTCTTCATCTCGGCGATGTTGCCGAGGTGGAGCGCGGCACCACCCATCAGCTGCACGTCGAAGTGACGCATGCCGAGGGTGCGGCTCGCGGCCTCGCGCACGGCGGCGAACGCCTCGGGCAGGAGGTCGTCGAGCGACTCGCCGCCGGCGTAGCGCTCGCGCAGCTCAGCCGTCTCGTTGTGAAGCTCGTCGTCGGTGAGCGTCTTGAAGTCGTCTTCAAGGTCGTTGACCGCTTTGGCATAGGCCTTGAGGCGGCGAAGGGTGCGACCCTCGCCGACGCGAAGGACTTTCTCGAGAACGTTGGCCACGGAAACTCCTGGTAAATGGTGGGCTGTGACGCCGGTGATGCGTTACCAGCCCGTGATTTTAGCAAGCCTACTGGCCGAACCCCTGGGAAGAAGCGCGAGCGCTCCGACCCAGGGGTCCGTGGTCAGTACCTGGTTCAGCCGACGAGGCCCCCCCGGATGGCCATCTCGGTCTCCTGATGCGTCGGCGCCTGGTCGTCGAGGGCGATGACACCGTAATCCCAGCCCTTGCGGCGATAGACGACACTCGGTCGGCCGTCGTGGGCCGAGTCGGTGAACAGGTAGAAATCGTGCCCGACGAGCTCCATGTAATAGAGCGCGTCGTCGACGGTCATGGGCGTCGACGCGAACGTCTTCTCGCGGATCACGACCGGGCAGTACTCCTCTTCGACCGCGGTCTCGTCGGGTGCGACCGTGGCCACTGCCCCGGTGCGGACCTGCTCGAGCGTCTCGGCTGACGCCGGCACGATTCCGGCTCGACTGAAGTCGACGGCTGCCGCCTCGTGCAGCGACGTTGGCCGGTGCTGGCCTCGGTGCACCTTGGTTCGGTCTTTGGCTCGTCGCACTCGTTCGAGCAACCGGCCTATGGCCAGGTCGAAGGCGACGTATTTGTCGGAGCCGCTTGATTCGGCTCGGACCAGGGGGCCGGGGCCGATGAGCGTCAACTCGACTCGGTCGTCGCCCGCACTCCCGGAGGATTTCTCGTTGTGCCTCGTCAGTTTGATCTCGAGCGCCAGTGCTCGAGGGGCGAGGCTGCCGACCTTCTCGGCTTTCTCGGTGGAGTACTCGCGGAATCGATCGGTGATGCCCACGTTTCGACCCGTTACGGAAATGTCCATGACGTTCCTCCAGCCACTTCAGCGTGCCGCCGTTCGTGTAGGCGGTAGTGCTTTCACGCCTCGTGTGGTTCACCGTATCGACCCCGACGCGTGCGTGTCACGCGCTGTTCATCTTTTCGTCACGGTCTCTCCCGCTTCTCACAGCCTCGCCGATCGCAGTGGCGTCGAGGCGAGGCAGCAGACCCCGAGAACGATCGTACCCGCGGCCCTGGCCGCTCGCACGGCCTCCTGCAGGGTCGCGCCCGTCGTCGAGACATCGTCGACGATGACGATCCGCGCACCGGCCCATCGCCCCGAGCAGCCGAGCGAACCGAGGCGCCCCGACAGGCGCTCGGCCCGCCCGCGAGACTTCTGCTGCGCCGACGACCGCAGGATCCGAAACCCCGGCTTCGACACCCGCACCCCCGCCGCTCGCACCAGCAGGTCGACAGGGTCGTAGCCCCGTCGCCTGCGGCCGGCCCGCGAGGGTGGCACTGCCAGCACGGCGACGGCAGCGGCATCGGCCGGCTCTCCCTCCGCCGCCGCCGCCGCTGCTCCGACCGGCGGCCCCTCCGCCGCCGCCGCTCCGACCGGCGACCCCGCCGCCGCGAGCCGCAGAGCGGCCGCCAGCGCCGGCCCGAGGGGCTTGGCGAGTCGCCATCGACCCGACTGCTTGAAGGCCAGGATCACGTCGCGGGCGGTGCCCTCGTAGTCGAGGCCGGAGACGAGCGGCGTTCCGTCGGGAAGAGCGGCGACGAGGGGCCGAGGCTCGAGCCGACGGCGACAGTCGGCGCAGAGCTCGATGTCAGGGGCGCCGCACCCGGCGCAATCGGCGGGTGCGACGAGGGCGAGAGCGGCGCGGAGGGCGGAACGGACGTGCGGCAGGGGGCGAGCGGCGGCGGGTGCGAGAGAGGGCATGGGTCGATCGTGGCGGCGAACGGATCCTTGATTTCGTTCGAAAACCGATCTGGGGAGAAGTCGTCACCGCTGCAACCTGTGGACAAGGGGTCGGGGGCGAGTCGGCGGGTGTTACTGAGAGTCGGCGGGTGCTGCAGCACCC
>NZ_LMNV01000002.1:1027615-1099754 GCF_001423105.1 Frondihabitans sp. Leaf304
CCCACGACACCCGCCGACACCGACCGACCGACCACCGTGAGGTCGGCGCCGCCCGACCAGCCTCAGCGCTGGGTCGCGAGGAGGTCGGCGGCGATGCCGGTGTCTTCCCACCCGCTGCCGCGCGGTTCGAGCAGATTGCCGCTGACGGTGAGCACGCGGATGCGGTCGGCGCCGTTGCCGCCGACGAGCCCCACAGCGACGTCGTTCGGGCTGCCGAGGTCGGTGGTCTCGCCGCCGACATCGTGCTCGGACACGAGCGAGTCGCCGTCGTCGCTCGTCGACAGGGTGCCGACCGTCAGCTCGTCGACCCAGGTGACCGACACCGGAGTGCCGGCGGGCGGCGTGAGCTGGATCGGCACTCCAAGGCTGACCGGCACCAGGTCGTCGTCGCGCACGATGGCGGCCACGTACAGGTGCGTGGTGCCGTCGGCGTCGAGCAGCAGCGCGATGCGGGTTCCGTCGCGCGAGATCTTGAACGCGGTGAGCTGCTCGTCGGAGGGCAGAGCGCTCTCGATCGGATGGGCGGTCCCGTCGGCCGCGTAGGCGGTCAGCGATTGCGGCGCTCGCTCCTGGGCACTCCAGATGAAGCCGAGGTCGTCGAGAGAGGGGTCGGTGAGGCTGCTCCGGTCGTCGAGCCGGCGTGACGAGCCGTCGTTCCGAGCGACGTAGACGCCCGACGCCGTGCCCACCGCGGCCAGCGTCTGTTTCGTCGACAGTTCGACCGAGGTCGGGTTGAGGCCGACGACCGTCTTCGACAAGCCCGAGATCGGAGAAACGGTGGCCGTGCTGGCGAAGCCGAACTTGCCGTCGGAGATGACGAGGGGGCGGGCGTCGACCGGCGGGTCGGTGATCGCCTCGGCGCCGGTGTCGTTGGGGATCGAGACGGGCGACCCCTGAACGCTGATGTCGACCGCGCTGACCGTCGAGATCGTGGAGAAGCTCGCGACGAGCTGAGCCCGCATCCGGGCGAGATCGGTCGCGCTGGCGTCGGAGGCCGCGCTCGTGAGATCGACCTTGGCCGTCCCCGACGAGACGGGCACGACCGAGTCGTCGAGGCGCGTACCCGCGGGGAAGGCCGACGAGACCGCCCCGGAGAGCCACGGCGACGGGCCGGCGAGTAGAGCCTCGGCGATGCGGGTGGTGGGAGACGAGCGGGCGAGGAACCAGCGCTCGTCGGGAACGAGATACGTGTGCGTCGGGTCGAAGAAGTAGAGCGCGTGCGGGCGGAAGACGAGGTCGAAGTTCGCCGTCGACAGCACGATTCCGGCCGGTGCCGAGCTGATGCGCCACTCCCCCGACACTTTCTCGAACGCGAAGTCGAGTTGCTGGGCGGTGGTCGGCTGCGATTCGCTGTAGTGGCCGGACGCATCGACCCGGGCGGTGACCTGGATCGTGTAGGTGCCGGCGTCCTGGCCCGCGCTGGTGAACGCGCCCGAGCCCTGGCGGACGAGCACCCCGGTCTGCGGATTCCACTTCTTCGCCGCGGCCTCCGTCATGTACTCGCGTGCCACCTCGTAGTCGCCCTGCGACCCGGTGCCCGCCTCGATGAAGCCGCGGAGGATGCGCTCCTGGTCGCTTCCGGCGACCGGCCCCGACGGGAGGTATTCGATGTCGCTCTCGATCTTGTTCGTGATGGGGTCGCCGGTCTGAACCCGGCCCGTCGAGGGAATGCTGGCGCACCCGGCGAGCGCGACGAGAGCCACCATCGAAAGCGCGACGGATCGAAAGACCGAGGAGCGCCGCCTCCGGCCGGAGGGCTCGGACCGGTTGCCACGCGTCATGCCGGTCCTCCCTCGGTGTCGACGCCCGGCTGGGGAACAGCCAGTGCGATCGGAGACGAGGTGATGGTAACTCCCCGCCGTCGAGGAAGCGTGAGCACGAAGCGAGTGCCGACACCGAGCTCGGAGGCGACTTCGAGCTGGCCCCCGTGCAGGATCGCGTCTTCCCTGCTGATCGAGAGCCCGAGCCCGGTTCCTCCGATGGTGCGCCGGCGTGACGGGTCGGCCCGCCAGAAGCGGTCGAATACGCGCTCGGCATGCTCCGCACGAAGCCCGACACCGTGGTCGTCCACAGCGATCGCGACCGCGTCGGCGTCGCTGTCGATCGTGACAGTGATCGGCCGCCCCTCACCGTGCTCGATGGCGTTGCCGACCAGGTTGCGCAGGATCCGACGGAGCCGTCTCGGATCCGCTTCGGCCTCGAAGAAACCGCCCCGCGCATTCAGGGTGATCGTGCTCCCGGCTTCTGCGGCCAGTGGCTCGAATTCAGCGAGGCTGTCGGTGACGAGGGTCACGAAGGGCACCGGCTCCGTCTCGAGCTCGACCGCACCGGCGTCGAAGCGCGAGATCTCGAGCAGGTCGGCGAGGAGCATCTCGAATCGATCGATCTGGGTGTGCAGCAGCTCGGCGGTCCGGTGCGAGACGGGGTCGAAGTCGCCGCGATTGCCGTAGAGCACGTCTCCGGCCAGCCGAATGGTGGTGAGCGGCGTGCGCAGCTCGTGCGACACGTCGGAGACGAACATCTGCTGCATTCGCGACAGGTGGGCCAGCTGTTCGATCTGACGCTGCATGACGTCGGCCATGCCGTTGAACGACCGGCCGAGGGTCGCCACGACGTCTCGCCCGGCCTCGGGGATCCGCTCTTCGAGGTGCCCGGCCGCGATCAGCTGGCTCGTCTCCGCCGCCTGCCGAATCGGCGCCACGACGAGGCGCACGACGACGTAGGTGATGACCGCGATCAGCAGCACCAGGGCGATGGAGCCGATGGCGAGGGTCTGCTTCATGAAGTCGAGAGTCTTCTGCGCGTCACTCAGGTCGTAAACGAGGTAGAGCTCGTACTGGCCGGCGGTCGGCACCTGCAGGGTCGATCCGACGGCGATGCCGGGGGCGCGACCGGCGCTGGTGGTGAGCGACACCGGCTGGAAGTGCAGCCGATCGGAGTCGCGCGCCACCGCCGAGCGCATCTCCCGAGAGATGGAGGAGTTCGGAAAGTCGGGGCTCGCGATGTTCTGAATGGTCTGCGAGGTCGACTGACCCGGGGTGCGGAGGATCGCGATGCTCGTGCCGCCCGGGCTGGAGGTGGAGCTCAGGATCGCACTCTGCGCCTGGTTCTGCAGGGAGTCGAGCTCGACCTGGTTGTTGTCTTCGGTAGAGGTCGCCGAGTCGAAGATGCCCTGAGCGAGAACGGTCGCGCGCTGCGACTCGGACTCGATCTGCGCGCGGCGCTGGTCGTAGACGTTGTTGCCGATCGAGATCGAGATGGAGGCGCCGATAACGGTCACGGCGATGCCCGACAGGATGACCGTGATCGCGATGGTGCGGAACTCGAGCGACGACCGCCACAGGCCGAGCACACCCGACGGCCAGCGACGCCAGCTGCCCACGGACGGCAGGCTCAGCCGCATGGTGTTAGGCGGATGCGCCGGCGCGATAGCCGACGCCGCGCACGGTGCTCACGATGCGGGGATTGTCGGGGTCGTGCTCGACCTTGGCGCGGAGCCGCTGCACGTGCACGTTCACGAGCCGGGTATCGGCCTTGTAGTGGTAGCCCCAGACCTGCTCGAGCAGCATCTCGCGCGTAAAGACCTGCTGCGGTTTGGAGGCCAACGCGAGCAGGAGCTCGAATTCGAGCGGGGTGAGGTTGATGACCTCGGAGCCGCGGCGGACCTCGTGGGCGGCGACATCGAGGGTGAGGTCGCCGACGGCGAGACTCTCGCTGGTGGTCTCGGCGATCGGGCGGAGCCGGGTCTTGATGCGGGCGACCAGCTCCTTGGGGTTGAACGGCTTCACCACGTAGTCGTCGGCACCGGATTCGAGGCCGCGCACCACGTCGGAGGTGTCGCTCTTTGCCGTCAGCATGATGATGGGGACGCCGCTCTCGGCGCGGATCAGCCGGCACACCTCGATGCCGTCGATTCCCGGCAGCATCAGGTCGAGGAGAACGAGATCGGGCTGGGCCTCCGAGAAAGCACGGAGAGCGCCCGAACCGTCGGCGCAGAACGAGGGCTCGAAGCCGTCGGCGCGGAGGACGATGCCGATCATCTCGGCGAGGGCAGGATCGTCATCTACCACGAGGATGCGCGGGTTCATGGTCTCCACTTGTCGGCGGCACCGGTCGGTGCTGATGCGACCACAGTAGCGAACGGCCCCGGGAACGGGCGCGTCCCCCTTCGTGGGACGACTCTGGGAGTACCTCTGGCTGGTTGTCGGCGGTGTGTGGAATCATTCATGCGACAGCGATGCCGATCCGGGGGAACATGAGCGAGAACAATCCGTGGGCGACTCCGGGGCGAGATGCCGACGAGCGTCGGCCTCAGGATCCAGGCCATGCCGCACCTGCACCGCCGCCCGTCGGCCCGCCCGCGCCGCTCGGCCAGCCCACGTCGTTCGGGCCACCCGCGTCGTTCGGCCCGCCCCAGCAGTTCGGGCCACCGCAGTCGTTCGGGCCACCCCCGCAGTTCGGGCCACCGCAGTCGTTCGGGCCACCCCCGCAGTTCGGGCCGCCGCAGTCGTTCGGCCCGCCGCAGGTCGGGCCGCCCCCGGGGTGGGCCCCACCGCCGAAGCCAGGCCTCATTCCGCTCCGCCCTCTGACCCTGGGCGACATGCTCGGTGCCGCCTTCCGCGTGTTCCGACGCAATCCGCGCACGACGTTCGGCACTTCGCTTCTCTTCTCGCTCGTGTCGTTCGTGGTGTCGGCGGCGATCACCGCGGGCGTCGCCTACGTGGCGATCGACCGCGTCACGGGTGCCCTGCCGCAGAACCGCGACGCCATCCTTCCCGGCACGGTGGCCGGCGCAATCGGCGCGCTGCTCGTTCCGCTCTTCCTCACGATCGCGACGCAGGCGATCCTTCAAGGCGTCTTCGTCCTCGAGACGAGCCACCAGGTGGTCGGCGAGAAGATGCGGCTCGGCGGGCTCCTGCGCCAGGCTCGGGGTCGCATCTGGGCCCTGATCGGCTGGGTCTTTCTACTAATGGCCGCGACGGTGGTCGGGCTCGCCCTCGTCGGCGGCGTCGTGACGCTGCTCGTGCTGATCGGCAATCCCGCCGGCATCGTGTCGGGCGTGCTCGTCGGCCTCGTCGGGCTGGCCGGCATCGCGGTCGTCGCCGCCTGGATCGGCACAAAGACGAGTCTCGTGCCGAGCGTCCTCCTTCTCGAACGGCTCCCCCTCCGCGGGGCCATCGCCAGATCGTGGCGATTGACACGGCACAGCTTCTGGAAGACCTTCGGCATCATTGCGCTCGTCGCGGTCATCGTGAGCGCGGCGTCGAGCGTCGCAAGCGCCCCCGTCTCGTTCCTGTCGCAGATCGGCGGCGGGCTGGTCGAGCCCAACGGTTCGGTCGGCGACACGAGCGCGATCGTCACCTACCTCGTGGCCAACCTCGTCGGGCAGCTCATCACCGTCGTGATCGGGGCGATCGGCGCCGTCGTTCAGGCGTCCACCATCGCGCTGCTCTATATCGACCTGCGCATCCGCCGCGAGGCCCTCGACCTCGAACTCGTCCGCTACGTCGAGCTGCGCGCCCATGGCACGTCGCAGCTGCCCGACCCGTACCGCACACCCGGAGCCCCGTGAGCGCTCCGCTGACCCCGTCGCCCGACGAGGCCCGCCGACTCCTCCAGGAGGAGCTGGCGAAGGGCGAGTACGCCGCCTCGCGGCCGGGCTTGCTCGACCGGGCGGCCAGCGCGTTCTGGGACTGGGTCACCTCGCTGCGCTTCGGGTCGGTCGAAGGAGCGCCGGCGCTGGTGCTCGTCGTGCTCCTCGTCGTCGTCGCGGCGGTGCTCGTCGTGGTCTTCGTCGTCTACGGTCTTCCGCGCCTCAACCGCCGAGGCGTCGCCGACGGCGCCCTGTTCGGCGTCGACGACTCCCGCTCGGCCGACGACCTCCGCACCTCGGCGGCGCGGGCCGCCGCTTCCGGCGATCACGCCCAGGCGATCATCGAGCAGTTCCGCGCGGTGGCGCGTGCCCTCGACGAACGCGACCTGGTGACGACGTCGCCGGGAACGACGGCGCACGCGTTCGCAACGCAGGCGGGGGTGCCATTTGCCGCGTTCGCGTCTCGGATCCTCGATTCGTCTCGCGTCTTCGATGAGGTTCGCTACCTCGACCGGCCCGGCACGGCCACCGACTTCGAGGCGCTGCGGGCTCTCGACGCCGAGCTGGAGGCCGCGACGCCGACTCGACCCGCCTCGACCGAGGTGCTCGCGTGAGCGACACGCTGCTGCGGCCGCGGCGCCCGACGCGGGCTCCCGCCGACGAGGCGCGACGAGCGACCCGACGAGCACGCGTGACGATCGGCGTGGTCGCGGGCGTCGTCGTCGCCGTCATCGCGGGCGTGTTCGTGCTGGGTCTCGGAGGATCCGGCGGTCAGCCGCTCGGCCCCACGAGCACCCAGCCCGATGGCGCCAAAGCTCTGGTCAGCGTGTTGCGCGAGCAGGGCGTCCGGGTGGTGACCACCGACTCGCTGGGAGCGACTCGAAAGGCCGCCGCCGCGGATCCTGAGGGCACCACGGTGTTCGCCTACGACTCGGGGCAGTACCTTCCGGCCGCGTCGTGGAAGGCACTCGCTCCGCTCTCGGCGCACACGATCGTGGTCGACCCGGGCCAGGCCGCCCTCGACGCGATCGCCCCGGGCGTCAGCGCGGGCCCCGAACTCGACGGCACGCTGTCGCCGCGATGCGATCTTCCCGCGTTGGCAGAGATCAGCCGGGTGACCGGGAGCGGCACCGGCTATACGGTCACCTCCGGCGCCTCCGAGACCCTGGGCGCCACCACCTGCCTGCCGGTCTCGGGCGGCAAGGCGTTCGGGCTCGTGCAGGTGGGTTCGGTCACCATTCTCGGGGCCTCCGCGGCCCTCACGAATCAGAGCATCGTCGACGACGACAACGCCGCTCTCGCGCTCACCCTCCTCGGCGACTCGTCCACCCTCGTCTGGTATCAGCCCTCGCTCGCAGATCTGCCGAAGGGCTCGGGCACGCTCGCGTCGCTCACACCCGGCTGGGTCACCCCCGGCATCGCGCTGCTCGCGGTCGCCGCCATCGCGGCGGGCGTCTGGCGTGGCCGCCGCTTCGGGCCGTTGGTCGTCGAGCGGCTACCCGTCGTGGTCCGCTCTACCGAGACCACGGAGGGCCGTGCTCGGCTCTACGAGAGATCGTCTGCTCGGGTGCACGCGCTCGACCAGATCCGTATCGGCACCATCGGTCGGCTCCAAAGGCTGACCGGTTTGTCGCGGTCCTCGACGGTGGACGACGTCGTGTTCCGCGTCGCCGGTCTGATCGGCGCGAACCCGGCCGAAGTCCGGGCCACGCTCGTCGACACCGTTCCTCGCGACGACAAGCACCTCGTCTCGCTCAGTGACGCCCTCCGCGACCTCGAATCCGCCACGGCTCGCGCGGTGGCCACTCGATGACTCCCTGTTCCGACCCTAGGAGAGACTCCCTATGACCGACGCTCCCCCGCCCCACGACGCTGCCCAGCCGTTGTCCGCCGACCCGCCCGCGTCCGATGCTCAGCTGTCGTCCGCCGACCTGCAGCAGGCCTTCTCACGCGTTCGTGACGAGGTCGGCAAGGCCGTCGTCGGGCAAGACGGTGCCGTCTCGGGCCTGATCGTCACGCTCCTCGCCGGCGGGCACGCACTTCTGGAGGGTGTTCCCGGGGTCGCGAAGACCCTCCTCGTGCGGGCGCTGAGCCACAGCCTGAGTCTCGACACCACCCGCGTGCAGTTCACCCCCGACCTCATGCCGGGCGACATCACCGGCTCGCTCGTGTACGACTCCAAGGCGGGTGAGTTCGAGTTCCGCTCCGGACCGGTCTTCACGAACATCCTCCTGGCCGACGAGATCAACCGCACGCCACCCAAGACGCAGTCCGCCCTCCTCGAGGCGATGGAAGAGCGACAGGTCTCGGTCGACGGCGTCTCGCGGCAGCTGCCGGTGCCGTTCCTCGTCGCCGCGACGATGAACCCGGTCGAATACGAGGGCACCTACACGCTGCCCGAGGCACAGCTCGACCGGTTCTTGATGAAGCTCACCCTCGACCTCCCGGCTCGCGACGACGAGGTCGAGGTGCTGACCCGCCACGCGGCCGGCTTCTCGCCCCGCGATCTCACCGCTGCGGGAGTGGCCCCCGTGCTCGGATCGGCCGAGATCCTCGCGGCTCAGCGGTCGGTTCGCGAGGTCGGCGTGCGACCCGACGTCCTCGGCTACATGGTCGATCTGGCCCGCGCCACCCGTGAGAGCCCGTCGGTCAAGATCGGCGTGAGCCCCCGGGGGTCGACGGCGTTGCTCGCGGCGTCGAAGGCCTGGGCCTGGCTGACCGGCCTCGACCACATCACGCCCGACCACGTGCAGGCAATGGCTCTGCCGGTGCTGCGTCACCGTCTCCAGCTCCGACCCGAGGCAGAGCTCGAGGGTGTCGACGCCGACGGGATCCTCCGCTCCGTGCTCCAGACCGTTCGCGTGCCGCTGTAACCGTGGTCGTCACCGGATGGTTCGTGCTCGTCGTCGTCCTCGGCGTCGTCCCCGTCGTCGCGACGTCGAGCCCCTGGGCGCTGGTCGGCTGGCTCGGGCTCTGCCTGCTGCTCCTCGTGATCGATGTCGTTCTCGCGGCGTCCCCGCGCACTGTGCGGCTGACGCGCACACTGCCCTCGGCGATCCGTCTCGGCGAGTCGACGACGGTGTCGCTGTCGATCGTCAACGAGGGCAAGCGAAGGATCCGCGGACTCGCCCGCGACGCCTGGGAGCCCTCCGCGGGCGCCTCGCCCGCTCGCTTCCGCCTGGCCGTCGCTCCAGGTCGGCGCCACGGGGCGACCACCGCCCTCGCCCCCTTCCGCCGGGGTGAGCGCCGCGCTTCGGCAGTGACGATCCGAACCCTCGGCCCTCTGCGGCTCGCCGGCCGGCAGGCCACGCATCCGCTCCCCGGCTCGATCCGGGTCCTCCCCCGCTTCTCGTCGCGCAAGCACCTGCCGTCGCGCCTCGCTCGGCTCCGCGAGCTCGACGGTCGCACCAGCGTGATGATCCGCGGTCAGGGCACCGAGTTCGACAGTCTGCGCGAGTACGTCCGGGGCGACGACATCCGCTCGATCGACTGGCGTGCCACCGCCCGACGCACCGACCTGATGGTGCGCACCTGGCGGCCCGAGCGCGACCGCCGTGTCGTCCTGATCGTCGACGCCGGCCGCACCTCCGCCGCGCGGGTCGGCGACGAGCCCCGCCTCGACACCGCGTTCGAGTCGGCGCTCCTGCTGGGCGCCCTCGCCTCGCGGGCCGGCGACCGCGTCGATCTCGCCATCGTCGACCGACGGGTGCGAGGCCGGGTGCAGGGCGCGACGGGCGCCGACCTCCTCTCGTCGATGGTGACGACCATGGCGCCGATCGATCCGGAGCTCGTCGAGACCGACTGGGCGCTCGTGCCGGGTCTCGTCCGATCGATCAGTACGCAGCGGTCGCTCGTCGTGATCGCCACGACGCTCGACTCGCCCGGGGCAGCCCGGGCACTCCTGGCCGCCATCCCGCAGCTCACCGCTCGGCACCTGGTGGTCGTGGCGAGTGTCGTCGACCCAGTGCTCGACGAGCTCGCGGCGACTCGCACCGACCGCGACCAGGTCTACCGGGCGGCGGCCGCCGAGCGCGCGCTCCTCGACGTCGCCCGCGTCTCCGCGGCGCTGCGGCAGCTCGGCGCCGAGGTAGTGACCGGATCGCCGGCCGATCTGCCGCCCGCGCTGGCCGACCGGTACCTCGCGTTGAAGGCGGCGGGGCGGCTATAGGTCGGGCTCTCTCGCCGAGATCGCACTTCGGGTCGCTCGCACCCGACCGCAACTGCGATCTCGGCGTGGCCGACGCCTGCTAACCGGAGACGAGCTGGCGCGCCCCCGCCTCGAACTCGTCGAGGTCACCGGTCTGGCCCGCCCGGAACGCCCGACCGCCCACCAGCCACTGGTAGATCAGGAACGCTGCCAGAGCGACCGTTCCGATGCCGATCTTAATCGCCCACGGCCACGGCTGCCGGGTGACGAACCCCTCGATCACGCCTGACACCAGCAACGAGATGACGAGGCCGATGGCGATGCTGCCCAGCGCACGGCCGTCTTCGGCCAGGGCCTGCCCCCGGGTGCGGGCGCCCGGGGCGATCCACGACCAGAAGATCATCAACCCGGCCGCCATCGCGACGAAGAGGCTGTACAGCTCGAGCTGACCGTGCGGCGCGATGTAGAGGAAGAAGTACTCGAGGCGCCCCTGCTCGGCGAGGACGCCGGCGCTCATCCCGACGTTCTGCGCGTTCGTCAGGAGGAGGTAGGGCACGTAGATGCCGGTGACGCCGAACGCGACGCTCTGAGCGGCGATGAATGCGTTGTTGGTCCAGACCTGGCCCGTGAACGACGACGGAGCGTTGTTCGAGTAGTAGTCGACGAAGTCGCGAGTGGCGAACTGCTTGCGGAACTCGGGCGAGCCGAAGTTGGCGAGAACGGCGGGGTTGGTGGCGGCCCAGACGCCGAAGAGCACTGCGACGACGACCGTCACCGCCGCGATCACGAGCGACAACCAGCGCACCCGGTAGAGCGCGGCCGGCAGCTGCACGGCGAAGAAGGTCGGCACCTGACCCGCGAGGTTGCGCCCGGTGCCGGTGAAGCGGAGCCGCGCTCTCGAGAGCGAAAGGGAGAGGCGTTCGCCGACCGCGCTGGATCCTGCGCTCGATTTCAGAGCCGACAGCTGCGAGGCACCCGACTGGTAGAGCTCGATGAGGCGGTCGGTGTCGTTGCCTTCGAGGCGCCGACGCTTGGCGAGCCGGTCGAGCTCAGACCAGTCTTCCTGGTGGGCGCGGGTGTAGGCGTCGATGTCCATTCTGATTAGATACTAGGCATGGCCGGTCGACGAGCGCTCCCCCGCACCGGTCGCGGTGCCGCTTTCGGCGGCGAGGGCGTCGCATTCGACACCTTCGCGGCCGACGACGACGAGCTCGTCACCGGCGAGGCGGTCGGCCTCGACATCCGCTCGGCGCCCTTCGTGTTGCGGATGGCCGGCGTGGTGATCGACTACGTCGCGTACGTGCTGCTGCTGATCGGCCTCCTGGTCGTGCTCTCGCTCGCGAGCTCGCGCGGTCTCGTCGACAGCTCGACCGCCCAGGCACTCTCGATCGCCTCGATCGTCATCGCGCTAGTCGGCGCTCCGGTCGCCATCGAGACGGCCAGCCGAGGCAAGTCGCTCGGCAAACTCGCGGTCGGAGCCCGCGTCGTCCGGCTCGACGGTGGAGCGATCAGCCTTCGGCACGCTGTGATCCGCGCGCTCGTCGGAGTGCTCGAGATCGTCATGACCGTCGGCGGAGTCGCCGTCGTGGTCGGCCTGCTCAACTCGAAGTCGCAGCGGCTCGGCGATCTGATGGCCGGCACCTACGCGCTGAACGAGCGTCCGCCGAAAGCGGGGCGGATCGTCTACGCCGTGCCTCCCGCGCTCGAAGAGTGGGCGCGCACCGCCGACGTGGCCCGGCTGCCCGACTCGCTGGCACGGCGGTTGTCGTCGTTCGTGCAGCAGTCCGGGTCGTTGACTCCCGACTCCAGGATCCGGGTGGCCACCTCGCTCGCCGGCGAAGCGTCGCGGTACGTCTCGCCCCTGCCTGCTGTCGACGCCGAGACCTTCGTGGCCGCGGTGTCGGTGGTCCGCCGGGAGCGCGAAGCTCGGGCGCTCGACGCCGAGGCGGCCAACCTGCAGCGCCTTGCGCCCGCGCTCGAGGGGCTGCCCAGCGGCTTTCCGCGGCGCTGACCCCTCGGTCTTGGCTTCGGTCTCGGGCTCGGCCGTACCGTCACAACGAAATCGGGCGGACCCGCGAGAAGACTCGCGGATCCGCCCGATTTCGGCGCCTGAGGGTTCGGGCTGTCGCTCAGTAGCGGTAGTGGTCGACCTTGTAGGGGCCCTCGACCGGCACGCCGATATAGGCGGCCTGCTCGGGAGTCAGCGTCGTGAGCTCAACGCCGAGGGCGTCGAGGTGCAGGCGCGCGACCTTCTCGTCGAGGTGCTTCGGCAGCGTGTAGACGCCGACCGGGTAGAGCTCCTGCTTGGTGAAGAGCTCGATCTGCGCGAGCACCTGGTTCGTGAAGGAGTTGCTCATCACGAACGACGGGTGGCCGGTGGCGTTGCCGAGGTTCATCAGGCGACCCTCGGAGAGGACGAGGATGCTGCGGCCGGTGGGCAGACGCCACTCGTGCACCTGCGGCTTGATCTCGATGCGCTCGGCGCCCGCAAGCGACTCGAGGCTGGCCATGTCGATCTCGTTGTCGAAGTGGCCGACGTTGGCGACGACCGCGAGGTGCTTGAGGCCGAGGAGGTCGTCGACCGTGACCACGTTGACGTTGCCGGTGCCCGTGACCAGGATGTCGACGTCGCCGATCACGCTCGAGAGCTTGGCGACCTGGTAGCCGTCCATCGCCGCCTGCAGAGCGTTGATCGGGTCGACCTCGCTGACGATCACGCGAGCGCCCTGGCCGCGAAGAGCCTCGGCGGCACCCTTGCCGACATCGCCGTAGCCGGCCACGAATGCGACCTTGCCACCGATGAGCACGTCGGTGGCGCGGTTGAGGCCGTCGGGAAGCGAGTGACGGATGCCGTACTTGTTGTCGAACTTCGACTTGGTCACGGAGTCGTTGACGTTGATGGCCGGGAAGAGCAGCAGGCCGTCGCGGGCGAGCTCGTAGAGGCGGTGGACGCCGGTGGTGGTCTCTTCGGTCACACCGAGGATGGCCTCGCCGACCTTGGTGTAGCGGTCGCTCGACTCGGCGAGGGAGGCGCGGAGCAGCTCGAGCACGACCTTCCACTCGGCCGAGTCGCCAGCAGCCGGTTCGGGAACGACGCCCGCGGCCTCGAACTCGCGGCCCTTGTGCACGAGCATGGTGGCGTCGCCGCCGTCGTCGAGGATCATGTTCGGGCCGGTGAAGCTCTCGCCGGACTCGGCGGCTTCGGCGCTCCAGTCGAAGATCTGGGCAGCACACCACCAGTACTCTTCGAGCGTCTCGCCCTTCCAGGCGAAGACCGGCACGCCGGCGGGCTCGTCGACGGTGCCGTTCGGGCCCACGACGACGGCGGCCGCGGCCTCGTCTTGCGTGGAGAAGATGTTGCAGCTCGCCCAGCGGACCTCGGCGCCGAGCGCGGTGAGCGTCTCGATCAGCACGGCGGTCTGCACGGTCATGTGCAGCGAACCCGCGATGCGGGCGCCCTTGAGCGGCTGCGACTCGGCGAACTCGTCGCGGAGGGCCATGAGACCGGGCATCTCGTTCTCGGCGAGACGCAGCTGGTGGCGGCCGGACTCGGCGAGGGACAGATCGCGCACGCGATAGCGGAAAGCGGCGTCGGGACGAGGGGCTGTGACGAGTGACATGTGTCCATTCTCGCACCGGGGAGCGGAATACGCGGGTTGGGATCCTGGGCTGTGAGCGGTGTCGAGCGACCTGTGGATTACTTCGGCAGAGCGGTGCGTCGAAGCATCAGGCTGTTGCCCATCACGATGAGCGACGACAGCGCCATCGCGAGGCCCGCCACGACCGGATTGAGGAGGCCCAGCATGGCGATCGGCAGAGCCGCGACGTTGTACGCGAATGCCCAGAAGAGATTGACCTTGATCGTGCGAAGGGTGTGGCGCGAGAGGTCGAGAGCGTCGGGTACGAGGCGGAGGTCGTCGCGCAACACCGTGATGTCTCCGGCTTCGAGGGCGGCGTCCGATCCCCCTGCCAGGGCGATGCCGACGTCGGCGCCGGCGAGCGCCGCCGAGTCGTTGACCCCGTCGCCGACCATGGCGACGACGCGCCCCTCGGCCTGCAGCGCGCGGATGACTTCGAGCTTGCCTCCGGGCAGCACTCCAGAGATCACTCTCTCGATGCCGAGGTCGGAGGCCACTGCGGCGGCCGCACCCGCGTTGTCGCCCGTGACCATCATCGGTTCGAGACCGCGCTCACGCAGACGGGCGAGAGCGGCAGCACTCGTCGGCCGAACCGTGTCAGCCACCGAGACGACGCCGCGAGCACGGCCGTCCCAGGCCACGACGACGGCGGTGCGGCCCGACGCCTCGGAGGCCTCGACGGCCGCAGAGACGCTCGCGGTGTCGACCGCCCATTCGCCCGCGACCCACTCGCGCCGACCGACGAGCACGACGTGGCCGTCGACCAGGGCACGCACTCCCGATCCACCCGACGCCTCGAAGTCATCGGCACGAGCGACGCCGTCCGACTGCCCTTCGGCCACGGCCCCAGCGACGATGGCCCGGCCGACCGGGTGCTCCGAGAGGGCCTCGACGGCGGCGGCCATCCGGAGCACGTGCCCCCGCGTCTCGCCGGTCGTCGCGACGACTTCGACGAGTGCCATGGAGCCGGTCGTCAGTGTTCCGGTCTTGTCGAAGACGACGGTGTCGACCGCTCCGGCTCGCTCGATGACCTGGGGCCCGCGGATCACGATGCCCCGGCTCGCGCCGATGCCGGTGCCGACGAGCAGGGCCGTGGGCGTCGCCAATCCCAGCGCACACGGGCAGGCGATGATCACGGTCGCGACCGCGGCGGCGAACGCCTCGATGGGAGCGTGGCCCGTGGCGAGCCAGCCGATCAGCGTGGCGAGCGCCAGGCCGATCACGACAGGCACGAAGATTGCCGACACCCGGTCTGCTAGACGCTGCACACGGGCTTTGCCGGTCTGGGCGTCTTCGACCAAGCGTGCGATGTGGGCGAGCTGGGTGTCGGCTCCCACCCGAGTCGCCCGCACGGTCAGATGTCCGCCCTCGTTCAGGGTGCCGCCCGCGACGGTGTCACCCACGCCCACCTCGATGGGCACCGATTCGCCCGTGAGCATGCTGGCATCGATGGCCGATGCACCGCGTGTGACGACCCCGTCAGCCGCAATCCGCTCGCCCGGTCGCACGACGAAGACGTCGCCTGCGGCGAGCTCTGCGACTGCCACCCGTGTCTCGATCCCGTCGACGAGACGGCGTGCCTCGAGGGGCTCGAGCGACAGCAACGCGTGCAGCGCTCGCCCAGAGCTCGTGCGGGCACGGGCCTCGAAGTATCGCCCGGCGAGCAAGAAGACAGTCACGGTCGAGGCCACCTCGAGATACGTGTCGCTCGACGCTCCGTCGGCCCGACCCACGAGCTGCAGGGTCATGCGCATCCCCGGTAGCCCCGCATCGCCGAAGAAGAGCGCGTACACCGACCATGCATACGAGGCGATCACGCCGAGCGAGATGAGGGTGTCCATGCCCACACCGCCGTGTCGCGCCTGGCGGAACGCCGTCGTGTGGAACGGCCAAGCCCCCCACACGGCGACCGGGCTGGCCAGGGCGAAGACGAGCCACTGCCAGTTCGTGAACTGAAGCACCGGCACCATCGAGAGCACCAAGACGGGCACGGCGAGAACAGCCGAGACGAGGAGGCGTTGCCGAAGCGAGTCGGCCGATCCGTGATCGTGGTCGGAGTGGTCGGGGTGATCGGCGGGAGCGTCAGCGGGAGCGCCCGAGGGCGTGGGCGATGCCGGGCGGTGGGCCGGATCCTGCGGTTTCGGTGTGTGCCGGGCTTCGGCGACTCGCGCGGTGTAGCCGGCCGCCGAGACCGCGTCGAGAGCTACGGAATCGTCGGCATCGATGGGCAGCGAGACACGAGCGCGCTCGGTCGCGAGGTTGACCGAGGCCTCTGCCCCGGCGATGCGGTTGAGCTTGCGCTCCACACGCCCGGCGCAACTCGCGCAGGTCATTCCCTCGATCGACAGGTCGAGGATCCGGGTGGGCGCGCCACCGGCACCGCTCTCACTCATGAGGCGGCCGGCCGCAGGTCGTAGCCCGCCTCGTCGACGGCTTCGCGCACCTCGGGCTCAGCCAGCGGGCGGGTGCTCGCGACTGTGACGGAGCTCGAAGCTCCCGGGCGCAGGTCGATCGACACGGCGGTCACTCCGGGCACCGCGCTGAGTTCGTCGGTCACGGCGCGGACGCAGTGGTCGCAGGTCATCCCGTCCACCAGGAAGGTGGTGCTGGTCGTGTTGTCGCTGGGTGTCATCGGGGTCCTCTCGATCGCGGAGACATCAGGAGCGGACGAGGCGGGCAATAGCCGCCGACGCCTCGCGGATCTTCTCGTCGGCGACCGGGCCACCCTCACGAGCGGCCTCGGCGACGCAGTGCGCCAGATGGTCGTCGAGCAGCTGCAGGGCTACCGTCTCGAGGGCCTTCGTCGCTGCGGAGACCTGGGTCAGCACGTCGATGCAGTACGTGTCGTCTTCGACCATTCGCTGGATGCCGCGAACCTGCCCCTCGGCCCGGCGGAGGCGCTTGATGATGAGGTCTTTGTCGCCGCTGTAGCCGACGTGTGCGCTGTGATCCATGCCGCTCCCTGCTGCTCATACCCCTAGGGGGTACCACAACCCTACGCCCCCGCCGCTGCCAGCGGTACCCCCGAGGGGTATTGAGTGGACAAAAACCAGGAGATTCCCATCGGCCCCCGAAATGAGACGAATCGGGAGGGAAAAGGCGAGAATCTCCTGAAAGACGCCCCGTGCGAGCTAGGCCCGGATCAGCGCCAGAACGGCGTCGCGCACCTGCACCATGCCACCCGGCGTCGCCGCCTCGGCGTTCAGGCGAAGCAGCGGCTCGGTGTTGGACGGCCGCACGTTGAACCACCAGAACTCGCCGGTGTCGAACGTGCCCGAGACGGTCAGGCCGTCGAGCTCGTCGAACTCGCCGCTACCCGTGTAGGCCTCGACGATCCGGGCGTAGGCCGCCGGCACGTCGGTCACGGTCGAGTTGATCTCGCCGGATGCGGCATAGGGCGTGTAGTGGTCGGTGAGCTCGGAGAGAGGCGTCGAGCCCGACCCGAACTCGGCCAGCACGTGCAGGGCCGCGAGCATGCCGTTGTCGGCACCCCAGAAGTCGCGGAAGTAGTAGTGCGCGGAGTGCTCGCCGCCGAAGATGGCGCCGGTGGCCTTCATCTCGTCTTTGATGAGCGAGTGGCCGACCCGGGTGCGCACCGGGGTGGCACCCGCGGCCTCGATCGCCTCGGGCACGGCGCGCGAGGTGATGAGGTTGTGGATCACGCTGATGTGCTCGTCGGGCGATGCCGCGTGAACGCGGGCGATCTCACGCACGGCGACAATGGCAGCGACGGCCGAAGGCGTGACCGCGTCGCCCTTCTCGTCGACGACGAAGCAGCGGTCGGCGTCACCGTCGAAAGCGAGACCGAGGTCGGCTCCGTGCTCGACGACGGCCTTCTGCAGGTCGACGAGGTTCGACGGCTCGAGCGGGTTGGCCTCGTGGTTGGGGAACGTGCCGTCGAGTTCGAAGTAGAGCGGGATGATCGTGATCGGCAGCTCGGGGAGCCCGGCGGCGGTGCCGAGGACGGCCGGGACGGTGAGCCCGCCCATTCCGTTGCCGGCGTCGACGACGATCGTGATCGGTCGGATCTTCGCGAGGTCGACGAGCGAGCGGAGGTACGCAGCGTACGACGGCAGAGCATCGAAGGGCGTGACGGAACCCGGGGTCGGGGCCGCGTCGATGCCGTTGGCGAGGAACGCCGAGGCACGATCTCGGATCGACGACAGGCCGGTGTCGAGCGAGATGCCCTGGGCACCCGCGCGAGAGAACTTGATGCCGTTGTAGGTCGCGGGGTTGTGGCTCGCCGTGAACATGGCGGCCGGGGCGTTGCGCGACCCGGAGGCGAAGTACGTCTCGTCGGTCGAGCAGAGACCGAGCAGGGTGATGTTGGCACCGCGAGCGGTGGCTCCGCGACCGAAGGCGTCGGCGAATTCGGGCGACGAGTCGCGCATGTCGTGCCCGACCACGATCTCGGTGGCGTCGCCGCCGATCTCGTCGGCAAAGGCGGCGCCGAAGGCCTCGACGACCTCGGGGGTCAGCTGCGATCCGACGAGACCTCGCACGTCGTACGTCTTGACGAAGGCGGTGAGGTCAACGGGCGAGTCAGAAGTCATGCCCCAAAACTACATGGCGGACGACCTGCCACCCCTGCGGGGCCGACAGGCTCTCGGCATGACGGGCGCACAGGTCGTATCCGTGAGGCTCCACGACCATCGACAACGGGCCGACGACGGCCATCGAATCGCCGTAGTCGTACGTGAGAGTAGCCACCGCCTCGTCACGGCAGGTGGCCTTGCTGCAGGGTCGCGCGTTCATCTCGAGTCACCCTAACCCGAGAGACGGAGGATTCCCCGAGGCGCGACTACCATGAGCGAATGGCTCGATCCCGAAGTGCGCGCGTCAGCGGCCGATCCGGATTCCGTGATCGCCACGGCCGCGGCCCGCGTTCCTCGGTCGCCGGCCCGCACCTCCCCTTTCTCGAGACGCGCATCGATCGTTTCGACGACATCGTCGCCTCCGCCGCCCAGTATCTTCGCGAGCTCTGGCCCGACGATCTCGAGGGGGTCGTGTTCGAAGTGGCCGGGTTGCCGGCCGGAGTGACGGCCGAGCTGACGGCAGACGAACGGTCAAGGGCGCCCGGCTCAGCGGGAGCACCCCGCCTCGATCGGTGGCGTGTGGATGTGGTGAGGCGGCGGATCCTTCTCTACCGTTTACCCATCGAACGACTCGCGCGTCCCCACGAGACCCGCTCGGTCGGCGACGACCCGTGGCAGCACCGGATGCTCGTCGAGGGCTACGTGTTTCGGGCGGTCGGCGATTTTCTCGGCAAGGATCCCTGGGAGCTGGCACCCGACCGCTATCGCGACCGTTAGCGCCGCCCGCTCCCCGGCCTCTCGTCCGCTAGACGCCGCTCGCCGCTGATCGCCGAGACTCCACGAATTGCCCATGGTGACCCCGCTCTACCGGCCATTCGTGGAGTCTCGCGTCTCAACGCAGCCAGCGCTACGGGTAGACCGTCACCGGCGTCGACACGGCGGTGGGCGAGAAGAGCGCGTACGACGCGACCTGGCTCGACGAGCTGAAGCTGACGCCCGCGCGCAGTCCGTCCGCCTTGGAGAGCGACGCGACCGCGTCGGGCGAGAGCGCCACCGCGACCGAACCGCCCGACGGAACCTGCAGCTTCTTGGCGCTCTTGCCGCGTACCGACAACGTCGCGCTGACCACCTTCGAGGTGGGGTTGGCGACGACCAGCCGCGGAGAAGGCCCCGCCGGAACGGCGAACAGCGTGGAGCCGCTTAGCGACGGAGCAGCCCCCGCCCAGGCGAGGTCGATGTCACCGTCACGCGCCAGCGTCGACGTGCGAGTTCCGGCCACGACGGGCACGTTCGACGAGACGAAGGCGGTGTACTGACCGGTCGCCAAGCCGTCGAGGGGAATGTCGGTCACCTCCCCCGCCTGCGCCGTGACCGAGAACGTCGCGCCCGTGCCGTCGGCGGTGCGCATCTCGATGGCGATGCGGGCGTTCACAGAGCCGGGCACGTAGGTGCGGAGGATCGGGAGCAGATCGCCGTAGCCGTCTTTGCCCGTCGCCGTCTGCAGAGCGTTGTCGCTGTGCACGATGACGCCGGGAACGGTCACCGACCGCGAGGGCGACGCGGAGGCGCTGACGGTGTCGAGGCCGCCGGCCTCGAGGGTTCGAACGACGCTGACCTGCAGGCTCGACGAGATCTGCCCGCCTCGGCTCACGAC
Source organism: Frondihabitans sp. Leaf304 (assembly GCF_001423105.1). Lineage (GTDB taxonomy): Bacteria > Actinomycetota > Actinomycetes > Actinomycetales > Microbacteriaceae > Frondihabitans. Next base: position 1,047,183 of record NZ_LMNV01000002.1, read on the forward strand.
ATGCACGACCGGCGAGGCCAGGCCCGTCGCGAACCCCGACAGGGGCACGACCTTCTGGCTACCGGGGGCGACGACGATGCCGGTCAGCCCCGGTCCTTCGACCTTGCCGTCTTCGCCGTAGACCGCGAGGTCGACGGTCGAGTTGACGTCGGAGGCGTTGACCAAGTTGATGAGGCTGGTGCGGCCGGTCTCGGTCGATCCGCCGACGAGCCACGTCGACGAGGTCGGCTCGGCGCAGGGCGAGGCGGCGAAACCCTTAAGGGCCGACGTCGACGAGGCCGCGCTCTGTGCCGCCGCGACGGCGGGAACCGTGGTCGACCCCTTCGCCTCTGCAGTCACCAGGAGGGGCTTGGAGGCCGCGCCGTCGGATCCTTTGAGAGAGTCGGTCGTGGGCTTCTGCACCGCACCCGAACCTGCTGATCCGGCGGCGGTGACGGTGCGGGCGGCCGACCCGGCGGTGACCGACGTCGCCGACGCACCCGAGTCGCCATTCAACTGAAGCAAGGATCCGGCACAGACCCGCTGCTGATCGAGCGCGACGGGCGTGACGACCCTGCCGGCCGGCGTCTCACTCAGCGTCGGCAGCGGCAGCAGCGTCGCTCCCGCGACCACTGCCGCGCCAATAGCAACGGCGACCACCCCGACGCCGGTGCGGACACCTGCGGAGACCATCGAACGCTTACTCATCTCGCTCCTCGTCGAAGGTCGTGGCGGGTTGCTCGGACTCGGGGGCACCCGTGCGCACCCGGCGTCGCCGTGGCGTCGTCGGAATGGCGAGCAGCAGCGCCGACCCGAAGATCAGAGCCCAGGATCCGAGCACGATCGGCCGCACGATCGAGTCGCCCGGGTGGTTCGCTCCGCGCTCGGTCGCATCGACGTAGCGCCACAGCTGGCCGCTCGTGGTGTCGCCGACGGGCAGGAACACCGCTTCTCCGTCCAGCGCCTCCTTCGCCCGCTGCGACAGCGCCGCTCGGGCGTCGTCACCCCGGCTGTCGCGAAGGAGCACGAAGCCCACACCGAGTTCGCGGAGGACCGGGGCCGGGTCGTAACCGCTGCGGCTCACCAGGTTGCCCGCGAGAGTGGTGAGGTCGCGGCTCGTCGACGAGAGCTGCTGCTGCGTCGAGTCGAGGGTCGACTGCTGATCGAGCGTTTCACCCTGGCCGCGCTCGAGCGAGACCGCGAGGGAGCCATCGGGCTGCGGGGTGAGCACGAGAGTGCCCACGTCGGGCTTGGCGACGGCCTCGGCGGTGACGTAGGCCGACAGGATCCGGCCGCTCGACGCCTCGATCGCGGAGGTCTGCAGCACCATCCCGATGATGAGCGGGAACGAGGCGGCGATGCCGAGCACGGCGAACAGGAATCCGAGGGGCGGTGTGAAGCGGGGAATGCGGTCAAGGCTCACCGCGGCGGCTCCGACCATTCCGACGAAGTAGAGGCTGAGGCCGGCTCCGGCCCAGACCCCGGTGGTGGAGCTGCCCACGCCGGTGATCTGCAGGTGCGTCGCCGCCACCGCGGTGAGGTAGCCGACGAGTGCGAGAGCGAGGCAGGCGACCGCCCGTCCACGGGTGGGGAGGAACACCGAGACGATCGCGAGAAGGCCGAGGGGCAGCAGGGCCACGACCACGACGATCGCCATGGTCGAGCCGGTGATACCGAGCTGGGCGACGAGGTCGGTCCAGCCGTTCAGGCCGGTCTCGGGTGAGCCGAGGGCCAGCTGAAGGGGTGAAGCCGCCTCGGCACGCGTCGGAGCGCCCGGATCGGCGAAGATCGCCCACCAGGTGCCGCGCGAGACCTGCGCGATCGCCAGGGGCACGAACAGCGCGATGGCGGGGAGCGGGATCGCCAGCATGCGGTGTGTGCCGCGGGGCCGCGCCGCGATCGACCCGAGCCAGCCGATCACGAGGGCCGGAATGAGCGAGGGGGTCGCGGCGGCGATCACGGCGAAGAGGATCGATGCAGCGGCTCCCGACGACCACCGGCTGTGCGACTTGATCATCGCGAGCACGAGGAACGGCAACAGGGCGTGCGTCACCACCGCGCCGAGGCGGCCCGCCTGCAGGGCGGCGAGCACGGGAGGCGAGACGGCGTAGACGAGGGCCGCGACCGTGGGCACCCAGGAGCGGTGGGTGATGCGGCGGGCGGCGAGCCAGGCACCGACAGCCGACAGCGGCAGGGCCGCGAAGTAGAAGAGGACGATGCCGGTCGACGGCGACCAGAACGTGATGCTGCCGAGCACGGCCACGATTCCCGCGAACGGGTCGGCAGGCCCGACGAAGCCGGTGCCGATCTCATGCCAGCCGAATCCGACCGAGTGCCAGAGCGACGACACGGTGGTGCTGACGGGCAGCAGGCCTCCCCCGGTGACGGCCGGCGAGCCGAGGAGCGCGAAGAACGAGACCACTCCGACGACGGCGACCAGAACGGTGATCCACAGCCCACCGGACCCGATGAAGCTCGCGCGCGGCTCGGTCGAGTCCTCGATGCCGGCCAGCTGGGCGTCGCGCTCGTTAATGCGCCGCTCACGCAGATCGGAGAACGTGGCCCGCAGGGGACGGAGCGTCCGCCACGGCACCTTCTTCGTCCGGGCGAAGTTGACCCGCGCCTGGCGAATGTGAGAACGACCGAACGCGGTGCCGAACGCGGTGCGGAACTCGCCGATCACGGCTCCGGGGTTCTTGACGAGCAACTGCCAGATCGATCGGAACAGTGCGAGTGGAACGAGGCTCAGCCAGTGGAACGGCAGCGCGACGGTGGGCGCGTAGACGAGGCGGCGATGCAGCTGAGCGGCCCTCTGGAGTCGTGCGCGGCGGGCGTGACCGCCGGGCTTCCGGCCGAAGTCTTCGGGGTGGCCGTCCGAGAGCACCCGGGCGGTCGGAACGAGCACGACACGGTGCCCGGCGAGACGCGCGCGGGTCGAGAAGTCAAGAGACGAGTCGACGTGCGGCAGCGCCGGGTCGAATCCGCCAAGCGCCTCCCAGACCGATCTCCGCACGAGCATGCCGCCGGCGGCCACCGCGAGCACGTCGGTGCGCGAATCACGCTGCCCCTGGTCGAGCTCACCCGCGACGAGCGCGATCGAGGAGCCGAATCGCGTGACCGTCTCGCCGAACTCCGAGATGACCCCCGGTTCGTCGGCCCGCATGAGCTTCGGTCCGGCCACCGCCACCGACGGTGCGACCTCGACCGTCGCCATCAGATACTCGAGCGCGCGGGGTTCCGGAGCGTTGTCGGCCCCGAGGATCCAGAGCCACTCGTCGCTCGACTCGGCCGATGCCGGGCCCACCACCCGCAGCGCGTGGGCGACCCCGGCGCCGATCGTGTCGACGCCCTTTGCCTGCGTCACCTGCGCCGCGCCACTAAGGGCTAGGCGACCTGCCGCGGATCCTTCGCCACCGGCATCGACGACGACGAGCGCCTCGGGCGGACGACTTTGACGCGACAGTCCCTCGAGGGTTCGGTCGAGGGTGGTCGCTCCGCTGGGGGCGACGAGGATCGCTGTGACTCTCGGCTGCATGACGGTGAGACTCTACGAGCCCGGAAACGCGAGACGGCGCACCCGGTGGGCGCGCCGCAGCGATTCATAGGTACGGTTCTGCAACCGCGGCGTGTGGTTACGCGCGCTTGCGGAGTTTGCGACGCTCGCGCTCGGAGAGGCCGCCCCAGATGCCGAAGCGCTCGTCGTTCTGCAGGGCGTACTCGAGGCACTGCGACTTGACGTCGCAGGTGGCGCAGATCTTCTTGGCGTCGCGGGTCGATCCGCCCTTTTCGGGGAAGAAGGCCTCGGGGTCGGTCTGGGCGCAGAGAGAGTCGGCCTGCCAGGCGAGGGGGTTCTCTTCTTCGTCGACGACGGGACGACGAACGCCGGGAACGCCGAGCTGAACCGGGTCGATGTGCCAGTTGTCAGGAACGATCGAGCCTGACGCACGCCCTCCGGCGAGGAGCTCGTCGGCCGCTGCCTCGAGGTGTCGCTGGCTGTCGAGGTGACGCTGGGCGTCGGGGTGCCGCTGGTCAGGCGACTCGAAGTCGTGTGCCCCATTGTGAATGGCCACTGCGCATCTCCCCTCGGTGCTGCTGCTTCCCGGTTGGTCGCAACAACGTAATTACACCGGTGTAACTAGGGGTACGTCAAGTCGAGCATCATAAAAGGCTCGACCGCTGAATGAGGGTCATTTGAGTCTCGGGCGTGTCGCGATCCGCCTTTGCGGGGACACGCCGGGGTACGTCTGCGAGGCCGCCGGGGTTGCCCGCGGGAGTGCCCAAACGGGCGTCTGATTGGCCTGTCGGCGCCGAATTCGGCACTTTCGCGTGGCTGCGATCTGGTTTGCAGCGCGCGCGAGCCGATCGGGCTGCGAGCTAGGAGCCGCCAGCCCCCAGCCGCCAAGCCCAACAGCCGCCGCTACTCGGCCGCCTGACGTGCCGCCCAGGCGCTCTCCACCATCTCGAGCAGCGTGTGGCGCATCTTCCAGTCGAGGTCGCTGCCCGCGAGCACGCCCTCGGCCACGATCCGGTCGGGGTCCCCGGCGCGGCGCGTGGCGATCTCGGGCTCGAAGTCGATGCCGGTTCCCTCGGCCATGGCGTCCATGATCTGCTTCACGCTCGAGCCGTCGCCCGAACCGAGGTTGTAGGCGGGCTCGAGAGTCTCGCCCGCGTCGAGCTTGCGCGCCGCGACGGCGTGCGAGAGAGCGAGGTCGGAGACGTGCACGTAGTCGCGCACGCAGGTGCCGTCGGGGGTGGCGTAGTCGTCGCCGAAGATCTTGGGCACCCGGCCGTCGAGGAGAGCCTGGAACACCAGCGGGAAGAGGTTGTGCGGGCTCGCGTCGTAGAGCGAGGGCTCACCCGACCCGACCACGTTGAAGTAGCGGAGGCTGGTGTGGCGCAGGCCGGTCGCGACGCCCTGGTCGCGCAGCAACCATTCGCCGATGAGCTTCGACTCGCCGTACGGAGACTCGGGCGACTTCGGCGTGTCTTCGGTGACGACGTCGGTCGGAGGCACCCCGTAGACGGCGGCGCTCGACGAGAAGACGATCCGGTCGACTCCCTTGGCGGCCATCGCGGCGAGGAGCACCGCCGTGCCGGTCACGTTCTGCTCGTAGGTGTGCAGCGGCCGCTGAACCGAGACCCCGGCGTACTTGTAGCCGGCGACGTGGATCACGCCGGTGACCCCGTAGTCGTCGATGGTCTTCTCGACCAGGGCCTGATCGAGGATCGTCCCGCGCACGAACGGCACGCCATCCGGCACGAACGACTCGATTCCGCTCGACAGATCGTCGAGGACCACAGGATCCAGCCCCTCCCCTGCCAACGCGCGAATTACATGCGAACCGATGTACCCGGATCCTCCGGTAACCAACCAAGCCATGGTGGCCAACCTATCGTGACGAGCTATCGGATCCTTTGCTGTGGACGAGGGGTGTCCTGTGGCAGGATTCGTGGTGTCATCGAGAATCCGCCACGTCCCGCTACATGAACCTGGAGGCACCATGCTCCGCTCCGTCGCCGTCCTCGCCGTAGAAGGTCTGCCGCCATTCGAGTTCGGCGTCGCGTGCGAGGTCTTCGGCATCGACCGGCGCGACACGGGCGGCCCCGCCTTCGACTTCCGGGTCGTGACCGCGCACCCGGGGCGGGTTCGAACGAGCCTCGGCTTCGACCTCGTCGTCGACGACGGCCTGGAGCGGGCCGAGGGGGTCGACCTCGTGGTCGTTCCGGCGCACGGCACGGGCGACGTCGACCCGGCCTACCTCGACTTTCTCCGGCGGGCACACGCGGCCGGCACGACCATCCTCAGCATCTGCAGCGGAGCCTTCATCGTGGCGGCGACCGGGTTGCTTGACGGGCGACGGGCGGCGACCCACTGGATGCACGCCGACGAGCTCCGAGCGAAGTACCCCGCCGTCACGGTCGACCCCGACGTGCTCTACGTCGACGAGGGCTCGATCGTGACCAGCGCCGGCACCTCGGCCGGGATCGACGCGTGCCTCCATCTCGTGCGGCGCGAGCTCGGCGCCGGGCCGGCCAACGCGATCGCCCGCCGTATGGTCACGCCCGCGCAGCGCGACGGCGGCCAGGCGCAGTTCATCGCGGCGCCGATCACCGAGCGCTGCTCCGACTCACTCGCGGGCGTCATGGACTGGATGCTCGTGCACCTCGACCGCGAGCTCACCGTCGACGAACTCGCCCGGCGCGCGCTGATGTCGCCGCGCACGTTCGCGAGACGGTTCCGCGCCGACGTGGGCACGACCCCCGGGGCCTGGCTCAACCGGCAACGACTGCTGCGCGCTCAGCAGCTGCTCGAGGCGACCGACGACACGCTCGAGTCGATCGCGCAGGCCACCGGGTTCGGGTCGGCGGCTGTGCTCCGGCACCACTTCGCGCGCGTGCTGCAGACGACGCCGACCGCGTACCGGCGGACGTTCGCCTCAGCGCTGGCGTCGTAGGCGTGCGGCCGCTGCAAATTCGAAGGAGATTTGCGAAGCCGACCCCGCCGGATCCTGATGTCTCCGTTGCCCGCCGCGCGTTTTTCCTTCAAATTTGCAGACCGAGCAGCTGTGCCCAGAGAGCAGTGCAGAGATCAGGATCCGGCCCGGCCGCTACCAGCCCGACGCCGCGGTCCGCTACGCGGCAGTCGCCACGAACGCCTCGCCCGACCCCGTGACGGCGAGGCGCCACTCGTCGGGCGTGACGTAAACCGCTTCGCCGGCTCCGACCTTGATGTTGCCGTCCTGGCCCTTGAGGTGCAGCTCTCCGCTGGTCACGAGCACGATCGACGGCCCGCCGAGCTGGACGACCGCACCCGCCTCACCGGGCTGCACGTGCAGCAGGGCGAACCCGACACCGGTCGGGTCGAAGCGCTCGACGCCGGCACCGGCCTCGGTGGGCTTCAGGTACGGCAGGGGGAGCTCGTCGAAGTCGAGCACGCGGAGGAGCTCGGGCACGTCGACGTGCTTCGGGGTCAGTCCGCCGCGCAGCACGTTGTCGCTCGGGGCCATGAGCTCGATGCCGAGGCCGCCGAGGTAGGCGTGGATGTTGCCGGCGGGGAGGAAGAGCGCTTCTCCGCGCTGCAGCGTGACCCGGTTGAGGAGAAGCGCGACGACGACGCCCGGATCGCCCGGGTACTCGACGGCGAGGTCGGCGATGGTGTGGATGGTCGCAGACACGGGCACGCCCGACTCCGACTCGTGGGCCACGGCGGCGGTTGCGGCATGACCGACCGCGGCGACGGTGCCGGCGGCGGCCTCACCGTCGAAGAGCCAGGCGACGGTCGCCTCGAGCGACTCGGCGAGGTGGGCGCGGAGCTCGTCGAAGGCGTCAGACCCAGCACCGCCAGCAGACGCGCCGGCCCTGGCCAGCACGTCGACGTCGGCGCGGGTCTCGGCGAGCGCTCGGAAGCCGCACAGCGCGTCGAAGGTGTCGCTCAGCGCGAAGATGATCTCGGGCTTCGGAAAGGGGTCTTTGTAGTTGCGCTCGCTTGCCTGGAGCGGCACGCCGGCGCGGTTCTCGCGCTCGAAGCCGTCACGAGCCTGCTCCGGGGTCGGGTGCGCCTGGATCGAGAGGGGCTTGGCGGCGGCGAGCACCTTCATCAAGAAGGGGAGTGAGCGGCGCCCGGATCCTAGAGTCCGATCGGGCTGCGCGGCGATCCAGTCGGCCAGCGTGTCGGCTCCGTCGACGACTGCCGGGTTGACGATGACGCTCGGCGAACCGGGGTGGGCTCCGAGCCACAGCTCGGCCTCCGGGCGGCCGGACGGCTTGCGGCCGAGCAGCGTCGAGATCGCCGTCGTCGAACCCCACGCGTAGTCGCGCGGAACGTTGGTGATGGCTAGAAACATGGCTTTCCTCTTGTGGCTCTCATGGCGGTGCATCCGCTGGCTCCTCGTCTTCACAGACGCGAGCGTGCCCACCGGGCGGTTCGACCACGGTACCAACGCCGCAGAGGGCGGCGCTGAACGACTAGCCTTACCGCCATGGCCGTCGCTAGCCCACTTCCTCGCGTCGACTCGAGTCTCGCCAAGCCGGCGACCGAGCGGACCGCCTTCGCGACCGCCGCTTTCCTCGTGCTGTTCGGCGGCGATCCGCTGCGTAATTCGATCAACTGGGCCGGCTGGGGTGTCGTCTGCGCGGCGCTCGTGGCGTGGGCGGTCGTGATCCTGGTGCGTCACCCGCCCCGCCTCTCGCGCGTGCCCGCTCTTCTGACACTCCTGCTGCTGTGGATGGTCGTCTCGCTCGTCTGGTCGGAGTACCGGGTGGGCTCGCTGCTCGGCGTCGGCACTCAGTTGGCGACGACGATCGCGCCCGTCGCCATCGTCGCGACCACGTCGTGGACGGGCATCGTGAAGGCCCTCGGTCGCGCCCTGCGCACGGTCGTCGTGCTCTCGCTGGTGTTCGAGCTCGTCGTCGCGGTGTTCATCCGGCAGCCGTTCTGCCCGATCTACGTCGACTGCACTCCCCCGCACCCCGCCGCGTTCTTCTGGACTCGCGACGCCCTCTTCTCCGGTGGCCAGATCCAGGGGCTACCCGGCAACAGCAACCTCCTGGCGATCTTCGCGCTGTACGCCCTCGTGGTCACCGCCGTCCAGGCTCACGGCCGCGTCATCGACCGGCGCACGGCCTGGTACGGCCTGGCCTCGTCGATCCTCGCCCTCGCCCTGACCCGGTCGTCGACCGTGCTCGCCTGCCTCGCGGTCGTGGCCGTGGTGCTCGGCTTCGCCGTTCTCGCCCGGAGGGTCCCCCTCCGTCGACGCTGGCTCGTCGGCGTCCTGGCTCTCGCGCTTGCCGGGGTGGCGGCGCTCGCCCTCTCGCTCGGCTGGGGGCTCCTCCTCCGCCTGCTCGGCAAGACCAGCGACCTCACGGGCCGCGGCTACATCTGGTCGAAGGTCTATAAGTTGGCGGTCGAGCACCCGGTCGTGGGCTGGGGCTGGACCGGCTGGTGGCAGCCCTACCTCGAACCGTTCAAGGGTCTCGCCAAGATCAAGGGCGTCGTCTACCTGCAGGCGCACAACGCCTACCTCGACATGTTCTTCCAGCTCGGCTGGATCGGCCTCACGCTCTTCGTCGGCGTGCTGGTCACGGCCGCGGCGCGCTCGTGGTGGTGGGCGACCGATCGACGCATGCTCGGCGTCGGCAAGCCCGCCCCGTGGAACACCCTCGACCTGCTGCCGCTCCTGCTGCTCTCGATCCTGATCGTGCACGGGATCGGCGAGTCGCGGCTCAACGTCGAGTGGGGTTGGGCGCTGCTCGTGCTGGTCAGCTACGCCACCCGGGTCGACAACTTCCGCTGGTGGACGCGCCCCGGCGAGGCGGTCGTCCCCGCCGATGCCACGGTCGTCCGCGCCGCCGACTGATCCCTCGTCGTGGCTGAACCCAGCGGCCGCTGCCGAATTGGAAGGAAAAACCTCGCACGCGCAACGAGATCATGCGGATCCGGGCCCATCGCCCGCAGAATCTCCTTCGAATTTGCAGGCACGGCGTACCTGAGACAATGAGGGCGTGACCATGCCCGGCTCGACCCGCGACCCCCTGCGTCGCTACCTGTCGGCATGGATCGGCTTCTCCGCCGGCGGATCGTTCAGCCAGGTGCTCACCGTCGCGATCCTGCTGTATGCCCTCGGCATCCACACCGTCCGGGCGCTGATCGGTTGGCCCGGCTCGATCGCGATCCTGGTCACACTGGTGCTCCTGGCGGGGTTGTCGCTCTTCGGCGCTCGGCACCACATCGAATGGCACGGCATCCTGCCGGTGTCGCTGATGGCGCTGTTCGCCTACTTCTTCCTCTCGTCGTTCTGGAGCCAGTACACCTGGGTCACGATCGGCGGCGTCATCTACGCGCTCGCCTTCGGGGCGCTGGGCATGTATCTGGCCCTCGGGCGCGACCTGGTTCAGCTGATCCGCGCCACCGGCGATGCGCTGCGGATCCTGCTGACTGTCTCCTTGTCTCTCGAAGTGCTCTCCGGGATCCTGATCGATCAGCCGATCGCGATCCTCGGTATTCAGGGCAACCTGGCCGAGGGCGGGCCTATCCAGGGCGTGGCCGGCACCCGCAACTACCTGGGGTTCCTGGCGGCGCTCGCTCTCGTGACGTTCGCGGTCGAGTGGTTCACCCGGTCGATCACGCTCGGCGTCGGGGTCGCGTCCGGGGTGCTCGCCCTGCTGACGCTGACGTTCGCCAGCTCGCCGGTGACCTCGATCGCCGTCCTCGCGCTGGTGATCGCCGCGATCGCGCTGCGGAGCCTCCGGCAAAGCCCGCCGGAGCGCCGCGCACTCTTGCAGGTGATCCTGGCGGTCCTCGTGGTGCTCGGCCTCGTACTCGCCTACCTCGCGAGGCGTCGGCTCATCTCGGCGATCGGCGCGACCTCCGACCTCGACGTGCGGCTGCAGCTCTGGGCGAAGATCCGCGAGCTCATCTCGCTGCACAGTCTCGTCGGCTGGGGCTTCGCCGGTCAGTGGCCAACCGAGGTCTTCCCGTTCTCGACTCTGACGAATGTGAGCGGCCGTGTCTCCGAGACCGGGCTCGGTGCGTTCTTCGACACCTGGTTCCAGCTCGGGCTCGCCGGTCTCGTCATGCTCCTCGCTGCCGGGGCGCTGGCTTTCACCCGCTCCTGGCTGACTGCGTCGGCACACCCGATCGTCGCGTACACCTGGCCGGCGCTCGTGCTGCTGCTCATCGCCGTGACCGCGATCGCCGAGAGCTACCCGCTGTTCGAGGGCACATTGATGCTGTTCGTCGCGATCGCGACGATCTCGGCCCGCAAGCGCTCGTGGCGGCAGAACCTCGCTGCGAACACAGGATCCAGCCGCACCCGCTGACCCCCGGCGCGACCCGGGCCTGTTGCGCTGCACCATCGCGTCCCTGCAGACCCGCCACATCGGCACAGACCCGCCACACGGGCACAGACCCGCACAGCCGGCCAAAACCCGCCTCCTAGGCGCGCTGTTTATGCCGAGTATGCGGGTCTGAGCCGATCGAGCGGGTCTGAGCCGAGTATGCGGGTCTGACCCAATCGTGCGGGTCTGAGCCAATCGAGCGCCCGGCCGCACTATTTGACGACGACCGCCTTGCACCCGAGCTTCGTGTTCGCGCCCTTGTCGGCACCGATGCCGTAGGCGCAGATCGTGTGCTTGCCCTTCGCGAGGGTCTTCGTCAGCGTGTACCCGTGTAGCGCTCCGGGCAGCTTGTAGACGCGCGCCACGTCGGCCCGTGCGACCGACGTCGGCACCCGGTAGCCCTTGCCGTCGATGTAGACGTCGACCTTGATCGAGGTTGCGACCGAGTCGGGGTCGAACGCCCAGCCCTTCGCCGTGACGGCCTTCTTCGACACCGTGACCGAGTCGAGTGCACCCTTCGGCTTGGTGTCGGTCGTCACCGTGCGGCAGGGGGCGATGTGCCCGCTCGTGCCGGCAGTGCCCGCCTGGTTGATCCCGCCGACGCAGAGCGTGTGCGTGCCGGGCTTCACCGTGACGGTGGCCGAGAAGCCGTGCGCGGCCCCGTAGGCCGGGTACGACGTCGCGACACCCGGGCGCGCAGCCGACGCGGTGACCTTGGCGAGACGCGAACCGTCGACCCCGACCGACACGGCGATCGACTTCGCCGTGTCGGCGTCGATGGCCCAGCCCGAGACGGTGATCGTTCGAAGCGTGGTGGTGACCTTCTCGATCGTTCCGCGGGGCGACGACGAAAGGACAGCGACGGTGGCGCAGTCGTCGACGGGGGTGTCGGATCCTCGTCCGGTGTTGACGCCGGTCACGCACACCCGGCGCGCTCCCTCCGTGGCGGGCACGACCGTCGAGAAGCCGTGAAGGGCTCCGACCGCGGGGTGGGCTTTGGCGACGTCGAGGCGCGAGTTAGCCGCGGTGAGCGTGCGCACCGTCTTACCGTCGACGGCGATCCGCGCCCGTATCGACGATGTGGTCTCGGGGTCGGCGACCCATCCGGAGACGAGGATCCCGCCCGGCGCCGCTCGCACCACGTCGACCGCGCCGAAGGGCGAGGGGTCGGCGACCGTGACCGGCGTGCAGGAGACGAGCTTCGCGGCCTTGTTGACGCCGATCGCGGTGACGCAGACGTCGTAGCTGCCGGGGCTCGCCGCCAGGGTCGTCGAGAAACCGTGTTTCGAGCCGGAGTCCGGGTACACCTTGCCGACGTCGGCCCGCACGGCCGAGGCGACGAGCGTCTTCGTCGACGCCCCATAAGCCACCGACACCGAGATGGACGCGGTGCTCGTGCGGTCGAGGGCCCACCCGCTGAGCGTGATCGTTCCGATACCGCCGACGGCCTTGTCGACGTGCCCGGTCGTGGTCGCCACGGGGGCTGCGGGGGTGCCGCTGGCGGGGGTGCCCGCGGTCGGCGAACCGAACCAGTTCGAGAAGTAGACCCAGAAGTTGCGGTTGCCGTAGGCGGAGCAGCTGTCGCCGGTGCCGGAGAGGTTCGCGAGGGCCGCGGCGTTCGGCGTGTACGGCGTGTAGTAGTAAAGGTTCGCGGTCGCCTGGTTCGCGATCGTCACCTTCTTGGTCCCGCAGGGGGAGCTAGGGCTGTAGCGCACGGCGACCGTAGTGCCGGGCGTGTACGTCGTGAACGACTTGGAGGTGCCGGCCGGGTTCGCGTAGCGCTTGAACTGCCAGGCAGCGCGGTAGACCTGGTTGTAGATGCCGGCGTAGGCCGGGTCGCAGCCGCTGCCCGTGTCGGGGCAGGCGTATCCCATTGCGCGATCGATGGCGTAGGTCGAGGGCGCGGTGGAGGTGACGAGCCCCTGCTCCTTCTGCAGCGAGACGAGCAGCACCTCGGGGTTGATGCCGCAGGCGCGGCCGACCTTCGCGATGATGCGCGCGGTGGTCTCGTTCTTCGCGCCCGCGTACGCGGCGCACATGGCGTCGGCGGCGCGGCTGGTGGTCGTCGTCGTCAGGATGTCGAGGCACCGGGTGTTCGAGCAGGTGCCGCTCTTACCGGCGAGGAACGTCTGGATCTGCGCCTCGCTCAGAGCATCCGAGTCGAAGAAGACCGCGTTGCTCACGATGTTTCCGGCATCGAACTGCGAACCGGAGAGCGCCTCGGCGGGGCTCGGCGCCGAGACGAACTGGATGCCGGTGAGCAGCGCCGCCGCCGCACTCGCGGCGACGGCGAGTGCGACGAGGCGTCGTGCGGCGGTGATCATTTCACGGTGACGTAGGCGCACTTCAGCACGGGGTTCTTGCCCTTGCTGGAGTCCATCCCGTACACGCAGACGTGCTTCTTGCCCTTCGGAATCTTCACGGTCGACGAGAAACCGTGCTTCGCCCCGTAGGCCGGGTACTTGCGCCCGACGTCGTTGCGGGTGTTTCCCGCCGCGAAGTAGGAGTGGATCTTGCCGACGTGCAGCGCGCCGCGGATGGCCGTCTTGGGAGTGTCGATGTCAACCATCCAGCCCGACACGGTCACGGTGCCCTTGCCGCCGACGATTCTGTCGACGCTGCCCCGGGGCAGGTTGTTCACTGTGGCGCGGACGCAGGATCCGACGGTCGCGTTCTTCCCGCTGCCCACGTTCACGCCGGTGACGCAGACCTTGGGCGTGCCCTGCGGAACGGTGAGCGTGACGTCGAAACCGTGCTTGCCGCCGTAGGCGGGGTAGGCCGAGGCCACCCCGGAGCGCGCGACGGAGGCGGTGACGGTCTTCGAGACGGAGTTAGCAGCGACCTTGACCTTGATCGACGACGCGGTGCCGCCATCGAACGACCAGCCCTTGACCCGCACGGTCGTCGGCGTGGTGGTGACGGAGTCGATGACGCCGACCGGGTTGAGGCCCATCGACTTCTTGGTCACGCAGGGCTCGAGCAGGGTGTTGCCGCCCGTGCCGACGTTGATCCCGTAGGCGCACACCTTGTAACTGGCCTTCGCCACCGGAATGACGGTGTCGTAGCCGTGCGCGGCGCCCCATGACGGATACTGGGCCGCCACGTCGTTCCGGGTCTTGTTCGCCTTGACGGAGACGACCTTGGAGCCGACGTAGATGTGAGTGGTGATGGAACCCTTGCTGTCGGGGTCGAGGGTCCATCCCCGCACCCGGATGCCACCGGGCACGGTGCTGATCTGGTCGACGTTACCCTTCGGCGAATGAGCGGCCGCCACGAGCGACGACGGGAGCACGAAGCCCTTGAGCGCCGCGGCCGAGCCGTTGAAGACGCTCGAGTCGCCGGCGAACGGACCGGTGGAGGAGTACTGCCAGATGGTCCAGTCGCTCCAGTTGGCCGGCACGGCGAACGGCCCCTGCGACAGCTCGCGGCCGTAGTTCGCGATCATGAGCTTGTTGGCGCTGAACGCCTTGCTTCCGCCGGTGCAGTCTTGCCACCAGTAGTAGCCGGTGTAGATGGCCGGGGTGATGCCCGTCATGCTCTTGACCTTGTCGGAGAAGGCCTTGATCCACGAGATCATCTGACCCTGGCTGAGGCCCCAACAGCCCGCCTCGAGGTCCAGGAGCGGCGGCAGGGTCTTGCCATCGGCCGACCAGCCACCACCGTTGTTCACGAAGTAGGCGGCCTGCGCGGCTCCCGAGGTCTCGCCCGGGTGCGCGAAGTGATACGCCCCCGTGTACATGCCGGCCTTGCGCGCGCCGCTGTACTGCGAGCTGAAGAGAGAGCTCTTGTAGCTGGTGTTCTCGGTGGCCTTGACGTAGGCGAAGCGGGCGCCCTGTTTGTAGCTGGAGGCCCAGTTGACACTGGTCTGCCAGCCGCTGACGTCCATGCCCTTGATGTTCGACGACGAGGCGCCCGAGACGGACTTCGTCGTCGCGGCCTTCGACTGCACCCGGAACTGCTGGGTCGGCGCGACCTCGGTCTCGGCGAGCGACGAGCCCATCGTGTGGTTGCCGGAGGCGTCTTGAACGGCGAGCGACGGGTCGGTGTCGGCGGCGGAGCCGTCGACCACGTCGGCCGCGTTGGCTTCGGCGTCGGAGGTGGCGCCGCCCGAGGACGGCGCGGCGGGGGCTGCGGTCGGCTCGGTGGTCGAAGCCGGGGTCGGCTCGGCGGTCGCGGCAGCGTCGGCGGTGGTGCCGCCGCTCGCAGCGGCCGGGGCCGTGGCGGCGACACTCGGCGCCGGGGTGGGGGTCGCGGCGACGGCAGCGGTGCCGAGCAGCGCGCCCGAGGCGGCGATGGCGACAGCGGCGGTCACCCCGACCACGGCCCGAAGGGTGGCGCGGCGCGGGGCCGTCATCGTCGGCGGCCGGACGTCGGCGCCGTGGCGCGCGCGGATGTCGCGCACGCGACGGTGGGGTACGTAAGCAAAGGGGTGCCTCCCGAGTGGCATCTGGCTATGGATCGAACCCCGCTGAACCCGCCGCCATCGGCGGTTCCACGCTGATCGTGGACGCCCGAACGTCCGCGTGGAGGGTGCTCACGAGCACTCGACTTCTCCACCGTAAGTCACACGAGTCACATGCACCAGGGCCGGAATGTCCCCCGATAGGGGCGCGATGGGGGACGATTCTTCGGCTCGCACCAAGGTCGCACTCAGGATTCGCCAAGGGTCAGCCGAGCAGGTCCTCTACCTCACGGCGGCGCAAACCGAGGATCCGGTCCGCCCGCCGCTTGCGTCGAGCCCCTGCCACCAGCCCGGGCAGCTCGCGCAGCACCCCGCGCCACGCGTCCCGCGAAAGATAGGCCTGATCGGGAGTAAGCGTGTCTCGTACCAGTCGTGCGAGCGTTCGAAGCACGACTCGAGTAATAAACCTCGCACTCCCGTTCCGCAGCACGACGGCGAGCCGATTGCGGATGCTCTGGCGTCGAATGAGCTCCGAGCCGCTCGACGAACTACCCGCATGCCGGTGCACGATCCGCGCCTCGGGAGCGAAGCCGATGCGGAGCCCGGCCAGTCGAAATCGCCACGAGACATCCAGGTCTTCGTAATACATGAAGAGGTCGTCGTCGAATCCGCCGACCGCTTCGAGCGCGTCGCGACGGAGAAAGGCCGCTCCACCCGAGAACCCGAAGGGGTCAAAGCGCGACGAGACGTCGTCGGCCGGCGCGAGCCAGTCACGGTCGTAGCCGTTGCCGTCACGCGTCATCTCGATTCCGGTGCCGTTCATCACGGCGGTGCCGCGCGTCGGATCCTCGGTTCTCGCCCAGAGGGCGCCGTCGAGACCGGCGAGCGTGTGCGGGCCCGGCTTACCGGTCGAGGCGAACAGCCCCTCAAGGACCACGGCCGCGCTCACGGCCGCATAGGTGGGCCCCGCGGCGTCGAGGGCGGCGAGCCCCGCGGCGATGAATCCAGGATCCGGCACGGCGTCGTTGTTGACGAGCACGATCACGTCGCCGGTCGCCGCCGCGATGCCCCGCGCCACTCCCCCGGCAAAGCCGGAGTTCGTGGGCTCTTCGACCACGATCACCTCGGGGTGGGCCCGCCGGATGACGTCGGTGCCGCCCGGCCTCGCCTCGTTCTCGACGAGCACGACCTCGAAGCCGTGCGAGGGAACCTGCCGAGCCAGGGCGTCGAGCGCCCGGAGTGTCAGATCGGGTTGCCGCCAGTTGACCACGATGACGGATGCGCGCATGCGCCAAGTCTGCCCGACATCGAATCTTTCACACGACTGTGAGGTATTCCACAAGCCTGAGGAGGTCGCCACCGACTCGAAAGATCGCATGGCTATAGTGAGACCGCCTCCCGGGGCCGAACCACCTATCGCCAACGTGTTGGAGCATCTCCTTGTCAGTATCCACGTCGAGTGTCGTCTCCGTCGTCATCGTCAATTTCCGAGGCACCGACGACACCCTCGAGTGCGTCGCCCGCCTCAACGATGTCGATTGGCCGACCGACCAGCTCGAGATCGTGATCGTCGAGAACGGCTCCGGCGACGACAGCGAGACCCGTCTCCGCGCCGCCCTCGGCGACCAGAAGAACGTCACGCTGATCGTCTCCCCCGACAACCTCGGCTTCACCGGCGGGTCGAACCTCGGAGCGAAGAAGGCTCGCGGCGAGTTCGTCGCGTTCCTCAACAACGACGCCAAGCCGTCGGTCGACTGGATCCGCGCCGCGCTCGGCCAGTTCGCCGTGAGCCCCAAGGTCGCGGCCGTCGGCTCGAAGGTGCTCGACTGGGAGGGCAAGGCGATCGACTTCGTCCAGGGCAGCCTCACCTGGTTCGGCATGGGCTACAAAGACCGCGTCACCGAGATCGACACCGGCGAATTCGACACCCCGCGCGACATCCTCTTCGGCACCGGCAGCGCGCTCTTCGTGCGCAAGGCGATCTTCCACGAGGTCGGCGGCTTCGACGAGCGCCTCTTCATGTTCTACGACGACGTCGACCTCGGCTGGCGTCTCAACCTGCTCGGCTACCGGGTGCGCTTCGCCCCCGAGTCAGTCGTCTACCACAAGCACCACGGCTCGATGAAGAGCTTCGGCGAGTACCGCGAGATGTACCTGCTCGAGCGGAACGCCCTGATCCTGCTCTTCAAGAACCTCGACGACAACAGCCTCGCCAAGTTCCTGCCCGGGGCCCTCGCCCTGCTCGCTCGCCGCGCGGTCGCCAAGAGCGGCCTCGACTCCGAGATGTTCGACATCCGCCGGTTCACGGGCGCGGCCGACGAGTTCGAACGCGACACCCCCGTCAATAAAGACACGGTCGCCGGCCTCTTCGCCCTCGACCAGTTCGTGCAAGAGCTCCCGTCGCTCCAGCAGACCCGCGACGAGCTGCAGTCGCAGCGTCAGCGCACAGACGGCGACCTGTTCCGCCTCTTCGGCGACATCTTCAAGCCGCTCTTCTCCGACTCCTACTTCCTTGACGGGCTGCACTCGATCGTCGATGCCTTCGGAATCGTCGAGCACACCCAGCGTCGCCACATCCTGGTGATCACGGGCGATGCCATCGGCGAGAAGATGGCCGGGCCGGCCATGCGCGCCTGGAAGATCTCGGAGGCCCTCTCCGAGCACAGCGACGTCCGCCTCCTCACCTGGAACGTGGCCAACCGCCAGTCCGACAAGTTCGAGGTCGAGCGAGTCCGCCTCCAGAACGAGCGCGAGATGAAGGTCCACGAGGAGTGGGCCGACGTGATCTTCTTCCAGGGTCACGCCCTGCACCACTTCACGACGCTCAAGCACTCCAACAAGATCATGGTCGCCGACCTCTACGACCCGATGCACCTCGAGCAGCTCGAGCAGGGCCGCGAATGGGGTCTCGCCCAGTGGAAGAACCAGGTGCAGTCGTCGACCGACGTGCTCAACGAGCAACTGCTCCGCGGCGACTTCTTCCTCTGCGCCTCCGAGCGGCAGCGCCTGTTCTGGCTCGGCCAGCTCGCGGGTCTCGGCCGGATCAACCCGGAAAACTACGCGGCCGACGAAAACCTCGAGAACCTCATCGCGATCGCCCCCTTCGGCATGGACAGCACGCCGCCGCAGAAGACCCGCAAGGCGATCCGCGGCGTCGTTCCCGGAATCTCCGAGACCGACAAGGTCGTCATCTGGGGCGGCGGAATCTACAACTGGTTCGACACCCAAACCCTGGTGCGGGCCATCGCCCAGCTGGCCGAGCGCCGCCCCGACGTGCGGCTGTTCTTCCTGGGGGTCGCGCACCCGAACCCCGACGTTCCCGAGATGGCGATCGTGTCGAAGACCCGCGAGCTGGCCTCTCAGCTCGGGGTCAGCGGCAAGAACGTCTTCTTCAACGAGCAGTGGGTGGCGCTCGACGACCGCCAGAACTACCTGCTCGAGGCCGATGCCGGCGTCTCGACGCATTACGACCACATCGAGACGACGTTCTCGTTCCGCACCCGCATCCTCGACTACATGTGGGCGAACCTCCCCATCGTCACCACGCGCGGCGATAGCTTCGGCGACCTCGTCGGCGCCGAGGGCATGGGCGTCTCCGTGCCCGAGCGCGACGTCGACGCCCTCGCGAACGCCCTCGAGTCGATGCTCTACGACGACGAGGCCATCGCCGAGGCCCGAAAGAACGTCTCCAGGATCCGCGAGGAGTTCACCTGGGAGCGCGCGCTTGCACCGCTGGTCGAGTTCTGCCGCGACCCCCACGTCGCTCCCGACCGGGCCGCTCTGGTCGGCGAGCCGCTCGGGGCCTCCCGCGGCAGCGTCGTCCGGAGCCCGCGCGGTCGCTCGCCCCAGACCAGCGAAGAGAAGTTCCACGCGATCGCGAACCGCCGGCACGGTGTCGGCCGCGATATCGCTCTCGCCCGCTTCTACCTCACCGACGGTGGCCTCGGCGGCCTCCGCACCAAGGTGCAGACTCGTCTCGCGACGAGCCGAGCGAGCAAGTACGGCAAGTAGTCTCCAGAAAAGACGACCAGCGGCCCCACGCGCCCTCAAGGCGTTTGCCGTGCCCCCGCCCGATCCAGGAGGCCGGGGTATAGTTTCCAGGTTTTCCAAGGATGAGGTACGAGCCATGACCACCACGACGCCCCCGACGGTGAATTCCGTCACGCAGGCGGCAGCGACGCAGGCGGCCGCGCGCTTCGAGCGACTCAAAGACGAGCCGATGCAGATCGCCGGCCAGCCGATCGGAGCCTTCACCGGTTTCTTCGGCACCATCCGCGATGTGATCGCGCACGGCAGCCTGCTCGACCTGCTGATCCGACGCGACCTAAAGTCTCGGTACAAAGACTCGGCTCTCGGCTTCGTCTGGACCCTGATCCGCCCCATCACTCAGCTCGTCATCTACTTCGTGATCCTGGGTCAGATCCTCGGCGCGGCGAAGGGTATCCCGAACTTCGCCGTCTACGTCTTCTGTGGTCTGACGATCTACAACCTGTTCAGCGAGATCGTGGCCGGTTCGACGGGGTCGATCGTCGCCAATGCCGGTCTCATCAAGAAGGTCTACGTCCCCCGCGAGATCTACCCGCTGGCCAGCATCGGCTCGGCGCTGTTCAACTTCGGCATCCAGCTCGTCGTCCTCCTGGTCGCGACCGTCGTGTTCGGCAAGTTCCCCGCCCACGCTGAGCTGCTCTATTTCTTCCCGTCAACCATTCTTATTCTGATCTACGGCACCGCTCTGGGGCTTCTCCTCTCCGCTGCCAACGTGTACCTGCGCGACATGGGCTACCTCGTCGAGGTCCTGCTCATGCTGCTCATGTGGGGCTCCCCCATCGTCTACGCCTGGTCGGCCGTCGCCACCCGCGCGACTGGTTCGAAGGAGTGGTTGCTGCACATCTACACCGACAACCCGATCACGCTGGCAGTCCTCGGCTTCCACCGCGCCTTCTGGCTCGGCGGCTCCGAGAGCGACTACCCCTCCGACATGCTGATCAAGATGGGCGTCGCGGGCCTCATCGGCCTCGTGCTCATCTACGTCTTCCACCGGGTCTTCTCGAAGTTGCAGGGCAACTTCGCGCAAGAGCTGTAACCGAACGGACCAGGCATGACCATCGACACCTCCCGGGCCACGGTTCGCACCACCCGCGGCGAAGCGGCAGTTCCCACCGTCGTCACGATCGAGAACGTCTCGAAGAAGTTCGTGATCCGCAAAGACAACAGCCTCAAAGAGCGCATCGTCACTCTCGGGCGGACCGGGCGCCGCAACTCCGAAGAGTTCTGGGCGCTGAAGAACGTCAGCCTGACGATCCCCGCGGGCTCCACGATCGGCCTGCTCGGCCCGAACGGCTCGGGTAAGTCGACCCTGCTCAAGGCGATCGGCGGGATCCTTGAGCCGACGACCGGGACCATCAAACGCCGAGGTCGCCTCGCCGCGCTCCTCGAGCTGGGCGCCGGGTTCCACCCCGATCTGACCGGTCGCGAAAACGTCTTCCTCAACTCGGCCATCCTCGGCATGTCGCGCGAAGAGACCGAGGAGAAGTTCGACGACATCTTGAACTTCGCCGGCATCGGCGACTTCATCGACACGCAGGTGAAGTTCTACTCATCGGGCATGTACGTGCGTCTCGCGTTCGCGGTCGCCATCCACACCGACCCCGACGTGCTCCTCGTCGACGAGGTGCTGGCGGTCGGCGACGAGGCGTTCCAGCGCAAGTGCATGGACAAGATCCACGAGTTCCAAGAGCAGGGTCGCACCATCATCCTGGTCAGCCACTCACTCGGCCAGGTGCAAGAACTCTGCGACCGGGCAGTCGTGCTCGCCAAGGGCGAGGTGCAGTTCGAGGGCACCGCTCGCGAGGCCGTCAAGAACTTCCGCGACATCCTCGAAGACCGCCGTGTGGCCGAGGCCACCGCCCTCGGCGAAGCTGATGCCGCCATCACCCCGGGCAAGGTGCTGTCCGGCACGATCCGGGCCGAGGGCCGCGCCCCCGGCGAGGACTTCCAGCCGGGCGACAACCTGGTGATCACGATGACCTTCAGCCACGAGACCCCTCTCGAGCGCTGGATCTCGGGCTTCAAGATCGAGAACAACCTGGGCCAGCCGGTCTTCGGCACCCACAGCAAGCACCTCGGCATCACGCACGCTCCCCTCCACGGCACGGCGACCGTCGAGTACCGGCTCGACGACATCCAGTTCGGTGGTGGCGCCTTCTTCCTGCACGCCTACTTCGCCGAGCCGAACGGTCTCCACATCGCGATCAAGCGAGAGGCCGCGCGCTTCGTGATGGCCGACGATCCCACCGGCGAGGGCACCGTTCGCGTCGCGGCGTCGATGCGGCAGATCGCCGGTTGAGCCGGTGAGCGACCGCACTCAGTCCGCCGTCCTCCCGGTCCTCCTCGACGCCACGTCGATCCCGCCCAACAAGGGTGGGGTGGCCCGCTACCTCGCGGGTCTGCTCTCGGGGCTGACCGATGCCGGCGCCCGTATCCACGTGGTCGTCAAGGCCGAAGACCTATCGTGGCTGTCGCCCCAGGCCCCCGACCACGAGTACGTGACGGCACCCGGCATCGCCTCCAGTCGGCCGCTCCGACTCCTCTGGGAGCAGCTCGGGCTTCCGTTGCTCGCCCGACGCCTGGGCGCGACGACCCTGCACTCGCCGCACTACACGTTTCCGCTGGCCTTCACCGGCCGACGCGTGGTGACCGTCCACGACGCCACATTCTTCAGTCGACCCACCGACCACTCCACGCTCAAGCGCTCCTTCTTCACGTCGTGGATGCGCCTGGCCCGTCGCCTGGCCGACGTGATCGTGACCCCGAGCCGAGCCACGGCCGACGAGATGGAACGCTTCGCCGGGCGCGCCCGAGCCACCCGGGTAGCCCTGCACGGCGTCGACCCCGACGTCTTCCACCTCCCGTCGCACGATGAGGTGACGCGCTTCGCCCGGCGGCTCGACGCGTCGACCGCGGACGGCTGGATCGCCTTCCTCGGCACGGTCGAACCGCGCAAGAACGTGACCGCTCTGATTCAGGCCCATGAGAGAGCCCGAAGCATCGACCCCGCGGTTCCGCCGCTCCTGGTCGCGGGAGGCCTCGGCTGGGACGACGAGGCTGCCGCGCTCCTCACGGCGGCCGGAAACACCCCGGGAGCCCCCGTGCGCTACCTCGGCTACCTCGATCTCGACGACCTCGCCGCTTTCCTCGGAGGTGCCAGCTTCGTCGTCTACCCGTCGAGCGCCGAAGGGTTCGGCCTGCCCGTGCTCGAGGCGATGTCGACGGGTGGGGCCGTCCTCACCGCTCCGCGACTCGCGATCCCCGAGGTCGGGGGCGACGCTGTCGACTACGCCGAGCCAACCGTCGACGGGATCGAGCAGGGCATCCTCCGACTCGTTCAGGATCCCGCACGGCGCCGCGAACTGTCGGGTCTCGGTAGCGACCGTGCCAGACTGTTCACATGGAAGGCCTGCGCCGACGAGCATCTCCGGGCCTACGAGAGGCCCGACAAGGCCAAGGGAGCGACACTGTGAGTTCGACCGTGGCGATCGTCACGGTCAGCTTCAACTCCGGCAACTACCTCGACGAGTTCCTGGCGTCGGCCACTCGAGCCTCAAGCCCTGCTGCGGCCACTCCGGCCGACTCTGTGTCCGCGCCGATCATCGTCGTCGCCGACAACGACTCCCGTGACCCCGACGCCGCCCGTCGCTCCACCGAGGCCGTCGGCGGCGTCTTCCTCGAACTCGGCTCGAACGACGGCTACGGCTCAGCTATCAACCGCGCCGTCGAGACGCTCCCCCGCGAGGTCGACTGGATCCTCATCTCGAACCCCGATGTGATCCTCGGGGAGGGGGCGGTCGACACGCTTCTCGAGGTCGCCCTGAGCGGCGACCGCGTCGGAGCCGTGGGCCCCGGGATCCTCGAGCTCGATGGGCAGTTCTACCCCTCGGCCCGCCGGGTCCCCTCGCTCCGCACCGGTCTCGGCCACGCGCTCTTCGCCAACGTCTGGAAGTCGAATCCCTGGAGCCGGTCGTACCGGAGCGATGGCGACCACGACAACCGCCGCGAGGCCGGCTGGCTGTCGGGGGCGTGCCTGCTCGTGCGGCGGTCGCTCTTCGACTCGCTCGGCGGGTTCGACGAGGGCTACTTCATGTACTTCGAAGATGTCGATCTCGGCTACCGCATCGGCAAGGCCGGATTCACCAACGTCTACGAGCCGCGAGCCCGCGTCACGCACGTCGGGGCGCACTCGACGAGGGAGTCGTCCGATCTCATGCGTCGGGCGCACCACCGCAGCGCCTACCGGTTCCTCGCCTCGAAGTATCGCGCCTGGTATCTCGCGCCTCTCCGGTGGGCCCTCCGGGTGGGCCTCGGCATCCGTGCGAGGATTCACGGGCGCCCGACTCCGTAGGCGAATCGAGCCTGGCGGAGCACCCCGGTGGGCAGGATTCAAGGAGTACCGATGAAACTGGTCGTCACAGCGATGGTCCGTGACGAGATCGACATCATCCGGCAGTGGGTCGACTATCACGTCGCCCAGGGCGCCGATGCGATCATCGTCACCGACAACGGCTCGGTGGATGGCACCAGCAAAGTCCTCGAGGGTTACGCCGAGCGTGGCCTCGTCGACCTGCGTCACGATCCGGTTCAGCGCAAGCAGCAGGGCACCGTCGTGACGGCCATGGCCCGCGAGGCTTTCACGCGCTACGGCGCCGACTGGGTGATTAACGCCGACGCCGACGAGTTCCTGATGCCCGTCGATCGAAGCCGCCGTCTGCACGACGTCTTCTCCGAGATCGATCCGGGTCTCGGATCCTTCACGGCCCCGACGGTGAACCTGGTCGGCTCCGTCGCCGCCTCGGGCGCCGGTCTCGACCGCCTCGTCTGGCGAGACGGACGCACCAACGAGCAGCTCCAGCTGCGCGGCGTCCTGGCGCAGCCGACGCACAACGCGCTCCATATCGGCAGTGCTGACGTCAACGTCGCCCAGGGCAATCACTTCGTCAGCATCGCTTCTCAGGGCTCTCCGCCGCCCGAGTTGGCCCTCGAGGTGCTGCACCTGCCGTGGCGCTCCTGGGAGCAGCTGCGCAACAAGGTCGAGATCTCCGGTCGGGCCTACGAGGCCAACCCCACCCTCCAGCCGAGCCCGAATCACCACGGCATGCTCGACTACCGCCGCTATCAGGAGGGCTCGCTCTACTACTACTACGCGCTGCGGATGGTCACCGAGGGCGAGGCCGAGACCGGTCCGTTCACCCTCGACCGCAGCCTGCCCGAGTTCTTCGCCTCGCATGGGCTGACGGGCGACTACCCGGCCGACGTCGGCGCCTCCGTCGACGAGACTCGTCGTGCCGCGGAGGTCGGGGGGCTCCTCACCACGCGTGATCGTGACGCCGAGGCGCTGCGCGTCGAAGGGGAGGCCATTGGCGCAGCAGCAGCCGCCCGCGTCTCCGCACTCGAGGGCCATGCCCTCGGCCTCGAAAGAGAACTCATCAGGATCCGCGACGAACTCGCTCGAACGAAGGCGCGTCGCGTGGTGAAACTCGCTGATTCCCTGGGCGATCGGGCTCGGCGTTTCCGTTCGTAAGCCGCATGTAAACTCCTCGGGGTTTACATCGCCCCATGAGGCTCGCCCCGCCAGCCTCGTCCCGGCACCACTCGAAGCCGCACCGTCGGCTCGCACTGAATCAGGACTCCCACCCGCGTGAAACTGTTCATCCAGATCCCCTGCCTCAACGAGGAGACGACGCTTCCGTCCGTCCTCGAATCGATGCCGACCGAGATCGACGGGATCGACGAGATCGAGATCCTCATCATCGACGACGGCAGCACCGACCGCACCGTCGAGGTGGCCAAGTCGTACGGCGTGACGCACTTCGTCCGGCACACGACCAACATGGGTCTGGCGCGGTCGTTCCGCGACGGTGTCGACTACGCGCTGCTGAACGGCGCCGACATCGTCGTCAACACCGACGGCGACAACCAGTACCCGCAGTCGATGATCCCGGAGCTCGTGCAGCCGATCATCCGCGGCGAGGCCGAGATCGTCGTCGGCGACCGGCAGACGAAGACCATCGAGCACTTCTCGGCATTCAAGAAGACGATGCAGCGCCTCGGCAGCTGGGTCGTGAGCCAGGCAGCCGGGCTCGATCTGCCCGACGCCGCGAGTGGTTTCCGCGCCTACTCGAAGTACTCCCTGATCCGCCTTAACATCGTCACGCAGTTCAGCTACTGCATGGAGACGATCGTCCAGGCCGGCTACAAGCGCCTCGCCATCACGAGCATCCCGATCACCACGAACGCCAAGACGCGCGAGTCGCGGCTGTTCTCGAACATCTTCCAGCACATGTTCCAGTCGGGCTCGGCCATCGTCCGCGCCTACCTCATGTACCGACCGGTCGCTCTCTTCCTCTGGATCAGCGCAGTTCTGGCGGTCGGCGGCCTCATCCCCTTCGTGCGGTATCTGATCCTTCTCGCCACGCACGACGCCGGCGCGAACATCCAGTCGCTCCTGCTAGGCCTGCTGCTGATAATTAGCGCGCTCTTATCTCTGGTCATAGGCGTGGTGGCCGACCTGACTCGCATTAACCGGACCCTGGCCGAAGAGACCCTCGACTTCCAGAAGCTCCAGCGCTATGGCGAGTGAGGTCGCTCGGCCCGCCAAACGGCCGTTAGCCGACCGCGCGAGCACGATGTGGCTCGTCACCGCGGCCTTCGGCCTCGTGCTGGTCTTCTGGGCCGTCTTGACGCCGCTCTACGGGGCACCCGACGAGATCGCTCACGTCGACAGCGCGATCAGGGTCGCACAGGTGCACACCTGGCCCGCTCCGGGCGAGGCGCACTACCTCTCGGGCGTCACCTACACGAAGTTCGGCGAGCTCCAGCTCCGCAACGACCAGCGTTCGACCTTCGCCGAGATCTTCGCCGATCGCCCCGGCATCTCGCCCGGCATCGACCAGATGACCCAGCATCCGCCGCTGTTCTACCTCATGGCCGCCGTGGTGTTGAAGCTCGTCCACTTCATGGACCTCCGCTGGGACATCGTCGTGATGATCCTGCGCTACTTCGACATCCTGCTCGTGCTCCCCTTGCCGTGGCTCGTGTTCGCGTCGGTGAAGCGCGTGCTGAAGTCGCCGAAGATCGCCCTCCTCGGGGCCGTCTCGCTCTTCTTCGTGCCCCAGCTGCAGCAGATCGTCTCGGCGGTCAGCAACGACTCCCTGGCCGTCCTCCTCGGCGCGGTGACGGCGTGGCTGATGATCCGGTTCCTGACCGGCGCCCAGCGGGTCCGCGACGTCGTGTTCGTCTCGATCGCCCTCGGGCTCTTCCTCCTGACCAAGGGCACCGCGGTGCCGGCGGTGCCGTTCGTGGCACTCGGGCTGCTGTTCGCCCGTCGCGTGGTGCCGGTCGGGTGGGGGCGCAGGATCCTCGACACCCTCCTCGGCGGCGCGGTGGCCGGTGTCATCGGCGGTTGGTGGTTCGTCCGCAACATCGTGCTCTACCACGACATCCAGCCGTCCGGCCTCGCCGGCCAGCGCCCGACCATCACCTGGCCGGAGGGCGAGGGCCGCGACCTCGGCAACTACATGCAGGCCTTCTGGGACACGGTGACGGGATCGTTCTGGGGCCGCTTCGGCGGCCTGCAGTACCCCATGACCCCGTACCTCACCGATCTGCTGACCGCCGTGTCGCTGCTCGTCGTCGCCGCCTTCGCGTTCCGGCGCGGCGCTTTCCGCCGCGATGCGCTCTTGATCGCTTCCTTCCCCGTCGTGACGCTGCTACTCCTGATCGCGAACACCTGGCGCGTCTACGGTCGGACGGCTCTCGTCTACGGCGTGCAGGGCCGGTACTTCTACATCGCGATCGTCGCGCTGATCGTGATCAGCGCGATCGCCTGGTCGCGTGCCGTCGTCGAACCCAAGACCAAGCTCCTGGCCGCCCGCGCGGTCGTGATTGGTGCACCCGCCGTCACCGTCTACGGCCTCTCGCTCGAATACCGGGGCGCCTACGAGAAGCTGCACCTCGCTTTCGACCCGGACGGCGCGTACACCTGGGCCTACTCGTCCGCCGTCGGCCCGCACTGGATCGCGCTCGTCGTAGCGCTCACGGCCGTCGTCGGGCTCGTGGCAGTGATCTGGTGCTTCCGTGCTGTGAGCCAACGTCTCCTGCCGGAAGAGTCGGCGATTATCCGCGAAGCCGCGCTGACGCATGAGGGGAATCGTCGGTGACAATGGGACGACGGAGCGCGGCGGCACCACCGGCCAAAGGCCATCGGCTCGATATCACCGGACTGCGCGCCCTCGCTATCGTGCCCGTCGTGGCCTACCACGCGGGTGTCACCGGCTTCTCGGGTGGATTCGTCGGCGTCGACATCTTCTTCGTCATCTCGGGCTTCTTGATCACCGGCCAGCTCATCCGCGACCGCGAGGCCACCGGCCGCATCCACTTCGGCCAGTTCTGGGCGAAACGTCTGCGTCGCCTGGTCCCGGCCTCGACGCTCATGATCCTGCTGACCCTGCCGATCGTGCTCCTCGTCCTCTCTCCCGAAGACTGGTCGAAGATCGGCAAGCAGGCGGTCGCAGCCCTCCTCTTCGTGTCGAACTTCTTCTTCGCGCGCCAGCCCGACGGCTACTTCGCGCAAGACCTCAACCTGCCGCAGCCGTACCTCCACACCTGGTCACTCGGCGTCGAGGAGCAGTTCTACGTCGTCTGGCCCGTGCTAATCGCCCTCGTCGTCTGGCTCGCCCTCAAGGCGAAAGCCCGCCCCCGAGTCGTGCTCGCGATCATCTTCGGCGTGATCGCCGTCGCATCGGTCACCGTGTCGATCGTTCTCACGAAGACCGACCCGCAGAACGCCTTCTACCTGCTGCCGACGCGCGCGTGGGAGTTCGCGGTCGCGGCGCTCCTCGCCCTGCTCCCCCGTGACCTGATCCGCTCCGCCGCGGCCCGGACCGCCCTCACCGCGGCCGGCATCGTCGGCATCGTCGCGATCGTGGTCCTCCTGCCATCGTCGACGCCCTGGCCCGGCTCGGCCGCACTGCTGCCGGTGGCCGCAACGCTGGCCGTGATCCTGGGGGGCATGGGCCCGGCAGACAGCCCCCGGACGCTGCCCACCCGGATCCTCGAGCTCCGCCCCCTGGTGTGGATCGGCACGGTCTCGTACTCCTGGTACCTCTGGCACTGGCCGCTCATCGTGCTCCTGCCCAAGGCGTTCAAGTCGGAGTCGCCGTGGGTGCCGATCTTCGCGGGCTCCATCGCGCTGGTCATCGCCGCCGTCGCCTACTTCGCGTTCGAGAACCCGATCCGATTCGCCCCCTCCCTGACGAGCTCGGTCAAGCGGTCCATTCTCGCCGCCGGTGTCATGACGCTGGTCGTCGGCCTGATCGCGAGCGGCACCTACTGGCAGGGGCGAACGGCGAGCATCGCGGCCGAGCGCTCCACCGCCCAGGGTCCGGCCCTTCCGCCCCTCGCATGCGACGCGACCCAGAAGTCGCCGTCGGGCATCTCGGAGTGCGTGCACGGCGCCGTCGACAGCGCGAACACGATCGTCGTCGTCGGTGACTCGCACACCCGTCACTGGGAGGCCGCTCTCGGAGCTGCTGCGAAGGAGGCCGACGTCCGGCTCATCGTCCGCTGGGATTCCGCCTGCCCGACGATCCCGGTGCAGACCATCATGACGAGCGGTCACGTCAAAGCCGGCTGTGCCACCTGGCGCGCCGAGACCACCAAGCTCCTCACCGAGATCCACCCCACCGCCGTGATCGTGTCGCAGGCCGAGGGGTACCTCGGCCGGATCGTCGCTCCCGACGGCAGCGAGCTCTCGCAGTCGGCGCAGGAGGCCGAGTGGCTCGCCGGCTACAACACCTGGCTGACCCAGACGAAGAAGCTCACCGACCGCATCGCCGTGATCCGCGACAACCCGCGCCTGCACTACAACCCCAACGAGTGCCTCGCAGCCCCGGGCGGAACGGCAGCCTCCTGCGCCTCACCGCGCTCGAAAGCGCTCGACATGATCGACACGCTGCAGAACCTCTCGATCGAGGCTCAGGTCGCGAACGGGGTCGATCCCGTCTTCACCACCACCGACCGGCTCTGCGACCAGACGACATGCCAGGTCGAGATCGACGGCGTGCGCGTCTACCGCGACTACAACCACCTGTCAGCGGCCTACACGGCGTCGCTTATCCCCTCGCTGACCGAGTTCCTGCAAGAGACGGTGCGGCGCGCGAAGGCCTCTGCCTGAGGCTTTTGCGCTCCCCCGCTTCGCTCTCCCCCCGCTTTGCGGCGCCGAGACTCCAGTAGTTGCGGGTTGTGGCCTCCACGACCCGCAACTACTGGAGTCTCGCCGGGGCAGGTCAGCCAACAGCGCGCAGGGCGGCCAGGAACGC
This sequence comes from Frondihabitans sp. Leaf304, assembly GCF_001423105.1. GTDB lineage: Bacteria > Actinomycetota > Actinomycetes > Actinomycetales > Microbacteriaceae > Frondihabitans. The sequence continues at coordinate 1,076,772 of NZ_LMNV01000002.1, forward strand.
AGCTCAGGATCCGGCGCCGCCAGATCCTGAACTCAGGGGGCTTGGCGCTCCCCGAGCCTGCATTACCGGCGCCCCACGCCCGAACTCCTGCGTCGCCGACGCGCGTTCCTGCATTCAGGCCTCGCGTCGCCGACGCGCGTCCCCTCGCTTAGGCGTCGACGGACACCGGCGTCGCTCGAGCCGGCATCGCACGCACCGACAGAGCGGCGGCCACGAGCGCGAAAAACGCCGCCACCACGAACGCGATCATCACCACGACAGACAGGGCGTACGGGAGCGGCGACCACGCGGCGAGATCGCCGAGTGAGTCGAGGGGGTTCGACCAGTGCTCCTCGCCGAAGTGCCACGAGATCGCCCGCCCCATGCTGACGACCGTATAGACGACGCCGAACACGCCGACGAGAAGCGCGACCAGGCGCGCAGCAGTGAAGCGCGCAGCGGTGACGTGCGCAGACCCCGCCTGGCCATCGTCACCAGCACGGCCCCGAGAGACCAGACCAAGCAGCGCAGCGAGCCCGATCACCGCGACGACCAGCAGCGGAACGATCGATGAATACAGGTAGCGCCCCTGCACTCCTGCCGCGACGCCGGTCTTGCGGGTGAGCGAATAGACCGACTCGAGCAGAATCGCCAGGGTGAGCAGTGTCGGCAGGATCATGACCACGACCGTGGCGCGCTTGACTCCGAGACGGGGCGACAGCGCAAGGCCGGCGAGGAGGATCGCGAGGAGGACGACCGAGAGCACGGCCGGGATCCAGGTGGGGTAGGCCAGCGCTCCGCTCTTGATCGACAGGAGCGCCCAGAACCGCGTCGGGAAGACGCTCTCGAACTGGTCCTTCATCAGGTGCAGGGTGTCGGCCGTGGCCAGGGGCCCGGTCTTCAGGGGGTCGAAGTGACCGGCGGGCTGCACTTTGCCGTAGACGACGACGTTGTGGATCCACCACCAGCCGCCGGCCATGGCCGCGACGACGAAGATGAGCGCCGGTGCGATGACGCGGCGCAGCGACCGTTCGCGCACGGCGGCGACAAGATAGGCGAGCACGACGACGGCGACGAGCGGCAACGACCACGCCTTGGTCAGCAGCGCCACTGCCGAGACGAGTCCGACCCAGAGTGCCGTTCGCCTTCGGAAATCTCCGGTGAGCACGTGCACCGTGCCCAGCGCGATCCACGCCCCGGCCGCGTTCAGCAGGTTGTCGTTGTTGACCGCTCCGCCGACGACGGCGAGTTGCGGAATGGCAAGCACAGAGAGGGCTGCCGCCGAGATCACGACGCGGTTGGCGCCGAGACGTCGCGCGATCAGGGCTGCGGCCAGCGGAAGCGGCGTCAGCAGCAGCACCGAGATCATGCGGAAGATCCACACTTCGAGATCCCACGGGATGGTTGCCGGGAGCACGTCGGCGACGGTGCCGAGGAGCGCCGAGTACCCCGGCGGGTGCTGGCCGGCCTTGTTGACCAGGGTGTCGGTGCCCGAGCCCAGCTCCCTGAACGAGTGGCGATCCGGCCGAGGCGTGGCTTCGATCGCCGAGAGGGCCGGACGCTGCTCGACCGGCTTCGTCGTCGAACGCACACCGCTGATCTTCACGGAGGCATCGACCGAAGCCATGCGCGGCATCTCTTTGAAGCCCGGCCACGAGTGGTAGGTCTCCCAGTAGATCGCTGCCGACACGTGATCCGGCTCGTCGGCCGAGCGGTAGGTCGGGTCGGCGATCGACCAGAAGGTCATCGTCGCGGCGAAGAAGGCCACTGCGGCCCAGACCGCGAGCGGCAGCCCGCGGAGACCCCGGGGTGCCCGACGATCTCTCGGCTCAGGCGACGTGCGATCGAGAGTGCGTGTGTCGGGCATCGAAAACCGAGTCTCGTATCGGGAACGGGAAAGCGGGTGGAGTGAAGCGGAGCGAGGGGCTACAGCCCCTTCTTCACCAGCTCGGCGATCAGGTCGGCCTGCTTCAGCGACCGCTTCTTCACCTCGGGCAGGTGCTCGTCGAGCTTGGCCTTGACCTCCGACTGAGCGGCGAGCAACGCCTCGTAGCGGCTCCACAGGTGCGACGGCGTCAGCTTGTCGTGCCCGAACGCCCACTCCTGCAGCTCGAACATCTCGAGCACCTCTTCGTACTTGTGGCCCCAGCCGATCACGAGCGTGGGCACGGCCATCGCGAGAGACGACACCATCGCGTGGAAGCGGCTGGCGACGAAGAACGAGCAGCGCCCGATCAGGTAGCGGAGCTCCTGCGACGAGAGTTCGCGGTCGATGAAAGTCACGGCGGCCTTGTCGGCGACGCGCGAGTAGATCTCGCGACACAGCGGCAGGTCGTTGTTGTGCGTGGCATCGGTACCGGTGCGGACGCTGTGCGGCACGAGCAGGAGCTTCTTGCCCGACGCCGTGACCTGGTCGATGAAGGTGACCATCTGGCCGATGTAGTCACCCTCGCGCGCATCGACCTTTTTCTGCAGCACGACGCTCGGGCTGAGGCCGACGACCTCGTCGTCGAAGATCGAGAGGTCGACGGCCTTGCCCGCCGCAGCCTCTTCGGTACCGCTCAGCTCGAGAGAGAACGCATAGTCGGCGCCGGCGAAGGTGTTGGTGAGACGCAGCTTGTCGGCATAGCTCTGGGTGATGCGGCCGCGGGTGACGACGGTCGCGGCCTTCGGCAGGAAGGTGCGGGCGACGAGGCGGTTGATCCGGTTGCGGAACGGCCCCACGGCCTGCGCGCACTTGAACACCGGGGTGCCGATGTTGAGAGCGGGCAGGATCGACGCGACGTTGTAGATCAAGAACTTCTCGCGGCCGTCGGTGAACGTGATGCCGCCCTGGTCTAGCAGCACCTGCGAGTCGGCGAGGGCGGCGACGGCCTTCGAGCGCGACTTCAGCAGGCCACGGAGCGGTGGCAGTAGGCGGTAGGCGAGAGCGGCCGAGTTGATGTTGACGCCGAGCGTGCGCGGCCGGGCATCGATGATCTCGAGATTCGGGTAGCTGTTCTGCTCGCGGTCTTCGCGCGGATACATGCTCAGCAGGGTGAAGTGCACGCCGGGCAGGCGCTCTTCAAGCGTCGCGATCGACGACTCCAGCATGGCGGCGGCGCCTTTGTTGCCCGACAGAGCGGAGCCGATGATGGTCACGTGCGGGGTCGAGCTCATGCGGGAGAACCTTTCGGGAGCGACAGACGCAGGGCGCCGTACTGGAGGGCGATGACGGCGTCGCCCACGGTGGAGAGCAGACGCGAGAGAACAGAGATGACAACCGCCTGGCCGGGGGCAATCCCGATGCCGACGAGGCAGACGAAGAGAACGGCCTCGCGCACGCCGATACCCGACGGAACGAAGATCACGAGGATGCCGATGGCGCCTGCCAGGGCATACGCCGCGGCGAGAGGCACCCACATGCCGGGCGTCACGGTCGTGACCGTCGCAGCGCACAGAATGAACCCGACGCCGTTGATCACGCGCGGCGTGACGTACGCGGCCGAGAAGCCGAGGCTGGCGACCGGGTGCAGGAAGTACTGCTCGGGCAGCGGCGCCTTGAGAAAGCGCTTGCTCGCGATCGACATGATGCGGTGGAAGACCTGCGGTACGAGGATCGCGACGAGCGGGACCATCACGACGACGACGGCGACGACCGTGAGCACGTTGCCCTCGACGAGGGTCGGCCCGACCACGAGGATCAGAATGATGGCGCTCGGCACGATCGACGCGATCTGCAGGAAGACGTTCTCGTAGATGAACGTGATCAAGATCAGGGTGCGCGGAAACCCGTTCTTCTGCCCCCAGACGACCTTGCTCAGCACCGAGCCGATCTGACCGGGAACGTACTTCAGCAGCCACGAGAGCGAGTGAACCGCCATTGCCTGCCGGGCGCCCACGTGCGACCCCTCGTCGGACAGACGGTTGAGGATCATGCCCCAGAGGAGGCCCGAGACCGGCACCGCGAAGGCGAAACAGAGAATCGCCAGGAGGTGCAACCACGACGGGTGGAGGTTGGCCTCCTGGACGGCGGTCCAGTTCTTCGACAGCGATCGAGCGAAGAGGACGGCGACGATCGCCACGACCACGATCGTGACGATGCGGCTCAGCAGCTTCCGTCGCCGCTGCTTCTTCGTCGGCTTCGTCGTCGCCGCAGCCACCTCGGTCTCGAGGGGAGCGTCTCCGCTCACCGGGCGAGGTTGTTGTAGCTGCGGAAGGTGTCGAGTTCTTTCTTCTGCGAGAACGGCACGAGGCCGTCGGGGTGGGCGTAGCCGACGGCGATCAGCATGATCACGCGGTCGGAGCCGGAGAGACCGAGTGTCTTCTGCATCTTGCGCTCGAGGGGCTCGAAGTCGGGCCAGTTGATGACGCTCGACGAGAGGCCGAGTGTCTCGAGGCCGAACATGAACGACATGCTCGCGAGCGAGGCGTCGACGTAGATGGCGTGGCGGTCTCGCGGACTGAAGTAGCTCTCGAGCTTGCCGACGACCACGATGACGGTCTGGATGTTGTCGGCGTAACCGGCCGTGCCGAACGGAATGTTCGAGACCTTCTTGACCATCGCCGGGTCGTCGAAGACGCGGAACTCGTAGGGCAGTCGGTTGCAGGCGGTCGGTGCCTGGCGAGCGACCATCAGGGCCTTGTCGACGAGATCGCGCGGTACCGGCTTGTCGTCGAAGAAGCGCACCGAGCGGCGCTGATTCGCGAGGTCGACGAGCTCGTCGTACGAGACGTTCGAGGTCTGCTGCTTGGCGCGGGGCACGTTGCCGGTCGTCGAGGGCACGTAGTCGATCGACTCGAAGGTGCGGCGAGCCTCGTCGACGACCTTGTCTTTGCCCGTAGCACTGACGCGGAAGTACTCTTCGAGCACGTTGTGTGCCCAGTCCATCTCGGCGATCTCGCTCGTGCCGGGCGACCGCTTGCACTGGCTTGCCGCAGCGGCGTAGAACTCGATGGTCTCGCCGACGTAGTCGCGGGCGAAGATGTCGCGACGGGGCCGCATGATGAGGCCCTTCTCGATGCGGTGCACGTTGCGACGCAGCTCGACGCGGGTGAGGCGGTCGCGCTTCTTGTTGCGGTAGTAGTCGCGTCGACCCTGAAGGGTCGCGGCCTGCTCGCGGTTGAAGGTGATGAACGACACCAGGAAGAAGAAGTGCGACAGGATCCGGCTCGACCCGAACGTCTCAAGGAACGCGCGGTTCGTGTTCTCGTACACACGGCGGATCGATCGAATCGCCAGGAGGTCTTTGGCGATCTTCTTCAGCTTGTTCAGCACACGTTCTCCCGCGGGTAGGCGATTCTCCGGACGACCGTCCGAGTTTAGGCGACGAGCGTGCAGGGCCACTAACCCGCAACGGCATTCCCAGTCGACTGCCTCTTACACTGGGGCGGTGAACCACCCCGACGACTCCCCCGCGCCCACCCCTCGCGAGCGGCTGCGGCGCGTCGTCCGGGCTCTCCGCGCCGAGCGCCACTACGACGGAGTGATCCGGCGCGCTCGCGCCCAGCGCGAGCGGGGCCGCGACCGGGAGTGGCACGTCGGCCTGATGCGACTTCTGGCCTCCGGGGTGCGGGCGGCACGGGTGACCGGGCGACCCGGGTCGGATCCTGAAGCCGTTCCGCTCGTCATGTGCCTGTGGAACCGTCCCGATCGTCTGCCGGTGGTGCTCGACCTGCTCGCTCGCCAGGAGTCACCTCGGCCGATCCGCTTGATTCTGTGGAACAACAACATCGACGACGCCGCGCACTACCTCGCCTGCCTCGACGGAACCCCGCGCGGCGCCCTGTCGAGCGTCGAGCTCGTCAACAGCGAGCGCAACATCGGCGGCCTCGCCCGATTCGTCGTCGCCCGTCTGCTGCGAAACGGCGGCTATCGCGGGCCCGTCATCATGCTCGACGACGACCAGAACATCCGAGACACGTTCGTCGCCGACCTGCTGCGCGACTATCGGCCGCAGTCGGTCGTCGCGTGGTGGGGGTTCAGCCAGCACGGCTCGTACTGGCGGCGAGCCGAGATCGAGCCCGGGTCACACGCCGACCACGCGGGCACGGGCGGCACCGTCTACGACGTCGACCTCGTGGCCGACGACCGGTTCTTCTTACGGTTGCCGCGCAAGTTCGCCTTCTTGGAAGACCAGTGGATGTCGTTCGTGGCACATCAGGCCGGCTGGCGCGTCGTCAAGGGCGACACCGTCATCGAGCTCGTCTCGGAAGAGCTCAACCAGTACCACGGGCTGCGCCCGCTGAAAGACGATTTCTACCACGAGCAGAACGACCGCGGCGATGCCCTTCTGGGCGACCCCCTCGACCGACCGGAGCTGTCGCGGGGTCGCCTCAGCGGGCCCGTCTCGAGTTAGCCGCTGGCGACTAGCCGTTCAGCAGCTTCTGCAGGTAGACGCCGTAGCCGCTCTTGGCGAGGGGGGCCGCCAGGCTCGCGAGAGCTCCGTCGTCGATCCATCCGTTGCGCCAGGCGATCTCTTCGATGCAGCCGATCTTGTGGCCCTGGCGGTCTTCGATCACGCGGACGTACTCGGACGCCTGCATCATCGACTCGAACGTGCCGGTGTCGAGCCACGCCGTACCGCGGTCGAGCACCTGCACCTGCAGTTCACCGGCCTCGAGGTAGCGCTCGTTGACTGTCGAGATCTCGAGCTCGCCTCGGGCGCTCGGCTCGATCGTCTTCGCGATCTCGACGATCTTGTTGTCGTAGAAGTAGAGGCCGGGCACCGCGTAGTTGCTCTTCGGGGCGGTCGGCTTCTCTTCGATCGAGACGGCCTTGAAGTCGTCGTCGAACTCGACGACGCCGTAGGCCTTGGGGTCGGAGACGTGGTACGCGAAGATCGTCGCCCCCGAGACCTCGGTGTTCTTCTTGAGGTTCGTGCCGAGGCCGACGCCGTGGAAGATGTTGTCGCCGAGCACCAGCGCGACGCTGTCGTCGCCGATGAACTCCTCACCGATGATGAACGCCTGAGCCAGGCCGTCGGGTGACGGCTGGACGGCGTACGAGATCTCCATGCCCAACGAGGATCCGTCGCCCACGAGAGCGCGGAACTGGTCGTTGTACTCCGGGGTGGTGATGATGAGCACTTCGCGAATGCCGGCCATCATCAGGGTCGACAGGGGGTAGTAGACCATCGGCTTGTCGTAGATCGGCATCAGCTGCTTCGAGATGCCTTTGGTGATCGGCCAGAGACGGGTGCCGGAGCCTCCGGCGAGGATGATTCCCTTCACGGGTCAGCCCTTCTTCGCGGTGAACGCCGCGCTGAGCGACGAGTAATAGGCGCGCATGTCGGCCCAGGTCGGCAGGGTGCCCGCGGCGGCGGCCTCGGCGAGTGACGGCGCGTCGGTGTCTTTGGGCGAGAGGAGAGCCTCGCCGGCCTCGTCGGGGAACACCAGCGCGATGTCGGAGTCGAGGGGGTTGATTCCGTGCTCGCGCTCGGCGTTGAACGTGTCGGTCACCAGGTAGCTGACGGTGGCGTCGTCGGTGAGGGCGACGAAGCAATGCCCGAGCCCCTCCGAGATGTAGATGGCGCGGCGGTCCTTGTCGTCGAGCAGCACGCTGTCCCACTGGCCGAACGTCGGCGAGCCGACCCGGATGTCGATGACGTAGTCGAGCACGGCACCGTGCGTCGCCGTCACGTACTTCGCCTGGCCCAGCGGAACGTCGGCGAAGTGGATGCCGCGCACGACGCCCCGCTTCGACACCGAGGTGTTGGCCTGCCGGAGGTCGATCGGGTGACCGATGACCTCGGCGAGCTTGTCGAAGCGGTACCACTCGAGGAACACGCCCCGGTCGTCGCCGAACTGCTTCGGGGTGATCTCGTAGCTGTCTGGAATACTCAATTCACGGATCTGCACCCGGGAAGCCTAGCCGGTGACGTCTCACGCCAGCCGGTGACCTGCGGCGGCCCTCCGTCTACGGCAGCAGGTGCCCCGCAGCGGTGAACAGCCGGTACCACTCCTCGCGGGTCAGCGGCAGCTCGCTTCCGGCAGCGGAATTCTTGACGCGCTGGGGGTTCGTGGTGCCGAGCACCACCTGCATGTGGGCCGGGTGACGCGTGATCCACGCGACCGCGATGGCCTCGGGTGCGACCGAGTACTTTGCCGCCAGTTCGTCGATGACGTCGTTCAGGTCGGCGTAGGTCTCCCGGTCGCCGAGGAACACCCCGTCGAAGAACCCCTTCTGGAACGGCGACCACGCCTGCAGGGTGATGTCGTTGATGCGGGAGTAGTCGAGAATGCCGTTGTCACGGTCGATCGACTGGTCGAGGCCTTTCATGTTGGCGCTGACGCCCGCGGTGATGAGGTTGGCGTGCGTGATGCTGAGCTGTACCTGGTTGACGATGAGCGGCTGGGTGACCGACTTCTTGAGCAGGTCGACCTGCAGCGGCGTGTGGTTCGAGATGCCGAAGCTCGTCACCTTGCCGGCCGCCTTCAGCTCGTCGAAGGCGCGGGCGACCTCGTCGGGCTCGACGAGGGCGTCGGGGCGGTGCAGCAGCAGGATGTCGAGGTGGTCGACCCGGAGGGCCTCGAGCGACTCGTTGACCGACTCGACGATGTGGTCGTGCGAGAAATCCCAGAAGCCGTCGCGAATGCCGACCTTCGACTGGAGGATCACGTTCTCCCGCTCACTCGGTGAGAACCTGATGGCGTCGCCGAAGCGCTTCTCGCAGAAGTGCGGGGTGCCGCCGTAGACGTCGGCGTGGTCGAAGAAGGTGATGCCGGCATCGCGTGCCGTGCCGACGAGGGTCTGGATCTCGGTGTCGGAGAGCGGGTCGATCCGCATGAGTCCGAGGATCACATTGGAGGCGGGGGCGGTCAGGTCGGAAAACGTCGTTGTTCGCATGGCCCCATCTTGCCCGGACCGGCGGAGTTCGGTCAGGGTGGGGCCGGATCCTGCCCCCTACTATGGATTCGATCGACGCTCGCGACCGAAAGACATCCTTATGCGCATCCTCGTCACCGGCGGAGCCGGCTTCATCGGCTCCAACTTCGTCCGGCGCACCCTGCAAGACGCCTATCCGGGCCTGGAGGGCGCCGAGGTCGTCGTCCTCGACGCCCTGACCTACTCGGGCAACCTCGAGAACCTGGCTCCCGTCGCCGACTCGCCCCGCTACCGCTTCGTCGAAGGCGACATCCGCGACGGCGCGCTGCTCGACACGCTCTTCCCCGACGTCGACGCGGTCGTCCACTTCGCGGCCGAGTCGCACGTCGACCGCTCGGTGCGCGACGCCTCGATCTTCGTCGAGACCAACGTGCTCGGCACCCAGCAGCTGCTCGACGCGGCCCTCCGCAACGACCTCAAGCGCTTCGTGCACGTGTCGACCGACGAGGTCTACGGCTCGATCGCCGAGGGCTCGTGGGCCGAAGACCGCCCGCTCGAGCCGAACTCGCCGTACTCGGCGTCGAAGGCCGGCTCCGACCTCCTCGCGCGCAGCTACCACCGCACGCACGGCCTCAACGTCTCGATCACTCGCTGCTCGAACAACTACGGGCCGTATCACTTCCCCGAGAAGGTCATCCCGCTGTTCGTCACGAACCTCATCGACGACAAGCACGTGCCGCTCTACGGCGAGGGCAACAACATCCGCGACTGGCTGCACGTCGACGATCACTGCCGGGGAATCGCCCTCGTGCTCGTCAAGGGCGAGGCCGGCGAGATCTACAACATCGGCGGCGGCACCGAGCTCACCAATAAAGAGCTGACGCAGCTACTGCTCGACGCGACCGGCAAAGACTGGTCATACGTCGATCGCGTTCAGGACCGCCTGGGCCACGACCTGCGCTACTCGGTCGACATCTCGAAGATCCAGCGCGAGCTCGGCTACGAGCCGCAGGTGCCGTTCGAGCAGGGGCTGAACGACGTGGTGCAGTGGTACCGCGACAACCGCACCTGGTGGGAGCCGCTGAAAGAGCGCGCGGCCCTCGCGTGAGCCCGACCCAGAACCTCCGCTACCTCGTGACGGGTGCTCGGGGCATGCTCGGCACCGACCTCGTCGAGGCGCTCTTCGGCCGCGACGTGACCGTGCTCGGCCGCGCCGACCTCGACGTGACCGACCGCGCCGCGGTGCTCGACGCCGTCGAGGGCCACGACGTGGTCTTCAACGCCGCCGCCTACACGAAGGTCGACGACGCCGAGACACACGAAGACGAGGCGCTCCTCGTCAACGGCACGGCCGTCGAGTTGCTCGCCGAGGCGACCGCGACGCACGGCGCGAAGCTCGTGACGGTGTCAACCGACTACGTCTTCGACGGCCAGGCCACCGAGCCCTACGCCGAGACGACCCCGCTCGACCCGCTGAACGCCTACGGCCGCACCAAGGCGGCCGGCGAGATCGCTGCCCTCGCGGTCAACCCCGCGGGTGCCTACGTCGTCCGTACCGCCTGGCTGTACGGCCAGCACGGTCCGAACTTCGCAGCGACCATGCTTCGGCTCGCCGCCTCGCACGACACGGTCACCGTGGTGAACGACCAGGTCGGTCAGCCCACCTGGACGTCCGATCTCGCAGCGCAGCTCGTCGCGCTCGTCGACGCCGATGCACCTGCCGGCATCTACCACGGCACGAACTCGGGCCGGGCGTCGTGGTTCGACTTCGCGCGCGCTGTGTTCAGCGAGGCCGGGTTGGATCCTGAGCGCGTTCTTCCGACCGACAGTGCCGCATTCGTGCGCCCGGCCCCGCGCCCCGCTTTCAGCGTGCTCGGGCACGACGCGTGGGCTGCTGCCGGCCTCGCGCCCATGCGGTCCTGGCAGGAGGCTCTCGCCCAGGCCTCGGCCGAAGGGGTCTTCGCGTAGCTGGCTTTCGCTCCGCACGCCGCGTGCCGAGTGCTGAGTGCCGCCTAAAGCTGTCAGAGCCGCGGCCGGGCCAGCATTACGCGGCACCCGGGGCCCCGCGCCCACTGGCAACACCGGCGCGAGCCGCCGAGAGGGGCCAAATCGCCGCCCGGCGAACGAACAGAAGCCGATTTCGGCACTTTCGCGAGGCCGCAGCGGCGAGCGACCGGGGCACCACGCCGAGAAAGCCCTAGGCTCGAAACCGTATGAATCTCACGAAAATCGGGCGACTCGTCTCTGACCTGGCACGCGTCAACCGCTCCTACCTGGCCGACTCCGACTACCGGAATGTCGCCCGCGAGCGCCTCGCCCCCACCTCCAGCCCGAATCGCGCCGTCGAGCGACGTGAGATCGCCGCCGCTCCCCCGGAGGCGCGGCCCTTCCACGGTCTCTCGGAGACGAGCCTTGCCCTAGCCGGCATCCACAGCACCGGCAACGGCCACGCAAGCAACGCAAGCAGCAGCGGCAGCAGCGCGAGCACGAGCCCCGCCCTCAACATCGTGATCGGCGAGGTCCGCGACGGCGCCACCTTCGCCGGCATCCAGACGGCCGTCTCGTTCGGCGTAGCCCTCGCCGAAGCCCTCGGGCTGCCGGTGCGCGTCGTGATGGTCGGCTGGACCACCCCCGGCAACTCGTCCGCGGCCGCAACAGAAGTGCTCCGCGAGCGCTTCCCCGGCAAGCACATCACCGTCGTCGCCCGCGAAGAGATCTCGAAGGCCGACTTCAGCGACTCCGACCTCTGGCTCGCCACCCACTGGAAGACCGCGCATGCCATCTCGGTGGCGGTCACGGCCGGTCGCATCGACCCGCAGCGCGTCGTCTACCTGGTGCAGGATTACGAGCCCGGCTTCAGCCCGTGGTCGACCGAATTCGCTCTGGCCCGGGCCACGTATCACGCGGGGTTCCGCGTGGTCGTCAATTCCTCCCCCTTGCAGACGTATCTGCGGCAAGAAGAGGGTCTCGAGATTCCCGACGACCTCGTCTTCGCCCCGCACCTCGACCTCGATCTGCTCCGCCGCGTGGCCGCCGAGCGTTCCCATGACGACGTCGTGCGCGTGCTCTTCTACGGCCGGCCGAACAAGCACCGCAACCTGTTCCGCGTCGGCATCGCCGCGCTTCGCATCGCCGTTCGAGAGCTCGAAGGATCCGGCATCACCGTCGAGTTCGCCAGCGCCGGAGAGCTGCACCGCGACGTCGAGCTCGGCGGTGACGCCAAGCTCGAGAGCGTCGGAACACTTCCGTGGGACGACTACTTCCGTTTCATCGCGAGCCGCAACGTGGTGCTGTCGTTGCAGCTCAGCCCGCATCCGAGCCACCCGCCCTTCGACGGGGCGATCTCGGGTGCTCACGTCGTGACGAACGAGTTCGCGGGCACCCGCGCCGGCGTCCATCCGGGAATCGACGCCGTCGCGGCCGATCCCGAGGCGCTCGGCCAGGCGGTGGCTCGTGCCATTCGGCGGGCTGCCGCCGACGGCCCCGCCGGCTTCCGCGACCTCGAACCGGGTGCCCTCGGCGGCACCCTCGATCAGGTCGTGGCCCGCCTCGCGACCTTGCTGGGAGGCGCCCGATGAGCGTTCTGATCGTGGTGCCGGTGTACGGCGACCTGCCGTCGGTGCTGGAGTGTCTCGATGCGCTGGTGACGACCGTCGATCTGGCGACGCATCGGATCCTGCTCGTCAACGACTGCGGCCCCGATGTCGACGCCATCGAGAAGGCTCTGCTCGAGCGCATCGACGGCGTGGCCGGCGTGCGGTACGAGCGGAACCCCGAGAACCTCGGATTCGTCGGCACCTGCAACCGCGCTGTCACCGAGCTCGACGACACCGATGCCGACGTGTTGCTGATGAACAGCGACGCGGTACCGACACCCGGGTTCCTCGACGAGATGCTTGCTGTGCTGTACGCCGATCCGCGGCACGGCGTGGTCACTGCCCGGAGCAACAACGCGACGATCGCGAGCCTGCCGTTCCGGCTCACCGACCCGAAGGGGGAGCGCACGTTCGACCGCACCCGCGAGGTGCACGAAGCGCTGCTGCCGTATCTGCCGCGCTGGTATGAGCCGCCCGTCGCGATGGGTTTCTGCTTCCTCACCAGGCGCGACCTGATCGTGCGCTTCGGCCTCTTCGACGAGGTCTTCTCGCCGGGCTACGGCGAAGAGAACGACTACTGCCTGCGCCTCGGCGAGGCTGGTTTCGTGTCGACGATGGCGAACCGGGCCCTGGTCTTCCACGAGGGGTCGAAGAGCTTCGTCGGTGCACGCCGCAACACCCTGCGCACGGCGCACCAGCGCGAGCTCGACCGTCGCTATCCGTATTACGGATCGGCTGTGCAGTCGTTCCTGCGCCATTCGGTCGCCCCAGCAGATCGTTTTGCCGACCTGGTCGTGCCCTTCGGCCCGCAGCGGATCGTGCTCGACCTGCGCGCCGGGGTCGCCGTGCCCGGGGCGATCGACGCGTTCCTCGCGTCCTTTCCCGCCTCCGACTGGGCGCGCGAGATCCTCGTCGACGATGTCGCCGCGGTCTCGTCGGGTGCAGCGGTGACCGCCGATGTCAGGGTCGCGGCCGACGCGCACGACGACGACCTCGTGGCGGCGACGGTGCTGCTCGCCGAGCGGGTGACGCCCCGATCGCTCGTGCGCGCGCATCGGCGCTCACTGCACCTCGTGGCCGTGTCGGGCGACGGTGTGCCGGATCCTTCGCTCCCGGACGATCGAGGTCAGGATCCGACGGCCGTCACCCCGTCACCGTGGACCGACGCCGCGTTCGTCTCGCGCTCGCGCGACGCGACGCCCGTGCTGAGGCAGCATGCAGCGGCCACCGTCGTTGACGGCGATTGGGCCGCTGGGGCTGCGGCTCTCCGCTCGGCGCTCGAATTGCCTCTCGCCGACCGGGTCGCGGCCCTCGACGCTCGCTGGCGGGATCTCGCTCTCGTCGACGCCGCGATCGACGACGGCGGCCCCGAGTCGGGTGCCGAGGTCGAGCGTCTGCGCGCCGAGCTGCGCGATCTGCGGGCCAGCCGTACGTTCCGTACCGGGGAGGCAGTAGCACGTCTGGTGCCGAAGCTCCCCGGGCGCAAGCGATGAGTGGCCCCGAGAGTCGACCGCGCCGATCGGGCGCTGTCGTTCTTCGGCAGATGGCTCGACGGCTCAGACCTGCCCCGCCGCCCCTGACCGTCGAGGATCGCCAGCTGCGCTGGGCACGGCGGATCGTCGAGTTCGGAATCCTCGACCGCGAGTACTTCGAGACGATGGTCGGGCGTCGATTCGAGTCCGATATCGCCGCGATCGAGTTCTACATGCTCAACGACGGCAGCCGAGGTCTGTCGCTGTCGCCGCTGATCGAACCGGAGTGGCTGAACGACCAGCAGCCCGATTCGCGCTTCAGCTGGTACGACTTCCTGCACCAGGAGTCGACCGATCTGGTTGCCACTTCGCCGGTGTTCGACGCGGCGCGCTATGTGGCGGAGCTCGACGAGACCGACCGCGCCGCCGTCACCACGACCCTCGGCGCTCTCCGGCACTTCGTGCGGAACGCCGACACGACCACGCTGATGCCGGTGTCTGCCGGTCGCCGCGGCGAGCGCCCCACTTGGGGCCGGGAGCGCGCCCGCTCCCTCGCCGTCGCCCGCGCGTTCGCCGATTCGCAGCACCGCACGCGGCGGCGCTACCGTCCCGAGTGGGGCGGCGCCGACACAGCCGAGGCGCGCACGCGCTACGCGGCGGGGCTCGCTCGCCTGCAGGCCGAGCGGCCACTCGTCTCGATCGTGCTCCCGACCCACAACCGGGCGGCGCAGCTCGAGCGCGCGATGCTGTCGGTGTCCGATCAGACGTACGACAACTGGCAGCTCATCGTCGTCGACGACGGCTCGACCGACGAGACCCCCGCCGTCGTCGAACGACTGTCGGCCCGTGATCCCCGCATGACCCCCGTGGCGCAGGCGCCCGCGGGAGCGTCGGCCGCCCGCAACACCGGGCTCGCCGCCGCGACGGGCACGCACATCGCGTTTCTCGACTCCGACAACGCCTGGCGTTCCACGCACCTCGAGCTGGCGCTGGCGGCCCTGCTCCAAGAGGGTGCGAGCGCCGTCCACACCGGCCTCCGCATGATCGGTCTCAACAACACGGGCGATGCGGCCGACGAGTCCAAAGAGACCTTCCGTGGCGAGGAGGGCGACTGGAGCGACCTGGTCGCGGGCAACTTCATCGATCTGAACGCGCTCGTCGTCGAGGCGTCGGCCGCGCGATCGCTCGGCGGCTTCGACACGACCCTGAAGCGCTGGATCGACTACGACTACGTGCTCCGCCTCTCCCGCGACTTCGGGGTGCCGCGCTACGTCGATCACCTCAGCGTCGACTACGACAACACCTTCGACCCATCCCGTCTCTCGTCGCGCGAGGGCGCGTCGTGGCAGGAGGTCGCGCTCGCACCGAACGTGATCGACTGGGCGGCCCTCGCCGATGCGGCGCCCGACCGCCGGGCCGACCTGGTGTCGATCGTGATTCCCGTCTACCGGGAGTGGCGGATGACGCGTCGGGCGATCGACGCGGTCCTCGCCGACGCCGACCGCGGCGGTGCCTCCGACCGAGAAGGCGCCTCCGACAGCGACAGCGCGTCCGACCACGGTGCCCCGCTCCGGGTCGAGGTCGTCGTGATCGACAACGCCTCCCAGCGGAGCGTCTCCGCGACCCTCGCCGCCTGGTTCGCCGCCGAGCCCCGCGTGCGCATCCTCCGCCAGGATCGCAACCGGAACTTCGCGCTCGGCAGCGACCTCGGCCTCGCCGCGTCGACTGGTGCCCACGTGGTCATGCTCAACAACGACACCGAGGTGCAGCCGGGGTGGCTCGCGCCTCTGGTCGACGAGCTGTCGGATCCTGCGGTCCTCGGGGCGCAGCCCCTGTTGCTCTACCCGAACGGCACGGTGCAGGCCGCCGGCACCGTCTTCGGCGGCGACAAGGTGCTGCCGTGGCACTTCCTGGCCGCGCACCCCCGCAGCGATGCCGGACGGGCCGACCAGCGCTCGTTCTCGGCGATCACGGCGGCGGCGGCGATCTTCCGCGCCGGCGACCTGATTCGCTGGCGGGGCTTCGACCCGATCTTTGCCAACGGACTCGAAGACGTCGACCTGTGCCTGCGCGCCCTCGACGAGCGGCCGGACGGTCGGTTCTCGGTCGTGCCCGAGTCGGTCGTCGTGCACCACGAGAGCGTCGCGCCCGGGCGTTCCGACGCGCAGATCGCGAACCGCCGACACTTCGACGAACGCTGGCAGGGCCGGTATCCACGCATCGAGGCGTCGCGCTACGCCGCCGCGGGGCTGGTGCTGGCCGGTATCGAGGCGGGCGAGCCGAAGGGGCACGACGTACTGGTTCGGTCGTCGCGCCCACTGATCGTGCGGCCGCCACGGGACGTGAGCGAAGGATCCTGGGCCGGTCGCCCTTCGCTCCGCTGGTCACTGAAGCACGAGGCCTCGACGTTCGCCGAGGCCGACGCCCTCGCGTCCCGACTCCGCGACCTCGGCCAGGAGGTCGTGCTCGACGCCCCGGACGCCTGGTATCGCTCGTCCGCCTCGCTCGACGACGTGGCGGTGGCTCTGCTCCGCGACGGCCGGTTCGTGCCACAGCCAGGAGCGGTCAACGTGCTCGTCGACCCGGCCCTGGCGTCGGACCCGCTCGTCGCGCCGGCGTTCCGCCTGCAGATCGGCGCCGGGGCACCGGTGTCGGCGCAAGCACTGGACGACCGAGAGCGGCTGATCTTCGAGGCCCTCGGGGCGGGCGACGGGCTCGATCGATGAAGGCCGCCGTCCGATGAAGACCGTTGCTCGCGTCCTCGTCTTTCCCGCCTACCGTGACAACCCGTACATCAACCTGCTCGGGCTCGCGGCGAGAGGTCGCGGGTACGCCCTGATCGACGAGACCCGACTCGAAGGGCTCGAGCGGACGGCCGCGAGCCTCACCTCTGGCGACGTGGTGCACCTGCACTGGACCACACCGGTCGTGCAGCGGGCCGAGACGGTCAAAGAGGCCTCTGAGCGTCTGGATCGCTTCCGAACCGCCGTCGATGCGGCGGCCGCGCGAGGTGCCAGGGTCGTCTGGACCCTCCACAACGTCGTGCCCCACGACGTCCGCCACGACGAACTCGAGCTCGCGCTGTGCCGATACTTGGCCGACCGCGCCGACGTCGTCCACGTCATGACGGCCGACGCCGTCGAGGCCGCCGCCCCCTCGTACACGCTGGATCCCGCCAAGGTGGTGGTGATTCCGCATCCGAGCTACCAGGGCGTCTACCCGTCGCAGCTGTCGCGGAACGACGCCCGGGCGAGCATCGGGCTAGGCGCCGACGAGCGCGGAGTGCTGTTCTTCGGGCAGATGCGGCCCTACAAGGGCCTCGACACCCTGTTCGCGGCTCTCGGGTGCCTCGACGCGACGGCCGTCCGGCCGGTGCTGCTGCTCGCTGGCAGCGTGACGGAGGCCGATCGGCTCACGCTCGAGGCGATTCTGCCCGCCGGAGTGCGAGTCGTCTGGCACCCGGGGCACGTTGCCGATGCCGACGTCGAGAAGTGGCTGCGAGCAGCCGACGTGCTCGTGCTGCCGTACCGTCGGATCCTGAACTCGGGCACTCTGCACCTTGCCGCGACATTCGATCTGCCCGTCGTGCTGCCCGACGAGCCCCACCTTCGGGCGGCCTTCGGCGGCGAGACGTGGATCCGATGGTTCGATACCGAAGACCCGGTCACCTCGATCGCGGGTCTGCTCGACGACGAGGCGACGTACGCCGTCGACAGTGCTGCGACCGGCGACTTCTCACACCGGCTCTCGCCCTTCACGATCTCGACCCGCTACGCGGATCTGCTCGACCGGCTGCGCGCGACCGACTCCGCCTGAGCGACGGCCGCGCTGCTCATGCGCTGCTCATGCGCTGCTCAGCTACGGAGCCGAGCCCGTGCCTTCGCTCGAAGACCCGACAGCACCCCGCCGCGCGATGCGTCTCGGTAGTCCAGCAGAAACACCCAGCCGTTCTTGCGGTCGCTCAGCGGCTGCAGGGCCGACCCCTCGGGAACCGGCGGCAACGGCATGCGAGCCGTGACCACCGCGTGCTCCTGCGCGCCCACCGAATTGCCGGCGGTGAACCGCACGAGCACCCGGTAGCGCCCGGGCGTCGGCAGCTCCTGGGCACGGACCTCGGCCGACCATCGGCCCTCCTCTAGCGCGAGGGCGAGAGGGATATCGTCACCGGCGTCGGACCGCAGCACGAGCACGGCGCCCAAGAGCGCTTCGGGCCATGGGGCGGGCCCTGCGAGCAGCAGCAGATCCGGCTGTACCTCAACACGCTCCACGACGAGAGGCGCCGCTCGACGCGCGAGCGACACCCGCCGCACGGCATCGGCGTCGCAGGCTCGGACGGCCTCGAGCATCCAGCGGAGGATCTCCGACTCGACGCCGCCCGGATCGAGCGTCGAAATCGCCGTCGTGCCCGCCAGAACGCTGACCACTGGCACAAGGTCTTCCACGGCCGCCAGCGCCGCGTCATTCGCGAGAGCGGTGAGGGGCCCGTCAACTGAGAGGCGTTCCAGGTCGATTGACGCGGCCGGCTCGTGCTCCAGCGCCACGAGCGTGCGGCTCCACTCCTCCAGAGCCGCAGAGTCGTAGAAGCGCTCGTCACGCGCACGGGCCGAAGAGCGGGCGAAGGATCGCGCACGCCCGATCTCCCCCGCCTCGACCAGGGCGAAAAGGGCACGCCGATCGGCCGTCGCACTCTCGAACGCGTCGCGCGGAACCACAGCGAGCATTGCGGCCAGCGCCTCGGCGACCTCGGGGCTCAGACCCGCTCCCTCCTCGAGCTGACGGAGGTAGGTCGAGAGGTGAACCCAGCCGTCGGCGTCGAAGACGAGGCGCGAATACGAGGCGGTGACGGCCGGGTCAGAGAAGTCGGCGACGATCTCGGCGCAGATCGCTTCCTGGTCGAAGTAGAGACGCGCGGCGACGTCGGCGGGGGTTCCGGCCGTCATCGACGTCGTTCCGGGCCGGTCACGGTACAGGTAGACGCACGATGCGACGACATCCATCGATGTGGCCAGAACGAACGACCTCGTCATCGGCACCATGTCGTCGTTGCGCGGTATCTCGGGGAACGCGAGCGCATTGCCCTCCCAGAACGAGCGGCGGAAGACCCGGTTCCAGGCGGCGCGGCCGCTCACGAGAGTGGGCACCCTCGACGGTGTGACGCCCTGCAGGTCGGTGTCGAACGGATGCCATCGAGCAGTAGGGCTCCAGGTGGAGCCGGGTGAGAACTTGAGGTGGTCGCCGATCGCGAAGTCGGAGCCGCTGCTCTCCAGGCTGTCGACCAGGGCCGAGTAGGCGCCCTGCGGAATGAGGTCGTCGGCGTCGGCGAAGACGAGGTACCGACCCGACGCGAGGAGCGCGCCCTCGTTGCGAGCCGCTGCGGCCCCGATGCCGGAAGCACGGTGGTGTCGAACGCGCCCGTCGCGCTCGGCGGCGGCCGCGATCCGGTCGCCCGTCTCGTCGGTCGACCGGTCGTCGACCACGATCACCTCGAGCGAGTCGACTCCTGCCCCGAGCACGCTGTCGAGCAATTCGTCGATCCACGGCGCGACATCGCGGGCGGGGATGACGACGGAGAGCAGAGGTGCGGGGGGAATGAGGATCTCCTGGGGTTCAGAATCACGGTTCACTCTCGATTGTGCTGCATAGCACCCCGTTCGGCTTCGGTGTACCCCTTTCGAGGTTCTGGTGTACCCCCGCGCGGGTGCCTAAGCTGACCGCGATCATTCTTCTCATCTACTGAAATCGGGTTCATAGATGTCTCTCGCTCTTCGTCGCGGCTCGGTCGCAGTAGCCCTTGCCGCGGCACTCGTCGTCGCGGCCGTCGCGCCCGCGCAGGCGGCCTCGTCGCCGGCTCGTGTCACGGGCGCCCACGTGAACAGCCAGTCCTGGGCGAACCGGACTGTCGCGCTGTACTGGAAGGCCGTCCCCGGGGCGACTTACTCGACGAAGTGGTCGACATCGCCCTCCTTCTCGTCGGCGAAGTCGAAGAAGTCGACCGCCGCCAAGGTCTCGGTGGGGCCGCTGAGCCCCGGCAAGACCTACTACGCGGTCGTTCGGGCGATCAAGGCGGGCAAATCGGGCGCCTACTCGGCTCGGGTCACTTTAACCCTCAAGCCGGGCTATACCGGCCTGTTCTCCTCCGTCTCGGCCAAGGCCGCGACGGGCGGCATCACCATCAAGTGGGGAGCCGCGCCCTACGCCACCGACTATCGCGTCACGTCGTCGGCCGGGCCGGACAGGAGCCGGAGGCCCGACTACTGGGTACCGAGCACCACAGCCTGGTTCTCGGCGTTCAATCCCGTCACCAAGGCCCGGAAGATCACCGGCAAGGCGAGTCAGCTCACCTCGACGCCCTATGGCAATCCGATCTACGCCCAGGTGCAGGCACGCAGCACCATCAAGCCGTCGGCCCACCTGCGCGACTCGGCTCAGGTCGTGGCCTGGCCCGCTCCGACCAAGCCGGACTCCTCCGGGCTCGGCGTGAAATTCGCCAGTTACAACGTGGAGTGCTCGGGCTGCGAGAAATCGGGCACGGCGAAGTGGCCGACTCGTGGGCGAGTCATCGCGCAGAACATCAGTGCGCAGGCTCCCGACGTGTTGGCAGCGGTCGAGGCCAGCGGAGACTCCGACGGCAACCCCTCGAACCCGCAGCGCCAGGTCTACCTCGATCTCGATTCGCGCCTCTCCGCCCTGAAGCTCACCGACAGCGACCCGGCCCCGAGTACCTCGAACCAGGGCAACCGGCTCTACTACAACCCCTCGAAATTCACACTCGTGTCGAAGGGCTGGCTTTCGGGTATCCGCGACTACAGCAAGGCTGACACGCACTCCACGAACACCCCGTGGGCGAAGCTGCAATCGAAATCCGATCCGAAAACGCAGTTCTTCGTCGTTGCGGCCCACTTCAGCATTCCCACGACGTCGAGTAAGAACGAACGCAAGACGCTCCTCGGCAAGAACTCCGCACAGTTGCTCAAGGCGCTCAATGCCAAGAACACGACCCATCTCCCCGTGATCCTCGGTGGCGACTTCAACGACAACAGGTACCCGGAGGGCCGTATCGACGGCGCTCAGCCCACCCTGATCCGCGGCGGCTTCTACGACTCGTCAGCGTCGCTCCATCGTTACGGCACCTACAAGTCGACGTACAACAACTCGCAGTCACCCTCGAAGCAGATCTCAGACCGTAACGGCGACGGCCAACGAATCGATTACATCCTCACGCAGGGAATGCGGGGCAGTCAGTCCTTCACGAACGTCTGGAACCCGAAGACCGCCGCCGGTAAATCGCTGTCGCTGGTTCCGTCGGATCACAATCTCATCACCGCTGTGCTTCGCGTTCCACGTAAATAGCAAAGGAAAGGCTGCGGCGCTCCTCACATTGCTTATATGAAACACGGTGCACTAGTGAGAGATCCAAATGGTCGGCACCGTTGCGGCCATATGATGTCTACATGATCTTCGATCGTCGGCGATCTCCTGATATCGCCTCAGGGGGCTCATCAACGGAGCTCGTCGACTTTCCCGAACTGTCGGGAGAGGGCGCCGTCGTCGCGGTCGCAACTGCAGACACCGCACCGGAGTTGCTGTCCGCGCTCAAGTCGCTGCTCGGAGATCGCCTTTCGCTCTTGCAGGTCGAGGACGGCGCCAAGCCCCTCGACGAGCCCGCCTCCGTGGCAGAAGAGCTGTCGCAGCGCCTCGCCGAAATCGGTGCCGTGCAGTGCATTCTCGATCTGCGAGTCGCGACATCCCTCGAGCGAATCCTGCTCTGGGAATGGGCTTTCCTGCACGTGATCGAAGGGGGCTCGTACATCTCCCCCGTCGAGGTCAGCGAGCCCGATTGGGTGGCCTCCCTCGATGCTCTCGTCGGACGGCATCGCCCCGTTCGCGAATTGCGCCTGCTCGGCGACGCGCTCGGGAGCAGGACGATTCGATCGGGCTACGTCGTCATGACCAAAAAAGGCGAGCACCTCTTCAAAGTCCGCGAGGCTCGAGCGAACGCACTTCTCCCCCTCCGCCTCGGCTCTAAAGCCCCCACGATCATCACGAAGCTCCCCCACGGCGAGCACACGTCACAAACGATCGTCGTCCAGCACGGCACCGGGCAGACGATGCCCGACACGACGTTCGCGTACTCGAATCGGACCCTTCGCCGGTACGACACCGAGGTCAGCCTCGGCGACACCATGCTGGCGACCATCGACAACACAGTCCTCCCCTCGTCGTTCCGGTTTCCCTGGTCGGGTAGTGACGTCAACGGCGCGCTCGTCAACATCACCAAGGAGTTCGCGACTCGGCAGTCACCGGCTCACGACGCCGTCTCTCTGCCGGGTGCTTTCTACGATCTGAGCCCGTCCGTACCGGGGCACTTCGGGCACATCATGACGGAGTCCGTTGCCAAGCTCTGGGGATGGGACGAAGCCCGGAAGAGGGATCCTCGTGTCCGGGCGATCTGCCGAGTACCCGCCGCCGACCACGACCCGGTCGTCGAACGCACCCTCTTCACCGCATTCGGCATCGACGAGGCAGACATCGAGTGGGTCGACTCCGATGTGGTCGTCGACTCGTTCGTCTCCGGCTCGCTCCTGTGGCAGAACTTCGCCACCCACCATTTCCACCCGGCGATTCGCGAGACCTGGAACCGCCTGAGACGGGAGCTCGTCGTCACGGATGAGAACGCCCCGCAGAGAATCTTTGTCTCACGGACCCTCTCGAGCACCAACAGATCCTGTCGGAACGCGGCCGAGGTCGAAGCCCTCTTCGAACGCAACGGCTTCGTGGTCGTGAACCCGGAGACCCTCTCCGTCAGCGAGCAGGCAAGCCTCTTCGGAAACGCCGACGTGGTCGCCGGGTTCGCCGGGTCGGGCATGTTCAGCCTGCTCTACGCGGAGCATCTCACGAACGTTCTCGTGCTCTCGCAGGACTCCTACACCGCGCGCAACGAGTTCCTCTACGCGACTGCTCTGGCCGACCAGGTCGACTACTTCTGGTCGAAAGCGGACATCGCCCACGGCACGAGGTTCTCGGAGGAAGCCTTCCACTCACCCTGGGAGTTCGACCTTGCTCTCCACGAGACGTGCCTCACCGACCTTCTTCAGCAAATCGATCGAGACGCCCAGTGACCCAGCCCCTC
>NZ_LMNV01000002.1:1099814-1231619 GCF_001423105.1 Frondihabitans sp. Leaf304
TCCCGGTCTACAACGTCGCGAGATACCTTCCTCGTCTGCTCTCGTCGCTCTCACGGCAGACCGTGGACATCGCCTCCGTGCAGGTCGTCTTCGTCGACGACGGCTCGACCGACGACAGCCTGGCGATCGTGACGCGGTGGGCCGAGAGGCCAGGCGGATCTCGCATCGTGGTCGAGCAGGAGAATGCGTGGGTGTCGGCCGCCCGTAATGCGGGCCTCGCGGTCGCGACCGGTCGCTGGGTCACCTTCGTCGACGCGGACGACGAATTGGGCGACACCTATATCGCCGAGATAGCGAAGATGCTCGCCGCGCACGATGACGGTGACCTCGCTCTGGTCGTCGCCCACCAGTTGCGAATGGACGACGCCGGCCGGCTCACCGACAACCACAGCCTCCGCTTGAAATTCAGCCGTGGCTCGCGAGTGGTCGACATCCGGCGCGAACCCCTCGTCCAGATGAGCGTCAACTCCGCCTTCTTTCTCCGACACGTTCTCGACGAGAACGGCATTGCGTTCGATCTCCGCATCAAACCGGTCTTCGAGGACGCGCACTTCGTCGCGAGGTACCTCCTGGCGTCGACGTCGCCCAAGGTGGGCCTCGCGGCATCGGCGAAATACCACTACCGCACCCGCAACGACGGCACTTCGCTCATGCAGACGCACTTCGACAAGCCGGAGAAGTACACGAGCGTCCTGCGGCACGGTCACCTGGAACTCCTGACCGAGGCGGCGGAGCAGGGTCCGATTCCCCGGTGGCTGGAGAACATGGTTCTCTACGACCTCTTCTGGTATTTCCGTAACGAGCAAGACATTTCCTCCCGGAGCGCCGCCGCTCCCCCGGAGGTGTTCGACGAATTCCACGGGCTGATGCGAGAGATCGTGCGGCGCGTCAGCGCGGAGTCCATCGCCTCCTTCGCCGTGATGGGCGTCGACGACCTCTATCGGCGGGCGCTCCTGGCCGGCTACACGGGCTGGCTCGAGCATCCCCACCACGTCCTCTTCGGCCCCGTCGACGAGACGAAGCAGCTGATCTGTCTCAGCTATTGGTTCGTCGGAGAGCTCCCGCACGAGCGGATCTCCGCCGACGGAGCAGAGATAGTCGCTGAGCACGAGACGGTGCAGGACTTCACGTTCTACGGCCGCGTGCTGCTGCGCAAGCGGGTGCTCTGGGTCGCCCGGGGCGGCGGGCTCCGGCTCGCCGTCGCCGGACGCTTTCTCGACTTCCAGGCCGACGACGATCTCGCCCCCGAGTCCGTCCTCACCGAAGCCCGGCTCCGACCCGCCATCCTTCGGCAGCGACCCGTCGGCGTGGAACCGTTTGTCGACCTGGAGACGACGATCTCAAGGCACCTGTCGTCGACTGTTCGTGGGGTCGCGCGATCGGTTCGCCAGACGCTTTCGCGAGCGTCGATCCAGGACCACCGGTTGGCACTCGAGGCTCGTTCGTCGAAACGACGAGCACTGTTCGACCACGCGTGGGTCTTCATGGACAGGGATACCGACGCGGGTGACAATGCGGAGCATCTGTACCGGTACGTTCGCCAAGAGCACCCCGAGATCAACGCCTGGTTCGTCTTGAGGCGCGATTCACGGGATTGGTCTCGACTGGCCGCCGAGGGCTTCCGCCTCGTGGAGTACCAGTCAAACGACTGGCGAATCCTGCTGCTGCGGGCTGATCACCTCGCGTCGTCCCACATCGACAGCTATGTCGTCGATCCCCTCGACGAACGACGGTACGGGCGCCCGCACTACCGCTTCACGTTCCTCCAGCACGGCGTGATCAACTACGACATGTCGCGCTGGCTGAACACGAAGAAACCCGATCTCTTCGTGGTGACCACTCCCGCCGAGCACGCGGCGATCGCCGGCCACGGCCCATACCGGTTCTCCTCGCGCGAGGTGCGTCTGACGGGGTTGCCTCGACACGACGCTCTTCTGGCCAAGAGAAGTGCCGTCCCGCCCAACGACCGACGTCTCTTTCTCGTCGCTCCGACATGGCGCAAAGACCTCCTCGGCGAGCAGCGCGCCGGCTCGAACGAGCGTTCTCGATTGGAGGACTTCTCGTCGAGCAGCTACGCCACGCACTATGCCGAGCTCCTCGGCGACCCCCGCCTCACGAGCGAGCTCCGAAGCCGGGGGCTCGAACTCGCGTTCATGCCTCATCCCAACATCCGGCCGTATCTCGAGTCGTTCGGCCTCGGCCCTAACGTGACGGTCCTCGACTATGCGACGAGCGACATCCAAGACGTCCTGGCTCGGACAGCCGTGTTCGTGACCGACTACTCGTCTCTCGCTTTCGACGCAGCCCTCCTCTCCATTCCGATGATCTACTTCCATTTCGACGCTGACGCCTTCTTCGACGGCAGCCACGCCCGTCGCGGCTACTTCTCGTATCTCGACGACGGCTTCGGACCGGTCGCGACGACGGTCGGCCAGGTCGTGGATGCCGCGACCTCGCTCGACAGCGAATCAGGTAGCCCTTCGCCCCTGTACGAGACCCGGATGACCACCCAGCTGGTCCTCCGAGACGGCAGCAACGCGGGCCGTGTTGTCGACCGGATGCTCGAGCTCGACCAGCGCGGCCCTCGGTGACACCGTCGGTGGCGATGCCGCAATGTGCGGAGAGATAGGTAGGCTCGAACCGTGATCATTCGGGAACTCAAAGCGTTCGAAGACGACCGCGGCAATCGGATCGAGTACACCGGCGAGCACGCGCGCGAAGTCAAAATCACGATTCGCGGAGAGAACAATCGAATCGCCATCGACTCGACGGCCCGACTGGGCCGCTTCGTCGTCGATATGGACTGCGACAACGGGTCGCTCACCATCGGAGCGGGCCAGGGTGCGCCTCCCCTCAATGCAACGATCCGCATCGGACAGGATTCGACGGTCACCATCGGTGACAACGTCTCATCGACCAACACCTGCGTGATCAGCGCGACCGAGGGCACGAGCGTGACGATCGGCAACGACGTCATGCTCGCCAGCCAGAATCAGATTCGAGCCGACGACGGCCACGCGATTTTCGACGTCGAGACCGGTGATCGTGTCAACGTGTCTCGATCGATCTCCATCGGCAACCACGTCTGGCTGGGGATGGGAGCCGCGGTGCTCGGAGGTGCCTCCATCGGTGACGGCACCGTCATCGGATACGGCTCGCTAGTGACTCGCGCGCTCCCCAACAACTGTGTTGCCGTGGGAACGCCGGCGAAAGTGATCCGCCGCAACGTGGCGTGGGAGCGAGCG
This sequence comes from Frondihabitans sp. Leaf304, assembly GCF_001423105.1. Classification (GTDB taxonomy): domain Bacteria; phylum Actinomycetota; class Actinomycetes; order Actinomycetales; family Microbacteriaceae; genus Frondihabitans. Next base: position 1,103,060 of record NZ_LMNV01000002.1, read on the forward strand.
CACCTTTCGCTCTCGAAACCGTTCTACAAGCCGGACGCCTCGACCGTCGAAAAGTCGAGCTACTGGCACATGACAGAGGATCCGGAAGACGACTCTTCCGAGCAGGATTGAACAGAGCTGTAAAGACGAAAGGCCCGAAGTGACCAAGACCACACTCGCAATAATCGGCTCGTGCGTAACGCGCGAAGCTTTCATCACCCGCAACAACCCGGATTACAAGGACTCCTACGAGGTGGGAGCCCTTTCGTGGCAGACCAGTCTCGTCAGCTTCATGTCCGCTCCCGTCGTCCCCGCAATGGCACGGGCGATTGTGCCGAGCGCGAGAATGAACGAGAACAACACCAGCACGATGACTCGTGACCTCGAAAAGACGGACCGGGCTGAAATCGAGGCTCTGAAGCCCGACTACCTCGTCTTCGATCTCTACGCCGACGTTCGTTACGGAATCGCGCAGCTTCTCGACTCGTACATCACCAACAATTCGAACGGCTTCCGCAAGACGGATTACTTCACAGCCGGCAAGGGTTTCACGACCCTGCACATGATGGGTGACACCGAGGCGTACATGCAGATTTTGAAGGATGCACTCGACGCCTTCTTCGCATGGACGAACGAGCATCTTCCGCACACGCGCATTGTCATGCATGCGTTCCACTACACCTCGTACTACCGCGAGGGCGGCGTCGACCTCAACTTCATCAAGTCGCACGGTGACACGTCTCGTGACAACGTGTACCGCCGCCTACTCCAGGAGAACGGCAAGTACGACGAGCTGTACAGCTACATCCAGGAGAAATTCGCGCCTCTGACGATCGACAACAGAGACAAGTCGTACTACGGCGACGCGGAGCACCCCTACGGCCGAACTCCGTGGCACTTCGGACGGCCGTTCTTCACCGACTTCATGGCCGATCTCGACCGGATCGTGCTCGAAGACAAGACAGGCGCCGCCGAGCCCGAGCACAAGCCCTCGGCGACCCTGGCCCAGTAGTCAGGCTCGAATCATCCGCCGGCTGCCGGTCGATGCGACGGAGTCACGTCGCTCGACCGGCGCCGGCCAGATCGTCTTCTCAGACAGTGGGCTCGACGATGCGCGGGCTTCCCTCGAGAGCCTTCATCGCTCCGAGGACGCGCTCCGCGGACTGCCCGTCGCGCACGGGGAAGGTCGCAGCAGTGCGCGCGACGTAGGTGTCTTCCGATCGGTACTGCCGATCGGCGATGCCAGACAGGGCCGAATACATGCCGTCGACCGTCTCGACCACGGGGCCGAAGCCGTCCCGCTCGTAGTTGAAGTACCCCTGGCGCCCACTGTGCGACCCGCTGAAGAACTGCGAGAAGTCGAAGTGGAAGTAGACCAGGGGGATGTCGAGAAGACCCGCCTCGAAGCCGAGTGATGAGTAGTCGGTGACGAACGCCGCCGCTCGCGCTAGAACATCCTGAACTCCGTCGACGGCGAAGTCGAGCACGACGACGTCGCTCGGAAGCACGAACTCGTCGAGATATTCGCCGAGGAGCGGATGCGGCATGAAAGCGATCTTCTTGCCGGTGCGAGCGGCGAGGTCGCGGATCCTTTTCGACGTCAGCAGCTCGGTGTACTTCTTCGCGAACGTGCTCGCGGCGAAGTCGGGGTTGCGCGCCCAGCGGCCCGAACCGGGGATGGGCGGGCCGACGAGATACTGCCGCCACGTCGGCATGATGACGATGAGATCCCTCTCGTCGTCCGACAGTGAGGCGCGCTTCCGCAGAAGCGAGTCGAAGCGAGGCAGTCCGGTGAGGACCACCTCTTTCTGGGTGAAGAAATACGGGCCGTGGCCCCCGATCGCCGCCTTCTCCTGCGGGGTCGACACCACGAACAGGTCGGGCCTCTTGGAGTTCAGCCAGCGAGAGAGGTCGTAGTTGATGACTCCGTGCTGGAGAAAGGTGAAGTAGAAGCGGGGGGCACCGAAGACCGACTGCGGTAACGGCTTCACGACGTAGTCGGCGATGTGCGACGACGCGAGGTGATCGGCCTGCAGGATGAGCAGACGCCACTCGAACGATCCGTAGTCCACGAGCCGGAATCCCTCGGCCTCGAGCCGTGCCCAGTCCTTGGAGTCGCGCCTGAGGACGAACCACGAGTTGACCTCGGGGTGGTTCTTCCACACATGGCGGTACATGTGTTCGCCGTTGTCGTTCGCATCCGTGTCTCGGTCCATGAAAACCCAGGCGTGCGCGAACCGCTCTCGAGAACGTCGGGAGCGGATCGCGAGCGAGACGGCCGCGGCCTTCGGCTGACGCGAGGTGACCCAGTCCCGTGCGCCGCTGACTCGCTCTTTCACGACCCGCTTGAGGTGGGGCGCCGCGCGTTCCGAGATGGCGAGAGGGTCGACCAGGCGACGCCGCTGAGCGAGGATCTGGGGCTCGATGCTGGCGCTGGTGAGGATCTCACCCGGCACGAGGTTTCGACTGCGTCCGACGGGGACGGGTCTGCCATCGAGGAACACGCGAGTGGCTTGGCCTCGCGGAAGCCAGACGCGTCGAGATCGGACGAGCGTGCGGCCGAAGAACTCGAAGTCTTGAATCGTCTCGAAGACCGGTTGTGCCTGCTCGCCATCCACGAGGAACGCCTCGTCCGGCATCTCACCCGTGAACCACCACGAGAGCTCGACCAGCTGGAGGATCTCGTCGACACGGCCCAGGACAGCCACGTCGGGCTTCAGCGGTTCGTCGGCATACCCGCTACGGAGAGCCTGGCGAACGCTGACGTCGAGGCGTTCCAGCGAGTAGGAGCGGATGGCGTCGTCGCCGAGGCGACGCAGGATCTCCCCGGCGAGTGCATGGAACTCGTCGAAATCGGCGGGCGACGCCTGCGCCGTGGGTGATCGGATGAAACGCTCTCGCCGAAAGTAGCCCGCGAGATCGTGAAGCACGACGTTTTCGAGCCACCGCTCGGTCACGGCGTCGAAATCGGTGAGGAGTGCCAGGTGCCCGTACCGCAGCGTGTCTGTGTACGCCCTGCGCTCGGCATAGCGATTCTGGATCAGCGATGACGCGTCGGTGAACTGCCGGGCGATGTACTTGGCCGAGGCCATGAGCCCGACTCGACGGAAGCCGTGGGTTGCCAGGAACCGCGCGGCGAACTCGGCTTCGACGAACGAGTCGCCCACGCGCGTGTCGAAGGCGTTGCCGCCACTGACCAGCGCGGCTCGGCGGAAGAACGCGGCCGTGACCGACATGTTCACCACCGGCTCCCACCGCAGGTCGGCTACTCGCGAGCCTCGCTCGTAGCGAGCGCGGGACGGGTGGCTGTCGACGACCGTGCCGTCGACGTTCTCGAGCACGTGCGCCGTGACCAAGCCGAGCGACGGGTCGTCGTGAACGGTGACGAATTTGTGGACGGCAGCCAGGTAGCCCTCGCCCAGCACGTCGCGGGGAGACGGGAACGAGACCCATGTCGCCGTCGTTCGCTCCAGGCCCAGGTTGCGAGCCTCGCTGGCCGACTCGGAGTCGACGCGATAGAGCCCGACCGGTGTGCGTCGCGTGCGAGCCCACTCCTCGACGATCGGCCAGGTGGAGTCGGCCGACGTGGTTCCGACGAAGACGAGCTCGGTCTCGCCGGCCGCCACATCCGAGTCGACGAGAGAGGCCAGGAACGCAGAGACGTCTTCGTCCGGTCCCCCGACAGCAACGACCAGGGCGAGCGTCGGCTCTCCGGAATTCTTCGACTCGGTCACACGAATCTCCTTAGCGTCCGGGAGCGAGCACGAAGCCCTCCCCGGGTCAAACGGTCGAGGTGTAGGCGTCGATGACGCGCTTGGCGGGCCCTACGACCTGGAGTTCTCCCCGGTCGAGCCACGCCACCTGATCGCACATGTCGCGAACGGTGCCCATCGAGTGCGAAACGAGGATGACCGTGCGGCCATCGGCCTTCATCTCGGCGAACTTGTCTCGGCAGCGCTTCTGGAACGTCGCGTCTCCGACCGACAGGACCTCGTCGACGACGAGGATGTCGGGTGTCACTGCAATGGCGACGGAGAAGCCCAGGCGCACATACATGCCCGACGAATAGTTCTTGACGGGCTGGTCGATGAAGTGCCCGACGCCCGAGAACGAGACGATGTCGTCGAACTTGCGCGTGACCTCTTTGCGCGACATGCCGAGGATGGAGCCGTTCAAGAAGACGTTCTCGCGGCCCGTGAGCTCCGGGTGGAATCCCGAGCCGACTTCGAGCAGCGACGCCTGCTTGCCGCGGGCGGTGATCTCGCCCGACTCGGGCCAGAGGATCTTGGCGAGGCACTTGAGGAGGGTCGACTTGCCCGACCCGTTCTTGCCGATCAGGCCGAAGGTCTGACCGTGGGGCACCTCGAACGAGACGTCTTTGAGCGCCCAGAAGTCTTCGTGCACCGACTTCTTCCGATTCATCACCGCGCTCTTCAGAGAGTCGTTGCGCTCCTGATACATCCGGAACTTCTTCGACACATGCTCGACGGTGACAGCAGCGTCGCTCACAGCATTTCCGCCAGACGCTTCTCGTTGCGCGAGAAGATGAAGTAACCAAGAGCGAGCGACGCGAAAGCGGCCACCACGATATAGAGCATGTCTGTCCAGTCAGGCCAGGTGTTGTCGTACAGGAAGTTGCGGAACACCGTGGTGAACCGCTCCATGGGGTTGACCTTGTAGAGGTCGAGAATCCACGGCTTGTTGACCTTCTGGGCGGCCTCTTCGACCAGGGTCAGCGGATAGATGATGGGCGTCAGATACATCCACATCTGCAGCGCGATGCTGACGAGGTGCTGCATGTCGCGGAAGTGAACGTTGACGATGGCCAGCATGAGGCCGAGACCGGTGGCGAACATAGCGAGAAGCACGATCGAGACGGCCACGAGCGGCAACCAGGGCCAGATGAACGAGCCGAACGCCGCGAGCGCGATGAGAAGCACGCCCATCTCGATGAGGAACGTGAAGCCGAAGGAGCCCACCGCGGCGAGCGGCAGGTTCATCCGGGGAAAGTAGACCTTCTTGATCAGCGAGCCGTTCGAGACGATCGAGGTCATCCCCGCGTTAAGAACGTGGCGGAAGAACATCCAGGGCAGCAGACCGCACATGAGCCACAACGGGTAGACGTTGAGGCCGCTCGGGTTACCGACTTCGATTCGGGCCTTGAAGATGAAGGAGTAGACGATCGTGTAGATCACCATCGTCGCCAGGGGGTTGATCAACGACCACAGCTGCCCGAAGACAGTGCGCCGATATTTACCCTTTACCTCACGCGCCGTCAGGTTGACGAGAAGTTCGCGCGACGAGATGAGGTCGTTCAAATAGGTCATAGGTCTTAGTGGCTCCGGATGCCGACCCCGTTGAGGTCGAAGCTTGTCAAGACTGCCCCCCGTAGCGACTTTGACGTCGCGACATCCGGCCGAGCCTTGGATCTCACCCCCTGGCGGTTTCGAGTTCACCCGGGGGCCATTGTGTCCTTACCGATTCATGATAAAGCACAGACACCGAGTAGCCTGACGCAGTGCGAGTCTTCTTCAGCAATCACAGCACTGCGCCTGTGAACCTGGGCGGGGCCGAACGCTCGCTCCTCCATCTCGTCGAGCACTGGCAGTCACGTCGCCCCGATCTCGAACCGCACTTTCTGACGAAGGCGCCCGAGGGTCAGTTCATCAAGGCTCTGCGAGCCAAGAACCTCCCCTTCACCGCCTACCGATTCCGGGGTTGGGCTCTGCCGAGCGATCAGCCGGCGCCCGCTGCCGAGGTCGCATCGTTCGCGACCGCCGACTACGCAGCCGTCACCGCGATGATCCGCGAGATGGAGAAGGCCAAGCCCGACCTCGTCGTCACGAACACGATCGTCGCGCCCTGGGCCGCCTTCGCGGCGAAGACCCTCGGCATCCCCCACGCCTGGTTCGTGCGCGAGTACGGCGATCTCGACCACGGTCTGCAGTTTCAGGAGGGGCGCGACGCCACTCTCAGCGACATCGGGCTGCTGTCGGAGGCGGTGTTCACGAACTCGCGAGCCGTCGAGGCGCACCTGGCCGGCCACATGGATCCTGCGCTTCTTTCTGTCGTCTATCCGAGCGTCGACGCCGAAAAGCTCACCGCTCTCGCGGGCGAGACGCCGGCGGTGGAGCCGTTCCCCCAGAAGGATCCGGGTCTCCGCCTCGTTCTCGTTGGTCGCGTCGAAGAGAGCAAGGGTCAGTTCCGGGCCATCGACGCTCTCGGCGAGCTGGCGCGCCGCGGCGTGTCGGCGTCGCTCTGCTTGGTCGGGTCGTGGAAGCACCCCGGCTACGACCTCGAGCTCCGCGACCGCGCCCGTGCGCTCGGTGTCGACGACCGCATCGTTTTCGCCGGTGAACAGGACAACCCCTTCGCCTTCGTGGCCCGGGCCGACGTGTGCCTCACCGCCTCCACCATCGAGGCGTTCGGTCGCACCACCCTCGAATACCTGACCCTCGGCAAGCCCGTCGTCGCCTCGAACACCGGCGGCAGCGCCGAGCTGATCCAGCCGGGCGTCAACGGCCAGCTGTTCGACCTCGAGTCGACCACGGGGCTCGCGGACGCCCTCGAGAGCTACGTCACGACGCCGGAGTCGATCCGAGCGCACGGTGAGGCGGCGCGTCAGAGCATCGAGCACGTAGGATCCGGCGACACCGGCCTCGACGCCGCCATCGACCGCCTCGAATCGCTCGTCGGGGCACCCGCCTACCGGCTTCCCGCTATCGCCCGCTACTGGTTCGAGCTCCCCGCCGCCTACTCGTCGATCGGCGGCACGTCGGCCCGTGCTTTCGCCGGCCTCGTCAAGCACCGTCTGGTTACGCGGAGCGGCCTGATCGGGCGGGTCCTTCGGAGTCCGCGGGTCGTCGCTCGAAGGATCACCGGGCGATGAGCGCCGTGGGGGGAACACGCAGGCCGGTCACCGTAGTCGTGCCGCTGTACGACGATCTCAAGGGGATCCAGCAGTGCGTCGAGTCAGTGCTCGACCACGTCGATCTCGACTTCGACCGCATCATCCTGAGCAACGACCGCGGGCCGCGGCACGAGGAGGTCGAAGCGCTGGTGCTCCGGCTGATCAAGAGCCACCCCGAAGTGACCTACCTCAGCAACGACGTGAACCTCGGCTTCGTCGGCAACTGCAACCGCGTCGTGCTCGAGTACGACACCACCGGCAACGACGTGCTGCTGCTCAACAGCGACACGATCGTCACGGCGGGATTCCTCGACGAGATGGCCGAGGTGCTCGCCCTCTCGCCCTCCCACGGTGTGATCACCGCCCGGAGCAACAACGCCACGCTGGCCTCGATCCCCGACCGCCGACGGTTGCCGCGCCAGCCCCGCACGATCGACCACTCGGCTCGGGTGCACGCCGCGGTCGTCGACCTGCTCCCCCGCTACACGATCGCTCCGGTCGCGATGGGCTTCTGCTTCCTCATCCGCCGCGACCTGATCGACCGGTACGGTCTCTTCGACGAGGCCTTCGCACCCGGCTACGGCGAGGAGAACGACTTCTGCCTCCGCGTGAACCAGCGCGGTTACGCCTCGGTTCTCGCCAATCGTGCCCTCGTGTTCCACACGGGATCGACGAGCTTTTCGGGCGACCGCGGACCGCGCCTGCGGTTCGGGCACGAGAAGCTGCTCATCGAGCGCTACCCCTTCTACGTCGGCGCGCTCGGCTACTTCTACCAGCGCGGTCGCGACCCCGTCGACACCTTCGCCGACGCATTCGACCGCGGCGACGACGTGATCCGGTTGGCCATCGACCTCGTGCAGGAGAGCACCGACGCCGTTCTCCGCGACATCGAAGACTTCGTGCACCGCCTCGGGCGCGGGGTCGTCGTGACGCTCATCACGCCGAAAGAGGTGCTGGCGCAGGCGCGGGAGCTCGTGCCGTCCGCCCTCATCACGGCGCAGAGCCGCGTCGACTCGCTGTACGACGTCGCCCTGGCGCTCGGCCCGATCTACGATCTGGCGCGCCTCGTACGGCTCAATGAACTCGCGCCCCGCTGGATCCTGATCGATGACGGCCCGGCCCGGAACAGCACCTGGTCGCAGCGGGTCGACTACCACCGCATCGAAGCGGTCGAGCGCATCGCGCAACGATTCGCCGACCGGTGGATCGTGATCGACGACAACGAGGCGGCCGCTCGAGCCGTGATCGAGGTGGCGGAGCGCGAGATCGACCCCGCGCACCTCCGGCTGCGCTGGACGTGGCTCGTCGATGCGGGGCTCGCCTCCGGGATCCTCGGCTACCCGCTCCGGCCCTCCCGCGGACGACGTCTCGCGCTGTGGATCGGTGCGAAGTCGCCGCGAGCGTCGCGGTTCCTGAGGGGCGTTCTCAACCGGTGACGGCCCGCTGCCTCGCCGTCCGGGCGGTCTCTCAGGCGGTGACCCCGGACACTGATACTGTCTTCCCGACCGACTGCGCTTCGACTGCGCGTACCTGCGGAGGAGTGATCGAAGCATGCTGACACTTCGCGTCGTGGTCGATCAGATCCTCGCCCCGGTTCCCGGCGGCATCGGCCGCTACACCGAAGAGCTCACGCGCCAGCTGATCCAGGTCGCCCCGCGGGGCTGCGACGTCGAGGGCGTCGTCGCCGCTCACCCGCAGGAGGCGTACGACCGCCTCGAAGACAAGCTTCCCGGGCTGGCCGGTCTCTACCGTTCTGTGCTCGGCCGCCGCGAGCTCTCGGTCGCCTGGCAGACCGGCGTGATCGGCCTTCCTGGCCGGGGCATGGTGCACGGCACCAGCCTGATGACCCCGCTCTACAAGCACGACCGCTCGCTCGACGCGGCGACCCAGACCGCCGTGACGATCCACGACACCGTGCCGTGGACCCACCCGTCGACCCTCACCGCCCAGGGCGTCCGCTGGCATCGGGCGATGACCAAGCGCGCCTACCGGTTCGCCGACGCGGTCGTCGTGCCGACGCACGCCGTTGCCGCCGAGCTCAACGAGATCTTCCCCTTCGGCGACCGGATCCGGGTGATCGGCGGCGCCGTCTCGACCGAACTCGATGCCCCCGACGAGGCGATCGCCGCCCGCATCGCCGACGAGCTCGACCTGCCCGAACGCTACGTGCTCAGCGTCGGCACCCTCGAACCCCGCAAGGGCCTCGAGCCTCTCCTCCAGGCGATGGCGCACCCCGACGCGCCCGATGTGCCGCTGTTGATCGTCGGCCCCGAGGGCTGGGGCGACGTGCACATCGACGACGTGGTTGCCCGGCTCGGTCTGCCCGAGGGGCGCGTGCGGATCCTCGGTCGGGTCTCTGACGAAGCCCTGTCGGTGCTCTTGCAGCGCGCCAGCGTCTTCGTGTTCCCGTCGGTCGCCGAGGGCTTTGGCCTGCCGGTGATCGAGGCCTTCAGCTTCGGTACCCCCGTGGTGCACTCCGACGCCCCCGCGCTCGTCGAGGTCGCCGCGGGGGCCGGCATCACAGTGCCCCGCGACGACGCCGCGGGCTACCCGGAGCGGCTCGCCCAGGCGATGTTCCAGGTGGTCAAGGACCTCGAGCTGGCCACCCGGCTCGGAGTGGCCGGGCTCGACCGTGCGCGTGCCTTCAGCTGGCGCGACTCGGCCGAGAAGGTCTGGCAGCTGCACGCCGACCTGTAGAAGGTGTGCGGGATTGCCGCGTACCGCTGTCGCTAGTGCTGTCGCTGTCCATGTCGCCTACAGCGAGAGCTTGAGCTTCGCGTTCTTCTCCTCGACGAGCTCGGCGAGACTGCTCGCGTAGTCCGCGAGGCGTGCTGAGACGGCCGGGTCGGACGACCCGAGGATCCGTGCTGCCAGCAGCCCGGCGTTCGCTGCCCCACCGATCGACACGGTGGCAACCGGAATGCCGGCGGGCATCTGCACGATCGACAGCAGCGAGTCGAGTCCGTCGAGTTTCGCGAGTGCGACGGGCACGCCGATCACGGGCAGCGTGGTCACCGACGCGAGCATTCCGGGCAGGTGCGCGGCCCCTCCGGCACCGGCGATGATGACGCGGACGCCCCGGCCGGCCGCCGCTTTGCCGAACGCGATCATCTTGTCCGGCGTGCGGTGAGCGGAGACGACCTCGACCTCGTGCGCGATGCCGAACTCGGTCAGGATGTCGGCCGCCGACTTCATCGTCGCCCAATCGGAGTCGGAGCCCATGACGAGGGCGACGAGCGGTGCGGCGGAGTTGGCGGTGGGTGCAGAGCTGGTGTCGGTCACGCTACGAGCCTAGCCAGGATCGCAGACCCTCACGGCCGGCACAGACTTCACAACCGACACAGACCCTCGCGATCGGCACACCCCCCCTGCGATCGGCACAGACCCGCCCCACCGGCACACACCCGCACGGCCGGCACACACCCTCGCCCTAGGCGGGGTGTTTACGCCGTTCGTGAGGGTTTAGCCGAAATCACGCCTCAGCCCGCGAAGAACTCCGCTGCAGCACGTGCCCGATACACCACATCGTCGAGGTCGTCGCCTAGTACGGTGACGTGCCCCACCTTGCGGCCCGGCCGAGGCTCTTTGCCGTAGTCGTGCACCTTCGCGCCCGGCTGATCGGCCATCAGCGCTGGCAAGCGGTCGGCCATCGTGCCGTCGGACGGCCCGCCGAGCACATTGACCATGACGCTCCAGTCGGCGTGGGTGCCGGTGTCGCCGAGCGGCAGGTCGAGCACTGCTCGGAGGTGCTGCTCGAACTGGCTCGTCGTCGACCCGTCGATCGACCAGTGGCCGGTGTTGTGCGGGCGCATCGCGAGCTCATTGATCAGGATCCGGTCGTCGTTCGTCTCGAACAATTCGACAGCGAGAACGCCCGTCACTCCGAGCTCGGTCGCGACCTTCCGGGCGATGTCTTCGGCGATGTCGGCGATGCGACCGGCCGACCGGGGTGCTGGCGCGAGCACCTCGGCGCAGACGCCGTCGCGCTGGATCGACTCGACCACGGGCCAGGCGACGATCTCGCCGCTCGGACGCCGCGCCACCGACTGCGCGAGCTCACGGCGGAAATCGACGAGCTCTTCGGCGAGGAGTGCCCCGCCGGTCGCGGGGTCGGAGAGACCGTCGAACCAGTCGGCGACCTCCTGCGACGACGACACGACGCGGACGCCCTTGCCGTCGTAGCCGCCGCGAGCCGTCTTGACGACCACGCGACCGCCGTGCTCAGCAAGGAAGGCATCGAGGTCGGCAGCGGTCTCGAGTCGCGCCCAGTCGGGTACGGGAAGACCGAGGGCGCTCAGCCGCTCGCGCATGACGAGTTTGTCTTGGGCGACGAAAAGGGCTTCGGGCGACGGATGGACCTCGACGCCGGCATCGACGAGAGCGCGCAGAACGGTCTGCGGCACGTGCTCGTGATCGAACGTGATCGCATCGACACCGCGAGCGAAGGCCAGCACGGTCTCGACGTCGTGGTAGTCGCCGACCTGCGTCGCCGCAAGGCGGGCGCTCGACCCCTCGGTCTCGGCGAGAACCGAGATCTCGAGGCCCAGGTGGACTGCCGGTGGCACCATCATGCGCGCCAGCTGGCCTCCGCCGATCACTCCGACGCGGAGCGCCATCAGGGGCGCCCCAGACCGCGGACCTCGAAGCCGGCCGCGCGCCAGGCGACGGGGTCGAGGCAGTTGCGGCCGTCGACCACGTTCTTCTTGGCCACTGCGGCGGCGACGACGCTCGGGTCGAGCTCGCGGAACTCGGTCCATTCGGTCAGCACGAGCACCGCGTCGACACTGGCGATGGCCTCGGCGGCGGTCGGGGCGACCGTCAGCGTCGGCAGGCTGCGGAGGGCGGTGTCGTTCGCCTCGGGGTCGTACGCCGTGACGATGGCGCCGGCGTCGACGAGCTTCTTCACCACGTCGAGGGCCGGCGAGTCGCGCACGTCGTCGGAGTTCGGCTTGAACGCGAGCCCGAGCACGCCGATTCTGGCGCCGGCGAGGTCGCCGACGAGCTCGCGGGTCAGCGTCACGACGCGTTCACGACGGCGCAGGTTAATGGCATCGACCTCGCCGAGGAACGACAGGGTGTCGTGCAGACCGAGCTCGTCTCCGCGCGCGCGGAAGGCCCGGATGTCTTTGGGCAGGCAGCCACCGCCGAAGCCGAGCCCCGCGTTCAAGAACTTGCGCCCGATGCGGGCATCGTGGCCGATCGCGTCGGCGAGTTGCGTCACGTCGGCACCGGTGGCCTCGGCCACCTCGGCCATGGCGTTGATGAATGAGATCTTGGTCGCGAGGAACGCGTTCGCCGACACCTTGACCAGCTCGGCCGTGGCGTAGTCGGTGACGATGCGCGGGGTGCCGGTGGCGAGCGCCGTGGCGTAGACCTCGTCGAGCACTGCGGTGGCCTTCTCGCCCGCCTCGCCCGCGGGCACGCCGTAGACGAAGCGGTCGGGGGCGACGGTGTCTTGCACGGCGAAGCCTTCGCGCAAGAACTCGGGGTTCCAGGCGAGAGTCGCGCGGGATCCTTCGCCCTCAGAAGCCCCCGCACTCTCGACGACGGCTGCACTCTCGACGACGGCTGCGAGGCGAGCGGCCGTTCCGACCGGCACCGTCGATTTGCCGACCACCAGGTCGCCCGCCGAAAGGAACGGCAGCAGGCCGTCGACGGCGGCGTTGACGTAGGTGAGGTCGGCGTTGTAGCTGCCCTTGGTCTGAGGCGTGCCGACGGCGACAAAGTGGACGGTCGCCTCGGCCGCGGCCGACATGTCGGTAGTGAACCGCAGGCGCCCGGAGGCGAGCGCCCGGCCGAGGACTTCAGGAAGGCCCGGCTCGAAGAACGGGGCCCGACCGGCTTGGAGCTCGGCGACTTTGTGTTCGTCGACGTCGATGCCGACGACGTCGTGACCGAGCTCGGCCATGCAGGCCGCGTGGACTGCCCCGAGATAACCGCAACCGATGACTGAGATCTTCACGTGCACGACCCTAACGGAAGTCAGCCGTGACGCTCGTCGCCGTTCCACAGGGTCGATCCGTCGGGCGCGTGCGACTGCTCTTGCTGCCGCAGCCTCGCCACCGCCGAGATGTTTTCTTCCATTAGATCGTGCAGGGTCGACTGCACGAGGTCGGCCGTGGGGACGTCCCAGAGCACGACGGGCCGGTCGAGCCCCGAGTTGATCAACACATCCCCCGATCCGAACAGGCTCTGCGCGCTGTTCTTGCGAACGGTGAGGTCGTAGCCGCGGGTGTGCATCAACTCTTGGCGGGTGCGCACGAAGAGCCCGCGCCGGATGATGATGCGCCTCGTCGTGATCGTGTAGTGCCGACCGAGCCAGGCGAGCAGCGGGATGACGAACAGAAGCAGGATGAGCGCGAGCGCCGCGATCAGCACGGCGTCGTTCTGCCAGCGCTCCGGCAGCCGACCGTTGAACCACCCGCCGAGCCCCGACACGACGATGAGAGCGAGGGACGGCCAGAACAGCACGCGAGCGTGCGGGCGGAGCCTCGCGATGACCTCTTCACGCGCGGGCTCGCCGAACGGCTCGGCCAGGCGCTGGTCAGGGGAGGTCATGCGTCATTCATACCGCAGGTGGGTCACGTCTCCGGCGGCGATGGTCAGAGGATCGTGAGAATCATTCGAGAGGACGACGAGGCGGCCCGCTCCGTCGAGCCCCTCGGCGACGCCCTCGAGAAGGATTCCGTCGGGTAGTTCGACCCGAACGGGACGCCCGAGAGTGTCGCAGGCCGCGGTGACCTCCTGCCGCACTGCCTCGATGCCGTCGGGCTCTCCTTCGGCGAGCAACTCGACGAGACGCCGGAGGTGGATCAGGTACGCACCGAACACCGCGTCGGCGAGGTGCAGAGCGCTGCCGTTTGCCCCCTCCACGACGAGCGACGTCGACGTCGGGGTTGGCAGGCGGTCGGCGGGAATAGTCAGGTTGATGCCGGTGCCGAGCACGACCGAGTCGGGCACACCGTCGACCGTGACGAGGTCGGCCAGGATCCCGGAGATCTTGCGCCCCGACACCTGCACGTCGTTCGGCCACTTCAGTGTGACGTGAGCCTCGGGGAGCAGGTCGGCGACCGCCTGCCGCAGGGCAGCCCCACCGATCAGCGGGTACCACCCCCACGAGTCGATCGGAAGCGGATGGCCCGACGCGGTGCGGGTGCGCAGCAGCACGCTTGCGGCCAGCGACTCGCCGGCCGGCGACGACCACTGACGATCGAGCCGGCCGCGCCCGGCGGTCTGGTCGAGCGACGCGACGACCGCGAAGTCACCCCGCTCGGATGCCACCTCGACGAGGTCGACGTTTGTCGACCCGGTCGTCTGGCGGTAGTCGAATTCGGATACCAGCCCGCTCGTGATCGGGAACTGCTCAGAGTCGCTCATAGGGCAAATCCTCTCAGCACCACCTGGAAGAGGACGCTCCGGGGCGCATGCACCGGGAGCTCCGGGTGTGCAGGCCCGGCGCTCCGGCCCCGGTCGCGACTGGAAGATAGAGTTGTCGCCGTGACCCCAGAGACCCCGCAGACCAACCACGCCACCACCGCCGGCAAGGTCGCCGATCTCAAGAAGCGCTTCCACGAGGCAGTGACGGCGCCCGAAGAGACCGCGATCGAGAAGCAGCACGCCCGCGGTAAGAAGACCGCCCGCGAGCGCATCGACGGGCTCCTCGACTCCGGCTCGTTCGTCGAGCTCGACGAGTTCGTGCGGCACCGCACCACGGCTTTCGGCATGGATGCCAAGCGTCCCTACGGCGACTCGGTCGTCACCGGCACCGGCACGATCAATGGCCGTCAGGTAGCGATCTACTCCCAAGACTTCACGACCTTCGGCGGCTCGCTCGGCGAGGTCGCCGGCGAGAAGATCATCAAGGTGATGGAGCTCGCCCTCAAGACCGGCGTGCCGATCATCGGTATCCTCGACTCCGGCGGAGCCCGCATCCAGGAGGGCGTGGTCGCTCTCGGCAAGTACGGCGAGATCTTCAAGCTCAACACGGCCGCCTCCGGCGTGATCCCCCAGATCTCGATCATCATGGGCCCGGCCGCGGGTGGTGCCGTGTACTCCCCCGCTCTCACCGACTTCGTCGTCATGGTCGACAAGACCAGCCAGATGTTCGTCACCGGCCCCGACGTGATCAAGACCGTCACCGGAGAAGACGTCGGCTTCGAAGAGCTTGGCGGCGCCCTCACGCACAACACGATCTCGGGTGTCTCGCACTACCTCGCCGCCGACGAAGACGACGCGCTCGACTACGTGGCGACGTTGCTCGGCTTCCTGCCCGACAACAACCTCACCGACCCCCCGGTCTACGAGGTCGCTCCCGAAATGGAGACGACCGATGCCGACGCCGCACTCGACACCCTGATCCCCGACTCGGCGAACCAGCCGTACGACATCCTCACGGTCATCGAGCACGTCGTCGACGACGGCGAGTTCCTCGAAGTCCAGCCGTTGTTCGCACCGAACATCGTCGTCGGCCTGGGCCGCGTCGAAGGTCGCTCCGTCGGCATCATCGCCAACCAGCCGAACGTCATGGCCGGCACGCTCAACATCGACGCCGGTGAGAAGGCGGCCCGCTTCGTGCGGTTCTGCGACGCATTCTCGATCCCGATCCTCACCCTCGTCGACACCCCCGGGTTCCTGCCGGGCACCGACCAGGAGTGGACCGGCATCATCCGCCGCGGCGCCAAGCTCCTCTACGCCTACGCGGAGGCGACCGTGCCCCTCGTCACCGTCATCACGCGCAAGGCGTACGGCGGGGCGTACATCGTCATGGGCTCGAAGCAGCTCGGCGCCGACATCAACCTCGCCTGGCCCACCGCCGAGATCGCCGTCATGGGCGGTCAGGGCGCCGTCAACATCCTCTACCGCTCCGAGATCAAGCGGGCGACCGAGGCCGGCGAAGACGTCTCTGCCGTGCGCACGAAGCTCGCGAACGACTACACGTACAACGTGGCGTCGCCGTTCCTCGCGGCCGAGCGCGGCGAGCTCGACGGCATCATCGAGCCGTCGTCGACCCGCACCGCAGTGATCAAGGCGCTTCGGGCGCTGCGCACCAAGCGGGCTTCTCAGCCGACCAAGAAGCACGGGAACATCCCGCTGTGAACGATTCGCTGGCAGACGGACCGCAGGATCCTACGATCCAGGTCGTATCCGGCAACCCCTCTGCAGAAGAGCTGGCCGCGGTCACCGCCGTGCTGGCGGCTCTCGAGGCCGCCGCGCGCGACGAGAGCGCGGCCCGGCGTCTGCCTCGGGCGTCGAGTGCCTGGGCCGAGAGCCAGCGGCCTCTGCGGGCGCCGCTCCGCGTCGGCGCCGGGCAGTGGAACCGCCACAGCGCCTAACCCGGCGTGCACCCCGACGGGCCCCGTCCGTCCCCCGAAATGCTCGCGTATCGGGTGTGAGACGTCACGACTTCCCCCGAATGGGGGGCATGTCGGTGTGTTTAGCCCGTCGACGGCCCGCCTGCTGTCCCCCTAAATGACGACTTTTGCTCAGGAGACGCAGGGCGCAGTATTACTAGTGCCAGAGTGTCTCCTTTGAGAGACACCACCGGACATCGGCTCACTAGGGTAAGCGGGCCGATCTTTGTTCGGGGGCGAGTCAGGGCGTCATTCGGGTTGTCGCTCTGAATTCGGGAATACAGGAAGGGCCGGACTGGGTATCCGGCCCTTCTGCTTTTCCGCTGCAGTCTCGGCCGCTCTCGCTGCGTCAGCCTTCTACGCGTCGGCGCGCTCCACCTCGACCGAAGACCGGCGGATCTGCAGCCACAGGCTCACTTCGTCTTCGTCGTCATCGTCTTCGTCGTCATCGCCGGCGTTCGAGGAGCCGAGAGCGCTCGATTCGAGGTCTTCGGAGCTCAGCCCGACCACCGTGACCGCGTACTCGCTCCCCGGAGCCACGGTGCGGATGATGAGGCGGTCGGCCGCCGCGTCTCGAATCGCCGACGCGAGCTCCGCATGCACGCGCGCCAGCTCATCGTCTTCGACGTCGTCGATGCCGCCCTCATCGAGCAGGCTGACGATCGTGCCTCGGCGCCGGGCCGCCATGACCTCGTGGCGGACATCGTCGGAGAGGAGCCTGCGCCCGCGGATCTCGTCGCGGATGGCGCCCTCGAGGTTGAGGCACTCCTGGCGTTCCTCGGGCGTCAGGTCGCCGCCGGTGGCCACGATGCGCTGGAGCATGGGCCTGGCGGTCCGGCCGGTCTGCAGGAGGCGGAACTGTCGCTCGTTGACGTGAGCCTCTTGAGCGGCCTGCCAGTCGGCGGCCTCCTGCTCGGCGCGGATGAACTCGCGGGTGTCGCGACCCGCACGAGCGAGGGTGGCCTGCAGCGCGTGCGAGATGCCCACCCAGCTGACACTGCCGACGACGCCGAATGCGGCGAGATCGGAGAGGTTGCCGCTCCACACGACAGTGTGAACCGCAAGGAAAGCGACTCCCGCCCAGGCGAAACCGTGCCGGCGCCGGGTAGAGACGATCACCATGAGCGTGCCCACCGCAGCCACGTACCAGGTGGCATAGCCGGTGCCGCCCGGGTGGTTCGGATCGAGTTGCGAAGCGACGACCAGGGGCACGATCACCGCGACGGCGAGGCAGATGCTGGCCATCCACACGGGCATCGTGAGCCCCTGCTTCTTGACCGGAATGAGCGCGAGCGCCGTGGCGACGGCGTAGAGGGCCATGCAGACGATGACGGGCGCGGCGTTTCTCGGAATACCGAGCGAGACCGTCGCCAGAAGGAGGTGATAGACGGAGAAGACGGCAGCGAGGCCGATGGGGAGCCAGCGGGGCAGTTTGACGTTCACGAGGGCTCCTCGGGGCTGAGTGGTGCGGGTGCGGAGGGCGAAGCGGCCGACTGCTCGGAATCGTCGGAGCGGGGCCAGGAAAGGCGAATGATCGTTCCTTCGCCCGCGGCAGTCTGAATAACGGCCGAGCCGCCGGCGTTCGCCAAACGCTCGGTGATCGAGACGCGCACCCCGAGACGCTCACCGGGAACCGCGGCGGGGTTGAAGCCCGACCCGGTGTCGCCGACCTCGACGCAGACGCGCTCGGCGGTCCAGAGCAGGGAGACCCACCGAGAGACGCCGACCGTGCCCGCGTGCTGCACGCTGTTGACCACCGCCTGGACCGCCGCCGAGTACATGGCCTCGGCGGCCGCCGCCGGAATGGCGTGGTCGTCGAGCGCCTTCGACCGGACCTCGACCTCGGCCCCAAGGTTCGAGACGAGCACTTCGAGGCGCTCCCGCATCGAGGTGAGGCTCGTGGACGACTCGTCGAAGGGTGTCACGCTCGCGGCCGTCGTGAGGTGCGACATGGCGTTGCGAGCCATCGTCGTGGCCAGGGCTTTCTCATCGGGCGAGAACGACCGTGCCGCCGAGATAAAGGTCGTGAGCACGCTGTCGTGCACGATCGCGTCGACCTGGACGCGCTCCAGCTCGATCGCGTGCTCGCGAATGGCTCCTGAGTAGCGGCTGACGGCCATGTTCTGCGCCCGGTCGACCGAGACGGAGGCCTGCCGCAGGAGCGTGATGAGAATGAGCACGGCGCCGCCGAGAATGATCGAGTAGATCGAATCGATGGCTGCCCAGAACGGCTTGAGGCCCCCGCCCGACGGCGTGAGCTCGACCAGCCCGTAGACGAGCGGTGTGAGCAGCAGATAGACCGTCGCCACCCAGGGGGTGAACGCGATGGCGGCAGCCGCCGTCGCGACCGTGATGAGGTAATACAGCCACGGCGACTCGTCGAGCACCCGAGCCGGATCGTCGACCGCCAGCGGCCAGGTCAGCAGCGCGACCAGAAACGAGATGGCCAGGAACGCGGCGGCTGTCTCGAGGCCCCGCATCGAGACGCTGGTGATGCCGACGGCGACGATTCCACCGAGGAGGGCGATCGAGATGATCCATGCCCAAGCGGGCTGCATACTCGACTGCTGATCGAGCAGGTAGGGAATTGCGAGGGCCCCGTAGACGAGGCCGAGAGCGGCGAGGAGGCGCGCGAAGATCTTGTCGAGCAGCGGACCGCTGATCGGGTTGCGGGTCGACCTCGGCCGGAAGGTCGGTGCGGAGGAGGCTCCGTCAGCGGCCATCTCCGCCATCCGCATCGAGGCCGGGCAAAATGCCGTCCTCGACCGCGCGGCGAAGCAGGTCGACCTTGGTCGGCGCGGGGCGCCCGACCTCGACGTACTTCACACGGATCCGGTCGAGGTATTCACGGGCGGTCGAGTAGCCGATGCCGAGCTGCTGAGCGGCGAGCTTGAGCGGCAGACCCGACGCGTACAGGTGGAGGATCTCGCGTTCGCGTCGCCCGAGCTGGGCCTTGGCGAAGTCGCGGTCGGCGTCGATTGCGCTGGCCCACTCGAGGTTGTTCAACACGTCACCGCGAGCGACGGTCGCGACCGCGGCCATCACGGTCTTCGTCGCGGACGACTTCGGAATGACGCCGGCTGCCCCGGCGGCGAGCGCCTCGCGGACGGACGC
Source organism: Frondihabitans sp. Leaf304 (assembly GCF_001423105.1). GTDB lineage: Bacteria > Actinomycetota > Actinomycetes > Actinomycetales > Microbacteriaceae > Frondihabitans. The sequence continues at coordinate 1,122,413 of NZ_LMNV01000002.1, forward strand.
GACACGGTCGGCGATGCTGTGCACGAGGACGGCGGAGCCGGTGGCCTGCACGCGCTTGACGTTCTCGGTCACGGTCGAGCCGTCGCCGAGCGACAGGTCGAGCACCACGACGTCGACCTCGCGGCCCGCGAGGTTGTCGACGAACTCCTGCACGCCCGCAGCGGTGAGGATGACGTCGAAGCCCTCGTTCTGGCAGGCCGCCTGGATACCCAGCCGCACCGACTCGTGGTCGTCGACGATGGCGACGCGCACCGGGGCCGTGGTTTTCGGAGTACCGGATGCAGTCGGTTCGGGCAAGATTTCGGGCACGAGAATCCTTCGTTCGATGGGCGCTCGGTCCCTGATACCGAGCGTCACACTCGGATTCTATCGGGATGGGTGTCGCTCACCGGGTCAGGCGCACCACGGTTTCAAGGTGGTGCGTGTGGGGGAACAGGTCGAAGGCACGAATGCCGTCGAGGTGGTAACCACCCTCCTGGAAGAGGGCGATGTCTCGCGCCAGGGCGACGGGGTCACAGGCGACGTAGACGACCTGAGCGGGACTCGCTGAGGTTATCCGGCCCACGACATCCTTCCCAGCCCCCGATCGGGGCGGGTCGAGCACGACGGTCGCCTGACGCAACCGCTCGCGGTCGCCCTGGTTCGCGGTCGAGGTGAGCTCTCGGATCCAGCGCTCCACCCGACCGGTGACGGCCGATGCACCGATCCACTCCTGCAGATTTTCGGCCGCGTGGTCGGTGGCTCGCGAGTCGCTCTCGACGCTGGTGATGCGAAGAGCCTGGCCGAATCGATCGCCGACCGCCGCGGCGAGAAGGCCGACTCCGCCGTAGAGGTCGAGGTTCATCGCCCGAGGATCCATCAGGGCCGGGTCGATCAGATCTTGTACCGCCGCGGTAAGGGTCTGGGCGGCCCCGTGGTGCACCTGCCAGAACCCCCCGTCGTCGAGCCGGAACTCGCGCTCGCCGACGCGCTCCACCACGGTGGTGCGCGCCTGCTTGCCGATGATCAGACGGGCCCCGCCCTCGCTCGGCGAGAGCACGTCGACGTGCTCCTCCCCCACGAAGCGCTGCTCGAGGGGCGCGGCCTCTTCGACGGCCGCGGTGGCGAGCGGCAGATCGTCGACGGCGATGACGGTGTGGGAGCGCTGCGCGTAAGGCCCCGGGCGGCCGGACTCGTCGACGTGGAGCCGCACGCGGGTGCGCCAGCGGGTTCCGCCGACCTCGTCGTCGCCCGGAACGCCCTCGACGACGACGTCGGAGTCGATGCCCGCCATGCGCGAGAGTGCGTCGGTCAGCACCTGACGCTTCAGTTCGCGCTGGTGGGCGAGGGCGATGTGCCCGAACTCGGCCCCGCCGGCACGCTGCGATGGGTCGCGATCGACCGAGGCGGCGCCCCAGACGTGCTCCTGGCGGTGCGGCGAAGCGTCGAGCACCTCGACGGTGTCGGCTCGCCAGAACGACTTCTTGCGGTCTTCGGTGATGCGCGCGCGCACCCGCTCGCCCGGGATCGCATCGGTCACGAAGACGACCCGACCGTCGAGGCGCGCGACGGAGATTCCGCCGTGTGCGATTCCGGTCACGTCGAGCTCGACGTCTTTTCCAAGCATTTCACCCATGGAGCAAGTCTGGCGTATCGGTCTGACACTCTTGACGCATGCCCGTGCGCCTCTATCTCGCCAGCACCTCGCCCGCCCGCCTTGCCCTGCTGCGGGCTGCCGGAATCGAACCCCTCCTCATCTCGCCCGGCGTCGACGAAGACGAGGCGGTGGCGCACGAGGAGGCCACCCTCGGCCGGCCGCTGACCGCCGTCGAGACGGTCTCACTCCTGGCCCGCGCGAAAGCGGAGGCGGTGATCGGGGCGCAGGTCGACGGCGCCGATATCGACGGATTCATCCTCGGCGGCGACTCGGCGTTCGAGATCGAGGGCGCCGTCTACGGCAAGCCGCACGACCCTCTCGTCGCAACCGACCGCTGGCGCCAGATGGCCCGCGTCGGCCGGGGCACTCTCCATTCCGGGCATCACCTCATCGACCACCGCGGCGGGCGCCCGCACGCCGGCCACTCCGCCGCCGCAGCGGCCCACCTCACCTTCGCCGACGACCTCTCCGACTCCGAGATCGCCCACTACATCGCGTCCGGAGAGCCGCTCGAGGTCGCCGGCGCATTCACGATCGACGGCCTGGCCTCGGCGTTCATCACCGACATCGAGGGCACGCCGAGCGCGGTCGTCGGCCTGTCGATCCCGGTGCTGCGAAAGCTCCTCCGCGACCACTTCGGCATCGAGTGGCCCGAGCTGTGGAACGCCGTCCAGGGTGGCCTGAGCGGCGCCTCCGCCGGATCCTGAGGTCTCCGGTCGTCACAAAATTGTAGGATCCGGCCCGTCCGCAATCGGGCTTTTTGTGCGGGGCGACCAAAGGAGCGACCTCCCGGGGCCGTAGGCTTGGGATTTATGCCGCGAATTACCAAGGTGCTCATTGCCAACCGTGGAGAGATCGCAGTCCGGGTCATCCGCGCCGCGCGAGACAGCTCCATCGCGTCCGTCGCGGTCTACGCCGACCAAGACCGAGACGCCCTCCACGCCCGCCTCGCCGACGAGGCCTACTCGCTCGACGGCACCACGAGTGCCGACACGTACCTGGTCATCGACAAGATCCTGTCGATCGCCCGCCGCTCGGGGGCCGACGCCGTCCACCCGGGCTACGGGTTCCTGGCCGAGAACGCCGACTTCGCCCGAGCCGTCCTCGACGCCGGCCTCGTGTGGATCGGCCCGTCGCCCGACGCGATCGAGAAGCTCGGCGACAAGGTCTCGGCGCGTCACATCGCCGAGAAGGTCGGAGCGCCGCTCGCCCCCGGCACGCTCAACCCCGTCACCGGCTCCGACGAGGTGCTCGACTTCGTCGACACCCACGGCCTTCCCGTCGCGATTAAGGCGGCTTTCGGCGGCGGCGGTCGCGGCCTCAAGGTCGCTCGCACCCGCGAAGAGATCCCCGAGCTGTACGACTCGGCCGTGCGCGAGGCCATAGCCGCGTTCGGTCGCGGCGAGTGTTTCGTCGAGAAGTACCTCGACAAGCCCCGCCACGTCGAGACCCAGTGCCTCGCCGATGCCGAGGGCAACGTCGTCGTCGTCTCGACCCGCGACTGCTCACTCCAGCGTCGTCACCAGAAGCTGGTCGAAGAGGCACCCGCCCCGTTCCTCTCCCCCGACCAGCTCACCGCGCTCTACACCGCCTCGAAGGCGATCCTGCGCGAGGTCGGGTACGTCGGCGCCGGTACCTGCGAGTTCCTGATCGGCCAAGACGGCACCGTCTCGTTCCTCGAGGTCAACACGCGCCTCCAGGTCGAGCACCCCGTCTCGGAGGAGGTCACCGGCATCGACCTGGTGCGCGAGCAGTTCCGTCTCGCCGAGGGCGGCACGCTCGACTACGCCGACCCCGAGCCGCGCGGCCACTCCTTCGAATTCCGCATCAACGGCGAAGACGCCGGTCGCGGCTTCATGCCCGCACCCGGCCCGGTGCACGTCTTCAAGGCACCGAGCGGCCCCGGCGTTCGCGTCGACTCCGGCGTGCAGGCGGGCGATGAGATCTCCGGATCGTTCGACTCGCTGCTCGCCAAGCTCATCGTGACGGGTTCGTCGCGCGAAGACGCCCTCGAGCGCTCGCGCCGCGCTCTCGCCGAGTTCGAGGTCGCCGGTCTCCCCACCGTTCTGCCGTTCCACCGCGTGATCGTCGACGACCCCGCGTTCGCGCCCGAGCCCGGCACCCCGTTCTCGATCTACACCCGCTGGATCGAAACCGAATTCGACAACACCATCGAGCCGTGGTCGGGTGAGGCCTCCGCGCCCTCCGTCGCCGCGGCCCGCTCCACCGTCGTGGTCGAGGTCGGCGGCAAGCGCATCGAGGTGACGCTCCCGGCGACTCTCGGCTCGCGCTCCGGTACCGGCGGCGCCGGCGCCTCCGCTCCGGCCCCGCGTGGATCGCGCTCGGGTCGCAGTGCTGGCCGCAACGCCGGCTCGGCTGCTACCGGCAACGCCGTCGTTGCTCCGATGCAGGCCACCGTCGTGAAGCTCGCAGTGACCGAGGGCCAGGCCGTCGTCAAGGGCGACCTCGTGCTCGTGCTCGAGGCCATGAAGATGGAGCAGCCCGTCGCGGCCCACCGCGATGGCGTCATCACGGGCATCGATGCGGCCGTCGGCACCACCGTGTCGGCGGGTCACGTGCTGCTGTCGATCGGCGACTAGCTGGGCGCGCCGCCTGCTTGGCTCCCTGCCTGCTTGGCTCCTTTCGCGGGTGCGGCGTGCGCGCGTCCGGCGTGCGGTGTGCGTGCGTGTCAGCGCTGTCTTTTGCGTGCTTTGCCTGCCTGCCGCATGACGTGTCGTCTTTCCTGAACTCACTCGGCTCACTCCTGAATTCAGGTGCGTCGTCTCCCGACTCAGGAGTGGGGACGGGCTGAGCGTATTACGCAGGAGTCGGCCCCTTGGACGCTCCTGATTGCAGGCGCCAGGATCCTCAACTCCTGAATTCAGGCCACCGACCGCGCTCGCCCGCACCTGAATTCAGGCTCGGGCGTCTGGAGTGAGCTGACCCGTCAGTCACAGCCGCCCTCGAGCTACCGTGGTCAACACGGTGCCCTGCACCCACTGCCAGCGATCGCGCACTTGGTCGGCGCTGAACCGCAGCGGGATCCAGCCGCGCGAGACCGCCACGGCGTCGCGCCGCCGATCCTCGTCGAACTGCGCTTTCGACCTGTGGAACTCGAACCCGTCCACTTCAATGAGCACGGCCGTACCGACGACGCGAAAGTCGACGGTCCCCACGAACGGGATGTCGGCCTGCGCCTCGAGTTCGACGCCCTGGGCCGTCAGCCTCTGCCGTGTGATCGACTCGACTCCTGATCCCATGCCGGGCCGACTCGCCCTGACGAGGGCTTCCAGGCGTGGGATCCCGTCGGCAAGTCTTCTCAACGCGACGTCGCCGACACCACGAAGCGAGCGCACCGTGTCGAGGCATGCGACCGCCGTCTCTGTGTCATGCCAGCGCATCACCTGCGCCACCGCACGGGGCAGGCCGACGCGCCAGCACTGCTCGGCGTCGCGATGATCGTCGTCCCAGTGCAGGAGGACCGGCCGGTGCCATCGATCGTCGACCAGGCAGGTGCCCGGGTGACGGCCCGAGGGAACGGAGACAGTACGGAGTCTGCTCGCATTCGGCAGCACGCTGACGTGAACGGGCTCGCTCCAGCCACCCCAGAGCCCGTAAGAATCGGTGGCACTCAACCCCGACAGCCGACCTCCGACCCGAACCGCAGTCAGGGCCGCGGCGGGAGTCTCCGGTACGGCGTAGAAACCCCGCCGGACGCGAAGAAGTGTCTGAGTCGCCACCGCCTGCTGAAGATCTCGCGGGCTCGCCCCCGCTTCGAGTAGCAGCTTGGCCGGAACGAGGCCGCCAAGTCGGCGGACTGTCGCTTGCACAGTGTCCATCCCACGAGGGTGGCGGGTCGGCAGCGGCCGGGGCGCGGGCGGCGGCGATCTGTGCAGGCGTGGGGCCGGATCCTTGTCTGTGGAGACGAAGACGCAGGATCCGGCAAAGGCCGCCCGGATCCTGCGCTCTCGCGCCACCCTGTGGAGAGTGCCCCCGGCCGCCCTCCGTCGCCCCTAGAGTTGTTCGCATGTCTTCGACCTCCAGCCCCTCACTCGGCAGCCCCGCGAACCCCCTCGACGATCTGTCGACCGACCCGTTCGAGGTCGCAGCCACGGCCGCCGCCGAGATCGCGAAGGCCACCGGCGTGGCAAATCACGACATCGCACTCACGCTCGGGAGCGGATGGGGTCGCGCCGCCGAGCTGATCGGCGAGACCGTGGCCGAGATTCCCGCGACCGAGATCACCGGTTTCGGCGCCTCGGCCGTCGTCGGCCACTCCGGGTCGCTGCGCAGCATCCGCCTGGCGGACGGCCGGCACGCGCTGATCATCGGAGCGCGCACGCACTACTACGAAGGCCACGGCGTGCGACGCGTCGTCCACAGCGTGCGCACCGCCGCCGCGACAGGCGCGAAGATCATGGTTCTGACCAACGGGGCCGGGGGCATCCGCGAGACCTGGAAGCCCGGGCAGCCCGTGCTCATCAGCGACCACATCAACCTCACGGCCGACTCGCCGCTCGAGGGTGCCACGTTCATCGACCTCACCGATCTCTACTCGAAGCGACTCCGAGACGTGGCACGCTCAGTCGACCCCAGCCTCGACGAAGGCGTGTACACGCAGTTCCGAGGCCCGCACTACGAGACGCCGGCCGAGGTGCAGATGGCCAAGGCAATCGGAGGCCACATCGTCGGCATGTCCACGAGCCTCGAGGCCATCGCAGCACGCCAGGCCGGCATGGAGATCCTCGGCTTCTCGCTGATCACCAACCTCGCGGCCGGCATCCAGAAGACGCCCCTCGCCCACGAAGAGGTACTCCAGGCCGGCAAAGACGCCGAGGGTGCGATCAGCCAGCTGCTTGCGCGGGTGGTGGCGGCACTGTGAGCGACGCGAATACTCTTCGCGCCACCGCATCAGCCTGGTTGGCACAAGACCCCGACGCCGAGACGCGCGCCGAGCTGTCTGAGTTGCTCTCTCGGTTCGACGGCGACGACGCCGAAGTGGCTGCGGAAGCGCACGCCGACCTGGCCGACAGGTTCGATGGCCGGCTCGAGTTCGGCACGGCAGGCCTGCGAGGCGAACTCGGAGCCGGCTCCAAGCGGATGAACCGCGTGCTCGTCGCTCAGGCCGCCGCCGGGTTTGCTGCGTTCCTCGTCGACCGGGCAGCGTCGGATCCCGCTGCTGCCTCCCCCAGCATCGTGATCGGCTACGACGGCCGCACCAACAGCGACGTCTTCGCCCGCGACACCGCCGAGATCATGACCGCCGCCGGCGTGCGCGCGACCCTGCTCCCGCGGGCACTTCCCACCCCCGTGCTCGCCTTCGCCGTGCGCCACCTCGACGTCTCAGCCGGCGTGATGGTCACCGCCAGCCACAACCCCCCGCGCGACAATGGCTACAAGGTCTACCTCGGCGGCGCGGATCAGGGCTCGCAGATCGTCAGCCCCGTCGACGCCGAGATCGCCTCAGCGATCGAGCGGGCAGCCACCGGCTCCGTGCTCGACCTGCCTCGTTCCGACGACTACGCGATCGCGGGCGACGATATCGTCGCCGACTACGTCAGGCTCACCGCGGCCGTGGCCGGGCGCTCGGCTTCGCTTACCGTGGCTGCTGCGGCGCCTCGAGTCGTCTACACCGCCATGCACGGCGTGGGGTGGGAGGTGGCTCGCCGCACGATCGCCACAGCGGGCTTCCCCGAACCCATTCCCGTCGCCGAGCAGGTCGCACCCGATGCGGCATTCCCCACGGTCGCCTTCCCGAACCCCGAAGATCCCGGCGCCCTCGACCTCTCGTACGCCACCGCCGATCGTGTCGAGGCCGACTTGATTCTCGCCAACGACCCCGACGCCGACCGGCTTGCTGTCGCCATCCCCGACCCGTCCGGCGACGGCTGGCGTCGTCTCACCGGCAACGAGGTCGGAGCGATCTTGGGGTGGCGTGCGGCCGAACGCGCCAAGGCATCGGGTGATTCGTCCGGGGCGCTGGCCGCGTCGATCGTCTCCTCCCCCGCTCTTCGCACAGTCGCCGCCGCATACGGCCTCGAGTCAGTCGATACCCTGACGGGCTTCAAATGGGTCTCGCGCGTCGACGGGCTCATCTACGGTTACGAAGAGGCCCTCGGTTACCTCGTCGATCCAGCCAAGGTCCGTGACAAAGACGGCATCTCGGCGGCACTCGACATCCTCGCTCTCGCGACGGAGCTGCACGCCTCCGGGTCGAGTCTCGCGGAGCATCTCGGCGCCTTCGACGCCACCTTCGGCGCATTTGCGTCGTCCCAGGTGTCGTTACGCGTCAGCGACCTCGCCGAGATCCCCCGCATCACCTCTGCGCTCCGAGCCGCGCCCCCGACGACGATCGGCGGGTATCCGGTCCACCGGCTCGACGACTTCGCCGACGGTTTCGAGCAGTTCCCGCCCGGCGACATCCTCCGCTTCTGGCTGGCAGGCGACGAGTCACACGACGGGTCGCGCGTCATCGTGCGTCCGAGCGGCACCGAACCCAAGCTGAAGGTCTACATCGACGCGTGGAGCACGACGGGTGATGCGGCCGAGCGTCGCGCCGCGGCCGACTCCGTGGTCGCCGCGCTCGACGCCGGGGTGCGCGAGCTGCTGCGCTGATCGCGGGCGCGGGCACGGCGGCGGGCGCGGGCGCGGTCGCCTGGATCAGCGACCCGACGCGGTTCGGCCAAACTGACGCGGCGCGCCGCGTCGCTTTGGCCGAACCGCGTCGCTTTGCCACGCGACCCCGCGACCTGACGTGAATCGGCCAACCTCGCGCGCCGCGGCGCTGGCATATTGGCCGATTCGCGTCACCTCACCGGGCGAGAGGTCGCGGCACGGCACCCCGCAGAGCCGCACCCCGCAGAGCAGCACTGCACCCAGCAACGGAGCACCCCGCGGCACTGCCCACACGGCCGGGCTCAGCCCAGAGCGCGCTCCAGCTTCTCGGTGAGCTCGGTGAGGTCGAAGTGGTTGACGATCACGATTACGTCGGCGAAGGTCGGCCCGATCGCATCGACGAACTCGGCCGATGTCAGGATGACCTGCGCATCGTCGGCGACAGACTGGACGCTGGCCAGGTCGGCCGCGACGACATCGGCCTCGATGTCGAGCTTGGCGAGCACGCGCTCGGCGTTGACCTTGAGGATTCCGCTTGACCCGATGCCGACACCGCAGATCGTGACGATCTTCACGAGCCACCCTCAGACGACGAACCCGAAGCAGAACCACCCGCAGAGGAGCCCGAAGCAGAACCGCCCGCAGAGGAGCCCGAAGCAGAACCGCCCGCAGACGCAGACGAACCAGAACCAGACCCCGCACCAACACCCATAATCGCCCGCACATCGTCGGCCCGGGTCGCGTCGGCGAGGGCGCCGATCCGGCTCTGGTCGTTGAAGACGTTGGCGATGTCGGCGATGAGGTCGAGGTGGCCGCCGACCGATTCGACCGCGAGGCCGACGATGACGCGCACCGGGTCGTTGTGCGGGTGCCCGAACGAGACCGGCGAGGCCAGGGTGACGACGGCGAGGCCGTCGCTGATCACCTGATCGTCGGGCCGGGCGTGCGCGAGGGCGAGGCCGGGGGCGATCACAACGTAGGGACCGTGCTCGTCGATCATGCGGATCATCTCATCGGAGTAGCCCGGACGCGCGGCCCCGGAGGCCGTGAGAGCGGCCCCGGCGACCGCGACGGCGGAACGCCAGTCGGGCGCGAGCGACCCGAGCACGATGGCCTCGTCGGGAAGCGGGGGCAGCGCCATCTCAGGCCTGCTCGAACCCGGCGACGATGCGGTCGGCCAGGTCGTCGCGATCTTCGAGTGAGAGGAACGACGCTGCGGCCGCGTTGAGCTGGAACGCCTGGAGGTCGCTGAGGTCGTAGTCGAAGGCCTGCGACAGCAACGACAGCTCGCGGCTGAGGCTCGTGGCGCTCATCAGGCGGTTGTCGACGTTAACCGTGACCCGGAAGCCCAGCTGGTAGAGCAGGTCGAACGGGTGGTCGTAGAGCTCGGTGCCCCACTGGGCGATGGCCCCGGTCTGGAGGTTCGACGACGGCGACAGCTCGAGGGCGATCTCGCGGTCGCGCACCCAGGCGGCGATCGGGCCGAGGCCGACGGTCGTGTGGTCGCTCTCGCGGCCGAGCACACTGATGTCTTCGGCGAGGCGCACGCCGTGACCGAGGCGGAGGGTGCGTCCGTCGAAGAGGGCGCTCTTGATGCTGTCGAGCCCGTCGGCCTCGCCGGCGTGGACCGTGACGGGGAAGAACTCGCGCGCCAGGAGGTCAAACGCGGCCTGGTGGGCCGACGGCGGGAAGCCGAGCTCGGCGCCGGCGATGTCGAAGCCGATCACGCCGTTCTCTCGGTGGCGGAGGGCCAGCTCGGCGATCTCGAGCGACCGGTCGGCGTGGCGCATTGCGGTGACCAGCTGGCCGATGGTGATCTCGTGACCGCGCTCGGCGAGGTCGGTGATGGCGTCGTCGATACCGGCCTGGACCGCTTCGACCGTCTCGTCGAGGGTGAGGCCCTCGCGCAGGTGCTGCTCGGGCGCCCAGCGGATCTCACCGTGGATGACGCCGTCGGCGGCCAGATCGAGCACGAACTCGTGCGCGATCCGTCGGAGGTTGGCGGCCGTCTGCATCACGGCGAGCGTGACGTCGAAGGTCTTCAGGTATTCGACGAGCGAGCCCGAGTCGGACTGCGTCTGGAACCACGATTCGAGACCGGCGGCATCGTCGACCGGCAGGGCGATCCCGGCCTCAGAGGCGAGCTCGACGATCGTCGCGGGCCGAAGCCCGCCATCGAGGTGGTCGTGCAGGCTGACCTTGGGGAGGGCGGCGATGCTCGGCCCTCCGTTGGGCAGACGGTATTCCTGGTCCGGTGCGCTCATACGCACCACCGTACTAGTGCTCGGAGGCGACACTCTGAACGGCGGCCACAAGCGAGGTAGACGAATCTAGGAGATTCGCTCCACGACGAGAGAACGAGCGGCGGGGGCCGAGGATCCGATGCCCCACGCTCCCTCGACCGACGCCAGGGCGCGCTCGAATCGCGATGCCTCGTCGGTGTGCAGGGTGAAGAGCGGCTGCCCCTCCTCCACGCGGTCACCCGGCTTCGCGTGTAGTTCGATGCCGGCCGTCGCCATCACCGGATCCTGCTTGCGAGCACGGCCGGCTCCGAGGCGCCAGGCCGCGATGCCGAAGGGCAGCGCCTCCTGCTTGTCGAGGAAACCCGAGCGCGGCGCCGTGACGACGTGGGTCTCTCGAGCGACCGGCAGTGCGGCGTCGGGGTCGCCGCCCTGCGCCTCGATCATGCGGCGCCAGCTGTCCATTGCGCGACCGTCGTCGAGGGCGGCCTCGACATCGGCGTCGGGCTGGCCGGCAGCGGTCAGCATCTCGCGGGCGAGGGCGACCGTGAGCTCGCGGATATCGGCGGGACCGCCTCCGGCGAGAGTCTCGACCGACTCGCGCACCTCGAGGGCGTTGCCGATGGTCAGTCCGAGGGGAATGCTCATGTCGGTCAGGAGGGCCGACGTCGTGACTCCGGCGTCGGTGCCGAGGTCGACCATCGTGCGGGCGAGGAGGCGCGACTGGTCGATGTCTTGGATGAACGCACCCGAGCCGAACTTCACGTCGAGCACCAGGGCGGAGGTGCCCTCGGCGATCTTCTTCGACATGATCGACGAGGCGATGAGCGGGATGGCCTCGACCGTGCCGGTGATGTCACGGAGGGCGTACAGCTTTTTGTCGGCGGGGGCCAGGCCGGATCCTGCGGCACAGATCACGGCGCCGACATCTTTCAGGATCTCGAACATGCGCTCGTTCGAGACGTCGGCCTGCCAGCCGGGAATCGACTCGAGCTTGTCGAGGGTTCCGCCAGTGTGGCCGAGCCCGCGGCCCGAGAGCTGCGGCACGGCGACGCCGAACGACGCCACGAGCGGAGCCAGCGGCAGGGTGATCTTGTCGCCCACTCCGCCGGTCGAGTGCTTGTCGACGGTCGTCTTGCCGAGCGTCTGGAACGACATGGTCTCGCCCGAGGCGATCATCGCGAGCGTCATGTCGCGGATCTCGGCGCGCTCCATGCCGTTCAGGAAGATAGCCATGATCAGCGCGGCCATCTGCTCGTCGGCCACGTAGCCGCGCGTGTAGGCGTCGATCAGCCACTGGATCTCGGGCGTCGACAGGGCTTCCTTGGAGCGCTTGGTGCGGATCAGGTCGACGACGTCGAAGGGTTCTACGGAGGTGGTCATGAGCGGCCTTTCTGCGAGGCCTCGTAGGCCTCGAGCTGACGGGGCCCGAACGCGTCCGGGATCACCTCGTCGATTGTCTTGAATCCCGAGACGGTGTCGAGCACCATTCCCTCGGCGGAGTGTTCGTAGAGCAGCTGGCGGCAGCGACCGCAGGGCATCAGCACGCCGCCGTTGCCGTCGACGCAGGCGAAGGCGACGAGGTGCCCGCCACCGCCCATGACGAGGTCGGAGACGAGCGAGCACTCGGCGCAGAGCGTCAGCCCGTACGAGGCGTTCTCGACGTTGCAGCCCGACACGATGCGGCCGGTGTCGGTGAGAGCGGCAGCCCCCACCGGGAACTTTGAGTACGGCACGTAGGCGCGCTCCATCGCGGCCCGGGCCGTCTCGCGCAGGAGGTTCCAGTCGACCCCGACCGGAGAACCGGATCGGAACGAAGGATCCGGCTGCGCAGCATCTGTCTCGGTCATGACTTGATGTACGCCTTTCCTGAGGCCGCAGGCCCGCGTGACTGACCCACGAGGCCGGCGACGGCCAGGATCGTGACGACGTACGGAAGCATCAGCATGAACTCGCTGGGCACGGGCGAGCCGACCGAGCTGAGCACGTTCTGCAGGTTGCTGGCGAATCCGAAGAGCAGGGCTGCGAGGGTCGCCCGGATCGGGTCCCAGCGGCCGAAGATGACCGCGGCGAGGGCGATGTAGCCGGCGCCCGCCGTCATCGACTTCTGGAATTCGCCCAGGTCGCCGAGCGTGAAGAACGCGCCGCCGAGGCCGGCGATGGCGCCCGCGAGAGTCACGTTCCAGAAACGGGTGGCGTTGACCCGGATGCCGACGGTGTCGGCTGCCTGCGGGTGTTCGCCGACGGCGCGGAGGCGAAGGCCCCAGCGGGTCTTGAAGAGGCCGAAGAAGACGCCCGCGACCGCGATGTACATCAGGTAGACGATCACGTTCTGCTGGAAGAGCAGCGGCCCGATCAGCGGGATGGTGCTGAGCCCCGGGATGTCGAGCTTCGGGAATCGCAGACCCTGGTTGAGGTCGGGCGTGTTCGTGAGCACCTCCGAGTAGAGGAAGCTCGTGAGGCCCGTGACGAAGACGTTCAGCACGACGCCGACGATCACCTGGTCGACCAGGTAGCGGATGCTGAACACCGCGAGCACCATCGAGACGAGGGCACCGGCGATCATGGCGCTGATCAGACCGACCCAGAGCGAACCCGTGATGCTGGCGACGACGGCCGAGACGAACGCACCGCCGAGCAGCTGGCCCTCGATGGCGACGTTGACGACGCCGACCCGCTCCGACACGACGCCACCGAGGGCGCCGAAGATCAGCGGGGTCGAGAGGCCCAGCGAGCCGACCAGGAGGCCCGGCACGAGAATCGACTGACCGGCGCCGGCCCAGGCGAGGAAAGCGACGAAGAACAGCACACCGAAGACCGCGATGAGCCAGAGCGGCACCCGCTGGTACCGCGAGACGCGGAAGGCTGCGATCAGGGCGATGAGGGCCAGCGCGATCGTGACGACGATGCCCGCTCCGAACGACGGAAGCACCGCGTTGGGGAGCTTGACGAAGTCGGTCGACGTCGAGAGGCGGAACGTCGAGTCGCCGTCGCGGTGGCCGACGACGAAGAGCAGGAGCGCCACGACGACGAAGATGCCGAGCGCGATCGGGGCCTTCCAGGAGCGGGTACGGGCGACGGCCAGGCCGGGGGTATCTCCGGCGGGGATGGCGGTGTCGGGGGCGAGAGTGCTCATTTGGTCACCACGGCGGTCTTGGCGGACGAGGTCTTACGGGCGCGGGGCGGTGTGCCGGTGCCGGGCTGCCGGATCCTGAAGATCGTTCGCACCAGCGGAGGCGCAGCGACGAACAGCACGATCAGCGACTGGACGACGAGCACGATGTCGATCGGAACGCCGTTGGCCGCCTGCATGGCGTAGCCACCGGCCTTGAGCGCACCGAACAGGATGCCCGCACCGAAGACGCCCCACGGGCGCGAGCGTCCGAGGAGGGCGACGGTGATCGCGTCGAAGCCGATGCCGGCGTCGATTCCCGACGAGAAACCGGTGGTCAGCGTGCCCAGTACCTGGGTGGCGCCGGCGATGCCGACGAGGGCGCCCGAGAGCACCATCGCGTAGATGTAGACGTTCTTGACGTTGATGCCCGAGGTGCGCGCCGCGTGCGGGTTCTCGCCGACCGCGCGGAAGCGGAAGCCGAGGCTCGAGCGGTTGAGCAACCAGGAGCAGAAGATCGTCGCGGCGATCACGAGGATGAAGCCGAGGTTGAGGTTGTAGTTCGGGCCGAGGATCTTCGGCAGGATCGCCGACGGCAGCGTCGCGGGCGACTGCGGGTTGGCCGAGCCGGGAATCTGGAGGAGGCCCGGGGTGCGCAGCATGAACGACAGCAGGTAGAGGGCGATGTAGTTGAGCATGATCGTGAGGATCACCTCGTGGGCACCCGTGCGGGCCTTCAGGAACCCGACGATGAAGCCCCAGAACGCACCCCCGGCGATACCGGCGAGAATCGCCAGCGGCAGGTGGATGCCGATCGGCAGGTCGAACGAGAAGCCGACCCAGCCTGCCGCAGCGGCACCGGCGAGGATCTGCCCCTGGCCGCCGATGTTGAAGAGCCCGGCACGGAACGAGAGCGCCACGCCGAGACCGGCGACGATCAGCGGCATCGCGTAGTTCAGCGTCTCGGTGAACGGGCGGATACCTGCCGCGAACCCGTAGGCGCTGAAGTCGATGATCGACCCCTGGAAGATCGACACGTATGCGACCGAGATCGACTTCCAGGCGGCCGCGAAGAAGTCGCTCGGGCGGGCGAAGAGGTAGCCCGCCGTCTCTTGCACGTTGGGGTCGGTGGCGGCGATCAGGATCCCCGAGATCACCAGGGCGAGCACGACGGCCAGCACCGAGATCATCGCGTTCGACGAGACGATGTCGCGAAGGATCCTGGCGGTGCGGTCGTCAGGCTCGTCGCGGTTCGGCGCCGGGTTTCCGGCAGCAGCGGGTGCGGCTTCGACCAGCCCGGTCTCCCCGGGCGGGGTGGGTGTCGTCTCGGTCATGCGACCGGCTCCGTTTCGTGGGTCGTGGGCGGGACGAGCTCGGGCGGCGTCTCGCCGGCCATCATGAGCCCGAGCACGTCGCGCGGGGTGTCGGCGGGGACGATGCCGATGATCGTGCCGCGGTACATGACGGCGATGCGGTCGGCGAGCGCGACGACCTCGTCGAGCTCGGTGGACACGACGATGACGGGCACGCCCGAGTCGCGGGTCTCGACGATGCGCTTGTGCACGAATTCGATCGAGCCGACGTCGATGCCTCGAGTCGGCTGGGCCGCCACGAACAGGCGCAGGTCGCGCGAGAGCTCGCGGGCGAGCACGACCTTCTGCTGGTTTCCGCCGGAGAGTCGGCCGACCGGGGTCGCGATGCCCTGGCTGCGGATGTCGAACTCGCGCACCTTCTCGGTCGCGAACGCCGCGAGGTCGACCAGTTTGAGCCAGCCCCGTTTGACGAACGGACCGGAGTAGGTGCGGTCGAGCATGAGGTTCTCGGCGATCGTGAACTGACCGACGAGACCGTCTTCGGTGCGGTCCTCGGGCACGAAGCCGACACCGGCGTCGAGCACCTTGCGCACGCTCAGGCCCTGGATCTGCTTGCCGTCGAGAGTGACCGACCCCTCGACGCGCTCCTGGAGTCCGAGGAGGGCCTCCGTCAGCTCGGTCTGCCCGTTGCCCTGCACACCCGCGATGGCGAGCACCTCGCCGCGCTTGACCTCGAACGAGACACCGTCGACGACGACCTGGCCGATCGCGTCGATCACCCGGAGGTCGTCGACCACGAGCGCTGTGTCGCCGATCTGCGGCGGGTTCTTCTGCACGGTCAGCTCGACCGACCGACCGACCATCAGCGAGGCCAGCTCCGCGTTCGACGCGGTGGGCGAGGCTTCGCCGACGACCTTGCCGAGGCGGATGACGGTGATGCGGTCGGCGACCTCGCGCACCTCGCGCAGCTTGTGCGTGATGAACACGATGCCGGTGCCCGCGTCGCGGAGCTGCCGCATGATGACCATCAGCTCATCGGTCTCTTGCGGGGTGAGCACGGCGGTGGGCTCGTCGAACACGAGCACCTTGGCGTCGCGCGAGAGCGCCTTGATGATCTCGACGCGCTGCTGCACGCCGACGGGCAGTTCTTCGACCAGGGCGTCGGGGTCGATGTCGAAGCCGAAGCGCCGTGAGATCTCGCGCACCTTCGCGCGGGCGCCCGGCAGGTCGAGGCGGCCGCCGAAGGTGGTCTCCTCGTGGCCGAGCATGACGTTCTCGGCAACGGTGAAGACGGGCACGAGCATGAAGTGCTGGTGCACCATGCCGATGCCGGCCGCCATGGCGTCGCCGGGGCCGTCGAAGTGCTGGACGACGTCGTCGAGCAGGATGTCGCCCTCTTCGGCCTGGTAGAGGCCGTAGAGCACGTTCATGAGGGTGGATTTACCGGCGCCATTCTCACCGAGAAGAGCGTGGATCTCACCCGCCTCGACAGTGAGGCTGATGTGATCGTTCGCGGTGAGGGCGCCGAAGCGCTTGGTGATGCCCTGGAGTTCGAGCTTCATGGTGGTTCTCCCTGGATCGGGGGCAGGGGGCGGAGCAGAGCGGAGGGCCCGAAGTGACGATAGTCGCTCCGGGCCCTCCTGAGGTGCTACTTCTCGGTGGCCTTCGACTCGACGGGGATCGAACCGTCGATGATGCCGGCCTTGATCTTGTCGAGCTCGCCCTGCAGGGTCGAGGGGACCTTGTCTGCGTAGTCGTGGAACGGCGCCAGTCCGACACCGTCGTTCGCGAGGGTTCCGACGTAGGCCTTGTTCGAGAACTTGCCCTCCGCGGCCGCGGTGACGACGTCGTTGGTGGCGGGCTTGATGCCCTTCTCCACGCTGGTGAGGAACAGCGACTTGTTGGCGGGGTCGGTCTCGTAGGTGTCGGAGTCGACACCGATCAGAACGGTGCCGTTGTCAGCGTCTTTCACGGCCTGTGCGGCGCTCTGGTAGATCGGGCCACCGACGGGCATGATGACGTCGGCGTCCTGGTCGAGGAGGTTCTGAGCGGCCTGCTTGGCGGAGGTTCCGGCCTCGAAGCCACCGGTGAAGACGCCCTTCTGGCTGTCGACGTTCCAGCCGACGACCTTGACGTTCTTGTTCTTCTGCTCGTTGTAGTACTTCACACCGTCGGCGAAGCCGTCCATGAAGATGGTGACGGTCGGGATCTGGAGACCGCCCATGGTGCCGACGACGCCGCTCTTCGAGTAGGCAGCAGCCGCGTAGCCACCGAGGAACGCGGCCTCGGAGGTGTTGAACGTGATCGCCTGCACGTTCTTGCCCGTGTTCGACGAGTCGTCGATGGTGGCGAAGTCGACGTTCGGGTTCGCCGCAGCGGCCGTCTTCGTCGCGTCGGCGAGAAGGAATCCGACGGTGATGATCAGGTTGCACTTCGAGTTGACGAGGCTCGTGATGTTCGAGTTGAACACGGTCTCGTCGGCCGACTCGACGTGCTTCTCCTGGGAGCCGAGCGTCGTCGCCGCCTCCTGGAGCCCCTCGAGGCCGAGCTGGTTGAACGACTTGTCGTTGAACCCGCCCGAGTCGGAGACCATGCACGGCAGGTAGCTCGACTTCGCGCCACTGCTGGCAGTTCCGGTTGCTTCGGGTGCGGAGCCGCAGCCGGCGAGGATCGCCGTCGAGCCCACGATGGCGAGGCCGGTGAGTACGGCCTTCCGCGCTGAGATTGTCAAAGTGTCCTCCCAGACAGTCATTCTCAAGAATCGGCCCAGCATCGGGTGCTGAGCACTATGTCTGGCAGGTTACCTAAAGTGACGCGGTGTATTGACCACGGTCGACCCGGTTGACTCAAGCGTTACCGACTCGCGACCAACGCGAAACAGCGCCGATATCTGCGATGTGCTAGCGATGCCCGATGCCGCTCGCGTCGGCCGGGCACCTCAGAGGACGTCGTTGCGCCCCGAGAGCTTGAGCGCGTCGACGACGCTCTTCACCCGCTGCGCGTTGGCGCTCGTCGTAACGAGCAGGGCGTCCGGGGTGTCGACCACGACGATGTCGGTGACGCCGATCAGCGAGATGAGACGGTCGCCCTGGCTGACGACGATGCCCGACGACGAGTCGGCGAGCACGCGCGCGTTCTCGCCAAGGATCGCGAGATCGGAGGCGCGCCCCTTCGAGTGCAGCTTGGCGATCGAGGCGAAGTCGCCCACGTCGTCCCAGTCGAAGTCGCCCGGGATCACCGCGAGGCGCCCCTGCGCGGCAGCGGGCTCGGCGACCGTGTAGTCGATGGCGATCTTCTCGAGGTTCGGCCAGATCTGGTCGACGACGGCGCCCCTCGCCGGGGTGTCCCAGGCGTCGGCCAGTTCGAGCAGCCCGGCGAGCAGCTCCGGGCGCGTCTCGCCGAGCTGTTCGAGGAGGCGGTCGGCGCGCGAGATGAACATGCCGCCGTTCCAGAGGTAGTTGCCGTCGGCGAGGTAGGCCTCGGCGGTCTCGAACTCGGGCTTCTCGACGAACGAGGTGACGGCGGCGGCGTGCGGCGCCCCCTCGATCTCGAGGGGTTCGCCCCGGTGGATGTACCCGAATCCGACTGCGGGCTCGGTGGGCGTGATTCCGATGGTCGCGATGTAGCCCGCGTCGGCGGCCGCGATGGCCTCCTTCACGGCGCGGACGAAACCGCGCTGGTCGGCGATGACGTGGTCGGCCGCGAACGAGCCGATGATCACATCGGGCTCGCGCTTCACCAGAATGGCGGCGGCGAGACCGATCGCCGCGGTCGAGTCTTTGGGCTCCGACTCGAGCACCACGTTGTGGTCGTGGAGGTCGGGCAGCTGCGCCTCGACGGCGGCCCGGTGCGAACGACCGGTGACCACCATGATCCGCTGAGCGCCGTTGAGCGGCGCCAAGCGATCCCACGTGCCCCGGAGCAGCGTCGATCCGCTGCCGGTGAGGTCGTGCAAGAACTTGGGGGCGTCGGCCCGGCTGAGCGGCCAGAGGCGCGAGCCGATCCCGCCGGCCGGGATGATGCTGTAGAAGCGGTCGAGTGCTGTCATGGCCACACCCTATCGGCGAGCCGCCGAGGATCCGCGAGAAGCCCCCTGACCCGGCCCCTCTCGCGCTACCCGCCGTTCACAGCACCGCCACTCCC
This sequence comes from Frondihabitans sp. Leaf304, assembly GCF_001423105.1. GTDB lineage: Bacteria > Actinomycetota > Actinomycetes > Actinomycetales > Microbacteriaceae > Frondihabitans. Next base: position 1,141,472 of record NZ_LMNV01000002.1, read on the forward strand.
CCGTCACGCCGGGCTTCTAGCCTCCAAGCAGCAACCGAGGGGAACAGATTGCGCGTAGCCATCGTCACCGAGAGCTTCCTGCCGACCTTGAACGGGGTCACCACGAGCGTGTGCCGGGTGCTGGAGCACCTGCGTGACCGCGGCCACGAAGCGATGGTGATCGCCCCGGCCGGGCGTGGGCCCGATCGCTTCGCCGGTTTTCCCGTCCACCGTATGCCGGCGGTGGGCTACCGCCAGTTTCCGGTCGGCATCCCCGGCCCCCAGCTGAGCGCCCTCCTCGCCGGCTTCGACCCCGACGTCGTGCACGCCGCGTCGCCCCTCGTGCTCGGCGCCCAGGCGATCACCGCGGCGGCCCGCCTCGGTGTGCCGAGCGTGGCCATCTTCCAGACCGATATGGCCAAGTACGCCGGCCGCAACGGCTTCGGCGCCGCCGGAACCGCTCTCGTCTGGAAGCTGATCCGCCGCGTGCACCAGGGGGCGACCCTCACGCTCGTGCCGTCGCAGGCGTCCCGCCGCGACCTCGAGCGGATCGGCGTCGAATCGCTCGCCACGTGGGGGCGAGGGGTCGACTCGGCCCTCTACCACCCGAACCGGCGTCTCGAGGCGAGCACTCGGATCCTGCGCTCGTCGTTCGGCGGCGACGACCGGGTCGTCGTCGGCTACGTGGGGCGCCTGGCACCCGAGAAGGAGCTCGAGCGGCTGACGGCGCTGCGCAGGATCCGAGACATCCGACTGGTCGTCGTCGGCGACGGTCCGAGCCGGGGTGCCCTCGCTCGCAAGCTCGCGCCGCTCGACCCGGTGTTCACGGGCGCCCTCCGCGGGGAGGAGCTCGCTACGGCGTACGCGGCGTTCGACGTCTTCGTGCACACGGGCACGACCGAGACCTTCGGCCAGACGTTGCAGGAGGCACACGCCTCGGGTCTGCCGGTCGTCGCACCGGCCGCCGGAGGGCCGCTCGACCTGGTGCGCCACGGCATCGACGGCTACCTCTTCGACCCGCGGCACGAGCACTCGCTCCGCCGCGCCGTGCTGTCTCTCGTCGAGTCGCCCGAGCAGCGGGCCCGACTCGGCGAGGCCGGCCGTCGCGCCGTCGTTGCGCGCACCTGGACGGCCCTCGGCGACGAGCTCATCGAGCACTACGAGACGGCACGCTCGACCTTCGCCACCGGTGTCGGGAGGCCGGCCGCCCGGCGTCCCAGCATTCTCTCGGTATCGAGATAAGTCGGAGGGCCCCGTCCGGGCCACTCTCGGCTGATGCCTAGGATGGAATAGTTTTTCTTACGGACACACCCCGACCAGTTGGAGGGTTGCTCATGGCCGAGCAGACAGGGGTCCTTACCGGATCCCCCGCACCGAAGATCCCCGCACCCCGACCTGGTCGGGTGCAGGGAACGCTCTACCGCGGTCGTGAAGGCATGTGGTCGTGGGTGCTCCACCGAATCACCGGTGTGTCGATCTACTTCTTCCTCCTGGTTCACATTCTCGACACCGCTCTCGTACGGGTCAGCCCCGCGGCCTACAACGCCGTGATCGGCACCTACAAGACGCCCATCATGGGGCTCGGCGAGACGGCTCTCGTCGCCGCGATCGGCTTCCACGCCCTCAACGGGCTGCGCATCATCCTCATCGACTTCTGGGGCAACGGCACGAAGCACCAGAAGTTGATGTTCTGGATCGTGATCGCGCTGTGGATCATCCTCCTCATCGGCTTCGTCCCCCGCCAGCTGATGAACGTCTTCTCGGAGTGATGCACTGATGACCACCGAGACCATCGAAGCTCCCCGCTCGGCGCGGGTGTCGAAGCGCAGCACCAACTTCGAGAAGTGGGGCTGGCTGTACATGCGCGGCAGCGGCGTGCTGCTCGTCGTGCTGATCTTCGCCCACCTCTTCACCAACCTGATCGCAGGCGAGGGCGGCGTCAAGGCCATCGACTTCGGCTTCGTCGCCGGCAAGTGGGCCAACCCGTTCTGGAAGGTCTGGGACACCCTCCTGCTGTGGCTCGCCCTGATCCACGGCTCGAACGGCATGCGCACGATCGTGAACGACTACGTGGGCAACCAGCGCCTCCGCAAGATCATCGTGTTGGCCCTGCTCATCTCCAGCGTCGTCCTGCTCGTCCTCGGCACGCTCGTCGTGTGGACCTTCAGCCCCTGCCCCGCCGGCGCACTTCCGAGCGACCTCCCGTCGTTCTGCCCGGCCCAGTAATCCCTCTCTCGTAAGGCTCTCGTGTCAGACATCCCCGACTCCTCCACCGCCCCGACACGCACCGTCGACGGCATCCACTACCACCAGCACGACATCGTCATCGTCGGTGCCGGTGGTGCCGGAATGCGCGCCGCCATTCAGGCCGGTGCCGGTGCGTCGACCGCCGTGATCTCGAAGCTGTACCCGACCCGCTCGCACACCGGTGCGGCTCAGGGCGGAATGGCCGCGGCTCTCGCGAACGTCGAAGACGACAACTGGGAGTGGCACACCTTCGACACCGTCAAGGGCGGCGACTACCTCGTCGACCAAGACGCCGCCGAGATCCTCGCCAAAGAGGCGATCACCGCTGTGCTCGAGCTCGAGAACATGGGGCTGCCGTTCAACCGCACCCCCGAGGGCAAGATTGACCAGCGCCGCTTCGGCGGACACACGTCTGAGCACGGCAAGGCACCCGTGCGTCGCGCCTGCTACGCAGCCGACCGCACCGGCCACATGATCCTGCAGACGCTCTTTCAGAACTGCGTCAAGCTGGGCATCAACTTCTTCAACGAGTTCTACGTGCTCGACCTGATCATGACCGAGGTCGACGGTGAGAAGCGCCCCGCGGGCGTCGTGGCCTACGAGCTCTCGACCGGCGAGCTGCACGTGTTCCAGGGCAAGGCCGTCATCTTCGCGACGGGCGGCTTCGGCAAGATCTACAAGACGACCTCGAACGCGCACACGCTCACCGGCGACGGCGTCGGCATCATCTGGCGCAAGGGCCTCCCGCTCGAAGACATGGAGTTCTTCCAGTTCCACCCCACCGGCCTCGCGGGCCTCGGCATCCTCCTCTCAGAGGCGGCCCGCGGCGAGGGCGCCATCCTCCGCAACAGCGAGGGCGAACGCTTCATGGAGCGCTACGCCCCCACCATCAAAGACCTGGCGCCCCGCGATATCATCGCCAGGTGTATGCGCACCGAGATCCGTGAGGGTCGCGGCGCCGGCCCGAACAAAGACTATTTGTACCTCGACATCACCCACCTCTCTCCCGAGGTGATCGATGCCAAGCTGCCCGACATCACCGAGTTCGCGCGCACCTACCTTGGCGTCGAGCCGTACACCGAGCCCGTCCCTGTGCTCCCGACGGCTCACTACGCGATGGGTGGCATCCCCACCAACGTCAAGGCCGAGGTGCTCGCCGACAACACCACGGTCGTGCCCGGCCTCTATGCCGCCGGCGAGTGCGCCTGCGTCAGCGTGCACGGCTCCAACCGTCTCGGCACCAACTCCTTGCTCGACATCAACGTCTTCGGCAAGCGCGCCGGTGACAACGCCGTCGAGTACGTCAAGACCGCCGACTTCGTGCCACTTCCCGACGACGCAGCCGACTTCGTGAAGGGCCTCATCGATCAGGTGCGCGGTGCGACCGGCACCGAGCGGATCGCAACACTCCGCAAAGAGCTCCAAGACTCGATGGACGACAACGCCCAGGTGTTCCGCACCGAAGAGACGCTGACCGCCGTGACCGAGAAGATCGAGGAGCTGCGCGAGCGGTTCTTGAACATCTCGGTGCAAGACAAGGGCAAGCGCTTCAACACCGACCTGCTCGAGGCGATCGAGCTCGGCTTCCTGCTCGACCTCGCGGAGGTCGTCGTCTATTCGGCGCTTTCTCGCCAGGAGAGCCGCGGCGGTCACTTCCGCGAAGACTTCCCGAAGCGCGACGACGAGAAGTGGCTCGTGCACACGATGGCCTACCTCACGGGCGACGCGCACTCCGCTGACGCCGGCGACCACATCAAACTCGATACGAAGCCGGTCGTCATCACGAACTACCAGCCGATGGAACGGAAGTACTGACATGAGCACCGTCCTCGAAGAGCGTCCGGCTGCAGCCGACGCAATCCAGAAGTTCACCGCGACGATGATGATCCGCCGCTTCGATCCCGACACCGACACCGAGCCCCGCTGGCAGGAGTTCTCGGTCGAGATGCTTCCCACCGATCGCGTGCTCGACGCGCTGCACCAGATCAAGTGGGAGCAAGACGGCTCGCTGACCTTCCGCCGCTCGTGCGCCCACGGCGTCTGTGGCTCCGACGCCATGCGGATCAACGGCCGCAATCGTCTTGCCTGCAAGACGCTCATGAAAGATCTCGACATCTCGAAGCCTGTCTACGTCGAGGCGATCAAGGGTCTGCCCCTCGAGAAAGACCTCGTCGTCGACATGGAGCCCTTCTTCGCCTCCTACCGCGAAGTGCAGCCCTTCCTGCAGTCCTCGTCGAAGCCCGATAAAGAGCGACTTCAGTCGGCAGAGCAGCGCGCCCGGTTCGACGACACCACAAAGTGCATCCTCTGCGCCGCGTGCACCTCGTCCTGCCCCGTCTTCTGGACCGACGGCCAGTACTTCGGCCCGGCGGCCATCGTCAATGCGCACCGCTTCATCTTCGACTCCCGCGACGAGGCCTCCGAGGTCCGCCTCGACATCCTCAACGACAAAGAGGGCGTGTGGCGTTGCCGCACCACGTTCAACTGCACCGAGGCGTGCCCGCGTGGCATCCAGGTGACTCAGGCGATCGCCGAGGTCAAGGCCGCTGTTCTGCGGGGTCACGCGTAGGCCCAGCGCTTCCTCACGCCGCTCGCCGCTTTGCTCGAGAGATGGCCCTAACGACGCCCGATCACTCTGATCGGGCGTTGTTTGTGCGATCTCGCTGACTGCGTCGGCGCCCATCGTGCAGGTCGGCGCCGATCGCGAGGGTCCAATCGGCTCGCAGACCCACTAGTCAGCGACCACACACACTGCATCGACAGCGAGAGCGAGCCGCAGCGCGATCGACACTCCCGCCTCGCCGGAGCTGCCGAGAGGCGAGAAGGCATAACTCCACCAGATCGGCAGCGCCACTTCGGGTGCCTCGGGCAGAAGTCGAGCGACCTCCCCCGCACTCTTCAGCAGGAGCGGTCGATACACGGTCAGGAGCACGGCCCCGTCGCCGGCCATGACCTGAAGCGCCGCCCCTGCATCGATCTCGCGCACCTCGACCGCTCCGACGAACCCCTCCGACGCCGTCGCGACAGCGGTGAGGCCGAAGTCGACCGGGCTCAGGATCGTGATCTCACGGGGCATGAGGATCCCGTTCGCCGCGCCGGTCAATGGGCTCACCGCCGACCGAGTTGAGCGCGTCGTTAAGCCTCTCCCACCCCGAGCTGGCCGCGCTCCCCAGCGTCAAAAGGTAGGCGGGCTCTGCGGGCCTGCCCACGACGACCACGTCTTGCTCGCCGGCGAAGTCCCGACTGTCGAGATCGAGGCGTGCCACCGAGGGTGCACCGATCAGAAGCGCGACCGGGTTCGGCGGCGGGTACTCGACGGGTCGCAGACACCGATCCGGTTCGCCGACGCGGGCCAGCACGAGCGCGAAGGTCGGCGTCGAACGCCTGCTGAGCTCGGCCAGCGCGGCCCGGAGCCGGTCGATCGCACGGTCGAGCCCCTCGATTCCGCCCGGCACCTCCACGGTCAGCGCGATGGTCTCTTCGATCCCTTCGTCGGAGACACGGGCGGTGACGGCGGCGGAGAGACGGTCTCCCTCGACGAGAATCCGAGACGGCACCGGAGCACGATGCCGTGCGTCTTGCGTGAGCACCCAGCGATCCCAGACGTGATCGAGCGGCTCGGTCCGGCCCCACACGAGCGGTTTCGTCCCCGAAACGGCGTCGGCCAGGGCCTCGAGCGCCCCGCCGAGCACGGTGTCGTGCGCCTCCGCGTGCAGCAGCGCCACGTCGATGCTGAGCTGCGTCGTCTCGGCGACAGCCTGCTCCCGCAATGCGGCGGGCTGACTACCGTCGGCCTCCTGTCCAGGCGGAGCCACGGGTGGCTCGACGGCGTCGTCGATCGACGCACGTTCGACACGGGTGATCCCGTCGCGAAATCCGGTCGGCGTCGTCACCGCCCAGACGCCCCCGGCGGCGACCAGCGCAGCCCGGAGCCCGATCGTGAGCCGCGACGTGTCGGGAGTGACGAGCACGAAGCGCCTCCCACCGAGAGCCGGCCGAGCCAGCAGCTCGGCGAGCGGCGGACTGAGGCGCACCACGACCGCCCGAGAGTCGATCCGCACGACGTGCGGAGTGACCTCGTCGATCAGAGGGTGGCGAATCGGTATGCCCACCCGCCCAGTGAACTCCCGGACGTGCGCGACCGGCCCAGCCGGGTCGGATCCTGGGCGGTCTGAACTCGTCTGCCGCCGCAGCGGCCAGACGCGAATCGGCCACCCCGACACGGTCTTCGCGTCGGGGTGGCCGATTCAGGTCGGTTCGAGGTGCGGGCTAGGCGCGCGCGGCAGCTACTCGTGCGGCGAACGGAGCGACGAGCGGGTGCCCGGCATCGAGGCCCGTGATCGTCGTCGCGACGGTCTCGTCGTCGAGCGAGGTGTCGGCCAGCATCGCCTGCATCTCAACGCTCTGCTCGTCGTCGGCGACGTCGAACTTCAACGCCGCGCCCATGGCGTCGAGCAGCGCCGTCGGCTCGGTTCCCGACTCGGCGATGGCCGCACCGGGCGATACAAACCGCTCGTCTCGCGACAGCTTGCGGAGCGGCTGGCGACCAACACGGGTGACCGTGTCGGGCAGGCTCGCGTTCTCGAAGCGCGTCAGGATCGCCGCGACGTACTTCGCGTGCTCGGCCGGGTCGAGCTCGTGCTTGGCAATGAGCAGCGCGCTCGTCTCGGCGAGGACTGCCTCGACAGCGGTACGGACCTCGGGCAGCGCGATGGCGTCCGAGATCTTCTCGGCACCGGCGGCAAAACCGAAGTACGCCGTCGTCGCGTGGCCGGTGTTGACCGTGAAGAGCTTCCGCTCGATCGAGGCTTCGAGGCCGTCGACCCAGTGGACACCCGGAATCTCGGGCTCGGCGCCGCCGAACGGCGTGCGGTCGATGGCCCACTCGAAGTAGGTCTCGACGGTGACGTCGAGGCCCTGGCCCGGAGCCTGCGCCGGCACGATGCGGTCGACGGCCGTATTGGCGAAGATCGCTTTGGCGAGCGAAGGATCCGAGGCTCCGCCCGGCAGAGCGGCGACGATGAACTCCTCGAGGCGGTCGGTCGCGTTGATCGCATTCTCGCAGGCGAGAACGGCGAGTTTCGGCAATGCGGCGTCGCGCGCTGCGAGGCCCTCGGCGATCGCTGGCGCAATGAAACGCAGCACGTTCGGGCCCACGGCGCAGGTGACGATGTCGGCGGTGGCGACGGCCTGGACGACCGCCGCGGGATCGGCCGACGAGTTGAGCGCGCGGAAGCGCGTGACCTCGTGGTCGCGGGCACCCGATCCGACCTCGTGCACCACGTAGGAGTCGGCGGCTGCGAGCTCGTCGATCAGCTCGGCGTTGACATCAGAGAAGACGACCTCGTAGCCGGCCTCGTGCAGCAGCAGGCCGACGAAGCCGCGGCCGATGTTACCGGCGCCGAAGTGAACGGCGGTGCCGGGAGTCGAGTCGGTGCTGTCGCTCACTCGTTGACCTCTTCGAGCTGCGTGAAGATCTCGTCGACGCCGGCGGCGTCGCGAAGCGCCTGCACCTGGTCGTCGTCGGAGAAGATGATCGCGATCTTGGAGAGGATGTCGAGGTGCTCGTTCTCGATGCCGGCGATTCCGACGACGAAGTGGACGGGGTTGCCGTCCCAGTCGATCGGGGTCGTGTAGCGGACGAACGAGAGGGCCGACTTGAGGATCGCGTCTTTCGCCTCGTTGGTGCCGTGCGGGATTGCGAGGAAGTTGCCCATGTAGGTCGAGACGCTCTTCTCGCGCTCGATCATGGCGGGCAGGTAGTCGGCGGTGACCGAGCCCGCCTCCAGAAGGATCTCGCTGGCCTCTCGCATCGCCTCCAACTTGGTGGTGGCGGTGCCTTCGGCTTTGATCTGGCTCTTCTGCAGGACGGAATCGGTCATAACTCTGATGCTACTTTCGTTCGACGGACGGCGCCCTCGAAAGGGCGCCGTCCTTGGTGTGAATCGTGAGCCGGGTCGGATCCTTGAGGGATCCGACCCGGCCGCGGATCAGTTCTGGTGCGAGATCTCGTTGACGACCTCGTCGTACTTCGGCGAGTTCATGAAGTTGTCGACCGAGATGTGCTGGGCAGTGGGGTTCTTCTGCTTGGCACGCGCGGTCAGATCCTGGTGCGTGATGATGAGCTGCTCGTCACCGGTGAGGTTGGCGATCGACTTGTTGACGACGGTGACCCCTTCGATGCCGGCCTTCTTGATCTTGTTGCGGAGCACGCTCGCACCCATGGCGCTGGAGCCCATTCCGGCGTCGCAAGCGAACACGATGTTGTCGATGCGCGTCGCCGTCGTCGTCGTTCCGCCAGCGGTGCCGACGCCGCCGAAGGAGGACTCGGCCTCTTCTTCGGTCGCGGGGGCGTTGTTGCCGAACAGCGCGGTGGTCGCGGCGTTGGCGTCGCGGCCCTTGGAGGCCTGCATCTTGGCGAGCGCCTCGGTCATGTCGCCGGCGCCCTCACGAGCCAGGTCGCTCTTGCGGCTGGCGATGAGGAGCAGCGAGGCGACGACACCCGAGACGGCTGCCGAGAGGACGACCGAGAGGATCACACCGACGTAGCTGTCACGCGACGTGTTGGCCAGGACGGCGATGATCGAGCCGGGCGAGGCCGGTGCGACGAGACCCGAGTTGAACGCGACGTTCGTGCCGACGCCGGTGGCGCCACCGAGGATGACGGCGAGCAGCAGCTGAGGCTTCTGCAGCACGAACGGGAAGTAGATCTCGTGGATTCCACCGAAGAACTGGATGATGATCGCGCCGGGAGCCGAGGCACGAGCCGCACCGATTCCGAAGAAGGTGAACGCGAGGAGGATTCCAAGGCCGGGGCCGGGGTTGGCCTCGAGCAGGAACAGGATCGACTTGCCCGAGTCTTGGACCTGCTGGGCGCCGAGCTGGTCGAGAACGCCGTGGTTGATCGCGTTGTTGAGGAACAGGATCTTGGCGGGCTCGATGATGATGCTCGCGAGCGGCAGCAGACCGGCGTTGATGAGGGTCTCGACCGCGTTGCCGAGGCCGGTGGCGATCAGCTTGAAGAGCGGCGCGAGCCAGAAGAAGCCGATGAGGGCGAGCGCGAAGCCGAGGATACCGGCAGCGTAGTTGTTGACCAGCATCTCGAAGCCGGGCTTGATCTTGCCGTCCCAGATGCGGTCGAGGCGCTTGATGAGGAATGCGCCGAGGGGCCCACAGACCATCGCACCGAGGATCATGATGGTGCCGTTCGCACCGACGATGACACCCATGGCCATGATGGATCCGACGACGGCGCCGCGGGTGTCATAGACCATACGGCCACCCTGGAAGGCGATCGCGAGGGGGATCAGGTAGGTGAGGATCGGCGAGACGAGGCCGATGTTGGCCACCCCGTCGGTGGTGCCGAAGCCGCCGAGGATGCCGACCGGAGTCCAGCCGGTCTCGATGAAGAAGGCGGTGATGAAGCCCCACGCGATGAAGATCGCGATGTTGGGCATCACCATGCCGGAGAGGAAGGCACCAAAGCGCTGGATGCGAACGCGGGCGCCTTCGCTTTCCTTCACTCGGGCGTCAGGAGACGTCGTTGTCATTGTCGGATCTTTCTGTCGTGTGGTGGGGGGGGGTTGTGATGCGGGAGGGCAGGGTTGCTGATTACGAGGTGGAGACGGAGGACGCCGCCGCGGCACGAGCCGCTGCAGCCGACGGAGCGGCGACGGCGGCCTGAGCCATCGCCTTCGCCTCGTCGAGGGTGTGAGTCGAGAGCTCCGCGCGCACATCGGCCAGGGCCGCGGGCGTCATGGAAAGGGTGGTGGCGCCGAGGCCGACGAGCACGACCGCGAGGAGCGGATCGCTGGCCGCTTCACCGCAGATGCCCACGCCCTTCGATGCCCGAGCCCCGGCCTCGCCGAGCTGGGCGACGAGGCGCAGAACTGCCGGGTGCCAGGGATCCTGGTAGGAGGCAACGGTGCCGAGCATGCGGTCCGCGGCCATCGTGTACTGGGTGAGGTCGTTGGTGCCGATCGAGACGAAGTCGGCGACGCCGAGCACCTGGTCGGCCATCAGTGCGAGCGACGGGACCTCGGCCATGACTCCGGCGGTCTTGATGCCGAGCTCGCGAGCCAGGTCGACGAAGTACTCGGTCTCTTCGACGTCGGCGACCATCGGCGCCATGACCCAGAGGTCGGCGTCGGTCTCGGCGTCTGCTTCGGCGAGCGCCGTGAGCTGGTCGCGGAGGATCTGCTCGTGGGCGCGGAGGGCACGGAGGCCGCGGCGACCGAGGGCCGGATTCTCTTCGCCCGTGTCGGTGAGGAACGGCAGAGGCTTGTCGGCACCGGCGTCGAGGGCACGGACGACGACCTTCTTGCCGGGGAACTCCTTCAGCAGGGCGACGTACGACGCCTTCTGCAAGGCGACGTCGGGGGCGTAGGGCGCGTCGAGGAACAGGAACTCGGTGCGGAACAGCCCGACACCTTCGGCGCCGAGGGCGACAGCCGCGGCGGCGTCTTTCGGAGAGCCGAGGTTGGCGAGGAGGGGAACCTTCGTGCCATCGGCGAGGGCGCCTGGCGTGAGAGGCGCGGAGGCGGCAGCGAGACGCTCGGCCCGCTTCTGCTCGGCGTCGGCGATCTGCTCGGCGGTGGGGTCGGTCACGACGACTCCGGCAGCGGAGTCGACGATGACGACGTCGCCGTCGCTGAGCTTCTCGGCCTCGGTGACTCCGACGATCGCCGTGATGCCCTTGGACCGGGCGAGGATCGCGGTGTGAGACGTGGGACCGCCGTCGCGTGTGATGAGAGCGAGCACCTTGTCGAGGTCGAGAAGGGCCGTGTCGGCCGGTGCGAGGTCACGGGCGACGAGGATGAAGGGGGTCGCCGACTCGGGCACGCCCGGAGCGTTGACGCCGCGGAGGTGCGCAATGATCCGCTGGGCCACGTCGCCGAGGTCGGCGGCGCGCTCGCCCATGTAGCCGCCCATGCCGCTCAAGATGTCTTGGAACGACTTGAAGGCCGTGAAGACCGCTCGCTCGGGGTTCGTGCCGGAGTCGATCTGTGCGTGGACGTCATCGAGGATCGAGGGATCCTGAGCCATGAGGGCCTGCGCCTCGAGAACGGCCTGCGCGTCTCCGCCAGCTGCCGCGCCTCGCGTGCCGAGATCCGCGGCGACGAACGCGAGCGCTTCGCCGACTCGGGCCTTGGCGTCGGCCGCGTCGCCCTGGAGAGGGGTCTGGTCGGGTTCGCCGAGGGGTTCGGCCATACGGAGGACGGGACCGGACGCGGTACCGCGACCTACGCCTACACCGGTCAGTTCGGGCATCCGAGACTCCTTCATCTGGGCTGAGCTGTCTGGGAGCGACTGTCGTCGCATGACTAACGCGCACGAGGCGCAAGGACGACCATACCTCGAAGTGAATTGACAAACAAACAAAATCAGGGCTAAAAATGCATCAACAGACATTTGTTTGCGCTTGGTTGGGTTCCGGATCCGAGTTTGCGACCCCGAAGATGCCCATTTCTCACCGATGAGGACCGATGTACGCTCCAGAACGCCACCTCCGCATCGTCGAAGAGGCTCGGCAGCACGGTCGGGTCGATGTCCGAGACCTCGCCGAATTGCTCGAGGTCACTCCCGAGACCATCCGTCGCGACCTCACCAGCCTGGAGCGGCGAGGGTTGGTCCGTCGGGCGCACGGCGGGGCGATCCCCGTGGAACGCATCACCTTCCACCCGGGCGTCGGCGACCGAGGCGGAATCAACACGGCCGAGAAGATGGTCATCGCGCAGGCAGCCGTCGACGAGATCCCGGAGAACGGCTCGATCATCATCGACGCCGGCACCTCGACGATCCTGCTCGCCCAGATGCTGCCGTCCGACCGCGGCCTGACGGTCGTGACGCATTCGCTGCCGGTGGCCATGGCCGTCGCCAACCGCCCGGGCATCGACCTCCACCTACTCGGCGGCAGCATCCGCCGCGACTCGCTCGCCGGTGTCGGCACCTGGACGCACCAGCTCGTCGGCATGGTCTCGGTCGACACCGCGTTCCTCAGCGTCGGCGGAATCACGCCAGAACGGGGCCTCACCACCCACAACATCTCGGAGGCGGCCGTGAAGTCGGCCCTCATCAAGTCGGCCCGCCGCAGCGTTCTCCTGGCAGATCACACCAAGTTCGGCCGAGAGGAGTTCGGTCGCGTCGCACCCATCGCCGCGATCGATACGATCATCACTGACCCGAGCGTCAACCTCGATCTCGTCCGCGAGGTCGAGGGGGCCGGCACCGAGGTCTTCTGGCCTGGCCGCGCCTGATCGGCGACCACCATCACCATCTAGCCACTTCCCTTGGAGGAGTCATGTCCGAAGCCACCCGTACCGTCACCGTCGCCTCGTCGTCCGGCCTGCACGCCCGACCCGCGTCGCTGTTCGTCCAGACGGTCACGGCCTCCGGCCACCAGGTCACCATCGCGAAGGGCGACAAGTCGGTCAACGCGGCGAGCATCCTCGGCCTGCTCGGCCTCGGTGTGAACACGGGCGACGAGGTCGTCCTCACCGTCTCGGGCGACGACGCCGAGACCACCGCCGACTCGCTGGTCGAGTTCCTCACGACCGACCACGACGTAGCCTGACCACTCCGCTCTTCCCCTCTGGCGCCCTCGACACTCATGTCGGCGGGCGCCAGTAGTCTTTTCGGCATGGGTTCACGTCTCCGTCTCGCCACTGTCAACGTCAACGGCATCCGCGCCGCCTACCGCAAAGGCATGGGCGAGTGGGTCGAGAGCCGTGACGTCGACATCCTCACGATTCAGGAGGTGCGGGCGTCCACCGACGACATCGAGGGCCTCCTCGGCCCCGAGTGGAACGTGCTCCACGACCCCGCGTCCGCAAAGGGTCGCGCGGGTGTCGCGATCGCCAGCCGCAAGAAGGCCGAGATCCACCGCGTCGACCTCGGCCCGACCGACTTCGACAGCGCCGGCCGCTGGCTGGAGGCCGACTACGACGTCGACGGCACAATCGTCACCGTCGTCAGCACCTACGTGCACTCCGGCGAGGTCGACACTCCCAAGCAAGACGAGAAGTGGAAGTTCCTCGACGCCATGTCGAAGCGACTTCCCGAACTCCAGGAGCACAACGAGCTGGCCGTGGTCACGGGCGATCTCAACGTCGGGCACACTCCCCTCGACATCAAAAACTGGAAGGGCAACGTCAAGCGCGCCGGGTTCCTGCCCCGCGAGCGTGCCTACTTCGACCGGTTCTTCGGCGAGGCGGGCACGAGCGTCGAGGGTGTCGACGGCACGACCGGCCCGGGTCTCGGCTGGGTCGATGTTGGTCGGCGGGCCGCTGGCGAGGTCGACGGGCCATACACCTGGTGGTCGTGGCGCGGTCAGGCCTTTGACAACGATTCCGGTTGGCGCATCGACTACCAGATGGCGACTCCGGCTCTGGCCGACAAGGTCACCGCCTACGCCGTCGACCGTGCCGAGTCGTACGACAAGCGATGGTCCGACCACACCCCTGTCGTCGTCGACTACTCGTTGTAGAACTCTTCCCCCTTTCCTTCCCCTCTCTTCCTCCGAGGAACGCAATGTCACTCCCCCGTCTCTTCTCCGGCATGCAGCCGTCTGGCGACTCCCTCCACGCCGGCAACTACATCGGCGCCCTCCAGCAGTGGGTCGCGCTGCAAGACACATACGACGCCCTCTTCTGCGTCGTCGACATGCACGCCATCACCGTGCCGCAAGACCCCGAGGTGCTCCGGGCGACCACGCGCCGCACTGCCGCGCAGTACATCGCCGGTGGCATCGACCCGTCGAAGTCCATTCTCTTCATCCAGTCGCACGTGCCGGCCCATGCCGAGCTCGCCTGGGTCCTCAACACGCTCACGGGCTTCGGCGAGGCGAGCCGGATGACCCAGTTCAAAGACAAGTCGGCGAAGCAGGGCGCCGACTCCGCCTCGGTAGGGCTCTTCACCTACCCGGTGCTGATGGCCGCAGACATCCTGCTCTACGGCACCGAGCTCGTTCCGGTCGGCGACGACCAGAAGCAGCACGTCGAGCTCACGCGCACCCTGGCCGGGCGCTTCAACTCGAGGTTCGGCGAGACGTTCGTCGTGCCCGAGCCTTACATCCTCAAAGACACCGCGCGCATCTACGACCTCCAGAACCCGGAGTCGAAGATGAGCAAGTCGGCGGCGAGCGACGCCGGCATCGTCTGGATGCTCGACGAGCCGAAGAAGACCGCGAAGAAGATCAAGAGTGCGGTCACCGACACCGAACGCGAAATCCGCTTCGACCGAGGTGCCAAGCCCGGGGTCTCCAACCTCCTCGCCATCCTGTCGGCCTTCACCGGCACCGCGATCCCCGCGCTCGAAGAGTCGTATGCCGGGCGCGGCTACGGCGATCTCAAGGGCGACGTGGCCGAGGCCGTCGTCGAGAAGTTCACCCCGGTCCGCGAGCGCACCCGCGAGCTGCTCGACGACCCCGCCGAGCTCGACCGGGTCCTCGCCCACAACGCCGACCGTGCGGCCGAAATCGCCGAGGCGACTCTGGCGAAGGTGTACGACAAGATCGGCTTCGTCCGTCGGCGCCCTTCCGGTCGACAGCTCGGCTGACGACACCATGCTGCCGTTCGTGCTCGAATCGAAGCGGCTGCGGCTCGAAGTGCCGCGGACGGCCGATGTCGGCGCCATCTTCAACGCCTGCCAAGACGAACAGCTCCAGGAATACACGACGGTGCCGGTGCCGTACACGTTCCGCGACGCCCAGTTCTTCGTCTCGCAGGTGGTCGAGCGCGGCTGGACGACCGGCCGCGAGTACACCTGGGGGCTCCGCGAGCCCGGGTCGAGCCTGCTCGTCGGAATGATCAGCATCCGTCTGCTGCACCGCGACGTCGGTTTCTGGTCCGCCGCCGAGGCACGGGGGCGCGGCCTGATGACGGAGGCACTGCGCCTGGTCAGCGACTGGGCCTTCGACGAGGGCCTTCCTGACATCCGGTGGGAGGGCTACGTCGGCAACACCGGCTCGGCCGGAGTCGCCCGCCGTTCCGGCTTCAGGTACACCGGTACGGGCCCCGGGCTCCAGCCCGACCGCGCCGGGCGTCACCCGGAGTGCTGGAAGGGCATTCTCTCGGCTACCGACGACGCCACCGAGAAGCCCGGCTGGCCGGCCGAGAGCGTCGCTCGGCCCTGAGTCGGCTCTCCGCTCTGACCCTGCCTGCCGCGCCACTACTGCTCTCCTGCGACCCTGCCCGGAATACAGCACGGCGGAGGGCGTTGGCTAAGGTCGAACAGCAACCCCCTACTCGAAAGACCGATCAGTGCCCCTCTCCCCCGACCGACTCGCGACTGCGATGCGGCACGCACTCAGCCTCGCCGCCCACGGTCCGGTCACCGGCCCGCACGCTCGAGTCGGCTGCGTCCTGCTCGACGACGCCGGAGCGACCGTCGCCGAGGGCTGGCACCGCGGGGCCGGCACACCGCATGCCGAGGTCGACGCACTCGCGAAGCTCCCCGGGGGCGACGCCCGCGGCCTGACCGCCGTCGTCACGCTCGAGCCGTGCAACCACTGGGGGCGGACGGGCCCGTGCAGCGAAGCCCTCATCGAATCGGAAATTAGTCGGGTCGTCTTCGCCGTCGAGGATCCCGGTGCTCACTCGGGCGGAGGCAAGGAGCGTCTCAGAGACGCCGGCGTCCCGGTCGAGGAGGGCGTCCTGGTCGACGAGGTCTCGGAGTGGATGCGCCGATGGCTGACCGCTGTGCGACTCGGCCGACCGTTCGTCACTGTGAAATGGGCGTCGAGCCTCGACGGCCGCGCCGCGGCCGCCGACGGCACGAGCCAGTGGATCACGGGCGCGGCCGCTCGCCAGCACGTGCACGAGCAGCGTGCGGAGCACGACGCCATCCTCGTCGGAACAGGCACGGTCCTCAGCGACGACCCGAGCCTGACCGCCCGGGGCGACGGCGGCGAGTTGCTTGCGAGCCAGCCCGTGCCGGTGGTGGTTGGCGAACGGTCCCTGCCGGCGACCAGTCGGATCCTGAAGCACCCTCGCGAAGCGATCGTCATCGGCACACGCGACCTCGACGCGGTGCTGTCCGACCTGTACGCCCGCGAGATCCGCACCGTGTTCGTCGAGGGCGGGCCGACGGTCGCCTCCGAATTCATCCGTCGGGGTCTCGCCGACGACATCCTCGTCTACCTGGCGCCGACGCTGATCGGCGGCCCCGGGCTCGCCCTCGGCGACCTCGGCGTCGACACGATCGACGGGCAGCACCGTCTCACCGTGACGCACGTCACACCCCTCGGCGACGATCTCGCGATCCTCGCCCGCACCCGGAGCGGGAGCTCTTCATGACCGACACCCCCGCGGTTCGACCGCACGTCTCATTCGAAGTCGAGACCACCGTTCCGACGACGCACGGCACGTTCCGCATGCGCGCCTACCGCGACCTCGACACCGGAGCCGACCACATCGCCATCGTGTCGGGGCGTCCCGGCGACGGGGCGATCGTGCGCGTGCACTCGGAGTGCCTGACCGGTGAAGCGTTCGGGTCGCTCAAATGCGAGTGCGGGCCCCAGCTCGACGCCGCCCTCGACACCATTCGCGACCACGGCGGCGTGGTGATCTACCTCCGGGGCCACGAGGGCCGAGGAATCGGCCTCATCAACAAGCTGCGCGCCTACAAGCTGCAGGAGGAGGGCCTCGACACGCTCGACGCGAACCTCGCGCTCGGACTCCCCGCCGATGCCCGCGAGTACGTCGCGGCCGCCGACATCCTGCGCGACCTCGGCATCACATCGGTGCGGCTGCTGTCGAACAACCCCGACAAGCGTCTGCAGCTCACGCAGCACGACATCGAGGTCAGCGAGATGGTGCCCCTCGTCGTCGGCGTCGGCACGTTCAACGAGTCGTACCTCGACACCAAGCGCGACAGGATGGGACACCAGCTTCCGGGGTCGCTCGGTACCGTCTGAGCTCACGAAACCGTGCCGTGCGGTTCGACGGGCCGGGCGTGTCGTAGTAATCTGCCACTCGGCTGTTACAAACGGCCGATCACTTCCCCGGTGGCGACGATGCTCGGGAGCCCCGCCTCACCCCGCGCCGCCTCTCGAAGCGCCTCTCCGCCGCCTCTCGCGGTGCGATCTCTCGGGCTCGCACCCTGCACGTCAGCGACGGAGACACTCGCATGTCAGCCCGCACCACCACGCCCGCAACACCCGGCAAGCCCACCGCGACCGGATCCGACGCCGCGCCGGTGAACTCGCGCTCCCGCGTCATCGTCGCAAGCCTCATCGGCACCTCGATCGAGTTCTACGACTTCTACGTCTACGCGACCGCGGCAGTGCTGGTGTTCCCCACCCTCTTCTTCGCGAACTCCGACCCGACGATCGCTCTGCTCCAGTCGTTCGCGGTCTTCGGCGTCGCCTTCGTCGCCAGACCGGTCGGCTCGATCGTCTTCGGCCACTTCGGTGACCGCATCGGTCGGAAGAACACCCTCATCGCATCGCTGCTCACGATGGGCATCGCGACGTTCTTGATCGGACTCATTCCCGCCGGCACAACCACCGGATGGTCGATTCTGGCTCCGACGTTCCTCGTCATCCTCCGTTTCGCCCAGGGCTTCGGCCTCGGCGGCGAGTGGAGCGGGGCGGCGTTGCTCGCGACGGAGAACGCCCCCAAGGGCAAGCGCGCCATCTACGGCACGTTCCCGCAGCTCGGCGCACCCATCGGCTTCATGATCGCCAACGGGCTATTCCTCGTGCTCAACGTGTCGATGTCGGCCGAGGCGTTCGCGAGCTGGGGCTGGCGCATCCCGTTCCTCGGCTCGGCCCTGCTCGTCGCGGTCGGCCTCTACGCCCGATTCAAGCTCGTCGAGACCCCCGCCTTCACCAAGGTCATCGAGACCGGAAACGTGTCGAAGCTCCCCCTCGGCCGCGTGTTCCGCACAAGCTGGCGTCAGCTGATCCTCGGCACGTTCATCATGCTGGCGACCTACACGCTCTTCTACCTGATGACGACGTTCACGCTCACCTACGGCACGACGCCGGCCGACGCCCCCGTGGCCGGGCTCGGCTACACCCGCGAGAAGTTCCTGCTCATGCTCATCGTCGGGGTCGCGTTCTTCGGCATCTTCACGCTCGTGTCGGGGCCGCTGGCCGAGCGCTTCGGTCGGCGACGCCTCCTGCTCGCGGTGACCAGCGGGATCCTCGTCTTCGGCTTCTTGTTCACCCCGCTCTTCGGGGCCGGGTTCGCCGGTGCGCAGGGTCTGCTGATCGTCGGGTTCATCCTGATGGGGCTCACCTTCGGGCCCATGGGTGCGGTGCTGCCGGAGCTGTTCCCCGCGAACGTCAGATACACAGGATCCGCCATCAGCTACAACTTTGCGAGCATCCTGGGCGCCGCAGTCGCCCCCTTCATCGCCGTGGCGCTCTGGAAAGCAGCCGAGGGAAGCACCTGGCTCGTCGGCGTCTACCTGTCGGCGATGGCGCTCATCACGTTCGTCGCGCTGGTGCTCAGCAAAGAGACGCGCGACGTCGACTACGGCGACAACCTGAGCTAGCCGTCGGGCTGTTATCCACAGACCCGAGGGATTCGTGAGCGGTGTCGGACGCCGAGGCTAAAATCGACGAAGCACCCATCAGAAGGACAGAATGAGCTCCGACACCGACTCGCGCCCCACCGCTTCTCCGACCGCGTCGGTGCCCTCTGCCGACTCGGCGTCTTCGTCTGCTGCGGGTTCGTCGGGTTCGGCGTCCGGCACGAAGAAGCGCGCGCGTCGACCTCGCCCGCCGCGTCTCGACCGCAACGGGCGGCCCATCCCCGAGGGGCCGAGAGCGAAGTTCAGCCAGCTGCTGCCCTACCTCTTCGAGAACAAACCGGTGCTCTTCGTGATCGTCGGGCTCAGTGTTCTCGGTGCGGCCGCATCGCTGGCGCAGCCGCTGCTCGTTCAGCAGGTGATCGGCTTCGTCCAGGCCAACAAGCCTCTGGGGCCGTTGGTCTTCGCTCTGGTCGCCCTGGTGGTCGTCTCGGGACTGGTCAACGGGTTCCAGCACTACCTCCTGCAACGAACCGGCGAGGCGGTCGTCCTCTCGAGCCGCCGTCGACTCGTCGCACGGATGCTCAACCTTCCGATCAGCGAATTCGACGCGCGACGGACGGGCGACCTCGTGTCGCGCGTCGGCTCCGACACCACCCTGCTCCGGGCCGTCCTCACGCAGGGGCTCGTCGATGCGGTCGGCGGCTCGCTCACCTTCATCGGCGCCATCATCGGCATGGCCATCATCGATCCCGTGCTGTTGGCCCTGACGGTGCTGATCGTGGCCATCTCGGTCGTGGTCGTCGTGACGCTGTCGCGTCGCATCCGCGTTGCCAGCCAGCGGGCCCAGCGCAAGGTCGGCGACCTGACCGCCGCCGTCGAGCGGGCTATCTCGTCTATTCGCACCGTCCGCGCTTCCGGGGCCACGGAACGCGAAATCGATGCCATCGACGTCGATGCCCGCGGCGCCTACGACCGCGGTCTCGAGGTGGCGAGCGCCTCCGCCGTCGTCGTACCGATCGCCAGCATCGCCATGCAGGTGTCGTTCCTGGTCGTCCTCGGCGTGGGCGGCTACCGCGTCGCGACCGGTGCCGACACGATCGCCGACCTCGTGTCGTTCATTCTGTTCCTGTTCCTCATGATCATGCCTCTCGGCCAGGCGTTCGGCGCCGTCACAAGCGTCAACTCCGCGCTTGGTGCTCTCGGCCGCATCCAAGAGATCATCGATCTCCCCGGTGAGACCGCGAATGACGAGACTCTGGCCCGAGCGGCTGCGACTATCGGGACCGTGGCCGAGGCCGACCACTCGCTGACCTTCGAGGGCGTCGAGTTCAGCTACCCGACCGCTCCTCCCAGCGAGGAGGAGCTCCTCGCCCCCGTCACCCCCAAGGCCGCGCCGTCATCAGGAGTCGACTCCGACCTGACAGTGCTCCGCGGCGTCTCGTTCACCGCACCCCAGGGCAAGCGCACCGCGCTCGTCGGGCCGTCCGGTGCCGGCAAGTCGACCATCCTCGCGCTCATCGAACGCTTCTACGACCCGACAGCCGGCGTGATCCGACTCGGCGGCGTCGACATCCGGGCTCTCGACCGCTTCGAGCTCCGAGCTCAGATCGGCTACGTCGAGCAAGACGCTCCCGTGCTCGCCGGCACCATCCGAGACAACCTCGTGCTCGGCGCTCCCGGCGCCACCGACGACGACTGCCGCCGCGTGCTCGAGGCCGTCAACCTCACCGCCGTTCTCGAGCGCGGCGAGCACGGCCTCGACGCTCAGGTCGGCGAAGACGGCGTGATGCTGTCCGGTGGCGAGAAGCAGCGCCTCGCCATAGCTCGCACCCTTCTCGCGGCACCGCCAATCCTTCTGCTCGACGAGTCGACCTCGTCTCTCGACGGCATCAACGAGCAGCGTCTCCGCGAGGCGATCGACGCCGTCGCCGAGAACCGCACGCTGATCATCATCGCCCACCGCCTCTCGACGGTGGTCGACTCCGACCAGATCGTTGTGCTCGCCGAGGGTTCCGTCGTTGGTGTCGGCACGCACTCCGAGCTGGTTCAGTCCACGCCGCTCTACCGCGATCTCGCCAAGCACCAGCTGCTCGTGTAGTTCGCGTCTGCGTGCTGGCTTCGGCTGCACCCGCACGGTCGGTTCACATCCGCAGGATCGGCTCACACCCGCCCAGCCGGCTCACACCCGCACGGTCGGCTCACACCCGCACGACCGGCTCACACCCGCACGACCGGCTCACACCCGCCCGGCCGGCTCACACCCGCACGATCGGCCTAGGCAGCCGCCCTAGCCGGCGGGTGTACGCCGCTCTTGCGGGTCTGGGCCGATGGTGCGGGCCATGGCCCAGGGTGCACGCGCGAACGGCGATCGCTGCCCCGCGAGATGGCCTGATCGACGGGATCTAGCCACACTCGACGTAGGTAGTGCCATCTCGCGGCGTGCGGGCGGGCCCGGGCAGCCCACGACGCCGAGATCGCAGTTGAGGTCGCCCGCACCCGACGCCAAGTGCGATCTCGGCGCGGGCGACGAGCCTTAACGAGATGGCCTGACCGACGGGAGCTAGCCACGCTCGACGTAGGTAGGGCCATCTCGCGGCGGGCGGGCGGGCCCGGGCGACCCACGACGCCGAGATCGCAGTTGAGGTCGCCCGCACCCGACGCCAAGTGCGATCTCGGCGCAGCCAACGAGTCTCAACGAGATGGCCTGATCGACGGGAGCTAGCCACGCTTGACGTAGGTAGGGCCATCTCGCGGCGTGCGGGCGGGCCCGGGCCGCCCACGACGCCGAGATCGCACTTGAGGTCGCCCGCACCCGACGCGAAGTGCGATCTCGGCGCGGGCAGAAGCGAGACCGGCGCAGCGCGACTACACGACCTCGATGCCCGCAGCACGCATCTCGTCGAGAGCCGCGGCGCTCGAGCGGGCATTGACGCCCGCGACGAGGTCGCCGAGGACGCGTACCCGCCCAGCACCAACACCGCTAGCACCAGCACCAGCACCACGCGAACCACGCAAGCCACCCACGCCCGCCCCGAGCAGCGCCACCGCGTCGAGCGCCGAGGCCCGCACGCAGTAGTCGGTCGCGATGCCGACCACGTCGACCGAGTCGACGCCGGCTCGGGCCAGCACCGACGCCACGCGCGAGCCGTCGTCGGTCACGCCCTCGAACATCGAGTACGCGGGCTCGCCCATGCCCTTGCGAACGTGCACATCGATCAGAGCCGTGTCGAGGCTCGGGTGGTAGTCCGCGCCGACTGTGCCGGCCACGCAGTGCACAGGCCAGGTAGTAACGAAATCAGGATCCGCGCCCCCCGCAAAATGCCCACCGTTGTCGTTCCCCGCATCGTGCCAGTCCCGCGACGCCACCACGAGGTCGTAAGCGGCAGACGCACCCGAGGAAGAAGCGCCAGACACACCCGAGGCACGGCCAGCACCGCCAGCACCAGCACCCCCGGCAGTACCCACGGCACCACCCCGTACCAACGCCGTGATCCCCCGCGCGACGGCCGCTCCCCCGTCGACGCCGAGCGCCCCGCCCTCCGTGAAGTCGTTCTGCACGTCGACGATGAGGAGCGCGCGGGTCACGAGTTGGTCAGGTTGGCGCCGCACGAGTACGCGGCGGTGGTCAGCGTGTCGAGCGCCTCGCGGGCTGTGCCGGTGACGTTGCCGATGGCGTAGAACGCGAACGCCAGCTTGGTTCCGTCTTTCGCGTCGATGGTTCCGGCGAGCGTGTAGGCGCTGTCGATCCAGCCGGTCTTGGCGTGGACGGCCCCGCGGGCGACGGCGTTCGCGCCGGTGAACCGTGTCGCCAGGGTGCCGCTCTGGCCCGAGACGGGGAGGGCGTCGTACAGCACCCCGAGGGATCCTTCGCGGTTCAGCACCTTGATCATCAGGTTCGCCTCGAAAGCCGTCGGAACGCCGTTGTTGGCGCTCTCGCCCGAGCCGTCGACGATCTTGATCTTCGACGAGTCGAGGCTGTACGACTTCTTCAGGGCCGCCTGGTAGACGCTGGTGAGGGATGCGGCCGAGCCGTCGGATCCTGAGACCTTTGACGACACGCGAGCGAACATCTCGGCCAGCGTGTTGTCGCTGTTCGGGATCATCTGCCCGACGAGGGTCGACACGGGCTGCGACTGCACCTGCCCGAGCACGGTCTTGCTGGTCGCGACGCCTCGGGTGAGCGGGGCTGTCGAGGCGCCCTTCACCCCGGCCGCGGCGAGGGCCGCGCGGAAGGCCTCACCGGCACGGCCGACGGGGTCGGTGCTGCGCGGGCTCGTCGCCAGGGCGGGGTTGGCACGATCGCCGTCGACCATGAGCGCGACGACCTCGGGCTGGTAGCCGATGGTGCGCTCGGTGAGGGGCCAGCTGGCGTCGTAGCGGTCGGCGTCGTTCCAGAAGCTGTCGTCGAGCTGGATCGACTTGAGCGCCTTCGTGCCGAGGCGCGATTTGACCTGCGTGGCGAGGTCGCTGAGCTTCGGCGCTCCGCTGTAGACGCTCTCGGAACCGGCCGGCGTGGCCGAGAGAGTGGCGTCGCCGCCGCCGACGAGCGTGATGTCGCCGTCTTTGCCGACGACCTTGGTCGTGAAGCGGTAGTCGGGGCCGAGCACCGAGAGCGCGGTCGCCGTCGTGAGCGTCTTCATCACGCTTCCGGTGCGCGCCGGGGTCTGGCCGTTGCGGTCGAAGAGGGTCGCGCCGGTCGCTGCATTCACGACTGTGCCCTCGAAGGTGCCGAGGCGGCCGTCGGCGGCCGCGGAGGCGACGGAGCAGGTGCGCAGCGGCACGGGCGAGGCGACGGGCGACGGTTTGGCACGCTCGGCCGACGCGGTCGCTTTTGGGGTCGAGGTGGCCTTGGGGGTGGCCTTTCTCGACGACGAAGCGGACGGCGACGGCGCGGAGTCGGCGACCGCACCCGCCTGCGTCGAGGGCGCCGTCGGGGCCGTCGCCGCACCGGCGGCGAGCGCGGAGCCGCCGAACAGCACCAGCGCCAGGGCCCCTCCCGTGATCGCGGAGCCGCGGGGGTGGGAGCGAATGAAGGCGGTGGCGCGGGAAAGCGGGCCGGCCGAGGTGGCCTCGTCGTCGGAAGTCATCCAGGCCATCCTACGAAACGTCAGCGAGAACGCCAGCCCCCGAGCGAGGCTGGCCCCTACCTGCCGCCGGGATACACGACACCGAGCTGGCGCCGCACCTCGTCCATCGTCTCCATGACCGCGATCGATGCGGCCGGCGTGAGGGCGGCGTCGTCGCTCCAGCCCTCGTCGACGAGCCGCGCGAGCTCGAACGCCTGGAACTGCATTCCGCGCAGCCCGTCGTCGACGGCGTCGTACCGCGTCACCAGCGACCCGTCGGCGGCGTAGACGCTGAACCCCGACGCGGCGAAGAACGTGTCGTCGATCTCGATACGGCCGTCGGTGCCGTCGATCCGGGCGCTGTTGACGAGCGCGACGTCGAGGGCGCTGTAGATCAGCGAGGTCGCTCCCCCGTCGTGCGACAGCACGACGCCTGACGACCGGTCGACGCCGCGGTCGCTCAACACTCCGCTGGCGCTGACCGAGGTCGGCGCACCCAGCACGTCGAGCGCGAACGCCACCGGGTAGACCCCGAGGTCGAGCAGAGCCCCGCCACCGAGTGCCGGGTCGTTGAGACGGTGGTCGGGGTCGCTCGGCAGCTTCTGCGCGTGCGTGCCGGTGAAGAGACGGAGGTCGCCGATGGCGCCCGAGCGCAGGATCCGACGGAGCTCCCGATTCTGCGGCAGGAATCGCGTCCACATCGCCTCCAGCGCGATCACGCCAGCCTGCTCTGCCGCGGCGTAGACCTCGCGTGCCTCGTCGGCGTTCAACGTGATCGGCTTCTCGATCAGCACGTGCTTGCCGGCGGCGATGGCGAGCAGGGCCTGGTCTCGATGGAAAGCGTGCGGGGTGGCGATGTAGATCGCATCGACGGTGTCGTCAGCCACCAGAGCTTCGTAGCTGCCGTGCGCGTGGGCGATGCCGAACTCGTCAGCGAACTTCTGTGCGGTGGCCAGCGTGCGCGAGCCGACCGCGGTCACGTCGAGGTCGACGCCCTGTTCACGAGCACCGACGAGGTCGGCGACGAAGGTGGAGGCGATACCGCCCGGACCGAGGATTCCCCAGCGAATACGTGACATGGGTCGATCCTGTCAGATGCCGAGGTCGGCGGCCCTCGCGTACGAGGACTGCGCCCCGAGGCCGTGGATCGCGAAGCTGCCAGCACGGGTGCCGAGGCTCACCGCGTCGGCGAGCGAGCTGCCACGGGCGATCGCCGAGGCCATCGCGCCGGTGAAGGCGTCGCCTGCCCCGGTCGTGTCGACGACCTCGCCGGTCGCCTCCGCGGGTGCGTGCCCGGTCGCGTCGGATGTCGCCCAGATCGCTCCCTCGGGCCCGAGCGTGATGACGACCGATCGTGCCCGCGACCGAAGGGCCTCGAGAGCCGCGTCGGCCCCCGCCCTGTCGGCGACGGGAAGCCCCGTCATCTCGGCGGCCTCGCCCTCGTTGAGCACGAGAGGGTCGGCGAGCGCGACCACGTCGCTCGCGATCGACGTGAAGGGCGCGAGGTTGATCAGAACGCGGAGCCCCGTGTCGGCGGCGGCCCGCACGCTGGCCTCGAGCACCGCAACGGAGAGCTCCCCCTGGAGCGAGAGGATCGCCCCGGGCTGTGCCAGGCGCCGCACGGCCCGCGAGGCGCGGTCGGCCGTCACGGTGCTGTTGGCCCCCGAGACGACCGTGATCGAGTTCTCGCCGGCGTCGTCGACCATGATCAAGGCCAGGCCGGTCGGCTGGCTGTCGATGATCGAGACGTCGTCGATCGAGACGCCGTCGGTCTGAAGGGAGCGGAGGATCCGCGCGCCGTCGTCATCCCGACCGACTGCGCCGACGAAGTGGACGTCTGCCCCCAACCGCGCGGCGGCGACGGCTTGGTTCGCACCCTTGCCGCCGGGCTGCTTGGCGAGGCTCGTCGCGATGGTCGTCTCACCGGGCCGGGGTGACCTCGGGGTGCGGACGAGGTAATCCTGATTCGCTGATCCGACGACGATGACGCGCGAGCTGTTCACGCCGTCAAGACTGTCACGATCCCGCCCTCAATTCACCGAGCCCCACGCCGAACAGCCGCGCCGAGCTGCCGCGCTCGGCGCGGTTGGTGGGGTCCCGTCTCGCCGTCCCGAAACTGCTCGCGCGAGACGGGACCCGGAGGGCGCACCAGCACCGGTGCTCCCTCGCCCGGACGACCCGTCAGCCGAAGCGGCCGTTGACGTAGTCGGAAGTCCGGGGATCCTGGGGGCGGTCGAACATGGCCTCGGTGAGCCCGTGTTCGACGATGGCACCGGGGGTGCCCGCCTCGGCGAGGAAGAAGGCGCAGCGCTTCGAGACACGCTGGGCCTGCTGCATGTTGTGGGTCACGATGACGATGGTCACGTCGGTCGCGAGCTCGGTGATCGTCTGCTCGATGCGGCGCGTCGACGTCGGGTCGAGTGCGGAGCACGGCTCGTCCATCAGCAGCACTCGCGGGCGCACGGCGAGCGAGCGCGCGATGCAGAGCCGCTGCTGCTGGCCGCCCGAGAGGCCGCCGCCCGGCTGGCGCAGGCGGTCCTTCACCTCGGTCCAGAGGCCGGCCTTGAGGAGGGTCTCCTCGACGAGATCCGCCTTCGCCGACTTGTCGAGCTTGACGCCGGTCAGCGCCAGACCGGAGAGCACGTTGTCTTGGATGCTCATCGCCGGGAACGGGTTGGGCTTCTGAAAGACCATTCCGATCTGACGACGGGCGTCGGTGATGCGGCGGCTCGCGTCGTACACGTCGACGCCGTCGAGCAGCACCTCGCCGGCGAGTGAGGCGCTCGGCACCAGTTCGTGCATGCGATTGAGGATCCGGAGGAACGTGCTCTTACCGCACCCCGAGGGTCCGATCAGCGCCGTCACCTCCCCCGGCTGCATGGTCAGCGACACCCGGTCGAGCACCTTGCGGTCGCCGAACCAGGCGGAGATCGCGCGAGCGTCGAGGGTGGCGAGGGTGGGCAGGGCGGCCGTGTCGACGGCGGGTTCGTCGAACCAGGCGCCGAACTCGGCGGTGGTGGAGAGGCCGGTCGGCATACCGGCGGACGGACCGGAGGGCGCGTCGAGCGGGGCCGTGCCGGACACCGGTGCGGGAACGGGTGCAGTAGTCATGGGAGTTCTCGAATCACATCAGGTTGGGAAGCAGGATCATGGTCTGTCGGGCGGCGACGAGCCCGACGGCGAGGAGCACCGGAACGGCGACGACCCAGGTCTGCCGTCGTCCCCAGAAGCGTGTGCTCAGTGCGAAGAGCGTGATCAGGCCGAAGAGGAGGATCAGCCCGAGCAGCAGGAACGGCCAGGCTTCGCCGTCGCCGACCATCGGGAGTTCCTCCTGGCCGAGCGCGGCGTAGTCGAGCACGGTCTGGGGTGTCGGCTGAGCGGCTGACGTGAGAGTCGCATCGACGCGGACGATCCCATCGGGGAAGAACGGCATCCCCTCGGCGCTGACCAGGGTCAGTCGGCCGCCGCCCGACGCCATCGCCTTCGGCACGGGATCCCCCTCGTGGCGAACACCGATCACGGAGTACTTCGCGGATCCTTGTCCGGTCGTCGCGACGATGACGTCGCCGGCCTTGAGCGAGGCGAGGTGGGCGAAGGGCGCACCGTTCGAGGCCTGGCGGCCGTAGAGCACGCTGGCGCCCTGCTGGCCTGGCAGCGGTGTGTCGCGGCGGTGACCCGGCCCGCCCTCGGTAACCGACGAGGAGGTGCCCTCGAGCACGACCTGGTTCAGGCCGATCGACGGGATCTCGAGGATCGCCACCGGGGTGCCGAGGGCGAGCAGGTGCCCGTCGGTGCCGGTCTGGCCGACCGGGGCGGTGGCGTTCGCGAGCTGGTAACGGAAATCCGAGACCGACAGCTGCTGGTCGCGGACGGCGCTGATCTGCGAGACGCCGGCGAACTGGGCGACGAAGCCGACCGCGAGCAGGCCGACGACGATGACGGCCGAGCCCGAGAAGCGGAGGCGGTCGGGTGTCGACAGCGCGGGGAACGACTGGGCGGCGGGGCTCGTGGTGTCGAGATCCGACCAGCCCGCGGACGAGGCGGCCGAGCGGGCTGCCCGGGAGGCGGGGCGGGTCGGCCGACGGAGACGCCGCAGGAGGGCGCTCGGGCCGCTCGAGGGGCGGACGGTGGTGGTCATGTGGTGTGCCAGTCGGGAGGAGGAACGGGGGAAGCGGGCCGGTCGCACGAGGCGACCGGCCCGCACGGGGTGCTACTTGACGATCTTCACGGAGACCGACTTGGCGGCGGTCTTCCAGATGGAGCTGCCGCTGTACTTCACGGTCAGCTTGTGGGTGCCGACCTTGAGCTTCGGCAGCGTGACCGAGAGCTTGCCGCTCTTCAGCGCCTTCTTCGCCACGAGGGTCTTGGTGCCCTCCTTGACCGTGATGGTGCCGGTCGCCGTCGACTTCGAGACGGCCACCTTGACGGTGAGCGCGGCGCCCTTGGTCGAGTGCGTGGTCGCGACCTTGTTGGTCGTGATCGTTGCTGCACCCTTGGCGACCTTCACGGTCTTCGCAGCGCTGGTCGACGCCTTCACCGCGGTCGTGGCCGGGGTGTAGGAGGCGGACAGCGAGTAGCTCGCCTTGAGCGGCACGAACTTCAGCGACGCCTTGGTCGATCCGGCGGCAACCTTCGCGGTCGCGAGGACGGTCTTGCCGGAGCTCAGCAGCTTGACGGTTCCGCCCTGGGCGTCTACGCCCTTGACTGTCGCGGTGACCGTTGTCGACTTGCCGGCGGTCTCGGCGGGAGCCGAGAACGTCACGGAGGAGGCGGTGGCCCCGGCAGCGGCGTCGACGGAGGCCGGCGCGCTCGTGGAGGCGCCGATACCGGCGAGGGCGGGCACAAACACGGCGGTGACGTCCTGCTTGCCCGCGGCCGTGAGCGGAACCGCTGCGGTGACGCTGGTGGCACCGGCCTTGATCGCGGCGGTCTTGGCGATCTTGCCGGCGATCACGAAGTTGACCGTGCCGCCCTGGTCACCGTTCGAGGTGACCGTGGCGGTGGCCGAGACGGTGCTGCCCTGCGTGCCCGTGGCGGGAACGCTGAGCGTGGTCGAGCTGGCCGAGGCCGTGAACGCACGGAGGCCGTCGTACCCGCAGGTGGTGGCGGCGCTGGTGCCGGGCTCCGGGAGGAAGCCGTACTTGGTGATGACGGCCGTCTGCGTGCAGACGAGCGACGACTTGCCGATGAAGGTCTTCGAGATGTCGCTCGTGGGGTCGTCGGCCAGCTTCGACGGCACGATGTTGTAGACGTCGCGGACCATGGCGCCGTAGGCGGCGTTGGTCGCGTAGTCGGTGCCGCTGCCGGTGACGGGAGCGACCTGGCCGGTGGCCGTCTTGCTCAGCGCAGCGAGGGTGACGCCGCTGCGGCGGTCGGTGACGCCCGAGACCTTATTGGCCTGGGCGACCCACTGGCTGATCGAGAACGGCGCGATCGCGATCGTGTTTCCGCTGGTCTCGTCGGCGATGGCCTTGCCGTTGTGCTCCTCGATCGGTGCGCCGGCCGACGTGTCTTTGATCCAGTCGTGCGTGGCGACGTAGCCGCTCGCGTCGGTGATGCCGACCTGACCGGCGAAGTACGAGCGCGTGCCCGAGCCGAACTTGGGCAGAAGGGGCTGGAGCTTGTAGGCGGTGGTCCCGGTCGGAGCAGCGTCCGCCGTCTTTCCCACCGAGTTGTAGCTTCCGTCGGCGTTCATGTAGGCGAAGCGCACGTCACCCGCGTAGATGCGGTACAGCGAGGGAGCGTTGACGGCATCCGCGTTGCTGCCGACGAAGAGGGGGACCTTGGCGAGCACGGGGTTCGAGTACGCGACGTCGACGGCGTCCCGCGCGAAAGGCACGTAGGTGACGACGCCCGAGGCGTTCTGGTCGGAGGCGCCGGGGCCGCCGGAGGAGCGGGCGAAGTCGATCTTGCCGGCGACGTCCGGGGTGGTGATCGTGGCGCTCGTGCCGTCGGAGAGGGCGATGCCCGACTTCGAGCCGAGGGCGCCGATGGCGACGAGCAGTTCGTCGCGGCCGGCGCCGGAGCCGGAGACGCGCGGGATGGCGGTCGCGCCCTTGCGCGTGATGATCTGAGCGGCGCCCTGGTTGGCGTCGTAGGAGGCGATCCTGCCGGAGCCGATCGAGGTGGCGAGGCCGTTCACGACGTCCTGCGTGGTGTCGGACCCGAGGCCGACGAGGGTGCCGAACGAGCCGACGGGAGTGGGGTCCGCCATGGCGGGGACGGCGATGCCGCCGACGAGCAGGGCGGCGGCGCCGAGGGCGACTCCGGCCTTGCAGAAGGTGGTGACCTTCATGGTGGGTGGTCCTTTCGTGGTGGGCCCGCCCGAGTGCCTCATAGCGCTCGTGTTCGGGTCGATCATGAAGCTAGGAGATGTGGAGGGTGATGTGAGGAGTTTTTGTGTTAACAGTTGCCATACGGTCAGCGAGCAGTTGCCGACAACTCTCGAGGAGTTCTCATTAGCCGCCGAGCAGAGCGAGCCGTCTGCCCCAGCGCGCGAGCAACGGCCCGGCGATGAGGGCGGGTACGCCGAATCCGAGAGCTCCGACAAGCCCGAGTCGCCCGCGCCCGAGCAAGGTGTCGGGAGTCGTCCCCGACGGCCCGGCCGCATCCGGATCCTGAGCCACCGCGACAGCGGTTCCCCCGGTATCGGTCGAGCTCTCATCGGCGACTGCCGCGGACGAGTCGCCGAGATCGGCGGTGCCCTGGGGGGTCTCGTCGACGGTTGCTGCCGGCTGCGAGCTCTCGCTCGTGGTTGGCGCGGCCGGCGCGGCGGTCGGCGGCGTGGCGGGCTTCGGGCACTCCGCGGTCACGGTAGCCGGAGTCGAGATCGCCTTCGCCGTGGCGACCGCCTGGGCGGTCAGCGTCGCACTCAGCGGCACGTAGCCCCGCGGCAGCTGCCCACGGTCGTCTCCTGACACCTGGCCCGCGCCCACCCCGTAGCGAATGAACTTCGCGTAGTCGCTCAGCTCGGCTGTCGATGCGGCACAGACATTGACCGCGGCATAGCTGAGCATCGTCAGCGGGTAGGCCCCCGGCGTCTTCGCTACGGCATCGGTCGCGACCACACCGGGCACGCTCGTGGTCTTCATCGCAGCCACGGCAGCCGTAACCGAGTCACTCGTCGGCGCCAGAGCCTCGCCGTTCGCGTTCACGAGCTTCGCTGTCGACAGCCCGTAGCGCTCCGCCGACGCCGAGTCGGTGATCGAGAGCAGGAACCGGTGACCGGGCACCTGCGGACCGGTCGAGGTGTAGCCCTTCGGCTGACCGAACGGGTTCCAGGAATCCTTCTCGTTGGGGTCGGCGCGCAGGGTGCGATAGGCCCCCTCGTGCATGTCGTTCATGTACGGACGCATGTCGAGCGTGCCGTAGCCGGTCTCGTCCGGGTCGCCGCCCTTCGCGATGGTGAGGTCGGCCTTCGGAAACGAGTCGAGGGTCGCGTCGGTCGCCAGGTTCAGCTTCGAATACGAGGGGTTCATCTTCATGCCCCACGGGTCGGCCGAGCCCGAGAGGAAGGCCTTCGCGTCGGGGTCGGCGCGCAGCCAGCTCCACACCGCAGAGGAGGCGTCCGACGACCCGAGCGCGACCATGAGGCCGGCCGGCGAGTTGTCGCTCGTCGACTTCGTGAACGCGGGGTTCAGCTGCACGAATTCGGGATCCTGGATGATGCTCGCCGGATTCGCCTCCAGCGTGGCATCGCCCTTGCCGAGACCCGGAACGTCGATGGGATACGACTGCGTCAGCAGCTTGGCGACGAGCCGCGCGTTCAACGTGAGATCGGTGGCTTGGAGCCCGTTGCGGTCGGCCGCCGGGGCGTCCGGATAGAGCCGGTAGTCGATGTCGAACGCGACGACGATCGAGCTCTGCGCGACCGGCGCGTAACGAATGGTCGTTCCCGTCGTCGTGGCCGGATCGAGCGGGCCGTCGACGACGCCCAGCCGGGAAGCTCCCGTGATGGTCGAGACGATCTGTCGGCGCGACTCGGCGTCGCCGATCTGCGAGTAGCCATACGTGGTGCCGAGGCGGCACAGCGCCGGCTGCCACGAGGTGAGCGCTTCGAGCACGGGCTCCGAGCCGACGAGTCGCTGCTCCGGGTTGCCGATCGGGCAGGCCTGCGAGACCGGCTGGAATGCCAGCTTCACGACGACGCGGTTCTTCCATGCGGTCGTCGACAGGGGCGAGCCCGAGATGCGGCCGGACGCCGTCTCGGTCTGGGGGCTGCCGTCGAGGTTGTGCGTGCCGCGGGGCACGATCACGAGCCAGCACGCCCGCGGCGCTGTCCCGGTCGCCGTCTTCTGGTCGGCCCCGCAGCCGAGCTGGGGCGCGTCGAGGCTCGACTGGGTCTCGAACTGCACCTGGCCCGAGCCGTTCGCAGCGGTACGGGCGGCGGTCACCTCGTTCGTCGTCGACGCGTCGTAGATCTTCGAGAGATCGCCCGTCGACTTCGCGAGCGTGCCGTCGACGCTCCGGAACGGCACCCGGTAGGCCTTGAGGTTCGGGTTCTCGAGCGGCGGGTCGAGCAGGTAATCAGGATCCGCGGCATCGCCCCTCAGCACCGGGTCCATGGCGGGGTCGTCGCCCCGCACCAGGTCACGCTTGGCGGTATTCACGCCGAGCAGGCTGCTCAGCGCCGTCGAGGGCGCGCCCCACTCGCACTGCTCGGGCGAGGGCCCGGAGGCCTCGTCGCCCCAGCACTGCATCAGCTGCACGTAGTCGTTCGCGTACTCGCCCTGCGAGGTCTCGTGACCGCCCTTCCAGGTCACCGTGACGGCCTGGTCAAGGAGGTTGGCCGTCTGGCTGACGGTGAACGAGAGGTCTTTGAACGAGTCGAGGTCGGCGTTGCCGCCCGCCTCGGTGGTGTTGTCGGTCTGCCCGAGCGCGGTCTGGGCCTCGACCCAGCTGACCGTCTTCGCCGAGTCGGAGCCCGCTGGCACGGCGGTCGCGGCGGCGGGGATCGACGAGACGAAGAGGGCAGCGGAGGCCGTCACGACGACGATGCCGAAGGCCATGACGCCGTTGCCGACGCGGACGAGGGTGCGGTTTCTCATCGACGGCCTCGCTTCTTCGCCACGGCGATGCCGATGGCCGCGG
The DNA here is from genome assembly GCF_001423105.1 of Frondihabitans sp. Leaf304. Classification (GTDB taxonomy): domain Bacteria; phylum Actinomycetota; class Actinomycetes; order Actinomycetales; family Microbacteriaceae; genus Frondihabitans. The sequence continues at coordinate 1,174,333 of NZ_LMNV01000002.1, forward strand.
GCACGAACACGAGTGCCAGGAGCGCCGCCACCGAGCCGATCATCAACCACTGTTTCGACCCGAAGCCCGTTCCGGCGTCACTCTCGACTGGGAGGGCGACCACGTTCGAGCAGACTCCCGAGTCGGCGTCGCACGAGACGAGGGTGCCCTGGCCAGCCGCTCCGGCGGAGGAGGCGCTGCCGGACCCCGATCCCGAGGCCGTGCCGTCGGATCCTGCGCCCGACGACCCGGAGCCCGATGACGAGCCAGACGACGAGGATCCCGCCGACGACGAGCCGGATCCTGCCTTCCCTGCCGTCGACTTGGTCGTACCCGATCCGCCGCTGGAGGCGTTTGCGCTGGTCGGCGTCGAGACCGCCTTAGCCCCGCCCGTGCCGACCGTGCACTGCGTGACGCCGATCTTGTCGCAGGCCGAGGGCTGCGGGGCGTTGTTGGCCAGGGTGTTCGTGCCGTCTTTGGAGAAGGTCGGATTGTTGCAGTTCTTGACGTCGATCGCCTTCGAGACCGTGCCGGGAATCCGCTTGACCTGGCTGAGACCCGCCTTCACGAGGTTGATCGGCAGCGGCGAGTAGCCGAGCACCTCGGCCTGCTGCTGCCCCTCGCAGAGGAAGTAGTTCGCGAAGGTGCTGAGGCTCTTGCCCTTGTCCTTCGTGAAGCTGCGCGACGACGAGATCTCGGTGGGAATGATCATGTACGAGTACGACGACAGCGGATAGGCGCGGTGGTCCGGGTTGTTGTAGACGCCGGTCAGGATCTGCGTGAGGTACTGCGCCGAACCCTTGTCCTGGTTGATCTTCGCTCCGAGCAGCCCGACGGCGACGTTGGAGGCGGTCGGTTCGACGTAGTAGCCCGACTTGTTCAGGATCTTGGCGACCGGGAAGCCGGTCTTGAGGGCGTACGAGTACTCGACGTAGGTGATCGTGCCGACGTTCGCCTTCTGGGCGACGTAGCCCGAGACGCCCTGCGAGTTCGGCTGAGCGATGAAGCCCTTGCCGGGGATCGTCGGGTAGTTAGACGTCACACCGCACGGGGTGGGCCGCCCGGCCGCGGCACAGTAGCTGTTCCAATCGGAGGGGTGCTCCTGGCTCATCCAGGTGGAGAACTGCGCCGTCGAGCCGGAGCCGTCGGAGCGCACCACCGGCACGATGTTCCGCTTCGGCAGGTCGAGGCCGGGGTTGTCTTTCTTGATGGCCTTGTCGTTCCAGCTCGTGATCTTGCCGGTGAAGATCTTGGTGACGACGTCGCCCGACAGCCGCAGGTTCGTCACCTGCTTGCCGCCCGACGTGAGGTTGTACATGAACGCCGTACCACCCGCGACGATCGGCATGTAGGCGTAGCCGACTGTCGGTGCCGAGTCGACGACGCCGCCGTCTTTGATGCCGTAGGGGATCTCCGACACGGCGTAGTCGACGGTGCCGTTCTTGAATTGGTTGCGGCCGTCCGACGAGCCCGTGCTGGCGTAGTTCACCTTCAGCCCGTACTGCTGCACGTTCACCGCCCACTGCGCGATCGCGTTCGAGCTCCACGACGAGCCGGCGCCCGAGATGGCCTTGTAGGTATCGGCCTGGGCGGCCGACGGGGTCATCGCGAGCAGCGCGGCCGCGGCGACGACGCCGATCAGGAGGGCGGCGACGGAGCGCTTAGGAGAGATCACGGGTGGTGTCCTTCGAGGGGCGGGTGCTGCGGGGGCGGAGGCGGGCAGAGACGGGGAGCCGTGCGGCTGCGGCCCGGATCCTGAGCAGGAAGTCGCGGCGGCTCTCGCGACGCGCAACCGTCTCGCCGCCGATCAGACGGGCGATCACGAAGAGCACCAGCACGAGAAGCATCAGCACGATCGCCGTGCCGAAACCGCGGGCGATCATGGTCGGCTCGGGCGACTTGACGAACTCGAAGATCGCCAGCGGCAGCGAGAGCATCGGACCGTGTAGCGGGTCGAGATTGAGGCCCGCAGTGAAGCCCGAGGTGAGCAGGACGGGCGAGGTCTCACCGATTCCGCGAGCCGTCGCGAGGATGATCGCCGTGATCAGCCCGGAGCGCGAGGTCGGAATCACCACACGCCAGACGGTCTGCCACTGCCCCGCGCCGAGCCCGAGCGACGCCTCTTTGAGCGTCGCGGGCACGAGACGCAGCACGACGTCGGCCGAGCGGATCATGATCGGCAGCATCATCACACTGATGGCGAGCGAGGCGGCGAAGCCCGACTTGTCGACGCCCAGGAAGAGGATCACGCTCGCGTAGATGAACAGGCCGGCCACGATCGACGGCAGCGCCGTCATGGCCTCGACGATGGTGCGCACGAACCTCGAGAACGGCCCGGGGATCTCACCGAGGAAGAGCGCCGTCGTCAGGCCGAGCGGGATCGTGATGATCAGCGCGATGGTGATCTGAATCAAGGATCCGGCGACGGCGTGCAGCACACCACCCTGTGTCAGCGGATCGAGCGGCCCCGTCAGCGCCATGTCCTGGGTGAAGAAGTTGAGATGGGGAATCGCCTTCGCGCCCCGCACGAAGCTGAATACGACGACGAAGACAAGAGTCGCGATGACGAGGAACGCGAGGCTGTGCACGACGGCCGCGATCAACCGGTCGCGAACCACGGCGGCACTCTCGTCGATCGCGACGAGCAACGCGTAGAAGCCGAGGAACAGCACGTAGCCGACCACGACGAAGGCGATGCCGCCGGTGAGCGGGGCGATCCAGGAGAACAGCACGATCGTGACGCTGAGCGAGGCGACGGCCGCACCCGCCATTGCGAGCACGTCGCTGATGCGGACGCCGATGGTACGGCGCACCTCCGGCCGGGCGCGCTCGTCACGGCGCGACTCCCGAGAGGGCAGCTCGGTCTCCGGCTGGGTCGGTGCTTCGAGGAGGTCGGTCATCAGCTGCTCGCCCCCGATCGCGATCGGGCGACGACAGCCGACGCGGCGAAGTTGATGCACAGCGTCATCAAGAAGAGCGTGAGCCCGGCAGCCATGAGGGCCGAGGTGCCGAACGGGGTCGCCTCGCCGTAGCGCAGCGCGATCAGCGACGACACCGAGCTCGCACCGGCCTGAAGAATGTGCGGCTGGATCACGAAGATCGGCGAGATGATCATGTAGACGGCGATGGTCTCGCCGAGCGCGCGGCCGAGCCCGAGCATGGTTCCGCCGATGATGCCGCCCCGGCCGAACGGCAGCACGACCGAGCGGATCATTCCCCACTTCGTCGAGCCGAGGGCCAGTGCCCCCTCGCGCTCCCCCAGCGGCGCCTGCAAGAAGACCTCGCGCATGATCGAGGTGATGATCGGCGTGATCATCAGAGCGACGACGATGCCCGCGATGAACGTCGACGACGTGTAGACGGTGGGGCTCGCCAGCGGATCCTTGAGGTCTGTTCCGTCGACCCGGAAGAGGGGGATCCAGCCGAAGTACTGCGAGATCCACTTCGACACCGGCGTGATCTGCCCCTGCAAGAAGAAGAAGCCCCAGAGGCCGTAGACGACGCTCGGGATCGCGGCCATCAGGTCGACCAGGCCGATCAGGAAGCCCCGGACACGGATGGGCGCGTACTCGGTGATGTAGAGCGCCGTGCCGAGGGCGAGCGGCACGGCGAAGAAGATCGCGACCAGTGCGATCAGGATCGTGCCGACCAGCACGGCGGCGATGCCGAACTTGCCGGCGTCGGGCTCCCAGGCCTGCTCGGTGAAGAAGCTGAACTTCGCGACGCCGATCGCCTGCGCGGCGCGAAACGCGAGGAACAGGCCGACGAGCGACATGATCGCGAGCACGGTGACACCGCCGGCATGGGCGGCGAGCCGGAACCGGAGGTCAGCGGGGTCGCGCACGACGCTCAGGAGGCGGGGGGAATCGGTTGACACGGTGTCCTTCGAGGTGCGGTGCCGCCGGCGAGGCCGGAACGGCGGTGGGTCGTCCCGGGCTCACTCGCTCCGCTGCCGGGGCGTCCTCCCGGGGACGCCTAAACCTGGCAGTTCGATAAGGATCCGATGGGGATCAACTGATGACGTCGACCCGTCCCGATGGTGAACAGTCGGTGTTTTGGGGGACCAACGGCGCTATTGCGGGGTACTTCGCGTGCCGAGAGGCACGCGCCCGGCTCGCCGCAGGCCCGCGCGGTGAAAGCTAATTTGAGCGTCAATCGATTTAGGCTCTGGGCATGGAACACCGGCGCAACCCGTACTCGACCGTGCTCATGGTCTTCGCCCTTCTCGGCTTGGTCGGAGGTGGCGCACTGCTGGTCATCGCCGGGCTTGCGAGCACCGACAACGTCGCGGCCCAGCTCCTTCTCAGCTCGATTGGCCTCGTGTCGCTGGGTATCGGGGCACTCTTCTTCATTCTCTGGCTGGCGGTCAGCGCCATCGCGTGGGCCATCTTCGCGGCGGCCACTCGCCTCTAGGCGACCGGGCGCGCTAGACCCTCGGGTTCGGCGTCCGCGGCGGCCCTAGGCCCGTCGCCGTGGCCGACCGCGAGGGTCTGTGCCGGATCCTTGCTCGCAATCCGGCTGCGGCGCCCGGGCCTTCACCCTACGAATTCGGGCAAATGGGCCGCCTTCGAGCCGCCAAGCCCGGTTTTCGCATGCTGAGGGCCCGCGTCTCTGGCGGGGCCCAGCGCATCCCCGCCTCCCGCGTCTCCGCGGCGAGCGAAGCGATGCCGCAGCGGCGAGAGCCGCCAGACAGGCACGAACACCGACATCGGGGAGCGCCCCGAAGGGGCTGCGAACACGGTACAGGGAGGTGAGCCGCCTGTCGGAATCGAACCGACGACCTTCTCATTACGAGTGAGACGCTCTACCGACTGAGCTAAGGCGGCGTGGTTTCGGGGGTTAGCCCGAACGCACAGTCAGATACATTACCCGATCGCGGGGCTCTGCCGTGACCACAGGGTGCCGAGGGCTTGGAAGCTCGCGTCGAGTTGCGCGCGGAGGCTCTTTTCGGGGTTGTCGTCGCGCGCCGGGGTGACTGCGGGGTCGATCCAGGCGGTCCAGGCGTGGCGGAGGGTCGCCATGACGACGAGGGAGGCGAGGCCCGCTTCTGCCCGGAGCGCCGCAGGGTCGGCGGCGAGGCTCGGGTCGTCGACGGCGAAGCGGCGTTCGAGGAGGTCGAGCAGCTGCGCTTCGAATTCGTGCAACCCGGCACTGCGCCGTGCGAAGAGCTCGGGGTGGTCGCGGAGCACGGCTCGGCGCCAGTGCACGAGCTCGCGGTCGGTGACGAGCACCTCCATGGCGCGCTCGACGAGGTCGACGAGGTCGGCCAGCAGGCGGTCGCGCCCTCCCCCGGCGACGAAGTGGTCGATCTCGGGCCCGTCGGGGATGTGCGGCGGGTCGCCGACGACCGCTTCTTCTTTCGAGGGGAAGTAGTTGAAGAAGGTGCGCGGCGACACGTCGGCCTCCCGACCGATCATGTCGACGGTGACGGCGTCGTAGCCGTTGTCGCGGACGAGTCGCAGCACTGCGACCTGGATGGCTCGACGTGTCGCGAGTCGTTTACGTTCGCGGAGTCCGGGTTGTGCTTCGGGCATGTGCCTATCTTTGCTTACCGGACGGCGTGGCGGCTGACAGCGATCAGCATGGCCTCGAGCACGAGAGCCGGCGACACGTTGCGGTCGACCCGGGTGCGGGCCGTACTGATCGCATCGAGCACCTTGAGGGTGGTCGCCGGGGTCGAGGCTCCGGCGGCGCTTTCGAGGGCCGGGCGGATGCTGTCGTTGATCGGCTCCCCCGCGGCTCCGAGCTGCAGCAGCAGCACGTCGCGGTAGAGCGAGAGCAAATCGACAAGGATCCGGTCGAGCCCGTCGTGCAGCCCCCGTTTTGCGCGACGCTTCTGGTCGTCTTCCATCGCCCGCAGCTGTGCGCGCAGTGCTGGCGGCACTGTGCCGCCCTCGGCGACGCCGAGCGATCGGAGTGCCGCTTTGCGTTCTTCTTCGTCGTGCTCGGCCGTGAACGATTTGGCGTCTTCGCCGGCGACCGCGAGAAGGGTCGCCGCGGCGATCACGGCGTCGGAGGTCGACCGGATCGAGAGGGCTGTCTCGAGGGTCTGGCGGCGACGGGCACGCGCTTCAGGATCCGTGGCCAGACGCCGCGCCATCCCGATGTGGCTTTGGGCCTCCCGGGCGGCCACGACCGCCGTCTCGGGGTCGACGCCGTCTCGGTCGCGAAGCAGCGCCGCCACGTCGTCGATGGAGGGCACGCGCAGGCCGAGGCTCCGGACCCGTGACCGGATGGTCGGCAGCAGGTCGGCCTCGCTCGGGGCACAGAGGATCCACACGGTCGACACGGGTGGCTCTTCGAGCGCTTTGAGCAGCACGTTCGACGAGTGCTCGCTCATGCGGTCGGCGTCTTCAACGACGACGACGCGGTAGCGGCCGACGCTCGGCGAGTAGTACGACGCTTTGACGAGTTCGCGCACCTGGTCGATGGTGATGATGACGAGCTCGGTGGCGAGCACAGCCAGGTCGGGGTGCGAGCGAGCCTGCACCTGCCGCAGAGTCGCGTCTTCGTCGTCGGGGCCCCGGGAGAGGAGCGCCGCCGCGAAGGCGTAGGCGAGGTTGGAGCGGCCGGATCCTGGGGGGCCCGTGATCAACCAGGAGTGCGCCATGGCCCGGTTGCCCGGATCGTGGCTGGCTGCGGCCTGCAGCGTGCGGATGGCCTCGTTTTGGCCGGTGAGGTTGCTCCAGACGCCCATGTCAGCCGAGCAGCTCTCTGACTCGGTCGCCGATGGCGCGGGCGATGTCGGCGCGGTCAAGGGACGCGTTGAGCACGAGGAAGCGGTCGGGTTCGGCCGCGGCGAGGTCGAGGAAGGCGTGGCGGACTCGCGCGTGGAAGTCGGCGGCCTCCGCCTCGAGCCGGTCGTATTCGGTGCGCGACGAGTCGAGGCGCGATCGGCTCGCGGTCTCGTCGAGGTCGAGCAGCACGGTGAGGTCGGGCAGGAGCCCCTCGACGGCCCACAGCGACAGGTCACGGACCTCGTCGGCTCCGAGCACACGGCCGGCCCCCTGGTAGGCGACGGAGGAGTCGAGGTACCGGTCTTGGAGGACGACCTCGCCGCGATCGAGTGCCGGCCGGACGACGGTGTCCACGTGGTGAGCGCGATCGGCGGCGTAGAGGAGGGCTTCGGCGCGCGGGGCAATGTGGCCGCGTCGGTGGAGCACCATCGAGCGGATCTCACCGCCGAGGTCGGTGCCGCCGGGTTCGCGGGTGCGGACGACGGTGTACCCGGCCCCGGTGAGAGACGCCTCGAGGAGGGCGGCCTGGGTCGATTTGCCGACCCCGTCGCCCCCCTCCAGTGTGATGAAGAGACCCGCCACTAGTCAGACTCGGTGGTCTTTGCCGCCGCCGGCTTTTTCGCCGCGGCGGTTTTAGCAGCCGTCGTCTTCGTGGCTGTCGTCTTTGCAGCGGTCGTCTTGGCAGCCGACGTCTTCGCGGCCGGCTTCTTGGCTGCGGGCTTCTTCGCCGCGGGCTTCTTGGCGGGTGCCTTCTTCGCCGGGGCCTTCTTGACCGCGGGCCCCTTGGCGCGCTTGTCGGCGATCAGCTGAACGGCGCGATCGAAGTCGACCTCTTCGACGGTCTCGCCGCGCGGGATCGTCGCATTGGTCTCACCGTCCGTGACGTAGGCACCGAAGCGACCGTCTTTGATCTTGATCGCCTTGCCGCTCACCGGGTCGGGTGCCTCGAACTCCTTCAGGGCGCTGGAGGCACGCTTCGCTCCGTACTTGGGCTGCGCGTAGAGCTCGAGCGCACCCGCGAGGTCGATGTCGAAGATCTGGTCTTCGCTCGTGAGCGACCGGGTGTCGGTGCCCTTCTTGAGGTAGGGGCCGTAGCGGCCGTTCTGAGCCTGGATCTCGTCGCCTGACTCCGGGTCGAGACCCACGGTGCGAGGCAGGTCGAGCAGGCGCAGGGCGGTGGCGAGGTCGATCGAGTCGACGTCCATCGACTTGAACAGCGAGGCGGTCCGCTCCTTCGGCAGGGCGGCCTTCTTCGGCGTCTTCTTGGCGGGCGCCTTCTTGGCCGGGGCCTTCGCCGTGGTCGCACCGGCGGCAGCAGCCGTCTCGGTGGCAGCGGCGGTCGCGGAAGTGTCGGTCTCGGGTGCGCTCTCGAGCACCTCGCCGGTGGCCGCGTCGACGGCGGGCTCCGCCTCGGGCACCTCGGGGGTGCGCTCGGTCACGTAGGGGCCGAAGCGGCCGTCTTTCGCCAGCACCTCTTTGCCCGTCTCGGGGTTGAGGCCGAGCACCCGGTCGCCGACGACGGGAGCGTCGATGAGCTCGCGGGCACGCTGCGGTGTCAGCTCGTCGGGAGCGAGGTCTTCGGGCACGTTGACGCGACGCGGGGTCTCGGGGTCGTCGCTCGGAGTCTCGAGGTAGGGCCCGTAGCGACCGATGCGCAACGTCAACCCTTCGCCGAGAGCGATCGAGTTGATCTCACGCGCGTCGATCTCGCCGAGGTTGTCGATCACCTTGCGGAGGCCGCGGTGCGACTCGTTGCCGAAGTAGAACCCGTTGAGCCAGTCGACGCGGTCGGCCTCTCCGCCGGCGATGAGGTCGAGGTCGTCTTCCATGCCCGCGGTGAAGTCGTACTCGACGAGGTCGCCGAAGTACTCCTCGAGTAACCGGACCACGGAGAAGGCGATCCAGTTCGGAACGAGTGCGGTGCCCCGGGGAGTCACGTAACCACGGTCGACGATGGTCGACATGATGGCCGCGTAGGTCGAGGGGCGCCCGATACCGAGCTCTTCGAGCGTCTTGACGAGGCTCGCCTCGGTGTAGCGCGGGGGTGCCGACGTGTCGTGACCCTTGGCTTCGACGTCGTCGATGGAGAGCTTCTGGCCCTCTTTCAGCACGGGGAGCTTGGCGTCGTCTTTCGAGGCGTCAGTGGAATGACGGTCTTCGTCTCGCCCCTCCTCGTAGGCCGCGAGGAAGCCGCGGAAGGTGATGACGGTGCCGGTCGCGACGAACTCGGCGATCGTGCCCTTCGGGCCGGAGCTGGCGATACCGGTGACGGGCGCCTCGGTCGTTGCCGCGACCACCACGGAGGCGGTGGAGCCCTTCGCGTCGGCCATCTGCGAGGCGACCGTGCGCTTCCAGATCAGGTCGTAGAGCTTCCAGTCGTTGCCACGGAGTGTGCCCTCGAGCTGCTGCGGCGTCTTGAAGGTGTCTCCCGAGGGGCGGATGGCCTCGTGGGCCTCCTGCGCGTTCTTGCTCTTGCCGGTGTAGAGGCGCGGCTTCTCGGGGATCGTGTCGGCCCCGTAGAGAGACGAGGCCTGGTTGCGTGCCGCAGTGATCGCCTGCTGCGAGAGCGACGGCGAGTCGGTTCGCATGTAGGTGATGTAGCCGTTCTCGTAGAGAGACTGCGCCACGCTCATGGTCTGGCGGGCCGAGAAGCGAAGCTTGCGGGCGGCCTCCTGCTGCAGGGTCGAAGTCGTGAACGGGGCAGCGGGGCGACGCGTGTACGGCTTCGCCTCAACCGAGCGGACGACCACGTCGACGCCGGGAGCGTAAAGGGCCGCGGCGAGCGCCTGAGCTGCATCGGCATCGAGGGCCACTGCCTCGCCCTTGAGGTTTCCGCGGTCGTCATAGTCGCGGCCGGTGGCGATCCGGCTGCCGTCGACCCGCACCAGGCGGGCCGGGAAGGGCGAGCGCTCTTCGGTGGGGCTGAAGATGCCGGAGAGATCCCAGTAGCTGGCCGAGACGAACGCGAGGCGTTCGCGCTCGCGGTCGACGACGAGACGGGTGGCGGCCGACTGCACACGACCGGCGGAGAGACCCGGCCCGACCTTGCGCCAGAGAACGGGCGAGACCTCGTAGCCGTAGAGACGGTCGAGAATGCGGCGCGTCTCCTGGGCGTCGACGAGAGCCGTGTCGAGCTCGCGGGTGTTCTCCTGGGCCTTCTGGATCGCATCTTTGGTGATCTCGTGGAAGACCATGCGCTTGACGGGAACCTTGGGCTTGAGCTCTTGCAGGAGGTGCCACGCGATGGCCTCGCCCTCGCGATCCTCATCAGTGGCGAGGTAGAGCTCGTCGGCGCCCTTGAGCGCGCGTTTGAGGTCGGCGACCGTCTTCTTCTTCGCGTCGGAGACCACGTAGTAGGGCTCGAAGCCGTTCTCGACGTCGACGGAGAACTTGCCGAGCGAGCCCTTCTTCTTGTCGGCGGGGAGGTTCTTGGGCTCGACGAGGTCGCGAATGTGGCCGACGGAGGCGAGCACTTCGTAGTCACTGCCCAAATACTGACCGATCGTCTTGGCCTTGGCGGGCGACTCGACGATTACCAGTTTCTTCGTGCCTGGCACGGGACTCCTTGAATGGTGGAACAGAAGGACTGCCTGCAAACGGTGCAGACGGCTTGGAGACGCGGTGTCGGCCTGGTTGGGCCCACGTCGTTCGCGATGCGCGACGGCCTCGTCGCCTGCCGATCCGAGAGATCGAGCGAGTCGCCGCATCCGACAGCCACACCATACACACCTACTGCCGGGGTCTTGCTCCTCATTTCTTGGAGCCGACCATGGGCGCGCCGAGAGAACCGGGTGGCTGACCGGCCGTCGCGACCGCGGCGAGAGGCACCAGCCCCACCCCGCGCGACACGCGCACGGTGACCGTGTCGCCCTCCACTTGACAGGCATCGAGCCCGGCCGCCTGAGCCTCGGCGAGCGCCGAAGCGGCGTCGCACGGCGGCCCCGCGCGAAGGCCCACGGCGGCGTCGGCAGCCGCGAGGGCGGCCGAGTCGGCGGTCGCCGCGAGGGCGTGTCGCGCCACGAGCAAAGCGCCTGAGGCCACCACCCCCTGCACGAGGAGGGTCGCCGCGGCGATCGCCCCCGCGAGCACGACCGAGACGCTGCCGCGCGCGTCGGCCCACCCCGAGAACGAGCACTGCATATAAGCGGAACGAACCGGGCGCGCCGCGACCTTCGCGAGCAGCACCGCGCTAGAGGCCGCCACCAGGAGCACAGCTTCTAGCTGAGAGGTCGACGCCACTCGTCAACCAGCCGAGAGCGACGGTGCGGCCGAGCCGAACGCACACGGGATCGTCGCCCGCGACCTCGACCCGTGACCCGGGCACGAGCCGTTGCGCGAGGGCACCCGGGTCGTCACCACGACCGGCTGCGCGGGCCGCGGCGCCTGCCGCATCGGCGAGCCTCATCGACTCCCCCGCCGCGCCGACCGCCGCCACGGCGACGCCGATCATGACGGCGACCGCTGGCGCCACGAGCGCGAACTCGATCGTCGCGCTCACGCGACCGTCAGCGCTTTCTGCACGAGGTCGGTCAGCATGGCCTGCACCTGACCCGAGCGCACGATCGACACGAGCACGCCCGCGAATGCGACGCCGGCCATGATCACGACCGCGTACTCGGCGGTCGCGGCACCCGTGTCGTCGGCGAGATCGATCCGCCGTAAAGCAGCTCGACCCCGCGAGAAGTGGAGGGCAACAGAAGAAGGAAGAGGAGGAATGAGCACGGATGTCCTTTCGTCGGTGACTCCAGCCTGATCGAGGCGGGGGCAGGATCCGGCTGCTCCGGTCGACGAGGTGGAGAACCCGTCACCCGATCGGCCCTGTGGAGGCGAGGAGCGCCACCATCAGCGGCACGACTCCGACCAGGAGGAACGCCGGCAAGATGCACACGCCGAGCGGCAGCATGAGTCGAACGCCCAGCCGCTCGCTGGCCTCTTCGGCCCTTGCGCGTGAGTCGCGCCTCAGCTCGTCGGCGGCCGACCGGAGCAGCCCTCCCGCCGGCACCCCCGCGTTCTCCGACAGGGTGACCAGCGCATCGATCTCGGCCGCAGCGGTGGGGATCGTGAGCCCCGCGCAGTGCCGCTCGAGCGCCGCGCTCACCCGGGCCCGGGCCTCTCCCCAGGCGCCGCCACCCTGCATCGCCAGCGCGATCAGCTCGAGGTCGAGCCCGGGAATCCCGTCGGGCGGCGCCGCAGCGGAGAGCAGCCGCCTGTTCCACGCCCGGGCCGCCAGCACGAGGGCACCGGCCCCACCCACACAGACCCAGCCGATGGACGTCAGGGCCAGCACCCGCACCGTATCGATTCCGAGCCCCAAAGCGACGAGGATCCCGAACGCCGGCAGAGCGAGCACGATCCGTGCCGTCGCCACCGGCCCGCTGGCAGCGACTCGGGCATCTCGACGGGCTTGCACGAGCACCCGCGCCGACTCGGCGCTCGACCGCAGGCAGTGCGCGAGCGGGGCGCCGGAGGCTTCCGCGACCTCCCACGCCGCCGCGGCCTGCAGCCACTGCGCGCGAGCGACCACCGGTGCGCGCGCGTCGGACCACGCGGAGGAGATCGCCGCCGAGCCGACGAGCCCGCGGCGGAGGGAGTCGGCGGTGAGCGCCAGGATCCTGCGCTCGTCCGGTTCGAGAGTCGACTCGGCCAGGTGCCTCCACGCGGCGGCCGGTGCGATCCCCGCCTCGAGCAGTACTGCGAGCCTCTCGAGCGACCGCACGGCCGACGCCCCGGACGTCGATGAACCGGGGCCATGTGCGCGACGACTCACCGGTACGCCTCCGTGGTGAGGCGGCCTTCATCGTCCAGGGTCAGGCGCGCGACACCGGAGACCCGACGCCCGAGTGGGCCGACGCTCAGGTGGACGACTGCGCCGAACGCCGACACCGCCTGGCGGGCGACCGCCGCCGGCGAGAGCTCGGCGAGAGCGCCCACGGCTTCGAGTCGCGCCGGAACGGCATCGAGCCCGTTGGCGTGCAGGGTGCCGGCGCCTCCGTCGTGCCCCGTGTTGAGCGCTGTCAGCAGCTCTCTGATCTCGGGCCCACGGCACTCCCCCACGATCAGCCGGCCCGGGTTCATCCGTAGGGCCTCGCGCACCAGCCGGGCCAGACCGATCTCTCCGGCGCCCTCGAGGTTGGCCTGCCGAGTCTCGAGCGACACCACGTGGGGGTGATCGATACGGAGTTCGGCGACGTCTTCGAGCGTGATGATGCGATCGGTGGGTGAGGCTTCGGCGAGGAGCGCCGAGAGGAGTGTCGTCTTGCCCGAGCCTGCAGCACCGGTGATGAGCAGGTTGACTCGGCGATGGATGAGGTCGACGAGCAGAGCACGGGGCACGGTCGCGAAGGCGCCGGAGGCCTCGAGGTCGTCCAGCGAGAGCGGCTCGAGTGCGGGCACGCGTATCGACAGCAGGGCACCACCGGTCGAGATGGGAGGGAGCACCGCGTGCACCCGGATCCCGTCGGCCAAACGCACGTCGGCGCAGGGGTTCGCTTCGTCGACGTGTCGGCCGCCCGCGCCGATGAGAGCGGTCGCGAGCGCCCGGGCGGCCGGTTCTCCGAGAACGAGATCGTCGAGGACCTCCTGACCGGCGCCCCGGTCGACGACGACCTCGCCGGTCGCGTTCACGAAGAGGTCGGTGACGCTCGGATCGGCGATCAGCGGGCGGAGCGGGCCGAACTGGCGGGGTACGGTTCGGCGTACCCCGTTTCGTACCCCGATCTGATCAGTCGTCCCCCGGTCGGCGGTCGACGAGCCGAGAGGTGACGGCACGAATCGGACGGGTGAGTGACCGGGCGGTCGGTCGTGCTCGGGAAGGAACGACACGGCTGCTGACCCGGTAGGCGACCGGTGCTGAGGTGAATTCATGGTCGACGGTAAATCGCCGCTGCGGCTCGAGCGCACGTCGGCCGCGGGGGTGGAGAATTCCGCGCTCCAGCGCGCTTGTGGAGACCGGGGCAGCTGAGCTTCTTGGCGGTTCGTCCAGTAAGAAGCGAAGCGCTACGCACCACTGTGACCATCACCCGCGGGCGGCGAAAACCGACCGACGGGTTAAACGAGAGGGGCGGCACCAGTTGGGGGGAACGGGTGCCGCCACGGTACCGCGCGATTGGGGGGAATCGTGGGCGGTACCTGCCGGAACAAGTCCGACAAGAACGAGTGTACCCCAAAACGCGCGCGGCGCAACCGGCTGGCATCGGCGATTTCGCGTCGATCCGAATCCCGACCCGGAGTATCGTTCCCGGGAGCCACACGTGTCGTGTGTCGATACCTCGCACCGTCGCGAAAGAAGGATCCATGCCGGACAACATCGACCATCTCCTCACCGAGACCAGGCGGTTCTCCCCCTCTGCCGAGTTCGCCCGATCGGCGGTCGCGACGGAAGACCTGGTGGCCCGGGCGAAGCAGGATCGACTCGAATTCTGGGCCGAGCAGGCCCGCGAGTCGGTGTCGTGGTCGAAACCGTTCACCAGGATCCTTGACTGGACCAACCCGCCCTTTGCGAAGTGGTTCGACGACGGCACACTCAACGTGGCCTACAACTGCCTCGATCGTCACGTCGAGGCCGGCAACGGCGATCGAGTCGCCATTCACTGGGAGGGTGAGCCCGGCGACACCCGGACGTTGACGTATGCCGAGCTCACCGCCGAGGTGAAGAAGGCCGCCAACATGCTGCTGGCGCTCGACGTCGTGGCCGGCGACCGCGTGATCATCTACCTGCCGCTCATTCCCGAGGCCGTCGTCGCGATGCTCGCCGTCGCGCGGATCGGCGCCGTGCACTCCGTCGTCTTCGGCGGTTTCAGCGCCGAGAGCATTCGTGCCCGTGTCGACGACGCGCAAGCGAAGGTGGTCATCACGGCCGACGGCGGATGGCGCCGGGGCGCCGTCTCGGCCCTCAAGCCCGCGGTCGACGAGGCGCTCGACGAGGCCCTGCACGGCTCGAGCAGCGTCGAGAAGGTCGTCGTCGTGAAGCGCGGCGGCAACGACATCGACTGGAACGACTCCCGCGACGCGTGGTGGCACGACCTCCTGGCCGACGCCGGTGACGAGCACGAGCCCCAGGCCTTCGAAGCGGAGCATCCCCTCTTCATCCTCTACACGAGCGGCACGACCGGAAAACCGAAGGGGATCCTCCACACCTCGGGCGGCTACCTGACCGGCGCCGCGTACTCGCACAAGAACGTCTTCGATCTTCACCCCGAGACCGACGTCTACTGGTCGACGGCCGACGTCGGCTGGATCACGGGGCACACCTACGTCGTCTACGGCCCACTCGCCAACGGGGCGACGCAGGTGCTCTACGAGGGCACCCCCGACTCCCCCGAGCCCGGGCGCTGGTGGGACATCATCGAGAAGTACGGCGTCACGCTCTTCTACGCGGCCCCGACGGCCATCCGCGGCTTCATGAAGGCCGGGCGGCAGATCCCGGCGACACGTGACCTCTCATCGCTCCGACTGCTCGGCAGCGTGGGCGAGCCGATCAACCCGGAGGCCTGGGTCTGGTATCGCGACGTGATCGGAGGCGGAAAGACGCCCGTCGTCGACACCTGGTGGCAGACCGAGACCGGCTCGATCATGATCTCGGCGCTGCCCGGGCTCACGACGCTGAAGCCGGGCGCCGCCCAGGTTCCCCTCCCCGGCGTGGCGATCGACGTCGTCGACGACGCCGGTGTGCCCGTCGGCCACGGCGAGGGCGGGCTGCTGGTCATCACCGAGCCCTGGCCGTCGATGCTCCGCGGCATCTGGGGCGACCCCGACCGGTACGTCGAGACCTACTGGTCGAAGTTCGGCCCGACCGTCTATTTCGCCGGCGACGGGGCGCGCAAAGACGAAGACGGCGACATCTGGCTGCTTGGCCGCGTCGACGACGTCATGAACGTCTCCGGCCACCGACTCTCGACGGCCGAGATCGAATCCGCACTCGTCTCGCACCCGCTGGTGGCCGAGGCCGCTGTCGTGGGGGCGTCCGACGAGACGACCGGGCAGGCGGTGGTCGCATTCGTGATCCTCCGCACCTCGCAGGCGGGCTCGATGTCGCCGGAAGAGGCGGCGTCGGCACTCCGGGGTCACGTCGCGCACGAGATCGGATCGATCGCGAAGCCGAAGACGGTCATGATCGTGCAGGAGCTGCCGAAGACGCGCTCCGGCAAGATCATGCGCCGTCTTCTGCGCGATGTGGCCGAGGGGCGCGAGACCGGCGACACGACGACTCTCGCCGACACCAGCGTGATGAACGCGATTCGTATCTGATTGGCGCACTGGCTTGATTGGTGCACTGGCTTGATTGGTGCTCCGCGGGTCGCGGTGCCGGACCTCGGACAAGCCTCGGTCGTCCGGCACAGCGACCCGCTACGCGCCGACCTTATTGGTGCTCAGCGGGTCGCGGTGCCGGACCTCGGACAAGCCTCGGTCGTCCGGCACAGCGACCCGCGACGCGCCTGGCGAGAGCTCGCTAGAGCTGGGTGCCACTGACGCACATCCCTACGGCGCGCTAAGAAGAATCAATCAACCAGAAGGATGATCTCCACCTCGACAGGCGAGTCGAGCGGCAACACCGCAACACCCACGGCGCTGCGCGCGTGCACGCCCGCCTCGCCGAAGATCTCGCCGAGCACGTTCGAGGCGCCGTTGATCACGCCGGGCTGACCCGAGAACGAAGGATCCGACGCGACGAACCCGGTCACCTTCACCACCCGCTTGACCCGGTCGAGGTCTCCGAGCACCGATTTCACTGCCGCCAGAGCATTCAGTGCCGCCTGTCGCGCGTAGGCGTGGGCGTCGTCCGCCGACACCAGGCCTTCAGCCGCGCCGACCTTGCCGGTGGCGGGCAGTGCGCCCTCGACGAACGGGAGCTGACCGGACGTGTAGACCATCGAGCCCACGAGGAGGGCGGGCACGTAGGAGCCGGCCGGGGTCGCTACCTCGGGGAGCTCGATGCCGAGTTCGGCGAGACGCGCGTCGATCGACGTCATGCCTGCTGCACCGGGCGCTTGAGGTAGGCGACAAGGCCGCCTTCGGGCGTCTGGAGCACCTGGACGAGCTCCCAGCCCTCCGAGCCGAAGTTGTTGAGGATGGCTGTCGTGTTGTGCACGATCAGCGGAGCGGTGAAGTACTCCCAGAGGACCATATTGGGCGTCCGTTCAGTCAGTTGCGGTTATGAATCACTTACCCTGATCTTATGTCTGCCCAAAAAAAGAGGCCTACCTCCGTGGTCGGCGCCCTGTTCGGCTTCGTCGGATTCAGCGCCCTCGCCGGTCTCCTCGTCACGATCGGTGTGACCCCGGCTCTCGCCGTCTCGAGTGTGACCGCATCGTCGTCGATCGGTATTTTCGAAGGCCTCCCCGAATTCATCTCGATCGGGCAGCTCCAGCAGCGCAACACGCTGTACGGCAAGTCGAACGGCCACCAGGTGCCGTTCGCGACCGTCTACTCCCAGAACCGGGTCAACCTCACCTGGGATCAGGTCTCGATCAACCTCAAGCACGCGGTCGTCGCCGGTGAAGACCGTCGTTTTTACCAGCACGGCGGCGTCGACCTGACCAGCATCGTGCGCGCCGGCGTCGGCTCGGTTGCGGGGGGCCTCGGCGACAGCGGCGGTGGCTCGACGCTGACAATGCAGCTCGTTCGCAACATCCGTCTCGCGGAGGCGCAAGACATCAAGGACCCGAAGAAGCAGGCCGCTGCTATCAAGGATGCCAAAGAGGTGACCGTCTCGCGCAAGCTGCAAGAGATGAAGTTCGCCATCGGCCTCGAGAAGAAATACACCAAAGACCAGATCCTCCTGGCTTACCTCAACATCGCCTACTTCGGCGACGCCACCTACGGTGTGCAGGCAGCGGCTCAGCACTACTACGACAAGAGCGCGAAAGACCTCTCGCCGACCGAGGCCGCGAGCCTCATCGCGATCGTGCAGTACCCCGAGAGTCGTGACCTGTCGACGCCGAAGAACTACAAGAACAACGTCGCTCGCCGCAACGTGATCCTGAAGGCCATGAACGCTCAGGGCTACATCTCGGACGCCGTGCTCAAAGCCGGCCTCGCGAAGAAGGTCGGCACCTCCGTCCACCTCACCCCGGCCGTCCAGGGCTGTGCGGCTGTCACGGCCGGCGGGGCCCAGCAGTTCTGCGACTACGTGACTTCTCCCGACATGATCAAGTCGTATGCCTTCCTCGGCTCCACCGCGGACAAGCGCGAAGCCGCCTGGAAGACCGGCGGCTACAAGGTCTTCACCACTATCAACCTCGACCTCACGGCGAATGCCAAGGGCAAGATCGACCAGTACGCCCCGGCGACCGAGACCCGGTTCCCGCTCGGCGGCGTGGTCGACTCGGTCGAGCCGGGCACGGGCCGAGTCATCGTGATGACGCAGAACAAAAACCTGACGACCGACAACAAGGCGTCGACGACCGGGCCCACCACCTATCTCAACTACTCGGTCGACGATAAGTACGGCGCCTCGAAGGGGTTCCAGGTCGGTTCGACCTACAAGCCGTTCACCCTCATCGACTGGCTCGACAAGGGTCACGGCCTCAACGAGCTCGTCAACGCCACCCCGCGCCCGTTCCCGACGATGACCATCGACGGGGCGCAGCAATCAACGGTGACGGGCGATTCCCCCGCTGGCTACACGCCGAAAAACGACGAGGGGTACATCTCCGGCTACATGACGGTTGCCCGGGCGACCGCGGCCTCGGTCAACGTCGCGTACGCCGACATGGCCCAGCAGCTCGACCTCGCCGACATCAAGAACGTGGCGCAGAGCCTCGGCGTTCACCGTGCTGACGGGACGCCGTTGCAGGACAACTTCTCATCGTTCCTCGGCACGAACGAGATCGCGCCTCTGACCATGGCGACGGCCTACGCCGGAATCGCAAACAAGGGCGTCTTCTGCGAGTCCATCGTCGTCGACAAGGTGCGGGCTCCGAACGGCAAGACCATCGCGGGGCAGCCCAAGAGCTGCAAGCAGGCCATCGACCCCGATGTAGCCGCGACCGCGATTCAGGCGCTCCAGGGTGTCTTCCAGGCCGGCGGAACCGCGAGTGGCGCTCTGCCCGACTCCCAGCCGACCTTCGGCAAGACGGGTACCACCAACGATGCCGACCAGATCTGGCTCAACGGCTCGACCACCGCGCTCACCACGGTTACCTGGATGGGCGACACTTCGGGAAACCACAACAGCCTCAGGCAGTATGCCGGACCCTCCGGCCAGCTCTACTCGCTGAGCCGAACCAACCTCTTCCGCGAGATCGAGGCGGTCAACAACACGGTCTACTCCGGCACGGCCTTCCCGACGCCCACGGGCAATCTCGTCCAGGGCACCGGCGTCAACGTGCCCACCGTGACGGGCTCCGACGTCGACTCGGCGAAGAACCTCCTGAGCGGCGTGGGTCTCACCTACGTCGACGGCGGGTCGCAAGAGTCCGATCTGCCCGCCGGCCAGGTGACTGCGACCAACCCCACCGCTGGCAGCCTCGTCCCCGACGGCTCGTCGGTGACCGTGTACACCAGCGACGGCTCGAAGTCGGCCGAGGTTCCCTCGGTCTCGGGCAAGAGCTACGGAGACGCGGCGAACGATCTCAAAGACGCCGGTTTCACGAACGTCTCGGTCAAGTACACCCAGGGCGACGACGACCAGAAGTGCGACGTCATCTCGTCCGATCCGGGTGACGGAACCTCCGCATCCAAAGACACGACCATCACACTGACCGTGAACGGCGGCAAAGACGGTCGTGACCCCGGGAACTGCTCGTGACGTCCCGCCGCGCCGCCGACGTAGCCCTGGCCGCGTCGACGGCGGCGGCGGTCGCCTCGGCCGGCGCCTTCGCCTACGGTGCGCTCGTCGAACGCAACCGCTTCACCGTGCGTCGCGAGCACCTGGCGATCCTTCCCGCAGGATCCCGGCCGCTCACGATCCTGCACCTCTCCGACATCCATCTGGCTCCGTGGCAGACGGCGAAACAGGAGTGGATCCGCTCTCTCGCCGTGTTCGAGCCCGACCTCGTCGTCAACACCGGAGACAACCTGGGGCACGACGACGCGTACGACGCCATCGAATACACCCTCGAGCCGTTCCGCGGCATCCCGGGTGTCTTCGTCCACGGTTCCAACGACTACGTCGCGCCCCGGTTCAAGAGCCCCTTCACCTACTTCAGCGGCCCGAGCAAGGCGCACCGCGCCCCCGACGATCTCGACAACGCCCGGCTCACGTCGTTCTTCGAGTCGCTCGGCTGGCTCGACCTCAACAACACCGCTCGCGCGCTCGAAATCCGAGGATCCCGCCTCGAACTCTTCGGGGTCAACGACGCCCACCGGCAGTGGGCTCGCCTCGACAAGATCCCCGAGGCACTCGACGAGCTTCGCGAGAACGTCGGCTGGCAAGACGAAGACGGCCCCGAATCGGTCAGCATCGCGCTCACCCACGCCCCCTACCAGCAGGTGCTGAACTCGTTCGTGACCAATGGCGCACAGCTCATCTTCGGCGGACACACCCACGGGGGCCAGGTCTGCGTACCCGGCTACGGCGCCCTCGTCACCAACTGCGACATCCCCCGCAAGCAGGTCTCCGGCCTCAGCACGTGGACGCACGCTTTCAAGAGCGCGCACCTCGAAGTCTCGGCCGGGCTCGGCACTTCGATCTACGCGCCGTTCCGGTTCGCCTGCCGCCCCGAGGCCGTGCTCGTGACACTGACCGCCTCGAACATGGGCTAATGTAGTGGAGTCGCAATCGCGGGTTTAGGCCCATGATCGTGGCATCACACCTCGGGGTGTGGCGCAGCTTGGTAGCGCGCCTCGTTCGGGACGAGGAGGTCGTGGGTTCGAATCCCGCTACCCCGACACGAAAAATGGCTACTCCCTTCGGGAGTGGCCATTTTTCGTTGTGCTCATGGGCCCGCCCTCCGGGCGGCGCGAAATGGCTACTCCCTACGGGGCTGGCCACTTTTGCTTTGTGCTTTCTGGCCCGGTGCGCTGCCGAATTCGAAGGAGAAACGTGGGGGCGACCCCGTCGGATCCTGATGTTTTGGGTTGCGAAGTGCCGGATCTCCTTCAAATTCGGAGCCACGACACGAGAAGCAGTAGCACGTGACCACTACGGGGACTCGTGAGAACGACCGTTCTCTGTTTTGATCGTTGTGGGGAAAGACCCCGATGACCACGAGGATCCCCAGTGATGAAACCCCGGCCGGCAGCGCTTCGCGCTGCCCTGACCACCCTGACCGCCGCCGCGATACTCGCGAGCGTGCTAACAACCGGACCCACCGCGGCCACCGCCGCTGAGGTCCCCCAGCCACAGACGGCCGCCGCCGCTCCGACCACGGCCGACCTCTCCGGCGACATGATCGCCGTGCCGCCCGCCGTCTCTACCCCCTCCCCCCGACGAAGCACCGGCGCGACCACGCAGTCCGAATCCACGCAGTCCGAGTCGGTCCAGTCCGAGTCGGCGCAGTCCCAGTCAGCTCAGGCAGCGTCCACGGTCAGCGTCGAGAAGATCTACGTCAGCCGAGCTGCGGCCACGACCACGACGGCCGACGACTCCTCGAGCCTCAAGCTCGACGACGCCTCGATCAAGGCCGCCGTCTCGTCGCTCCACGACTACTGGTGGGAGCAGTCGTCGCACACCGTCGACATCCAGCTCGCCGGAATCGAGAACGACTCGCTCGCCCAGAAGACCTGTGACGCCAACACCACCCTCAACGGCGTCTCAGCCAAGGCGTTCGGCGGCTCGTTCGCCAACTTCTCCTGGATCAACACGCACCGCCATCTCCTCGTGCTCAGCCGCGAGGCCTGCGGCACCGTGGCCTTCGGCACCCTGGGCGGCAACGGCGGTCTGATCTTCAGCGGTTACGGCACGGAGCAGTCGCTGGCCGTCCCGATCCTCCTGCACGAGTTCGGCCACAACCTCGGCTTCCAGCACGCCAACGCCGGTTTCTGCCGCAGCGCCAAGGTCTTCGACGGAACCGACGACGACTTCTCCCTCGTACCCGCGAACACGACCACGAGCGTCCAGTGCCCCGTCCGCGAGTACGGCGACTACGCCGACATCATGGGCTACTCCTTGAACGGTGCCAGGCCCGGGCTCTCGAGCCTGCAGCGCTCCCTCGCCGGCTACATCACCGATGTGACCGACGACAGCGCGGTTGGCACCAGGAGCTTCACCATCAAGCCGCTTTCCGGTAGCGCCTCGGGCCGCTCGCTCCGCATCGTCGACCCGGTCAGCAAGGCCGTCTACTACGTGGAGTACCGCACCAAGACCGGTGCCGACGCGTCGAATGCCGAGTTCGCGGGCTACCGACAGAACTGCGAGTCGATCACGGGCGGGTTCACGCTGTGCGCGCTCGGAAGTAGCGCCACGAGCGGCAGCGTCAGGATCCTGCGCACCCTCCCCAACTCGAACGACTCGCGCACCTACCCCGCCACCGTCGTGCTCGCCGCTGGGCTCGACTCGAAGAACGACCCCACGCGCCGCGACACCCACCTCGACAAGGGCGAGAGCTTCACCGACTACGGCAGCGGCTTATCGCTCAAGGTCACCTCGCTCAACCCGTCGTCCGGGGCGGTCGTGTCGGTCCGTCTCGGGACGGCCCCGACCTTCTCGGCCAAGAAGCCGGCCACCGCGGCGACCACCACGACCCTGAAGGTCAACCGAGC
The DNA here is from genome assembly GCF_001423105.1 of Frondihabitans sp. Leaf304. GTDB lineage: Bacteria > Actinomycetota > Actinomycetes > Actinomycetales > Microbacteriaceae > Frondihabitans. The sequence goes on from NZ_LMNV01000002.1 coordinate 1,196,691, forward strand.
CACGCAGGCCTACGGCTCGTCGACCCGCATCACTGCGACTGCCACGGTCTCGGCTCGCGAGGGCGGCATTCCCAACGGCACGCTGACCCTCAAGCGCGGCGGAACCACCGTCTCGAAGGGCGCTGTGCCGAAGAATGGCGCCGTCGCGTACACACTGCCGAAGACACTCGCTGCCGGCTCGTACGCGCTCAAGGCAACGTATGCGCCGACGTCGGAGGCCTTCGCGGCGTCGACATCGTCGACCGTCAAGGTGGCAGTGACGAAAGCGAAGTCGACGACGCGCTCCTCGCTGTCGCACACGAAGATCGCCCGCAGTGGCACGCCCCTGGTGGCCGTCGCCGTCAGCGCCCCGGGTGTTACAGCACCGACTGGAACCGTGACCGTGTCGGCCAACGGCAAGGTCGTCAAGCGCTACTCCCTGACGAGCGCGAAGAAGGGTCGCGTGACGCTGTCGCTGCCCAAGTTCGCCACGGCGAAGAAGTACACGATCACGACGAGCTTCAGTGGGTCGACCTCGACGGCGTCGAGCAAGGCCTCGGCCGGCACCCTGACCGTCACGAAGTAGCCGCGTGACCCGCTTGGGGGCTCCCCCGGCTGTGATGCCCTGCCTAGGCTGTGATCGCGACTTATCAGGGGAGAATCGCGTGACCGACACCACCACCAGGGCGCCCGTTTCGGGCTGGTACGTCGACCCCTCGGGCCGGGCGCCGTACCGCTGGTGGAGTGGAGAGAACTGGACGACCGAGACGCTCGAAAGCCTCCCATCCGAGGCGTTCGTCGACTGCAGCGAGGCCGCTCTCCCCACCCGGCGCAGTCTCCGCGGGGCACGTCCGGTCGGAGGAGCCCCTGCATCCGGCGTGACAGCGACCTCGCCCACCGCTCCCCCCTGCCCACCGGCGAGTAATCGCACGCAGTCCACTTACGTGCCGGTGAACCCTCTGGCGCACGATAACGCCCACCACGGCTCTGCCTCGCCGGCGACTGCCCGCTGGTCGACGCCCGCAGCCTGGATCGCCAACGCCCCGCAGCAGCCCGATCACGCCGTGTACGGCACCGGGGTGCCCTTCGCCCGTCAGCAGCGGCGAGTGCCGCTCGTGCGGGCGATCAACCGCCCTGCGCGAAACGGGTTCGCGCTGGGAATCCTCAGCACCCTCATCCTGATCGGCGTGGTCGGCGCCACGGTCGTGACCGGCCGGCTCTACACCGTCTGGTCGCTCTGGACCGTCGTCGGTCTCATCTGCAGCATCGTCGGCATCGTCCGCGCGAACGGGTGGGAGGCCCGAGGGCTGGTGCCGATCGGACGTGCGCGCGCCGTCGCGGGGCTCGTGCTCTGTGCGGTGTCACTGCTCGGCCAGACGACGGAGACGGCGCTGGCCGTGGCCGGCAGTTACGGGCCCGTGGCGGTGCGCCCCGCGGGGGCTGCCGGATCCTCGGCCCCTGACCGGGCGCCCGTGATCGGAATCCCACAGCCCGACGGAGCACTTGTCTACTCGCGGACCCAGGCCCAGTCGTCGATCGCCGCCGCCTACACGTCGGCCCTGAAGTCAGAACCGGCCCGGGTGGCGTGCCCCGCCTCCGAGGCTCTTGCCGTGAGCGTGTCGTTCAGCTGCCGAGTGGTCGTCGCGGGTGGAACTGCGACGACGGCGCACGTGACGATCGTTGACTCCGCCGGGCACGCCGAGATCCAGGTCAGCTAGACCGGTGCCACCTAGGCCAGCGCGCCGCCCGACTCGTCGAGGTAGCAGGCCCCGCACAGCGCCTCGTAGGTGACCTTCTCGCCGTCGATCGCGACCTGCTCGCCGTCGAACACGTAGCGGCCGTCGAACAGACGCGCGTTGAAGATCGCCTTGCGGCCGCACCGGCAGATCGTCTTGAGCTCTTCGAGCGAGTGGGCTACCTCGAACAGCCGCGCAGCCCCCTCGAACGCGTGCGTGCGGAAGTCGGTGCGGATGCCGTAGGCCAGTACGGGAATGTCGTCGCGGACGGCGATCCGCAGCAGGGAGTCGACCTGGGGTGCCGAGAGGAACTGAGCCTCGTCGACGAGGAGGCAGGCGACGTCGCGGCTGGATCCTTCGGTGCCGGTCTCAGCGACCACGGCCCGACGGGCGGCCGCGAACGTCTCGGCGAGGTCGTCGCCCGGGCGCACCAGGAAGTCGGTCGTGCGGGTCACGCCGAGCCGGGAGACGATCTGGTCGTCGCCCTTGGTGTCGGTGTCGGGCTTCGCGAGGAGCACCCGCTGGTGGCGCTCTTCGTAGTTGTAAGCGGCCTGGAGCAGCGACGTGCTTTTGCCGGAGTTCATCGCGCCATACCGGAAGTAGAGTTTCGCCACCCCGAGAGGTTACAGCGCCCTACTGCAGGTAGCCGTCTTCGGCCGCGCGGCGGATCAGCTCGGCCTTCTTCGAGGCCGGACGGTTCGCTTTGGCGTACTTCTCGCGCACGCGACGCAGGTACGTCTTGGCGGTCTCGTACTGCACGTTCATCTGCTGCGCGACCTCGTTCGTCGAGAAGCCCGAGACGTAGAGGCGGAAGGCCTCGGCCTCGCCCGCGCTGAGCTTGGGGCGGCTCTGGTTGGCCGCACCGACGGGCAGCGGGCGCCAGTCGCGCTGGGGAGCGCTGTCGCGGGCCACACCCATCACCTGGCGAGCGGCATCCATCACCTCGCGCATGGGCAGGGCCTTCGAGAGGAAGGCCGAGGCGCCGGCGTCGAGGGCCCGCTCACGCGACTCTCGCGTGTCGAGGCTCGAGAGCACGACGACCTTGGCACCGGCGGCGCGGCAGGTGCGAACGCGCGCCTCAATCGACACCGGCTCTTTGAGCTGGAAGTCGAGGAACACCAGGTCGGTCGGGAAGTTGTCGCTGTGCACCAGCTGCAGCCAGGTGTGCGCGGTGAGCACGAGGTCGAAGTCGTAGGCGTTCACGTTGATCCAGCTCGACAGACTGTCGAGGAGGACCTCGTGGTCGTCGAGGATCGCCAGACGAACGCGACGCTGAGACGGGGCATCGGGAGTGAGGGAGTTCCAGGAAGCGACCGGGACGGGCCGCGCCGAAGCCGACCGGAGAGTGTTGCTACCGTTCGAATCAGTGCTGGTCATAAGAAAACCTTAGTGTCAGGAGGGAGCCGTTCACGTCGACATGGAGGTCGGCGAAAAGGATGCGGAGGACGGCGAAATAGGGGGCGTAGCGCTGCCGGATGGCAACGTCGGGCGAGGTGCTCTCGATGCGGAGAAGTGCCCGGACAACCGGGTCGTCGTCGTGAAGCACGACGCTAAGACTGGAGGTGCGGGTGCTGGCGTCGACGGCGAGCGCACTCACGATGGCTCGGATCGCCGTGCGCTGATCGCCGGTCATGTGGACTGCCAGCTGCGACCGGTCGAGCACCGTGCCCACCTCGCCCCGCGGGCTGACGTCGAGCATGGCCTGCTCGAGCCAGGAGCGGTCGGCGTCGTCGACGATGCGACGCCGAATCACAGTGGCGACCTCGCCCGCGCGGCGACTGTCGTCGGCGGTGATCTCTCCGCTCTCGACGAGCTGCGAGAAAAACGGCACGACGTCGCGGTTCAGTCCGGTCACGCGATCCTGCTGCACCGAGCGGGCGATCCCGGGGCGGAGCGACGAGGCATCCTCGTCGTTTAGCGTGGTGGCACGGGCCATCCACGCTCGCACCTGGAACACGAACGACGACGAGTAGGCGGCCGCCCCCACTCCCAGCGCCGAGAGCGGTGTGACCCCGATGGCGAGGTAGGCCAGCAGGGGCGCGGGAGTTTCGAAGTACGGCACCTCGAATGCGACGACAACGGCAGCGACCAAGGATCCGACACTGGTCGCCACGACGAGGTCGCGCGCCGGTCGATAGGGTGCGCACGAGAGCAGCAAGAGCCCGACGGCCGTCGGCCCCCAGTCGTCGCGGATCAACCCGTCAGAACCCGCTGACGCGAGCGCTTCGGCGACCATCGCACCGATGGCGAGAACGACGAGCGCGATGAAGTGCGACCGCCGCAACGGGGCGCGCATGCTGCTCGAGCCGACTGCGACGATGACGATCGCCCCGGCGAGGAACACGAGTGCGAGCACGGTGAGAGCGTGGTCGACGTTCGCATCACTCAGGAACAGCGTTCGCCACAGGGCGAGGGCGCCGGCGAAGAACGCGAGACCGAGCGGAATGGGTCGCAGCTTCAGAGCGCCGAGCGGATCGATCTGCTGGGCGGTGTCTTCTCGGGCGCTCACGCGGCGTCTTCCGCGTCGGTCTGCTGCCTGTCGGCCTGCTGCGTGTCGGCCTGCTGCGCGTCGGCCGGCTGCGCGTCGGCTGGCAGTCCGATCATGACCGAGGTGCCGCTGCCGGGTGACGACCAGATCTGCACGGTGCCGCCGACGCGCTCGATGCGGGCCCTGACGGAGTTGCGCACGCCGAGACGGTCTCGCGGGGTCTCGCTCTCGGTGAAGCCCACGCCGTTATCGATCACCATGATCGAGACGTCGGGGCCGGCGCCGAGAATCACCAGCTCCGCCTCGGTCGTGCCGGAGTGCCGGAGTACGTTCGCGAAGCACTGGGTCACGGCCAGGGCGAGCGCCTTTGCCCGCTCGGCGGTGAGCCTCGTCAGAGCGGCGACGTCGCCCGTCACCGTCACGTCGAGGCCCTGGTCTTCGGCACGGATGACGGCCGCCCCCAGCGGTGAGGTCTCCCACTCGTCGAACGTGCTGTCTCGGGAGTCAGCCTGCTCCAGCCACTCCTGCCCGATGAGCACCTGCAGGTCGCGCTCCATCGCCCCGCGAAGCTCAGGGTCGAGTCGCCCGGGCTCGCTCAGCGACAGCGCCGCGAGATGGCTGAGGACGGTGTCGTGCACGAGCGCGGAGGCCTGCTGCTCGATCTCGAACCGCATGACCGACACCTGCTCTTCGCGTGCGGCCCGGTGGAGGTTCGGCTGCAGGCGCGAGGCCCGTTCGCGAGCGACCAAGGATCCGCCCATCGTGGCAACGATCAAGAGGAAGCACAGCAGCGCCGCCACATCGACCCGGTGAGCAGACCCCGTCTGGAACGACGCGACCTGCGTCGCCACCTCCCCGAGCACGAGACCGACCGTGGCCCAGAGCGGGCCGCGGCGAGCGGAGAGCCCCGATCCTCCGACCAGAATGAGCGCGAGCTTGGGGAGCGAGACCGTGAACGCATCAGAAGAGTCGACGCTGGCGATCTGCGAGAGGACGGTGATGGCATAGACGTAGACCGAGGCACCCCCGACGACGAGGTACGCCACGGTCGTAAGGGTCGACCGGACCCGCTCGACCAGAACGAGCAGCAGGAGCATCGGCACCAGCGCAATGAGAGCGGGCCAGAGGATCAGGGCCGGACGCGCGAACTGGAGCGTGATGAGCAGGACCGTGGCAGCTACGAGAAGGACCGTCGCGATCGCGTGACAGGCTCGTGCGATGGCCCGTGCCGAGCTTTGAGGAGCGAGGTGGGTCGGGAGGCCGAGCAGCACGCATCCTCCTTCTCTCAAGGCATCGCAGCCGCCGAGGGGTGCCGGGGGCTACTCGAAGTATGGCAAACCCGGCGCCTCCCTGTGTACCCCGGTTTCAGGGGACAGAGGCGAAAGTGATTGTCGCCTGCCTGGGATTTGTGCCCCGAACGCGGTCCAGGGGTGCCCGCACGGGCCCGCCAGAGGCACAGTCGCTCGACATCTGGGCTCAAAACCTCGCTCCGGGAGGCGGCACCTTGCTGACGGCGTTTTGCGCGGCGTCAAATTTGACCGATTTCGAAGCGCACCCGCATTTCGATTCGCGTCAAATGTGACCGCGCGCAAAACGTCTCTGCGAAGAAGTGGCCCCCGGCGCGCACGACCCAACCTGGCCGGGCGCGCGCGACCCAACCTCGCCAGACGGGCCGGAGACCGAGGCTTTCGCCTACGCCGAAGGGACCCCGGCGTCGGGGTGATCGGGCTTAGGCGTGGATCCTGAGAGTTTCCGCCGTGGCATGCATGGTCGCCGCCGCCTTCTGCTCGTCGACTGCAAGCAACTCGCCGACCGTCGGGATCATGCGCTTGAGCTTGGGAGCCCACTCGTCTTTCTTCGCCGGGAAGCAACGCTCGAGCACGTCGAGCATGATCGGGACTGCGGTAGAGGCACCCGGCGACGCACCGAGGAGGCCCGCGATCGAGCCGTCGGCCGCCGCGACGACCTCGGTTCCGAACTGCAGCACCCCGCCCTTCTTGGCGTCTTTCTTGATGACCTGGACGCGCTGACCGGCGGTGATGCGATACCAGTCTTTCGGGTCGGCGTTCGGCATGAACTCGAGAAGGGCCTCGAACTTGGTTCGCTTGGAGGCGGCGAGCTGGCTCACGAGGTACTTGATGAGGTCGAAGTTCGCAAGGCCGACCCGGATCATTGGGTAGAGGTTGTGCAGGCGGATCGACTTGAACAGGTCGAGATACGAGCCGCTCTTGAGGAACTTCGGGCTGAACCCCGCGTAGGGCCCGAACATGAGGCTCGCCTCGCCGTCGACGACTCGGGTGTCGAGGTGGGGCACCGACATGGGCGGGGCGCCGACCGACGCCTTGCCGTACACCTTCGCCTGGTGGGTGGCCACGACCTCGGGGTTGTCGGTGCGAAGGAACTCCCCCGACACCGGAAAACCGCCGAATCCTCGAATCTCGCGAATGCCCGACTTTTGCAGGAGCCCGAGAGCGCCGCCGCCGGCACCCACGAAAACGAACCTCGCACGAACCTCGATGGGCTCGTTGGTCGCGCCGCGGTTGAGGGCGATGGTCCAGGTGCGGTCGCGATTCTTGGTCAGGTTCGTGACCCGGTGCCCGAGCGACAGCCCGGCGCCGTTTCTCGTGAGGTAGTCGAGCAGCTCACGCGTGAGGGAGCCGAAATCGACGTCGGTGCCCGCGAGAATGTGCGTCGCGGCGATCGGCTGCCCCGCGGCGCGGCCGGGAATGAGCGACGGCGCCCACTTGGCGATCGTCTCCGGGTCGTCGCTGAACTCCATGCCCTTGAAGAGCGGGTGGCCGTCGAGAGCCACGTGCCGTTTGCGGAGGTACTCGACGTTGGCTGCGCCCCAGACGAAGCTCATGTGTGGCGTCTCGTTGATGAAGTGATCCGGCTCGGGCAGCGCGCCCTCGCCAATCAGGAACGACCAGAACTGGCGCGAGACCTGAAACTGCTCGTTGACCTTGACGGCACTCGAGATCTCGATCGAGCCGTCGGCCTTCTGCGGGGTGTAGTTCAGCTCGCACAGAGCGGAGTGGCCGGTGCCCGCGTTGTTCCACGGGTTGCTGCTCTCCTGCGCGACGTCGTTCAGCGCCTCGTAGATCTCGATCGACCAGTCGGGCTGGAGCTGCTTCAGCAGCGCCCCCAGGGTCGCAGACATTATTCCGCCGCCGATGAGGGCGACGTCGATGGGCTCCGTTGCAACAGTCACGACGCCGATTCTAAGCCGTCGCGCTCGCTCGTCTCTCAGCCACGATCTCGGCGATCTGCACGGCGTTCAACGCGGCCCCCTTGCGCAGGTTGTCGTTCGAGATGAACAGGGCCAGGCCGCGGTTGCCCGGCGCCCCCTCGTCGTGGCGGATGCGCCCAACGAAACTCGGATCTTGCCCGGCAGCCTGGAGCGGCGTCGGCACATCGGTGAGAACGACACCCGGCGCAGACGAGAGGATCTCGGTGGCCCGCTCGGGCGTGATGTCGCGAGCGAACTCGACGTTGATCGACAGCGAGTGTCCGGTGAACACGGGAACGCGCACGCAGGTGCCGCTGACGCGCAGGTCGGGAAGCTCGAGGATCTTGCGGCTCTCGTTGCGGAGCTTCTTCTCTTCGTCGGTCTCGTTCAGGCCGTCGTCGACGAGGTTGCCGGCGAACGGGATCACGTCGAACGCGATCGGTGCGACGTACTTGACCGGCTCGGGGAAGTTCACGGCCGAACCGTCTTGCACGAGGCCGATCGTGTCTTGCGCGACAGCCGCGGTCACCTGCGACAGCAGCTCTTCGGCTCCGGCGAGGCCCGACCCGGAGACCGCCTGATAGGTGCTGACGGTCAGGCGTTCGAGGCCCGCTTCGGCGTCGAGCACCTTGAGCACCGGCATGGCCGCCATGGTCGTGCAGTTCGGGTTGGCGACGATGCCCTTGACGGCCTCGTCGATCGCGTGCGGATTGACCTCGCTCACGACCAGGGGAACGTCAGGATCCATGCGCCACGCACTCGAATTGTCGATGACGAGCACTCCGGCGTCGGCGAACCGCGGCCCGTGCTTCTTCGACCCCGTAGCACCGGCCGAGAACAGAGCGATGTCGAGGCCGGACGGATCGGCCGACTCGATATCTTCGACGACGACCTCTTCGCCGCGGAACGGCAACGTCGTGCCGGCCGAGCGCGACGTCGCGAAGAAACGGATCTCGGCGATCGGGAACTCGCGCTCCTCGAGCAGGCGGCGCATCACGGCGCCCACTTGGCCGGTTGCGCCGACAACGCCTACGCGGAGTCCTTCAGCCATGGGTTCGTCTCTTTCGTGTCGTAGAGCGGGGTGTCGGGGGGTGTCGTGTCGCCGGGTATCTCGGGGTGCCGGGGTGCTGCGGGGTGCCGTCTCGCGGGGCGTCGTGCGTGTGGATGCCCGGTGTCGAGTCGCGTGGTGTCTGCTCGCTGAACCCCGTGGGATCCTTATTTCTTCCCGGCGCGTCAGCGGCCGGTGCCGCCGTGCACGACCGCGATCTCGTCGCTGTCGAGGCCGAAAGCGGCGTGGACGACTCGCAGCGCGTCGTTGAGGGTGTCAGCCCGCGTGACGACCGAGATGCGGATCTCGCTGGTCGAGATCATCTCGATGTTGATGCCCGACTCGTAGAGAGCGGTGAAGAGCTTTGCGCTGACTCCGGCGTTGGTGCGCATGCCTGCTCCGACCAGGGCGAGCTTGCCGATCTGGTCGTCGTACAGGAGGCTCTGGAACTGGATCGCCTCGCGCTCGGATTCGAGAGCCTGCATGACGGTCGTACCGTCTGACTTCGGCAGGGTGAACGAGATGTCGGTGAGGCTCGTCGCCGCAGCGGAGACGTTCTGCACGATCATGTCGATGTTCGCGCCCGTCTTGGCGACGGTGCGGAAGATCTCGGCCGCCTTGCCGGGCTTGTCGGGCACGCCGACGACCGTGATCTTGCCCTCGCTGAGGTCTCCGGCCACGCCGGCGATGATCGGCTCTTCCACGTTCTCTCCCTCTTTCGGGTTGACGACAAGTGTGCCCTCGTTGTTGTTGAACGACGAGCGGACGTGCAGGGTGACGCCGTGGCGCCGGGCATACTCGACCGCGCGGATGTAGAGGACCTTCGACCCGGCAGCGGCCAGCTCGAGCATCTCTTCGCTGGTGATCCGATCGAGTTTGCGGGCCTTGGGCACGACGCGGGGATCGGCGGTGAAGATTCCGTCGACGTCGGTGTAGATCTCGCAGACGTCAGCGTCGAGGGCTGCCGCGAGCGCGACGGCCGTGGTGTCGGATCCGCCGCGACCGAGAGTCGTGATGTCGCCCGTCGTCCGGTTGAAGCCCTGGAATCCGGCGACGATGGCGATCGCACCCTGGTCGAGCGCCTCGCGGATGCGGCCGGGAGTGACGTCGACGATGCGGGCCTTGCCGTGCTGGGCGTCGGTGATCATTCCGGCCTGGCTGCCCGTGTAGGAGCGGGCCTCGACACCCAGACCGCGGATCGCCATGGCGAGCAGGGCCATGCTGATGCGCTCCCCCGCGGTCAGGAGCATGTCGAGCTCGCGGCCGGCCGGGATCGGAGTGACCTCGTTGGCCAGATCGAGCAACTCGTCGGTGGTGTCGCCCATTGCGCTCACCGCGACGACGACCTCGTTGCCCGCCTTGCGCGTCTCGACGATGCGCTTCGCGACCCGCTTGATGCTCTCGGCGTCGGCAACGGACGATCCGCCGAATTTCTGCACGATCAAGCTCACGGAAGGGCTCCTGGGGGGGTCGGGGGTACTGGCCTTGAAATTGTATGGGACGTTTCGTCGGCGTTACGGCGCTGTGGCCGGTACACCCGGTCCGCCCCGCGCGTGCAACCTGACGCGCTTCGGCCAATCTGACCTGGCTCGCCGCGACGGTTTGGCCGAAATGCGTCACATCACCTTGCCTTTCGCACGCCTGCGGCCGCGAGCAACCCGTCGAGGCGTTCAGCACGGGTGACGTCACTCCACATCCAGCGCACGACGGTACGAACTTCGGGGAGCGCCCGGAGTCGATCTTCTCGCCGCTTTTCAGCAACGACAGCGTCGGCAGGGGCCGCCCCTTTGAGGTAGTTCCCCTGTGAGTACTTGACATAGCCGTCGAATTCGCCGATCACGCCAAATTGCGGCCACCAAAAATCGGCGTACCCGATCAGGCCCCACTTATCGACGAAAGGCTGCTGCAGCACAGGTGGCGGCCATCCACGCTCGTTGAGAACCACTCGACTCAGCGATTCTCCTGGCGACCCCGACCGCCCATCCACGAACGATCGAACGGTTCTGAATCGGCGGTGGGCTCGAATCGCGCCTCGTCGACGAGATGCCGCATCGAGCTGATCGAGAGTCAGAACGGTTTTATCGGCTTCATCGCTGTCGGGAACCACGGGACCGTGCTCCTGAGGATCGCGGAGAGCGCTGTCGAGTGAGACGACGGCTTCTGCAAACGGAAGGTTCGTGGCCAAGTCGAGCGCCGTTCGACCGGGCTCCGTCACGCGGTAGCCGTAGCGCCATTCCGTGTCGCTCGATGCCAAAGGAGACGCGTGCACCAACCGCGTCGCCCCTTTGCGAGATCGAGCTACGACGGGATCGGTCACCGCCGGCCTATCGGGCCACGGCTGGAGTGACGCCCAACCATGAAAGGCCGCGGCCGTGAGATGTGAGAAGGCGCTGCTGTCGCTCACGCTTGGCCGGATGGCCTCGGCTCGGAGCAGATGCTGGACTCTGAGGTCGAGGCCGGACCAGGTGCTTGAGGGAAGAAAAACCCCCGGCACGATCCGCGTGAGCTCGCCCCGATCGGCCGCGCGACGGAGCGAGTGGTCGTCGTGACCGGCCCGCAGCAGGTCAGACGTTCGAATAAGGCGGGAGACGGCCGGCGAAAATGTCATACATCAACGATGACGGAGTGAGCATGCGCATGGAGGGCCTGCAAGCAAGTTGTGGATAACTCGATGTGACGGTAGACGCTGCGCAAACCGACGCGGATCGGCCATCCAGACGCGGCGCGCCGCGTCAGTTTGGCCGATTCGCGTCAGGTTGCCGAGCACCGAGCCCCGAGCAAACCCGCGCGCGCAGCTAGTCGCTGACGACCCGCCGCCCCTCGAACGCACGCCCGAGCGTGACCTCGTCGGCGTATTCGAGGTCGCCGCCGACGGGCAGCCCCGAGGCGAGCCGGGTGACGCGCAGCCCGAACGGCGACAGCATCCGCGACAGATAGGTGGCGGTGGCCTCGCCCTCGAGGTTGGGGTCGGTCGCGATGATGACCTCGGTGACGGTGTCGTCGGCGAGGCGCTGCACGAGCTGGCGGATGCGCAGGTCGTCGGGCCCGATGCCGTCGATGGGGCTGATCGCTCCGCCGAGCACGTGGTACAGGCCGCGGAACTCGCGGGTGCGCTCAATCGCCTGCACGTCTTTCGCCTCTTCGACGACGCAGATGGTCGCGGGCGACCGACGAGGATCGCGGCAGATCGAGCACCGCTCTTCTTCGGTCACGTTGCCGCAGATCTCGCAGAACCGCACCTTCGTCTTGACGTCGACCAGCAGTTCGGCGAGTCGCGTCGTGTCGAAAGTTTCGGTCTGCAGGATGTGGAAGGCGATGCGCTGAGCCGACTTCGGCCCGATACCGGGAAGGCGCCCGAACTCGTCGATCAGGTCTTGGACGATGCCTTCGTACACGTCAGTTGCTCTCGTTCGGTGGTGCGGACAGCGGGCTCACGCGCGGCGCAATCGTCTCTTCCTGGATGAACTGCGCCCCGAGGATCTCCCGCACGACCGCCTCGCCATAGCGCGAGGTCTGAGGAATGGTGCGTCCGGCGCTTCGCGGTGCCGTGGCCGGAGTCGAAACCGAAGGATCCGGCTGCCGCCCCGCCGCGTCGGGCTGCGACTGGCTTGCCCCGCCCTCGATCGGCGGTGTCGCGCCTAACGGGGGCACTCCTCCGGCCGGCTCCTCCGTGATCGTTTCAGGAAGGTCGGGCTCGGGAATGTCGCCGATGGGCTCGTCAGGCTCGGGTGGAGCGGACTGCGGGATGGCAGCGACATCCCAGCCCGTGGTGGGTGCGGACGCGCTGGGCGGTGCCGACACGGACGTCGAAGGGCTGGGCGCCGGTGCCGGTGCCCGTGGTGCGGACTGCGCCGTAGCCTGAGCCGATGCCGAGGGAGCCGACGCCGACGCGGCGGAGGCCGATGGGGCCGTAGCCGGTGCCGATGCGGGCGAGTCGCTGGCGCGGGCCGACTCGACGGGCGCCGGCGTAGCCGCCGGGGCTGACGGCTGGGCCGGTGTCGTCGATTGCGAGGTGCCGCCCGCCTCTTCGACGCGGGCGATGTATTTGACACGGATGCCGAGGACCTGCTGGATGGCACGTCGGAGGAATTCGCTGACTCCTTCGCCGGCACCCACGGGTCGCTTGAACAGCTCGACGTCGTTGTGGCTCGGGAACAGCAGTGTCAGAACGTCGCCGGTGAAATCGCGGACGGTGGCGGTCATGACGACCATCCAGGCGGACAGCTTGTCGCGCTCGACGATCTCGAGGATCTCGGGCCAGCTGTCGCGGAGCTGCTGCAGGCTGACGGTGCCCCCGGCGACACCGGCGCCGGGCTTCTCGACCGCGTTCTCGACCTCGGGCGTCTGCGCCCAGGCTGCGGAGTGCGACGAGCCAGGCAGCGACGGTTCGGCGGGATCCGGCTGAGCGGCGGACGACGGAGACGACGCCGACGCCGACGCCGACGCGGGCGACGAATCGGCAGCGGCAGCGGCAGGCACGGCGGCAGCAGAGGCGGCAGGCACGTCAGCAGCAGCAGCAGCAGAGGCACTAGAGACGACAGGCGCAGCAGCAGGCGCGACCTGGGCCCAGGCGTCGGCGGCGGCCGCCGGAGAGGACGAGGTAGGCGTCGACGAAGTCGGTGCTGCGGAGGCAGGGGTGGACGAGGATGCGGTGGCACCGGGAGAGGCAGAACCGGCAGCCGCAGAGGCGACACGAGAAGCAGGAGCCGAAGCAGCAGGGGCAGCACTAGCAGGCACCCCGCCAACAGAAGCCCCGGCAGAGCCGGCAGGAGCGGAAGAATCAGACACCCCGACCCGACGCTCGAGCCGCTCGACCCGCGCGAGGGCGCCGCGGCCGGACTCGTCGCTCTCGGGTACGAGGATGCGCGCGACCATGAGCTCGAGGTGCAGTCGCGGCGAGGTCGCGCCGGTCATGTCGGTGAGAGCCCGGTTGACCACGTCGGCCGAGCGAGAGAGTTCGGCCTGACCGAACGAGTGGGCCTGGCGGCCGAGATGGTCGAGCTCGTCGGCGGTGATGCCGCGCAGTACGGCGGAGGCGCCCTCGTTGGTGGCGCCGACGACGATGAGGTCGCGCAGGCGTTCGAGGAGGTCTTCGACGAACCGGCGCGGATCTTGACCGGTCTGGACGACTCGGTCGATGGCGGCGAAGGTCGCGGCACCGTCGCGGGCACCGAGAGCGTCGATCACGCCGTCGAGGAGCGATGCGTGCGTGTAGCCGAGCAGCGCGACGGCCCGCTCGTATTCGATCGACCCGGCCTCGGACCCGGCCATGAGCTGGTCGAGCAGCGAGAGCGTGTCGCGCACAGACCCGCCACCGGCGCGGACGACGAGCGGCAGCACGCCGGGTGCGGCCACGACACCCTCGGTCTCGGAGAGCGACCCGATGTAGTCGAGCATCTGCGCGGGCGGAACCAGCCGGAACGGGTAGTGGTGGGTGCGCGACCGGATCGTGCCGATGACCTTTTCTGGCTCGGTGGTCGCGAAGATGAACTTCACGTGCTCGGGCGGCTCTTCAATGATCTTGAGCAGGGCGTTGAAGCCCTGGTTCGTGACCATGTGGGCCTCGTCGAGGATGAAGATCTTGTAGCGGTCGCGAGCCGGCGCAAAGATCGCCCGGTCGCGAAGGTCGCGGCTGTCTTCGACACCACCGTGGCTCGCGGCGTCGATCTCGATTACGTCGAGCGAGCCGCTGCCGTCGCGAGCGAGCTCGACACAGCTGGGGCAGACGCCGCAGGGCGTGTCGGTGGGGCCCTCGGCGCAGTTAAGACAGCGAGCAAGGATCCGCGCCGACGTCGTCTTACCGCAGCCCCGGGGGCCGCTGAAGAGATACGCGTGGTTGACGCGGTTCGTGCGTAACGCTGTGCGGAGCGGATCGGTCACCTGAGTCTGACCGATGAGTTCGGCAAAAGTCTCGGGCCGGTAGCGGCGATATAGAGCGGTGACCACGGAGAAAGACTAGCCGTCGCCACCGACACTCGGAGCCCCGGGAACACGAACGGAGCGGCCCTCCCCCACCCGAAGGGGGAAGGCCGCTCCTCACGGCGCTAGCGTCTCCTCGACCTGAATGTGCTCAGTGCGCGGGATGCACCCAACATCCCGAGACCGAGCGCGAGGATGCCTGCGCCTACGGCCGCCCATGGGAGGACGGTCGAGCCTGTGAAAGCGAGGGCGCCGTCGACCAGCGACCCGGGGGTGCCGGTTCCGCCGGTGCCTGCCGGCGAGAGAGCCGGATCCTGGTTGGAGCCCGTTCCCGAGCCGGAGCCCGTTCCGGTGCCACCAGAGCCGGAGCCCGTCCCGCCGTTACCGGTGCCGGTACCGCCGCCTGTGCCGCCACCCGTGCCCGGCTGACCGCCACCCGTTCCCGGCTGGCCGCCCCCGGTGCCGGGGTCACCGCCCCCGGTGCCGGGGTCACCGCCACCGGTGCCGGGGTCGCCGCCTCCGGTGCCCGGCTCGCCGCCCCCGGTGCCGGGCTGGCCGCCACCGGTGGACGGCGGGCTCATCACTCCGAACACGGTCGACACCGGGTCGGAGGTGGATCCGAGCACGGTCTCCGTCGCGGTGACGGTGTGCTGGCCGGGAGCGACCCCCGAGATGTCCAGCGTCCAGGCACCGTTGTCATCGGCCGTGGTCGTGAAGTTGCGGCCGTTGTCGACGGACACCGTCACGAGACCTCCAGGATCCGACGTCCCGGCCACGCGGATGGTGGCCGTTCCGTCTGTGGTAGCCAGGAACGTCGAGCCCGGTGCCGGCTGCAAGATCACGATCGGATCGGTGGCTCGCACCAGGAAGTCCTGGCTCGGGGCGCTCGTGGTGAGTCCGTTAGCGGTCTGCGATGCCACGAACGAGTGCGAACCGGTCGAGACTCCCGGGTACAGGACGCTCCACTCTCCCGCGTCGCTCGCAGTCGTCGTCAGGGTGACGCCGTCGTCGAGGACCACGGTCACCAGGGCGCCGGAGGTCGCGGTGCCCGAGACGGTGACCGGCTCGGAGCCGTTGCCGTCGCGGTCGACGATCAGCGCGTCAGGCGCCGGGGCGAGAACCGTGATCGTGCCGGCCGGAGCCGCGCTGACCACCGTGAACGCGACGCTGACGGGAGCCGATGTCGAGGCCCCGACGGTTTCGGTGGCCGAGACGCTGTGACTGCCTACGCCGACCCCCTCGAGCGGGATGCTCCACGATCCGTCGCCGGCGGCGGTGGTCGTGACGACCGTCCCGTTGTCGAGTCGCAGCCGGATGGCGGCGCCGGGTTCGGCCCGACCCGTGACGGTGATCGTCGCCGGTCCGGTCGCCGGGGCGTTGATGCGCTGACCCGCAGTCGGTGCGCTGATGGTGATCGGCGCTGCCTGGGATCCTTCGATCGAGACGCTCGCCGAGCCGGTGACGTCGCCGCCGGTCGTCTGCGTGACCACGATCGTCTGCGGGCCGTCGGGAACTGCGGTGACCGTCGTCGCCCAGGTTCCGTCGGTGCCGACCGTGACCGTGCGGGTGATCCCGGAGCCGAGGTCGACCTCGATGGTCGAGCCGGGGTCGCCGGTTCCGCGGACGGTGACGTCGAAGTAGCCGTCACCGTCGTCGTCGCGGACGATCTGACCCGTGGTCGGGCTGGTGATCGTCGGTCCTACGACCGGGGTCGCGGTTTCGACGACCGAGAACGGCACCCGCGTGGGATCGCCGGCGACTCCCCCGAAGGTCTGCGTCGCCGAGGCGACGTGATCTCCGGCCGAGACGTTCGCGAACGTTGCCGACCAGGTGCCCTGCGCGGTCACCCTGACGGTCGTGGCTGGCGAACCCGTCACCGCAACCGACACGGTGGCACCGGGCTCACCGGTTCCGGTCACGACGATCGTGGGAGTGGTTCCGGCGATGACCTCGTACTGCTGGTTGCGCTGCGGCGAGGTGATCGCTGCGGCGGCCGCGGCCCGCGTCGTGATGGTGCTCGTGACCGGTGTCGTGGCTCCGTCGGCCAGCGTCTCGCTTGCGGCGATCGTGTGGTCGCCGTTGTCGACGCCGGTGAAGGTCACCGACCAGTCGCCGTCCGAGTCGGCGTTGACCGTCTTCGGTGTGCCGCCGTCGAGCGTGACGCTGACGAGGGCTCCCGGGTCGGCCGTCCCGGAGACCGGCAGGCTCGACGTCGTGCTGCCCACCGGAGTGACGACGGTCGATCCGTCGCGCGGTGTCGTGATCGCGACGGCGTCGCCGACCACCACCTCGAGCGGCTGAGTCACATCGGGCAGCGTGGCTCCGTCGACGGTCTCGCTCACCGTGACGGTGAACTGACCCACGGGGACGTCGGCCACGATGACGGACCAGGTGCCGCCGGCAGACACGGTGTCGGTGCCGGTGAGGCCGGCGCCGAGCGACACGGTCACCCGGGCTCCCGGCTCGCCGGTACCCCTTACGGTGATGTCGGCGGTCGAGTCAGCGGTCGCCACGGGGAACGAAGCCCCCGAATCCGGGACCGTGATGACGGCCGGCGCGACGGTCTCGCCGACGATCGCCAGGCTGTCGGAGCCCGTGACGACGCCGTCGGTCGTCTGCGTGACGACGACCGTGATCGGTCCGACCGGCACGTCCGAGACGGTGACCGCCCAGTCGCCGCCGGTACCGACGGTCGTCGTGGCGGTGGAGCCGCCGCCGAGGTCGACGTCGATGGTCGAACCCGGCTCGCCGGTTCCGGTGAGGGGCACGTCGACCGTGCCGTCACCGGTCGTGTCGGGGATCACGGCGCCCGCTGCGGGGCTGGTGATCGCCACGGGAGCCGCCGGAGCGGCGCTGACCACGACGTCGAAGGTGACATCGATCGGATCCTGCGCTGTTCCGCCGACGGTCTGCGTGGCCTCGACCACCTGTCCCGTGCCGACTGCGACGCCGGCGTAGGTCGTCGACCAGGATCCGGAGCCGTCGACCGTGACGGTCCTCGCGCGTCCTCCGTCGAGCGTCACCAGGATCGATGCGCCCGGCAGCCCTGTGCCCGAGACGGGAACCGTCGCGGTGTCACCCGCAGCCACGGCGAACTGCTGCCCGGGGCGGGGCGTCGAGATGGTCGCGGCCGGAGCGACGGCCACCTCGAAGGCGCGGACGACTGCCGGGGTGGCGCCGTTGTCGAGGATCTGCACGGCGCTGACCGTGTGGTCACCGACGGCGACGTCCTGGAACGTGTGGTTCCAGCGGCCGTCGTCGTTCGACGTCACGGTCACCGCGGTGCCGTCGTCGAGCGTGACGCGCACCGTGGTGTTCGGCTGCGCGGTGCCGGCGGCCGGCACATCCACCAGCCCGGTGGCTGTCGCGACGGGGAACGAGGCTCCGACGGCAGGATCCGAGATGGTCACGCCATCCGCGACGGCGACGGTCAGGTCGCGGGTCGCCGGGGTCGAGTCGACTCCGTCGATCGTCTGCGTGACGGTGGCGGTCTTGTCGCCGACAGTCACGTCGCGGACGATGGTCGTCCAGTTGCCGTCGCCGTCGACCGTCGTGGTGGCGGTGAGACCGCCGCCGAGCGACACCGTGAGGTTGGCGCCGGGCTGGCCGGTGCCGCTGAACGGCACGTCGACCGTTTCGCCGGTGGTGCCGACCAGGAGGGTCGTGCCGGTCGCGGGGTCGGTGATGGTGACGGGCGCAGCCGGTGCCACGACGATGCGGACCGTCGCGGGATCGGTCGACGTGGTGCCGCCGATCGTCTGGCGGACCTCAATCGTCGGTGTGCCGGTGGGGACGTCCTCGAGCGTCAGCTCATAGGTACCCCCTGCGGTGGCTGTCGTCGTCGCCGCAGTACCGCCGGCGATCTCGGCCGTGACGGTCGATCGTGGCTCGGCCGTTCCGCGCACCACGACGTCGGTCGTCGAGTCGTCGCGGGCGACCGTGTAGGTCTGTCCGACCGTAGGCGTGGCGATCGTGACCTCGGCGCCGGCAACGACCCGGAAGCTGCGGTCGAGTTCGGCCGACGTCGTGCCGCCGACCGTCTGGGTCGCGTGCAGCGTGTAGGCGTCGGCGGAGACGGCGACGCGGGCGAACGTCGTCGCCCAGTTGCCGTCGGCGTCGGCGGTCACGTCGACGGGGTCACCCGCGTCGAGGCGAATGCGGACGGTGGCGCGCGGCTGTGCCGTGCCCGAGACCGGCACGTCGACCCGCGAGGCGGCATCGGCGACGGTGATGGTGCTGCCGGCCCGGGGTGCCCCGATCACGAGGGGCGCGCCCGCCGCGACGGTCACCGTCGAGGTGGTCGGGTCGGAGGTCGTGCCGCCGACGGTCTGCGTCACCGCGATGGTGTGCGTCCCGACGTCGACACCGGTCACGGGTGCCGACCAGTCGCCGTTGTCGTCGGCCGTCGTCGCGGCCGTGCGGCCGTCGATGTCGATGCTGATGTCGGCGTTGGGCTCGGCGGTGCCGACCACGCGCACGGTTGCGGTGGCGTCGGCATCGGCCACCGTGATCCGACCGCCGTCGACCGGGCTCGTGATGACGACAGGGTCGCCCGCCTCCACCGAGAAGGAGGAGGTGATGGGTGTCGACACCGTGCCGTTGACCGTCTGGGTCACGGAGGCGGTGTAGCCGCCGACCGGCAGGTCGGCGAAGGGAGCGGTCCAGATGCCGTTTCCGTCGGCGGTCACCGCTGCGGTGAGGCCGCCGCCGAGGTTGACGTTCACGGGAGCATTCGGCTCGGCACGACCGGTGACGGTGACGTCGACGGTGGAGCCCGGGCCCGCGACGGTGATGACGTCGCCGGCAGCGGGCGAGGTGACGCGGACGGCCGCTGCGGCCGTCACCGTGATGGTGCGGGTCTTGGCCGGCGTGGACGTGGTGCCGACGGTCTCGATGGCACGGAAGGTCGGGGTGCCGACACCGACGCCCGAGAACGAGGTCGACCAGTTACCGGTGACGAGGTCAGCGGTGACGGTCTTGGTGACGCCGTTGTACGTGACCGCGACGCTGGCACCGGATTCGCCGGTGCCAGTCACAGGCACGGTGAGGGTGGCGTCGGCATCGGCCACCTGCAGCTCGGTTCCGGCGATCGGAGTCGAGATGTCGAAGGGCGCCCCCGCGACGATCGAGAAGGAGGTCGTCGCCGGGGTGGCCGACGTGGTTCCGCCGACCGTCTGGGTCGCCGAGACGGGGTAGGTTCCGGTGGCGAGGCCCGCTCCGGCGCCGTCCGCCGTGCCGTCGGCGCGAACCGACCAGGTGCCGCCCGTGGAGGCGGTCGTGGTGAGCGTGCGGCCGTCGACGAGCACGTCGACCGTCGCGTTCGGCTGAGCGGTTCCGCGGATGGTCACCGGCAGCACGGAGGCGTCGTCGGCGACCCGGTAGGCGGTGCCCGCCACGGGTGCGGTGATCGCGATCGGCTCGCTCGCGACCACGAAGAACGTCGTCGCCGTGGCGGAGTCCGTCGCGCCGCCCACGGTCTGCGTCGCTTCGACCGAGTAGTCACCGACGGGCAAGTCGGCGAACGAGACCGTCCAGGCGCCGGCCCCGCTGGCGACGGTGTCGCGGATGATCGGTGCGTCGTTGCCTCGCGTGAGGGTCACCTCGACCGCGGCGCCGCCGTCAGCACGACCGGCGATGGTCGTGGTGGCTCGCACCGAGTCGGGGTCGGCCACGGCGAATGCCGTTCCGGTGGCCGGCGTCTCGATGACGATGGCGCCACCGACGACGACCGAGAAGTCACGCGCCGCAGTGGTCGAGCTGGTGCCGTTGATCGTCTGGGTCGCGCTGAGGCGGTAGTCGCCCACCGGCACATCGGCGATCCGGACAGTCCAGGATCCGCCGGCCGACGCCGTGGTGGTTCCCGTGAATCCCGGAGCCAGGTCGGCTGTCACCCGCGCTCCGGCCTGAGCCGTACCGGTGATGACCGCCGTGGTGGTTCCGTTCGCTCCGAACACCGTGACCTCGGTGCCAGGAGCAGGAGCGGTGATCACGACGGGGTCACCCGCGCGGACGGTCAGGGGCTGAGTGACGGCCGGGGAGGTGGTGCCGCCGACGGTCTCGGTAACGGCGATGACGTAGTCGCCGGTGCCGACTCCGGTGACCGGAACGCTCCAGGCTCCGGTGCCGTCAGCGGTTGTCGTGGCGGTGAGTCCGCCACCGAGGCTGACTGCGATGCCGGCGTTCGGCTGGGCCGTTCCGGCCACCGTCACTGCGGTGGTCTGGCCGTCCTGAGCCACGACGACGTCGACCGCGGGGTCGGGGCTCGTGATCGTGACCGGCACAGCGGCGACGATCGAGTAAGGCCGGACGACCGGGGTCGAGGTCGAGCCGTTCACGGTCTGCGCAGCGCTGATCTGGTAGTCGCCGACGGGGATGGCGGTGAAGGTCGTGGCCCAGGCTCCGGTCGGGCTGGCGGTCACGGTCGCCTGGTGGGTGTCGTCGAGGACGACGGTGACCTCGGCACGCGGCTCGGCGGTGCCGGAGACGGTGACGGGGCGAGTAGAGGTGGGTGCCGCGACGACGGACGTCGTACCGGCGGCCGGCGCCTCGATGACGACCGGGTCACCCGCGATGACGCGGAACGCACGGGTCTGAGCGGGAGAGGTCGTGCCGGCAACGGTCTGGGTGACGCTGGCCGTGTAGTCACCGACCCCGACGTTGCTGAAGGGAGCCGACCAGGTGCCGGTCACGCCCGCGGTCACCGAGGTGGAGATGCCCGGGGCGAGCTGAACGGCGACGGTCGCGCCGGCCTGGGCGGTGCCCGAGACGGTCACCGGCGTCGTGGCGGTCGGCCCGGCCACGCGGAACTCGGCGCCCGCGGCAGGCGACTGGATCACGAGCGGCGACGACGCGACGACGGTGATGTCGCGGGTGACCGCAGCGGAGGTCCCGCCGCCGACGGTCTGCGTGACGCTGACGGTGTGCGGTCCGACACCGACGCCCGAGACCGGGATGCTGTAGCTTCCGTCGGCCGCAGCCGTCGTGGTGCCGGTGAGACCGCCGCCGAGCGAGGCGTCGACCGTCGCGTTCGGCTGGGCGGTTCCGACGACCGTGACGGTCGCCGTGGAGTCGGCGCCGGGCACGACGATCTGCGTGCCGTCGGCGGGCGCGGTCACGGTGAGGCCTGCACCGGCCACGACCGAGAAGGGCCGGGTGACGGGAGCCGAGGTGACACCGCCCGATGTCTGGGTCGCACTGACCGTGTACGTGCCGACGGGGACGCCCGTGAGATCCGTGGTCCAGGTGCCGTCGGATCCTGCGGTCGCTGTGCCCGTGATGCCCGACGGAGCGCCGAGGCTGAGGGCGATCGAGGCGCCCGGTGTCGCGGTACCGGAGACGGTGACGGGCGTCTTCGCAGTCGGCGAGACGACGGTGAAGGCACGACCCGCGGTGGGGGCCGTGATGGTCAGCGGCTGTTGCGCGACGACAGTGAAGGCGCGGGTCACGGGGCCCGTGGTCGCGCCGCCGAACGTCTGCGTGACGCTGGCGGTGACAGAGCCCACCCCCACGGCCGGGATCGTGGAGCTCCAGGTGCCGTCGGCGGCGACCGTCGCGGTGCCGGTGCGGCCCTGACCCAGGTCGACGGCAATGTCGGCACCGGGTTCGCCGGTTCCCGTGACGGTGATCGAACGGGTTGCGGTCGACGTGGCGACGGTGAACTGCTGGCCCGCCGTCGGCGCCGTGATCGTGACCGGCGCGGTGACGGTGGCCTTCACGGTCGACGTCGCCAGATCGACCGTGGCCGCGTTCACCGCGGGCAGCACGCTCAGGCGCAGCGCGTGAACCGATCGCGAGCCCGCGTCGGTGCCGCGCCCGTCCTGGAACCCGGAGGCGTCTTGCGCGTTGACCGTGATCGAGACCAGCTGGTTCAGGATCCCGGGCAGCCCACCGAGGGTGGTGCTCACGGGCCGGGTGACGGCCGCGAGGGTGTCGGGGATGCCGGCGACCGTCGGCTGGAACACTCCGCCGAGCAGGGGAACGAGGGTGCCGTCGACAACCGGCTGGAGTGCCGGGGTGAGGACTGCGGACGAGAGCGCGATGCCGCCGAGGCCGAGAGCCTGACCGGTCGCGGTGACCGTCGCCGGAGTGCGGCCTGTGGTCTTAAGCAGGTTCCCGAGGGTCGTCGTGATGCCGACGTTGAGGCGAGTGACATTGAGTCCGGCGACAGCGACGTTGGCGGTGAGCGTGGCGTTGACGGTCGCGGTTCCGATCGCCGCGACGACCGCGGTGTTGAGAGCCGCTGGAACCTGGGAGACGAGGATGTCCTGGATGGCCGCCGATATGACGCTCCGCAGAGCAGGCGTCGAGAGCAACTCGGTGTTGGGGGCTTGGCCGTTCAGAGCCTGGAGGGTGTTGAGGTCTATGACGATCTGACCGGTCGAGGGGGTGATCGTCACGGCACCGGAGGTGTAGCTCCGAGCGAGGACCGGTGCGGTCACCGCGCCGAGGTTCAGGCCGGTGATCGTCGCGGTCAGGTTCGTGTTGTTGACGCTCACCAGGCCGGGAATCAGAGTGCCCAGAGCCGTCGTGAGGTCGCCCGTCGTTCCCGAGACGACGCCGTTCAGCGCGGACTGGTTCGACGCCAGGTTGTTGATGCTGCTGCCGATGCCGTTGACCGACGTCTGCAGTGACGTGTTCAGGCCGGCGACAGCCGGGCTCGTGACGGCGAATTTCGCGCTCGCGATGCCGTAGTCGGTGGTGGGCTGCACGGTCGTTCCGCGTTGAGCCTGGATGCGGGAGGCGAGAGCGCCGATGTCGAGCTGCGCGGCGGAGGCCACAGCCGATGCTGCGCCCACCCGGCTGAGCAGCGGAGTGAGGTTCAGCGTCGAGACGCCCCCGGCGGTGCCCGGCCCGACCCCGATGGAGCCGTCGGAGCCGATCAGGCCCGAAGCGGCGGTCGCCGACGTCGGCGTCGTGCTCGCGTACTGCCCCGCGACGCCGAGCGTCAGGAGCCCGTTGGTGCCGAGCAGGCGCACGCCGTTGCCGAGATCGACGTTGACCGCGTTGGCAGCCGTCACGTCGAGGGGGTTGGCCACGACTCCCCCGGCGGTCGGAGCCGCGGAGTACGCCCCGCGCAGTGCCGCGATGTTGTCGAGGTCGACGATCCCCGAACCGGAGAGGAGCGCACCCTCCGCCTCGGTCACGTCAGTCGTGGCCGCCTGCGCGGGGACCACGGCCGACGCGGCGATGAGTGCGCCCACGACGGTGGCGACACCGGCGCGGAGAAGAAGGTGGCCTCGGAGGAGGGTTCGGGTAGACCTCTGGCGGTGCATGGGGTGCTTCTTCCTGACAGGTCGGGCCTGTCACTGATCCGGAAACCCCCCGGTGGTGGGTCGGGAGGGTCGAGCTGCCGCGGTGCTGGTGAGGCGATGCGGGTGGTGCTGGTGCTGCGGCTGTCGACCTGGTGAGGGTCGGCGGTGGTGCAGGTGGTGCAAGTGCCGACCTGGTGAGGGACGGCGGTGTGCGGGTGGTGCCGTTAGGCCGAGTGGGTCGACGGAGAGATGCGGGATGCGCGGTGGTGAGGCGCGCATCCCGCGGAGCCGCCTCGCGCCGCACGGGGGCAGCGAGACGGAGTACGCAAGGCGAAAGACGACAAGGGTGAGTTGCCGCGTGTCGCGGTGATCCTGATCCTGGTGTGCGACGTCACGGTCGCGTCCTTTCCCTGCGGGGGCCTCCTGGTGAGGGAGGTGGCGTCACTCTGGTGAGGAGCTCGGCCGTTTTGGTGTGGCCATCATAAGCAGATCACTGGACGCCGAACCAACCAATCTGGTTCGCTCGTACCCCCAGAACGAGTGTCGCGCCGTCCCCCCGCCCGAATTTGAAGGAAAAACCGCCCCAGCCGAGCGCACTTATGCCGATCGGGCTGCCTCCCCCGACGTTTCTCCTTCGAATTTGCAGACCCCCCGCAGCCTGCCCGCGAACCAGCGCGCAAAAAGAAAGACTCTCCACGCACCCGCCGGCGCGGCGAAGCCGCTGCCTAAAAGCACCACTGGCCGGTGCGCCGCGGTTTTCGAGCCAGGCGAGAAAACAAAAGACTCCCCACGCACCCGCCAGAGCCCGGTTACCCTTGCTGCATTTCTGCCCTGGGGGAGTTGGCCTGGATGGCGCCACGTGGGGAGCCGACATCCACTTTAGCGGTTTCCACCGCGCATGCAGGACACCCGGGTTGGATAGACCCATGAGAATCGTCATCGCCGGTGGTCACGGCAAGATCGCCCAGCTCCTTGAACGTCAGCTGTCGACAGCGGGTCACGACCCGGTCGGCATTGTCCGCAACACCGATCACGTCGCTGATCTCGAGAAAGTCGGGGCGCGCGCACTCGTGCTCGACCTTGAGAGCACCGATGTCGCCACCCTCGCGGGTCACCTCGACGGAGCCGATGCCGTCGTTTTCGCTGCCGGTGGCGGCGGTAGCAGCGGGGCGGAGCGCAAGCTCACCATCGACCGAGATGGCGCGATCCTTCTGGCCGATGCCGCTGAGGCGGCCGGGGTCTCGCGGTACGTGCTTGTGTCAGCCATGCACACCGACGACTTCGATGCGAAGCGTGCTGAGCTTCCCGCGGCCGACGACGATGTGTTCCAGGTCTATCTGCGCGCGAAGAGCGAGGCCGATGCCAACGTTCGCGCTCGCGACGGGCTCGACTGGACCATCGTCCGCCCCGGCACCCTCACCGACGACCCCGCGACGGGCACAATCGCCGTGGGATCGCGACTCGACAGCGGCGAGATCTCGCGCGCCGATGTGGCCGACGTCATCGCCACGTCGCTGATCGAGGGCACCGCCGTCAAGACGCAGTTCGAGGTCACAGCCGGCGAGATCCCGATCGGCGATGCCCTGAGCACCATCAAGTACTGAACTTATTGGTCGCGGCGTGGGTCGCGGTGCCGGACCTCCGACAAGCTCCGGCCACCCGGCACTGCGACCCCCACCGCTCCGCCATGTTCACTGGTCGCGGCGTGGGTCGCGGTGCCGGACCTCCGACAAGCTCCGGCCTCCCGGCACTGCGACCCCCACCGCTCCGCCATGTTCCCAGGTCGCGGCGTCGGTCGCGGTGCAAATTTGAGAGCAATCAGGATCCGGCACCCCACAGATCACACCAACCGCCCGGGCGCCGAATCCAATCGCTCTCAAATTCGCGCCCCCTCCGCTCCACACCCCCTGCGGACTAACCTCCGCGCCGCGGCACGTCCCCCAGTCCGTACGACGTCTGCCCGCAAGCCGGCGCCCCTCACTACGCCATGGCGGCGCGACAGCGGTCGCAGCACCGAACGACCGGAGCTTGTCGGAGGTCCGGTGCCGCGACCGCTGTCGCGCCCAACCAATTCAGACCAGCGCAGCCGCCTGCCGCGCGATCTCGAGCTCCTCGTCGGTCGGCACGACCAGCACGGCGACCGGCGCCCCTTCCGCCGAGATGTAGCGGGCGTCGCGGGATCTGAGCTCGTTGCGGTCGTCGTCGATCGTGATGCCGAGAAAGTCGAGGCCGAGCAGGGTGCGGCGCCGCAGCAGCGCGTTGTTCTCGCCGACGCCGGCGGTGAAGACGATCGCGTCGAGACCGCCCAGTTGCGCGATGTACGCGCCGACGTAGTGCCGGATCCTGTGCCGGTAGACGGCGAGGGCCCCCTCGGCGACCTCGTCGCCCCGCGAGGCTGCGTCTTGGACGTCGCGCATGTCGCCGTTGCCGGTGAGGCCGAGCAGTCCGCTCTTCTTATTGAGCATCGTCTCGAGCTCTTCGAGCGAGAGCCCTTCTTCGCGGTGCAGGTGGAACACGACAGCCGGGTCGACGTCGCCGGAGCGCGTGCCCATCACGAGGCCCTCGAGGGGCGTGAGGCCCATCGACGTCTCGATGCTTCGTCCGCCGTCGATCGCGGTCGCGGAGGCTCCGTTGCCGATATGCAGCACGATCATCTTCAGCTCGGCAAGCGGCTTGCCGAGAAAGTCCGCGGCGGCCTGCGAGACGAACTTGTGCGATGTGCCGTGGAACCCGTAGCGGCGGATCGAGTGCTTCTCGGCGAGCGCCGCGTCGATCGCGTACGTGTAGGCGGCGGGGGCGAGCGTTTGGTGGAACGCCGTGTCGAACACGGCGACCTGCGGCGAGTCGGGGAAGGCCTCACGGGCCGCGCGGATCCCCTGCAGGTTCGCCGGGTTGTGCAGCGGCGCGAGGGCGGAGAGCCGCTCGATGGCCTTCTCGACGTCGGGGGTGACGACGGTGGCGCGATCGAACTCCGAGCCGCCGTGCACGACCCGATGCCCGACCGCGATCAGCGGGTGCTCGTCGAACGAGGGCCCGTGCTGCTCGAAGGCTTTCAGCATCGCCGCGAACCCCGCGGCGTGATCGGGGATCGCGATCGAGTCGTTCAACGTCTCGTCGCCGGTCTTCGCGTTCTTGTGCTTCGTGACGCCGGTCACCTCGCCGATCCGTTCGACGAGGCCGGAGGCGAGAGTCCGCTCCCCCTCGAGCTCGATCAGCTGGTACTTGAACGACGACGAACCGGAGTTGACGACGAGGACTGCGCTCACAGTGGTGCTCCTAAGAAGAGAAAACGAGGATCCGAGACAGACCCGACTGCTACTGGGTACCGGCCTGAATCGCGGTGATGGCGACCGTGTTCACGATGTCGCTCACCAGGGCGCCGCGCGACAGGTCGTTGATCGGCTTGTTCAGCCCCTGCAGTATCGGCCCGATAGCGACGGCGCCAGCACTCCGCTGGACGGCCTTGTACGTGTTGTTGCCCGTGTTGAGGTCGGGGAAGATGAACACGGTCGCCCGGCCTGCCACCTGCGAGTCGGGCATCTTGGTGGCCGCGACGCCGGGGTCGGCGGCGGCGTCGTACTGGATCGGGCCCTCGACCAGGAGGTCGGGTCGGCGTTCGCGAACCAGCGCCGTGGCGGCGCGGACCTTTTCGACGTCGGCGCCGGATCCTGAGGTTCCGGTCGAGTAGCTGAGCATCGCGATGCGCGGCTCGATCCCGAACTGCACTGCCGTCTCGGCCGACGAGATAGCGATGTCGGCGAGCTGCTCCGCCGTCGGGTCGGGGATCACGGCACAGTCACCGTAGACCAGCACGCGATCGGCGAGCGCCATCAGGAACACGCTCGAGACGACCTTCACACCTGGGCGGGTCTTGATGACCTCGAACGACGGCCGGATCGTGTGCGCCGTGGTGTGCTTCGCGCCCGACACCATGCCGTCGGCGAGCCCCATCGTCACCATCATCGTGCCGAAGTACGAGACGTCGGTGACGGTGTCCATCGCCATATCGATCGTGACGCCCTTGTGTGCGCGGAGGGCGGCGTACTCAGTGGCGAACTTCGTCTGCAGGTCGTGATCGTTCGGGTCGAGCACGGTGGCGTCGTCGAGGTCGAGGCCGAGCTCGGCGCCACGGGAGCGCACGCTCGACTCGTTACCGAGCAGGGTGAGATCGGCGACCCCGCGCTGGAGCAGCGACGAGGCGGCGCGCAGAATGCGGTCGTCGTCGCCCTCGGGCAGCACGATGTGCTTCTTGTTGCCACGAGCGCGTTCGAGCAACTGGTACTCGAACATGAGCGGTGTGACGACCTCGGAGGGGCTGACCTGCAGCAGCCGGAGCAGCTCGGCGCCGTCGACGTTGGTCTCGAACAGCGACAGGGCGAGGTCGTACTTGCGCGGCGACTCGGCCGCCAGGCGACCGCGCGTCTGCGTGATGCGCAGGGCCGTGTCGTAGGTGCCGAGCTCCGACCAGAGAATGGGGAGCGGGCTGTTCAGACCGCCGATGAGGCGCACCACCTGTGGCGCGAGGTCGAACCCGCCGTTCAAGACGATGCCGGCCAGCGACGGGAACGTGTCAGACGCGTGCGCGAGCACGGTCGCGACGAGAACGTCGGAACGATCGCCGGGAACCACGACGACAGCGCCCTCGGTGAGGCGGGGCAGCACGTTCTCCATCGACATGGCGGCGACCACGACGCCGACGGCCTCGCGGTCGAGCAGAGCGTCGTCACCACGGATCAGCCGAGCCCGCGTCGCCGACATCACGGCGCGCAGGGTCGGCGAGACCAGCACGCGGTCTTCGGGCAGCGCCCAGACCGGCACGGTGCCCTCGGGGCCGGCCTCGAGGGCCCCGCGGATGCCGGCAACGACCTCCGCCATCAAGTCGGGCTCGACGCGGTTCGCGACGACGGCCAGCAGACTCGCGTGCTCGTTGCGGAGCTCGATGGTCGTCAGCTCGGCGACCTGACGCATATCGGCCCCCGTGCGAGACCGGTCACCATCGGCCGTGCGCCCACCGAGCACTAACAGCACGGGCGCCCCGAGGTTGGCAGCGATACGGGCGTTGAACGACAGCTCGGTCGGGCTGCCGACATCGGTGTAGTCGGAACCGACGATCACCACGGCGTCGCACTGCCGCTCGATGGCTGCGAACCGACCCACGATCGTCGCCAGCGCCGCATCGGGATCGGCGTGGACATCGTCGTAGGTGACGCCGATGCACTCGTCATACGGCAGATCGACGCTGTCGTGAGCGAGCAACAACTCGAGCACATAGTCGGGCTCCGACGTCGACCTCGCGACCGGCCGGAACACCCCCACCCGGCCCAACTCGTGACTCAGGGTGTCGAGCACCCCGAGCGCCACAGTCGACTTGCCGGTGTGGCCCTCTGCTGACGTGATGTAGATGCGTGTCGACACGCGACCAACCCTAGGGCCGGATGCTCGGAGCGGCCTGCGATACCGACACCGACAAGGATCCAGCCCACCCGGTTCGTCACCACGCCGCGAACCCGGTAGAGTTCTCAAGGTCGAACGCCGCCTCCGGGCGACGATCACTGGAGAATTCGCCTAGTGGCCTATGGCGCACGCTTGGAAAGCGTGTTGGGTTTACGCCCTCGGGGGTTCGAATCCCCCATTCTCCGCAATGCTTTGCCCCTGTCCGGTTTCTTCGAAGCCGGGCAGGGGCATTGCTAGTTCCGCTGGGTCGCTCCGCTCCCCGCGGTCGCTTCGCTCCCGCGAAATGCTTTGCCCCTGTCCGGTTTCTTCGAAGCCGGGCAGGGGCATTGCTAGTTCCGCTGGCTCGCTGCAGGGTGAGACCTCAGAAATGACGGGTCGGGGAAAGCGGGGAGCGTCGAAATTGAGGATTCGGCGGGACGTAGGGTGGGAGCATGGCCGAGATCAGCAGCGCACGAGTCGACGTGTGGCTGTGGGCCGTGCGTGTGTTCAAGACGCGATCGGCCGCCACCGCCGCATGCCGTGCCGGGCACGTCCGAGTCAACGGCGAGCGCGTGAAAGCCGCCCAGGCCATACGCCCGGGCGACGAGATCCGCACGCGCATCGAGGGGTTCGACCGGATCGTCGTGGTCCGCACGCTCCTCCTCAAGCGTGTCGGCGCCCCCGTCGCGGCCACCGCGCTGACCGACCTCACTCCCCCGCCACCGCCGCGCGAAGAGCGCGCGTTCGTTCCGATCCGCGACCGCGGAGCCGGCCGCCCCACGAAGCGCGACCGCCGCGACATCGACCGCCTCCGCGAGCAGGCGCTGTCCCACCCCGACGACTGACCCGATCGCCCCTGGCGGGCCCGCGAGTGCCGCCAAAAGTCGGCAGCGGCCTCCGGAAACCAGCAAAAGGCGGCACTCGGCGCCCCGACAAGACCCGTCAGGCGGGGTGCACCCACCCGTTGACCACCAGAGCGCCGACCGCCACAAGCGCCGTCGCCGCGAGCACCATCACGGCCCGTGCCGGACGCCGCGCGTACCACCCGCGGGCCATCGGAAAAGCGGCGTAGTACTCCGTGCGCGAGAGCGGGGCGTTGTCGACCGTCGTCGGAATGCCGAGGTGGTCGGCCACTCGACGGATGTCGTCGTCCGACCAGAACAGCGCGCTCAGGCCGAACAGGCGGTGCCCGCGATTGTCAATGGCGAGCAGTTGCAGGAGCGCCTCTGTCGACGACGTCCGGTACACGCGGTTGATCAGCACTCGGTCGACTCGGCCGAGGTCGACCGACACGGGCGAGAGGAGCATGCGCCGTTTCAGGAAGTGATCGGGGGTGATCGCCGAGTGGACGAGTCGAAAGCGGATGTACACCGCGAAGAAGAGGCAGGCCACGATAATCTCGCCGAGCACGATGACAGGCCAGAACGACGATGTCAGCGTCAGCAGCAGCACCGCGGCGAAGACGGGCGCCAGGCTGAAAGCTCCCGACAGGAGTGCCGTTCGGCCGAGAGACTCGTGAGGCTGAGCGAACACTTCGACGACGTGAGCGCCGAGGCGGGCACTTCGCGGAATCGGGTTGCCGTCCAGGTCGGCACGCGCCCGGTCTCGACCACCGCGCGGTGGACGGCCGCTCGTGGGCGTGGTTGTACTCAAGTCGTTCCCCCTAGAACGTCGGTTTCGCTGTGCTCTTCACCCCTGAGGAGGAACTGCGTCGTCATGCCACTTTAGGGGAGACCAGGATCCTACGAACAGCCCAGTTCGGGTGGTATCCGACCACCGGGTATGTTTCACCCGGAGGTGGTCAGCCGGTCGCTGACGCCACGAAACTGTGCCGAATCACCGTACCGTTCAGGCGCGTGATTCAGCCAAGGCCGCAGTGTCGGACGACTGCTCTCGGCGGCGCTGTCGCTCGCGGAGCAGCCTGTGCGCGAAGGGCGCCCAGAGGATCACCGCGACGCCCGCTCCGACCAGAAACCCGCCCAGGGTGTCGGTCAGCCAGTGCGCACCGAGATAGGTGCGGCTGAGCAGCATGGCGACGACGTACACGGCACCGGCGATCCACACGCCTCGCAGGCGGATGATGACGCCAAGCGTCACGGCCATCGTCGCGGCGTTCGCGACATGGCCCGATGGAAAGGATCCGAAGTCACTCTGCACGAGGATCTCGAGCGGCCGGGCTCGACCGAACGTGTGCTTGAGCACCTGCACGAGACCGGCACTGAGCAGCGTCGCGGCGAGGAAGTACACCGCTCCCCAGCGTCGGCGAGTGATCAGGAGCACCGCGAGGACCGCGAGAGGCACGACGAACGTGCCGAACCATCCGCCGCCGAGGAAGTCCATCACAAGGGCCGGCACCTCCCAGAACGGCGAGCGATGCTCGACGAGTTCTTCCATCCACTCAGCGTCGAGGGAGGTCGCGCCACCCCGCGTCATGATCAGCCAGCCCAGGAGGAGCGCGAGACCGACGCCTCCGAGGGCACTCGCCAGGGGCCAGCGACGTTGAACGCGGAGGGCGAGTCGCTGCTCGCCCTGCCCGGGTGGGTGGGGATCCGGTGTCATGCGCCTACGGTACCGATCCGTAGGATCCTTAACTCTCAGTGAATTCAGTGCCCGAGCGCCGGCACGGTGCGGGGCCTGACCAAGAACCAGAGGCTGAGGATCGCGACCGACGTCGTGCACACCATTACGGCTCCCATCGGGGCCGCGGTCGTGATGCCGATGAGCCCGACGATCGGCGAGATGAGACCGGCGAGGCCGAAGTTGAGTGCGCCGAGGAGCGACGCAGCCGTGCCCGCCTCTTTGCCGTGGTTCGCCAGGGCGAGCACCTGCACCTGCGGGAACGAGAATCCGCACGAGCAGATGAACAGCCACAGCGGCACCAGAAGGCCGACGATGCCGAGGTCGAGCTGGTCGAGCGACACGATCGCGACGGCGCACAGGAACATCACGCTGGTCGACCCGGCAAGGATCCACTGAGGCCCGATCCGCTGAGCCAGCCGGGCGCTGATCTGTACGCCCAGCACGACGCCGAGCGAGTTCACCGCGAAGAGGAGCCCGTACTGCTGGGCGTTCATGCCGTAGAGATCCTGGAACAGGAACGACGACGACGAGAGGTACGAGAAGAGGCCCGAAAAGACCATCGCTCCGATCAGTGCCACTCCCACAAAGATGCGGTCGTGGAACAGCACGCGGTATCGCTGGCGGAGGGTCGTGTGGCCGGCCTCGTGACGACGCTCCTTGGGCAGCGTCTCGACGATGAAGAAGATCGCGCTGAGCACGACGAAAACGCCGTAGGCAGCGAGGACGATGAAGATGCCCCGCCAGCTCGTCGCGCGCAGAAGCTGGGATCCGATGACGGGAGCGAGGATCGGAGCGAGCCCGTTCACGAGAGCGAGACGCGACAGCATCTTGACCAGAGGGCGACCGCCGAAGAGGTCGCGCACGAGTGCCATCGCGACGACACCCCCGGCGGCGGCGCCCATGCCCTGGAGCACGCGGAAGAGCCCGAGCACCTCGACGTTGACCGCCGTGGCGGCGCCGACGCTCGCCAGCACGTGGACGGAACTCGCCACGATGAGCG
This sequence comes from Frondihabitans sp. Leaf304, assembly GCF_001423105.1. Taxonomy (GTDB): domain Bacteria; phylum Actinomycetota; class Actinomycetes; order Actinomycetales; family Microbacteriaceae; genus Frondihabitans. The sequence goes on from NZ_LMNV01000002.1 coordinate 1,229,354, forward strand.
GCACACGGCGACCGACCTTGTCGCTCCACGGACCGACGAGGAGCTGCCCCAGACCGAAGCCGATGGTCGTCGCGGTCAAGGTCAGTTGAACGACCGCCTTGCTGACTCCGAAGTCGGCCTGCAGTTCGGGGAACGCCGGAAGATACAGGTCGATGGTGGCAGGGCCGAGCGCCGTGAGGGCGCCGAGGACGACGATGTAGACGAGACGCTGTCGCCGGGTGAGCGAGTCACCCGGGTGCACGACGATGGTCACGGAGCTCCTTTGACGGAATTGAGTGTGGTGACGCGGAAGAGGGCAGTGCCGGGCAGAACGGAAGACCGGGCCCGGGGCCGAGGCCGCGCAGAGACGAGGGGTGATCGGTGTCGACTCGTCGGCCGACACCGTTTCACCCTAGCCCTGATCGGCAGGTGTCGCCTAGCCGAAGTCGCGGTCCGAGACGTGCGACGGAAGGGGTCCCGCGACGTCTAGGCTCGGGGCACACCACCGGATGGGGAGGAACCATGGTCGACGCCCGAATTGTGCAGACGACGAAGTCATTGCACGCCGCGATCATCGAGTTGGCGTCAGCGGCACCGGTCTCGACTATCACCGTCGCCGACGTCACTCGTGCGGCCGGCATCAACCGTGCCACTTTCTACAGCCACGCGACCTCACCCGGGGCGCTGCTGACCGACGTCTTGACGCCTGAACTCGATGCGATCCGCGAAGCCGACCTCGCCTTGCGGACCGCAGGCACGCACCAGCCCCCCGAGATCACGCGAAAGGGCATGGATCGTGTCATCGACCATGTGGTCCGCTACCGCGACATCTACCGCTTGGCCCTGCCCGATCCCCTTGATGCGTCGACGCACCGCGTGCTGGCCCGCCACTTCGAGACGTCGTCGATGTTGCATTTCGAGCAACGCATCTCGGGAAGGATTCCCGAGGGGCTGTCGCCCTCGCTCGCGGCGGGCTTTATCGCACACGGCCTCGTCGGTCTGATCGAGAACTGGTTGACGGGCAGGCGCACCAGCCGCAAGGTGCTGCTCGACAACATCATGCTGGTGATCCCCGCGTGGTGGGACTAGCGAGCTCTAGCCGTTTTTCTCGGTGAGCGCGGCCGCGAACTGGGCCGTGGTGTCGTCGGCCAGAGCCTTTCGGAGCGCCGCAGTCTGCCCCTCATCGAGCTTCACCACCGATTGCGTACCGATCGCGCCCGTGCCCGCGGTCGGCATGGTGAAGAAGTCGATGTCGGCGAGGTCGATGCCGCGGAGGCTGTAAGCGAGCGCAGCCATCTCTCGCAAAGTGAACCGGGCGTCGACGCTGAGGTTTTTCGAGGCCTCGCTCGCGAAGTCGACGAAGCTGGAGGGGTCGCCGAGCACGTCTCGGCTGAGAACCCTGCTCAGCATTCCTTTCAGCAGGAGTTGCTGATTCGCGACCCGCTGGAAGTCGCCGGTGGCGAAGGCGTAGCGCTCGCGAGCGAAGGTCAGCGCGCGCTCCCCCTGCAGCTTGATCGGCCCGGCGGCGAAGAACCTGTCGGTGCCGTGTTTCGCCGTGAACTGCTGCGGGTTGTCGACCCAGACGCCACCGAGCGCGGTCGTCATCGCCGCGAGGCCATCGAAGTCGATGATGGCGACATGGTCGATTCGGGCCCCGAGGAGCCCCTCGATGGTCTGCACGGCGAGCGGGGTTCCGCCCCAGGCGAGGGCCGCGTTGATCTTCGCCTCGCCATGCCCGGGCACGGGCACGTAGAGGTCGCGCATGATCGACATCACCGTGACCGTTTTGCGGTCGGCGGCCACGTGCACCAGCATCATCGTGTCGGCGCGTTGCGAGCCGGGCTTCTCGAGGTCGTGATCGGTGCCCTTCTGGCGGGAATCGGAGCCGAGGAGCAGGATGTTGCGCTCGCCCGTCGAGGAGGCGGGTGGCCTCCCCGCCTCGTCGGGGAAGACCTGGTCGTCGGCGAGGGCCGTGATGTTCTTGCCGACGATCTGATGGACGAAGAAGAGCCCGCCGCCCACGGATCCGCCGATCAGGGCCACGACGACGAGGGCTGCCACGAGCAGTCGACGGCGCGCTCGACGTCGACGACGAGCCGCCGTCCGTACCGCACTGCGGGAGGGCTGACCGTCTTCTCCCTGCGGGGCGTCGGGCGACGAGGCCGCAGAGACGAGACGGTCGAAAGGGGTGGGGTCGGGTGCCATCGGGTGCTTTCGGGTTGAGTGCCAACAATCGGGGTGCGCGGTCTCGGCACCCCGGAACGGATCGAAGAACGCTGGGGGGGGG
>NZ_LMNV01000002.1:1231693-1366761 GCF_001423105.1 Frondihabitans sp. Leaf304
GGCGTCGACCCGGTGCGACCAGCCATCGACGTAGCCGACGTCGAGATCGAGACTCTGCTCCCAGGTGAGATCGCTTCGCCCTCCGACCTGCCATGCGCCCGTCATCCCGGGAACGGCCTCGAGACGGCGGAGCGCTCGCGGGCAATACGCGTCGACCTCACATCGCAGAGCGGGGCGCGGGCCGACGAGGCTCATGTCACCCAGCAGGACGTTCCAGAGCTGCGGCAGCTCGTCAATCGAGAATTTGCGGAGAAACCGGCCGACGCGGGTGACGCGCGGGTCGTTTTCGAGCTTGAAGAGCGGGCCGGCGAACGAGCCCTGGGCTTTGAGAGCGGCCAGTCGCTGGTCGGCGTCGGTGTACATGGTGCGGAACTTGACGATGGAGAACGGACGCCCGTCGAGACCGACGCGTTCTTGACGGTAAAGCGCTGCTCCCGGGGTCGAAAGGCGGATGGCGAGGGCCACGAGCAACAGGAACGGGAAGAGGACGACGAGCCCGATTGCCGCGCCGACGACGTCGACACCCCTTTTCACGACCGATTCGGACGACCTCGGAAGCCCGTCGCCACTGGTCGCCTCGCCGATGGCCCAACCCAGGTTTTGCCCGGGGGCGGGTCGGCTCTCTGAGCGGGTGATGACGGTCATGGAACAGCCTCCAGGGTGCTGACATTCTAGATGTCAATAGTACCTTGGGGTTGCGCGTGAATCAATACTTGATATGTCGGGTGCTGGAGGTGCGGGAACGACGAAGGCCCCGGGATCCTTCCGCTTCGCTCTGCGCGAAGGGAAAGAACCGGGGCCTCGGGCCGGACGGCGGTGGGTCAGATACGGTCGAGCGCCTGCAGCACGTCGGCCAGGAGGTCGTTGCCCGACTCGATGCCGACCGAGAGCCGGATCACGTTCTCCGGCACCTCGAGCTCGGTGCCCTTGACCGACGCGTGTGTCATCTCGGAGGGGTAGCCGATGAGCGACTCCACGCCTCCGAGAGACTCGGCGAGCTGGAAGAGCTCCGTCGACTCGGCGAACGTCTTGGCTGCGGCAGGCCCGCCCGCGAGCCCGACCGACAGCATGCCGCCGAACCGCTTCATCTGGCGCGCTGCGAGAGCGTGCCCGGGGTGCGACTCGAGACCCGGGTAGTAGACGGTCTCGACGGCCGGGTGCGAGACCAGAGCGTCTGCGATGAGCTGTGCGTTGTCGGAGTGGCGGTCGACGCGCACGCCGAGGGTCTTGATGCCTCGAACGGTGAGCCACGCCTCCATGGGCGCCGAGATGGCGCCCGCGCCGAACTGCATGAACCCGACCTTCGAGGCGAGCTCGTCATCGTTCACGACCACGGCGCCGCCGAGGGTGTCGGAGTGGCCGCCGAGGTACTTCGTCGTGGAATGCACCACCGCGTCGGCGCCGAGCGTGATCGGCTGCTGGACGTACGGAGACGCGAACGTGTTGTCGACGACGACAAGCGCGCCAGCTGCCCGGCCGATCTCGGAGAGGCCGGCTATGTCGGTGATCTTCATCAGCGGGTTCGACGGGGTCTCGACCCAGAGCACTGTTGTCTCGCCCGGTCGGGCGGCGGCGCGCACCGCGTCGAGGTCGCTCATGTCGACCGTCTCGAGAGTGACGCCCCACGGGGCCCAGACTCGATTGACGAGACGGTGGGTACCGCCATACACGTCGTTCCCCATCAGCACGCGCGAGCCCGGCGTGAGCACCGACCTCAGCAGGGCGTCTTCGGCCGCGAGACCGGAAGCGAAGCTGAAAGCCGAGGATCCCTGTTCCAGACTCGCGAGGAGCGTCTGAAGCGAGTCGCGGGTCGGGTTCGCCGACCTCCCGTACTCGTAGCCCCCTCGAAAGCCACCGATGCCGTCTTGGACGAACGTCGAAGTCTGGTAGATCGGCGGGATGATCGCGCCGGTGGTCGGGTCGAACTCCTGCCCGGCGTGAATCGCGCGGGTCTCGAAGGCGTGGGCTGATTCGTCGTGGGTCATGGGAGCTTTCTCGGTCATTCCGACAGGTAGGCGAGCAGGTCGTGGCGGGTCACGACGGCGGCGGGCTTGCCGTCGGAGGTGACCAGGAGGGCGTCGTTCTTCTCCAGGGCGCGTCGCGCCGTCGTCACGGGCTCGTTGAGTCCGACGAGGGCGAGGGGCGCGCCGATGAACTTCGCCACGGGATCCGTCATCTGCGCGGCGCCGGAGAACACCTGCTCGAGGAGCGCCCGCTCGTCGACGGCTCCGACGACCTCGCCGATGACGACAGGGGGCTCGGCTGAGAGGACGGGCATCTGAGAGACGCCGTACTTGGCCATTATCTGCACGACGTCGCGCACGGTGTCGGAGGGGTGGGCGTGCACCAGGTCGGGCAGGGCGCCGCTCTTCGACGCGATCAGGTCGCCGACGGTCTTCTCGGCTCCTTCGTCGCTGAAGCCGTACGAGCGCATCCATCGGTCGTTGAAGATCTTGCCCAGGTAGCCGCGCCCGCTGTCGGGCAGCAGCACCACCACGGTGTCGTCCGGGCCGAGGTCGCGCGCGGCCTCCAGCGCAGCGACGACCGCCATGCCGCTCGATCCGCCGACGAGCAGCCCCTCCTCGCGGGCGAGGCGGCGAGTCATGTCGAACGACTGGGCGTCGGAGACGGCGATGATCCGGTCGACGACCGACCCGTCGTAGGCACCCGGCCAGAAGTCTTCGCCGACGCCCTCGACGAGATAGGGGCGGCCGGTGCCGCCCGAGTAGACGCTGCCCTCCGGGTCGGCGCCGACGATCGTGACGCGTCCCTCCGACACCTCCTTGAGGTATCGGCCAGTGCCACTGATGGTGCCTCCGGTGCCGACACCGGCGACGAAGTGGGTGAGGGCTCCGTCGGTGTCGCGCCAGATCTCGGGGCCGGTGGTCTCGTAGTGGCTGAGCGGGCCGTTCTGGTTCTCGTACTGGTTCGGCTTGAACGCACCGGGCGTCTCGCGCACCAGGCGGTCGGAGACGCTGTAGTACGACTCGGGGCTGTCGGGGGCGACCGCCGTCGGAGTCACGACGATCTCGGCGCCGTAGGCCGTCAGCACGTTGCGCTTGTCTTCGCCGACCTTGTCAGGCAGCACGAAGATGCAGCGATAGCCGCGCTGCTGGGCGACGAGAGCGAGCCCAACACCGGTGTTGCCGCTCGTCGGCTCGACGATGGTGCCACCGGGTTTGAGGTGCCCGTCGCGCTCTGCGGCATCGAGGATGCGGGTCGCGATGCGATCCTTCGACGAGCCGCCCGGGTTGAGGTATTCCACCTTGACCAGAACGGTCGCGGCGATTCCCTCCGTGACCCGGTTCAACTTGACGAGAGGCGTGTTGCCGATGAGGTCGATGACGGTTTCCGCGTACTTCACTCATCGAGTCTATAGATCGCACCTCCGCGTCACCGGAGCATGACGCCGGTAGGGCGGGCACGCTCCGAGCGGCACGAGCGACCGATCAGGCGACAGCGCTGCTCTGCTGCTCGTACAGTTCGGAGTAGAGGCCGCCGACTGCGACGAGCTCGTCGTGGGTTCCCCGCTCGACGATCCGACCCGCCCGCACGACGAAGATCACGTCGGCGCTGCGCACGGTCGAGAGGCGGTGGGCGATCGCAATCGTCGTCCGCCCCCGAGTCGCCGTGTCGAGCGCGGTCTGGACGATGCGCTCCGAGACGGAATCGAGCGCCGACGTGGCCTCGTCGAGCACGAGGACCGCCGGATCCTTCAGGAGGACCCGGGCGATGGCGATCCGCTGCTTCTCGCCACCGGAGAGCCGATACCCCCGCTCCCCCACCACCGTGTCGTACCCGTCGGGGAACGAGGCGATCGTCTCGTGGATGTTGGCCTGGCGCGCCGCCTCGATCAGCTGCTCGTCGGAGGCCTCGGGCCGCGCGTACCGCAGGTTCTCGGCGATCGTGGCGTGGAACAGGTAGGTCTCCTGGCTCACGATGCCGATGTTGCCGACGAGTGACTCCTGGTCGAGGTCGCGGACGTCCGACCCGGCGAAACGGACCGCTCCGCCCGAAGCCTCGTAGAACCGCGGGATCAAATACGAGATCGTGGTCTTGCCCGCCCCGGACGGCCCGACGAAGGCCGCGAACTGCCCCGGCTCGATGTCGAAAGTGAGACCGTCGAGCGTCTTCTGCCCCGGCTCGGCGTCGGGGTACGAGAACGAGACGTCGTCGAACGCCACTCGCCCGAGGCCCGCCTCATCGACCGGCTTGGCCTCGGCCGGCTCGCGAATGGCGGGGGTCAGGTCGAGGTACTCGAAGATGCGCGCGAACAGGGCCCCCGAGGTCTGGATGTCGAGGGCGACCCGGAGCAGGGCCATGAGCGGGAACGTCAGCCGCGACTGCACGGTCGTGAAGGCCACGATCGTGCCCGCTGTCACGTCGACGCCGCCCTGGATCAGATACGCGGCGACCACGTAGATCACTGCCGGGATGATCGTGAGGAAGATGCTCACCACGGCGAAGAAGCCCTGCCCGCTCATCGTCTGCCGGACCTGCAGACCGATCTGGGTGCGGTTCTCGGCCGAGTACCGCTCCACCTCGGTGCGCTGCTGGTTGAAGCTCTTGGCGAGAAGGATCCCCGAGACGCTGAGGGTCTCCTGCGTGATGGCGGTCATGTCCGACAGCGACTCCTGCGTCTGCGTCGCGATTCGCGCCCGCACCTGACCGACCCGGCGCTGGGCGATGACGAGAAGGGGAAGCAGGATGACCGCGACCACGGTCATCTGCCACGAGAGCAGCAGCATGGCGACGAACGCCGCGATGACCGTGACGGTGTTGCCGAGCACGCTCGAGATCGTGTTGCTCAGCACGTTGGCCACACCGCCGACGTCGTTCTGCAGCCGCGACTGGATCACGCCCGTCTTCGTCCGGGTGAAGAACGCGAGCTCCATACGCTGCAGGTGCCCGAAGAGGCGGATGCGGAGGGCTCCCATGACCTTGTTTCCGACGGTCGCCGTGAGATAGGTCTGCCACACGCCGATACCGGCGGACAGCACCCACAGCCCCACCATCGCGCCGACGAGCCTGGTCAACACGGGGATGTCGGGCCCGCCCGCGGGGAAGAGCCCGCGGTCGAACGCCTGCTGGGTCAGCAGTGGCGGGATCACGCTGATGCCCGCCGAGATCAGCACGAGAACGACGGTGACGACGATCGCCCGACGGTACGGCGAGAACAGGCTCCGGATCCGCCCGAAGAGATCCGGGATCCGAGGGGCCTCGGCATTCGCGGCCCGCTGCGCCTTGGCATCGGCTCCGGATACCCGGCCGGGCCCGCCCGGCCGACCGCCGCCCCCACGAGCGCCCCGCATGCCTCCGCCCGAAGCGACTGAATCCATCTTGCTCACGGCGTGCCCTTGCTCATTCCGTCACTGTAGGCCTGTCGAACGAGGCGAGGCGGCGGCAGAGGGCTGACCCCAGTTGGGGTGGACTTGCGAATTCCCCGGTTGAAAAAGAAATCTCAGTTTATGATGTTGATCGGGTAGGGGCACGGAAGCCAGGGGGGACTCACGGAAGACCTCCCGACACCCGGTCCGCCCGATGATCGACCTTCCGCTCTCCTCCCGACCGCCGCATTCCCCGTCCCGAGCGGGGAACTACCCGATGTGGCAGAGGTAATCCCGTGAATTCCCGAAACGACACGACCGTCGAACCCGAAACCTCGACGGCACTCCAGCTCGACAATCGCACCATGCTCGACACCGTCGAGAGGATGTGGCCGCAGATCGCGCCGATCCAGGGGGCGAGGCTTCGCGAGGCCGTGCGCAGCGTGCCCGAATCCGAATGGCGCGGTCGCGCCCGGATCCTGCTCGCGCTCGCGGTCAGCCACCGGTCGATCGGGTCGACGAGCCGAAGTGCCGCGCTCCCCTGGTTCCGCGCCGTCGACAAGAACATCAAGGCCGACCCGGAGAGTCCCATCGACGTGCGGGCGGGCTACCTCGTCCACTTCGCAGCGACGCTCCGCACCCTCGGCGACGTGAATGCCGCCCGCACGCACCTCGAGACCGCGCGGGCGATGATCGAGCAGGACACCTCGCTCGAGATCAGCCGACGGATCGACCTGAGCGCCTCGTTCTCGTTGCAACTCGGTCTCGTGCGCGTGCACCTCGGCGCCTACGACGAAGCCCTTTTCGCCCTGTCGCTCGCCGAGGGGCTGGCGAGCGAGCACCTCCCGACCGCCGAACGCGTCGAATGCCACTCGGCACTCGCCTACGTCGCCTTCCAGTTCGGCGACTTCGCCCGCGCCGAGAGGCAGATCGAACTCGCCGCACAGCAGGCCGACGGCACCGAGCTGCTCCGCAGCGGGTTCGGCGCGCTCGCCCAGATCACGCGGTTCCACCTGCTGATCGAGCGCGACGCTGTTCCCCACGACCTCGAGACGCAGCTCCGTGATGTCCGCGTCGCCAGTCGCGGAACCGAGTGGGAAGCCCACGCGGCGTTCGCCGAGGCGCTCGCGCGCCACGCGGCCGGCAGTGAGATCGAGGCGCTCGATCTGCTCGGCCGGGTGACGCGGCTTCTCGCCTCCTTCACGGGGGATCAGGTGCTCGACTCGGCGTCTCGGATCCTTCGCTCCGAAGTGCTCCGCACGCTCGGCGAAGTCGTCGAAGCACGGCAGGCGATGGCAGATCTCGAGCCGGGGCAGCACCACGTGACATGCCCGGCACGGGTGGGGGCGCTCGCCTCGTTCCTGCTGGGCGATCCGCAGGCGGCCCTCGACACCCTCGCCGACTGCATCGCCCTCGGCGACCTCCACTCCGACCGCGTACGAGCGCAGATCTTCGCCATCGTCGCCGCCGCACAAGACGACCTCGGCAATCGCGTCGCCTCGAACATCGCCTTCGACCGCTCGCTGCTGATGTCAGCGACGAACGGAACGACCTGGGCGTATCGCCCGCTTCCTCACGAGGTGCTCGACAGCCTGCTCACGCGCGCGGCAGACCGTGAGCAACCCGCTCGCGTGGCAGCCCTGCTCGAACGTCTGCAGGGCACGACCCCTGCCGAGACCGTGGTGCTGGCCGACCCGCTCAGTGAGCGCGAACTCGTGATCGTGCGCCACCTGGCGACCGGAGCGACCCTGAACCAGATCGGCAACGAGCTGTTCATCTCGGTCAACACCGTCAAGAGCCACGTGCGCAGCATCTACCGCAAGCTCGGGGCGACGAACCGGCGCGAGGCGATCGCCCTCGCTGTGCAGCTGGGGCTGGCCGACGGCTAGAGCCCGCGGTCGACAGCAGGACGCGAGAAAGCCCCGGACCTCTCGGCCCGGGGCTTTCCCGATGGTGCTGGTGAAGCTGAGTTACTTGAGGGTGATCGTGGCGCCGGCGGCCTCGAGAGCAGCCTTGGCCTTCTCGGCGGTCTCCTTGTTGGCACCCTCGAGGACGGTGCTGGGGGCACCGTCGACGACAGCCTTGGCCTCGCCGAGTCCGAGGCTCGTGAGCGCACGGACCTCCTTGATGACCTGGATCTTCTTGTCGCCAGCGGCCTCGAGGACGACGTCGAAGGAGTCCTTCTCCTCGACCTCTTCAGCGGGGGCGGCGGGGCCAGCGGCACCGGCAGCGGCGACGGGGGCAGCAGCGGTGACCTCGAAGACCTCTTCGAACTTCTTGACGAAGTCGCTGAGCTCGATGAGCGTGAGCTCCTTGAAAGCCTCGATCAGTTCGTCCTGGCTGAGCTTTGCCATTGTTTTCTCCTTATTGCGTTTCTAAAAAGTGGGGTGGTGGTGCTTGTAACGAGTACCGAGCTGCTTACGCAGCGGTGTCCTGCTTGGCACGCAGCGCCTCGACCGTGCGAACGGTCTTGGAGAGCGGGGCCTGGAACAGGTACGCCGCACCGAACAGCGAAGCCTTGAAGGCGCCAGCCAGTTTGCCCAGCAGCACCTCCCGCGACTCGAGGTCGGCGAGCTGGTTGACCTCGGCTGCGGTCAGAGCGTTACCGTCGAAGTAACCGCCCTTCACGATCAGCTCGGGGTTCGCCTTCGCGAATTCACGCATGCTCTTGGCCACGGCGACAGGGTCTCCGTGAACGAAAGCGATAGCCGACGGGCCGGCGAGTTCGTCGTCGAACGACGAAATCCCCGCAGCGTTCGCCGCAATCTTGGTGAGCGTGTTCTTCACGACGGCGTAGGTGGCGTCCTCACGGATACCGGTGCGCAGCGTTTTGAGCTGAGCAACGGAGAGGCCGCGGTACTCGGTGAGCAGGACGGCGGTCGAGCTACGGAAGAGTTCCGTGAGCTCGGCGACCGAAGCTTCCTTGTTCGCCATGTCGCTCCTAACGTGTGAATGCTGGCAGCCCCTGTGGACTCTTACGAATCCCGGTTATCGCACAAAAAAAGCTCCGCGCAGACGCACGGAGCTTGAAAGCTTCACACACCTGCGCGGGACGTCTCTTGTAAGAGAACCTTCGGCCGACGCCTGCTTTGCAGCGGGCACCGACAACCAGCGGTCTTGGGCTTCGATAAGCATAGGTGCCCGTTCAGGATCCTGCAACTCGTGCTCACGCCACCCGCTCCCCTGCACCGCGGCGCCCGGGCCGCCCGGGCCGCCCGGGCGCCGAGACTCCAGTAGTCGTGGGTGCAGGCCTGCCGCACCCGCACCTACTGGAGTCTCGCGCTCGACGCACCCCGCAGGATCCTGCGCCCCGGCGGGGTGAGGCGGTGAGACTCCACAAATGGCCCATCACCGTGAGCGGGATGGGCCATTTGCGGAGTCTCGCCGAACTGACAAGGGACGAGCAGCTACGAGACAGCGGGAGCTGAGGTCGGCGCGGGGAGCGGGGCCGAAGCGCCCTGAGGGGCGCGCTCCAAGGGCAGGCGCACCGTGAAGACGGCTCCGGGGTCGGCGTTGGACGCCGTGACCGTGCCGCCGTGCGACTGAACGACGGCTTGAACAATCGCGAGCCCGAGCCCGGTCGAGCCGGCCTTGCGCGAACGCGAGCTGTCGGCCCTCGCGAACCGCTCGAACAGCACCGGCATGACGGCGGGGTCGATGCCCGGTCCGTTGTCGGTCACCGTGATGACCGCCTCGTGCGTCTCGTCGTCGCGCTCCAGGTTCACCCAGATCTCGGTTCCCTCGGGCGTGTGGGTTCGGGCGTTAGTCAGGAGGTTGGCGACCACCTGGTGGAGGCGCATCGGATCGCCGAGGAGGGTGATCGGCTTCTCGTCGACCGAGACGTCGAAGGTGTGGCCGGTCGACGAGACGTGTGTGTCGTGGACGGCGTCGAGGACGATCCGGGTGAGGTCGGCCTCCTTTTTCACCAGGTCGGTGCCCTCGTCGAGTCGGGCGAGCAGCAGCAGCTCTTCGACCAGCGACGTCATACGGACCGACTCCGATTCGATACGACTCATCGCGTAGACGACGTCTTCGGGCAGGTCTTTGCCCATGCGACGGGTCAGCTCGGCATACCCGCGGACCGAAGCCAACGGAGTGCGGAGCTCGTGCGAGGCATCGGCGACGAACTGCCGCACCTTGTTCTCGGACTCCTGCCGGGCCGTGAGCGCATGCGAGACGTGACCGAGCATGCGGTTCATGGCGGCGCCGACGCGGCCGACCTCGGTGCGGGTGTCGGTGTCTTCGTCGGGAACGCGGTCGTCGAGGGCGACCTCGCCTCGGTCGAGCGGCATCTCAGAGACGCGCGACGCAGTGTTGGCGATGCGCTCGAGGGGTGCAAGGGCGTAGCGGACGGTGACGAGTGCGAAGAACACGGCGACGGCGATACCGACGGCGGCGATGATGGCGATGCCGGCGATCAGCTTGGAGACGGGGCCGGTGACGCTGTCGGTCGGGAGCCCGATGGCCACTGTCACCGTAACCGATTGCCCGGAGGCTGCGGTGCCGGTGTAAGACGTCGCTTTCACACGGTAATCGCCAAGCGAGCTTCCGAGATTGATCGTGGAGGGTTTGCCCTCTGCATCAGTGGCCGGAATCGCCAGGAGCTTGTCGCCCACCGCAGTTGAGATGGTCGACAGCTTGCCGGTCTCGCCGACCTGCACTTGTGCCTGCATGGTCCCGTTGTCGACGGCCTCGATCGTCCCAGGGATCTGACCACGACCACCGTCGCCGCCAACTCCGGCTTCGGCAGTGGGAATGCCGAGCTGAGCCGTCGCCCGCCCGAGACTGGACCTCACTTGCGAGTCGAGTTGGTTCGTCAACACGGATTGGAGCACGATGACGCTGACGGTGCCGATCAGAATCGCCAGCAACGCCGAGATCGCGACAATGCTCAGCACCAGCCGACGCCGCAGCGTCAGCGGGCCGCGCCACGAGCGAGCCCACCCGCGGACGGCACTGGCGGGGTGGAACGAGCTCACGAGAGGGGCTTGATCACGTAACCCACGCCGCGGACGGTGTGGATCATGGCTTCTTCGCCGGCGTCGATCTTCTTGCGCAGGTACGAGATGTAGATCTCGACGACGCTGGATTTGCCGCCGAAGTCGTAGCTCCAGACGCGGTCGAGGATCTGCGCCTTCGAGAGCACGCGGCGGGGGTTGCGCATGAGAAAGCGGAGCAGCTCGAACTCGGTGGCGGTGAGCTCGATCTCGCGACCGGCGCGCGACACCTCGTAGCTCTCCTCGTCGAGCACGAGGTCGCCGACGACGATGCGCGAGTCGCCACCCTCCGACACCATGGCGGCGGAGCGGCGAATGAGGCCGCGGAGGCGGGCGACGACCTCTTCGAGGCTGAACGGCTTCGTGACGTAGTCGTCGCCGCCGGCGGTCAGGCCCGTGACGCGATCCTCGACGGCGTCTTTCGCGGTGAGGAACAGGATCGGGGTGTCGTCTCCGCCGTTGCGGAGGCGGCCCAGCACCTGGAGGCCGTCGATGTCGGGGAGCATGACGTCGAGCACGATCGCGTCGGGCTTGAACTCGCGAGCGAGATTCAGGGCGGTCTGCCCGTCGGGTGCGGCCTTGACCTCCCAGCCCTCGTAGCGGAGGGCCATGGAGAGCAGGTCGGTGAGGCTGTTCTCGTCGTCGACGACGAGCACGCGGAGGGGCGAGCCGTCGGCGCGAGTCAGGCGCGGAGCGGCGGGTGCGGTGATGGGGGCTGAAGTGGTCACGTTTTCAAGTATCTGGGGTTTTCTATGAGCCGTCTGTGACGACCTGATGAGCCAGCCCTGGAATTCCCACACGGGCAATGGACCTGCCTCATCAGGGATTGATAGGCCCGCGATAGTCCGGGCATAACGCGTCTCCCTACGGTTCTGACGTTCGCACAGCGAGCGAGTGCGCCCCCTTCGCACGATCACCACGACCCCGCACCACTCCAGAGGAGACCCATGTTCTTGACCTATCTGTTCCGGGAGCTGAGCAACCGGCGTAAGCAGACGGCCATCATCGCGACCGGCATGGCACTCGCCATCGCGCTCGTGATCATCGTCAACTCGGTGGCGGGCGGTGTGAAGGCCGCGCAGTCGACCGTTCTCGAATCCGTCTACGGCGTCGGCACCGACATCACCATCAGCCAGACCCAGACCCCGTCGTCGACCGGCGGGCGCCCCACCTTCACCTTCGGCTCGGGCGGGGGCACGACCTCGGGCAACAGCACGTCGCTCTCGCAGTCGAGTTTGACTGCCGCCCGCGGCACGGTGACGTTTGCCGACACCGCCCTCGCCACCGTCGAGAAAACGACCGGCGTCAAGAACGCCGCCGCCACGCTGTCTCTGCAGCTCAACGACTTCTCGGGGACCACCACGCAACAGGATTCGGGAACGACCGGAACCCAAGGATCCGGCACCGGCGCCGCACAGCAGGAGCCCACGGGCACGGCCACCGGTGCTCCCGGTGGCGGCACTGGCGGAGGTTTCGGCGGAGGGTCGTTCTCGTTCGACCAGACCACCGTCTCGGGCGTCAGCGTGACCGCCGACGCGGTCGGCCCCCTCACGAGCGTCGAGCTGACCAAGGGCCGGACATTCGCCGCCTCCGACGCTGGCAAGAACGTGCTCGTCGTCGACAGCGCCTACGCCAAGACCGAGAGCCTCGCCGTCGGTGACACCAAGAAGATCGGCGACACGACCTTCAAGGTCGTCGGCATCGTCACCTCGACGTCATCGTCGTCGACCACCGGCTCCGACATGTACATGCCGCTCGACACCGCCCAGAAGGTCGCCGACCTCGACGGCAAGATCAGCACCGTCTACGTGAGCGCCGAGTCGTCGACCGACGTCTCCGCCGTCAAGACGGCACTCGAGAAGGCGCTTCCCAAGGCCACCGTCTCGACCGAGTCCGACCTGGCCTCGAGCGTCTCCGGCTCGCTCTCGACCGCGTCGAGCCTCGTCTCGAGCCTCGGCACCTGGCTCTCGATCATCGTGCTGGCCGCGGCCTTCTTGATCGCGATCCTGTTCACCGTCTCGGGCGTCACTCGCCGCACTCGCGAGTTCGGCACTCTGAAGGCGATCGGCTGGTCAAACGGGCGCATCGTGCGCCAGGTGGCCGGCGAGTCGCTCGTGCAGGGCCTCATCGGCGGAGTGGTCGGCGTCGTCGTCGGAATCCTCGGCGTCGTGATCATCAACATCATCGCCCCGACGCTCTCGGGCGGCGCGGCTTCGACCACCGCCGGCGGCATGGGCGGCGGCACTCCCCCGGGCGGCGCCGCGGGCGGCACCGGCACGGGCACCGAAGGCGGAACCACGCGCGGCGCGGGATCCTTCGGCGCCCAGGTCGCGACGACGACCACCGAGGTCAGCCTGCACGCCCCGATCGCAGTGACGATCATCGTCGTGGCGGTCGCCCTCGCGGTGATCGGCGGACTCCTGGCCGGCGCGATCGGCGGGTGGCGGGCATCGCGCCTGCGACCGGCCGAGGCGCTTCGCAGTGTGGCGTAGGCCGCGGATCCTGATCTCTCTTCAACCGAACGGAACCCCATGTACACGCTAAAAGACGTCACCAAGACGTACGTGCAGAAGAAGCGCACCATCACGGCCTTGAACAAGGTCACCCTCGAGATCCCGACCGGTCAGATGGTCGCGATCCAGGGCCCCACCGGCGGCGGCAAGTCGACGCTGCTGCAGATGCTCGGAGCCCTCGACAAGCCCACCTCGGGCGAAGTGCTGCTGGGCGACAAAAAGGTGTCGGGCCTCGCGGAGTCGAAGCTCGCCGACGTCCGCGCGCAGGAGATCGGCTTCGTGTTTCAGAGCTTCAATCTGATTCCGACGCTGACGGCGCTCGAGAACGTCGAGACCGCCTTCGCGAGGTCGTCGATGTCGCGCGACGAGCAGAAGGCGAAATCGGCGGCGGCCCTCGAATCCGTCGGACTCGGCGAGCGCGGCGACCACCTCCCGGCCGAGCTCTCGGGCGGTCAGCAGCAGCGCGTGGCGATCGCTCGCGCGCTGGTCAAAGAGCCGCAAGTGCTCCTCGCCGACGAGCCGACCGGATCGCTCGATGAGACCACCCGCGACGAGATCATGGAGCTCCTCGAGGGCGTCTGGCGCGACCGGGGATTGACCTTCATCATGGTCACCCACGACTCGTCGGTGGCCCGTCGCGCCGAGCGTCGGCTCTATCTCAAGGGCGGCCAGGTCAGGGACGCGTAGCGAGGGGGTACGCGGCAGCAGCGAACCGCCGCGAATCGGGCGCCCATCCGGCCACGTTGATCGTGCCCTGGCCGCCGAAGAGCGGCAGCAGATCACGTGCCGTCTCGGGCAGCGGTTCGCCCCGGTCGAGTTTCATCACGCGCAGCACGACGTCACGGTTCTCCGGGTGGCCGAGCGTGCCGGCGCCGTAGGCGACGTAAACCAGCCGCGACTGGTCGGGCGACGGGTGCGGAAACCAGTCGACCGTGTCAGAGACGAGGATCCGCGACACGTCCGATCCGTCCGGCCGAATCCGCGCGAGCTGCGCGTGCCCCGCCTCGGTCGTGAACCGTTCGGTGTTGAACCAGACCCACGCGCCGTCGGGCGAAAACTCGGCGCCGTCGTCGGGGTGGGCGTCGTCGGTGACGAACGTCGTCGCTCCGTCGGCCACCGCCACCAGGGCGACGTTGGTGCGCCAGTCCGTCGTCCGCGACGTCGTCGTCGGGCGCGCGCCGACGATCACGGTGAGCGTCGAGCCGTCGGGTGAGACGCCGTGCAGGTAGTTCTTGTAGCCGCGGCCGTCCGGGTGCTCACGGGTGATCCGGCGGCCCGAGCCACCGTCGAACGGCACCTCGTAGAGATGGCCGTCTTTGGCGCTGACCACGATCGACGATCCGTCGGGCGCAATGCAGTGGTCGTTATTGATCTCGGGCACACCGGCAATTTCGACCGGCTCGAGCACACGGTCGCCGGCCTCGCCCCCGTTTTGTGCCGCGCCCCCGTCCACCCGGAGCCGCCAGAGGAGCCCGTCGCCGTTGACGACGAGCCACCGCCCGTCGGGGCTCCAGTTGGGA
This sequence comes from Frondihabitans sp. Leaf304, assembly GCF_001423105.1. GTDB lineage: Bacteria > Actinomycetota > Actinomycetes > Actinomycetales > Microbacteriaceae > Frondihabitans. The sequence goes on from NZ_LMNV01000002.1 coordinate 1,246,051, forward strand.
GCCTCGACGAGCACCTCGCCGCTCTCGAAGACGACCTCGGTCTCACCGGTGACGGCATCGACGATCAGGATCTGGCAGACCTGACCCGGGAGGAGTGTGCGTGGCATGGTGTCAGTCTGCCCTTCTGGGCCGGGTGGATCGGCGCTGTGCGGGATCCTTCGGTCTGGTGCTCGTCGGCCAGGCGTTCCGGGTACTACTTGACGGCACCCGAGGAGAGGCCGGTGATCAGGTGCTTCTGCACGAACATGAAGCCGATCAGGACGGGCAGCGAGACGACGACCGAAGCGGCCATGAGCTGGTTCCAGTAGACGTCTTGCTGGGACGAATAGGCCTGCAGGCCGATCGCCAGGGTGCGGGTGTCGTTCGACGTGAGCACCGAGGCGAAGAGCACCTCTCCCCACGCCGTGATGAACGCGTAGACCGCAACGGCGATGATGCCGGGCTTCGCGACCGGGATGATGACGCGGAAGAGCGCACCCATTCGGCCGGTGCCATCGATCATCGACGCCTCCTCGAGCTCCTTCGGGATGCTGGCGAAATAGCCGGTCAGCATCCAGATCGAGAACGGGAGCGAGAACGTCATGTACGTGATGATGAGGCCCGCATACGAGCCCGTCAGCTGAAGACCGGAGGCGTTGCGGATCTGGACGAAGATCAGGAACAGCGGCAGCAGGAAGAGGATGCCGGGGAACATCTGCGTCGACAGCACCACCAGGCTGAAAGGTCGCTGACCCTTGAACCGCAGGCGAGCCAGAGCGTAGGCCGCGAGAACGGCCATGATCACGCTGAGGATCGTCGCCGAGCAGGTCACGATCAGGCTGTTCTTGAAGTACTGCGCCAGCGGGACCGTCTCCCAGATGTCGAAGTACGGCTTGATGGTGAAGTTCGAGGGGATCCAGGTGAAGGCGCCCTGCACGTCGGCGAGGGGCTTGAGCGACGTCGTGACCACTACGTAGAGCGGCACCAGGACGACGATGGAAAGGAAGGCGAGTCCGAAGAATCGGAAGACCTTGAATCCGGGAGTGACGATCATGGCTTAGTCCTCTTCTCCGGGCTTCGGCTTCGGAAGCACCATGCGGATGTAGAAAGCGGAGGCGATCAGGAGCACGATCAGCAGCAGCACGCTCATTGCACCGCCGAGACCGAAGTTCCAGTTCGAGAACGACTGCTGGTAGATGAGGGGCGAGATGAGAGTCGCCTCCTTCGGCGACGCAGCGCCGAACAGCACGAAGGGCACGTTGAACTGGTTGAAGATCCAGAGGCCCATGATGAGCATCAGGACGGCGTTGGCCGGCTTGATCATCGGAAGCGTGATGCGGGTGAACTGCTTCCAAAGGCTCGCACCGTCGAGAGCGGCCGCCTCGTAGACGTCGCCGGGGATGTTCTGGAGCGCTGCCAGAAGCATCAGGAAGGCGAACGGCCACATCTGCCAGGCGGTCACGATGACGATCGCCCAGAAGGAGTTGCCGCCGAGCAACCAGAACGGCCGGTCGCCGCCGAACAGGTGGAGCTGATCGACCAGGAAGTGGTTGATCGCGCCGTCGGAGCGGTTGAACATGAACGCCCAGGCAATGGTGCCGACGTACGAGGGCAGGGCGTAGGGCACGAGGAACAGCGTGCGCAGGATCCCCCGGCCTCGGAACGAGGTGGTGAGGAGTACCGCGCCGAGCATTCCCATGCTCCACGCGATCGCCAGCACGATGATGGTGAACCCGATGGTGCGCCCCAGAGCCGAGTAGAACTCGGCCCCGATTGAGGAATTCGGGTTGAGCCCGTTGACGAAGTTCTGGAAACCGACGAACGGGGCATCGACCCAGTTGGCGATGCTGAGCTGGTTGAGCGTGATGAACGCGATCCAGATGCCCAGCACCATCGGCAGAAGGTGGATTAGGAGCTCGGCCAGGGCTGCCGGAGCGATGAGCCCGTAGGGCAGGAGCGAGGGGCGCTTCTTCTTGCGGGCGGGCCGCAGCGGAGCGGATTCGCTCCGCTGCGGCTCTTCCGGCAGACCACTCTCGGTCGACGCGGGAGGCAGGACGTTGAGGGTCATGACGGTTCCCTTCTAGTGCTTGTCTGTCAGTCGGATCGAGATCACTGGCTGGCCGTCATCTGGCTGTTGGCGTCTTCGAGAGCCGACTTGACGTCGGATTCGCTGACGTCCTTGCCCTGCGCGGCCTGCGCGAGCAGGTTCTTGATGGCCGTTCCGACGAGCGTCTCCATCTGGCCCTCACTGACCTGCAGCGGCATGGGCTGGGCGTGATCCTTGAGGATCTCCTGCTTGAGCTTGATCGCGTCGGTCTTGAACGCCGGGTCGTCATAGGCGTCGGTGACGACGGGGATGGACGCGAACGACTTGTTGAGGGACTGCTGCGCGGGAACGCTGGTCATGAACTTGACGAGCTTCTCGGACCCGGACAGGTTGCCCGTGTTCTTGAAGATCGACAGGTTGATGCCTGCGACGTGGCTCTGGGTACCCAGCAGCCCGGTTGCGTCTGCGGTCTCCATCGGGACGGGCGCCGCGGCGTAGTCCGTGAAGTTACGCGCTGCAAGCGAAGCCCCCGGCGCCTGGTCGAAGAACATCGCGGCCTTGCCGTCGGCGAAGGTGGCGGCCATGTCGGAGCCGTTCACGCTCTCGGCGTCGGAGGGGTTGACCACCTTGTCGGCGCCGATCAGATCGACCCACTGCTTGATGCCCTTGACCTCGCCGTCGGAGGCGAAGGTCGGCTTGCCGTCGGCGTCGTAGAGCGCTCCACCGTTCTGCAGACCCCGGACGAACGCCTGGTGCGCGTTGTTCGAGACGCTCGAGCCGGCCATCGTCACACCCCACTGGTCGATCTGCCCGTCGCCGTCGGTGTCTTTGGTGAGCTTCTTAGCGTCGGCCACGAACTCGTCCCAGGTCGCGGGCGGTGTGTCGATGCCGGCGGCCTTGAACATCTTCGTGTTGTAGTACATCGAGTACGACAACCCGTAGAGCGGCACCGACGTGGGCGCCTTGCCCTCGGCACCACCGGTGGCGTAGCTCGACGCGACGAACTTGTCTTTGCCGCCGATGGCCTTCAGCGCATCGCCCTCGAACGGCACGAACGCGCCGCTCGACTGGAGCGAGGTCGCCCAGGTGTTGCCGATCGACAGCACGTCTGGCCCGTCACCCGACGAGACCGCGGTGAGAATCTTGTTGTAGAGGTTGGTCCACGGGATGACCTCGATGTTGACCTTGATGCCGGTCTCGTCGGTGAACTTCGCCAGCTCGGCCTTGAGGACCTTCTGATCGCCCTGGATCGTCGGAGCTTGGTTGCTGGCCCAGTAGGTCAGCGTCTTGGTCGAGTTGGCATCGCCGCCGGAGGACGACGAGCACGCCGTCATGCCTCCGATAGTCATGGCGCCGACGGCAACTGCCGCCAGCCACTTCGTTGTGGTGCGCATTTTTTCTCCTGGTGTCTCTTCGTTGAGGGAGGGATGGAGCTTGGAGCTGTGTGGGATGGTTCCTGTCGTTCCGGTGGTGCCGTGCAGCTGAGGGACGGTAGTTCGGCAGTGCAGTAAGGGGGTCGAGAGAATCTCGGGCCGACCCGCTCGAGGCGGGTCGGCCCGAAAGGATCAGGTCAGTGTCGCGACAGAGGGATCCCAGTCAGCCGGGAGCTCGTCGGTGGGCTCAAGCGTCGACTCGACGACGACGCTCTCTCCCTTCTCGGCGGACTCGGCGAGCGAGACCATGATGTCGAGAACGTGGAAGGCGAGCTCTCCGGGAACGCGCTCTCGGCGACCCTCGCGGATCGCCTGGGCGAGCTCGGCCACCCCGGTACCACGGGTAAAGGTCGAGCCCTCGGAGGGGACCACCGTGGGCTCGTCGGCGCCGGTGTAGACGACCGTCTCACCCTCGAAGTTGTTCGGGTCGGGGAACACGGCCGTGCCCTCGGATCCTGCGATCTCGACGAAGCCGGCGCGAGGCAGCTTCGAGTCGAACGAGAAGATGCTCTGGGCGCTGGCGCCCGACTCGAACTGGATCAAGGCCGACACGTGCGTCGGCACCTCGACCGGGAACTCGGTTCCGGCCTTGGGGCCCGAGCCGATCACGCGGGTCTCGCGTGCCTTGGACGCCGTGGCGGTGACCTTGGCCACGGGGCCGAACACCTGCACCAGCGTCGTCAGGTAGTAAGGGCCCACGTCGAACATCGGGCCGCCGCCGATGGCGAAAAGGAACTCGGGGCTCGGGTGCCACGACTCGGGGCCGGCGACCTGGAAGAGGGTGAGGCCGGTGAGCGGCGTGCCGATGTCGCCGCGCTTGACGACCCGCAGACCGGTTTGGATTCCGGATCCGAGGAACGTGTCGGGGGCGACGGCGACACGCACGCCGCGGTCTTTCGCCGCCTTGATCAGCTGCGCTCCGCTCTCGCGGTCGAGGGCGTAGGGCTTCTCGCCCCAAACGTGCTTGCCCGCCTCGACGGCGCGGAGAGCCACCTCGACGTGCGCCTTGGGGATGGTGAGGTTGACGACGATCTCGACGTCATCGTGGGCGAGCAGGTCGTCGACGGAGCCGGAGCCCTCGACGCCCCACTTAGCGGCCTGGGCGGCCGCGCGGGGCTCGTCGAGGTCGGCGATGAAAAGCACCTTGAGATCGGGGAACCTCGTGAGGTTCTCGAGGTACTGGTCGCTGATGACGCCGGCGCCGATCACGCCGACGCCCACGGGGCCGGTCTTTCCCTCAGAGGCGACCGGCTTCTGCGTGGTGGTCGTGGCGTCGCTCATGCGCGGACCCCTTCGAGGTAGTCGAGGCTGTCGGCGAGGGCGGTGAAGATGTCGCCCTCGTGGTCGTCGAGCTCGACGACGGGCAGGGCCTGACGAGCCGCGCGCAGGATGTCGCGGACGGGCATGTCGCCCCGGCCGACGGCGACCTGCTTCTTGTCGTCGAAGTTCTTCGGGCCGTCTTTGATGTGGAGGAACTGCACCTTGTCGCCCAGGCGAGCGAGCAGCTCGGCCGCGTCGACGCCGCCGACCTCGACCCAGTAGGTGTCGACCTCGAGCACGACGTTCGCCGGCAGGGCCGCGGCGAAGACCTCGAGCGCCGGGACGCCGTCGATCTTGTTCTCGAGCTCGAACGCGTGGTTGTGGTAGCCGACCCGGAGGTCGTGCGCGGCCGCTTTATCGGCGATCTCGCCGAGCTCTTTCGCGATGCCCTCGACGTCTTCGCGGGTGATCCAGCGGGTCTCGTCGATGTGCGGGTCGATGATCGTCGTCACTCCGAGCCGCTTGGCTGCGGCGAAGATCGGCTCGAGGTCGCTGCCGATCAGCTTGACGTGGGCGCTCGGCGCGGTCAGGCCGTTGGCCGGAAGGTGCTCGGCGTACTCGTCGACGCGTTCGACGAACGAGTAGGGCTCGACCTGCGTATAGCCGATCTCGGCGACGCGGGCCAGAGTGCCGGGTAGGTCGTCGGCGATGGCCGAGCGGACGGTGTAGAGCTGGACCGAAAGGGGTGCGTTGGTCACCGTAAGAGTCTCCTCGTCGAAACGTGTTCGCCTGGTTTGAGGCGAATTCCGCCGCATCTGTCGCTGCGGAGTTGATCTCGAGGGCCCGGTTGAACCGGCGTTCCCTCGACCGGAACTCACACTAGGGTCACTTTTGTCGAGCGTCAAGCAAAAGGTGTCTTCCATTCGACATCTTTGCTCGTGACCGCTCGAAACCTGTGGTTTACTCCTGTTATGTCAGACGCCGCGCGGACGTCCGTCCTCGGTTCGACCGGGGCAGGCGACCTCTTCCAGCTCCTCCGCGACGGTCGCCCGCGCACTCGTGCCGAGCTCGCTGCCATCACCGGGCTGGCCCGCTCCACCATCGGCCTGCGCCTCGACGCCCTCACCAGTCTCGGCCTCGTCGGCCCCGTCGCCGATGCGATCTCGACCGGCGGGCGTCCCCCGTCACGCGTGGCACTCCTGCCGAGCGCCCGCGTCGTCCTCGCCGCCGACCTCGGCGCGAGCCACGCCCACGTCGCCATCACCGACCTTATGGGTGCCGAGCTCGCCAGCCACACCGAGCACCTCGAGATCAGCCTCGGCCCGGAGGCGGTGCTCGGCTGGATGGTCGAGCACACCGACGCCCTCCTCGAACGACTCGGCAAGACCCGGGCCGATCTCATCGCCGCGGGCATCGGGCTGCCCGGCCCTGTCGAGTTCAGCACCGGCCGACCGGTCAATCCGCCGATCATGCCGGGGTGGGATGCCTTCGACGTTCCCCGCTGGGTCAAACGCCACACCGAGAGCCCGGGTCGGTCGCCCCTTCCCGTCTACGTCGACAACGACGTCAACATCATGGCGCTCGGGGAGCGGACGCATTCCTGGCCCGACGTCGACCACCTCTTCTTCCTCAAGGTCGCCACCGGCATCGGCTCCGGCATCATCTCGGCAGGTCAGCTGCAGCGGGGTGCCCAGGGCATCGCCGGAGACATCGGTCACATCCCCGTCGCCCGCGGCGCGGGCATCTTCTGCCGCTGCGGCAACGAGGGATGCCTCGAAGCCATAGCCTCAGGCCCTGCGATCGCTGCGGCGATGCGACGGGACGGACACGACACGGCATCAGGATCCGACGTGCTCGACCTCGTCCGCAGCGGCGACCTCGACGCGGTGCGAGCGGTGCGGCAAGCCGGGCGCGACATCGGCGAAGTGCTCACCACCTGCGTGAGCCTCATCAACCCGTCCGTGATCGCGCTGGGCGGCTCGATGGCCGACGCCGGCGAGCACCTGCTGGCCGGGGTCCGCGAGGTCGTCTATTCGCGCTCGATGCCGCTGGCCACCGAGCACCTCACCATCGTGCAGTCGCGCGCCGCCGACAGCGCGGCGATCCTGGGAGCGAGCATGCTCGCGATCCACTACGCGCTCTCCCCCGAGGCACTCGACACGCTCGCGGCCGCTAACTGATCGCGCCGCCCACCCCCTTCGAATTCGAAGGAGATCTGCCCGGGTGACCGCGTCGGATCCTGATGCCTTCGTCGCGCGTCGGCCCTTTCTCCTTCGAATTCGAGGGAGAATAGTGGGGTGACGTTCGTGCAGACTCCCCTCTCCCTTTGGGACGACGAGGATCCCACGCGCCACCACTCCGCCCGCATCCTCGCCGACTCGTCGGATCGCGTCGGCTGGCTCCGCGCCCGCTCCCGCGGCATCACCGCCACCGACGTCGCGAGGCTCTCGAGTGCCGCCGCCGTGCGGGCCGTCGTGCTCGACAAGCTCTACGGCAACAGCTTCTCAGGCAACGCCTTCACCGATCACGGCCGAGCGCGCGAACCCGTGATCGCCCGCTGGGTCTCTCGAAACCACGGCATCGAACCGTCGAGCAAGCTCTTCCACGCGCGGGGTGAGACGCTCCACCTCGCGACTCCCGACGGCGTCGGCGAGCGGTCGTCCGGCGAGATCGTCCTGGCCGAGATCAAGACCACCGGCAAGACCTGGCGAAGCATCCCCCGCTCGTACCTCCGCCAGGTGTGGTGGCAGCAGTACGTGCTGGGCGCCGAGCGCACGCTCGTCGTCTGGGAGCGCCACGTCGACTTCGTACCGGTGCCGGGGCCGCCCGAGTGTCAGTGGGTCGAACGTGACGACGACCAGATCCACGGCCTCGTCTCGCTCGCCGATCAGGTCGTCAGCGAGCTACGCCGACCCGATCGAGACGCGTCGTATCCGCCCCCGTGGGCTCGATGACTCTGAATCGACTCAGCCAGATCACCAGCGCCGACATGCCGGCGATGAACGCGGCGATGCCCAGGCAGTAGAGCAGCACTACACCCCAGCCCAGTTCTTCGACGTTCAAGAACGGGTAGGGCACGAAGCCCTGACCGCGCAGGAGCGTCGCGACCAGCCAGATCACCGGGTAGACGAGAAACAGACCGAGGCGCCCCCAGGCGATGCGGGTGCGATCGCCGAAGAGGATCCACTCGAGAACGGCGAACAGCGGGATCCACTTGTGCAGGATGTCGTTCGACCACGGCACGTTGTAGTCGCTGACCGGGCCATTCGCGAGCAACAGGTTGTAGACGACTCCGGTGGTCGCGAGATACGTCGCAGTAGCCCCACGAGAGACGACGAGCCAGTGCGGCTGTGTCCCGCCTCGCGCGACGAACCCGGCTCCGAGGACGAATGTCACCGCGATCAGCAGGTTGCTCTGGATCGTGAAGTAGCCGAAGAAGTTGAAGAAGAAGAAATCGGGTGCCGCCATCGACGAGATCAGCTGAGCGACCACCGCGATGACGACGGCGAGAGCTGCCGCGAGCCGCAGCACGATGAAAAGAGCCTTCATCATCCGAGCGTATCGATAGTTTCCGCATCAGTGACACTCTCGAAACACGGCGGAATCATCGTGCCTCTTTACTGAAGGAACAGGGGGTGCCTCATCAGGGACGCCGCACGACCCCGACGAGAAAGGCCATCGATGACGACGACGACAACGGAAGAGGCCGTGGTGACGAGCACGATGCGCGCGGTGGTGATCACCGAGAACGGGGGGCCAGACGTCCTCGTGCCGAGGGAGATTCCGGTACCCGGGCGACAAGGATCCGAGGTGCTCGTCCGTGTCATCGCGGCGGGGGTGAATCCGTTCGACGCCGAGGCCCGGCGGGGGTTGGCCGGACACTGCGGCTCCCCCGAACTCCCCGCCGTACTCGGCTGCGACTTCAGTGGCGTCGTCGTCGAGAGCCCGTACCTCGGGCATGCACTCCAACCGGGCGTGGAGGTCTACGGCGTCGCCTCCGTGCCACGGTCGGCCGGAACCTATGCCGAGTACGTCAGCGTGCCGTCGCTCCAAGTGGCTCGCAAGCCAAAGTCGCTCTCGCACACCGAGGCGTCTGCTGTACCGCTTGCGGCCCTGACAGCCTGGGGACTCGTGGTCGACGTGGCCAAAGCCCACGAGGGGCAGCGCATTCTCATCCACGCCGCCGCCGGCGGGGTCGGACACTTCGCCGTGCAGTTCGCGGCGTACTTCGGCGCCCACGTCGTGACGACGAGTTCCGCCCGCAACACCGCCTGGCTCACCGAACTCGGCGCCGCCCAGACGAACGACTACACGACCGGCGACTTCGAAGATCACGTGTCCCTCGTCGATGTCGCGATCAATCTGGTCGACGACGATGCGATCGCGGCCCGCACGGTTGGAGTGGTCCGGCCCGGTGGCCTGCTCGTGCACGTTCCCGTCGGTGCGACAGCGAAGCGCGATGCCCTTGCCGGTCGCGCAACGGCCGCCGGAGTGCGCTTCTCCGACTACTCGATGGCCCCCGACGCGACCTGTCTCGCGATCATCGCCCGCCTCCTCGACTCGGGTGACGTCTCGGTCTACGTCGACGACGTCTACGACCTGGAGGAAGTCGCCGACGCCCACCGCCTGCTCGAGCGCGGCCACACGCGCGGCAAGCTCGTGCTCAAGGTGCAGGACGACTGAGCGGTTGGGCGAGGGCGAGTTCTCAGGCCCGTGGCGTCTTGGGTCGCGAGCGTGCGCAAAGCGGGGCCCGGCAGGCAGCCGGAGCCCGAGATGCGCACTCTCGCGGGTGGCCCGGGCACGGAGCTGCGGATCCTGCGTTCGCGCATCAGGCACCCAGCCCCGCTACGACGACAACACAAGGATCCGGCGCGCATCCGCGCCACCATTCCTGATCGACGCGCGACACCAACGCGCTCTCTCCGAACGTGTTCAGATTGGGGCCAGGCAAGCAGCCGAAGCCCGAGATGGGCACTCTCGCGGGTAGGCCGGGTGCGGATCTGCGGATCCTGTGTTCGCGAAACAGGCTTTCAGCTTCGTGAAACCAAAACACAAGGATCCGGCGCCCACCCACGCTCACACTCCTGAAGCACGCGCTATCCCGATGGCCCCGGACCAACCGTCGGGCGCGGATCCTGCGCTCGCGAATCAGGCATTTAGTCCGCGCAAAACCAGAGACACAAGGATCCAGCGCCTGCCCACGCTCACATTCCTGATCAACGTGCGACACCAACCCGCTCGCACCGAACGTGTCCAGGTTGGGGCCCGGCAGGCGGCGCAAGCCCGAGATGGGCACTCTCGCGGGTGGGCCGGGTGCGGAGCTGCGGATCCTGCGTTCGCGAATCAGGCTTCCAGCCCCATGACAACCAGAACACAAGGATCCGGCGCCCGCCCACGCTCACATTCCTGAAGGACGCGCTATCCCGATGGCCCCGGACCAACCGTCAGGCGCGGATCCTGCGTTCGCAAATCAGGAATCCAGTCCGCGCAAAACCAGAGACACAAGGATCCAGCGCCTGCCCACGCTCACATTCCTGATCGACGCGCGACACCAATCCACTCGCGCCGAACGTGTCCAGGTCGGGGCCCGGCAGGCATCCGAAGCCCGAGATGGGCACTCTCGCGGATGACGGGATGGAGCTCACTATGCGGCGCGCACCAGGCACGACGAAAGGCCCCCGCCATACGGCGAGGGCCCTTCTGAGATTCAGCGCTTAGAAGGCGTTGATGTCGAGGGGGATGCCAGGACCGAAAGTGGTCGAGACGGTGCCCTTGGTGATGTAGCGGCCCTTCGAAGAGGACGGCTTGAGACGAACGACCTCGTCGAGGGCGGTGTCGAGGTTGGCGTTGAGCTGCTCCTCGGTGAAACCGGCCTTGCCAATGACGAAGTGCACGTTGGAGTGCTTGTCGACACGGAACTCGATCTTTCCGCCCTTGATGTCGTTCACGGCCTGAGCGACGTTCGGGGTGACGGTGCCGGTCTTGGGGTTCGGCATGAGGCCGCGGGGCCCGAGGACCTTACCGAGACGACCGACCTTGCCCATGAGCTCCGGGGTGGAGACGGCGGAGTCGAAAGCCGTGTAGCCCTCGGCGACCTTGGCGATGAGCTCGTCGCCACCGACCTCGTCGGCGCCGGCGGCGATAGCGGCCTCAGCAGCAGCACCCGTCGCGAAGACGATGACGCGGGCGGTCTTGCCCGTGCCGTGGGGGAGGATGACGGTGCCACGAACCATCTGGTCGGCCTTGCGCGGGTCGACACCGAGCTTGAGGGCGACCTCGACGGTCGAGTCGAACTTCTTCGAGCCGGTCTCGCGAGCGACTGCGACAGCCTCGGTCGTGGAATAGAACTTGCCTGCCTCGATCTTCTCGGCAGCGGCGCGGTACGCCTTGGACTTCTGAGCCATTGTGAAATCTCCTGATTTCGAGAGCGTGGTAACGAGCCTGGCGGGCTCTCCCACTGAATGTCTTGGGGGTGGTCGAACGCCTACGCGTCGACGGTGATGCCCATGGAGCGGGCGGTGCCGGCGATGATCTTCGCCGCGGCGTCGATGTCGTTGGCGTTGAGGTCGGACTGCTTGGTCGTCGCGATCTCGCGGACCTGCTCCATCGTGAGCTTGCCCACCTTGACGGTGTGCGGCGTAGCGGAGCCCTTGGCGAGGCCAGCGGCCTTTTTGATGAGCTCGGCGGCCGGCGGCGTCTTGAGGATGAACGTGAACGAACGGTCTTCGTACACGGTGATCTCGACGGGGACGACGTTGCCGCGCTGCGACTCGGTCTGAGCGTTGTACGCCTTGCAGAACTCCATGATGTTCACGCCGTGCTGACCCAGAGCCGGGCCGATGGGCGGGGCGGGGTTCGCGGCGCCGGCGTTGATCTGAAGCTTGATCAGACCTGTGACCTTCTTTTTCGGTGCCATGTTCTTTTCCTTCTTGTGGGTGTCGAACTCGGTGCGGTTGCATCGGGCTCTCCCGGAATTGCGAGTGCAGGATCCGGTGGCTGAGAAATCTGGGGAGTGACCGGCTCTAGAGCTTGGTCACCTGGTCGAAGCTGAGCTCGACCGGCGTCTCGCGCTCGAAGAGCGAAACAAGCACCGTGAGCTTACCCGATTCGGGCTTGATCTCGTTGATCGTTCCGGGGAGGCCCGCGAACGAGCCCTCTTTGATCGTGATCGTCTCGCCGATCTCGAAGTCGACCTCGGCGGGGATGACGCGCTGAGCCGCCTTGCCGGCCTTGCCGGAGCCCTTGGCGGCCGGAACTGCCTCCTGCACCTGGACGAGGCTCTTCAGCATGTTGAAGGCCTCTTCGAAACGAAGGGGGGTGGGGTTGTGGGCGTTGCCCACGAAGCCGGTGACGCCCGGCGTGTGGCGGACGACCGACCAGGAGTCTTCGTTCAGATCCATGCGGACGAGCACGTAGCCGGGAATGCGAACGCGGGTGACCAGCTTGCGCTGACCGTTCTTGATCTCGACGACGTCTTCCATGGGAACTTCGATCTGGTAGATGAAGTCTTCCATCGTCAGCGAGACCATGCGGTTCTCGATGTTCTGCTTCACGCGACGCTCGAAGCCGGCGTAGGAGTGGATGACGTACCACTTGCCCGGCTTGCCGCGCAGGTCGTATCGGAAGGCCTCGTACGGGTCGACCTCGGCCTCGTCTTCGACCTCTTCGGTAACGACGTCGCTCTCGTCGGCGCCGAAAGCGGCCTCGACGTCGGCGTCTTGCACGGTCTGCTCGGACTCGGTCACGGCGTTGAACGTGCCCGCGGCGTCGCCCTCGGCCTGCAGCTCTTCTGCGTCGAGCTCGGCCTCGTCGTCGGTCGCCTCGACGGCGGCCTCGGCCTCGTCGAGTGAATCGATGTGGAGGGCGTCTTCGACGATGGCGTCTGCCTGCTCGTCTTTCGCCTCGTCGAGGGTGTCGAGCAGCTCGTCGAGCTCGGTCACGTCGGACGAACCGGACTCGTCGTCGATCGAGAGTGCCTCGTGCTCGGCCGAGTCGACGCTCGCTTCGTCAGCCGTCTGGGTCGAGCCCTCTTGGGTCTCTTCGACCTCGGAGGACTGCTCAGCAGCGGTGGCGAGGTCGATGTCGTCGCGCTCGTTCTTCGGCAAGGGTTCTTCTTCCGTTGGAATGGTGCGGGCTGTCTTCGGATTGCACAGACGCCCGGATCGTGAAATGAGGTCGGTTGGCGAGGATGTCGCTGAGGACGGTGTGCACAGACGCACTGCCACCTGAGCCGGCTACGTGGGATTGACTCCGTTGCCGAACACGTACTGGACGGCGAAGCCGAACAGCGTGTCGAGGCCGAACACGAGCGCCATCATGATGACGACGAAGGCCAGAACGACCAGGGTGAAGTTGACCAGCTCTTTGCGGGTCGGGGTGACGACCTTCTTGAGCTCGCTGATGACCTGGCGAAGGAACAGCGCGATGCGCGCGAAACGGCCACGGCTCACGGAGCTGTCTGCCTTCGCGATCGCGACTACGTCCTCATCGGGGACGTCTACGTCTTTTCTCGCCACGTGTCGTACTTGCCTTTCAAGCATCGCCCGGGTTGTCACGACCCGGATCGTTCGTCCGACCCGTGCGTCTGCACGAGTAGGGCTGCAGGGCGGACAGGACTTGAACCTGCAACCTGCGGTTTTGGAGACCGCTGCTCTACCAATTGAGCCACCGCCCTTTGGATAACGGAACCCGACGCCGCTCCTTCGACCCTCTGAAACAGAACTCCACCTGATTGCTGCGGGATCTGCTTGCCGTGGGCACGAAAGAGCTTGGAGGATTCCACCACCGCAGACAAGTGTAGGCGACCCACCCTGGGCAAGTAAAGTTGAGCCGCCTCGCGGTCTCGTGGCAGCGCATGTCCCCCTCGATGGACGAAGGGGCGCCCGGTAGGCTGGACGCCGTGAACAGCACCGACCAGAGCGCCCGCCTCCCCCGTCTCTCTGCGCGCATCGCCGCGATCGCCGAATCGGCCACTCTCAAGGTCGATGCCAAGGCGAAGGGCCTTCAGGCCGAGGGCAAGCACGTCATCAGCTACGCGGCCGGCGAGCCGAACTTCGCCACGCCCGAGCACATCGTCGAGGCGGCCGTCGTGGCGGCGCGCGATCCCAAGAACCACCGCTACACGCCCGCGGCGGGTCTTCCCGAGCTCCGTCAGGCGATCGCCGAGAAGACGCTGCGCGACAGCGGCACCCACGTCACGGCGTCGCAGGTCATCGTCACGAACGGCGGCAAGCAGGCCGTCTACCAGTCGTTCGCAGCGATCGTCGACGACGGCGACGAGGTGCTTCTCCCCGCCCCGTACTGGACCACCTACCCCGAGGCGATCAAGCTCGCCGGCGGTGTGCCGATCGAGGTGTTCGCGGGTGCCGAGCAGGGCTACCTGGTCACCGTCGAGCAGCTCGAGGCCGCCCGCACCGACCGCACTAAGGCGCTGCTCTTCGTCTCTCCTTCCAACCCGACGGGCGCCGTCTACTCGCGCGAGCAGACCCGAGCCATCGGCGAGTGGGCGCTCGAGCACGGCATCTGGGTCATCACCGACGAGATCTACCAGAACCTCGTCTACGACGGGGTCAAGGCCGTGTCGATCACCGAGGCCGTCCCCGAGCTGGCCGACACCACGATCCTCGTGAACGGGGTCGCCAAGACCTACGCCATGACCGGCTGGCGCGTGGGCTGGATGATCGCTCCCGCCGACGTCACCAAGGCGGCGTCCAACCTGCAGTCGCACCTGTCGTCGAACGTGTCGAACGTCTCGCAGCGTGCCGCACTCGCGGCGCTGACCGGTTCGCAGGAGTCCGTCGAGACCATGCGTCAGGCGTTCGACGTGCGCCGCAAGACGATCGTCGCCGAGCTCAACAAGATCGACGGCGTCGTGACGCCCACCCCCGAGGGGGCGTTCTACGTCTACCCCGATGTGTCGGGTCTTCTCGGCCGCACCTGGGGCGGTGTCACCCCGACGACCTCCCTCGAGCTCGCCGACCTGATCCTCGACCAGGCCGAGGTGGCGACGGTGCCCGGCGAGGCATTTGGTCCGAGCGGCTATCTGCGACTGTCGTACGCCCTCGGCGACGACGACCTCCTCGAGGGTGTGCGGCGGCTCCAGCGGCTGTTCGCCTAGCCCAGAGGGGGTGACCCGCCCCGAAGGGTGAGCTGCGGCCTACCTACAGGGACACACCCAGCAGAATCGGCTCCGGCTGCAATTCGACCCCGAACTCAGCCGAGACCCGACTCTGCACGTACCGGGCCAGCTCACCCACCTCGGCAGCGGTCGCGCCTCCGAGATTCGTGATAGCCAGGGTGTGCTTCGACGAGATCGCCGCACCGGAGCCCGGCAGACGGAACCCGCGAGGCACTCCCGCGTGCTCGATCAGCCAGGCCGCGCTGAGCTTGATACCGCCCTCGACGATCGGCGGCGGTGGCGCGGGCTGCTCACCGAGGGGCACAGCGACGTCGCGTGCCTCCGGCACGGTCTCCCAGCGCGGTGCGTCGGCCGGGATCGCTTCGAGGGCGCGGCGCGACACGATCGGATTCGTGAAGAAGGATCCGCTCGACGCCGTGTCACGATCCGTCGGGTCGAGGACCATCCCCTTCGAGGCCCGCAGTTCGAGCACTCGCGCCCGGACGTCGGCGAGCGGAACCCGCTCCCCCAGCTCGACTCCGAGGGCCTGGGCGAGCTGCGGGAAGGCGATCGGCTCGGAGAGCCCGCCGCCCCGCGACAGCTGGAACTCGACCGAGGTGACGACACCGGCACGAGGATCCGGCCCGGACGCCTTGAAGACACTCGTGCGGTAGTCGAGACCGAGGTTGGCGCGTGGGATCCTGACGAATTCGAGGCTGTCGGCGTCGAGGAAGTCGACGCTGACGACCGTCTCGGATATCTCTTGGCCGTAGGCGCCGATGTTCTGCACCGGGGCGGCTCCGGTCGAGCCGGGCACTCCGCTCAGCGCTTCAAAGCCCGCCCAGCCGTTCGAGACGGTCTGCTCGACCAGGGAGTCCCATGGCTCGCCTGCCGCGACCCGGATCGTGACGGTGTCGGAGGTCTCGGAGACGACCTCGACGCCGCGGGTGGCAACCTGGATGACCGTTCCGGGGAAGCCCTCGTCAGAGACGACGAGGTTCGAGCCGCCGCCGAGCACGAACCAGGGCTCGAGAGAGGAGAACGCCTCGCGGGCAGCCGCCAGCAGCTCGTCGTGGGTGGTCGCCACGATGAGGCGGTCGGGGCTTCCCCCGACCTGCATCGTGGTGAGGTCGGCGAAGGCGGTCACGCCCAGGCCACGCGCACCTGCGCCTTGCCGAGGACGGTCTGCCCCGCGAATGTCACGGTCAGGTCGACGCGAGCGCTCTTCGCCTCGGCGTCGAGCTGGCCGATCTTCGCTGACACAACGAGCTCGGCGCCCGTCTCGGCATCGACGGCGATGGGGCGGGTGAAGCGGACCTGGTAGTCGCTCACCCAGGCTCCCGCACCGGGGCCGCTGTCGCCCTCGAGCCAGTCGACGACCGGCTGAATGGCGGTGGCCATCGTGAGCATGCCGTGGGCGATGGCCCCGGGCAGCCCGACCGACTGGGCGAAGTCGTCGCGGTAGTGGATGGGGTTGAAGTCGCCTGATGCACCGGCGTACCGGACGAGCGAGTCGCGGGTGAGCGTGTAGGTGCGTTCGGCGACGACCTGGCCCACCTCGAGCGCGGCGCTCACTCGTCGCCCCGGACGACGAGGGTGGAGATAGCGGTGACGACGTGCTCGCCCGCCGTATCGAGCATGACCGATTCGGCGGTGACCATCGAGTGGCCCCCGAGCGACTTGACACTCGCGACCGTCAGCGTCGCCGTCAGCTCGTCGCCAGCGACGATCGGCCTCGTGTAGCTGAAACGCTGGTCGCCGTGCACGACCCGCGAGAAGTCGATGCCAGCATCGGGCGCGCTGAGCAGCTGCTGCAGGGTGTGCTCTTGCACGACCACGGCGAAGGTCGGCGGAGCGACGACGTCGCTGTAGCCGGCCGCGCGGGCAGCCTCGGGGTCGAGAGAGAGGCGGCTCGTCGAGGCGGTGGCGCGGGCGAACTCTCGCACCTTCTCGCGACCGACGAGGTACGGAGCCACCGGCGGAAAACTCCGCCCTTGGAGATCGGGGTTAACAGACACGACGTCAATTCTAGGCGGCCTGGATGGACGCCCGCGAAGCACGAGGATTCGATCGTCGGACCCCTGGTTTCCACGGCGGGTCAGGCGTACAGTGACGTCACGTCTGGGATGGTAACTCGACGCAAGCACCCGTTTCAGAGGGTGCCGCAGCGTTTCCCTCGGTGCTGATCCACCGTGGGCTCGACCTTGAGCCACCAGGGCTGCGACACCGTCCGGATGCGACAGGGTGCGCACCGCCGTATACCCCGGCGGGGCGCACCCTGGTTCGGACCGGATCCTCCCCGTGCGGCAGGGCGTCCCTTCCGAGACGATGGGGCCTCCTAGTGTTATCCCCATGCTTTCCAGGGCGAGGGATCTCGCGCTCTCCTCGCACCCGGGGCCGACCGCGGCCGTGACAGTGCTGTCGGCGCTGCTGGCGGCCTCGCTCGGTTACCCGACCGCCCGGATCCTCGTCCTCGCCGTGGCGGTCCTGCTCGGGCAGCTCTCGATCGGTTTCTCGAACGACTGGATCGACTCCGGTCGCGACCGGGCGACCGGACGGCACGACAAGCCGGTCGCGCAGGGCCGCATCAGTGTGCCGATGGTGCGCCGCGCCGCGATTGTCACCCTGGTCGCCGCCCTTGCCGTCTCGATCGCCCTCGGGCCCGCCGCAGCTCTCTGTCATCTCGTGCTGATCGCCTCCGGCTGGGCTTACAACGCCGGCCTCAAACGCACCCCCTTCTCAGTCGTGCCGTTCGTCATCGCCTTCGGGATCCTCCCCGATGTCGTCACGCTCTCCGGTCAGGAGGGGGTGCCCGCCGCGGGGTGGGCGACCGCGGTCGGAGCGCTCTTCGGCGTCGCTATCCATTTCACCAACGTGCTGCCCGACCTCGCGGACGATGCCGAGACGGACGTCCGCGGCCTCCCGCACCGGCTCGGAGCTCGGGTTTCGGGCGTCGTGGCGTTCGCGGTGCTCGTGGTCGCGTCCGTCCTGGTTCTGATCGGCCCGGTCGCGGGCGACAACGACCGGGGTGTCACCTTCCCGGCCGTATTCGGCCTCGTGATCTCGCTGGCGATCGCCGCCATCGGAATTCGGCGCGTGCTGACGATCCCGCCCGACCGTCTGCTCTTTCAGCTCGTGATCGTCATGTCGCTCGTCGTCGCGGTCTCGCTCGTGCTGAGCGGCGGTCGCCTCACGGCCTGACGCGCCGGACAGCCTGAGTCGCGGGACAGCCTGACTCGCGTCGGTGGCTCAAGGGCAATTCAGGCCCAGGCCATCGCGTAGGTGCGTGCCAAGACCCGGTTCGCGGGGCTGCCCAGCAGGATCCCGAGGCCGACGTCGCGGGCGGTGCGCCGCACTCCCGCTGACGGCCGGCCCATGGCCATGTTCACCTCGGCCTGCCTCGCTGCTCGACGTGCGCTGCGGAGCCGGTTCTGCTCGAACGCCTCCAGAGCCTCGAACAACGAGGTGTCGACGAGTTCGCGGCGGGCTCCCCTCACGAGGAGCGGTGCGAGCTCGGCGGCGTCGAGCCACCCGAGGTTCATGCCCTGCCCGCCGATGGGGCTGATCTCGTGGGCGGCGTCGCCGATCAAGACGACCCTGCCCCGCACGAGGCGCTCGGCGAGTCGACGGCGAGTGACGAATGCGCTCAGCATCGAGTTCGTCGCCGGGTCGACTCGCGTGCCGACCCGATCGCTGATGAGCGCGGCCACGTCGCCTACCGTCGGCCGCTCGAGGGGTTTTCCGGTGTGGGCGACGAACCGTCGTCGTCCGCCGGGAAGGGGGAACGACTCGACGACCCCGTCGCGCTCGAGGTGGATGACCGCGTCGTCACCCTCGCCGGTGTCGTCACGGAAGTCGCCCATGACGAACGCGTCGGAGTACGCCCGGAGAGCCGCGGGAATGCCGAGGAGCTTTCGAACGGCGCTTCGGGCTCCGTCGGCCCCGACGACGAATCGGGCCACCTCAAAGACATCACGGCCCTCGTGGCGCGCGTGAAGCCGCACGTGATGCGGGTCGACGTCGTCGATGGCCACGAGCTCCATCCCCCGCTGCAGGCAGTTCGGGGCGAGCTCGGCTAGGCGATCTGCGACGATCGCCTCAGTCTCGTGCTGGGGCAGGGAGGCGATGTAGTCGAACTCGGCGTGGACGGCGTCGAACGACACCGTGCCGAGGGTGCGGCCGCCACTCCGAGCGATCCCGCGGTGGATGTGCACGGCCTTCGCGGCGATGGCGTCGGCCACCCCGATCCGGCCGAACGCCTCCATCGACGGCGGGTGGATCCCGATGGCGCGGGAGAGCGGTGCGGGCCGCGTGCGCTTCTCCCACACGGCGACGTCGAGACCGGCCTCGGCCAGCAGAGCGGCCAGGAACACCCCGACCGGGCCTCCCCCGACGACCACGACGTCACGCATCGGCGTCTCCCGGGCTCAGCGTGAGCAACAGTCGAGCGGGCTGGAGTCGCTCCACACGCCAACCGCCGCTGACGCGCGACCGCAACTCGGCGGGCGTGTAGCTGCGGCGGATGGAGAGCAGGCCGTCCGGACGGATGAACGATCCGGCAAAGCCCACCCGGGTAACCGCGGAGTAGGCGGCATAGGCGGTGCGGCTCCTCGCGATGTCGTTGTGGATCGCCAGCCGACGGGCCAGGACTCGGCTGTCGTCGAGGAGCGCGGTCAGCTCGTCGCCGGCGAGGTGGTGCAGCACATGGTTCGAGACGACGACATCGAATACGCGGCTTTCCTCGACGAGGGCACGACTCGCCGTGCGCTCGTACCGGACGCCGTCGTCAGGCGGCAGGGACAGCGCGAAGGCGTGGGCACGAGGATCCGGGTCGATGGCCGTCACCGAGATCGGGTGGCCGTCGCGACGCGACCACGCCGCGAGAGCCCGAGCGACGTCGCCGCCACCCGAACCGATGTCGAGGACGGTCAGGGGTGAGGGGCTCGCGGTGGCGAGCGGTCGGATCCTGCGCTCGTAGATGCGTCGCCAGCCCGACACGACACGGTTGACGAGGGCGAAGTGCCGATAGGTGCGGTCGAGGGCGACCACGTCGCAGTCGGGATCGTCCATGAGCTCGAGCGCACTCGTCTCGCGGGCGCGAAGGGAGGGAGAGGAGCTCACTCGCCGCCCCGCAGGGTCAGCAGAGCCGTCTCGACGGTGAGACCCGGCCCGAACGCCATGGCACAGACCCGACGGGCCGGGCTGCCGGATGCACTGCCCCGATCGCCCGATTCAGCCGCTCGCGCTCCGGCCTCGGCCCCGACCGCCACGAGCTCGCATGTCACCGACGTTTCGGCGCCCACCAGCAGCTCGCGCAGCACGAACAGTACGGTCGCGCTCGACATGTTGCCGTGTTCGCGCAGCACCTTCCGTGAGGCGGCGACCTGCGGCTCGTCGAGGGCAAGCGCCGTCTCGACACGGTCGAGAATGCTGCGCCCACCGGGGTGAATCGCCCAGAAGGGCACGTCGGCCACCTCGAGCCCCGGCGACCTCGCCAGAAGAGACGCGACCGCCGCGCCGATGTTCTGCTCCACGATGCGCGGCACGTAGCTCGAGAGCACCATGTCGAAACCGTGGTCGCCGATCGTCCAGGCCATGTCGGCGGCGCCGTCGGCGATGATCGTGGTCTCGAACGCGTCGAGATCGAGGCGCGGTGACTCGTCAGGCCCGGCGTGCGCCGACCCGACGACGACCGCTGCGGCAGCCCCGTCGCCAAAGACCGACGCCGCGACGATGGCGTCGGGGTCGTCGTCGACGTGCAGGTGGAGGGAGCACAGCTCGACCGAAACCACGAGCACGACGGCGTCGGGGTCGAGGTCGCAGAACTGTGCGGCCATCTTGAGGGCGGGGAACGCGGCGTAGCAGCCCATGAAGCCCAGGTGGAAGCGCTGCACCGACGGAGAGAGGCCGAGCTCGCGGACGAGCACGTAATCGGGCCCCGGCGCGTAGAAACCCGTGCACGAGACCGTCACGACGTGCGTGATCTCGGAGACCGTGAGGTCGGGTACCGCGGCGATCGCCTTCCTTGCCGCCTCCACGAGCAACGGCTTCGAGTAGAGGGTGTACGCGTCGTTGCGGGCTGCCGTTCCAGGGTTGGAGACGATGCCCGAGGCGATGTCGAAGAGACCAGGGTCGGCGGCAACCGAAGGATCCGACGTCGACTTTCGTTGATCGAACTCGGCGAGAACGGAGTGCCGCGTGTCGATGGCCGACGCATTGAAGGCGGCGGTGACGAGGCGCCTGCCGAGTCGCCCATAGCCGGGTTGCTCTCGCAGGAGGTCGCGCAAGTCGGGCTGATGCACTGTCGCGGCGGGCGCCGCGGTCTCGATCGAGCGGATGACGGCCATGCGTCATGGTACGACCGCGCCAGGCTTTCGGCCCGCCGAGCCGGGCCGAGACCTCAACTTCGACGACTCTGCGGGCACTCGAGGCGTCGATTTCGAGGTCTCACGACCTCAACCCCCAACATGCAAAAAAGGCCTCGCCCTAGAGGGCAAGACCTTTGTTGCTTGTAGCGAGGGCGGGACTCGAACCCGCGACACCACGATTATGAGCCGTGTGCTCTAACCACCTGAGCTACCCCGCCGCACTGCCGACCTGAGGGCCGTCACCGGACTCGCGTTCGGTGGAGCCCCCTGTGGGAATCGGACCCACTACCTCTTCCTTACCAAGGAAGTGCTCTACCAATGAGCTAAGGGGGCGTGACCACTCTGATTCGACCCGGTTACCGGCCCGCGAATGGCACCACACGAGAATAGCAGGAGTTCGAGCCGCCTCGTGACACGTGACGCGCCGCCGAGATCGCAGGAGTGGTCGGGTGAAGTCGACCACTACTGCGATCTCGGCAGAACGCGGTGCGACCTAGGCCGATGCGGCCGAGAGGGCGGCCACATCGTCGGCCGAGAGGTCGAGCGTCGTCGCCGCGATGAGGTCGGGCAGCTGCTCCACGGTGCGCGCCGATGCGATCGGGCCGGCCACCGCAGGCTGCGCGATCAGCCAGGCCAGCGAGATGGTGGCGACCGATGCGCCGGTCGACTCCGAGATGCGATCGAGCTCGGCGAGCACACGCCGACCCCGCTCGTCGAGGTAGGCGCTGGCGCCTCCGGCGCGGGGGCTGTCGACGTCGACTCCGTCGCGGTACTTGCCGGTGAGGAACCCGCTGGCCAGCGACGAATAGGGCAGCACGGAGACGTTCTCCGCTGCCGCGACGCCCGCGACCGTCGGGCCGCCGTCGGATCCTTCGACTTTGTCGCGTTCGACGAGGCTGTACTGGTTCTGGATCGCCGCGTATTTCGGCAGGTTCTCCGACTCCGAGAAACGCAGGGCCTGCTCGAGGCGCTGACCCGAGAAGTTCGACGCGCCGATCGCGCGGACCTTGCCGAGCTCGACCTGCTCGGAGAGGGCCTCGACGGCCTCTTCGACGGGACGGTCGGTGAAGTCGCGGTGGGCGTAGTAGAGGTCGATGTAGTCGGTGCCCAAGCGCTCGAGCGAGTCATCGACGGCGCGACGGACGATCTCGCGCGAGGTGCCCTCGAGGCCAGTGAGCATGCCCACCTTGGTGGCCACGACGATGTCGTCGCGGTTGCCACGCGCCTTCATCCACTTGCCGATGATGACCTCGGATTCGCCCCCCGAGTTGCCCGGCTTCCAGGCCGAGTAGACGTCGGCCGTGTCGATGAAGTTGCCCCCGGCGGCGACGTAGGCGTCGAGGATCTCGAACGACGTCGCCTCGTCGGCCGTCCAGCCGAAGACGTTGCCGCCGAGATTGAGCGGGAAGACGCTGAGGTCGCTCGACCCGAGAGTGGTGCGGGGTGCGTCGGTCATGTGACTCCTTCTGATCGGATGTTCTCTAACGCAACACCCGTTCGCCTCGGGAATTCCGAGAGCCGAGGATCCCGGTCGTCCCGGATCGAGACGTACACAGCGTCGAGCTCCTCCTCGACGAAGCAGCCGACAAGGCCGTTCTCAGTCGTCGGCGTGCTGCGAGATGGTCGTCAGCTCGGTCATCTCGGCGTCGTCGAGGGTCAGCTGGGCCACCCCCAGGAGGTTCTCGAGCTGGATCACCGAGCGAGCGCTGGCGAGGGCGCCGACTACGTTCTGCTGCTGGACCACCCAGCGGATCGCCACGGCGGCCGGTGTCACCCCGTGCCTCGATGCGATATCGGTGACGACGTCGAGGGTCCGCAAGTTACCGGGCGTGAGGTGACCCATCGCTCGACTGCCGCGGGGCGAGTCGCCGATGTTGTCGCGGCTGCGGTACTTGCCCGTGAGGAACCCGCTTGCGAGCGTCGAATGGGGCAGCACGGCGAGCCCGAAGTGGTCGACGAGCGGCGACATGTCGGACTCGTACTCGTTGCGACGAACGAGATTCCAGGCCGGCTGGACCGCCGCGAAGGGGTGGAGGCCGTCACGGTCGGCAATCGCGAGCGCCTGCCGGAGCCTCGCGCCGGTGTAGTTCGACACGGCCGGGTAGCGGATCTTGCCCTCGTCGACCAGCTCGCTGAAGGCGGCGACCGTCTCGTCGAGCGGAGTCTCGTCATCGTCGTAGTGCGCGAAGTAGAGATCGATACGGTCGGTGCGCAGCCGACCCAGCGAGGCCTCGACGGCCTTGCGAATGCTGGTGCGAGTGAGGCCCGGGGCGTCGGGGTGCTGACCCACCTTCGTACTGACGATGACGCGATCGCGGTTTCCGGGGCGCGCGAGCCACCGGCCGATGATCGCCTCCGACTCGCCGCCCGTGTTGCCCGGGAGCCAGGCCGAATAGACGTCGGCCGTATCGAGCACCCGTCCGCCGGCGTCGGCATAGACGTCGAGGATCTCGAGGGCGGTCGGTGCACCCACCGTCCAGCCGAACACGTTTGTTCCGAGCGCGAGCGGGAAGGGAGTCGCGTCGGGCGGGAAGAGGTCGGGCAAGGAGTCCAGGAGGTAGCCAATCCGGTCGGTTCGCACCACCATAACGGACCCGGTACTCCCCTGTGGACTCGTGCGGCTGAGAGCGGCGCACCTGTCGTATCGTGGCTGTCATGCCTCTCGACGAGACCATCCAGACCGACGGCCCCCGACTCGATGGGGCCGCGTGGTGGCGCACGGCCGTGATCTACCAGGTCTATCCGCGCTCCTTCGCCGATAGCAACGGCGACGGCATCGGCGACCTCCCCGGCATCACCTCGCGCCTCTCGGCGTTGGCCGACCTCGGCGTCGATGCCGTGTGGCTCTCGCCGTTCTTCACCTCCCCGCAGAAAGACGCCGGTTACGACGTCGCCGACTACTGCGACGTCGACCCTCTCTTCGGCACCCTCGACGACTTCGACGCGCTCCGGCGCCGGGCTACCGAGCTCGGCCTGCGAGTGATCGTCGACCTCGTCCCCAACCACTCCTCCGACGCGCACGAGTGGTTCCAGCGCGCGCTGGCGGCAGGTCCCGGCTCCCCCGAGCGCGCCCGCTATCTGTTCCGCGACGGGCAGGGCGAGAACGGCGAGCTTCCCCCGAACAACTGGCAGTCGGTCTTCGGCGGCGCCGCGTGGAGCCGCGTCACCGAAAAAGACGGCACGCCCGGCCAGTGGTATCTCCACCTCTTCGACTCGTCGCAGCCCGACTTCGACTGGGAGAACCCCGAAGTCCGCGACCAGTTCCTCGACGTGCTCCGGTTCTGGCTCGACCGCGGTGTCGACGGGTTCCGCATCGACGTCGCCCACGGTCTCATCAAGAAAGACGGGCTTCCCGACTACACGCCCCCGAAAGACGCCGGCAGCATGGGCGGCGGCCTCGCCGAAGACCAGACGCCTCCGTATTGGGCTCAAGACGGAGTGCACGACATCTACCGCTCGTGGCGCGCCCTTCTCGAGACCTACCCGGGCGACCGGATCCTGGTGGCCGAGGCTTGGGTGGAGCCGCTCTCGAAGCTCAGCAACTGGGTTCGCCCCGACGAGATGCACCAGGCGTTCAACTTCTCGTACCTCGAGAGCGGCTGGTCAGCACCGTCGATCAAGGGCGTCATCGACTCGTCGCTCGAGGTGTTCGACAGCGTCGACGCCCCCAGCACCTGGGTGCTCTCCAACCATGACGTCGTGCGCCACGCCTCCCGGCTCGCGCTCACCGCCGACAACGCCCAGGGTGCAGGCATCGGGCCGAAGAGTTCGGGCCTGCCCGACACCGCCGTCGGCCTGGCACGGGCTCGCGCCGCCACTGCCGTGATGCTCGCCCTCCCCGGCTCGGCCTACATCTACCAGGGCGAAGAGCTCGGGCTGCCCGAGGCGATCGACCTGCCCGACGAAGCCCGCCAGGATCCCACGTGGTTCCGCACTGCGGGCGAGCGCTACGGTCGCGACGGCTGCCGTGTGCCGCTGCCCTGGGAGGCCGCATCGCCCGCCTTCGGGTTCAACACCACCGGCGAGTCGTGGCTGCCGCAGCCCGAGGCGTGGGCGCCCTACGCGCGAGACGCTCAGGAGGGCGACACCGGCTCCACCCTCGAGCTCTACCGCCTGGCTCTGGCGCTGCGTCACGAATTCGCTTTAGGATCCGGCACGGTCGAGTGGTTGTCGGGTTACGGCCCCGACGTGGTCGCGTTCCGCAACGGTCAGATCACCGTGATTGCGAACACCGGCACGGTACCGGTCGAGCTCCCCGTCGCCGACGAGCTCCTCGCGACTGTCGAGCTCGAGGGTGCGGCGCTGCCGGCCGACGCGACGGTGTGGTTGCGCGTGTCGTAGTCGACGCGGGCCGGCGTCGCCGGCGTTGGTCCGCGAGACGCCTTACGGACAAAGCCACCTGCCGCGGCAGGTGGCTTTGTCCGTAAGACGTAGGTAGTGCCTCGCAGGCACACCGGCAAGAGCGGCTCAGGCGGCGCCGGCGTTGGCCATGAGCCACGGGTACGGGTCGACGGGAACGCCGTTGAGGTGGATCTCGAAGTGCAGGTGGGCCCCGGTGCTGTTACCGGTCGAGCCCACGTTTCCGACCTGCTGGCCGACCTTGACCGTCTCGCCCTGCGTCACCTTGATCGACCCGGCGACCATGTGCGCGTACACGCTCGTGACCTGCTGGCCGTTGATCGTGTGCTCGATCCACACGTTGTAGCCAAGGGCGCCGCCACCCTGCTCGACCTTCGACACAACGCCGTCGGCGACGATCTGAATGGGGGTTCCTTCGCCGGGGATGAAATCGAGACCCTGGTGGAATGTGGAGCAGAAACCGCAGTTCGCGACCTGACGGGCGCCGAAGCCACTCGAGATCGGCACTCCGGTCGCGAACGGCCATTGGACTGCAGCCGTGGAGTCGTTGGTGAACGCACCCGCGTTTGCCGACGAGACGGTCGTGTTGAGGTTGGTCACCGAGTACCCGTCGCGGCCGACGGAAGCGTCGGAGACGGCTCCTGATGCGACGTACTGCTGGCCGCCGGTCGCAGCGACTCCGCCGACGGTTGTTCCCGACTGAGCGGCCGCGGTCAGCTTGAGAGCGACGTTCTCGGGGGTATCGACGAAGTAGGCGTTGGCCGGCACCGAGGTCGCGACGATCGTCGCGCCGACGAAGACCATCGCGCCGAGCACTCCGAAGCGACGTGTGCGCTGGCCTCGGAGCTGCGCCGGCGAGCGACGGGGTGCCACGACAGGCGCGGCCACGGCTGCCGCACGACGAGCCCGAGCGGTCGCACGAACAGAGGCGCGTGGGGCCGCGAGACGGGGCTCTGCAGCCCGGGGGGCCGTGCGGGTGGGAGCGGAGGGCTGGGGGGCCGTCGGCATCACGGTGGGGACGACGGGCACCTCATCGGCCGCGGCGGGCGACACCGTGAGAACGGGTGCCTCTGCGAGCGGAGCCTGAACGGGCTGGGCGGCCGAGGGCCGCACGAACGATGCCCCTTCACGTGCCTCTCGGAGCGCGCGGCGCGAGCCGGGTGCTGCGGCAGCGGCAGGTGCACTGGCCGTGACGACGTCGGAAGACTCGACGGAGGCCGCGCCGGAGCGAAGAGGCGTCACGGCCGGCATCGAGCCGGTGGCACGCTCGCGGGCACGCAGCTCGCGTCGAGTGAGAGCACCACCCTCGTTGTCGACCGTCACGGGTCGCGTCGCCGAGGAACTGGCTTCGTGGCCCTGAGACGTCACAGCGTGGATTCTCCTCGTACTCGATCGGTGCCTTCATCGCTCGCTGTCTCACTCAGACGGATTTCGGGGGGAAAAACCATCGAACTTGGCGCGGCGATTGGCGGCGTAGTTTTCGGGTGTTCGGTGACGTCGACTCCGGCAAGGTAAAACCAAATCGACCGGATTGAGCGGGAACGGACACACTCACTTCGACGACGACTTCACCACCATACAGAGAGATCGACGGTTTGGCGAGGCGCTGATATTCACATTCTGTGATTTGTCAGGTTGGGCACGCCGAGGGGCTGCTGGCGCGTGCACGAGTGAGGTGCGGATCCTTGGGGGTCGTCCGCTCGACTCTCACGCCCTAGAAACCGCAGTCGGCCAGAGCGCTCGCCAACTCGGCCCGAATGCCCGGAGCCGACACGACCGTGAGGTCGCGGCTCGCTGGAGCCCCGGCCGGGGTCAGCACCGAGGCACCGGCCTCCTTGGCGATGAGGATTCCGGCAGCGTGATCCCAGGGCTGGAGTCCGCGCTCGATGTAGGCGTCGAGCCGCCCGACGGCGACCGCGCAGAGATCGAGCGACGCCGCCCCGATTCGTCGGATGTCGCGCACACGCCCGAGCAGAGGAACGAGGCGAGTCGCCTGCTCGATGCGCCGGGCGGGATCGTACGAGAAGCCCGTGCCAACGAGCGACTGCGACAGATCGGTCGGGCCCGCGACCTGCAACGGGACGCCGTTCAGCGCCGCACCGCCGCCACGGGTGGCGCTGTACTCCTCGTCGAGCACCGGGTTGACGACGCACGCCGCCAGGGCGGTCCAGTGCCGAGGATCCGGCTCCCCCGACACCACAGCGATGCTCACCGCGTACATCGGAATGCCGTAGAGAAAATTGACGGTGCCGTCGATCGGGTCGACGATCCAGGTGAGGCCGGTGCTCGACGGCTCGGCGCCGCTCTCTTCGCCCAGAAAACCGTCGCCCGGACGCTCCGCCGCCAGACGCCGCCTGATGAGCGCCTCGACCTCGCGATCGGCGTAGGTGACGATGTCGACGGCGCTCGACTTGCTGTCCGCCACCTCGACGCCCTCGGCACGGCGCCGAGCGGCGAGCGCCCCGGCCTCCCGTGCGATCGACCGGGCCGTCTTCAGCAGATCGGCGTTGGTCGGGCTGGTGGCGTTGGTCATGGCGTCCTCCACAAGACGACACCCCGCGGCACGGGGGCTCGCGGGGTGTGGTCGTTCTGATCGTGGCAAGTGAGGGATTCGAACCCCCGAAGGCTACGCCGGCTGATTTACAGTCAGATCCCTTTGGCCGCTTGGGTAACTTGCCAGATGCGCTTCTCGTGCCACTCGGGCAACCGAAGGCGCGCACCTACAATACATGGCGTTCGGGGTGGTCTCGACCACTGGGATCCTCGTCGCCTGAGGTCTTGTCCCCGTCGTCGCCAATTTGAGAGTGATCCCGGCCCTCGGCGTTGCTGCACCCGACGCGTCGCGGCGGATCGCTCGCAAATTCGCGGTGATCCCCGTCTTCACACCCCGGAGGACGACGGCTTTCTCCCCAGAAGGCCGCCGAGCCTCCCGTCACTGCTGGCCGACTCAGCAGTCTGGGCCCATGCACGAACACCTCGCGGCGATCATGTCGCGGCTCGATCATGTCGCCCGCCGTGCCGAACTCCTCCGCGCCGGGCTGCGCCAGAAGGATCTGAGGCGCGCCGTTGAATCGGGCGCGCTCATCCGGGTTCGCAACGGCACATACGCCGATGCACTCGCCCCACGCGAGGTAGTTCGTGCGTCTCGGGTCGGGGGCGTCCTGGCCGGCGCCTCTGCCGCAGCGCTCCACGGCCTGTGGACTCCGCACGAGTTCGACCTGACGGTCAGCGTGATGCCGAACGCGCAGCGACTGCGAGACCCCAACGATGCCAACCGTCCCCTTGCCGATGCGGCTGTCGTCGTTCTCCGTGACGCTCACCACCTCACCACGGACGAAAGACTGGTCGCCTCGCCGGCAACGGTCGCCGTTCAAGCCGTTCGACACAGCGACCCTCGAACAGCCCTCGCGACGATCGACTCTGCGCTGCGACTGCCCCCGGGAGAGCGGCCGCAGCTCGCCGAGATCGCGGCCAGGCTCCCCCGACGACTGCGGTACCTCGTGGGCTGGGCGGATCCTCGTGCGGAATCGGGCACTGAATCGGCGCTCCGATACGAACTCAGAAAAGCGGGCCTTCGCTTCGAATGTCAGGTGTGGTTGACGAGCACGATCAGGGTCGACTTCGTCGTCGAGGGATTTCTTGTCGTGGAATGCACCAGCAAAGAGCACCACGGCAGCACGGAGCAGTACAACAAAGACAGAGCCCGAATCACGACCATCATCGGACTCGGCTATGTGGTGATGGAGTTCACCTACCAGCAGGTCTTCTTCGACTTGCCTCGAGTGTGGCAGGCACTCGTGCAGGGGCTGCTGCTGCGACACTCGGCGATCCCCCATGTGCAGGCTCCACTGCAAATCCGAGAGTGATCGCGCCCGTCAGCCACGCCCGACCCGGCGCGTCGGGCCGGATCGCTCGCAAATTGGCAGCGAGGGCGGCACCCGGCAGGCCCAGCAGGCCCAGCCGGCCCCGAACCCGCCGACCGGAGGTTCGCTAGGCTGGCAGGCATGGCAGACAGTACTTTCGACGTGGTCAGCAAGGTCGACTCGATGGAGGCCGACAACGCCCTCAATCAGGCCCGCAAAGAGGTCGAGCAGCGCTACGACTTCAAGAACGTCGGCGCCTCGATCGAGACGAGCGGCGAGAAGGTGCTCATCAAGGCCAACACCGAGGAGCGCGCCAAAGCCGTCCTCGAGGTCTACGAGTCCAAGCTGATCAAGCGCGGCATCTCGCTGAAGAGCATCGACGCCGGCGATCCCTATGCGAGCGGCAAGGAGTACCGCATCGAGGTCTCCATGAAAGACGGCATCGACCAGGAGGCCGCCAAGAAGATCAACAAGCTCATTCGCGATGAGGCCCCGAAGGGCGTCAAGAGCCAGATCCAGGGCGACGAGTTGCGCGTCTCCTCCAAGAGCCGCGACGACCTTCAGGCGACGATGGCTCTGCTCAAGGGGGCCGACCTCGACGTCTCGCTGCAGTTCGTCAACTTCCGCTGAGCGCGTCCGCGGGTAGCAACCGAAAAGCCGAACCCCAGGATCCGGCCCAGCCGAGTTCCCCTGCGGCACTTGAGGCGAACTAGGCCCCGCTCACACCACCGGCGGCCCCGCCGGAGGCGCCCACTGTCGGGCCGCCACCTCACGCGGAGCAGGCGCGACGCGCTTAGCGACGCCCCCGATGGCACGCTCGAACGGGCCGGTGCGACCGCCCCACAGCGTGGCCACGAGGGCGCTGCCGCCGACGAAGCCCACCCAGACCACGGTGTCTCCGGTGCGTGTGAGCGTGTCGAGAAAACCGCTGTGAAAGAGGAACGCGATCACCACGAGGTGCACCGAGTAGATCGTGAGCGGCAGGGCTCCGACCCGGGCGAGCAGCCGGAACGGCAGCATCCCCGGCGATGCGAGCCGGAGCCGGGCGAGCAGACCGCACACGCCGATCACCGCGAGCGCGACCCCGGCCGATCCGACCATGTCGACGAGCGTCGACGAGTGCGGTTCACTGGCAAACACGAAGTCGCGAAGTCGCAGCTCGCCGCCGGATTCGTACAGCCGTCCGCCGGGCAGAACCGCCTCACCGACGCTGTAGGCGATCAGCGCCATGGCGGAGCCGAGGCCGAGCAGTCGCCGGAGCACGCGAGGTGACGAGAGATCGGAGCGCCCGACGGCAAGGCCGACGAGCAGGTAGGCGGCGAAGGTCGCGAGCGGGTAGTACAGCAGGATCTGCTGCCGAATCGGCCCCGTCTCATAGAGCGGAGTGAGCGAAGCGAACGAGATCGGCATCGCCACCAGCGCCAGGCCGGCAGCGACGAGCAGCAGCGCCCGACGCGGCCACGAGAGCGCCGGCAACAGCACGACGAAGAGCAGCCCGTACGTGGAGAGGATCACCGCGACCGGAGTCTCGAAAAGCATCAGCAGGATCCCGAGCACGAAGATCAGGATCCCGCGGACCGCGACCCGCTTCCGGGCCGTCGACAGCGCCGCACCCGTGAAGCGATGGCTCCGGCCGGTCACGAGTGCCAGGGAGACTCCGGCGAGCGTGGCGAACAGCACCGACGACCGACCGGCGACGATCGACCACCAGGTCGTGGGTTCTGTCCAGTCGACGGGCTCCTCGACGAAGACGAGGTGCGCGGCGAACATGCCGAAGAGCGCGATGCCGCGAGCGGCGTCGATGCCCACGAGCCGGGACGTCGGTCGAGTGGCGGCGGGCATGACCGCGGGGCGAGCGTTCGGATCCTGCGCTGTCATCGTCCGTGCCCCGTCACGACGGCTACTCGCCGCGCGACACCTGGATCATGTCGTCGCGGGGCACGACCTTGACGCGCGCACGGCCCTGGGGTTCGCCCAGCGCCATCTCGTGCTCGTCGAGACGGTGCCATCCGTCGAGGTCGGTGTACTTCACTCCGCGGGAGTCGAGCAGCTCGTTGACGGACTCAAGCGACGGCTCGGCCGGGGTCCACCACGACGCCTGGTCGGTGAGAACGTGGCCGACGGTCTCCATCGCATCGCTCTTGGTGTGGCCGATGAGCCCGATGGGGCCGCGCTTGATCCAGCCGGTCGCGTAGACGCCGGGCACGAGCTGGTCGTTGTCGTCGAGCACCTGGCCCTCGTGGTTCGGGATCACGCCGCGCTTCTCGTCGAACGGGATGCCGTCGAGTGGTGAGCCGAAGTAGCCGACGGCACGGTAGATCGCCTGCATGGGAATGGTGCGCATCTCTCCGGTGCCCTCGACGCCACCGGCGCCGTCGGGGCGGGTGCGCTCGTAGGTGAAGCCGGTCACGCGGCCGTCGGCGCCCTCGACCCGTACGGGCTTGGCGTAGAAGTGCAGGTGCAGGCGACGCGAGGCACTGCCGGTCTCGCGCTGGCGCCACTGGTTCAGCACCTTGTCGATCACGAAGACCTGTTTGTTGGTCTTGATCGCCGTCTTGGACGCCTCGTCGTAGTCGAAGTCTTCGTCGTAGACGATCATGTCGACGTCGCGCAGCTCACCGAGCTCGCGGAGCTCGAGCGGTGAGAACTTCACCTGCGCGGGGCCGCGACGCCCGAAGATGTGCACGTCGGTGACGGGAGACGCCTTGAGCACGTCGTAGACGTTCTCGGGGATCTCGGTCGGCAGCAGGTCGTCGGCGTGCTTTGCCAGCATGCGCGAGACGTCGAGGGCCACGTTGCCGACGCCGACGACGCCGATGGAGTGCGCGTCGAGGGGCCAGGTGCGCGGCACGTCGGGGTGGCCGTCGAACCACGAGACGAAGTCGGCGGCGCCGTAGCTGCCCTCGAGCTCGATGCCGGGGATGTCGAGGTCGGCGTCGGCGATCGCACCGGTGGAGAAGATCACCGCGTTGTAGTGCTTCTTGAGGTCGTCGAGGCTGATGTCGACGCCGTAGCGCACATTGCCGAAGATGCGGATGTCGCCGCGGTCCAGCACGTCGCGCAGCGCGTTGATGATGCCCTTGATGCGCGGGTGATCGGGGGCGACGCCGTAGCGCACCAGACCGTAGGGGGCCGGCAGCTGCTCGAACAGGTCGATCTGCACGTCGAACTGGCGTTCGGCCTTCAGGATGATGTCAGCGGCGTAGATACCGGCGGGGCCGGCTCCGACGATGGCAAGACGGAGGGTCGTCACGAATTGAGTCCTTCGGTGGTGGTGAAAAGGTGTGCGTGCTGAAGCGCGTGAGCGCTGGCGCTGATCGTTCGGAGACGAGGATCCGACGGCTCGGCTTAGGCGGTCCGCTCCACGACGCGCTGGGCGAACCGGGTCAGGGCCTTTTTGACGGGCCCCTCCGGCAGCGGAGCGAGTGCGGCGACCGCCTCGTCGGCCCAGCGCTTCGCCTCGTCGTGCGTGCGACGGGTGACGTCATGCTCGCGAAGCTGGCGGACCGTGTCGGCGAGATCGGCTTCGCTGACCGCGCCCCCGGCCGTTGTGGCCTTGACGTTCGCCTCGATCTCGCTGAGGAGTGCCGACGAGTCGATGTCGGTCTGCGCCTCGACGCGGAGGTACATGAGCGGCAGTGTCTCGACGCCGGCGAGCAGGTCTGTGCCGGCGCGCTTGCCGGTCGTCTCCGCCTGCGGCGACAGGTCGATCACGTCGTCGATGAGCTGGAAGGCGACGCCGATCTTCTCGCCGAAGTCGGAGACCGGACCGAGATACTCGCGGGGAGCATTCGAGAACAGGACGCCGACCTTCGCCGCCATCGAGATGAGCGAGCCGGTCTTGTCGGAGAGTACGTCGAGGTAGTGGGCCACGGGATCGTCGTCGACGCGCGGGCCGATCGTCTCGTGGAGCTGACCGAGACAGAGGCGTTCGAAGGTCTGGGCCTGAAGCCGTATGGCCTCTTCACCGAGGTCGGCGACGATGGTCGATGCGCGAGCGAACAGCAGGTCTCCGGTGAGGATCGCCACGTTGTTGCCCCAGCGAGACTGAGCGCTCGGAACTCCGCGGCGCATTGTCGCCTCGTCCATGACGTCGTCGTGGTACAGCGACGCGAGGTGGGTGATCTCGACGGCCTGCGCGGCCGACACGACCGAGTCGGTGGCGCCGTCGCCGAGCTGCGAGATGAGAAGGGCGAGCGTCGGGCGAATACGTTTGCCGCCGGCAGCGAGCAGGTACCGGCTGGTCACGTCGGCGAGATCGTCGCCGAAGGCCATCTCGACGAGGAGGCCCTCTTCGACTCGCTCGAGACCGGCGTCGATCGCCGCGACGAAACGGCGCTCCGACGCGGAAGAGAAGAGTTTTTCGGCGAGGCCCAACGACGAGCTCAAGCCGGCGGTGCGGCGGGCCGCCGGTGCACTGGGTTTCACGGATTCACCTTCGGTCGATCAGGCTTGGGGAGCCGACGACGGGCGACGGGTCGAGGAGGCAGGCTTGCGGCCGCGATGCAGGGCGACGATGCCGGCCGTGAGGTTGCGGTACGCCACCCGGGTGAAGCCAGCGCCGCGAAGCCACTGGCTCAGCACCTGCTGCTCGGGCCACTTCTCGATGGACTCGGCGAGGTAGCTGTAGGCCGGCGAGTTGCTGGAGGTCACTTTGGCGATGCCGGGCAGCACATGCCGCAGGTACGCCTGGTAGCCGAAACGGAGACCGGCGAGGGGCGGAGTCGAGAACTCGCAGATGACCAGGCGGCCACCCGGCTTGAGCACGCGGTACATCTCGGCCAGCGCCGTCTTGGGGCGGTTGACGTTGCGAAGACCGAACGAGATCGTCACGGCATCGAACGTCTCGTCGGCGAAGGGGAGCTCTTCAGCGTCGCCGACGATGAACTCGAGGTGCGGCTGACGCTTGCGCCCGACCTCGACCATGCCCGCGGAGAAGTCGAGAGCGACGACCTCGGCCCCGGATTTGGCGATCGCGGCAGAGCTCGTGCCGGTGCCGGCGGCGATGTCGAGCACCTTCTCGCCCGCACCCGCACCGATCGCCTTTACGGTGGCAATACGCCAGAGCACGGCGTTGCCCGCGGAGAGGATGTCGTTGGTCACGTCGTAATGCGCAGCCACCCCATCGAACATGGAGGCAACCTGCTGCGGTTGCTTGTTCATATCGGCCTTGGTCACGGCTGCGATCTTACCGGCAGGGCCTGCACCCGGGCCGAGTGCAGGTGGCGTACGGCCGATGCACGACGAACGCCCAGGTCGACCGGACGGAACTCCGCGAGCGGCCCGAGGGAGCGTCGTTACGATGAGGGAGTGAAGCTCCACGTGTCGACAACCCGCATCGACGACATCGCCCCTTTCCTGGCCCACATCGACCCCCGCGACCCCCTGCTGTTCATCCGGCGAGGCGACGGGATCGCCGGAATCGGCGAGGCCGTCCGGCTCGAGTTCTCCGGGCCGGAACGAATGCGTGACGCGGCCGAGGCGTGGAGGCGGCTCGCCGCCGAGGCGAGTGTCGACGACGAGGTAGCACTGGCGGGATCGGGCCTCGTGGGGTTCGGATCCTTCGCCTTCTCCGACGACTCGGAGGCGGTGAGCGTGCTCATCGTGCCGAAGATCGTCCTCGGGCGGCGCGACGGCGTCGACTGGCTGACCCGGGTCGACGGCGCCGACTTCGGCGAGCGCTTCTCGCTCGGCGACGAGGTGCACCTGCAGCTCGACGAGCCGTCGTTCTCGGCCGACGAATACGCCGCGTCCGTCGAGAGGGCGGTCGAGGCGATCGGGCGCGGCGAGGTGAGCAAGGTCGTTCTCGCGCGACCGCTCGACGCCGAGCTACCCGAGGGCGCCGACCTGCGTCGCATCGCCCGCGATCTGGCCTTCGCCTACCCCGACACCTACACGTTCGCCGTCGACGGGCTCATCGGTTCGAGCCCCGAGACCCTCATCCGCTCCGAGAAGGGCGAGCTCAGCGCCCGAGTTCTCGCCGGGAGCGCCGGCCGCGGAACGGACGCCGCCTCCGACGCCGCCGCCGCCCTCGCCCTCGCGACCTCGCAGAAAGACCTCGACGAGCACGCGTTCGCGCTCCGCAGCCTGCTGATGTCGCTCGACGGGTACGCGTCTCGGATCCTCACCGGAGAATCGCCGTTCACCCTCAAGCTGCCGAACCTCTGGCACCTGGCGAGCGATGTCACCGGCCAGTTGACGGGCGACTCGAGCAGCCTCGACCTGATCGACGCGCTGCACCCGACCGCCGCCGTTGCCGGTACGCCGACGGCCGATGCTCTGCGCCTGATCGCCGCTCTCGAGCCCTTCGACCGCGGCCGCTACGCCGGCCCCGTCGGGTGGGTCGGTGCCGACGGCGACGGCGAGTGGGCGATCGCGCTGCGGTGCGCCCAGGTGGTCCGCGCCCCCGCTGGCGAGACGGCGACGATTCGCGCCTTCGCCGGTGCGGGCATCGTCGCCGAGTCGGAGGCCGGCCGCGAGGTCGCCGAGACGACGATGAAGTTCATGCCGATCGCCGACGCCCTCGGTTAGTGGTCGTTCGGTCCGCCACTGTGGAGCGGTCACACGTCATCGACGACGCGCCACGTCCTCAGCTCGTCGCGAGCCGCACCTTCTCGGTCTCGATATCGAAGTCGGCGGCCGGCCAGTCGAGGTCGAGCCCGCGAAGAGCCCCGATCAGCAGCCGCTGAACGGCCACCCGAGCGAACCACTTCTTATCGGCCGGCACGACGAACCAGGGTGCCACCTCGGTCGACGTCTTCCGCAGGGCGATCTCGTACGCCTCCTGATAGTCATTCCAGACGAGCCGCTCGTCGACGTCGCCCGGGTTGTACTTCCAGAACTTGTCGGGGCGCTCGAGCCGCTCCCCCAGTCGAGCCTTCTGCTCATCGGACGAGATGTGCAGCATGACCTTCACGATCGTCGTGCCGGACGCCGCCACTTCCGCCT
Organism: Frondihabitans sp. Leaf304; assembly: GCF_001423105.1. Lineage (GTDB taxonomy): Bacteria > Actinomycetota > Actinomycetes > Actinomycetales > Microbacteriaceae > Frondihabitans. The sequence goes on from NZ_LMNV01000002.1 coordinate 1,282,425, forward strand.
CGAAGGCATTGATCTCGTCGTAGCGGCTCTCGATGACCTCCGGGGCCACGAGCGAGCGAACCCGCCCGATGAGCACGTCTTCGTAGTGCGAGCGGTCGAAGACGCCGATCATTCCGGCATCGGGGAGCTGGTTGCGCACGCGCCAGAGGAAGTCGTGCGCGAGCTCCTCCTCGGTCGGACGCTTGAATGCGTGGTGCGCGACGCCCTGCGGGTCGACCGCTCCGACCACGTGGCGGACGATCCCGCCCTTGCCGGCGGTATCCATTGCCTGCAGTACGAGCAGCACGCTCTTCCGACCGCCCGCGCGCGAGTCCGCGAACAGCTTCTCCTGGAGCTCGGACAGCTGCTCGGCCCCTGATTCGAGAGCCTGCACTCCGTACTTCTTGTCGCCGTCGAATCCCGGGGTCGAGCCCGGATCGATATCGGCGAGGCGCACGTCGGCGCCCACTCGAAGGGACTCGGCCGGCTCGGTCTTCCATGTCTTTGCCATGCGGCGACTCTATGCCCGGCACCCGCCCGCGCCCCGACGCGAGCCGAACCCCACCGACGAAGAGACCAGGATCCGATGAGCGTCACCGAGCGAGCGGTACCTCGATCAGCACCGGTCCGCGCGACCCGGCCAGCGCCTGCTCCAGCTCGCCGCGGGTGGATGCCCGCACGTACTCCCAGCCGTAGGCCTCGGCGAGTTTGTCGAACGAGGCGACCTGAGGCGTCAGCTGCACCCTGGTCATGAGAGCTTCCGGGGCAACGCCGGCGACCTCGAGCCCGTCGAAGATGGTGCCGCCGGAGTCGTTGCCGACGATCACCTGGATCCTCGGCTTCGCCTCGCCGACACCGAACAGGAGCGACCCCGCATCGTGCAGCAGCGTCAGGTCTCCGACGAGCACTCGCGTGATCCCGCCCGCGCCATCCGCCCACTCCTGCGCGGGAGCTCCACTCGTGCCGCCGGCCTGCGCCGCGAGACCGATGCCGGTGGCTGTCGCGATGGTGCCGTCGATCCCTGCGAGGCCGCGGTTCGCGTGGACGGCGATCCTCTTGCCGGTAACGTGCAGGTCGGCCTCGCGGATCAGTCGCGACGCCCCGAGGACGAGCCGGTCGTGCGGCCAGGTGAGCCGCCACAGCGCCTCGACGAGTGCACGCCGCGTGACCGGCCGCCGGATCGCCTCCACCTCACCCCGAAGGAACTCCGCCCGCGAGGCGCTGTCGTCGGCGACAGCCGCCTCGAGGTCGGGGGCGGTCTCGTCGTCGTCGAGCTGGGCCCGGCCGGTGTGAACCCAGGATCCGACCCACCCGCGATGGGCACGGTCGTCCGGGTCGTGCGCGCCGCTCGTGACCTCGACGGCGTCGATCACCGTCGCGCTCCTGCTCGGGTCGTACGCCTCCGGCACCCCGCCGCGCACCACGATCACCTCGACGCCCTCGCGCTTCAGCAGCGCCGGGATCTGTCGCGTCAGCGTCGGATGCCCGAAGACGACTACGCGCCGGACGGCGCCGCCGAAGCCCACGTCGTCGAGCAGCAGTCGGTAGGCGGGCACGAGGTTCGGGCCGAATCGTGCGCCGCTCGAGACCTCGGCGACGAGCGGGGCGCCGAGCAGGCGGGCGGTCTCTTCGGCGACGGGCCCGGCCGCGTGGCCGGCCACCACGACGGTGGCCGGGTCAGCATCGACCTCGAGCGCGAAGGGTGCGTGGGATGCGGGGAGGGTGGGGAGGGTGGGCGCGGATCCTGCGTTCTGGCCGTGTTTCTGGGTCTGGTCGCTTGCCCGGCTCTGCTCTCGCGCCTCGGGAAGCGTCGTGACCGGGGCGGAGAGCGGCTCGCGGAAGGCGATGTTGAGCTGGACGGGGCCGGGGGCTGCAGGGTGACCGGGCGAACTCGAGCGCCCGAGGGACGCCGACATCGACTCGCTCACCAGCTGGCGGACGGCGACGGCGTCGACACCGGTGTCGGACGGGGCCTCGACGTCACGGAGCAACCGCAGCGCCTCGCCGAACAGGGCCGGCTGGTGGGTTGTCTGGTTCGAGCCGATTCCGCGCATCTCGGTGGGGCGATCGGCCGTCAGCAGCAGGAGGGGGACGCCCGAGTGGTGAGCTTCGAGGACGGCCGGATGCAGGTTCGCCACCGCGGTGCCGGACGTCGTCACCACGGCCGTGGGGATTCCACTCTCGATGGCGAGACCCAGCGCGAGAAAACCGGCCGACCGCTCGTCGATGCGCACGTGCAGGCGGAGACGCCCCGCCGCCTCGAATTCTGCGGCCGCGAGAGCGAGGGACTGAGAGCGGGATCCGGGGCTAAGCACGACGTCGCGGACGCCAGCGGATTCGAGCTCAGCCAGAAGGAGGACGGCGAAATCGGTCGCGGGGCTGCCGCTCGGAGCAGGGAGGGTGGGCACGTCTTCAGTGTGCCACCCGGTGGTGGAGGGACGGTCAGCGCGTGGGCTTGCCCGGGCCGTCGTCATCGCGCTCGGCCAGCTCCTCTTCGAGCTTGCGGATGCGTTCGTCGAGCGACTCCCGCTCACGGTCGCTCACCGGTGCCGCAGCCCGACCGAGAAAGTCGGGGTCGTCGTCGGGAGCGATCAAGCGCGGGCCGTCGGCGCGCCCCGCCTTGCCGAGCAACAACCACAGGACGGCGCCGATCACCGGAAGAACCACGATGAGAAGTGCCCAGATCGGTTTGGTCAGCGAACGCACACGGTGCCGCTCGGTGAAAGCGCAGTCGACCAGGGCATAGACGATGAAGGCGACCGCAGCCACCAGAAGAACGATCAGCCCTTTGACCATGCCGTGAGCCTAGGCGGGGCACCTGAGAGAGTCGCTCGAAGGGGGCGCCGAATCGCCTGACCTAGACTGCCCCACGTGAAAGCTGCTCTTCTCTACACGGGTGCCCGCATCGGGCTGTTCGCGGTCCTCTTCGCCGTTCTGAGCCTCGTGCCGGTGTTCACCGTCTACGTCGCCGCGGGTGTCGCCGCAGTGCTCGCGCTGTTGATCTCGTACATCTTCTTCGGCCGGCTGCGCGCGGGCGTCGCCGAGAACCTCGCCAAGCGCCGTGAGGCTCCCGCCCGCGATGACGACGCCGACGCCGAAGACGCCGGGCTCGACCGCAAGCCCGCTCGCCGCGCTGCGCCGTCCGAAGACGACTAACGGCCGCGGGTTTTGCCCGTGTGGCATTGCTAACCGTTTCACGCACGGCTTACCGAAAATTCAGTAAGCACTGCGTCAAACGGTTAGTGCAGCGGCGTCGAGCTCTGGGTCAGCCGAGCTGCAAGAAGAAGATCACGGCCGCCAGCGCGAGCGAGAAGGCCAGCGCTGAGAACGACGACAGCTTCAGAGCGAGGATCATCTCTTTCGGCGTTTTCGCCGTCACGCCGATGATGAGCGCGGGAAGCGTCAGGATCAACGTGAAGTAGACATAGCCCGCGTTGACGAAGAAGATCAGGAAGAAGATCATCAGCACATACGGCAGCAACAGGAAGAGGGCATAGGCCGCCCGCGACCAGCGGGCGCCGAGGAGAACGGCGAGAGTTCGCTTGCCGGCCTGGGCGTCTTGCGGGATGTCGCGAATGTTGTTGATCATCAGCACGGCGCACGAGAAGAGGCCGATCATCACGGCCATGACCCAGCCCCACGACTGAAGGACGTGCTCTTGCACGAACTCGGTGCCGAGAGTCGCGACCAGGCCGAAGAAGACGAAGACGAAGATCTCGCCCATCGCGTTGTAACCGTAGGGGCGCTTGCCCCCGGTGTAGAACCACGCGGCGATCACACAGACGGCGCCCACGAGGAGCAGCCACCAGAACTGGGTGACGACCACGATGGCGATGCCCGCGAGAGCGGCGACGCCGAACGAGACGAACGCGACGTTGCGAACACGCTTGGGATTGGCGACGCCACCCCCGGTCAGACGGGCCGGGCCCACGCGGTACTTGTCGGTGCCGCGGATGCCGTCGGAGTAGTCGTTGGCGTAGTTGACGCCGATCTGCAGGAACAGCGCGACCACGAGGCAGAGGACGGCGAGCGGCCAGTCGAACGCATTGGACTGGTTGGCGGCCGCACTGCCGAGCGCGACCGGCGCAATGGCGAGCGTGAGGGTGCGGGGGCGGGCTCCCGCGATCCAATCGCTTGCCGTCGCCTTCCGCGCAGGAACGCGACCGGGTCGCCCGCCCGGACGACCGGCGGGTTTGCGCGTGGACTTGCTCTTCGACTTCGACTGGGACACGCCGGAAGTTTACCGTCGCGGGGTAGCAGGTAAGCGCCGCAGACGTTACGGGTACCACTGAATTCAGGCTCGGGGGCGGCCCGACACGAGTCAGCCGCCCGACGCCGCCCGAGCCTCGGCCCGGTCGACCGCCTCGCGCAGAAAGAGGCCGAGCGCGGGCCCGAGCGTCGCGGTGTACTGCGGCGCGAGGTGGTTGTAGTCGCGGTAGACCTTGACGCCCTCGACCTCGACCTTGCACTCGTCGTAGTCGCAGAGGCGGTCGGTCGTGGTAAAGATCGGCGCGACGCCGCGCTGCGCCTGAACTCGCGCCGAGAGCGCCTGCAGGGGTGCGATCTGGTCGAGTGCCTCGCCGCGGGGCGAGGCGCAGGAGCGCGCCGTGCCGCCCGGCGCCGCCAGGCAGGCGCCGGGGTCGTAGTGAAATCGGGGATTGTCTCGGATCGCCGCGATCTCGCCGGTCGACCTCGACGTCTGGTCGATCCACTTCTCGTAGGCGTCTACCCAGACCTTTTTCTGCGCGGATTCGGCGAGCACCGCGCCCTTCGTCGAGCGAATCCGACCGAGGTAGGCCTCGGCCTGCGAGATCACGACCGCCGTCGGGTGCAGGTCAGCGACCACGCGCGCCGTCTCGTCGCGAAACGCCTGACACCCCGCGGGAGCCTTGCCGGTCGTCATGACCGTCGTCACGTCGATCGCCGGACAGGCGCTCCGCCAGCGGTAGACGAGGCGGATCTTCTCGCGCCGGGCCGCCTCGCCGAGAGCCGCCTCGAAATGGCCGGCGTGGGAGTCGCCGACGACGACCACCACGGTCGAGCTCGTCACATCGCCCAGGATGCAGAGAGGAACCCCCGACGCCGATTTCTCTGTCGAGAGGCACGCGTCGGACGGCAGCTCGTCCGACGAAGTCGCGGCGAGTTGCTCTGCCGCCTCAGCGGCCGATCGCCCTTGAAACCAGGTGGCGCCCGAGAAGACGCCGGCCACCAGCACGAAGGCGCCGGCTGCGACGAACGAGACCCGTGCCGATCGGGCGAGAGGTGGAGCGAACCGGACCGGGTTCTCGAAGAAGGCATAGGCCGAAGCGCCGACGACGAGAGCGAGAAGGCCCGCGGCGATGCGAATCCAGGGCGATTCGGAGCGCAGGGCCACGGGCAGGAGAACGATGAGCGGCCAATGCCAGAGATACCAGGAGTACGACACCGTGCCGAGAAAACGGAGCGGTCGCGCCTCGAGCACCCGCGTGGGCAGTGCCGTCGAGCGCGAGGGCGGACCGAGACCACCGACGATCACCAGCAGCGTGGCCGCGACGGGAAGCATCGCGGCCTTACCCGGGTAGGGAGCATCAGACGGCAGCCCGACAACGATCGCCACGAGGCCGAACACTCCGATACCGCCGCAGAGCGCGCGAACCACGCCCGACCCGATCAGGCCGACGGGAACGAGCGCGAGCAGGCCGGCGAGTGCGAACTCCCAGGCGCGGGTAGGTAGCAGATAGAAAGCCGCTTGCGGGTGGGACGGCGTCGCAAAAGCCGACAGGGCCAAGGATCCGGCCCCGACGACCCCGAACACCGCCGCGAGAGCCACTCGTGGCCGGCATCCGGCCCGCACGGCCACGCTCACCACGGCGACGAGCAGCACGGGCCACACGAGGTAGAACTGCTCTTCGACGCTCAGCGACCAGGTGTGGAGGTAGGGCTGCGGCACCATCAGGTCGTGGGTGAAGTAGTCGTCTGACTGCCGGGCGAAGAAAAAGTTCGACACGAAGAGCAGCGCCGCACCCGCCTGCTTACCGATCGACAGCCAGTTGACCGGCGGGAGAAAGAGCAGTGCCAGGGGCAAGGTCAAGACGATCATCAGTGCAGCCGCGGGCACGAGGCGGCGGAGGCGCTTGGCCCAGAAGCGGCCGAGGTGGAGGCGGCCGGTCGTCTCGAGCTCGCGGAGGAGCTGCCCCGTGATGAGAAAGCCCGAGATGACGAAGAAGACGTCGACTCCGACGAAGCCGCCGGAAAACCCGGGCACTCCGGCGTGGAAGGCGACGACCGGGACGATGGCGAGCGCGCGGAGGCCGGTGATGTCGTGCCGCATCGCTCTCTGTTGCATGCCATCCCCCTCGCGCTCGATCAGCTCAGTGGGTATGCATTATGTCACCTATCTCATGCGAGGCGCGCCAGCTGTGCACGGTCGGGTTTGCCGCTCGGCAGCAGCGGAATGGAATCGACGACGACGAGACGGTCGGGTGCAGCCGATCGGCCCACGACCGAGGTCACGGCTGCGCGAAGAGCAGTGAGGTCGATCGGCGGCGCGACCGCGACCACGACGGGCACCTCGCCCCAACGCTCCGACGGCGCCCTGACCACGACTGCGTCGGCGAACCCCGGCAACTCGCGGACCGCGCGCTCGACCACGCCGAGGGAGACCTTCTCGCCGCCCGAGATGATCACGTCGTCGAGTCGGCCGATCACAGTGACCCTGGCGTCGGGGCCGACGGATCCTGCGTCTCCGGTGCGGTACCACCGCCGCCCCTCGCGCTCGACGAAGGCGGCCTCGGTGCGAGCGGGATCGCGCAGGTAGTACTCGGCGAGAGTCGGCCCGGAGAGCTCGAGCTGGCCGTCGACCACTGCGGCCAGCGTCTGGCCGACCGGAACGCCGTCGTAGACACAACCGCCACTGGTCTCGCTCGACCCGTAGGTGCGCACGACCCGCACACCGGCCTTCTCGGCACGGGCCAAAAGCGCCGCGGGCGTGGCCTGCCCACCGACGAGGACCGCGTCGAAGCGGCCGAGGATCCGCTGGCCCGCCCGATCGACCTCGGCGAGATCGAGCACACGGCCGAGCTGAGCGGGCACCAGCGACGTGTACCGGACCGCGTGAGTGAGACTTGCCGCCGCGTCGAGGAACGCCTGCGGATCGAAGTGCCCCACCGGCAGCAGCGCCGGCTCGGTGTCGGCGGCGATCGACCGGACCAGCACGTTGAGCCCCGCGACGTAGTGCCCCGGCAGAGCCAGGACCCACTGCCCCGGGCCGCTCAGGGCAGCATCGGCCGCCGCGGCGCCGGAGAGCAGGGCACCGGCCGACAGGGCGACACGCTTCGTCTGCCCAGTGGAGCCGCTCGTCTCGATGACGACCGCGACGCGTTTCTCGACCTCCGCCGGAAGGTCGACCGGCACCGAGTTGTCGGTGCGGGGGTTGATCGCCGGTCCGCCAGACAGCGCGGCACGCAGCGCGACCATCACTGCCTGTGGTGAGCGCGCGTCGATCGCCCGGAGCTCGTGCGTCACAGCGAGACCGCGCTCACGTCAGAACTGCCAGGGGTAGGGCGACCAGTCGGGCGAGCGCTTCTCGAGGAACGCGTCGCGGCCTTCGACCGCCTCGTCGGTGCCGTACGCCAACCGCGTCGCCTCGCCGGCGAACACCTGCTGGCCGACCATGCCGTCGTCGACGGCGTTGAAGGAGAACTTCAGCATGCGGATCGCCGTCGGCGACTTGCCCATGATGATCCGGGCCCAGCGGAGAGCCTCGACTTCGAGGTCTTTGTGATCGACGACGGCGTTGACGGCGCCCATCTCGTAGGCACGCTGGGCGGAGTACTCCTGGGCGAGGAAGAACACCTCGCGAGCCAGCTTCTGGCCGATCTGCCGGGCGTAGTAGGCGCTGCCGTAGCCGCCGTCGAACGAGCCGACGTCGGCGTCGGTCTGCTTGAACCGACCGTGCTCGCGACTGGCGATCGTCAGGTCGGCGACGGCGTGAAGCGAGTGGCCACCGCCCGCGGCCCAGCCGGGAACGACGGCGATGACGACCTTCGGCATGGTGCGCATGAGCCGCTGCACCTCGAGGATGTGCAGGCGGCCGTTGCGGGCGGGGTCGGGCTTCAGGGCCTCGTCACCTTCGTATTTGTAACCGTCTCGCCCCCGGATCCTCTGGTCTCCGCCCGAGCAGAATGCCCAGCCGCCGTCTTTCGCGCTGGGGCCGTTGCCGGTGAGCAGCACGACGCCGATCTTCGGGTTCATGCGCGCGTCGTCGAGAGCGCGGTAGAGCTCGTCGACCGTGTGCGGCCGGAAGGCATTGCGCACCTCGGGGCGGTCGAACGCGATGCGCGCGACCTGGCCGTTCACGTCGTGGTGGTACGTGATGTCGGTGAGCTCACCCGCTCCCGGCGCCTCTCGCCACTCGGTCGGATCGAACAGGTCGGAGACGGTGTCGCTCATGCCGCCAGCCTATCGACCGGGGCCGAGTGGAAGACTCGGGGCATGCTCCCCTCCCCTCCGCCGCTGCCCCCGCTCGGCGACCTCACCCGCGACGCGTTCGTGGTCGCCCTGCCGCTCCGCAATCGCTTTCGCGGGGTCGACGTGCGCGAGGCGCTTCTCGTCGAGGGGCCGAACGGCTGGTCCGAGTTCAGCCCGTTCGTCGAGTACGACGCCGCCGAGGCCTCGTCGTGGCTCGCCGCGACCGTCGACTTCGGCTGGGGCCACCCGTCTGAAACGCTGCGGACGAGGATCCCGGTCAACGCCACTCTCCCCGCCGTCGCGGCCGACCTGGTGCCCTCGATCCTCGCCCGCTATGCCGGCTGCCGCACCGTCAAGGTCAAAGTGGCCGAACCTGGCCAGACCCTCGCCGACGACGTCGCACGGGTTGCAGCAGCCCGCGAGTTCGTCGGGCCCGGTGGGCGCGTGCGCGTCGACGCCAACATGCACTGGACGGTCGACGAGACGCTCCGCGCATTGGAGGCGCTCGCGCCGTTCGACCTGGAGTACGTGGAGCAGCCGTGCCGAACCGTCGCCGAGTTGGCCGCCGTGCGTGCCGCGGAAACGGGCGTCCCGGTTGCCGCCGACGAGAGCGTGCGCAAAGCTGCCGACCCGCTCGCAGTCGCTCGCGCCGGCGCCGCCGACCTGCTCGTGATCAAGGCTCAACCGCTGGGCGGGGTGACCGCAGCGTCGCACATCGTCGAGGAAGCCGGGTTGCCCGTCGTCGTCTCGAGTGCGATCGACACGTCGGTCGGGCTGTCGATGGGGGCCCACCTCGCCGCTGCCGTGCCGACCCTCGACCACGACTGCGGGCTCGGCACGGCGGCCATGCTCACCGCCGACGTCTCGCGCGAGCCGCTGCTGCCGGAGAGCGGCGGCATCGACGTGCGACGGGTCGACGTCGATGTCGACCTCCTGCGGGCCTCCGCCGCTCCGGTCGGGCGCCGAGCGTGGTGGCTCGACCGGGTGCGGGCGGCGTACGAGGTGCTCGAAGCGCGCTAAACCCGCTCAGTCGGCCTAAACACCTGCCCTAGGAGCGGTGTTTCTGCCGACTGTGCGGGTCTGTGCCGATCGAGCGGGTCTGTGCCGACCGAGTGGGCCTCTGCCGATCGCTAGGGCTTCGGTCTACAGCCCGGAGTAGGCGTGCAGACCCTTGAAGAACAGGTTCACGATCGAGAAGTTGAACATCACCGCGGCGAAGCCGACCAGCGACAGCCACGACGACCGGGCGCCGCGCCAGCCACGAGTGGCCCGGGCGTGGATGTATCCGGCATAGATGACCCAGATGATGAAGGTCCAGACCTCTTTGGTGTCCCAGCCCCAGTAGCGACCCCACGCCTTCTCGGCCCAGACGGCGCCGGCGATGAGGGTGAAGGTCCAGAGCACGAAGCCGACGAGGGCGATGCGGTAGGCCAGGTCTTCGAGGCGCTCGGCCCCGGGGAGGGTGTCGAACAGCTTGATGCCGGCGTTCTTCGAGGCCTCGCGACGCTCCTGGATGATCTGCGCCGCAGAGAGCCCACCGGCGATGGCGAAGAAAGCCGTGCCGAGACACGCGACGAACACGTGGATGACGAGCCAGTACGACTGCAGGGCCGGCACGAGCGGGCTGACCGTCACGTAGAAGTTGACGACCGCGACGCCCAGCAGGATCAGGTTGAGGCCCATCACGTAGGCGCCCAGGTAGCGAAGGTCGACGACGAGGTTGACCAGCAGGAAGACACCGACGATGAGAGCGGTACCGGTGAGTCCGAACTCGAACATGTTGGCCCACGGCACACGCCCCGCGGCGAGACCACGGAAGACGACGGAGGCGATGTGAACGGCGAGCCCGAGCACCATCATCGAGATGCCGATGCGCTCGAACTTCGACGAGCGGCGGGCCGTCTCGCCGGGCTCAGTGACGTCGGTGCGCTCGAGGAGGAGGGTGCCCCCGGCGCTGCCGGTGGATCCTGCGCTCGCGCTAGCGCCGGCCAGTGCCGACTGACGCGACTGTGCCTTGAGTGCCGCCGTCGCGGCGATCTGCGCGTCGCCCGAGCGCTTGGCGAGGTCGAGCGCGAACGCGATGAACGCGATCACGTAGATCGCGATCGCCGAGTAGGCCGCGTAGAGGCACAGGGTCGAGAATTCTGCTGACGTCACGATGACACCTTACGTCGATCCGAGGCCGTCTTCGGGGTGAGTGCGGCCAGATGTTTCTTGGCGAGATCGTCGACTGCTCTCTCGAGAGTCGGGTCTTCTCCGCGGGCGAGACCCGCGTATTCGATTCGGAGCCCGTCGTCACCCTGCACGGCCTTGACCCAGACGCGCCGACGCGGCACGAACAGCCCGGTCAGCAGGCCGAGGACGATGAGTATCGCGAAGACGAGCACATAGATCTGCGTGGGGTCGTGGTGGATGTCGAGAGACACGAACCGCTTGACGTCGTTGAACTGCACCGAGCCGAGGCCGTTCGGGAGCTTGACCGTCTGGCCGGGCTCGAGGGTGAGCGGTTTCTCGACTGCATTGCTGCCCGTCGCGGCAATTGGCTTGAGCCCGACCGTGTCGAGTTCGTAGACCGAGCGCGGAACCCCGTCGTCAAGGCCGAGGTCGCCCGCATAGACGCTGAGCGTGAGCTTGGGGTTGATGTCGTCCGGGTAGTTCGAGGCCAGTGCCCCACTCGAGAGCTTGGTGGCGCTCGGGTAGAAGAACCCGATCATTCCGAGCTGAGTCGGTTTGGCGTCCGGCACTTTGATGACACCGAGCGAGGTCAGGTTGGAATCCTGCGGAAGGAACGGGATCGTGTCTTTCAGGGCGATATTGCCCTCGCCATCGCGCACCGTCACGTCGACCGCATAGCCGTTGCCGAGCAGGTAGACGTTCGATCCGCCGATCGAAAGGGGGTCGTTCACCTTGATCGTCGTCTTCTTGCTCGCCTGGCCGGGCTGCGAGGTCGTGACGTAGGTCGTGTAGTCGGTCGGCGTACCGATCGCGTCGATGATCTTGTCTTCGTACTTGACGGTGAACTTGTCGATCGCGATGTTGAACGGCTTGAGCTGAGAGTCGGAGAAGAAACGGCCCGGGTTGAACGAGTCGTACGAGCCCAGCACGTTCGAGAACGTCTGCCCCTCGACGACGACACGTTGACCGGTGTAGCCGAAGCCGCCGCCGATACCGACCGTGACGAGCACTCCGAGCAGGGCCGTGTGGAACACCAGGTTTCCGGTTTCGCGCAGGTAACCGCGCTCGGCGCTGACCGAGTCGCCGTAGACGCGGGTGCGGTAGCCGGCGCGGCGAAGGTGCTGGCGGGCCGTGGCGACAGCGATCTCGGCCGAGACGGGTGCCGTGTCGCCGGTGACAGTCGGAGCCTGGTGCGTCTGGAATCCGGCCAGGCGCGACAACCGCGCCGGAGTCTTGGGCGGCGCGGAGCGGAGCGCCTCGAGGTGGTGCTTCACGCGCGGGATGATGCAGCCGACGAGCGAGATGAACAGCAGCAGGTAGACGGCCGAGAACCACGGCGTCGTGAACGTCGAGAACAGCCCGAGCTTGTCGAGGATCGGGTACAGCTGCGGATGGTCGGTCTTGTACTGAACGACGCCGTTGGGGTCGGACGACGTCTGCGGCACCAGCGAACCCGGCACGGCCGCCAGGGCGAGCAGCATAAGCAGGAGCAGCGCCGTGCGCATGCTCGTGAGCTGTCGCCAGAAAAAGCGGAGATAGCCGACGAACCCGAGCTTCGGCTGCGTGATGCCGGAGTCGGAGTCGACCTGCTCGACGGAGTCGATGTGGTCGCTCGGCCGAAGCGGGTCGGCCCGCTCGTCGGTGCGGTCGGAGGTGCCGTCGACCTGGGGCTCCGCGGGCTCGACGGGCCCGTTCGAATCAGACGACCGTGCCATAGCTGGAGATCACCACCCCGAGGCGCGACATGAGGTCACTCCAGACCCCGGCGACCATGAGAACTCCGATGACCACGAGAAGGGTGCCTCCCACAAGGTTGACGGCACGAACGTGCCTTTTGACGAATGCGATCGTGCGCGTCATCCAGCCAAGGCCGAGCGCCACGAAAAGGAACGGGAGCCCGAGGCCCAGGCAGTAGAAGAGCCCCAGCAGAAACCCTTGCCCGGCCGACCCGGAATTGAGCGACAGGGCCGTGATGGCCGTGAGCGTCGGGCCGAGGCAGGGGCTCCAGCCGAGGCCGAAGACGACACCGAGCAACGGCGCGCCCGCCAGGCCCACCTTCGGGCTGATCTGGAGCTTCGCGGTGCGCTGGAAGAACGGGAAGTTGCCGATGAAGACGAGCCCCATGAGGATCACGACGACACCGAGGATCCGGGTGATCACGTTTCGCCACTCGAGAAACCAGAATCCGAGCACACCCGCCGCGGTATTGAACGCCACGAACACCAGCGTGAAACCCAGCACGAAAAGGACGACCCCGAGCACGAGACGGCCACGGTCTTTTCGGCGACCCGTGGGATCCTGCGCTCCGCTCTGCAGACCCCCGATGTAGCCGAGGTAACCGGGCACGAGCGGGAGCACGCACGGCGACACGAACGAGATGATGCCCGCGAGCACGGCCACGGGAAGCGCTACCAGCAGCTGGCCGCTCGTGACCGCCTCGAAGAAGGGGTTGCCCTGATACACCTAGTTCTTCTCTGCGAGCGTGTCGCTGATCAGGGTGTTCAAGACGCCCTTGTCGGCCTCGCCGAGGATGCTCGACGCGACACGCCCCTTCTTGTCGAGGACGATCGTCGTGGGCGTCGCGTTGGCGCTGCCCCGGGCTCCGGCCAGCGCGAGCTGCACCGTGGCGTTGCCCGAGTCGACGACGGACGGGTAGGTCATCTTGAAGGATCGGGCGAAGGCGCGAGCGGTGTCTTTCTCGTCGCGCACGTTGACGCCGATGAACTGCACGCCCTGATCGGCGTACTTCTTGCTGAGCGACTCGAGGTCGGGGGCCTCGACCCGGCACGGCGGGCACGAGGCGTACCAGAAGTTGAGCACGACGACCTTGCCCTCGTAGGTCGAGCGCGAGATCGAGGCGTCTTCGTCGGTCGTGGCAGTGAACTCGACGGGCTGCTTGCGGTCGGCGGGCTCGATCTCGGTGATCGTGCCGTCGCCCGAGATGTAGTTCTTGTTCGAGCCGCTCTGGTACTGAGAGAGCAGGTTGCTCGAGGAGCAGCCGGTCAGGCCGAGGGCGAGAGCCGCAGCCACCACGGAGAGACGGACGAGGGTCGAGGGGCGTTTCGGAATCACACGGCTCCAGAATCGAGGGCGGAAGTCTGCAGGGCGGCGGCCGGCTCGCGGTAGCCCACCTCGACGAACGCGTCGTCGCGGTGCTCGAGCGTCGTGATGCTCGACAGGGTGCACCGGCGATGGCGAGGGTCGTGGAAGAGCCTCTGGCCGGCAAGGGTTCGGTGGACCATCCAGATGGGCAGCTGGTGGCTGACGAGAACGATGTCGCCAGAGTCGACACTGCGCCAGGCAGTGTCGACGGCCGCCAGCATGCGAGCGGCGATGCTCACATAGGCCTCACCCCAGCTGGGCTTGAGCGGATTCGCGATCCAGGGCCACTCGCTCGGACGCGTGAGGGCCTTCGTGAAGCCGCCCGCCCGCCCCTCGAATTTGTTGGTCGGCTCGATAAGGCGCTCGTCGGTCTGGATCTCACGGTCGAAAAGCCGAGCCCACGGTGCCGCTGACTCTTGCGTGCGCTGCAGGGGGCTGGCGATGATCGCCGCGACCGGGGCGCCCTCCGCCTTCAGCGCCTCGGCGCTCGTCTCGGCCATTCGATGACCGAGCTCGGAGAGCCCGAACCCCTCGATACGCCCGTAGAGGACGCCGTCGGGGTTGAACACCTCGCCATGACGGACGAGGTGGATCTGGTTCGCGGGCACGGCATCCAGTGTAGATTGCGCGACTCGTCACACCTCCCACCAGGGTTTTCCACAGGGAGGACCTTGCTCGGCGTCGAGAGAGTCAGCCCTACCGTAAACTCAGGGCTCGTGACTGAACGCACCCTTATCAAAGACCTTGCTGCCTCCTCCGACGGGCCCGTGTCGGTGTCCGGATGGGTCGAGACGGTCCGCGATCAGAAGAAGGTGCAGTTCGTCGTCCTTCGCGATGAGTCCGGCGCCGTTCAGCTGGTGTCGCCCCGCTCGTTCGACGACGAGGGCGCGGCCATCGCCACCGCCGTCTCCGAGACCATCTCCTCGCTCTCGCAGGGCACCTTCCTCACGGCCACCGGCGAGCTGAAGCACGACGAGCGCGTCAAGCTCGGCGGGGTCGAGGTCAAGCTCGACGGTCTCGATGTGGCCGCCCTCGCGATCCCCGAGACCCCGATTGCCGACGACTCGGGCATCGACAAGCGCATGGACTGGCGCTTTCTCGACCTTCGCGTGCCGAAGAACGCCCTGATCTTCAAGATCCAGACAACCTTCCTCCACGCGCTCCGCACCTACTGGGTCGAGCACGACTTCGTCGAGGTGCAGACCCCCAAGCTCATGGCCTCGGCGAGCGAGTCGAAGGCTGAGCTGTTCCGCGTCGAGTACTTCGAGGGCAGCGCGTTCCTCTCGCAGAGCCCCCAGTTCTTCAAGCAGATGGCGCAGTCGGCCGGTTTCGGCAAGATCTTCGAGGTCGGGCCCGCGTTCCGCGCCGACCCGTCGTTCACCAGCCGCCACGCGACCGAGTTCACCTCCATCGACGCCGAGGTCAGCTGGATCGAGTCGCACGAAGACGTCATGAAGCTGCACGAAGAGCTCATGGTCGCTGGCTTCCAGGCTGTCGCCGACAAGCACGGCGCCGCGATCAAGGAGCTGTTCGACATCGACCTGGTCGTGCCGACCGTGCCGTTCCCGCGCATCCCGCTGGCCGAGGCCAAAGAAATCGTGGCCTCCCGCGGCTACGAGGTGCCCCGCGCCGACGACGATATGGACCCCGAGGGCGAACGTCAGATCGCGGCCTACGTGAAAGAGACGTACGGGCACGAGTTCGTCTTCCTCACCGACTACGCCTCGAGCATCCGGCCGTTCTATCACATGCGGCACGAGGGCGATGCGTCGCTCACCAACAGCTACGACCTCATCTTCAACGGCACCGAAATCTCGACGGGGGCCCAGCGCGAGCACCGCATCGACGTGCTCGAAGAGCAGGCACGCTCGAAGGGCCTTGAGCCCGAAGAGCTGTCGGGCTACCTCGACTTCTTCCGCTATGGCGTGCCCTCGCACGGTGGCTTCGGCATGGGCCTCGCGCGCGTGCTGATGCTGATGCTGCACCTGCCGAACCTGCGAGAGACGACGTTCCTGTTCCGCGGGCCGACGCGGCTCGAGCCGTAGGTCGCTGGCGGCTCGTTCGCTGGCGGCTCGTTCGCTGGCGGCTCGTTCGCTGGCGGCTCGTTCGCTGGCGGCTCGTACGCCGGCGGCTCGTACGCCGAGAGTGCACAAAACGCCCTCCCGCTTCGGCGCGGAGGGCGTTTTGCGTCCTCTCGGTTGGCGTGCCGCGGCGCGCGCGGCGGCGCAGGGCCGCGAGATGGCCGGATCTCCGCGAAAACGGCCCGCGGCCGGTAGTTCAGGCCACCTTGCGGGTCGCGCCGAGCTGAACCTGCGCCGAGATCGCAGAAGAAGTCGCCTGCACCCGACGCCAAGTGCGATCTCGGCACGGCGCTGGCGCCGTCGGCGGCCGGCGCCGACAGCGGCCGGCGCCCTCAGCGGTCAGCACCCTCAGCGGCCGGTGCCGCTCAGTACTCGTAGTCGATCGCAGCCCGACCCGACACGAGGGAGCGCACGAGCGCAGCCACCTCGAGGTGGTCGGGGTGGTTCTGGTACTCGTCGAGCCCCTCGAAGTCGTCGAAATCGGCGACGACGGCGAGGTCACCGTTCTTGTCGGGATAGGCGCCGTTGAGCCCGACGGTCAGCGACCGGATCGACCCGATGCGACCGACGAGGCCGGTAAGCGCCGACGTGATGCGCGCGATCGCTTCGGCCTTCTCCGTCTCGTCGGTTGCGGCGATGCTCCAGATGACGATGTGCTTGACACTCATGAATCGGCCTTTCGGTTCGGGTCAGAAGAGGCAGAAGGTGCGGCGGCACGAAGAGCGGTACGGAGCCGCTCGGGGTCGACCCGCCAGATGGTGTGGACGCGGCCATCGATCAGCACGACGGGAATTTCTTCGGCGTACTCCTCGGCCAGTGACGGATCGTCGAGGATCGACAGTTCGTCGTAGTCGCGGGCCCCACGGAACTCGACCTCGTCGAGAACGGCCTCAAGGGCCTGCCGGGCGTCATCGCAGAGATGGCAGCCGGGCTTCGTGAGCAGAGTGACGTGGGGAACGGGCACTCCCCCAGCGTACCGCCGAGCCCGGCACGTGCCCCGAGCACCCAGCACCCAGCGCCCAGCGCCGAGTGACGAGAACCGAGCCCCTTCCCGAGTGCCGCCCATTGCACGTGGGAGCCCGGCACCGGCGGCAATAGGCGGCACTCGGCAAGGGGCTCGCGGCCCAAGCGACCTCGGGGCGGAGATGGCACGCACCCGAGCCCGGCACGCAAAACGGCCGCCACCCGAGGGTGACGACCGAATAGCGAAGCTCTAAGACGTGCTCAGCGCTCTACTTCTTGTTGCGACGCTGGTGACGAGTCTTACGAAGCAGTTTGCGGTGCTTCTTCTTCGCCATGCGCTTGCGGCGTTTCTTGATAACAGAACCCATAGGGGACCTCACAGATTTCTTGAAACGGGACCTTTGGGATTCAAAGACCGTGCAGTACCGGGCCCCATTTGCAAGAACCGCGGAAAAATACTTCGCGTCAGTCTACTCGCCAGGCCAGCGAAAAACGAACCGAGCCATCGGAGCGAACAGACGGCCGATCAGCCGACGTCGCGAATGCCACCGCGAAGCACGGCAGCGACAGCCGTCTCGGGCACTCGGAACGAGCGACCGAAGCGAATGGCGGGCAGCTCGCCGGAATGGACCATCCGATAGACGGTCATTTTCGACACGCGCATCATGTCAGCCACTTCGGCCACCGTGAGAAAACGCACGTCCGTCAGGTCGTCCGACATGTTCCTGCCTAAGGTTTCGGGCCGACTGCCCCGGAGAGGCTCGCCCCCGGCGGGAGCGATCGGCGACTCGGGGCCGCCTGAGTGTTTCTCGTGTGCCCCGTGGCTACCTTAGAGGCGCATGTGACTCGCTGTCCAGCCGCAGCGTCACCCCTATTCGCGGTGCCCGAGACGCTTCTTGGCGGGGTCGAGGATCCGGCTCCGCGCCCCGGCGACAGCGCGCCCCAGGGTCGCACCTACGTCACCCACATCCGGGAGGTTCTGGGCAGCCCGACGGAGGGGCGCCGGCACGCCGACCACGCCCGAGCGCAACGGCACGACCGCGGCGAAGTCGACCTCGGGCAGGAACGGCGCGAGCCAGGCGTCGACCCGTTCGAGCGGCCTGCTGTCGAGGCTGTAGTAGCGGTGCTGACCGTCTTCGCGCACGTGCACGAGGCCGGCGAGGCGGAGCACGCGCAAATGCTTCGACACGGTGGGCTGGCTGAGGCCGAGCGCGACGACGAGCTCGCCGACGCTGTGCTCGACAGCGGGGCCGGGTTCGGTCGCGGGGCCGGGTTGCCCCGCGGCGCCGGGGAGGGGGCGGAACGCAGGATCCTTCGGGTCGCCTCGCAGAGAAAGCTCACGAAGAGGGTCTGCCGCGAGTGGCTCCCCTCGGAGAACGCGGAGCAGCTCACGACGAGTCGGGTCGGCGATCACAGCGAAGATGTCGGCCATGCTGCTCAGGCTATCGATGCGGGGCCGGGAGTACCATGACGGTTTTCGGGTGAATTCGGCGGGGTGGGAGGCCAGGTGGCGACAGCACCGCCGTCGACGAATCCGGAGTCGACGCAGCCCGCCGGAGGCGCGTTCTCGCGAGGTTCGGCCAAGGCTCTCCGCCCGTCGCGCACCCCCTGGGAGGCGTTCCGCGAGGGCGTCGACGACGTCAGCCGAAAGTCGCCCGCTCGGTTCGCGATCCTCATCTTCACCACGCTCATCCTGTTGTTCACGGCGATCTTCATGCTGCCGATCACCTCGACGTCGGGTGAGGTGACGCCGATCGCCGACTCGCTCTTCACCGCGGTGTCGGTCATCTGCGTCACCGGACTGGCCACGGTCGACATGGCGACGCACTGGTCGCCCTTTGGGCACGTCGTGATCTTCGTCGGCGTGCAGATCGGTGCGATCGGCGTGCTGACGGTGGCCTCGATCCTCGGCCTCGTCGTCTCGCGTCGACTCGGGCTCCGCTCGAAGCTTCTCGCGGCGAGCGACTCGAATCCCCTCCGCGGTCACGCGGGCCCGGTGCCCGAGGGGCAGGCGGTTCGGCTCGGCGAAGTCGGCGGGCTGCTCACCACGGTCGCCATCAGCGCTCTCGCGATCGAGTTCGTGATCGGCCTGCTGCTCATTCCGCGCATGCTGGTGGACGGGATCCCCATCGGCACGGCGATACTCGACAGCTTTTACTACGCGGCAATGGCATTCACGAACACCGGATTCGTGCCGAACGAGGCAGGCCTGTCGGCTTTCCAAGACGACTTCTACTTTCTCGGGCTGCTGATGGTGGCCGTCTTCCTCGGCAGCATCGGGTTTCCTGTCATCTACGCGATCACCCGCAACCCGCTGCATCCGAGGCGCTGGTCGCTGCACGTCAAGCTGACGCTCGTCACGACGCTGATCCTGCTCGTGCTCGGCACGATCGTCTACATCGTGCTCGAGTTCGACAACCCGCAGACCTTCGGCAGCAAAGACGCCGGTACGACGATCTTCCAGTCGCTGTTCTTGAGCACGATGACCAGGTCGGGCGGGTTCTCGACCATCGACATCTCCGACCTGCACGACTCGAGCCTGATCGTCACCGACATGCTCATGTTCATCGGCGGAGGCTCCGCCTCGACGGCCGGCGGCCTCAAGGTGACGACGCTCGCCGTGCTGTTCCTCGCCGCAGTCGCCGAGGCTCGCGGCAATCGGAGCATCGAGGTCTTCGGGCGCAGGATCCCCTCCGACGTCCTCCGGCTCTCCGTCAGCGTTGCGCTCTGGGGTGCGACCATCGTCGCCGTCGCGACCGTCGTGATCCTGCAGATCACCAAGGCGAGCCTCTCCGAAGTGCTCTTCGAGGTGATCTCGGCGTTCGCGACTTGCGGACTCTCGGTCGGTCTCACCGACAACCTGCCGGACGCCGCTAAGTACGTGCTCGCGGTCACGATGTGGATGGGACGCGTTGGTACAGTGACGCTCGCCGTCGCCCTGGCCAACAGTCAGCGTCGACAGCTCTTCACCCGCCCCGAAGAAAGGCCCATCGTTGGTTGAGCGGATCTCGCACGACGCACCCGTCCTCGTGATCGGACTCGGACGCTTCGGCGCCGCGACCGCGGGCCAGCTGGAGCGCCAGGATCGCGACGTGCTGGTCGTCGACACGAGCATCTCGCTCGTGCAGAAGTGGGCTGACCGGGTCACGCACGCTGTGCAGGCGGACGCCCGCGACATCGACGCCCTGCGTCAGATCGGTGCGACCGACTTCTCGATCGCGGTGGTGGGCGTCGGCTCGTCGATCGAGGCCAGCGTGCTTATCACGGCGAACCTCGTCGATCTCGGCATCCCGCAGATCTGGGCGAAGGCCATCTCGACCTCGCACGGCAAGATCCTGACCCGCATCGGGGCCACCCACGTCATCTACCCCGAGGCGGAGGCCGGCGAGCGCGTCGCGCACCTCGTCTCGGGCCGAATGCTCGATTACATCGAGTTCGATGACGAGTTCGCGATCGTGAAGATGTACCCGCCGAAATCGGTGCGCGGGCAGACCCTGGGTTCGTGCAAGGTGCTGCCGAAGTTCGGCGTGACGATCGTCGGGGTCAAGGGCCCCGGCGGTGCCTTCATGGAGGCACGCCCCGAGACAGTGGTCGGCGATCACGACCTCATCATCGTCAGCGGCACCGAGTCCGATCTCGAGCGGTTCAGCGCGCTCGAGAGCTGAGGTGAGCGGGGCTCCGCGGATCCTTCGCTTCCTCTGATTCGCCGACCCGGTATCAGGTGGCGGTCGCGCGCCTATTCGGCCGCGATCTCCTTAGCGCGGGTGAGCGCCGCCGCCGTCGCCCGGTCGAAAAGGTCTTTGAGGCCGCCCGACTGGAGCACCTCGACCGCCTTCTCGGTCGTGCCGTTCGGGCTGGTGACGCGGCGGCGGAGCTCCTCGGGCGGCGTGACGTCGTGAGCGAGCAACTCGGACGCCCCCCGGAAGGTGCCCTGCACCATCACCGATGCCTGATGGTCGGTGAAGCCGAGGTCGACAGCTGCGCGGGTCAGCTCTTCGATGAGGTAGAAGACGTAGGCGGGCCCTGATCCCGAGATCGTCGACAGGGCGTCGATCTTGTCTTCGGGGATGGTGACGACCTCGCCGACACAGGCGAAGAGGCTTCGAGCGAGTGCGACGTCGGCGTCGCTCGACCGGCTGCCGCCCGCGAGGCCGGTCACGCCCAGTCCGACGACCGCGGGAGTGTTGGGCATCGAGCGGAGCACGACGACGTGGTCGGGGAGGACGGCCTCCATCGCGGCAATGGTGATGCCGGCGGCGAGGCTCACGACAATCGTGCCCCGCTCGAGGATCGGCGCCATCTCGCGCAACAGGTCGAGCACCATGTAGGGCTTCACGCCGATGAGAACGAGCTTCGCCCCGGTCACCGCCGAGGCGTTGGCCGACGGATCGGTCTCGGTAGCGAGCGACAGCACTCCCCCGTGTCGGAGTGGCGCCGCCTTCGCCTCCGTGCGGTTGGTGACGCGGAGCCCGCCCTCGACGGTCACCTCCGGCCGCACGAGCCCGGCGAGGATCGCGCCACCCATCGAACCGGCTCCGAGAATCGCTGTGGCGGGGAGGGTCGTCGTCATGCGACCCATCCTAGGATTGGCGAGACCGACAGGGGCGACAGCGGCCCGGGGCGCACAAGGAACGAGACAGCCATGGCGAGCGAATCAGGATCCGCGACCACCGAATCCGGGGCCGGCCACGGTGGCGGCCACGGCACGAAGGCGATCTTCGCCGCACTCGGCGCCAACCTCGGCATCGCCGTCGTCAAGCTGATCGCGTGGGCCTTCTCCGGATCGGCCTCGATGCTCGCCGAGGGCATCCACTCGATCGCCGACTCCGCCAACCAGCTCCTCCTCCTGCTGGGCGGACGTCGCTCGAAGCGCGCCGCCGACGAGGAGCACCCCTTCGGCTACGGCCGCGAGCGCTACGTCTACGCCTTCGTCGTGTCGATCATCCTGTTCTCGGTCGGCGGTGTCTTCTCGCTCTACGAAGGCATCGAGAAGCTGCAGCACCCGCACGAGCTCGAGAACGTGTGGCTGCCGCTCGTCGTGCTCGGCATCGCGATCCTCCTCGAGAGCTTCTCGCTGCGCACAGCCCTTCGTGAGGCCCGCCCGCATAAGGGCAACCAGGGCTGGTTCCAGTTCATCCGTCGGGCCAAGGCTCCCGAGCTTCCCGTTCTCCTTCTCGAAGACACCGCGGCCCTCACCGGTCTCATCTTCGCTGCGCTCGGCGTCAGCCTGACGGCGGCAACCGGCAACAGCCTGTTCGACGCCCTTGGCACCGTGCTCATCGGCGCGCTGCTCATCCTCGTGGCGATCATCCTCGGCATCGAGACGAAGAGCCTGCTCGTCGGCGAGGGCGCGTCGGCGACCGACGTCGCATCGATCCGTTCGGCGATCACGACCGGCCCCGAAGTCGAGAACATCATCCACATGAAGACCCTCTACCTCGGCCCGGACGAGCTGCTCGTCGGCGTGAAGGTAGCCCTCGGCGGGCGAATGCTGCTCTCTGACGTGGCAGCGGCGATCAATGCGATCGAGACCAGGATCCGCGCCGCCGTCCCGGTGGCCCGCGTCATCTACATCGAGCCCGACGTGTGGGCCGAGCCCAACGCCGTCGCTCCGCCGACCGACGCGATCGTGATCCGCGCCGCCGACTGAGCTCGACGGGTCGCGATCGACACCACCTTTCGGGGCGAACACCGCTCATCGACGGTGTCGCGACCGAAAAGCGGTGTCTCGGAGCAGGTCAGCGACGGGTCGCGAAGAAGTCGAGCAGCAGAGCGGCGCACTCGTGCTCGCGCACACCGGCGTAGACCTCGGAGCGGAACGGCAGCCGCCGGTCTCGGAGCACGTCGTAGAGGCTGCCCGCGGCACCGGCCTTGTCGTCCCACGCCCCGAAGACCACGCGCGGCACGCGCGCGGCGAGGATCGCCCCGGCGCACATCGGGCACGGCTCCAGGGTCACCACGAGGGTGCACCCGGTGAGGTGCCAGTCGCCGGTGACGGCCGAGGCGGCACGAAGGGCGGTGACCTCGGCGTGGGCCGTCGGATCCTGCAGTTTTTCTCGCTCGTTGTGACCTCGCCCGATCACACGACCGTGCGCGTCGACGACGATCGCGCCCACCGGCACGTCGCCTGACTCGGCACAGCGGGCGGCTTCGTCGAGGGCTCCGGCCATCCAGGCGCCGAACTGCTCGGGAAGAGCGGTCATGGACACCTCCGCTCGTCGACTCCGCTAGCCTCGAGCCTATGCGAGTGCACGTGGCAGACCACCCCCTCATCACCCACAAACTGACCGTGCTGCGCGACCGGGAGACCAAGTCGCCGACGTTCCGAGCCCTCACCGAAGAGCTCGTCACCCTGCTGGCCTACGAGGCCACGCGGAACGTCCGCACCGAGACGATCGACATCACGACCCCGGTCGGCCCCGCCAAGGGGCTGGCCATTTCGAAGCCGCGTCCGCTCATCGTGCCGATCCTGCGCGCCGGGCTCGGCATGCTCGAGGGCATGATGAAGCTGATCCCCTCGGCGGAGGTCGGGTTCCTCGGCATGGTGCGTGACGAGGAGACCCTGCAGCCGGCCACCTACGCCGAGCGTCTGCCCGACGATCTGTCGAACCGCCAGTGCTTCGTGCTCGACCCGATGCTCGCCACCGGCGGATCCCTCATCGCGGCCATCGACTTCCTGCTCGACCGCGGGGCCGTCGACGTGACCGCCGTGTGCATCCTGGCGTCGCCGGAAGGCCTGGCCGCCGTCGAGAAGGCCATGCACGGCCGCGAAGTGACGATCGTGCTCGGCGCGGTCGACGAAAAGCTGAACGAGAACGGATACATCGTGCCGGGGCTCGGCGACGCGGGCGATCGGCTCTACGGCCTCGCCTGAGCGGCGGTTCGCCCGGATCCATGGCCCCTTCGTAGCGCGGCGCGGTTGACACGCGCCGTCGCACTGCGAAACAATCGCCCTATGACTGCACACGCGTACGCCCCGATCACCCGAGAGGCAGGCGCCTTCTCGAAGTCGCAGACCTCCCGAGGTCACCTGGCGCACCTCGGCATGATGATGCCGACCGCAGTTATGTGTTGTCGAATGCACGCTTAATCGCCTGTAAGTCTCACAAGACAGTCGACCCGCCGAGTCTCCGTGGGTTCGTAGGCCTGATACAGCTGCCTCACGACCCGCACCCTCAATGCGAGCACATCCGCTCGCGAGGTTGACTCCGGATGCACACCCGCCCACCCGGCGGCGCATCCCCTCCCGCTCCACGATCTTGAGCCTCATTCCGCTCGACGTGGACGCCTCGCGGCACACACACGAAGGCATCACGTTCCTTCTCCGCACGTCCCTGCACTTCACGGGGCTGCATCAGCGGACGAACGGATCCTTCTCCAGTCCAAGGACGCCCCCACCATGTCTCTCGCACTCGACACCACCCCCACCCGCCACCTCAGCGCTGTTCCGGAAGCGGCACCCGCGGCCCCGGCCTCGGCCTCGGGTTCGGCTTCGGCTTCGGCTTCGGCTTCGGCTTCGGCTCCGGCTTCGGCTTCGGCTCCGGCTTCGGCTCCTCGCCTTCGGGCCGTCCCGGACGGGACCGAGGCCCGCGGCTTCGTGCTCTACGTCGGCATCGACGAGCTCAAGGCCCTCGAGGCCGGTACCAGCCTCGGCGAGATCGTCTCGCAGCTGAAGGCCCTCACCCAGCAGCTCGCGCCCAGCGCCGAAACTCACGCGGCCGTCGCCCTGGCCCCCGAGGGTGCCGGCGGGCGCGATGTCGACGTCGTCCGTCTCGCCCTGCACGACCCCGCAGCACTCGCGAAGCACCGTGGAACCGAGATCGACGAGGAGCCCGGTGCCCGAGGCGGCGTGGTCGTCGACATCTCACGCAAGCGCCTTCTTCTCGACGGTGACGCCGCTCCCCTGACCTACAAGGAGTTCGAGCTGCTGCAGTACCTCGTGCTGCGGGAGGGCCGCACCATCGACCGCGCCGAGCTCATCTCGAGCCTGTGGTCGGCCGCCGACGACGAGGTGCCGAACGAGCGCACCATCGATGTGCACGTGCGCCGCCTGCGCTCCAAGCTCGGGGCGTTCGAAGACATCGTGCGCACCGTCCGCGGAGTCGGCTACCGCTTCGACCGTCACGCCGACGTCTCGATTCGTCAGGCGTCGACTCCGTCGCCCGACGTGTTCTGACCCCTCTTGCGTCGGCTCGGCCGCAAATTCGAAGGAAAAACCCGCGGCCGCCGCCGAAGTCATGCCGATCGGGGCCGGTCTGCGCCGGGATCTCCTTCGAATTTGCAGAGGGGGCAGAGCGCAGGATCCGGGCGTCCCCCGATCGACCCACCGTGCGTACCCCGGTTCATCTCCCGGCAACACTCCTGTAAGCCCATTCCCAGAAAAATAACGATTCGGTAACTAGACCCCGTTACCAAGCCGTTATAGATTGATGTCACTGAAGTCGTTTGCTGTGGCGGCTCCAGTGGAATGTGATTGCAGGACACTCTTGGTGCAAGGGAGAGGGTCGGTCTCAAGCCTCTGAGACCGACCCTCAGTCCGTTAACCGTGGTCGCCTGTGGCCTGTGGAAAGATCCGGTCGCTGTCAGCGACTCCTCCCTAGACTGGTGGCTCTCGCCAGCAAGGAGCAGTACATGACAACGGCGTCCCCGACAGACACGGTGCCCGCGGACGGCAGCACGCCCGCAAAGGGCACTGCGCCCACGAAGGGCATTGTGCCTGCCAAAGGCATTGCAGCCTCAAAGGGAGACAAAGCCCTCGCTGTCGGCGCCTGGGAGGCCCTGTTCCGAGCCCAGGTCACGATCATGCGCGAACTGACCGCCTGCTTTCCGACCGGCGAGATCTCGTTCAATGAGTACGACGTGCTCTTCAACCTGTCGAACCAAACCGATCGCAGGGCGCGAATCAAAGACCTCACGCAGCACCTGCTTCTTACTCAGCCGAGCATCAGTCGACTGGTCGACCGTCTAGCGGCCAAGGGCATCGTCGAGAAGCAGAGCGATCCAGGCGACGGTCGCGGCATCATCGTGGCCCTGACGACTATCGGCGCCGACGTGTTCCGTTCGACGGCAGTGCGGCATGCCGACGCTATTTCGCGACGCGTCGGGGGCACCCTCGACCACGACGAACTGATGCAGCTCCAGGCGCTCTGCACGAAGCTCCGCCAGGGGCCGAAGATCGCCGAGACTCCCGACGAAGATCGGGTCTGCCTCCCCGGCGACGCGGCAGATGTGCTCGACGAGCCCTCCGATCCCGGCACGGCCGCGACGACGACGGTGGGCCTCTGAATGGGCTCCCCCACCCTGGTCTGGTTGCGCGACGACCTACGAATCGGCGACAACCCCGCACTGCACAAGGCAGTCGAGCGCGGCGAGCCGATCGTCGTCGTCTACGTGCTCGAAGACGACTCGCGCGGGCTTCGTCCCCTCGGCGCCGCTTCGAGATGGTGGCTGCACCAGAGCCTCACCGCCCTCGGCGACGACCTGGAGAAACGCGGCGCGGCACTGACGTTGCGCACGGGTGATGCCGTCACCGTCATCCCCGATCTGGTCGACGAGATCGGAGCGGGCGCGGTCTACTGGAACCGCCGGTACGGCAAAGCCGCTCGCGAGATCGACACCGCGATCAAGAGCGGTCTTCACGAGCAAGACATCGAAGCCCACAGCTTTCAGGGCAGCCTGATGTTCGAACCATGGACGATCCAGACGGGTTCCGGCACACCGTTCAAGGTCTTCACTCCCTTCTATCGCGCGTGCCTGGAGCAACCGGAGCCGCGGCACCCCTACCCGGCGCCGAAGCAGCTCGACGGCCTGAAGCCGGAGCCGAAGAGTGACGACCTCGGATCCTGGGGTCTTCTCCCCACGAAGCCCGACTGGGCGTCCGGGCTGCGTGACCGCTGGGTGCCCGGAGAGCACGAGGCGCATGCCACTCTCGAGCGCTTCATCGGCGACGATCTCGCGCAGTACAACGATCGCGACTTCCCCGCCGACGACACCACCAGCCATCTTTCGCCGTATCTGCGATTCGGTGAGATCAGCCCGTTCCAGGTGTGGCATCGGGTGCGGGGCGACCTCTCGGCCCCCCAGCGTGCGCAGGCCGCCGGGTTCCTCCGCGAGGTCGTCTGGCGTGAGTTCAACTACACCGTGCTCTTTGCGAACCCCGACCTCGCGACCTCGAATTACCGGCCCGAGTTCGATGCGTTCGAGTGGGCGACACCCGAGCCCGGCGAGGTCGAGGCGTGGCAGCAGGGCAAAACGGGCATCCCCCTGGTCGACGCCGGTATGCGCGAGCTGTGGTCGTCGGGAGTCATGCACAACCGCGTGCGCATGGTGACCGCGAGCTTCTTGATCAAGAACCTCCTGATCGACTGGCGGGTCGGCGAGCAGTGGTTCTGGGATTGCCTGGTCGACGCCGACGAGGCCAGCAACCCCGGCAACTGGCAGTGGGTCGCCGGCTCCGGTGCCGATGCTGCGCCGTACTTCCGCGTGTTTAACCCCGTGCTGCAGGCCGACAAGTTCGACAAGCATGGCGAGTACATCCGCCAGTGGGTGCCCGAATACGGCACCGACGACTACCCCGAGCCGATGGTCGACCTCAAGGCCAGCCGAGCTCAGGCCCTCGCGGCCTACGCCGACATGCGAACCAAGGCAGGGCTGAAGTGACCCCATTCGACGAAGCACTCCGCGGCGTCGACCGGCTGTTCGAGCAGCGGTCCACCGAGACGCGGGCCCCGAGCGCGTCGTACGGGGTCTTCACGCCGGGCGGCCTTGTGCACACCGGGTCGACCGGGGCCGTGGCGGGATCCTCGCCCACCGCCGACACGATCTACCGAATCGCCTCGTGCACGAAGAGCTTTACGGCGACCGTCGTCCTCGCCCTTCGCGACGCCGGGCAGCTGGGCCTCGACAACCCGATCACGCGCTACATCCCGGCGTTCGAGGCGGTTCGTCTGCCGACCGCCGACTCCCCCGTGCCGACGATCCGGATGCTGCTGACGATGTCGGCGGGCTTCCCGACCGACGACCCCTGGGGCGACCGGCAGGAGTCGATCACCGACGACGAACTCGACGCGCTCCTCGGCACGGGCCTCCGGTTCGACAGCGTTCCCGGCACGACCTTCGCGTACTCCAATCTCGGCTATGCGCTTCTCGGACGCATCATCAGCGTCGTCGCCGGGCGCCCCTACCGCGATGTCGTCACCGACACGATCCTCCGACCCCTCGGCCTCACATCGACCGGTTTCGTTCGACCGGACGACGACTCCCGGCTCGCGATCGGCCACCGGCGGCTCGACGACGAGTGGCAACCGCTGCCGTTCTCCGGGCCGGGCGGCTTCTCATCGATCGGCGGCCTCTTCAGCACAGTGACCGATCTTGCGCGGTGGGCGCGCTGGCTGGCGTCGGCCTTCGACGGTGCGGCTCGCGATGCCGGTGCCGACGACGCCGCACGATCTGTCAGCTCGGCAGACCACGACGGCATCCTTTCGAGATCGTCGCGACGCGAGATGCAGCAGTTCCAGCGATTCGTACCGTCGGTGTCGGCCTCCACCGGCAGCCCCGCCGGCTACGGGTTCGGGCTGTTCGTCGAGGAGGTGCCCGGGCTCGGGCCGGTCGTGTCGCACTCGGGCGGGTATCCGGGCTTTTCGGCGCACATGCGCTGGCACGCCGGATCCGGCATAGGTATCGTGGCCTTCGAGAACGCCACCTACGCGCAGGTGTCGGTGCCCGCGGCGGCGACTCTGCACGCCCTCCTCAGCGAGGTGGGCGCCGTGCCCGCGGCCGAGGTGTGGCCCGAAACCCGTGTCGCGCAGGCTGCCGTCGATGCCGCTGTGCGCGGGGGCTCCCTATTCGATCCGGCCCTCGTCTCACCCAACGTCGAGCTCGACATCCCCTTCACCCATCGGCGGCGCGTCTGGGCCGAGGCGATCGCCGCGGTCGGAGAGCTCGAACCGGCCTCGCTGCCCGACCGCCTCACGGTCGACGCCGACGCGGGTGAATCATCCCAGGCCCCATCGCACCTCCGCTGGCGGATCGTCGGCGACCGGGGCGCCCTTCGCGTCGAGATCCGCCTCACTCCCGAGGGAACCCCGCGCGTCCAAACACTGACCGTGCGCCCCGAGCACGCCTGATCGTCGGCCGTCAGCGAGAGTCCAGTAGATGCGGGTTCGGTGCCCGGCGACACGCACCTACTGGAGTCTCGAATCCCAGCGGCGAAAGCGGGGCGCAGGGGCGATCGGTACGCTCGGAGGATGACCGTCACGTATCACCGCGCGCCCACCGCTGAGCTCGATCCGGTCGTGCTGTATCGGATCCTTCGGCTGCGGGTCGACGTCTTCGTGGTCGAGCAGGAGTGCGCCTACCCGGAACTCGACGGGCGCGACCTCGAAGAAGGCACCGTCCAATTCTGGGCCGAGGTCGACGGCGAGGTAACGGCGACGCTGCGCCTTCTCGACGACGGCGACTCCGTCCGGCGTATCGGACGCGTCGCCACCGCGGTCGCCGCGCGCGGGCAGGGGCACGCGGGCGTGCTGATGCAGCAGGCGGTCGATGCCAGCGGCGGGCGAGCGATGCGGCTCGATGCGCAGGCACGCCTGGAGGGCTGGTACGGCCGCTTCGGGTTCGTGCGCGACGGCGCCGACTTTCTCGAGGACGACATCGTGCATGCGCCGATGGCGCGCCCAGCAAGCTGAGCCCGATGGCGCGGCCGGCAAGCTGAGCCCGATGGCGCGCCCGGCACGCTGAACCCGGAGGTGCGCCCCGCACGCTGCCCCTGGCAGACGAACCGCAGGATCCTGCCCCCGCCGCTCGACCGAACCATTCTTCTCGGAAACCTGTCAATCAGATGCCTCCCGGGTAATACACTCGAAAAATGGCACGCCGCGACACACCACCCCGCGAACGACTCCTTCTCGCCGCTCACGCGGAATTCGCAGAGCGAGGGCTCGCCGGGGCGCGAATCGACACCATCGCCCGACAGGCCGAGGCCAGCAAAGAGCGGCTGTACGCGCACTTCAAGACGAAGCGCGACCTGTTCGACGCGGCTCTGGCCGACTCGCTCGACCGATGGGTCGCAGCCGTGCCGATGGACGCTCGCGATCTGCCCGGGTGGGCTTCGCGCCTCTACCTGCACTTCGCGGGTCATCGTGACGACGCGCGCCTTCTGCTCTGGGGTCAGATCGAGGGCGTGACGTTTGCCGCTCCCGGAGTCATCGACCACGAAGAGCTAGACGCACGCCGAAAGAGCGTGCTCGACGCTCAGAACGAGGGCCTCATCAGCCCGGACTGGCGGCCCGACGAGGTGCTCACCCTCGTGTTCGGACTCGTTCTCTCGTGGTTCGTGACGCCAGGTACGACGAACCTCCACCTTCGCAACGACGACCGTCGCGCAGCTGTCATCCACCAGGCCGTGACCCGGCTCATCGCCGGTAATCCCCTGCCCGTCACCGACTGACAGCACCGGTCCGCCAAGGAGTAGCCTCCCCTCGTGACCCTCGACCGAGACTCCCTGACCCCTGCCCTCCGCGACGTGCTCGACAGCGTCCCCGACACCTCCGGCGTCGTCACCGAAAGCGTGATGAACACCGCCGGTGGCACCGACATCGAGGGCTACGTCGCCCGCCCCGAGGGCCACGACCTCCGCCCCGGCGTACTCGTGATCCACGACTGGTTCGGCCTCGTCGACCACGTGAAGGTGCGCGCCGAGATGCTC
The DNA here is from genome assembly GCF_001423105.1 of Frondihabitans sp. Leaf304. Taxonomy (GTDB): domain Bacteria; phylum Actinomycetota; class Actinomycetes; order Actinomycetales; family Microbacteriaceae; genus Frondihabitans. The sequence continues at coordinate 1,312,878 of NZ_LMNV01000002.1, forward strand.
GCCCGCCTCGGCTACGTCGCTCTCGCGGGCGACATCTACGGTGCCGACGATCGTCCGGCCAACGGCGACGAAGCGGCTGCCCTCGCCGGCAAGTTCTATGGCGACACCGACCTCTTTCGCGAGCGCGTCCTCGCAAACCTCGACGTGCTCCGCGCGACCCCGGGCGTCGACCCGGAGCGAATCGCCGTCATGGGCTACTGCTTCGGCGGCTCGGCCTCGCTCGAGGCGGTGCGCGCCGGAGCGGACGTCGCGGGTGTGGTCTCGTTCCACGGCGGCCTGAAGACGGGCGCGCCTGCCGAGCCCGGCTCGGTCAGCGCGCCGGTGCTCGTACTGACGGGCGCTGACGACCCGGTTGTTCCGCCGAGCGACGTGGTCGCGTTCGAAGACGAGATGAAGAGCGCGGGATCCGATGACTGGCAGGTCGTCACCTACTCCGGCGCCCTTCACGCGTTCGCCGTTCCGGACGCCGACGCGCCCGAGCACGGCGCCGCCTTCCAGGCCACCGCCAATCGCCGGTCGTGGGCCGCGATGCAGACCTTCTTCGGTGAGGTGTTCGCGTAGGCGAGCGGAGCGACCGGCGTCTCGTGAGGGTGCGATCTACACCCACATGATGGGCGTGCACCGGCCTAAACGGCACAGACCCGCACGATCGGCATAAACAGCCCGGCTAGGGCAGGTGTTTAGGCCGGTGGTGCGGGTCTGTGCCGGTTGCGCGGGTCTGTGCCGGCTACGCGGGTCCGTGCCCCTGGAACAGTGGTCAGGCGACGCTGACCGACGCCGCCGCAAGCTGACGCAGCGTCAGCACCGTCTCGACCGCGGCCGAAGCGGCCTCCGCACCCTTGTCTTCTTTCGAGTCGGGGTAGCCGGCCCGGTCGATGCCCTGCTGCTCGTCGTCGAGGGTGAGCAGCCCGAAGCCGACGGGCTTGCCCGTGTCGATCGCCACTCGAGTGAGCCCAGAGGTCGCGGCGTCCGAGACGTATTCGAAATGGGGCGTACCGCCGCGGATGATGACTCCGAGGGCAACGACCGCGTCGGCACCGTTCTCGAGTGCGGCCTTCGCCACGACCGGAAGCTCGAAGCTGCCGGGCACCCGCACGACCGAGACCGTGGCATTCATGGCCTCGAGCGACCGGAGCGCTCCGGCGAGAAGGCCTTCGGCGATGACCGTGTGCCAGGTGCCTGAGACGACCGTGACACGGACTCCCGTGCCGTCGATGTCGCTGGTGGTGGGTGCTCCCTCGCCGCTCATGCGGTTTCTCCTTCAAATTCTGACGTGCTGTCGGACGTGGTGGTCTGGGCTGGTGCGTCGAGCCAGTCGACGAGCTGGGCGATCGTGATGACCGGCACGCCCTCGCGAGCACCGAACTCGCGCAGGGCCGGCAACCGCATCATCTCGCCGTCGTCGGCGACGATCTCGCTGATCACGCCGACCGGCTGGAGCCCCGCGGCGATCATGAGGTCGACAGCCGCCTCGGTGTGTCCGTTGCGCACCCGCACACCGCCCGCGACCGCGCGGAGCGGCAGGATGTGGCCGGGCCGGTGCAGGTCGGATCGGACCGACTCGGGGTCGGCCAACACCCGCAGGGTCCGGGCTCGGTCGTGCGCCGAGATGCCGGTCGTCACGCCCGACACCGCGTCGACGCTGATCGTGTAGGCCGTGCCCCGAACGTCTTCGTTGTGGGCGACCATCGGCGGCAGGTCGAGCCGGTCGGCGATCTCGGCCGTCATCGGCGCACACACGAATCCCGATGAGTAGCGGACCAGCCAGGCCAGCCACTCCTTCGAGGCGAGCTCGGCCGAGAGGATGATGTCGCCCTCGTTCTCGCGCGACTCGTCGTCGGCGACGATCACCGGGCGCCCCAGGCGCAGCTGCTCCAGCGCGGTGTCGATGGTGTCGAGCGAGGTGGTCACGGTCACAGAGCCGTCCCCACCGTCTGGATCTCGTCGATCCGCAGCATGCGACGCACGTGACGCGCCAGCACGTCGGTCTCGACATTGACCCGATCGCCGATGGACTTCTGCCCCAGCGTCGTCGCGGCGAGGGTCTCGGGAATCAACGACACCTCGAACCACCCATCCGCGGCTCCGGGCTCCGAGATGTCACTCACGGTCAGGCTCACGCCCTCGAGGGTGACCGAGCCCTTGTCGACAAGAAGCGGGGCGAGCTCTTCCGACAGGCTGAAGCGCAGTCGGCGCCAGGCGTCGCCCGGGTGGATCTCGAGGAGCTCGGAGGTGCCGTCGACGTGACCCTGCACGATGTGGCCGCCGAGTCGATCGCCGACGCGTGCTGCCCGCTCGAGGTTGACGCGGGATCCTGCGGTCAGGTCTCCGATCGTGCTCATGACGAGGGTCTGCCGCATCACGTCGGCCGTGAAGGTCTCGTCGGTCGAGGCGACCACGGTGAGGCACACGCCGCTGACGGCGATCGAGTCGCCGTGGTGGACGCCGTCGACGGCGAGCGGCCCTCGGACGGTCAGGCGGACGGAGTCGTCTCCGGCGTCGACCTGGACGATCTCGCCCAGCTCTTCGATGATTCCCGTGAACACGTGGGGCCTCCGGTCAATGATGTCGATGGTGATGACAGAGCACTCCGGGGAAAGGTCGACCGATGGCCGCCACCCGCGCACCAGGAAATACAGGTGTGCACGGGCACGCGCTGCCTCCCATCCGGACTTTCACCGTCGGTACTGGAATCACACCAGTTCAGCCGACTGCGCGCCGCGATCATGATGATCGCGGTTCACAGGCGGGTCGCGGACTATACCGCCGGTTCAGAATCTCACTGACCCCGGAGCGCGTTGCTTAATTCTCAAGTTAGCACCGGATTGTTTCGGCCGTCTTACGCATTACGTCCGTCGACATTTCGCCGCCCGCGCACGGCCAAAAAGCCCGGAAAACCAAGGATCCGCCGCCTCCGCCGCAGGAACGTGCCTCTCAGCGGACGATCAGCCCGATCCGCGCGGCCAGCAGCGGTGCGAGCAGGCCGAGCTGGAACTCGTCGATCACGGCCCCCGACACCCCCTCGAGCCCGTCGACCCGGTCGAAGGTCGCACCGCGGAGGTCGACGGACGCCAACCGGGCGCCCGTGACATCGAGCGAGCCCAGGCGGCAGTCGACAAGCGACACCCGGGTCGCGACGGCCCCGCCCAGGTCGAGTTCACCGATCGAGCAGCCCTCGATGACCACGTCGGTGAGCGTCGACGAGCGCAGATTCAGGTAGTCGATCTTGCCGCCCGAGAGGCGCAGCGACTCGATCTCGGAGTCGAACAGCTCGGCGGACCCCCACCGCGGCCGATCGAGTCGAACGGCCCGCCAGGTCGTGCGAGCGGCCTTGAGCTCGGGCGCGAACGAGTCGACGAAGCGCGACTCGACGAACCGGCCTCCCCGGAGCCGCGCTCCCCCGAGGCTCACGCCGTCGAAGACGCACTCCCTGAAGCTCGAGCCCTCGAGGTCGTAGTCGGTGAGGTCGCCGCCGTCGAAGCGCACTCCGTCGTGTGATTCGCGCGACCCCAGGTCTTCGGCCGACCCGGAGACCAGTGATTCGGCATCCAGGTCGGGATCGTCGACGCGAGGCGCCTCGACCTCGTCGCCGGTGGTCTTCTTCGTCGGTCGTCGCGCAGTGGCCATGCCAGAACGGTACCGTCGGGGTATGACAGTGAAGCCGATTCTGCTGATGCTCCGCACCGATTCGTCGGGTGATATCGAAGTGCGGGCGGCGGATCCTGATGTTCCCCAGGTGTCGGTGCTCGACTTCGGGGTGACGCGCGGAGACGGCGTGTTCGAGAGCATCGGAGTGGTCGGCGGACGCCCGCAGGCCCTTGAACCGCATCTCGAGCGACTCGCGAAGTCGGCGGCGATGCTCGACCTGCCGGAGCCGCCGCTGGACGTCTGGCGCTCGGCCGTGTTTCAGAGCATCGAGCTGGCCGGGCCCGATGATGCCGGCGAGGAGCTCCTCGTCAAACTGATCTACACGCGTGGTATCGAGGGCGGGGACGACACGGCGACCGGGTGGGTCCACCTGTTCTCGTCGGGCCCCTACGACCACGAACGCGAGGGCGGGATCTCGGTGGTGACGCTCGACCGCGGCTACCGGAGCGACGTCGCGACCACGTCGCCGTGGCTGCTGCAGGGCGCGAAGACCCTCTCGTACGCCGTGAACAAGGCCGCCCTTCGCGAGGCGGGCCGGCGCGGAGCCGACGACGTCATCTTTGTCTCGACCGACGGCATCGTGCTCGAGGGCCCGAACTCGACGGTCATCGCGCTCATCGATGGCGTCTACGTGACGACGCCGTCGTCGCTCGGGGTGTTGGAGGGGACGACGCAGGCGGCGTTCTTCGCGGATGCCGAGGGGCGAGGAGCGGCGACGGAGTACCGCTCGATTACGGTCGACGAGCTGCGGGCGGCGTCGGCGCTGTGGCTGGCATCGTCGGGTCGGCAGATCGCGCCGGTGGTGACGCTCGACGGCGTGGCAGTGGCGCAGGATCCGGCGTTCACGTCTGCTGCGGTCGGCCGGTTGCTGGCGCGCTGATCCAGGCGGTGCTTGCCCTGCAAATTTAAAGGAGATTTCTGGGCTGAGGGCCCCGGATCCGCCTCACTTTCGGGCTGAGCGCGCGTTTTTCCTTCGAATTTGCACAGGGGCGCCGGCGACCAGTTGGCCGGGCCGGGTCAGCACTCGATGACGTTGACCGCGAGGCCCGCGGCGCTTGTCTCCTTGTAGTTGGCCGACATGTCGCGCCCGGTCTGCCGCATCGTCTCGATCACGGTGTCGAGGCTGATGAAGTGCGAGCCGTCGCCGAGCAGCGCCAGGCGGGCGGCCGACACGGCGGTTCCCGACGCGATGGCGTTGCGTTCGATGCAGGGCACCTGCACGAAGCCGCCGACCGGGTCGCAGGTCAGGCCGAGGTGGTGCTCCATCGCGATCTCGGCCGCGTTCTCGATTTGGCGCACTGTTCCGCCGAGCACCGCGCACAACCCGGCGGCCGCCATCGACGCGGCTGTTCCGACCTCGCCCTGGCATCCGGCCTCCGCGCCCGAGATCGACGCGTTGCGCTTGTACAAGGATCCGACGACGGCCGCGGTCAGCAGGTAGTCGCGCACGATCGACTCTCGCGAGATGCCGAGGAAGGTCAGCGCGTACTTGCCGACCGCCGGGATGATGCCGGCCGCGCCGTTCGTCGGCGCCGTCACGACTCGGCCTCCCCCGGCGTTCTCTTCATTGACCGCGAGCGCAAACGCCTGGAGCCAGCGGTGCGGCGCGTCCGGAACAGCCGCTCCCCCGGCCTCCTCGGCGGTGAGATGCGCGGCGACGTCATGAGCGCGACGCGGCACCTGCATCCAGCCGGGCATGACGCCTGTTGTCGTGAGTCCGGCATCGATGCACTCCTCCATTGCCGACCAGCGCTCCTCGAGGCCCGCCTCGAGGGCGTCGACCCCGTGGAGTGCAACCTCGTTCTGCCAGGCGACATCCGCGATCGCGAGGCCGGCGCGATCACAGACCCCCAGCAGCTCGGCCGCCGTGGCGAAGCCGAGCGGCGCTTCACGAGTCGGCAGGGCGCGATCCGCTTCTCCTTCGCGGACCACGAATCCACCGCCGACCGAGAAGTACACGTCGCGCCCGAGGCTCGCACCGGCCGCATCGCGCGCCTCGAACGAGAGGGCATTCGGGTGCTCGGGCAAGCGGGTCAGGGGCGCGAGGCGGAGGTCGTCGCGACCGAAAGGAACGGTGATCTGGCCGGCGAGGGTGAGGGATCCTGCGCTCTCGATCCTGTCTCGCAACCCCCGCACGTCTTCGGGGTCGCAGGTCTCCGGCTCAAGCCCCTGCAGGCCCGCGAGGACCGCGTCGAGGGTGCCGTGGCCGAGGCCCGTGGCGGCGAGCGACCCGTAGAGGACGACCTCGACGCGCGCGATCTGCTCGGGTGACTGACCGTTCGAAGCGAAGGATCCGAGGAGTTCGGCGACGAAGCGGCTCGCGGCCCGCATCGGACCGACCGTGTGCGACGACGACGGGCCGATCCCCACGGAGAAGAGGTCGAGGGCCGAGACGTACCGCGTGGAGCTCATGCTTCGAGGGTACGCGAGGGGGTTGGGGGCGGGTCAGGCGTCGCGCCCGGCATGCGTGCGCATCGCCGCCGACATCTCGCCGAGGAAGCGACTCACCAGGGCCAGTTCGTCGGCCGAGTAGTGCGACATGACGTCGTCGGTCAGCACGCCCAGCGGGGCGAAGAACTCGGTGGCGACCTCGCGAGCGGCCTGCGCGAAATGGACCCGGACGATGCGTCGATCCTCCGCGTCCCGTCGACGCTCGACGTGCCCCCGCTTGGCGAGTCGGTCAATGACGCCGGTCGCGGCCCCGGAGGTGAGGCCGAGGTTGTCGGCAATCCGCCCCGGGGTGGCGGGCGTACCCGACTGCTCCTGCTGCATGACGAAGAGGAGAGCGTCGAAGTCGTTCGACGAGAGGCCGTGCTCGGAGGAGAAGTTCGTCGCGACTGTGCGGGAGTCGGCCGTGAGCGCCTGGAGCCGCGACACCATCTCGCGGCGCATCGCGCGCTCGGCCGGGCTGCTGCCCTGGTCGGTGCTGCCCTCGTCTGTGCTGCCCTGGTCTGTGCTGCTGTGATCGCGTGGGCCCTGCACCGCCACCGCCTCTCTTCGTCGTCGTTGCACAATCTAGCCGATTGGACTATAACTCTTAGTAACTAAGACTTCATTTATCTAAGGAACAATCATCCGTCGCCTCTCCTCCGCCTTCCGTTCGCGCCGATCCTCGTGGCTGGTCCTCGCGCTGACCGCCGTCGCCGTCGCGCTGCTGTTCGCCTTCCTGCCAAAGCCGACCAGCGACTCCTTCCCCGCCTCCGGGCTCCCCGACTCCGCCGAATCGGCCCAGGTCGCAGAGTTGCTGAAGGGCTTCCCGTCGGCCGACACCACCGTGGGCATCCTGGTCTACTCGCATGGCGCGGCCACCCTGACCGCCCAAGAGCGGGCCGCCATTGCCGACAGCGCAACAGCTCTCGCGAGTGGCTCGACCGTGCCCGACGCGGTTCGGCCTCAATTCAGCGACGACGGGACGGCCGCTCTCGTCGCGGTACCCCTCTCGAGCGCGACAGTCGAAAAAGACGTCTCGGCGGCCGCAACCGAGCTGCGAGACACTGCTGCCCGCGGGCTGCCGAACGGCCTGACGACGCAGCTGACCGGGCCTGTGGGCTTCCAAGACGACATCGCGAACAGCTTCGCGGGAGCCGACTTCCGCCTCCTACTCGTCACCGTGATCGTGGTCGCCGTTCTCCTCATAGTGACGTACCGAAGCCCCGTGCTGTGGATCATCCCGCTCGCCGTCGTGGGTGCCGCCGACGGGCTCGCCGGCGTCGTCGTGCGGGCCCTTGCCGAGCCCCTCGGCCTTACTGTGGACGCGTCGATCTCGGGAATCCTGTCGGTGCTCGTCTTCGGAGCGGGCACCAACTACGCCCTCCTCCTCGTGGCCCGCTACCGCGAAGAGCTCACGCGCACGCCCGACCGCTTCCGCGCGATGCGGACCGCGTACACGAGCGCCGGGCCCGCGATCGCGGCATCCGGCGGGACCGTCGCCCTCAGCTTGATCACGCTGCTGCTCGCGTCTCTCTCGAACAACCGGGCCTTGGGCTTTGCCTGTGCGGTCGGCGTCGTCGTCGCGATCCTCTTTGCGCTCATCGCGCTACCCGCCGCTCTCGTGGTCTGCGGTCGCGGGCTCTTCTGGCCGTTCGTACCGCGTGCCGGTGAGCACGCCGACGACCGCGCAGGCACGACGGGCGCGGCCGAGGGCTCCAGTGCCCGCGCTAGCGCTGGCGCTGGCGCTAGCGGCCTGACAACTCGAGAGGCCCACGGCTTCTGGGCCGGCCTCGGGCGGCGGGTGTCGCGCCGCCCGCTCGTCGTGACCGTGTCTGCGGTGGTGGGCCTCGGCGTCCTCAGCCTCGGCCTCTCGGGCTATGCGGTGGGACTGCCGCAGACCGCGCAGCTTTTGGGGAAGCCCGACAGCGTCACTGCGCAGACCGTGATCGACCGGTCGTTCTCGGCGGGGCTCACGAGCAGCACGACCGTGCTCGCGCCGACTGCCGTGGCCGATCGGGCCGAGACAATCGCCCAAGGCACTCGCGGGGTCGAATCAGCCACGCTCGGCGAGGCACACGACGGTCTCACTCGCATCAGCGTCTCGTTGAGCTCCGAACCCGAGAGCGACGCCGCCTTCCGCAGCGTCGAGGCCCTCCGCACGGCCTACGCCGATGCCGGTGGGCAGGTAGCGAGGAGCCTCGTCGGCGGCAGCGACGCGACCGCGCTCGACACGAACAACGCGGCCAAGCACGATCAAGACCTCGTGATTCCGATCATTCTGGCCATCGTCTTCGTGGTGCTCCTGATCCTGCTCCGCTCGCTCGTCGCGCCGGTGATCCTCATCGCCAGCGTGTTGGCTACGTTCTTCGCGAGCCTCGGCGCCTCGATGTTCCTGTTCACGCACGTGTTCGGTTTCGATGCTCTCGACTCGAACGTGACCCTCTTCGCCTTCCTCTTCCTGGTGGCTCTCGGCGTCGACTACAACATCTTCCTCACGACCAGAGCGCGAGAAGAGGCCGGCCTGCATGGCACGAGGGAGGGAATGATTCGGGCTCTCGCCTCGACCGGTGCGGTGATCACGAGCGCGGGCATTCTGCTGGCGGCAGTCTTCGCCGTGCTGGGCGTCCTGCCCGTCGTCGCGCTCACCCAGATCGGCGTGATCGTCTGCATCGGCGTGCTGCTCGACACCCTCGTGGTGCGCACGGTGCTCGTGCCGGCGCTGGTGTTCCTCCTGCGGGATGCGTTCTGGTGGCCGTCGAAGCCGCATCGCTCGGGGCATCACGCCTGAGCCCCCGGCGATGCGACTGCGACACGGTCGGCCCCAACCTGCCAATTGGCCTGCGCCGACCGGGGGTCGGACCGGAAACCGCGTAGCCTCGGTGCCCACGGAGCCGCCACGGCTTCGACAGGAGGCACCACCATGGCCGAGAAATCTGCGAAAAAAGGCACGGCCAAGACGGCCGTTCGCTCCCTCAAAGAGAAGCGTCTCGACAAGAAGGAGAAGGCTTCGAGCAAGTCGCACTCCGAAGACGCCGTCTCGAACGTCAAGAAGCGCTGAGGCTCGCCCAACAGCGACCCATTTCGACGACGCCCGGAGCCTATTGGCACCGGGCGTCTTTGTCTGCCCTGCGAAAAACACGTAACACGAGTGGCCGATGTGATTTAGCCTCGATAAATCTGGTTCAACGGTGAGGCAAATACGATGATCACAGCGACACCTGGCAGATCAACGGGGCGGATACTCGCCTTCGCGACGGCGACGGCGACAGCTCTCACGCTCGCTCTCGTCGGGGCCGCTCCGGCCTCAGCCGCCGAAGAAAACACCTGGGGCACCTTCACCGTCGCAGGTTCGACCCGCGCGTACACGGGCACGATGGCGCTTGCGGGCGGATTCCCCGACACCACGTTCACGTCGACGTCTCGGCAGGCCACGACCGTCTCGGGTGCTTCCACCTGGCAGGCGCCGTCCACACCTCCCGGCACCGTCTACGGATCCAGCAGAGGCGAGACGTACCTCAACCAGCGCCCGAGCGCCGACAACGCCACCTCCCCCGCGGTGACGACCTACACCTTCGCCACGCCGACGCCCGCCTCGGGCTGGTCGTTCGTGCTCGGTGACATCGATGCCGACCAGGCGACGATCACGGCGACCGACGCGACCGGTGCCGCCGTTCCCCTCAGCGGGCTCGGTTTCCAGAGCACCTACAACTGCTGCCACCGCGCTCAGGGGCCGTCGTGCGACTCCGCGAACCTCAACGACGTTCCTTTCTGGAACCCCGCGACCGGCGTGCTCATCGGCAACGCGACGGCAACCGACACCGAGGGTGCCTCGGCCTGGTTCAGCCCGAACGTGCCCCTGAAAACGCTGACGATCAGCTACCAGCAGCGCAGCGGGTTTCCCGTCTACCAGACCTGGTTTGCAACGAAGACTTTCGCGGCCTCCGGCACAGTCACTGTCAACGGCGCTGCGTACGGCGACGCACCGCTGACCATTCGCGACGCCGCGGGCACGATCGTCGCGACGACGACGAGCGGGGGCGACGGATCCTGGAGCGTTCCGGGTCTCGTATCGACCAGCGGCTACACCGTCTCGGTCGAGACGCCGCCGGGTGCGGCCGCCGCCCAGCCGATCACGTTCGACACGCTCGACGCCGATACGCCGCGCCTCGACTTCGCGTTCACCATTCCCACGGTCGAGGCAACCGGAACGATCGTGTCCGATGACGGCGAACCGCTCGCGAACACGCCGATCGAGATCACTCGCGAGGGCGACGACGAGCCGACGGCCACGACGACCACCGACGACACCGGTTCGTTCACGGCCGACCTGCTCCCAGGCCAGCCGTACGTCATCGTGATCGACGGCGACGCCTCCAACACACGCGACTTCACTTCGCCGACCCGGAGCGGAGCCATCGAGGATCCGCTCGCACCGCCGATCGAACCGACGCCGCCCGCGACCGCCCAGCCGTCGCCCACACCGACCACCACTGCGGCGCCGGTTGTGGTCGGGGCTGGGGCGGATCCTAGGGTTGCTGCGCCCGAACTCGCTGAGACCGGAAGCAACGCGGCTGTTCCCCTCGGGATCGGGGCGCTGCTGCTGCTCGGTGGTGCGGCTCTCGTGGTTCACAACCGACGCCGGTCGCGCCGGGGCTGATCGCTCGGGTTGTCCGGGCCGCCTGTTGGGCCCGCCCAGCCCGGTTCGGGCCTGGCCTAGCCGGCCCGGCCTGGCCCGGACCCATCTGCTGGTGACGCGCCCCCGGATGGCCAGTTCGGGCCTGGCAGCCGGGGGTTCTTTGGCCAACCGGGGGTGCTTCGGCTGCGGCCCGGCTTGCCGGCACACCTGGGGCGGGCGAGGCGACGAGGATCGGCCAACCTCGCCCGCCGCGGCGCTGTGAGATTGGCCGATTCACGCGAGGTCGCCGCCCGTGGGGGCCGCGTGCGCGGGCTCGCACCTCCGCTGGGGCGTTTTGCGCCGCATCAAATTTGACGCACGTCGAAACTGCCGCACCCACGCTGTCTCGCGAGATGGCCTGAACTCCGGCCGCGACGGTGGGTCCGCGGTAGGTTCGGCCACCTCGCGAGGAGAGGGCGACGCAAGCGAGCAGAAAGCGCTGCCGGCAGAGCCTCAGCTAGCCGACGTACGACCCGGCGACACGGCCCGCGAAAGCCTGGTCGGCCGACACGAACGTGCCGTCGGCTCGCGCGTCGATTGCCACGCCGGTGAAGGTGCCGGCGGGGCGTGCCGCGTACTCGGCGTCGACGACCACGTAGGTGCCGGCGACGAAGGCTGCCCGGGGTGAGCGAGGTTCGCGAACGGTTCGAGCCGCACGCTCGGCGCGACGGGCCTTGGCCTTTGCGGGCCGAATGCCGATCGAGCCGGTGCGGGGAAGGCGGATGGATGCGGTGTCAGACATGAGTCGACTCCTTCGGGTGAAGGTGGAGCCGCCTCATCACAGCCCCGGATTGTCTAGGTGCTCGATGAGCACTCACAGGGCGCTGGCGGGGCAACCGCCAACACACCCACCCTAACCGGACCCTCTGTCATTCGACTCGCCGGATGTCGGACGGCCCGCCGGGCAAACGGCCGGGCTGTCGGTTACCGTCGAGAAATGATCGATGTCATTCGTCGCCGCGCTCTCGTCTCGGGCGTTGTCCAGGGCGTGGGATTCCGCTTCTCGACCGAAGGAGAAGCCGATCGCATCGGCGTCGCAGGGTTCGTCCGCAACCTCCCCGACGGCCGGGTCGAGGTGGAGGTCGAAGGCGAGCCCCACGACATCGAGAAGCTGCTGACCTGGCTCCGCGACGGCGGACCATCGAGCGCGCGGGTCGACAGCGTCGAGATCGACGAGCAGGATCCCACGGGAGCGTCCGACTTCGAGACCCGCTGAGGGGCTCCCACCAGCAAAACCGCCCGCCAGCAGTACCGCCCGTCAGCCGGGCTGCCCCGTCAAGAACGCCCGCGGATTGCGCGAAAAGACGGCGTGGTTGAACCGGCGTCCGAGCTCGGGATCGCGCGGCTGACGGAACGGCCGATCCGACCCGTGCACGAGCGGCGTCACTCCGACGATGCGGGCCATCGCGTCGATCGCGCGCTCGTCGTACGCGCTCGTCTCGTAGAAGACGTTGGGGTCGGCCTTGGGTGGTCGGCCTCCGCGCGTCGCTGCCGCCGCCTGCGCGAGCGGCGCCAGCCCGGCGAGAGCGATAAATCCGATCCGCAGTGCGGGGTGCTGCTCGTGACCGCCGTCCGACCAGACCTGCCACGCCGTCTTGAGCTGCTCGGCCCGAGGGGCGGTCGACGCGGCGGGGACGCCCTGCACGGGCGCGGCCACGACGTGCCGCGGGTGCACGAGAACGGGTTTTCCGGCCGCCTCCACGACCCGCAGGACCGGCTCGAGCCGAGCGAGGTCAGACGAGGATCCGAGACTGGTCGCCGGAATCTGCAGGCCCACGACCCGCGGCTCGGCGAGAACGGCTTCGAGCCCGGCGAGGTCGAATTCGAGGAGCGGGGTCGCCGCCCACACGCGAAACGGATCGCCGAGGGCGATGGCCGACCGGTGCCAGATGGCGATGAGGTCGCGAGCGTCGTCGTGCGGCAGCTCTTCGATGCGGAGGTTGCCGGGCAAGGACACGAGCACGTCGCCTTTTCCTTCGGCGAGCTCGCGGATCCTTCGGTTCTCGACGTCGTGGGAGGACGGATTGATCGAGTACGGCGACTCGCCCTCGGTGAGGAGGGTCCAGTCGTCGACGAGGCGGGGCAGGGTCTGACGCGCCCGGAGCGCTTCGACGAACGTCGGGGGCATCAGGTGCTGGTGCAGGTCGACCCTCGACGCCACCGGGTTGAGGGGCCGCGGCACGACCGGGTTCGCCACCGGAGCAGACGGCTCCGAGGGCGGCGATTCGCGCATGGCTCAAGTAGACCGTGCAGTGCAGGGCCGCGCAAATCGGGCAGCGTCGGTGGTCGACCCTAAACTCGCGCCATGACCGATGTGATTCTGGGCGCCGACGGGCTATCTCGGCCGCGCTGGGCAGCGACCGACGGGCTGCTGCAGTCGTACTACGACACCGAGTGGGGCATGCCGATCCGCGACGAGCAGGGTCTCTTCGAGCGGTTGAGCCTCGAAGCCTTCCAGTCGGGGCTGTCGTGGGCGACGATTCTCAAGAAGCGACCCGCGTTCCGTCTCGCCTTTCGCGACTTCGACCCCGAGGTCGTCGCGACGTTCGACGACGACGATCGTGCCCGGTTGATGGCCGATGCCGGCATCGTGCGCAACCGGCTGAAGATCGACGCCACCATCGACAACGCCCGGGCCACGCTCGCCCTCCGAGACGAGGGCGGTCTCGGCGCGTTCATCTGGTCGTTCAGCCCGAGCGAGACTCCGAGGCCGTCGACGTTCTCCGACGTGCCGACGACCTCGCCCGAGTCGGTGGCCCTGTCGAAGGCGTTGAAGAAGAAGGGGTTCCGCTTCGTCGGGCCAACGACGATGTTCGCCCTGATGGAGGCCGTCGGCATCGTCGACACGCATCTGCTCGACAGCCATCGGCGCGGGTCGTCGGGGGTCTGGGCCGAGGCTTCCCCGGTCGTGTCACCACCCGAATCCACCAACGTCGAGTAGACCTGATCCGTGACCACCACCGACAGCACCGGGCAGAGCTCCGCGCTCGAGCCCGACGCTCTGAAAAACGCTCCCCGACACTCCTTTCGAGCGTGGCTGCTCGACGGGCTGACGCAGCAGTCCGGCAGCCACCCGGGCCCGCACGCCGAGAAGCCGGAGAAGACGCACTCGTGGTGGCGGGTCATGTGCCTGACCGGCGTCGACTACTTCTCGACACTCGGCTATCAACCGGCCATCGCCGCCGTCGCAGCGGGTCTCCTCTCGCCCTTCGCGACGATCGTGCTGGTGCTCCTGACGCTGCTCGGCGCATTGCCCGTCTATCGACGGGTCGCCCGCGAGAGCTTCAAGGGGTCCGGGTCGATCGCCATGCTCGAGCGACTTCTGCCCTGGTGGGGCGGCAAGCTGTTCGTGCTCGTCCTCCTCGGCTTCGCGGCGACCGACTTCATGATCACCGTGACGCTCTCGGCCGCCGATGCCACCGCCCACGCGGTCGAGAACCCCTACGCGCCGCAGTGGTTCCACGGCGCGGAGGTGCCGCTGACGCTGTTCTTGATCGTGCTGCTGGCGGCGGTGTTCCTGCGCGGCTTCAAAGAGGCCATCGGCATCGCGGTCGTGCTCGTCGCCATCTACCTGCTCTTGAACGCGGTCGTGGTGATCGTCTCGTTCGTGCACATCGGCGAGAACCCACAGGTGGTCGACAACTGGTGGCAGGCGCTGACCACGCAGCACGCCAATCCCCTGGCGATCATTGGTATCTCGCTGCTCGTGTTCCCGAAGCTCGCGCTCGGCCTCTCCGGTTTCGAGACCGGCGTCGCCGTCATGCCGCAGATCTCGGGCGCGCCGGGCGACACCCCCGAGAGGCCCCTCGGCCGCATCAAGGGTGCCAAGAGGCTCCTGACGACCGCGGCGATCATCATGAGCACGTTCCTCATCACGTCGAGCATCGTCACGACGCTGTTGATCCCGCAGAAAGAGTTCCAGGCGGGAGGCGACGCCAACGGGCGCGCACTCGCCTACCTGGCCCACGACTACCTCGGCAACGGCTTCGGCACGGTCTACGACATCTCGACGATCACGATCCTGTGGTTCGCCGGGGCCTCGGCGCTGGCCGGCCTCCTTAACCTCGTGCCCCGCTACCTCCCTCGCTACGGCATGGCACCGCAGTGGGCGGCCGCCGTGCGGCCCCTCGTGCTCGTGTTCACGGCGATCGCGTTCCTCATCACGATCGTCTTCGAGGCGAACGTCGACGCGCAGGGTGGCGCCTACGCGACCGGAGTGCTCGTGCTGATCACCTCCGCCTCGGTGGCGGTGTTCCTTTCGGCTCGTCATAAAAAGCAGCGCAAACGCGCCATCGGGTTCGGCGTGGTCGTGGCCGTCTTCGCCTACACGACCGTGCTCAACGTGATCGAACGGCCCGAGGGTGTGCGTATCGCCGCCCTCTTCATCGTGGGCGTGCTGCTCGTATCCGTGCTGTCGCGGGTGCGCCGTTCGTTCCAGCTGCGGGCCACGAGCGTGTCGCTCGACGACGCCGCCCTGTCGTTCGTGCAAGAAGACGCTGACGAATACGGAGCCGTCCGGATCGTCGCCAACGAACCCGACGACGGAAGTCGCCTCGAATACAAGACCAAACTCGCCGACGAGCGGAAGGCCAGCGGCATCCCGATGCGGTCGCCCATCATCTTCCTCGAGGTCTACCCCGACGACTCCTCCAACTTCGAAGAAGACCTCGAGGTGCACGGGCACAGCCTCCACGGCTACCGGGTACTCAAGGTGCGGAGCGGCAACGTGCCGAACACGATCGCGACGATCCTGCTCGAAATTCGCGACGTCACCGGCGTCGTACCCGACATCTACTTCGAATGGACCGAGGCTCCGCCGCTCCGCAACCTGGTGCGCTACCTCATCACGGGGGTGGGCGAGGTTGCACCGGTCACGCGCGAGGTGTTGCGGCGGGCCGAGTCCGATCGGGGTCGACGGCCCGACGTGCACGTGAGCTGAGCGGTGGGGCGGCCGGATCCTTCGGTTCTGCCGATCTGACGCGGGCGAGTCGAAGGCCGAGCGTGCTCGAATGGACGCCTGGCGTCGAGCCCGAGCCCGATTCGGGCACTCTCGGCCCGGCACCCCCTCGTCGGCGACGGTTCAGTCGAAAGCGGGCTCTCCGAGGCACCAGGCCAGCATCTCCGGCCAGGGCCCGAATCCGGTCGCCGGCACGACGTGGCCCGCACCCGCGAGCACGATCTGCCGTGCGTCGAGCCCATCGGCAACCGCGCCGAGCGCCTCGGGGCGGTACGGATCGTCGTCGCCCGCCACGATGATCGCGTCGGGGGCTCCGACGCTCTGACGAGCCGAAGGATCCTCGTGCTCGCCTTCAGGTGGGCGCCAGGCGAAGGCAGCGAGCTCGGGTACTGATTCCAAGAAGTCCGCCGACACCGGTGACACCAGGGCGACCCGGTCGACCTGCGGGGCCGTCCCGGATGTCTGCTCGCGCAGCCAGAGCATCGTCGACGCGCTGTGGGTGATGACCGTGATCGTGCCCTCGGTGAGGGTCGCGAGGTTGGCGAGGGCCATGTCTCGCCAGCGCTCGAAGTCGGGGGCATCGGGGTCAGGAAGCTGCGGGTAGCGGACGTCGTGGCCCCGCGCGGTCAGCTCGAGCGACAGCCAGCGTTGCCAGTGGCTCGGCGGGCGGTGGTTCTCGTAGCCGTGCAGGAGGAGGAAGCTCGACGGCACGGGCACCGGGGTCGGCGCTGGCACGGGGGTCGGGGTCGTGCTCGGCATCGACGTCTCCGCCACGCGTCAACCTCGTCCTAGCGGACGGACAGAGACCGTCTCGGCCACGGCCCGCTGCGGCAGGTCGACCACGAGACGGACCGCGTCGGCGATGTCGCTGACAGCGAGGTAGCTCTCTGCGTCGTAGGAGTTGCCCTTGGACTGCTGCATCTCGCGCTGCATATCGGTGTCGACCGCCCCAGGATGCACCGAACTGACACGGACACCGTTCGATCGCTCCTCCTCACGAAGCCCGTCGGCGAAGGCCCGGACGGCGAATTTGCTCGCGGCGTAGAGGCTGCCGGCCGCCGATGACCGGAATCCGGCCCCGGAGTTGATGACGATCACTGTTCCCTGCACAGCACGGAGGGCGGGAAGAGCGAGGCGCGTGATCTCGGCGACGGCCACCACGTTCACCTCGAGGATGCGGCGCCACTCGTCGCGCGGCGTGAGCTCGACCGTCGAGCCGCCGATGACGCCGGCCGAGTGAACCAGCACGTCGAGCGACTCGAGCGAGCCGGTCGGCCCGGCGGCGAGAAACCCGTCGAGCGGTTCGTCGCCGTCGAGGGCAGCTGCCCAGACGGAGGCGGACGGCAGCTCGGCCGCCAACTCCTCGAGCACCCGGGGATCACGCCCCTGCACGATCACGTGGTGCGTTCGCCCCAGGTCGAAGGCGATCGCGCGGCCGATCCCCCGCGACGCGCCGGTGACGAGCGCGATCGGAAGCGGGGCGGATTGGTGCGCGGAGGGGGTGCTGTCGAAGACCATCTGACTATTGTGGTGCTTGCTTCGTCGCCCAAGCAACGGCGACTGCGCTCCTTCGAATTTGAAGGAGAAGCGGGGCTGAAACCGAAAACTGAGGCGGATCGGCGGGCCTCGCGGCGAACTTCTCCTTCAAATTTGCAAGGCGGGCCCGAGGGGCGACCCGTCAGGCGCGCCACGCCTTCGGCCCGTCGCTGCCGGCGCGGTACTCGTCGAGAGGCACCGAGCCGTCGCGCCATGCCGCGAGCACGGGCTCCACGATCCGCCAGCCCTCGACCGCCGCATCGCCCCGCACCGACAGCGAGGCATCGCCGTCGAGGATCCCCTGGAGCACTTCGCCGTAGGCCGGCAGGTCGCCGGGGTTGAAGTCGACCTCGAGGCTGGCGCGGTCGATGACGTACGGGTCGCCCGGTCCGTTCACGTTGAGCTCGAGGCTCATAACGTCGGGGGCGATGCAGATGCGGAGCCGGTCGGCCGTTTTGAGCGTGTGGAACTCCGGCGGCACGTGGGCGGGTGCCTTGAACGTGATCAGGATCTCCCGCCGGTGAGACGCGAGGGCCTTGCCGGAGCGGAGGCGGATCGGCACACCGGCCCAGCGCATGGTGCGCACCTCGACGACGACCTCGGCGAGGGTCTCGGTCTCGAGCGACGGGTCGACACCCTCCTCGTTTTTGTAGGCGGGGAGCTTGCGACCGTCGATGGTGCCGGCCGAGTAGCGGGCGCGGCGGCTCGTGGCTGGGTCGTCGTGCCAGAGGTGGGTGGCTCGGAGCGCGAGCTGCTTCTGATCGCGGAGGTCGGCGGCACCGAGAGTCGCCGGTGCCTCCATGACCAGCACGGCCATGACCTGCAGGAGGTGGCTCTGGATCATGTCGACCAGAGCGCCAGCGTGGTCGTAGTAGCGGGCGCGGTTCTCGAGGGCGAGTTGCTCGTCGTACACGATCTCGATGCTCTCGACGTCGCGGTTGGTCAGCATCGGCTCGATGAGGCGGTTGGCGAACCGGAGTCCGAGGAGGTTGAGCACGGTGGCCCGACCGAGGAAATGGTCGACGCGGTGAATGCGCTCTTCGGGCACGAGGGTGAGCAACAGCGCGTTGAGCGCGATCGCGCTCTTCTCATCAGTGCCGAACGGCTTCTCGAGCGCCAGAGAGAGACCCTTCGGCAGCTCGAGGGAGGCCAGCTGGTGACAGGCCTTCTCGGTGATGGCCGGCGGGAGGGCGAAGTAGACCGCGGTGGTGTGGTCGCAGGCGGCGAGAAGTTTTTTCAGGCCGTCGGCGCTCGTTACGTCAGCCTGAATGTAGGTCGTCGCCGCGAGGGCCGCTTCGACGGAGGGGCCGGAAGCGCCAGCACTCGCGAACGAGTCGCCCACGCGCTTCTTCCACTCGGCGTCGGTCAGGTCTTCGACTCCCGACCCGATCAGCTGCACTCGGCGTGACGGCTCGTGGGTGAGCAGCTCCCCCAGACCGGGCATGAGGAGCCGGGCGGCGAGGTCGCCCGATGCACCGAGGATGAGCAGAGACGACTTCGCGGCGGTCATTCGTCGATGCTATTCGTCGCTCGGGCGGAGTGCCCGCGCTCCCCGAGCCCCCCGCTGAGCGCCTGCAGGAGGGCCCGTCCGTTTGGCGACCCGAGCCCGGTGCAGGCGTCCCAACCCGGTGTGGCGCTGAACGAGCCGTTGTCGCCCTCAGTGATGTCGCGGAACGCCGTGGCTGCCGCGTAGAGCTTCGGCTGGACGAGCCCGAGCGGCGCCCCGAGAGACTCGGCGAGTCGGGCCGCGAGCGCAGCGTAGAGCGGAGCGACCGCACTGGTACCGCCGATCACCGAGCGGACGCCGTCGACCAGCACCTCGTACCCGGTCGCCGGGTCGGCATTGCCGGCGACGTCGGGCACGCCCCGCCCTCCCCCGGGCGCGACGATCGCCGACTGCCAGGCGGGTCGCTCGAACGTTCGGCTGACTCCGCCCCCGGTGGCCCCGCGGCCAGCACCGTTGTTCCACACGGTCTCACTGGCGATCGCCGAACCGGTCGCGCGAAGGCTGGTGCCGCCGCACGCCAGCACGTGTGGGCTCGCGGCGGGGAAGTCGACGTGGTCGGCGCCATCGGTCGCCCCGTCGCTCGAGCCGTTGTCGCCCGCCGCGGCCGTCACGGTCACGCCGAGTGCCGCCGCATCGACGAGGGCGTCGTCGAAGGCTGCGCGCGCTTGCGCCGTCCACTGGTCTTCGCTCTGGCCCCAGCTGATGCTCATGGCCGTCGGAGTCGGCGTCGCGTGTGCGGCCGTCGCCACCGCGTCGACGAAGCCGTCGTCGGTGTTGGGCGCGAAGTAGACGACGATGTCGGCTTTCGGAGCGAGAGCCCCTGCGACTTCGATGTCGAGCAGCACTTCGCCGTCGGCGCCGGACGGGTCGCCGCCGGGCACGTTGGTCGCGCCATCGACTCCGACCGCGGTCACCTTCGGCCCCTCGATGCCGAGCTCTGCAAAGTAGGCGTCGAGGTCGGCCTGCGCGAACCCGCCCCCGAGCTCGATGATGGCGATGGTCTGGCGGGATCCTTCGGTCTGTTCGGGAAATCCGTAGAGATCGCCGAGCTCGAGGGGCGTGAACGAGGATCCGGCAGCTGCCGCGGGCTCGAACCGGAATTGCGCCCGTGCCTGTGGCCTGTCGTCGAGCCCCAGCACCGCTGTGACGATCCCGTCGAGGGCGGCCGGAATGCTGAGCGAGCCGAACCGCTGGCGGTGTTCGACCCGCGGTGCCGCCGCGCCGGCCGGATCGCCGCCGAGCTGGGGCGACTCGCTCGTGACGATCTCGAGCGAAGTGCCGAAGACCGCTTGGAGCACACGCGACGACCCTGACACGCGTACGCGTCGGCTCGGCGCGTCGGCCGCGAGGATGGTCACGCCGAGAGGCTGGAGGGTCGCCACGACGAGGTCGACGTCGGCCGGATCGGCGCCGTGCTCGGCAGCGAATGTGGCGGAGTCGACCGGATCACCGCTGAGCAGCGCACCGGGAACCTCGGTGCGACGGCGCAGCACGAGTGTTGCCCAGACGATCTCGTCGGCGGTGCGCGCAGACCGTGCCGCCGGACGCACGCCCGGGGCAGGCGGTCGCTCGCTGCCGGCCAGGGGCACGAGGTGGAGGTTCGCGAGAGGATCGGTCGCATCGGTCATGCTCCAGGAGTACTCCGGGCCTCCGACATTTGGTTTATCGCTAGGCTCCGATTGACCTCTGGGCGCCGACACCGTCGCCAGGGGCCCGAAAGACAGACACGTTCGAGGGGAACACCATGTCGTCGCACCTGCCGCCTCGCGGCTCCCGGAAGCCCGAACGGCAAGGTCAGCAGCCGCAGCCGCAGCCGTCGAAGCCGGGCGAGGAGCCGCCGCTCTGGGCTCCCTGGTACGGAATCGGCCTTCTCGCCGCCGTCAAGCGGCCGTTCTCGAAGTACACCGATTTCTCGGGGCGGGCCAGCCGGGGCGAATACTGGTGGTTCTTTCTGGCCTACTCGCTCGTCGTCGTGGTGCTGTACGCGATCTTCGGCATTCTCGGAATCATCTTCGGCGTCATCAACGCCAACTCGCTCGGCAACCAGGCGATGGCCGAGAACGTGATGGCTCCCCCCGGTTTCACGGCCGTCAAGGTTCTCTTCCAGATCATTTTCGTCGTGCTCAGTCTCGGGCTGCTCCTGCCGTATCTCGCCCTGACCTGCCGGCGCCTCCACGATGCGAACTACCCCGGGCCGTATTTCTTCCTCGGTCTCATCCCGCTGATCGGACCGATTCTGCTCATCGTCTACCTCGCCGGCGCCTCGAAGCCCGAGGGTGCGCGCTTCGACCGGCCTCGGTAACCCTTCGCGACTCACAGAACCGACCGTGAAAGCGTCACCGGACCGCGAATAAACGCGGTCGGGTGACTGAAACACGGTCGGTGCCGCCCAGAAACAGAACAAGCCCGCCGCCTCGTCATCGAGGCGGTGGGCTTGTCGTCGGGAGAGTGATCATCAGCATCCCGTATTGCAGAGTCGCCGGTCATGCTCGCCCTGGTGGATTAGATCCCCCGCTGCGAAACGATAGACCTGCAAGGTGCGCTCGGCTATCAGCCAAAGGGATGATTCCCGAGCATTCCTCCTGTCTTGATTGCGGCGACCACGGGGATTCGAGTTGTCTCGTCTCCCTCTAGCTTCGAACTACCCGTGCGCTGTGCCGTGGTGCGCGTGGCACGCTGGTGGGTGGAGGACAACGGAGTTCGACCCACTCGAGCAACACGACCATCCACAGAAAGGCTCTCCTGATGGACAGCATCTACACCGCCGAAGCACTCTCGACCGGCGCCGGCCGCAACGGCCACGTCGCCACGGTCAGCGGCACCGTCGACCTCGATCTCGCGATCCCCAAAGAGATGGGCGGCGCCGGTGGTGCTGCCAACCCCGAAGAGCTCTTCGCCGCCGGCTACGCCGCCTGCTTCCACTCCGCTCTGCAGAGCGTCGCCCGCATGCGCAAGGTCGCGATCTCCGACACCTCCGTCGGCAGCCAGGTCAGCGTGCACCCGAACGGCGAGGGCGGCTTCGTCCTCTCCGTCACCCTCGAGGTCGTCATTCCCGAGCTCCCGCACGACGAGGCACAGGCTCTCGCCGACGCAGCCCACCAGGTGTGCCCGTACTCGAACGCCACCCGCGGCAACATCGACGTGACGATCACCGTCTCCGACGACTGACACCACACAAAAGCGAAACGGCCCGGGTCTCATCGACCCGGGCCGTTCGGCTTTCGTGGCGCCCTGACTCAGGGGCGCAGCAGACTACGGACGCAGCAGGATCTTGCCGGCGCGACCGGGAGTGAAGTTCGCGGCGGCGGCCTGGCGGGCCTCGTCGAACGAGTAGGTGGCCTCGACGGGCAGGGTGATCGTGGAGTCCTGGATCCTGCGCACCAACTCTGCGAGAAGCGCACCGCGCTGGGCGGCCGGCATGCTCGTGCTGACCGTGCTGCCCCAGAAGCCCTTGACCGTCGCCTGCTTGAAGATCACGTCGCCCGACGAAATCTGCATGACGGGCGACTGCATTGCGCCGAACACGACGAGGGTGCCGTTCTCGCTGAGCAGCGACAGCACCTCGCCACTCGCGGGGCCACCGACCGAGTCGACACCGGCAAGGATCCGGGCGTCGCCGACGATCGCCTTCACGCGGTCGCGCCAGTCGGCCGAATCCGTTGCCACGACGTTGCCGATGCCCTGGGCCTTCAGCTCGTCGACGCCCTCGGCACGGCGGACGAGGCCGATCACGTTGATGCCGCGGGCAGCTCCGAGCTGGGCGACGAGACGGCCGACTGCGCCGTTGGCGGCGTTCTGCACCAGCCAGTCACCCTCGGCGAGGTCGAGCGACTCGAGCAGGCTGATCGCACTGAAGGGCATGGAGACGAGCTGTGCCGCGACCTCGTCGGACATGTCGTCCGAGACGGGCAGGAGCGCTGCCGCCTTGGCGACGAAGTACTCGGCCCACACGCCGAAGGTGCCGCCGGTCGCGACGCGCTGACCGATCTCGACGCCGGTGACGCCCTCGCCGAGGGCGTCGATCACGCCGACGGCCTCGGTGCCGGTGCGGGCCGGGAGCTCGGGCTTGAAGCCGTAGGTGCCGCGGATCGTCCAGAGGTCGTGGTTGTGAATCGGCGACAGGAGGGTGCGGACGCGCACCTCTCCGGGGCCGGGCTGAGGCGTCGGGACCTCTTCGACCGTGAGGATCTCGGAGGGCTCTCCGAATGTGGGGTGCATGACTGCGCGCATGGCGTTCTCGACTTTCTGTGGGGTGTTCATGGGACGGTGGGTCGGGCTTCTAGACGTTCAGGGCAATCAAGGTCGTGACGACGGCGATCAGCGGGAACGCGCCCTGAGTGACGGCAGCCCGGCGCTTGCCGGGTGTCGAGACGAACAGGACGAGCGCTGCCGCGAGCATCGAGCCGGTGCCGACCAGGATCAGCGCCTCGCCGATCGCCGACGACGATGCGGGGGCGAACACGATGCCGATCACGGTGGTCGCGGCGAGGAACAGGTTGTAGAAGCCCTGATTGAAGGCGAGCGGTGCCGTCGTTTCAACCTCGGCCTCTGTGGCCGGGCCGAAGGTCGCGCGAGCTCGGGGACCTCGCCACGCGAGCGACTCCATCCAGAAGATGTAGACGTGCAGGGCAGCGGCCAGGGCCGCGAACACGATGGATACGACGAGCACGAGAGCCTCCTGATTTGAACTGACCGTTTCACTATATACTGAAACGGTCAGTCCAGATCAACCCCGAGGAGCAGAGCATGGGTCGCACTCGAACCTTCACCGAAGCCGAGGTCGCTCGTTCGGCGCGCCAGGTCTTCTGGGATCACGGCTACGAAGACACCGCCCTGCCCGACCTCGAGCGCGCCACCGGCCTCAACCGGTCGAGCATCTACCACTCGTTCGGCAGCAAGCGCGGCCTGTTCGACGCGGCAGTCGAGAGCTATCTCGACGAGGTCATTCGGCCTCGCCTCGCTCCATTGCGTGCGGACTTCGTCGAGGTTGGAGCTCTTGAGACCTACCTCCTCGGCCTCCGCGCCGCGATGACGGAGGGGCACACAGCCCTCGCTGCCAACGGCTGCCTGCTGCTCAACGCGACCGGCTCTCCCCTCGGCCGCGAGGAGGCCCTGCAGACCGTCGTGGCTGCCTACTGCGACAGTCTCCGCTCGGCGATCACGACCGGGGTCGCCGCCCGTCGTGCCGATCTCGACGCCGCCGAGCAGAAGACTCTGGCCACCACTTGCACCGGCCTCGTCTTCGCCGCGATGGCCATCGTCCGGGTCGACCCCACAGCTGCCGGCAACCTCATCGATGCGGCGCTCGGCCACGTTCGTCGCGCTTCACAGGAACAAATCAGCAACTAACCCAGGATCCGGGGCACCGCACTCTTCCTCTCGTTCACTCCCCTCCAGAGCTACGATCGGGCATGAACACTTCCGGGGGAATGTCCAGGGTCGTCGGGTGGATCAGCGCGGCGGTCCTCGCCGCTCTCGTCACGGTCTTCTTCGCGTTCGTCTTACAGGGAGGCTCGTGCCTCGACGCCGCCCCGGGTGAGGGCGAGAGCTCGTGCACGACCGGTCCGGCGATCGGGGCGACTGCCGCCCTCGTCGTAGGGGTCGTCGGATCCTTCGTCGTCATCCTCGCCACAGCACGGGCTATCGTGCTGGGTCGACGTCTTCGCCGCGCCCCGGCCTGACGGGTTGCACCCGCCAACCGAGGAGACTCCGCTTCTGTCCTGGATAAGGGCCAGCGACGCTAATGTCGATCCATGGTCAGCCAGGTCATTCTCGTAATGGCGGAGTACTCGGTCGAAGACTCGCCCCTGTGGTTTTGCCTCTCAAACGACAAAATCGGGCTAGCCGACGCAGGGGAGCTGGGGCTCAGCGCGGGCCTTCGCCGTGACCTCGAAGTCTGGAACGACGTCTTCGACGCCATCGCCGGATCGGGATTCCACTTTCCCTCCCCCGAGATACACGACCACCATCGCGCAGAGGCTTTCGACCTCGCGGCTCGAGTCCAGGACGAACTGGGAGACGAGACCCACGTCTGGTGCGGTGCCGGAGAAGGCGTCGACCTGTTCCCCAACCTGAGCGACTCGCTCGTCGTGGCCGCTGATTCTCGTGGAACATCGGTTGAGCAGTACACCGGTGGCCGCGCACGGAGCATCACAACAGCGTCAGCCGGCGGTCGGGAGAGAACAGCCAGGGCCATCATTCGATGGCGCGCCTTGACGGAGCGCGCTGGCTCGCCGTTCGGCAACGCTCAAACAAGGTCCGACGGGCTCAGGGCGGCCGGGGCCCTTCAGAGAGACATCGGCGCACTCAGCCAGGTCATCTTTTTCGGTGGGGCTGGCAGCCCGAGTGACTACTTGCACCACTTCGGCCTTGAGTAGACGAAACCGAAGCCCCCTGCTCCAGGCACTGCCTTACTGCTCAGCAGTATCAACAAGAGAGGCGATTGCCCTAGCCCCGAGGGTGACGGCGTCGCGAGCCGCCTGGTCGTTGCGATCGGCGAGCCAGGCGGTACCGATGCCGTCAGCCACGGCGATCAACAGCGATGCGACCTGCACTGTCGGAGCCGACCACCGTATGTTCGCCGCGGCCGTCCATTCGTCGACATTGCGGGCCACCTCGCGTAAGTACTCCGCCTGTTCCCATCGCATCAGGTGGCTCAAGGCTGGGTCGCGATAGGAGAAAGCGGAGAGCTCAGCCAACGCGAGGGCATGGTCGGGGCGGCCGGTGACGAGGTCGAGACGTGCTTGGAGGCCGACTCTGATTCGCTCGGTGACCGACACGGCTGCAGCTGGCGGATCGAAAGCCGCAGTCATGGTGACGCGAATCTCTTGGGAAAGGATCGCCGAAAACAGATCGGCCTTTGACTCGAAGCAGTAGTCGAACGAGCCATGAGGAAGACCAGCGCGCCCCGTGACGGATCGCGTAGTGACCGCTGCGACACCCTCCTCAGCCATGACCAGCACGGCGGCATCGATTAGCTGCTGGCGGCGTTCGCTCCTCGGGCGGTGTTCGCGAGGAGCAGTCATATATCGAGAATAGGAGGTAGTGGCCAGTTGGCCAACTGAGCTTTCGCCCGACGAATGCCGAGGAGTTACCGGGAGCTGGGGAATATTTGGCCACTTGGCCAATTTGGAGTCTTACAGTCGGGGCATGACTCAACTCTCTAGGGCCCGGTCCGTCATCATTCGTCCCGCTCGAAACGGCGAGCGCGGCGCCACGAAGCCGCTGGCCGACGCATTCGCGAAGGATCCGGTGATGGCCACGTTTGTCTCCGCTGGCAGTGACCGGCGGGGTCGCCTCGAGAAGCTGTTCTGGGCAATGCTCCGATCGGGGCCCCTGGCGGCACGAACGGTCGACGTCGCGGTGGATGAGAACGGATCGATCCTCGGAACCGCGGTCTGGGAGGAACCTCGCCGGGGACAGGAGCGTTCGCGACCGTTTCTCGGGCAGATTCCGGCCTATCTCGACGCGTTGGGACTCCGAGGGGCTTTCTCCGCTCTTCGATACCGAGCAGTACTCCAGCGCCCGAGGCCGGTACTGCCGCACTGGTACCTCGCCGAGATCGGTGTCTCCCCCGAGGCGCGAGGCCTCGGGGTGGGCTCTCTTCTCCTCGCGCACCGACTCGGGCTCGTCGATGCGGCCAGAGAGGGCGCGTACCTCGAGTCATCGACGGAGAGGAACCGTGCTCTCTACCGCCGGTTCGGCTTTGTCGAGTTCGGCACCATTCGAGGGCTCCCCACGGGTCGGCCGATGGCAATGTGGCGACCGGCCGTCGCCCACGCTCTCTGAGCTAGTTTGTGGCGACGTGGGTGAATTTCTGACAAACGGACACTCACGATCTTTCGCAACTACCGGGTCGGTTCTACTGTCAGAGAATGCTCTCTGCACTCATCGTTCTGGCTGTCCTCGTGATCCTCGCCGCAGCCATCGTCGCGGTTCTCCTCCTCGGCATGCGCCGACGCCGGCAGACGCAGATCGAGCTCGCAGCAGACCCCGGGCGTGGGCGCCGCGCCGGGGATGAATCGGCCAAGACGGAGGAGTCCGCAGATGTCGCGCGCGGTCGCGGAGCGAACACGGGTCTGAACTTCTAGACGGGGTCGGCGCGAGCAAGAGCCCCGCCCGGATGCCTACGTGAACCGCCTTACGGTTCACCCTCTAGATGGACGCGCGGCGCTGCCCCCATGCATCACGGTCTAGTGTGACCAAGCGACCTGACGCCACCTCGCTCCGCTGGTACACGCCGTCGGACGGCGACACTTCAGCTGGACCCACCCTGCTCTGGCTGCACGGCGGCGGATTCTTTCGAGGAAGCCCCGCGCAACCGGAGGCCCACGACGTCGCGAACTCGCTCGCGAATCACGGGCTGACCGTCGCCACCACGGGGTACCGCCTCTCGCCGCCTCCCGGGATGACGTGGGCGAGTTCGGGTGCTGGGCGGGCACGCGGCCGATTCCCCGACGCTCTCAACGATGTCGTCACCGCCTACCGCGCAGTGGCTTCTGCGTCGCCGTCGGGGGTGATCCTCGGTGGAGCTAGTGCGGGCGCCTGCCTCGCGGCGGCTGCAACCCTCCAGGCCCTCGATGAGGGGTTTCGTCCGGCAGGCGCCGTCTTCGCCTACGGTTTCTTCCACGCCACCCATCAGCGCCCACAAGATGACCGGGCGCGATCTCAGGGGCACCGCCGGATCACACATGCGCCGTGGGCGTTGGACCTCATGAACCGCAACTACGCCGGCTCGAGGGATGCGCTGGCGAACCGACTGGCTTTCGCGGGTGGCCATGACCTGACCGGCTTTCCGCCAACCCTCGCGATCAACGCGGAACACGACAACATGCGCGCATCAGGCGACCTCTTTGCTCGCGAACTCAGCAGCACCGGAGTCGACGTCGAGCACCACGTACTTCCGGGCACGCACCACGCGTTTCTCAATCGACCGCACCTCGACGCCTTCGCGTCCGCGATTGCTCTGATCGCCGCCTGGAGCCCTCCTACCCAGCAACGTCAGTGACCGGCGTTTCGGCACGGACGACCAGCCGTGGAATGAGCACTTAGCCACGCCGCTGCGTTCGCCCAGTCAAGGGCCACAGGTCAGGCACACGAAACAGACGCACGTCGAGCGTCAGAGTGAACACCCGCTGGTAGCGTCAAAATATGGGGATCTTTTCGAGGAAAAGCAAGAAGGACGACGTAACACTGAACGACGCGGGGGCGGCGGACAGCACGCAGCCGAGCGTGACTTCCGGGGGAAGCACCTTGGTCGTCAACCGCTTGGTGCAAGACGCGCTCCGGCCATGGAGTTCCAGCCAAAATGCACAGACCATGTACGCCGTGTTGCGTCAGTGCGCCACTGGCGATCTACTCCTCGACGCCTCGGGGTCGGAGATCGCCGATAAGGCAGCCCCGTTCGCGAAAGGCGACACCCTCGCCATCGGAACGCAGGTCGACAACGCGGGCAAGCGGCTCCTCGTGGCGTTCACGGATAACGACCGCTTGGCGGTGTACCGGCAGAACGGAGGAGCAACCACCCCTCCGCTCTCGCTCGGTCAGCCCGCATCGGCCACACTCCAGATGGCTGCGACCACGTACGACGGGATCGCAATCGATCCAGGCTCGCCCGATACGGTCTTCATCGCGTATGCCGACGAGATCCGCCGCGGACTCACCGATGAGGCCGGCGTCAACGGGATCTTGAAGACCGCCATTGTGGCGGGTAGCCCGGTCGAAGAGATCATCGACCGCGCTGAAGCCGCCCCGGTGGTCTTCGTCGGTCTCTCCGCACGCAGAGATGACAAGGGAGAGGTCGAGAGCATCATGGTCCCGGCCCTGAAGGGGCCTGACGGCAGCATGTACCACCCAGCGTTCACATCCCCCGCGGAGGTCTGGGCTTGGGCGCCCGACCTCGACGCTCAACCGACCGGTTTTGCAAACATCGCCCGGTCTGCGCGGGAGGACGGTCAGGCCGGTATCGTCTTCAATCCCGCGGGCAAACCTGCCGTGGTGCCGATCGCAGCGATTGCCGATCGATACTGACGGCGGTCATCTATCAACCCGGCGCACGACGCGAACCGGCGCGGCGGGACGGGACGATAGGGGTATGACATCTCGATCGCGGCTGGGGGTGGTGGCGGCAGGGATCCTCGTCGTGATTGTCGGGGTTTTCGCGAAGCTGATCGTGCCGGGGCTGCCCGGGGATCTGCTCGGGTCGGCCTGTTACACCGCCCTCCTCTTCGTGTTGGCGGCACTCGTGCTGCCGCGATCACCCGGCGTCGGCCTCGCAGTTTTCGCGTTCGTCGTATCGGCAGTCGTCGAGGTACTGCAGCTCACCGACATGCCCGACGCCGTAGCGCGAGTGGCGCCCCTGTCTCGGTGGGTGCTCGGCAGCACGTTCGTCGCGACCGACCTGCTGGGCTACGCGGTGGGTGCTCTCGTGGCATTGACGATCGACACCGCCTGGCAGCGATCACGGCGGCCCGGCACGAGGAGGCCGACATGACAAAGCGGCTCACCCCCAGCAAGTGACCCGCTCGTCTGGCTCGCATACCTGATCCGACTACGCGAGACACTCTCACGTTAGCAGTATCCGTGTTAGCAGGACGATCCTCCTGCCGAAATTGCACACAGTGCAAACAGGCCGACACGCGACATGCCCCCGGCCGAAGCCGAGGGCATGCGGGTGTCGAGAGGAACGCCAAGCCACCCGCAACTCGGATCAGGAGAAGAACGGGAACTTGTCGTCATCGACACGGGCGACCGGTAACCAGCCGGCTCGCTCGTATACAGTAGCGAATCCCTCCGGCAAGAGGGAGCCCGTTGCGCAACACGTATAGCCAGACCGGCGAACTCGCTCGACGTCGAGAGCGACCACCCGGTCTCACCTGCGATAGTGGAGAGCGTGACCATCCTGATCGTGTCCGTGCTCGGGGCAGCCCTCGTACTGCTGCTCGTCGTGCAGGGAGTCTCCCGCCACCGCCGTCTCGTTCGGCGCGAAGAAGCGGGCCAGACCACCCTGCCGCGCAGCACCTGGATCGTCTTCGGCCTCGCTGCCGCCTTCTTCCTGTTCGCCGTGTTCGTGCTGCCCCTCGTGCTCAAGAAGTGAGTGCGTCGCCCGAGAGTCCAGTGCCTCCGGGGGGCCCAGCGTCTCCGGGGGGCTCAGCGTCCCGGTGGCGCGACCTCACCGTCGCGGTCGAGCTGCCCGCAGCCGCATTCGGGGCCGCCGTCGACGTCGACGACCTGCTGAGTGAACCCGACCTGCACTTCGCCACCGGCGCCCCCACCAGCCGACTCGTGCTGATGCCGAGACTCGGCACGTTCTCGCGCCTGGTGCTCGAATGGGAGACCCTGCCTGAGATCGGCATCTTCTCGGCGACGTCGTGGCCAGCCGATACGTTCACCACCGCCGAGATCGCACGCCTCGAGACGTGGATGCGCGACGTCGCCTCGGTCTGCCACGCTCACCGCGATCGGGTTCGCGCGACGGCCGAGCGAGCCGTCCGCGATGCGTCGAGCGGCCTCGACCGGAGCGAACCGAGCACGGTCGGAGCCGGCGACGCGACTGGGCACGTGGTGTCGGCGCATGTCGGCACCAGGGCAGCGGGCCCGACGCCAGGCGCGCGGTACCCGATCGTCGACGTGACGGGCCCTGTCGGTGCGCCGTCGGATCCTTCGGTTCGTGAACTCCGGTTCGTCGACCGGGCAACCGGCACCGAGCTGGGGCGCCGCCTCACCGCCCACGACGATGCCGAGTCGGCATTCGAGCCGCTGGCCGACGGCGTCACGAGAGACGACCTCGCTGACTGGTACGACGAGCACATCGTGCGTGAGGTGCTGTTCGACGACGTGTGGCAGGTGTGCGTGCACCTGCTGGCCGGGCTCGAGGCGCCGGCCGACGTGGTCTACTTCAGCTGACGCTCGCGCCGAGAGTGCAGAAACTGCCGCCTACCGACCACGCAGAGGGCGATTTGTGCACTCTCGGCGCGGGCGGGGGCGGCAGCGTCAGGTCTAGCTAGGCCTCTTCGACGGCGAAGCGATCGACCTTCTTGTGGAATCTCATGCCCGCGAGACCACCGAGCAGGGCACCGCCGATCGACAGGACGACGATCAGCCCTTCGGCGATGAGGGCCTCGACCGAGGTGAAGGTCTGCAGGGTGACGGGATCCATCTGGTCTTGCAGCGTCGAGACCGTGGTGCTCTGGCTGGCGACGACGATCAGCACGACCGCGGCGATGACCGTCATGAAGACGCCCCACAGCCAGACGGCGAGACCCTGCTTGACCCCGGAGAACCGTGCCATCCGCCCGGCCACGAACCCGCCGACGAAGTACGACAGGAACAGCACGACCAGCACGATCACCAGCGCGGTGATCTGCAGCGTCTGCGCGCTGAGCTCGGAGCCGAACGACTTGACCGTCGCCTGCTCCCCCGTCAGCAGAGAGGGCTGCGCGAAGCCCGAGACGCCGGCGATGCCACCGACGATCACGTAGAGCAGACCGGCAAGGCCCACGGCGGCGAGCCAGCCAAAGAAGCCAGCGCCGAAGTTGATACCACCGAATTCCTGCTTCTGTTGGAACGCCAACTCGTCGCGGAACTGCCGACGCTGCGCGATCTCCTCGGGCGAGAATCCGTTGTCGCCGGCGATGCCGTCGGTGAATCCGAGGCTCTCGGCGGGCGAAGTGCCGAGGTTCGAGATGGGCGTCGTGCTCGTCTGCGCGGGCATCGCCTGCGTCGGAGGCGCGTACGGAGTCGGCGTGATGACCGATGTCGGGGCCGCATACTCGCTCGGCGACGCCGGGGCCGGCGGCGGGGTCCACGCGGCGGTCGAGCTGGTCGCTGCGGCACCCGCGCCCGCGCCGGCACCGGCGGCGGTCAGGCGCGTGTCGCCGAGGTCATCCGACTCGGGAGCCGGAGCGGAGCCCGGTGCAACCGGTGCAGAAGGCGAAGGATCCGACGGCTCGTCCGAGCGAGCGGCCTCCGCTGCACGCAGAGCACTGTCGTCGTGGAGGACTCCCGTCGCGGGGGCACCCGTCGACACCTGGCTGGTCGGCTCGCTCAGCGGCGGTACCGGGCGGTCTTCGGGTGCGACGGCGGGCTCGGCTGGCTCGGACTGCGCAGCGACTGCGGAGTGCTCAGCGGCGGGCTCGGCACCAGCGGGCTCCGCGGGCGTGGCGGCGGCGGAGTCAGCGGCGGCTGCCGGATCCTGCACTGCCGTTTCGTGCACCTCAGGCTCGGTCGCGGGCACGCGGTCTTCCGGTGCCACCGCGGGCTCCCGCGGCGCGTCATGCTCGGTGGTCTGGCCGGTCTCGGTCTGGTGGTTCGGAACGGCTTCGGACTGTGCTGTCACGGGCTCGTCGCCGTCGTGCTCACCCTTCGGGGCGGGCGTGTTCGGATCCGTCATGATTGCTCCTCGTGATCGGTAGTCACGCGGACAGTACCCCGAGTGGAGCTCTCGAAGCGGCTCCCCCGCCGCTCCCGACCGAACCGGCGCGTCCAGGCGAGCCTCTGCCACAGCCCGGTAGCGTGTTATCGACGTATCGACGACGAACATCACGAGGTGCCATGAACGAGACTTCCGCCAGCCCCGCGCCGGCCCGCCAGCGACCCGATGCCGAGATCGCCCGATCGTGGCTGCTCGTTCCGGGCACCAAGCCGGAGCGCTTCGACTCGGCAGCGAAGTCGCGAGCCGATCAGATCGTGCTCGACATCGAAGACGCCGTCGACCCGAAGCGCAAGCCCGCGGCCCGCGACGACGTGGTCGCCTGGCTCGAAGGCGGCGGCGAGGCGTGGGTGCGCATCAACGACCGCTCCAGTGATTTCTGGTCGGACGACGTCGACGCCCTGGTCGGCCTCCCCGGGCTTCTCGGGGTCATGCTCGCGAAGACCGAGGCCGCCGAGCACGTCACCGAGACCTTTGACCGCCTGCACGGCGTGAAGCGGGTGCTGGCCCTGGTCGAGTCGGCGGTCGGTATCGAGCTCTCTCCGTCGATCGCGAGCGCGCGCGGTGCGTTCCGCCTGGCGTTCGGCTCGGGCGACTACCGCCGCGACACCGGCACCAGTGCGGACGACATGGCGATGGCCTACCCGCGCTCCCGGCTGGTCGTCGCGTCACGCATCGGCGAGCTGCCCGGCCCGATCGACGGCCCCACGGTCGGATCGAGCCACCCCGTGCTCCGCGAGCAGTCGTCGATCGCTGTGGCTCTCGGCCTGACCGGCAAGCTCTGTCTCGACGTCGATCAGCTGCCGGTGATCAACGAGGTCATCAGCCCGACGTCGTCAGACACGGCGTGGGCGCGCGACTTCCTCGCCGACTTCGAGAGCCGGGGCCGAGAGATTCGCGACGGGAGCGACCTGCCGCGTCTCGGCCGGGCACAGAAGATCGATCGTCTCGCTCGCGCGTTCGGCGTGCTCCCCAACTAACCGCGCCCGACGGGGTGCCGCGTCGACCGCGGCACCCCGGGGCCGCACCGAGACGCACGGCCGAGCGCGTCACGGCCCGACGTGGCACGCTGGGCTCATGCCTGGTCACCCCCGCCGCAGCGTGACGCGCATGACGCTGCCCGAGGCGGAGCGCATCGTCACTCTCGCGCACGACGGCGCGCTCGACCGCTCTGACGAGAGCGTCGAGCGCATCGTCCGCGAAGCGCACGTGGTCGTCCAGCGCAGCTCGATGTGGGGCTCGGCGCCGGGCAATCCCGCGCGCAAGCGCACGGTCGTCGTGTTCCTCCTGTCCGGGGCGCTCCTGGGCGTCTGGATCGTCGGGTTGATCGCACCTTTGATCATGGCCGGGGAGTGACTCCATGGCGACCCGCCCTCGGATCCTCAGCTCGCCTCTCGCTCTGCTCGCCGCCCTGGCGGTCGTCGGGTTAGTCGCCGGCATCGGCGTCGCGCACGACCGGGCGACGTCGACGAGCCTCGCTCACGGCGAATCGGCTCAGCCGCCCTGGCCCGCTCCTCCGGTCAGCGAGCGGCGCGAGCGCGCGGCAGCCGCCGACCTGCCGAACGTCTACGGCGTGAAGCTCCAGCAGCACATCCACACGCACCTGTCGATCACGATCGACGGGGTCGCCGCGACGGTGCCCGGGCAGATCGGACTCCACGAAGACAACCGCTACGCGACGGCACTGCACACGCACGACACCTCCGGCATCATCCACGTCGAGTCGCCCGACCGGCGCGACTTCACGCTTGGGCAGTTCTTCACGGAGTGGAACGTGCGGCTCGACGCGCGCCACGTCGGCGCCCGGGGCGGCGACATCGGCGAGGTGCTCACGGTCTTCGTCGACGGTCAGCGTCGCGCGGGCAACCCGGCGTCGATCGTGCTTCACAACCTCGACAGCATCGATCTCGTGGTGGCTCCCGCCGGCACGACGGCCCGCCCCACGCCGGCGTTCGACTGGCCCGGCAACTACCGCTAGTCGCGCCCCGGGCCGCGACACCCGAGCCTCTACTCTTCGGCGCGCTCGTGCGCCTCGTGCATCGCCTCGGCGTGCTCCGTCTTACCCTCGGCGATCAGCGCATCGTCGCGTTTGAGCATCCCGAAGGCCTCAAGGATCCGCCCGCGCATTCCTTTCACGAACGTCGCCGGGGATTCGTCGATCGACGGCCGCTGGATTCCGGCGGCCTTGTGGTCGAACACGCGCAGGGTGCCGCCCTCGTCGTATTCGATCGGCTGCTGAGCGTGCTCGACACAGAGCCGAGCGACCTCCTCGGCGTTGGCGTGCATCACCGAGTGCGCCGCCCCCGGGATCTCCCAGAGCCGCGACGACGGCAGCAGCTCACCGACCCGCTTGACCCAGTCGCTCGGGGCGACGGCGTCGAACTCGCCGCGAATCACGAGGGTGTCGGCCTTGACGTGGGGCAGCGCTCGTTCGAGCGGGAAGGTCATCATCTTGGGCAGGATCCGAGAGAACCACTTCACACCGCAGAAGAGGTAGGCAGAGAAAGCCAGCGCTTTCACTCGGCCGGGCTCGTGCAAGGCCGCCTGCACGAACCGGATCGCCTGCGTCAGGAGGCGTCGCTCGTTCGGGTTGATGACGGGGCCGATTAGCACGACGGTCGAGAGATCGGGCCGGCGGGCGACGAGGTCGGTGACGACCTGCGTTCCCATCGAGTGGCCGACGACGACCGGGTCGTCGAGCTGCATCTCGTCGATGACGCGACCGACCAGGTCGGCGTACTGGCGGATGGTGAGGGCGCTGTCGGGGTGCGGCACACCGGCGAAGCCGGGCAGGTCGAGCGCGTGCACGGGGCCGAACTGGTTCAGGTTCGGGGCGAGGCGTTCGAAGTAGTTGCTGGCGACGCCGATTCCTGGCACGAGCACGAAGGGCCTGGTGCCGGAGTCGCCGATCGTCGACACCCGGACGTAGACCTCGTCGCCGCCGTTCAGCGTCGCCTCGACGCGAGACACGGTGACGTCGGTGGAATTGCGGTGAGCCATCGGCCCAGTCTGGCAGGGCGGTGCGGCGAGCCGTCGGATCCTGGCTTTTCTCACCCGTGGTGTTGACTTAACGAACTATCGCGATATATCTTTGAGCTATCGCCGGAACGAACCGGCGCGAGCGGCCCGATCATTCGCCCCGCCCCCCACTTTTTTTCTCCTCACGAAAGGAGTACCCCATGGGTACCCACTACGAAAACCACAGCAATCACAACGACAGCCACGACGGCCCCCAGCGCCGCCATCACGACGACCGCCCCACCGGGCGCAGCGATTTCGGGCCCTTCCGCGGCCGTGGTCGCGGCTTTGGCGGTAGCGCGATGGGCATGGGCATGGGCCCCGGCTTCGGTTTCGGCCCCGGCGGCCCCGGCTTCGGCTTCGGTGGCCCCGGTCGCGGTGGCCGCGGTCGTGCCCGCAAGGGCGACGTGCGTCTCGCGATCCTGTCGCTGCTCGCCGACGCTCCGGCCAACGGCTACGGCCTCATGAAGGCCATCGGCGAGCGCACCGACGGCGCGTGGCGCCCGAGCCCCGGCTCGGTCTACCCGACCCTACAGCAGCTCGTCGACGAGGGCCTCATCACGGTCTCGGGCGAGGGCCGCCAGTCGGTCTACGAGCTCACCGACGAGGGCCACGTCTATGTCGGCCAGCACGGCGACGAGATCGCCAAGGCCTGGGGCGACGCGACCGAGACCGACGCCCACCACGACGAGTTCATCGGCTCTGCCGTCAAGCTCGCCGGAGTCATCAAGCAGTTCGCCTTCGATGCCACGCCTGAGCAGCGCACGGCCGGCAAGGAGAAGATCGACGAGCTGCGTCGCGCGCTCTACACGATCCTCGCCGACTGAGCCCTGGCGGGCTGAGCTCGTCAACCGCGCCTGAACCCTCGCGGGAAGGCCTGCGAGGTGGTCCTACGACCACCTCGACGGCCGCCCGCGAGGGTTTTCGTCGCTCCAAAGGCTTTTGCACACCCCGCAGGATTTTCCGGACAGCGGCTTGCCCCGCGACTATCGTCACCTCGAGTTGCACCACCCATCGGCGGTGCGCCCACCGCGAGAGGGAGAGACGGATGTCGACTGCGACGAACACCGGAGGGCCGGTGAGGAGCCTCGTTCCGGCCCGGATGGACCGCCTGCCCTGGACGCGATTCCACTGGTCGATCATCGTGGGCCTCGGTATCTCCTGGGTGCTCGACGGGCTCGAGATCCAGATCGTCGCCTCGAACGGGTTCTCCGACGAGTTCAACATGACGTCTGGGCAGATCGGCGCTCTCGGCACGACCTACCTCCTCGGCCAAGTGGTCGGCGCCATCGTCTTCGGCCGCCTCTCCGACAAGCTCGGCCGCAAGAAGCTCTTCATCCTCACGCTCGTGATCTACCTGGTCGGCTCCGGTCTCGCCGGCCTCTCCCCCGCCGTCTGGTTCCTGTTCGCGATGCGGTTCGTCGCGGGTCTCGGCATCGGCGGCGAGTACGCCGCGATCAACTCGGCCATCGACGAACTGATCCCCGCGAAGTACCGCGGCCGGGTCGACATCGCCATCAACGGCACCTACTGGGGCGGCGCTGCCCTCGGTGCGGCCACCAACTACTTCTTCCTGAACCGCGCGATCTTCGACGTCAATGTCGGTTGGCGGCTGGCGTTCTTCATCGGGCCGGTGCTCGGGATCCTGATCATCTTCCTGCGCCGCAACATCCCGGAAAGCCCGCGGTGGCTGATGACGCACGGCTACGAGAAAGAGGCCGAGGCCACCGTCGACGACATCGAGGCACGGGTGACGCGCGAGGGCGGCCACCTCGAGCCGGTCGACGACAAGCTCGCCATGGAGGTCAAATCGACCGACAGCATCCCGTTCACGACGATCGTGCACGTGCTGTTCAAGGTGTACCCGAAGCGGACCCTCGTGGGTGCCACGATGATGATCACGCAGTCGTTCCTCTATAACGCGATCTTCTTCACGTACGCGCTCGTGCTCACGAACTTCTACGATCTGAGCAGCAGCAACGCGCAGCTGTACTTCTTCCCCTTCGCCATCGGCAACCTGGTTGGGCCGCTTGTGCTCGGACCGCTGTTCGACACGATCGGCCGCCGCAAGATGATCTTCAGCACCTACTTCATCTCGGGTGCCGTGCTCGCGGTCTCGGCCGCGCTGTTCAGTGCCGACCTGCTGACCGCCACCACGCAGACGATCTTCTGGTGCGTCGCGTTCTTCTTCGCCTCGGCCGGTGCGTCGAGCGCCTATCTCACCGTGTCGGAGATCTTCCCGCTCGAGATCCGCAGCCAGGCCATCTCGTACTTCTTCGCGATCGCGCAGATCTTCGGGGCTATCGCACCCGTCGTCTACGGCGCGCTCGTGGGCGAAGGAACCGACCGCGGCCCGCTGACCATCGGCTACTTCCTCGGCGCCGGCATCATGATCGTCGGAGCCGTGGTCGCCGCCATCTTCGGCGTCGACGCCGAGCGCAAGGGCCTGGAGTCGATCACGCAGCCGCTGAGCGTCGTGAAGCCCTAGGGCCGGAGCGCCTGGCACCACATTTCGGGCATGACACCGTCGATGGGCGGTGTCATGCCCGTTTTGTGGTGTCGGGCCGCCTTGTGGTGTTGGGCAGCCTTGTGATGTCGGGCGGCTAGGCCACGACGGCGGGCTCCACGCCAGACAGGTCGAGCCCGATCTCGACGAGATGCACCCGACCAGCGAGACCGGAAGCCGGCGGCAGCAGCAGCCCGGCCTTGACGGCGCCGAACGTCACGGTCACGAGGGCCGGCAGCACCAGCCGATCGGGCACGCTTCCGTCGTCCGGCCCCACTCCCGAGGGCACGTCGACCGCCACCACCACGGGCGCACCGGCCATCCGCATCAGCACCCGCGGGCGAACGGCCTCGACGACGTCGCGGGCGCGACCGCGAAGCGAAGGATCCGGGGCGGCGCCGATTCCGAGGATCCCGTCCACCACCACATCCACGCCGCTCAGCACGGCCGCGAAGGCGTCCGCATCGACCGAGGCGTCGCGCGCGGAAGCCGAGGCGCCCGCAGCAACCGCGGCGGCGAGCCCCGCGTCGTGGACGCGCGAGCCGGTGGTGAGAATCCGCACGTCGTGCCCCGCTTCGGCGAGCGCGGCCCCGGCGTAGAGCGCGTCTCCGCCGTTGTCGCCGGATCCTGCGATCACCAGCACCACGCCCGGTGTCGTTCCTCGCGAGGTGAGCACCCGTTCGATCTCGGCCGCGAGGCCGGCGGCGGCGCGCGCCATCAGCGGCTCGCCGCGGTCGAGCAGAGGTTTCTCGGCGGCGCGGATCTGGTCGGACGAGTATCCAGAGGTCATCCCGCCATGCTGGCACCGCGGTCACTGCGGCGCTCCGCCGCACGCCAGAATGGTCTGATGCGTGCGACCACCCGAAACCCGACCGACGGCACCGAAATCGCCTACGAAGTGTCAGGATCCGGCGACCCGCTACTCCTCGTGCACGGCTCGGGCCTGTCAAAGGGAACCTGGCGCGGCCTCGGCTACCTCCGCGACCTCGAACGTGATTTCACGGTCATCGCCGTCGACCTCCGCGGCCACGGGCGCAGTGGCAAGCCGCACGACGCGGCGTCGTACCAGCCGGAGGCATTTATCGCCGACGTGTTCGCGGTACTCGACGCCACCGGCCTCGGCCCGGTGCACTTCGTCGGCTATTCGATCGGTGCCCGCATCGGCCTCCGGATCGCCGCCGCGAATCCTGAGCGCCTCCGTACCCTCACGACGATCGGCGGATCGTTCGAGGCGATGACCGACAAAATCGCGCTGACCTTCTTTCCGACCTGGCGCGAGGCGCTCGACACCGGGGGCATGGACGCCTTCGTCGACGCGTGGGGCGCCCACCGAGGCCAGGCGATCGACGCTTCGACAGCTCTCGCCTTTCGGCAGAACGACCCCGTGGCGTTGCGCGCGTACTTCGACGGCATCGAGGCCGCCGAGCCACTCGGTCTCGACGGGGCCGCGGCGATCACCGTGCCGACCCTGCTGCTGGCCGGCACCGACGACCCCGACCGCTTCCGGCAGTCGCGCGAGGCCGCCAAGCGCATGGCGACCGCCAGCTTCTTCGAGCTGATCGGCCAGGATCACAGTTCGTCGCTGCTGCCCGTCGACGAGGTGTGCGACCTGATCCGCACCTACGTCGAGCTGCAGGGCGCCGCGTAGCCCGTCCGTGCGTGCGTGCTGCGTGCTGCGTGCGTGCAAATTTGAAGGAGAAACCGCCCAGCGACCCCCGCCGATCGGCATGACTGCGTTCAGCCGAGGGTGTTTCTCCTTCAAATTCGGCGGAGGGGCGCATCTGAGGCAGTCTTGACGGCGTGACTACCGCGCCCAACACCCACGCCCTCGATGCCCACGTCGCCGACTTCGCCTCGTTCATCCAGGCCTCGCCGTCGTCGTACCACGCGGCCGCCGAGGCCGCCCGGCGCCTGACCGAGGCCGGCTTCGCCAGGCTCGACGAGCGTGATGCCTGGCCTGCAAGCCCCGGCCGCCGCTTCGTCGTGCGCGACGGCGCCGTCATCGCGTGGATCCAGCCGGCCGGCGCGACGCCGACCACCCCGTTCCGCATCGTCGGCGCGCACACCGACTCCCCCTCGTTCAAGCTCAAGCCGAACCCCGACACGGGCAGCCACGGCTGGTTGCAGGCGGGCGTCGAGGTCTACGGCGGGCCTCTGTACAACTCCTGGCTCGACCGCGATCTCGAGTTCGCGGGTCGTCTCGTCACCCGTGACGGCTCGGTACACCTCGTGCGTTCCGGTCCGGTGCTCAGGATCCCCCAACTCGCGATCCACCTTGACCGCGGAGTGAACGACGCACTGACCCTCGACCCCCAGCGGCACCTGCACCCGATCGTCGGCGTGGCCGGTGGCACGGGACGAGGATCCGACATCCTCGCCGAACTCGCAGCTCTCGCCGGCATCTCGGCCTCCGACGTTCGCGGGCACGACGTGCTCGTCGCCGACACCGCGGCTCCCGCCCGCCTCGGATTCGGCGGCGAGCTCCTCGCCGCGGGCCGCATGGACAATCTGACCAGCGTCCACGCCGGGCTCACCGCGCTGCTGCGCGACGCCGACGCCCTCGCCGACTCCGATTCGATCGCCCTCTTCGCGGCGTTCGACCACGAGGAGGTCGGCTCGGAGAGCACCTCGGGTGCCAGCGGGCCGTTCCTCGCGAACGTGGTGACTCGGGTATCGGCGGGACTCGGCGCCGATGAGGCCGACCGGATTCGCGCTCTCGCCGGATCCTGGTGTCTCTCGTCGGACGCCGGCCATGCCGTGCACCCGAACTATCCGGAGCGCCACGACGCCGGCAACCGACCCGTTGCGAACGGCGGCCCGCTGCTCAAGATCAACGCCAAGCAGCGGTATGCGACCGACGGCCCGGGCAGCGCCGAGTTCGCCGCCGCGTGCGAGCGCGCCGGGGTGCCGTTCCAGCCGTTCGTGTCGAACAACGCCGTTCCGTGCGGCTCGACGATCGGACCGCTGACCGCGACGCGCCTCGGCATCCGCACCATCGACGTCGGTGTGCCCCTGCTGTCGATGCACTCCGCCCGCGAACTCGCGGGGGTCGAGGATCTCGTGTCGCTGGCTGCTGCGGCCGGCGCGTTCTTCCGCGGCCGCGACTGACTAAGCGAGGCCTTCTAGCCGTCCGCAACCGCGCGCGTCAACCCCGCCCGTACCCTCTTGATGTAGACCGAACCGTCTGCCATATTCATTGGCATGGAGCTCTACAGGAGCCAGCGGGGGTCCGATCGGAGTGCGCGACCGGCGGTGCTGGCATGACCAGTAGCTACTCGAGCGACCCTCGCGTGCCACCCCTGCACGTCGAGCATCTCGGCAAGCGCCGCAGGCCTTCTCCGCAGGCTGCAGAAGAGGTCCCGCCCGTGAGGCCGTCGGCGGATCAGGGCCCGTCGTACGAGGACTTCCTTGAACTCGAGTCCGAGCCCGGCACCGACGAGCTCCCCACCCAGGCCTGCTAGCTTGCGCTTCCTCTCCCTTGCCGCCGCGCCCGCGGGCCCCCGCGTTGCGCCGTGCCGCGCCGCGCCGCAAAGCCGCTGACGCACCCCCGTCTGGCCCATTCCGGACTGGCAGCCGGGGGTTCTTTGGCCGCCCGGGGGTGCCTCACGCTTCGGGCGCACAGTGCCACAGGCCGTGGTACCGCAGGACGATGTGGCCGCGACCGATCGCCAATAGCGTCAGAGCCATGGAGCAAACAGCATGATCCACGCACAGAATCTCACCAAGCGCTACGGCGACCGGGTCGCACTCGACCACGTGTCGTTCGACGTGAAGCCCGGTATGGTCACCGGGTTCCTCGGGCCGAACGGCGCCGGCAAGTCGACCACGATGCGCCTCATCGTCGGCCTCGACCGCGCCTCCGAAGGAGACGTGACCGTCAACGGCAAGCACTACTCGGAGCACCGCGCCCCTCTTCGCGAGGTCGGCGTCCTGCTCGACGCGAAGGCCGTCCACCGTGGGCGCAGCGCCTTCGACCACCTTCTCGCGATGGGTGCCACCCACGGCATCGGCAAGAAGCGCGTCGACGAGGTCATCGCGCTGACCGGCCTCGAGTCGGTCGCCAAGAAGCGTGTCGGCGGGTTCTCGCTCGGCATGGGGCAGCGCCTCGGCATCGCGGCAGCGCTGCTCGGCGATCCGGCGACGTTGATCCTCGACGAACCGGTCAACGGTCTCGACCCCGAGGGCGTCGTCTGGGTGCGTAACCTCGCCAAGCACCTCGCTCGCGAGGGTCGCACGGTGTTCCTGTCGTCGCACCTCATGAGCGAGATGGCTCAGACCGCCGACCACATCATCGTGCTCGGTCGCGGCCGCGTCATCGCCGACGAGTCGGTCGACAAGGTGCTCGCCCGTGCCAAGGGCGACGGCGTCCGCGTCCGCACGCCCCAGGTCGCCGAACTCACTCCCCTCCTCAACACGGCCGGGGTCACCGTGACCGGAACCGCCGCCGACCTCCTCGAGGTGCACGGCCTCCCGTCGTCGCGCATCGGCGAGATCGCCGCCTCGCAGGGCCTCGTGCTGCACGAACTCACGCCGCTCGCCGGCTCCCTCGAAGACGCCTATATGGCGCTCACCGCCGACGAGGTGGAGTACCGCGACACCGCGGCCGCCCCCTCGACCGCCACCAAGAACTCGGAGGTCGTGCGATGAGCACCGCTACCGCTCCTGCACCCAGCCGCTCGTCGACGCACTCGACGCTGTCTCGATTGACGTTCGGCGGGATCCTCCGCTCCGAGTGGATCAAGCTCCGCTCGCTGCGCTCCACCTTCTGGTGCTACCTGCTGATCCTGGTGCTGAACATCGGCTTCGCCGCGCTGGTGGCGTCGGTCGGTGTGGGAAGCGGCGGCGGGCCGGGTGACGGCTCGACGACGTCGACGGCGGCAGGATCCGGCATGGCCAACGCCACGGTTGCGGTCACTCTCGGAATCAACTTCACTGTGCTCATCGCTGCCGTGCTCGGCGCGCTCATGATCACCGGCGAATACGGCACCGGCATGATCAAGTCGACTTTCGCCGCCGACCCGCGTCGCCTCGGTGCGCTCTTCGGCAAGGCGATCGTGTTCGGCGTCGTGACCTTCGTCGTCGGCCTCGTGTCGCTCGTCATCGCGACACTCGTCGCCACTCCCCTGCTCGACTCGGAGAGCAACATCTCGATCGATTGGTCTGACGGCAGCTTCTGGCTCGCCCTCGTCGGCGGGGCCGGGTTCTTGGCTCTCGCAGGGCTGATCTCGCTGTTCCTCGGCGCGATCATCCGGGCGAGCGCCGGCGGTATCGCGGCGGGCATCGGACTCCTGTTCGTCATGCCGATCGTGCTCCAGATCTTCACCGGCCTGACGAATGCGAAGTGGGCGGCGAACATCGCGTCGTTCCTCCCGTCCAATGCGGGCGGACTCATGTTCGGCTACAGCGCCGGCGAGGCGAAGGTCGTCGACGGGATCGTCACCCTCGATCAGTTCTTCGGGTTCCTGGTGATGGTCGGCTGGGTGATTCTCACGGGCATCCTCGCTGTCGTGCTGGTGAAGCGCCGCGACGCCTAACCGCTGACGCCTCCGGGCTGATTAGCGAGATCGCACCTGTGGTCGGGGACACCCGACGACAGGTGCGATCTCGGCGTTAAGGCACGCGGCGAGCGCGACAGGTGTCGGTCGTAGGCTGGACGCATGAGCCTCTACGACATCCCCGTCGACACCGCGTCCGGCGACACCACGACGCTCGGCACCTACGACGACAAACTGCTGCTGGTCGTCAACGTCGCCAGCCGCTGCGGGCTGACCCCTCAGTACGGAGACCTCCAGCAGCTCCAGGAGAAGTACCGCGAGCGCGGCCTGCAGGTGGTGGGGTTTCCGAGCAACCAGTTCAATGGCCAGGAGCCCGGCACGAACGCTGAGATCCAGGAGTTCTGTGTCGCGACCTACGGTGTCGATTTTCCGGTCTTCGCGAAGGTCGACGTCAACGGCGCCGATCAGCACCCGGTCTACGGCGAGCTGACGCAGGTCGCCGACGCGACGGGCGAGGCCGGCGACGTGGCCTGGAACTTCGAGAAGTACCTCGTCGCCCCCGGCGGCCGGGTCATCGCCCGCGTTCGCCCGCAAGAGAGCCCGGCGGCCGACGAGTTCGTGGCTCTGGTCGAGGCGAACCTCCCCGCCTGACGCCAGCGAAGCGAAGCCGCGACGAGGGCGCAGGATCCGCTACACCGACCCCGACCCGGCCGATGCAGAGGGCTGCGCCTCGAGCGCCGACACCGCTGCCACCGCCGACACCCGCAGGAAGTCGAGCTTGTCGGCCGCGGACGACCCCACCGCGGCCGTGTAAGCCACGATCCGGAGGTCTGACCCGGCGGCGCTGAACACGTCGCAGTCGAGCTCGATGTCGCCGACGAGCGGGTGCAGGATCGTCTTGCGCTCCGACTGGTGCTCGGAGACGGCACCGGTCGCCCACATGGCGGCGAAGCGGGGGCTCGAAGCGAGCAGGTCGTCGACCAGTCGTCGCACCGACTGGTCGTTCGGGTACCGACCGTGCACCCCGCGCAGGTCGGCCACCAGTGAGCGTTGCAGATGCTCGGGGTCGCCGCTCGCCGACCGCACGGGATGCCCCTCCGGCCCGGCCAGGAGAGTGCCGCCGAACGACGCGCGCAGCAGGTTGCGCTCACCCGCCGCCAGGGTGGAGGGGTTGCCGAGCAGGGCCGCCCAGAGCGGACTCCAGGTGAGCAGCTC
This sequence comes from Frondihabitans sp. Leaf304, assembly GCF_001423105.1. Classification (GTDB taxonomy): domain Bacteria; phylum Actinomycetota; class Actinomycetes; order Actinomycetales; family Microbacteriaceae; genus Frondihabitans. The sequence continues at coordinate 1,357,294 of NZ_LMNV01000002.1, forward strand.
CCACGACGCGGTGAAGACCGCCACGGGGGTGGCTCCGAGGCGGGCGACGAGGCGCTGCACCCCGGGCGGGATGTGCCGCGGCAATTCGCCCCGCGACGGCGGCAGCAGACCGGCGACGACGAAGAGGTGATCGCGCTCCTCGCTGGTCAGCTGAAGGACACGGGCGATCGATGCGACGACCTGATCGGACGGATTGCGAGACCGCCCCTGCTCCAGCCGCACGACGTAGTCGACGCTCAGCCCGGCGAGGGCGGCGAGCTCTTCGCGACGCAGACCGGCGGCCCGGCGGTTGGGGCCCGCTGGCAGCCCGACGTCGGCCGGTGAGAGTCGATCGCGCCACGACTTGAGCAGGCCGGCGAGATCGCCGTGAGGATCCGACATGGTCACCATTGTCTCCCCGCCCGGCGTCGACAGGGTGGTACCGCCGGTCCGTCCCCTGACCGGAGCCTGGGCGACGCTCGGTGAGGGGCGCAGACTCGAACCATGACAACGACACTCATCTCAGGAGCCAACAAGGGTCTCGGCTACGAGACCGCCCGCCGCCTCATCGAGGCCGGCCACACCGTTTGGATCGGCGCCCGCGACACCGCCCGCGGACAGGCCGCCGCCGACGCGCTCGGCGCCCACTTCGTGCAGCTCGACGTCACCTCCGACGCCTCGGTCGATGCGGCCGTCGAGACGGTGAAGGCCGCCGGCGGCCTCGACGTACTCATCAACAACGCCGGCATCACCGGCCCGCAGAAAGACGCTGCCGACATCGCCGGCGACGACGCCGCTCTCGTCTTCGGAACGAACGTCGTCGGGATCGTGCGGCTGACGCACGCCTTCCTCCCGCTGCTGACGGCCTCCGCGGCGCCGACCATCGTGAACGTGACCAGCGGTCTCGGATCCTTCGCGTCGGTGCACGACCCCGACCGCATCGAATCGACCGTCGTCGCGCCGCTCTACACGGCCTCGAAGTCGGCCGTCACGATGCTGACGGTGCAGTACGCCAAAGCGCTGCCCGGAATCGCGGTCAACGCAGCCGACCCCGGCTATACGGCGACCGATCTCAACGGCAACTCGGGGCACCAGACCGTCACCGAGGGCACCGACGCCATCGTCGAGCTCGCCACCCGGGGTGCCGGCGCGCCGAGCGGCACGTTCATCGACCGCGACGGAGTGGCCGCCTTCTAGGGGTTGCGGGCTGTCGGAAGCACAACAGGTGCCGCCGACAGCCCGGAGTTGCGTGTTCACCTTCGTAGGCCACAATGTGCTCGTGACCAAGAAGATCGACACAGCCCTGAAAGATCTGACCAAGGCCCTCGAGAAGCACGCGCAGATCGTCGGCCTCAAGCCCGTCCCGCGCAAGAAGGCCGGCCGAGCCGCCGCCGAACTGCGCAGCGCGGCAGCCGCCTACGCCAACATCGTCGAGGCGAAGACCGGCCAGACGAACCCGTTCATCGACTTCCTCGACCCGGCGACGATCGACTCGCTGTCGAAGGAGCGCGAGCTCATCGTCGCCCACAAGGCCGCCGAAGACGACGCGCAGAAGAAGTCGGAGAAGAAGTCCGACACCGTTGAGGCGAAAGCCGCCGACGGCGAGTAACGCCTAGTCGGCGTCGGCTGGGGCGCGGCTGCGTCGCTACAGCGTCCAGTCGACCATCGCGACGAAGCGGCTGCCGATGTCGTCGACCTCGGTGCGCGAGTACCCCTCGGCCGGCTCCGGAACCTCGTCGGCCCCGTGGAAGTCGCACGAGAGGTACGTCCACTCCGGCCACCACTTCTTGGGGCGCACGTCTTCGGAGAAGCCGCAGACGACGCACTCGAGGTGGGCCCAGACGGGCTTCTTACCCGTGCGGTTGGCGCGGGACTGTACGAGCCACGCCGGCGGATCCTGCTCGATGGCTGCGAGCTCGGTCTCGCTGAGGCGAGCCGGGATGCCGTGGCGCGTCGCCATCTCGAGGGGGATGTCGAGGCGGAGGGCGGCGTCGCGGCGTGTGGGCATCCGACCACTCTAGGCGGGTGAGTGTCTGCGATCTGCTGCTGCGGCAGGTGGCACGGCACGACGCTGCTGCCGAATTTGAAGGAGAAACCTGCCGGCGAGGGCCGCCGATCCGCATGTTCTCGTCAGCAGGCCGCGGTTTCTCCTTCAAATTCGGACGAGGTCGCCCGGGCCCAGCGTCAGAGCCAGCGCCGCGACCGGAACACCCAGAAGAGGCCGAACCCGGCGGCGACCATCAGCAGCAGCGCGAACGGGTAGCCGAAGCGCCAGCTCAGCTCAGGCATGTGCGTGAAGTTCATGCCGTAGATCGAGGCGATCAGCGTCGGCGTGAACAGGATGGCCGCCCACGACGAGATCTTCTTGACCTCCTCGTTCTGCTGGATGCTCTGATCGGTCTGCCGACGCGTGACGATGGTCGCGTGCACGGTCAGCGCGTTGTCGAGGATCGCCCGGAACGACGAGACCCGCTCGACGATGAGCAGCGTGTGGTCTTGCACGTCGCGGAGCGAGCGCTGCAACTCGACGTCGACGCCGTACTTCTCGCTGCCGCGCTGCAGCCCGTCGAGCATCTTCACGAGCGGAACGACGGCGCGCTGAAAGTTTATGACCTCGCGCGACAGGTTGTAGATGCGCTCCGAGAGGCCGGTGCTCTCTTCGTTGAAGAGGTCGTTCTCGATCTCGTCGATGTCGTTCTCAAGGCCCGCGATGACGGGCTCGTACTCGTCGACCACCTGGTCGAGGATCGCGTAGAGCACCGCTTCAGGGCCGAGCGCCAGCAACTCCGGCGACGCCTCCATGCGGTGGCGCACCTTCATCAGGTCGGGCGACTCGGCGTGACGGATCGTGACCACGAACTCCGGGCCGAGGAAGATGTGCAGCTCGCCGAACTCGACGGTCTCTTCGCTGTCGATGTAGCGGGCGGGGCGGAGCACGGCGAAGAGGATGTCGTCGTACCGCTCGAGCTTCGCGCGCTGATGGCCGAGCAGGGCGTCCTCGACGGCCAGCGGGTGCAGGTCGAACTCGGCCGCAACCGAGCGGATCTCCTGCGGACTCGGCCGATAGAGGCCGATCCAGCCCATGCCGCCGCCCTCGTGCATGAGCCGATAGGTCTCTTCGAGGCTCGCGGGGGTCTGGGTACGTTTCCCGGCGACGTACACGCCGTTGTCGATCAGTGGCATGCCGACCAGGATGCCCCCTGCGGGTGAACGGCGCGTGGGTGGCGCGCCGCGGGTGGGCGGCTGCGGCGACTGGGTAGCGTCGAGCCATGGCGGACGTGTACCTGATCGACCTCGACGCCGCGAGCGCGCCACCGGAGGGTGCGTCGACCCCGCTCGACGCGGCAGAACGAGAACGAGCGGGGCGATTCCGCGACGAGCGCGACCGGCGGCGGTACATCGCGGCGCACATCGCTCTGCGAGAGCTTCTCGGCGAGGCGCGAGGGTGCGACCCGGCGAGCGTTCGGATCCTGCGCGCGCCCTGCGTCGTCTGCCTCGAACAGGACCACGGCAAGCCGTTCGTCGACGGCGGCCCCTACTTCAACCTGTCGCGATCGGGTCGATGGGCACTGATCGCGATCGCCGACGAGCCGGTCGGCGTCGATGTCGAAGAACCGCAGGATCCGGGGCGCCTCGACGCGATCCGGGCCGACGTCCTTGCGCCGGGTGAGACGACGAGCGGCGCCCCCGGCGATCTGCTGCGCGTCTGGGTGCGGAAAGAGGCGCAGCTCAAGGCGTCCGGAGACGGTCTCACACGGTCGATGGCGTCGTTCTCGGTCGACCCCCGCGTGGTCGACCTCGGGTTGCCGCACGGGCTGGTGGGCGCGGTCTGGTTCACGAGCGAGACACCCGCGACCACTAGGGTGCGACACCGATGAACACCTTCGAAGGCGGCCCGGGTCTTCTGCTGGGCACCGCGCGCACCCCACCGACCCGCACCCTGATCGCCGTGCTGCGGCAGACCGTCGCCGCTTTTCCCGAGGCGTCGGCGCTCGAAGACGACCGCGGCGCTCTGAGCTACCGCGAGCTCGCGGCCCAGGTGCGGGCCGCGGCCGGCGTGCTGACGGCGGCCGGAGTCGTGCGAGGCGACCGGGTCGGCGTGCGCATGCCGTCGGGCGACCGCTTTCTGTACATCGCGATCCTCGCGGTGCTGACGGCCGGTGCCGCCTACGTGCCGGTCGACGCCGACGACCCCGAGGAACGCGCGACTCTCGTCTTCGGCGAGGCCGGCGTGGTCGGAGTGATCGGCGCCGGGGGCCGGTTCGAACCGACCGGTCAGGGCACGGAGACACCGGGACGAGCTCGCCCCGCGGCGATCTTCGCGCAGGACGCCCCGCACCGCAGCACGGCCGACGTGACCGATCCGGCGCTGGCCGCGCAGGCCCCGACGCCCGACGATGACGCCTGGATCATCTTCACCTCGGGCTCGACCGGAACCCCCAAGGGTGTCGCGGCGAGCCATCGGTCGGCCGCCGCGTTCGCGGACGCCGAGGCCCGCATGTTCCTCGCGGGCGACGGCGTCGACCCGCTCGGACCGGGCGACCGTGTGCTCGCCGGATTGAGCGTCGCCTTCGACGCCTCGTGCGAAGAGATGTGGCTGGCCTGGCGGAGCGGCGCCTGCCTCGTGCCCGCGCCGCGCTCGCTGGTCCGCACCGGCGCCGACCTCGGGCCCTGGCTCGTGCTGCACGGAATCACCGTCGTCTCGACCGTGCCGACGCTCGCCGGGCTCTGGCCCGCCGAGGCGCTCGAGAGCGTGCGGCTGCTGATCTTCGGCGGCGAGGCGTTGCCGCCCGACATCGTGGACCGGGTCGCCGGCGACGGTCGCGAGGTCTGGAACACCTACGGCCCGACCGAGGCCACCGTCGTCACGACCGGCTCGCTCGTGCTGCCGGGTGAGGTCGTGCGCATCGGCCTGCCCCTGGACGGCTGGGATGCCGCGGTCGTCGACACCGACGGCAGGCCCGTCGCGGAGGGCGAGGTCGGCGAGCTGATCATCGGCGGGGTCGGGCTCGCCCGTTACCTCGACCCGGCGAAAGACGCCGAGAAGTACGCCCGCCACGAGGCGCTCGGCTGGGAGCGCGCCTACCGCTCCGGCGACCTCGTCCGGTTCGAGCGGGCGGGTCTGGTGTTCCAGGGCCGCGCCGACGATCAGGTCAAGGTCGGTGGTCGCCGCATCGAGCTCGGCGAGATCGAAGCCGCGCTGCTCGCCCTTTCGGGTGTGGGCGGAGCGGCCGCGGCCGTGCGCACGACCGACGCCGGCAATCGGATCCTCGTCGGGTATCTCGCGGTTCAGGATCCCACGGGGTTCGACCGCAGTGCAGCTCTCGACCGCCTGCGCGACGAGCTGCCCGCGGCCCTCGTGCCGTTGCTGGCCCTGGTCGAGGGCGACCTCCCGACCAAGACGTCGGGCAAGATCGACCGCGACGCGCTGCCGTGGCCGCTGCCGGCGACAGGCACGACGGCAACGGGCACGGCCGGAGCCACCGACGGGTCGAGCGCGGGGTTGACGCCCGACGAGCAGCTGCTGGCCGCCGACTGGCAGGCCGTGCTGGGGCTCGCCGTGACCGACCGTGACGGGAACTTCTTCGACCTCGGGGGCGGATCCTTGGCTGCCGCGCAGCTCGTCGCCCGCATCCGCGAGCGCGATCCGGAGTTCACCGTCGCCGAGATCTACGCGCTGCCCCGGTTCGGCGCGATGGCCGACGAACTCGCTCAGCGCGGCGGGAGCGCGGCCGTGAACGACGACTACCACCGGCCCGCGCCGACGCCCCTGCGCATGCAGTGGGTGCAGACGGTGCTCGGTCTTCCGCTGCACATTCTGAGCGGCATCCGCTGGCTCACGTATGCGTTGACCGCATCGACCGTGCTGCGCTCGGCCGACCCCGCCGGATTCGCCTGGCTTCCGAGCGTGAGCTGGATCGTCGTCACGGTGCTGCTGCTCGTGTTCGTCACCCCGCTCGGCCGAATGGCGATCTCGGTCGTCGCGGCGCGGCTGCTGCTGCGCGGAGTGCAGGCGGGCGATCACCCGCGCGGCGGCGGCGTGCACTTGCGGCTGTGGCTCGCCGAGCAGGTCGCGCATCAGATCGGCGCCGTAGGCCTCGCCGGAGCGCCGTGGATCAGCTACTACGCGAGAGCCCTCGGCGCGAGGATCGCGCCCGACGTCGACCTGCACGCCCTGCCACCCGTCACCGGCCTGCTGCGGGTCGGCCGAGGCGCCTCGATCGAACCCGAGGTGGACCTCTCGGGCTACTGGATCGACGGCGACGTCGTGCGGATCGGCGCCATCAGGATCGGCGCCGGGTCGACCGTCGGAATGCGCTCCACCCTGCTGCCCGGCACGCGAATCGGCAAGAATGCCTCGGTCGCGCCCGGTTCCGCCGTCTTCGGCCGCGTGCCCTCCGGCCAGGAGTGGGCCGGCTCCCCCGCAGCCCGCGTCGGCAAGAACCGGGCCTGGTGGCCCGCCGACCGGCCGTCCGCGCCCAAGCGCTGGTTCGCCGCGTACGGGCTGTCATCACTCGTGCTGTCGCTGTTGCCGGTGGCGTCGCTCGCGGCCGGCGGGGCTGTGCTGGCAGTCGGTGTCGCCGGATCCTCGTCTCTCTCCGATGCCTTCTGGCGCGCTCTCGCCTGGCTCGTGCCGGCCACGTTGCTCGCCGGCTTCACGTCCGCGGTGCTCGTCGTCGGGCTCGTGCGGCTGCTCGGTCTCGGCATCTCGGAGGGGGCGTTCCCGGTGCGCTCGCGCGTCGGCTGGCAGGTCTGGAGCACCGAGCGGCTGCTCGACCTCGCCCGCACCTTCCTCTTCCCGCTCTATTCGAGCCTGTTCACGCCCGTCTGGCTGCGCCTGCTCGGCGCCCGGGTCGGCCGCGACGTCGAAGCCTCGACCGTGCTGCTGCTGCCCGCGATGACGACGATCCGCGACGGGGCCTTCCTGGCCGACGACACCCTCGTCGCCTCGTACGAACTCGGCGGCGGCTATTTGCGAGTCGCCCGGGCCGAGATCGGCGAGCGCGCGTTCCTCGGCAACTCGGGCATGACCGGCCCGGGCCACAAGGTGCCGAAAGACGGCCTGGTCGCCGTGCTTTCGGCGGCGCCTCGCAAGTCGAAGGCCGGATCGTCGTGGCTCGGCTCGCCCGCCGTCCGCCTGCGCCGCACCGTCGCCGTCGTCGACGAGGCGCGCACGTTCCGGCCGCCCGCTCGCATCCGGGCCGCGCGTGTGCTGTGGGAGCTCGGGCGCGTGGTTCCCGTCATCGTCACCTGCCTCGTCGGCCTGACACTCCTATTCGCGCTCCTCGGCCTGGTCGACGCCCTCGGGGTCGGCTGGACCGTCGCGCTCTCGGGTGCTGTCATGCTCGCGACCGGGGCCGTCGCCGCTCTGATCGCGACCGCGGCGAAATGGGCTCTCGTCGGCCGCATCCGCGTCTCGGAGAAGCCGCTCTGGTCGAGTTTCGTGTGGCGGAGCGAGGTGGCCGACGTGTTCGTCGAGCTGTGCGCCGCCCCCTGGTTCGCCCAGCCCGCCGCGGGGACACCCGCTCTCGTCTGGTGGCTGCGATCGCTCGGAGCCTCGATCGGCAAGGGCGTCTGGACCGACAGCTACTGGCTTCCCGAGGCCGACCTCGTGCGCCTCGGCGACGGAAGCACCGTGAATCGCGGCTGCGTTGTGCAGACGCACCTCTTTCATGATCGAATCATGAGCATGGACACCGTCACCCTCGACGCCGGAGCGACCCTCGGGCCGCACAGCGTCGTGCTCCCCGCCGCCCGCATCGGAGCCGACGCCACCGTCGGCCCGGCCTCCCTCGTGATGCGCGGCGAGGGCGTGCCCGTTGGCAGCCGCTGGTCGGGCAACCCGATCGGCCCGTGGCGCGAGGTCCGCTTCGCCGACTACCACGCCGTCACCCAGTGAGCCTTTCGCACACCTACCTTCCTGACAGCGGAAACCCGGGGTATCGGACGATCTCGTACGACCTCGACCTGTCGTACAGGGTCGCCACGAACCGGCTCGAGGCAACAGCTACCATCCGCGCCGTGGCCCTGGCCGACCTGCGACGCGTCACCTTCGACTTCGTGCGCCTGCGCGCCTCCAAGGTCAAGATCGACGGCTCGCGGGCTCGCCACTCGCAGACCACCGCGAAGCTCTCCGTCGTGCCCGCCTCGCCGATTGCCGCGGGGGAAGAGTTCGTGGTCGCCGTCGACTACGCCGGAGCCCCCGCGCCCCGCTCGAGCACCTGGGGCACCGTCGGCTGGGAGGAGCTCACCGACGGCGTGATCGTGGCGTCGCAGCCGAGCGGCGCGCCCACCTGGTTCCCCTGCAACGACAACCCCGCCGACAAAGCCAGCTTCAGGATCCGGATCGCCACCGAGCAGTCGTACATCGCCGTCTGCAACGGCGAACTGCAGGGGCGCACGACGCGCTCCGGCAAGACCACGTGGGAGTACCGGCAAGACGAACCCACCTCCACCTACCTCGCGACCGTGCAGATCGGTCGCTACGAGCTCGTGCCGGTCACGTGGGGCGGAGTTCCCGGCGTGCTCGCCGGGCCGCCCGCCCTCCGCTCGCGGATCGGCCACGACTTCGGCCCCGTCGGCGACATGATGACGCTCTTCGCATCGCGCTTCGGGCCCTACCCGTTCCCCTCCTACACGGTCGTGGTCACCGACGACGAACTCGAGATCCCGCTCGAAGCCCAGGGCCTCGCCATCTTCGGCGCGAACCACGCCGACGGCCGCTCCGGTTCCGACCGCCTCATCGCGCACGAGCTCGCCCACCAGTGGTTCGGCAACAGCGTCGGTGTCGCCTCCTGGGGCGAGATCTGGCTCAACGAGGGCTTCGCCTGCTACGCGGAGTGGCTCTGGTCGGAGGAGTCGGGGCGCGCGACGGCGGCGTCTCTCGCTGCGTCCACTCACGCGCGCCTGTCGCGCCTGCCCCAGGACATCGTGGTGGGCGACCCCGGCCCCGCGCTCATGTTCGACGACCGTGTCTACAAGCGCGGTGCCCTGACGCTCGCCGCTCTGCGCGGGGTCGTCGGCGACTCTCGTTTCTTCGCGATCCTGCGCGCCTGGACAGACACCCACCGCCACGGAACCGCCACCACGAGCGACTTCGTGGCGCTGGCGTCGGCCACGGCGGGCGAGCCGCTCGCGGGGTTGTTCGACGCGTGGTTGGCGCGGGAGGCGTTGCCGGCGCTGGGGTAGGGGAGTGCGTGTGCGCGGGTGCGGGTGTGTGCGTGCGGGTGCGTGTGCACGGGTGCACGGGTGCGTGCGCGGTTTTCAGGCATACAGGCGCAGCGCCCTCACGCTCACGCGGAAGGACGTGACGCACGCGCCCACACTCCTGATGCGCGAACGCCGCTCACACATCAGGCATACAGGCGCGAGCCCGCACGCTCACGCAGAAGTACGAGGCGCACGCGCCCCCACTCCTGACACGCGAACGCCGCTCGCGCTTCAGGTACGCAGGCGCAGGGCGAGCGCGCTCACGCGGACATACGAGGC
>NZ_LMNV01000002.1:1366851-1366923 GCF_001423105.1 Frondihabitans sp. Leaf304
TGACACGCAAACGCCGCTCGCGCTTCAGGTACGCAGGCGCAGGGCGAGCGCGCTCACGCGGACATACGAGGC
>NZ_LMNV01000002.1:1367002-1470130 GCF_001423105.1 Frondihabitans sp. Leaf304
CGACACGCAAACGCCGCGCACACATCAGGCATGCAGGCGCAGGGCGAGCGCGCTCACGCGGACATACGAGGCGCACGCGCCCAGACTCCTGACACGCGAACGTCGCGCACACATCAGGCATGCAGGCGCCGGGCGAGCGCGCTGGTGCGGAAGGGTGAAGCACCCGCGACTGAACTCCTGATGCGCGAACGCCGGGCGCGGATCCTGAGCCCCTGCTACTGCTGCGGCTGCGGCTGCGGCTGCAAATTCGAAGGAGAAACACGCACACGGAGACACAAAATCAAGGATCCGGCGGGGTTGCGAACGGGGATCTCCTTCAAATTTGCAAGAGGGAAGGCAGGCGGAGCTACAGCACCTTCTCGAAGCAGATGCTGAACGGGATCGTCGTGATGTAGGGGTCGTAGGTGGGGATCGGCGTGTACCCGGAGCGCTCGTACAGCCGCACGGCTTCGGGCTGCATGTCGCCGGTCTGCAGGATGATGCGCGACGCCCCACCGGCCCGCGCGGCCGCCTCGAGTTCGGCCATGAGGCGCGCGCCTATGCCGGAGCCGCGGCGTGACGAGTCGACGATGACTCGCTTCATCTCCCAGTCGCCGCGAAGATCACGAAGCGCAGCGTGCCCGACAGGAACACCGTCGGCGTCGCTGATCAGGACGGTGACGAAGACGCCGGCCGGATCGACCGACAGCGCCCGGTGCAGCGCGGCCTCCTGCTCGGGCGTTTTCCCGGCGTCACGGCCGGCGTACCGGATGCTCATCTCGGCGTCCATGTCGGCGCGGAGGCGTTCGGCGCGGGGATCGTTCCACTCGACGTGCTCGACCCGAAGCGACGAGCCAGAGGCGGTGGGGGCGGGGTTCTGTGCGGCAGTACTCACCCGACTATTCTGCCGCCTCCGGTCGAGGCGCTCCCCCACTCAGACGCCGAACGGACTACCCGACCCGCCGCGGCAGGCCTGGTAGTCCGTTCGGGGTCGGTAGGCCCTAGCGGGCAGAGACCAACTCAGGATCCGCGGCCACCCCGACCTCGACCGACGCCTGCTCCCGACGCACGATGCCCGAGGGCAGCAGCGCCGCCAGCAGCGCCGATCCGAGCAGCACGCTCGCTCCGACCAGCACGGCCGGCACCGCCGCCGACACGTAGCCGGTAGGGGTGAGCTCCCCGCCCGCCCCGACGAACACCGCGGTGAGTACCGCGATACCGAGCGCCACGCCGATCTCGCGCAGAGTGGAGTTCGTTCCGGTGGCCTTGGCGTGATCGGCCGGGGGCATGTTGACGAGCACGGCCGTCGAGATCGGCGCGAAGACGAGGCCCATGCCGATTCCGGCGAGCACGAATCCGGGCAAGAGAGTGAGGTAGGCGACGTCGGCGTTCATCGTGAGACCGATCTCGAAGAGGCCCGCCGAGAGGAACAGCAGCCCCATCACGATCAAGAGCCGCGTGCCGACGCGTGGTGCGATGATCCCGGTCAGCGGGGCGACCACCATCGGCGCCAGGGTCCAGGGCATCGTCGCGATTCCGGCCTCGAGCGGCGACTTGCCCTGCACCACCTGCAAGAACTGGATCAGGATGAAGACCGCGCCGAAGGCTCCGAAGCTGAAGGTCATGGCCACGAGATTTGCAAGGGTGAAGCTACGGTCGCGGAAGAGGCGGAGCGGAAGCAGCGGAGCCTCGACTCTCGACTCCCACACCACGAAGGCGATGAGCAATGCCGCGCCGGCGATGAGGGCTGCCAGCACCTCGGTGCTCGACCAACCCGCGTCGTTGCCGCGGACGACCCCGTAGACGACCCCGAGGATCCCGGCACCCGCGAGCAGCACACCCACGACGTCGGCTCGAACCCGCTCCCCCACCGTGTTCGGCAGCGCGTAGAGGGCCAGTGGCACGGCGATGATGCCAATCGGCACATTCAGCCAGAAAATCGACTCCCAACTCCAGCTCTCGACCACGGCACCGCCGATCAACGGGCCGAGGGCGACGCCGAGGCCCGAGACGCCACTCCAGATGCCGATGGCCACCGGCCGCGCCTTGTCGGACACGGAACCGACGAGGAGGGTGAGCGAGAGCGGCATGACGGCGGCGGCTCCGGCCCCTTCGAGGGCGCGCCACGCGATGAGCATCTCGGAGGAGGTGCTGAGAGCGGCGAGCGCCGACGCCACGGTGAAGACGACGATGCCGCCGACGAAGAGGTGCCGTCGACCGAACCGGTCGCCGAGGCTGACGGCCAGGAGCATGAGAGCGGCGAACGAGAGCGTGTAGGCGTTCGTGATCCACTGCAGGCTCTCGACCGAGGAGCCGAGCTTCTCGTGAATGGCGGGCAGGGCGCTGGTCACCACGAGGTTGTCGAGGGTGGCCATGAACATCGGCAGGGAGGCGGCGACGAGCGCGAGCCAGAGGGGAATGCGGCGGGTGCCGGGCAGAGTGGTCACGATGTTCTCCTGGGGAGCTACGGGCCGGGAGGTTGTAATCGGATGATTACTAATCGGCTGATGCCTAGACATTAAGTAATCGACTGATAACCTGTCAAGTATGAATTCGACGTCGGCAGCCCCCACGACCGAGACGCGCATGTCAGCTGCGGATCGCCGCGAGCAGATCCTCGACGTCGCAACCGGGCTCTTCGGCGATCGCGGCTTCCACGGCACGACCACCGACCAGGTTGCGCAGGCCGCCGGCATCAGCCAGCCCTACGTCGTGCGCATGTTCGGCACGAAAGAGAAGCTGTTCCTCGAGGTGCTCGACCGCGCCCTGGGGCTGCTGTTGCACACGTTCCGCCGGATCCTGGAGTCCCCCGCGGGCGACGACGATCGCCCGATGCAGGCACGACTCGGCAGCGGCTACGTCGACCTCCTCGGAACGCGCGGGGTCCACCGCACTCTGCTGCACGCGTTCGTGTCGGGCAACGATCCCGTGATCGGTGCCGCCGCACGACGGGGCTTCGTCGACATCTACCGCTTCCTGCGCGACGAGGCGAAGTTCACCCCGGCGGAGGTCGAGGTGTTCCTCTCGCAGGGAATGCTCTTCAGCGTGCTGCTCGGCATCGAGCTGCCCGCGGCGTTCGGGCAGGATTCGGATGCCGACGAACTCATGCAGGTCGCCTTCGCGGACAAATGCGGGGTCGTGCTCGAAATGGCCGGTCCGGGCACGGCACGGTGAGTCACACCGGATGACGTTCCTGTGAACGCGGCGGGTTCCTGAACGCCACACCCCTCGCGAGAGGCGAGAATGTCGGAATGGAACCCGATTTGAGAATCGTCAGCTACAACCTCCGCGAGCACCTCGCGATCGGTGAGCTGACAGCACTCGTCGAGGCTCACTCGATGGATGTGCTCTGCCTGCAGGAGTGCGACAGCACCGACATCCCCGATGAGATCCTCGGCCTGAAACTTGCCGCGTCGACGAAGACGAACCGCCTGGGGCTTGCCCTCTACTACCGCGAGAGCCGCTTCGAACTGCTCGGCACGAGTCTCTTCGCCCTGATGAAGTCGATGCACGACCGCGTCATGGCGCCGGCCCACGAGCGCCTTCTGGCCGCACGATTGCGCGATCTGCACACCGGCGAAGAGATCGTGGTGGCCGACTTCCACGCCGCGCCGCTCACCGCGTCGAACGGCCTGCGCCGCAAGCAGATCGGCCTCGCTCACGAGAAGCTCAAGGAGCTCGCCGACGGCGTGCCAACTGTGATGGTCGGCGACTTCAACTACCCCTGGTTTCGCAAGGGGCTGCGGAAGCATCTCCAGAAGACCGGGTACGAGCTCTCGATCACCGACGAACCGACCTACGCACGGTCGGGCTTCAGCGGCCGCTTCGACTTCGCCACGACGATGGGGATGCAGATCGCCGGCGTGCTCTCTCTGCCCCAGGGCAAGTCGGATCACCGGCCGATCCTGCTGCTCGCGACGGTCGCAGAAAAGGTGTGAACGCTCACATACCGAGCAGAATGTTTAGCCAGGTATGTTGCAGTGGTCCGGTAATCTGATTACCATCGGAGGACGCCACTGATCCGGCGGTGGCGGGAGCTCTTTTATTCGGGTAAGAGACTCCCGCCTTTCTCTTTGCGCCGGTAAGCCGTCGCGTTTGCACTGCCGGGCACCGCGAGATCACGCCGATCGGCGCCGCGTGTACTGTCTGGAACGCCCACGTCCATCGCGCCCGACGACGTCGGCTCTGAGGGCATTCGACTGAAGGACGCCATGGCCGACGACAAGATCTCGCGGACTCTGCTGCGCGAGCAAGTCCTCGTCACGATCAGCACCGCCATTCTCGACGGAACCCTGCTGCCCGGTGAGCGCCTCCGCGACGACGAGTTGACCGCCTGGCTCGGCACCAGCCGCGCACCCATTCGGGAGGCCCTCGATCAGCTGGCCGACATCGGCCTGGTCGAGATGGCGCCCAACCGGTTCACGAAGGTCGCCGTGATTTCGCCGCGCCTGTACGCCGAGAGTGCAGCCGTCTGGTCTGCCATGGTCACGCGCGGAATGTACTGGGGCATTCTCCGATTTCCCGCAGACCACCTGCCCGAAGTCGAGGCGATCAATGCCGAGCTCGCCCACGCTGTCCCGGCCGAGTTCCCACCAGGCCCGACCCCGGTCGACCGCTTCGTCGCCGCAGTACTGAAGCACTGCGACAACCAGGTGCTCCTCGAGAGCATCCGCGCTCACGATCCCCTGCTCGCACTCGGGGTCAACCGCTTCAAGGATTCGATGGACGCCGCCCCCATCCACGCCTTCTTCGTCGGGCTCATCCGTCGATGCCGCGACCACGACGTCGAGGGCTTCGAGGCAGACATGCGCGTGTTCCTCGACGGGCCGATGACGAGCTTCATGGCCCGGGTCTCCGGGTACGACGACGCCGACGAGTACGAGAAGGACCGCAATGCCGGTACCCTCCGCTGACCCCGCCGCGCCGTCCCCGCGTCGCCTCCTGACCAATGACGTCTTCGAGCGCCTCCGCGACGACATCGTGCGGGGCCGGCTCGAACCCGGCCAGCGCCTGCACGACCAGGAGCTCGCCGCCCGGCTCGGCCTCTCGCGCGCGACCGTCCGAACAGCCCTCCTGCGCCTGAAGCACGTCGGCCTCGTCGAAGCGGTGCCGAACCTCTACACGCGGGTCACGCCCCTCGATCTCCGGCGGTATCTCGACACGCAAGACACCGCGTCGGCCCTCTACCTCTTCGCCGTCCGCTTCGCCACGCCCATCCTCTCGGACGAGAGCATCCACCGGCTCCAGACCTGGGTCGCGCAGCTCGGCAGCACCCGCACCGACCCCCGGGTCATTGACCGCGAGACGATCTTCACCGGCGCCGTGTTCGAGGGATTCTTCCGGGTGTTCCTCGACACGCTAGACAACGGTCCTCTCGACCGGACGCTGGCGCGACTCCGCCCGCACCTCGAGCGCATGTTCGGACTGTTCTCCGAGTTCCTTCCGGCCGAGACGATCGACACCGCCTTCCGTCGCGCCGTCGAGGGTGCCGCCGCCCGTGACGCCGAAGCCGCCACCCTGGGGGTGCACCTCTTCCTGGAGGAGGCACTCGGCGACTTCCACCGGCGGATCCGCGAGCTCCCCGAGTTCGCTGGCGCCTGACGCCTCTCCTTCGAATTTGAAGGAGAAACGCAGGGCAGACCCCCGCCGATCGGCATGAACCGACTCCCGGCCGCGGGTTTTTCCTTCCAATTTGCAGACGGGGCCCGCGCGAGGCCGATTGTGTACGCGTGTGACGCCTCCCGTGAGCTCCCGAGGCGCTTCGGCTAGCCTGCCAAGACGCGACAAGCCCACCAGCACGCCGACCCACGCCAGAGAGCCGAGTAGCCCATGACCAGCCCGACCTTCGACTTCGAGACCCGGCAGATCCACGCGGGCACCGCACTCGACAGCGACTTCGGCGCTCGGCTCCCCCCGATGTACCAGTCGGCCGGGTTCGTCTTCGACTCGTTCGACGACGGCCGCGGACGCTTCGACGGGTCGGTGCGCGCGGCGGCATACGCCCGGACCGACAACCCCACTAACGCGGCTGTGGCGCGGCGCCTGGCCGACCTCGAGGGCGGCGCCGGCGCACTCCTCACGGCGAGCGGCACCGCGGCGATCGCCCTCACGCTCAACGCCCTCGCCGTCTCGGGCGACCACGTGCTCGCGACCGCCAGCCTTTACGAGGGCACCCGCACCCTCTTCTCGAACAGCTTCGCCCGCCAGGGCATCGAGATCGAGTTGATCGACGCCGACGCTCCCGACGAGGTCTGGCAGAACGCGATCCGGCCGACCACCAAGGCGCTGTTCACCGAGACGATCCCCAACCCGAAGAACGACGTCGTCGACCTGGAGCGTCTCGCGCGAATCGCGCACGAGGGTGGCTTCCCCCTCATCGTCGACAACACCGTCGCGACGCCCTACCTCAACCGTCCGATCGAACACGGCGCCGACCTCGTGATCCACTCCACCTCGAAGTGGCTGTCCGGCCACGGGGCCGTGCTCGGCGGCGTCGTCGTCGACTCGGGCACGTTCGACTGGGTGTCGCAGGCGTCGCGCTTTCCGCAGATCGCGAGCCCGAGTGCCCGGGGGGTCGCCTCGTTTGTCGACCGCTTCGGATCCTTGGCCTTCTTGACCTACCTCCGCAGCGTCACGGCGCTCGACTACGGCCCCACGCTGCCCGCCACCAGCGCATTCATGCTGCTGCAGGGCATCGAGACGCTCTCGCTGCGCATGGACCGCCACGTGGCGAACTCGCTGGCGCTCGCACAGTGGCTCGAGCACCACGACCTCGTCACGAACGTCGACTACCCGGGTCTCGTCGGCAGCCCGTACTACGCCAGGGCCCAGCGCTATCTTCCGCAGGGCCAGGGCGCCGTCGTTACGTTCGATCTCGTCGGCGGCATCGAGGGGTCGAAGGCGTTCATCGATTCGCTCGAGCTCATCAGCAAGATGACGCACCTCGGCGACGTGCGGACGCTCGCGATCCACACCGGGTCGACGATCCACGGGCACCTGACCGAAGAAGAGCGCCTCGGCCGCGGCATCACGCCGGGCACCATCCGGCTGTCGGTCGGGCTCGAGAGCGTGCGCGACCTGCGACGCGAACTGGAGCGGGCCCTCGAGGCCGTCCGCGTGGTCGTCGCAGGGCAGGGTGAGGCTTCGCAAGGTCAGGGCACGCAGGGCGAGGGCTCGCAGGGCCAGGGCTCGCAGGGCCAGGGCTCGCAGGGTCAGGGCTCGCAGGGCAAGGCTTCGCAGGTCGACGACGAGCAGGATCCGGCGGCTGACGCCGCCTGAGGCTCAGCGTCTAGTAGCTCCTGGTCCTTACCTCGGAGCCGAACGGCCGCGTCGACAGCGGCAGGGTGACGGGCACGAATGCGGCCCGCGCGAGACGGTACGTCGCCCATACGAAGATCACGATCAGCAGCAGGTTGCGGACGGTGAGCAACAGCGCCGTGCTGACACCCCCGGCGAGCAGATCGTCGTACAGCACCGGGTAGACGAGCGTCGTCAGCACGCAGACGATGACGAGGACCGCACCGGGAAAACGCCACTCCGACCGCTTCGTCATCAGCCCGACGGCGACGATCGGGGTGAGCCAGAGGACGTACTGCGGCGATCCGACCTTGTTGAAGACGATGAAGGCCGCGGCGAGACCGAGAGCGCCGAGCAGAACGAGATCGAGCTCGCGGCCGAGCGGCTTCGCGAACGCCGAGAGCCGACGCGTGGCAAGCGCTAGCAGGACGAGCAGTGCCACCATGACCACGACCATGATGAGCGTGCCGTTCGAGATGAGCCAGGAGTCGCCCGGGCCGGTGACCTCCTCGGTGACCAGCTTGTGGTCGTGATAGATGTGGGCGCCGGGTACGCCGACGACCGTCATCCACAGCCACGGGGCCGCGAACGGCGCCTCGATCTGCAAGCCGCGTGAGCCCTGCTCGCCGACGAAGCTCGTGAGGTGACGGACGCCTCCCGCGGCGAGGACCACGCCGACGACGACCGCGCTGGTCAGGATCCCGGTGACGAGAGCGATCCACCGTTTCGACGAGGCGATGACCATCGCGAGCACGACCGCGGCGGGCCACACCTTGATCCACGTGGCCGCGGCCAGCAGAAACCCTGCCACCCGAGGCCGAGCGGTGACGACGAGAAGCGCCACCACGACCGCAGGCCCGACGAGCCCCTCCAGCCGCATCAGCGCGACCGGCGCCAGGATCGCGATCGTCGCGACCCAGAACCACGGAGCGGTGAGGTCGTGGCGCCGCTTCGACTTGTCGAGCAGCAGCCACAGTGCGACACCGTTGACGACTGCCATGAGCACGAGCCACACGACCTGGTACAGCCCGAATCCGAGCACAGCCGGGATCAGCATGGGCACCAGCGCCCCGGCCGGGTACACCCAGTCGTGGTCGAACACGGGCCAGTCGCCGGTGAAGATCGCGTGGTGCATCCAGCCCTGGTACACCGACACGTCGCCGCCGGCCGTGCCCCGGAATGTGAAGGGCAGCGTGCCGACGAACACGGCGATATGCACCGCCGCGAAGACGATCCAGATCAGCAGGGGCGATCGGGAGGCGCGGGCGAGAAGCACCATCCGAGTGTAGGTGCTTGCGGCTGCGGTCGGGTTCGGGGCGGGCTGCCCTGGGCCCGTCTTCGATGTGCCCACGATGCGGACTTAGCACTAAGCAGTCGAGTGGTGCGGAGTCCGCATCGTGGGCCATAGATCACCTGAGCGGAATGTCCGCCTCGACGAGCATCCGGCGGAGGCGCCAGGGCTCCACGAGATCCCGCCAATCGACGCGGACAACCCTTCGCACTTCAGGCAGGGCCAGCATGCGTCTTTCCCGCCGACGTTCAAGGAGCACGATCTGACTTGCCGACAGCCCCTTCCGGTAGCGCGCGTTTAGGTACTTCTGGTCGCCGTCGAACTCGATGACGGCACGTTCCTGTTCCATGTAGAAGTCGGCGAAGCCGATCAACCCGTCGGCATCGGTAAACCTCTTCTGCAGAATTGGAACCGGTGCCCCGAGCTCGAAAAGGCGACACCGGGCCCATGACTCTCCTCCGGAATCCGACTTCGGAGACGCGAACCTAATAGCACGCTCGGCCGCCCGGCGACCTCGGACGATGGCCCTCCCTTCCAATGCCGAGAGCAAGCCGTCGACGGTGATGCCCGACTGTCTCAGTTCGGCGTCGAGGCTAACGACCGAGCTGGAAAAACTCCCTCGAAGCGCGCAGTCCAGCAGGGTTCGCTCAAGGCTCGTGATACGTAGTCCGTTTCGCATCACCACATCGTCATCGTCTAGCGGTGCCCCATGCTTGGTGACCCCGTGCCACGACTGTCCGCGGGAGCGTTCCGGGTCGGTGACGTGAACCGATTCCGGCCACCGACCCAGGATCGGCACTCCATGAAATGCCAGCGCCGACTCATGCGACACGATCAGACGGTCACCGAGGCTCGGCCTGGCTGCCACGACTCGGAGCACGTGCCGGTCGCGATCGGACAGTGTCGACCAGTCGGCCGTCCGCACGTAGACGCCCGCGTGGACGAGCGTGAGGTCACCCCTATCTGCACCACGACTGAGGCGACGGGCCTCACGGCTGTCTCGCCCATAGGCGGACGCACGGTACAGGGGCGGCAAGTTCTCGAACGGCATGAGCCCAGGATCCGACGCCCGCCTGCTCGGATCCTCGGCTCCTCGCCTGATGTGGACAACTCGTCGCCAAGGTGCCCCTGGGGAGGCCGAGTCAGCACGGGGTGCAACCAGCACACCCGGGGCAGCACGGCCGCGTCAGAGCGCCAGCAGCGTCCGCTCCGCGGCACGGGAGAGGCCCGAGCTGCGCGTCCGGTCGAGACCACGGGCGCGCTCGTCGGCGAGGGTGTCGAGGAGCGTCTGCTCGAGGGGACGACGCCGACCGCCGAGGGCGAGGTAGGCGGCGTCGGAGCGCTGGGAGAAAGCGGCCGACTCGCGCGGCAGCCAGAGCGGCAGCGACGACGGCCCGGCCCAGTGGTCGACGCCGTGCTCGGCGAGCCAGGCGTCGGAGCGACCACGGAGGCGGCCGGTGAAGCCCGCGACGAACGCCGACCGCTCGACGACGTGCGCGAGCGGCAGCGACTCGCCCACGGCGTTCACGGTGCCGGTGAGAGACCGTGCTCCGGCCTCGACGACGAACGACGCGAGGTCGCGCACGTCGATGGCCTGCGACCACAGCCCGTCGAACGTCGGCACGAGCACGTCGCCGGGCTGGTCGAGGGGTTCGTCGGCCGGCATCGACGCGACGTGCGCGAGGCGGGCCACCCAGTAGCCGAAGCGGTCGCTCGGGTCGCCGGGGCCGGCGATGAGCCCCGGGCGGACGATCAGCAGGCGGTCGCCGGGGGCCGCAGCCGTGGCGCGCTCGTTCGTGACCTTCTGGTTGCCGTAGCCCGTCGGATCCTCGTCCGGGTCGACGAGCTCGGCCGATTCGTCGGCACCGGGCTGATCGTCGAGGGCGTAGACGGAGACCGTCGAGACTAGGGTCCAGTGTCGGGCGCGAGCGGCGAGCGCGGTCAGGGCGCCGGTAACGAGGTCGGGGTCGAACGAGAGCTCGACGATGTCGTCCCACTCGGTGTCGCGGACGGCGTCGTAGGCGCCGGGCTCGGTGCGATCGACACGGACGAACTGGGCGCCGCGGGGGGGCGTCAGCCGTGCCGCGGGCAAGGCAGGTGACGGAGTCGCCGCGATTGAGGGCCGCCGTGGCGATCTCGCGCCCCAGCCATCCTGTGCCGCCGAGGATGAGGACTCTGCGCTGTGCCATGCCCCCAGGCTAGCCAGGCCGGCAGCAGCCCCGACACCGTAAATCAGCCGCGAGTCCGCAAATCGGCCCGACACCAGAAAACGGGCACGACACCGCCGAAAGACGGTGCCGCGCCCGAAAGGTGGCGTCAGGCGCAGAGGCGAGCTACAGGCCGCGAGCCAGGCGGAAGTACGCCGCGTTCCACTGCACCTCGCGGCGGAACTCCCTCAGCGTCGTCGACTCGTCGATGATCAGCAGCTCGGTGCCGGCCATGAGCGCGAAGTCTTCGAAGGCTTCAAGCCCGACGGCGTTCGACATGACGGTGTGGTGCGCGGCACCGGCGGTGAGCCACGCCTCGGCCGAGACCGCGAACGAGGGGCGGGGCTCCCAGACGGCGCGTCCGACCGGGAGGTTAGGCAGGTCGGCGTCGGGGGCGACGACGTCGACGACGTTCGCGGTAAGGCGGAAGCGGTCGCGCATGTCGCTGAGCGCCACCACGACGGCCGGGCCGGAGTCGGCGGTGAAGACCAGGCGCACCGGGTCGTCTTTGCCGCCGATGCCGAGGGCGTGGATCTCGAGCGACGGCTTCGACGAGGTGAGCGACGGCGAGACCTCGAGCATGTGCGCCCCGAGGATCTTCTCGGCGCCGGGCACCAGGTTGTAGGTGTAGTCCTCCATGAGCGAGGCACCGCCGGGGAGGCCGGCACCCATCACGTTGGCGGCGCGCACCAGCACGGCGGTCTTCCAGTCGCCCTCGGCGCCGAAGCCGTAGCCCTCGGCCATGAGGCGCTGCACGGCGAGACCCGGCAGCTGCTTGAGCGAGCCGAGGTCTTCGAAGTTGGTGGTGAAGGCCGAGAAGTCGCCGGCCTCGAGGAACGAGCGGAGGCCGAGCTCGATGGCGGCGCCGTCGCGGAGAGACTGATGACGCTCTCCGCCCGGGAGCAGCGCCGGCACAACGTCGTACGAGTCGACGTAGACCTGCACGAGCGCGTCGACGTCGGCGTCGGTGGCGGCGTCGACCGCAGCGGCGAGCTCGTTGACGCCCCACGTGTTCACCGAGACGCCGAACACGTGCTCGGCCTCGGTCTTGTCGCCCTCGGTGACGGCGACGTTGCGCATGTTGTCGCCGAAGCGCGCGAGCTTCATCGAGCGGGTCGCGGCCCAGCCGGCGGCGGCACGCATCCAGGTCGAGATCTGAGAGACGACACGAGGATCCGAGACATGGCCGACGACGGTCTTGCGCGCGACCCCGAGACGCGACTGGATGTATCCGAACTCCCGGTCGCCGTGCGCGGCCTGGTTGAGGTTCATGAAGTCGAAGTCGATCTCGGCCCAGGGCAGCTCGACGTTCGCCTGCGTGTGGAAGTGCAGCAGTGGCTTGCGGAGCGCGTCGAGGCCGGCGATCCACATCTTGGCGGGGCTGAACGTGTGCATCCAGGCGGTGACGCCGATGACCTCGTCGCGGGCGTTGACCTCGAGGGCGAGCTTGCGGATCGCGTCAGAGTCGGTGAGCACGGGCTTCCAGACGACCTTGACCGGAACCCCGGCGGCCGCGCCGAGGGCATCAGCGATCTCGCGCGACTGGTCGGCGACCTGGCGGAGCGTCTCTTCGCCGTAGAGGCCCTGCGACCCGGTGAGGAACCAGACCTCGTACTGGTCGAGAGAGGTGTTCAGGGTCATTTCGTGGCTCCTTCAGGCGCTTGGCCGTAGACGTTCTGGTAGCGGTCGAAGAGAGCGTCGATGCTCTCCTGCGGGATGGGAATGAGGTCGCCGAGCTGGCGGGAGAGATGCACGGTGCGGGCCACGTCTTCGGCCATGACCGCGGCCTTGACGGCGTCGCGGGCGTCTTTGCCGATGGTGAAGACCCCGTGGTTCTGCATGAGCACGGCGCGCGACCGGTGGCCGGTCAGCGTGGCGACGATGCCCTCGCCGATCGACTCGTCGCCGATGATCGCGAACGGCCCGACCGGAATGGGCCCGCCGAACTCGTCGGCCATGGCCGTGATCACGCAGGGGATCTCTTCGCCCCGGGCGGCCCAGGCGGTGGCGTAGGTCGAGTGCGTGTGCACCACTCCCCCGACCTCGGGCATGTGTCGGTAGACGTAGGCGTGGGCGGCGGTGTCGGACGACGGCGACTTCTCGCTGCCGGGGCTCCCGGCGATGACGTTGCCGTCGAGGTCGCAGAGAATCTGGTTCTCGGGGGCGAGGTCGTCGTAGTCGACACCGCTCGGCTTGATCACGAAGAGGTCGGCGCCCGGCACACGGCCAGAGACGTTGCCGCCGGTCCAGATAACGAGGCCGTACTTCGTCAGCTCGGAGTGCAGCGTCGCGACCTGCTCTCGTGTCGTCTGGATCGCCTGCTCGACGGCGGGAGAGAAGGATCCTTGGGGTTCGGTCATGAGGCGGCGCCTTCTTTCGGGGTGGTCGGGTTCGAACGAGTGGGGGTGGCGGCCGCTGCTGCTCGCTGCAGCGGAAGCGCGGTGCGGTAGCGCTCGAGGTAGGCGGCGAAGCCCGCCTCATCGGCCGGCGTCGGCTCGACGGTCACGGCCTCACTACCGCCGAAGACCTCGCCGTCGAGGAACTCGGCAAGCGTGGTCTCGGACGCGCGCTCGAGGTAGGCGGCGAGCACGGCGATGCCCCACGCGCCGCCCTCGCTCGCGGTGGTCTCGACGGTGATCGGCACGCCGAGGGCCGCGGCCAGCAGCTGCTGTGAGGCACCGGGGGTGCGGAACAGGCCGCCGTGGGCGAGGAGGCGATCGACCCGCACGTCTTCGTCGGCGAGGATCTCCATGCCGATGCTGAGCGTCGCAAAGGCGCCGAACACCTCGGAGCGGATGAGGTTGGCGAGAGTGAAGCTGCTGCCCGGGGTTCGGACGAACAGGGGTCGGCCGTCTTCGACGTCGGTCACGGGCTCACCGGCGAGGTAGTTGAACGACAGCAGGCCACCGGCGTCGGCGTCGCCCTCGAGAGCCTCGGCGAAGAGGGTCGTATAGACGTCGTCCATGGGCGTGGCCGCGCCCGACGCCTCGCTGAATCGCCCGAACACCCGCGCCCACGACGCCAACTCGCTGGCACCGTTATTGCAGTGGACCATGGCGACCGCATCGCCGACCGGCGTCGTGACCACGTCGAGCTCGGCGTGCACGGCCCGGAGCGGCTCGTCGAGCACGACCATCGCGAAGATGCTCGTGCCGACGCTGACGTTGCCGGTGCGCTTTGCGACCGAATTGGTCGCCACCATGCCGGTGCCGGCGTCGCCCTCGGGCGGGCAGAACGGGATGCCCGACCGAAGCGTTCCGGTGGGGTCGAGCAGGGCGGCGCCCGCGTCGGTGAGGGTGCCGGCGTCGGCTCCGGCGGGCAGGACCTCGGGAAGGAGCGCGGCGAGGTCGAGGCCGGAGGTGTGTGCGTCGAGACGCTCCTGGGCGATCTGGCGCATGGAGGCGTCGTAGCTCGACGTCGCGGGGTCGATCGGAAACATGCCGGACGCGTCGCCGACGCCGAGCGCGTTGCGGCCGGTCAGCAGGTGGTGCACGTAGCCGGCGAGAGTGGTGAGCGAGGCGATCTCGGAGACGTGGGGCTCGTCGTCGAGCACCGCCTGGTACAGGTGCGCGATCGACCAGCGCAACGGGATGTTGAACCCGAGCGCATCGCTGAGCTCGGCCGCGGCGGGGCCGGTCGACGAGTTGCGCCAGGTGCGGAAGGGCACCAGCAGCTCGCCGCCCGCGTCGAGTGCGATGTAGCCGTGCATCATGGCCGAGATGCCGATGGCCGCGAACGTCGTCGGGACCACGTCGAACTTCGCCTGCACGTCGGCGACGAGGGCGGCGTAGGAGGCCTGCAGGCCGGCACCGACGGCCTCGATCGAGTAGCTCCAGCGACCGTCGACGAACTCGTTCTCCCATTCGAAGCTGCCCGAGGCGATCGTGGCGAAGTCGCCGCCGATCAGGCAGGCCTTGATGCGGGTCGAGCCAAACTCGATACCGAGGGTCGCGCGGCCGTCGCTGATCAGTCGAGCGGAGTCGGTCGGGGCGGGAGAGGTCATGGAGACATCCTTGTCTTCGTCAAAGGGGCACAGCCATTCTGCCATGTGAGCGCTCACTTGGGGAGGCCGAAACGCGAGTGCCGCCAAATGCGGGCAGGGCGTCGCACCCGGCGGCAATTGGCGTCACTCGCGGCGGACTCGCGACGGGAACGACGCTAGGCCGGAGCGGGGCCGGTCGACTCGCGGACGACGAGCGCCGGCGCGGGAGCCGGAGCGGCCTGCACCGCTGGCGGCGCACCCTGGGGCACGAGCAGCGCCTCGACCGTCGACATGATCTGCCGGCCGAGCGCCGCGAAGTCTTGCCGCACCGTGGTGAGCGGCGGGATGTAGTGCGCGGCCTCGGGCACGTCGTCGAAGCCGACGATGCTGACCTGGTCGGGCACTCGGATCCTGCGCTCCGACAAAGCGTGCAGAATGCCGAGCGCCATCTGGTCGTTGGCGCAGAAGACAGCGGTGATCTCGCCGTGGTCGGCACGGTCGGCGAGATCGAGGCCGATGCGATAGCCGCTCTCGGGCGACCAGTCGCCGCGAACGACCGGGAGCGGTTCGACTCCGGCCGCGATGACGACATCGCGCCAGCCGCGCTCGCGCTCCCGGGCGTCGGTCCAGGTCGAGAGCCCGCCGACGTGGACGATGCGACGGTGGCCGAGCTCGACGAGGTGGCGGGTGGCGAGAACGGCTCCGGCGTACTGGTCGAGCGAGACGGAGACCAGGCCCTCACTCGCGGTCGAGTCGGCGGCGACCAGCGGCCGGCCGACGTCGACGGCCCGGATGGCGTCGATTCCCGCGGTGTCGGGAGCGATGAGCACGATCGCCTCGACGTTCTGGCCGAGGAGCGCATCGACGGCGCTCCGCATCCCGGCCGCGAACGTGGTGGAGTCGTCGGTGGGCAGGCTGGCGATCGACACCTGGTAACCGGCTTGCCGGGCAGCGCCGTCGAAGCCCTGCATGATGCTCGACGGGCCGAAGAGCGGGCCTCCGGTCGAGATGAGCCCGAGCGTGCGCGTCTTGCGGCTCGCCAGCGCTCGGGCGGCGGCGCTCGGCCGGTAGTTCAGCTTCGATACAGCCGCGTCGACGCGGGCTTTCGTCGCCGGTCGCACGGTCGGATCGCCGTTGACGACCCGCGAGACCGTCTGGTGCGAGACACCCGCCTCGGTCGCCACGTCGAAGATGTTCGCCACAGCGCCCGAGTCTAGAGGGGAGGATCCGTCAGCTGTCGTGCAATCCGCCGTCTGGCAGAACACCTGGCTCGCCGAGTGGCGCCGAATGCGCTCTCGACCCGGCCGCGCAGGGCATTCGGCGGCACTCGGCACACGGCTACCCTCAGTGAGATGACCGACGTGCACCCCGGCCGCTACCGCCACTTCAAGGGCAACGACTACGAGGTGATCCTCGTGGCCCGCGACACCGAGACCGAACAGCCGGTCGTCGTCTACCAGGCGCTCTACGGCGAGCGCGGCCACTGGGTGCGCTCGCTCGCCGACTTCACCGCGCGGGTCAGCCGCGACGGCTACGACGGGCCGAGGTTCGTCCGTATGGACTAGCGTAGGATCCGCGCCCACCGCCATCGACCACCGCGAGATGGCGCGATCTACCGCGATCTCGCCCCGCGCCCCGCGCCCGGCGATCAGGCGAGCTCGCGAGTCACGAGCGGCGAGCAGCGTGCAGCCCAGCGCAGCCGGGCACGAGCGCGCTACGCTCCGCAGATGGCAAGCGACGCACGGTTCGGCATCGAACTCTACGAGGATCCGACCGACCGCCAGACCGTCGACGGCGCGTCCGTCTTGATCGTCGGCCACGTGTGGAGCCCCGACGCCGAGCGCATCGTCGAGACTCCCGACGGCCGCGTGCTCATCATCGACCCGAGCGGACGTAACGCCACCGGGCTCAACCGCTCCCTGGCCGACACGGAGGCGTTCCTGGAGGCCTTTCGCGTCTTCTACCTCGGCGATCGGCCGCCCGTGCCTCCCCCGATGACGCGCGATGAGGCCCGCGCGCGACTGGCGGCCCTCCAGCGCGGTGAGACTCTCGCGCCGCCGGCCACTCCCGAACCGATCCCCCGCGACGAGCGCGTGCGTCGTCTGCGCCGGGCGCTCGACGAGAGGGACGCCCCCGCGGTCGCACCGGGAACATGGTGGGCGCGGATCCTCGCCCGGCCCGAATTCGACTAGCCCGCCTATTTGCCGACCGTCACGCTGATCTGTCCGCCGAACCACGAGATCGTGTAGTCATCGGTCATGTAGGTCAGACCGCCCTGGGCGAAGTCGCTCCGGGTGGCGCAGCTTGCCGAGGCGGAGCTGTCTTGCGCGGAGCGGACCCTCCCGGAGATGAGGAGGCAGAACCCTCCGTCGGGTTGTGCGGCGCGGGCCACGAAGACTTCGGCACTCGTTCCCGCTGCCGTGACCAGACGAGTCGACTTCGTCTCGAAGACGTCGTTGGCGTCGAATGAAAGCGGGTATTTGTCGGCCGCGGTAGCGCGACGCGCGAGTAGCGCGTCGGCGGCCTCCAGCGTCGTCTGCAGACTGTCGGAGCCGACAGCCGCATCTCCGGCGGCGAGACGCGAGGTCTCAGCCGGATCGCCGGTCGCCGGCAGCAGGTCGGACGTCGAGCCCGATTCTGTGGCCGGGTTGTCGACGGCTGCTTCGTTCTGACCGGCGAGAAAGTAGCCGTCGGCACTCAGAGCGAGCACGGCACCCACCCCGACACCCGCGCCGACGAGCAGCGCGAGGGCGGCGACGCCCGCGACCACGCCGCGCGAGAATCGGCGACGCGACACCTCGATAGGCGCCGAGTCGAGATCGGAGGGGGCGTCGGTGCGTTCGCTCGGCCCCGGGGGATCCTGCGCCTCCGAGACCGAAGGATCCGCGACACTCCCGCTCAGAGCAGCCGTCCGCTCCGCTGCCTCCCGCCGGGCCGCGCGCCGCTCGAGCCACTCGCGCTGGGCCGCTGTGCGCTCGTCGCCCGACGCCGCTCGGCCATAGGCCCTCGCGTCGAGAGCGCCCCGGTCGTCGTCAGCCATGCTCGAATCGTAACCGGGCCTCGCGCCACCGGCCCGGGGAGTGGCAGTCTTGCCGTGACGAAGGAGGTCGCCATGACGACCATCGTCGACGAACTCCGTCTGGCGGGCTGCGTCTTCGCCGAAGACGAGGCAGCGCTGCTCGTCGAGGCGGCCGCAGACCAGGCCGAGCTGCGACTCCTCGTCGCCGAGCGCGTCGCCGGGCGCCCAATCGAGTACGTGCTCGGCTGGGCCGAGTTCGCCGGTATCCGCGTGCACGTCACCGACGGCGTCTTCGTGCCTCGGCTGCGGACGGTGCTGCTGCTCAAGACCGCCCTCGAGACCGTGGCATCGATCGCGGCTCCGCGGATCCTCGAGCTCTGCTGCGGGTCGGCGGCCCTCGCCACCGCTCTCGAGAGAGCGCGCCCGGACGCGATCGTGCTGGCGAGCGACCTCGACCCGCGCGCCGTGGAGTGCGCGAGGCTCAACCTCGGCGACCCGGGCCGAGCCTTCGTCGGAGACCTCTACGACGCGGTGCCGCCCGAGCACGCGGGCCGCTTCGACGTGATAGTCGCCAATGCCCCGTACGTGCCGACCGGCGAGATCGCGTTCATGCCGCAGGAAGCGCGGCTGCACGAGGCGGCCATCGCCCTCGACGGCGGACCCGATGGCACGGCATTGCAGGCGCGGGTGGCCGAGGGCGCTAGCCGGAGGCTCGCGCCGGGCGGAACCCTCGTGGTCGAGACGAGCGTTCGGCAGGCCGACGCCACGTGCGCTCTGTTCGAGAGGGCGGGTCTGGTGCCGCGGATTCTTCGTGACGAGTCCCTGGACGCCACCGCAGTTGCCGGCGTACTTGTGTAGAAATCCGCGGTCACGACAATCGATTGGACCCTCATGCCCACGAAGATCACCTTCATCTACGACAACCCCACCGACCCCGAGGCGTTCGAGGCCGGTTACGCCGACTCGCTCACCAAGGCGAAGGCACTCCCCGGCATCACGAAGGTCGAGACCAGCAAGGTCTGGCCCAAGGAGGACGGAAGCGAGACGCCGGCCTACCGTTCGGTCGACCTCTACTTCGCCGACTACGACTCGGCCAGTGCTGCTGTGGCGACCGAAGAGGCCGGCGCGCTGTTCCCCGGTGTGTTCGAGCTCGCGACCGGTGGCGTCCGGATCCTGTTCTCGGACATCGAAGAGGGCTAGGGCCGCATCCTGAAGTGAGCCCGCCCGCCTCGAAAACTGGCGGAGCGGGCATCCTGGCTCTACGCTCAGGGCAAGGTCGGATACCCGAATGTCCAGCCGAACCCGAAAGGCCATCGTGTCGTCTACTGCCACGAGCCCGCGCGCAGCCAAGGATCGAGTCCCCTGGATCGATACTGGTCGCGGCATCGCGATCCTGCTCGTCACCCTCTACCACTCGACGAGCTGGCTCCTGAGCGCGGGCTTCCACGTGCAGTGGTGGATCACTGTCGACGAGACTCTTGCGTCGTTGCGTATGCCCTTGTTCTTCACGCTCTCCGGCCTCTTCGCCCCCAAGTGGATCCGTGCGTCGTGGTCTGATCTGCTCCGGTCGAAGGTGCTCCTGTTCGTCTGGGTCTTCCTTATCTGGGAGACCATCGGCGCTCTCTTCTTCCAGCTCGGGCTGGTGACACAGGGCAAGTGCTGCGGCGTTCGCGACACGGTCGTCGGGCTCTTGCTGTCGCCGATCATGCCGATCTACGAGCTCTGGTTCATCTGGGCGCTGGCTCTCTTCTTCATCATCGCCCGCGCCACCCGCGGAGTTGACGTCCGGCTGCAGATCGGAGTAGCCGCAGCCGCGGCCTTCATCGCCCTGATGGGGTGGGACGGCATCAACGACGGCTGGGAGGGTGTCTTCAAGTACTACCTTTTCTTTATCTCGGGCATCTACCTGCGCTCCTGGATCCTCTGGTTTGGCAACACCTCGAGGCGGGGCATTCTCGTCGCGGCTTTCGGCGTCTGGGCTGCCATCTCAGTTACCGTCGCCCTGTTTGGTCTCACTCACGTTCCGGGTGTCTATTTCGTCAACTCGATCGTCGGAGTTCTAGGAGGCATCGCGCTCAGCCGGTTGCTGACTCCGGTCTCGTTCCTGGCGCGAATAGGTCGTCAGACCCTGCCGATCTACCTGGCGCACACGCCGGTCATCCTGGTCTTTGTCTTCGTCATCCATCAGACGCCGTTGCTCGGGCCTCTGCTCCCATTCGCGCCCATCGTCCCACCCCTGATCGCAACAGTGGCCGTCGCGATCGCTTTGTTCGTGTACCGCCTCGCCGCTCTCACTCGGGCTCGGTACCTGTACGAGCCACCGCCCGTCCTCCTCGGGAGTCGTCCCCGCCATCCCGCCTCTGCTGTTCGCCCCGGTGCCGCCTCGGAGGACGTACGTTGAGGGTGAGGACCCCGCGGACTGGGGTGCCCCTTGAGCCGGCACCGGGCTCGCAGGTACTCCCCGCCACCCCGTAGGCTGAGCGGAACCGTCGCGGTCCGTGCTGTTGCCCGCACTCGCCGCGGTCGCCGAAGGCCCGGAAGCCCGAATCTTCCGCCCATTGATGTCGGCCCACCCTGATCAGGAACGGAATCTCTGTCGATGGACCCGAACGACTACTGGAAAGCACTCCGCAAGAGCTGGATCGTCATCGTCGCGCTGACGATCGTCGGCGGGCTCCTCGGAATCGGCTATACCGCCACTCTCGCCGACTCGTACCGGGCCGAGACGAGCCTCTTCGTGGCGTCGAGCACGAATTCGAACGGCAGCGACCTCTCACAGGGCTCCACGTTCGCTCAGAACGTCGTGCAGTCTTACGCGGGTCTCGCCACGACGTCGGCCGTGCTGACGCCGGTCATCGCCGACCTGAACCTCGACACGACACCGACCCGCCTCGCTCGGCAGATCACCGCGCAGACGCCGCTCAACACCGTCTTCGTCAACATCTCGGTCACCGACGGCTCGGCCCAGAACGCGACGAACATCGCCAACGCCGTGGCCCGCTCGCTCCGCACGGTCGCGACCGACCTCGCTCCGACGTCGACGACCGGACGGTCGCCCATCGCGATCTCCATCGTCGCTCCCGCACTCGTGCCGCAGAACCCCGCCGGCCCGAACCGCCACTTGATCACGATCACCGCCGCCGCGATCGGTTTCGCGCTCGGCATCCTCTACTCGATCGGTCGGCTCCTCTTCGATACCCGCCTCCGCACGGCTGACGACATCGAGTCGATCTCGGAAGTCCCGGTCGTCGGCGCCGTGCGCCGAGGTCCTCACGGGCGCATCGCGCTTCGGGACGACCCAGAGGGCGCCCAGGCCGAAGACTTCCGCCGTATCGGCGCCACCCTGCGTTTCGCGGGCAATGGGCGCGCAGTCCGCTCGGTCACGCTGACCGCGGCGTCGCACGGCGAGCAGGGCCCCGAAGTCGCTCTCGATCTCGCCCTGGCGACGTCCGAACGATCTCTCCGAGTGCTCGTGATCGACGCCGACCTCCGAGCACCGTCGCTGGACCACCTCACCGCCGAAGGCGCCGGATTCGGCCTCACCGACGTCCTCGATGGGGCTGCCTCGTTGGTCGACGCCACTCGCCCGTGGGCGGACGGCGTCGATCTGCTGGTCGCAGGGAGCGGCCATTCCAACCCGCACTTCGCACTCGGTTCGACGGCAATGGCTCAACTCGTCCAGACGGCGACCGCGGCCTATGACTTCGTCATCGTGCAGGCCGCCTCGGTGCTCGACTTCGCGGATGCCCTCACGCTCTCCCACCTCACGGACGGCACCCTCGTGACCGTGCGGACCCAGACGACCAACCGTCGACAACTCCACGAGGGCTTGGCCGCTCTCGACGGAGTCAAGGCGAGCGTGATCGGCATCGTGCTCACCGAGGCGAGACTCGACGGACGCCGTAACTCGACTTCCGGCTCCCGTTCGCTGACGCCCGCGACGTCGGCCGCCTCCGCACCGAGCGTGGGTCGCTGACCAGGCCGGTGGCCGAGTGACGACGACCCCGCTACTTCGCCCGGCGGTACTCCTGGTACCGGTAGCCCCAGGCGCCGCCGAGCATCCCCGCGCCGCGAGCCAGAGTGCGGACGCCCTTGGCCCGCTGGGCGACGGAACCGAGAAGAGTACCGCGAAGGATCCTTGCGACCCCGCCGAGAACCCGGACGAGCCCGCGCGCCGTCAGTCGAGCTCGCACCCGACCTCGTGCCAGGGCCCCCGGCGCCAACATCACCGACGTCAGGCTCCACCCGTTTCCACTCGAGAAGGCGCGCAGTACCACCCAGCGCCGGGTGAGCCGCGCCGGCGGTACGACGTCGGTGACCAGCGCCTCCGCGCACCAGAGCATGAGGCCGCCTCGCGCGACGATCTGTCGAGTGAAGAGCGTGTCTTCGCCGCCGTGGACCGCCAGCTCGGCATCGAACCGGAGACCTTCGCGCCGGATGAACGCGAGATCGAGGAGCAGGTTGTTCGTCGCCGCGACCTCGACCGCGGTCCCGGTCGGGAGGCGACGCCGAACGAAGAACTCGCCGGCCGTGATCCACGGATCGGGCTCGTGGGCGAAGGCCGACACCACCGGGCCGACGACGGCGGCGGCATCCCGTTCTCGCTGAAGCGCGAGGAGATCGGCGAGCCAGGTCGCCGACGGACGCTCGTCGTCGTCGATGAACACCAGCAGGTCGAATTCACTCGATTCGGCGAGAGCACGGTTGCGGGCGACGGCGATACCGGGCTCGGTCTCGGAGACGTAGTCGATGCGCACGCCCCGCTGATCGGCAGCGGCCCCAGCCAGCGTGACGGCATCACGAGCGGAAGCGGCCGGATCGTTGTCGACCACGAGCACGCGAGCCGTCGCCTGCCCCGATACCGAGGCAGCCTGCTCGACGAGAGCCGGCAGGATCGCGCCCAGGTCGTCCGGGCGCCGGAACGTCAGCACCGCGATCGTGAGCGTCGGAGTGGTCGTGCCCGAAGAGGGCGTGCTGGAAACGGTCGTCACACTGCCCATTATCGCGGTCTCGGCCGCACCAGCGGAGGAACCCTATGAGCTCGTTCGAGGATCTGTCCATCGTGGTCGTGAACTACGGCTCGAGCGACCTGCTTCGGGTCAACCTCGCTCCGCTCAGTCGCGCGGTCGACGGGGTGAGGGTCGTCGTGGTCGACAACTTCTCGACGATTGCCGAACGCGACGTGATGACCGAACTCGCCGAGGAGGAGGGCTGGGACCTCCTGACACCCGCAAGCAACCACGGCTTCGGCGGAGGGATGAACCGGGGCGTGGCACGGGCGGCGGAGCTCGGCGCGCGCTTTCATCTGCTCGTCAACCCCGACGCGGTCGTCGACGAGCGCGCACTCGGGGCGCTGCACGCTGCGGTGCGGGACGACCCAGAGACGATGGCGGCTCCGCGGATCCTGCGCCCCGACGGGTCCCTGTGGTTCGGGGGCTCCGACCTCTACCTCGATGACGGCAGGATCCGGTCGTCCCGTCGACGCACCGACCCGCAGGCGCGACTGCGCCCCTGGCTGAGCGGCGCCTGCCTCGTGGTCTCCGACGACCTCTGGCGGCGAGCCGGCGGCTTCGACGAGGACTACTTTCTCTACTGGGAAGACGTCGACCTGTCGCAGCGCGTCGTCGACGCGGGCGGGCGCCTCGCCGTGCTCGACGACGTCACCGTCGTCCACGCCGAGGGAGGAACGCAGAAGGGCGGCGGCCACGTCGAGTCGGGCGAAGCCAAGAGCGCCACCTACTACTTCCACAACATCCGCAACCGGCTGCTCTACGCGACGAAGCACCTATCCGACGCCGACCTGCGGGCGTGGCAGGCCGTCTCGAGGAAGGTCGCCTGGGAGATCCTGCTCCAGGGCGGCAGGCGCCAGTTCCTCACCTCGCCGCAGACTCTCGTCGTCGGATGGCGGGCGCATCGCGCCGGGCTCCGGCTCGTCGACGCCGAACTAGCGCGTCGCGGCCTCTGATGTCTCGTCGACGGGAGCGGCGCGCTGCTCGGCTCGACGCCGGGCGAGGTCCTTCGAGACGTACCAGAGGTTCGGGATGATCTGCAGCAGCAGCACGGTCAGGGCCGAGCCGATGATGGGCCCGGCAGCG
Source organism: Frondihabitans sp. Leaf304 (assembly GCF_001423105.1). GTDB lineage: Bacteria > Actinomycetota > Actinomycetes > Actinomycetales > Microbacteriaceae > Frondihabitans. The sequence goes on from NZ_LMNV01000002.1 coordinate 1,390,872, forward strand.
CCGAACGGAGCGATGAGCAGCCACGACACACCGAGGTTGAGCGGGATCATCGCGAGGCTCGGCACGACCTGGAACTTGAGGCCCGCCTTGTCGGTCATGTACATGCCGATCGGATACTTCGCGGCCTGCAGGGCGACGTAGGCGACGAACGACACCAGCAGGATCGGCGAGAGCTGGATCCTGCCGCCCGCGATGAAGTGAACGAGCCACGGCGAGAGAAGCGCCAGCGCTCCCCCGACGACGAGCCCACCTCCTAAGAACCAGAACGTCGGCTTCGTCGGCGACGCGATCCGGCCCGCAGCCCGGTGGCCCGCATAGATCGGCCACAGCGCGACGCCGGCCGCGGCGATGGTCTGGAGCACCAGGCCGAACAGCTGCGACGAGAGGTTGTACTCGGCGAGATCCTGCGACGTGCCGACGTGGCTCAGCAGGATGCGGTCGGTCTGGAACGCGATCGGCTGCGCGAGCGTCTGCACGAGCATGGGCCACGCGAGGCCGAGGACCGCGACGCCGCGATAGGCGCGGACGCGGAAGATCAGCCGGAACGCCTGCCCGATCTGGGGCGACAGCGCTCGAGCGGCGATCCAGAGGCACAGGACCGAGAGGAGGGCGTTGCCGATGTAGGAGACGACCGACAGAAACGTGCCGGCCGGGATCATCAGCAGGGCGAGCGCGCCGATGACGAGCAGCATGAACGGGGCGACGATCGCCTGGCTCGCCACCTGCACGTTGGTCTTCTTCAACCCGACCAGGATCCGCTGACCGACCGTGAGCGGCACCGCGATCCCGAAGATCACGAGACAGAGGCCAGCCGTCAGATTGCCGCCGGGCATCAGGCCCGAGCCGAGCAGGGTCGGCCACCAGCCGAAGACGGTGATGACGGTCGCGACGACGATCATGATGCCGCCCGAGACCATCAGGATGCGGAGCGCGGTCACGATAGTCCGCCGGACCACGTCGTCCGTTCGAGGCGACCTCGAGCCGGCCACCTCGTTGATGACGACGGCCGCGATTCCCAGGTCGGCGAAGGGGAGCAACGTCGGAAAACTCGACAGCAGCCCGTACTGGGCGTACGCCTCCGTGCCGAACGACTGCAGGATGACCCGGCTTGTCAGGATGCCGAGAACGCCGGAGAGGCCCATCACGAAGATTTTGATCATCGCGGTGGAGCCGACCTGGCGCATTCCGCCGGAACGGACCGGGGTGTCGGTCTTGGTCACTGTTCGACGCCCGAACGACGGCCGGAACGGAGAACCGCCACCGCACGGCGGTACGCCGCGACGTGCCGCTCGCCTGCATCGCGCCAATCCCGCGCCGCGAGATCGGGGTGGGAGTCGGCGGGGCGCGGATCATGAAGTGCCGTGACGATGTCGTCCGTCGACAGGTCGCCCTCGTAGCGGTGGACCCAGCCGGGGCCGACCTCGGCGGCGAGACGCTCGGTCACCGCGTTCTGCGGCACGAGGACGGGGCGATCCAGCGACAGGGCCGTCAAGACGCCCCCGGAGTTGTGCATCTCGCGGTAGGGCAGGACGACGAGCTCGGAGCGGCGCACGCTCTCGACCAGAGCGGCCTCGTCGAGGAACCGCAGATCGAGACTGACGCGCGCGTCGTCGTCCGCGAGACCCCGCAGGTGCTCGGCCAGCTCATCGGTGCTGGGCTTGCCGGCCACGTGGAGGCTGGCCGCACCGGGCACGGAGCGGAACACCTCGACGAGTCGCTCCACGCCCTTGTAGCGGCGGATGAGCCCGACGAAGCCGATGCGGCCGGGAAGGGCGTCCGGTTTGTCGAACCGCTCGAACCAGTCGCGGTAGTGGCCGTGCGGGATGAGCTCGGATGCCTGCCCCGATGGGGTCGGGGTCTCGTCGTTCAAGCGGATCCAGAGAGTGGTCCGCCGCTCGATCAACGCCAGCAGCGCGACCTCGCGGCGCGAGATGCCCGACGGGCGCTCGAGATTGTGCAGCGTGCGGACGATGGGGGTGCGCGTCACGGCGAGCTTGGCCACGAGCGCCACAGTGAGCGCCTGTCGGACGAGCTTCTTCACCGGGCTCTGGCCCGAGACGAGAATCTCGGGCCAGTGCACGTGGAAGACGTCGCTGCGAGTCAGCAGGGCCGACTTCCAGGAGAAGGTGCGGAGGGTCACACCCGGCTGCGCCGACACCGCGTCACCGAGCATCACCAGGTACGGGTTCGTCGTCGGCCGAGGCCGGGGAAAGGACTGCTGCACGATGAACGCGCTGCCCTTCCCCCGGCCCCGGCGACTGGAGACGGTCGAACTCACGGCTTGAAGCCGCTCAACTGCTGGAAGCTCACCACCTGAGCACCGTTGGTGGCGCTCCCGGATTCGTAGGCGAGGACCCCGACGTCACCGGCGGTCTGCAGAGTTGCCGACGAATCGGTGGCGCTGACCGTCCAGGCGGTTGGCTCCGCGGTGCCCGTGGCCCACACTTTGGCGCGGACCAGGGTCGGACTGGTTCCGGTGACCTGCACCCGCATGCTCAGCGAGCTTCCCGCCGAGACCGTCACCGGGACGGGTGTGTCCTTCGTGAGGGCGATCGCCGTGGCCGAGTTCGGGAAGGCGCTCAGGCCGACCGTCGCCGTGCCGTTGCTCAGCAGTCGCACTGCCGCCCGGTACTCGTTGTTCGTCGAGATCTTGCGCCCGATGGCCGAGATGTAGGTTCCGCCGCCGGTCGCCGCCTTGTCGAGACTGAACTGGAGTCGGTAGTCCGTGTCGGTCTGCTTGACGGAGGCGAGCTCCGCACCGGCTTGCGCACCGGGTCCGCTGAGCGACACCTTACCGGCGCCACCCGAGACCGAGAGAGCCGAAGCCGACCCGATCCGGGTCCATGCGCCACCCACGTCGGCGGTACCGAAGCCGTTGCTGACCGTGCGGCCGAAGGCATCGAGAGCGAACGGAACTGCCGCGGGAGCCGTCACGGTGACCGTGGCGGTCTTCGTGGTGGTGGCGCCCTTGTCGTCCGTCACCTTGAGCGAGACCGTATAGGTGCCGGCCGTCGAGTAGGTGTGACTCGTCGTCTTCCCGGTGTCTGTCGCGCCGTCACCGAAGTTCCAGGCGTACGAGGCGATGCTGCCGTCGGCGTCGGTCGACCCGCTGCCGTCGAGCGCGACCTTGAGGTCGGTCACCGTCGAGGTGAAGGCCGCGACCGGCGGCTGGTTGACTGCCGGGGCCGTGATCGTCACGTTCTGCGTCTGCACGGCAGTGGCTCCGGAGTCGTCCGTCACGGTCAGCTTGACCGCGTACGCGCCGGACGCCGTGTACGTGTGACTCGTCTTCGGCGTCGTGGTGGTCGACGTCGCCGTGCCGTCGCCGAAGCTCCAGCCGTACGAGACGACCGTGCCGTCGGGATCGCTCGACGTGGACCCGTCGACGCTGAGACCGAGACCCGAGGCCGACGACGTGAACGAGGCTGTCGGCGCGACATTCGGCGCCTTGTCCACGGTCACGGTCTTCGTCGAGACGCCGGTGGCGCCCTGATTGTCGGTCACCGTCAGCGTCACCGTGTAGGTGCCGGCCGACTGGTAGGTGTGCGTCGCCGTCTTGCCCGTGGCGGCCTTGGTGTCGCCGAAGTCCCAGGCGTAGGAGGCGACGGTGCCGTCGGAGTCACTCGACGTCGCGGCATCGGCCGAGAGGACGAGAGCGTTCGAGCTCGTGGAGAACGCAGCGGTCGGCGGCACGTTGGCGGGCGGAGCGACCGTGACGGTCTTGCTGGTCGTTCCGCTGGCTCCCTCGTTGTCTTTCACCGTCAGGGTGACGGTGTAGGTGCCCGCCGCGATGTACGTGTGGCTGGCGGTCGCCGTGGCCGCCGACGATCCGTCGCCGAAGTCCCAGGCGTACGACGAGATGCTGCCATCCGAGTCGGTGGAGGCGGCACCGCTCACGCTCACGCCGAGGTTCGTCGTGGTCGCTGTGAAGGCAGCCGTCGGCGGGGCGTTGACGCGCGGAGCCGTGACGGTGACCGAGGAGGTCGACGTCGACGACAGCCCCTCGTTGTCGGTCACGGTCAGCTTGACGGAGTAGGTGCCCGCCTGGGTGTAGGCGTGGGTCACGGTCTTCCCCGTGCCTGTCTGCCCGTCACCGAAGTCCCAGGCAGAGGAGGCGACGGACCCGTCGGAGTCGGAGGACGCCGACGCGTCGAACGCTGCCGAGAGGTCGGTGGTCGTCGAGGTGAAGGAGGCCGTGGGCGCGACGTTGACTCGCGGCGCCGTCACCGTCACCTGACCGGTCGACGTTCCGACCGCTCCCTTGTCGTCGGTCACCGTGAGGGTGACCGTGTACGTGCCGGCCTTGTCGTAGGTGTGCGCAGGCGTCTTGCCGGTGCCCGAGGCGTTGTCGCCGAAGTCCCAGGCGTAGCTCGCCACGGTCCCGTCGGTGTCAGCCGAGGCCGAGGCATCGAACGAGGCCGAGAGGTCTTTCACCGAGGAGGTGAACGACGACGTCGGCGCGACGTTGACGGTGCCGGCACCCAGAGCGTAGTGGTCGCTCACCGTGGCGGCCGAGAGGGCCCGACTGTAGATGGACACCTCGTCGATGGATCCGGCGAAGTAGGCGCTCGAGGAGCCCCACGTGGTGTCGCCGCCGATCTTCCAGTACCCCGTGTAGGCCTGGGCGTTCGGGGTCGGGTTCGTGCCCTGGAGCACTCCGTCGACGTACAGCTTGAGGCCGTCCGACGACTGCGATGCGACGACCTGGTGCCAGGTGCCGTCGTTGTAGGAGCCCGGGGTCGTGATCGTGTTCGTCTGACCCGTGTAGGTGCCGAAGACGAGCTGACCGTTGTCCTGCATGTAGACGTGCCGGTCGTACGAACCCGACTGTCCCGTCTGGCTGGAGCCGAAGCCGACGATCTTGCCGCCCGACGTCGTGGTCGTCTTGAACCACGATTCGATCGTGTAGACCTCGGGGTCGTTGAACGACTGCGAGCTATTGACCTGACCGCTCGAGCCGTCGAACGTCGCCGCCGTGTCGGAGACTCCCGAGAGAGCGCCCTTAGTGCCCTGCGTCACGCCACCGGCATAGCTGCCGGATGCACCCGAGAGGCTCGAGTCCTTCGCTGTGGAGGCGCCCGCGGAGTCACCGAGGCGGTAGTAGAGGTACGGGTCGTCGGTAAAGACCCGGCTGCCGTAGTTGTCGCTCGGAGCCGAGTTGAGCTGTGAGGCGTAGCCGGCCGCGACGTACTGGTTGTTCGCCTGCGTCTGCGTCAGAGCCGTCGGGTAGACCGACACGTCGTCGATCGAGCCGTTGAGGAAGTTCGCTCCGGACCACGACGAGTCGCCGCCGACTCTCCAGTAGCCGCTGTAGTCCTGGGCGCTCGTCACGTCGCTGCGGGTGCCGACACGCTTGCCGTCGACGAAGAGTTGCATTCCCGAGCTGCTGAGCGTGCCGACCAGCTGGTGCCACGCGCCGTCATTCAGGGCCGAGGGGCTCGTGAGGGTCTGCGTGTTGCCGTTGTAGACGCCGAAGTTCACCTTGCCGGACTGGTCCATGTAGAGGTGGCGGTCGTACGACGACGACGTGCCGGTGGGCGAGTTGCCGAAGCCGACGATCTTGCCGCCGTCGGTCGACGTGGTCTTGACCCACGCCTCGACCGAGAACGTCTGAGGGCCGGCGACGGCCGTCCGGGTCGCGGCGAGACCGTTGCCCGTGCCATCGAAGGTCGACGCGGTGTCACCGTCGACGGTTGCTCCCGTTGCGCCGCGAGACACTCCGGATCCTGCCGTCATGTCGTTGTAGCCGGCGGCGTCGAAGACCGTGGTGCCGCTGGCCTCGTCGAAGCGCCAGAACGACGACGCACCCTGCGCGAGGACGGTGTTGGTGTAGGTCGAGGGCTGCTTCGACGAGACCGTCACGGAGACGCCGTCACCGAGAACGGTGTTGCCGTCCGGATCGGTGGCGCGGAGGCGGTAGCTGTACGTGGCCCCCGGGGTGAGCCCGGTGTCGGTGAAGCCCATCGCAGGCTTGTTCCAGACCGACGAGTCGGCCTTGACCTTGTAGATCGGAGTGGTCTGGTTGTTATCGCGGTAGAGCTCGTACGACAGCAACGAGTTGTCGGGGTCGGAGTTGGCGGGCCAACTCAGGCGAACTGAACCGGACGAGAGCGAGATGCCGCTCGGCACGAATGTCGCGCCGCTTGCCTGCGGGCCCATCTTCTTGGGGGCGACCGACGGAACGGCGAAGCGGGCGAGGCCCTGCTGACGGACGCCGTTGACGGTCGTGAACTCACCGCCGTAGACGACGTACTTCGAGTTGGCCGCAACACTCCAGGGGCCCTGAGTCTTGCCGGTGAAGGTGCCCGTGTTGAACTCGGGGTACCAGTTGAGCAGCGACGGGGCGGGGTTACCGGCCCAGTTGTAGTAGCCGTAGGGGTCAGCGGTCACCGTCTGCGTCGCGTCCTTGGAGAACGCGATGGCGCGGTGGAACGTCCAGTTCGACTGCGGGTCGGTCTGGGGGAAGCCGCCGATGTTGCCGCAGTAGTGCGGGTGGCCCGCGACATACTCGGCATTGTCGGTCACGGCGACGCTGTAGGTGTCGCCGTGGCAGTCCTCGACCCAGGCCAGGTTGCCCGTTGCCCAGTCGGCACGGAACGAGCCCTCGAGTGTGCCCGGGCCGAAGGTGTAGCCGGAGCCGTAGACGCCGCTCGCGTCGCTGGTCAGCGAGGTGATCGCCGCCTGCGTGCCCGCGTTCCTGACGACGTTGTTGGATGCCCAGGGCTGGAGCGCACCCGTCGCGTCGACTGCGCCGAGACCGTAACCGGGGTTCGATGAGCCGTTGAGCGTGGTGAAGCTTCCGCCGATGACGAGCTTCTGCCCATCCGGTGAGACGGCGAGCGCGTTGACGTCGCCCCCGTCCGCGGAGGCTGTGAAAGGCACGTTCTTGCCGGCCGACGTCAGAGCCGCCACCTTGTTGTGGGTTTCCTTGTTGACGGTCGAGAACACGCCGCCGACGTAGACGGTGGAACCGGACGTGACGATCGCGTTGACGGTCGAGTTCAGAGTCGGCGCAAAACCGCTCACCACCGCGCCCGTGGTGGGATCGAGCGCGACGACGCGGTACGCGTTCGAGCCGTTGACGGTGGTGAACGAACCGCCGACATAGAGGCGAGAGCCGTCCGGCGAGGCCGTTACCGCTCGGACCTGGCCGTTGAGCACGGGCGCGAACGAGGAGTTCAGCACACCGGTGGTGAGGTTGTATGAGAGCAGATACGACCGCGCAACCGTGTTCGCACCAGCGGCAGACCCGGCCGGCTGAGCCGTCGTGAAGTTTCCGCCCGCGTAGACGTTGTTGCCGACGATGGTCTGCGACCACACGACGCCGTTGATCTGCGGCGTCGGCAGGGAATCCGCGGTCACGGTGGTCGGAGTCTTCGGGTCCGCCGGGTTCGTGGGCGCCGTGTCCGCGTGCGCGGGGGCTGCCAGGGCGAAACTGCTCAGGACGATGACGGCGGCGGCGGCGATGCTGGCAACGCGCAGGCGCGGCGGCACGGATTGCTCCATGGAGGCCTCTAACACTTCGGGTAAGCCGTGGGGTCGGGTTTCCCACGTGTGATCTGCGTGAGTTTCGGGTTCACGACTGCCGCGAGTTTCGGGTTCACAGCAGTAAATCGACTATAGGTGACCCCCGCTCGGGTTACATACCCCCAAATAGGGGTGGAACGGTTCGCAGAACGGAAAACAAGGATCCGACTGCTCCGGTCCAGGCTCGGACGAGCCTATTTGGCGGCCTCACCCTGGAACACCACGGCCGGAACGGACGTCCCGTAATCGACGGTGATCCGCACGTCTCCCTGCTCCTTGGCCGGCACCGGGAACGTGTACGTCGCCATCGCCGTCTTGCCTGCTGCGATCGAGTTCGGGAACCCCTTTCGCTGCGACACGAGCTCACTGGAGGGGGTGTCGTCAGAACCGTAGGTGACGTTCACGACAGTGGATGTCAGATCGAGCGTCTTCGACGAGCCGTTGTCGATGGAGACGGTGAAGCGGACGGACGGGCCGGAGACCTCGCCGACTCCGTCGCCCTTGCCCGAGACGGATGCGACTCCCTCGAGAGACACGCCCACCTGCGAGGTGAGCTTGGCCGGTGTACCGAGATCGACGGGCTTCTGCGCGAGACCCGAGGAGGTTCCGGGCTCGGCCGTGGCCGATGGGGTCGCCCCTGGGACGCTCTGAGTGCCGACGGCCGGCTTCTCTGTGGGCTCGATCGTTGCCGAGCCGGCGCCCGGTGTCGCGCTGGCTCTCGAGGTCGGGGCGTCGGAATACGTCGCAGTCGCGCTGTTCGTGGGCCCGGCAACGGGTGCGTTGCCGGCATTCGTGAGCACGACGACGAGAAGGACGACCACAAGGGCGACCCCCACGACGATGCTGGCTGTGGCGATGACGGCGCGACGGGAGACGCTCATGCCTGGTCCTCTCGGGTCGAAGGGCGCTACGGCGACCGACTGCTATTATCGCCGGACCTTGACCACGTCATCACAGCGCGTCGCTTCCCGAAGAGCCGACTCGGCGACCGCGACCGGCCGCTTCCGCTTGTCTCCCGCCGGTATTGCCGTCGCGCTCTTCGTCGTGGCGACGGTGATCGCGCTCCTGGGTTCGTGGAACGTGTCGCTCTGGACCGACGAGGCAGCCACGATCTCCGCCGCGAGACGCAGCACCGGAGAGCTGTGGCAGCTGGTCCACAACATCGACGCGGTGCATGCCGTCTACTACTTCGTCATCCACTTCTGGGGAGGGGCATTCGGCTGGAGCGCCTTCGCGCTGCGGCTGCCGAGCGCCCTGGCCGCGGGGGCCACCGTCGTCGGCGTGTGGTCGCTGGCACGACGACTCGGGCGTCCGGATGCCGCCTTGACAGCAGCCGTCGTCGCCATCGTCCTGCCCCGCATCACCTGGATGGGCATCGAGGCGCGGTCGTTCGGGCTCAGCGCCGCCATCGCGGTCTGGGCGACGGTAGCCCTGGTAGTCGCACTGCGAGGCGAACGAAAGACACGTGCCTGGGCCGGGTACGGGATCCTCGTCGCCGCCGGCTGCGCACTCAATATCTACGTCGCACTGCTCGTCGTCGCCCACGCCGTCACCGTGGCAGCCCTCCTCGCCGCCCGGGCGGCCAGCGTGCGTCGTGCCGCCGCGTGGTTGGTCAGCGCGGTGCTCGGGGTCGCGATCGCCTCCCCCGTCGTGGTGGCCTCTCTCGGCCAGCGCGGGCAACTCGGCGACAACGCGGTGTCGGCCCCGGCTCTCATCCGCCGCGCGATCGTCAATCAGTGGTTCCTCGGCGAGACACCCACGCGCGTGGGGGCGTCCAGCGACGGTCAGTCGCTGTGGTCGCTCGCGGCGCTCGCTCTCGCAGTGGTCGGCTGGGCACTCATCGTGGTCGCCGTCGTGGCTTTGGTTCGGCGACGCGATCGCCTCGCCGTGGTCGTCGCGCTGACCTGGCTGCTGCTTCCCACCGCGATCGTCGCCGTCTACTCCCTGGCCGTCTCGCCGCTCTACAACCCGCGGTACTTCACCTTCTGCGCGCCGGCGGCAGCCCTCCTCATCGGGATCGGCATCACCTCTCTCGGCCGGCGCTGGTTGAGGCTCGGCGCGGTTGCGCTCGTCGCCCTCCTGGCCCTTCCGATCTACCTCTCGCAGCGCCAGGAAACCGGTAAGAGCGGCACGGACTGGTCAGCGACAGCGGCCTGGATCGACTCCCATGCGCAGCCCGGCGACGGGGTGTACTTCGCGCCGCTCGACACGACGACGGCGGCCACAGTCGAGCGGACGACTCGCAATATCGCTGTGGCCTACCCCGACGACTTCGTCGGGCTGCGTGACCTCACGCTGGTCGTAGCCCCGACGACGGACGCAAGCCTGCGCGGCGTCTCTGCTCGACTTGACGCCAGCTCGAAGCGGCTGAGCGACGTGAAGCGTGTGTGGGTCGTCCGACCGAGCGACTACGCCCGGGAGTCCGCCGCCTTCGACGATGCAGCCCTGGAGAGTGCGGGCTTCCACCCGAAAGCACGCTTCGAGGGCCCCATGGACGACGTTCTCGAATACGCCCGCTGACCGCGGTCTGTTCGGAAGGCTCCCTGTGCCACAGGAACGGCGACGAGCCCGAGCGCGAGCACGAAGAGCTGCTCCGCGCTGAAGAATGGGCTGAACAAGAGATCGAACATGGATTTGGCCACCACGTAGAGCAAGATGGCCGCAGCCGTTCCGTCGGCAATGTTCCGAGTGACCCCGTAGACCATCGCGAGGGCAGCCACGGCGATGAAGAGAAGACCGGCGACCCCCGTCTGCGCCCACAGGTCACCGAACACGGAGTGCAGCTCGAAGTGGCCGCCGAACATGAACCTCGTCACGTAGCCGTTATTCGGGTCATAGCCAATCGCCGCCATGCCCTCCTGCGCCACGCGGATATCAGAAGGGTTCGGCGCAGTTCCAGCTCCGAAGCCCCACGGAGTGTGGCGCATGAGCGCCAGAGTCGCTCCGAGCTCGGGTCGCCCTCCCAGCAGGACCGACCCGGAGGCATCGAATTGAGCCAGCGACCTCTGGGTCGTCGATTCGCCGAGAAGCCCGGAGAGCACTAGCGCCTGGCCGACGTTATAGACGATGATGCCGACCACTACGACCCCGAGTGAGACGAGGAAGGCGGACCCTCCGTGCCCGGCACGAAAAAACGGAATCTGGGCGACGAGCAGTACGACCGCCAGCAGCAGCAGCCCAAAAGTCGACCTCGCGTCGTGAGTTGCCGCGAGACCGATCAGTGCGACGACCCCAAGGAGCTCAACCCACCACCGACGCGAAAGCTTCGCCAGAGCGAGGCCGATGACCGCAAGCGGCAACGCGAACCCGAACTTGTAGGGATTTGTTGCGAACTGCGCCGCCGAGGGATCCACTCCCAGGAGAAGCCCCACGCCGAAGAACAGCGCCACCATCGGCAACGACAAGACGGTCCGGGCCCACAGGACGAGGCCGATCGACAGCACGGCTCCAATAAGGAGAATCGTGGTGCTCGTCGCAATGCCGCTATCTACCGCGTGGTCGCCTCTGTTCGCGATCCGCAGCCAGATTCCGGCACCCGCGGCGAGAGTTCCGACAATTAGCAGCAGCGGCATGAAGCGGTAGTAGCGCACTGTCCGCAGCCAGAGGGGGGCGAGAAGGGCCGCGACAACAAAGCCGACCTCGACACCCTGCGGCAGGGTAATTCGCATCGCCAGGAGGATGAGCGCGACTGCGGCAATGCCCCTCGAATACAGGGGTGGCGACTGCGCTGAAGCCACGCCCGAGCTCTTATCGGCCGTCGTCGGTCTCTCGTCGGTCGTGGCCCGTTTGCGAGCCACAGTGCCGGAGAGAGAAGTCATTTCGCAACTCTAAGCGAGTCGTGAACGCGAGCAAACGTATGGTCTGTCCCCCAAAGCGTCCACACTCTGTCGGGGGCTTTTGGCAAATTGCCTGTTCCAGGAAGCTTTCAGCACGGATAGGGTTACACGCATTGTTCCCTTGTGGCCCCCATTCTGGGGACACCCGCTGACGCTCCTCCGACGAAAGGACCACCCAAGGGTGACTTCCTCTGCGCCTCGCCACGCTGTGAAACGGCGGCGATTCTCTCTCCCCGCCGTCGCCGGCCTCTCCGTCGGTGTGCTCCTCGCCGCGGCCCTTCCCGCTGAGCTTGCAACTGCGGCTCCTTCCACCGTGGCCTCCGACTCATTTGCACGGACCGTCTCGACCGGTTGGGGTTCCGCCACGAAGGGGGGTGTCTGGACCGCCAGCCTCGGCGCTGGAGCCAGTGCCGCCGTCGCCTCGGGGGAAGGACGCATCTCGGGCCTCAGGCCTGGTACCTCCGCCCGGCTGGCCCTCAAGCAAACGAATTCCCGCGACACCGGAGTGAAGGCCACAATCGGTCTCCCCAGCGCCGCGTCCGGCCTGTACACCGCCTTCGAGATCCGTCGCCAGAGCGACGACTCCACGTATCGCGGCCGGGTTGAGATCAGCAAGACCGGCTCCGCCGTTCTCGCTGTATCGCGATTGAACAAGACGGTCGAGGTCAATCTGGGCCGCTTCACACTTCCGGGCGCCTACGCTCCCGGATCTGACATCGCAGCCGAGTTCCAAGTAACGGGCTCGGCCACAGTGTCGATCAAGGCCCGCGCCTATCCGTCTGGAGCCACGGCACCCGCATGGCAGCTGGCTCTCACGGATTCGTCATCATCTCGCATTTCGGGCGCTGGAAGCCTCGCCTTCTGGGAGTACGCCAGCGGCAGCAACACCAACGCGGCCAGCACCACTCTCGACAACCTGTCGCTGACACAGAACCCCGCAACGAACGCGAACACCCCGGCGCCAGTGCCAGCGCCGACCCCCTCGCCCACGACACCCCCGGCCACCCCCGCGCAGCCGGTCACGCCGCCGGTCTCCACCCCGGTGACCTCCGGCGATCGAGGTTCGGCGACCGTCGGCAGCACCCGCTATACCGTTCCAGCCGGCGCCATCCTGGTGTCGCCCTCTGGCAACGACTCGGCCAACGGCAACTCGAACGCCCCGGTTCGCACCCTCGCCGCTGCCGTCGCGAAGGCTAGTAGCGGATCGACGATCGTCCTCCGCGCGGGCGTCTACAACGAGTCCGTCACGGTGCCCCGGTCGAAGACGCTGACCATCCAGTCGTACCCCGGCGAGACCGTCTGGCTCGACGGCTCGAAGCAGGTCGCCGACTGGAACACCTCGGGCTCCCGCTGGACGACGCCGTGGAGCTACTTCCCGTCGTCGCAGATCGACGGTATCTCCGACAACCCGTGGTTCGTCGACTCCACTAAGCCGTACGCGGCGCGACCCGACCAGGTCTTCCTCGACGGCACCGAGCTCACGCAGGTCGGTTCCGCCGCAGCCGTGACCGCCGGGACCTTCTACCCCGACGCGAACTCGGGGCGCATCGTCCTAGGCTCCAACCCGAACGGCCACTCGGTTCGCATCAGCAACCAGGAGCAGGCACTGGTCGTCCAGTCGCCGAACACAGTGCTGCAGGGCTTTGGAGTCCGCCGATACGGCACTCCATACCTTCAGCGCGGCGCTGTCCGACTCAGCAACACCGGCATCACGGCACGCAACCTCACCGTCGAAGACAACGCAATGATCGGCATCAACGTCGAGAGCGACAACACGACCCTCGATCACCTCACGGTGGCCGGCAGCGGTCTTCTCGGCATCGGTGCGAACTCGGCGTACGGGCTCAAGGTTCAGAACTCCCTGGTTCTCGACAACAACGACCAAGGGTTCAACCCCGAGCCCGTGGCCGGCGGAATCAAGGTGACACGCTCACGGGGAGTCGATATCTCAAACGTCGACACGAGCGACAACGACGGCACGGGCATTTGGCTGGACGAGTCGGTGTACGACGCCACTATCGTCAATAGTCGGTCAAATGACAACACCGTCGACGGAATCGAAGCGGAGCTCTCCGACCACGTGATCGTGGCCAACAACGAGTTGAATGGCAACAAGATGGGTGTACTCATCTACAACACGGCCAATGCCCAGATCTACAACAACGACATCGGCGGCAACCGGCTGTTCGGCGTCAAGCTCGCCCAGGACGAGCGTCGCCAGGCGGACACCAATAGAACCGGCCACGATCGCCGACGTCCCCTGCCCGACCCGACTCTCACCTGGATCACGAAGAACGTCACCGTCTCGAACAACGTGTTCGGATCCGGCGGACTCTTCCAGATCTACGCCCTGGACGGCGTGACGAACATCCCGGTCGACAACATGAACCTGGTCATCACCGGCAACCTCTTCAACCAGCGCCTGACGGGCGCCCAGTCGACCCTGGTCGGCTGGGGTGGTGGCGACAACCGCACGGTGACCCGGTACGACTCGGTCCAGGCTCTCGCCAAGGCCAAGGGATCGCGCTGGAACAACGTCGAGACCACCGCGGTCCTGCCGATCGCCAGCATGATCGCGGCGATCAAGTCGGCCCTGGGCGTCGCCGTGGGCATTCCCGACGATGTCGCGGCGGCCATCGGAATCAAGTCCGGCTCCAAGGGCCTCGGCGTCTTCGACGACTAGACCCCGCACCACGAACACCAGACGCCGCTCGGGCACGACCCGGGCGGCGTCTGGCGTTGCGGCAGGTGTGGGCCGTGCGACGAGCGCGCAACTCAGGCAAATGGGCGTGATGAGCGCGTTCTCGCGCGTGGGCAGGCCGCAGCGCGCCTGGATTCCTGCCGGACAAGCGGCAGCGCGGCGCGGGGCACGTGCGGTGCAGGAACGCGCGGAGGCACGGCGCGGGGCACGTGTGGCGCCAGGGCCCGCGGGAGCGCTCCCGTCGGTGCGCACGACTCAGGAACACAGTCCCGAACGACCCCGAAACACAAGGATCCGCGCCCACCCGCCGCTCTGCATCCTGAACCGCGCGCGTCAGCGCCGCGAGCAAGCCCCTACAGCGCCGCGATCGTCCAGGCGGCCCGGTGCATCGCACCCGGGGCGAGGCGCACCACGTCGTCGCCGGTCGAAAAGGCGTCGGGCGGGCAGGTCATCGGCTCGACGGCGAGGCCCACGCGGTTGAGTGCGGCCTCCGGGCGGTCTGCCGTGTGCACCTGCACCCACGGCAGCTCAGTGCCCCAGGTCATCGAGACGCCGGAATTCCCCGGAGCCCGCAACACCACTCGCGCAACACCCGAGTCGTCTCGCGTCAGCCCGGTGAACGCGTGGTCGATGAACGTCTCGCCGATCACCCGGGGGGCCCGAAAGTCGAAGACGCCCAGCGGCGAACCGGCCCCGGGGCCGTCGACCGGCTCGACCGCGACCGGCAGCAGGCGCTCTTCCGTCACCGTGACGACCTGCGAGGCGGGCAGCTCGAGCGTCCAGTCGTCGACGTGCCCCTCGCCCGCGCGGAGGTACGGGTGCGGCGCCGTGCCATACGGGGCGTCTGACGAACCGGTGTTCGTCGCGGCGACCGTCGTCGTCAGGCCATCGTCACCGAGCGCGTAGGTGACCTCGATCGTGAGCGGCCAGGGGTAGCCGTCGTTCGCCACCACGTCGGCGGTCAGCGTGACCGACGAATCGCTCCGGTCGATCACCGTGTAGCGCGCCCATGCCAGGAAGCCGTGCAGCGCATGCCCGCGGGCCGGCTCGGTCAGCGGCAGCTGGTAGTCGACGCCATCGAACGTGTAGGTGCCGTCGACCACGCGGTTCGGCCACGGCACCAGGATCGCGCCGCGGAACACCGGCCGAATTTCGTCCGCCTCGAACGGCACGACCAGGTCGCGTCCATCGTGCGTGAGCACGCGCAGTGCCGCTCCGACCGCGGCGATCGTCGCGCTGTACGGGCCGTGGGTGATGGTGGTCTGCTCGCCGGAGAGCGGGGAATTCGTCATCGAATGTCGTCTTTCGTCAGGGTTCGGTCTTCAGGGTAGAGGTCGCGGTGGCCGAGCGACGCCGGTCGACTGGCGGACCACGAGCTCGTAGTCGGCCACGATCGAGGCGAATCCGAGCGCGGGTGACGGATCCTTGATCCTCGCCACCAGCAGCTCGACCGCACGCCGGGCGATCTGCGAGCTTCCCGGCGACATCGTCGTGAGGGTCGGGTGGGCGAATCGGGCGTCGCGGGTGTCGTCGATGCCGATCACGGCCACGTCGCCGGGCACGTCGACACCGCGTTGCAGGAGCGCCCACTGCGCCCCGAGCGCGAGCGCGTCGTTGAAGCCGAGGACGGCGTCGAACCGCACCGCAGGATCCCTCGCCCCAGCCTCGAGTGCTGCCACCGCCGCGGCGGCTCCCGCGTCGCGACTCCACGCGTCCGTCGGCGCCAGGAGCGCATCGACCAGCGGGAGGCCGGCCTCGGCCATCGCGGCCTGGAACCCCCGCAGGCGCAGAGCGGACGTGTGGGTCGCGACCGCTCCCCCGGGGCCGAGCACCAGGATCCTGCGCCTGCCGATCTCGAGCAGATGCTCCGTGGCGCGCTTCGCCACCCCCTCATCCGCGATCAGCACGTGATCGGCGAGCCCCTCGAATTGGCGCTCGCCGATGATCACGAGTGGTTCTCCGGCGAGCTGCGGCGCATCGCTCGGTCCGAGGGCCAGTGGGTCGATGATGGCCCCGTCGATCAGCTGGCGGCGCTCCCCGCTGATCGCCTGGAGTTCACGGTCGCGATCGCCGCCGGTCGTCTCGACGAGCACCGTCAGGTCGTGCTCGCGAGCCACCGCGATCACCTCCTGCGCGAGCTCGGCGAAGAAGGCCTGATCGAGCTCGGGAACGATGAGCGAGATCATGCCCGTCCGCCTGGTGCGCAGTCGTCTCGCCGACAGGTTGACCCGATAGCCGAGCTCGTCGACGGCTGCCCCGATGCGCGCCCGGGTCTCGGGGCGCATCGAGGGGTAGTCGTTGAAGTAGTTCGACACGGTCTTGAGAGAGACGCCGGCGAGGCGGGCCACGTCGTTCATGGTCGCGGGCATGGGCGTGGCTCCTCCTCGTCGGTGCGGTCGCGGCGGCGGTGCGGCTGGCGCGGGCTTTCGCGGTGGCGCGGCTGGCCCGGGCGCTAGCGCTGCTTCTACTGCTTGGCCAGGCGCACCACGTTCCAGCTCAGCGGCGGCAGCACGACGCTGAGCACCGAGCCGTCCCAGCTCGTCTTGTCGTTCGCCACCGGAGCGACGCTGTCGGCGGTGTCGACCGTGACGGACTTGTAGGGGTCGGCGTCGTGCAGCGTCGTGGCCTGAACGAGACGCACACCGCCGAAGGCCCGGGTGTCGACATCGACGGTGAGCTCTTCGGTGAGCGATCGGTTGATCGCGAACACGCTCACGTCGCCGGTCTCCGGGTCGTGGGTGGCGACGGCGTCGAGGGCAGGAACAGCCCCGTACTTCGCCGTCTCGTGAACCGGCGACTGCAGTTCGACGCGCAGCACGTCGCCCCGCGCGAAGCTCGACGCCTGCGCGAACGGGTGGAACGTGGTCTGCTTCCAGCTGCGCCCACCGGTCTCGGTCATAATCGGAGCGATCACGTTGACGAGCTGCGCAAGGCTCGCACTCGCCACGCGGTCGGAGTGCTTCAGCAGCGAGATGAGCAGGCCGCCCACCACGACGGCGTCGGCGACGTTGTACTGGTCTTCGAGCAGCACCGGGGCGACCGGCCAGTCGGTCGGGTTCTTCGACGCTTCGCCGTCGAGGTACCAGACGTTCCACTCGTCGAACGAGATGTTGATGCGCTTGGTCTTCTTCTGGGCTGCGCGCACGTGGTCGACGCTGGCGACGACGTCGTCGATGAAGTGGTCCATCTCGACACCCGCCGCGAGGAAGCTGGCGAGGTCGCCGTCTTTCTCCCAGTAATACGCGTGCATCGAGATCAGGTCGACCTCGTCGTAGGTCTCTTCGAGCACCTCGCGCTCCCAGGTACCGAACGTTGGCATGTCGGCGCCCGAGCTCCCGCAGGCGACCAGCGTGAGGTCGTTGTCGATGAGGCGCATGGCGCGGGCCGTCTCGGAGGCGAGGCGCCCGTACTCGCGGGCGGTCTTGTGGCCGATCTGCCACGGGCCGTCCATCTCGTTGCCGAGGCACCACATCTTGATGTCGTAGGGGTCGGCCGAGCCGTTCTTCTTGCGCAGGTCGGAGTGGAAAGACCCGCCGGCACCGTTCGTGTAGTCGAGCAGATCGATGGCCTCCTGAACGCCGCGCGTGCCGAGGTTCACCGCCATCATGGGCTCGACGCCGGCCTTCTTGGCCCAGCGCATGAACTCGTCGACGCCGACCAGGTTCGGCTCGGTGGAGTGCCAGGCCAGGTCTTTGCGCACGGGGCGGTCGGCGACCGGGCCGATGCCGTCTTCCCAGCGGTAGCCCGAGACGAAGTTGCCGCCGGGGTAGCGCACGGTCGAGATGCCGAGCTCGCGCACGAAGTCGATCACGTCGCCGCGGAACCCGTCGGCGTCCGCAGTGGGGTGCCCCGGGTCGTGGATGCCGCCGTACACGCAGCGGCCGAGGTGTTCGACGAAGGTGCCGAAGGTGCGGCGCGAGACGGGAGCCACCACAAAGGACGGGTCGAGGGCGAGGCGGGCGTTGGGCATGGGATCTCCTTCAGTACATCGTTGTAACGCCCAGTTTGTACAACGTTGTACTTGCGCGTCAAGGGGGCTGCGCTGGTCACTTCTCAGGCGGTTGGGCGCGTCCCCGCTCGCGCACCCGCTGGCCCGCGCTTGTGCGCGGCTGGATTCCTGATGAGCGCACCTGCGATCGCGTCCGGTGGCGTTCGCACACCGCGGCAGACCAGGATCCTGCGCACCCCCGCTCACACATCAGGCCTCCGGGCGCGTTCCGCCCCACGATCCCCATGTCTGCGCTCTCGCGGCGCTTGCATTCCTGAACCCATCACCTAGCGCCGCACGCCACCGCTCACACTTCAGGCATCCGGGCGCGCTCCGCCCCGCCAACCCCGCGCCCGCGCTCCCCCGCGCCTGCATTCCTGAAACGCGCCCCGCGAGGGCGGCGCGTTGCGCGTCCTCGCCGCGCCAGACCAGGATCCCGCGCACCGCCGCTCACATTTCAGGCATCCGGGCGCGCTCCGCCCCGCGATCCCCATGTCTGCGCTCCCGTCGCGCTCGCATGCCTGACTCATGCACCTACGGCGTGCTGCGTTGCACGTCCTCGCCGCGGCAGACCAGGATCCTGCGCAACCCCGCTCACACATCAGGCATCCGGGCGCGCTCCGCCCCGCGATCCCCGCACCCGCGCTCCCCCGCGCCTGCATGCCTGAATGCATCACCCAGTGCCGCTCGCTACCGCTCACACTTCAGGCATCCGGGCGCGTTCCGCCCCGCGATCCCCGCGCCCGCGCTCACCCGCGCTTGCATTCCTGAACCGCGCACCCGCGAGCGCGTCCGGTGGCGTTCGCCTGCCGCGGTAGACCAGGATCCTGCGCAACCCCGCTCACACATCAGGCACCCAGGCGCGTTCCGCCGCGCGAACCCAGCGCCTGCACTCCCCCGCGCCTGCATTCCTGAAACGCGCACCCGCGAGCGCGCCCGGTGACGTTCGCCTGCCGCGGCAGACCAGGATCCTGCGCAACCCCGCTCACACATCAGGCATCCAGGCGCGTTCCGCCCCGCGAACCCCGCACCCGCGCTCCCCCGCGCCTGCATTCCTGAAACGCGCACAAATGCACGCACGCACACCCGTTAACCACCGCAGGCAGACCCGAGGGCCTGCCTGCAGCGACTGCGAAAAGGAGGAGGAGTCGCTAGACCGTGACGGTCGCGAGCACCTCGTCGAGGACGGCCGAGGCCTCCTCGTCGGTAGATTTCTGGGCGAGAGCGAGCTCGCTGATCAGCACCTGACGCGCCTTGAGGAGCATGCGCTTCTCGCCGGCGGACACGCCGCTGTCTTGGTCGCGGCGCCAGAGGTCGCGGACGACCTCGCTGACGCTGTAGACGCTTCCGCTGCCCATCTTCTCGGTGTTCGCCTTGAAGCGACGCGACCAGTTGCCGGGCTCTTCGACGTGATCGCTGCGGAGTACGTCGAACACCGCCTCAACACCTTTGGCGTCGATGACGTCGCGGACGCCGACCAGATCGACGTTGTCGACCGGCAACTCGATCATGAGATCGCTGGCGTGGACGTTCAGGGTGATGTATTTCTTCTCAGCGCCCTTGATGGTGCGGGTCTTGACCGCGGTGATGGTGGCGGCGCCGTGGTGGGGATACACGACGGTCTCCCCTACTTCGAAAATCATCTAGTCGTGCCTCTGTTCTCTTTGCGTGTCGTCTCGGCAGTCTTACCATTCTACCCGATAAATCCGTTGTATGATCCGCGGCTCTAGACCGACCGGGACGCCCTCCCCGGTGACGTGGGCCGGATCCTGCGACAATGGCACGACCATGCCGATCAGCCGCCGCGTCTTCGTGACCGGATCCCTTACCGGAGCCGGGGTACTGGCGCTGTCGGCCTGCTCGAGTCCGTCTCCGGCTCCGACGGCGAGCAGTCCGGGGCCGACCGGTACGCCGACGCCCACCGCGACCACCGCTTCCGGTGTGACGCCGGCCGCGTTCCGGCGCAGCTCGTGGGGCGATGACCCCTATGCGTACGGCTCGAACAGCGTCCTGACGACCGAGTCCACCTCCGCCGACCGCGAGACCCTGCGGGCATCGCTCGACGACAAGGTGTTCTTCGCGGGCGAGGCCGTCGCCGAGACGTGGCCCGGCACCGTCACGGGTGCTCGCCTGTCGGGTATCGCCGTGGCCGCCGAGGTCGCTGCCGTAGCAACTCCGGGCGAGCGCATCGCCGTGATCGGCGCGGGCATCGCCGGTGCGACGGCCGCTCGCACGCTCGCCGATCAGGGTTTCGACGTGGTCGTGATCGAGGCTCGGCAGCGGGTCGGTGGCCGGATCGCCTCCTCCCAGGGCGACGACTGGCCGATCGAGGTGCAGACCGGCGTCTCGATGCTGTTCGGCGACGGAGCCGCCGACCTGGAGAGTCTGCTCACGAGCGCTGGCGTTGTGACGGTGCCGTTCGAGGCCGAGACGACAGCACGTGAAGGATCCGCGCGTACCCGATTTCCGACCACCGCCACCGTCGCCGCCACTCTCGCTTCAGCCCGCGCCTGGGCCGACCGTCAGAGCGCCGAGGTCAGCGTCGATGGCGCACTCGACGGTTCCGGTGCTCGGTCGACGCTGTCGAGTGCCCCCGACGCGTCGGGCGTCTCCGATGCCGACCGTCTGGCCTGGGTTCTCGCCGAGGCGCTCCCCGCGCGTTTCGGCGCCGATGCCGAGGCGCTGTCGTCTCGCGCGCTCTCCGTCGGGGCCGCTCCGGTCGACGCCCAGCTCGTCACGAAGGGATTCGCCTCCTACGTCGCCGGGCTGCTGACCGATCTCGACGTGCTGCGGGGCAGCAACGTCACTCAGATCACGTACGCCAATGAGGGTGTCGGCCTCCGTCTGGTGACGGGCGAGTCGCTCTCGGCCGACCGGGTCGTGTCGACGATCCCGCTAGGCGTGTTCAAGAAGCAGCGGATCGTCTTCGTCCCGGAGCAGTCGGCGGTGCGTCGCAGCGCCATCGACCGTCTCGGCATGGGCGTGCAGGACGTCCTCTGGCTGCGCTTCGACGAGCGCATCTGGTCGACCGACGACACCGTCTGGGCGATCCTCGACGACGACGCGACCTACCGCCTGTGGGTCAACCTCGAGCCGGCGACGGGCTACGCGATCCTGGTGGCGCTCATCGGCGGCGAGTCCGCAGTGGCGGCGGAGAAGCTGAGCGACGCCGAAGCGGTCGCTGCGGCGGTGGCCGATCTCGCGCCCTACCTCGACCGGGTGGCAGACGACGCGTCGCCCACCCCGTCGCCGACCCCGAGCTCGTGAGGTGCGGTCGCCCGCTCGGGTGAGCCGTCGGATCCTGCGTTCGTGTCGTCACCCGAGGCGAGCACGCGGCGCCGCCTCGCCAGGTGCCCGGGCCGAACATGGCTCAGGCCGATGAGCGCCGTCAGCACGCCGACGAAGATTGCGAGCACGAGAGCGTTGTAGAGCCGGAACTGCTCGGGGCTCACCTGCGTCGGGTCGAGGAAGAAGTACGGGTACCAACGCACCTCGCGGCCGCGCTCGAGTGTGAAAAGACCCCAGATCAGCGGAAAGATCAGCACCAGAGCGAGGGTGCGCCAGCGGACGGGCGTGCGACCCGGAGCGAGGATCCAGTCGAGGAGCACGTAGGCGGAGATCCAGAAGTGGAGCACCTGGCTCGAGGTGGGGAACGCCAGCGCGTAGTGGTGCGAGGCAGACTGCGTGACGAGCACCGCGAAGACGACTCCTGAGACGATCACGTAGGTGGTGACGATGGCGTGCACCGCGGCGAACCAGGGTGGGTCGCTCCGGCCCCGGAAGGTGAAGATGCCCGAGACCACCAGCACGGCCACGTTCGCCATGTTGCTCTGCTGCGTGAAGTAGCTGAAGTAGTTCGCGGTCGCGAAAGTCGAGAACCCGAGGACGTACTCGAAGTTGGCGACGAGCGCGGCGATGGCCACGCCGGCCGCGGCGAGGCGCAGGAGGCCGGAGACACGGAAGGTCCACGGCGTCTGCATCCGACCGAGGGTACCGAGAGCGGCAGGGAGAGCACCGAGCGAAGGATCCGACGGGGTCACCTGGTCACGGCCGGCCGGTTCGACGCAGGGCTTCCCGTCGCTGGCGACGAGCGCTTACTCGTCGACGGCGTTGAATCGCTCGAGCCCGTCGGCGAGACGGTCGATGTCGTCGTCGCTCCAGTCGGCAAGCCTCCGCTCAAGCTCGGCGTGGTTGGCCCGGATCGACCGCTGCAGCAATTCACGCCCGCGGTCGGAGAGGAGCAGCAGCTGGCCGCGCGCCTGACTCGAGATGGGCTGGACGCCGACCTCGACGAGCCCGAGCTCTTGGAGGTCGCCGATCTGGCGCGAGACGGTGGAGCGGTTCAAGCGCATGGCCGACGCGATGTCGACGGCGCGGCAGTCGGGGGTGACCGCGATGAAGTTGAGGAGAGTGTGCTGCACGACGGTGAGCGGCTCGGCCGTGCGACGGCTTCGCGCGGCCGCCCGACGGGAGATGGCCTGCAGTTCGGCGTAGACGGCCTGCATTCGGTCGTCGCGTTTCGTGGTCACGTCGTCGAGTTTAACGATCGGGTGTAATGTCTTTCTGTGTTGCATACTGCAACAGTAACTCCCCTCGTCTTTTGAAAGGCAGCATGTCTACGAATACGCACTCGCTCCAGGAGGTCGCGATCCGCCAGTCCCCGCGTCGTGACGACCACAGCCACCGGCTGCCGTCGTCCTCGTCGGGCCGCGAGACGCCCACTGGTCCGCGCATGTTCCTGGGCACGCCGGTCGCCGTCTTCAAGGCGTTCGGCACCGCGATCCTCGTGCCGCTCTTCCTGGGCCTCGGAATGACGCTCGCCTACCTCGGCGCCTTCCACCAGCCGACGCCGCACGAGCTCCCCGTGGCAGTCGTGGGCACCAGCGCCGAGGTCAAGGTCTTCGCGCAGACGCTCAGCGACGGGGCCGACGGCCAGCTCAGCGTTCGCACCGTCTCGTCCGACGCGGTCGCTCGCCAGCTCATCACCGACCGCGAGATCACCGCGGCGTACGAGCCCACCGCCACCAGTGCGTCGCTCCTCGTCTCGTCGGCCTCGTCCGAGACGAGCGCCAACGTCGCCCAGAAGGTGTTCCTGCCGATCGCCTACGAGTCGAAGCTGCCGTTCACTGTGGTCGACGTCGTGCCGTCGTCCGCCAACGACTCCACCGGCCAGGGGCTCTTCTTCCTCCTCGTCGGGCTCAGCGTCGGCTCGTACGCGACGGCTGCCGCGGTCGCCGCCTTCGCCTCTCGTCTCGGCATCCGCTGGTCGCTCGTGACCGCCGCCGTCCTCTCCGGTGTCGTCGCCGCGATCGCCCTGATCATCGCCGGGCCCGTCTACCACGTGGTCGACGGCCACGTCTGGGGCACCTGGCTCGCCGGCTGGCTCTACTCGCTGGCCATTGTGCTGATCGGCGTCGGCCTGCACCCGGTGCTCCGCCACTGGACCACCCCCGCCCTCACCATGCTCTTCGTGATGTTCAACTTCACCTCGTCAGGCGGAATCTTCGCCGTGCACCTCATGCCCGCGTTCTTCGCCGCCCTGAACGGCTTCTGGAACGGCGCCGCCTGGCTCGACGCCGCGCAGACGATGCAGTATTTCCCCGGCCAGGCCTTCGGGTGGGACATCCTCCGCCTCGGCATCTGGGCCGCCGTCGGCCTCGGCCTGACGCTGCTCACCCACCTCCTGAGCCGTCGCCGCACGCGCATTGCGAACGAGCGGGTCGTCATGCGCGAAGAGGAGCAGGTGGTGGCGGCGTAGGTGGGTGGTGCGGGTTCGCGGTTGCGGTCGCGTGCGCGTCCGCGTCCGCAGAACAGGAGACCAGTCGCGCGTGGGCGTGAGCACGCGGGGTGCAGGGTGAGGCAGCGACAGAACGCCTGAAGTACGACCAGCGCCGGAGCGATCGCACCGCAGAGCCACCCGACGCCAGGGCCCGCGGGAGCGCTTGGCCGGCTTGAGCATGCCAGGGACTCCTGGTTCTGTTCCTCTGGGCGCAACTCAGGCATCCAAGCCCGGCGAGGTCCCACACCCGCGCATATCGCCCCACGCGCGCCTCATCACCTGAAAAGCGAAACGCGCGCAGGATCCTGCACCACCCCGCGCACCCCCACACTCCCCGCAACTCAGGTATACAGACCCGGCCAAGCCCCACACCCGCGCAAATTGCCTATGTCGCAGCTCATTGCCTGAAAAGCGAAACGCGCGCAGGATCCTGCACCGCGCCGCACACCCCCACCCCGCCCGCAACTCAGGCATGCAGACCCGGCCAAACCCTATGACCAAGCAAATCGCCCATCTCGCAGCTCATCACCTGAAAAGCGGACCGCACGCAGGATCCGGCCCATCGCCGCACACCCCACCCCGCCCGCAACTCAGGCATCCAGGGCCAGCCAGGCCCCACACCCGCGCGAATCGCCCCGCACGCACCTCGTTGCCTGAAAAGCGAACCGCACGCACAGAGCGGCCGCAGGACGCCCTCGCATCCCGCGGCCGCTCGCCCGCGCGAACTACTTCGCAGAGGACAGGTCGTACACCGTGCTCCCGCCCACGGTCGTCGCCGTGAAGTTCGCCTCCACCCAGGTCTTGATCGCCGAGGAGGCCGACGAGGAGCCGCTGCCCATCCCGCCTCCGGAGCCACTCGACACGTAGTAGCCGATGTCGCCCGCGGCCACGTACGCCTTAAACTCGGCGAGGGTCGGCGTCGGGTCGTCGCTCCAGCCGCCGATGGCCATCACCGCGGTGCCGCTCGACAGCTCGAGCGTCGCAGCCGACTGGTCGTTGTTGACGGCCGCAGCCCAGCGCGCGGTGCTCTTCTTCAGGAGGGTGTCGAGAGCAGTGGAGGAGGTCGTGCCACCCATTCCCGCAGCGGAAGACGAAGACGAGGATCCGCCCGACGCCGAGTCATCCGATGTGCCGGCAGAGCTCGAGTCCGATCCGCCCGGCGCGGTGCCGCTCGGAGCGGAGTCGCCCGAAGGCATCTCACCGGAGGGCATTTCGCTCTCTGAGCCTGACTCGCCGCTCTCGCTGCCGCCGGGGCCACCAGTGCCAGACGGCGGGGTTCCACCACCGCCAGCGCCACCCGTGCCACCGCCCATGCCGCCGCCGCCGCCGCCACCCATACCGGACGAGCTCGACGACGATCCCACGCTCGGAATCGACCCCGAGTGCCCGACCGACGCCGTCGCCATGGCATACGCACCCGATCCCCCGAAGGCGAACAGGGTGCCGACCAGCACGGCCGCGAGGGTCACACGTCGGAAGGCCGTAATCGAACCGATCACGAAGCCGATTGCCGCGAGCACCGAGCCGATCAGCACGACCCACTTGAGCCAGGGCATCCAGGTCGCGTTCTCCGAGAGGAGGTGGAACGACCATGCGCCCGTTCCGGCGATGGCGACTGCTAGGCCGAGGCGTCCGAGCCAGGTGGTGCGCATGCGCCACAGGAGGGCGCCGCCGATGCCGATGAGTCCGGCGATCGCCGGTGCCAGAGCGACCGTGTAGTAGGGGTGGATCGTGCCGCTGGTGAAGCTGAAGACGAGGGCCGTAACGATTAGCCAGCCGCCCCACATCACGAGGCCGGCGCGCAGCGGGTCGAGGCGCGACCGGCGACCGGCGACGATCAGACCCAGCACGAGCAACAGCAGTGCGGCGGGGAGCAGCCACGAGATCTCGAGTCCCATCTCGCTCGAGAAGAGGCGGGTGAGGCCGGTCGAACCGCCGAAGGATCCGCCTGCGGTTCCCCTTCCGGCACCGCCACCGCCACCGTTGCCCGACCCCGAGCCGAAGAAGCGGCCGAGCCCGTTGTAGCCGAAGGCGAGCTCCAGCACCGAGTTGTTGGTCGAGCCGCCGATGTAGGGGCGGGAGTCGGCCGGCCAGATGGCGACGATCGCGACCCACCAGCCGGCGCCGACGACGACTCCGACGAGCGCGCCGAGTACGTGCAGAAGACGCTTCCAGATCGTCGTGTTGGCCGCGAGCAGGTAGACGAGCACGAAGGCCGGGGCCACGAGGAGGCCCTGCAGCATCTTGGTCAAGAAGGCGAAGCCCAGCACGAGCCCGGCTGCGGCCAGCCACTTCCAGCTCGCACTGGGCAGAGCGCGCACCACGAAGTAGGCGGCCAGCGTCATGAGCAGGACGAGGAGCGCATCGGGGTTGTCGAAGCGGAACATCAGCGCGGCGGCCGGGGTGCAGGCGAGCGCGAGACCGCCGACGAGGGCGCCGGCGGCCGAGAGGCGCGGGCCGAGCGCGGCGAGGCTGCGCCGCACGATGGCGAAGACCAGCGCGACGCTGCCCACGCCCATCAACGCCTGCGGAACGAGGAGGCTCCACGAGTTGAAGCCGAAGATCCGCGCCGAGATGCCCATCACCCACAGCGACGCCGGCGGCTTGTCGACGGTGATGAAGTTCGACGAATCCAAGGATCCGAAGAAGAGAGCCTTCCAGCTCTGACTCCCCGCCTGCACGGCAGCGGCGTAGAACGAGTTCGCCGTGCCGCTGGCCGACAGCCCAACGATGTAGAGGAGGCCGGTGGCGACGAGGAGCCCCCAGAGGCTCGGCCTGACCCAGGCGGGGTCGGCGCGGCTGCCGAGGAGCGCTCGGGCGGCGAGTCGGCGTTCTCCGGTGGCACCGGGCGACGGTCTGGTCGCGGTGCTTCCGGTGAGAGGTCCGGCGTGTGCGGTCATGGGTAGTCCTCCGGGTTGGCGGACTTCGAGGATCGCTGGCGCGGCTTTCGGCTTTCTATGAGGCGCCGATACGCCTGCTATGCATCGTGCGCGGGGCAGGGCAGGCGGGCGGCTGCGAATAGACATGGCGGACGACCGAGGCTTGTCCGAGGTCCGCCACGTCCATCCGCAGCCGCGCTAAAAGCACAGCTTTAGGCGGCGGCAGTCTCGGAGGTCGCGGCAACGAGCTTCTCGACGACGTCGCTCAGCTGGCCGACGACCTCCGCGTCGTCCTTCGGGTGCGTCTCGGCGAAGCGGACGACCGAGCCGGGGATCGCGAGCTTGACGTCGTCGAGCACCTTGGCACCGGTGATGCCGAATGCCTTGCGGGTCTCGTCCTGCGCCCACACGCCGCCGAACTGGCCGAACGCGGAGCCGATCACTGCCGTGGGCTTGCCCACGAGGTTCGACTCGCCGTAGGGGCGCGACGCCCAGTCGATGGCGTTCTTGAGGCTGGCGGGAATGGTGCCGTTGTGCTCGGGGGTGACCACGAGGATCCCGTCGGACGCACCGATGGCCGCACGGAGCTTGGCGGCCCCCTCCGGCACGGCACCGTCTACGTCGATGTCTTCGTTGTAGAAGGGGATGTGGCCGAGGCCCTCGTGGATCGTCAGCGTGACGCCCTCGGGGGCGACCTGGGCGGCCGCTTCGGCGAGCTGGCGGTTGGTGCTGGCAGCGCGGAGGCTACCCACGAGGACGAGGATCGAGGAATCGGACATGTTTTCTCCTTTGGTGGCAAACAGATACAAACCGCCCAATTCGGCCGACCGCGCTCGTATTCCCGTGGTCACGAATTAGCCGACGCGTGATGTCGATTTCGGCGTTCCGAAAAGCTGGTGCGACGGCGACACCCCATGCCAGGGTGGACGAATCGAAGGGGAGTAGTTCCTCCAACGGTGCGTCGACATACTGGCGGTCACGACGACCAGCCCGGCGTACCTCCTCGTGACAGCCGCTCCCGGCGGCTGAGCGAGGCGAACGAGACCTTCGGCCATTCAGGCCGAAGCTCCTCCCTACCCGGAAGCGCTCGGCCGCGACCGAAAGCCCGCCATGCTCACTCGTTCTCTTCCTGCGCCACTGGTGCGTCGGATCCTGCTCTGCCTCGCCATCGCCGTGCCGGCCGTGATGTTCCGCGTCACCGGTTTCGCGCCGAACCCCGTCGTCGATCTCGTCGTATTCGGGGCCGCCGTCGTCGCGGCGTCGTTCTTGCTCGCCTGGGCTGCCGAGGCCGCCCAGAAAGACATCTCGGGGGCGCTCGCCATCGCGATCCTCGCTCTCATCGCCGTGCTGCCCGAATACGCCGTCGACCTGTACTACGCGTTCCGCTCCGGTTCCGACCCGGCCTACGAGCAGTTCGCCGCCGCCAACATGACCGGCTCGAACCGTCTGCTCCTCGGCTTCGGTTGGCCTCTCGTCGTGTTCGTGGCGCTCTTCGTCGCGCGTCGCACCGCTGCGGCTCGAGGCGTATCCGGCCGCTCGGTTCCCCGGGCACTCGACCTGCCGGGATCCTCGCGTCTCGATGTCGGTGTGCTCGCGATCGTGGCCGTCATCGCGTTCGTGATCCCCCTCACCGGTCAGATCGCCCTGTGGTTCGGCATCATCCTGATCGCCATCTTCGCCGCCTACCTGTGGCGAGCCGGCAACGCCGCGAACGATGACGACGACGAGGAGTTCGTCGGAACGGCAGCGCACATCGCGGGCCTGCCCGCACGCCTTCGCAAGATCACGTTCGTGGCGATGTTCGTTGTCGCGGCCGCCGTCATTCTCTCGTCGGCGGAACCCTTCGCCGATGCCCTCGTGCAGTCGGGATCGTCGCTCGGCATCGACAGCTACTTCCTCGTGCAGTGGCTCGCGCCGTTGGCCACCGAGGCGCCGGAGTTCATCGTCGCGGTGCTGTTCGCCCTGCGCGGCCAGGGTGCCGCCGCCATCGGAACGCTGATCGCCTCGAAGATCAACCAGTGGACCCTCCTCGTCGGATCGCTCCCCATCGCCCACCTCCTGGGTGGCGGCGGCACCGACCTCCCCCTCGACGGGCGCCAGGTCGAGGAGTTCGTCCTGACGGCGTCGCAGACCGTGATGGGGGTCGCCATCATCGTGGCGCTGCGGTTCCACCGGTGGGCCGCCATTGCCCTGGTCGCCCTGTTCGCCCTGCAGTTCGTCGTCACCGGCGAGACCGGACGCTACGTGCTGAGCGCAGTGCACATCGCGGTCGCGCTCGTGGCGCTGTGGCTGCAGCGGCGCGACATCCTGCCGACGATCACGGCGCCGTTCCGGCGGCAGTCGTCGATCGCGGCGGGCCCGGGCGAGCGGGAGCTGGCGGGTTCAGAGCGCTAGGCGCGCGGGCTCGGGAGCGGGCGCGCATTTCAGGCATGCAGGCGCGCCCGGCAGCGCTCACCCCGCTGCGCGGCCGCGCGGATGCAGACCTCCTGACGCCTGCACGGTGGGCAGGGCGTCGTGGGGGGCAGACGCCAGGGCCCGCGGGAGTGCCGCGCTGAGTCGATCGCGCTAGGTCCCCCTGGTTTTCCTGAGCCGGGTGCGTCGA
The DNA here is from genome assembly GCF_001423105.1 of Frondihabitans sp. Leaf304. Lineage (GTDB taxonomy): Bacteria > Actinomycetota > Actinomycetes > Actinomycetales > Microbacteriaceae > Frondihabitans. Next base: position 1,420,184 of record NZ_LMNV01000002.1, read on the forward strand.
CGACGGAACGGATCAGGGTTCCTGACTCGTGGGCACCCGAGCACCGCGCTCCCGCGGGCCCCGACGCCACCAGGCTCGGCGCCGCGCACCCCGCGCCGCTCGCGAGATGGCCGAAACTGCGCCCCCACCGCCGCGCACCCGTCGATCAAGCCACCTCGCGAGAGCGCTTGCTAGTGCGCGTGCCCCTCGGCCGCGCTCGTCACCCAAATAGCCTCGGCCGCGACGGTCGCGAGCTCGGTCGTCCCGACGACGGTCAGGTCGCCCGCCTGGAGGATCTCGAGCCCGAGACTCCCGGCGAAGGCGTGCCGCTCTGCGAGGCGGACGTGCGACCCGACCGTGATGGCGAGCCCTCCGAGAAAGCGCAGCAGTGCAGGATCGTGGTCGCTGACGCGCACGACACCCGCGCACGATCCGTCGCCGAGTTCGGTCAGGCGCCGACCGCGCGGGTGGGTGATTGTTCCGTCAGCGCGGGGAATCGGATCGCCGTGGGGGTCGTGGTCAGGAAACCCGAGCTCGGCGTCGATCTTGGCGAGGAGGCGATCCGAGACGGCGTGCTCCAAGATCTCGGCTTCGTCGTGCACTTCGTCCCACCCATAGCCGTGATGCTCGACGAGATAGGTCTCGATGAGCCGGTGACGCCGGACCACCTGAATGGCCAGCGCACGGCCGGTCGGGCTCAGCGTCGCGCGACCGTACGGCTCGTACTCGAGGTACCCCTCGCGGGCGAGCTTTTTCAGGTTGCCCGAGACACTCGACGCGACGACACCCAGAGTTGAAGCAAGCTCGTTTGTCGTGAGCCCCTCACCCGACCACTCGTGGGCCTTCCAGATGACCTTGACGTAGTCCTCCGTCATGGTGCCGGCGGTCGGTGTGCTCATGCTCTCAGGGTATTGGCCAGACACCGCACCCATCACCTGCCGCCGACCACACCGGCGCCGTCACCGCCGAAACAACTACCGCCGCTCACACCACCGCCGGAACCGCAGCCGGCACGACTCTCACCAGCACGGCCTTCGACACGGGCGTATTGCTGGCGATCGATGCGCTGTCGAGGGGCACGAGCACATTCGCCTCGGGGAAGTAGGCGGCGGCGCATCCCTTCGCCGTCGGATACGACACCACGCGATAACCCCGCAGGGCGCGCTCGACGTCGTCGGTCCAGTCGGTGAAGACGTCGACCGACTGCCCGTCGACGAGACCGAGTTCGTCGAGGTCGTCGGGATTGATGAAGACGACCTCGCGACCCTTCTTGATGCCGCGGTAGCGGTCGTTGAGGCTGTAGATCGTGGTGTTGTACTGGTCGTGAGAGCGCAGGGTCTGCAGAAGGAGTCGCCCCTCGGGCCGCTCGACATGCTCGAGGTCGTTGACCGTGATCATGGCCTTGCCGGTCGCGGTATCGAAGGTGCGGGAGTCGCGCGGCCCGTTCGGCAGAACGAACCCCTCGCGGCTTCCGGCCCGCGCGCTGTAGTCGTCGAACCCGGGGACGACCCGGCTGATGTGATCGCGGATGACGTCGTAGTCGTCTTCCATTGCCGTCCAGTCGACGGGAACGCTGTCGCCGAGCGTCGCTTTCGCGAGCCGAGCGACGATGGCGATCTCGGAGAGGAGGCCCGGTGCGACCGGAGGCACCTGCCCGTGGCTGCCGTGAACCGAGCAGACCGTGTCTTCGACCGAGACGAACTGCGGACCGGCCTTCTGGATGTCGATCTCCGTGCGACCCATCGTGGGCAGGATGAGTGCCTCCGCCCCAACGACCGCGTGCGATCGGTTGAGCTTCGTCGAGACCTGCACGGTCATCTCGGTGCCGCGGAATGCCTTCTCAGCGGCCTGCGTGTCGGAGATGGCGGCGACGAGGTTGCCGCCCATGCCCATCCAGAATTTGATCTCGCCCTTCTGCATCGCCTTGATGCCTTTGAGCGCGTCGACCCCGTGCTTGCGCGGCGGGTCGAAGTGGAACTCCTGCTGCACGGCGTCGAGGAAGGTGTCGGACATCTGCTCCCAGATGCCCATCGTGCGGTCACCCTGCACGTTGCTGTGACCTCGGATCGGCGACGCACCCGCTCCGGGCTTGCCCATGTTGCCCCGCAGCAGGAGCAGGTTGATGATCTCTTTGATCGTGTCGACGGCTTTGCGGTGCTGGGTGATACCCATCGCCCAGGTGATGATGACCCGATCGGCCGAGATATAGCGCTCGGCGAGTTCGTCGATCTCGGCCGTGCTCAAACCCGTCGCCAGCAGCACCTCGTCGTCGTCGATCTCGGCGACGTGCGCGCGGAACTCCTCGAGCCCAGCGCAGTGCTCCTCGAGGAAGGCGTGGTCGAGCACGGTGCCGGGCGCCGCGTCTTCGGCGGCGAGCACCCTTTTCGACACGGCCTGGAGCAACGCCATGTCGCCCCCCAGGCGGATCTGCAGAAACTGGTCGGCGATCTCGGTGCCGTGCCCGACGACGCCGCGAACACGCTGGGGGTTCTTGTATCGACGCAGGCCGGCCTCGGGCAGAGGGTTGACCGCGACGATCTTGGCGCCGTTCTTCTTGGCGTCTTCGAGGGCGGTCAGCATCCGCGGGTGGTTCGTGCCCGGGTTCTGCCCCATCACGATGATGAGGTCGGTGTTCTCGAAGTCGTCGTACGCGATCGTCGACTTGCCGATGCCGACGGTCTCGGACATCGCCACACCGGTCGATTCGTGACACATGTTCGAGCAGTCGGGCAGGTTGTTCGTGCCGAAAGCACGCACGAAGAGCTGATAGATGAACGCCGCCTCGTTGGAGGTGCGGCCAGACGTGTAGAAAGACGCTTCGTCGGGAGAGGCGAGCGAGTTGAGCTTCGACCCGATGATTTCGAACGCGCGCTCCCACGTGACCGGCTCGTAGAACTCAGAGCCCTCTCGCTTGTAGACGGGTTCGGTGAGGCGCCCCTGCATGCCCAGCCAGTACTCGCTCTTGTCGAGGAGGTCGCTGATCGGGTGCTCGGCCCAGAACGTGCGTGGCACGAGCACCGGGTTGGCCTCCCAGGTGACTGCCTTGGCGCCGTTCTCGCAGAACTCCGCCACCTTGCGGTGATCCGGGTCGGGCCAGGCGCAGCTCATGCAGTCGAAGCCGTCTTTTTGATTGAGCGAGGTCATCAGCTTGACGGTGCGCGCGAGGCCGAGCTGCTTGATCGCGGGCTCCATCGAATGCAAGACGCCCGGAACACCGGCCGCCCACTCGCGGGGCGGCCCCACGGTGAGGTCGTCGTCGTTCACATCGTGGACGGGAGGCTTTTCGGTCATCGTGCGCTCGCAGTCTTCTCGGAGATCGTCAGTTCGTTCGTGAGTTGCAGTGTGGCCCGCCCGTCAGGCGAGGGCTCGGAGGTCGACGCGGAGGGAACAGCGCCCAGGATCCGATCCGGGCGCGAGTACACGACCATGCTCTGCCCCCGCAGAAACCCGACGATCGTGACACCGAGCTCCGTCGCCAGGTCGATGGCGAGCGAGGAGGGAGCCGACACAGCGGCCATCACGGGGATCCCCGCCATGGAGGCCTTCTGGGTCAGCTCGAAGCTGGCCCGACCCGACACCATGAGCACGGTGCCGGTGAGCGGCAGGCGGTCTTCTTTCACTGCCCAGCCGACCACCTTGTCGACGGCGTTGTGCCGCCCGACGTCTTCGCGGATCACGAGCATCTCGCCGGTGGCGCCGTCGAAGAGCGCGGCCGCGTGCAGCCCTCCGGTCTTTTCGAACACGGCTTGCGCCTCTCTCAGGGCGTCGGGGAACGTCGCGAGAACGGCAGGGTCGACGACGAGTTCGTCGTGTTCGACCGCATGCTGGGAGCTCGTCCGCACGGCATCGATAGAGGCTTTGCCACAGAGCCCGCAGGAGCTGGTGGTGTAGAAGGCTCGCTGGAGACTCGGATCGGGTGGCGCGACTCCCGGAGCCAGGAGCACGTCGAGCACGTTGTAGGTGTTGAGCCCCTCGTCGGTCGCGCCTGCGCAATACATGGCCCGCATGAACTCGTCACCTCGCGCGATGACCCCCTCGGAGACCAGGAATCCGGCCGCCAGATCGAAGTCGTTGCCGGGAGTCCGCATTGTGATGGCGAGAGCGGTACCGCCGACGCGAATCTCAAGCGGCTCTTCGACGGCGAGAGTGTCGATGGTCAGCGTCGGGGCCTTGCCGACGGTCACCCGAGTGACCGGGGCACGTGACGTGATGCGGTTCATAAGTGCAGGCCTATCATTCGAAGGAGAGGATCACCAGGGCAGTCGCACGGTGTCGAGCATGTCTCCACGTCGAGCACCACCCGGAGGGGCCATCATCAGCCCCTCGGATTCGGTCAGACCCCGCAGCATGGCGGATGACTGCTGAGAGGCCGGCACAGCCCCGCTCTCCCCCATCGCGTAGGCGAGAACGAGGTCGTCGTCGCGGCGATTGTCGATGTCGACCCCGGTTTCGACTCGACCGGTTGCCGGCAGCGGCCGCCCGAGGAGGCCGGCGACGAGAGGGAGCCCGAGACTCACGAGGCAGACCATCGCTGCCATGGGGTTACCGGGAAGACAGAGGTAGAGGCGGTCGGCCTGCTTCGCCAGCAGCACCGGGTGCCCCGGCCGCATGGCGGTGCGATCGATGACGAGCTCGGCGCCGAGTTCACTCAGGGCGGCACGGATGTGATCTGTGCTGCCCGCCGCAGTGCCGCCCGTCGTCACGACGAGCTTCGCCTCGACATCCAGTGCCGCGACCGTCGACGAGAGGTCGTCGGGAACGCGTTCGGCGCTTCGAGGATCAGCCCCGACCGACCGCAGGATCCCGGGGAACACGTGGGTGAACACATCGCGCACCTGCCCCGCCCGAGGTGACCCCGACCCCACGATCTCGTCGCCCAGCACTCGCACGGCGACCACGGGCGCCTCCGCCACCTCGACGCTGTCGACCCCGGCGGCGGCGGCGAGTGCCGCCCGAGGCGGCGTCAGGATTGTTCCGGCCGTGAACAGGAGCTCGCCCACCCGGACCTCCTCCCCCGCCGGCCGAATATGGCGACGTCGCGGTGCATCGCCCCCGAGCGCGGCGCGGAGCACGAGTCGGCCGCCACTGTCGACCTCTCCGTCTTCGGCTCGAACGACCCGGGTTGCCCCGACGGGAACCGGTGCTCCCGTCGTCACCGGCCGAGCAGCGCCCGGCGCCAAGGGAGCCCCGGCTGGCACGTCGCCCGCCACGATGGGTGCTCCTATCGCCCAGGGCCCGTCTCCCGAGACGACCCAGCCGTCCATAGCCGAGCCGTCGTGTGCGGGAACGTCGGTGGGAGCAAAGAGATCGTCCGCCAAGGTGCGGCCGACGGCAGTAGCCAGGGAGATCGTTTCGACGCGCATCGACTGACGGGCACCGGCCTCGTGAGCCAGTGCCCGGGCGGCGAGCCAGCCGGGAAGCGACTGGCTCATCGCGAGGCGGTACCAGCGTCGTCGGTCGCGAGCCGTGTGGCGACACCGACCGCGGTGGTCACGTCGGCCGCGCCCCCGCCCAGCAGCCCGGCCGCATACCCCACGAGGAACGTCGTGACCGGGGCGGCAGGCCGCGCGACGCCATGGGCTGCATCGCGCGCGAGGTCGAGGACCTCGTCGAGATCGAGCTCGAAATCGGCGGGGAGCTGGAGGGCCTCAGAGAGCCTCGCGACCCAGGTGGTGAGAACGTCGTGGTCGGTCATGGAGCTAGTCAATCAGCCCACCCGAGATCGCCGTCGGCGTTTTCCACAGGGTTGACACCGAGTCGCCGCGCGTCGTCCGGGGAGTCCACGTCGGCACAGAGCGCGCTCGCCACCGGCACCTCGACCACCCGGAGGGGGCCGAGGAGCCGCCGCAGCGAGAGCCCGGCGAGCTGACCCGCAGCCTCGTGCTCGCGAGCCGCGGCGCGGAGGCTCTCTGCCCGGTACAGCGCGAGCAGTGGCTGCCTGCGACCGGAATCGTCGACCGCAACGTACCCCTCCGGGTCGTCTTGCCCGGACCGGTCGACAACCCCTTCGCGAAGTGCGACCACGGCCTCTGCGGCCCTCGGAACGTCCGCGGCCAGGACCAGCACCCATGTCGACGACCGCGACGAGGAGCCTCGCCGATCACGCGACAGCGCAGCGAGCCCGGCGGCGAGGCCGGCCGCAGGGCCGGAAAAGGGTGGCTCCTCACCGGCGGAGAGAACGGCCGAGGGCACGACTTGCCCGGGTCGCGCGCTGACGACGACGATTCTTTCTGCACCCGCAGCCGCCTGCACGGCACGCTCGAGTAACGTCGAGCCTTTGGCGACGAGTGCCGTCTTGTCGATGCCACCGAGACGGGATGCGCGACCGCCCGCGAGGATCACCGCGTCGAACGTGCCTTCCATACCGGTGACGCTAGCCCCTGAGAAGTGGGCTCAGTGCGCCATCGGCGTCGGAGCGCCCTCGATCACCGGCGGCTTGCGCACGAAGAAGCTCGCGACGATGGCCAGCAGCGACACCAGCGCCCCGGCGAGGAACGCAATCTGGACTCCCGCAGCAGTGGCATCGACATCACTCGCGCCCGCGGCGATCTTGGAGGCGGCTCCTGTCGAGAGCAGGGTGACGAAGAGGGCCGTGCCGACGCCCGCCATCACCTGCTGAACGGTATTCAGGATCGCGCTCCCGTGCGAGTAGAGCTCGGGCTTGAGCGAGCCGAGCGACGACGAGAACAGCGGCGTGAACGTCATGGCCAGCCCGATGCTCAGGATCACGTGCGTGACCGGGATCATGAACGCCGGAGTGCCCGCGTGCAGGAACATCGCCATCGTCCAGAGCGCTCCGCTGACCAGGATCGAGCCGACGATGAGCAGGGTCGACGGACCGAATCGATCGTAGAAACGGCCGACGAAGGGCGAGAGGACACCCATGATGAGCCCGCCCGGCAGCAGCAGCAGGCCGGTCGTGAGCGTCGTGAGGCCGAGGACCGACTGCATGTAGATGGGCAGGATGATGAGCGTGCCGAACAGCGCGATGCTCGAGACGGCGATCATCGCGATGGAAATCGAGAAGTTTCGCGTCAGGAACGTGCGCAGGTCGAGTAGGGGCGACGACACGCGTGCGAGACGGGTCTGACGAAGGATGAACAGAGCGAGAGCCACGACGCCGACCACGACGGGCACGAGCGGCGGAACCGGCTGCGGCGACCCGGAAGCCGCTTCGCCGACGCCCGCGAGACCGTAGAGCAGACCGGCGAAGGCGAAGGCCGACAGGATCACCGAGAGGACGTCGAGGGGCACCTTGCGAGGAACGGTGACGTTCTTCATCTTGACTGCGCCGAGGATCAATGCGGCGACCGCGATCGGCAGCACGATGATGAACATGAAGCGCCAGCTGAGCGCGCTGAGAATGATGCCGGAGATCGTCGGGCCGATGGCCGGCGCCACCGAGATGACGATCGAGATGTTGCCCATGGTGCGGCCGCGAGCTGCGGGCGCGACCAGGGTCATGGCCGTGGTCATGAGCAGCGGCAGCATGATCGCGGTGCCACTCGCCTGGACGACGCGGGCGATCAGCAGCACGGAGAACCCGGGCGCGATCGCCGCGATGAGGGTGCCGACGCTGAACAGGGACATTGCCAGCAGGAAGACCTGCCTGGTGTGGAATCGCTGAAGCAGGAAACCCGTCACCGGGATGACTACGGCCATCGTGAGAAGGAAACCGGTCGTGAGCCACTGGGCGGTCGCGGCCGTGACCTTCAGGTCGATGATCAGGGTCGGCAGGGCGACGCTCATGATCGTCTCGTTGAGGATGACCACGAAGGCCGAGACGATGAGCAGCCCGATAACGAGGCGGTTGCGGGCGCTGTCGTCGGCAGGGGCGGAAGAGGCGCCTCCGGCGGGCGCAGTGCCCCCGGCAGGTGTGGTGGCACCGGCGGAGGGGCCGCCAGGTGAGGTGCCGCGCGAGGCGGCCGGCGTGGAGACAGTGTCGTTCGTCAAGAGCATTCCAGTGATCGTGGCGGGCGCGGTGAAGAGGGGGAGAGCGACGCGTGGCGCTGAACGCGTCAAGGATCGAACGTGGTGGTTTGGTCAGTATTCCCCCTGCCGCCGACATTCTGAAGGCCCGAGGCGAGAAGAGGTTCGCGCATCAGGATTCCAGGCGCGGTCGGGCTCCACCGCCCAGTGCCCACGGCGTCCGCAAGCTCTCTTTCCTGACGAGCAAATCCTCGCGACCACTCATCTGCACTGACCCCGGCCAACTCACGCAGGCACTACCCCCGGACAGGACAAATACTTTGTATTTTAGATTGACAGTGATATTTTGGATTCGTGATTCTAACCCGTGAACGCTTTAGTCAAACCCCCCAGATAGACCGCTCCTCCCTAGTGCGGCTCTGCCCGATCGTTTCCGTTTCGGTTCTTTTCGCCGTCTCGCGGCTGTGGAGTTCCGGTTTGTTGGCGGGCGTCTTCTTTGCCGGCACCGATCTCGGGCTCACGCCGTTCTCCTCCGAGTCGATCAAAGGCTCGTTCCTGGATTTCCTGACCATCTGGGATGGCACGCACTACCGCGAGATCGCCTCGGTCGGATACCCGACGACTCTGCCCACCACCGACGAGGGAAGGGTCGACGACAACTCCTGGGCATTCCTGCCCGTCTTCGGCGTTCTCGCCGGACTCGTCGCCACTGTCACGGGACTCAGCTACAGTGCCGCGGCGGTCATGCTCTCCTGCCTCGCCGGCGGAGCCGCCAGTTACGCGCTCTATCGACTCGTGGAGCCACGGACCGGTCACCGTCCGGCCCTGTGGACAGTCGCCTTCTTCACGTTCAGCCCACTCGGATTTCTGCTGCAGGTGGGCTACGCCGAGGGCCTGTTCGCGTTCCTGACCTTTTCGACGCTGATAGCTCTCTCCCAACAGCGCTACTGGATCATGCTGCCTTTCGCGTTCGTCGCGGCGTTCACCCGACCCGGAGCACTCGCTCTCGCTCTCGCCCTCGGCATTCACGTCATCCTCCGGCTACGGTCCGGTCAAAAGTTTCCCCGCAACGAACTCCGTGCAGCCGTCACCGTCGGCGTCCTGCTAGCAGCGGCCGGCCTCTCCTGGCCCGTCATAGCCTGGGTGGTCACCGGCGTACCCGACGCCTACCTTCAGACAGAAATGGCGTGGTGGTCGAAGTACATCGGTTACGTCGACTTCCTACCCCTGACACCCTGGTTCCTGTTCTTCCACTCCAAGCTCGGAGCAGTCGGCTTCGCGGTGCCGGTCGTTCTCGCCGCACTCTTCGTGCTGTGGATCTCGCGGCGGTCTCTTCGACCGCTCGGCTCCGACCTCCTCGCCTACGGAGCAAGCTACGGCCTGTACCTGTTTGCCGTGTTCCTCCCACAGCAGAGCCTCATCCGACTCCTCGTGCTTCCGATGGCGCCGCTCTTCGGCGACCTCGCTCTGACCCGCGGACGGTGGCGACCCCGTGTCGTCCTCGCCGTCTGCCTTGTAGCGCAGCCGTTCGCGGTCGTGGCGCTCTGGTACTCGTACTTCCCTTGATCGCGAGCCGTCGGATCCTTGGTTCTTTCGGAGCGCACGAACACGCCGCGCACACACGAGAACGCCCCGCCGACCGAGGTCGACGGGGCGTACGAGCTAGATGGAGTGACTAGCTAGGGATGTAGTTGAACTCGTCCGGGTTAGGGCCGGTGCGCTCGTCTTTGTTTCGCATCGAGATGTCGGTCATGTCGCCGTCGGTCAGCTCGAAGTCGAACAGCTCGAAGTTCTCCTTGACGCGCGAGGCGGTCACCGACTTCGGGAAGACGATGTCGCCGCGCTGGATGTGCCAGCGGAGAGTCACCTGCGCGGGCGATTTGCCGACGCGCTCGGCGATGCGGACGATGGTCTCGTCGTCGAGCACCTTTCCCTGAGCGATGGGCGACCAGGCCTCGGTGGCGATGCCGTGCTCGGCGCCGAAGGCTCGCAGGGGCTCCTGCGTGAGGAACGGGTGCACCTCGATCTGGTTGACGGCCGGGGTCACAGTGGCCTCCTGCGCGAGGCGGCGCAGGTGGTGCTCCTGGAAGTTGGAGACACCGATGGCACGGGCGCGACCCGAGGCGTAGATCTCTTCGAGCGCCTTCCAGGTCTCGACGTAGTCGCCCACCTTGGGCAGCGGCCAGTGGATGAGGAACAGGTCGATGTAGTCGAAGCCGAGCGCCTCCAGAGTTCCGTCGAAGGCCTTGAGGGCGTCGTCGTGGTCGTGGAAGCCGTTGTTCAGCTTGGAGGTGACGAAGATTTCTTCGCGAGCGATGCCCGACGCGGCGACTGCCTCACCGACCTCTTTCTCGTTGCCGTACATCTCGGCCGTGTCGATGTGACGGTAGCCGACCTCGAGGGCCTTGAGCGTGGCCTCTTTCGTCTCGGCGGGGTCGATCTGGTAAACACCGAACCCGAGCTGCGGGATCGTGTTGCCGTTGTTCAGGGTGATCGTGGGAACTGTTTCGTCAGTCATGCCTCTATAAAACACCCCCCGCTTTGGTGGCATTCCAGATTTGATCAGCAGGTGTACCCCTGGTATCGTTGCCGTCGGTGTTCTGAGTCGAGACTATCTATCTCGCTCGCACCCACCGATTCGTACCGCCTCTCCCGAGACGCATTCCACCGAATCCACCCCGTCCTCGCGACAGGCACAGCAAGTCACCGACCTATGAAGTCGTCTTCTTGCGAAGTCGAAGCGCGAAGTCACCAGCACGCCGACACTCGGCGTGTGCGACACCACCCTTCCCGGGCCCGATTCTTCACCAGGATCCACCGGCTCGGCACGCGAGGGCACGTCGCCACCCAGCATCGAAAGAACGCATCATGAACAGCACCATCACACTCATCCGAATCGACGGGACCGTCACCACGGCCCCCTCCCTCACCCACGACAACCTCGTGGAGTTCGTCGTCGTCGACGGCTTCGCCCGCGAGTTCCTCGTCCGCCTTCCCCGCACCGAGCTCGGCATGCACGTCATGCCCGGTGCTCAGGTGTCGGCGACCGGCGCCGAAGGTTGGGTCGTTCCCGGCCGTGCCTGGCGCGACGAGCCCAGCCGCACCATCGTGCAGGCGCACGACGTGCAGCTGCGCGAACTGTCGTTCGCCGCATAAGCAGCTCGACGCAACCTCACAAAGACGGCGCTCACCCCTCGGGGTGGGCGCCGTTTGGTCACCTAGTGCGCCGGCTCCTTCGGCAGGTGCTCGCGAACGATCCGGTCGACCTCGTGCTGCACCTCTCGCTGATCAACCGGTGCCGCTTGGAGGACGGCGAGATCCGACGCGGTGACCTTACGCTGCCGCGCGGTCTCGGCGGCGTAGAGCGCAGTCCGGTAGCCCGACGACGTCTGGCAGGCGACGTCGGCCGTGGCGGTTCGCGTCTCGCGCGTGGTGATGACGGAGCCGGTCTCGTCGGGGCCGAACACCCGGCGGAGGGCGGCGGTGATCACGCCGTCGGTGGCCGGCGGAAGCCGCTCGACGGTTCTCGTCGGCACACCGGCGGCAGCGAGGCACGACCGCCAGGCGGGCAGGGTGGCGACCACTTCTGGATCCTGAATCGCGCCCCTGTACGCCTCGGTGCCGAGCCTGATGGCCAAATACGAGGCGGCTTGCGCCCGGCCGTCGGACTCGGCGGAGGGCAGCACTGTGCGGCGGATCTTCGACAAGCACTCGCTCTCGACGGTCGATTCGGTGTCGGTGAGGCGGGATCCTGCGCCGGAGAAGAACTCCGACCAGAGATAGGCCGAGTAGCCATCCGGCCGCACGGCCCGGTAGGCGCGCGACGCGGCCGCAGTCGCGTCGGAGGGCCGGAGCACGTCTGCTTCGGGTCCGGCGAATTGCGCAGCGAGGCTGGAGGGATCCTGCCAGGGAATCGACCAGTCCACCCCGCGCTTCGCCATGCACTCGGAGGTGAGCAGCAACTCGGCGTAGTTGTGCGAAAAGTCGTTGACCTCGATGTAGCGATCGAGCGGCATGGCCCAGTTCGCCACGTCGGGCGAAGCGAGTGCAGGAAGAGCCTGATCGGCCGGCTCGGGCAGATTGCGGACGGCGATGCCCGCCGTGCCGGCCACGACGACCGCGAGCACGACGGTTTTGGCGATCCACTGGTCGCCGAACAGTCGGAGAGGATTCTTCATGGGGTCATTCCGTTCTGCACGAGGGCGTGTTCGTAGGCGAAGACGACGACCTGAATGCGTCCTCGAAGGCCGAGCTTTGCGAGCACCGACCGCACGTGCGATTTGACGGTCGCCTCGCTGACGAACTGGTGCGCCGCGATCTCGAGGTTGCTCAGACCCCGTGCGACGAGGTGAAAGATCTCCGCCTCGCGGGCGGTGAGCTCGCGGAGCGGATCGGACGACGCATCGACGCCGCGCGCCGCAGCGAACTGCCGCACGATCTCGACCGCTTCGTCGTCGGTGGGGGCGGGCGCCCCGACGGCAGCCGCCCGGATGGTGCCGAGGACGACCTCCGGCGCGGCGTCCTTCGTCAGGAACGCGTAGGCCCCCGCGGCGAGCGCGGCGAAGACGGCCTCGTCGCGGCGGATGGTGGTCAGGGCGATGACCCGGGGCGGGCCGTCGACAGGGGCCTCCTCGAGGATCCGGCGCGTCGCATCGATGCCACCGAGAACGGGCATCCTCAGGTCCATCAGCACCACGTCGGGCCGCTCGCGCCGTACGGCCTCGACGGCTTCGCGTCCGTCCGCGGCGGTGCCCACGCAGACCAGGTCGGGCTGGGCCTCCAGCAGCATGGCCATTCCTGACGAGAAGAGACGCTGATCGTCGACGACGAGCACTCGTGTGGACGGGGGGCTTGTGCGCAACTCAGGCATTCTGCTCTCCCCCGCGCGCGGTGGGCACGAAGGCCGTGACGACGAACGACCCGGTTCCTGATTCGTGCACCGCGCTCAGCCAGCCGCCGGCGAGGCGGGCGCGCTCCGTCATTCCGGCGATGCCGATCCCGCGACCCGTGGACGCCACGAGGGGGCCGGCACCCGACGACTCGACCTCCAGGCGGAGCCCGGTGTCGTCGCGCGCCATGTCTACCCGCACGGTCGCGTCGGATCCTGCGTGCTTGAGGGCATTCGTCAGGCTCTCCTGCACGATGCGGTAGACCGCGACCTCCTGCGCTTCGGTCAGCGGCGCGGCCGCATCGCCGGTCTCCGCGAGGGTGATACCCATGCCCACCTGACGCATCGACTCGACCAGCGCGGGCACGTCGTCGAGGGAGACCCGGGGTGCGGTGGTGTCGTCGTCACCCGTGATCCGCTCGACGAGGCTGCGCACGTCGACGAGAGCCGTCCGTGCGACGTCGGTGACGGTCGCGAGCGCCTCCCCCGCGACGGCGGGCCGTGTGGCGCTGAGGGCGGCAGCGCCCTGGGCCTGAGACACGATCACGGCGAGCGAGTGCGCCAAGGCGTCGTGCACGTCGCGCGAGATGCGGGCCCGATCCTCCGACAGCCGCAGCTCGACGTCGATGCGATCGAGCTCGTCGCCGGTGCGCTCGACGTCGCGCCCGACCAGGCTGAGGATCCACGCCGACAGCACCCCGAGCAGCCAGGCCGCCACCCCGACCCCGAAACCACCGAGCGCGAGCAGCAGGGCGTCTTGCCGGGGATGACCGGTCGAGCCCGTCCACGATCCCCAGGCCGACGGTCGCGCATCGGTCGGCACGCCCGTGACAACTCCGAACAGAACGCTGCAGACGGCGAGAGCCGGCAGCGCCAGCGAGCGCGTCAGGCCCCGGTGGAACACGGCGATAAAGAAGACCGCGAAGGCGACGGCAGCTTCGGCGGGCCAGGTGTTCTCGTTCGGCGTGGCGACGAGGCCCACCAGTTGGAGCACTCCGACCACGACCGCAAGCCCCATCGCGACGACCGGCATCCACACCGACAGCGCGATCACGACCGCGAGGAGAGCGAAGAGCTCGGGCGACGGGTGGTCGCCGTGGCGGTTGTACTCCGCCACGAACCACAGGACGAAGAAGAGCGCTCCCGCGAGCGGCGCGACGAGCTGCCGGACGACCACGAGGATCCGAGTCGTCGTGCGTCCGAGAACGCGGCTGGGTGTCTGCATGGTTCGACGGTAGAGCCGCACGGCGTGCCCCACCGCCCGGCGGCGCCTTTTTCATCCACGGGGAGGAGAGCGCGCCCTCCTCCCCGACCGGGGGTCGTGTGGTTCGCCCCGGCTGCCCCTAGATTGACCTCGGGGCTCCGCTCCGCCTGTTCTGGGGGAAGGACCCGTCTGTGATCACCAATTCGTCGCGTCATCGCGCATTCCGCACCGCCGTCGCCATCACCGCGGCCGTCGCGACTGTCGCCGGTCTCGGTCTCGCCAGCTCTGCTTCGGCCGCCACGTCCGTGCCGTTCTCGTCGGCCGTGCCGACCTGGGCGAAGAAGGCGAACCTAGCCGGCACCGCTTCGAAGACCACCATCGTCGAGGGGCAGCTCTACCTCGCACTCCGCGACCGGGCCGGGGCGAAGGCGCTGGCTGCGGCAGTCTCGGATCCTCGGAGCCCTTCGTACCGTCAGTACGTCACTCCGCAGCAGTGGATCGACAGCTACGCGCCCACGCAGACCGTCTTCGACGCGAAGGTGAAGGCCCTCAAGGCGAAGAAGCTGACGATCACGGGGTCGCCGAAGAGTCGGCAGTACATCGTGTTCCGCGGATCGGTCACCGCGATCAACAAGGCCTTCAACACGACTCTGGCGACTTACCGGGTGGATGGCGAGAAGCTGCTCGCGCCCTCGACCACACCGACGCTCAGCGCGACCGAGGCGAGCGGCATCGCCGGGCTCAGCCTGGACCAGGGGCGCCTGCGCACCCGACCCTCGAGCGTCAACCGCACGGGCGCCGCCGGCACCGAAACCGGCGCCGGGATCGCCCCGACCGAGACCCTGTCGTCGCTCCGCGAGACCCTCGCGACGCCCAAAGCGGTTACCGTCACGACCCCCTGCTCCTCCTACATCGGGCAGCGCTACGTGAAGTTCCCTAAGACCTACGGCAAGACCGGCGTCGCCACTGCGAACTGCGGCTATTCGCCGAAGCAGATCCGCAGGGCCTACGGCACCGGCTCCGCCGACGGCGCCGGCCAGACCGTCGCGATCATCGACGCCTACGCTTCGCCGACCATCAAGACCGACGTCGCCAGCTACGCGAAGAAGACGGGCGAGGCGGCCTTCACCTCCGGCCAGTACACCGACTACTCGGCTCCGAAGGCCTCTTTCAGCGACAAGACCGCGTGCGGGCTGCCGAGCGGCTGGCAGGGCGAGCAGACGCTCGACGTCCTGGCGGTCCATGCGCTGGCACCAAAGGCGAACATCGCCTACGCGGGCGGGTTCAACTGCGCCGGCGGCCTGGACCTCGCACTGTCGAAGGTGCTCGACCGCGGCCTCGCGACCATCGTGAGCAACAGCTACGGCACCGTCGGCGAGCCCACCGGAGCAGGATCGACCGCCTACATCAACGGCGAGGTGAACCTGCAGCTGCAGGCCGCGGGCCAGGGCATCGGCCTCTACTTCTCCTCGGGTGACGACGGAGACGAGAAGGCGAACCTCACCTACACCGCTCCCGACTTCCCGGCCTCCTCGCCCTGGGTCACCGCCGTGGGCGGCACCAGCATCGGCCTGTCGAAGACGGGCTCGCGCATCTTCTCCGTCGGCTGGGGCAACCGGTTGAACGCCGTCTCGAAGAAGAACGGCACCCTCTACTACAAGAAGAAGCTGCCCGGCACGCTCTTCGCCGGTGGAGCCGGCGGCGGCCCGAGCCGGATCGCGTCGTTCACCCAGCCGAGCTACCAGGCGTCGAGCGTCCCCTCGTCGGTGGCGCACGGCCAGCGCACCTCGCCCGACGTGGCTGGGCTCGCGGATCCTTTCACCGGGTTCCTGATCGGCTACCGCTCCATCACGAACGAGCGGACCCTCTCGACCGGCGCGTTCGAAATGAGCGTCTCGGGCGGCACCTCGTTGGCAGCTCCCCTCGTGGCGGCGCAGATGGCGATCATCCAGCAGCTGACGGGCGTGCAGATCGGCTTCGCCAACCCGACGCTCTACTCGGTTGCGAAGACGACGCCCGCGGCCTTCCGCGACATCGCCCCGCGCGGCCGGGCCACGACCCTCGCCTACTCCAGCTGGAACGCCACCTACGCCATCACCCTCGACAAAGACACGAGCCTCGTCACGCGCAAGGGCTACGACGCGGTCACGGGGCTCGGCGAGCTGAACGTCGCGTCGGCTGCGGCGTTTGCGGCGACAGCGGCTGCCCGGTAGGCGCCGGCTGGCGGCTGCTCGGTAGGCGCTGGCCGCGCGCAGGGCTGGCACCGCGCCCGACGCTGTTCCGAGCGGGGTGGGCGCCGGATCCTGAAGCCGTTCCGGGCCCCTCTGCACGACTGCAGTCTTTCAGTTGCGAAAAAATGCAGACACGGCAAGATGGTGGGCATGATTTCGGTGAAACCGGGCCTGCGCGATCGCAAACGCGAAGAGACGCGACGCCGACTCGAGACGTCTGCCGTCGACCTCGTGCTCCGTAACGGGCTGGAACGAGCAACCGTCGACGAGATCAGCGCGCTGGCCGACGTGTCGTCGCGCACGTTCTTCAACTACTTCGACACCAAGGAAGACGCGATCCTCGGCATCCACGATGCCGAACTCACCCCCGACGACATCGCCGAGCACGTCCGCGCCACCGACGGAGCCGACCCGATCGAGTCGACCGTGATGCTGTTGATCGGTCTGATCCGACCGTCGATCCAGGGGCAGGCCTTGCACGATCAGCGCCTCGAGGTGCTTCGGCGGTACCCGCAGCTGTTCTCGAGGCACATGATCCAGATGACGCGAATGATCGACGGGCTCGTGAACGCGACCACGACCATTCTCGAGACGGGCAGTGCGGGTGCTGGGGCGTCGGGTGCCGGGGTCTCCGGTGCCAGCGTCTCTCGCGCTGAGGCGGAAGTGCTGCTCACGACCTGCGGCGGGGCGGTGCGCTCGGCGATCCACGAGTGGGTCGACAACGGTGCGCCCGAGCCTGCCGACGTCGTGCGGGTCAGGGCCGTCGAGCTGATCCGGTCTCTTGGGGCGCGCCTGCGCTGACACGTGCGGATGGGGCTTGGCCCATCGGTCTCGCATGGTGCTCATCACTCAGGAAATGTGCTCGCGACCCCGCGAGACCTGGCCGCCCGTGGGACGATTCAAAGCAGTGTTCCTGACGTGCGAACCTCAGCGCCGCGCTCCCGCGGGGCCTCCACGCCGCAGGAACCGGCGCCCTCCCACCCCGCGCACCTCGGATCCTCAGCCGGCCCTAGCACCCGCCCGACCGCGCCGCGTGTCCTCTCTTCTGCCGTCTATCGACACCCCTGCGACCCCGCCACAATGAGCATGTGTCAGATTCACGGAGACGTTCTCGGCGGCCGGCGTTCATCGTCCCGGTCGCTCTCGCCATCGTCGCGGCCGCCGTCTTGGCGGCGGGCGCGGCCATCGATCTGCTGACCGGTGCTGCGGCGCCGTGGCTGGTCGGGGTCGCTGTAATCCTCATTCTGAGCTTGACCAGGTTGGCCTCGCTGCGCCGGAAGTAGCCCTCAGCGGCGCGGCCTGATGTGGCAATAAAACAACGCCTGAGGCCCCTGGAACTCCTGTGCCGGGCCCGGTGAGGCAGAAGGCGGCGCGCAGCCGGGCGCGGCAGCAAAACAACGCCGTGGGTCCGCTGGAACTAGTGCGCCGAGCCCGGTGAGGCAGAAGACAGTGGCGGCGCAGCCGGGCGCGGCAGCAAAACAACGCCTGAGGCCCGCTGGAACTCTTGTGCCGAGCCCGGCGAGGCAGAAAAGGAATCAGCTCATCACATGCCCGGTAATGATCGCCTTCTCGCGGTGCCGGCGGCGGATGTCGGCGGGCTTCTCACCGAGGACGCGACGCATGGGGAGCGGCAGGGCGGCACGGACGCGGCCACTCGGCCCGCGCCAGGTCACGACGGCGCGCAGGGTCGGGGTGGGCTGCGAGCGATCGGCGTCCAGGGCGCGCTTCCAGGGCTTGTTGGCGGTGAAGACGGAGCTGCCCTTCGCGGCGACTTCCCCGATCTTGGTGGCTCCGATCACGGAGCCGTCCGTCTCGACGAGCTCGACGTGCACTCCTCTGACGGGCTGGCCGCTGCGGTTCTCGACGCGGAGGTCGTAGGCCGAGTAGCCGGGTTTGAAGGAGGTCGGCGCGAGGTGCTCGTGGCTGCGCTTGTCGAGCCAGTTGCTGAACACGGTGATCACGATTGGCGATTCGGAAGCGACGACCACCGGCACGGCGGCGTCTTCCTGTTTCGCGACCGATCGGGCCGTCAGCCCCAGCAGCACCGCGACGGGTGCCCCGACGACGATGGCGCCGACCGCTTTGACGAACGAGGCGACCATCAGCGGGTTCGCAGACCGGAGAGTGACACGTGCATAGAAACATCTTGCACCCACAGGGCCTGTCATCGTGCTTCGAGGGCGCCTGACCACTCGCCGACGATACAAATCCCTGCGCCGAATCTTGGACGACTCCGCTCTCGGCGACGGAGGCCGACCGTGTTGAATAGTGAGCGACCCGACGAGATCGCAGTCACCAGTCAAGGAGAGCCACACGTATGAAGCCGGTCCAGAATCGAAGAGTCGCCGTTACCGGAATCGGTGTCGTCACCCCCGGCGGCATCGGCGTCGATGCGTTCTGGAAGAGCCTGTTCGAACCGGTGGCTCCGTTGGCCGTGCGTCGCGTCGACGAGACGGAGCTCGACGCCCGCCGTCTCATGAGCCACAAAAATGCGAAGAACTCCGACATCGTCACGCGCATGGCGGTCGTCGCCGCCGATGAGGCCCTCCGCGATGCCGGCCTCGTCAAGGTCGACCCGGAGGCGTCGAATCCGTCCACCACCGACGCTGCCGAGCTCATCGACATCATCGATCACGATCGGGCCGCCGTCTCTCTGGGCACCGGCATGGGCGGCGTTCAGACGCTGGCCGAGCAGATTCTGCTCCTCGACAAGAAAGGCGAGCGTCTCGTCTCGCCGCACACCGTGCCGATGGTCATGCCCAACGCGCCAGCCGGTGCCATCAGCATCCGCTACGGCCTTCGCGGTGTCGCCACGACCATCACGACCGCCTGCGCCGCCGGCACCGACGGCATCGCGGCCGGGGCGCGGATGATCGCCCAGGGCACCGCCGACCTCGTCGTCGCTGGCGGGTCCGACTCCAGCCTCACTCCCGTCTGCATCGCCGGGTTCGCCAACATGCGCGCCCTCTCGAAGACCGGTATCGCGCGCCCCTTCGACCGCGATCGCGACGGGCTTGCCGCGTCGGAGGCGGCCGGCATGCTCGTCCTCGAGCCCTACGACGATGCGGTCGCGCGCGGTGCCCGCATTTACATGACGATCGACGGTGCCGCATCGACCGCCGACGCGTATCACGTGACCGCTCCCGCGCCCGGCGGCACCGGCGCCGAGCGCACCATGCGCCTCGCCCTCGACGACGCCGGCATCGCGCCCGAGCAGGTCGCGCACATCAACGCCCACGGCACGTCGACCGGTCTCAACGACAAGGCCGAAAGCGAGGCCGTCAGCCGCGTCTTCGGCACCACCCGACCCGTCGTCACGAGCATCAAAGGCGTGACGGGCCACTCGTTCGGAGCCGCGGGCGCCGTCGAGGCGGTTGCCGTCGCGCTGACGATCGCCACGAAGACCATCCCCCCGACAGCGAACCTCGAGCACCAGGATCCCGAGATCGACCTTGACATCCCCGTCGAGGCTCGACCGTGGCAGCCGGGGCCCGTCCTCTCGAACAGCTTCGGGTTCGGCGGCCACAACGGCAGCCTCGTCTTCGTTCCCGCCCCCTGACGGGCACCGGTCGGGCGGGGCGGCTTCCCGAGCCCGACGCCGTCCGCCACCTACACTGACTCGTCGTGAGCCCCAATCGACGCCGATCCCCTGGGGAGCCGACGGCTCCGCCCCTGGTGGCTCTCGGCGTCGCGGTGCTCCTCTACCTGGCCGTGCCCGAGACGTTCCCTGTGGATCACCGCTTCCCGATCGCCGGGCTGCTCGTGGTCGGCACGCTGTCGGTCGCGATCGCGCACTGGAAGCAGATCGAACGCCCGGCGCGGTGGTCAGGCATCGTGGCCCAGATCATCGCGGCGCTGCTGGTGTCGGCAAACGTCGGAGCCGGCGTCGACGTCATGATCGGGTTCGGTGAGCCGGGATCCTTGGGGCTCATCCGTCTCCTGATCGCCGCAGCCCAGGTCGGCGTCACGCAGATCCTGGCCTTCGCGCTCGTCTTCTGGTTGGTCGACCGCGGCGGGCCGTACGCCCGGCGGTATCGCCCGATCGAGCAGCTGGCCACTGCCGACTTCGACTTCACCGGGCCGGGCCGCTACAGCGACCCGACGTGGGCACCTTCTTTCGGCGACTACCTCGTGCTGTCGCTGCGGACAGCATTCGCCGTGACCGCCTCCGGGCCCAGGTCGCTGACGCTTCGGGCGCGGATCCTGACGGGTGTTCAGGCGTTCGCGGGGTTCGCGCTGCTGGGTGTCGTGATCGTGAAGACGGTGGTGCGCCTCGTCGCGTGAGGGGTGGTGTCGTGAGGGGTGGTGTCGTGCGGGGTGGTGTCGTGGGTGGTGGCGCTCGTCTGCGCTCGCAAAACAGGAATGCGGGCCCTTCTTCGCCGCACTTACGCCGAACCACCGCGGTACCGCGGCCCATCTCCTGATTCGCGAGCGCCGCCAGGCCACCACCCCGCCGCACTCGCACCCACACCCGCAGCCGCACCCGTGCACAGAACAGGAATGCAGGCCCCTCCACGCCGCGCACACGCCGATCCGCCGCGGCACCGCGCCCCGTCTCCTGATTCGCGAGCATGGCTAGCCCACCGCACGCGCGCCGCGCCCGTGACGCACCCGCACCCACCCGCACCCGCATGCGCCCCACCCGCGCCGCACCCGTGCACAGAACAGGAATGCAGGCCCCTCCTCGCCACGTTCACGCTAATCCGCCGCGGTACCGCGCCCCGTCTCCTGATTCGCGAGCACCGCCGGGCCGCTGCCGCACCCGCGCCCGCACCTGTGCCGGTCCCGCACCCGCGCCGCGCCCGCACCCGTGCACAGAACAGGAATGCAGGCCCCTCCATGCCGCACTCACGCTAATCCGCCGCGGCACCGCGCCCCATCTCCTGAAAAGCGCCCAGCACCCCACCCCACCCCACCCCACCCCACCCCGAGATAGTTCGCCACTCGAACCATCGGCGTAGAGTGAGCGCGTGCCTCCCACCACCACCTCCCCCGCAGCCGCCACCCCAGGCGCGCCCACCGATCTCGTCCGGGCCGTCCGCGCTCTGGCCCGGGCCTCCCGCATCGTGGAGCGCGCGAGCGACGACCTCAGCTTCGCCGACTACCGCGTGCTCGCCACGATCGACGGCGGTGAGGAGCGCGCGTCCCGCCTGTCGCAGCGCCTCGAGATCGGCAAACCAGCGATCAGCGCAACGGTCGACTCGCTGCACCGGCGGGGCCTGATCCGCAGAGACGCCGTGGTGGGCGACGCCCGCGCGAGCTCGCTGGCGCTGACCGACGACGGCCGCGAGGTGTTCGAGCGGATGGAAGGGCGGATGGCCCGCCAGCTCGAACTGCTGGCCGACCGGGCCGACGCACCCGAGGCCCTAATCGCCGCCCTGGCCTCGCTGGGCGACGCCGTCGATCTGGCCGTCGAAGAGCGCCGCACGAAAGAGAACGCATGAGCGCCCCAGCGAACTCAACCGCCCCGGCCAACTCAAGCGCCCCGACGACCCCGCCCGCCGCAACCACCCAGGCCCCGGAAGGCTGGATCCACCGTCTCTGGCGCTACCTCCTCCGTCACCGCAAGAGCCTCGTCATCTCCCTTGCAGCCGCTGTGCTCGGAAGCCTCTGCCAGGTGCTGGTGCCGCTCGTCGCCCGCAAGATTGTCGACGGCGTCATCGTCGAGAAGACCTCGCCGCTCGGCCCGTGGCTCGCGCTGATGCTCACGCTCGCGCTCGCGACGTTTTTCTTCACGTACCTGCGGCGCTATCGGGGTGGCAAGGTCGCACTCGAGGTGCAGAATGACCTGCGCAACGACATGCACGATCACCTGCAGCGCCTCGACCAGGCATCCCTCGACCGCATGTCGACGGGTCAGCTCGTCAGCCGCGCCAACGGAGACGCTGCTCTCGTGCAGAGCCTGCTCATGATGCTGCCGATCATGAGCGGCAACGTCATGCTGATGGTGCTGTCGCTCGTCGTGATGTTCACCCTGTCGCCGCTGCTGGCCGTGATCAGCCTGGTGATGCTTCCGGCGCTCGTGATCGTCGGCTACCGCATGCGCGCCAAGGTGCTCCCCGCCACCTGGGACGCCCAGCAGCGCGAGGGCGAAGTCGCCCAGATCGTCGACGAGGCGGTAGGCGGAGTGCGGGTCGTCAAGGCGTTCGGTCGTGAGAAGCACGAGGTCGAGACGATGTCGCGCGTCGCGACCGGTGTCTACGGGGCGCAGATGCGGTCGGTGCGCATCCAGTCCCGGTTCCAGCCGGTGCTCGAGGCGATTCCGACGCTCGCCCAGGTCGCGATCCTGGCGCTCGGCGGCTGGCTCGCCCTTCAGGGCCAGCTGACGATCGGCACGTTTCTCGCCTTCACCTCGTACATCGCCGCCCTCATGGCACCGGCGAGGCAGCTCGCCGGTGTGCTGGCGATCGGCCAGCAGGCGCAGGTGGGCATCGAGCGCATCTTCCAGCTCCTCGACCGCGAGCCGACGATCACCGACCCCGAGGATCCGACAGACCTCACCCCCGTCACCGGAGACATCGCCTTCAGCGGTGTCACGTTCTCATACCAGTCCGGGCGCCCCGCCCTCGACGACTTCTCGCTGCACCTCCGTGCCGGCGAACGCGTCGCGCTCGTCGGCCCGAGTGGCAGCGGCAAGTCGACGGTGGCGTCGCTCGTCGCTCGGTTCCACGATCCCGAGTCCGGCGCCGTGAGCGTCGATGGCCACGACGTCCGCACCGTCTCGCTGGCGTCGCTCCGCTCGTCGATCGGCATGGTCTTTGAAGAGAGCTTCCTGTTTTCTGACACGATCAGGGCGAACATCGCCTACGGGAAGCCGGAGGCGAGCGACGCGGAGATCCGTCATGCGGCGGAGGTCGCTCACGCCGCAGGATTCATCGACGAGTTGCCGCGCGGATACGACACCGTCGTCGGCGAGCGCGGGCTGAGCCTCTCGGGCGGTCAGCGCCAGAGGATCGCGTTGGCGAGGGCGGTGGTGGCGGATCCTCGGATTCTCGTTCTCGACGACGCGACCAGCGCGATCGACGCGACCACCGAGCAGTCCATCCACGACGCGCTGCGGGACGAGCTCACCGGGCGAACGGTGCTGCTGATCGCCCACCGCGAGTCGACGCTGCACCTGGCCGACCGGATCGTCGTGCTCGAGCACGGGCGGGTCGCGGCCGAGGGCACGCACGACGAGCTGCAGGAGTCGAGCGCGCTGTACCGGGCCCTGATCAGTGGGCTCGGGGATGACGACGACGATGAGATCGACGCGCTCGCGGGCGTTGCGGCCGGTGCCGGGGCAGGTGCTGCCGCAGGTGTCGCTGCTGCTGGCGTTGCTGCTGCTGCTGCCGGCGTGTCGGCCGCGAGCGTGCCCAAATCGGCGTCTCGGGCGGCGGCAGGCGCCGATTTGAACACGTTCGGCCAGGCCACACCGGAGCTGCTCGCCAAGGTGAAGGCCCTCGGCCCGCTCCGCGACGTGCCGGCCCTCGACCTCGAACGCGAGACCCTCCAAGATCGGTCGTTCTCGCTCGGCACGCTGCTGCGGGAATTCCGCAAGCCGCTGCTGCTGGCGCTCGTCTTCGTCATTCTCGACGCGCTCGCTGGGCTGATCGGGCCGTACCTGGTCAAGACCGGGATCGACTCGGGGGTTCAGCAAGGATCCGAGACGGTGCTGTTCGTCGCAGCCGGCGCGTTCCTCGTCGTGACTCTCGCCGATCTCGCCAACGGGATGGCCCAGACGCTGGTCAGTGGTCGCGCCGCGCAGCGCATCATGCTCAGCCTGCGCGTGCGCATCTTCGCGCAGCTGCAGCGGCTGTCTCTCGACTTCTACGAACGCGAGATGGCCGGTCGCGTGATGACGCGGATGACGACCGACGTCGATCAGTTCGAAGGGCTCATTCAGAACGGACTGCTGTCCGCCCTGGTCTCGATCGTCACCTTCGTCGGCGTCGGCGTCGCGCTCGTGCTGATCGACGCCGAGCTCGGCCTCGTCACCCTCAGCGTCGTCGTTCCGCTGGCCGCCGCGACGGTGGTGTTCCGTTCGCGGTCGACGAAGCTCTACGACGTGGCCCGCGAGCGCATCGCCATCGTTAACGCCGACTTCCAGGAGAGCCTGTCGGGCATTCGTGAGTCGCAGGCGTTCGTGCACGAGGCCGCCACTGTCACGCGCTTCCATGCGCTCGGGCGGAGGTTCTTGGAGTCGAGGATGGCCGCGCAGCGCCTGGTCGCCCTCTACTTCCCCTTCGTGCAGTTCCTATCGGGCGTCGCCGACGTGATCGTGCTCGGTGTGGGGGCCGTCCTGATCGCCGACGGTCGGCTGACCCCCGGCGACCTCATCGCGTTCCTGCTCTACATCACGATGTTCTTCTCGCCAATCCAGCAGCTGTCGCAGGTCTTCGACGCCTGGCAGCAGACGCGTGTGTCGGTCGCGCGCATCGGCGACC
The DNA here is from genome assembly GCF_001423105.1 of Frondihabitans sp. Leaf304. GTDB lineage: Bacteria > Actinomycetota > Actinomycetes > Actinomycetales > Microbacteriaceae > Frondihabitans. The sequence goes on from NZ_LMNV01000002.1 coordinate 1,444,841, forward strand.
TGATGGCGCTCGACACGCTGACCCCGGAGCGCGAGGCCGCCGTGACGCCGGGCCGCCTCACGGGAGCGCTCCGGCTGGACGGGGTGCGGTTCTCGTACCCGCAGGCGGCGGAGCGGGTGGTCGAGCGGCGGGGGCCCGCGGATCCTCGTTCTCTGATGGCGACCGGGCCGATCCGGGTCAAGCCGCCCGAGGCGATCCACGGCATCACGCTCGACATCGCCGCGAGTGAAACCGTCGCGCTGGTCGGCGAGACAGGCGCCGGCAAGTCCACGATCATGAAGCTGCTCGCTCGCTTCTACGACCCCGACGAGGGGGCCGTGACGATCGACGGGTACGATCTGCGCGACCTCGACCTGCATGCCTTCCGCACCCAGCTCGGCTACGTGCCGCAGGAGGCGTTCCTGTTCAGTGGAACAGTGCACGACAACATCGCGTTCGGCCGGGTCGACGCATCGCGCGACGAAGTGATCGCGGCGGCCACGGCTGTCGGAGCGGACGAATTCGTGCGCGACCTTCCCGGCGGCTACGACCACCGCCTGACCGAGCGTGGACGATCGCTGGCGGCGGGCCACAAGCAGTTGATCGCCCTGGCCCGGGCCGAGCTTGTCGACCCGGCCGTGCTGCTGCTCGACGAGGCGACGTCGAACCTCGACCTGCTCACGGAGGCGCACGTGACGCGGGCCATGCAGCGGGTGGCGTCGGGGCGCACGACGATCGTGATCGCGCACCGGTTACAGACTGCGCGGGCCGCGGATCGCATCGGGGTGCTGTCGGGCGGACGCCTAGCGGAGGTGGGTTCGCATGACGAGCTCATTGCCGCCGGTGGCCGGTACGCGGCGATGTGGCAGGCGTATGAGGCGGTGGAGGCGCGATAGGGGCGAGTCTCCGTGGGCGGGGCTCCGTCGGCGGGTTCGCGGCGCTAGGGGGCACTTTTCAGGCAGGCAGGCCCGGCCCGCACGAGGGAGCAGGTCAATGTGCGAATGGCGGGGCTGGGTTCCTTATAGACGCACAGGATCCGCCCCACGACGGCGCGAGCACGGCCGGGCGCTCGCGCGGGCCCTGGCATCGCCCCACCACCGCGGCCGCTCGCCCGTCAGGACTACTGCAGGGCTCCCGCCGAGCGGCCGCGGCGCTGAGAGCCGCGGCGCCTGGGTTCCTAAGCGGCGCGCAGCCAGGGGCCGTGCAGTGCGGGGCGAGGGCCCGCGGGAGCGCCTTCGTTGGCTTTGCAGGCTGCGGTCCCCCTGCCCTTTCGTCAGGATCCGCCCGCCGTCACCCGCTTCGATACGTACGCATAGGGAATGCTCCTGTGCCCGCGCGAGTTGCAGCGGTATGAAGCGAATCGGATTCCTGTCGTTTGGGCACTATCAGGACGTGCCCGGGTCGCGAGTGCGCACCGCGTCCGATGTGCTCACGCAGACGATCGAGCTCGCCGTCGCCGCCGAAGAGATCGGCATCGACAACGCCTCCGTCCGCGTGCACCACTTCGCCCGCCAGCTTGCGGCGCCGTTCCCGTTGCTCGCCGCCATGGCCGCTCGCACCTCGCGCATCGAACTCGGCACCGGCGTGATCGACATGCGCTACGAGAACCCGCTGTACATGGCCGAAGAGGCAGCGACGACCGACCTCATTTCAGGAGGCCGTCTGCAGCTCGGCGTGAGCCGCGGATCACCCGAGACCTCTCTGGCCGGCTACGAATCGTTCGGCCACACGCCCGGTGACGCTCAGACCGACGCCGATATGGCCCGCGAGCACCTCTCCGACTTTCTCGAGGCGATCGACGGCGCCGGAGTCGCACCGGCGAACCCGGCAATGACCGGATCGACCGGATACCTGCCCATCCTGCCGCAGTCTCCCGGCTTGCGCGACCGCATCTGGTGGGGCTCGGGCACCCGTGCAACCGCCGAGTGGGCGGCCGCGCAGGGAGTGAACCTGCAGAGTTCGACGCTGCTCACCGAAGACACCGGAGTGCCCTTCGACGAACTGCAGGCGGAGCAGATCGCCCTCTACCGGACGGCCTGGGCGGCCGCGGGCTGGCAACGCGAACCCCGCGTGTCGGTGTCACGCAGCATCGTGCCCCTGATCGACGACGAGTCGCGCCACTACTTCGGGCTGCGCGCCCAGGTCGATGCGCAGGATCAGGTCGGACACCTCGACGCGACCACTCTCGCTCGCTTCGGTCGCTCGTACATCGGCGAGCCCGAGGATCTCGTGGCCTCGCTGGCCTCTGACGCCGCGGTCGCGGCCGCAGACACCGTGCTCGTGACTGTGCCCAACCAGTTGGGCGTGGACTTCAACGCGCGCCTCCTCGAAGCGGTGCGGGCCATCGGGATCGAGCTCGGCTGGGGTGCGGAGGCCCGGGCGCTGGCCTGAGCGGCTGCGGGCAGCTGCGGGCGGTCGCAACTCAGGCATCTAGGCGCGCCCGGAACCCAGACCCCAGGATCCGCGCTCACGCTGCGCTCATCTTCCTGATGTGCGCGCGACCGCCCCGCTCCCGCACCCCGCACGGTCTCTCGCCAGGCACGGCGCCGTGGACGCTCGCAACTCAGGCATGCAGGCGCGGCGGGACCCCGAAGCCAAGGATCCGCGCCCACGCCGCGCCCACCTTCCTGATTTGCGCGCGACCGCCCCGCCTAGACGGAGACCGCCTGCATCGCTCCCGCAGTGAGCTCCACCGAGGCCAGCCGGTCGGCGATCTGCGGCGACTGGTGCGCGATGATGAGCTCGTCGGCCTGAGCCTCCTCCGCGAAGTTGCGCAGGTAGTCTCCGACCTCCGTGGGCGTTCCCACCGCGGCGTACTTCATCATGTTCGCGATCTGCCGGCCGTTCGGCGTGGTCAGGAAGATGTCGATCTGCTCGTCGGTGTACTCCGGCGATGCGGCGCCGCGCGAGATCATTCCGCGCACGCGGGTGCGACGCGTCGAGTCGAACTGCGCCTGCGCCTCGTCGTGCGACTCGGCCGCGACGACGTTGACCCCGGCGATCACGTAGGGCTCGGCGAGCTGGGCCGACGGCGTGAATTCGCGGCGGTAGAACTCCACGGCCTCGTGCAGCGAGTCGGGTGCGAAGTGGGAGGCGTTGGCGTAAGGCAGCCCGTAGGCGGCGGCCAGCTGTGCTCCGAAAAGCGAGGATCCGAGGATGTACAGCGGCACGTTCGTCCCGGCGCCGGGGGTCGCTGAGACTCCGGCAATACGCGACTCGCCACTCAGGTACGCCTGCAGTTCGAGGACGTCCTGCGGAAAGGACTCCGCCGACATCGGGTCGCGCCGCATCGCGCGCATGGTGGCATGGTCGCTGCCGGGCGCGCGACCGAGACCCAGGTCGATGCGGCCCGGGTAGAGCGACGCGAGGGTGCCGAACTGTTCGGCGATGCTCAACGGCGCGTGGTTCGGCAGCATGATGCCGCCCGAGCCGAGTCGGATCGCCGAGGTCTTTCCTGCAACGTGGCCGATCAGCACCGACGTCGCGCTGGAGGCGATCGTGGGCATGTTGTGGTGCTCGGCGTACCAGACGCGCTCGTAGCCGTTCGCTTCGGCGGCCTGTGCCAGAGCGACACTGTTGGCAAAGCTTTCCGCCACGGTTTCACCCGGGGCGATGGGAGCGAGGTCGAGGATGGACAGGCGAGGAGTCATGCGGGAGATAACGCGCGGAAGGGGCAGAACGTTCCCGCGGATCCTGAAGTCAGGTAATTTCCGGCATCGGCCGCACGAGGGATCAGCCGATATCGTGGAGCCATGCCCGAGACCCTGACGATCCTCGACGACTACCAGGGGGTTGCTCTCGAGTCGGCCGACTGGAGCGCGGTCCGCGAGCACTTCGACATCGACGTGGTGACGGAGCATCTCGATAATGACGAGCTCATCGAGCGCCTGCGATCCAGCACGGTCGTGGTGGCAATGCGCGAGCGCACCGCCCTCTCGCGAGAGACACTCGAGCAACTGCCGCAGCTACGCCTTCTGGTGACCACGGGAATGGCGAACGCCGCGATCGACGTCGAAGCGGCGAAGGCACAGGGCATCGTCGTCTCGGGCACCGGGGGATCCGGGCGCGAGGTCGCCGAACTCACCATCGGCATGATGATCGCCCTGGCCCGCAACATCGTCGCCGAAGACACCGCGCTGCACGCCGACGGATGGCAGCACACCATCGGCACGCGACTCGAGGGCAAGACGCTTGGGCTCCTCGGCTTCGGCAAACAGGCCCGATGGGTGGCCGAACTCGCCACCGCCTTCCGCATGACGATCATCGCCTGGAGCCCGACCCTCACCGACGAGCGCGCCTCCGAGGGCGGTGCATCCAAGGTGACCTTCGAGAAGTTGTTCACCGACTCCGACTTCCTCTCGGTGCACGTTCCCCTTACCGAAGAGACCCGAGGCCTCGTCTCGGCCGACCAGCTCGCCGAGATGAAAGAGACCGCGTTCCTGATCAACACGTCGCGCGGGCCGATCGTCGACGCCGAGGCCCTCATGATGGCGCTCATGGTCGACACGCTGCAGGGCGCCGCGCTCGACGTGTTCGATGTCGAGCCGCTCCCCCTCAAAGACCCGCTCCGCAAGCTGTCGAACGTCTTGCTCCTGCCTCACCTCGGCTATGTCACTCGCGAGGTGTATGAGGTGTTCTACTCGGAGGCCGTCGACGACGTGCTGGCGTTCATGGCGGGTTCGCCGATCAGGACTCTGTCGTAGCGAAGGCTCCCTCATGCAGACCTACGTTTTCGATCCGGCCGCCCAGCCGTCCGTTCGGATTTCAGGATCCGACGAGCTCCTGCCAGTCCGTCACATCCTCTGCGTCGGTCGCAACTATGCCGACCACGCCCGTGAGATGGGGAGCGACCCGACACGCGAACCTCCCTTCTTCTTCGCCAAGCCCGGGCATGCCGCGGTTGCCGCCGACGGAGTGGTCCCCTACCCGACGCAGACTGACCGACTCGAATTCGAGGTGGAGCTGGTGGTCGCGCTCAAACGTGGCGGAAGCAATATCCGATCGGTCGATGCGCTCGACCACGTCTTCGGGTACGCCGTCGGAGTGGATCTCACGCGCCGCGATCTGCAGCAGCAGGCGAAAGACTCCCGCCGGCCGTGGGACGTCGCTAAGGGCTTTGATGCATCGGCGCCGATGTCGGAGATCGTCCCGGCGAGCCGTGTCGACGTCGCGGTACCGGGTGGCGGACGAATCTGGCTCGCGGTGAACGGGCACACCGCTCAGGAGGGCGATCTGGCCGACATGATCTGGCCGGTCGCCGACGTGATCGCGGCGGCCTCGCGGGCGTGGGAGTTGGCACCGGGCGACCTGATCTTCACCGGGACGCCGGCCGGGGTCGGGCCGCTCGTTCCGGGCGACGTCGTGACGGGCGGCGTGGACGGCGTCGCGGAGTTCGCCTTCACGGTGGGCCCGAGGCCGGGGGCGCGGTTGGGGCCACGGCCGAGGGCGCAGTTCTCAGGAGGCTGAGCGCGGAGGTGCGGGCGCGGCCCGTGCCCGCGGTGGATGCGCGACTGGGTTCCTGATGCGTGCGCGGGGGTGAGCGCGGACGCGCGGAGACCTGCGTGGCGGCCCCGTGGGATCCTGCGTTCGCGGATCAGGAAACGAGGCGCACGGGCGCGACTCCGCCCTACAAAAACGGCTCGAGCGCGCCTGAACACCTGAGAAGTGCGCGCCTCACACCCGCGGCGACAGCACGCAGAACTCGTTGCCCTCCGGGTCTTCGAGCACGACCCACGTCACGTCGTCGCCCTGCCCGACGTCGGCCAGCCGGGCGCCCCGGGCCACGAGCGCTGCGATCTCCGCCTCCTGAGAGTCGTCGATACCCGGCGCGAGGTCGATGTGCAGGCGATTCTTGATGGTCTTGCCATCAGGAACAGGCACGAACGTCATCTCCGGCCAGCGCTCGATCGGCGGAGTGTCGCGCGTGTGCTCAGCAACGAAGGGCGGCGCGATTCCCGCCTCGTCTTCTTCGTCGTAGACGACCGGCCAGCCGAGCGTCTCGCCCCACCACGCCGCCTGCGCTCTCGGGTCGCGGCAATCCACGACGACGCTTTCCCACCGCACTGTCATGCGGCTTGTCTACTCGCGTTCGCCCGCGCCCGCTACCCGTGCCGCTGCCCCGGTGCAGGGGTGACCTCGTCGCTTTAGCCGTGCCGAATTGTCGTGGTGACGTCGACGAGCGTTGGAGTGGCCGGCGACGAGGCGAACCCGAACCGCACGGCCGGGGTGAGGGGCGCGAGCGTGCCCAAATCGTCGCCCTCGAACGACCCCGAGAGCGCCGTGATGTGGCGAGCCAGGGTGACCCCGTAGAACTCACGCCTTCCACTTCCGGCAGTGCCTGCTGTCGCCGATCCGGGCACGAGGATCCGGGCCACCGGGTCGATCAACCGAAGCCACCCGGGCCGTGTCGCGATCTGCCTCGGCACGGCGCGAAGCAGCATACCGAGGCCTGAGATCTGCCCCACGCCGAGCGTCAGCGCCAGCTCTCCCTCGGCGTCGACGCGCAGACCACCGTCGATCTTCGCCCAGGTGACCGTCTGCACGCGGACCTCGTCGAACGTGTAAGTCGCGCTCACGTAGTCCGCGACTTCCTGAGAAGGGGCCAGCAGGATCCTGCGCCCCGCCTTGGTCTCGATCATCACGTCGACGAAGCGCCCCAGTGGCGAGCTCTGCCACATGCCGACGACGATGCGCGTGCCGGAGGTCGTCCCCACGCCGGCGATGCGTCCGACGAAGTGGTCGTCGGGGCGGGTGCGAGTCATGGGCGGAGCCTACGCGCGGGTGCCGTGATCGCGATTCAGGATTCCAGGCTCGCACCCCCGGGAGATCCGCGCGCTGGCGCCCGTCGCGCGACTCATTTCCTGACGAGCGCGCCCCCGCTACCTCTGTCTGCACTGGTCCGCATGTGGCTTTTTCTGCGATCATCTTGCTTTGTCTGCGAAACGGGCCTATGGTCTGTCGAAAGCACAGACAGAACCAGGCGACGAGGAGGTCACCCCATGTATGCAGTCGAACGCCACGACTCGATCGCCGAGCTCCTCCGCGTCGAGGGCCGCGTCGTCGCCTCTGATCTGGCCGAGCGCTTCGCCGTCACGACCGAGACGATCCGCCGCGATCTCGACAGCCTCGAACAGGCCGGAGCACTCCAGCGGGTGCACGGTGGAGCCGTCGCCGCGGGTCACACCAGCGTCACCGAGCTGAGCCTGGCCGAGCGTGAAGACCAGCAGACGCCCGCCAAATCGACGATCGCGCGTCTCGCCGCACACCTCGTGCCCCCGACCTTCGTCGGTTCCATCGCCCTCGACGCCGGCACGACCACCGCTGCCGTCGCCGCAGAGCTCACCGGCTGGACACCCGCTACCCCGGGCGTTCTTCTCACCGTCATCACGAATGCCGTGCCGATCGCCGCACTGCTCCAGCACAGCGAGCACATCGACCTTCGTCTGCTTGGCGGTCGCGTCCGCGGCCTCACGAGCGCCGCCGTCGGCAGCGCCACGGTCGAACAGCTGACCGCCCTCCGACCCGACATCGCGTTCGTCGGCGCCAACGGCATCAGCGCTGGATTCGGCCTCTCCACCCCCGACGAGCTGGAGGGGGCCGTCAAGACGGCATACATCCGGGCCGCGCGCCGCGCCGTCGCCGTCGTCGACTCGACCAAGCACGGCGTCGAGGCACTCAGCCGCTTCGCCCGGCTCGATGAGCTCGACACCGTCATCACCGACCTGGAGCCCGCGGCCGACCTGGCCGGAGCCCTTCGCGATGCCGACGTGGAGGTGCTCGTCGCATGATCCTCACTCTCACACCCAATCCCTCGCTCGACCGCACGATCGAGCTGTCTGCGCCTCTTTCGCACGGTGCGGTGCAGCGGTCGCTCCGCACCACCGACGAGCCCGGAGGCAAGGGAGTCAACGTCTCGCGCGGCCTGGCTGCTTCGGGTGCCGACACCGTCGCGATCCTGCCCGGAGCCCTCGACGACCCCATGCTGGTCGCGCTCCGAGCCCGGGGCGTTCCGACGGTGAACCTGCCGATCGACGGCCACGTTCGCCAGAACATCACGATCACCGACCCCGATGGCACGACCACCAAGATCAACGAGCCCGGCCCCGACCTCTCGACCCAGGCCGTCGCCCTGGTCGACCTGGTCGTCGAGCACGCCGCATCCACCGATTGGTTGGTTATCGCCGGTTCACTCCCTCCCGGATTGCCCGACGACTTCCTCGCGGGGGTCGTCCATTCGGTGCGACTCGCATTCGGTGCCGACGCACCTCGCATCGCTGTCGACTCATCAGGAACCCCGTTCCGGGCCCTCATCGAGTCCGGCGTCGGGGTCGACCTCGTCAAACCGAACGCCGAAGAGCTCGCCGAGATCGTCGGAGGCGACCCGGCCGTCTACGAGACCGACCGCGATGCGGCCGTCGCGGGTGCCCGGATCCTTCTCTCCCGCGGAGTCGGCGCTGTTCTGCTCACCCTCGGAAGCGCGGGCGCCGTGCTCGTCGACGGCACCGGCGCCTGGTTCGCCGCAGCCCCGACCATCGTGGCTCTGTCGACCGTCGGAGCGGGCGACTCGTCTCTCGCGGGCTACCTGCTCGCCGAGACGGCGGGGGCCTCCCCCGCGGGCCGACTCGCCCAGGCCGTCGCCTCCGGCGCCGCCGCGGCCTCCCTGCCGGGAAGCCTCGTGCCGACTCTCGCGCAGACCTTCCCCGACGTGATCGACGTCGTGTCTCTCTCGCAGGCGTCCGCAACTCGCGCCTGATCCTCCTCCCCAAGCCGTTTCATCTCACCTCAGCGCACCACAGCAGCAGCCGCAGCAAAGGAGCTCCAGCCCATGTCCACCCTCATCAACACGAAGCTCGTCGGTCTCGACGAGAATCTCGGCGAGACCTCGTCCGACGTGATCCGCGCACTGGCGGCGCGTGTCGCCGCCGACGGTCGCGCCGGATCGGCCGAGTCACTCGCCGACGACGCAATCAAGCGCGAGGCCTCGGTCGGCACCGGTGTGCCCGGCGGTATCGCCATTCCGCACGCCCGCTCGTCGTCGGTCTCTGAGCCGACACTCGCGATGTCGCGCCTGGCTCGCAAGGTGCCGTTCGGCGCTCCGGACGGCGACGCCGACATCGTCTTCATGATCGCGGTGCCCGAAGGCGCCGACGCCGACCACATGACCGTGCTCTCGACGCTCGCCCGAGCACTCATCCGCGACGACTTCACGGCTGCCCTGCGCGCTGCGGCCACGCCCGCCGACGTGGTCGCCCTCGTCGATGCCGAGGTCGGCGGCGAGGTCGACGCCGCTCGCGGAGTCACCGGCACTACCGCTCCCGCCGCCGGCTCGGCCGGTCAGAATTCAGGATCCGACTCGGGTCACCGCGTGAAATTGGTCGGCGTCACCGCCTGCCCCACCGGAATCGCCCACACGTACATGGCCGCCGACGCACTCGTCGCGGCAGCAAAGCGACTCGGGGCCGACCTCCAGATCGAGACGCAGGGTTCCGGACGGGTGACCCCGTTGGATCCTGCGGTCATCGAGGCCGCTGACGCCGTCATCTTCGCCGTGGACGTGGACGTCCGCGACCGCGGCCGCTTCGCCGGCAAGCCGCTCGTGCAGGGCCCCGTCAAGCGCGGAGTCGACGAGCCGACCGCCATGGTCGAGGAGGCCATCGCGGCCTCGACCGACCCGCGTGCCGCTCGTGTGACAGGAAGTGTCGCCTCGGGCCCCGCCATGGCGCAGGGCCGTCGCGGCTTCGGCTCGTCGCTCAAGACGTGGCTGCTCACCGGCGTCTCTTACATGATCCCGTTCGTCGCCGGCGGAGGTCTGCTGATCGCCCTCGGCTTCTTGCTCTCGGGCTTCGGCATCGCGCTCACCGCCGACGGCCACACCGTGAACAACGCGGTCTACGCACTGCAGAACTACTCGCTTGCGAATCTGCCGCCTGAGGGCCTCTGGTATTACCTCGGTGCCGCCGCATTCCAGATCGGTGGAGCCTCGATGGGCTTCCTGGTCGCCGCGCTGGCCGGCTACATCGCCTACGCGATCGCCGACCGCCCGGGCATCGCGCCCGGTTTCGTCGCCGGTGCGATCGCCGTGTTCATGAACGCCGGGTTCCTCGGTGGGCTCGTCGGAGGTCTGCTCGCCGGTGCTGCCGCTTACTACATCGGCAAGCTCGACGTGCCCCGCTTCGTCCGCGGCCTGATGCCCGTCGTGATCATCCCGCTCTTCGCGTCCATCTTCGCCTCCGGCCTGATGCTTCTGTTCTTGGGCGGCCCGATCGCCTCCCTGATGAAGGCTCTGACCGACTTCCTCAATGGCCTCTCCGGCTCCGGCGCGATCCTGCTCGGCGTCATCCTCGGCCTCATGATGTGCTTCGACCTCGGTGGCCCCGTCAACAAGGTCGCGTATGCCTTCGCCGTCGCCGGCCTCTCGGCCGGCTCGGTCGACAACCCCGCCCCGTGGATGATCATGGCCGCAGTGATGGGTGCCGGAATGGTGCCCCCGCTCGCGATGGCGCTCGCCTCGACCGTGCTCTACCGCAAGGGCTTCTCGCAGGTCGAGCGCACCAACGGCGGCGCGGCATGGCTGCTCGGTGCCTCCTTCATCTCGGAGGGTGCAATCCCGTTCGCTGCGGCCGACCCGCTGCGCGTCATCCCCGCCAGCATGGTCGGTGGTGCCGTGACCGGTGCCATCTCGATGGCGGCCGGGGTCACTTCTCAGGCACCGCACGGTGGCATCTTCGTGTTCTTCGCGATCGGCAACCTGCTCATGTGGATCGTCGCGATCCTCTCCGGCACCGTCGTGACCGCGGTCGTGCTCGTCGCGCTCAAGCGCTTCGTGCGCCGCCGCCCCGTGGGTGCGGACGAGAAAGAGGCTGCCTCCGCCGCTGCGGTCGTGGACCAGCGCGAACCCGTGGCCGTGTAGCTGGGCTGCTTGCTGCTTGCTGCTCCTGGGCGCCATCCCGCTTCGTGCGGGGTGGCGCCCTTGTGCGTGCGGTGGGGTGTCTCGCGCGCGCAACTCAGGCATCTAGGCGCGATGTGGCGCTCCAACCCCGCACGCGCGGCCCACCCGCGCCCACACTCCTGAAACGCGCGCCGTCAGCGCCGCGCGCCCAACCCTCACGAGCGAGCGCTCCGCGCGGCCCTCCTCTGCGCGCAACTCAGGCAACAAGGCGCGACGCAGCGCTCCAGCCCCGCACGCGCGGCCTACTCGCGCCCACACTCCTGAAACGCGCGTCGTCAGCGCCGCGCTCCCAACCCTCGCGAGCGAGCGCTCCGCGCGGTCCTCCTCTGCGCACAACTCAGGCAACCAGGCGCGACGCGGCGCTTCAGCCCCGCACGCGCGTCCCGCCCGCGCTCACACTCCTGAAACGCGCGCCGTCAGCGCCGCGCGCCTAACCCGCGCACCACACCCACCGCCGCCTCCACCGACGCGGCCACCTCGGTCAGCGCCGCGGCCGTCACCTCGCCGCCCCACGTAAATCGCACCGACGTCTGCGCCACGTCCGCCGGCACGCCCAGCGCCGTCAGCACGTGTGACGGCTCGTCACTTCCAGCCGCGCACGCAGAGCCGCTCGACGACACGACGCCTCGGCGCTCCAGTTCGAGCAGCACCGATTCGCCACTCGTGCCCGGGAACACGAACGAGGCGTTCGCCGGCAGGCGCCAAGCACCTGCCGGGCCGGTGAGCCGAGCGTCGGGAACGCGCGCCAGGACGTCGGTGATGAAGGCGTCGCGGGCAGTGCGCGCCGAGTCCGCTCGCGCGAGACGCTCGGATTCGGCAAGCTGAGCGGCCACGGCCAGCGCCACGGATCCTGCGACGTTCTCTGTTCCTGAACGGTGACCGCGCTCCTGCCCGCCGCCGTGTAGAACCGGTTCGATCGGCAAACGGCCGGCCACGAAGAGGGCGCCGACCCCCTTGGGGGCGCCGAGCTTGTGGCCCGAGATCGTCAGAGCCTGAACACCGAGGTGGTCGACTCTCGTGTCGAGCCATCCTGCGGACTGAACGGCATCGGTGTGGAACGGAATGCCCGCAGCCCTGGTGATGGCGCTCAGTGCCGGTATGTCTTGGACGGTGCCGATCTCGTTGTTGGCGTGGGCGATCGAGACGAGCGTCGTATCAGTTCTCAGGACGGATCTGAGGGCGTCGGGCGTGACAATTCCGGTCGGAGTCAGCGGCACGAACGAGACCTCGAAATCGAGGAATCGGGCGAGAAACGACACCGACTCGAGCACCCCTTCGTGCTCGATCTCAGTGGTCACCAGGTGGCGGCCGCGCGGGTTGCCGAGGGCTATGCCCTTGATGGCCAGGTTGTCGGCCTCCGTTCCCCCCGCCGTGAAGACGACCTCGCCCGGGCGGCATCCAAGCCAGGATGCGACTGCGGCTCGTGCACCCTCAAGCGCACGCGCGGCCGACTCGCCGACGGTGTGCCGACTAGACGGATTGCCGAAATCACCCGTGAGATACGGCCACATCGCCTCCAGCGCCTCGCGACGAACAGGCGACGTGGCTGCGGCGTCGAGATAGAGCACGGTCAGCGACCAATCACAGGGCGGGGAATCCGGCGGGTGCTCGGCCCGACGAACCCGCGCGCGAGTCAATCGAGATGTCGAGACCGAGGTCGAGCGCTCGGACGCTGTGGGTGAGAGCGCCCACCGAGATGAGGTCGACCCCGGAACGGGCGATGGCGGCGACCGTCTTGAGATTGACGCCTCCGCTCGCCTCCACGAGAGCTCGTCCGGCGACGGCGGCAACCCCGGCGATGAGGTCGGCGGGCGAGAAGTTGTCGAGCATGATCGTGTCGACTCCGGCGGCCAGAACGTCGTCGATCTGGTCGAGGCGATCGACTTCGACCTCCACGTGAGTCGTATGCGAGAGCTTCGCCTTCATGGTCAGAAGAGCCTCGGTCACCGTCAATCCGGAGGCCACGAGCACGGCCAGGTGATTGTCTTTCACGAGCACCGCGTCCGAGAGCGAAAAGCGGTGGTTTCGTCCGCCACCCGCCACGACCGCGTCGCGTTCGAGCGCGCGGAGCCCCGGAGTCGTCTTGCGCGTGTCGACGATCTGGGCTGATGTGCCCGCGGTGAGAGCCACGTACTCCGAAGTCAGCGTCGCGATGCCCGACAGCCGCTGCAGCAGGTTGAGCGCGACGCGTTCGGCTCTCAGGATGGATCGTGCCGATCCACGCACGACAGCCACCGTGTCTCCGGCCTCGAATCGATCGCCGTCGGCAGCACGGGTCTCGACCTCGATCAACGGATCGACCTGCCGCGCGGTCTCTCTCAGCACTCGGACCCCGCTCAGCACCCCGGCCTCACGGGCCACGACGGAGGCGGTCGCGGTGGCATCGACGGGGATGAGCGCCTCGCTCGTCACGTCGCCCCAGGGGGCGTCCTCCCGAAGGGCCAGTCGGACGACCTGCTCGATCGCGTCATCGGTGAGCATGCTGCGGTACCTCTCGTGCCCACGACAGCGGGTGGGCGAACTCGGTGGATGGATACGGAAAGTCGATCCTGAAATGTGCTCCGCGCGACTCCTCGCGAGCAAGCGCCCCGGCGACGACCAGACGAGCGACATCGAGCAGGTTGGCGGTCTCGAGGTCGAAGCGGTCGGTGCGGTCCGTGCGGTCGGTGCGGTCCGTGCGGTCCGTGCGATCGGTGCGGTCCGTGCGGTCGACGCGGTCTCCGCCGCCGAGGCGGTCCTGTGGCACCTCGACGGCCGCCTCGGCCAGCCACTCCTCGGCCGCGCGGAGCCCCTGCTCCGACCGGGTCAATCCGACGTGCTCCCACATCACCCGCTGCAGATCAGAACGCAGGATCCCACGGCTCGCCCCGGTCGCCCCGTCTCGCGCGACGGGCTCGGGGCGAGCGCCTTCGAGAGTGCTCGCGTCGCCGAGATCGTCGCCACCCATCGCCTCGATCGCCCGCCACCCGAATACGGCGGCTTCGAGCAGTGAGTTCGAGGCCAGACGGTTCGCTCCGTGGACGCCGGTCGACGCGACTTCGCCAACCGCGTAGAGACCCGGAAGGGACGTGCGACCGTCGATATCGGTGGTCACTCCGCCCATGAAGTAGTGGGCCGCGGGTGTGACCGGGATCGGCTCGACAGACCAGTCGAGCCCGGCCGCCCGCGTGGCGGCGCTGATCGTCGGGAACCGGCGCTCCAGAGTGGCTCGGCCGAGGGCGGTGGCGTCGAGGTGCACGGGCAACCCCGCCTGCGCCGCCATCTGTGCGGCTATCCCGCGCGCGACGATGTCGCGTGGTGCGAGTTCGGCGCGAGGGTCGACCCCGGCCATGAATCGGCGTCCGCCTGCGTCCAGCAGAACGGCCCCCTCCCCGCGGACCGCTTCAGAAATCAGGAAGCTTCCGGGCACCGCCAGCGCCGTGGGGTGGAATTGGTAGAACTCGAGGTCGTCGACGCGGGCACCGGCACGCCAGGCCGCGGCGAGGCCGTCGCCGGTGGCTCCGGCCGGATTGGTAGTGAATTCGTAGAGCTGCCCGGCACCTCCGGTCGCGAGCACCACGGCGTCGCCTCGGATCCTGAGCTCTGAACCGGCGACCAGCAGGTCGACGCCGACGACGCGCGTGCCAGCAGCACTGCGAGCGCCGCCCGGTTGCACCGGCGCAACCACCAGGTCGAGCACGAACGCATTCTCGATGACGCGGACGGTGGTGTGGCCGAGGCGCTCGATGAGGGCAAGAACGATTGCCTTACCGGTCGCGTCTCCGCCGGCGTGCAGCACCCGCGGCCGACTGTGGGCTGCTTCGAGCCCGCGAGACCAGTCCGCCCCGTCTCGATCGAAGTCGACTCCCCAGCGGACGAGGTCGTCGATGCGAACCGCCCCGTCGGCGCAGAGCACTTCGACCGCCCGGCGAATCGAGAGCCCCGCGCCCGCTGCGAGGGTGTCGGTCACGTGCAGGGCGACCGAGTCGTCGTCGAAGACAGCGGCGGCTATGCCCCCCTGCGCCCAGCGCGAGTTGCTCTCGTCGAGAGCCCCCTTTGTGACGAGCGTGACGCTGTGCCCGAGCGATTCGGCGCGGAGGGCCGCGGTGAGACCGGCGAGACCGGATCCGACGACCACGACCTCGCGTTGTTCCTGATTCGTGAGCGTCATGTCAGACCGAGACCGTGTGGTTCGGCTTGGCCTGGAGCATCCGCTCGAGAGCGACCCGGGCGGGTTCGGCGACGTCGGTCGGCACCGTGATGCGGTTGAGCACCTCGGCGGGGCGGTCGGCCGTGCCGATGAGCGCCTCGAGAGCCCACGCGATATAGCCGGGGTGGATGCGGTACATCGTCGAGCACGGGCAGACGACCGAGTCGAGGCAGAAGATCGTGTGCTGCGGATACTCCTGCGCGAGTCTTTGCACGAGGTTGATTTCGGTGCCGATGGCGAACGTCGATCCGGCGGGCGCCGCGGCGATCGCCTTGACGATGAAGTCGGTCGATCCGTAGGAGTCGGCCGCGTCGACGACGGGCATCGGGCATTCGGGGTGGACGATTACCTGAACACCGGGGTGCTCCGCGCGTGCCGCATCGATCTGCGCGACGGTGAAGCGCTTGTGCACCGAGCAGAACCCGTTCCAGAGAATCACCTTGGCGTCGTCGAGCTGCTCGGGCGTCGATCCGCCGAGGGGGCGACGGGGGTTCCACATCGGCATCGCCTCGAGCGGTACGCCCATCGCCTTCGCGGTGTTGCGCCCGAGGTGCTGGTCGGGGAAGAAGAGCACGCGCTGACCTCGCGCGAAGGCCCATTCGAGCACTGTCTCGGCATTTGACGAGGTGCAGACGATGCCGCCGTGGCGACCGCAGAACCCTTTGAGATCGGCGGCGGAGTTCATGTAGGTGACGGGGATCACCGGCACCTTGCCCTCGTAGTCGAGTGCGGTGAGGTCGCCGTACACGCCTTCGAGCTGCTCCCACGCCGCCTCGACGCTGTCGATATCGGCCATGTCGGCCATCGAACAGCCGGCCGCGAGGTTGGGCAGGATCACGGCCTGCGACGGCGTCGACAGGAGGTCGGCCGTCTCGGCCATGAAGTGCACCCCGCAGAACACGATAGCCTCGGCCTCGGGCGACGCCTTCGCCTTGACCGCGAGCTGGAACGAGTCGCCCACGTAGTCGGCGTATTGCACGACTTCGTCGCGCTGGTAGAAGTGTCCGAGCATCAGGACGCGGTCGCCGAGGATCGCTTTCGCGGCAAGGATCCGACGGTGCAGTTCGTCAGCCGATGCCTCGCGGTATTCCGCGGGGATCTCCCCCTGCAGGGGCGACCGAGCAGGAATCGGGTCGAACATCGACGAGCCCGGACCGTACGAGGGCACGCCCGTGTCGAAGGCCCAGGGCGCCTCGCGCAGATCGGTGGCGCACACTTCGCCCGGGCTCTCGCCGTTCGTGATGCGACGGATGGTGGTGTCGACGCTGGTCATGCGGTTCGGCTTTCTCGAGTGCTCAGGGGGTTGTCGCCGCTCGGAGCGGACGCGTGGTTGTAACGGTAGAGACGCGGCGGCCGGTGTTTCGTGCCGGTCAAGAACTCGCCCGTCGGAACGACCGCATCGCTCGCCTCGATCATTCGGCGGAAGTTGGCGGGGTCGAGTTCGCGCCCGAGCACGGCCTCGTGCACCTCGCGCAGCTGGGCGAGCGTGAACGTGTCGCCGATGAATGCCCCCGCGATGCGGCTGTACTCCATCTTCGTGCGGAGCCGCCAGAGGGCGTAGTCGACGATGGTGCCGTGATCGAAGGCCAGGGACGGCAGGTCGTCGGCGTCGAACCAGCAGACGTTCGGGTCGCCCTGGACGAGTGGCACGGGGTCGGCCGTGCCGGATCCTGAGCTCTGATCATCGGCCTGTCGGGCCACGAGCGCCCAATAGACGATCGACACGACGCGCTCGGCGAGCGAACGGCCTCGTGCCCCGAACGCGTAGAGCTGCTCCAGATAGGTCGGCGAGAGTGCGGTGGTGTCGAGCAGATGCCGTCGGGCGGCGTCGGAGAGGTCTTCGTCGGCACCGAGCGGCCCTCCCGGCAGCGCCCACAAGCCTCGGTACGGCTCACGAATGCGGCGGACAAGAGGAATGTGCAGCGCCATGCGCCCGGTCGACTCGGAGGGCAGGAGCGAGAAGATCACCGTCGAGACGGCGAGCGCGGGCGACGCGACTGCGACGTCGTGCGGTGCTGGTTCGCTCATCAGGATGCCTCGCCGGTCGGTGTGCAGGGTTAAGGTCGAGTTGACTCTAACCCTTAAGGTCAGTTTGACCTAGTGCCGACCTAGGATCCGGCCCGCGCCGCTCGGCACCCCCTCGCTCTCCATCCCGCTACCCTCGGCTCATGTCGACGCTGCTCACCGCCACCCGCAGGCTCCTCGTTCTGCGAAAGCGCACAACGACCGACGCCGTCACGCTCCGGCACGCAATTGAATCGCGCGGCGATGCTGCCGAGCCCACACCGCTGGTGAAACGCGTGGCGCAGGTCACCGAGCGCACTGTCGCCGGGCGGCGGGTCATCCGGCTGACTCCCCGGCGCTCACCCAGCGGCACCCACCTGATCTACACGCACGGCGGCTGCTACGTGTTCCCGATCGGTGCGGCCCAGTGGGGCATCCTGGCGCGGCTCGTCGCGCGGAGCGGCGTCAGCATCGACGTTCCCCTCTACGGTCTGGCGCCTGAGCACACCGTGTCGGACGCCCTGCCGTTTCTCGAGGAAGTCTTCGATCAGGCGACGACGGAGTTCGGCGCGGCCGTCCACCTCGGGGGCGATTCGGCGGGCGGCGGGCTCGCTCTAGCGCAGGCGCAGCAGTACCGAGACCGAGGCGGTCTCCAGCCCGCGAGCATCGTGCTGATCTCCCCCTGGGTCGAGGCCACGATGACGAATCCCGGAGTCGATGCCCTAGCGCCCCTCGACCACATGCTGGCTCCGCGCGGGCTCGCCGAGGCCGGCCGGATGTGGGCTGGCGAGCTGGCGCCGACCGATCCACTCGTCAGCCCGCTTCTCGGCGACCTGGCCTCGCTACCGCCCATTCACATTCAGCAGGGTGATCACGACGTTCTGTTCGCCGACGCGGAGGAACTGGCGCGGAGAATCGCTCGCGCGGGCGGGCACGTCGACCTGCACGTCGTCCACGGCGGATTCCACGACTTTCCGGGTGCCCCCTGGGTTCCTGAGGCGCGAACGGCTCTCGACGAGATGGCCTCGGTCCTCCGCGAGCCTCATTAAGATCGCAGAATGCGCCGTCTCGCCGTGCTCGGGTCACCCATCGAGCATTCCCTCTCCCCCCTTCTGCAGTCGACCGCGTTCGCGCGCCTCGGCCTCGACATGGACTACGGTCGCGCCGAGGTCGCCTCGGGCGAGCTCGAGGCGTTCGTGGGCGGGCTCGACGACAGCTGGCTTGGCCTCAGCCTCACCATGCCCCTGAAGCGTGAGGTCATCCCCCTTTTGGACGACGCTTCCCCGCTGGTTCAGGGCCTTGGCGTGGCGAACACTGTCGTCCTGAAACACGATCAGGGCCGCGCGACTCTCGCTGGATTCAACACGGACGTCGACGGCATCACACGCGCTATCGGCCAAGCCACGTCGGTACGGCACGAGTCGTGCACGATCCTCGGCGGAGGCGCCACCGCCCTTTCGGCACTCGCCGCCGCAGCCGAACTCGGGGCCAGTCGCATCACCCTCCTCCTTCGCGACACGTCGAAGGCCGGCGACGCACGCGACCTCGCCGAGAGACTCGACCTCGATCTAACCGTCGAGCCACTCACCGCCGACGACGCCGTCCGCACCCTCGACTTCGTCATCAGCACGCTCCCCGGTGGCGTCGACATGCCCCGGATCGCGCCGGCCTCCGCCGAATCCGTTCTGCTCGACGTGGCCTACGACCCGTGGCCGAGCCAACTCGCCACCTCCTGGCAGGCTGCCGGAGCGCTCGCGGTCAGCGGCCTCGACATGCTCGTCGAACAGGCGATCGGCCAGGTACGCCTCTTCTCAGGGCTCCGGCAAGACTCCCCCCTCCCTAGCGAAGACGACATCAGGGCGGCCATGCGCGTCTCCGTCGGACTCCCCGCGGAGGCCTCCGCATGAGCGACCATATTCGCCCCGCCCACATCGGCACCGTCGTGCTCGGACCGGGAATGCCGGCGGTGATCGTGCCCCTTCTCGGCTCGACCCGCGAGGCCTTGATCGATGAGATCGCCGCACTCGACTACGACGACCTCGATCTCGTCGAACTCCGCATCGACCACTTCAACGCCGTCGACGACCTCGACGAGGTACAACGAGCGATCGAGACCGTGCGCGACGAGCTCCGGCACGGTGTGCCCATCCTCTTCACCTTCCGCTCGAAGCCGGAGGGCGGACACCGCGACATCGACGCGGGCTCGTACGAGGCCCTCCTGTCTCTCGCGTCCGGGCTGGTGGAAGCCGTCGACGTCGAGATGTTCACCGAACTCGGCTCGCTCGAGCGCATCGTGAACGGCGCCCACGCGGCCGGCGCCTCGGTCGTTATGTCGTCGCACGAGTTCGAGCGCACCCCGACGATCGAGCAGATCCTCGCCCGGCTGTCACTCCAGCAGGATCTCGGCGCCGACGTCGTGAAGATCGCGGTAATGCCCAAGACGCCGAGCGACGTGCTGACGCTGATGCAGGCGACCACCGAGTTCGCGACGACGAAGGCCGTCCGACCCGCGATCACCATGGCGATGGGGCCACTCGGCGTCGTGAGCCGTCTTGCCGGCGAGGTGTTCGGATCCTCGGCGACGTTCGGCTCGGTGAGCGCCGCGAGCGCGCCGGGGCAGCTCTCCGCGCGCGACGTGCGGCGGGCGCTCGTGGCGGTGCACGCGGCTCAGGGGTAGGCGGGGCGGGTGCGGCGGCCACTGGCGGGCGCTGGCGGGCGCTGGTCTCCGCAGGGCTTGTGACCCGCGAGCGCCGTTCAGGAGATCTGGCCCGTCTCCCCGTCGGATCCTTGTGTTCTGGCGCGCGCGGCGCCTCATCTCCTGATTCGCGACCCGTTCCCTTGCGCCGGCCATCTTTGCGTGCAACTATCTACGCATGCTCGAAGATACGCAGGTTGCCCCCGTCGACCCGGTCGACACCGATGAGACCTACGTCGAACTCGCCGTCGAAGTCTTCTCCATGCTCGCCGACGCGACTCGCGTACGACTCGTTCTGGCCCTGGGCGGAGGCGAGCAGTCGGTGAACAGCCTCGCTGAACGCGTCTCCAAATCACCGACCGCGGTTTCGCAGCATCTCGCCAAGCTCCGGATGGCCCGGATGGTGTCCACCCGTCAGGACGGCAACAGGGTCTTCTACCGCCTCGCGAACGACCACGCCTCGAAACTCGTGCAAGATGCCATCCACCAGGCGGAGCACTCCGTCGGAGGCACGATCCGCCACCACCACGAGAGCATCTGATGGCTCACGACCACGGTCACACTTCAGGATCCGGCCCCTCGTCGCGCATCCGCCTGGCCATCGCGCTGGCAATCACGCTCACCATCCTCGTCGCCGAGGTCGTGGGAGCCATCGTCACCGACAGCCTCGCGTTGCTCGTCGACGCCGGCCACATGCTGACCGATGCCGCCGGGCTCACCGCAGCACTTGTCGCCGCCTCCCTGATGGCACGGCCCGCGACCGCGAGCCTCACCTGGGGCTACCGTCGGGCCGAGGTTCTCGCCGCTCTCGGGCAGGCAGCCGTCTTGCTCGCGGTCGGTATCTACGCGCTTGTCGAGGGAGTCCAGCGTCTCTTCGAGCCGCCGTCGGTGCCCTCGTCCTCGCTCCTCGTCTTCGGAATCATCGGCCTCGTCGGAAACGCTGCGTCGCTGGCCGTCCTAAGCTCTGAGCGTGGCACCAACCTCAACTTCCGCGCGGCCTTCCTGGAAGTCCTGAACGATGCGCTCGGTTCCGTTGCGGTCATCGTCGCCGCGCTCGTGATCACCTTTACCGGCTGGGCGCGAGCCGACGTCGTCGCCGGCATGCTCATCGCTGTCTTGATTGTTCCGCGCACCATCTCGCTGCTGCGCGAAACCACCAGCGTTCTCCTGGAGTCGACGCCACGGGGCCTCGACCTCGACGCCGTGCGCGTTCACATGCTCGAGCTGCCGCACGTGAAGGGCGTCCACGACCTGCACGCCTCCCAGATCGCGACCGGACTGCCGGTCCTGAGCGCCCACGTGGTGGTCGAGCAGGGTTGCTTCGAAGACGGCCATGCGCCGCGCATTCTCGACGACCTCCAGACCTGCGTGCTCGACCACTTCAGCGTTCCGATCGAGCACTCCACGTTCCAGCTCGAACCGGTGGCGCACCAGCAGCACGAGCACCCCGGGCACGACTAGGGGTCGCGTGCGGGTCGTGCGGTCGGGTCGTCTCCGGTTTGGAGGGCGCAATTCAGGCATCTGACCCCACGCGTCAATGACTTTCGCGACTCTTCGCAGCGGGCGCGCTCCTAGTCCTGATCCCTGCGCGCGGCCCGCGCTCCTCCGCCGCGATTCCGCACCCGCCCACTCACCCGGAGCCCCTGGCAGGCTCGCCGAGCTCGCACCGGTTCGTCCGTCAGGAACCCGAGCCCCACCAAACGCAGGATCCCACTCCCCGCGTCCCACCCCAGCCTCAACTCCTGAGACGTGCGCGTCCCTCCACCCGGACGTCCTCGTCTCCACCGGGCGCACCCCGGCCTAACTTCTCCACAGATCGCCGTCGGCGACTCCGCGCCCACTGACACAGCCCCACGCTGGTGGCATGAATTCAATCCAAGAACTCGTCACAGTAGCCGGCGGCGCCCTTCACCGCCGAGATCTCCTCCGTCACGGCATCCGCCCCCGCGAACTCACCCGCGCTGTCCGCGACGGCATCGTGCGGCGCCCGAGGCGCGGCTGGTATTCCACCTTCGAACCGGACGACCCCCGTTTCATCGCGATGAGCGTGGGCGGCCGCCTCACCGGCGCCGCGGCCGTCAAGCTGCTCGGTGGCTGGATGTGGGCAGCCGATCCCCCACCCGTGGTCTCCGTCGCTCGAAATGCGGCGAGGCTTCATCGGCGACGAGGAGTGCGCGTCGTTCACGACCGCCCTTCGGTCGTCGCACGCGGCCCTGCCTGGGCCGTCGACCCGCGAGACGCCCTCGTGCGAGCCGTCGTCGAGGCCGAGTTCGAAGGGGCGGTCGCCCTGTGGGATTGGGCACGCCGTTCACCCCACTTCACACCTGCCGAGCTCCACGAGGTCGCACGCGCCCTGCCGTCCGATGCCCGCGGCATCGTCACCTGGTCGGATGCGGAGTCGCAGAGCTTCCTCGAGAGCGTCGGCCGGGTTCGTTTCGTCGCCGACGGGCACGACGTGCAGACTCAGGTCGGTGTGGAGGGCGGCCGTTCGATCGACCTCGTCGTCGACGGGGTCCTGGGTGTCGAGATTGACGGCTACGCCTTTCACGCCGACTCGTTCGAAGCGGATCGCTCGAAAGACCTCGCCATCACGTGTGAGGGCCGCGTTCCAATGCGGCTGAGCTCTGCACTCATTCGTCGAGCCTGGCACCGCGTCACGGTAGCCGCGCGCGAGGCCATTGCCCGGCACATTCCGAGTCTGCCGCTTCCTCGGCGACAGGCATCTCGGGCTCCGTCACCTCGCCTCGCACCACGCCGCCGCCGATGGAGATGCCGACGCTTGGGCATAGACGATCTCAGGAGCGATCACTTTGCTCCACCGCAACGTGGCCTCACATCGAGCGAACGCGAGGCAGTCGCCCTGCTCGATCGGAGACCCGCCTCAGACCTCGCGAGTGCCGGGCCTCACTCGTGAGCGATGAGAGGGCGCAGGGTCTTCTGAGCGATGCGGAGACCCTCGGTGATCTTGGCGTCCGAGCCACCCCACAGCGGGTCTTCGTGCTCGACCGAGAGGGTTCCGTCGAAGCCTGCCTCGTAGAGTCGGTCGACCACGTGGGGCCAGTCGACGGTTCCGCGACCGGGCACCCGGAAGCGCCACCAGCCCATCTCCCAGGGGTTGTCGCCCTTATCGACCTTGCCGAAGAAGCCGTACTGGTTGCGTTTCTCCGGAAACAGCTCCAGGTCTTTCGCCTGCGCGTGAACGATGTGCTCGGCGAACGGGAGGATCGTTTCCAGGGGGTCGATCCCGATCCAGGTGAGGTGCGAAGGATCCCAGTTGAGGCCGAAGCCGAGCCCCGTCACCCAGTCCCAGAGCTCCGGGCTATAGGCGATGTTGCCCGGGTAACCGTCAGGGTGCCAGCCTTCCATCACGCAGTTCTCGATGATGAGCTTGACCCCGCGCTCTCCGGCGTAGTCGACGAGTTCGGGCAGCACCCGAGAGCCCTCGACCATGTTCTCTTTGACGCTCTTCGAGTTGTCGCGGCCGATGAACGTGCCGACGTAGGGCACGCCCAGTTTGGCAGCGGCGTCGACGGAATGCTTCAAGTGCGTGCGCACGGCCTCGCGAGTGTCGAGATCCTGGTGCAGATTGTTCTCATAGTACGCAAGGGCACTGATCTCGAGACCGGTGCGATCAAGGATCTCGCGGGTCTGAGCCGCATCGTCGTCGGTGAAAGTCGCGACCGGCAGATGAGACGCCTCGAATTCGCGACCTCCGACCTTGGGCCAGACTGCGACCTCGAGTCGCTCGTATCCGGTGTCTCGAGCAAACGTGGCGATCTTGTCGAGAGACCAGTCCGGCAGGCAGGCGGTCAGCATTCCGAGTTTCACGCATTCTCCAATTCAGGTGTGCCGACCGGGGTCGGCTGGGTGTGGCTGCCACGATCGGCGGGTGCCGCTGACGGGGTGGCAGGGTGCAATGACGGTGGCAGGGTGCAATGACAGCTGCAGGCTGCCTGCGCCGAGGGTTCAGCCTTCGGTGAGCACCGGGGATGCCTCGGCGATCGACGTCCACGACGACGACTCGGCACTGTCGAGGACGGCGTCGATAATGCGTGCGGCGCGCAGACCATCCGTGAATGTCGGAAGCCCGTCGGGAGCCTCGCCCCGAACAGCGGCGTACGTGTCGGCCAGGAACGCCGAGAACGCGTCGGGGTAGCCCTGCGGGTGACCCGATGGCACTCGATTGAGACGAGCCTGATCAGGATCCGGCACACCCTCTGCACGGTGCAGGAGCATGGTGCCCGATTCCGTCCCCAACCACACCGTCTCGGGGTTCTCCTGATCGAAGACCGCGGAGGCCTTCGATCCGTCGACCTCGACCCAGAGCCGGTTCTTCCGGCCGGCAGAGACCTGCGAGATGACAGTGTTGGCGACTCCTCCGGAGGCTGTCTTGAAAGTCACGATGGCCGCGTCTTCGGTCGTCACCGGCATGACCTCGGAGGACGACGACCGCTCGGCGCCGAAGGAGGGGCCGCTCGGAACAGGTCGCTCGGCATAGACGACCGTCGTGGTCGCCGACACCGCCACGAACCGCTCGCCCGAGATGAACTCGGCGAGATCGCACCAGTGCGATCCGATGTCGGCAAATGCACGAGATCGACCACCGACCGCGGCGTCCACCCGCCACGACGACGATTCAGGATCGAGCAGCCAGTCTTGGAGATAGGAGCCGTGAACGAGATGCACATCGCCCAGCTCACCTGCGAGTCGTCGCGCACGAAGCTCTCGCACCATGGGGTGATAGCGGTAGGCAAACGGAACGGTGGCGACAACCCCCGCGGCAGTAGCGGCTTCGGCGAGCACCGCGGCCTCCTCGGCAGTCATCGCCAACGGCTTCTCGCAGACGACATTGACGCCGGCGTCGATGGCTTGGAGGGCGTAGTCGAAGTGCGAGCCGTTAGGAGTGCAGATCTGCACGACGTCGGGTGAGTCGGCGAGAAGCTCGTCAAAGGTGGCGTAACCGCTGGCAACGCCCCATTCTGCGGCGAACTCGGCCGAGCGAGCCGCACTCGACCCGAGGACCCCGATCACTTCGGCACCGGCATCTCGGGCGGCACGGCGGTGGACCGCGCCGATCATGCCCGTGCCGACGATGGCGACGCGCAGAGAGGAGGGAGCCATGGAAATCCTTCATTCGTTGAACGGTCTCGAGTCGATCTAACCGGGACTTCTGCCGACTGTCAATCAAAAGTCCTCACTATCGCGCCGTAAGTCGGATCACCGGCGTCTAAAAAAGAAGCGCCCACCGCCACGAGGGCGATGGGCGCACAGCACAGCGGGTCTTAGAAGACGAGGAGGCCGTCGGTTTTGGTGGTCGCGGCGGTGTAGCGGGTCTGGACGTTCTCCCACGAGACGATGTTCCAGAACGCTTTGACGTAGTCGGCGCGGACGTTCTGGTAGTCGAGGTAGTAGGCGTGCTCCCACACGTCGAGCATCAGCAGCGGCACGAGGCCGAAGGGCACGTTGCCCTGCTGG
>NZ_LMNV01000002.1:1470241-1631307 GCF_001423105.1 Frondihabitans sp. Leaf304
CGATGGTCGCTTTCTCTCGATGTTTCCGTCCGGTGTTCGGAGTCGCTTCAAGCCTAGGATCTCAAGTGGACCCGAGGTCAAGCGGGCGTTCAGGTTCGAGCGATTGAGGCGACATATGACGCGCTCCGTACCTTCGGCCCCCGCTCACAAATCAGGCATCTGGGCGCGGGAGGGGCGTTCTTCCCCGCCCCGTGGGATCCTGCGCGCTTGAGTTCCTGATTCGCGACCCCGGGGCCCCTGTGGAGACTCCCGGCGTCGCCAGAGACGCCCTGGATAGGCTGTCTTCGTCCCCCAGCGAAGTTTCGTGAAGCGGTGCGAGTAGCGCTGCCCCGAGAGAAAGAGCCTGATGTCTGTCGTCAAGATCAACGCCATCCACGTTCCTGAAGGCCAGGGAGCGGAGCTCGAGAAGCGCTTCGCCGCGCGCAAGCACTCCGTCGACGGCTCCAAGGGGTTCGAGGGCTTTCAGCTTCTGCGTCCGGTCAAGGGCGAGGAGCGCTACTTCGTCGTGACCACGTGGGATTCCGAAGAGAGCTTCCAGGAGTGGTCAGCCAACGGCGCGAAGGCGGCTCACGGCCAGGGCGCGCAGTCCGCTGCGGCGCCCGACCCTTCTGCCGCTTCCGAGCAGCCGACCGCCCCCAAGCCCGTCGCGACCGGCGCCGATCTTCTCGAATTCGAGGTCGTCGAGCTCTAGAGCCCTGCGCCTCGAGCTATCCTCGCTCTCGCGGTGCGCCGACCGGGATGGCACCATGGGCTCATGCCTGCGATCACTGCCGTCTGCCGCGTCGCCCGCCTCCAGCCCGATTCGGGGTCGCTCGGCGTGACCGCGATCGACAAGCAGCCTCTTGATGAGCCCGTGGCCGTCAAGAAGACGGGCGTCTACGGCGACATTCAGGCCAACCGGGTGCATCACGGCGGTCCCGACAAGGCCGTGTACGCCTTCGCCGACGAAGACGCCGCTCACTTTGGGGCACTGCTGGGTCGCGACGTAGAGCCGGGGCTCTTCGGTGAGAACCTGCGGACGTCGGGCCTGGATGTCACCGGGGCAATGCTCGGCGAGCGCTGGCACATCGGCGAAAGCCTGGTCGTCGAGGTGACGATGCCACGCACCCCGTGCGCCACCTTCGCACGCCGCATGCGCGAGCCCCAGTGGGTCAAGCGCTTCACGACCGAAGGTCGCCCCGGCGCATACCTCCGGGTGATCAAGGCCGGTCCCGTGGTCGCTGGTGACGAGATCGTGGTGGGCGCTCGCCCCGCCCACGGAATCACGATCGGAGACTGCTTCGCCGGACTCACCGCCGAGCAGGCCCGCGATCTGCTCGAGATCGAGCGAGAGGGCGGCTTCGTGGCCGATCCTGTCGTCAAGATCGCGCGCAAGACGGCCGCTCAGCAGCTGGCGTGAGTCGCCGCGCTCGTTCACTTTTCAGGTAACGAGCCCCGAGGATCCCACGGGGGCGCGAAAGCACTCACCTCCCGAACCTCGTTTCCTGACTTCTGCGCCTCAGAACTGAGCAGTGACGCCAGATCAGTCGCTCGCGGGTCGCGCCTGAGGCGCCTGCTCCAGCTCGTCGCCACCGTCGCTGCCGTCCGCCTGCTGCTCGGGGTCGAAGTGTCCGGCCTCGTCGAGCTGCTCGCCTTTGCCGACCTCCTCGTCGCCTTTCGGCACGTGGCGTTCGGCGGAGACTCCGGCCGAGTTCACCGCGACGTAGTCGGCTTCGCCGGAGGTCACGCCGCCGAGGGGTTCGGTGGTGTCGGGCTGGTCGCTCATGGTGTTCCTTTCGGGGGGGGCGAGGTGCACGGTAGGCGCTGTAGCGGGCGAACGCCCGTGCGGAGGGAGCGGCGCGTGCGCATCCGTCAGGAATGCGGGCGCTCCAGGTCGCGAGATCCCCATGCCCACGCCCGTGCGCGACCCATTTCCTGACGGGCGCACAGCACCGCGCCGCGACCCACCCTCAGGCGAACCCGTCGGTCAGCACGGGCTCCCCGGCGCGCTGCCTCTCGGCGAAGAGCACGATCGACGCCGCGACCGATCGCCGCGAGTCTCCCCCGAGCACGCCGTGACCTCCCCCACGCACGACGCGCACCACGCCGCGTGGCAGCTGCGTCGCCCAGTTCGCGGCGTCGGCGATGTCGGTCACCGGGTCGGCATCACCATGGAATACGAGCGTGGGCTGACGGATGGAGCGGGCCTCGGGCAGCGCGATTCCCGGGGGAAGGCTTATTCCGCGCGACGCCGACGTGACGATGTTGGCGAGCACGAGCGCTTCCACCGTGACGAACGGCTCGGCGGCGAGCGACGCGGCGGCTGTGGCCCCGACGCCGGAGCCGATCAGGATCCGCGGAAGCTCACGGGAGGCATCAGCGAAGACGTCTCGCGCTCGCTGCAACGACGCGCGGGTGTCGAGAGCGATGTCGGCGATCGCCTCGACGCTGAACTCGGCGACCTTCAGCACATCGACCAGATGGTGGAGATCTCCGCCGGGATCGCCTCCACCGAGGAGGACGACGGTTCCGCGCGCGGAGATGGGCATGTACTGATGGTCCGCGTTTCGAGCGAACGCCGCTACGACGTGACGATCTGTGACGCTCCTGGCACGCCGAGAGAGCGCCAGAAGCCGCGACGCCACGCGACGACGGCTCAGCCCCAGTGGAGCCCGCCCTCCAGATGCCCGGGGTGATCGAGTCGCGCGTGGCGCAGGTCGACGCGTCCCGGCTGCAGGGCGAGGGTCGAGACGGAGAGGGAGGCGTAGTGGTGACCGTCGATGACGTCGGAGCGGAAGAGCGCCTGGTCGTCGCTGGTCGAGAGGGAGGAGCTGTCGGCGAGGACCCCGAGCCACGGTTGCCAGGATCCTGAATCGAGCACACACGTCGGTCGCGCCGCCGCCCGGAACTCCGGCAGCCAGCGCAATTCGCGCGGAACCGAGGCGACGTCCGGCCCCTCGTGCGTGATCATGTGCACGCCGGGGGGCAGCTCCGTCGACGTCACGGCGCGGCCGTCCCATCGCGTGAACCGCACCGATTCGGGCGTCAGCTCAACCAGGTTGTACGACCGGAACCGAGGATCCGACGGCTCACCGAGCGAGCCCGTCACCGAGTCGAGCGGCAGCGCGCCGCGCGAGATGTAGCCGTCTGCCGGCTCGGCGACCACCTCGTGTCGGTTGAGCACCACGGCCGCCCGCGCTGGTTCGGCGTTCGTCGCCAACCACGCCCCGCCCGCTTCGCGGTCGTGCACGCCGCGGACGCCATCGCCGAGCTCCGGCCACCATGCTCCCGGGGCGTCCCACGGGCGGTCGACGGCCTCGTCGCGGAGGCCGAGAAGCACGACCGGCCAGTCGGCGGTCGGGTCGAATCCGATGATGACGGTGCACACTCGGCCAGGATAGAGGCGAGTGCCCCGGCACTCCCAGCCAGCAACGGAAGGACCATCGTGGGCGACCGCCTGAACATCGTCGTAGGACTCACCGGCGGCATCGCCGCGTACAAGGCGGTCGGCGTGGCCCGGTTGCTCGTGAAGGCCGGGCACGACGTGCACATCGTTCCGACCGAGGCCGCGCTCCGTTTCGTCGGCCTCCCCACGCTCGAGGCGCTGAGCCGCAACCCCGTGACGGTGTCGCTCTACGACGATGTCGCGGCGGTGCGGCATGTGGCACTCGGGCAGGCGGCCGATCTCGTCATCGTCGCTCCGGCGACGGCCAACACGCTCGCCAAGCTGGCCGCCGGCCTGGCCGACGATCTCCTCGGCACGACGATCCTCGCGTCGCGTGCGCCGCTCGTCGTGGCTCCGGCCATGCATACCGAGATGTGGTCGAACGCGGCGACGCGAGCCAACGTCGCCACGCTGCGCTCTCGCGGCGTGACCTTCGTCGGGCCGGAGTCAGGGGCCCTGACCGGCGCCGATGCCGGAGAAGGGCGAATGAGCGAGCCCGAAGCCATCTTCGCCGCCGCCCTGGCCGCTTTTCAGGAGAGCACGGCCACTCCCCAGGACAGGACGGCCACTCGTCAGGACGAACCCCGCGCTCGCGACCTCGAGGGAGTGCGAGTGGTCGTCTCCGCCGGGGGCACTCGGGAGCCGCTCGATCCGGTGCGGTTCTTGGGCAACCGCTCGAGTGGGAAGCAGGGCGTGGCGCTCGCACGAGCCGCAGCCGATCGCGGCGCCGAGGTGACTCTGGTAGCCGCGCACCTGGATCCTGATGTCGATACCACCGGCCTCGACACAGTCGCCGTCACCACGGCGTCCGAGATGGCTCTCGCCGTCGAGAGCATCGCCGAGGTCTCGGATCTGATCGTCATGGCGGCTGCCGTGGCCGACTACCGCCCGGCCACCGTCTCGGAGTCGAAGATCAAGAAAGACGACCACGGCGACGATCTGACGCTTCAGCTCGTGCGCAACCCCGACATCCTGGCGGGGCTCGCCGCGAACCGACGGCCCGGTCAGCTAATCGTGGGGTTCGCGGCCGAGACCGCCCCCGACCGGGAGTCCCTGCTGGAGCTCGGCCGCACCAAGGCGGCTCGCAAGAAGGCCGATCTGCTCGTGGTCAACGCTGTCGGCTGGGCGGCGGGATTCGGCACCGACGACAACGCGATCCTGATGCTGACACCCGACGGGTCGATCAAGGCCGAGGCCAGCGGGTCGAAGCGCGAGGTAGCCGATGCACTGATCAACCAGGTGGTTGAGTTGCGGGCCGCAGCCGACTAGTACTGCCCCTTCTTGGAGCAGGTCTTCTGGGCTGCCGTCTGACCGGAGACCGACGGTGGGAGGGTGACCGCGGGGGCGGGGGCGGATCCTGGTCTCGTGGATTTGGTGGCGGTGGGAGTCGGTGCGGCACCGCCCGTGGGAGTTGGCGTCGCTGTCGCCTTCGGCGTCGACGTCGCCGACGGGCTCGTGTCGACCTCCGCCGCGTCGCCGGTAGTTCCGCTCAAGCGGATGGGCTGATCGGACTGCAGCGCCGTGTTCAGCTGCTCCGCGGCGTAGACGTTGGGCACCACCCGGTTGATGTTGTCAGGATCTTGACCCACCGGGTACTGGACGAACACCATGTTGTCGAGTCCGACCTTCTGCACCGCCTGCACGATGCCGAGGAGGGTCTTCACGTTCAATGTGTCGGAGAGCAGCATGTTCTTGGCCGCCGCCGACGCGATCGAATAGAGCTTGAACGGGTTGGTCAGCGTCGTCGAGCTGGTGAGCTCGCGGGCCAGCGACGACATGAACACCTGCTGGTTGCTGATGCGCCCCAGGTCGCTTCCGTCGCCCACGCCTTTCCTGCTTCTCAGGAACGAAAGCGCTTCGCTGCCGACGAGCGTGCGCTCGCCCGCTTTGAGATCGAGGGGCGGCGTCACGTTGTAGTCGACGATCGGGGTCGCCAGGCAGACGGTCACCCCGCCGATCGCCGACGAGATGGCGCTGGTGCCGTCGAATGTGACGCTGGCCGCGTAGGGGATGTCGAGGCCGGTGAGCTGTTCGACGGTCAGGACGGCGCAGGCGAGGCCGTTGCGATCGTCTCCCCCGCGGCTGAGCGCCGTGTTGAGCATGGACTTGCTACTGGAATACGAGGATCCGCCCGACGCCGTGGGGCAGGACGGGATGGGGATCTCGAGGTCTCGCGGAAAACTCACGACGGAGATCGAATCGTGGTTCTTCGAGATGTGAAGGAGGATGTTGACGTCGTTGTTGCCGGAGCCGGTGCTGGCGCTCTGGTTGGCGGAATCGGAGTACTCGGCCCCCTGCTTCGAGCGCGTGTCGGTTCCGACCAGGAGCATGTTCACCTCGCCGACGGTCTGACCGGCGGGTGCCTTCGGCAGAGGCTCCGCCGTGCGCCCGGGAAGGTGCGGGATGTGCACGGGAGGAGCGGCGGTCGCGACGACATCGTGTGCGGCGTACGCCGCCACGCACGCCGAGGAGACGAGCGCGACCGCAACCGCGAGCCCCACGAATCGGAACGCGGAGGCGACCGGGTGGCTCTCGCGGAGCCGCCCGTGCTGAATCTGAGCCATGGCACTCCAACGGAGACGTGGGTCGGATTCTCAGAGTAAGCGACAGGTGCATGCTCCTGTGACGTGCGACACACCCCCGTCCTGGGGGCGTCGGACGTGCGAACCATCGCGCGCCGATAGGTCATGCGGACTCTCCGTCGCGCCGCGGCACGTCGCGGAGTCCGCTGGGCGTCTCTTTACTCGGCGGCGACTAGCTCGACGCCGGGCGACTCGGCGCCCGCTAGCTCGGCGCCAGCCGCGCCCCGAGCTGCGTCGCGCACGCCTCCGCCGCGACCCACGAGAGCATCGCGCACTTCACCCGCATGACGAACTTCGACACCCCCTGGAAGGCGACCGCGTCGCCCAGAAGATCTTCGTCGGGCTCGCCCACACCTTTCGAGCGCATCATGCCGCGGAAGGCCTCTGTTCGTTCGGCGAGCTCGGCCAGGGTCAGCCCGGGCGCCATCCCCGCCAGCACCGACGCGGAGGCCATCGAGATGCTGCAGCCGTCGCCCTCCCAGGCGAGTGAGCGAATTGTGTCGGTGCCTGCTTCCATGACCACGCGAACCGTGATCTCGTCGCCGCAGGTCGGGTTCCGTTCGAAGTGTTCCGCGTCGGCACCGGGCAGTTCGCCTTCGCCCGTGCGCGCTTTGGAGTGGTCGAGGATCACCTGCTGATAGAGCCCCGCGAGTGCGTCAGCCATCAGGCCACCCCGAAGTAACCGCGGACCTCGGCGACGCCGGCGAGCAGTCGATCGATCTCGTCGTCGGTCGTGTAGAGGTAGGTCGAGGCGCGGGTTGTCGCGGTCAGCCCGAGTCGACGGTGGAGCGGTTGCGCGCAGTGGTGCCCCACCCGCACGGCTATGCCCTGCGCATCGAGGTACTGGCCGACATCGTGCGCGTGCACCCCGGCGACGTCGAAGCTCGCCAGACCGGAGCGCGGCACTCCGGCCGCCGGGCCGACGACGCGAATGCCCGGCAGGGCAGTGAGGCCGGAGACGAGACGCTCCGCGAGGCGGTCCTCGTGGGCTTCGATGGCCCCCAGACCGACGGCCTCGAGGTAGCGAATCGCTTCGGCGAAGGCGACTGCCTGCGACACCGGCTGCGTGCCTGCCTCGAACCGCTGCGGGGCGGGTAGGAACGTCGTCGACTCCATCGTCACGGTCGAGATCATCGACCCTCCGGTGCGGAACGGGGGCAACGCGTCGAGCAGCTCTTTACGGCCCCAGAGCACGCCGATGCCGGTGGGGCCGAGCATCTTGTGGGCGGAGAACGCTGCGAAGTCGACACCCAACCGCGCCAGGTCGAGATGGCGGTGCGGCGCGGATTGGCACGCGTCGAGCACGACGAGGGCCCCGACGCCGTGGGCCAGCTCGACGAGCTCTTCGACCGGGGCGACATAGCCGGTGACGTTCGAGATGTGCGCGAAAGCCAGGATCCGGGTGCGAGCCCCGATCACGGAGCGAGCGTCGTCGAGACTCCACGTGCCGTCATCGGCCACGGGCACATAGCGGAACACCGCGCCCGTCCGGGCCGCGAGCTCTTGCCACGGAACGAGATTGGCGTGATGCTCCGCCTCGGTCACCACGATCTCGTCGCCGGGTGAGAGGGCGAAACGCTTCGCAGGGGATCCTCCCCGCCCGTCGGTCGCCGCCTCGAACCCGTGCGCGACCAGGTTGAGCGCATCGGTGGCATTGGAAGTCCAGACGATCTCGTCGGACGACGCCGCACCGACGAAGCGGGCGACGGTCTCACGAGCCTCTTCGTAGGCCTCGGTCGCGAGCCCCGCCAGCGTGTGCGCGCCGCGGTGAACGGCAGCGTTGGTCGTCTCGAGAAAACGCCTTTCAGCGTCGAGCACCGACGTCGGCCGCTGAGCGGTCGCGCCGGTATCGAGGTACGCCAGAGGGAACCCGTTCACCTCGTGCTGGAGGCCGGGAAAATCGAGTCGTTTCGCGCTGATGTCGAATGCGGTGCTTGTCGTCACGAAAACAACGATTCCACACTCGTCTGATTTGTCGAGGCGTTCTCCACAGGGTTACGCCCAGGGCGTCTTTACTCGCCGTCTGGGAAGCCGAGGCAACTCGAGCGTTGCGAGCCCGAGACGGTTACGCGTCGGCCGTAACGGCCTCGCGCTTGACCGGCTGCGACCATGACGCGGGCTCGAAGCGCTTCTTGATCTTCAAGAACGGCTTTTCGACGGCGAAGTGGCTGCCGATGGCGACGAGGCTGGCTGCCACGACCAGGGCGAACTTGCCCCAGAGACCGTGGACGTAGGGCTCGACCAGGGCGATGACGACCATGTGCCAGAGGTAGAGCGAATACGACACGTTCCGGCCGAACCAGGCCATTGGCTTCCACGACAGGGCGATCGACAGCGGGGAACGCCGCGACACCATTCCGCCGATCAGCAGGGCCGACGCGAGGCCGACCAAAGGCAGGGTGAAACCGAAGGTCGTCGCGGTCTGCTGCCAGCCTTCGCCGGGCAGACCGTCGTTCATCATCGCGGCGATCGTGACCACGCCTACGAATCCGACCCAGCTGGCCACGGCTCCAAACCAGCCCGCGAAGAACGTGCGTGCTCGTTCGTGCGTCAGGGCGAGGGCGAGAACGCAGCCCATCATGAGCGGAGCGACGTTCGACACCGGGCTGAAGTAGATGTCGGGAGTCGCGATCCCCGAGGGCGTGTCGTAGAGAACAGCCGAGAAGACGCAGGAGGCGATAACGGCAGCGG
Source organism: Frondihabitans sp. Leaf304 (assembly GCF_001423105.1). Lineage (GTDB taxonomy): Bacteria > Actinomycetota > Actinomycetes > Actinomycetales > Microbacteriaceae > Frondihabitans. Next base: position 1,478,939 of record NZ_LMNV01000002.1, read on the forward strand.
CGCCGATCCAGGCGATCACTTTGCGACGCAGCCCCTTCGAGAGCAGCAGAAGCAGGATCGGGGGCCAGATCAGATAGAACTGCTCCTCCATCGCCAGGCTCCAGCCGGGCGCGAAGACGCCCTGCGACACGTGGGCGAAGGCGCGCATGAAGTTGCCGGTGTACGTGAGAGCGATCAAGGCACCGCTTCCGGCGCCGACGTCGGAGTAGCCGTAATCGCCCACCAGGAACCACAGAGCTGCTGCGACGACCACGACGGCCACGAGCGACGGATAGAGCCGAAGGATCCGGCGCACCCAGAATCGACCCAACCGGATCGTGGCCTCCCGGCGGTGCTCTTCCAGCAGCAGCGACGTGATCAGGTAGCCCGAGAGCACGAAGAACACGTTGACACCGACGAAGCCGCCCTTCATGCCGGGAACGTGCAGGTGGTAGAGAACGACGCCGAGGATGGCGAGCGCGCGCAGCCCATCCAGGGGCAGCACTCGTCCGCCCTTCGCGGGGGCCTTGTCGTGCTCCGAAATGTCTCTCGCCGGACGGGTTGGAGCGGTGACCGGCTTGATCGGGGTCGTCGTCGCCATCAGGCCAGTGAACTCTTTCTCACCTATGGAGAGCCTGATAACGATTTGCTGAGTGTCGCTTCTCGACCGGATCGGGCCGCTAGAGCGGACGCGCGGGCACGCCCCGGCTAGAGCGGACGCGCGGGCACGCCCACGACGGTGGCGCCAGCCGCCACATCGTGTGTGACCACAGCACCCGCACCCACGCGGGCGTCGGCGCCGACGCTGATCGCCCCCAGCACGGCCGCCCCCGCGCCCACGATCACCCGGTCACCCAGCGTCGGGTGCCGTCGCGAGGCGGTGCCGGTGCCCCGGCCCCCGAGGGTCACGCCGTGATAGAGCAGCACGTCGTGGCCGACGACGGCTGTCTCGCCGATCACGACGCCCATGCCGTGGTCGATGAAGAGCCGGTCGCCGATCCGGGCGCCGGGGTGGATCTCGATGCCGGTCAGCGAGCGAGTCAGCTGCGACAGCAGGCGCGCGACGAACCGCGCGCCGACGAAGGGTCGGACGCGCCACAACCTGCTCGTAACTCGATAGGCCCAGACCGCATGAAGGCCGGAATAGAGCAGCACGATCTCGAACGAGCCGCGGGCGGCGGGATCACCCCGCCGAACCGCCGCGACATCGTCGCGCAGCCGCGCGACCAGACGCACCGCGCTAGTCCGAGAGGTCGCTGAACAACACTGTCGAGAGGTACCGCTCGCCGGTGTCGCAGACGATGGCGACGATCCGCTTGCCTGCCATGTCGGGGCGCTTGGCGATCTCGAGGGCCGCGTGCATGATCGCGCCGGACGAGATGCCGCTCAGGATGCCCTCCTGGGTGGCCAGGTCGCGGGCGACACGAAGCGCGTCGTCGAGCTCGACGGGGAAGACCTCGTCGTACACGGATGTGTCGAGCACCTCGGGAACGAAGTTGGCACCGATGCCCGCGATCTTGTGCGGCCCGGCTTTGCCCTGCGAGAGGAGCGGCGAATCGGCCGGCTCGACCGCGACGATGCGGACGCCCGGCACCTTCTCTTTCAGCACCTGACCGACACCCGTGATGGTGCCGCCCGTGCCGACGCCGGCGATGAAGACGTCGACCCGGCCGTCGGTGTCGCGCAGGATTTCCTGTGCGGTCGTGGTGCGGTGGATCTCGGCGTTGGCAACGGTTTCGAACTGGTGGGCGAGAATGGCGCCCGGAGTCTCGGCCACGATCTGCTCGGCACGGTCGTGAGCACCGCGCATGCCCTCGCCGCCGGGTGTCAGCACGATCTCGGCACCGTAGGCGCGCATGAGCAATCGTCGCTCGACGCTCATCGTTTCGGGCATCGTCACGACGACGCGGTAACCGCGCGCGGCCCCGACGAGAGCGAGCGCGATGCCGGTGTTGCCGCTCGACCCCTCGACGATCGTGCCGCCGGGCTTCAGGTCGCCGGAGGCTTCGGCCGCGTCGACGATCGCGACGCCGAGGCGATCTTTGACGCTGCCGCCGGGGTTGTAGAACTCGAGCTTGCCGAGGATCTCGGGGCCGCCCGCTTCGCCCAGCTTGTTGATGCGCACGAGAGGGGTGTTGCCGAACGCCTGGGTGATGTCGTCGTAGATGCCGGTCATGCTCGGGTCTCGTTCCGTCGTCGGTACTGGGGACGCCTCGATTCTAGGCGCGCGCTCAATCCCCTCGGGACGATTTTCCACAGGTGCCCGAGGCGACGAATCCGATCAGAGGGTGGCGAGCGACGCGACCTGAATGTCGAGGTCGATAATCAGCGAGAGCGTACGACCACCCTCATTGAGAGAACGGAATTCGTACTGCCGATCGCCGATCTCCTGCGGCTCCGACCAGGCGAGGGCGAGCCTGCTCCGATGATCGAGAGGGCTGTAGATGGCGAGCCAGCGGATGATCGCCGCTCGCTCCGCGCGGACGGTGCGGCTGTGGATGCTGCGACGGCGACTGATGATCGCGGCGATGACCGTGAAGGCGACACCGGCGACGATGGCGGCGATCTTGGCCGTTCCCTCGAGAGGCAGGAGTGCCGCGATCACGATGGACTGCGCGGCCGCGATCAGAAGAGTGGAGTCGAGCACGGAATAACGGCGCATTGGCGTCCCGCGGCCGTCGCCCGCTTTGATGCGGGTGAACGGCAGCTCGATCTCGCGGAGCGCGTCGGCTCCGGCAGGATTGACAATGGTCACGTAGCAAACTCCCCTGGCCCGCCCGTCGGGCCCATATTTATGGTCCTCGCTCCAGCCGGTCGCGGGCAGTCCCCCTTCCGGGGCTTTGCGCCCCCAGTTCGCGGGTCGGCTCCCCCGGAGCGATTGCTAGCCTCGACGAATGGCCATCCCCGACTTCGTCCTTGCCCTCCGCGAGAAGATCGGCACCGTCCCCCTCTGGATCTCGGGCGTCACCGCGGTCGTCGTCCGTGATTCAGGAGAGCGTCGCGATGTGCTCATGGTGCGGCGGGCCGACACGGGCGCCTGGACCCCGGTGACCGGCATCATCGACCCGGGCGAGCAGCCGGCGGTCGCCGCCGCACGCGAAGTCAAAGAAGAGGCCGATGTCGTGGCGGTGCCCGTGCGCTTCTCTCGGCTCGGCGTGACCGACGAGATCGTCTATGCCAACGGCGACCGAGCCCAGTACATCGACCACACGTTCCTCTTTGAGTACGTGTCGGGTGAGCCGTTTCCTGCCGATGGCGAGAACACCGAGGCCCGATGGTTCCCGGCCGACGAACTTCCTGAGATGTCGCCAGATATGGCGGAGCGCGTCGACGCCGCCCTCAGCGGTGAACGTGAGGCCCGCTTCGACTCCTGAACGCCCCGTCAGCCGACGACGTCGTGCAGGTGGTGGATGGGGTCGTGCACGAAGTAGGTAGCCAGGCTCTCGACGGTGAATGCGCTGCCGTCGGAGCGGAAGCCGGTGCGGCCGAGCGATCCGGCGGGCACCGTGTCGAACGACCGGGCGACCGCCTCTGCGGCCGCAGTCAGTTCGCTCGCGACCACCGTCGGATCCTGCGCTCCGTAGTCGTCGGCGACGGCCGTCGCGTCTTGGTCCCAGTTCGCGAAGGTCGGGCCGTCTTCGGTCAGCATGAGAGCGAGGCGTTCGTCGAAGATACGGAACACGTCGCGCACGTGAGCCGCGTATTCGAGGGGCGACCAGGTGCTGTCGTCCGGTCGGAGTGCCGCGTCGGGTGAGGCGAGCGGCAAGGCCCACGCTGCAGCATTGCGGCGCACGAGGCCCGGAACGTCGGCGAAGGCGACCGTCGCGGCGTCGAATCCGCAGTCGGTGCAGGGCTCGTCGAGCACCCAGGTCCAGTTCTTGGTGTCGGGAACGATCGGCATGCCCCCAGGCTAGAGAGCCGAGGATCCCACGCGAAGACGGAGGACTGCCAGTCACCGTTCCACAAGTGCCACCCCTTCACCCGGCGATCGTCGGCGGTGGGCACTAGGTTCGAAGGGTGGTGATTTCCAAGTCGAAGCGTGCCGCACTCGCGGCGGAAACCGTCGATCCGAAAGAGGTCGAGGGGGCCGTCAGCGACGGCCTGCTGATCGCGAAGTCGGCGGCGACGATCGGCGTCGCCAACCGGATCATCATTCGGGCGCTTCGCGAGCAGAAGTCGTTCGACCGCGACGACACCGCAGAGGCCGTGGGTGACGAGCTCCGCCGTCTCGCCGCCGAGCAGCGCGACCTCGCGACCCGAATGGTCGATGCGCGCACGAAGGCGTTGAAGTCGAAGGGTCGATCGCGGCACCAGTTCGACTACCGGGCCGACGACAACTCGGCCCTCGCCGCCCGCGAGACGATCTACACGACCATCGCAGCCCGCCTCGAGGAGCGCTCTCACGACGACGCCCTCATCGCCGAGATCGTGATGTCGGCTCGCGACCGCGCCTGGAACGACGTCGGCGGCGCCATCATGAGTCACGTGAACGCGGTGGTCGTGCCCGATACCGCCTATGGCGCTCAGCGCGAGGCTCGGCTGAAAGAGCTGCTCGACGTCGACCTGGCACAACTCGCCTCCTCGCGTCGCTCGCGGCCTGCCCGCAAGAATTCATCCGAGACTCCTGGCGAATAGTCGTTCGGGCGGGAATGATTGCAGTGGGTGCACGATTGCATCCCCAGTGTCGGTGGCTCTTTTTAGGCTGACCTCAGCACACCGCGTCCAATGACGAACGCCCACCTCCTCCCGTCTCGATCGTCAGGACAGCCATGACCACCACCACATCTACGCCTACGGGGTCCGTCGCCACGACGCGTACTCCGGGTGGCGCCGTCCGCGACCATAAGTGGCTGATCCTGACCGTCGTCGGGCTCGCCCAGCTCATGGTGGTGCTCGACGCCACCATCGTAAACATCGCCCTGCCGTCCGCGCAGAGCGCCCTCGGGTTCACCAACGACAACCGCCAGTGGGTCGTGACCGCGTACTCGCTGGCCTTCGGCAGTCTCCTGCTCCTCGGCGGCCGCCTCTCCGACATCTTCGGCCGCAAGACGACCTTCATCATCGGCCTCATCGGCTTCGCCGTCGCCTCCGTGCTCGGTGGCGCAGCCGAGTCGTTCGGCTGGCTCGTCGCAGCCCGGGCGCTGCAGGGCGTCTTCGGTGCGCTGCTGGCGCCGTCGGCCCTCGGCATCATGACCACGACGTTCTCCAACCCGAAGGAGCGCGCCAAGGCGTTCGCCATCTTCGGCGCCATCGCCGGTTCTGGGGCGGCAGTCGGTCTGCTCCTCGGCGGTGTGCTCACCGAGTACACCTCGTGGCGGTTCTGCCTCTTCGTCAACGTCATCTTCGCCGCGGTCGCTCTCGTGGGCGCCGTCGCGTTCCTGAAGAAGCGCGGCACGACCGACCAGAAGCACTACGTCGACGTGCCCGGCGTCATCACCGTGACCCTCGGCCTCGTCGGAATCGTCTACGGCTTCTCGAACGCCGAGACGAACTCGTGGAGCGACCCGATCACGATCATCTGCCTCGCCGGCGGCGTCGTCCTCCTGGCCGCGTTCGTTCTGATCCAGTCGCGTGTCAAGCACCCGCTGCTGCCTCTCCGCGTCATCCTGAACCGCGACCGCGGCGGCTCGTACCTCGTCATCGGCCTGGCCGGAATCGGCATGTTCGCCGTGTTCCTGTTCCTGACGTACTACCTCGAGCTCACCCTCGGCTTCTCGTCGCTGAAGACCGGCGTCGCCTTCCTGCCGATGCCGCTCTCGATCATGCTCAGCGCCACCGTCTTCGGTAGCCGCCTGCTGCCGCGAGTCGGGCCGCGTCTGCTCATCTTCGTCGGCGGTCTGCTGGGCGCTGCGGGCCTCGCTCTCCTCAGCCGCATCGGTCTGGACACGAGCTACGCCAGCACGGTGCTGCCCGGTCTGATCGTCATGGGTCTCGGCATGGGCCTCATCTTCTCGTCGGCCATGAACACAGCGACCTCCGGCGTGGGCCGCGAAGACGCTGGCGTGGCCTCGGCGACGGTCAACACGATGCAGCAGATCGGCGGCTCGATCGGCACCGCGTTGCTCTCCACGCTCAGCGCTGGTGCGGTCACCCGGTACCTCAACGCGAACGGCACCTCGAAGATCGACCAGGCCAACGCCGTGCTCTCCGGCTACCACCTGTCGTTCTGGGTCTCGACCGGCGTGTTCGTGATCATCGCGATCATCGGTGGCACCGTGCTGCAGAAGCACTCCGTGCGCCAGGCCCAGATCGCGGCCGCGGGCACTCCGTCGCACAGCGACGTTCCGGTGGCGGCGCACTAGCGTTCGCGCCAGCACCCAAGGGGCTCTCCGCCGGTGGCGGGGGCCCTTTTGTGTGTGCGGGTGGGGGTGTGGGTGCGTGCGTGGTGAGCGGGCGGGAGCGGGCGGGCGGTGTGCGGGCGCGAGCGGGCGGGCGGGCGGGTGCGAGCGGGCGGGTTCTGCGTGTGTGCGTGCATGCGTGCGCGCGCGGGCGGGCGGGTGCGTGCGGGTGCGTGCGCACGCGCAGAACAGGAAACGAGGCGCGGCCAGGCGGCAGCAGGCGGCGCCCACGCACGGCTGGGCCTGAATGCCTGAAACGTGCACCCCGCAGTGGCCCTGGTCGCCCACGTGACGCGCGCAGGATCCTGCGCAACCCCGCTCGCACAACAGGAAACGAGGCGCGGTGACGCGGCAGCAGGCGGCGCCCACGCACGGCTGGGCCTGAACACCTGAAACGTGCACGCGGCCGGGATCTTGGTCGCGCGGGTGAGGCGTGCAGGATCCTGCGGCTCCCCGCTCTCAGAACAGGAAACGAGGCGCGGCGACGCGCAGGCAGGCGGCGCCCACGCACGGCCGGGCCTGAATACCTGAAACGTGCGCGCTTCTTCTGCATGAGCGTGTGATGCGCGCAGAACAGGAAACGAGGCGCAGCGACGCGGTAGCAGGCGGCACCCACGCACGGCCGGGCCTGAATGCCTGAAACGTGCACCCCGCAGTGGCCCGGGTCGCCCACGTGACGCGCGCAGGATCCTGCGCAACCCCGCTCGCACAACAGGAAACGAAGCGCGGCGACGCGGCAGCAGGCGGCGCCCACGCACGGACGGGCCTGAATGCCTGAAACGTGCAGCCCGCAGCGGCCCTGGTCGCCCACGTGACGCGCGCAGGATCCTGCACGCCCCGCTCCCCCGGCCCATGCGCGCAACTCAGGCATGCAGTCCCCAGGCGGCGGCGCCGCGCCACCTCCACGCATGCGGCGCACCCACATGCCTGAAAACCGCGTACGCAAAAGCCCCGCCGCCCGAGCAGGAAGCTCGAGCGGCGGGGCAGTGGTGCGCTACGGGCTACGCCTGGGGCGACCCGGAAGCAGCCGACGTGACCGGGCTCTCAGCGGACTCGGGCGCGGCAGCGGGTGCCGGAGCACCAGCACCTGCGTTCGCGCCAGCACCAGCGGGCACGTGCTGAGATGCGACCTCGACACCGTGGAAGGTGCGCAGGATCTCGAGCGTGTCTTCGATCTCGGCGTCGCGAGCATCGTCGGACCAGCCGAGCGACGTCTGCAGGATCCCGGCGAGCTCGGAGAGGAGCTCGATCGTGACACCGCCGACGAAGGCGAGGTTGGTGCGGCGAAGGACGACGTCGATGAGGTGCACAGCGTCTTCGTTCTCGGCGAAGTAGGCGATCTCGGCAGCCGTGAACTGGTTGTCGGAGGCGAGCGGCTCGGACGGCTGGTCGAGGAGCGTCTCGATGACGTCTTCGGCACGGGTGCCGTAGCGCGTCAGGAGGCGGTCGACCTGGTCGCGGTCGAGGCCGCCCTGGTGATCGGTGATCCAGCGGGCGCGGTCGCCGGGCAGCGTCGGGAAGCCCTTGCCACCGCCGATCGCCATGCCGGTCGTGTCGACCGTGCGTCCGACGCCGAGGCGCGTCGTGGCCTCGGTCGAGAGGTGCGCGGAGAGGGCACGGAAGGTGGTCCACTTACCGCCGACGAGCGAGAGCACCTTCGTCTTGGGAAGCGACGCGACCTCGGTCTCGACGATGCGGTAGTCGCGGGAGACGAATCCGGCGGCGAGGTCGTCGTGCTTCGGAAGCGGACGCACGCCCGAGTAGCGGTAGACGATGTCGTCGCGCGTGATCGAGATGGTCGGGAACACGTGCTTGACGAGGTCGAAGAAGTAGTCGACCTCCTCCTCGGTGCAGATCGCCGGCTCGTTCATGTCGGCTTCGAGGTCGGTGGTACCGATCAGAACGCGGCCCTTAAGCGGGTAGATCAGAACGATCCGGCCGTCGTTGTTCTCGAAGAACAGCTCGCGACCGTTCGTGGCCTTGAGCAGAGCGGGGTGGTCGACGACGATGTGCGAGCCCTTGGTGCCGCCCATGAACTGCGACTCGGCGCCGAAGACCTTGTTGGTGAGATCGGTCCAGGGGCCGGAGGCGTTGATGACCACGGGTGCGGTGATCGTGAACTCGTCGCCGGTGACGACGTCGCGAACGAGCACGCCGCCATCCTGAGCACCGACCGCCTCGAGGTAGTTCGCGCTGCGGGCCTTGGAGCCGGCGGCACCGCGGTTGCCCGCGGCGATTCCATCTTTCAGGACGTCGAGGGCGAGACGCTCGGGCTCGTGGACCGACGCGTCGTAGTAGGTGCCGGTGTACTTGAGGTTCTTGTTCAGAGCAGGCATGTCGCGGAGCGCGGCCGACTTCGTCAGGAACTTGTGACGGGGAACAGTGCCACCGTCGCGCGAGAAGGAGTCATACAGGGTCATGCCGACCTTGATCAGCACGGCGCCGCGCTCCTTGGTGGAGCGCTGCTTGTGCGTGAGCATGCGCAGCGGCGCGTTCATCAGGCCGGAGAACGTCGAGAAGATCGGCATCGTGGTCTGAAGCGGCTTGACGTAATGGGGGGCGATCTTCAGGAGGCCGTTGCGCTCCTCGACCGACTCACGCACGAGACGGAACTCACCGTTCTCGAGGTAGCGGATACCACCGTGGATCATGTGGCTCGACGCAGCCGAAGCTCCGGAGCCGTAGTCGTTGCGCTCGACGAGCACGACGTCGACGCCCTGCAGCGCCAGGTCGCGGAACGTCGCGATTCCGTTGATGCCTCCACCGATGATCAGGACCTGCGCCGTGGGGCGCTCCTTGATCCGGGACACGTTGGCGCGGATGTCGTCTGTCTTCTTCGACTTCGTCACTGGCTTGTCACTTTCGCTGCTATGAGTGCTTCGGCGCCGTGGCGTCGGTGCTACTCGTCGTGGTGTCGGATCGCGATCGATCGGAATGGTGCATCGATCGCCGACTCCTCCATACTTAACTCGTGTGAGCAGGCGGTCAACCCCTGTGCACATACGTGCATAGAGAGGCCCGAACCATGTCGAACGCACCGCACCAGGCGGACAAGACGCAGGACGCCCTGCGCGCCTCCCACCTCTACTACCTGCAAGATCTCACGATGGAGGCGATCGCTCGCGAGCTGGGCACTTCCCGTTCGTCCGTCTCCCGGCTCCTGAGTTATGCCCGCGAAACCGGACTCGTCGACATCCAGATCAAGTCGCCCCTCGACCAGGCGACCCTCGTCAGCGATCAGCTCCACCGGCGATTCAACGTGGTGGCACACGTCGTGCCCATTCCCGACCAGACGACCGACGTCGATCGCCTCGATCGGGTCGCCCTCTCGGCTGCACGAATTCTCACCCCGTTCGTCGACTCGAACATGGTGATCGGCCTCGCCTGGGGCTCCACCGTCAGCGCGATCAGCCGCTACCTCGTGCCGAAGGCCACTCACGGGTCGATGATCGTGCAGCTCAACGGCGCCGCGAACACCCGTACGACCGGCATCGTCTACGCCAGCGAGATCCTGCGCCGATTCGGCGACGCGTTCGGCGCTCAGGTCCAGCAGTTTCCGGTGCCGGCGTTCTTCGACGACCCCGACACGAAGCAGGCGCTCTGGCGCGAGCGGAGCACCAAACGCGTGCTCGCGTTTCAGGACTCCATGGACGTGGTCGTCTTCGGCATCGGCGCCCCCGATGCGCTCGTACCGAGCCACGTCTACTCGGGCGGCTACCTCGAAGAGAGCGACCACGCGAGCCTCCGCCGTGACGGGGTGGTCGGCGACGTCGCGACGGTGTTCTTCCGCGAGGACGGCTCGTCGAGCGACATCACCCTCAATAAGCGCGCCTCCGGGCCCGACTTCGCGACCATCCGCCGAGCTCCGCGTCGCGTCTGCGTCGTCGCCGGCACGTCGAAGGTGCCGGGCATCCGCGGCGCTCTCGCGGCCGGCCTCGTGACCGACCTGATCGTCGACGAGAGCACCGCCCGGGCACTTCTGGAGTGAGCGGCGGAGTGCAGGATCCTGGTCTGCCGCGGCTTTGCCGCTCGCCCATCAGGAATCCTGTCCCCTCAGCGTCGCCCCACCCTGGTTGCACCGCCGCGCCGCGCCTGCATTCCTGATTCGCGACCGGCGACGTCCCGTCACGCGTTGCATGCAACGATGCATGCAACCTAGAGTGAGCAACATGAACGACCCCGCGAGCAGCCCCGCAGCATCGACCGAGGCGAGCGCCGCAGAGCGCGCCTACCTCGTGACGAAGGCGCGGATCCTGCGCGGCGATCTCGCGGGCGGGGCATCGCTGAGCGAGACCACCGTCTGCCAGGAGCTCGGTCTGAGCCGCACGCCGGTGCACGAGGCGTTCCTGCGACTTGCCGCCGACGAACTGTTGACACTCGAGTCGCGCAAAGGCGCTGTCGTGCGGCCCATGTCACCGAGCGAGGCCGACGACGTGGTCGAGATGCGCGAGGCCGTCGAAGCCGCGGCGGCGGCGCGCGCCATCAGCATCGACCGGGGCGATCTCGCACGAGAGCTCGCCGATCAGCTCGCGATTCAGGAAGACTGCGTCACCCGAGGCGACATCGACGGCTTCATCGACGCCGATGACGCGTTCCACACCGCTGTGATCGCGGCCAGCCGCAACCCCATCGCCAGCCACTTCGCAAGGATCCTGCACGACCGCGCTCAACGAGTCCGACACCAGCTGATCCGCGTCCGCCCGGAGCACCTCGCCGTGACGCTCGACGACCATCGCGAGCTGGCCGCCGCGATCGACGCCGGTGACGCCGAAGCGTATCGCCGAGTGCTGGCCCGCCACGTCGACATCTTGCGGGGCATCCTGTGAACGTCGACACGGGGGCGATCCAGGCGGTGCCGAGCGCGGGGCCCGGGCCTACACCGGGATCGCGGCGGGGCGGGCGTGCGGCTCGGGGGCCGTGGATCCTGATCTGGGGTGCCGTGTTCGTCTGCTCGTGGGGCGGTAACCAGTTCAGCCCGCTGCTGCTGATGTACGAAGACCGGCAGCACTACAGCTCGGTGCTGGTGAACGCCTTCCTCGGCGTGTACGTGCTCGGGTTGGCACCCGCGCTGCTGGTCGCCGGCTCGCTGTCGGATCGTCACGGCCGTAAACCCGTCTTGCTGGCGGGCCTCGGAGCGGCGCTCGTCGGCAGCAGCCTGCTCGCGCTGGGCCCGTTCGGCCCGGAGTTCCTGCTCGTCGGGCGCCTGTTCTCAGGAGCGACCGTCGGCGTTGCGATGGCAGTCGGCAACTCGTGGATCAAGGAGCTGTCGCAGGCCCCGTTCGATCCGGGAGCAGATCGCGCTGCCGGCGCACGGCGCGCATCGCTGGCCTTCACCCTCGGCTCCGGCTCGGGCGCACTCGTGGCGGGGCTCATCGCGCAGTGGGGGCCAATACCCGAGGTGCTGCCCTTCGTCATCCACCTTCTGGTTACGATCCCGTTTGTTGTGGTCGTTTTGCGGGCTCCCGAGTCACACCGGAGCGGCGGGGTAGCCGGGCCGTGGTGGCGGCAGCTGCGGATCCCGACCGCATCGCACCGCCGCTTTGTGCGGGTCGTAGTCGTCTCGTGCCCCTGGATCTTCGCGGGGGCGGCGATCGGCTACGGCTACCTGCCGACTCAGTTGCGAGCGGCGACCGGATCCTGGGGTCTGGTGTTCGCCACCGCGGCGACCGTCACCGCCCTCGGCGTCTCGTCAGCGTTGCAACCCGTGGCCCGGCGCATCCACTCGGCCACGAGCGCGCGCGGCCTCGCCGTGATGGTCGGGCTCATCGCCGCGGGGCTCGGCGTCGTCATCGTGGCGATCGCCCTGCAGTCGGTCTGGATCGGCCTCGCGGCCAACGTCGTGATCGGCGTCGGCATGGGCATCGGGCTCGTGTCCGGTCTGCAGGAAGTACAGAGGATCGCAGGATCCGCTGGCCTCGCCGGCCTCACGGGTGTCTTCTATGCGGTGGCCTACGTCGGATTCCTGGCACCGCTCGCGATCGCGGCGCTCTCCGCGATCGTGCCGGTCACGCTCATCCTGCTCATCGTGATCGGGCTCGCGCTCGTGTCGCTGGCGCTCGTGCTGGTGTCGTTCAGGAAGCACCTGCCTGCGGCGTAGTGGGTGCGTGCGCATGGGCGGGTGCGCGGTCGCGTTCGCGGTCGCGTGCGCAAAACAGGAATGCAGGCGCGCAACCCCGCGCGAGCCCACCTCCTACGCTGGCCGCGGGACTGGATGCCTGAAAAGTGCACCCGCCAGGCGTCGCTCCCCGCTCAGGGCACCTGCAACCGCAGCGGATCCGTCTCCCTCCAGAACCGGCACTGGTCACCCGGGTAGATGCGCCTCCACTCCAGGTCGTAGCCCTGAGTTGCGAGCGTCGTATGCGCCTCGCGCGGCCCGCCGTACGCCGTGACGGCCACGTGGGCGGGCGCCGTCCCGGTAGGGAAGTTCCAGAGATGCGCGTTGCGGCGGGTGGCTTCGTAGTAGCGACCCTTCGCAGGATGCGCGGGCACCCGCTCGCAGCCCTCGTCGGTGCAGAATCCCATGGCGGTCACGTCGGCGGCACCTGAGCCGGAGACCTTGATGTCGACCGACTCGACGTACCCTTCCGCTGTGCAGATCAGCGGCGGGGCAACGGCACCCGCGATCAGAATCGCCGTAAGACCGGCGACGCCGACCGCACCGGCGGTGATCGCGGCTGTGCGCTGCTGCATGCGCTGATCTTGGCACGCGGCGAAGGATCCGGCCAGGCCCGGTGGGCATCAGCGTGGCCGGGCCCGGATCCTGAGTTGCCGGAACTCCGTGAGCGTCTGCCGAGCCGGTTAACACGCTTGTTACAACCCATTCATGCCGCCTTCACACGAGGCCGTCGCCGCCGCGCTCCACTGGGGAATCCCATCACCAGGCTGCTCAGAGGAGACCCGAATGTCGACCGGATCCAGCACCACAAGCGGCGTGACGTACACGTCAGCCGACCCGAACTACTTCGAGAAACGCCAACTCCGCCGGACCGCCGGCTTCTGGGGCATCTGGGGAATCGGGATCGCCGCCGTGATCTCGGGCGACTTCTCGGGCTGGAACGCTGGCATCACGACGGCCGGCTGGGGCGGACTCCTGATCGCGGTCGGCATCGTCGTGATCATGTTCTTCGGCATGGTCTTCTCGATCAGCGAGATGAGCGCCGCGATGCCCCACACAGGCGGCGCGTACTCGTTCGCCCGCGCGAGCATGGGCCCCTGGGGCGGTTTCATCACCGGCCTCGCCGAGACGATCGAGTATGTCTTGACCACCGCGGCGGTCGTGTACTTCTCCGCGGGATACGCCGACGCGATCCTGTCCGATCTCACGGGCGCGAGCCTGCCGACCTGGGTGTGGTGGATCATCCTCTACGCCGCCTTCATCGGCCTCAACTCGCTCGGTTCGTCGGTGTCGTTCAAGTTCGCGCTGGTCGTCGCCCTGATCTCGCTTGCCGTGCTGCTGACGTTCGCGCTGATGGCGACGTTCTCGGGCAAGCTCGACTTCGGGAGCCTGTTCGACGTTGCGCCGGATCCTGGTCAGAGTGCGTTCCTCCCCCACGGAATCCTGCCGATCTTCTTCGCCCTCCCGTTCGGCGTGTGGTTGTTCCTCGGCATCGAAGAGCTGCCGCTGTCGGCGGAGGAGGCGCACAACCCGACCCGCGACATTCCTCGTGCCAGCGTCTGGGGCCTCGTCACGCTGATCGCCTGCGGTGCGATCGTGCTGTTCCTCAACCCGGCCGTCCTCGGCGGAGCGGCTGCCGGAACCTCGGCCGAACCGCTGCTCGACGGATTCCGCGCGATCATCCCCAACGACAAGGTCGCCGCCGTCCTCTCGGCGTTCGCGCTGGTCGGCCTCCTGGCCAGCCTGCAGGGCATCATGTTCGCGGCCGGCCGCAACATGTACTCGCTGTCGCGCGCCGGCTACTACCCGCGCGGACTCTCCGTCACCGGCAAGCGTCAGACGCCCGTACTGGCCATCGCCGTCGCCGCCGTGATCGGCTTGGCCGCGCTCTTCGCCGCCGAGGCTGCGGTGCCGGCGGGCGGTGGCGGGCTCGTGCTCAACATCGCGGTCTGGGGAGCCGTGCTCTCGTACATGCTGCAGATGGTGTCGTTCGTGATCTTGCGCCGCAAATACCCGAACGCGAAGCGCCCGTACAAGTCGCCGTGGGGTCTCGGTGGTGCGTACATCGCAGGAATCATCGGCTTCGCGATCTTCATCGGCGAGATCCTGAACCGCGCACTCTGGTCGGCGATCGTCATCATGCTGATCGTCTACGTCGTCGGCATCGTGCTCTTCGCGACCGTGGGCCGCAAGAACCTGGTGCTCGCTCCTGAAGAGGAGTACGCGATCTCGGGAGGGCTGCACCGCGACCCCCAGGTCGAGGACTACGACGCGCTCGACGCGATCCCGGTGCCGGGCGATGCGCTGGCGGATGCGCCGGCCCGCACGAAGGAGTCGGACCTCGTGTGAGGCGGGCCGGGCTGCGCGGCGGTGCGGCGGTGCGGCGGTGCGGCGGTGCGCGCAAATCAGGCAGATGAGCGCGGGGTGGGCGCGGATCCTCGTGTTTCCGCCCCGCTCGAGCCAGACTTCCTGAATCGCGACCGGCACACGCCAGCCGCTAGAAGACCCGCGCGACGACCTCTTTGAGGAGCCCCGACGTCGGGACGTTCGCCTGCTGAATGCGGATGCCGATATCACCCCGCGTGTAGTACGTGTCGCCCGTCTCGACCGGGTACTGGGAGTCGCGGCCGATCTTCTGGCAGGTGTACGCGTCGGCGGACTTCTTGCACGTGAACCCCTTGGCCGGGAGCTTCTTCAACTGGGCGAGGGCCTTCGACGAGTCGACGGTGACGACCTGGATGCTGATGCCGCTGATATCGGCCCGCGGATCGCGCCACAGGCAGAAGATCGACGCCCCGCCCGACTTGACGGCCGCGCTCAACTGCGTCTTCGGAGCCGCCGGCTGCGTGAGCGGGGTCTTCGCGAAGCCGTCTTTTTTGTAGGTGGTCGCGCTCATCAGTGACCTGCACTTCGTCGGGATCGCGCCAACGGCGACAGCGGCCGAGGTTGTTGCAGGCGTTGTCGGGGTGGCGAGGCTCGACGCCGTCGTCCCGCCCGAAGGATCCGACGCACCGGCATTCGCCCCCGTCGTCACGGCTGCAGTGGTCGTTGCCGCCGAGCACCCGGCGAGCGCCGCCACGGCCGCTCCGGTCATCATGAGAGCGATGGTCGTCTTGGATGCCTTGTTGAGCATGATTCCCCCCGGGTGATTGTGGCTTGAGGCTACTGCTGTCGGCGCGGTTACGGGGTCATCCTGCAGAACGAACTCAGCGGGTGGGCGGCACGGCGCGCTTCCACCGCGCGCCGTAGCGGCGCAGCGAGATGCGCGTGCGATCGGTGCGGAAGAAGTCGTGCGAGAACTCGACGGGCGTATCGGCCGCGTCGAAGGTGATGCGCCAGATCTCGAACAGCGGCGCCCCCTCGGCCACCCCCAGAATCGCCGCCTGCTCGGCCGTCGCCGGTGTCACGTCGATCGTCTCGTCGGCCTGCGCCATCTCGATGCGATAGTCACGGGCGAGGATCCGATACACCGACTCGGTGTGGTCACGATCCTGAAATCCGGGTAACAGGCGCATCGGCAACACCATCGTGTCGAGCGAGAGCGGCGTCCCGGCTGCGTCACGACGCCGACGCATGCGGAAGACGTTGTCGCCGTCGGCCAGCGCCAGACTCCGCTGCTCGGACGGCGTGGCGAGGCCGATCCCCTCCGAGAGCACCTGCGTGGTCGAGACGAATCCCTGCTGGCGCAGCATGTCCGGCACGCCCATGATCGTGTTGAGCTGGCGCTCGATCTTTCCGTCGGCTACGAACACGCCGCCGGTGCGGCCCATGGTGCGGCGGATCAGCGACGCGGCCTCCAGCTCTTCGAGGGCCTCGCGGAGCGCCGACCGGGGCACGCCGAACTGCTCAGCGATGGCTCGCTCCGAGCCGATCCGGTCACCCACGCGCAGCTCGGATCGGGCGATGAGGCGCTGGATCCGGCTGCTGAGCTCGGAGGGGTCTCGGGGCACGGGGTCTCCTGGAGGCGCGGACGGACGGGCGGGCGGGGCGGCTGGGGCGGGGCGGGCGGCGACTGCGGCGGCGACTGGGGCTCATCGTAGCGACGCCGGTGCGGCCTGCGCGATGCCGCCCGGGCCCGCGCGACGCCCGGCCGCTCGCAACCCGACGCGTTTCGGCCAAAGCGACGCGGCGAGCCGCGTCGGATTGGCCGAACCGCGTCACCTCTCGCGACCTCGCGCGACACGAGCCGCAGCTACACCCCGAGCGCGGTCAACCCGCCGTCCAGCGCCTCCACGAGCCGAGGGATGTCGGCCGCGGTGAATGCGAGCGGCGGCCGCAGCTTGAGCACACTGTTGTTCGGCCCGCAGACGCTCGTGAGCACGCGCCGGTCGCGGAGCTGCTCGAGCAGGGCGAGCGCGACGCCCGAGTCGGGGGCCTGTGTCGCGCGATCGGCGACGATCTCGACGCCGGTGTACTGCCCCGAGCCGCGGATGTCGCCGATGCCGGGGTGCACGGCCGCGAGCTCTCGAAGGCTCTCGCGCAGGGCGGCGCCGACGGTGAGCGCCCTCGCCTGCAGCTCTTCGTCGCGGATCACATCGAGCACGGCCTGCGCCGCTGCGATCGCTACCGGGTTGCCGCCGAAGGTGTTGAAGTAGGGGCGCTTCGCGGCGAACGCGTCGAGCACCTCGCGCTTCGCGGCCATCGACGCGATCGGGATTCCGTTGCCCATCGGCTTGCCGGTGGTGACGATGTCGGGCACGAAGTCGTGGCGGTCGAAGCCCCAGAACGCCTCGCCGGTGCGGCCGAAGCCGGGCTGCACCTCGTCGGCGATGACGACGCCGCCGTGCGCGTGGACGAGCTCGAGCGCCGACCGGATCATGCCGGGCTGGCCGAGGAAGATGCCGTCCGACGAGAACGACGAGTCGAGGATGAGACCCGCGAACCCGTCTGCCGACGCCTCGATCTCGGCGATGGCCGCTCCGAGCTGCCCGACCCACCAGGCTCCGGCCCCCTCGGCGGTCTCGGACTGCAGGCGGTAGGTGTCGGGCGGGTCGATGATGCGGAGCGTCGGGTCCATCTGCTCGGGGCCGCGCAGCGACGGCGAGTGCGCCGAGACGAGCGCCGTGTTGCCGTGGTACGCCTCGCTCGTCGCGATCCACGCGGTGCCGCCGGTGTACTCGCGGCCGACCCGCAGCGCGAGGTCGTTCGCCTCGGAGCCGGTGCAGACGAACATGACCTGGTCGATGGCATCGGGCATGGTCGAGAGGAGGTCGTCGGCGTAATTCAGCACGCCCTCGTGCAGGTAGCGCGTGTGCGTGTTCAGCGTCGACATCTGCCGGTGCACGGCCTCGACGACCCTCGGGTGCGCGTGGCCGATGCTCGGCACGTTGTTGTAGAGGTCGAGGTATTCGTTGCCGTCGGCGTCCCAGGCGTGGGCTCCGAGGCCGCGCACGAGCTCGACCGGATGCTTGTAGAAGAGGCGGTAGGCCGAGCCGAGCACCTCGCGCCGCTCGGCGAGCGCCCGGGTGCGCGGGTCGAGCCCGTCGGCGTCCGACGCCTTGAAGCTGTTGCCGTCGAGGATGGATGCGGTGCTCGCCATGGGGTTCCCGTCGTTCGGTGGGTGCACGTCCATTCTCTCGATCGACGAGGAGGCGAGGGGGCCCGCCGTGTTGCCGGGACGTTACGAGCGCAGCCCTCAGGATGAATGGCGTGTTACCCGCGTGAACGGCTGGTAAAGGATCGCGTCTCAGGAGTCGGATCCTGAATTGTGGCCCCTAGGTTCGAGGCTTATGACGATCTCGCACCCGACGACCGAGACCGTGCCCGCACCGTCGGGCACACCGGCCGGATCGCTGTCGGCCTTCGATCACGTGGGCCGCGGCGACGATGCTCCGCACTGGGTTCACGACGGCATCTGCCTCGCCTGGGGTCTGCCGCTCGCGGCGACCAGGGTCACGCTGATCGCGGTCTCGGAGAACGTGACCTTCAAGGTCTCGGTGAACGAGGATCCGAGTCTGGTCGTCCGTCTCGGACGCCCGGGATACGCGGTGAGCGTCGAGCATGTGCGGAGCGAACTGCTCTGGGTGGAGGCCCTGCAGCGCGACGCGGGGGTGCCGACACCGTCACCGCGGCACGGGGCCGACGGCGACTTCGTGCAGTTCTTGACGGACGACGGCGGTGCGAGTTGGACGGCGGTCGGCTTCGACTTCGTGACGGGCACGATCCTCGAAGATCAGACCGACTTCGCCGACCACTTCGTCGAGATCGGCCGACTGACGGCCCAGCTGCACGGGCACTCGCGGGGTTGGGCGCGACCGACCGGATTCCAGCGCTTCGACTGGACCGTCGACGACATGACCGGCGGCCTCGCGCGGTGGGGCGACTGGCGGAACGCCCCGCTGACGACCGGCGATCGCGCCGTTCTGGAGCGCGCCGAGACGACGGCCCGGGCCACCCTGTCGGGCATCCCGCGGACGCCGCAGCACTGGGGGCTCATCCACTCCGACCTCCGCCCCTCGAACGTCATGACCCACGAGGGCGCCATGACGATCATCGACTTCGACGACTGCGGGTACGGCTACTTCCTCTACGACTTCGGGTCGGCGCTGACGTTCTACGAGCACCGCCCGTCGGCGCTCGAGATGGGCGCCCGCTGGCTCGACGGCTACCGGCAGGTCGCGACTCTCAGCCGCGACGACCTCGAACTCGCCGGAGCGCTGTCGCTGATGCGCCGGCTCACCATGCTCGGCTGGGCCACGACGCACCGGGCCGACGCGCTGCCCGCCGACCTCTGGGACGAGAACAAGCCCGGCACGGTCGAGGTCGCGGCGCGCTACAACGCCGATCCGCTCTGGCTCGTCGGGGCGTAGCGGAGTGCGCCGCTCTGCCGGGATACGCGGTGCGGACTCCGATACCTGCCGCGGCACGTCGGTGTGACCGCGATACGTATCGCGGCGGCCCGTCGGCGCGGCCGGCGGCCCGGCGCTAGGCGCGGGACGCCTGCAAGAGCGCCCACAGCTCGGCGCGACCGGCGAACGAATCGAGGTCGAGCTCGAGCAGCGTGCCGATCCGCGCGATTCGAGCTTTGAGCGTGTGCCGGTGCAGCCCGGCCTCGCGCGCCGCGGACTCCCAGTGGCCGTTGTGGTCGAGCCAGAGCCGCGCGCAGTCGACGAGCTCGCCCGGCTCGCCGACCAGCCCTCCGAGGCGACGCCGCGCGAGGTTCTCGGCCGCGGGCGACCACAGATCGTCGAGGAGCCCGGCCGCCGAGTCGCCGAATACGTGCACACCGGCGTCAGGATCCTGATCGAGGGCCCGCACCGCCTGCGCCAGCCCGGTCGAGGCTTCGGCCGGTGCCAGAACGGCCGACAGCCCCACCGGGAGTGCCGCGAGGGTGGCGCTGCCGGCCACCGCCCGCGAGAACGCGTCGGTCGCTGCTGCCGGCACCACCGCTACCACTCGTTCGGCAGAGGAGTCGGCGAACGCCAGCCCCTCCCGCGTCAGCTCGTCGAGGAGTCGATCGCGCTCCGAGTCGGCCACACCGGCCGGCAGCGGCACGACGGCGATCCGGAGGGCGTCGGGAATCTTCGACCCGAACTCGGCCGCGGCAGCCCCCGCCCCGGCGAGATGGCCGTCGAGTAGCAGCCGCACCAGCACTCCCCCGAGACGGCGCTCGAGTCGGCGTTCGGCGTCACCGTAACGGAGCAGCACCTCGACGATCGCGACGGCACCGGTGACGACGGCCTGCGTGGCGACGTCGTGCCGCCCGGCGCCGGCGATACCGATCGCACCTCGAAGGGCGCCGCGAGGCCCGAGGGTCTGCACAGTGGCGAAGCCGAGCCACTCGGGCAGCGTCACGTCGGCGGAGGCGCGGGTGCCGCGGCGCAGGATCCTTCGCCCCTCGTCAGCCAGAGCCCCCAGATCGACGGCGGCGGAATGCACCTCCACCACCGTCTCGCCCGAGGGCGAGAGGATCACCACGGCACCGCTCACCTGGTCGGCCAGCGTCTGCACGACGGCCTCGAGCGTGCCGGCGGTCAGGGCAGAGAGCGAGACGGCGCGCTGGGCAGCCAGAGTCCAGGCGTCGCGTTCGCGATCGCGGGCGGCGATGCGATCGGCCACCCAGCGGATCAGCGCGATGAAGGGGACCTCGTAGGGCACCTCGACGAGAGTGATGCCGCGAGCGTCGCAGGCGTCGACGAGGGAGGGTGGGGTGCCCTCGCGGATCACCTCGAGGCCGAACCCGAGGGCCACGACGCCGGCGTCGAGGAGGCGATCGGCGTAGCTGCCGTAGAAGGCAGCGTCGTCGTCGGCGGGAAACTGCGTGCCGGTGGTGAGCAGCATCGTGTCGCCGGTGAGGAACGGCGTGGGATCGACGAGATCGGAGCTGTGCACCCAGTCGATGGCGATATCGCGCCCGTCACCGTCGAGGCGGACCCGGAGGCGGAGCGGCGGTTCGGCGAGGAGCCCGCGGACGGTCGGAGGCTGCACGGTCGGCGCGGACGAGGTCTTCACCCTCGGAGGTTATCCCCAACTGCCGCTCGGTCCAGCAGTTCTCCACAGATTGCCGAAATGGCAGTCGTGGTGTCGGGGCCACTGCCTAGATTGGCTTCATTCGTTCGCTACGCCCCATTCACCACGCACCATACGGAGGCCGTCCGTGACCACTCACGTCGAACCGCTCGTCGGCGGGCCCTCGCTGCCGCAGCAGCGGAAGATCGTCACCGAGATTCCCGGGCCGCGCTCCCGCGAGATCCTCGCCCGCAAGACCTCCGCGGTCGCCCGGGGCGTCGGCATCTCACTGCCGGTCTTCACCGACGTCGCCGGCGGCGGTGTGCTGGTCGACGTCGACGGCAACAGCTTCATCGACCTCGGCACCGGCATCGCCGTGACCGGCGTGGGCAACGCGGCCCCGCGTGTCGTCGAGGCCGTCCAGCGCCAGGTCGAGCGCTTCACCCACACCTGCTTCATGATCACCGGCTACGACTCCTATGTCGACGTCGCCGAGGCCCTCAACCGGCTCACGCCCGGTGACCACGAAAAGCGCTCGGCCCTGTTCAACACCGGGGCCGAAGCCGTCGAGAATGCCGTCAAGATCGCCCGCTCGTATACCGGCCGTCAAGCCGTCATCGCCTTCGAGCACGCCTATCACGGGCGCACCAACCTCACGATGGCACTGACCGCCAAGGCGATGCCCTACAAGAGCGGGTTCGGCCCCTTCGCCCCCGAGATCTACCGGGCGCCACTGTCGTACCCCTACCGCGACGGTCTCTCCGGGCCCGAGGCCGCGAAGCGAGCCATCGCGATGATCGAAAAGCAGGTCGGCGCCGCCTCCACCGCGGCGATCCTCATCGAGCCGATCCAGGGCGAGGGCGGCTTTATCGTGCCGGCACCCGGGTTCCTCGAGACCCTCGTCGACTGGGCTCGCGAGAACGGCGTGGTGTTCATCGCCGACGAGGTGCAGACCGGCTTTGCCCGGACGGGCGCTATGTTCGCCTCCGAGCACGAGGGCATCGTGCCCGACCTCGTCGTCACGGCGAAGGGCATCGCCGGAGGCCTGCCGCTCGCCGGCGTCACCGGTCGTGCCGAGATGATGGACGCCCCGCACGTCGGCGGCCTCGGCGGCACCTACGGCGGCAACCCGCTCGCCTGCGCTGCCGCGCTCGCGGCCATCGAAACCTACGAGGTCGACGACCTCGCCTGGCGAGCCCGCGACATCGAGACGCTCATGAAGACGCGGCTGACGGCCCTGCAGGCGGGCGACCCGCGCATCGGCGACGTACGCGGGCGCGGAGCGATGATCGCGATCGAGCTGGTCGACCCGGCGACGGGAGACCCGGATCCTGCTCTCACCGGTCGCGTGGCTGCCGCGAGTCACGCCGCCGGAGTGATAATCCTGACCTGCGGCACCTACGGAAACGTGATTCGCTTTCTTCCGCCGCTCTCAATCGACGACGCTTTGCTCCACGAGGGCCTCGACGTCGTCGCCCACGCCCTGGAGGAATCATGACCACGACCGCCGCCGCAAACGAGACCGAGCAGCGACTGCTCGACACCGTGCCGACGGGCCTTCTGGTCGGCGGAGTCTGGCGTGAGGCATCGGGCGGTGCGACGTTCGGCGTGATCGATCCGGCAACGGGCGAGACGCTGATCGACGTCGCCGATGGCACGCCCGCCGACGCGATCGCCGCCCTCGACGCTGCTGTCGCCGCGGCCGACGACTGGGCCGCAACTCCGCCCCGCACCCGCTCCGAGATCCTGCGGCGGGCATTCGACCTCGCCATCGCACACCGCGACGAGCTGGCCCTGCTGATGACGATGGAGATGGGCAAGTCGCTGGCGGAGGCCCGCGGCGAGGTCACCTATGGCGCGGAATTCCTGCGCTGGTTCTCGGAGGAGGCCGTGCGTATCTCGGGCCGCTACGGCGCGAACCCCGAGGGCACCGGCACGATGATCGTGTCGCGCCGACCGGTCGGGCCCTGCTTCCTCATCACGCCGTGGAACTTCCCTCTCGCGATGGCCACCCGCAAGATCGCGCCCGCTCTCGCCGCCGGCTGCACGATCGTGCTGAAGCCCGCCGAGCTGACCCCGCTCACCAGCCTCTACTTCGTCCAGCTCCTGATCGAGGCCGGCGTTCCGGCCGGCGTTGTCAACGTCGTGTCCACGACCGACGCCTCCGGCGTCTCAAAGGCCGTCATGGCCGACGACCGCCTTCGCAAGGTGAGCTTCACCGGGTCGACCCCTGTCGGCAAGGTGCTGCTCAAGCAAGCCGCCGACAACGTGCTGCGCACGTCCATGGAGCTCGGCGGCAACGCCCCGTTCCTCGTCTTCGACGACGCCGATCTCGACGCCGCGGTCGACGGGGCGATGCTGGCGAAGTTCCGCAACATCGGCGAGGCCTGCACCTCCGCCAACCGCTTCTTTGTGCAGTCGGGCGTCGCCGACGAGTTCTCGAAACGGCTCACCGCTCGTGTCGAAGCGCTCGAGGTCGGTCGCGGCACCGACGAGGGGGTGTCGATCGGGCCGCTGATCAACGACGCCGCCGTCAACAAAAGCGCCGAGCTCGTCGACGACGCGACCTCGCGGGGTGCCTCGGTCGCGACGGGTGGGTCGAAGATCGAGGGGCCGGGATCCTTCTTCGCTCCCACAGTGCTCACCGGCATCACCCCCGACACCCGCCTGCTCAAAGAAGAGATCTTCGGCCCGGTCGCCGCGATCGCCACGTTCGACACCGAAGACGAAGGCATCGCGCTGGCCAACGCCACCGAGTTCGGCCTCGTCTCGTACGCCTTCACAACCGACCTCGCTCGCGGTCACCGCCTTATCGCCAAGCTCCAGTCGGGCATGCTCGGCCTCAACACCGGCGTCGTCTCGAACGCCGCGGCCCCGTTCGGCGGAGTCAAGTCGTCGGGCCTCGGGCGCGAGGGCGGCACCGAGGGCATCGCGGAGTACCTCGACACGACCTACACGCTTCTGCCCACGAGCTGACCGCCAACGAGAGACGACCGACATGAGCACGACCCTCCAGAACTTCATCGCGGGTGCCTTCGTGTCCGCGGTCGGCACCGACACGCTCGACGTGATCGACCCCCGTACCGAGGAGGTCGTCGCCGTGTCGCCCATCTCGGGTGCCGCCGACGTCGACGCCGCGATGGCTGCGGCGGCCGAGGCCTTTCCGGCATGGAAGCGCACCACGCCGAGCGCTCGCCAGAAGGCGCTCCTGGCTCTGGCCGACGCTCTGGAGGCGCGCTCCGACGACCTCGTCGAGGCGCAGGCTCGCAACACCGGTCAGCCCAAGGCGACGATCGCCTCCGAGGAGGTCGCGGTCGGCGCCGACCAGCTCCGCTACTTCGCCGGTGCCGCCCGAAGCGCCACCGGGCTCGCCTCGGGTGAGTACCTCGAGGGGCTCACCTCGTCGGTGCGCCGAGAGCCCATCGGCGTCGTGGCCCAGGTCACTCCCTGGAACTACCCGCTCATGATGGCGCTGTGGAAGATCGGCCCGGCCCTCGCCGCCGGCAACACGATCGTGCTCAAGCCGAGCGACACCACTCCAGAGTCAACCCTGGTGCTGGCCGACCTGACCCGGGGCATCCTGCCCGACGGCGTCTTCAACGTGGTGCTCGGCGACGCGTCGACGGGTGCGCTGCTCACTGAGCACCCTGTTCCCGGGCTCGTCGCGATCACGGGAAGCGTGCGCGCCGGGCGGGCCGTGGCCACGTCGGGTGCAGCCGGCCTCAAGCGGGTCCATCTCGAGCTGGGCGGTAAGGCCCCCGTCGTCGTGTTCCCCGACGTCGACATCGACGCGGCCGCCGAGTCGATCGCGCAGGCCGGGTTCTTCAACGCCGGTCAAGACTGCACGGCCGCGACCCGGGTGATCGTGCACCGCTCCATCCACGACGCGTTCTGCGACGCGCTGGTGCGGGCCGCTGAGGGCACGATCACGGGCGCCGGCGACGACGCCTTCTACGGTCCCCTCAACAACGCCCGGCACTTCGCGGCCGTGTCGAACGCGATCGACTCTCTGCCCGAGCACGCCACGATTCGCACCGGAGGTTTTCGGGTGGGCGACGTCGGGTACTTCTTCGCCCCGACGGTGATCGCCGACGTCGAGCAGACGGATGCGATCGTGCAAGACGAAGTGTTCGGCCCGGTGCTCACGGTGCAGTCATTCGACACTGCCGACGAGGCGCTCGAACTGGCGAACGGTGTGCGGTACGCCCTGGCCTCCAGCGTGTGGACTGCCGATCACACGACCGCCGAGCGATTCGCCCGCGACCTCGACTTCGGTTGCGTGTGGATCAACACCCACATTCCCCTCGCCGCCGAGATGCCGCACGGCGGCTTCAAGCAGTCCGGCTACGGCAAAGACCTCTCGGCCTACTCGGTCGACGACTACACCCGCATCAAGCACGTCATGTCTGCCCACTGACGCCCACCACCTCCCTCGGAAAGGCCGCAATGCCGAACACCATCACCACCGACGTCGTCATCATCGGCGCCGGCGCAACCGGCCTCACCGCAGCGGCCGACCTCGTTAAGGCGGGGCACTCCGTCGTCGTGCTCGAGGCCCGCGACCGTGTGGGCGGACGGCTCTGGACCAACAGCATCGAAGGCCAGATGTACGAGATCGGCGGGCAGTGGGTCTCACCCGACCAGACCGCGCTGATCGCCACCCTCGACGAGCTCGGCCTCGAGACGTACTCCCGCTACCGTGAGGGCGAGAGCGTCTACATCGGCCGAGATGGCGAGGCCAAGCGCTTCACCGGCGACATCTTTCCCGGGTCGGAGTCGACCGAGGGCGAGATCGTCCGACTGATCGAGCTGCTCGACCGCCTGGTGGCCGAGACCGACCCCGACGCGCCGTGGACTCACCCCGACGCCGAAGCGCTCGACCGGGTGTCGTTCAAGGAGTGGCTCGCCGCGCAGTCGACCGACGAGGAGGCCCGCGACAACATCGCGCTGTTCATCGCCGACGCCATGCTGACCAAGCCGGCCCATGCGTTCTCCACCCTGCAGGCCCTGCTCATGGCGGCGAGCGCCGGCAGCTTCTCCAACCTCGTCGACGCCGACTTCATCCTCGACAAGCGCGTCGTCGGAGGCCTGCAGAGTGTGCCCGTGGCCCTCGCCGCATCGCTCGGCGATCGCGTGCACCTGAATCAGCCGGTGCAGACGCTCGAGTGGAGCGACTCCGGCGTCGTCGCGACCACCGACGACCTCCGCGTCGAGGCCAAGCGGGCACTGGTCGCCGTGCCGCCGAACCTCTACGGTCGCATCGACTACGTGCCGGCGCTTCCCCGTCGCCGCAACCAGATGCACCAGCACCTCTCCCTCGGCCTTGTCATCAAGGTGCACGCCACCTACGAGACACCGTTCTGGCGTGACGCCGACCTGTCGGGCACCGCGTTCAGCCCTTACCAGCTGGTGCACGAGGCCTACGACAACAGCAATCACGGCGAGACCCGCGGCACGCTGGTCGGGTTCGTGTCGGATGAAAAGGCGGATCGCGCGCTCGAGCTCGACCCCGAGGAGCGCCGGGCGCGGATCCTCGACTCTCTCGCCGCGTACTTCGGCCCCGAAGCCCGCAACCCGAGCGTCTACTACGAGAGCGACTGGGCGGCCGAAGAATGGACCCAGGGCGCCTACGCCACGAGCTTCGACCTCGGTGGCCTGACGCGCTACGGCGCCCATCAGCTCACCCCCGTCGGCCCGATCCGGTTCGGGTCGAGCGACCTGGCCGGCCTCGGCTACCAGCACGTCGACGGGGCGATCCGGGTCGGTCACCGACTCGCGACGGAGGTCGTCAGCGACCTCGGCGCCGAAGTGGTCGCCGCCCCCTAACCCCCTTCAGCCCGCCCCACCCTCCCGAACACAACTTCATATCCGCTCCCGCACCATTCTCTGCCGCTGTACATCTCTGCCCTGCTCCATCCACTCTCTTGAAAGAGGCTCGGCACCCATGGCACTCGACTACGACACCCCCTCCCAGATAGCCCCCGCGGCCACCGAGAGCAGCAAGCTGAAACGGCACTTCGGTCGCTTCGACATCCTGTTCTTCTTGATCTGCACCATCGTCGGCGTCGACACGATCGCGGCCGTCGCCGCGTCGGGCGGCGAGGCATTCACCTGGATGGTGATCTTGGCGGTGCTCTTCTTCGTGCCGCAGGCGCTGCTCTTCTCCGAGCTCGGCACCGCCTTTCCGCAGGAGGGCGGCCCCTACCTCTGGACGAGAATGGCGTTCGGTCACCTCGTGGGGGCTATCAACAACGTGCTCTACTGGATCACCAACCCGGTGTGGCTCGGCGGCACGCTCGCAGCCGTCGCGGCAGTGGCGATTCAAGAATTCTTCCTCGGCGGCGGCGACCAGTCGACCCCGGTCTTCTACCTGATCACGATCCCCTTCATCTGGGTGGCCGTGCTCGCTGCGGTGCTGTCGTTCCGAATCGGCAAATGGATCACGACGGTCGGCGCCTTCGCCCGCTTCGTGCTCATCGGCGGGTTCGTCATCTCGGTGATCATCTTCGGCGTGCAGAACGGCGTCCAGGGCCTCGGCGCGGGCAGCTTTGTGCCCACGGCCGGCGGCTTCGTCGCCCTGGTCGGCGTGCTGCTGTTCAACTACGTCGGTTTCGAGCTGCCGAACAGCGCCGGTGAAGAGATGAAAGACTCCACCCGCGACGTGCCGTTCGCCATCGCCCGGTCGGCGCTCTTCTCCTTCTTGCTCTACGCGGTGCCGATCCTCGGCATCCTGCTAGTGCTCCCGGTCAGTCAGGTCGGCGGCCTCGAGGGTTTCGTCGACGCGATCAAGTCGGTGTTCACCGTCTACGGCGGTCAGACCACGAGCGACGGAGTCGTGCTGTCGGGCATGGGTGCGACTCTCGGCGGCGTCGCGGGTGCCCTCGTCGTGCTCTGCGTGCTGACCTCCGGCGTGACCTGGATCATGGGATCCGACCGGGCCCTCGCCGTCTCGGGCTACGACGGCGCCGCGCCCCGTTTCCTCGGCGTGATCAACGCTAGGCTCGGCACGCCCGTGCGCGTCAACATCTTCAGCGGCATCGTCTCGACCATCGTGCTGGTGCTCGCCAACACGATCGCCGATGGCAGCGCCTCGAAGTTCTTCTTCGCCGTGCTCGGTGTGACCATCTCGACGACGCTGATCAGCTACCTGCTGATCTTCCCGTCGCTCTGGAAGCTTCGTAAAAGCCACCCCGATACCCCGCGGCCCTACCGGATGCCGTTCCACAAGCCGCTGACGGTGCTGCTCATGGTGATCCTGGCGTTCGCCGTCATTCAGCTCATGGCGCCCGGCTTCGGTTTCGACTGGTTCGGCGAGGGCTTCAGGCCTGACGGCTGGGGGCCCTCCGAGGGCGGTCTCTACCTCCTCACCGAGCTGCTCCCCGTGGTCGCCTTCATCGTGCTGGGCATCGTCTTCTGGGCCCTCGGCACAAAGACCCGCCGCGAGAACGCCACCCTGCAGCACGAGCTCGACGACCTATCCGCCCGTTCCACGCCGGAAGGGCCGAAGTTCCACTGACCTCCGCATCATTCGGCCCCCGCGGCGACCCGTTCGTCGAGGTCGCCGCGGGGGTGCTGGTCGCCACCAGCCGCCGCGACTCGACCACCACCACAGTGGTGGTCGGGTCGAACGGCCGTGACTGCCTCCTCATCGACCCCGCGTGGGAGGTCGACGAGCTCGCCTCGATCGCCGACGCCCTCACCCGCCGCGGGCTGACCGTCACGGCCGGATTCTCGACCCACGCCCACTTCGACCACCTCCTCTGGCACCCGGGGTTCGGCGACGCCCCGCGCTGGGCCTCCGCCGAGACCGCGACACCGGCGCGCGACGACAGGCCCGCGATCCTGGCCGAGCTCGGGGCGTGGCCCACCGAACTGCTTCCGCTCGTCGGCGCGGTGACGGCAGCACCGGGCGACCGCCTGCACTGGCGAGGCGTCGACGTGCAGCTGATCGAACACGACGCCCACGTGCCGGGGCATACCGCGGTCTGGGTGCCGAGCCGTGGGATCCTCGTCGCCGGAGACATGCTCAGCGACATCGAGCCGCCCCTGCCGTTCGAGCCCGACGCACCGACCAGCCCACCGGCCGACCCACTCGCCGCCTACGCCGCAGGCCTCACCGCGCTCGAACCGTTCGCCCGGAGAGCCGCGATCGTGATCCCGGGCCACGGCACGCCCGGCAAGGATCCCACGGCTCGCCTCACCCGAGACCGTCACCTCCTCGAGGCGCTCCGGTCGGGCCGCGATCCTCACGATGATCGACTGCCGCCGGCCTAGCGGCCAGCCACCTCACCGGCCTAGCGGCCAGCCACCGCCCCAGCGCCCAGCCGCCCCCTACGCGACGCGCGCGAGCGCTCCCTCGTCGGCCCCGAGGTACACGAGCCGCTGCCGGATCGACGCCATCACGATGTCGGTGAACCGCTCGCGCTCGTCGAGGGTGTCGGTCACGTACCGCAGCCCGACGAACAGCCCGACGAGCACGGTGGCCTCGCGGTGAGTGTCGACGCCGATCGTGATCTGCCCGAGGGCGGCCGCGCGGCGCAGGTTGTCAGAGATGCGGGCGACCCAGCCGACGTAGGCGCGCGGCGCATTCGGGTCGGTGAGCTTGTGCTCGTTGACGATGCGGAGGCTGGCCCGTGCCAGCGGGTTGGTCGCGAACTGCCGGGCGACGTACGCGGTCGACTGCACGATGTCGGCGAGGGGCCCGTCGGGCGACGGCTCGGTGCCGAAGAAGGTGCCCTGCGGAAACGCTTCGGCGACGACACTCGCAGCGATCTCGGCTTTGGTGGCGAAGTGGTAGCTGACGAGGCTCTTCGCGACTCCGGCCCGGGTCGCAATCGAACCGTACGATGTGGCCTCGTAGCCGCGATCTTCGAACTCGGCGCCCGCGGCCTCGAGAATCCGAGCGACCGTGGCTGCCCGCTGTTCCTCCCGGATGCCCATGGCGGCATGCTAGCCGCCGCACCCCTGAAACGCACCCGGGCCGAGCCGTTCGTCAGCTTTTGGCCGACACCTGAATTCGGTTGGCCCACGGGTCGTCGAAACTCAGGATCCGCCCGTCGTCCGCCGTTGCCACACCGAAGTGGGCCAGGCGCTCACCGAGACTTCCGATCTCGTCGTCGCTCGGCACCTCGATGCGCACGAGGCCCAGCCCCAGTGCCAGCTGCCGTCGACCGGCCCCGGCCGACTGCCAGGTGTTCATCGCCATGTGGTGGTGGTACTTGCCGGCGCTGACGAAGAGGGCCTGGGCGCCGAACTCGGTGGTCGTCTCGAAGCCGAGCTGGTCGACGTAGAACTGCCGCGCACTGGCGACGTCGCCGACGCTGAGGTGGACGTGGCCGACGGTCGCGGCACGGGTCGGCGCTGCAGCCAGATCGTGCTCGCTGAGGTTCTCCTGCAGAAAGGCGTTCGGGTCGAGAGCGAGAGTCGCCATGTCGATCTGGCCGTGGGTCCAGCTCCAGGCGGTTCGGTCGCGATCCCAGTAGAGCTCGATGCCGTTGCCCTCGGGGTCGGTGAAGTAGAACGCCTTGCTGACGAGGTGGTCGGCGCTGCCGGTGAACGAGCGCGGGAAGCGGCTGGCGACCGAGTAGACGGCGGACGCGAGGTCGGCCTCGGTCTCGAAGAGGATGGCCGTGTGGAACAGCCCGGCGTCTCGGGGCCCCGCGTGCTTCAGCTCGGGTGCGTGCTCGAGGATCACGATGATCGTGGCTCCGCGGCCGAGGATGCTGCGCGCCGGCGACCCCGCCGTCGCGGGCTCCTGCGCCAAGACGCTGAGAGTCACGGCGTCGCGGTAGTAGGCGGTCATGCCGTCGAGGTCGGCCACCCGCAGGGTGACCGCGCCCATGCTGGTGTCGGGTGCGAGGAGATCAGCGGAGGTCGAGGACATGTCACCGACCATAGCAGGCAATGGTTGTAGCGACAACTGATTCGCCCCACACCACACGCCCAGCGGACACGACAAAGGCCCCGGTCGAAACCGGGGCCTTCGAAGAGCTGCTATCGAGTTACGCGTTGGCGCGCTGACGACGAACGAGCGTGAGGACGAGCATGAGCGCGATACCGAGCATGACTGCTCCGGCGGCGGCCCAGATCATCAGCATGGAGCCGTTCGAACCGGTGAAGGCGAGGGCGCCCGACGGGTCGGCGACGGTGGATCCGCCGGCAGCGGCGGCGTCGACAGGAGCGACCGTGATGGCGGCGGTTGCGACGTTGCCCGAGGTCTGGCCGGTGGCGGTGACCGAGTAGGTGCCGGTGGCGCCGGCGGGGAGCTTCACGTTCAGCGCGGTGGCGCCCGAGGCGTCGGCCTGCTTCGTGATGCTGGCGGTGGCGGTGGCCGCGCTGAGCGTGGCGAGTCCGCTACCGGTGACCGAGAACGAGACAGTCTCGCTCGGCGTGAACGAGCCAGCAGCGAAGCCGGTGACGACCGTTCCACCCGGAGTGGCGGCGCCGCTGACCGAGATGTTGCTGGTGGGCACGTAGCCGGCAGCGTTAGCGGCGGCCGGAACTGCGAAGACGCCGACTACAACGAGCAGCGCGGCAGCAATAAGCTTTTTCAAAATAATCCCCTGATGTGATCGAAGCCGCGCGGTTGGTAAGTGCAGCATCCTCAGCTTACGAGGGAGTTACAGGTAATCAAGATTTGTTTTGTTTCCAGAACGTTAACTCCGGGTGTCTGTGTGATGGACGGAATCACCGCCGCATTCTTCGGCCCGATGTACTGGAGACGCCAAGTCGTTGATTTTCCGGGCTTTACCAGGGTCTCGAACTGGCTCACGGGGTACCCGGAGTCGGTCGCGGTATGGAGCGATCGCGTCTTTCCGTCTTTTGTAACACCGGTGAAGACCCCTGTTTTGGGGGCGTATATCGAGACCGTCGTTTGCACGTTTCCGGGTGCTACGCCGAAGTCACCTCCCCCGGTGACGTATTCAGGAAGACTCGTGGCGGCGTCGGCCGGAGCGTTATTCGTCAGCGTGACGTCGACGACGTAGTTCGGGCGCCCGTCTTTGCGGCAGGTGACCTGCCCGATGCTGACCTGCGTCGAGAGGTAGTAATCCATCTTCGCGCCCGTCGAATCGTTGAGGTAGATGCCGAAAGCCGGCCTCGTCTTGGATCCTCGGGGCAGTTCGCCCGACAGGGCCGTCTTCGAGATGGTCTTCTGCTGCGCTTTGTCGTCGCTCCAGACCAGGATCCGCCCCTCGTCGCCCGCCCTCGTCAGAGCCGTCAGCATCAGCTTCGGGTCGAAGTCGCCCGATGCGACCTTCGCGAAGATCGCGCCGGCCGCGGCTTTGAAGTAGGTGTCTTGCACCGCAGGATCCGGGTACTTGGCGTACGAATCTGAGAGCAGCGAGGTGACGACGTTGCTGCTCGTGAGAATGTCGCCGTTCGGCAGCGTGACATCTCCGGTCGCCGTGAGCAGGTAGCCGAGGGCGACCGGGTCGATCGAGATGACTCCGTCGACAGTGGCGCCGTAGCGCTTCTTCCACAGCTGCTGGGCGATCTCGCCGGTGAGCGGGAAGCGGGGCGTGAGGTTGACGTCTTGCAAGAAGCGGCCGGTGATCGAGCCATAGATGCCCTCGGTTTCGAGCGGCAGGTCGATGACGGGCTTCGCCAGCTCGGGGAAGTCTGCCGACGACGCCTGCTTCTGCAACGCGAGGCGGCCCTTCTTCGCCGTCACGAGTGCGACGGCACTCGGCACGCCGCCGGTCGACCGCAGCTCGGCGTTGTTCTGGAAGAGGAGGAGGTACTTCTTGGGCGCGCTCTGCCCCATCATGTCGGGCAACAGGGTGACGGCCTGGTCCGCGGTCTCAGCCGCGCTGCTCGCCTTGGCGAGCACCGACGTGAGCTGATCGACCGCGGTGTCGACCTGGCCGACCGTTCCGGCGGTGTCGACGGCGCGGGCACGCTCGAGGTTCGTCTGCAGCGACGCAGTCGCGGAGGCGATCGTCGGTTGAGCCTTGACGAGCGGTTCGAGGTCGACGGCTCCGTCGACGGGCTTGAACTGGGCGACGTTGACCGTGCCGAGCACTCCGGCGATCGGTTCGATCGCGTCGGTGCTGACATCGGCGAGGATCCCGGAGACCTCTCTCACTGCCGTCAGGTTGGGGCCGACCAGAGGCACGATCTCAGCTCCCCGCCAGATCGGATCGGCGGTCAGTCGTCTCGCGTCCCTCGTCTCGGCGGCCAGCTCGACGGCACTCGCCTGCGCGGCCTTGGCATCGCCCCTCGTCACGTCGCTCTGCACCTGAGTTGCGAGCGCAACGGCCTTCTCGAGGTGGTTCTTCGCCAGCACGCCGCGCACGCCGACCCATGCCACGCAGGCGACCAGCAGCACGACGATCAGCAGGATCACCCAGCGGGCGATGTGTCGCTGCGGTCGAACGCGAACGTCGCCGGCTTCCCCGAGTGCCATGCGCTCATTCAAACATGTGTCGTTCTCGCTTACGGCGGATTGCCGGGTTACGGGTCGTTCGGCCTGTTCGACACCGATCCCGCCTGTTCCGGTGGCAGGACGGGAGATCGAAGACCTCGATAGACCCCACGCAAAACTCCCCGTGCCAGCGAGATCCTCCCCAGAACGACGTAGCGCACCGCAAGGACGAGACGTAGCCCTCCCCATAAAGGGACCCGCCAGGGCCAGTAGATACGGCCAATGATTACAGCCGACCTAGCTGCTTCCTCCACGGACAACCTTGATCTAGCTGACGAGCCGTATCCCTTCGGCGTGACGCTGCTTCCTCGGCCATGCTCGACGACCGTGCGCCCCGAAATACCCCAGTTCCCGCTCAGGCCCAGGAGACTCATTCTCATACAGAGGTCAATTTCCTCACAGAACAAGAACAGGTTGGGAGATAGGAGCCCCGTCGACCGGAAGAGAGACATGCGCGCGAGAAAACATGCGCCAAAGAATGTCGGGACAAACTCGCTGGCCAACAGGGCGTCGGATCTCCGGAGGACACCCTTTCCAGCAGCCGCATCCCACCCAGGTGATCCGAGTGCGGACCAGTCGCCCTGGCTCGATCTCTCCAACAATTGCGGTGAAATGAGATCAGAGCCCAACAACCGCAGATCGGTCAGCATGTCGTCCACGTCCGCGGACTTGACTGTCACATCCGGGTTGCAAATCAGAACGTGCTCAGCACCTATCGAGGCGGCCAACTCGATGCCCATGTTGTTTCCCCCGGCGTAGCCGAGATTGGAGGATGGCCTGCGGTACTCGAGCTTCCGCCGAAGCGTGGGTGACACAGCCTCGGATCCCTGCCATGGCAGTGCGCCATTGTCGATGACAAAGATTGTCCCGACCGACTGATTCGCAGCTAAGCCCTCCAGACAGCGCACGAGCTCCGAGCCGTTGTTATACGCCACAACGACGGCGGCAACCTCGGTCACAAAAGCTCCGCGATCCGCTCGGCTCGTGCCGACCAGGAATTGAGTTTGACAAATTCTGCAAGCTCTTCTGCGGGCACTGATTTCCGACCAAGAGCACTAGCAATCGCTTCGGATAGGCCACTGCCTTGGCGATACCTGGAAATAAGTCCACCAAAGTGATCCAACTGGGGATAGTCCACGCAGACAACAGGCCTGCCGGTCGCGATGTACTCGTAAACCTTGACTGGATCCACGGCCGCAATTAATTCCGTCACAACGAAAGGAAGCACGAGAACGTCAGCCTTCCACATCTCTTCTAGGGCATTCCCGTGAGTCATCACACCTCTGTACGTGACTCGATCATGAACAATTTCCTGGCTGTCGAGAGGCCCGATGATTTCTACGTTGACAGGCATGGACTCAACTAGATCGAGGATCGCATCTCGGTCGAACCAGCTAGCCACAGTTCCGACGTACCTCACCACGCCGGCATTTACGGTCGCGTGTTGTCTCACGTGAGACATGGCCCTACCGTCCAATGCGTTGGGCACGGAAACGATTTGCGCGTTTGTTCCCATACGGCGAATCTCCTCCTCAATGGGACCACTGGAGCAAAATACACCAGCCGCCAGGTCAACAAGACGGGCCTCATTTGCGATATCGCGATTGACCACGTCCGGGAAAAGACGATTTATGTCCATGCAGTCGTAAAAGACTCGAGTATTGAAACGACCGACTAGACGAGCTAATTCATAATGGCGCGCATGAGTCACGATGAGCACGTCTGGACGCCAGAAAATTACCAATAGAAGCGCAGAAGCCCTGGATAGCACGAAGTCCAAGAACCACAACCGTCCCCGCAGACGCTGAGGCAGCAGGGGCAACCTGAAAACGGGCACGGAGAGACGCTGGTCCTTGACTAAGAGTGATCTCTTGACGATGGCAGAGCAGAAGAACGCAACAGACATACCCGCCCTAGCCCCAATTTCCTCAGCAAGAAAGTGAGGACGTTGTTTGATCCAGCGGCTATCGACGTGCGAAAGATATGCGATGCGGGTCATCCTTTTGACCCGTACATTTCGACGAGCTTGATGACTATCCCATCCCAGGCGAAGTCGCGCAGGACCTTTTCCCGGCCTGCTAAGCCCAGAGACATTCGGTCCTCTGTCGACATCACGCGCGCGGCCTTGACCGCAGCAGCAATTTGGCTTGCATTCTGGGGCTCGATCAGCCACCCATTGACGCCTGGTTCGATTAGGTCTGGCAGTCCCCCAATATTTGTCGCGACAACGGGCAAGCCGCTGGCCATTGCTTCGAGGGCCGAAAGACTTGTCGCCTCCAGTAACGACGGTATTATGCAAACGTCGGCGAGTCGCAGGATTTCAGCCATAGCCGAGGGAGTAACTGAGTCAATAACCTCAAACGGAGCGGCGGTTTGAGCCAGAGCGGAGCGCACAGCCTGCGCGTACTCTGGCACATCGGACTCACCCGAGCCAACAAAGACCGATACAACATCGTCTGGCCAGGAATCTGTAGACATCGCCAAGGCCGCGAAAAGAACGCCTTTGCTTGGGGCCCACCGTCGGGGAATGACAGTAACCAGGTCATGGTCACTCCATCCGCGCTGAGCCCTAGCGACATCTCGATCGGACAGAACCAGAGGCTTGAACAAAGACACGTCAACGCCATTGGGGACGTACATGATTGGGCAGCTCACGGCTCTTTGATCCGCAAGATCGAGGGACGGACCGGTCGCAGCCGTGAAAAATCGCGTTAGACGGCGGGTTACGAAGCGTCCCACCAACGGGATTCGAGCCAGGATTAGGAACTCACCCAAGTGGTTTGTCCAGACCTGGCGGACTCCCAAGCCGTGAATTTCACGGGCTATGAAGAAACTTGTTATGAAGTCGTGGTGATGAATGACGTCGAAAGCCACCTCACTACTGAGTTCCTGACGTAGACGCCTTCCCACTTGGCGACCAATTTGAAGCCGTTCCAAGAAATTCCGCGCGAGTCGGACGAATGGAATCGGAGATTTGTTGTCGCTTATCGCACCTTGGCTGCGACGTTCCCTACCCAGCACGCGCACCTCCGGACCGTCGACCTCGTGCAGCGCTTCGCCGCCACTAGTGCGACCAACAACCACATCGTGGCCGGATGAAATGAGTCCCTTTGCAAGGTTGTAGACGTGAAGCTCTACCCCGCCGCGAGAACGGTCGACGTAATTACTAGTTAGCAGCAGGACTCGCATTATTCCTCAATCGGTAAGTCTGAACGTCAGCACGGAGATGATGGAAATGACGATTTGAACGATGATAAGAACTCTCGCACTAGTCGGGAACCTCGAGAAACCTGGCAGAGATTTTGCGGACACCCAAATGACCCCGGCTCTGATGACAGAACCTATTAGGAGAGCAAGACCCACCAAAGGCCACCCTCCTAGTGAAACGAGAAATAGACCAGACAACAAGGCGCTCGCAACACCTATAACTGTCGAGCGGGACACCATGCCGTTGGCGGAGTGCCACATGGCGAACGCCGCCTTACCATCTGCGAAGGCCTGGAATGCCCCGGCAGGCAGTGCAAGTAGGACGGCAAGTCTGATCGAGTCAATTGGATAGCCCGAGGGAAGCCAAAACCGCAGGCCAAATGCGCAGAAGGCAACAGAAACAAGGGTCACAACAACAAGAGTCATCTGTACCCGGGTTTGTTGCTCAGATAGGCGTTGTGAGAGGCCTTCAGAGGTCCTCTCTGCTTGTGCGCGGACCGACCAATGAGCGTCGAGTGTGCTGGCGAAAGTCGTGACTGCTCCTATGAGCAACGACGCATACTGGAATTGGCCTAGGGCCGACGGGCCTTCAATCGCTCCAACGAGAAGCCGCATCGTCATGAGGAGAACGACGGCCAAGATGAGGTGAGGCACAAGACGAGAAGAACGTCGAAGCAGCGCAAGAGCACCTTCATAGTTGCGACGAAACGGGTTTTGCCCCACTAGCACCGTCTGAATTATCAGCCCAACGGCACTAAATAGCACGTACAGGACGACACCGACATGGAGCGAACCAACAGCAAGACCGAACCCCAGAACGATCAAGCCGCCAATCTGGCTCACAAAAGTGGCGAGTGCAAAGGCGCCTGGAGCGTTCAGGCCGCGCGTCGTGCCCGTAACCATCAAGGACACGGCAGATGCCGCGCTAAGTGCCACCACGTCGATGACCAGCACGCCGGAGTAATTCGCGAGAGACAGAATTATCGAAGTTGCGGCCAGTCCAAGGGTCCAGGAAAACGCAACCCTGCCTTCCGTGTTCCTTTTTGATCCCGGATCGTGAGAAAAGTGGTTGGCCAAAGTCAGATGAAGAGCCATCGTCAGTAGGGGTGCGGCAATACTTGCAACTGCAAGACAGCCGGAGATCGTACCCAATTCAGACTGCGAGATTTGCCGGCCAATCCATGGCCAGACAAATAATGCAGTTATCCCCACGGACGCTGTGCCCGCTTGGAACGCCAGAAAATTCATCCGGCTAGCCCATGAATGTCTCACGGAAAGTTGGTCAGACATGTTTAGGGCCGGGGCTCCAGGGACGATGGAATATCCTCGCTCGTGCCAGTACTGAACAGACAACGAGAATCAGTCCCGTGAACGCCATATTGATAAACAAATACGAACCGTTGCCGTTCAGCAGGAAGACTCGTATTCCATAAATGGATACAGTTGCCAGTACGGCAAGGAGGGCCGAGGGGGGCTCTGCGAGCAGGCCCAGCATCCAACTCCAAGAGCCACCCAGGGCGATAAGCACAATTGCGGCTGCCAAAACTGGCAGGCTGTACAGGAGATAGACGGGCCCTCCCACAGTGACCGGAACCAGGAACGCCCCCGGCGTGATAGGTGTGCCAGTCACGACAGACGAGACCAACTCGTCGAAGGTGTAGCTCGTCCCTCCGTGAATGTAGCGGTCAAGTAGAACACCAAAGTCGGTGTAGAGAACGGACGCTCGTTGCGTAAGCCCGACCGGCCGAGAAGTCATAGCAACGTAGCCGGCGATTATGGCGTCAGACGTAGAACGCCGAAGAATGTAGTCCAGGCCACTCCCTCCTGCAAGCGTCGCGTACTTGGCGCCGACAAATTGAACGTAGAAGAGAGCCACGATTCCCGAGGCGGCAAAAACGAGAATTTGCCAAACCTTGAACCGATGACCAACCGCGTAGCCGATCGCGGTCACAATGAGGACTTCCACAAGTGCCCCCTTGAAACCAAGGGCCACCTGCGTGAGGAAGAAGAGCAACCAAATGCAGCTGGTGACCTTGCGAGTCGAGGGTCGAAGTGTTGCCAAACTGAGAAGGGTGAGACAGGGCAACGCGTACAAGACTCCCCTGCTTGGCAGCCCAGCGTATCCGCTACCGCCTACCTCGAATCTCGACGTTTCGACGTTGGCCTGCAGAACAGGAATACCTACGCTGGCAAAGTGAATTATGGCGAGTAGTAGGACAACCGACATGCTCGCTTTGAGAAACGGAAGAAGCCAGGTTTGATCATCCTTTAAAACGGAAGTCCTGGACCGAACTATGGCAGCGCCGAAGAGAAATAAAATGGGGGCGCACAGCACGAGCCATCCATTTTTGACAAAACCCCGATCCATTTCGAGGATCAGGAACCCGAGGGTCGGCAGCCCCCATTGAATGAGGAGAATGACCGTCGCCTCGAGACGCCTTCCATTCCCGCGTCTGGACGGGGACGCTTCGGCGTCTACGTTCGGACTTGCGGTCAGTGCCCGCCCACCGATTAACCCCATAGCGCCAGTCTCCCATGAATGCGCAAGGTCGAGGGTTGGACACGATCGCCACGCTTTAGTCGCCATTCGCTTCGCCGTGACACAATCGTGCGCGTTGGGCTACTGCAAAAACTGGATCAGGAAAGGGTCGTTGTGACCGTTCGAATTATGCCGATCTACGGCACAAGGCCCGAGGCCATTAAAATGGCGCCTGTCATTGCTGAGCTGGAGACACATGGCTCTTTCGAAAATGTGGTCACGGTTACCGGCCAGCACCGCGAAATGCTGGATCAAGTCAATGCTCTCTTTCAAATTGAGCCTGATTACGATTTGAACGTCATTAAGCCCCGTCAAACCCTTACCGGGATCACCTCCGCAGTTCTAGTTGGCCTGGATGAACTCTTGAAGAGAGTGCGACCGCAGGCCGTCATCGTGCAGGGTGACACCACGAGCGCGATGGCCGGTGCGATGGCCGCGTTTTACAACCAAATCCCGGTTATACATCTGGAGGCTGGACTACGAAGCCACAACCTGGCGTTGCCCTTCCCCGAAGAAGGCAATAGGAAGATCGTGGGTCAGCTCGCCGCTCTGCACCTCGCACCGACGGAAACGAGTCGGAGCAACTTACTTGCTGAAGGGGCCGACCCGGGGACTATCGCCGTCACAGGAAACACAGTGATCGATGCCCTGCTGCATACCCAATCGATTCCGCTGTCAAACTTCACCGACCCGGCACTAGCGGCCGTCGTTGCGAGCGGCAAAAAAATTCTTCTCGTGACTACGCATCGGCGCGAGAACCTCGGCGGTGGGATGAGGGACATCGGGGATGCTGTCGCCCGGTTGTCCAAGCGGTTGCCAAACATTGAGATCGTCTTGCCGATGCACAGGAATCCTCTCGTGCGTGAAATTCTTATGCCCGTACTTGGCGACCTGGAAAACGTTCTACTCACTGAGCCCGTGCAGTACCACGAGTTTTCACACCTTATGGCGGCAAGCCATGTGATCCTTACGGACTCGGGTGGCATTCAGGAGGAAGCTCCAGCGTTAGGCAAGCCTGTGCTAGTCATGCGAGACACGACCGAACGGCCGGAGGCCGTCTCTTTCGGCGTCGCTCGACTTATTGGAACGTCTGCCCCCGCGATTGAGTCGCACGTCTTCGAGCTATTCGATAACGAGACCGCTT
Source organism: Frondihabitans sp. Leaf304 (assembly GCF_001423105.1). Taxonomy (GTDB): domain Bacteria; phylum Actinomycetota; class Actinomycetes; order Actinomycetales; family Microbacteriaceae; genus Frondihabitans. Next base: position 1,519,133 of record NZ_LMNV01000002.1, read on the forward strand.
ACCAAGCAATGTCCCGTTCGGTCAATCCTTACGGCGATGGTAATGCCTCACGACGGAGCGTTGCGGCAATCGGCAGCTTGTTCGGGGTCGGACAGCGCCTAGACGATTTCGTCGCGAAGGCCTGAGTAACGTCGTGTCCCGTCTGGCTCGCGAGTTCAACTGGCTTGGATTGCGGAGAAGACAACGCGCCGCCCCAATAGGGGCGGTGACGAATCAGCCCAGATGAAGTGTCTTGGCGCTTCTGTCTGATGCACGGTGGGATGTTTGCAGACCGGCCATCAGTGCGCATCCCCACCCGGAGCCAGCACAGCCCGCATCGTCCGCCACAGGATCACGACATCGCCCATCACCGACCAGTTCTCGACGTAGAAGAGGTCGAGGCGGATGGCGTCCTCCCAGTCGAGCGAGGAGCGCCCGCCGACCTGCCAGAGGCCGCTCATGCCGGGCTTGAGCAGGAGGCGGCGGCGCGCGGCCTCGTCGTAGAGGGCGACTTCGCCGTCGCGCTGGGGGCGGGGGCCCACGAGACTCATCGACCCGAGAAAGACGTTGAAGAGCTGCGGGAACTCGTCGAGCGAGTGGCGACGCAGAACGCGGCCGATCGGCGTGACGCGCGGGTCGTCCTGCACCTTGAACAGCGGCCGGTCGCTGCTGCCCTGCTCGGCTAGGAGCGCAGCCAGCTCGGCGTCGGCACCGACGCGCATCGACCGGAACTTCAGCATGTGGAAGTGGTCGCCGTTGAGGCCGACGCGCTCCTGCTGGTAGAGCACGGGGCCGCGGCTCGACGTCTTGACGAGAAGCGCCACGACCAGCAGCACTGGCGAGAACAGGGCGATGAGCAGCGTCGATCCGACGATGTCGAAGGCCCGCTTCGCGAACTGCTTGCCGCCGACGTAGCGGGGAGTCTCGACGTGGATGAGCGGGAGGCCGGCAACGGGGCGGGTGTGGATCCGGGGGCCGCCGATGTCAGTGAGGCTGGGGGCCACGATCAGGTGCTGCTGCCCGGCCTCGAGACCCCAGCCCAACTCGCGGATGCTCTGCGGGCCGAGCTCCTCGGATCCTGTGATGACGACCGTGTCGGCGCCGATCTCGTCGAGCACGCTCAGTGCGTCGGTGATGCGGCCGATCACGGGCACGCCGGTGTCGAGGAGGGTCGTGCCCGGGGCACCGGCGGGAATGCAGGCTCCGACGACGCGGTAGCCCTCCTCGGGGTGCCGAGCGAGCTCGCGGGCAATGTGCCGGGCGGTCTCGGCCGAGCCGACCAGCAGCACGCGCGCCGAGTAGTCACCGCGGTTGCGCTTGACCGACAGCCACTGCCGCCACATCCACCGCGAGAACACCAGCACGACGACGCCGAGGGGCAGGGCGATCAAGATGTAGCCGCGGGCGAGGTCGATCTTGAAGAGGAAGGCGACGATCGCCAGGAGTCCGAAGAGTCGGACGCTGCCGTCGACGATCTGGCGGTACTCCGCCGAGCCGCCGCCGATCACCCGGTAGTCGCGGGTGGCGTAGACGGCGAGCATGATCATCCACGCGACGATCACGACGATCGAGACCGCCGTGTAGTTGATCGCGAGATCGTTGACGTTGCCCCTGCCCGAGAGCTTCTGGCTGTCGAAGCCGAACCACGCGATCTGCACGCCGAAGACGACCCAGACCAGCACGAGCAGATCGGTGATACGGAGGCGCCTCGCGTAGTCGAGGCTCCAGTCGGAGTGGGTGGCCAGCCGCTCGGCTACCACGACGCGCCGCCGTCGGCCGAGACCGAGACCCGAGAGCCGGCCCAGAGCCAGACGTTCGCGCCGACCCGCGACAGCGCGACCGTCGACGGGTCGAGCGTGCCGGCGGCGGACGCAACCGGGGCGCAGCCGACCGGCGTCGGAACCGAGTCGGGGGTGAGGTCGGCCGTGAGCGACTCGATCGCGACGCCGTCGCAGTCGTCGGAGGCCGAGTCGACGGCGAGCAGGTAGCTGGTCGCGGTGCCCGTGCCGGTCGCCGTGAAGGCGAGCAACCCGTCGACGGTGACCGTCTGCCAGGCGGCATCGCCGTTCTTGACCGCGAAGGCATCGGCGCACGAGACGGCGGCGGCGCTGCCCGACTGCACGGCGCCGAGCGGTGTGGCGCAGGGCCCCGCGACGACACCGGAGGCGAGGTGCACGCGATTCGATCCGCGCACCACGAAAGCGAGATCAGCGACGTCGGTCGTCGACGCCGCCCAGAACTTGCCCTCGGTGAACGTCGCCATCGCCTTCGTCTTGGTGCAGGAGCCCGTGAGGTGACCTGCGAGAGCCGTGCGGTCGGATCCTGCGTTCAGGGCCACCGCGTCGGCGACGCCGGTCGACCCCAGGTCGACGACGGCCCAGGTGTCACCGCCGTCGGTCGAGCGCTCGACCTTCGGGGCCGCTCCCCCGCAGAGCCCCGGAGTCGTGCGCCAGGCCTCGGTGGCGCTCACGGCAGACAGCAACCGCACCTCGCCCGAGGGCTCGTCGATCGCGGCGGAGGCACTCGCGGTGGCGGTCGGCTGCGGCGAGCTCGTGTAGGTGGGGATGGGCCCCGGGGTTCCCGGATCGACCGGAGCCGTCGCGCGAAGAGCCGCGGCGACCAGCAGCACGTCGACCACGACGAATGCCACGATCACGGCGATGACGACGATGCGTCCCGCCAGCGACGAGAAGAACCCCGACCCCGCGACCCGCGACTTCATCGACCGGTGCCCCCCGCGAGCGCGAACGACCCGACGATGCTCGACACGAGGTCGTCGATTCGGGTCGCGACCCGCTCGTGGGTGGCTCGGCTGCGGCCGTAGGGATCCTCGATGTCGTCATCGGCCGGATCACCGGGCGGCGGGGCGATCCCGCGGGAGGCGGCCGCCGCCTGGACGACGAGACGAGGATCCGACGCGACCAGTTCGCCGCTCTCCCCCGCGTACGCCGCCAGTCGCGCGAATTCGGCCAGCGTGAACGTGTACCGGGAGGCGCGGGGCAGCATCGACACCGCTGCCGCCCGATGCTCGCGCGTGGCGGTGAGGATCAGATCGGCGGCCCGGATCATGTCGACGTCGAGGTCGCGCGCCCGGTGCAGCTCGGGAACGCCGCCGTACTGGCGCGACAGCTCGGCCGACAGGGGCTCCATCGGGCTGGACGTCTCGGCGAAGGTGCCGGCGCTCGACAGGAGGAACGACCGGTCGAGGCGCGCGGCGAGAAGCTGCTCAGCGAGCGGCGACCGGCAGATGTTGCCCGTGCAGACGACGAGCACCGACAGCGGCAGCGCAGTCGTCATCGAGTCGCCTGCCGAGACGGGCCGCGACGGAACAGCCCGCCGCGCGCGGGAGCAACGGCCTCGTCGCTCGTGCCGTAGCCGTAGTTGCCGTACCCGTAGCGGCCGTAGCCGTAGGCGTTTGGCCCCTTCAGAGGCATCATCGTCAGCACGAAGCCGGCGATGGGCGCACCGACGTTCTCGAGGGTCGCGACCGCTCCACTGAGCTGGTTCTTGTGCGTCTGACCGGCGGCCACCGCGACGATGGCGCCGCTCGCCCGCTTCGCCAGGATCGCGGCATCGGTCACCGGCAGCAACGGCGGGGCGTCGAACAGGATGTAGTCGTAGCTCGCCTCGAGGGTGGAGAGGAGATCCTGCATGCGGCGCGAGCCGAGGAGCTCGCTCGGGTTCGGCGGGATCTGGCCGGCCGGCAGCACGTGCAGGTTGCCCGAGCCCCAGGGCTGGACGGCGTCCGACAGATCGAAGCGGCCGATCAGCACGTCGGTCAGACCGACCGCGCCCTCGAGGCCCATGTAGTCGGCGATCTTCGGGCGGCGCAGGTCGGCGTCGATGAGGACGACACGGTAGCCGGCAGTCTCGAGCGCGATGGCGAGGTTGGCAACCGTCGTGCTCTTGCCCTCGCTCTGCACCGAGGAGGTCATGACGAAGGTGCGCGCCTTGCCCTCCAGCTCCAAGAACTGGAGGTTGGTGCGGAGGGTGCGGAACGATTCGGCGCGCGGGCTGCGGGGGTCGGCGTGCACGATGAGAGGGCGACTCGACGTCTTCGCGTCGTAGGCGATGCCGCCGATGATCGGCCCGGAGTGGATCTTCTCGACGTCGCCCTCGTTGCGGATGCGGTTGTCGAGGGTCTCGCGGAGCACCGACAGCCCGACGCCGACAGCGAGCCCGATCAGCAGGCCAAGAATCACGTTGAGGGGCACCTTGGGGCTGATCGGCGAGGTCGGCACCTGGGCCTCCTGCACGCGCGTCAGCTTCACCGTCGACGCGTCGTCTTTGCCGGTCGCCTCGATGTTCTGCACCACGTTCGTCAGGCTCTGCGAGGTCGCGTTGACGATCTCGGCCGCCTGCACCCCACTCGTCGACGTCGCCGTGATCTGAATCAGCGTCGTGTTGAGAGGCGCGTCGGCGCTGACGATCTGCGCCAGCTCCTCGGCGGTCATGTCGAGCTTCAACGACGCCACGACCGGCTGCAGCACGATCGGCGTCGTCACGAGGTTGGCGTACGTCGTCACCCGCTGCTGCGTGAACGTGCTCCCCTGAACGAGGTCGCTCACGCTGCCGCTCGACTGGGTCGAGACGAACACCTGCGCCGTCGCCGAGAACACCGGCTTCTTGACGAGCGAGTAAGTCGCGGCCAAAGCCACTCCGACCAGTGCCAGCACGAGGATGAGAATCCATCCCTTGCGCAGCACCGTGATGTATTCGCGAAGCTCCACAGCTCGCCTTCCCCTAGCGCGCAGCGGTCCCCTGACTTTCAACCGTGCTTCGACATATTCTCACACCGCCGAGCGGCGACACGGCATGACCGCACCCGTCGTCTACTTTGGGGGTCATGCAGACCACGAGCGGTTCCCGGCGAATTCTCGTCGCGGTACTCGTTGCGCTGGCCGTCGCGGCCCTCGCCGGGCGGACGTTCACCTCGTCTGCGACACCGTTCGGGCTCACGGGTGGCGCGCTCGAGGCCTGGCTCGCCTACGGCGTCGTGTGGGTGCCGCTGGCCGCCGGGATCCTCGTCGCCGTCGTTCTCGCACGCCGCAGCGAGGGGCCGCCCAGCCTCGTTCAGCGCTGGGGTCTGCGGTTCGGCCTCTTCGACGTCTTCTGGGGCATCGCCGTCGGGTGTCTCGCACGCGCCGTCGACGCATCGATCAACCTCTCGGTCTATCGCGACACGGGGTTGCACGCGCCGGTGATCCTCGGAGACGGGCCGACAAGAGCGATCCTCGTCGTCGGGCTCGTCGCCCCGGTCGTCGTTGCCCCGCTGCTCGAAGAGGTCTTCTTTCGCGGCGTGCTCCAGCACACCCTCGCCGAGCAGGGGCGGCCGGGGACGCGCGTGAACCGGGTGCTCGTGCAGGTGATGGCGGTCGTCGTCACCGCGCTGCTGTTCGCGCTACTGCACGTCGCGGCCGGCAGCACCGACGGAACGGCCGCCGCAGTCACGTTCGCCAGCACCCTCGTGTTCGGCCTACTCGCCGGCGGGCTCGCCGCCGCGACCGGCCGTGTCGGTGGCGCCCTCGTCGCGCACATCGTCTTCAACGGCATCGCGGTCTGGCTGACCTGGCCCGTGTAGAGGTCGGTTGCGCCCGAGCCTGTACCCCCATCTGGGAATGCAGGATCCTCGGGAGCGTTTACTACCCCTGTCGCCCTGACCGGCGACACGTCGCCCCACCCGGGCGATTTGTGAAAGGAGTCTCTATGACCACGCAGAACCTTCCCGCCCAGGCTGCGGGCACATTCGACCTCGGCGGAGACCTCACCGTCAACCGCCTCGGCTACGGGAGCATGCAGCTCACCGGCCCCGGCGTCTGGGGCCCGCCGAAAGACGAAGACGAGGCCCTGCGCGTGCTGCGCCGCGCCGTCGAACTCGGCGTCAACTTCATCGACACCGCCGACTCGTACGGCCCCGCCGTCGCCGAGCCGCTCATCGCCAAGGCGCTGAAGCCCTACTCCGACGACCTCGTCATCGCCACCAAGGGCGGTCTGACCCGCACCGGCCCGAACGAATGGCCGCCCGTCGGTCGCCCCGAGTACCTGCGCCAGGAGGCCGAGATGAGCCTCCGCTGGCTCGGCCTCGAGCGCATCGACCTCTACCAGCTGCACCGCATCGACCCCCAGGTGCCGCTCGAAGACCAGGTCGGCGAGCTGAAGAAGCTGCAGGACGAGGGCAAGATCCGTCACATCGGCCTCAGCGAGGTCACCATCGACCAGGTGAAGGCCGCACAGAAGGTCGCCGAGATCGTCTCGGTGCAGAACCTGTTCAACCTCACCGACCGCTCGGCCGAAGACCTGCTCGACTGGTCGACCGAGCAGAACATCGCGTTCATCCCGTGGTTCCCGCTCGCGACCGGTTCGCTGGCCGGCAAGGGCGGCGTGCTCGACGAGATCGCCGAGAAGAAGGGCGCGACGCCGTCGCAGCTCGCACTCGCCTGGCTGCTCAAGCGCTCGCCCGTCATGCTGCCGATCCCCGGCACGTCGACCGTCTCGCACCTCGACGACAACATGCACGGCGCCGAGATCGAGCTGACCGACGACGAGTTCGCCGAGCTGTCGGCCATCGCCTGATCTGACGCATCGCTGGCTCACTAGCGTGAGCTGAACCCTCCCCTGGGGAGCACGGGCCTCCGGTCGCTCGGTGTCGGCTAGTCTCGACACCGAGCGATTGGAACCACCCGTGACAGACATGAGTCTTCGACTTCCCACCACGCGGTTCCAGGCCGTGCTGAACCTGGGGCCGAAGACGGCCGCGGCGATCGCGCCGCCCGCCACTCTCGGTCGCCCCGAGATCTTCGGCGACTGGGACGAAGAGACAGGCCAGTCGAGCATCGCCGTGGAGTTCGCCAGCGGGCAGATCCACCTCGACACCGTCGACGGCGGCATCGACTACCACTTCCACCGCGGCAACGGCTCCGACATCGACCGCAGCCCCTGGCCCGACACGCTCGGCGGGCCCATCCTCAACTGGGCGTCGGTGCTTCTCACCGAGTTCCACCAGCGCATGCCCGACCTGCTCGAAGACCTCGAAGAAGCGGCCGCCTGGAACGACGAGGGCTACACGCTCTTCATCTGCGAGGTCGAAGAGCCGACCCAGCTCGACCTGATCACCGTCGACATCGAGGGCGAGCTGCTCACGTTGCCGTGGCTCGGCAGCGGCCGGGTCGACCACGACCACATCGACGGCGACAATCACCCGATCGCGCTGATGTGGTACGCCACCGAAGGGGCACCCGAGGTCGCCATCGCCGAGGCGCGCCTCGATCCCGACACCGAGCTGCCCGTCACGCGTGCGCTGCCCGGCATCGACTGGGAGGCCGTCGGCATGCCCGCCGACGAGGTGCTCTCCTGGCTCGAGGGCATCTACCTCAACCACCACGTGCTGCCCGACGCCGTCGGCACCCTGCTGACGGCCGCTCTCGAACGCATGGGCGGCGTCGACGGCGTCGCGGTGCACGAGCTCTAGACAGCGCTCCTCATCCACGGGCGACGCCACTAGGCCGAGCCCGCCGCCCGTGCCAGACTTGTCGCACGACGAGCCCGCCCCGGGTGAAGACCGAAGCCGTTCCCGTCGCCGTCTCCTCCGCCGCCTCGGCGAACTGCTCGAAGGGATCCCCCCGGCTCCGTGTCCTCCTCCCCTGCCCGCGACGCGTCGCGTCTGCCCGCCCTCCCCGGCATCCTGTTCGACCTCGACGGGGTGCTGACGCCCACGGCCGAAGTGCACATGCGTGCCTGGTCGACCCTCTTCACCGACTACCTCACCGAGCACGCACCCGATGTCGCCCCCTACGCCGAGGGCGACTACTTCGAGTACGTCGACGGCAAGCCCCGCTACGACGGCGTGCGATCGCTGCTGGCCAGCCGCAACATCACCCTGCCCGAGGGCACCCCCGACGACTCCCCCGACCTCGACACCGTCTGCGGTCTCGGCAATCGCAAGAACGCGGTCTTCGCAGCCGAGCTGCGCGAGAACGGCGTCACCCCCTACGAAGGATCCGTGGCGTTCCTCGACGCGGCCATCGCAGCCGGGCATCGGGTCGCGGTCGTCTCCAGTTCGCGCAATGCCGTCCCCGTGCTGGCAGCCGCCGGTCTCAGCGACCGCTTCGACGTCGTGGTCGACGGCCTCGTCGCCGCTGACGACAAGCTCGCCGGCAAGCCCGCGCCCGACACCTACCTCGACGGCGCCCAGCGTCTCGGCCTGACCGCAGGGCAATGCGTCGTCGTCGAAGATGCACAGTCGGGGGTCGAGGCCGGTCGGGCCGGATCCTTCGGTCTCGTGGTCGGAGTCGACCGCGGTGTCGGCGCCGAAGCCCTGCTCGCGTACGGTGCCGACTTCGTGGTCGGCGATCTGGCCGAGCTCGTCGACGCCGTCTCTTCTCCTGCTGCTGCCTCCGCTCCTGCTGCTGCTCCGTCCGCTCCCTCCGCTCCGGAGGAGCGCGACACGAAAGTCACCGACGCATGACGACGATCACCGAAGACCCCCTCGACCGCAACCGCTTTCCCGTCGACGAGTGGGCTCTCGTCGAAACCGAGTTCGCGCCCGACGACCAGGGTGTCGCCGAGACGATGTTCAACGTCGGCAACGGCTACCTGGGGCTTCGCGGCAACATGGACGAGGGGCGTGGTGGGCACTCGTATGGCACGTTCATCAACGGGTTCCACGAGACCTGGCCCATCCGGCACGCCGAAGAGGCCTTCGGTTTCGCCCGCGTCGGCCAGACGATCGTCAACGTGCCCGACGCCAAGGTCGTGCGGCTGTATGTCGACGACGAGCCGTTCGTGCTCGCCGAATCCGACATCCTGAAGTACACCCGTCGCCTCGACTTCCACGACGGCGTGCTGGTGCGCGAGATCGAGTGGCGCACCCCGTCGGGCAAGCGCGTGCTCGTCACGAGCCGACGTCTGGTGTCGTTCACCGACCGCCACCTCGTCGTGATCGACTACGAGGTCACGATGCTCGACGCCGACGCGTCGCTGCTGCTGTCGAGCCAGATCCTCAACCGCCAAGACCTCGGCGACGAGTACCACACGGGCATGCGCGCGTCAGCCGGCTTCGACCCGCGCAAGGCCGAGAGCTTCGCCGACCGCGTGCTGCAGCCGAAGTGGAAGCGCAACGTCGACACGCGATACGTGCTCGGCTACCAGACCACCAACTCGGGCATGACGGTGGCCGTCGGCGCCGAGCACGCGCTCGAGACCGAGAACGAGTGGTCGCAGTCGTCGCAGATCGACGACGACATCGCCAAGCACGTCTACCGCATCAAGGCCAAGGCGGGCCGGTCGGTGCGCATGACCAAGACCATCGTCTACCACTCGTCGCGCGGCGTGCCCCCGCGCGAGCTGGCCGACCGCTGTGACCGCACGCTCGACCGCGCGCGCGAGACGCCCGTCGACGAGTTCTTCACCGATCAGCGTGACTGGCTCACCGACTTCTGGATCCGCAGCGACGTTGAGCTGCCGGGCCACCCGATCCTGCAGCAGGCCATCCGCTGGAACATCTTCCAGCTAGCCCAGGCCACCGCCCGCACCGACGGCCAGGGTGTCGCCGCCAAGGGCGTCTCGGGCTCGGGCTACGGCGGCCACTACTTCTGGGACACCGAGATCTACGTGATGCCGTTCCTCTCGTACACGGCGCCGAACGTGGCCCGCAACGTGATCCGGTTCAGGCAGGGCATGCTCGACGCCGCCCGCGACCGCGCGACCGAGCTCAACCAGCGCGGCGCCCTGTTCCCGTGGCGCACCATCAACGGCCTCGAGTCGAGCGCCTACTATGCCGCCGGCACCGCGCAGTATCACATCGACGCCGACATCGTGCATGCGCTCATGCAGTACGTCGCGGCCACCGGCGACGACGACTTCTTCGCCCGCGGCGCCATCGACATCCTCGTCGAGACGGCCCGCCTCTGGTCTGACCTCGGCTTCTGGCGCTCCAACGGCGACGAGAAGTTCCACATCGACGGCGTCACCGGGCCCGACGAATACACGACCGTCGTCGACGACAACCTCTACACGAACGTCATGGCGCGGGCTAACCTCTGGTCGGCCGTCCGCATCTGCGAAGAGCTGATGGCGAACGACCCGGTCGCCTACGAACGCATGGTGCGCCGCGTCGGTCTCGAAGAGCACGAGATCCGCGGTTGGCGCGCCGCCGCCGACGCGATGGAGATCCCCTTCGATCCGCACCGCGGAATCCACCCGCAAGACGCGCAGTTCCTCGACAAAGAGCTCTGGGATCTCGACTCGACACCGGCATCGAAGCGCCCCCTACTGCTGCACTACCACCCCCTGGTCATCTACCGCTTCCAGGTGCTCAAGCAGGCCGACGTCGTGCTCGCGCTGTTCCTCCAGGGCGACGAGTTCACCCCCGCCGAGAAACGCCGCAACTTCGAGTACTACGACGCGCTGACGACGGGCGATTCGACCCTGTCGGCCGTCGTGCAGTCGATCATCGCCGCGGAGGTGGGCCACCACAAGCTGGCCCACAGCTACTTCCTCTCGGCCCTGTTCGTCGACCTCGCCGACCTGCACCACAACACCTCCGACGGCGTGCACGTGGCATCCGCCGGCGGCATCTGGAGCGCCATGGCGTTCGGCTTCGGCGGCATGCGCGACCACAGCGGCCGCCTGACATTCAACCCGCGCCTCCCCGCCGACTGGGAGCACCTGACCTTCCGCATGACGGTGCGCGGCTCACGCCTCCGCGTCGACGTGCGCCAGGCCGACATCACCTTCACCATCGAGGAGGGCACCGAGGTCACGGTGCACGTTCACCACGAGCGCGTCGACGTGGTGAACGGGTCGCCGGTCACGGTCGCGCTGCCGAACCAGGGGCCGCGCATCGAGACCCCGCCGCCGACCACGAGCGACCTCCGCGGCATGCTGCGCCCCGACGGGTCTGTCGTCACGGCGTCGATCCCGACCGTCTCGGTGGATCGCGGCGAGGTCGAGGCCGAGGTGTCGAGCATCTAGCTGTTCTTCTTCTGCTCTCCCGAATTTGAAGGAGAAACCCGCCTCGCCCGACGCATTTATCGCGATCGGGCGGGGTCGAGCGGCGGTTTCTCCTTCAAATTCGGCAGCAGTCACGCACAGCACCTGAGATCTAGGAGACCGGAACTCAGGATCCGGCGACCACGGCCCCGAGCTCGACGAACATGGCGCGCTCGATCTCGGCCAGCGGGCGGTGCTCATCCGGCGCCAGCCAGCGCTCGAACGCCAGCCGGAACACCGTGATCCCCGACTCGGCCGCGAGCGTCGCGGCCGGCTCGGGTACACCGCGGTCGCGCAGCACGGCGCCGATCCCCGAGGCGATGGCCGCCATCTTCAGTAGCTCGCGCTCCTGCAGGGCCGGGTTCTCGCCAAGGATCCGCCAGCGCTTCCGCGAGTAGTCGCGGGCTTCGTCGGGAAAGAACCGCGCCGCCTTGGCGAGGCCGCTCGCGACGACGCCGAGGGGCGACGGGCCCCCGGGGGCGTCGGCGACGGCCGCGATCATCTCGCGCTGGAACTCTTCCGAGCCGCCAAAGAGCACTTCTTTCTTGTCGCCGAAGTGCCGGAAGAACGTGCGCTCGCTGAGCCCGACCCGCTGCGCGATCTCGCCAGCGGTCGTTTCGTCGAATCCCTGCTCGAGGAACAGCTCCAACGCCGCCTCGCGCAGACGACTGCTGCCGCCCGGCTCCCATCTGCCCATGGGTCGATGATACGGGATTCGACAGGGTGATGACAGTCACCGACATCAGGCGTATGGTGATGTCTGTCGCTGACATCAAGTCGCCGACACAACTCATACGAAAGGTCATCCCATGCGCGTATTCATCACCGGCGCCTCCGGCTGGATCGGCTCCGCTGCCGTCGACGAGCTCCTCGCCCACGACTACGAGGTCGTCGGCCTCGCCCGCTCCGACGCCTCGGCCGAATCGCTGAGTGCCAAGGGCGCGACCGCCCTCCGCGGCGACCTCGACGACCTCGACTCCCTCCGCCGCGGAGCAAGCGAAGCCGATGCCGTGCTGCACCTCGCCAACAAGCACGACTGGTCCAACCCGGCCGAATCCAACCGGGCCGAGCGCGCCGCGGTCGAGACTCTTGGAGATACCCTCGCAGGATCCGGCACACCGTTCCTCGTTGCCTCCGGTGTCGCGGGCCTGGCCCAGGACCGCCCCTCCACCGAGCTCGACCCGTCGCCCTTCAGCGGCCCCGACGCCCCTCGCGGCGGGACCGAGAACCTCGCGCTCGACTACGTCGACATGGGCGTGAAGTCGATGAGCCTCCGCTTCTCGCCGACCGTGCACGGCATGGACGACCACGGCTTCATCTCGTACATCGTGGCGGCGGCTCGCGAGAAGGGCGTGTCGGGCTACGTCGGCGACGGCTCGAACGGGTGGGCCGCAGTGCATCGCGGGGATGCGGCCCGCATGATTCGGCTGGGACTTGAAAAGGCTCCGGCCGGATCCTTGTTGCACGCCGTCGGCGAAGGGAGCGTCTCGACGAAGGCCATCGCCGAAGCCATCGGCGCCGGGCTCGGACTGCCGGTGACCTCGATCGATCCGGCCGACGCGCAGGCGCACTTCGGATTCATCGGCACGTTCTTCGGAATGAACATGGCGTCGTCGAGCACGCTGACGCAGGAGCTGCTCGGCTGGACCCCGACCGGCCCGACGCTGCTCGACGACATCGCCGCGGGCGCCTACTTCGCCGTGTGAGGCCCCGCCCTTGCAAATTTGAAGGAGAAACCTCGCAGCGCTGACGGAAACATGCCGATCGGGGGCCGCCGTCGCGGGTTTCTCCTTCGAATTTGCAAGCGGGCCGCGCCGACGGGCCACAACAGGCGCGGACCCGGCGCAGGCGGGGATCGCAGGCGTGAAGCTCACCGCGCGGGCAGCCCGGCCACCCAGGCCGACACCGCCCCGATTCAGGCGCGCACCGGCTCCAACTCGCGCTGGATCGCCAGCGCGAGGTCGCGAAGGAGCGCGACGTCGACACTGTCGGCAGATCGGGGCTGCTCATCGAAGACGCACAGGGCTCCGATGCGGGTGCCGTCGGCCGCTTCGACCGGGTAGCCCGCGTAGAAGCGCATCATGGCATCGGTGCCGGGAACCCGCTCGTCGTTCCAGGCATCAGCGACGACGAGCGCGGTCGACGATCCGATCGTGGCTCGGCAGAACGATTCTTCGATCGGCACCTCGCGGGTTCCTGCACCGGCGACGGCCTTGTTCCACTGCCGAGAGTCGTCGATGACGCTGAAGGCTGCACCGGCCGCCCCGAACAGGGACTGCGCATGCCGCACGATGTCGTCGAATCGACTCTCGGCGGGAGAGTCGAGTAGGCGCATCTCCCAGAGGACGGCCCGGCGACGCGCCGCCGCCTGCGGCTGGTTGCGGAATCGCCTCGCCGGATTGTCGAAGGCACTCTGCGCATCGAGCAGCGGGGCGAGGACGTCGGCGGGGGCTGCGGCCCATTCGTGGAACCACGCCGACGTTCGCCGGGCGTGCCCGCCATGCTGCGAGACCTGTGCTTCTAGCGGCGAAACGAGCCCGAGTGTCAGCGGATCGGAGTGCTCGAGGAGCTCCTCCCGCATGACCGGAGCCTCGACGAAGTGCACGGTCGACTTCTCGGCGCAGATTTCGGCGGTCAGCGTGTTCAGGCGAGCGGCACGATCGTCGCCGGGGCCGCCGAGGCGCTCCCGGAACTCCGGAACCGCCGAGGGCGGCGTGATCCCCATGACGACCACATCGGTACCCACCGAGAGCTCGCGGTCGAGGATCTCGAGCAGGCCCCGAACACCTGCCTCCCAGCGCCGCGCGGGCAGCAGCCGGAAGGCGTCGCTGAATCCGACGGTGACCACGACCGCGTCATAGCCCCCGAGGTCGCGACCGGCAAGAGCATCGGCCGCCGATTCGATGTCGAGTCGATCGTCGGCGATCACGTCGACGTCGGCGCCACGACCCGTGCGGGCGCTGACCGCGCGGGCGAGCTGGCCAGGAACCGCCAGCTCGTGACTCGCGACGCCGCGGCCGGTCGCGACTCCGTTGCCGAAGAGCAGGATCCGATCGGGATCGGCGCCGTGCGCGTGGCCCTGCGGGGCGTCACGGGGCCGGCAGACGGCCGGTGAAGAACTTAACATTCGGTAGCGCTGAATGCGAAGGGGTCGAGAAAAGACAGACATGTGCGACTCCGAGTGGTGGGTTCGGCTCACCGTCGCCGCGTCTGGTTATGCCGCCCTGATCCGTTGACGACCGCGTCGATGATGAGTGCGTGGTTCGGACCAGACTAATTGTCTCGTCCGCATTAAGCCCCACCCAGTGCGGGGGCCACCCCGCCTGCCCCTCAGGTGAGCGGCACCGTGCTCTCGAAGGTACGGAAGACCGGCGGGGTGGCCATGATGTCGCCGAGTCGGTTAGCCCCCTCGGGAGACGCGCGCCAAGCCACATAGGCGTTCCGCGCCTCGACGCTTGCCCACTTCTCGATGACGACCCACTTCAGCGGATCGGCGTCGTCGACGAGAACCTCGAGGCTCTCGATGCCCTCACGAGCGCCGGTCTGCGACAGCACCTCGCGGGCGATCTCGGCGGCATCGTCTGCGTCGGGGCGGACGGTCATTTCTAAGAACACGGTGAAAGTCATGACCCCATGATGCTCTCCCCGACTGACATTCAGGACGGCTCACAACCCGGTGCGACACCGAAGGATCCGGTGCTACACTCCCGCCATGCCGACGACACTGCACCGGTTCACCATCACCGAAACCCCCGCCATCGCCCAGGCCATCGACATCGCTGCGACGACCTGGCCCGAGATCCAGAACGACCGGGCGGCATTGCTACGCCGCATCGTCGAGTTCGGCTCGGACGAGCTGCAGAAGCACCGTGTCGACGCGATCGAGAAGCGGCGGGCACTCATTCGCGCGGGGGCTGGCTCCATGACCGGAGTCTTCCCTCCAAACGCCGCCCAGCTCCTCAAGGAGGAGTGGCCAGAATGATCGTCCTCGATGCCTGCGTCGTGATCGCTTTTCTCAATCCTGATGACATCCACCACACCGACGCAGTTGAAGTATTCGATGCTGCGAAGTTCGGCGAGCTGTCGATCAGCTCGATAACGCTCGCCGAAACGCTGGTCTGGCCCTCACAAAGCGGACGAGCCGACGAGGCGTCCTCAATTTTGCGCGGCTTAGGAGTACGCGTCATCTCCGTTGGAGAAGAATCAGCTCTCCCACTCGCGGAACTCCGTTGGAAATCACGTCTCAAGTTCCCCGACTCCCTTGTGCTCTTGACCGCGTTGACGAACCAGGCCACGCTCGCCACCTTTGACACGGCCCTGGCTCGCGAGGCCCGCACCCGAGGGCTCGAGGTCATCGGAGCATGAAACCGCGGCGTCCGTCCCCTGCCGCCGCGGCAGACGTACGATAAAACATCGCCGACAGTGAAGTCGGCGATGGGGGCCTAGGCCCTACAGGTACACGGCGCAGAGAGGCGACGAAGTCCCATGGATCGAGACACAAAGCGGTTCGTCCGCGAAGCGAAGCGCGAGACACGACTGCTGATCGAGCAGTGCTCGTACATCACCCCCGACGGGCCCACAACAGCTGAAGACAGCGGGGCCGAGACCTTCGACCGCGAGACCGAGGTGATGATCCGGTCGTCGATGGGAGGGAGTGCCAATCTCGGCTTCTTCCTGCCGTATCTCTGGAAGCACAGGCACTAGCCGCACGGGCTGAAAGTCTCGCTGCAACGCGAGATGGCCCGAACGCCCGGATCCTTGTGGGGTTCCGGTTGTTCGGGCCACCTCGTGAAGCGAGGTCGGCGAGACCTACTTCTTGGGCGTGTGCAGCTTCTGCCCGGGCACGATCAGGTCGGGGTTCGACCGGGTCGCTTTGTTCGCGCCGGCGAGCTTGATCCAGCCGCCCTTGACGTCGAGCTTCTTGGCGATCTTCGCCAGCGAGTCGCCCGACTTCACGGTGTAGACGCGCTTGCTGGCCTTGACCGCCGGGATCGACGGCGTTGCGGGTGCGGCGACAGCGGTTGACGTGCTCGAGCTCGAGCCGCTGGTGCTCGGTGTGGTGGTGGTGGGTGCAGCCTGGGTCGACGGCGCTGCAGGCGCGGCAGGAGCCGCGGGTGCTGCAGTGGCGGCCGGAGCCGGTGCAGCCGCAGCGGAGGAGGCGCCCGAGAGCCCCAGCTTCGCCGAGCAGGCCGGCCAGGCGCCCCAGCCCTGCGAGGCCAGGATGCGTTCGGCGACCTGGATCTGCGTGGCCTTGCTAGCGGCGGCCGGCGAACCGGTTCCACCGTTGGCAGCCCAGGTGCTCTGCGAGAACTGCAGGCCGCCCGAGTAGCCGTTGCCGGTGTTGATAGCCCAGTTTCCGCCCGACTCGCAGGAGGCGAGGGCGTCCCAGGTCGAGGTGGAGGCCGCGTTTGCGGGTGCTGCGGCGATCCCGACGCCTCCAGCGGTCAGCGCGATCAGCGCAGCGGTGCCGAGGAGGGTGCGGGGACGAGTAATTTTGCTCATTGCGTTGAATGCTCCGTGGGAACGCCAGAGGGATCCCCGAAGGATCCGAGCCCCCGTCCGTCATGGATCGGGGTCGACTGCCCATCCCTGCCGATAGAGGTCAGGTGGCGGCGGCTGCAGGCTGGGCAGCCCGAGTGGCGTAGTGCAGCGCCGTGCATGCTCTCCGAGCCGATAATCGGCCGGAGTCGTCGTCCGCTCCGGGACGACTCGAGCCAACCTAGGCGTCCGGGTCGCGGGGAGCAAGCCGAGGCGCTGGGAATCCCCTGGGTCGACAGTCTCAGCAAATTCCCATATCCGGAAGGACTAAAGCGCGCCGGGAGGCGGTTAGGTTGCGCATGACAACAATCGGAATCATCGGAGCAGGTTTTATCGGCAGCCAGGTCGCACGAGCGGCGATCACTGCGGGGTATGACGTCGTGATCAGCAATTCTCGCGGACCGGAGACCCTCAGCGACCTCGTCGCAGAGCTCGGCCCGAAGGCCACCGCCGCCACCTCGAAGGAGGCCGGTGCAGCTGGCGACTTCGTCGTCGTCACCGTTCCTCTTAAGGCCTACGAGGCCGTTCCCGTCGAGGAGCTGGCCGGAAAAATCGTCATCGACACAAACAACTACTACTTCGAGCGCGACGGTCACATCGCAGCTCTGGACGAGGGCAAAGACACCGTCAGCGAGATGCTGCAGCGCCACCTTCCGACCAGCCGCGTCGCCAAGGGCTTCAACCACATCAAGGCCGACGACATCACGACCGATGGCAAGCCCGCCGGCACGCCCGACCGCCGAGCACTCGCCACGTCGAGCGACTTCGACGACGCGAGCGCCCTGGTCGAGAAGCTCTACGACGAGATCGGCTTCGACACCGTCAACGTCGGCCCGCTGAAAGACAGCTGGCGTGTCGAGCGCGACCAGCCCGCCTACGTGATCGCTCAGACCAAGCTGGAGCTCATCGACAACCTGGCCAAGGCCACTCGCTAACCCCGAGCACCATCAAGGATCCGCGGAATCGCGATCGAGCCACCGTTCACGGCAGCCCGGTCGCGATTCCGCTTTGGCGAGTAGCGTCGATCGAGTCGAAGGCGTTAATCGACGTCTTCATTGGCCGGTGTTGCTTGCATCCCTGCCCGTGAAGCTTTGTGCAACAACATCGGCATCTCTAGAGGGGCACGGGAGCGGAGCAATCCGCACCCGTGCCCCTCTTCCTCTCCGGGCTTCGTTCAGGCGACACCGATGTCACGCGCCGGCAGCGCGAGAAAATCGGTATAGGTGAAGTCCGCTTGAGGCGACGAGACAGAATGCGCACCGAGAGGGGCGTCGAGGCTTGCCGGGGCAGTCGTGTCTAGGGAGTGGCGGCGACGTTTGGGGTAGGCCGCAATTCGAATCGGCGTAGCTCCAGGATGAGCGAGATAGAGACTCATAGCGAGACAGCCCGCGCGGTTCGGTTACCCGCCCTCGATGAGCCGGCGGTGCCGACCATCGAGACGGCGAAGGAAACTCGTGCGTGCGTGCGCCCCCTGTGGCCAAGGGCATGGAGACATGACATCGTTCATCTCGATTCCGGCGGCCTGCACCACCTGAGGGAACATTTACTCGTGGGCTCTGCCGTGAATCAGGGCCCTGGCGCCACCGTGAATTGGCGCCTAGTGAGCATTATTGGGCCACCCTCCGACAACCCCCAAAAAGCCCCGGGGAGACTGCGCTTTTTGACTTGCCGCGCTCACCGCAGCTCTGCTGGCGCGGATGTGAGTGCGGGTCTCCTCGCCCGGGCGAGGAGACCCGCGGCCATCCCCGAGAAGAAACCGGATCAGTGGAATCTCCCGAGCCGTGACCTTCGCCGGTTACCAACCAGCACGCCCATGGTTGCTCCTCGAAGGCGGTCAGGAGCATGACTGCGCATTCTGTCCCTGTCGGCGCTCATCTCTTCGATCTGAAATTCCTTCGGAATCAACACACATGCGGGCAAGGAAACCCGGGCCGGTCTACATTTATCGCCACTCCAGTCGAGTACCCCTCCTGGAGCGGGTTGTACCCCTTCAGGGCAACTCACGACGGGGTGGCACCGGTTCGGGTCCGTGCCACCCCGTCATCACGCTTCGGCACGCGTCAGCTTCGCTTCGCGCGAGGGAGCACTAACAGTCGGCTCACGCGACCGCCCAGATTGTGTCAGACAGCCACTGTCTTAACCTGGCGACGCCGCACAATGGTCGTGTGGATCCTCTCGTAACGCTCGACCATTTCCGTCTGAACCCTGAGCCCAACAAGGTCGACCCCTTCTACGACAGAGAGCTCGCCTCTGCGCTCCATAAAGCGGGAGCGCGCCTCAGCCGCGATCACCTCGACGAGGTACTGCACCTGGTCGCACGAGACCGGCCCTTCGTGATCCCAGAGATCTTTCGTAAGAAAGACCTACCCGTCGCGCACACGCCGCTCTTAGACGGGTTAGACCGCGAAGATAACCTCGCCTGGACCCCGTATTTTCTTCGCGAAGCGCTTCGCCGTCACCGCGTTGTTGAAGCTAGCTCGATCTACAACGACATCGCCCGGTACACCAGCGTTCCCGGTGCTCTCAAGCGGTTATCCGACATTGTGAGCAGGCACGTGGTTGATGCAGCCCTCTTGGAAGCCATCCAGCTGTCCATCGAACGCCCTGGCCGCCTGCCACAGTGGCCCGAGGGCGGCGTGCACTACCCGATCATGTGTGCCTGGCTTGCGATCGACGGATCTCCGCGGTCACTGGAGTCGCTGCGCAGTTACCGTGCGATCCTCGCAGCCTGCGACAGCGCCGTGGCTGGGCGCGTCTCCGAGATCGTGCATGAGTACGCTGCGAACGACGCGACCCGGGCCGTTGCGCACAAATTCTCTCTTGGAAAGCGCGAGTAGAAGCGAAATCGCCATCGAAGCCGCTGACCTCGTCGCCGGAGACGCTCGGCTAGCGGGTGGTACGACGGGGCTTGCCTGGTTTGCCGCCGCGGCAATCCAAAGGGGCAGCCCCCAGCGAGCTTCCGCCGGTCAGTCGGCCGGGTGCAGGCTCGTGTCGGCGGGCCCGGTCCGCCAGGACGTGAAGTGGACGGTGAGGTCATCCCGCGACGGGGCGCAGCACATCGGACCTGCCGTGACCGAAGCGTCGGGGTCGAGGGGTGCGACCCGCACGAGGCGCCAGTGCTCGTCGTCGACCCGGGCACGGATGGTCACTGCGTCTCCGGAGCGGCTGGCGCGAATGGTGACGAGGCGACCGTGCCAGCCGGGGACGGGCGAGAGCGACCAATCCGAGACGCCGCGCGTTACCACGGCGCCGAGGCTGTCTTCGCCGTCGCTTCGTTCCACGCCCGCTTTGATCCAGGTGCTGTCGTCGACCTTGACGAAGATGCCGGCCTGGTCGAACTGCGCCGAGAAATCGAGACGGAACGACACCTCCATCGCGGTGCCCGGGGCGAACGGCTCCAGGAGGGCGTGCTCGGTGTCGTGCACGAAGCCGTACGAAGTGATGCGCCAGGCGTCGCTCTCTTCGATAGCGGTGACGTGCATCCCGTCGTCCGCGACGACGACGCGTGCGGGCGAGTTCGTCCAGGTGCCGGAGTTCCAGTCAATGTCTGTCATGACGTCAACGTAGCGGCTGTCTCGGTAGTGGACAGGGCGACAGCGGTTCACGCGTGTGCCACTTCCGGTTCACGAGCCTCGGCCACGATTTCTCTGCGTGTCGCCGCACCGGGTGACCGCGCTTCGAATGGAGAGAAAGCCATGCGCCCGTTCCCGATCGCTGTTCCCAGACGTCGAGCCCGAACGATGCTGGGCGTCCTGGCAGTGGCGTGCACCGCCTCCTTGATCGCTCCCGTGGGAGCCTCCGCGGCGACACCGCGGACCGCGCCGCGTCCAGGCGCCTACGGGTACTTCGTCGACACCTACAAGACGAACACCCCTGCCGCCACCACACCGGAGACGAATGCCGCGATCGGGGTGCTGTCGCCCTTCGGGAACCTATGGCGTCCGGGGGCCACATGGGACAGCGGGGTCGCTGTCGACGCCGCCGGGCAACGGATCCTGGACTCGAACATCGCGCAGGCAGCAAAGATCACACAGACCCGCAAGGATGCACAGGGGCGCGAGGCGTACCTCATCGACCGACGCAACCAGAGCTACTCGGCCATCGCCGGCTTCGGTGACCTGTCTGGCGCGGTAAGGACCGCGACGAACGCGGGCACCACAATCCCCGACGAGATCCCGGCGGACGCAACGATTAAGCAGTACGTCGACCAGGGCAATGCCAACGGCTCGTGGGCTGACGTCGACTCGGAGCTCGGTGACGTCGTGCAGCTGGTGAACACACTGCGGGGTGACTACTCCTCTGCGAGCAACGCGAAAAAGTACTACCAGTACCCGCGGCCGTATCGGCAGAGCTCCGATGTAAAGGTGCTCCCCGAGCTCGTGCCCGAAGAATCCCCGACACCCGCGACCGACGGAGGGTTCCCGAGCGGGCACACCAACGCCGGCTACCTGGCGACGCTGGCGTTCGCGTACGCGTACCCGGAGAAGTACACCGAGCTCCTCACCAACGGCTCGGAGATCGGTAACAGTCGTATCGTCGCAGGGATGCACTCGCCGCTCGACGTCATGGGAGGACGAGTCCTGTCGACAGCGCTGGCGGCTGCGATCCTGAACGACCCGGCCAATATGGATCTCGAGCAACAGGGACACCAGCAGGCGGAGAAGGTGCTCGCGACCGCCACTCCGACCGCGGTCGATCAGTACGCCGACTACGCAGCGGACAAGGCGGACTACCGCAAACGTTTGACGTACGGGTTCAAGCGCTCCGACAGGAAGACGATCCCCGCCACAGTCCCGAAGGGCGCTGAGGCGCTGCTGCGCACCCGCCTGCCGTACCTCAGCGACAAGCAGATTCGGGAAGTGCTCCGAACGACCGCACTGCCGTCGGGCTACCCGCTCCTCGACGACGCGGAAGGGTGGGGACGACTCGACCTCTTCTCGGCAGCTTCCGGCTACGGCGCATTCGACGGCGCGGTAACGGTTTCGATGGACGCCGCCGAAAAGGGCCTCGACGCCGCCGATACCTGGCGCAACAACATCGGCGGAACCGGGTCGCTGACCAAGCGGGGCACCGGCACCCTCGCACTCACGGGCACGAACCGCTACACCGGTGGCACGACCGTCCGCGGTGGAACCTTGGCTGCGGACGCCGCTGACTCGCTCGGCAAAGGTTCGGTGACGACCGTCTCCGGCACCCTCGCCGACGCAAGCACGAAGACGATTCACATCGGCGGCAACCTCACGCAGCGCTCTCACGCCACACTCTCGCTGGGCGTCGACGGGCCGAAGCCAGCCCTGCGCGTTGCCGGCACCGCCTCGCTCGGGGGGAAACTGGTGGTGCATGTCACTAAGGGCAAGGCCGTAGCGAACGACATCGTCTTGATCGCGGCCGACCGGATCGCGAAGGGAACGAGCTTCCGCACAGTCCGCGTCACCGGCCTGCCCGCCGGGTACAAGCCCGTGCTGGAACGCCACGGCAAGGTACTTCGCCTGATCAACGCCAACGCGAAGAAACACGGTCACGGCCACCGAGCCTGAAGCGGACAGTGTCGCGCGCTACTGATCGAGAGAGCCGCCCGCCTACGCGCGGAGCCATTCGACGTGGGAGAGAAAGAGATCTGTCGGATGATGGGTCAATGAATCGGACTGATCGTCTGTACGGCATCGTGGAGGAGTTGCGGGCGTTCTCACCGCGGCCGCGAAGCGCGCGTCGCCTTGCGGAACGGTTCGAGGTATCGGTCCGCACTATTGAGCGAGACCTCTCCGCGCTGCAGCAATCGGGTCTGCCGATCTGGGCCGAGCCTGGCCGGACTGGTGGGTTCGTCATCGACGCGTCAGCGACGCTCGGCCCCGCCGGGTTCACGTTGGACGAGGCCCTTGCGGTGCTGGTCGGACTCGCGACGCTCGGTCACAGTCCGTTTCGGCAAGCTGCTCACACTGCTGCCCGAAAAATGCTGGCGGTCATGCCGAAAGAGGACGCGTCACGTGCCAGAAGACTCGCTTCACGGGTGCATTTCCTGGAGAGCGAGAACGACGCGGTTGTGCCGGCTGAGTTTGCGGCGGCCCTTCGCAGCGACCGTGTTGTGAGGCTTCGATACCAGGCCGCCAGCGGTGCGGATTCCACCCGAAGCGTTGAACCGTTGGGGGCGATCGAAAAGGACGGGCAGTGGTACTTGATTGCCTGGTGCCGACTTCGCGAGGGCGTGCGAGCGTTTCGGGGAGACCGGATGCTCTCGATCGAGGTGACCGACGAGCGGCCCCCGCGGCGCACCCTTCGATCCGAGGACCTTTCGATAGCTTACGGACGGCTACGGCCCGTCGTGGACGACTGACCCGAGGCGCAAGACGTTCGGAAACACCGACAGGACGATGTCGCGAAGACCGATAAAGCTGAAGCCTTCACCTCATCAACACCCCTGAAGGAACTTATGCCGTTCGCATCCATCCGCATCATCACCGACAACGTCGACGACCTCGTTGCTTTCTACGAGAGAGTCACCGGACAACGGGCGGAGCGTCCCGCACCCGTGTTCGCGCAGTTCAGCGGCCCGGGTGCGAACCTCGCGATTGCCGGTGCCGCCACCGTCGCGATGCTCGACGGAGCACTGACCCCTGCGACGAACCGATCCGTGTTCATCGAGTTCGAAGTTGCGGACGTCGACGTCGACTTCGCCGCCCTCCAGCTCAAGGCCGAGGACGTAGTCCTTGAACCGACAACGATGCCGTGGGGCAACCGCTCCGCGCTGGTCCGCGACCCCGACGGAAACGTCGTCAACCTGTTCAGCAAGCCCGTCGGGATCTGAGGGGCGCCCGGTAGCCGATCGGCTGATGAGTCGGGTTTGCAGGCTAGCCGCCGTTAGCCTCACGGATGCTGTCCGAGATCGACCTAAGGAAGCCGTAGAAGAGGTCGTTGAGCCCTTGCCATAGTCCCGCAATGATGATCGCGCCTAACGCTGCACAGATCAGCGCAAAGAGGAGCAGGAATCCGAGAAGGAGAAAGGCTGATCGCTGTTTCTTGGGGGCAACCACCTCACCGTTTTTGGCGCTGAACAGCTGACCCATTGGATCCTGATCTTTGCCCGCATTACGCATGAACAAATCATCAAACCTCGTCCAACCAACAACAAGAGCTACTAGTGCCCTCGGCCGCAGCAGCAGATCGGCTAGCGAGACGCGACATAGGCTCGGACCATGACTCATGGGGAGAATTGGTTTGAGAAATTCATGCGCCGCGGCCGTACCGTGCCCGGCCAACAGAACGGGCTTCGGGATGAGCACATCCGGAACGGATCGAGCATCGCTGTAGGCGACGCACTCAAGTGGGAGGTGCACGACGCATTCGGAGACTAACCGGGCGTGGGTGGAGCGAGCTGGAGAACACGTCTGGCTTGTGGATAACGAACGCACCCCGCGTTTGGACGACTTCATGACGCTTTGGGGCACCGATCCCGTCGTCCACCGGGTCGCTCTCCGTAGGGACGGCCCGCTACGAATCGAGCCGGTGGAGGACGTCTTGCTCAGCGAGCTCAACAACCGCGGCGGCGAATGAGGGTGCCTCCTATGGCCGGAGGGCGATGGTCTATCGAGATAACTCGAACAGCAGATGGGACGCCTTCCGGTGGGTGGAGCAATTACCCCGTCCCGCTCATTCGAGGAGCGGACATCACGAAGCGATCCTTCTCCCCTAAGCCAAACCCCGGGTAGTTTTCTATCCGTATTGGACTACGAAAGCGCAAGTTGAGGGTTTACCTGCTGTTCGGAACTATCTGGGGGAGAAGATCTTGAAGGTCATGAAGCGCCGAGACGGCCTGAGCCAGGAGAACGAGATTTCTGGCGGACCGCGTCATGGGCAGCTCCATCGAGTTCACCCGTTGGCATCCGCTGCCAAAGGAATAGCTGTCGTCGCCGCTGTGGCCTTAGCCAGCACTTCGTCCGTTGCTGCCATTGCGACCTGGAAAGCCTTCGATGAGGCAGCACCTTCCATACCGTTCACGGCAGCCGCACCGTCGGGCAAAGTAGCCGCGACTACCCCACCCCTCACAGCCTATGAAGGGGAGGTGAACATGCTTGTCGTCGCATCAGACACCAGGACGGGACAGGGAGCCGGGTTTGACGATGCTGCCAATCAAGCAGCCAGCTCCGGTGTTGGCCAAAACGACACCAACCTGCTCATCCACATTAACCAATCGCACACAAGCATGGCCGTCATCAGCCTGCCCCGCGATCTCGAAGTCCCCATACCGGCCTGTCAGAACGACGAAGGCGGAACTACACCAGCCAGTCCCCAGGATATGCTGAACACCGCCTTGGGGCGTGGAGGTGAGAAGCTCGGCCTTCAATGTGTCGCCGCAACTGTTGCTGGCCTTACCGGGGTCCAGATCAACTACGCCGCGTCCGTAAAATTCGACGGCGTGGTCAAGATGACGACAGCCGTCGGCGGTGTCACCGTGTGCCTCGCGACGCCGTTGATCGATCCCAATACCGACCCGCCATTGAACATCACCAAGGCCGGCAATCACACCTTCGTGGGAGCAGAAGCCGGCGCGTTTCTCCGAACCCGCCACGGCGTCGGCTTCGGCGGGGACACCGCACGGATCAGCAACCAGCAAGTCTTCATGTCGGCACTGATGCGCAAAATCGTCAACGGCGGCACCCTCAGCAACCCTGTCAAGCTCTACAGCTTGGCAACCGCTGCTCTGCAGAACGTCCAAAAATCATCGAGCCTCGACACCGGCACTCTTGTGAAGATCGCCACGGCAGTGAAAAGCATCGGGCTCGACAACATCGTGTTTCTGCAGTACCCCAGCCTTGACGACCCAACCAACCCAAATCGGCTCATTCCGGACTCCAACGGGGTCTCTGCGCTGAAAGCGGCCCTTGCTAGCAATCAAGCCATCCAACTGTCCCCAGACAGTCTCGGGCAATCGGCCACCCTCAACACCACTCCCGCGGCAAGTCCTGCTGCAAGCCCCACCGCAAAACCCTCGGCCAGGCCCAGTGCCAGCAATCCGAAGACGCCAACGCCCTCACAGGCGACAGCGGTCCTCCCCGGTACGGCTACCGGCCAGAACGCGTCCCAAGAGACCTGCACCGCGAAGAAGACCTACTGAGGCTTCCTGACCCGTCTGCCGCCGAAATACAGTGCGTCACGTGCAACACCGAGGATCGTCCCTGAAGGGGTGTGCCGCACTGCTTCAGGGTAGTCAGCACCGCCCACGGCTGCTCCTCCCCGAAATGCAGACCTCGAATAACTGGCCGTGCCGACACTGCCCGTCTCGATAGCCGATCGCTGGCCGGGCAGCGCCACGGAATGCCCGCTTGCTAGTTGCTCGGATCATCGCGGCGGGGACACGCGTTCTTGAAACCGTTCTTGACCCTTCCGATTGCTTCGCGTATCAGCCGGTGAGCAGCAGTGCGCGGAGTCGGGCGCGGGCACGGCTGTAGCGGCTCCGAGTGGTGGCGGGGCGCTGATCGAGGAGGGCTGAGCACTCGGCAAGCGTGAAGCCGTCCCAGTGCACCAGGGTGACGAGCTCACGATCGGCGGGTTTTAGCCGTGCCAGCGCAGCGAGCAGGGCATCGGTACGCTGGTCCAGATCTGGGCGGTATGGATGCCCGCTCAATCCGGCACCGTGGCCTTTAACTAGAAGTTGCTCACGCAATTTAGTCCCGAGGGCCGCCTGCCGTTGCACTCCTCGCCGATGGGTCGCGAGAGTCTTGTGAGCGACGCCGAATAGCCACATGCGCGCTTGGGTCTCGTCGACGGGGATGCTGGACCGCCGCCGCCATGCGACAACCATCGTCTGGCTGAGCAGATCGGAAGCGTCTTCGATCGGGTCGACGCGGCGCACGAAGTAGGCCAGCAGGAGGGGCGATTCGCGGCGCAGCAGTTGCTCGAGGTCGAGGGTCGACGGCTCCGCGGTCTCGACGCTCACCATGTGTTCTGCGGCGTGCACGACATGCCGTAACCGTTGTAGAGCACTTCGTGGCCGCGGGGGTCGGCCGAAGTACGGGTGAGTCCGGGCAGTGCCGAGGCTCCCACTTTGTAGAGCTCGGCAGCGATGCGGTCGCCGAAGAGTATCGATCGATCCTCAGCTGTCGTCGCAGCGTCATGCGCACGGTCGTATGCCGTCTGTCCCACCCGCGACCAGTCATATGACGCGACGGCCGACTCGACCGTCGCCTGCTCCGAACTGTTCAGGTTGCGAAATTCAAGGAAGGCCTTGCACGTTACCGATGTTCCGTCCGTCTCGACGTAGTCGATGGGCGCGGCCGTCGCGAGCCTCTGCGTTCCGGCCTCGATGCCCTGAAAGGGTGGTATGCCCAGCTGGGCCGCCGTGACGCTAGCCCCTGCGGTAAGCACGATCGCGCCCGCGGCAACCGCGGCAATGAGGAGGGGGCGGCGATGGCGTGTGGGCTTTCCCGGGCCCACGCCGACATGTGCCTTGCTGCTGTACACAAGTCCCGTGGTGGCTTCGTCGATCTCGTCGCCGAGTGGCACCTTTGGCCTCGCGTGCCAGAGCAGTTCGTCAAGCTCGGTGTCGTTCATGATTCCTCCAGTCGTGACCTACACCCAATACATGGCCGGATCGGACAGAAGTGTTGCATTCCTACAATCATTTGCTAGCAGCTGGTCCGCCGAGTCGCACCGACTCAGCGGCGGATGAACCGCACTGATGGAGCCGCGATGAACCCCACCGAGGAACAGAACGCAACTTGTCGGCATCTCACCCCACTGCCGCCTATCCGATCCCAATCACCGCAGGGCTAGTAGCTCTTTATAGAGGTCGCGCACGTGTCGAGGAACCTATTGGTTATCGGGCACTGCATTCTGCCTAACTCTTAATGCCTTTACGGGGCCTAGCCGCCGTCATCGGGGGTAAGGAGGGCCCCACCGTTGACTTGTATCGCCACGGCAAGGCCAATCGCAGACGTGACAAGAACCGCAATGGCGGCCATGGCCCAGCGCGTACCGCGCTTGCCTCGTTCGTGCGGTGCGGCCCGCCGCAGGATGACGAGTCCGAGCAGGTGTGTGATCACGAGCGGCACTACGCCGAAGATCACAAATATTCCATCGGTCGAGGTGTCACCCGGAGGCGCCTTGGCCGACTCCGTCACCTGCTCTGTGGAAGCTAGGCCCAGCCACATCCACGCCCCGCACATGATCGCCGTACCCAGCACCGTAAGCGACCAGAACGCGATCACCTCGGCCTGGCGTCGCCGGCCGCCGATTTGTGACCCCGCCGCGTCGTCCATTCACTGATGCTAGGTCCCGGCTGGGCGGTCTTGTTCTGGTCAGCATAGATGGGAGCATGCGCCGCCAGTCAATTGACTACGGGGCAAGAGCTGGAGCGAGCGGGGGAAGGATCCCGGCGGTGGCTGCGGCGGCACGCGCCACGATGAAAGCCGGGTCGACAATGTCCCCGCTAGCGATCAGTGAGTCCAAGTCGGCAATGCCGAGTCGCACTGATCGCACATCCTCGGCAGGATTACTCCGATCGCGGTGCCCGCATGAGAACTGCTCGCATGGGAATGTGCCACCTCATGAGCGGCGATACAGTTCCAGTGGACACTCATTCTTCAACAGGCATCCGGCGACACGCAGGTCGGATCAGGGCCTACCAACTGCCACAGATCGGCCACTAGAAAGGCCTTCGCAATGACCACGGCCGAACAAGTCGACACCGTCAGACACGGCAAGCGACGCCCGTGCGTCCAACGCTCGGCCACGATGGCAACAATAGTGGGCTCGACCATTGTGGCCTCGGCCCTTTACGGAATGACCGGTAGCTGGTCTTGGGCGAGCACCATCGAAACCGCATCCGACGGGAGACCGATCACCGCAGTACAGCTCACCGGTGCTGCCACGGGGTGGGGGGAATTGGTCATCCTTGCCCTAGGGGCAGCCGCGTGGGTTGTCCTCCGAAAGTCTCAAGCTCATCGATCGCTACATCACACCCCTGGCATCGCTCGGCTGAGCACTGATCGTCTGATCGGGTGGATGTGGCTCTACGTCGCAGCGGTCTGGTTCTTCACAATCGTGCAAGCGGTCGTCGCGATACAACTCGTCCAACATCACATCGTCCCCCCGTTCTTGATCAACGGCACGGTCCACCTAACCCACTTATGACCACGCGCACGCGTCTTGCACTTGCGTCCGGTTCGAACGATCGTGTGCGTCGAGCCCATCCCCGTAGCTGCGCGAGTAGGGACGTCTCGTTAGGTCGGGTCAGTCCGGAATGAATCTCGGTCGGGGATCCGCTACCGGGCGCTAAAACACGCTTCCGCGCGGGCTCGCCGGCACCATCCCGGCGTGCTCGCCACTAGGCCCCGTCTGATTTTGTTTGGAACAGCGGTGGTTTGCGGATTGCGATTTACGAGCAATCCGCAGAGTCTGGGGCGATGACCGACCTGCTTAACAGCCTGCTGTCAACCCTGGATGAGCAGCGCCGTCGTGTCCTGCAGACACTCGATGGACTACCCGACGAAGCAACGACAGGATCGATGATTCCCTCGGGTTGGGCACCACTTGGTGTGATCCGTCATCTGACCATCGACGTCGAGCACTTCTGGTTCCAGGGGGTCGTCGCCGGTGAAGCACTCGACCTGCCCACGGACGACGATGTGTGGCACCCGACACCGTGGCCCGCCCGACAACTCGTCGTCAACGAGTACCAAGCAGCGGCCGCACGTTCCGATGACATCATCCGTGCCACGCCGCTCGACGCACTCCCTTCGACGCAAGCACTGTCCGCCTACCCATGGGCCCCCCGGCGGAGTCTGTTGGCGACGGTACTGCACGTCATCACGGAGACGGCCGCGCATGCCGGCCACCTCGACATTGCACGCGAGCTCATCGATGGCCGTCAAAACCTCGTCCTCACTGACTTCACGGGGCCTGACGCCCGAGGGCTGGATCGGAGCTAACTAGGCGCCGTACCCCGGTACCGCCGGCTCTCACCTCGTCGGGATTCGGATTCTGATCGTCGCGCCCTAATCGTCGCGACGGTTACCCTGTTCCTTCGCCAAAGCCGTTGACGACGTCCCATGCGGCGATCCCCGTTCAGGACGGCAACCCTCATGTTGCGGGCTCTGCCACGCTGAGTATGTGATCGCGATCCTTTCCGCTCCGAGCAATCTCGGGCTTCGCCCGCCCGAGCCCGGCAGCGCACCAGGCGCTTCCAAGGCACCCGAGGCACTTCGTGATCCCACGCTCGTCGCAGCCGACCACGACCGCGTCGTCACCACCCTCGGCCCGGCGATCCCGTCGGTGCTCGTCCCGTCCGGATCGGCCACCGCCTGACCACTCGTTGCCCGTCTCGATCGTCGATCGGCTATCGAGACGCCTCAGTGCGTGTGGCGGTGGTGGCTGTCGGGGTAGTGCTCGTGGGTGTGGGTGATCGGCTCGTGCGTGTGGACGTGGCGGTGCCAGGTGCCCGCCGTGACGGGGTGGTCGTGGGCGTGCTGGTGGTGCTCGTCGTGGTGGTGCCAGTGGTCGTGGGTGACCTCTTCGTGGGTGTGCTCGTGCTCGTGTCGCTCGGTGAGGTGCAACCAGATCCCGACGGCCATCAGCACGCCCGCGACGACGAGGGGCACCGTCACGGGTTCGCCGAGCACGATTGCGAGCACTGCGCCGAAGAACGGTGCGACCGAGTAGTAGGCCCCGGCGCGGGCGGTGCCGACATGGCGCAGCGCCACGATGAAGAGCACGAGGCTCACGCCGTAGGCAAAGAAGCCCACCACCATCGCGGCGGCGACGTTCCCGGCGGCCGGCAGATGAGCGCCCAGGAGGAGAGCCAGGGCGAGGTTGACGGGACCGGCGACGCCGCCCTTGACGGCGGCGAGCCAGGAGGCGTCGTGGATCGCGACCTTCCTGGTGAGGTTATTGTCGATGCCCCATGCCAGGCAGGCGCCGACGATCGCCAGCGAGGGCCACGCGCTGCCGAACTCGATCCCCTGAGGAACGGTCAGTACGACGGCGCCGACGACGATGGCGGCCATCCCGAGCGCGATGCGACGGTCGAAGTTCTCCCGGAACACGAACCAAGCCAGCAGCGCCGTCGCGACGCCCTCGGCGTTCAGCAGCAGCGAGGCTCCCGAGGCGGGCATGTTGACGAGTCCGACCAGCAGCAGCACCGGCCCCAGGATGCCGCCGAACAGGATCGCGCCAGCGAGAGGCAGTCGCTCGTCTCGAGCCAGGTGCACGCGTGGGGAGCGGCGGACTAGGCGGATGAGTCCGAGTCCGAGGCCGGAGCCGACGTAGAGCAGGCCGGCGAGCATGAAGGGGCTGACCGAGTCGAGCAGTAGCTTCGCCGCTGGCGTCCCTGCCCCGAAGAGCACTGCTGACATTAGGGCGGCCTGGACGCCGCGGCTACGAAGAGCGGTGAGCACGAGACGCTCCGTCGTGGTGGTGGGCGGGGGTGCCGCCGAGCTGGTGCTCGGCCTGGAAGATTGCGTCCGACACGAGCTGGCGGGCGTGCTCGTTCGTCAGTCGGTAGAAGACGCGCGTGCCCTCCTGCCGGGTCGCGACCACGCGCGCTAGGCGCAACTTGGCCAGGTGCTGAGAAACCGCGGCCGGTGACTTCCCGACTTGCTCGGCGAGATCGTTGACGGGCAGCTCTCCGTCGGAAAGTGCCAGGACGATCCGCACCCGTGTCGCATCGGCCAGCATGCTGAAGACCTCAACCGCGAGCTCGACGTAGCCACTGTCGACGTGACGACCGCATCTGTTATCCGCATCCATGCGCAGATTATTGCAGACTTATCCGGTCAGCGATGGCCTAACGGACAGCGCGGTTAGGCCGGGGGCTGCTCGGCCGCTCTCGACGCAGCGATGGCCTGGCGGTATGCGGCGATCTTCCGTTCCAGCGCAGCAAGATGCCGCTGGACCTCGGCCTGTCGTTCGAGGACGGCCGCATGGTGCTGTTCAAGAAGTGCAAGCCGTTCGGCATCGTGAGCCCCCGCCCGGTACGCGGCGGCGTACTCGCGCATCTCGTGCACGCTCATCCCTGGCGCAATGAGCGAAGCGGTCACCGCCGGCAAGGCCCGCTACATAGACGTCGCCTGCGAGTTGTCCTCCTGCCTGGAGGCAACATCCGTGAACCGTAGATGCCTCAAGCACAGGCCGACTCGATAGTTAGCGCTCGGCGCCGGGGCGATACTGCACCGAACGGCGCTTGCCGCGGGCGCGCACCGCCAGGACGACGAGGGTCACGAAGAGCGCGACGAGGGCGATGGCCATGAGACCCGCCACGATGGCGAGGAAGACTGCGAAGACCGACATGGTCGGAGTTTATCGCAGGGCGTGAGGGGCCGCCGCGGCCCGGTGGTCAGACGGCCCATAGCTCACGCCGCGAGGTAGGCCTTGGCCTGGCCGAAGAGGCGCCGGAACCACGGGCCGCGCGCGGCGACGAGGCGAGCGGCGGTGCGTCGGTCGATACGCGCGAGACCCCGGGCGAGGTCGTGGAGGTTATTGCGCCGCGTGCCGTCCCAGTTGGCGTAAAGGTACGGGCCTCCGAGAGCGGGGATCGATCGAACCCGGGTGCGCGCGTAGGAGTCGGGGCCGGCGAAGTAGTGCGCTTCGCCTCGGGCGATCTGATCGGAGGCCGCCTCGGCGTCGATGACGCCGTCCGGTGTCACGAGGGCGGCGATGGCTCCCGAGTGATCGCGGACGACGAATTCGATGGTGAGGTCGTGCATACAGCCCTTCCGGCTCAGAACAGGGTGCGCGAACGTCGCACAAAAGAGAGTGATCGAAGGAGAGCGGTACGGGTCGAGCACTGAGGGCGTCTCGGCCGGAACCCTCGGTGCTTCCAGTGAGAAGTCTACGAGCCGCACCCGGGATTCTCCAGACCCCCGAAGAAGCAGTCAGACGTTCTTTCCCGTAGCCTTCCGCCACCAGGTCGGTGCTCCGGCGGCGATGATGAGACTCGCGCCGGCCGGGTCGTCGAGGTCACCGGAGTGGAGCCACACTTCGATGGCGCCCACCGTGCCAGAGGCGGCGTACGCGGCGATCATTGCCCGCGAGAGGTCGTCCATTTCGTTCTCGGGGAGCGGCGCGATCTCGGGGTAGAGGCGCAGCGCGACCTCGATGTTCTCCTGAAGAAACGACGTGAGCGCTCGACGCACGGGAGCGGCACTCGATCCGCCGAGGGCTGCTCGATAGACGGATCCGAGTTCGGCGATGTGGCGGAGAAGAGCCAGCTCGGCGCTCGCCAACACGTCGACCAGTTCGGAGGGTGTCGGATACTCCTCGCCGACATGGCCCGCAAGGTAGTCGAGTAGGCGTTCCGCAAGTGCCATCGTCAACAGCTCCGAGACCGAGCCGGAATGCCGATAGAAGGTGTCGCGGGTAACGCCAGCCGTTCGCGCGACCTCCGAGACGCTGACATCGTCGACCCGGCCCGAGGCCGCGAGCTCGAGGACGGCCGCGAAAAGGCGGTCACGACTACGACGGGCTCGGGGATCCACGCTGACACCGTAGCCCTCCGACAACGGATGCCTCGCGACAAAGCACCGCAAGCGGCAAGAGAGACAGAAAAGGCGAAAAGACAGAGAAGTCGAAAAGACAGAGAAGTCAAGAAGCGAGGCCGGCCGACCCAAACGACCGGCCTCGCGACGGCACGAATGCCATCTGCCCCACGATCCTGATCCTTACCGTGGGTGCGTCAAAAGTATCAAACAATTGTCGGCAAAACCACGCCGTCGACGGGTCGACCCCGCAAGCGCCCGACCAGCCGAGGATCAGCGCTGTCGCCTCGCCGGAGGCACGGGAGACGAGAGCAGCACAAAGGTGGCTTTGCCAACGTGCAATACGCCATCGGCAAGGGGCTCGCACCGCATGCCGCCCCTCCCCCGGAGGGCCGCGAACGCACCGGGTGCGAGCTCGTGGTCCATCCACGCGCACGGATTCGCGGGGCGGCCAGCGCGGAAGGCGACCGGCCCGGATCCTGAGTCGAGTGTGAAAACGGCACCCCGCAATTGGTCGACAGCGACGCCGCGCAGCAGCACGTTGCGCCGGGTCGCGAGGGGATCGAGCGCGTCGAGGCCGAGTTCCCGGGCCGACTCGTCGAGGGCGTCCAGGTCGAACAGCGTCACCGAGGCCGCCCGATGCGCGGGCTTGCCGAAATAGCGGTCGCCGACGATTCCGAGACCGCCGCGGACGGTCACCGAGGTGCGCGACTCGCTTTCCCCCGGAGCGAGTCCGAGCTCGGTCGCGGGCAGGGCACCGTCGCCGGGCCGACCGGCGTAGCGGTGACGAGGTGACGCGAGCAGAGCCTCGATGGTGACCGGCGTCGGAATGCCGAGCACCGGGATCCTCGGCTCGGTCGTCTCGTGCGGCACGATCTCACGGTACGCGGGAATGGATCGCTCGGAGCACCGCTTGGGGTGAGCATGACTCAGACGCCTGATCGGCGCGGCTGGCTCGGAGTGCTCTCGGTAGCGCTCGGGTCGTTCGTGCTGGTGCTCTCCGAATTCCTTCCGATCGGGCTTCTGCCCGCGATCGCCGACGACCTCCACATCGGAATCGGCACCGCGGGCCTCGTCGTCGTGGCGACCGGGCTAACGGCGGCGATCAGCTCGCCCGTCGTGACCGTGCTGACCTCGCGGGTCGACCGGCGCACCGTTCTCTGGTCGCTCACGGTCCTGCTGGTGGTCGCCAACCTCGTCGGCGCCTTCGCCCCCACGTTCGGGCTGCTGATCGTCGCCCGCATGCTGCTGGGCGTCGCCCTCGGCGGCTTCTGGGCCATCGGTGCAGGCATGGGCGCCCGACTCGTCGAAGCCCGGTCGGTGATCAAGGCCACCTCGATCATCACGGCCGGCATCTCGGTCGCCACCGTCGCCAGCCTCCCGCTCGGCGCGTTCGTCTCGAGCTTCGCCAGCTGGCGCGTCGCATTCCTGATCAGCGCCGCCCTCGCCGCCCTGGCACTGGTCGGCCAACTCGTGCTCCTGCCGTCGATTCCGGCGGTGCAGCGTGTGCGCTTCGCCACCCTCGGCGGTCTGCTGCGGGTGCCGCGCGCTCGCATCGGCCTGATCACGACGGTCTTCGTGTTCCTCGCCCAGTTTGCCGCCTACACCTACGTCGCCCCCTACCTCGAGGATCTCGTCAAGGTCACCGCGGGCACAATCACGCTCGCCCTGCTCCTGTTCGGCGTCGCCGGAATCGCGGGCAACTTCGTCGCCGGGGCCACCCTGTCGCGGAACATGGTCGCAACGCTCACCGTCGGCAAGGTGCTTCTCGCCGTGGCCATCGTGCTGCTGCCGATCCTCGCCTGGTCGGTGCCGGGCGTCTTCGTGCTGCTCGCCCTGTGGGGCTTCGTCTGGGGTGCGATGCCGCTCGGCATGCAGACCTGGATGGCGACTGCCACCCCGGGCGGCTCCGAGGGCAGCCTTGCGCTTTTCGTCACGACAATCCAGCTGTCGATCGCTGCCGGATCAGTGCTCGGCGGCATCGCGGTGTCGTCGTCGGGGTACGGTCTCGACTTCACGATCGCGGCGGCGTTCGCCCTGGTCGGCGCTGTCGTTCTGCTGACGCTCGGTCGGGGCGGCAGAACCGAGGATCCAGGCCCGGCCGACCCCGCAGCAGCGCCGCTCTCCGAGCCCAGTTCCGCCGAACCCGCCGTCGACGCCCTGCGCCCCTAGGCCCTGCCGGCTAGGCCCTCCCGCTTGAGCCCAGCCGCATGGGCCCTGCCGCTTAGGCCCTGGTGTCTACGCCTCGGACGGCCCGTACAGCTCGTCGGGGGTAGGCGGGTTCGCGCCCGCCCTCGACACTGTGATCTGCGCGCTCACGAGGGCCGTGCCGACGATGGCCTCGAGCCCCTCCTGCGCGAGACCGCCGGAGCGCACCGTGTCGACCAGGTCGTTCGACAGGATGCCGAACAGCAGGCCCGACATGAACGCGTCGCCAGCGCCGATCGTGTCGACGACGTCGACGGGCGGTGCGGCGACGGCGATCCGGGCGTTCGGCGAGGCCGCGATGCAGCCCTCACCACCGCAGGTGATCGCGACGAGCCCCGCACCGAGGCCGAGATAGCGGTCGAGCACCTCGTCGAGCGTTGCGCCGGGGTGCAGCCAGGCGGCGTCTTCGTCGCTCAGCTTGACGACGTGCGAGACCTCGGCGATACGGTCGACGTCGAGCACCGCCGCGTCTCGGTCGGGCGTGACGCTGGGGCGCGCGTTCGGGTCGAAGGAGAGGAGCACCGAGTTGTGCGCCGCGGTGAAGAGCTCGGCGACGGCGTCCGCCCCGGGGTGGAGCACGGTGGCGATGGAGCCCGTGTGCACGACGGAGACCCCGGACGGGACGGAGAGGGACCCCGGGTTCCACGAGATGTCGAAGTCGTACTTCGCCGAACGGTCGGGCTGGATCCTTGCCTCTGCCGTCGATGTCGGCTCGTCGGTGACCGACGCGGAATCGAGCTGCACACCCGCCGAGTCGAGGTGTTGGCGAAGGGCATTTCCGCGTTCGTCACGCCCGAGCGAGGTGCGGAACGACGTCGGCACACCGAGTCGGGCGAGCCCGAAGGCGACATTCATCGGGCTACC
Organism: Frondihabitans sp. Leaf304; assembly: GCF_001423105.1. GTDB lineage: Bacteria > Actinomycetota > Actinomycetes > Actinomycetales > Microbacteriaceae > Frondihabitans. Next base: position 1,555,177 of record NZ_LMNV01000002.1, read on the forward strand.
GCCCGGGTGCTCGGTGGTCGAGTCGCCGTCGACGACGATGTCGATCAGCGCCTCTCCGACGACGAAGACGGACGGGAGGGCTGTCGGGGCGGTACTCATGCCCTGCACTGTAGTCGGCCCAGGATGCACGGAGCCCCCGCGACGCAGGGTCGCGGGGGCTGATCGTCTCGAGACCGGATGCCTACTTGTAGACGTTGTCGGTCAGCATCTGCTGCGCCTTCGTCGCGAACTCACCGCGGACGAGGACCTCGTAGCGGCCCGCCTCCATCGTCTTGACCGACGAGAAGTCGCGCTGGCCGCGAGTCATGGCGTGACCGACGAAGCCGAAGAGGGCACCCCAGAGGGCACCGACCACGACGGCAGTCAGGAGCGCCGGAACGATCTGCACTCCCGGCACGAAGACCGCGAACAGCAGGCCGAGGAAGAGGCCGAACCAGAGGCCGCTCAGACCGCCGCGGCTCGCGGCCTTGCCCTTGGTCAGACGACCGGAGACGTTCTCGACCGTGCGGATGTCGTGACCCACGATCGAGACGTTCTGCACCGGGAAGCCCTCGTCGCTCAGGTAGTCGACGGCGCGCTGGGCGTCTTCGTACTTCGTGAAGGTGGCGACCACCTGCGGATAGGCGCCACCGACGAAGGCTCCGACGCCGCCGGCGGATTCAGCCGCCGATCCGGTGGACTCGGCCTGGGGCTGCTGCGGGGGAACGACGGGCTGCGTTCCGGGGGCGGCGTATTCACCGTACTGCGGAACGGCGGGACGCTCGGTGGGGGTGTCGTCGCTGGGGCCTCGTGCGGGCCCGGTGGGGGTGGGGTCGGTCATCGGGGTCTCCTTGCAGGGGTGTGAATCACCCACTCTGGCCCGAGACCCTGAAGTCTCTCCGACAGCTGCCGAGAAACGTGCCCCTATCACTGGCGCAGAAACTGCGAAAGGGGATTTACCGGCGATCAGATTACGTGCGAGAATCCACCTCGATGAGCCAGAACGACGCCGCTTCGCCATCCGACGACGCGATGCAGCGGGCCGCCTACGGGGGCCACGAACCCGACGAGGCCATCAACCTCTACTCGGGCGGCTACAACGGGTCCGGGTTCTACGCCGAACCGACAGACGGGCCCTTCTCTTTCCGCTACACGGTCGTGGGCGACGACGAGATGACGCTCCGCACGTCGTCGTTCACCGCCTCGATGCGGGGCACCATCGAGCCCCAAGACGAATACGTGGTCTCGTGGATCACCGCCGGCAGGGCAGTCATGGACATCGGCGGCGACGAGGTTCAGATGTCGACCGGACGGCCGGCGATGTTTCCGACAGGCAAGCGCTACGCCTTCCACTTCAGCGACGTCAGACAGAATCTCATCCACTTCGACGCGGGCTACCTCGAGCGACTCGCCGCCGAGCGCACCGGAGGAGAACCGCAAAAGCTGCATTTCGACCACACGGCCCAGCTCGATCCCGCCGCACTGAAGCGGTGGCACGACGTCGTCTCGTCGGTGGCGCGGACCATGCTCGGCAGCGAGCCCGACCCTCTGCTGCGTGCCGAGGCCAAGCGACTCGCAGCTTCAACGCTTCTCGACACGTTCCCGCATCAGGGGCCACAGGTCGCTGCCATCGCCCTGCCACCGGGTAACGCGCGCCTCGTCACGGCACTCGAATACATTCACCACCACGCCGCCGAGGCCATCACCACCTCGTCGATCGCCCAGGCGGCGGGCCTGAGCCTGCGCGGGCTGCAGCACGCCTTCAATCACCAGCTCGGCACCACACCCACCGACTACCTGCGCGGGGTCAGGCTCGATCTCGTCCGCGCCGAGCTGCTCGCCGCCTCGCCGACCGACGCGACGGTGGGCGCAATCGCGCAGCGCTGGGGCTTCGCCCACTCCGGCCGCTTCTCGTCGGCCTACGTGCAGCGGTTCGCGGAGTACCCGGCCGTGACGCTTCGCCGCTGACCGCCCGAGGTCGGTACGGAGACCAGCAGTCGCTACCCCCAGCGCGACTCGCGATCACTCGGTTTTCGCTCGGCCACCCTGCCGTACCCGTCGCGAGCGGCGGCGACGATCGCGACAAGGGCGGCAAGGATCCCGAGCCCGGCAAACATGAAGATGGCGAGAGTCGCGCAGTCCAATTGATTCATGATGCGATCCAATCGTGATCGAGCCGCCGCGCCAAGGTCCAATACGGCTACAGTGGCACCATGCTGATCGGAACAACCGCCCTGACCGGACTCCTCGGCGAGTGGCGAGTGGGCGGCCACGCGCACGCAGACCTGGCCGCGAAGCTCGAAGTTCTCCTCCTCGACGGGCGAGTCGCGTCGGGCACCCGTCTGCCCGCCGAGCGCGAGATGGCGAAGGCGTTGGGGGTCAGCCGCACCACCATCGTGTCGGCCTACCGCGTGCTCCGAGAGAAGGGCATCCTACGAAGCATTCAAGGCTCGGGCAGCGTGCTCGAGCTCCCGTCGGTGCCGCGACGTCGTGACCCGGCGCCTCTCGACCTCGACCTCAGCAAAGCCGTGCCCCGTGCCTGGCACGAGTTGCCCGACCTCTCGGCGCGAGCGTTGCAGCGTCTCCCGCACCACCTCAACCACGCCGGAATCGACTTCTTCGGGCTGCCCGACCTCCGTGCCGCGATCGCCCGCCGATACACCGAGCGCGGGGCCCCGACCTCCCCCGAGAACATCCTCGTGACGCTGGGCGCCCAGCACGCCATCGCCCTCGTCGCCCGCACCCTCCTCGGCCGCGGCGATCGAGTGGTCGTCGAATCGCCGAGCTACCCGCACGCGCTCGACGCCTTCCTCGCGGCGGGGGCGCGCCTCATCGCGAGCCCCCTCGACAGCCGGGCCGAAGCATCGCTCGAGAACGGCGCCTCGACCTACGACACCGACCAACTGGTCGACACCCTGCGCGGCGCACGACCCGCGCTCGCCTACCTGATGCCCGACTTCCAGAACCCGACGGGCGCGTCGCTCGACGACGACGAACGCCTCCGAATCCTGCGCGCAGCAGCCCAGACCGGCACCCCGCTGCTCATCGATGAGACGACCGCCGACCTCGACATCGACCGGCCGTTCGTCGCAACCCCGTTCGCCGCGGTTCCGCACCACGGCGCCACCGTGATCACCGTCGGGTCGCTCAGCAAGACCGTGTGGAGCGGGCTTCGCATCGGCTGGATCCGCGCCGATCGGCACCTGATCGAGCGGCTCGCGCTCGCGCGCCCGGCGGGTGACATGGGCAACGCCGTCATCGAGCAGCTGGTGGCTCAGGAGGCGATTGGCGACCTTCCTCGGATCCTCGAGTCTCGTCGCGACGAGCTCCGGCACGGACGAGACCACGCCACCGCGCTGTTGCGGTCGCTGGTGCCCGAGTGGCACGTGCCGGCGATCGACGGTGGCCTGGCGCTCTGGGTGCACCTCGGGGCACCGCTCAGCAGTGCGCTCGTGCAGGCCGGGCGCGCGCGCGGCGTGACTGTCACTGCGGGCTCGCGCTTCGGCATCGACGGTGCCTTCGAACGGCGGGTCAGGATCCCCATCACCGCCGACCAGGCCACCCTGACGGAGGGTCTCACCCGCCTCGCCGATGCCTGGACCGCCGTGCGATCAGCAGGCCACGCGGGCCGCAGCCTGAGCGATCCCGCCTTCGTCGCCTAGTCGAAGTGCGTGCCGCGGCGGCTTAGTTCTTGCCCTTGCCCTTATCCGGGTTGCCCTTGCCGGGGTTACCTTGGCCGGCGTTGCCGGTGTCGTTCGTCTTCTTGTCGGTGCCGGCCGCGCCGTCTTTCGAGTCGTTGGTCGCGGCGGGCTTCGGCTTGGCCACCACGCCGATCTCCGACTGGGGAGGCGCGGGGAACTGCGCCGCACCGGGATAGGCGGCATTGAGGTCGGCGATGATCGTCTTGTCCATCGTGAACTTGAGCCCGTAGCCGTACTGGCCGTTGATGTAGGTCTTGTAGAAGCCCGCGCTCCCGGAGATGTTGCCCACCCAGGTGGCCTGGGCGATCTTCGAGGTCGACGTGACGAGCCAGTTCTGCACGGCGCCGTCGGTGGTGCCGGTCTTCGCGATGATCGGAACGCCATCGCCTGGGTTGGCGCTGGCCGCCGTTCCGCCCGGCTTGAGAACCGTCTGCAGGGCGTACGCCACGCCATCGGCCACGTCTGTCGACATGCCCTGCGTGCACTTCGTCGCGGTCGGGGCGATCCTCTTGCCGTCGGCGCCGTCGATGCGGGTGATCGAAACCGGGGTGCAGACGACGCCGTGGTTGGCGATGCCGGCGTAGGCCGTGGCCATAGTCAGCGGGGCGATGTAGTTGGTGCCCAGGATCATCGACGGCGGTGAGGTGAACGGGTTGGCGTCGGGGTCGGCCGCGTGGATGCCCATGTTGAAGGCGGTCTTCTGGATGTTGCAGAGGTCGAGCTTGCGACCCATCGCGGCGTAGGCGGTGTTGATCGACTCCTCGGTGGCGAGAAGCACCGTCATCGAGGCGGGTGCCGCCTCGGCGTTCGCGACGTTCCAGACTTCGTTGCCGAGCCCGTAGCAGGAGTTCGTGAACTCCGAGAAGGGGAGAGCGTGCTCGGTCGTGTTGACCGACTCGTTCAGCGTGTGCCCGGCCTCCAGCCAGGCCGCCAGCGTGAAGGCTTTGAACGACGAACCGGTCTGGAACCCCTGAGAGCCGCCCCGATTGTGGTCGGTGTTGTAGTTGACGCTGGTCGTGCCGGCCGACGCCGAAGCAGTTTCGTCGAACTTGGTGTTCTGCACCATGGTGACGATGCGGCCTGTTCCGGGCTCGACCGCGACGTTCGAGGCACCCACGTTGAGCCCCGGCACGCTGGCGGGCATCGACGCGCTGACCGCGGCCTGCGCCTTCGCCTGCAGGTCGAGGTTGAGCGTCGTGTAGACCTTGAGGCCACCTTCGGTGAGCTTCTCGATGCGCTCCGCGGAGGTCTTGCCGAACGCCTTGTCGTTGATCATCGACAGCTCGACGTACTTGCAGAAGTAGCCGGCGTCGTACTTGACCGCGGTGGCGCAGCCGTTGGCCTGCGGGGTGATCTTCGGCCTGACCGCCGTGGCGATCGCCTTATCGCGCTGGGCGACGGTGATCTTGCCCTCTTTCTGCATGCGCGTGAGCACGTAGTCGCGGCGGTCTTTGGTCTTGGCGTAGTGGTTCGCCGAGCCGTTGTCTTTGTTCGACGGGTGGTCGATGCGGAGGTTCGACGGGTTGTTGATGATCGCGGTGAGAGTCGCCGCCTGCACGAGGCTGAGGTTCTTCGCCGGAACGCCGAAGTAGTACTCGGCCGCGGCCTGGATGCCGTAAACGGTGCCGCCGAAGCCGACGATGTTGAGGTAGCTGTTGAGGATGTCGTGCTTCGAGTACCGCTTCTGCACACCGATGGCGTACCGCATCTCGCGGAGCTTGCGGGCCGGCGTCGTCGCCGTGACCTCCTCGTAGCACTTGGTCGCTGCCGCGACAGCCTTCTTCGACGTGCCGTCGTTCTCCTGGGCGCATCGCTGCACGAGGACGTTCTTGACGTACTGCTGAGTGATCGACGAGCCACCCTGCACCGAGTGGCCGATGCTGGTCGAAAGGGCTCCGCGAATCGTGCCCTGGAGGTCGATCGCTCCCTCTTCGAAGAACCGCGGGTCTTCGGTGGCGATGGCCGATCGGGCCACCCACGGCGACATCTCGGCGAGCGAGACGTCGGTGCGGTTCTGCACGTAGAACGTCGCGAGCTTGACGTTCTTGCCGTTCTTCTTCGCGTAGATCGACGACGACTGCGCGGGCTGCGTGATCTTGAGGAAGCTCGGCAGCGCGTTGAACGTGTCGGCCGCGGTCACGACCCCCTCGCCGGCGACCGCGATGGACGGCACGACGAGCAGGGCGGCCAGGAGTCCGGCCACGGTGGAGAGGCCGACGAAGCCCAAGAGGGCGCCGACGACGCGGGGTGCAGATGATCGGGTCACGCCCTAACGGTAAACGGCTCACGCCCGGATAGCGAAGAGGGCACATGGATTCGTCGGGAAATAGTCCTCGAGAGGTAGCCGCTCGACGGGTCAGCCGAGGTACGACATCACGTGCTTCACACGGGTGTAATCCTCGAAGCCGTACGACGAGAGATCCTTGCCGTAGCCGGAGTGCTTGAAGCCGCCGTGCGGCATCTCGGCGACGATCGGTATGTGCGTGTTGATCCACACGCAGCCGAAGTCGAGCCGCTTGGCGCAGCGCATGGCGGTGGCGTGGTCTGTGGTCCAGACGCTCGACGCCAGGCCGTACTGCACGTCGTTGGCGAAGCGCAACGCTTCTGCCTCGTCGGCGAACTTCTGCACGGTGACCACGGGGCCGAAGATCTCGTTCTGCACGGCCTCATCGCGCTGGGTGAGGCCCGAGACGACGGTCGCCTCGTGCAGGTAGCCGATCGAGCCGACGCGGGATCCTCCGGTCTCGATGACGGCCGTCTCGGGCAGACGCTCGAGGAACCCCTGCACCTGCTCGAGCTGCGCCCGGTTGTTGACCGGGCCGAAGAAGGCCGAAGGATCCGACGGCGCACCCACGCGGGCATGGTCACGCGCGCGCTCGGCCAGCGCCTTCACGAACTCGTCGTGGATGCCTGCCTGAACGAGCACCCTCGTCGCCGCCGTGCAGTCCTGGCCGGCGTTGAAGAACCCCGCCGCGACGATGCCCTCCACCGCTGCGGGGATGTCGGCGTCGTCGAACACGATCACCGGGGCCTTGCCGCCGAGCTCGAGGTGCACCCGCTTGAGATCCTTGGCGGCTGCTTCGGCAACGGCCATGCCCGCCCGCACAGAGCCGGTGATGGAGACGAGCTGCGGGATCCTGTGGTCGATCATCGCCGCTCCGGTCGACCGATCGCCCGTGATGACGTTGAGCACCCCCGGCGGCAGGAACTCGGCGGCGACCTCGGCGAGCAGAAGCGTCGAGAGCGGGGTGGTGTCGCTCGGCTTGAGCACCGTGGTGTTGCCCGCGGCGAGCGCGGGCGCGAACTTCCAGACGGCCATGTTGAGCGGGTAGTTCCAGGGTGTTACCTGGCCGACGACGCCGATCGGCTCGCGGCGGATGAACGACGTGTGGTCTTTGAGATACTCGCCGGCGCTCATGCCCGAGAGGTGGCGCGCCTCGCCCGCGAAGAACCGAATCTGGTCGACCGACATCAGGATCTCGTCGTCGACGAGAGTGGCGCGCGGCTTGCCGGTGTCGCGCGACTCGAGGTCGGCGAACTCATCGGCGCGCGCCTCGATGGCGTCGGCGATCCGGAACAGCGCCAGCTGACGCTCGGCGGGAGTCGTCTCACCCCAGGTCTCGAATGCCCGCGCCGCCGCCTGGTAGGCGCGATCGACGGATTCAGGATCCGAGACGGGCGACGACCCGTAGACCTCTTCCGTCGCCGGGTCGATCAGGTCGAAGGTGGTCTCGCCGGTCGCCTCGACGTAGTCGCCGTCGATGAAGTTCTGGAGCGGTGTCGTCATGCGCCGACAGTAGCGCCGGGGTCGGGTCGCACTCGTTCGACGTTTCGGCACGTTCGCCGCCGGAATGCTGCGCCGGCCTGCGAGCTACTCGGCCGACGGCCGCCGACGCTGCTGCTTCGTCTCCGACCGCGCGCCCTTCGCGGCCAACCGACGGCGATCCGAGCCTCGGGTGCGCTTCGTCGCACGTCGGCTCGGCCCCTCGGGCGCGAGGCCGGCAGCTACGAGCTCGGCGAGCTTGAGAAGGGCGCTCTCGCGGTTGCGCAGCTGCGATCGCTGCTCGGACGCCGAGACGGTCAGCGCTCCCCCGACGAGACGACGGCTGAGCCGCGCACGCAACAGCGACTTCTGCTGCTCGCTCAGCACGGCCGACTCGGCGGGGCTCCACGAGAGCTGCACCCGGCTGTCAGACGTATTGACGTGCTGGCCGCCCGGCCCCGACGACCGCGAGAAGCGCCACACGAGTTCCCCGGCGGGAATCGTGAGCGCGGGCGATACCTCGAGATCCATGCGCCAAGCGTTGCACGCCCGCTGGCGAGTCGGCGGGTGTTCTTGAGAGTCGGCGGGCGCTGGAGCACCCGCCGACACCTGAGAACGCCCGCCGACTCGCGGGCGACACCCGCCCACTCGCGGGCGACACCCGCCCACTCGCGGGAGAAAGCGTCAGCGGCCCGCGGCGTACGCCTGCGCGCCCCGAGGGTTCGCGGCAGCACCGACGACGCCGGTCTCCGGGTCGCGACTGACGCTGGAGAGGCGGCCGAGCTTCCAGTCGCCGGCCCGGGTGACGACGTGGCCCCGCGCAGTGAGCCCGTCGATCACGTCGTCTCCCAGAGCGTCTTCGACCACGACGCCCCCGGGCTCCCAGGTGCGCGGCCAGAACGAGCCGGGGAAGGCCGTCGTGTGGAGGGCCGGCGCATCGGTCGCCTGCTGCGGCGAGTAGCCGCCGACGATGGTCCGCAGCAGGTAGAGCAACTGCCACTGGTCTTGCTGGTCGCCGCCCGGTGAGCCGAGCGCGACGATCGGCTGGCCGTCGTGGAAGACCAGCGTCGGCGTCAGGGTGGTGCGCGGACGGCGGCCCGGCGTCAGCGTCGATGCGGTGCCCTCCTCCAGCCAGGTCATCTGCAGGCGGCTGCCGAGACAGAAGCCGAGCTCCGGAATCGTCGGCGACGACTGCAACCAGCCGCCCGACGGAGTCGCCGAGACCATGTTGCCCCAGCGGTCGACGACGTCGATGTGGCAGGTGTCGCCACGGGTGTCGCCCGTCGGGGCTGTAGCGAGGTCGCCGAATGTCGGCTCGCCGACGCCAGCGAACCCCACACCGGCGAATCCCGAACCGTCGGCGACGGCGGGAGGCTGGTAGCCGGTGCGGATCGGAGGCATCTCGGAGCCTCCGCCACCGACCCGGCCGGGGCGCACCTCGAGGGATGCCGTCTCGCCGATGAGCTGCCTTCTGGCTGTCGCGTACTCCTCTGACAGCAGAGCATCGAGGGGGACGTCGTGATCGCCGTAGTAGGCCTCGCGATCGGCCATGGCTAGTTTCAGCGCCTCGATGATCGTGTGGGCCCCGGCTGCCGTCTGCGGATCGAGCAGGTCGTCGGCGAGCGGCTCGAGCATGGCCAGCACCTGCAGAAGGGCCGGCCCCTGACCCCAGGCTTTGGTCTTCGCGATCGTCACGCCGCGGAACGAGAGGGTCGCGGCCTCCTCGAACGACGCGCGGAACGCGGCCAGATCGGACGCGCGGATGACGCCCGCGTGATCTGTTCCCGTCGAGTGGCGGTGCGGTGTCCGCACGAAGCGGTCGATGGCCTGCGCCACCTGACCCTCGGCCCACTCGGTGCGGGCCAGCGCGATGCGGTCCTCCCGGGTGACGCCCTCGGATCCTGCGCTGATGAGGTTCTCCAAGACGGCCGCGTAGGCGTCGTTGACAATCAGCTCGCCCGGTGCCGGGAGGCGGCCCCCGGGCATCCAGCGGTCGGCGGAGGTCGGCCAGTGCTCGCGGAAGAGATCGGCAACGGTGGCGATCGTCGTGGCAACGCGGGCGGTGAGCGGGTGGCCGTCGCGGGCATAGCCGATCGCGTACGAGAGCACGTCGCTGAGCTCCCAGGTGCCGTGCTCCTGCAGCAGCAGCAGCCAGGCGTCGACGGCGGCAGGGACGGTGGCGGCGAGTGCCCCCGACCCGGGGACGAGCTCCAGGCCCTCCGATCGGTAGTGCTCGACAGTCGCACCGGCGGGCGCGGGGCCCTGCCCCATGAGCACGACAGGAGTCGAGGGGTCGGCTGCAGTCGCGAACAGCGCGACCAGGTCGCCACCCGGCCCGTTGAGGTGCGGCTCCACCACATGGAGCACAAACGCACCCGCGACGGCGGCATCGAAGGCGTTCCCGCCCCGCTCGAGGACGGCCTGGGCCGAAGCCGTGGCAAGCCAGTGCGTCGACGACGTCATGCCGAAGGTGCCCTTGAGATCGGGCCTCGTCGTGAAGCCGCTCGGGGCGGTGTAGACCATGGTGCTCGTCTCCTCTCGATCGCCCGCGCCGCGATCCGCGACACGGTCAGCCCTCGACGCTACCCCCGGCGAGAGTGCCCTCGGCGAGTCCGACACTCACCTCGACCGAGCGGGTGACGAGCTGGCTGCGCTCCTCCTCGGTCAGGTAGCCGACGAGCCCGTAGACCGTCGTGCTGTCGATGAGAGCGAAGAACTGACGAGCGGCAAGAGGCGCATTCGTCACGTGGAAGTCGCCGCTGGCGTTGCCGGCGTCGAGGATCGAGACCGCCAACTCCTGCCACGTGGTCATGCACTCGCGGGCGGCCACGGCCACGAAGTCGTTGTGGCGGCCGATGCTCCAGGCGTCGGCCCAAATCGTCTTCGACAGGCTGTGGTCGGTGGCGAGCAGGGCGGACACGAGGATCCGCAGCGCCTCCAGCGGGGTCGACGCCGCGGCTGCTACCTCCCGGATTCGCCCCAGCTCGCTCAGCGCGAGGTCGGAGAAGGTGCGAGCGGCGAGTGCGTGCATCGAGGGTTCTTCTGCGGCGATGACCCCGGGCGACAGGCTCGAGACGGACGCCATTCGGCGCAGCGTGATCGCTGTCAGGCCCGACGACAGGGCGATCGTGCGCGCGGCCTCATCGATGGTCGCGCGGGCATCGGGCAGCGCGGGCGCAGAAGATCCGGGCGAAGTCATCCCCCCAGATTAGGGGACGAGGCGTTCTACGCTAGTCCCCCGTCTGGGCTGGACGGGCCTTCGGGCGCTGAGATCGCAGTAGTGGTCGAATCCACCCGACCACTAGCGCGATCTCGCCGCGCGAGTCACCAGCGGATGAGCTCGAACTCGCGGCGCAGCCGGGCGCCACGCTCCGGATGCAGCTGCGACACCCACGCGATCCGGCCGAGCAGCTGCTGCCGGAACGCCGGATGGCCCTCGCGGTTCTGCCCCTCCGGCCCGTGGGTGACGCAGTTGTGGACGACTGCCCGGAGTCGGTCATACTCGCGACGCCCGGGAGCAGTGGTGGCGTTGACCACGATGCCGGTGACGGTCTGCCGGGTGCCCGCCCGTCGGATCCTCGTCTTCGGGGCATTGATCGTGTGACCCGAGTCGACGACGATCGCCGTGGCCCCGCGGACGAACTCCCGCACCATCGAGGCCAGTGAGGCGTCGCCCGAGAACGCGAGGTCATCGGCGTAGCGCGTGTAGGTGGCGCCGAAGGCGTCGGCCCAGCCGGCGAGCCGCGAGTCGAGGCGCTGCAGGCTCAGGTTGGCGAGGGCCGGCGACGAGGGCGCACCCTGCGGCAGGTGCGGCGTCGACAGCGCCTGACGCAGGGCGAACCGCGCCGAGGCCGAGCCGCCCGCGGGCATGGCGCGCAGCACCCTCGGCGGAACCGAGTGCGTGCAGACTCCGGTGAGCAGGTGGGCGACCGTCTCGGGAAGGCCGGCCCGCCGGAAGAGTCCGTAGATCTGCTTCGCGGTGACCGATGCGAAGAACGAGACGAGGTCGAGCCCGATCACGACGTCGCGGCCGGTGTGCTCGGCCGCTCCGGTGATCGCGCTGCGGCCCGCGACGAAGCCGTGCGCCGCGTCGTGCAGCGGCATCGGCGTGAGCAGCTCGTCGAGGATGATCCGTTGCATCGTCCGCAGCCGGTCGAGCGGAACCTCGAGCAGACGAGGCACCCGCCCCGGGCGAACACGCCACTTGTAGCGGTAGTGGTGCAGCGGTCCCTCTTCGGCGAGACGGTTCCAGCCCTGGGTGTCGGCGAACCACTCGAGGCGCCCCACGGTCACGCCGAGCAGACGCGCGAGGTCGACGACGGTGTCGACGCGCGGGCCCGGCCCCACCGCGCGGGTGGGAGCGATGGCGCGGCTGCGGATCCTGACCGGCGTTCGCCGTGTGCCTCGCCGGAACGACGCCACGAAACCCGGCAGGTCGAGGATCAGGCGAGCGAGCAGGCGGGGCGAATCGGGCAGCGAGCGAGGCAAGGACTCGAGGATCCCGCCCACCGCCACCCGAACGAACGCCCGGCGCGACCCGACGACGCTCGACCCGGCCGCCAGCAGGCTCGGCGCCGACCACTCCGGCGCCGCGTGGAATGCATCGGCCAGCGCGCGGGCGACCTCGGCGAGCGTGGCGCCGGGCGGCTCGTGCGCGATGTCTGCGTTGGCGTCGTGCTGCGAACGGCCTCCGAACGACTCATCCGCCGGTGCGGGAGGCAGGGCGCGCGAAGCGCGCTCGGCCTCTCGCGGTGTCGTGTTCTCGTCGATCTTCGTCCCCCGGGGTAGCCCCGGAGAGGGCGGCACAGCTCGTGTGCCGCCCGCCTCGCCCGGAGGCCGTTGCATGCCGCTCACAGTAGAAGTCGCGCCGCCGCACCGCAACTGGGGCCCGCCCGAATTTGAAGGAGAAACACGGGCGGGCGGCCCCCGATCCGCATGAAGTGGTTGCCGAGCGGCGGTTTCTCCTTCAAATTTGCACGGGCACGCAGCTACAGCGCCGAAAGCACCAGCCTCAGCGCACGCGCTTCAGGACGCAGCGCGAACTCGGGCCACACGTCGACGCCGCACGCCCGGGAGCCGAGGCCGTTCTGCGCCGCATCCACGTACAGGTGCGTGCCGGTCGACGTCGGGAGCTCGTGCGGGTGAGCGGCGCCCGCGATCTCCTCGGCGGTGTGCCGTGAGAGCGTGAAGCCCGGCCGGCGCCCGGCCTCGTCGGCGAGCGCCGCGACCCGCAGCCAGGGCGAGCCTTCTGCGGCAAGGTCGAGCGATCGGAACGCCGAGCGGTGACCGGTCTCTTGGGGGCGCGCGTACTGGGCGGACAGCTCGTCGATCCCGGCGGCGAACCGGCCCACCCGGGCGGCACGCATGCTGTCCGGGTACGACTCTCCCGGACCGGTGCCGAACCACGACGCTTCGTCGACCGCTCCAGGAAGATCGAGGCGCATGCCGATGCGGGGCAGGATCAGATCCCACCGCGACGAGAACGCGATCGCCACGCTCAGCAGCACGTCGTCGCCGGAGGCCTCCCACGTCGTCTCGACGCTGACCGAATGGCGCGACGCCGCTGCGGCGTAGCGCGCTAGCTGCCGCACCGAAGTGCCGTCCGATTCAGAACGCAGGATCCGCCGGGTCATCCGATCGAGACCGGCCGCCTCCCACAGGAGCCCCAGCGCGAACCCGGGCTCGCCGGTGCCGAAGTTCGGCGTCACCCCGGCAGAGTCGTACTGCCCGGCGTGCGAAAGAGAGTCGTTGTCGGTGGGTGCGCGGAACAGCGCGAGGGTCGGATCGGCGACCGGCCGACCGGCGAGCTCGACGAGCTCGCCACCCTCGAAGACGGCGGGGCCGAGGCGGTGCACGCCCGCGGGAAGAGCCTGCAGCGAGCGAGCGGGACGGCTGCCGAACGTCGACCGCAGCGGCCTGGCCGACCGAAGCGGCGTCAGATCGTGCTGCCCGGCCGCGACGACGTGCCCGGCGGGAGCCCACGCGGCGTCGGCCGACGTGACGGCCTCGACGGTCAGCCAGGTCTCGCCGTCGGCGCCCACGTCGACCGTCGGCAGCGGCACGGCAACCGACGAGCCGGCTGCAATGCTCGGCACCTCGAGGGCGCCCGAAGCGACCTCGACCCCGTCGACCTCGGCGTGCCAGACGAAGCGGACATCGTCGGAGGGGCGCGAGTGGCGGTGGTTCGAGATGGTGAGGCCGGATCCTTCGCTCTCGACCGAGAACGCGAAGCGGAACGGCGCGACGACCGCCGCGTACTCGTGGAGACCCGGGGTCGGCGTCTCGTCGGAGAGGATCATGCCGTCCATCACGAAGTTGCCGTCGTGCACCACCTCGCCGAAGTCGCCGCCGTAGCCGAAGAAATCGGTGCCATCGGCCGTGCGGGTGCGGATGCCGTGGTCGCGCCACTCCCAGACGAAGCCGCCGTGCAGGCGCGGGTACCGGTCGACGAGGTCTTCGTACTGGTCGATCGCTCCGGGCCCGTTTCCCATCGCGTGCACGTACTCGCAGAGGAGGAACGGGCGCTGGCGGAGACGAGCCGACTCGGCCGCGGTCGCCCCCTGGATGAGCTCGGTGGTGTCGCTGCCGATCGACTCCGTCTCGGGAATCGACGAGTACATGCGCGAGTAGACGTCGGTGTACGAGCCGGTGCGGTCACCCTCGTAGTGCACCGGACGCTCGGGGTCGCGGTCGTGCACCCAGGCGCTCATGGCGGCGAGGTTCGTGCCGGTGCCCGCCTCATTGCCGAGCGACCAGATGACGATGCTCGCGTGGTTCTTGTCGCGCTCGACGGTGCGCTCCATGCGGTCGACGTAGACGTCGCGCCAGCGCGGGTCGTCGCTCGGGTTGTCGACCCAGGCGTCGGCCGGACGATCCCACCAGCCCTCGAGCCCGTTCTGCGACGCTCCGCGCTCGAATCCGTGCGTCTCGAGATCGCACTCGAGCACGACCCAGAGGCCGAGCTCGTCACACAGGTCGAGCAGGCGCGGGTGCGGCGGGTAGTGGCTGGTGCGGATCGCGTTGACGTTGAAGCGCTTCATCCGCGCCAAATCGTCGCGGGCGTGCTGCTCGTCGAACACGCGCCCACGGTCGGGGTGCGACTCGTGCCGGTTCATGCCGTGGAACACGAGGCGACGGTCGTTGACCAGCAGCAGATCGCCGTCGATGCGGACCGTGCGGAAGCCGACACGCTGGGTCACCGTCTCGCCGACGCTCGTCACGGTCGTCTCGTACAGGCGCGGCGACTCGGCCGACCAGGGCTCGGCGCCCTCCACGCTCAGCGGGACGACCTCGGCCGGGCTCGCCCAGGTCACGTCGACTCCCAGCTCGGCGATCGTGAGCCGCACCGGGAATGCCGACTCGTCGGCACGGATCTCAGGATCCAGCGACCCGCCGTCGCGCTCCGACCATCCGGTGCGCAGCCACACGTCGTCCAGCCCGCCCACCGGCCGCGCCACCACCGTGACTTCGCGGAAGATGCCCGGCAGCCACCACTGATCCTGATCCTCGACGTAGCTCGCGGCCGACCACTGATGCACCCGCACGGCGAGCGTGTTCCGGCCCGGCCGCAGCACGCCGGTCACGTCGAACTCCTGCGCCAGGCGACTGCCCGCGCCCGTGCCGATCTCGACACCGTTCAGCCACACCTTGTAGGTGGACTCGACGCCGTCGAAACGAAGGAGGTGCGTGGCGGCGGCGGTCCAGGCATCGGCGCCGTCAGCACTGCCGCCGGCAGCTCCCTCGGGCTGTCCGCCGGGGATCTCGAAGTCGCGGCGGTAGTCGCCGGTGGGGTTCGCGTCGGGCACGAACGGAGGGTCGACCGGAAACGGGAACTGCACGTTCGTGTAGATCGGCGAACCGTAGCGGCCGTCGTGCCCGAGCACCCAGTGCGACGGCACGGCCATCGACTCCCAATCGTCGACGCTCGTGGCGGGATCGACGAAGGCCGTGTCTCCGGCGGCGTGCGGAAGGAGCCGGAATGCCCACTCACCCGACAGATCGAGACTCGGCGCGTCGGTGTGCAGCCACGACCGTGCCGCAGCTCGGCGACCGGTGCCGGGCGTGATGGCGGTGACGTAGTCGGGGGTGCTGCTCATCGGTGGATCTCCTTCGATCGGGGGCAATGTTTACGCTAACATGCCTGCGGCCGCGGGGCCGATTGCCGCCGAATGCCGGTTGCCGAGTGCCGCGTGCCGGGTACCGAGTGCCGCCATTTGTCGCGGCCCGCCGTCTTGCCACGGCATTAGGCGGCACTCGCGGCCCTGCGTCACTCGGTCGCGCCTCCGCACCGGCAGGCCGGGCACCGAGTGCCGCCAAATGCCGCGGCGCGCGGCCGTGGTGCGGCAATACGCGGCACTCGGGGTCGCGCGCTGCTCTGAGGCCGAGGGGAGGCACCGCGGGGCGGGTGCCACATGCCGAGTGCCGCCAAATGCCGCGCGGCGCGATCGTGGCGCGACAAAAGGCGGCACTCGCGGCCAGAACGGCAGAGCGACGCACCCCGCGCGACAGAACGTCGATTCCCGCCGGCGCAGGGGCCCGGCACCATGGCCCGATGACGACGACGAACGACGCGCTCCTCCGCACCGACAGCGACTTCACCCCGCTCGAGGCCGCCGGTCGCGATCACCTGTGGATGCATTTCTCCCGGATGGCGCCGTTCCAGTCGAAGCCGATGCGGGTGATCGACCACGCCGAAGGAATGTACCTGTGGGACGATCGCGGCCAGCGGATCCTCGACGGTCTTGCCGGCCTCTTCGTCGTCCAGGCCGGCCACGGCCGCCACGAACTCGCCGATGCCGCCGCCGAGCAGGCCAAGAAGCTCGCCTACTTTCCGGTGTGGGGCCATGCGAACCGGCCCGTGATCGAACTGGCGGAGCGTCTCGCGACGTACGCACCGGGATCCTTGAATCGGGTCTTCTTCACGTCGGGCGGCGGCGAAGCCGTCGAGAGCGCGTGGAAGGTCGCGAAGCAGTACTTCAAGCTGACCGGCAAGCCGCAGAAGCACAAGGTCATCTCGCGGATGGCCGCGTACCACGGCACCACGCAGGGAGCGCTGGCGATCACCGGCCTCCCCGCGATGAAGCAGGCGTTCGAGCCGTTGACTCCGGGCGGATTCCGCGTGCCGAACACCGACTTCTACCGAGCCACAGATGAGTGGAACGGCGACGAACGAGCCTTCGGACTCTGGGCGGCCAACCGAATCGAGGAGGCAATCCTGTTCGAAGGCGCCGACACGGTGGCGGCCGTCGTGCTCGAGCCGGTGCAGAACTCGGGAGGCTGCTACACGCCGCCGCCCGGATACTTCGCTCGAGTCCGCGAGATCTGCGACAAGTACGACGTCCTGCTGGTCTCCGACGAGGTCATCTGCGCGTTCGGACGCCACGGCACCATGTTCGCCTGCGAGAAGTTTGGCTACGAGCCCGACATCATCACCTGCGCGAAGGGCATGTCGTCGGGCTACGGACCGATCGGCGCGATGATCGCCAACGAGCGCGTGATGGAGCCCTTCTTGCACGGAACCGACTTCTTCCCGCACGGCTACACCTTTGGCGGGCACCCGGTCTCGGCGGCCGTCTCGCTGGCCAACCTCGACCTCTTCGAGCGAGAGGGCCTCAACCAGCGCGTGCTCGACAACGAGGGTGCCTTCGGGGCGACGCTGTCGAAGCTGCTCGACCTCGACATCGTCGGCGATGTGCGCGGTGACGGCTACTTCTGGGCCATCGAACTGGTCAAAGACAAAGGATCCAAGACGACGTTCGATGCGGCCGAACGCGAGCTCCTCATCAAGCAGTTCTTGCCCGGCGCGCTGATGGAGAACGGCCTCTACTGCCGGCCCGACGACCGCGCGAACCCGGTGATCCAGCTCGCGCCGCCCCTCATAGCCGGTCAGGCCGAGTTCGACGAGATGGAGCAGATCCTGCGGGCGACGCTGCTGGAGGCCGCCCGGCTGGTGTGAGGGTGTGTGCTCGCGGGGGTGTCTCCGCCGAGGTCGCGTGAATCGGCCAGTGTCACAGCGCCGCGGCGCGCGACCTTGGCCGATTCGCGCGACGTCGCCGTGCGCCCGTCGCGGTAGCGGGCCCAGCTAGGCCGGGTCGGCCGGATTCGAGTCGGTGCCGAGCCGCCGAAGCAACTCGATGAGCTGCGCGCGATCCTGGCGGGTCAGCGGCGCGAGCTTCACCTCTTCTTCGGCGACGAGCTGCAGCATTGCCTGGTCGACCATCTCGCGACCGGGATCGGTCATGTGCACGAGTACGCCGCGACCGTCGTCGGGGTTCTTGCGGCGCTCGACGAGCCCACGCTCTTCGAGTAGGTCGAGCCGATTGGTGAGCGTGCCGCTCGTGACCATCGTGATGCGGACGAGCTGGGCGGGGCTGAGCTGAAAGGGCTCGCCGGCACGTCGCAGGGCGGCGAGCACGTCGAACTCCCAGATTGCGAGGCCGGCGCTCTTGAAGGCGGCGGCTCGAACGGTGTTGAGGTTCAGCGCCACACGGCGGAGGCGCGACATCACATCGAGGGGCGAGAAGTCGGTCTCGGGAAGCTGACCGGCCCACGCATCGATCAGGAGATCGACCTCGTCACTGCGTTCGGATGACATGGCTCCGAGACTACTCAGTGCTTACTCGGAAGCCGCCCAGCAAGGGAGGTAATGAGCCCGAAACACGCGTCGGCGAGAATCGTCAGCATGTCTCCAGAAGAGACGCGGACCGCCACTGCGCCACAAGCGCCCCCGGCCACTCCCGTCACCGTGTCTATCACCCGTATCGTCCAGTCGGATCGGATTCCCGAAGCCACCGGCTGGGTGCAGGCCGGGGTGAATCTCGCCAATCGCTATCCGGGATTCCTCGGATCGGGGTGGGTGCGTTCGCACGGCACCAGCGACGAGTGGCACATGCTGTATCGCTTCGCGGATCCCGACCTCCTCGACCGATGGGAATCCTCGCCCGAGCGGACTGCCTGGCTCGCCGAGGGCCGCGACCTCGTCGTCGAGTCGCGTGTCGAGAAGCGGACAGGCATCGAGGGGTGGTTCGACTCCCACGAGAACGGAGCCCGGGGCGCCGGGTCGGGTTCGGATGCCAGCGCGGTGCCGCCGCCGCGCTGGAAGCAGGCGACGAGCATCTGGGTCGGCTTCTTCCCGGTCAACCTGCTCTTCACCTACCTGACCACGCTGCTGATCCCGGGCTGGACGTCGCTGCCGATCCTGCCGAAGGTGCTGATCACGACGCTGACGCTGACGCCGATCATGGCGTACTGGGTGCTGCCGCTGGCGACGCGGCTGCTGAGGCCCTGGCTGAACGCGCCGCGCTGAGGGCTCGGGAGCGCTGACGGGCGCGCGGCCTGGGCAGCCCCGGCGGCCCCGGCGGCACGGCGGCTCCGGCGCCAATTTGAGAGCGATCCCGGTGCCCCGCCCCATTTTTCGGCGCCGCTGCCTGGCTCACCCACCGAATCGCTCGCAAATTCGCGGCGCCGCGGCCGAATTCGCACCCGCACGCGCGAGGATGAGGCATGACCGACGCCGCTCTCACCGTCACCCGCCTGCGAGACGCGTTCGACGCGGGCCGCACCAAGCCGCTCGCCTGGCGCACGGCTCAGCTGACGGCCCTGCGCGCGTTGCTCGTCGACCACTCCGCCGACCTCGAGCAGGCGCTGTTCGACGACCTGCACAAGAACGCCGACGAGGCGCGCCTCACCGAGATCGACATCGTCGTGGCCGAGATCGACCATGCGCTGGCTCATCTGCGCGAGTGGCTGCTGCCGAAGCGCAGCCCGGTGCCGCTTCTCATCGCGCCGGCGACCGCGCGGATCGTCCGCGAGCCGCTCGGGGTCGTCCTGATCATCGCGCCGTGGAACTACCCGGTGCAGCTCCTCCTCGACCCGCTGGTGGGGGCACTCGCGGCCGGAAACTCGGTCGTGCTGAAGCCGAGCGAGTTGGCGCCGGCCACCTCGGCGACTCTCGCCCGTCTTGTCGGTGAGCACTTGGATCCTGAAGCCGTTGCCGTGATCGAGGGCGGTGCCGACGCGACGACGGAGCTGCTCGAACAGCGGTTCGACCACATCTTCTTCACCGGGGGCGAGCGCGTCGGGCGGATCGTCGCCAGGGCCGCGGCCGAGCAGCTGACACCGGTCACGCTCGAACTCGGGGGCAAGTCGCCGGTGTGGATCGACGACACGGTCGACCTGCACGTCGCCGCGAAACGCATCGCCTGGGGCAAGTTCATGAACGCGGGGCAGACCTGCGTCGCGCCCGACTACATCCTGACCACTCCCGCGCTCGCGCCCAGCCTCATCGAGGCTGTCGCGCAGGCGATCCACGGTTTCTACGGGGACGATCCGGCCGTCAGCCACAGCTACGGTCGCATCGTCTCGGACGCGCAGTTCGACAGGCTCGTCGCTCTGCTCCCGGAGAGCGGCCCCGACGGAGAGCCGACAGGCGGTGCGGTGCTCGGCGGCCGGCACCATCGCGCCACCCGGTACCTCGAACCGACCATCCTCTCGGGCGTGAGCCTCGACGACGAGATCATGCAGAACGAGATCTTCGGGCCGATCCTGCCGATCGTCGAGGTGCGCGACCTCGACGAGGCGATTCGCGTCATCCGGTCGCGTCCGAAGCCGCTCGCCCTCTACGCGTTCACCGAGTCGGAAGAGGCGAGGCGCAGGATCCTGGAAGACACGTCGTCAGGAGCCGTCTCGTTCGGCGCTCCCTCGGCGCACCTGTCGGTCGCCGGTCTGCCGTTCGGCGGCGTCGGCACCAGCGGCATGGGCGCCTATCACGGCGAGCGCGGACTGCTGACGTTCAGCCACGAGAAAGCCGTGCTGTCGAAGCCGCTGCACCCCGACACTCTGCGCATCGCGTACCCGCCGTTCACGCGGGGCAAGGACGCGTTCGTGCGCGGCGTGCTGGGGCGGCTGCGCTGACTCCGCCGGGCCTGCTTCCGAATTTGAAGGAGAAACGCGCGGCCGGCGACGAAGTCATGCGGATCGGGCGGGGTCGACGTCGCGGATCTCCTTCCAATTTGCAAATGGAGCCGGAAGAGCGAGCGACGTAACGTCCCGCCGACTCGTGGTAACTATTAGGGGTGACGACCCGACGCCTCCGAAGGAATCTGCCATGACCGTATTCGAAGGCGCCCGACGCGGCGACGGCCACAGCCGCGAAGACGTGCGGGGCGCGGTCGACGCGTCTCTGCGCGAAGACGTCAGCTACCTCGGCAACCTGCTCGGCCGCGTGCTCACCGAGTCGGGTGGCGCCGATCTGCTCGCCGACGTCGAGCGCGTCCGCCGCTCCGTGATCGCCGCCTACGAGGGCGACGCCGATGCCTCGGTCGAGGCCGCGCAGCAGCACATCGACAGCCTCGATCAGGAGCGCGCCGAAGAGGTCGCTCGCGCGTTCACCTGTTACTTCCACCTGTCGAACCTCGCCGAGGAGCACCACCGCGTGCGCGTTCTGCGCCGCCGCGGGTCGACCGCCGGGTCGGCCTCCGACTCGCTCACCGCGACCCTCGATCTGCTGACCGACGAGGTCGGAGCCGAGCAGGCCGCCGAGCGCCTGCAGAATCTCCGCTTCCAGCCCGTGCTGACCGCTCACCCGACCGAGGCCCGCCGCCGCGCCGTCGCTTCGGGCATCCGCCGCATCAGCGACCTGCTCGAGGCGCGCGACCGGAGCGAGAACGACGTCGAGACCGCTGCCGTCGAGCGCCGGCTGCTCGAAGAGATCGACACTCTGTGGCGCACCTCGCCGATCCGGACGACCCGGCCGACCCCTCTCGACGAGGTCCGCACGGCGATGAACATCTTCGACCAGACCCTGTTCGAGGTCGTGCCGCGCGTCTACCGCCTGCTCGACGACCGTCTGCAGGGGCCTGACGCCGGGGCTAAGCCGCCCGTCGCCCCCGCGTTCCTCCGCCTCTCGAGCTGGATCGGCGGCGACCGCGACGGCAACCCGCACGTGACCGCCGACGTGACGCGCCAGGCCGCCGAGATCGCTGCCGAGCACGTGCTCCTCGGCCTCTACCGCGCCGCGTCGCGCATCGGCGGCACTCTCACGCTCGACGAGGACGACACCCCGCCCAGCGCAGGCCTCACTGCTCTCTCCGACGCGCAGTACGCCCTCGACCCCGACCTCGCCGGACGCATCGGGCTCCGCTCGCCGCAAGAGACCCACCGCCGCGCGCTCCTCTTCATCTCGGCGCGCATCGAGGCCACCCGCCGCGGCGACGCCCTCGGCTACTCCTCCCCCGACGTGCTGCTCGACGAGCTGCGCACCATCCAGTTGTCTCTCCGCGACGCCGGGGCCCACCGCGCCGCCTACGGCGAGCTGCAGGGGCTGATCTGGCAGGTCGAGACGTTCGGCTTCCACCTCGCCGAACTCGAGGTGCGCCAGCACTCGCAGGTGCACCGCAACGCCCTCGCCGAGGTGCGGGCGGGCGGCGAGCTCAGCCCAATGACCGTCGAGGTGCTCGAGGTCTTCCGCACCATCGCCTCGCTGCAGAAGCGCTACGGGCATCGCGCGGCCGCTCGGTACATCGTGTCGTTCACGCAGTCGTCCGCCGACATCGAGAACGTGTTCGCGCTGGCGGAGATCGCTTCAGGATCCGGCGAAGCCGCACCCGTGCTCGACGTGATTCCGCTGTTCGAGACGTTCGCCGACCTGTCGGCGAGCACTCGGATCCTGAGCGAGGCTCTCGCAAGCGAGCCGTACCAGGCACGCCTCGAAGCCACGGGCCGCAAGGTCGAGGTCATGCTCGGCTACTCCGACTCGTCGAAAGACGTCGGGCCCGTGTCGGCGACCTTCGCCCTCTACGACGCGCAGGCGCGGATCGCCGACTGGGCCGAGTCGAACGACATCGAGCTGACGCTGTTCCACGGACGCGGCGGCGCAATGGGCCGAGGCGGCGGGCCAGCGAACGAGGCCGTCATGGCTCAGCCTCCCGGATCGGTCGACGGTCGCTTCAAGATCACCGAGCAGGGCGAGGTCATCTTCGCCCAGTACGGCGACAAGACGATCGCCGCGCGCCATATCGAGCAGATGGCGGCCGCGACGCTGATGGCGTCGAGCCCGTCGAACGAGAAGCTCAACGCCGACGCGGCCGCCCGCTACGGGTCGCTCGCCGAGCAGATGGACGCGGCATCGCGCGAGCGCTTCTTCGCCCTCATCAAGGCCGACGGATTCGCGAAGTGGTTCGCGGCCGTCACCCCGATGGAAGAGATCGGCCTGCTCGCGCTCGGCTCCCGCCCGGCCCGCCGCGGCCTGTCGGTCGAATCGCTCGAAGACCTCCGGGCGATCCCGTGGGTGTTCTCGTGGTCGCAAGCCCGGATCAACCTGGCCGGCTGGTACGGCCTCGGGTCGGCGCTCGAGTCGATCGGCGACGTCGATGTGCTCCGCGACGCGTTCGCCAACTGGCCGCTGTTCGCCGCCATGATCAAGAACGTCGAGATGTCGCTCGCGAAGACCGACGAGACGATTGCGCGCCAGTATCTGGCTCTCGCCGACCGTGCCGACCTCACGGACGCCGTGATGGACGAGATGACACTGACCCGTGACTGGGTCATCAAGATCAGTGGATCGACGGATGTGCTCGGCGGTCGCCCTGTGCTCAGCCGCGCTGTGCGCCTCCGCAGCCCCTACGTCGATGCCCTGTCGCTGTTGCAGCTTCGTGCGTTGCGCGGCATCCGTCGATCGGTGGAGAAGGATCCGGCTGACGCCGACCACCGCCTGTTGCTGCTGACCGTCAATGGCATCGCCGCCGGCCTTCAGAACACCGGCTGAATTTCTTGGGTGCGACGCGGCCCTCGGGCCGCCCCGCGCTTAACGAACACAGCGCAGAATCCAAGCCGTCCGGCTCGCATCCTGCGCTGTGAGTCGTTCTAGCGGCGGCCGAGGCGACGCTCGCCGCCGGAACCCGTCTGGTACGGCACCTCGTAGTACGTGTAGATCGCGGGCTCGTCGGCTGCCTGCAGCTCGCCGTCGGTCGCGATGAACGGTGCGTCTTTGATCTTCTTCTTGCCGAATTCCACCTTGAGGTGCTTCGGCGCAACGGTGGCGCCCTGAAGCGGGACGAAGACGAGCTTCTTGCCGCCGAGCACACCAGTTTCGACCGTGGCGAATGCCGGCTGGTCGGTGGAGGTGTCGAAGTACAGGCTCTCGAGCGTGCCGACTTTGTCGCCGCTCTGGTCGACGACCGGCAGGCCGATCCAATCGCGCAGGTTCTCCGGTTCGAACACAGGTGCCTCCTTGTGGCGGGTCGGTGCCTCCGACCTCTGAGACAACGGTAGTCGGCTAGGCCGTGGCCTGTTCCCGCGCCGGAACGGCGTGGCGCTGGGCGGCGCGCGGCGAGATGGCCCTAATTACGTCGAACAGGGCCCGCAGCCGGAGATTCGGCCATCTCGCACCGCTCGAGAGCGAAAGCGCGCGCCGAGATCGCAATTGCGGTCGGTTCAGGACGACCACAAGTGCGATCTCGGCGAGACCGTCAGGCGCAGGCCCGCAGCTCAGTTACGAGTGACGCGGTAGATGCCGTAGATGACGCCGGGCACGTGACCGAGAAGCTGCAGCAGGAACGCCCAAAGCACCTTGATACTGGGGCCGTCGACCAGGAGCACCGCGATGAACGGGAAGAAGAAACAAAGGACGATGAGAAGGATCTTGCGCACGGAGTGCCTGCTTTCTGAGGAGGGATCGGCTAATTGTTGCCGGTGAACTGACCGATGAGCTGCTGGATGAACGGAATGACATCCTGCACCTGGTCGACGCTGGCGAAGGCCGTGGCGACCAGGGGCCAGAGCGAACCGACGAGAGTCGCGATGATGGCTGCGACAGCGGTGATCCAGGCCAGCGCCCCGATGCGGGCGACGAATGTCAGCACGAGGAATCCGAGCCCGACGAGGTAGCTGATCACGATCGCAGCGGTGATCGCCCCGACGGGAACGCGCAGGGCTCCGAACGTGGTGGCGTCAGCCGCGCCGATCAGACCGAGAACGGGAAGAAGGATCCCGGCCACGATCACCACAGACACGATCACGCCGGTGATCAGTGCTGCCCAGACCGCGCGGGGCCGGCGTCGCTGCCCCGCGCTGAACGAGCGGGTCTTCACGCCCGCGTCTCGTCACTGGCGGAAGTCGCCTTCGCGTCGAGCTGCACTCGGGGCGCGTCGGCCTGAGCATCGATCTCGGCGAGCTTCTCGTCCGCCTTGGCATCGAGTTCGTCGAGCTTCTCGTCGGCTTTCTCGTCGAGTTCGTCGAGCTTCTCGTCCGCCTTCGCCTCGAGCTCGTCGAGGGTTGAGACGGCCTCCGGGGTCGAGACAGCGCTCGGGGTCGAGACGGCATCAGCACCGGAGCGGTCGTCCGCAGCCGCCGCCACCTCGTCGGCCGTGGCTTCCGCCTTGGCCTGGAAGTCGGCTACGCGCTCGTCGGCCTTTGCGGAGAAGTCGGCGACCTTGTCGTCAGCCTGCGCCTTGAGCTCGCTGGCTTTCGCGCCGGCCTGCTCGACGAGGTCGGCGGCTCCGTTCCGCATCTCGCCGATCTTCGTGTCGGCCTGCGCCCGGAGGTCGTCGACCTTGGCGTCGGCATCGGCCTTGAGATCGCCAGCCTGCGCCTGCAGCTCGCCCGCCTTGTCACTGGCCTTGTCTCTCAGCTCGCCCGCCTTGTCGCCGGCCTGCTCGGCGAGATCGCCGGCCTTGTCTTTCAACTCGCCCGCCTTGTCGCCGGCCTGCTCGGCGAGATCGCCAGCCTTGTCTTTCAGCTCGCCCGCCTTCTCACCGGCACGGTCGATGGCGTCCAGAACCGCAGGATCCTTGTCGTACGGCCCGTGAATGTCGGTCACAGTGATGTTGACCACGACGCTGCCGGAGACGAGCTGCGTCGCCGCCCGGCTCACCTGGTCGCGCGTGGTCTCGACGACCTTGTCGACGGGGTGGGGGTACTCGACGACGAGGTCGAGGTCGACCGTGGTGACGCCGTCCTCTTCGGACACCGTGACGCCCGGTGCACTCGACGTGCCGCGGATCTGCCGGCTGGCTCGGTCGAGGGTTCGGGCGGCGAGGCCACCCAGGTGGTGCACGCCGGTCACTCCGGAGGCGGTCTCGGCCACCGTCGTGCTGAGCAGCTGGGCCGGGCTCTCGTCGGCACCGTGGGTGGCGTCGATTCCGGTGAGGTCGACTGGGGAGGGCTGCGGACGGGTGGCGTCTCCCGTGACGGTGTCGGACATTCGGTTCTCCTTCGGTGAAGCGGAATAGCAGGATGGGACTCGGCGGGTGAGGGCCTAGTCGGTGAGGGCCAGGGCGCGGGTTCGCGACAGCTGGCGGTGGAGGATCCCGGCGATCGCGGCGCCGACGAGCGGAGCGACGAGGAAGACCCAGAGCTGCGAGAGCGCGGTGGGCCCGCCGTACAGTGCGGCGGCGATGGAACGGGCCGGGTTTACAGACGTGTTGCTGATGGGAATGCTGATCAGGTGGATCAGGGTGAGCGTCAGGCCGATTCCGAGCGGAGCGACAGCCTTGTATTCGGGCTTGGCGGTGATCGAGAGGATCAATGCCACGAAGACGCCCGTGAGGATGACCTCGGTGAGGAAGACCGCTCCGAGCCCGAAGCCTCCGGGTGAGGCGTCTCCGAACCCGTTCGACGCGAATCCACTGTCGCGGGCCGCGGCGAAGTAGTCTCCGGGGCCGCCCGCGGCGATGACGGCGAGCGCGCTGGAAGCCAGCGCACCGCCGACGATCTGGGCGACGACGTATCCGGGCACGTGACGCCACTCGGTGCGACCGGCGATGGCCAGACCGACCGTGACGGCGGGGTTGAAATGCCCGCCCGAGATGTGACCGACGGCGTAGATGCCGGCCATGACCGTCAGCCCGAAGGCCAGGGCGACGCCGACGAAACCCACACCGAGCGTGTTGGCGCTGGTGGGGAACGCGGAGGCGTACAGGGCCGTGCCGACGCCGCCGAAGACCAGCAGGAATGTGCCGAAGACCTCGGCAAGGAGCCGGGAGGTGGCGGGGTAAGTCTGTGCCTTCTGACCGCGCTGTTCGGCGGTGGACCGGCTGACAGGGCGCTTGCCTGTGCTCATGAAAAACCTTTGTTCACGTGGTGAGTTGAGAGAGGGGCCCGGAGTACCCGAGCCCCTCTCGACGGAGACTCGAGATCAGACGACGCGAGCGGTTCCGCTCATCTGGGCACGGAGACCGCCGACGATCTGCACGACGATCGGCGTCTGAGTGCCGAGGAGGGCATCCCACTCGGCAACCGCCTTGTCGACGGTGGCGCCGATGTCGACGGGCGAGACGCCGCGGCGGGTCTGCACGGTGACGCGAAGCACACTCTGCTTCTTGACCTCGAATGCAGTGACGTCGACCGAGATGATTCCGGGATCGCGGGTCAGGCTCTCTTCGAGAACCTGCTCGGCCACCTTGGCGTCGACGCTCAGGCTGCCGCCGGTCGTCTTGTCGCGACCCTCGCCGCTGTCGACGGTGAGGAGCGTGTTCGTGCGGCCATGCCCCTGACGAAAGATGAACCAGAGGAGCAGCACGATCAGCACGAGGGCTGCGGCCGCCACGACCCAGAGGATCCAGGGCTGGCCACCCGAGAGGGCATCGGACGTCGGCCCCGTGGCGTCGTCGGCACCCTGCGACACCGGCTTCTGCACGTCGGGCAGGAGGGCACCGACGGCGACTGCGCCGCCGGCGAGGAGGAGGACGAGCCCGATCACGAAGACGAGGGCGCGGTTGAGGAAGCGATTCGTGTTGGTCATCAGCTCAGGGTTCCTTTCTCAGAGACGCGAACCCGAGAGCGGAGGCTCGGGCTGTAGTCGTACGACTTCAGCTCGTCGTTCACGGCCTCCTCGATGCTGCGGACGTCCGCCGCACGGCCCGACGTCGGTGTGACGTCGACGTCGACGGTGCGCTTGCCGACGGTGACCTTCACCTGGTCGGGATCGATGTCTCCGGCGTAGGCGCCGGTCTGGGCCACGCTCTGCGCGATGACCCGATCGTCGACCACCGATGCAGTGCGCTCGGAGACCGAACCTCGACGCCCTTTTCGCCCGGGGGCGAGCGAGACGACGATGAGAACGAGCCCGATCACGGCGACGACGGCGCCTCCGGCGGTGAGGAGGCCGACCGGGCCACTCACGGCGCCGAGCGCAGCGACCACGGCGTCTTTCGGCGAGACGAGGAGTGCCGGCTGGCCCAGAGCGGCCAACACGGATTCCACGCCGAACCAGGCGAACACCACGATCAGAAGGACGGCCAGTGCGATGGCGATGCCCGATCGGGAGGAATGGGTCTCACGGCGAACAACTCGCC
Source organism: Frondihabitans sp. Leaf304 (assembly GCF_001423105.1). Classification (GTDB taxonomy): domain Bacteria; phylum Actinomycetota; class Actinomycetes; order Actinomycetales; family Microbacteriaceae; genus Frondihabitans. Next base: position 1,582,911 of record NZ_LMNV01000002.1, read on the forward strand.
GGTAGATCGCCGGGCTGGTCATGAGACCCTCTTTCGTTCTCGGAGTTCGACACCCGTGATTCGGAGGTCGACCCGCCCGACGGAGGAGCCGGTGAGCTCCAGGCATCGGTTGCGGATGGTGGTCTGGGCCGCGGTCAGACGCTCGAGCAGTGTTCCGTTCGAGCGACGCCCGACGACGCCGAGGGGGCTGATGTGGATGGGTGTCTTGGCGATCACGGTGAGCGAGCCGTTGTCGTCGGTGAGTTCCACCGAGACGTCGGACGCACTGACGCTGAGGGCGTCCGCGGTGACGGCCGACACGACCCGACGCACAGCGCGCGACGTGATCTTCGTACGACCGTGGAGGCCGGAGGTGGCCGGCACAGCGTCGGCCATCACCGCCGCGGTCACGAGGACCGCCGCCCGCGGAGCGTGTCGGAAAGAGACTTCACGTCGAGCTTGCCCTCGACGACCCGTCCGACACCCCAGCCGATCACGATGGCGACAGCCACCAGGATCATCGCCCAGAAGCCGAACGCGACTGCTGCCAGTGCCAGGACGGCACCGATCAGCATTCCTTTGGTGGTCGGGGTCACTTGACGCGGCTCTCGGTCTCGTCGTTGTTGTCGTCGTCGTCGGACGGGATGTAGACGTCGGAGACGGTCACGTTGACCTCGGTGACCTCCATGCCGACGACCGTCGAGATGGCCTCGGTCACACTGGCGCGGACGCTGTCGGCGAGCTTCTGAAGCTCGACGGGGTACTCGGCGACGACGATGATGTCGGCGGCAACCTGCTTCTCGCCGACCTCGACCTTGATGCCCTGGCCGCGGTCCTGCTGGTTGATGGCGCTGCGGATGGCGCCGATGGCACGGGCTGCTCCGTTGCCGAGGTCGTGCACGCCGGGAACCTCGCGGGCAGCGATGCCGGCGACCTTCTCGACGACGCCCTCGGCGATGGTGTTCTTACCGGTGGCGGCGTGGGCTCCGGCCGAGTTCTTGGCGACGGTCGAGCTGGAAGTGGGGGTGACGTTCGTCATTTTTCTCTCCATTAGCTGGTGGTGGTGCTCCCCGGGGTCCCGGTGAGCGAGGCCCGAAGTGATCAGGCACATCATTCAGACGCATGCACCCGGACTCGCGTCATGCTCGTCCAGGAGATCATCAGATTTTGTTCAGTTGGTGGCGCTTTCCGGCTAGCGATCGGGGCTCGATGTACCCCTAACGCCGGAGCGTTTCGTTCGGTTTTTCCCCGAAGCGTTGCTGGTACGCGGTGGCGAATCGACCGAGGTTTCCGAACCCCCACGCCCGTGCCAGGTCGTTGACGGTGGCAGTCTTCGGGGTGTGCTCAAGAAGGTCTCGCCGCACACGGTCGAGCCGGATCCTGCGCAGGTATTCGGTCGGTGACAGTTCGAGGTGCCGCTGGAAGGCGTTCTGCAACGACCGGGTATGGAGGCCCACATTCGCCGCGGCATCCGCGGGCGTAATGGGCAGATGGGCGTTGTTGTGCAGGAACTCCACGGCGGCCCGGACCCGCGTGAGGCGAGGCACGAGGAAGGCTTCGGGCACGTGCTGCGTGTGCCACGGGAAGACGTCGAGCAGAGTGCGAGCCAGCTGCAGATTCGTCTCCATCCGCACCAGGCGCGTGGCTGCGGCGTCGGTCAACACGGGGGTGGCCGCGGTGACGGCTCGTCGCCACGTGGCGACGGCATCGTCGGGCAGGGGCGTGCCGTATCGGAAGACGAGCGGCTGAACGTCTCCACCGTGGCGCTCCGAGGCGACGCCGTCGAGGAAGGGGCCGGATATCTGCACGACGTTCTGCCGACTGGGCTGGGCCTCGAAGACGAAGGAGACCGTCGTCGGCAGGAGCACGGGTTGCCCCTCCGTCAGCGCGAACGAGGTGTCGCCCACGGTGAGGGCGGCCGCGCCCTCGCGGAGCCAGGTGACGACGTAGTCGTCGAGCTTCGACACCTCGCTGATCATCGTGCCGGTGACGCTCGCCATGCGGAGGGTGATGTGGGCATCGCCCGACGAGGCGAATCGAAACTGGAACGGGCGCGACGAGGGCACACTGCGAACCCGAGCACCGCCGTAGAAGCGCTCCATCAGACGAGCGGCCTCCTCACGACTCCGACCGGACATCTCCCGCTGGACAAACGGCGCGCCCGCCTCGGTGAAAACCGGATCGGGGTCGCCACCGACGGTCGCGGGGTTCGTCGTGCCTGGCAGACGTGCTGCGGGATCCTCGATGCGCTGCGAAACGACGTCGTCATCGGCATCGGGCGCCGAGGGCAGGATGGTGCTCACTTCTCTCCTTCTGTCGATCGCATCGCGATCGGACTCGGACGGAGACCACGAGGGTTCCGCCACTATGGAGACGTGTGCCGACGCGTGGATGTCACGAATTTGCATGGAAGTATTTCGTAGAGAGACGTTTCGAGGATGGCTCGTTTTCGCGCCCCACTACGCGGGTAGAACGATCGGGTCACCCCTCGCTAGCTCCGGGCACCGTCGCGAATGGGCCACTGACTGGCGGGCCGAGTGAACGAAGTGGTATTCAGGAGAAGCAGACCGTAGCCACACGCACAAGACCGAGCAGGGGAGGGCGTCATCGACGATCACGCCCAGCTCTCCACCGCCACCGATGCCACGCTCGCAGCACGAGCGACCGACGGCGACGTCCAGTCGTTCGAGGTGCTTGCCCGGCGTCATGGGCCGCTGATGCGCGTGTACTCCGCAAAGCTCCTTGGCTCCGACATCGAATCCGACGATGTGGTCCAGGAGGCGTTCCTCACCGGTTGGAGACAGATCTCCGAGCTCGACAGCCCGGCGCACATCCGCAACTGGCTGATGCGCATCGTCACGCGCAAAGCCATCGACCGCATTCGAGTCAGGCGCGAGCACGACGACATCGACGATTGGGATCCCCCCGCGCCCGCGACGACCAATCCCGAGCGGATCGTCGAGACTCGCCTGCAACTCGACGCGGTGTCGGAGGCACTCGACCGGTTGCCAGCCGACCAGCGACGGTGTTGGCTGTTACGTGAGACCGCCGGCTACAGCTACCAGGAGATCGCTGACGCTCTCGAACTCCCGATTCCTACCGTCCGCGGCCTCCTGGCCCGGGCACGCCGATACGTGCTCCACGAAATGGAGGCATGGCGATGACACCCGACGACCGTGCCGCTCCCGACGACGGTGCCGTTCCTGCCACCCCAGCCAACCCCGACGACCTGCCCGTCTCCGCCGCCGACGACCTCGACGGCTACACGATGGAAGAGCTCGGCGACTATCTCGACCGAGGCCGGACCCCGTACGACCCCGGAATCGAGAACTCCGCCTCGTGCCGCCTCGCGCTCAGCGGAATGACACGCATGCGCGAGCTTTCGCAGACCGTGCTCGTCCGCGAATCCCGTGCCATGCCGGGTCGTGACGACAACTGGATCTCCGGGCTCCTCGACACGATCAAAGCCGAGATCACGTCGGGTCGGGACATCCCCGTGAGCCACTCGGATCCTGCGCTTCGACTCGCTCTGACCGAGGCGGCCGTGCGCGGAATGATCCGGCGAGCCGGCGACACGATGGGCGGCCTCATCATGGGCCGGTGCACTCTCGACGGCGACGTGACCACCCCTGGCGAGCCGATTCGCGTCGATGTCACCGCGAGCCTCGAGTTCGGCCTCTCGCTCGCCGACACCGCCGCCAAGCTCCGCGAGCGCATCGGCTACGCCCTCGCCCGCCATACCGAACTCGTGGTGAGCACAATCGACGTGACGATCGACGACATCTACACGACCGGAGGGCAACGATCATGAGCGACGACCTCGAGCGCTCCCGCGGAGACGATGCCGCGCTCTCCGGGCACGACGACGCTGCGCTCTCCGTTCACGACGACGCCGCACTCTCGCGCGAGCTCACCGCCGCGATTCGCGCCACCGAGGGAGTCACGGGCGTCTATCCCGCGCAACCGACAGTCGAGGCGGCCGTCGATGCCGTCGCCGTGCGGCTCGCGCTCCGGCAACCCGACGTCCTCGTCGACATCGATCGCGCTGACGGCTTCACGACCGTGAGCGCCCACATCGCCACCAGCGCGGCCGTGCCCGCCACCGAGACCCTGCGAGCGGTCGGTGAGCTCATCCGAAGCACACTGGGCGAGGCGGGTCCCCTCGCCATCAACGTCAAGGTGCGACTGATCGACGACACCGGTCGGCCCGCCTCGAAGTAGACGCTGAGCTGATCGGTTCGACCTACCGCTGGTCGGCAGCGATCAGGGTCGAGATGTCGTCTTGCACCCGGGCAAAGAGTTCGCGTGCCTTGTCGGCCGTGATCACTCCGCGGTCGAGCGCGTCGACGACACCGAAGATGCGAAGCCGCAGCTCGGCGCGGTTCATGAACGAGACTCCGGCCGACGAATCGAGCTGCGCGAGGAGGCTCAGCCGCGTAGAGATGATGGATGCCTCGAGGACTGCACGCGTCATGAGAATCTCTCCGCGGGCTCCGTGCCCACTGGGTTCGGTTGTCGCGAGGGCGGTTGACTCCTCGCAGGATGCCATCGACGTGCAGACAGCAAACGCACTACTGCGGAAGGCCTCCCCGGGGAGCGGTCAGCAGCGTCGTCGATGTCCGAGCCGAACACGGCTGAGATTACGCTCGTGCGCTCGTCTGCGCCAGAGCGTAGAGGATTCGCACAGGCGCAGCGCGAGTATTACGAGTGGGCCATCGACCGGAGGTCAGCAGCGATCAGCGTCTCAGCCGCTCGGCGAGCCTGCCCCGCTGCCGTGCTTTCGCCGCTGATCGCCGCGGTCGTCTGAGCCCCTTCGGCGAGGATCGCCAGCTGGGCCGCGAGCTCGGGCCCGCCCCCGGCGTCGGACACGAGCCGCGCGACGTACTCCTGAAACAACCTCTTGTGCACGCGCGCCGCGTTCGCGACGCCCGGCGACACGGCTCCGAGCTCGCCGAACGCGTTGATGAACCCGCAGCCGCGAAACGAGTCGGTGTCGAACCAGTCGAGTAGGTAGTCGAACACGGCCAGCACGCGGCCCTCGGGCACTTTCTCTCCGTCGACCGCAGCCTCGAGCCCCGCGGTCCATCTCTCGTGTCGGCGCACCAGCACCGCGAGGACGATCGACTCCTTCGACGGAAAAAGGCTGTAGAGACGCTTCAACGACACCTCGGCCGCCTGCCGCAGATCGTCCATTCCGACCGCCTGAATGCTGCGTGCGTAATAGAGCTCGTCGGCCGTGGCGACGATCCGATCGCGAATTTCGTCTTCCGTCATGAGACCAGTCTACTTGCGTGAGAACGATCGTTCCCTTATCGTTTTATCTACCGAGAGAACGATCGTTCTCCAGAGCGAAGGATCCGCCCCATGTCTTCCATCACCACCTCCCCCGAGGCCCTCACCACACCGATCACCGGCCACTACGTGACCACCCCCGCACCGCGCGACGGCGTCGTGGGCTCGTACATCAGCGGCCACGCGTCGCGCTCCTCCGCCGGGACCTACACCGGACGCACTACGCACCTGGACGTCGTCGGCTCGTACGTCGCCGTTGAGAAGGCTCAGCCGCGCTCCGCCTCGGTCTCCGTTCGGTACACCTCGACCGGCTCGATCCGCCTGCCTCGCGCCGCGTAACCGTTCTCGTCTCCTAACCGCGCCGCAGTGTCGGTGGTCTTCGATACCGTTTTGACACCATGAGCGAACCGACACCCTTCCGGCCGACCGGCACGAAGACCGAGGCCCCCGCGATGCGCTGGCAGGGTCAACGGGTCGATGCGGTCGACGGCGGCGCGCTCCCCGGCCTCGCTCAGATCACCGGCCTCGTACGAAGCGTGCAGACCCCCGAGTTCCAGGGCATCACGTTCCACGAGGTGCTCGCCAAATCCGCTCTCAACCACGTGGCGGCGACAGCCCGCGTGATGCCGGGCGAATACACGATCAACCCCTACCGCGGCTGCTCGCACGCCTGTGTCTACTGCTACGCCCGACCCACCCACGAGCACCTCGGCATGGGTCTCGGAGACGACTTCGAGACGCAGATCGTCGTCAAGACCAACATCGCCGAGGTCTTGCGACGGGAGCTGTCGCGCAAACGCGTTCTGCCCGACCGGGTCGCCCTCGGCACCAACACCGACCCGTACCAGCGGGCCGAAGGGCGCTACGCGCTCATGCCCGGCATCATCGATGCCCTGACCGACGCACGAATGCCGTTCTCGATCCTCACCAAGGGCACGCTGATTCGACGCGACATCGGCCGTCTGCGTCGAGCCGCCGATCACGTCGACGTGCAGCTCGGGCTGTCGATCGCCGTGCTCGACGACGACCTCCAGCGTTCTATCGAACCCGGCACCCCGTCAGCGACGGCCCGACTCGAGACTCTCAGGGCGATCCGCGACGCCGGCCTCGACTGCACCGTCTTCGCGGCGCCGCTCTTGCCCGGGCTCACCGACAGCGCCGAGCAGATCGACTCACTCGTGGGCGCCCTGGCCGATGCCGGTGCCACCAACGTGCTGCCGACGCTCCTCTACCTCCAGCCCGGCGTGAAAGAGCTGTACTTCGCCTGGTTGCAGCGCGAGCGGCCCGACCTCGTCGCCGGCTACCGTCGCCTCTACGCCGGCGGCACCCAGGCGAGTGGCGACTACCAGAAGCTCGTCTACCGGCGCCTTCGCGATGCTCTCGTGCGGCACGGGCTGCCGATCCCCAATCGCGACACCCACGAGCTCTTCCAGCTTCGCGGCAAGCGCCCGTCACCCGCGCCCTCCGACGTGCCCGCACCGCCGACCCTGTTTTGACGCCGGTCGCCGGGCTGTGCGGCGGGTGGCTCGGGCTTGCGGTGCTCGCTCGCGGGGCTGGTGCTGGTGCTGGAGCCGGTGCAGGTGGCCGGTGCTGGTGCTGGTGCAGGTGGCCTCGCGAGATGGCCGAACCTCCTGCCACGCGCGCCCCATCCACGTAGATCAGGCCACCTCGCGCGCGCCGCGCCGCGCCGCTCGCCGAGATCGCACTTCCGGTCGCCCCCACCCGACCCCAACTGCGATCTCGACCCACGAGATGGCCCAACTTCCCGCCACGCGCCCCCAAACGACGTAGATCAGGCCACCTCGCGCACGCGGCGCCGCGCCGCACGCCGAGATCGCACTTCCGGTCGCCCCCACCCGACCCCAATTGCGATCTCGACCCACGAGATGGCCCAACCTCCCGCCTCGCGCGCCCTACCGACGTAGACCAGGCCACCTCACGCGCGCGACGCGGCGTCGCACGCCGAGATCGCACTTCGGGTCGCCCCCACCCGACCACAACTGCGATCTCGGCACCGGCCCCCTACCCGCGCGCTGAAGGCGCCGCGGCCGCGGTGCGGGCCGAAGGCCTCGCGCCGCGCCCGCCGAAGGCGCCAGCAAGCACCAGTAGGGTCGCCGCCCCCGAACGCCTCTCGCGCAGCGAGAAGCGTTCGAGGGCGACGAACCTACCCGCGAGCGTCGGTCGTAGCCGGAATCTCTTCTGCCCGGTCGCCGTTCTTGCGCACGGGGCGCACGTCACCGACGATCGGCACGGCCTTCCGGTAGGCGAACCAGGCGTAGCGCGAGATGAAGTGCGCCATAGTGGTGACCCGGTTGCTGTTGCCGAGCAGGCTGTAGATGTGGATGACGATCCAGGTGTACCAGGCGAGCACGCCGGTGAGAGTGATCCCGCCGCGGAGTTGAGCGACGGCGGCGTGGCGGCCGATCGTCGCCATGGTGCCGCGGTCGTGGTACTTGAAGGCCCGGGTCGGCTTGCCGGTGAGCACGCGCGCAATCTGCTCGGCGACGTGCGCGCCTCCCTGCAGGGCCGGCTGCGCCAGCTGGTCGAGCGGCTTGGGCGTGAGCGCGATGTCGCCGACGGCGAAGATGCGGTCGTGGCCTTTGACGCGCAGGTCGGAACCGACGAGGATCCGGCCACCCGCACCCTGCTCGAGCCCCCAGCCGTCGACTTCTCCGTGTGCAGTCACTCCGGTGGCCCAGATCACGAGCTCTGCCGGGATCTCTTCGCCGGACGCGGTGACGACGCCGGTCTTGCGCACTTCGGCGACGCCGGTGTTGAGGCGGAGCTCGACGCCGCGTTTGCGGAGGGCGCCCTCCGAGTAGCGGCGCAGTCGCGGTGCGAACGGCTTGAGGAGTTCGCCGCTCCGGTGCACCAGGGTGATCGTGATGCTCTTGCGGTCGATCTCGGGATAGGCCGTCACGAGCGCCTGGTCGCGGAGCTCGGCGAGGGCACCGGCCATCTCGACGCCGGTCGCTCCGCCGCCGACGATGACGACGCGGACCTCGGAGGTATCTTCGCGGACAGCGGCCTTTTCGAGTTGCGTGAAGAGCTCGTCGCGGATCCTGAGCGCCTGTGATCGCGAGTACATCGATTTCGCGTACTCCTTGGCGCCGGGGGTGCCGAAGTAGTTGGTGTTGACGCCGTTCGCCAGAACGAGTGCGTCGTACGAGATCTTCTCGCCGTCGGCAAGTTCGATGACCTGCGCCTCGGCATCGATGGTTTTGAGCAGCCCGTGCTGGAAGTTCGCGTTCGGCTGGGTGCTGCGAAGGCTGCGGAGGAAGTAGGTGACGTCTCCGGCGTTGAGCCCGCCGGTCGCCACCTGGTACATGAGCGGCTGGAACATGTTGTAGATGTGGCGGTCGATCAGGGTCACCCGCACCGGCGCATCTTTGAGGGCCTTCAGCGTCGCGATGCCCGCGAAGCCACCTCCGATGATGACGATGTGCGGCAGCTCGGCCATTTTTCCTCTTTCTTGACGAACGAGGAGGCCGGCGAGGGCGCTGGTTCGTCGTCTTCGCTCGAAATCAACTGCAAGGGTATCCCCTGATTCGCTCGCCTTCCGAATTTGAAGGAAAAACCTTCGACGACGCCGCCCGATCCGCCTCACTTTCGGTTTTTCGGCGCAGATCTCCTTCAAATTCGGGGCCGGACTAGCCGCGACGGACGATGCGGGCCTCCCACGGGCGCAGAGTCGTCGCCTCTCCGGGGTCGGCGTAGTTGCCCAGAACCAAGGATCCGCGCCCCCACGAACCCGACCCGAGCACCGGGGCGTCGAACTCCTCCGACGAGAAGTTGCCCACGACGAGGAGCGAGTCGTCGGCGTGGGTGCGCGTGAACGCGAAGAGCGTCGGATGGTCGGGCTCGAGGAGCGTGTACGAGCCGAGAGCGACGACCTCGGACGAGTGCCGCAACGCGATGAGCCGACGGTAGTGCTCAAAGATCGAGCGATCGGACTGGCGATCGGCGTGCACGTTGATGAGAGCGGCGTTCGGGTTCACCGCCAGCCAGGGTGAGCCCGAAGTGAATCCCGCCTCGGATCCTTCGGTCCACTGCACCGGAGTGCGCGCGTTGTCGCGCGAGCGGAACCGGAGCGACTCGAGAAGCTCTTCGGGGTCGCGGCCCTCCTCGCGCTGCTCGGCGAACCAGTTGAGCGATTCGATGTCGCGGTAGTCGTCGATCGAGGCGAATCCGGCGTTCGTCATGCCGATCTCGTCGCCCTGGTAGACGTAGGGCGTGCCCCGATGCAGGTGCAGGATCGTCGCGAGCAGAGTCGCCGACTCGAAGCGGAACTCGTCGTCGTCGCCGAAGCGGGAGACCGAGCGCGGCTGGTCGTGATTGGCGAGGTAGAGGCTGTTCCAGCCGGTGTCGGCGAGGCCTTCCTGCCATCGGCTGAGCGAGCGCTTCAGGTCGCGGAGATCGAGCGGCACGTTGTCGAACTTCGAGGCCGGGCCGTGATCGAGCCCGACGTGCTCGAACTGGAACACCATGTCGAGCTCGAGCCGATCTGCGCCAGTGAACAGCTTCGCGTCGTCGACCGTCACCCCGGGCATCTCGCCGACCGTGATCAGGTCGGCCTCGCGGCCGGCGAACACGCGCTCGTTCATCTCGTGCAGGTACTCGTGGATCTGCGGGCCCATCGAGAACCCCTCGCTGTCGCTCACGAGGTCGCTCTGAATCTTGGCGATGTGGTTGATGACGTCCATGCGGAAGCCGTCGACACCCCGGTCGAGCCACCAGTTCATCATCGAGTAGATCGCGTCGCGCACCTCCGGGTTCTCCCAGTTGAGGTCGGGCTGCTTGGGCGCGAAGAGGTGGAGGTAGTACTGGTCGTCGACCGATCGGTTGACGGTCGATCGGTTGTCAGTCGATCGGTTGTCGGTCGATCGGTTGTCGGCGGGGTCGTCGGTCGATCGGTTGTCGGCGGGGCCGTCGACTGATCGGTTGTCGGCGTGGTGGTTGATTGATCGGTCGTCGGCGGCTGCGAGCTGCGTCCAGGCCGGGCCGCTGAAGGCGCTGCGCCACAGGTTCGGCTCGGTGCGGCCATCACGGGGGCTCCGGTCGACGCCGTCGCGCCAGACGTACCAGTCGCGCTTCGGGCTCGTGCGAGACGACTTCGACTCCTGGAACCAGGCGTGCTCGTCACTCGTGTGGTTGACGACGAGGTCCATCACGAGTTTGAGGCCGCGTTCGTGCATCTCGGCGAGCAGCAGGTCGAACTCGTCGAGAGTGCCAAATAACGGGTCGATCTCGCGGTAGTCGCTGATGTCGTAGCCGTTGTCGGCCTGCGGCGAGGTGTAGATGGGCGACAGCCAGACGACGTCGACACCCAGGTCGACGAGGTGGTCGAGGTGCTGCCGGATTCCGCCGAGATCGCCGACGCCATCACCATTGGAGTCGGCGAAGCTGCGCGGGTAGATCTGGTAGACGACGGCCTTAGTCCACCAGGCGGGCGCGGGTGCGGGTGCTGCTGCTGCTGGTGTAGCGGGCGACTGGGCTGACTCGTCGGCGAGGCTCATTCGTCAAGCCTAGGCGCGGGCCCCCTGCAAATTTGAAGGAGAAACGCGCTGCCGACCCCCGCCGATCGGCATGAGTCCGTTCGCCCGGGCGCGGATCTCCTTCAAATTCGGGTCAGGCGGCGGCGGCGGGCGCGAACTGGGCAGCGCGGCGCGCAGGGCGCAGGCTGACGCGGAACGACCGCGGCACGTCGGCCCCCGCGGCGATGAGCTCGCGGCCGTCGCGCGGATCGCGGAGCGGCAGCTCACCCGAGAACAGCGGCACGGTGGTGTACCCGGCGGCGGCTTCGCGGGCTGTGACGAGGGGCAGCGCGCGGCGGCTCAGGGGCAGTGCGATCGCACCGGCGAGCAGCAGCACGAGCGGCAGGCCCACGGGCGAGAGGTCGGCTCGGCCACTGGCGGCGACCGCTAGCACGGCCCCGACCAGGCTGAGCACGCCGAGGCCCACGAACGCGACGGCGACCACGGTGACGAGGGACCAGATGTAGGCGGAGGTGCCGCGGACGAGTCCGGTGACGGGGTTCATGCGCAGCTCACTTCTGCCGGGTGACGAGCTGCAGGATCCTGCGCTCCTCTGCCAGATTAGGCACCGCCCGCAACCCGGCGCGCCTCCACGTTGGGGTGGCACCCGCGCGGGGGATGCTCGCGAGGCCGGCATCGACCCGCATGATCGGCACCGATTCGCGAGGCCCGCACCGACCCGCGCGACCGGCACCGACCCGCGCGATCGGCACACACCCCCGCGATCGGCCCAGACCCTCGTCGCCGGCAGTCGAGGTGGCCCTAGGTCCACCTCAGCAGCCGACTCCGAGGGTCTAGCCGGAGGACGCCCCGCTCAGGCAAGGCCGAGCTGCCGCAGGATGCCCTGCTCGTCGGTCGAGCCCCACCGATCGGAGGCCTTGCCGTCAGTGAAGCCGATCACCTGCACGTTGCGCACGGTGAAGCGCTTGCCGGTCGCTGCGTGCCCCTGGTACTCGCCGGTGTGGGTGGCCGAGAGGTCGGCGATGGTGATGTACTTCGTCGGCGTCACGATCGTTTCGAGCTCGGTGCGCTCGACGTCGCTGAACGAGGTGCCGAACTGTTCCCAGAACCAGGCGATTCCGCCTCCTCCGGCGGGCTGACCGTCGGCGGGGTCGTGGTCGACGAAATCGACGTCGAACCGGTCGCCCATCTCGAGGGAGGTGTCGCGCATCCGCGCCAGCGCATCGATAGTGGCCTGGCCGCCCTCGGTGATCTCGGTTGCCATGGTGGATCCCTTCTCGCCGTGCCCGCGTGGCGACGGCTGTCGTCTTCGCCGAGTCAACGCCCCGCGTTGTTTATGGGATCAGGATCCGGGGGACGCCGCTCGAAGACCCGAGTCAAGCTGCCGCAAAACGTCTCGCGGTCACACCCGCGCGCCGCGGCGGGTGGGCTAGTCCGCGAGACGTGTCACGGCGAGCGGTCAGGCACCCTGCACGTCGAACGCATCCGCCCGCGCGGGGCCGAGGTCGGCGAGGGCGGCGAACGCCGGGCTAGGCGCGTCGACCTCGGTTTCGAACAGTACGAGCTCGTTGATACCCGACCGGGTCGCCGGGCCGGGTACGTAGAGGGTGCGCTGCGGCCCGTCGCTCCAATACCGCCCGAGCGGGAACCCGTTCACGAACGCGACGCCCTTGCCGAGGCCACCGCTGTCGAGGAACAGGTCGGCGGGAGCCCCGAGCGAGAACTCGAAGCGCGCGATACCGGGGCCGACGAGAGGCGAAGAAGACATCGAAGGATCCGCCCCGGCCCCGCTCGCTGCCAGCAGATCGAGGTCGAGCGGAAGTGCGGTCCACTCGGCGGTGCGTCCGTCCACCGTGACCTCGCCGATCAGCCCCTTGGGCTCGCCGATCCGCTGGTCGTAGTTGACCCGCCCCTGGTCTTCCAGCAGCAAGATGAGCTCGGCGCCCGCGGGCAGGGCCAGGCGTCGATCGCCGCGGGCCCGCTCGAGCACGCCGATGCGAACTCCGTCGACGAAGACGATGGCGCGGTCGCGCACCTCACCGACCTCGAGCACGTGGCCGCCGGACTCGCCCGACGTCAGGGCGCCGGCGACGGGCAGCGCCGCACGGAGCACGAGGTAGCCGCGGTAGACGCCGAGCTCGTCGAAGGTGGGCGCGGCGGACGCGGGGGCGAAATGGCCAAGTCGACCGAGAACGCCGAGCAGAGGCGTCGACCCGGCCACCTCGACGACCGGCACGGGTGCCGGGGTGTGAGCCGTGGGATCCTCGAGGCTCCTGGAGTCGTCGAAGTCGAGATCGGGCACGTCGGTGTACTTCGCGAAGACTTCGCGGAAGGCGAAGTACTTCTCAGTGAGCCGGCCCGCCTCGTCGATCGGTGCGTCGTAGTCGTAGCTCGTGATGGTGGGCTCGTAGACGCCCTTGTCGTTGGCCCCGTTCGTGAAGCCGAAGTTCGTGCCGCCGTGCACCATGTAGAGGTTGACCGACGCTCCGAGGGCGAGCAGCTCGTCGAGATCACTCGCCTGCGCCTCGGCGGGCGTGGTGTGGTGCACACCGCCCCAGTGGTCGAACCAGCCGTTCCAGTACTCGGAGCTCATCAGCGGCCCCGTCGGCTGCGCTGCACGCAGGGTGGCCAGGCGTTCGGGGCTGCGGGAGCCGAACGAGCCGGTCTTCAGCAGGTCGGGCAGCGAGCCGTTGCGGAGCATGTCGGGCTCGGGCTGGTCGACCGTGGTGAGCGGAACGTCGATGCCGGCGTCGCGGGTGAGGTCGACGAGGGCGCGGAGGTAGGCGGCGTCGGAGCCGTACGCGCCGTACTCGTTTTCGATCTGGACGAGCACAACCGGCCCGCCGTGGTCGATCTGCCTCGGCACGACGATCTCGTAGACGCGCCGGAGATAGGTCTCGACGGCCGCCAGGAAGAGGGGCTCGGAGCGTCGGACGCCGACGCTGGGGTCGCGGAACAGCCAGCCCGGAAGGCCGCCGTTGTCGTACTCGGCGCAGATGTAGGGGCCGGGCCGGACGATGGCGTGCATTCCGGCCTCGTGCACGAGATCGAGGAAGGCGCCGAGGTCGAGCCGGCCGTCGGTGATCCACTCGTCGGGCGTCGGTGCGTGGTCGTTCCACGGCACGTACGTCTCGATGGTGTTGAGGCCGAGGAGCCGGGCCTTGTGGATGCGATCGGCCCAGTGCTCGGGGTGGATGCGGAAGTAGTGGAGAGCCCCGGAGAGGATCCGATGCGGGCGCCCGTCGAGGAGGAAGGCGTCGTCGCCGATCGTGAAGCGGCTCGTGGTCATGGGGTCTCTCTCAGAGTCGGAGGACGGAGAACGGGTGCGACCGAAGTGGTCGCACCCGCTCCGTGACTGTGGTGCTGGTCGAACGCAGTGCTGGTGGGGCTACTTGGCTGTGACGGTGAAGCCCTGCTCGTTGCCGTACTTCACGAGCGCCGTCTGCCAGGCCTTCAGACCGGTGTTGATGTCGGAGAAGTCGGCGTACGACTGACCGACGGTGTCGGCGTAGATGCTGTTCGCGTAGACCTGGAAGGGCAGGTACTTCCAGCCGGAGGCGACCGAGTCGGACGAGCTCTTGAGCACCTCGTTGATGGCCTGTCCACCGAAGTAGTCAGGCTTCGTGGCGAGGAATTCACTCGAGTCGAGCGTGGCGGTCGTCGACGGGAATCCGCCCGAGGCGAGGAACGTGTTGACGCTGTCGTCGCTCGAGTTCAGCCACTTGACGAATCCGGCCGCGAGAGCCTGGTTCTTCGACTGCTTCATGACGACCTGTGCGCCACCGCCGTTCTCGGCCGTGACAGCGGTCTTGCCGTCGTAGGTCGGGATCGGAGCGACAGCCCAGTCACCCGAGCCGGCCTTGGCACCCGACTCGATGACGCCGGGGAACCAGGCACCGGTGATCTGGGTCGCGATCTCGCCGCCGGCGAGCTGCTTGTACCAGTCGTCGGTGAAGCCGGGGGTCTGGGCGAGGAGCTTGTTCTCGACGAGCTCGTTCCAGGTGTCGGCCCACTTCTTGGTGCCCGCATCCTGCAGGTTGATCGACACCTTGCTGCCGTCGACCTCGAACGGACGGCCGCCGGCCTGCCAGATCATGCTCGTAGTGAAGCCGGCGTCACCGGTGTCGGAGTTGATGTATGCCTTGGGGTCGGCCTTGTGCAGCTTCTTCGCGGCGGCGATGTACTCGTCCCACGTCTTCGGCACCTGGATGGAGTACTTCTCGAAGAGCGTCTTGTTGTAGAACATGGCCATGGGGCCGGAGTCCTGAGGCAGGCCGTAGAGCTTGCCGTCGAGCGACACCGAGCCCCAGGTGCCGCTGGTGTACTTGCTCTTCAGGTCGTTGAAGCCGTACTGGGTGAGGTCGGTCAGCGAGTCGGCGAGAGCGAACTGGGGCAGCGCGAAGTACTCGACCTGAGCGACGTCGGGCGCCCCGGATCCTGCCTTGACGGAGTTCTGGAGCTTCGTGTACTCGTCGGTGCCGGTACCGGCGTTGACGAGCTTGACGGTGACCTTCGGGTAGGCCTTCTCGAAGGCCTTGACCTGGGCTGCCGCGGACGGGGTCCACGACCAGTAGGTCAGGGTTCCGCCGGCTTTGAGGGCGGCGTCGACCTGGCCGGCGTTTCCGCCATCGTTCGATGAGCCGCCGCCGCTGTTCGAGCAGCCGGTGAGAGCTGCGGTTACTGCGATCGTGGTGACTGCGGCACCGACGATCGTCCTCAAGCGCTTGTGCATGAGGGATCCTTTCACTTCGTTGTGTGGGTAGGGAGGGTGGGAATGACTTGTGTGGGTTGGTGAGGGGAGGGATTGCTGGGGGAAATTGCTGGTCTACTGCTTCACGCCGCCGGCGCCGAGGCCCGACTGCCAGTAGCGCTGGAGGAGCAGGAAGATGATGACGATCGGCACGATTGTGATCAGCGAGCCGGTGACGACCAGGTTGTAGATCGGGTCGGCGGCGACGCCGTTCGCCTGCTGCGACCACTGGTTGAGGCCGACGGTCAGCGGGTACCACTTCGGGTCGCTGAGCATGATCAGCGGGAGGAAGTAGTTGTTCCAGGTCGCGACGACCGAGAACAGCAGCACCGTGACGATGCCGGGCGTCAGCAGCCGGATCGCGATCGTAAAGAAGATGCGGATCTCGCCGGCCCCGTCGATGCGGGCCGCTTCGAGCAGCTCTTCGGGGATCGCGTCGACCGCGTACGTCCAGACCAGGTAGAGACCGAACGGGCTGATGAGCGACGGAAGGATGATCGCCCACGGGGTGTTCGTCAGGCCGATGTTCGAGAAGAGCAGGAACGTCGGCACGGCAAGGGCTGTACCCGGGATGGCGATCGAGCCGAGCACGATGGCGAACACCGCACGTCGACCGGTGAAGCGGAACTTCGCGAGACCGTAGCCGGCGAGGGTCGCGAGCAGCGTCGCTCCCCCGGCACCGACCACTACGTAGAGCAGCGTGTTGCGGAACCAGGTGACGAAGATGCCGTTGTTGTAAGTGAAGACCTGCTGGATGTTGTCGAACAGGTGGAAGCCGTCGCCGAACCAGAGGCCGAACGACGCCAGCAAGGAGTCTTGCGACTTCGTCGAGTTGACGACGAGGTAGAACAGCGGCACGAGCGAGTAGACGAGGAAGATCACCATGATCGCGGTGAGGCCGCGCGACTTCTTCTCGCGGTAGCCACTGGGGCCGGGCCGGTCACGACGAGAGCGTTTCGACGGACCGCCGGATCCTCGGCCCTGTTCTTCGGGGATGACCTCGGGGCTGGTCAGGGTGCTCATCGGTTCTCCTGTCGCGTGCCGCGGACCTGGACGATGTAGGCGATGACGGCGGTGATGACGCCCATCACGATCGCGACGGTGGCGGAGTAGTTGAACTGCTGGCCGGCGAACGAGAGGTTGTAGGCGTACATGTTCGGGGTGAAGAAGGTGCCGATCACGTTCGGCGCCAGGGTCTTGAGCAGGTTGGGCTCGTTGAAGAGCTGGAAGCTGCCGATGATCGAGAAGATCGAGGCGATCACGATGGCGCCGCGGAGAGCCGGGAGCTTGATCGAGATGATCGTGCGGAGGCTGCCGGCACCGTCGAGCGACGCCGCCTCGTAGAGCTCGGCCGGGACGACGCGGAGGGCCGCGAAGAAGATGATCATGTTGTAGCCCAGGAACTCCCAGGTCACGATGTTGCCGATCGACGTCAGGATCCAGGTCGAGGTGAACGGCTTGAGCAGGTCGCTGCCGAGCAGATCGTTGAACGAGCCGGTGAGGCCGAACTGCGGGCCGTAGATGAAGCCCCAGATGAGGGCGGCGACGACGCCGGGCACCGCGTAGGGCAGGAAGATCGCGATGCGGAAGAAGCTCGCGGCGTGGAGTCGAGCGCTGTCGAGGGCGAGAGCCGCGACCAGTGCCAGAACGAGCATCACCGGCACCTGGATCACCAGGAAGATCAGCACGCGCCCGAAGCTCGACCAGAACTTCGAGTCTTGGAGCAGCTGGATGTAGTTGGCGAGGCCCACGAAGTGGTTGCCGCCGATCAGCTGGTCGCGGAACAGGCTCAGGTAGATCGCGTAGCCGATCGGCACGATCAACATGAGGATCAGCACCACCATGAACGGAGCGACGAACATCCAGCCCGTCTGCTTGCCGCGGCCCGTGCGCCGGCGCTTGCGGGGCGTCGGCTCGAGCCGTGCCGCCTTGGCGCCCGTCAGGGTTCCAGAACTCATCGAAACTTCCTCGTCTCCACGATGTTTACGTCAACATCACGGAGGCGACGCTAGCATGGCAACGTCAACATCGCCACCGACCTGGAGGAAATCGTGACCTCAGCGACACCTTCACCTGCCGCGGGCTCCGCACCTTCACCCGACGAGGGCCCTGCCGTGGGCTCCGCTTCGGGCCCGGCCGCGAAGAAGGCCTCCGCCGCAGACGTGGCGCGCCACGCGGGCGTGTCGATGCAAACCGTTTCGCGTGTCGCCCGCGATCTCGAAAACGTCCAGCCCGCTACCCGTGACCGCGTGCGCGCCTCGATGGTCGAGCTCGGCTACAGCCCGAACCGTGCGGCCCGCGCCCTCCGTTCGGGCCGATTCCACACCATCGGCGTGATCATGTTCACGCTCTCGTCGTTCGGCAACACGAAGTTCTTGGAGGCCATCGCCGAGGCCGCGGGTCTGGTCGGCTACACGATCACCCTCCTTCCCGTCTCGCAGCGCACCCGCGGAGAGGTCACCGGCGCCATCGCACGGCTCTCCGAGCAGGCCGTCGACGGAGTCGTCATCGTCATCGAGGCCGACCTGCTCTCCGAAGACGACGTCGATCTGCCCGCCGACGTGCCGGTCGTGATCATCGACTCCAGCCGCCTCAGCGAACGTCCCTTCATCGACACCGACCAAGCCCTCGGCGCCCGGCTGGCCACCCAGCACCTGCTCGACCTCGGCCACGAGACCGTGTGGCACATCGCCGGGCCGCAGACCTTCTATGCGGCCAGGCGTCGTGAAGCCGCATGGCGCGAGGTGCTCGAGTCGCACGGTCGCGAGGTGCCTCCCCCGTTCACCGGTGACTGGAGCACAGGATCCGGCTACCGCGCAGGCCTCGAAATCGCCCGCCGCCCCGAGATCACCGCGGTCTTTGTCGCGAACGACGGTATGGCCCTCGGCCTCCTGCGCGCCTGCCACGAGTTGGGTCGGGACGTGCCGTCGACCCTGAGCATCGTCGGCTTCGACGACATGACCGAGTCGGAGTCGTTCTGGCCGCCGCTCACGACCATCCACCAGCACTTCGACGAGGTCGGGCGGTCGTCGGTCGCGATGCTCGTGGCGCAGATCGAGCGGACGACGCCGACGCCGGTGACGATGGTGCCGGTCGACCTGGTCGTGCGGGCGAGCACGGCGCCACCGCCCGGCGCCTGAGCCGCTGCGCTGACCGATCTGGTGCCGAGTGCCGCCTAATGCCGACGGCGGTGGCCCGCACGCGGCATATGGCGGCACTCGCTGCACGAGCCCGCGGCACCCATGCCCGGCCCGACTCGCGAGTGCCGCCTTATGCCAACGACAGGCCGCCAGGCGCCGCATAAGGCGGCACTCGACGGCCCGCCGCGCGAGCAGAACCGGTCAGTCGACCTTGGCAGCCGCCGTCTTGATCATGGCGACGTACTTGTCGAGCGCATACGGCAGGCTCAGCGGCGTGATGACGGTGGAGGCCATCGCGAGCTGCTGGTTGACGTTCGGCACGTACGAGCCGCGCTTCACCGCCGGGATCGAGGCGTAAAGAGGCTGCTTCTCGATCTGCTTCTGGTTGGCCTCGTCGTTGAACCAGGTGAAGACGATGTCGGTCTTGTCGAGCAGGTTGGCCTTCTCGAGGCCGATCGTCGAGACGAAGGTACCGGCGGTCTTCGGCAGAGCGGCGGCCGTCTTCTCCTGCGTCAGGCCGAGACCCGCGATGATGTCGACGCGCGGGTCGCCCTTCTGGTAGATCGACAGCGAGCCCGGCTCGGCGGCATAGATGTAGGTGAAGTTGTACTTCGCGAAGTCGGGGTTCTCAGCGGCCGTCTTGGCGAGGGTCGTCTTGATGCCGGCGATCTGGTCGGCGGCCTTGTCACTCTCGCCGAGGACCTTGCCGATGATCGTCATCTCGTCGCTCCACGAGGTGCCCCAGGCCTCACCGGGGTAGGCGACGGTGGGCGCGAGAGCGCTGAGCGTCTTGTACTGCTTGGCAGTGATGCCCGACTGCGGGGCGATGATCACGTCGGGGTTCAGCTCGGCGAGGGCCGTCATGTCGATGTCGGGGTAGACCGCGAAGGTCTTGGGCAGAGCGTCGCCGCGCTTCTCGATCGCCGAGGTGACCCAGGGGTAGTTCTTCTCGGAGTCGCCACCCCAGGTGACCTCCTCGATGCCGACAGGAGTGGTGCCGAGCGAGACGACGGTGTCGGCCGCACCCCAGCCGATGGTGACGACGCGCTTGGGCTTCGACTCGATGGTCGCGCTGCCGAGGGCCGACTTGATCGTGACCGGGAAGGCGTCAGAGGCCGATGCGCCCGACGTGCTGCCGGATCCTGCGTCGGACGACGTGCTGCAGGCCGCGAGGGAGAACGCCAGGGCTGCTGCGGCCACGACGGCGATTCCTCGGCGGAGAAGTTTCTGAGACAAGGGATGGTGCCTTTCGGATTGGGTGCCGTGCCACCGTATTAGGTAAGGCTTACTTAGGCAAGCCTGACCTAACGGCGTCGAGAGACCCGTGCGCGTCGAGAGACCCGTGCGCGTCGAGAGCTCCTGGCGCGAAGGGCCTAGCCCCGGCCCGCGACGACGGCCAGCAGCGGCGCCATCCGTCGCGGCACGACCTCGGAGAGCGCGATCGTGGTGTTGGTGCGAACGATTCCGCGGATCCTGAGGATCGCCCCCGTCACGCGCCGCAGATCGTCGGTCGACGAGGCGACCACCCGCGCGAGCATGTCACTGTCGCCCGTGATCGCGTGGACCTCGACGACCTCGGGCAGCGCGAGGAGGCCCGCGACGGCGTGCTCCTCGTCGGCCTGGCTGATCGCGATCGACACGAACGCCATCAGCGGGCGACCGAGCGACGCCGGGTCGAGGCGTCGGCTCTGAGCGCCGAGCACTCCGTCGTCGACCAGCCGCCGTCGCCGGGAGTGCACGGTGGTGCGCGAGATGCCGAGGGCTCGGGCGAGGGCCACGTCAGAGATGTCAGGATCCGAATCCAAGACCTGGATGAGTCGGGCGTCAACAGAATCAATGGTCACCTAGGCATTCTGCAGGACGTTGGGCGTTTTGCAACTCATTCTGCGCAACAGTGCCCTGGTGAGTTGCGCGAACATGGCCCGCTACCCAGCATTGAGGCCGTGACCCGGATCCTCGATGCCTCGACCGCCGCCCTCGCCGCGACCCCGCCTGAATCGAGGCACTCCGTGCTCGAAGACGTGATGGGTATCGCGACCGGCACGCTTGCCGCATCGCTCGGACTCTCTCTGCTCAAGACGGCCGGTGTCGTCACGGGCGGCACCGCCGGGCTCTCGCTGCTGATCAGCTACGCCGCGCCGATCCCGTTCGGGGTGCTGTTCTTCGTCGTCAACGCCCCGTTCTTCGTGCTGGCCCTCTGGAAGAAGGGATGGCTGTTCACCCTCAAGACGGCGATCTCGGTCGCTCTCGTCTCCGTGCTGTCGTCGGTGCACGTCGCCGCCCTCGACGTGTCGAACCTGTCGCCGGTGTACGCGGTGATCGTCGGGAACGTGCTGGCGGGCCTCGGCATGATCGTGCTGTTCCGGCACGGGGCGAGCCTCGGCGGCTTCAACATCGTCGCCCTGATCGCGCAGGAGCGTCTTGGCTGGCGGGCCGGCTACGTGCAGATGGCGTTCGACGTCGCCGTCGTGCTGGCCGCACTCACTGTCGTGCCGGCTTGGCTCGTGCTGCTGTCGGCCGTCGGCGCCGTCGTCATCAACCTGATGATCGCGCTCAATCACCGGCCCGGGCGCTACTCGGGCGTGCCGCGCTGGAAGTAGGGCGCGGCGCCGACCGCCGGCGAGCGCTAGCGTGACAGCCATGTCCGACACGTTCGACATCCTGCACCTGAGCGACACCCACCTCGCGGCTGGCGACACCCGCCACTACGGCCAGGTCGATACACGTGAGCAGCTCGACCTCCTTCTGGCCCGGGCGTCGACGATCGAGCGCCTCGACCTCGTCGCCTGCACCGGCGACCTCTCAGACGACGGGTCACCCGAGTCGTACCGCCACCTCCGCGACACCGTCGAGCCCTGGGCCGCAGCCCGAGGGGCCCGCGTCGTCTACGCGATGGGCAACCACGACCTCCCGGACGGATTCCGCGAGGTCTTGGCCCCCGGCGCCTACCCGCTTCGAGGCGTCATCGACGTCGACGGTGTTCGGGTTATCACGCTCGACACGTCGATCCCGGGCAAGGGCTACGGCCGGGTCGGGGCCGAGCAACTGGCCTGGCTTGCAGACATACTCGCCACGCCCGCCCCACGCGGAACCGTCATCGCCATGCACCACCCGCCAGTCTCCGCCGAGACACCCCTGCTCGCGGCCCTCGAACTCCAGGATCCGACGGACTTCGCCGCCACCATCACCGGAACCGACGTCCGCCTGGTGCTCGCAGGCCATTACCACCTCGCGCTCCTGGACGAGCTCGCGGGGGCCCGCGTCGTCGTCAGCGGCGGCGTCACCAACCAGGCCGACCTGTTCGCTGCGACCGGCACCGAGGGGGCCTTTCGGGGCAGTGCGGCGAGCGTCGTGAAGCTTCGGGCTGACGGGACCACTCGGATCCTGCCGTTTACCGCCCCCGCCGGCGCCCCGGTCTTCGACCTCGATGCGGCGACTGTGGCGAGTATCGCGGCGGAGGCCGGTCCAGCGTCGGCGTAGCGCTTGCAAATTTGAAGGAGAAACTGCCGCTCGACCCCGCCGGATCGTGATGTTTACGCTCATGCCGATGCGTTTCTCCTTCGAATTTGCAGCCGACGGGCCGCCGCACCTGCTCCTCGCCGAGATCGCAGTAGTGGTCGGGTGCAGGCGACCCGAAGTGCGATCTCGGCGGGCCGCACGCGCGCGCCAGCCGCGCCTGGCCGATCAGCGGTCGGCAAAACGGGAGGCGTAAGCACGGCGACTCGTCTTGCCGGCGTCAGAGCGCACGGGGTCGTGCACCACGTGCACCCGCGAGGGGCGCCGCTCGAGGTCGAGACGCGACCGGGCCCACTCGAGCAGGGCCGAGGGATCCTCGTCCTGGCCCGCGACATCGACGACGACCTCGATGCGCTGACCGAGGTCGTCGTCGGGCACCCCGAAGGCAACGGCTGACCGCACCGAGGGGTGGCCCTCGACGACGCGCTCGATGTCGGTCGGAAGCACGTTCACGCCGCCGCGGAGAATGACGTCGTCGGCTCGGTCCGCGATGAACAGGTAGCCGTCGGCGTCGACGTGACCGAGGTCTCCGAGGGTGTCCCAGCCCTCCGGATCGCGCCGCGACGAGCCGCCGAGGTAGCGGTAGGTCGGCGAGCCCTGGCGTCGCATCCAGATGAGGCCGGTTGAGCCGACGGGCAGCGAGCGAGACGGGTCGTCCACCGCCCGGATCGACACCTCCGTGCCACCGATCGGGAGACCGACGCTGCCGGGGCGCCCCAGCCACTCGCCGCCGCGGATCATCACCAGCCCGTTCGACTCGCTGCCCGCGTAGAGCTCGACGAGGGTGTCTGCACCCCCGGGCACAGCCTCGACGAGCCAGGCGACGAACGCGCGTTTGAGCTCGGGAGCGCAGGGCGCCCCCAGGTGCAGCACGGTCTCGAGTGGCGACAGGTCGGCCGCGGCACGAACGTCGGCGGGCAGACGCAGCAGCCGGTGCATCATCGTCGGCACGACCAGCATCCAGGTGACGCGGTGCTGACCAATAGCCGCCAGCACGCGCCGCTCGTCGAACCGCGGCAGGATCACGAGCCGTGCCCCGGTGAGTAACGCCCGGAACGAATAGGTGAACGTCGCCGAGTGCACGAGCGGCCCGGCCACGAGGTGCACTCCCCCGAGCGGCAGAAAAGCGGCGACGGGCTGCGATGCGTCGAGCAGGGCGGGTGCCGTCGCGATCACGATCTTCGGCCGGCCGGTGCTGCCCGAAGAGGTGGGCGCCTTCCACGACGCGGCCCAGGCATCGTCGAGCGGCTCGTCCGACAGAGACGGGTCGGGGAGGTGCCCGGCAGCGACCCAGGGAAGAGAAGGATCCGCGGACTCGTACCCGACAATCAGCCGAGCCCCCGCCAGCCGCCCGAGCTCGGCCCGCTCCCGCGCGTCGAGCCCCGTCGACACCGGCTGCGGCGTCGCCCCGAGCTTCCAGATCGCCGCGCACACCACGATCACCTCGACCGTGTTCGGCAGCGAGACGGTGACGAGGTCGTCCTGCCCGACACCGCGCGAGGCGTAGTCGCGCGCGAGACGATTCGACTCCCCGTCAAGGGCGACCGCTGTCAGCGATCGGTCGTCGTCGATGGCGACGACGCGCTCCGGGTCAGCCTCGGCGAGCGCCGTGATGATCCGTGAGATCGACTGCCTGGCCACGGTCACCGCCCTCTCCGACGCGCGCGTAGAACACCTCGTGGAGCGCGGCGACGTCGTCCCAGTCGTGGCCGGCGGCGAGGGTTCGCCCGGCTTCGGGATCGGGAGCGGCGCCGTCGAGGGCGGCGGCGAGCTGCTCGGCGATCGCCTCGACATCCGAGGCGTAGAGCACTGTATCGCCGAAGACCTCGCGGAGCACGGGCAGATCGCGGGCGACGACCGGCACCGAGGCGGCGAGCGCCTCCATCGCCGCGAGACCGAAGCCCTCCTTGGTCGACACGAAGGCGAGAGCGGCAGCCCCGGCGACGAGTGGAGCCACATCGGCCTCGTCGAGCACGCCGAGGATGAGGGGGTGGAGGCCGAGCTCCTGCACGCGGGCGTCGAATGCCTCGCGGTAGGGCCGATAGTCGAACAACGTCTCGCCGCCGCCGAACACAAGCCGCGCCGCCGGGTGCGTGACGCGGAGCCGAGCGAAGGCCTCGATCAGATCGAGGCTGCCCTTGCGCGGCTCGATGCCGCCGAGGGCGAGGACGTAGGTGCCGAGATCCGGTGGGAGTGAGTGCGGGCTGGCGGATCCTGCGCTCTGCCGACGAGCGGAAGCCGCCGTCGCGAACCGGGCCGCGTCGACACCGTTCGGGATCACCGTCGGGGCAAGGCCCCAGCCGTCGTGCACTTCACTGGCGACCGCCGCCGAGACGCAGATCCGAGCGATCGGGTCGCGGACGGCGCGGTCGTGGCAGGCGATCAGCTCGGACGTCGTGAACTCGTCGAGGTGGTGGATGGTGCGGATGCAGCGGCCGACCGCGTTGGCCGAGATGCAGTCTTGCGCGTGAACGATGTCGTAGTCGCCCGCCGCCGGCTCGAAGGCCCGGCGCATCTCGACGATGGATCGCTGGATCCGCTCCCCCACACTCTCGTTGTCGCGCGCCTCGAACGGCACCACGCGAATCGTCACCGCGGGGTCGACGTCGCGGAAGAACACCGTGTCGCCGCCGCGGCCGAGCGTCCAGACCGTGACGTCGTGCCCGCGTCGGGCGAGCGCCTCGGCGAGGGCCAGCGTGTGCACGACGCCGCCGCGGGGCTTCGTCGAGTAGGTGACCTGCGCGATGCGCATCAGGATCCCGCGGCTCGGTAGGCGCTCTCGCGGCGCTGGTCGAGGTGATTCATCGTGCGGCGGGCTCTCGCCACGTCGGTCGCAACGTCGGCGGTCGCCACCGCGAGCCCACCTTTTGCCCAGGTCTTCGCGATGATCTCGCCGGCCGGGTCGACGACCTTCGCCTGCCCGAGAAATCGAAGGCCGCCGAGCACGCCGGTCTGATTCGACGACACCAGGTAGACCTGGTTCTCGGCTGCGCGGGCGCAGTCATAGAGATCGAAGAGGTGGGCCTGGCGGTCGTTGCGGATCCGATCCGAGCGGTCGGTGACGCTCGCGGGCCAGGCGCTCAGGCAGGCGAGGATCTCGGCGCCGTCGATCGCGAGCGACCGTGCCGCCTCGGGGAACGTCTTGTCGAAGTCGATCATCATGCCCACCCGGCCGACGGGCGTGTCGAACGAGCCGAACGAGTCGCCCGCGTCGTACGCCTCCGATTCGCCGAGCGGCAGGTGCACCTTGCGATGAGAGCCGAGGATCCGGCCGCCCTGCACGCAGACCGCCGAGTTGTAGCGGCGCTCGACGCCGCTCTCCACGGCCCGCTCGGCCACCCCGAAGCAGACGGTCAGGTCTCCTGCCAGCTCGGCCACCGCCTGCACTTCCGGTCCGTCGATCTCGACCGCGGGCGGCAGCGAGTCCGGGCCGGGATGCTGCAGGTCGAGGAGGTACCCGCCGAGGGTCGCGTCGGGCAGCACGAGAAGGTCGACGCCGCGGTCGCGCGCCTGGTCGAGGATGCCCGGCAGCTTCTGCAGGGTTCGCCCGACGTCTCGACCGAAGTGCGCGGCCACCGCCCCCATCGTGATGCTGCCCATGCCCCGAGGCTAGCCGGAGACGGAGGCCGGTTCGCGTGCGCTTTCTGCCGTTCGTGGCGTGCGCGAAGCAACGACCGACGACGCCACGTGCTCGGCGTCGCGCGCGATCGCCTCGAAGCGGCCGGAGCCCCAGGTGTGCAGCCACGGCAGGCCGAGAAAGTGCAGGCCCGGAGCACCCGTCGCGCCGTGCTGGTGTGTGGGGTGCCCGGCTCCGTCGAAGACGCCGACCTGCACCCACGAGTAGTCGGAGCGGAAGCCGACCGCCCAGACGACGCTGGTGATGCCGGCCTCGGTCAGGTCGAGGGATGTGGTCTCCGTCTCGGGTCGCCATACCGGCGAGTAGCGCTCCTCGGCGGGGGCGTCGATCCCCTCCCGGGCGATGAAGCGGTCGATATCGGTCTTGATCGACTCCATCACCGAGTCGGCGTGGTCGAGCGAGCCCTCCGCCGTCGGCGCGAACGTCAGCGCGTGGTCGACGAGACCCTCCAACCGGCCGTAGAGGTGCATGCCGGCGCGGGCGAACTCCCTGAAGTCGATGTCGCGGCCCCCGTCACGGCCGGTCATGTAGTGGTTGGTCGACTCGCGCTTCGTGAGGCCGCCGACCTGAGCGTGCACGGGGATGTCGTAGACACCCATGTCGCTCAGCCAGGCGATGCAGTCGCGCCCCCGGTAGTAGCGGGCGCAGCGGGGCGCGGTGCCGAGAGCGACGTGGACGTCGCGTCCGGCGAGGAAGAGGTCTTCGGCGATCTGGGCGCCCGACTGGCCAGACCCGACGACGAGCACCGAGCCCTCCGGCAGCGCCCCCGGCGATCGGTAGTCAGCCGAGTGGATCTGCACGACGTCAGAGGGCATGCGCCCTGCCATCGCCGGAAGCACCGGCTGGTGGTAGCCACCGGTCGCGACGATCACCTGGTCGGCCGTGACGGTGCCGCGGTCGGTGACGATCTCGAAGCCCCGGCCGTCGGTCTCGCGGAGCCTCGTCACGAGGACGTTCTCGACGACCGGCGCATCGAAGGTCGACGCGTAGCGCCGCACCCAGGCGTGCACCTCGTCGCGCTTCATGAAGCCGTCGGGATCGTCGCCGTCGTAGGGGTAGCCGGGGAGCACGCACTGCCAGTTCGGTGTGACGAGGGTGAAGGCGTCCCAGCGGCGGTCTTTCCAGTCGTGGCCGATCGTGTCGCGCTCGAGCACGAGGTGATCGACGCCCGCCCGGGTGAGGTGCCAGCTCGCCGAGAGTCCGGCTTGCCCGGCGCCGACCACGACGACCTCGAGGTGAGCGCCGTCGACCAGCTCGCGGCTCATGCCGAGGCCCCGGTCGATCGGGCGGGGAATGCGGCCTGGTCGACCGGTAGCGGAGGGGCCATTCGCAGGATCCTGACGTCTCCGCCGTCGAAGTCGGCCGCCTTCTCGTGGATCTCGCTCTTCTGCTGCAGTGCCGAGGTGCAGACGAATCCGAAGGTGGCGCGGACGCGATCGCTCGCCAGGTCGAGGGCCGCCGAGGATCGCTCGACGAACTCCTGCAGCGGATAGTCGGCGCCCTCATCGAGGAAGTCGTGCATCACGAGGCTCGGCGAGTAGCAGGCGACCTCGGTGCCGTCGGGCCAGCGCACCCGAAAGGTCATCTCAGGCATGTGCGAGCACCTCCGTGTCGGCGAGCTGCGTCGACGAGTCGGCGAGCTGCGCGGCGGCGGCACGCGCGGCTTCGTCGCGAGCCTCGGCCTCGCCCGTCCGGTAGGCGTCGGGCCGCCGGTCGCGCAGGTGGAACATGCCGCCGCGCATCGCCCGGAAGCTCTCGTCGACGTCGATGGTGGCGACCGCCATGCCCGAGCCGAGCAGCGTCGTCGCCAGGATGTTGCCGCCCGGGTCGACGACCTTGGCGTTACCGACGTAGCGCAGCGAGCCGAACGTGCCCGACTGGTTCGACGCCATCCAGAACACCTGGTTGTCGAGCGCCCGCGCCATGTCGAAGAGGTTGAAGCGGTAGGTCCAGCGATCCTCCTGGAGGTTCTCGGCGGTGGCCGTCCGGGCGGCGGGCCAGGCGGACATGCTGATGATGATCTCGGCGCCGTCCATCGCCAGTGAACGTGCCGCCTCGGGGAACGCCTTGTCGTAGCAGATCTGCAGACCGATGCGACCGACGGGGGTGTCGAAGGCCTCGTAGGTGTCGCCCGCCGAGTACGACATGTGCTCGCCGAGGGGCTGGTGCACCTTGCGGTAAGAGCCGTAGATGGTGGTGCCGTCGAGGCAGACGGCCGCGTTGTAGCGCGTCTCGCCGTCGTCGCCGAGCTCGCAGAATCCGACGGCGACGACCAGGTCGCCGACGATCTCTTGCACCCGCCTGATCTCGGGTCCGTCGAGGCGGATCGCCGGCGGGAGCGAGCGCGACGTCGTCTTGACGGTGTCGCCGTGGTTGCCGAGCGACGAGAGGTACCCGCCGATGGCGGCCTCGGGCAGGGCGAGCAGCTGGACGTCCTGCTCGCGGGCCTCGGCGACCAGGCTCTCGATGAGCGCGTAGTTCTGTTCGAGGTCTCGGGTGAAGTTCGCCGAGACGCTGGCGACGGTGGTGGCCATCGAAGACTCCTTGCGGCTGATCGGTGGAGCGGACACGCAGGATCCTGCGGTGCAGCTAGTCAACGTCAGGTCGTGTTTCGGATTGGTTTCGCCCGGAATAAGAGTGCGTTTCGGCGGGAACATGCAATCTGCCCGAAACCAGTCGGCAACACGGGCGGCAAAGACTCGTTCTCGTACGGCTCCCCGAATCAGATCATCACGAATCTCGACCCGCTAGGAGACACCCATGAGCGACATCGACATCGACCAGCAGATCCTCGACAACATCGAGACGTCCCGTAACGAGATCCCGCACCCCTCGCAGCCCAAGGGCACGAACATGTACGGATCGACCAAGATCTTCCCTGACTACAAGGCCGAGAAGAGCGAGTACTACTTCCAGCTCGTCCACGGCATCGCGCACGAGTCGTCGGTGTCGTTCGTCGCCACGCTCCAGGCCATCCGTGCCCTTCGCAAGGGCTTCACGAGCGTGCTGTACTTCTACGGCCCCGGCTCGATGAACTGCATCGCCAACCGCGGATTCCCGACGACGGGCGCCGACGGATTCCCCGGCGAGACCAACATCAACAACGCGCTCGAGACCTTCATCAAAGAGGGCGGCACGGTCTTCTGCTGCCGCTTCGGCCTCGCCCTGCACGGCAACCGCGAGGAAGACCTCATCGAGGGCGTCATC
Organism: Frondihabitans sp. Leaf304; assembly: GCF_001423105.1. GTDB lineage: Bacteria > Actinomycetota > Actinomycetes > Actinomycetales > Microbacteriaceae > Frondihabitans. The sequence continues at coordinate 1,611,927 of NZ_LMNV01000002.1, forward strand.
CCCTGCCACCCGCTCGACGTGCAGGACGCCGTCATCCACTACGCCCGCAAGGGCGCGATCATCAACAGCACCTACATGGTCTGAGCGGGCGACCCCGTGACCATCACCAACAACGCGTCGCAGCTGTCGACGCGGGTCGACATCGCGATCCGGGGTATCCGGGTCGCGGCCCCGGTGCACCGCGAAGGCGGCGCCGGCCCCTCCGACGACGGCCACGTGCTCTTCCAGGGAATGCAGTCGGCGATCCCCGTCAACCAGGAGAGCCCGTACCTCGTCGACGACGGCAAGCTGCTGCTCGACGGCGAAGACACCGGCATCGAGGTGTCGCCGGTGGCACGGCCGAAGTTCTACGACCTGGCCACGGCCGACGGCGTCTCGTACGAGCAGATCGCTCGGCTACACGGCGCAAAGGTGCTGGCGACCACCGTGGTGCAGACCTGCATCCGCTACGACCCGGCCGAGCGCTGCCGCTTCTGCTCGATCGAGGAGTCGCTGAAATCGGGCTCGACGGTCGCTGTCAAGACCCCGGCGATGATCGCCGAGGTCGCCGAGGCCGCCTGGCGTCTCGACGGCGTCGAGCAGATGGTGATGACGACCGGCACCTCAAACGGTCGCGACCGCGGAGCCACCCACCTGGCCCGGTGCGTGCGCGCCATCAAGAAGGCCGTGCCCGACCTGATGATCCAGGTGCAGTGCGAGCCGCCCGCCGACCTGCAGACGATCACCGACCTCTACGAGGCGGGCGCGCGATCCATCGGCATCCACGTCGAGTCGATGGACGACGACGTACGCCGGCGCTGGATGCCCGGCAAATCGCGCGTCTCACTCGACGAGTACCGCGCCGCCTGGCGTGAGGCCGTGCGAGTGTTCGGTCGCAACCAGGTCTCGACCTATCTGCTCGTCGGCATGGGCGAGGATCCCGACGAGATGGTCGCCGGAGCCCAGGAGCTCATCGATATGGGCGTCTACCCCTTCGTCGTGCCGTTCCGTCCACTCCGCGGCACGCTCGCAACCGACGTCGACAAGGTGCCCGCTCCGCACCGCTCCGTGCTCCACGACATCACGTCGCGGGTGTCGGAAGCGCTGATCAGAGCGGGGATGCGCGGGTCCGACCAGAAGGCGGGCTGCGCGGCCTGCGGCGCCTGCTCCGCCCTGCAGACCGCGGGAGGGTGACGTGAGCCTGATCGACGTGCCGGCGCTCATGGGGCCGAGTGGAGTGCTCGGCGCGACGGAGTCGGATCCTGCGCTCTCCCCCCTGGTGGTGCGGGCCGAAGGATCCGACGTGGCCGCGTACCGCAGACTCCGTCACGACGCGTTCGTGGCCGAGCAGGCGCTCTTCGCCGGCACCGATCGCGACGACCTCGACGACGATCCGCGAACGATCGTGCTCGTGGCACGGGTGGGCGCGGAGGTCATCGGGGGCGTCCGGATCGCTCCCGCCACCGCGATCGACATCGGCTGGTGGACGGGAAGCCGACTGGTCGTGGCACCCGGCGCCCGGGGTGCCGCCGGCATCGGGTCGGCGCTCGTGCGCGCGGCGTGCGCTCTGGCCGAACAGCTCGGCGTGATCCGATTCGACGCGACCGTGCAGGAGCGGAGTTCGATCCTGTTTCGGCGGATCGGATGGGAGACGACCGGAACCGCCGTGATCGGCGGGGTGGAGCACCGGCGCATGCGCTGGCCGATCGGGCGGTATCAGCGGCTCGTGGACGCGACGAAGTCGCACCTGGCGGCGCTGCTGGAGCCTGGGTCGGTTTCGTCGGCCGATCCTGGGGCGTCGCTCGGGTCGCTGTCGTCGGCCGGGTCGCTGCCGTCCGGGTCGCTGTCGTCGATCGGGTCGCTGTCGTCTCTCGAGTCACTCTCGTCGCTCGGCGGCGCGGGCTGGGTGGGCGACGACGGGGCGCCCGTGCCCGGCACCGATGTGATCGCGGCGTGCGACGCGATCCTGCCGTCGATGGTCGAGCGCGATCCCGAGTGGGCCGGCTGGTGCGGCGTGCTCGTTAACGTCAACGATCTGAGTGCGATGGGTGCCGCGCCCGTCGGGCTACTCGACGCGGTCGCCGGTCGTGATGCCGCGTTCGTGCGCCGCGTGCTGGCCGGAGTCCGTCGCGGTGCCGAGGCCTGGGGCGTTCCGCTGCTCGGCGGACACACGCAGGTCGGTGCGCCCGCATCCCTCTCGATCACCGCTCTGGGACGCACCTCGACGCCGGTGCCGGGCGGCGGCGGCCGTCTCGGCGACGCACTGAGCCTCACGGTCGACGTCGGCGGCTCGTGGCGGCCCGGCTACTCGGGGTCGCAGTGGAACTCCACCGAGGCACGACGCTCGGGCGAACTGCGTGACCTCGCGGGCACGGTCGCCCGGGCCCAGCCCGCCGCGGCGAAAGACGTCAGCATGGCCGGAATCGTCGGCACCGTCGGCATGCTCGCCGAAGCCAGCGGGTACGGAGCGGTGATCGAGGTGGGGGCTGTGCCCGTGCCTGGTTCTGGTGCCGGTGCCGTTGGTGGTTCTGGTGCTGCTGGCTCGCGCGTGGCGGGCTCGGTCTCGATGGGCTCGGTCTCGATGGGCGACTGGCTCGGCTGCTTCCCCGGCTTCGGCATGGTCACGGCTGACCGGGCCGGGCGCTCACGCATGTCGTCGCCCTACGCCGTCACCGCCGAGATGGGCGAACTGACCACGTCGCCCGGCGTGCGGCTCCGGTGGCCCGACGGCGAGACGACGCTTGCCGTGAGCGGTGGCGTGACCGGGTTGGGGCCGGCCTAGCCGATGCAAATTTGAAGGAGATTCTGCCGCGGGACCCCGTCGGATCCTGACGTTTCCGTTGGCGCCGGCGCGTTTCTCCTTCCAATTCGGGAGCACGCCCGGGCTAGAACCCCCGCATCTGCTCGAGCAGGATCCGCGACGCCCCGCTCGAAGCCGACGTCACCACCCGCACCTCGCCTCTGCCGTCACCGAGATCGCACTAGGCGTCGGGTACGGGCGACCACAACTGCGATCTCGGCGCACCGCTCACCTCGCACGACTCCGGCGACGCGGCCAAGGCGTGCGAGCGACACGTCTTTCTCAGCAGGGAAAGGCGGGAGACCACAACCCGAATTGTGGCCCCCGCCGGCCCGCAACCCGAATGCGGACCCTCACCCCTGATGTGGTGATGACACCAGCCAACCCCACGGCGACCGGAATGGGCCCGACATTGTGTCGGAGTCGAGAAAAACGTGAGTGGGGCCACCATCGAGGATTCGGGCCCTGACGGTGGCCCCGGCCTGCTCCTTAGGGAAGAAGCAGGTTGTTGTGCGGTGGGGACGCACTCGAGTGACCGTAATCCTCTGATGAAATCGGCCCTGTCAGTTTCGTTGCCGCTCGTACCCCTGCTCACTCCAGCGCCACGAGACCCGGCGATCACGACGTATAGAAACCGGCCTCGAGGTCGTCGAGCAGAGTGGGGCCGGAGGGCTCCCACCCGACGAGCCCTCGCGTGAGCGACGACGACGACGGCTGGTCGCCGCCGAGCAGCGCACCGAACACACCGAGCTGCTCGGGATCGACGGCGGTAGCGGGCAGACCGGTCTTCGCCGAAATCACCTCAGCGACCTGCCGCATGGCCACGCCCTCCTCGCCCACGGCGTGCAGAACAGAACCGGCCGGCGCTTTCTCGACTGCCAGCAGAAACAGTCGCGCAGCGTCGCTGATGTGCACGGCAGGCCACCGGTTCTGGCCGTCGCCCACATAGGCAGCGGTTCCCAGCTGCCGGTCGAGCCCGACGAGTGACGCGATGAGGCCGTTGCGATCTGCTTCGCCATGGACGCTTCGCGGGAGACGCACGAGCACCGACCGAATACCCCGATCGGCCAGCCGGTCGACAGCTTTCGCGGTCCGCGCTCGGGCTCCGGCCGGCCCGGCAGGATCCAGATGATCGGCCTCGGTCGACACCCTGCCTTCGAGAATCGGTGTGCCGGATGCCGCAACGAACGCCTTGCCGCTCCCGGAGAGCGCATCCCCGATTTTCTGCAGCAACGCCACCTCGTTGTCGATCGTCTCGTCGAAGGCGTCGAAGTCGAGGGTGAAGGCGAGATGCACGGTCGCGTCAGCCTGCGACGCCTCCGACACGATCAGGTCGTGGTCTTGCATGTCGCCGAGCACAGCGCTGGCGCCGAGGTGTCGGATCCTTGTCGCCGACGCGTCCGAACGCGCGAGTCCGACCACCTCGTGCCCGGCGGCGATCAGGTCTTTCGTGAGTGCGGTGCCGATCCATCCGGACGCCCCGGTGATGAAAACGCGCATGATGTGCTCCCTCTCGTTGCGGCGCGGACGAGAGGCTTCTCGTCATCGCCTTCTGATGTGACCTAGTAACATCACCGTACACCTGATGCGACTGAGTAACATCACTAGAATCAGAACATGGGTCGATGGGAGCCGGACGCGCAGGGGCGCCTCTTGAGCGCTGCCCTCGAGCTCTTCGCCGAGCACGGTTATGAGGCGACCACGACCGCGCAGATCGCGGAACGCGCCGGGCTGACAAAGACGACGCTGTTCCGTCTCTTCTCCGACAAGCGCGAGATCGTGTTCCAGGGCCAGAGCGCACTCGTCGAGCTGGTGAGACGCGGTGTCAGCGAGGCACCGATGGGCGCGAACCCGTCCGAGCTGATGGCCGGCGCAATCGGGCTCCTGTCGCGCGCGCACACAGAGGACCATCGGAGGACGGGCAGGATCCTCGACCCCGTGCTGGCCGAAAGTCCCGAACTGAACGAGCGGGCCGTCTTCAAGCGCTTCACAATCGCCTCCACCCTCGAGAAGGCCCTGGTCGATCGGGGCGTCGAGAAGCGAGAGGCAGGCATCCTCGCCGACCTCGGGGTCCGGGCGTACTACTCGGGCTATGAGCTCTGGGTCGCGTCCGACAGTCCCTCGCCCCTCGCGGACTACGTCGCCGACGAACTCTCGCATCTCGAGGAAGCAGCGGCGATTCTGGTTCGCAGCTCCGCTGAACCCGCCACGGCAGTCGGGTCGCCGAGGAGCGCGACGTGACCGACTCCGTCCCCACGATTTACGACGTCGCCGCCGGTGCCGGTGTGTCGAAATCCGTCGTCTCCCGCGCCCTCTCCGGTGCCCCCGGAGTGGCACCGGCCACCCTGGCCCGGGTCAAGCAGATCGCCGCCGACCTCGGGTACGTCGCAAACGCGAACGCACAGGGCATGTCAGCTCACCGCACCCACACTCTCGGAGTGTTCGTGCGAGACGCGGCGACCCCGTTCTACGGACACCTCCTTACCGCCTTTCAAGAGCAGGCCTCGGCCCGGGGTTACCGAGTGGTGACCGCGACGGGATCCGGGTCTTTTTCTCTGGTCGAAGAACGCCGCGCCCTCGAGACCCTCGTCTCTCTCCGGGTCGAGGCACTCATCGTCTGCAGCGGTGCGCTGCCGGTGACCGACGTCCTCCCGTTCGCCCGGCGAATGCCCACGGTGATCGCAGGGCGGCCCGAACGCGACGCCTCGATCAGCAGCGTCTACTGCGACGAGTCGGGCGGCGGTCAGGGCCTCGCCGATCACCTCGTCGGGCTCGGTCACAGGCGGGTGGCCGTCATGACGCTGTCACCCACCTCGTCGCTGACGCAGGCAGCGCGAACCAGGGCGATGGTGCAGCGGCTCCGCTCGTCGCACGTCGACGTCGCCGAGATTCCCTGCGAAGACTTCGGCGGCGAGCTCGACGGGGTGGATTCTCTCGTCCAGGCCGTGCTCGACTCGGGCAGTGTCACAGCCCTGATGGCCCCGAGCGACTCGTGGGCCGTCGCCGTGCTGGAAGCGCTTCAGCGCCGCGGGCTCTCAGCGCCACACGATCTCTCCGTCACCGGCTACGACGGCGTCACACCGTTCTTGAGCGAGCTGCTGGGCATCACTTCGTGGCGTCAGCCGCTCGGTCTCATCGGCACCCTGTCGGTGGATGACGTCGTCGATCAGATCGACGGCCGCTCCGCCGGCACCAGGCATCTCGCCGTCGACGGCGAACTCCTTCCCGGACGAACCGCTGGTTCGCCCGGAGAGTTCGCCGCCCTCCGTTAATCCGTTCGACACCCTCGCCTCGCCCGAAGGCAACCTCTATGCCTCGAAATAGGGAACGTTCCCTAACGGCAGCGAACCCGAACGAGAGAGCGTGAACGATCGAATGTCCCCGAAATCACCCCGCGACGACAGCGACCCCTACCGCTACGGCATCTACCTTCGCCCTGACGCGCAGACCTGCAGAGCGGTGACCGTCATCACCGATCAACTCCGAGCGCAGTTCGGTCTCGTGTCAGCGGGCGCTTTCCCCCCGCACGCGACACTGGTCGGGAGCCAGCCCTTCGGCGCGGCCGAGAACGACGTGATCGACGTCGTCACATCGGCGCTGGCCGACCAGCCCGCTTTCGACGTGCACAACTCGGGCGTGCGCGCTCAGGGGATCGGCTTCGTGTACGACGTGCACCACCGTGCCGACGGGACCGTCAACGACGATCTCTTCCGCCTGGCCGAGAAGATCGAAGCCACTGTCGCCCCGCTTCGTCGCCCGATGAGCTCGCCACCCCCGAATGATTTCGAGCCCGACAAATTCCGCGCGCACCTCTCGCTTGCGTCGCACGACCTCTACGTCAGGCCCGATCTCCACGACGAGGTCGGCGAATTCATCACCGAACTCGAGATACCCGTGCCCACCCGCTTTCTCGGCCACAACGTCGCGCTCTACCGCACCTCGAGCCCCGACTGGTCTGGGCGCTGGTGGCAGACGATGACCTGGGAGCACGTCTTCACCTGGAACCTCGCGTCCTCCTGATCGCTCCGTCGCGTGCGGTGTAAACGCCGCGTGAACGCTCGACGGCCAGACACCGATCGGCCTTGACCGGGTCGTCACCACTGCCGCAGAGTTATCGCGGTTTCCCAATAGGGAACGTTCCCTACTACTCGAAAGGTGACCCATGACGGTCTCGATTCGCGGACGACTCCGAGCACGCCCGGTCTCGATATCCGCAGCCACGACGCGTTCCTGGCTCCGTGCCGACCGGCGGTTCGGGGTCGCTCTGCTCGTGCCCGCCTTTGCCGTGTTCGCCGTGTTCGTGTTCTACCCGCTGGTCAAGGTCTTCTGGTTGAGCATGCAGGGCACCGATATCTTCGGCCAGCCGGCAGGCTTCGTCGGCGTCAAGAACTACGTGACGACCTTTACCGACCCGGAGTTCGGCAGGACGATGGCGCAGACGGCCATTTTCTGCCTCGCGGTGGTCTCGGGCCGGATCCTTCTCGGTCTCCTGATCACCATCCCCCTCACGGTGAAGCTGCGCGGCGTGCCGGTATTCCGGGCTCTGCTCACCTCGCCGATGGTCGTCTCGGTCTCGGCCGCCTCAGTCGCGTTCGCCGCGATGCTGGCACCCGGCACAGGGCTTCTCAACTCGGTCATCACCCGCTTCGGCGGACCGGCGATCCCCTGGCTGACGAGCACCCGGTGGGCACTTGTCAGCGTCGTGATCGTCACCGTCTGGGGATCGATCGGCTTCACGGTGCTGCTGCTCCTCGGGGCATTCAGTGGTATCGACGCCGATGTCATCGAGGCCGCGCACCTCGACGGGGCCGGGGCCGTCCGCACCCTGTGGTCGATCTCACTGCCGCTGGTGACACCGACGCTGTTCTTCGTCGTCGTGACCGGCACGGTCGAAGCCCTGACGACCTTCGGCCAGATACAGATCCTCACCGGCGGCGGGCCGGCGGGCTCGACGACGACGCTGGTCTACGACATCTACCAGGCGGCGTTCGGTGCGGCGAGCGCGAACTTCGGTCTCGCCGCCGCGCTCGGAGTGGTGCTCTTCCTGCTCATCCTGGCGTTGTCACTGGTGCAGTTTGGTGTGCTCGAGAAGCGGGTGAACTACTGATGAGACGCTCGGCACGCTCGAGGATCCGGGCCACCCTCCTCTATGCCTGGCTCTGCGCGGCGGTTCTCGTCGTCTGCTTCCCCCTGTACTACATCTTTGTCGGCGCCCTGACCCCGACGGCGTGGCTGAATCGCGGACTCGAAGGCCTCATCCCGATCCACCTGACCCTCGACAACGTGATCCGCGCGACCGAAGTGATGCCGCTCGGTCGGCAGTTCCTGAACAGCCTCGCGGTCACGTTCGCGCAGACAGTGCTGCAGGTCTCGATCGGGATCGCTGCCGCCTACGCTCTCGTCTTCTGCCGCCTGCGGGGCACCCGCGCCCTCTTCCTCGTTCTGCTGTCGAGCATGATGATCCCGGCGGAGACGACCCTGATCGCCAATTACCTCACGGTGTCGTCCTGGCACCTCATCGATACGGTGCCCGTCGTCTTCCTGCCGTTCATGGCCTCGGCGCTCACCATCTTCCTGTTCCGGCAGGCGTTCCTCAGCTTCCCCGGGGAGCTGCGCGAAGCAGCACTCCTCGACGGCTCAGGGCATCTCCGGTTCCTCTTCGCGATGCTGCTGCCGATCACTCGGCCGACGCTCATCTCCGTCACTCTCGTCAGCGCGACCGCAGCCTGGAACGGCTTCTTCTGGCCGCTGCTCGTCACCAACTCGCCCGAGAACAGGACCATCCAGGTCGGCATCGCCCAGCTCTCGAGCGCCGAGGTGAACGACGTCGGCGTCGTCCTGGCCGGGGCCGCCATGGTGACGCTTCCCGTGCTCCTGCTGGTTCTGCTCGCCCAGCGCTTCCTTGCCGGCGGCATCACAGCCGGCGCCCTCAAGTAGAACTCCGCCCCCGACCGGCCGCACCCCGCGGCATCCCCTCCCGTCCAGCTCGAAAGAAAGAGGCTCCCCAGTGTCATCTCGCCACCCCCTCCTCATTGCGGCCGCCGCGGCCGGAACCGCCGCGCTCCTCGCGCTCACCGGCTGCTCCAGCGCCGACTCTCCCTCCTCCGGGTCCTCTAGCGGTCCGGTGACCATCACGTTCTGGCACGAGATGGCCGGGCCCGCGGCAACGGAACTCACGGATCTCGTCGACCAGTTCAACAAGCAGGAGAAGGGGAAGATCACCGTCAAGGCGTCGTTCCAGGGCACGTATGCCGACGTGCAGACGAAGTACACCGCGTCGGTCCAGTCGGGATCGACCCCCGACCTCCTCATGATGAACGACGTCTCCACGGGCTTCATGGTCGACTCGAAGCAGACGACGCCCCTGTCGACGTTCACCGCGAAAGACTCCTCGTTCGACGAGAACACCTTCCCGTCGGTCGTGCGCAAGTACTACGCCGCCTCCTCAGGCGGCCTCGCAGCCATGCCATTCTCGGTCTCTCAGCCGGTGCTCTACCTCAACAAGAGCCTCGTGAAGAAGGCGGGGCTCGACGCCAGCAAGCCACCGACGACGCTCACCGAGCTCGCCACCTGGGCCTCGAAGATCCACTCCTCGACCGGCGCGTACGGAATGACCATGAACATGTCCGACTCGTGGATGCTCGAAGAGCTGTCCGCCTCGGGCGGGCAGGATTTCTGCACCCCCGACAACGGCCGAGGATCCGACAGGGTCACCGGGATCGACATGACGTCCGGCACGCAGGTGGCCTTCCTCCGTGAACTGCAGGCCCTGTTCACCGCGGGCACGGCTCTGAACCCCGGAACCGACCCGAATGTCATGACCTCTTCGTTCGCCAGCAACAAGGTGGGAATGATGCTGACCTCGACGGGCGCATACACGACAGCCGACCCGACTAAGAAGACCTCGGTCGTCTCCTCCTTCCCCACGACCTCCACGTCGACCGACGCCGGCGCGGTCGTCGGCGGCAACGCCCTCTGGATCTCGGGCAAGAACCACTCCGACGCCCAGCAGAACGCTGCCTACGCGTTCGCGTCGTTCCTCCACTCGCCCGAGGTCCAGGCCGAGTGGGCGAACGCGACCGGGTACCTCGCGTCGAACACCGACGCTGCCGACACCACGGTCGGAAAGAAATCCCTTGCAGATCCGAACGTGGCCGCCATGTACAAGCAGCTCTCCGACACCCCCGCCAGCCAGGCGGCTGCGGGATGCCGGACCGGCGCCTTCCCCACGGTCCGCGCGACGGTCATCGGCGCCTTCAACAAGATCGTCGAAGGAGCCGACGTGACCTCGAGCATGAAGGCCGCCGAGACGAAGTCGGCCGAGCAGATCGCCGCCTACAACACGGCTGCCCAGTAGCGGCCTGGGCCGGCTCAGTTCGCCGTAATTGCTCGCGTCCATCGACTGCACGGAGGGCGCGTCGTAGTCTTGACAGACCTGCTCGAGAGGAACGTCTGTGGGAGAACGACTCGACGCGGCTGCGCGGATCTCCGCCCGGACCGTGCGCGTGGCCTCGAAGACGCCGCTCGGCAAGCAGCTCAGAGAGAACATCGCGTTTGTCCGTCGCGTTGCTCGAGCCGCTGTCACCGAGGCCGTTGCCACTCCCCCGACCGCCACTTCGTCGCGAGACACCACCGCGCATGAAGGGCTCGAGCCGCAGCCCCGCGACGAGTTCGTTGCCGGCGACGACGAGCGATGCACCTGCCGCGAGCCGGCCTGGTGCGGGGCCACGAAGGGTGACGTCGTGCACGACCTGATGAGCCGCGGAATGCGCCTCGACCGCCCGCAGGCCGAAGCGATCTGGCGTGAGGCGCAAGACCGTCGCGTCGCTTGACGCGGTCGGTGAGCCCCTGGCTTCGGTGAGCCCCTTCCTTCCCGGCAGGGCACACTAAACGCATGGAATACGCGGGGGATCGCTGGGTCAGACACCTTCGCGACGGAACAACTCCCCGCGCGTGGCGTTCCGTGCTCGGCCTGTCGATCCTCATCCTCGCCAGCGCAGCGATCCTGTTCGCCGAGTTCACCCATCTGTCCTTTGTCGTCGCGGACTTCGCTGGCCATGGCAGGGGCAGAGGCTCATCGGTCCTCCTCCCAGTTCTCCTCCTGGGCGTCGGTCTGTATTTCGCCATCTCCTCAAGGGACCGCAGCAAGTCCGATCGACGTGCCCTCGCTCTGATCCGGGCGTCGTCCAACCCCGCCTTCTACCTGCCGGTTACCGACTCAGACTCGGGCGACGACCGCGTCGTGATGTGGACGGTCGACCGCGACGGCCTGCACGCCTGGACGCCGAGCTCGAAGACTCCGGTGAGGAGCGTGCCGTGGTCGACTCTTGAGACGATCACCCTCGCCGAGCAGTGGGTTTCACGGGCGGGAGCGAACCAGGCGTATGCGCTTGCGATCGATCTCGCGGACAACGACAGCATCGTCCTTCGATGTCGATCAACGATCGGCCGCTCGTACCCGGCAAGCGTCACCAAGCTCGACATCCTGATGCGCGTTCTGCGGTCGCTTCGCCGTGAGCTCGACCGTGCCGACAAATGACAACGAGACCACGCCTTGGGGCGTCCCCCACCCCACGAGCGAAAGGCGGCACCGCATGACGAACCCCGGCAGAGCGAGGCGGTCGGATGTCACGGACGGGCCGCGCGCGATATTGGCGATTGACGGTTTACTTCCTCTATGAAACTCACCGACGACCTGACCCGCGGCGACTGGACGCGGGAGCGCTTCGGGCCCGGGTGGTCGGTGGCGGGCACCGTGGGGTCGGGCTTTGAGGCGTACGCCCGGATCCTTCACCCGGTTCCCGCCAGCCGTGTTGACCTCGACGTGCCGCGCCAGCTGCCGTATGGCATGCCGACCATTGTCGAAGAGACGGTCTGGCCCTGGGCCGAGCTCGCCCGGCGCAATGGGCGGAGCATGCACCCCCTCGTGCAGTCCAGGCGCCTCAATGACGACGAATCGCGCATGCATTTCGACGACGGCTGGTATTGCGGGCAGACCCGGTCCGGCTTCCTCGAACCCGAGTACCTCGCCGATATCGTGACTCGACTCACACCCGAGACGACGACCCCTGGTGATCTCACGGTAGGCGTCTGGGAGGGATGGGGAGAGCTGCAGGGCACCGGCGTCGTCTACACCGCCTCGGGAGACGACGGGTCTGCTCAGGCTGCCTACGACGAGGCCTTCCGGGCAAGCGTCGCTCCGGAGGTTCGCGAGGCACTGGCGAGAACCCGATACCAGCCGCCGCGACTGTTCCGTCGTCGCCCGGTCGTGCCACCGCTTCTGCTCGAGCTGCCGGATCGCCGGTACTTGATGTTCGCGACCGACGCCGCCGAACTCAGCAACCCCGACTGGCCCTTGACGGCCGGGATCGGTTGGGACGACGAGTCCGAGGGCGTGATGCCGCAGCTCGTATGGCCAGCAGACTCCGCCTGGTGCATCGCCTCCGAGATCGACTTCGACTTCACCCTCGTCGGCGGAACACGGGCGGCGATCGCTGCCGTTCTCGACTCGCCGATTCTCGAGACCTACGAGGTGCAGCCGGACGACGACGTGTCGTGGGATGGCGACGTCGTCAACGAGTTCCGCGAGCCGGCTCCGCAGCTGCGCAATCCGTTTGCGTGACTTCCGCTGTCGGATCCTCGCCGACTCACCCTGCCTCACTAGCAAGAACGCTCTGCGGCATCCCCGCTACAGCTTCACGAAAACGACCATCAGGGCAGCCAAGGCGAACGCGACGAGAACGAAGCCCCAGACGAACCAGGGCCTGACGGGCGCAGTTCGCCACGAGTCGGCCCGCCCGACCACCTCGCGTCGATTGCCTCGAATCGCACCGATCACGAGCAGTCCGACCCCGACGGCAAAGATCGGGATGACGACCGCGACAATGAGAATGTCTCGAAGCATGGTGTGACCTTAGGCGATCGGATAGCTCATCGTCGTTCGTGCTTCACCCCGTGGGCAGAAGAGCCCCTAGCCGCCCGCTGTCGAACCCGCGAGCATTCGAGCATGCAGGCAACAGTCACCGACACTCGCGACCGCACGGACCGGGCTCCCGTATCAGCGCGGGGATGGATAGCGCTCGCACTGAGCCTCGTCGCGACCTTTGCCACCCTGGCGGCCATCATGCCCCTGGCTACGGGCTCGGGGGTTCCGGCACTGCCCTGGGGTGCGCTACAGCCCCTCTTCGGCCCTGCGCTCTACTTGTGCTGGCCGATTATCTTCGCGGCGATCATCGTCGACCTCGCTGCTGGAATCCGGGGTGGAAACAACCGCGCCGCAGCACTTGTCGGCGGTATCCTGCTGGCGCTCGTCGGGGCCTACGCTGTGATCGTCTTCGCGGTCGACGTCAACGAGTTGACGCGCTTCGCAGCCTGAGTCCAGGCCGCCCCGGCACCGCGGGCGCCAACAGGAGTCGGATCACAATTAGCTACGTCCGAGTCGCGGCGGTCTTGATCAGAGACCTGAGCGTCGAGGGGTCGATACCGCCCAGGATCCTGGCGCTCACCCGGCCCCTCGGATCGACGACGATCGTCGTCGGAGTGGCGTTCGGCCCGCGCGTGCCGGCAAACGCCAGCTGCACAGCCCCCGTTTCGACGTCAGATACCGTGTCGTAGCGCACCTTGAATGTGCGGAGGAATGCGGCGGCAGTCTGGTCGTCGTCGCGCACGTCGACCCCGAGGAACGTCGAGGTCGATGCGTTCTCGACGCTGAGCTTTTGAAGGTCGTTCGCCTCGGCACGGCAGGGCGGGCACGAGGCGTACCAGAAGTTGACGACCAGCACTTTGCCGCGGTAATCCTCCGCAGTCCGCTTCGAGCCGTCGAGCAGCGACGTGCTGAACTTCACTGGACTCCGGGATTGGGCGACGGAGTACTCCGTGACCTGACCGGCTCCCGACGGCGTCAGATCTCCCTGCGACAGGCCCTGCGACGTGCACCCGGAGGCCACGAGCGCGACTGCGAGACCGGCCAGCACCGCTATCGGGCCCCCACGACGTGTCATCACCATCGAATCCTAGAGGCGGAGTCACCCACCGAAGCCCACCCGGCTAGGTAGTCTCGCGTCATGGCAGCTGAGGAGCGACGCACGATCGACATGTCGTGCGATTACGGGGCGGACTGGCCCCTCTGGGCAGACGGCATGACCGACGGCGAGTCGCTCGGCCTCTCCCCGGCACTCGCGCAGAAGATCCTCGCCTGGAACGACTACTACCTGGCCCACGCGAGGCCGAACCAGTCGTGGCTCGTCTCGAAAGAGAGCGACGTCCGGTGGCTCGAAGAGGGCAGGCGGCTCAGTGAGCACTTTCGCGCCGAGCTGCGGGGCGTCGCCGACGTCACCTACTCGCAGCGGTGACCGTCGCCACCACCCGCGCCGCCGGGTGAGTGTCCACGATCTGCTGATCGCAGGCGCCTGGCACTAGCCGATCGTGGACAGTCACCCGGCCGAGCGCGGCGGAGAGGCGGCTGCGCGGCTGGCCTCCAGCAGCACCGTGAGCTCATCGCGCACTCGTTCGAGCGTGGCGGGGTCGACCCCCAAAAGCTCGAGGATCCGGCCCGGCACCGCGAGCGCCCGCTCCCGCAGGGCCACCCCGGCCTCGGTCAGCGCGATGTCGAGCGACCGCTCGTCGGCAGAGTTGCGCGTTCGGGTCAGATACCCCTGAGCCTCGAGCCGCTTGAGGAGCGGCGACAGCGTTGCGGGGTCGAGCGAGAGTTGCTCGCCCAGATCGCGCACGCGGAGCGGACTCGTCTGCCAGAGCGCCAGCATCACGAGGTACTGCGGGTGGGTCAGGCCGAGAGGTTCGAGCACCGGCCGGTAGAGCGCAATGACGCTTCGACTCGTGGCCGCGAGTGCGAAGCAGACCTGCCGGTCGAGGGCGAGGGGATCTTCCATGGCCCCACTTTAACGCGTACACTAACTATTTGTGGGCAAACCAGTACGCAATCGCAAGCCAGCGCGACCGAGAGCCGCAACGCCGTTCGACAAGGCCCCCGGCTTCATCGGGCGCCTCAACCGTTTCATGTACCCGATCGCCGGCCCGGCCTCGCTGGGCGCCGGCCATCCCGAGGAGCCCTACGAGCCTCCGGCCGACCCCCAGTGCCCGGTGTGCCACACATCACTCTCGACGCACGCGATCGACCGCGATCCGGTGACGAACCGCACGTTCCTGAACTGCCCGCGCTAGCCCGAGCTAGCGAGCTGTCGCGAGATGGCCTGACCTACGCCCATTCCCGCTAGTCGCCGCAGATTCGGCCTTCTCGGGGCCATCGCTCGCCGAGATCGCAGTCAGACGAGCGTCATCCCCATCACGGTGCGGACGGGCAGCGCTCCCCCGGTGTCGTCGTCCCACTGCACCATGCCGATCTTCTCGGCCACGCGGCGGGATGCGACGTTCAGAGGGTGGATGATCGCGACCAGCACGTCAGACGCCAACTCCCCGGCGAGCGCCGCAGCGCGAGCGGCATCTCGGCAGGCCGCGGCCGCCTCGGTGGCATACCCGCGACCCTGGAACTCCGACCTGACGTGATAGCCGACTTCGAGCATCGGCACCCCGTTGACCTTCTGCCACGTGAGTCCGCAGTCGCCCACGAACAGACCATCGACAGTCTCAAGGATCCACAGCCCGAACCCGTATTCGGCGTAGTTCCGCTCGTTCCACCCAATCCAGGCCGCAGCCTCGTCGCGGGTCTTCGGCGCAGGGTAAAACTCCATCACGCTCGGATCGCCGAGCAGCCCCGCCATCGCATCGAGATCGGCCGCGCTCATCGGCCGGAACCGGAGTCGCGGAGTCGGTGCGGGCAGCATGCCTCCACGGTATCGCGGGGTGTTCTCCGCGGACGCGGTCGCCGAGATCGCAGTTGACGTCGGATGTAGGCGACCACAAGCGCGATCTCGGCGGGGGCACTCGCGCTCTGGCGTGCAGCACGCGACAGGGAGCAGAATCACTGCACCGGAACAGCGCTTCGACGACGAAGCAGGAGAGGGAGCCATGCCCGTCATCCAATCCACACACGACACCGACACTCTGACGATGACCGTCATAACGGAGTTCGGCGCGGCACCCGAGCGCGTGTGGGAGGTCTGGGCGGATCCTCGTCAGCTCGAACGCTGGTGGGGCCCGCCCACGTGGCCGGCCACGTTCGTCGAGCACGAGCTGACGACGGGTAGCCGCACGAGCTACTACATGACCGGCCCCGACGGCGATCGTGCCGCTGGCCTCTGGCTCATCACCGCGGTCGATGCCCCGCACCGGGTCGAACTCGACGACAGCTTCGCCGATGCCGACGGCAACCCCGACGAATCGATGCCGGTGTCGCACATGCGGATGACGCTCGAGCCCGCGGCGAGCGGCACCCGCATGACGCTCGTCACCGAGTTCGCCAGCCGGGAGCAGCTCGACCAGCTGCTCGAAATGGGCATGGAGGAGGGCATGACGCTCGCGCTGGGGCAGATCGACGGGATCCTCGCCGAGTAGGCCGAGCGCACACCCGAGCGCAGGGTCGAGCGCAGATCCCCCTAGCGGACTAAGCCGGGGCGTCGTTCATCAGCCAGGATGGACTCGAGCGACGACTGACCACGATCACCCGGGGGCGATGCATGCCGAGACGACTCAGCGAGCGGTTCACCACGCTCGAGTTCCGGGTCGACGCGATGGCCGCGGTCGTCATAATCGCTTTGAGCCTGGTGCCGTTCGGCCTGTTGCTGAACAGCCCGAGTGTCGCCTCGGTGCTCCTCGCCGCCGTCGCGGTCGCCCTGCGTCGGGTCTCTCCTCGCGTCGCCCTCGTCCTCGTCTGGCTGATGGCCGCCGTCCAGGTCTTCGGCAACGAACGCCCGACCGTGACGACCCTCGCGCTCGTGCTCGTCATTTACGCGTCGGCCAGCGTCGGCACCCGCAACGAGCTGATCGCGGGTCTCGTCTCGAGCGTGATCGGAGGCGGGATCGCGTCCGTCTATCTCGCGAACACCGGCACGCGCTTCGCTCTCCTCCTCTACGGCTCCCCCGGTCAGGCCGCGGCGACCCTCCTGGCCCCGATCGGCGTGCTCGGATTCGCGTGGCTGGCCGGCCTGACCGTTCGCGCCTTCCGCTCCCGGCAAGACGAGTCGATCCTCCGCGTCCAGGCGCAGACCGAGACCGTGCAGGCCCTCGACCTCGCCGAAGGCGAGCGGCTGCGGGCGGCGATGGCGCGCGATGTGCACGACATCGTCGGGCACTCGCTGGCCGTGATCATCGCGCAGGCCGACTCGGTGCAGTTTCTCGACGACACCGACCGCATTCGCCAGGTGACCTCGACGATCGCCGACACCGCTCGGCGTTCCCTCGGCGAAGTGCGGGAGGTGTTGAGCGGCACCAGCGCCGGATCCTCGGGTTCTGCCGCCGACGAGCCGCACGACCTCACCGCCATCATCGAGCAGGTCACCGCCGCCGGGGTCGTCGTCGACCACGTGACCCGCGGCACCGCCCGCGCGCTCGAGCCCGGACAGGCCCTGGTGTTGCGCCGCGTCGCCCAGGAGCTTCTGACCAACGCCCTCCGCCACGGCGCACCCGGCATGCCGATCGCGTTCACCGAGCTGTGGCGGCGTGACGACGTCGTCCTTGAGGTGCACAACGCCGTGCTCGCCGAGGCCGATCGACCGACCCCGACGGGCGAGCTGCGGCGGGCCGGGACGGGCGTCGCCGGAATGACGGCCCGCCTCGCGGCCATCGGCGGCACGCTCGAGGCGGAAGAGATCGACGGCACTTTCATGGCGCGCGCCCGGATCCCGGCCACGCAGCCCGTCTCACCATCGATGGCCAAGGAGGCCTGAGTGATCCGAATCGTCCTGGTCGACGACCAGCAACTCTTTCGCGGGGGCGTCCGCGTCGCCCTCGACGCGCAGACCGACATGGAGGTCGTGGGCGAGGCGTCGAACGGCCGCGAGGGTCTGCAAGTGATCGGCGAGACGCAACCCGACATCGTGCTGCTCGACATGCGGATGCCCGTGATGGACGGCGTCGAGACGGTCCAGGCGCTCTTCGGGCCGAACGGGCCGGCCACCCCGCCGCGCGTGATCGTGCTCACCACCTTCGCGCTCGACGCCGCCGCCGCGACCGCCATCCGCAACGGCGCCAGCGGGTTCCTGCTGAAAGACAGCACGCCGGCCTTCCTGACCGCCGCCATCCGCGCGGTGCACGCCGGCAGTGCCGTGCTCGCGCCTGACGAACTCGGGCAGCTGTTCAGCGCCGATGTGAGTGCGGCGCCGACTCCCGCGGCCGTGCCGGCGCCGCTCGAGTTCCAGTCGCTGACCACCCGCGAGCGCGCCATCTTCACGCTTGCGGCCCGGGGGCTGTCGAACTCCGAGATCGCGGCCCACGAATACGTCAGCGAATCGACGGTGAAGAGCCACATCTCGAGCGTGCTCGGCAAACTCAGCCTGCGCGACCGGGTGCAGCTCGTCGTCTACGCGCACGACAACCAGCTGCTGTAGGCCGGCCGGGCCGGGCCGGGCCGGGTCGGGGTGGGGCCGGGTCGGGGTGGGTCGGGCCGAGTTCGGGCCGGGTCGGGGTGGCTTCGGGCCGGATCGGGGTGGGTTCGGGCCGGATCGGGGTGGGTTCGGGCCGGATCGGGGTGGGTTCGGGCCGCCGAGATCGCGCTAGTGGTCGCCGCACCCCGACCCCAAGTGCGATCTCGGCGCGACGGGCGGGCTAGCCGCGTCGCCAGAAAAAGGGGAAGCGGCGGCGGTTGCGCGTGGGGGCGGCAGGCGCGGCGGGGGTGGGAGCAGCGGTGGGAGCAGCGGCAGGCTCCGGGTCCGCGGCCGGTGCAGGGGCAGAAACTGGCGCAGCAACAACAGCAGGGGCAGGGGCAGCAGCAACCGCAGGATCCGCGGCAACCGCCGCCGACACCGACGCCGCCGCCGCACCCTGTGCCTCTCTCCACCGAGCCTCGGCCGCCCGATAGTCGTCGAGCCCGGCGATCTGCTCCAGGTGGCGCAACGACCGTGCCCGCATGGGTGCCTGCACCGGAATGAGGTTGCCCTCGTCGTCCGGAACATCGGCGAGCAGCCGCTGGATCGCCGCGCTCGGCGTGAGCCCCTCGGCGAAAGCGGCTGCCAACTCGTGCACCCACGGGTGCGTGGCGATCAGCGTGCGCCCGTCGGCCTCGCGCGCGCCCTCTTCGAACACGTTCGGCACATGCCACGAGGCGCCTGACGCGTCGTCCCACCACAACCAGCCGAGCACGACCCGGTCGCGCTCCCAGGCCACGTAGAAGACCGGCACGCTCTCGTCGACGGTGCGGGCGAACGACGGCCCAGGATCCGGCGCAACCACGATCGGAGCGACCCCGACGGGCGACTCATCGCCGCTCTGCCCGGCCGTGGGCTCAGCGCCGCGCTCGGGCTCGGCCCCGAGTAGATAGGGGTGGAACGGGAGGTCGTTCGTGTCGTCGATCACCGGGTCGATTATGCCGGGACCGTCTGACTTCCTGCTCCGGTGGCGTAGCTCAGACTCCAGCGGCTGGCCCGAGGCGCGTTGCCCGTCGCGCGTCGCCACGGGCGCGTCGCCCGGAGTCGGCGGGTGTTCTCATGGGTCGGCGGGTGCTCCAGCACCCGCCGACACCCAAAAACACCC
>NZ_LMNV01000002.1:1631360-1687011 GCF_001423105.1 Frondihabitans sp. Leaf304
GAAAACACCCGCCCACTCGGCGCACCGCCTGAAAGCACCCGCCCACTCGGCGCAGCGCCCGGAAACACCCGCCCACCCCGCACAACACCGAGCGCAGCCAAAGCACCGCACGGCAGAGTGGACCCATGAGCACGCCCACCCCCACCACCCCTCGCCCTCGCGACACGCAGCACGTCTTCGTCGTCGAGCGATCCGAGCGGCTGAGCCCGCACCTCGTGCGCATCCACCTCGGCGGCGACGCCTTCGAGGCGTTCATCGCCGGCGCCTCGCCCGAGAAGATCCGAGCGACCGACAAATACGTCAAGTTCCTGTTCGCGCAGCCCGGCTCGGGCCTCGAACCTCCCTACGATCTCGAAGCCCTGCGGGAGCGGCTCGATCCGGCCGATCTGCCCGTGCGCCGCACTTACACCGTCCGGTCGGTCGACGAGGCGGCGCGCACCATCGCCGTCGACTTCGTGGTGCACGGCGACGAGGGAGTCGCCGGCCCCTGGGCGGCAGCGGCGCAACCGGGTGATCGTGTGGCTCTCTCGGGCCCCGGCGGGCTGTATTTTCCCGACGAGGATCCGGCGACGACGCACGTCTTTCTCGGCGACGATTCCGCTCTTCCCGCCGTCGCGGCCGCCCTCGAGGCTCTCGCCGCGACCGTGCCCGACGCCCGCGGAACCGCCCTCATCGAAGTCGCTACAGCAGCCGACGAGCTGGCGCTGACCGCCCCGGCGGGGGTGGAGGTCCGGTGGCTGCACCGCGATGGCGACGCGACCCCGGGCGAGCCGCTCGTCGCGGCGACCACGCAATTCGCGGCGACCACGGGCCGAGTGCGGGTGTTCGCGCACGGCGAGAGGTCGGCGATGAAGGCGATCCGTCGGATCCTCGTCGACGATTGGGCGCTCGACCGGAGCGACTTCTCGCTCTCGGCCTACTGGGCCCTGGGCCGCGCCGAAGATCGATTCCAGGCGGAGAAGCGCGAGCCCATCGGCGCCCTGGAGTAGGCCGCCGCCGGGGCGCTTGCAAATTCGAAGGAAAAACCTCGGCACGCGAGCACGAACATCAGGATCCGGCGGGGTCACCCACCACAATCTCCTTCAAATTTGCAGCAGCCCCGCCGACGCAGCCCCGACCCGCTACAGGCCGGTCCGGCGCGGCCCGGGAGCGGGGCGCTTCAGCTGCCTCCCCACGAGCAGCCCGAGCCCGGCGATGAGCGACAGCAGGCCGATGCCGATCGCGACGCCCGTTCCGGCGCTTCCGGTGAAGGCGAGGGCGCTGACCACGCTGGCTGCCACAGGGGTCGCTGCCGCGCGGATGGCTGCCGCGACCACGGTCGGGTAGGTCACCCGGATGATCGCCGCGACCGTGACCGCGTCGGTGTCGGTCACGCGGTAGTGCACCGCTGCCACACCGTGGAAGTTGTGTTCCGGCGTGAAGCTCACGACGCTGCCGCTGACCCGGAACGTGCCCTTGCCGTCGAGGGCGACGGTGTCGGTCGCCTTACCGGTCGCAGGGTCGATCAGGCCGATCGTCGACGGGTCGAACGTCGCACCCGAGGTCGCCTCGTCGTTGGCGAGCAGGTCGATGGTCGCCTTCACATTCGGCTTGCCCTCGACGGCGTCGTTCACCGCGTGCGCACCCGGGCTGACCGTGATGGTCGCCTTGGCCGTCGTCGTGAAGCCGTTCCGGTCGGTTGCCGTGTAGGTGAACGAGTCCGTTCCGGTGAATCCGGCCTTCGGTACGTACGAGTACGAGCCGTCGCGGTTCACGGTCACGGTGCCGTGGCGCGGCGCCGACTTGAGGGCCGCGGTGAGCCCGGAGCCGCTGTCGTCGGAGAGGAGCCCCTTGCCGGCGGCGACGGTGAGCGTGCGCCCGGCCGTGGTGGCCCCGGAGTCGGGGGTCGCGCGCGGGGTCACCGTGATGATGACGACTGCGGGATCCTGACAGGCGAAGCCATCGGCGTCGACCACCGTGTAGGTGAACGTCTCGACGCCCGAGAATCCGGCAGCCGGCGTGTAGGTCATGAGACCGGTCGGGCTGACTGTCGTGACGCCGCCGTGGTCGGGCCGCGTCGTGCTCGTCACCGAGAGCTTCGAGCCCCAGTCGTTGCCGAGGAGTCCGCGCTTTCCGCCGATCACGATCTTCGTACCGGCCGACGTCTTCATCACGTCGTTGGCGACCACGGGAAGCACGCGGATCGTCACCGTACCGGTTCGGATCTGCCCGGCGTCGTCGGTGATCGTGTACGTGAAGGAGTCGAGGCCCGAGTAGTCCGGGGCCGGCTTGTACGTGTACGAGCCGTCGCGAGCGACGGTGACTTTTCCGTGCGTCGGGGGCGCGTCGAGGGTGGCGGTGAGGTTCGACCCGACGGTGTCGAGCAACAGACCCTTGGCCGCGTCGGTCGAGTAGCCCGTGCCGGCGTTCGTCGTCGATTCGTAGTTCGCGGCGCGGTCGCCGACCACGATGCGCACGAGGGCCGTGGTCGTCTGACCGGAACCGTCGGTCAGCGTGTAGACGAACGAGTCGGTGCCCGAGAAGCCCGCCTTCGGCTGGAAGACGAAGGATCCATCGGACTGCTTCACGAGGGAGCCGCCCTTGGCCGTCGTCGTCCCCGCGGTGACGCCGAGCCCGGTGCCGCGGTCGTTGCCGGTGAGGGCGATGACGGAGATCGGCAATGCGGTGTCGGCGTCGGTCGAGAACCGGTCGTCGACGGCCACCGGGGTGACTGTCACCGTGATCGTGGCGGTCGCGCTGTCGCCGTCCTTGTCGGCGATTGCGTAGGGGAACGAGTCGGTGCCCGAGAAGCCGGTCGCCGGCGTGTAGTCGAAGGTGCCGTCCGCCGAGACCGTGACGGTTCCGTGCGGCGTGGTGACGACCGACCCAGGGAGGCCCTTCGTGCCGACGCCGGTGACTGTGATGGACTGGCCGCGGTCGTTGCCGAGGATCCCGGGAGCGTCAGACGAGATGCGCGTGCCCGCCGTCGTCCGGTAGCTGTCATTCGCCGCCAGGGGGTTCACCGTGATCACGACGGTCGCCGTGGTGGGTGTCTTCGCGGCGTCGGTGAGCGTGTAGGTGAACGAGTCGGGGCCGGAGTAACCGGGTGCCGGGGTGTACGTGAACGAGCCGTCGCCGTTCACCGTGACGGTGCCGTGCGCGGGGGTGGCCGCGAGCGTCGTGGTGAGGCCGGTGCCAGAGTCGTTCACGGTCAGGCCGTCGCCCTTCGCGACGGTGAGCGGGGTCGCCGCAGTCGCGGTGTAGGCGTCGTTCTTCGCGACCGGGGCCACAGTGATCGTGACCGTCGCGGTGGTGGCCTGGTGGTCGGTGTCTTCGACCGTGTAGGTAAACGTCGCTTTGCCCGAGAAGCCATCGGCGGGGGTGTAGGTGAGCGTGCCGTTGCCGTCCGAGGTGAGGGTGCCGGGCGATGCCGTGCTCGTGGTCGCCACGGGCGGGGTGAACGTGAAGCTGCCGAGTCCGGTTCCCCGGTCGTTGGCGAGCAGGTCGGCCGTGGCGATGGCCAGCGGGGTGCCGGCGAGCGCGCTCACGGCGTCGTCTTTCGCCACCGGTGTGACGGTGACGGTGACGGTGCCGGTCGACTTCGTGCCCGAGCCGTCTTTCACCGTGTAGGTGAACGAGTCGGTGCCGGAGAAGGTCGAGCCGGGCGTGTAGGTGTACGAGCCGTCGCGAGACGGGTCGACGGCCAGGGTGCCGTGCTGGGGATCCGTCGTGCCGACGAGGGAGACGCTGCTTCCGGAGGTCTGCGACAGAAGCCCGTCGGCGGCGCCGACCTGGTCGACCGTGCCGGCCGCGACCGAGGTCGTGAGGTCGCCGGCCGCGGGGGCGACGACGATGGTGGCCTTGGCCCCGCTCGTCTGTCCCGTCGCGTCGACGATCGTGTAGTCGAAGGTGAACGAGCCGGAGAAGTTCGGCATCGGCGTGTAGGTGACCGTGCCCGCTTGCTTGTCGAAGGTCACGGTGCCCGCGGACGGGTCGGACGCGCCGGTGAGCACGAGGCCGGTGCCCCGGTCGTTGCCGAGGAAGTCGCTCGCCGGGATGACCGTGCTCGAACCGCTGACGGCCTTTTCGGGCAGGGTGTCATCGACGGCGACGGGCGTGACGGTGAAGGTGACGACGGCGGGCGCCGAGACGTTGCCTGCCTTGTCGATCACCGTGTACGTGAAGGAGTCGGGCCCCGACCAGCCGGTCGACGGTCGGTAGCTGACGGTGCCGTCGGAGTTGAGGCGGGCGATGCCGTGCTCGGGCGTCGACACTGAGGCGATCGCGAGCTCGCCGGGAACGCCGTGGTCGTTGGCGAGGAGCGTCGCGCCGGGAAGGATCGAGAGACGTCCGGCGGACGGCGAGAAGCTCGACGGCGAAGGCGCGTCGTCGATGGCGGCCGGTACGACGGTGATCGTGACGGTTCCCGTCATCGACGTGGTGCCGTCGGTAGCCGTGTAGGTGAACGAGTCCTCGCCCGAGAAGCTCGCAGACGGCGTGTAGACGTACGAGCCGTCGGGGTTCATCGACAGGTCGCCGTGCGAGGGGCCGTCACCGTCGGCGACACTTGCCGTGAGGTCGGTGCCCTCGGAGTCGGAGAGCACGCCGTGCTCCTTGTCGACCGAGTCGGGAGTACCCGAGATCGCGGTGGTCGACGTCGCCGACACCGCCGGCGTGATGGTGAACCGGGCCGTGGTGGATGCCGTGTCACCGGCGGAGTCGGAGAGCACGTAGTCGAACGATGCGCCACCCGAGTAGCCCGAGTCGGGGGTGAAGGTCACGGTGGCGCCGTCGGAGGAGAGCGAGACCGAGCCGTGCACAGCCGCGCGGACCGCGGTGATGGTCAGGCCGGATCCTCGGTCGTTTCCGAGGAGCACGGAGGAGTCGGTGGTGAACGACGCCGCGCTGCCCGCAGTGACCGACGGCAGGGTGTCGGGGTTCGCGATCGGAGCGACGATGAGCGACGCGGTCGCCTGGGCGGTCTGCTGGCTCGAGTCGGTCACCGTGTAGGTGAAGGAGGCCGGGCCGGAGGTGCCGCGCGCCGGCACGTAGGTGAACTGCGTGCCGTCGCTCGACAGCGTGACGGTGCCCGAGGTCGCAGCGGAGATGCTCGTCACGGTGAGGCCCGTGCCGCGGTCGTTGCCGAGGAGCACCGACACGGGGAAGGTCGTCGTCTGGCCGTAGGTGACGCTGCCGAGTTTGTCGGCGCCGGCCGTCGGAGCGACGGTGAGCGTGACGGTTCCGGTGCCCTTCTGACCGGCCGAGTCGGTGGCCGTGTAGGTGAACGAGTCGGGGCCGGAGTAGCCGGAGTCGGGCGTGTAGGTGTACGAGCCGTCGGTGTTCAACGTGAGCTGACCGTGCTGGGGTCCCGAGGTGAGAGCGGCCGTGAGGGCGTCTCCGCCGTCGTTAGCCAGGACGCCGTGCTGCGGATCGGCGACGAGCGCCGTGTTCGCGGTCGTGGCGGCCGTGTCGTCGGTGACCGAGGGGCCGACGACGATCGCGACGGTGGCCGCCGAGGTCTGCCCGGAGGTGTCGCGGATCGTGTAGGTGAACGTGTCTTTGCCGGTGAAGCCGTCGGCCGGCGTGTAGGTGAAGTGACCGGTCGCCTTGTCGAGCGAGACGGTGCCGTGCGACGGGTCGGTCGACGAGACGATGCTGATACCGGTGCCCTTGTCATTCGCGAGGATCACCGGGTCGCTCGAGGTGCCGTCGACGGTGACGGGGGTGCCGGTCGCCGTCTTGTACGAGTCGGGCTGCGCGCTGGCGTGAACCGACTTCAGGGTGTTGGTGAAGACGCACGAGACATCGATGTCTTTGGCCGCCTTGGCGAGGGTGATGGAGGCGGTGCGGCCGGATCCTTGGCCGTTCGGAAGCGTGTCTCCCGTCGCGACGTCGACGCAGCGGTAGGTGGTGTCGTAGTCGACGAAGTCGCCGGTGTTCGGATCGACGGCGGTGCTGCCGGATGCGGTCTCGGTGGCCGTGTACGAGTTGCCCGCGACGATGAGCGAGGATCCAGCGGTCTCGGGCTGCAGACCGGGGCCCGTTCCCGCGGTGGTCGCCGTGTTGCCGTACTGGATGTTGTCGCCGTCGATCTTGAGGGCGAACTGGTCGCCCGACTGCCAGCGCTGGTCGACCGAGGCCTGCGCCTGGATCGTGTCGGCGTAGTTGCACGAGGCGAGGTCGGTGGGCTGGTTGCCGTTCGCGATAGCGGTCGACGAGACCTGCTGGCCCGAGCTCGGGTCGATCTTGATGAGGTTCTTGGCACTCGAGACGTAGAGGTAGCCGTTGGTCGAGAAAGCGATGCCGGGGGTGTTCGTGCGGTCGGGAAGAGCTGTGACCTGCGAGGTGTGAATAGCGACGTCGCCGGCGGTGGTCGGCAGAACCGTGTTGGACCGGAGCACCTGGGCGCCCGAGGCGACGAACAGCGTGCCGCTGGTCGAGAAGGCGAAGTCACCGTTGCCCTGCGTGGCCGCGTCGTTGACCACGACATCGGTGAGGTGACCCACCATGCCGATTGCGGTGTTGTTCGCCGTGTCGAAGGCGTAGACGGCGGGGTTACTCACGGCGCCCTGCGCGTAGTAGTAAATCTGCGTCTGCGGGTTGACCGCACCGCGAAGGGCTCGCTGCGGCACCGTCGCGGGGTAGCTGGTGATGTTCCCCGAGACCGCGTCGTAGCGCGAGACCGACCCGCCCGTCGGTGCCGTGGCGCTGTTCGTGGTGCCGTACGCGGCCGTGCCGTTCGCAGTGATCGCAAGAGCGTTGTTGGCACCCGTGAGAGTCGTGACGTTCGTCGCCGTCGTCGAGCCGACATCGATCGACTGCATGTTGCCGTTGGTGTCGATCGAGTAGATCGTGTTCTGGTCGCACGACAGCGTCGAGGCGGCCTGGGCCGGGCTGAGCCGGCCGCCTTCGGTCATGCCGAGTCCGCCGAGCAGCACGACGGCGGCGATGGCCACGGGCTTCAGGATCCGACGGGAGAGGGGGCGGCGGGCAGCGTGAGTCGACATACGGGTTTCCTTGGGGAGGGGGCTTGGTGCGCGGCCTGGGTTCCGCTTCGCCGACGCCCCCTCTGATCAGGGGGCGCACCGGTTCTGCGAGAATCCTCCGATGCCCGTCACCCCGCGCCAACTCCCAGATCGGGTGCCCCTCGCGCGGGGGTAGTGTGTTGCATCCTGCATTTCAAACCGCTTGGTTCGGGCTGCGTCGCTGCCGAATTGGAGTCTGGTTCGGGCTGCGTCGCTGCCGAATTTGAAGGAAAAACCTGCGGGCGCGAACGAAAACATCAGGATCCGATGGGGTCACCCACCAAAATCTCCTTCAAATTTGCAGGCGCGCGCCCATCTCGCCGAGCAGCCCACGGCTTGGATCGAGAGCGCGCGGACTGCCATGCCGAGCCCGAGTTTTTACACCCAGCCCGAGTTGGTGCGCAGGTCGAGGATCGACTCCCGTTCGATTGCCGGCATGGGCACGAGGTACTCGCCCGGCTCGGTCTCGTCACCCAGGAGCAGGCTGATCGCCCTGCGGCCCATCGCCTGGTAGGGAAGGGCGATGGTGCTCAGGGAGGGGCGCAGATAGGAGGCGATTTCGTCGTCGTCGAACGACACGATCGAGATATCCCGGCCCACCGTGAGGCCCCGCTCGAGGCAGGCCCGGTAGGCACCAAAGCTCAAACGGTCGTTCATGCAGATGAGGGCACGGATATCTCCGCTCTCTGCGAGGAGCTCTTTGGTGAGTCGGTAGCCGTCGTCGGGTTCCCACTCGTCACTGGCCTTCTCCGCAGCGAGGCTGATGCCGAACTCGTCTAGCCGGGAGGTGATGCCCTGCATGCGTCGCGCGATAGTCGCCGAACGAGTGGGGAATTTCTCACTGAGAACATTTCGCCCGATGAGGGCGATGCCGTCACGGTGACCAGCCTGCGCCAGGAGATCGACGGCCGACCTCCCTCCTGCCTCCTCGTCAGGCAGCACCGCACGGGATGTCTCGGCACTGATGGCATTGAGCAGCACGACCCTTGTGCCTTCCGGCACAACGGGCGCCTTGATCTTTCGGGCCTGCATGGTTGCGAAGACGATTCCGTCGACCTGGCGGTCGAGCACTGCCGCAACCGCCTCCCCCTCACGCGCGGGATCGCCGCCGGACTCGACAACGAGCACCACATGACCCACTTCCTGCGCCGCCTCGACAGCGCCCCTGATCAGACCGCTTGCAAAACGGGTCGTCGCGACTACATCGGAGACAAACCCGATGGTCAGCGACCGATCCGTGCGGAGGGCCCGAGCGCCGACATTAGGCCGGTAGTTCAAGGTCGATGCAGCTTCTCGCACCCGCTTGCGCGTGTCGTCGGAGAAGCGGGTGTTGGGTTTGCCGTTCAGAATCTGCGAAGCCGACGTGGGCGACAGGCCCGCAGCTCGCGCGACATCGGCAAGCGTCGTCCGCTTAGCCACCATGGCTGCCTCCCCGAATTCTCATCGTAACTCCGCCCCAATCCTCCGGCAGCGAACCGGCATCGGATGACTTGACAGATGGATTTCAAAGGCCGATGATCGTCTTTCAACGATGCTAAATGCTTTTATCACCGTCTGCAAGTGCCACGAATCTGACGAAGGAGTCACCCCGATGTCCACCAAGAAACGCGCCCAGCGCCTGATCGCCGCTGCAGCGGTGGCCGCCACAGCGGCCTTCGGCCTCTCGGCCTGTGCACCCGGTAGCGCGACCACAACGCCACAGAACTCGGGCGCGGTCAGTACGGACGCCCCCAAAGGCAAAGTCACGCTGAACATCTACGACGAGACCGGCTTCCCGGTCACCAAGGATCTCGCGGACGAGTTCACGAAACAGTATCCGAACGTGACCTTCAAGGTGACCCGTGACAGCTTCCAGAACCTCCTTGCGAATACGCCGCGGATCCTCTCCGGCGCAGACGCCCCCGACCTCATCCGGCTGTCGACTCTCGGAACGACAGTTCAAGACGGCCTCCTCACGAACCTTGACCCCTACTTCAAGGCGTACAACTGGGACAAGTTCCCGGCCGGACAGCTGGCCGGGTCGCGAATGACCTCAAAGGGCGTTCGGGGCGAAGGATCGCTGTGGCAGTTCGGTATCGGCTACTCCGTCACGGGCATCTACATGAACAACAAGCTCGCGGCCAAGGCGGGCGTGACGTCTGTTCCCACCACGCTGGATGAGCTCGAGGCCGATCTGCAAAAGGCGAAAGATGCCGGCGTACTGCCGATCCAGACGGGCATGCAAGACGGCGTCGGCACCTTCACCCTGCAGGCACTGATCAACCAGTACGGCGACAAGCAGAAACTCGTCGACTGGATGTTCAACAAGTCCGGCGCCACGATCGACACCTCCGCCGCGCTTAAGGGCGCCACCAAGTTCCAGGAGTGGGCAAAGAAGGGATATCTGCCTTCGGATGTGAACGCCATCAACTACACGACGATGGTGTCGAACTTCACCTCCGGCCAGGGGCTGTTCATGTGGGACGGCAACTGGGACGCCGCAAATGTCGAAAAGGCTCTCGGCAAGGGCAAAGCACAGTTCTTCCTGCAGCCCGGTCTGACCGCCGACTCGAAGTACGTCGCGATGGGAACCGGCAACACGTTCTCCATCCCTGCCAAGTCGAAGAATGCCGACGCGACAGCCTTCTTCCTCAACTGGATTGCCACGAACAAGCAGGCGCGCAGCATCGTCGTGAACGTCACCGGTGCCGCCCCGGGCGGCGACCCGAGCGAGACTCTGCCCACCGTGGCGAGCGGCACGCTTACCAAGCAGGCACTCGATCTGTCGTCCAAGGTCGGCGCCGACGACGGCTTCGTCGACTTCATGGCCAACAGCACGGCCGGGATTTACCAGGGATCCCTGCAGCCCAATGAGCAGCTCCTGCTGACGAACAAAATAACGCCCGAAGCGTTCTTGAAAGCCACGCAGGCTTTCTACGTCAAGGATCTCGCCTCCAAGTGAGTAGCACGACCTCTCCTCGTCCCGCCGGGGCAGGCTCGACACCTGCCCCGGCTCGGCCGGGCCGATCCCGCCCCGCACGGCGACGCCTCAGCCCCAAGCGACGACTCATGGTCGTCGGCTGGCTCATGCTGCTGCCCGCCCTTCTCGCCTACGCACTTTTCGTTCTCTACCCGCTGGGGACGGCGATCCAGTATTCCCTCTACAAGTGGAACGGAATCGGCGCGGCCACGTGGGTCGGCCTTGGAAACTACGTGGAGATCTTCACCGATCCGACGCAGCTGACACCGATTTTCAACGCGCTGATTCTGATCATCTTCTTCACCGGCATCCCAGTCGTCGCTGGCCTCGCCCTGTCGAGCCTTCTGCGGACGATGAAGCAAGGGCCTCTTGCCTCGGCTGCTCGAACAATACTGTTCCTCCCCCAAATCGTTCCGCTGGTCGCAGCTGGTATCGCCTGGTCGTGGATGTACGCGCAGACCGGAACCATCAATACGATTCTCGACGCCGTCGGCCTCGGCTTTCTGTCGACATCGTGGTTGGCCAACTTCAGCACCGCACTGCCCGCAGTCGGGCTCATAGGATCCTGGGTGCTCACCGGACTCTGCACCGTGCTTCTCCTGACCGGTATGGGAAAAATCGACGCATCGCTCTACGAAGCGGTACGCCTCGATGGGGCAGGTTGGTTCAGAGAGTTCTTCACCATCACCCTTCCCGGGGTTCGACAAGAGATTGCAGTGCTCGTCACGATCACCGTCATCTCTGCGCTCAGCGCCTTTGACGTGATCTACACCACGACCAAAGGCGGCCCCGGCACGACGACCCTCGTGCCCGGAATCTCGATCTTCCGGCTCGCATTCGTGCAAAGCCAGGTCGGGCTGGCGTCGGCGTTCGGCGTCGTGCTGCTGCTGTTCGTGCTGATCATCGTCCTGCCCATTCAGCGACTGACAAGGGAGCGCGACTAATGCTCGTAAGCCGAACCGAGATTGTCCTCGGCCGCATCTTCTTGGCAGTGGTCGTGATCCTCACCCTGTTGCCGTTTGCCAGCATGATCACTGCCGCGTTGCAGTCCCCCGACAAGATCCCCAGCGGGTTCTCCATTCCCACGCAACCGCACTGGGAAAACTTCGTCACTGCGTTCATGCAAGGCAACATCGGACCTCTGATGCTGTCGAGTCTTTTTATTGTCGTCATCACCGTTCCTGTGACCCTGCTGCTGTCCACACTGGCGGGATACGCCCTCGGCAACCTCCGTGTTCCCGGCGGTCGAATCGTTCTCGTCGCCATGGTGCTGGGGTTGACGATTCCCTTCGAAGCGATCGTCATCCCGCTCTACTACCAGATGACCTCATTCGGGGTCATCAATACCCAGTGGGCGGTCATCCTCCCCTTGATCGGCCTGTACATGCCCTTCAGCGTTTTCTGGATGCGGGCGCATTTCATCGGAGTGCCGCCGGAGCTATCCGAGGCAGCCCGCGTCGACGGCGCCTCGATTTCGCAGGAGTTTCGGCAGATACAAATGCCGCTCGCGACCCCGGCACTATCGGCTCTCGGAATCCTGCTGTTCCTCTGGACCTGGAACCAGTTCCTGCTTCCGCTCGTCATGATTTCCGACCCCAACAAGCGGACCGCGGCCGGTGCTATCGGTGCCTTCCAAGGGCAGTACATCGATGCGCTGCCGCTGCTATTCGCGGCATCGTTGCTCGTCATGCTGCCGACGGTCGTCGTCTACTTCATCTTCCAACGTCAGTTCATCAAGGCACTCCTGCAGGGAGCGGTGAAGGGCTGACCCCGCCCGCTCACCCCTGTTCGCCGTCGACGCCGATATCGGCCAGAAAGTCACCATGGCACTCAGCCCCATTCCCTCCGTCGGCTTCGTCGCACCCGGATACGAACTCATCCGCGACGCCTTCGAGACCGTCATCGCCGACGATGTCTCCAGTGGAGCAGGCCTGTCCATCCGTCGCGATGGAGAGATCGTCGTTGACCTTGCCGGAGGCGTCGCCGACGCGCGAACCAACCTGCCGTGGACGCTAGCCACCCCGAGCGTCATCTTCTCGAGCACCAAAGGCATCATGTCGGTGCTCATCGCACGCCTCGTTCGCGACGGTCTTCTCGACTACGACCGGCCAGTGGCCGACTACTGGCCCGAGTT
This sequence comes from Frondihabitans sp. Leaf304, assembly GCF_001423105.1. Taxonomy (GTDB): domain Bacteria; phylum Actinomycetota; class Actinomycetes; order Actinomycetales; family Microbacteriaceae; genus Frondihabitans. The sequence continues at coordinate 1,643,458 of NZ_LMNV01000002.1, forward strand.
CGCGTCTCACGGCAAAGGTCACATCACCGTGAGCGACGCGCTTGCGCACCGCGCAGGCCTCTCGGCACCCGTCGTGGACTGGACGGTCGACGACATGCTCGACTGGAACAGGGCGACCACCTTGCTGGCCGAGCAGGAACCGCTCTGGGATCCAGGGACTGCCTGGTCGTACCACGCGATCACACACGGGTGGCTCGCGGGCGAACTCGTTCGCCGGGTAACCGGATCGCTGCCGGGCGACTATCTCCGTGACCTCGTCACCAGCCCCCTTCGTGTGGACGCATGGATAGGACTGCCGCCGGAATTCACTGGCGACGTTGCCCACATGACGGTCGGAAAGACACTCCAGAAACTAACGCAGCAGCAGAGTGAGCAGTTCCGTTCAGGGGAGTCGGTGTGGCCCTACCGAGCGCTGACCCTCGGGGGCGCCCTGCCGATCGGACTCGTCGGGCCCGACGACGGCTTCAACCGCGCCGATCTGCAGGCGAGTCAGATACCCGGTGCGGGCGGCATAGCAACGGCCCATGCTCTCGCAACGATTTGGTCGGCGGTCGTCACGGACACCGACGGCGTGCGGCTGCTCGACGACAGCACCATCGCCGCCGCCGCCGCCGTGCAGTCTCACGGTGCACCGTTCTTCCCCTCACCAGCCCCCTGGCCTCGCTGGGGCAGGGGGTTTCAGCTCGACTCCGATGCTCGTCACTACCTTGGCGAATCGAGCATCGGCCACGACGGCGCCGGCGGACAAGTCGCCTTTGCTGACGTCGAGAATCGAATCGGTTTCGCCTTCCTCACCAACCGCATGGAGGCCATCGACGACCGGGCTACCCGCATCATCGACGCCGTCCACCGCGTTCTCGCCGACCAGGCCTGAACTGCTTCGCACCACTCCGACAGGACACCATGGCTTTTTCACTGGAAGACTTCTGGATCTGGGATTTCTGGCTCGCCGACGACGGCGACCAGTTCCATCTCTACTATCTGCATGCCCCCAAGTCGCTCGACGACCCCGAGCTCCGTCATCGCAACGCCCGCTTCGGACATGCCACCTCCACCGACCTCGTTACCTGGCACGACCTCGGACCAATTCTCGGCCCGGGTAAGCCCGGCGACTTCGACGAGACGGCAACCTGGACCGGCAGCGTGTTGCAAGGCCCAGACGGCCTTTGGCGAATGTTCTACACCGGCGCCTCCTTCCTTCCCGGCGGTGGGAATATCGAAACCATCGGCGTCGCGACATCGCCCGACCTCTTCACCTGGACGAAGCAGCCTGGGCCTCTAGTGAAGGCCGACCCCCGTTGGTACGAGACATTCGGCACGTCGAGCTGGCCCGAAGAGGCATGGCGCGATCCCTGGGTCTTCGCCGACCCCCACGGCGACGGATGGCACATGCTCGTCACCGGGCGGAGCAACCAGGGCGCCGACGACGAACGCGGTGTCATAGGCCACGCCACCTCGCCCGACCTCGAGCAGTGGAGCGTACAAAAGCCCCTCAGTAACCCAGGAGCGGGTTTCGCTCACCTCGAGGTACCGCAGCTCGTCCGAGTGGACGCCCACCACGTGCTGCTCTTTTCGTGCAACACACCGGCCCTCAGCGACGCGGCCAAACGCAACGGTCTGTCCGGCGGCATCTGGAGCCTGCCAGTGACCCAACCGCTCGAGAACCTGGCTATCGATTCCGCGACTCTCCTCGCACCCGAGTCTCTCTACAGCGGTCGAATAATTCACGATCGAACAGGCATGGCAGTCATGCTGGCCTTTGACATGGCCGACTCTGAAGGCGCGTTCCTGGGGTCCGTATCCGACCCGATACCCGTGGGATGGGCCTCCGACCGCTCCTCGCTGCGCCTCGAGAGGGTGCCCGTCATCGCGCAGTGACCGGCTGGCACAGGTTGGCCTGCAGACGCCGCAGCCGAGTGCTCGTTTTGGGGGGTGCGATCCGGGTCATCTCTAGCCACGATGGAACAGGGGCGCACGGCAGGGTGCGGACAGGGTGGCCGAGGGGCCACTGATACACAGGGGGCTTTTATGTACGAGTTGATGAGACCGGTAATGCGGGCCTGGTACGCCGGGCGAATGGCGATGGGTCGCTCGACTCCCAAGCCCATGGACCATCCCACCGTTCCAGCGACTCTCCCCGACGCCGACCAAGTCCTCCTTCTCGGTAACGGGCCGCTTCACGGGTGGGGCGTCCTCACCCACCAGATCTCCATCACCGGACATCTCGCGAGAGAAACCCATGGCGAAACCGCACGCCCGTGCTCGGTGAACTACATCGGTGACGAGACGATGAACCTCGCGTCCACCGAGCACTGGATCGGCACCCACGACCTCGCCTCCTACGACGCTGTCGTCCTGGTGATCGGAATGAACGACGCCGTCCGCCTCACCCCGCTGAAAAGTTGGGAGCACGACTACCGGGCTCTGCTGGAACACCTCACCCAGAGGTTGAAGAGATCCGCCCGGATCGTTGTCGCCGGCATCCAACCCGTCCGTTCCGTGACCGCCTTCGACCACCCCCTCGGCGCACTCGCGGAGTTCCATGCCGGCCGGATGAACAAGATCGTCGAAGACATCACCGACGACTTCTCCGCCGTGACGTACTTCCCCCTGGCCGCGCCCGCCGTCGAGCCCGGCCGGCCTCTCGGGTCGTCGTGCATGTACAACGCCTGGGCGAAGAGCATCGTCACCCACCTCGCCCCGGCCCTCGATCAGGTGCGGGCGGCCGACCCGGCTCTCCGGCACTCCCCCGGCAGCACCGAGTTCTCCTGGTCGGGAACGCGGCGGCTGATCGAGCAGGCAGAAACCGGCGGCTCGCCCGAATTGCAGCGTTTGGCCGCGCTGGCGCAGGAAACATTCGGTGTCGACATCGCCGTGGTGTCTCTCCTGGACGGCGATCGACTCTGGTACGCCATGAACACCGAACAGCTCCCCAAGTCCATCCCCAAAGACCTCGCCTATTGCAACACCGTCGTCGAACAGGACGATTTCCTCATCGTCCCGGACGCGCAGAACGACCCCCGATTCAAAGGCAACCCGTTCATCGATGTCACCGGGATGGACTTCTACGCCGGCCACCCCCTGCACTCCACCACCGGGGAGACGATCGGAACGTTCTGCGTCTTGAACACCACCCCGAGGCCCCAAGCGTCGGTGTCACCAGAAGCGCTGCGGATGATCGCCCTCCAAGCCGAAACCGAACTTCGCCGATACGAAAACGCATAGGGGCCCGGATCAGCGAGGTAGCCACCGGTCGAGGCACACGTGCCTCAAGGGGATCGCGACCCGTTCTGGGGCCTCGTGTGCCGACGTCGTCCGTTCTAGCGTAGGCAGGTGCCCGCGAGACCCGTGGACCTCACGGTCCTCCCAGCAGCAGTGATTCGGCGGGTGCTGGGCACCCGAGACCCGGAGCATCGCACGCCGTCGGGCACGGCCCCTTCGCTTCGAGACGGGGTCGAGCGTGGCATGGCGGCCACCCTCGCTGTCGTCGCGCTGATGCTCGTCCTCCTCGCGTTGCCGAGGTTCTTCGACGACCATCGCCCAGAACTGTGGTTCCCGCTCATCCTCGCCGCTCTCGTGTTAGCGGGGGTCATGGTTGCCGCTCTGCCGCTCGCGCTCGCCCACGGATCAAGCCGCGTTCGGGCGGGTTACTGGGTCCCGATCGCGGCCTACGTGGGGCTGCTCCTCATCGAGCCGTTCACTCTCCGCGAGCGACTGCCGGAAGGATCGACGCCCTGGCTCCTCGGTCTCTCGCTCATCGCTTTCAGCTGCACCGTGCTCGTCGTGACAGACCCGGTGCGCTCGGCAGCGATCTGCACCGGCATCGACGTGGCTCTGGCCTGCGTCTACGCCGACCGGTTCCCTCTCAGTCACACCCTGATCACCTCCATCGGCCTCCTGCTGCTCGCGGTGGGTCTCATCGCCGGCGTCCGGGCTCTGCGCGCACGGGCCGATCAGGCCGATGCGGCAGAACTCCAGGCCCAACTTCTTTTCGAGCGCCAGCAGCATCAGGTGGCTACGGAGGCGGAACGAGTCCGCACGGACGCGCTCCTGCACGACACCGTCCTGGCAGCGTTCCTGGCCGCGGCTGGAAACCACGTGCCCGAGCGCGCGACGAACATGGCCCGGGCGGCCCTCGACCTCTTCTCATCCAGCAACGGCCGCCCGCACGGGCGCCCGGCGCTCGTTCCCTTCGGAGTCGTGTGGTCGGAGGCGGGTACCGAGCGGGCTCCCTTCGATGACCTCGTCTCTTTCGACCTGACTCAGCTCGATGTCGCAGAGCTTCCGTCCGACGTCGCCGAGGCAGTCGTCTCCGCCACCCTGCAAGCTCTGACCAACAGCGTCGCTCATGCTGGCAGCTCTGCCGTGAGGTCGGCGGCCGGCTCGCTCCTCGACGACGGCGGCATCCGCATCACCGTCTCCGATGACGGCGTCGGATTCGACAGCGGAAGGATCCCACAGGAACGGTTGGGTGTTCGGGTCTCGATCCTGGAACGCCTCCGCCAGGTCGGTGGCTCGGCGACGATCCGCTCGTCTCCGGGAATGGGCACCACGGTGACCCTGGAATGGCACCCCGACCGCGCTGAGGCGCCCCTCACCCGACAGCCGGGCGAGTTGCTCATCCACGCCATCCCGAGGCGAGTCCTCTACAGGCTCTTCGGCGCCCTGATCGTGATCGCCGTCCTGATTGCAACCGCCGACGCCGTGCTCGTCACCCACGCATACGCCTCCGTCGCCTCCTCGATCCTCGGCCTCCTCATCCTGCCCACCCTGATCCGAGGCGCGAAGCAAGGAAAGATGTCCGACCGAGCGGCGTGGGGCACAGCCGGGGTCGGTGTCCTCCTCTGCAGCATCGCGACGATCGGGCTCGACGCCAGCGACTTCGACTCCGCGTCCATCGCCCGCTACACCTGCGGCGTCCTCGCCGGAGCGACCATGGGCTGGATGGCCGGTCGCCGACTTCCTCCCCTCGTCACCGTCACCGCCCTGGTCACTCAGATGACGCTCTGGGCCGGACCCACCGGCGTCATCCGCCTCGGCCTCGCCGGCGAGATCGTCATCGTCATCGCCGGGCTGCTCATCCACCGTGCGATCCGGAGAGTGGCCGCCGCGGCGGACCTCGCGGCCAGGAAGCACCGCGACCTCACGATTCGGCAGGCAGAGCTGGATGCATTCGACGGTGAGCGGCACCACCGTCTCCGGCACGCCGGCAGCACTTCCGCTCCGATGCTCCGGCGCATCATCGACACCCGTGGGGAGCTCGACGGCGCTGACCGAGCGGAGTGCCGAGTCCTCGAACAGGCCCTTCGCGACGAGATCCGCGGCCGCACCCTTCTCAACGATGCCATCCGACGGGTCGTGTTCGAGCACCGCCGACGAGGCACTCTCGTGCAGATCCTCGACGACGGGGGCCTCCACGAGATGGCTCCGACGACCCTCGACGCACTTCTCGACGACGTGGCTCGTCACCTGGAGCCGCTCCGGTCCAGTCGCATCGTGATCCGAACCGGTCAACCCGACTCCGACACGGCCATCACCATCGTCGCGTCCACGCCCGACGAGACGGCGGCCGCCCTCGGCCTCGACTCCGACGACGAGGTCGACCTGTGGCTCACCATCCCCCATCCCGACACCGTCGAGCTCGCCGCCTAGGCAGCCGACGATGCCGCGCCAGCCGCGCGAGACCTGAGTACCGTGCACTGCATGGCACACCACGACGAGTCAGAAAAAGCCCCCACAGACCAGTACGAGTTCGGCGACCCGACCACGCGCTATCCGAACATCCACCCCGAGGTGCAGCAGCAGCCGGAACCCGGCCTGCAGTCGCTGATGACCCCGACTCCCGACCTCGGTGAGACGAGCTACCGCGGCACCGGACGCCTGGCCGGCCGCAAGGCGCTCATCACCGGCGCCGACTCCGGTATCGGGGCGGCCGTCGCCATCGCCTTCGCCCGCGAAGGCGCCGACGTGACGCTGTCGTACCTGCCCGAGGAGGAGCCCGACGCACGCCACGTCATCGAGCAGATCGAGGCGGCAGGCCGACGTGCGGTCGCGGTCCCCGGTGATCTGATGGATCCTGAGCACTGCCGTTCGCTCGTGCAGCAGGCCGTCGACGGCATGGGCGGGCTCGACGCCATCGTCAACGTCGCGGGCAAGCAGGTGTGGCAGAAGAGCATCCTCGACATCACCGACGAGCAGTTCGACCAGACCTTCAAGACGAACGTGTACGCGCCGTTCTGGATCATCAAGGCGGCGCTCCCGCACCTGAAGCCCGGGTCGACGATCGTCAACACGGCGTCGCTCGAGGCCTACGTGCCGGCACCCGACCGACTCGACTACGCGACCACCAAGGGCGCGATCAACAACTTCTCGAAGGGACTTGCGCAGCAGCTCGTCTCGCAGGGCATCCGTGTCAACGTGGTCGCTCCTGGGCCGACCTGGTCGGTGCTGCAGGTGACCGGCGGCGTCGACCCCGAGACTCTGCCCGAGTTCGGCTCTAGCGAGTCGCCGATGGGCCGCGCGGGGCAGCCGGCCGAGATCGCACCCGCGTACGTCTTCTTGACGAGCGCGGAGTCGAGCTTCGTCGCGGGCGACACCCTCAACGTCAACGGCGGCATGGTGACGCCATAGCGACTGAAGCGCACACGAAAGCGGTCGCACCCGGGCTTTGAGCCCCGGTGCGACCGCTTTTCAGTGGTGAGTCAGTGGTGAGTCGGTGCTACTTGACCGCGATCGACTGCGCCTTGAGGGCCGCGATCGTCTTCGTCTGACCCGACGACAGGGCGTCCGACAGGGTTCCGGAGCCCGAGATGGCCGAGCCGAATCCGTCCGACACGTCGCTGTAGGTCTGGGTCATGGTCGGGCCCCAGGTGAAGGGCTGGATGTTCTCCGCCGCGGTGGCGAAGTCTTTGTAGATGGCCTGGTTGCCGTAGAACTCGACGCCCGAGGTCAGAGCCGGAAGGTCGGCACCGGTGCTCGAGGCGGGGTAGAGGTTCGCCTCTTTGTTCAGTGCGGTGAGAGCCTCTTTGCTGGTGTTCAGCCAGACCAGGAACTTCGACGCCTCGGCCGGGTGCTTGCTGCCCTTGAAGACGACAGACGAGGATCCACCCCACGCCGCTGATGCCTTGTCACCCTCGGTCCACTGCGGCATCTGCGCCACCGCCCACTTGCCGCTCGTCTTCGGAGCGCCGCTCGAGATCGTGTTCGCGCCCCAGACGGCGGAGACCCAGGTCCAGTCCTGACCGGTGTTGTAGGCGTTGTTCCACTCGTCGGTGAAGCTCGGAAGCGTGTTGACGAGCTTCTTCGAGATGAGGTCCTGCCAGTAGTCGGCGACCTTGGTCGACTCGGCCGAGGTCAGGTTGACGTCCCAGGTGCCGTCGTCGGTCGAGAACCACTGGCCACCGGCCTGCGAGACGAGACCGGCGAACTGGTTGACGTCGCCCTTGGCGAAGTTGGTGATGTTGCCACCGAGAGCCTTGATCTTGACCGCGTCGGCGGCGTACTCCGCCCACGTGGTCGGTACCGAGAGGCCGGCCTTGTCGAAGAGGTCTTTGCGGTAGTAGAGGGCCATGGGGCCGGAGTCCTGCGGAATGGCGTAGACGCTGTTCGCCTCGCCGAAGGTGACCTGGTTCCAGAGGCCGTCGGAGAAGTCGGCCTTGGCATCGCTCACGCCGGAGCAGGAGGCGATGTTGGCCAGGCCGTCCTGCACGCGGAACGCGGGGAGGGTGTCGTACTCGACCTGTCCGATGTCGGGGGCGTTGCCGGCCTTGAGCTGGTTGAAGAAGTTCTTGTACGTGCCGCTGTTTCCGTTGGCGACGATGGAGACCTTCACCTGGATGTCGGGGTTCTCCTTGTTCCAGAGAGCGACGACCTTGTCCATGTTCGGAACCCAGCTGGTGAAGTTAAGGGTCACCTTGCCGGTGGACGCCTTGCAGGACGCGGCCGTGTCGGATCCTGAGTCACCGGCTCCCGAGCCGGCGCTGCACCCGGCGAGGGCGATGGTGGCGGCCACGGCGACGGCCGCGGCGCTGAGGAACTTCGATTTCTTCATGTGATTTCCAATCGGGGTGCTGTGCGTGGCGGATCGGATCGACCGGCACGGGAGGGAACGACGTTGTTGCCTTGCGGGAGGGGTGGAACGGGTGGCGACCGGACTACTTGAGGCCGCCGGCTCCGAGACCGCTGCGCCAGAACCGCTGGAGGCTCAGGAAGGCGATCAGGAGGGGAATGATCGACACGAACGCCCCGACGAGGACGAGCGTGCGGAGCTCGGGGTACTGGCTCACGTTGGAGTTCCAGGTGTAGAGGCCGAGGGTCACCGGGAAGAGCGACTGCGTGCGCAGCATGACGAGCGGCAGGAAGAAGTTGTTCCAGATCGCGACGAACTGGAACAGGAACACGGTGACGAGGGCCGGCGACATGAGACGGATCGCCACGGTGAAGAAGGTGCGGACCTCGCCGGAGCCGTCGATGCGCGCCGCCTCGATGATCTCGTCGGGGACGCTCGACGACGCGTAGATGCGGCAGAGGTAGACGCCGAACGGGCTCACGATGCTCGGCAGGAAGACCGCCCAGAACGTGTCGGTGAGCTGCACCTTCGAGAAGATCAGGAAGAGCGGGAGCGCCAGCGCCGTGGCGGGCACGAGCACACCGCCGAGGAAGATGTTGAACAGTGCCTCGCGGCCCCAGAAGCGGTACTTCGCCAGGGCGTAGCCGCACATCGCCGAGAGGATGGTGCCGAGGCCGCCGGCGACCGTCGCGTAGACGATGCTGTTGAGCATCCAGCGGGGGAAGATACCGCCGTCGTAGGTGAAGAGGCGGCCGACGTTCGCGATGCCGTCCTGGAGCGACGACGGGGTGAACCAGAGGGCCGCACTGGTGTTGAAGTTGTCGAGCGTCTTGGTCGACGACACCAGCAGCCAGAAGATCGGGATGAGGAAGTAGAGCGTGAACACGCCCATGATGAGCATCGCCGCCGAGCGCGACATGACGCTCTCGCGGGGGCCCCGGCCCCGTTTGGGAGCACGGGTGGTCTTGTCGTCGAAGGTCTCGGCCGGACGAAGGGGTGCGTCGACGCTCACTGGTCGGCCTTCCGCTGGGTCAACCGGAGGAACCCGATCGACAGGATGAATGTGGCGACGGCGAGCACGACGCTGAAGGCCGCCGCGAGGTTGAAGTTCGGCACCGACGAGGTCGAGTACACGAGCATGTTCGGGGTGAAGGTCGACGAGATGCTCGACGTGAACTGGCGGAAGACGAGCGGCTCGGTGAGCAGCTGCAGCGTGCCGATGACCGAGAAGACGGCCGTCAGGATGATCGCGGGAACAACCAGCGGGATCTTGATCGCGATGGCGATCCGGAACTGCGACGCCCCGTCGAGGCGGGCCGCCTCGTAGATCTCGGTCGGGATCGCGAGGAGCGACGAGTAGATGATCAGCATGTTGTAGCCGACGTAGACCCAGGTGACGACGTTGGCGATCGCCCAGAGGATCGTGCCGCCGCCGAGCAGGTCGACGTTGCCGGTGACGAACTTGAACGGAGACAGACTCGGCGAGTAGAGGTAGCCCCACATGATCGCGGCGATGACGCCGGGCACGGCGTACGGCGCGAAGAACGCGAGCCGGAAGAAGCGCTTGCCGCGGAGGAGCGGCGAATCGAGCAGGAGCGCGAAGAGCAGCGCGAGGGCCAGCATGACCGGCACCTGCACGATTCCGAAGGCCAGCACCCGAAGGATCGATGACCAGAACACGCTGTCCTGAAAGACGAGGACGTACTGGCTGAGCCCGCCGAAGACCTGCGTCGGGGCGCCGAACGTGCCCTGCCGCTGGATCTTGAGCAGCGACTGGTAGACCGCGTAGAGAATCGGAACGAGGTAGAAGGCGACGAACAGGACCGCGAACGGCACGACGAAGATCGCGACCGCCTTGCGGTAGCGGAACCCGCCCTTCGGCTTCGGCCCCTGGGCGTCCGCTTTCGCGGCTCGCCGTCGCGAGGTGATGACGGTCATGATGCCTTCCTGTTCTGACGAATGATGTGGGTGCCGCCCGCAGGGAGCTCGATGCGGCCCGTGAGCTCCTGCTCGGTGACGAGGTCGTAGCCCTCGTGGTCGTGGGTGACGGCCGTGTCGCCGTGGTTGAGCACGAAGACCCACTCCTGGTCGGCCGAGACGCGGCGGACGACCTCGACGTCGGCGGAGGCGTCGGCGCCGGTCGGGCGGTGCACCTCGGCCCCGTCGAGAACTTTGGCCACGACGGATTCGAGAGCCGAAGGATCCAAGACGGTCGACACGTACCATGCGCTCCCCCGGCCCCGTCGGTTGCGCGTGACCGCGGCCCGTCCGGCAAAGCGTCCCGTCTCGTAGAGGGAGACCGGCTCTGCCCCCTCGAGCTCGAGGGGCTCCGACCACATCGATCCCGTCGCCCCGTCGGAGATCGCGACCGTGTCGCCCTGGTCGAGGGGCGAGAACTCGTCGGTGCGCACGCCGAGCAGGCGGCGGAACGCGCCGGGATAGCCGCCCGTCCGCACCGAGTCGGTCTCGTCGACGATGCCGCTGAAGAAGGTCACGAGCGCCGAGCCGCCGGCCTCGACGAACTCCTCGATCACGATCGCGTGCTCGTCGCGCACGAGGTAGAGGCTCGGCACCACGACGACCGAGTAGCCGTCGAGGGAGGCGCCCGGGGCGACGACGTCAACGGTCACGCCGAGATTCCAGAGGGCGGCGTAGAGGCGGTGCACCTGCTCGATGTACGAGAAGTCGGAGGTGGGGTGCGCTTCGAGGTCGGCCGCCCACCAGTTCTCCCAGCTGAAGACGAAGGCGACGTCGGCGACGACCCGCGAGCCACGGAGCTCGCCGAGTCGGGAGACGAGCGCGCCCAGCGCGACCGACTCGTTCCAGACGCGCGACGAGGTGCCGGCGTGCGGCAGGAGTGCGGAGTGGAACTTCTCGGTGCCCTTGACCGAGGCGCGCCACTGGAAGAAGCAGACCCCGTCGGCGCCGCGGGCCACGTGGGCCGACGTGTTGCGGACCATCTCGCCCGGCCCCTTGGTCAGGTTGCGCGGCTGCCAGTTGACGGCGCTCGTGGAGTGCTCCATCAGAATCCACGGCGCGCCCGCCGCGAGGCCCCGGGTCGTGTCGGCCGCGAACGAGAGCTCGACGTGCGGGCGGGCCAGACGGTGGTCGAGGTAGTGGTCGTTCGCGATGACGGCCATGTCGTCGACCCACGACCAGTAGTCCTGGTTCTTGATGTGGGCGGCGACCATGAAGTTCGTGGTGACCGGGATCGAGCTCGTGCGGCGGATGACCTCGGCCTCGGCGCGGTAGTGGGCCAGGAGCTCGTCGGAGCTGAAGCGATGGAAGTCGATCGTCTGCATCGGGTTGATGAACGAGAGGGTCGCCCGCGGCGGCTGGATCTCGGCGAACGACGAGTAGCGCTGGCTCCAGAAGGCCGTTCCCCACGCCGTGTTCAGCGCCTCGACGTCGCCGTAGCGGTCTTCGAGCCAGACGCGGAACGCCGCGGCCGAGCTGTCGCAGTAGCAGAGCGAGTTGTGGCAGCCGAGCTCGTTCGACACGTGCCAGAGGCGAACGGCGGGGTGCTCGCCGTAGCGCTCGGCAGTCGCGTGGACGAGCTCGAGCGCGAGTTCGCGGAAGACGGGTGAGCTGGGGCAGTAGGCCTGTCGGCCGCCCGGCCAGCGCGTGGTGCCGTCGGCGGCCTGCGGGAGCACCTCGGGGTGCCTCGTGGTGACCCACGGCGGCGGTGACGAGGTGCCGGTGCCGAGGTTGACGCCGATCCCGTTGGCGTGAAGGAGGTCGATGATCGTGTCGAGGTCGTCGAAGCGGAACTCTCCGGGAGCAGGCTGGATGTGCGACCAGCCGAAGATGTTGATGGCCACGAGGTTGACCCCGGCTTCGCGCATCAGGGCGACGTCGTCGATCCAGGTCTCGGGCGACCACTGCTCCGGGTTGTAGTCGCATCCGAAGACGAGACCGGAGAGCCCGAGACCGAGTGCGGTCGTCTGCGGGTGGGTCTGGGTCAGCACGGGGTCCTCGGCTTCGTCGACGGGCGCTCCCCCTCGTCGATCGGCCGGTCGGCCCCCTCGACTGTGAAGGTTCACACACATGGTTCTGTGATCGTTCCCAGATTGCACCGAATCGAAGATCCGAAGTTTTTCTGGGAACGTTCACAGAGTAAAGCCCACTCTCGCCGATTTGTCAAAAAATCGGTCGTGCCCTCGGGCGGAACAAGGCCCGCGCCCGGCGAATCCCTCCAGTAGGGTGACCACATGGCCGGTCGAAATGCAGGGGGACGACGCGCCACCATTCACGATGTGGCCGCCGAGGCGGGTATCTCGCGCGGTACCGTCTCCCGGGTTCTCAACGATGAGCCCTACGTCTCGGCGACCGCCCGGCAGGCCGTCGAGGCGGCTGTCGCCAAAGTCGGCTACGTGCGCAACGCGGCGGCGCGGAACCTCGTCACCCAGAGATCGCGGGCCGTCGCCCTCATCGTGCACGAGCCGCACTCGCTCGTGCTCGAGGATCCCAACATCGGCAACATCCTGATCGGCACGAACGCCGTGCTCTCGCAGGCCGACCACCAGCTCGTCACCCTGATGATCGACTCGCAGCGCGACAGCGACCGCGTCGTCGAGTACCTTCGCGGCGGTTTCGTCGACGGCGCCATCATCCTGTCTGCGCGCACGGGCGACCCCATCTCGGATGCGATCGCCGAGATGCACCTGCCCGCCTCGTTCGTCGGGCACCCGCCCGACGCCCCCGACATCCCCTACATCGGAATCGACAACAAATCGGCGGCCGAGGCCATCGTCCGCCGCCTCGTGGCGACCGGGCGCCGCCGCATCGGCATGCTCGCCTCCGGGCTCGATCGCGACTCGGGGCAAGACCGCCTGATGGGCTTCGCCACGGCCCTGGGCGACGCCTACGACCCGCGACTCGTCGTCCGCCACCCGTTCTACAGCTACGCGGCCGGGGCCGAGGGCATGGCAGAGCTGCTCGACATCGACCCGAGCATCGACGGGGTCTTCGCCGCCTCCGACGCCGTGGCGGCCGGAGCTATGGACGTGCTCCAGCGCCGCGGAATCTCGATCCCCCGCGAGCTCGGCATCATCGGTTTCGACGACAGCTCGTGGGCGGTGCGCTGCACCCCCGCGCTCTCGACCGTCCGCCAGCCGGCCGAGGCCCTCGGGCGCCGCGCGGCCCAGCAGGTCCTCGACCAGCTCTCCGGCACCGTCGACTTCGAGCGTGACCTCATCCTGCCGACCGAGGTGGTCTGGCGCGAGAGCGCGTGACCGGCCGATGACAGAGCACGCGAAACCTCTGAGGCGCGACGATCCGGGTCGGTCTCGCAACCTGTCTCGGATCCTGAGCAGGATCCACGTCACGCCGACCAGCCGAAGCGATCTGACGAGGCTGACCGGGCTCAACCGCTCCACCGTCGGCGCCCTCGTCACCGAGCTGACCGAGCGCGGTCTCGCCGTCGAAGACGACAGCCGCGCCGCGGGCCAGGTCGGTCGACCGAGCCTGATCGCCCGTCCGAGCGACCGCACCGTGGCCCTCGCCGCGAACCCCGAGATCGACGCCATCACCATCGGCGCGGTGCTGCTCGGCGGACGCGTGCTGACGCGCCGGCGGATCGAGCTGGCACGCATCCCCGACGTCGACCGGGCGGTCACCCTGATCGGCTCTGCGGTGGGCGAGCTTCGCGCCTCCCTCGAGCCGGCGCACGAGGTCGTCGGGCTGGGTCTGGCGATTCCCGGCATCGTGCGGACGAGCGACGCCCACGTGCGATTCGCTCCGCATCTCGGCTGGCGCGATGCTCCGCTCGGGTCGCTCCTCGCCCACGCGACCGGGCTGCCCGTGCACGCGGCTAATGACGCCGCTCTCGGCGCCCGCGCCGAATGGACCTTCGGCGCCGGCCGCGACACCGACAACCTCGTCTACGTCAACGGCGGATCGAGCGGCATCGGCGGCGGGATCATCTCTGGCGGAGCTCCGCTTGGAGGCCGCAACGGTCATGCTGGCGAGATCGGCCACCTCTCGGTGCGCCCCGCCGGCAGCATCGACAGCGCCGGGCTCACCGGCACGCTCGAATCCGAGGTGCGTCGAAGTGACCTGCTGCGCGTGCTCGGTCTCACCGCGGCCAATCCGGACGAACTCGAGAGGGCCTTGCTCGCGGCGGTGTCCGCCGAGGCATCGCCGGCGAACGAGGTGCGGGCCGAGGTCGAGCGGCAGATCGACGCGCTGGCGATCGCGCTCGGCAGCGCCGTCAACCTGCTCGACCCCGAACGGATCGTGCTCGGCGGGTTCCTCGGCAGTCTTGCGGCAGTCGACCTACCGAGGATCCGGGCCGGCGTCGCGCGTCACTCCCTTCCGGCCGTCGACCCCGTGGCGATCGCCCGCTCGCAGCTCGGATCCGACCTCCTGCTGATCGGTGCGGCCGAGCTGCCGTTCGCGGCGCTGTTCGACTCGCTGTAGGAGCCCGACCGGACGCGCCCAAGCCCACGATTGGCCCAGCCGGTCTCCCGGTCAGCGCTGCAGGTGCATCTCAGCGACCGGCTCACGGAGCGCCGGGCAGTGCTCGGGAGTCGGGAAGTGCGCGATCTCGATCATCCGATCGAGAGCGTCACGGGCGTCGGCGAGCGCCGCCATCGACTCGGTGATGCGCGCACGCTCGTCTGCCAGAAGCGCGAAGACCTCGGGCGACGACGTGCCCGTGTCGACGCACGGCAGCAGCTGGGCGATGGTGCGGCTCGGCAGCCCCGCCGAGAAGAACTGCTGAATGAGCTGCACCCGCTCGACGGCGGCTTCGGAGTAGACGCGTTGGCCCGCGGCCGTCCGCTCGGAATGCAGGAGGCCCTGCTCTTCGTAGTAGCGGAGAGCTCGAGCGCTGACGCCGGAGCGATGAGCGACATCGCCAATTCGCATTGCAGGACCTTTCGAGAAAACTTGATGCGGCAAACACTTGCCCTTGACGTCAACGTCACCTTTTAGCGTAGTTCGTGCCGGCTCGCATTCGAGCCGATTCGCACCAGCTCGCAACGAAGGAACCTCATGAACATCACCGGACAGACCGCCCTCGTCACCGGAGCCAACCGTGGCATCGGACGCCAGTTCATCCTCGAACTCCTCGACCAGGGTGCGGCTAAGGTCTACGCGGCTAGCCGCCGCCCCGAGACGATCGACTTCGACGACGACCGCGTCGTCCCGCTCCGCGTCGATCTCCTCGATCGAAAGTCCATCGCGGCCGCGGCCGCCGCAGCCCCCGACGTGACCCTTCTCGTGAACAACGCCGGGATCTCCACCTCCACGCCGGTCATCACCGGCGACCTCGACGACATCCACCGCGAGCTGGACACCCACTTCTGGGGCACCCTCCACGTGACCCGAGCCTTCGCACCGATCCTCGCGGCGAACGGCGGCGGGGCGGTCGTGAACATCCTGTCGGCGCTTTCGTGGTTCTCCTACCCCGGCAACGGCGCCTACGCCGCCGCCAAAGCAGCCGAATGGAACATGACGAACGCCATCAGGCAAGAACTTTCCGCCCAGGGCACGCTCGTCCAGGGCGTGCACCTCGGTGCCGCGGCGACCGACATCATGGCCGGCTACGAAGGGCCCATGATCGACCCGCGCGACGTGCCGCGCGCCTCGCTCGCAGGGCTCACATCCGGCGCGATCGAAGTGGTCGTTGACGACTGGAGCGCCATGGTGAAGGCGTCGCTCGGAGGAGACCCCGCGGCGTTCTACGCCCAGCTCGAGGCAAACCTGCCCGGCTGATCGCGGTGGGCCGGATCCTGCTCGCCAGGACCAGTTCGCGCTTCGCGGACCGTTTCACGCATCGCTTACCGTCGCGTCGGTGAGCGACGCGTGAAACGGTCCGCAAAGCAAACCTCGGCAGGCCAGCCGCTTGCGCGCGAGGGGGATCCAACGTAGTTTGTTGGACGCCCCAACAAATCTCACGAAGGTGACCCCATGGCAACGACGCCCACTCGCTCCGACAAGTTCTCCTTTGGTCTCTGGACCATCGGCTACAACGGCTCAGACCCGTTCGGCGGCCCCACCAGGCCCCCGCTCGACGTCGTCGAGGCGGTCGAAAAGCTCGACTCGCTCGGCGCCTACGGCCTCACCTTCCACGACGACGACCTCTTCGCGTTCGGCTCGACCGACGCCGAGCGTCAGACCGAAATCGACCGCCTCAAGGGCGCTCTCGCCTCGACGGGCATCGTCGTGCCGATGGTCACCACCAACCTCTTCAGCGCGCCCGTCTTCAAAGACGGCGGCTTCACTTCGAACGACCGCGACGTGCGCCGCTTCGCACTCCGCAAGGTGCTCCGCAACGTCGACCTCGCCGCCGAGCTCGGTGCCGAGACCTTCGTCATGTGGGGTGGCCGCGAGGGCGCCGAGTACGACGCCGCAAAAGACGTCCAGGCCGCTCTCGAGCGCTACCGCGAGGCCGTCAACCTCCTCGCCCAGTACACCGAAGACAAGGGCTACGGCATCAAGTTCGCCATCGAGCCGAAGCCGAACGAGCCCCGCGGCGACATCCTGCTGCCGACCCTCGGCCACGCGATCGCGTTCATCGACACCCTGGAGAAGCCCGAGCTGTTCGGCGTCAACCCCGAGGTCGGCCACGAGCAGATGGCGGGCCTGAACTTCACGGCCGGCATCGCCCAGGCGCTCTACTCCGGCAAGCTCTTCCACATCGACCTCAACGGCCAGCGCGGCATCAAGTACGACCAAGACCTCGTCTTCGGTCACGGCGACCTGCAGAACGCGTTCTCGCTCGTCGACCTGCTCGAGAACGGCGGCCCCGGCGGGGTCCCGGCCTACACCGGCCCGCGCCACTTCGACTACAAGCCGAGCCGCACCGAAGACATCACCGGCGTGTGGGATTCGGCCGCTGCCAACATGCGCATGTACCTGCTGCTCAAGGAGCGCGCGGCGGCATTCCGCGCCGACCCCGAGGTGCAGCAGGCTCTCGCCGCCGCCAAGGTCGACGAGCTGCGCACGCCCACGCTGAACCAGGGCGAGACCTACGACCAGCTCCTCGCCGACACCTCGGCTTACGAGTCGTTCGACGCCGACGGCTACTTCGGCGCCAAGGGCTTCGGCTTCGTCCGCCTGCAGCAGCTGGCGATCGAGCACCTCATGGGCGCCCGGGGCTAGGCACAGCAGATGGCACAGCTGGTGGCGGGGGTCGATTCGTCGACGCAGAGCTGCAAAGTACTGATCGTCGACCCCGCCACCGGCGAGATCGTCCGCCAGGGGCGCGCCGCCCACCCCGACGGCACCGAGGTGGCGCCCTCCGAGTGGTGGCGCGCCCTCGGCGAGGCTCTCGATGGCGCCGGTGGCCTCGCCGACGTCGGCGCGATCTCGATCGGCGGTCAGCAGCACGGGCTCGTGGCTCTCGACGCCACAGGCCACGTGGTGCGCGACGCGCTCCTCTGGAACGACACCCGAAGCGCCCAGGCGGCCGCCGATCTCACTACCGAGGTCGGAGCCACCGACTTCGCCTCCCGCACCGGCCTGGTTCCGGTGGCGAGCTTCACGATCACGAAGCTCCGCTGGCTCCGTGACGCCGAGCCCGACAACGCGGCGCGAGTCGCCGCCGTCGCACTCCCCCACGACTGGCTCTCCTGGCGCCTCCGCGGCTACGGCCCGGAGGGCGAGTCGCCACTCGGCCCCGACCTCGACGCACTAGCGACCGATCGGTCGGATGCGAGTGGCACCGGCTACTTCGACCCCACCACCGACGAATACGACAGCGGCCTGTTCGAGCTCGCATTCGGGAGACCCCTTCGGGTCGCAGGATCCGACGGTGCCCCGGCAGCGGTCGTCGTGCCCCGCGTCACCCGCCACGATCGGCAACTCGGTGCGCTCGATCGAGACGTCACCGTGGGATCCTCGTCTCTCGCCCCCGAGGGGCTCCGCGTCGGCGCGGGCGCCGGCGACAACGCGGCCGCGGCCCTCGGCCTGCAGCTCGGCGCCGGTGACATCGCCGTGTCGCTCGGCACCTCGGGCACGGTCTTCGGCGTGAGCGAGACAGCGACCTCCGACGAGACCGGCACGGTTGCCGGATTCGCCGACGCGACGACCGCTCGGCTTCCGATCGTCACGACTCTCAATGCCGCCCGGGTGCTCGACGTCTTCGCCGGAGCGCTCGAGGTCGACTATGACGAGCTCGGCACCCTGGCGTTGCACGCGCCTCCGGGCAGCGACGGCCTCGTGCTCGTGCCGTACTTCGTCGGCGAGCGCACTCCGAACCGCCCTGAGGCGACCGCATCGCTGACCGGCATGACGCCGACGACCATGTCGCGCCCGCACCTGGCGCGCGCCGCGATCGAGGGCATGCTGTGCAGCCTCGCCGACGGCCTCGCCGCGATCGAGTCAACCGGCACGACCGTCGAACGGCTGTTTCTGATCGGCGGTGCAGCGCAGAATCCGGCGGTGCGCGCGATCGCGGCGCAGGTGTTCGGGCGCGACATCACCGTGCCCGAGGCCGGCGAATACGTGGCTCTCGGGGCTGCGGTGCAGGCGGCCTGGCTCCTCACCGGCAGTCGTCCGACCTGGGAGCTGGCCAGCGTGGTGATCGCCGCAGATCCGCACCCCGGTGTGCTGGAGAGCTACCGCGCCGCTGCTTCCCTTTCCTGAGTTCGTCTGGTCGCGAAACTCCAGTAGTTGCGGGTCTGATGTCCGGGGACCCGCAACTTCTGGAGTCTCGATATTCCACCGCGAGACCCCCTGCATCCGAGAACGGACCACACCGACGTGCCCCTGACAGACCTCCCCCTCGATCAGCTCCGCGCTTACCGACCCGACGTCCGCGAACCCGCCGACTTCGAGGCGTTCTGGCGAGAGACCATCGCCGAAGCGCGCTCCGCGGCCGCCGCCTCCGGCGCGACCGCGACGCTCCGCCCGGCCGACACCCCGGTGACCGAGCTGATTGTCGAAGACCTGACGTTTCCGGGCTTCGGCGCCGAACCGATCCGCGCCTGGGTCACACGGCCCCGCCGCCCTGAGGGCACAAAACTGCCGACCGTCGTCGAATTCAACGGCTACAACGGCGGCCGCGGGCTCCCGACCGAGCACACGGCCTGGGCGCTAGCCGGCTTCGCGCATGTGTTCATGGACACGCGCGGGCAGGGCAGCGGCTGGGGCACCGGCGGCGATACCCCCGATCCGCACGGGTCGGGGGCGCAGGTCGCCGGGTGGATGACGAGCGGGATCGCGGATCCTCGTGACCATTACTACCGGCGCGTCTACACCGACGCGCTCCGTCTGCTCGATGCCGTCGAGACGTTCGACTTCGTCGACCCCGACCGCATCGCGACGACCGGGGGAAGCCAGGGCGGCGGCATCGCGATCGCCGGGACCGCGCTCCGCGAGATGCACGGCGGCTCCGTCATCGCGACCCTGCCCGACGTGGCGTTCCTCTGCGACTGGGAGAACGGCGCGGCCGTTGCCCTCAGCGACCCGTACCAGGAGCTCGTCCGCTACCTGTCCGTGCATCGCGATCACGCCGAGATGGTGTGGACCACAGCCAGTTACCTCGACGGCGTCAACTTCGCGAAGCGCCTCAGCGCCCCCGCGCTGTTCTCGGTCGCGCTGATGGACGAGATCGTTCCGCCCCGCACGACCTTCGCCGCGTACAACGCCCTCGCCTCGACCGATAAGACGATCGAAGTGTTCCCGTACAACGGCCACGAGGGCGGAGCAGGCCACCACTGGCTGACGCAGGTGGCCTATCTCCGCTCCCGGCTCTGATGAGCTCGCGACTCTGACTAGCCCTGTCGCTCGACCGTCCAGGTCACGATCCGAGGATCCGCGGCGGTCACCTCGTGCACGTCGCCCGAGATCGAGAGGCGGGCGCGTTCCGTAGCCAGCCCGGCGATCTCGGTGGCGGCGACCCTGCGCTCGTTCACGATCACTCCGCCCGTCGTCTCGTCCACCGCGTCAGCAGCGCCGCCGAGCGTCTCGGTCGCCTCGGCGTGCGAACCCACCCAGATCTCGTTGTCTCCCGGCTCGACGACGCGCACGAGGCGCCGATCGCTGAAGGCGAAGCGCGCTGTCGGCACGGTGAAGACGACTCGCGCCGACTCCCCCGCGGCGAGGTCAACCCGGGCGTAGGCGAGCAGCTGCACGACGGGCCGCGTCACGGTGCCCCGCAGGTCGCGGCCGTAGAGCTGCACGATGTCGGTGCCCGCCTGGGCGCCCGTGTTCGTCACGGTCACGGCGGCATCGAAGAGCCCGCCGGCGGGCACGCTGCCGGGCACCTCGAGGTCGGCGTAGTCGAACGAGGTGTACGACAGGCCGAAGCCGAACGGCCGCACCGGTGTCGAGTCGGCGGAGGTCACGTCGGATGCGCCGCCGAGCGGCGGGTGCAGGTACGTCGCCGGTTCCGCCCCGGCTGACCGCGGAAGCGAGATCGGAAGACGGCCCGACGGGTTGACCGCCCCGACGAGGACGTCGGCGAGCGCCAGCCCCCCGCCCTCCCCCGGGAAGAACGCCTGCACGACGGCCGCGGGCCGCGTTGCCGGTTCTCCGTCGAGAGCCCAGCCGATCGCGTAGGGGCGACCGGTGATCAGCACGAGCACGACGGGCGTGCCGGTGGCAACGAGGGCTTCGACGAGCTGGCGCTGCACGCCGGGCAGCTCGAGCGACTCGACGTCGTTTCCTTCGCCGACGGTGCCGCGCCCGAACAGTCCCGCCTGGTCGCCGACGACCGCGACGACGACGTCGGCCTCGCGGGCCTGCGCCACAGCTTCGTCGAAGCCCGAGGTGTCGGTTCCCTCGACGTCGCAGCCGCGGGCCGACCTCACGTCGGCCTCCGAAGCCCCGGCCGCGTGAAGAGCGCCCGGAAGCGCCTCCAGCAGGGTCGGCACGTCGAACCCCAGAGGCAGGTCGGGGTGGCTGGCGAGCACGTGATTGGCGAACGAGTAGCAGCCCTGGAGCGCTTCGGCCCGGTCGGCGTTGGGGCCGACGACGGCGAGGCGAGGCGAAGCCGATAAGGTGCCACCGACGAGCGGCAGCGTTCCGTCGTTCGAGAGCAACACGATCGACTCGGCCGCCAGACGCCGGGCGAGCTCCTGATGGCGAGGCGAGTCGAGGTCGACGCCGGTCGGCGGCTGGTCGTCGTAGACGTCGGGTTCGAGGAGACCGAGCTCCTCCTTCTGCGCGAGCGCCCGGAGCACTGCCCGATCGACGTACGCCTCTTCGAAGGCACCGGAGCGAATCCGGTCGGCGAGGGGGCTGAGGTAGGCGTCGCCCGTCGGCAGTTCGACGTCGATGCCCGCCTCGAGCGCCAGGGCGGCGGCCTCGCCACGGTCGGCGGCGACTCGGTGCATGACCTCGAGGAAGGCCACGGCGAAGTAGTCGGCGACCACGACGCCGTCGAAGCCCAGGTGGTCGCGCAGGATCCTGGTCAGATAGTCGGCGTGAGCCGCCATCGGAACGCCGTCGATCTCGGCGTAGGAGTTCATCACGCTCCGGGCACCCCCGTCGCGCAGCGCCATCTCAAAGGGCGGCAGAAAGACGTCAGCGATCTCGCGCTGTCCGGCGTGGACCGGAGCGTGGTTGCGACCGGACTGCGATGCCGAGTAGCCGAGGAAGTGCTTGAGCGTCGCGTGCACGCCGCTGCTCTGGAGCCCGCGGACGTAGGCGGTCCCGACCGTGCCGACCAAGTACGGATCTTCGGCGATGCACTCGTCGACGCGACCCCAGCGGGGATCGCGGATGACGTCGAGCACCGGTGCCAGCCCCTGGTGGATGCCGAGCTCGCGCATGGACTCGCCGATGACGGCGCCGACCTGCTCGACGAGCTCGGGGTCGAACGACGCACCCCAGGCCAGAGGCGTGGGGAACGTGGCGGCCTTCCAGGCGGCCAGCCCGGTGAGGCACTCTTCGTGGACGAGAGCCGGGATGCCCAGACGCGTCTCGCGCTTGAGACGCCGCTGCTCGCCCCAGAGCCAGGCGGCGCGCTCCTCGGCGTCGACCGGTCGGGTGCCGTACACCCGGGTGTAGTGCCCGATGCCGTTGCGAGTCACCTCCGCGAGGGAGGTCGCGGGAGCCTGATCGCCCGCCATCTCACCCTGCATCGGCGCGACGACGCCGTTCTGGTCGAGCCAGTAGCCGACGATCTGGGCCAGCTTCTCTTCGAGCGTCATCGAGGCGAGGAGGTCGGCGACGCGGCTCGAGACCTCGGGCCAGGCCGGCAAGGACGCGGCTGGGACCGCGCGGAAGTGGTCGGTGGTGGTCATCCCTTCACCGCCCCGGTGAGGCCACCGACGATGCGGCGCTGGAAGATCGTGAAGAAGATCAGGGCCGGAATCATCGACAGCGACGTGAAGGCGAGCACCTTGGCGGTGTCGACCGAGTACTGCGAGGCGAAGGCCTGAACGCCGAGCGGCAGCGTGTAGCTGCCCTCGTCGTTCAAGATGAACAGCGGCAGGATGTAGCTGTTCCAGCTTCCGATGAAGGCGAGGATCCCGGTGGTCACGACCCCGGGAAGCGACAGCGGCACGATCATGCGGAAGAAGAAGCCGAGACGGCTCGCGCCGTCGATCGACGCCGCCTCTTCTAATTCGTCGGGGATGGCGCGGAGGAACGGCACCAGGATGATGACAGTCGTCGGCAGCGCGAACGCGATCTGCGGCAGGATCACGCCGGCCAGGCTGTTCGTGAGGCCGAGGTCTTTGATCAGCAGGTAGAGCGGAGTGATGGCCACCGTGATCGGGAACATGAGCCCGGCGGCAAAGAGGGCATACATCGCCCCTCGCCCGCGGAACCGGTAGCGCGCCAGGACGAAGCTCACCATCAGGCCGAGCACGACGACGCCGATGGTCGTCGCGAAACCGGCGATCGCCGAGTTGCCGAGCTGACGCCAGAAGATCGAGCTCGACAGCACGTCGACGTAGTTGCCGATCTCCCACGGCCCGGGAAGGCCCGCGGGGTTCGTCGTGATCTGAGCGTTGGTGCGGAACCCGCCGAGCACGATGTAGAGCACCGGCGCCAAACTGACGCTGATGAACAGGAGGGCGATGAAGTAGGTCGCGGGAGTGCCGCGCCCACTCGCCTTCCGTCGACCACGGGAGCGCTGTGCGCCGGCGCGGTAGGTCAGTGCGGTCATTTCTTCGGCCTTTCGGTGAGCGCGCCCGCCGTGTCACGGCTGAGCACGAACCGCTGGTAGATGAGGGCGATGGCGAGCGAGATCACGAACATGACGACGGCGACGGCGTTGCCGAAGCCGTAGTTGCCCGAGTTGCGACCGTTCGCGACCATGTAGGTCGCCATCGTGGAGGTACCCGCCGTCGAGGCGATGTACTGGCCCCAGATGATGTAGACGAGGTCGAAGAGCTGCAGTGAGCCGATCACCGACAGGAAGGCCCAGATGCGGATTGTCGGCCCGAGCAGCGGGAGCGTGATGCTCCGCTGGATCTGCCAGTAGGTCGCCCCGTCGATCGCGGCGGCCTCGGAGAGCTCTTCGGGAATGCTCTGCAGCCCGGCGAGGAAGAGGATGACGGCGAAGCCGATGTACTTCCACGAGATGATCACCAGGAGGCTCCAGATGGCGATCTTCGGGTCGGAGAGCCAGTCGCTCTTGAGCGCACCGAGCCCGATGTCGGCGAGCAGGTCGTTGACGGCCCCGTTCGTCTGGAGCATCAGGCTCCAGCCGGTGCCGACGATGACCTCCGAGATCACGTACGGAACGAAGATGAGCACGCGGATCAGCCCGCGACCGCGGATCTTCTGGTTCAGCAGGAGAGCCAACACGATGGCGACCGGACCCTGCACGATCAGCGACAGAACCACGATGAAGCCGTTATGCGACAGCACCTCGTGGAACGCGCTGTCGCTGAAGATGATTTTGTAGTTGTCGAGGCCCACGAAGTCGGTCGGCGGCCCGTAGCCCTGCCATTTGTAGAAACCGTAGAAGGCGGCCATGCCGACCGGAACGATCACGAAGGCGACGAAGACGACGATGGCCGGGCCGGAGAGGACTGCGATCTCGAAGCGCTGGCGCCAGTCGGCCGCCTTCCGCGCCCCGCGCCTCCCGGCGGGGAGCGGCGCGCGTCGCGCTCCGCTCCCCGCCGTCGTCGCCTCGGCCGAGCTGGCCGGGGACGGTGTCTTGACGGTGGTGTTCATAGTGGGAGCTATCCCTTGGCCGCAGCCTGGTTGGTGTTGTCGATGATGTCCGACACCGAACCCTGACCGGCGAGCAGATCGACGACGCCGGTGTTCAGGGCGTTGCCGACGTTCTGGCCGTAGAGGGTGTCGAGGTACTGCGACACGTAGGGCGCCTTCGTGTAGGCCGCGAGAACCGACTTCAGGTAGGGCTCGGTGATGACCGACTGGGCGTCTTTGTTCACCGGAATCGTGCTGAACGCCTTGTAGTAGGCCTCCTGCGCGTCCTTGGTGACGATGTAGTTCAAGAACTCGGCGCAGGGGCCCTTGGGGGCCTTCGTCGCGCACGAGAACCCATCGAGACCACCCATGAGGGCCGCCGGGTCGCCCTGACCACCCGAGATCGTCGGGAACGGGAAGAAGCCGAGGTCGGAGAGAGGCTTCTGATCGGGCGTCAGCGACGAGATGACTCCGGGATCCCACGAACCCATGAGTTCCATCGCGGCCTTGTGGTTTGCCACGAGGCCGGCAGAGCTGCCCGCACCCTGCTGCGCAGCGGTGGTCAGGAAGCCGTCGTTGAAAGGCTTGGTGTCGTTGAAGGCCTTGACGTCGTCACCCGCCTTGGTCCAGCACTCGTCGTCGAACTTCAGCGACTTGGCCGTCGCGTTCAGGGTGTCTTCGCTGCATTCGCGAAGGGCGAAGTTGTAGTACCAGTGCGCGGCGGGCCAGGCGTCTTTGGCGCCGACGGCGACCGGAGCGACGCCCGAGGCCTTGAGCTTCGTGATGTCGTCGTTCAACTCGTCGAGGGTGGTCGGAGTGTCGGTGATTCCCGCTGCCTTGAAGAGGTCTTTGCTGTACCAGATGCCCTCGGGAAGCACGTCGACCGGCATCGCGTAGGTCTTGCCGTCGACCTCGTAGCCCTTGAAGGTTCCGGCACTGACGGCCGCCTTGGTAGCCGAGTCGATGGATCCTGAGATGTCTTGGATCTGACCGGCCTGGATCATCGCGTTCATCTTGCCGCCGCCGCGCTGGAGGAAGATGTCGGGCCCGCCACCCGAGTTGAGGGCGGTCTGCAGCTTGCCGTCGAGGTCTTCGTTCTGAATGGCCTGGACGTTGATGGTGATCTTCGGGTGCGACGCCTCGAAATCTTTGACCGTCTTCTCCCAGTAGGCCTTGCCGGGCCCGGTGGTCGAGTTGTGCCAGAAGGTCATCGTGACGTTGCCGTTTGCGTCGCCCGAGCCACCGGCTCCGGACGAGCAGGCGGTGGCGAGTAGTGCTGTTCCGAGAGCGAGTCCGATCGCGCTCGCAACCCTGATTCGGTTTTTCCTCGTCATTGCGGAAGCTCCTTGGTGGTCGTCGTTGACTGGCGGCTTCGAGTGCCGCCGAAAGGAGGATGCCACTTTCGCGACGAGCTTGTCAATCGATTTCGATATCGATTTCTATCTCATTGAATCGATCATCCGAGGGCCTGCAAACCACTACCGTGAGCAGTGTGGAAAACGATGTCGAATTCGTCGCCCCGCCGGGCCGCGTCACGATCAAAGACGTGGCACGCGCGTCGGGGGTATCGGTGCCGACGGTCTCCAAGGTCGTCAACGGCCGCGACGGGGTGGCGTCGGCCACCTCCCAGCGAGTCCTGGCGATCATCGACGAGCTCGGCTACGAGACCTCGCTCGTCGCGAGCAGCCTCCGCCGGAGCCGGACGAACGTCATCGGCATCCTGGTCACCGAGTTCGAGCCGTTCTCGGCAGAACTGCTCCAGGGCATCTCGTCAGCCGCGACCGGCACCGGCTATGAGCTCCTCGCCTACGCCGGACTCGTCGGAGCCGAGACTCAGCCCGGCTGGGAGCGCCGCTCACTGTCACGCCTCGGCGGCACCCTGATCGACGGCGCGATCGTCGTCACGCCCACGACCCTGATGTCGAAGCTGTCGATCCCGGTCATCTCGATCGACCCGCACACCGGCCCCGAGGGCCACGCCGCCATCGACTCCGACAACGTCGGTGGCGCCCGTGCCGCGACCGAGCACCTCATTGGGCTCGGGCACCAACGGATCGCCCACGTCCGGGGCCGCACCGGCCTCGCGTCGGCCGAACTGCGCGAACGCGGCTACCGCCAGGCTCTCGACGAGGCGGGCATCCCGTTCGACCCCGCACTGGTGCAGGTCGGTGGCTACCAGACCGCCCTCACGACCGATGCCGCCTTCCGCCTGCTCACGACGCGCGACCGCCCCACGGCCGTCTTTGCCGCCAACGACAGCTCGGCCATCGGGGTGCTCGAGGTGGCGCACCGGCTCGGACTGCGCGTGCCCGACGATCTCTCGGTTGTGGGTTTCGACGACATCCCCCAGGCAGCGAACGCGAAGCCACCTCTGACCACGGTGGCCCAGCCCCTGCACGACCTGGGGGCTCGGGCTCTCGAGCTGCTGCTTCAGCTGCTCGACGGCAAGGCGATTCCGCAGCACGTGCAGCTTCCGGCCTCGCTCGTCGTGCGGGCGAGCACCGGGCCGGTGCCGACGTCGCCGTCGGCGGCCGCGTCCTCGCCCGCGCGTCAGCCCAGTACCGGCGCCGGAGCGTCGTAGGTCAGGGGCCCGTCGACCCGGGGCACGTCGTGCCAGGCGCCGTCGGCAAGCGATGCCTCGGCCGCCTCGACGATGGTCGCAGTCGCCAGCCCGTCAGCCACCGAGGGAGCGAGCTGCTCGCCGGTCAGCACACTCTTGAGGAACTGCGCCGCCTCGATGGTCTTGAGGTCGTCGAACCCCATGCCGGTGCCGCCGCCCGGCTGGAACCGGCCGAATTCACCCTGGCCCGGCGAGAGGTAGATCGTCGTGTAGCCGTACTCGGGCGCGTCGTCGAGGCAGATCTCGAGCTCGTTCAGGCGCTGGAAGTCCCACCGGATCGACCCGGTGGTGCCGTAGACCTCGAGGGCGTACTCGGCGCGCGGGCCCCGCATGATGCGGCTCGAATCCATCGTTCCGACAGCACCCGAGTCGAAGCGGAACAGCAGCGCCGCGTAGTCCTCGTTCTCGACAGCCTTCAGCGCACCCGTACCGGCGGCAGAGCGGTCGACCACCCCGGCGCCGGGGGCCGGCCGGTCGGTGATGAACGTCTCGGCGAGCGCGGTCACGCTCGAGATGCGACCCGCGACGTACTGAGCGAGATCGAGGCCGTGCGACAACAGATCACCGAGCACCCCGGATCCTGCTCTCTCGCGCTCAAACCGCCAGGTGAGTGGCGCCAGCGGATTCGACGAGTAGTCGGCGAGCAGCGTGCCCCGCACGTTGGTGACCCGCCCGATACGGCCGTCGCGGACCAGCGCGCGCATGTGCTCGACGGCGGGGGCGTGCCGGTAGTTGAAGCCGACCGCGGTGACCATGCCTGCTGCGGTGACGGCCTCCGCGATCTCCCGCGAGTCGGAGGCGTAGCGCCCCATCGGCTTCTCGATCCAGAACGGCTTGCCCGCTTTCGCGGCGGCGACGGCCATCTCGCGGTGCAGAAAGTTGGGCGAGCAGATCGAGACGACATCGACCTCAGGATCCGCGAGCACCTCGTGGTAATCGGCGACCGCGCGCTCGAACCCCAGCCGCGACACCGCCTCGCCGCGAGCCTCGGCCACGGGGTCGGCTGCGACCACGAAGCGGGGCACGACGTCGAGCTCGGGGAAGTGGTCGGGGAGCGCCCGATACGCCCGGGAGTGGAGGCGGCCCATCCACCCCACGCTGATGAGGCCGACGCCGAGGGTCGTGGTCATGGAGCTCCTTCGCTTGTGTGTCGACGGTATCGAGTCGGCCATGTAATAACAACCTGACCAGCTCTCGTGTCGACCCCTGCACCACCCACACACCGCCTTTCGGAACGGACACCGCCTTTCGACGGCGTCCCGCCCGAAACCCGGTGTCAGGATCCGCCGACACCTGCGGTTCACCTCCGCGTCACGAACCATTTCGTTCGGTCAGCGACGATGGCCGCTCCTCCACTGAAACGGACCACCATGCGCCCGCCTCTTCTTCGCGCCGGAGCCCTGACGCTCACCGGCACGCTGGCCCTCAGCGGCCTCGTCCTCCTCACGGCAGCTCCCGCCTCCGCCGCGACGAGCGACATCGTGATCAACGAGATCGAATCGTCCGGTGGCTCTCCCGACGACTGGATCGAGCTCGGCAACCCGACCGCCAGCGCGATCGACGCGAGCGGCATGATCCTGCGTGACAACAAAGACACCGACACCTTTGTGCTGCCAACAGG
Source organism: Frondihabitans sp. Leaf304 (assembly GCF_001423105.1). Taxonomy (GTDB): domain Bacteria; phylum Actinomycetota; class Actinomycetes; order Actinomycetales; family Microbacteriaceae; genus Frondihabitans. Next base: position 1,671,829 of record NZ_LMNV01000002.1, read on the forward strand.
TTCGCTCATCGCGGCCGGTGGCTACCTCACCGTCGACACCGTGACCGCCACGACGCCCGACGGCTTCGACTTCGGGCTCGGCGGCGCCGACTCGGTACGCCTGTTCGAGGCGGACGGCACGACGCTCGTCGACTCGTATGCCTGGACGACGGCCGCAGCGACGACCTACGGGCGCTCCCCCGACCTCACGGGCGGCTTCGCGGTGACCTCGGCGTCGACGAAGAACGCGGCGAATGCCTTCGAGACGGCCGTGCCGGATCCTGAGCCGACCGACCCGACCGACCCCGCCGACCCAACACCCGCCGACCCTGCTCCGGCCGACCCCGCCGCGAACGCCGACGGCCTCTCGATCAACGAGGTCGAGTCGAACGGCGACGACACCGACTGGGTCGAGGTCACAAACACCTCCGACACGGCGCTCGACCTCTCGGGCTACGGCTTCGTCGACAGCGACACCAGCCACGCGAAGTACCGTCTTCCGGCCGGATCGATCGTCGACCCCGGCGACTACTTCGTGATCGACCAGGCGACGACGACCGACCCCGAGGGCTTCGACTTCGGCCTCGGAGCGGCCGACTCGGTCAGCCTGTACGACCGGGCCGACGCCCTGGCTGCGACGTATTCGTGGACCACGCACAGCCTCGTCACCTACGGCCGCTGCCCCGACGGCACCGGCGACTTCACCACCACGACGACCTCGACCAAGGGCGATGCGAACGATTGCTCGTCGCCGGTGCGCATCAACGAGGTCGAGTCGAACGGCGGCACACCCGGCGACTGGGTCGATCTGACGAACATCGGTGCGACGAGCGTCGACGTGTCGGGCTACGTGTTCCGCGACAACAAAGACACCGACTCGTACGCCGTTCCGGCGGGCACGAGCATCGCTCCGGGCGCCTTCGTCGTGCTCGACGAGAAGACCGACAGCACGCCGAACGGCTTCGACTTCGGTCTCGGGGGTGCCGACTCGGCGCGCCTCTTCCTCGCCGACGGCACGACCCTCGTCGACTCGTACGACTGGACCGAGCACGCCGCAACCACCTACGGCCGGAGCCCCGACGGCACGGGTGACTTCGAGACCACCTCCGAGCCCAGCAAGGGCAGCGCGAACCTCTTCGACGGCGTGGCCGTGGCCGAGCAGTGGCCCGGCAGCCCCGACGAGACACCCCTCGATGACGAGTCGACCTACACCGGCGACCTGTCCGGCCTCGACTACGAGCCGTCCGGCTCGGCGGCCGACGGCACCATCTGGGGCGTCGACAACGGCACCGGCCGGCTCTACAAGATCGTCTCGGACGGCGCCGGGGGCTGGGCTCCGGCCACGACCGCGGGCTGGGCGGGCGGCAAGGTGCTGCACTACGCCGACGGCACCGGCACGGTCGACGCCGAGGGCGTCACGGTGGCCGACGACTCCTCCGCCGGCGGCATATACGTCTCGTCCGAGCGCAACAACGACGTCTCGGGCACCAGCCGCCCGTCGGTGCTCCGCTACGACCCGTCGACCTCGGCGACCGTGCTGAACGCGACCGCCGAGTGGAACCTCGCCGCCGACTTCCCGACGATCGGCGCGAACGCCGGGCTCGAGGGTGTCACCTGGATTCCCGACTCGTTCCTCACCGATGCGGGCTTCGCCGACGAGAGCACCGGCGCCGAGTACGACCCGGCCGACTACGCCGGTCACGGCGACGGACTCTTCTTCGTCGGCGTCGAAGGCACCGCGAGCGTCTACGCCTACGCGCTGATGTCGAACGGCTCGTTCCAGCGCATCGCCACGATCCCCACGACGTTCGGGGTCGTCGCCGACGTGCAGTTCGACGCCGATCTCGGGCAGCTGTGGGTCGTGTGCGACGACGCCTGTGCGGGCCAGACGGCGTTGTTCTCGATCGACTCCGCCGGATCCTTCGTCCAGGACACCCTCTACAACGCCCCCGCGAACGCCGACCCGGCACTCGCGAACGAGGGCTTCGCGATCGCCCCGGCAGCTACCACCGTCGACGGCGCCCGACTGACCTTCTACGCCGATGACAACGACACCGACGGGTTCTCGTTCCGCGTGGGGTCGTTCCCGTCGGAGGCGCCGACCACGCCGGGTGACGGCGCAGGTGACGGCGATAACGGCGGGTCGGGTGACGGTTCGGGTGACGGTGACGTCGCCTCAGGGTCGGGCGGAACCGCAGGATCCGGCGGCACCGCCACTGACCCCGACGCCGCAGCCGCAGCACCGACCGCCCTCGCCTACACCGGCTCCGAACCGGCGCCACTCGCGGCTCTCGGCGCCCTGCTGCTCGCACTCGGTGTCGCGTCGCTCGTCGCGGTGCGCCGCCGACGGGCCGCGTAGCCGCTGCCGCTGCGGCTTGCAGACGTCATGCGGACTGTCCGACTCGCCGCGGCGAGTCCGGAAGTCCGCATGACGTCTGCCAGCCAGGCCGGGTGCGACGATAACCGCATGGACAACAGCGAACGCATGCAACAGGGCCTGGTCTACGACCCCAACGAACCCGGGCTCGCCAGCGATCAGGAGGCGGCGCTCGAGCTGCTCTACGACTTCAACGCCACAAGGCCGTCGCAGTCCGCCGAGCGTTCCGAGCTGCTGCAGCGCATGTTCGGCGCCATCGGCGACGACTGCTACATCGAGCCGCCGCTGCACGCGAACTGGGCCGGTCGCAACGCCTACTTCGGTCGCGGCATCTACGCCAACTTCAATCTCACCCTCGTCGACGACGGCGACATCCACGTCGGCGACAACGTCATGTTCGGGCCCAACGTGGTGGTGGCGACGGCTGGGCACCCGATCCTGCCCGAGCTCCGTGCCAAGGGGCTGCAGTTCAACCTCCCGGTCCGCATCGGTCGCAACGTCTGGATCGGCGGCGGCGCCCAGATCATGCCGGGCGTGACCATCGGCGACGACACCGTGATCGGCGCCGGCAGCGTCGTCACCCGCGACATCCCCTCGGGCGTCGTGGCGGTCGGCGTGCCGTGCCGCGTCGTGCGTGAGATCAACGACCACGATCGCGAGTTCTACTGGCACGACCGACGGCTCGACCTGTAGCTGCCCAGGGCGTGACACCACTTTCCGCTCAAGACACCGCCGATGGGTGGTGTCCTGAGCGGAAGATGGAGTCGAAAGGGGCTACGCCTCGTTCAGCTTCGCGAGCAGGCGAATCAGGTCGCTCAGCTCGCTGGCCTCCCACTGCGAGAGGCGGTCGCGGAACTCATCGCGCTCGAGCGTCTTGAGGGCCTCGACCCGGGCGACGGCGACCGGCGTGGCGTGGATGATGACCGCGCGGCGGTCCGCCGGATCCTGCTCTCGGGTGACGAGCTCGAGCAATTCGAGCTGGTGCAATTGCCGGCTGAGCACGCTCTTGTCGAACCCGAGGGCGTCGGCGAGGTGCGTGGCTCCGGTCGGGCCGAGATTGATGAGCGTCACGATGGTGCGGTACCCGGACGGCTGGAGCGACGGGTCGATCTCGGTCGCCCGCTGACGCAGGCGCTGACGGTACGCGTCGAACAGAAGACCGAACTGCTGCTCGAGGCGGTCGGCCTCGGCTCCGGCCGCGCCACCCACCGGCGAACCGGCGGGCGACGGGCGATCGAGAGTCATGTCAGGAGTGTGACGCACGGGCCCCGACACGCTCCTGGGAATCCGCGCTGACCGAACCGTCGTCGGTGGTCTCGGCGGCGTGCGCCCCGTAACCCCGGTCGGTGTCGCCGTCGGCATCGCGCTCGGCGACCGTCTTCGAGGTCAGCTCTTTGTTGGGCATGAAGACCACGGCGAGAACGAGCAGGATCGCGATCGGTGCGGCGATCAGGAACACATTCGCCACGGCCTGGCCGTAGGCCGACTCGATGATCTGACGCACTCCGTCGGGGAGGCTGCTGACCGCGGGAATGGTGCCGCTGGACAGCTCTTTCGCGACGGCCGCTCCCTTGTCGCCGAGGCCGGCGATGGCCTTGCCGAGCTCGGCCTGCTTGCCGTCGAGGAGGGTAGTGACGCGGTTGCCGAGCACGGTGCCGAGGATCGAGACGCCGAGCGCACCACCGAGCGAGCGGAAGAACGCGACGCCGGCCGAGGCCGCACCGATGTTCTTCGGCTCGGTCGTGTTCTGCACGACGAGCACGAGGTTCTGCATGACCATTCCCACGCCGGCACCGGTGATGAACATGAAGACGGCGACCAGCGGGTAGGAGGTGTCGTACTGGATCGTGCCCATCAGGGCGAGGCCGACCACGAGGGCGATCGATCCGACGACCATGAACGGTTTCCACTTGCCGAAGCGGGTGATGAGGTTTCCGGCGACGGTCGACGAGATCAGCAGACCGCCGATCATCGGGATCGTCAGCAGACCCGACTGGGTCGGCGTTGCACCGCGAGCGAGCTGCATGTACTGCGCGAGGTAGACGGTGGCGCCGAACATCGCGATGCCGACGGCGATCGAGCCGATGACGGCGAGCGAGAAGGTGCGGTTCTGGAACAGCGTCATCGGCAGGATCGGCTCGACGGCGCGACGCTCGATGAGCACGGCGGCGACCAAAAGGATCACGGCGCCGATCACCATCACGAACGATGTCACCGAGATCCAGTCGAAGTTCTTGCCGGCGAGAGTGACCCAGATGAGCAGCAGCGAGACACCGCCGGCGATCGTGATGATGCCGGGGTAGTCGATCGAGACCTTGCGTTTCGGCATCTTCCGGAGCTTCAGGGTGAACTGGAGCACGATGATGGCGGCTACAGCGAACGGCACGCCCACAAAGAAGTTCCAGCGCCATCCGAGGGTGTCGGTGAGCACACCGCCGATGAGCGGGCCACCGACCGTGCCGACCGCGAGGACGGCCCCGAAGTAGCCCATGTAGCGGCCACGCTCACGAGGGCTGATGATGTCGGCCAGGATGATCTGGCTGAGGGCCGTGAGGCCACCGGCGCCGAGACCCTGCAGCACGCGGAACGTGATGAGCGTGCCGGGGTTCTGCGAGAAGCCGGCGAGGGCCGAGCCGAGCACGAAGACGACCAGTGCGAGCTGGATCAGCAGCTTGCGGTTGACGAGGTCGGCGAGCTTTCCCCAGACCGGGGTCGAGACCGTCGTGGCCAGCAGAGTCGAGGTGACGACCCAGGTGTAGGCGCTCTCGCCGCCCTTGAGGTCGGAGATGATCTTGGGCAGCGACGTGCTGACGACGGTCGACGCGAGGATCGCGACGAACATGCCGAGGAGGAGGCCTGAGAGGGCCTCCATCACCTGGCGGTGAGACATGGCGGCGGGTGAGTCGGAGCTGAGCGCTTCGGCCTTTCCGCTCGGTGCGTGTGACATTCGGTAACTCCAGTGGTGAGTGCGGGGGCGCGACACTGAGCCCAAATGGTTGACTTGCGTCAATCATCCGCCTGTCGTTGACCGTTGTCAACTAATCACTGCAGACCGTGCACGAATTCTCGTAGCCGCGGGAGACCAGGATCCTCGGCTACCCGATCACGGGATCAGACGCTCGGCCCGGTACCGCTCGAAGAGCTCGGCGAACGCCCGCTCGGTGCGCTTGAACGAGAGGAATCCGGCCTCGCGACTCTTGCCCATGTCGGTGACGACCTCCATGGCGCGGCCGAGATCGGCGTCGGTGTGCCACCACGACGCGAGGCGCGAGATGTCGGCCTCGGCGAGGTCGTACTTCTCGGCAATCGCGGGCCAGGCGGACTCGTGCTCGCGCATCTGCTCCTCGAGGGGACGGGCCTCCCCCTCGAAGCCGACGACGCGCGCCGGGTCGACGCCGAGGCGAGCGGCGAGGCGCGGCCACATCCAGCGCCAGCGGAACACGTCGCCGTTGACGATGTTGAATGCCTCGTCGGCGCCGTTCGGCGAGGTGGACGCCCACACCATCTGCTCGGCGAGAACGCCCGCGTCGGTCATGTCGGTGAGGCCATTCCACTGCGCCTCGCTGCCCGGGAACACGAAGTCGAGGCCGAGCTCGTTCGCCAGCGTCGCCTGGACGGCGATCGTCGATCCCATGTTCATGGCGTTGCCGACGGCGTAGCCGATCACGGTGTGCGAGCGGTGCACCGACCAGGTGAAGCCCTGCGTCGCGGCGGCTGCGAACAGCTCGTCCTCCTGGGCGTAGTAGAAGTTCGGGGTGTCGAGGCGCGGCTCCTCCTCGTGGAAAGGAGTGTCGGGCATCTCGCCCGCGGCATACGCCTCGAAGGGTCCGAGGTAGTGCTTGAGACCGGTGACGAGCGCGACGTGCTGCAGGGGTGCGTGCGCGAGAGCCGCCAGCAGGTCGCGCACCATGCCGCCGTTGACCGCGATGTTCTCGGCCTCAGTCGCCTGGCGCTGCCACGCCGTGAAGAAGACGTGGGTGGGGCGTTCGTCGGCGAGGGCGGCGGCGAGGCTCGCGGGGTCGCGGAGGTCGGCGGCGATCCCGCGGACGCCGGGCGCGGAGGACGCGCGGCGAGACAGCGCCAGCACCTCCCAGCCCTCGGCGACGAGTTGCTCGACGAGCGCCGATCCGGTGATGCCGGAGGCGCCGACGACGAGGGCGGTGCGGGTGGACGGGGCAGTTTCGTTCGAGGCCATGCTGGGCCCAACGGTCGGAGCGCTGACGTATTCCGACGGATGTCGTCGAGTGGCGTCCGTCGGCTCGCGGACGCCGAGTGCCGAGTGCCGCCTATTGCAGGCTGCACCGGGCCGCACGTGGCATTCGGCGGCACTCGCGAACTCGCACACGCCCCAGGCCCCACCCCGCGGTGCCGAGTGCCGCCAAATGCCCGCTGCACCGGCCCGCACGCGGCATTTGGCGGCACTCGGCAACCCGAGCGGGCGCAGGCAGGGCCGCAGCGCTCAGCGACGCGAACGCGGCGGCAGCACCGTTCGGATCGATCCGGTCGTATTGAGGCTGAGCTCGCGATGGGGCTTCGACGGGAACCCCTGCCGCGCGACGATGAGCACGACCAGGGCCGCGGCGCACACGACAGCGCCGGCAACAGGGAGGACTTCGGGGCCGCCGAGCGCGAGGCCGAGACCACCGGCGGCGGATCCCACGGTGATGCCGACGTTGCTCGTGCTGTTGACGAAGGCTCCCGCAACACTCGGCGACGCGATGCCGGTACGGATGGCCGCGGTCATCATGAAGGTGCCGACGCCCGCGAACGCGATGTTCCAGAGGGCGATCGCTCCGAGGGCCGGCAGCCCGGATCCGGTCGACGCGCTCAGCAGGAGGAGCGGGCCGAGGATCCCGAGACTGCCCACGATCGTCGCGACGTGCAGTATCGCCCCCAGTCGCGGTCGCCGGTCGACAAGGGCACCCGAGGCGAGGAGCCCCGCGACGCTGACCAGACCTAGGGCGAAGAGCACCGGGCTGACGCGGTCCCCGGTGACTCCGGCAACGCGCAGCAGGCTGGTGATGTAGGTGTACACGAAGTGCTGGCCGACGAAGAGCAGCGTGTTGACGGCGCCGACCGCGATCAACCCGGCGCGCCACCATGCCCGCTGCGAGATCGTCCCCGTGATCGGAGTGGGGCTCCCTTCGACGCTCGGCAGGAAGAGGGCCACTGCGACACCAAGCATTGCTGCCGCGAGCGCCATGACCACGAAGGCAGTTCGCCAGTCGAAGGCGACGCCGATCCCTGTGGCGATCGGAACACCGAAGATGCTGCCGAGCGAGCCTCCGGCGAAAGCCACGGTCATGGCGCGACCCACGAGGTGCGGCGCCACGAGGCGGGCCGCGTAGCTCGTGACAACGGAGTAGAACACCGCGTGCCCGATGCCCCCGACTGCGCGACCGGCGAGGATCACGGCGAAGTCGCTCGACGAGGCCACGATCAGGTCGGAGACCGCGTAGCAGACGATCGTCGCGACGAGAAGCCATTTGCGCGGGAATCGGTCGGTGGCGCGCGCGAGTGGGACGGCCAGGATCGCGACGCAGACGGCGAACACCGAGACGGTGAGGCCTGCCGTGCCCACGGGGACTCCCGCACTGTCCGCGATCTCGGGGAGCAGACCCACCGGGAGCAGCTCGGACGTGATCGCGATGAAGGTCGAGAGCGTCAGGGCAAGGAGGCCGATGACGGTCGCGCTTCGGGAATAGTGCATAGGGGTCAAGGCTAGCGGTCGAGCGGCCAATGCCAGTGTTTCCTTGCCATGTCATCGAAGTCATGCTTCACTGATGTCATCGGTGACATGCTCCGCGACGAAGCGGCCCGAAGAAGGAGAGAGCAATGACGATCGACACCCTCACCACCAACGACCTGACGACTCAGGAGCGCCGCGGACTCGCCGCGATCTCGACTCCCGACGGGCACATGCTCATCGTCGCGGCCGACCAGCGCAACAGCATGAAGGCCGTGATGCAGGATGCCCCGAACGGCACCTCCGCCATCACGACCGTGGAGCTCGCCGAAGCGAAGGCCGACCTCGTCCGCCACCTGGCCAACCACGGCCCCGCGATCCTTCTCGACCCCGAGGTCGCCCTCCCGGCGATTCCCGACCAGGGCATCCTCGCCCGCGACACGGCCCTCGTCGTCGGTCTCGACGCCTCGGGTTTCGAGACCGTCAACGGGCTCAAGTACACGAACTACGTCCCTGGCATGAACCCCCGTCGAGTCCGCGAACTCGGCGGAGACGTCGCCAAGATGCTTTGGTACACCCGCCCCGACAAGCAGGGCCTGGACGACCGCGTGGCCGATGAGATCCGTTCCCTGACCGCCGAGTGCGCCGCCGAGGGCATCCTGCTGATCGTCGAGCTTCTCACCTACAAGCTCGAGGGCGAGTCCGACGAGGATTACGCGGCCCTGTTCCCGACGCTCGTCGCCGACGGAGCACGCTTGGCCGTTGCCTGCGGGGCGAAGATCTTGAAGCTGCAGTATCCCGGATCCTCGGCCGGTGCCGACCTCGTCACCGACGCGGCCGCGGGAGTGCCGTGGGCCGTGCTCTCGGCCGGCGTCGACCACGAGACGTTCATCGTGCAGGTGCGTGACGCGATGGCGCACGGCGCCGCGGGTGCGATGGCCGGCCGTTCGCTCTGGAAGGACGCCCTTTCGGTCGACCCGACGAAGCGCCGCGAGCTGCTGACCACGCGAGCGCTGCCTCGCCTCCGCGAACTGCGCGCCGCCGTCGACGGCGAGTAGCCCCCCTCGAGTGCCGCCGAATGCGCTCGACGCTGTCCTGCAGACAGCATTCGGCGGCACTCGGCACCACCCTCCACGGCTAGGCCGGCAGCACCCGCTCCGCGAGCCTCGTCGCCACCACTCGCACCTCGGGCACGGCCACCGTCTCCCACAGCGCACCCTTGAGCGCGGCACCGATCGCGAAGAGCCGAGTCGAGACGTCGCCCGTCGCCGTCACGAGAGCGCCCGAGGCGTCGGCGTCGAAACCGAGACCCGCAGGATCCGACACGACCTCCCCGGCCGACAGCAGCGCATCGACGAGCGGACTCCAGCCGCGAGCCGCCACGGAGTTCGGCCCCGTGCAATTCACGGCCACGTCGAACTCCTCGCCCGACACATCGGCCGACAGGGTCAGCGCGCCGGAGTCGATGAGCTCCGACAGTTCCGCCCAGACCGACTGCGCCATGCGGTGCCTGTGCACGTCCCAGCGCCGGGCGACGTGCGCGACGAAGCGCTTGCGATCAGCCACGTCGAGGCCGCGCCACAGCGCATGGATCTGCGGTCGCACGCCGTCGAGCACCGGCTGCCACGGCTCGCCGGCCGCCGAGGCCGCGCGGAGCTGACGCCCGAACTCGTGCAGGAGTTCGGGAAGTCGAGGGGTGCCGTCACCCCGCACGAGCCCGGGCCCCGCCGGCACCGGTGCCGCCAGATGCACCGCCGGCAGAAGAAGATGCCTGCTCGTCGCCGTCATGACCACGCCGGGGTGTCTCCGTGCGAGCGACGTCGCGATGTCGATCGTCGTGAGCCCGGTGCCGACCAGCAGCACGCGGTCGGCCGATCGGACGCCGTCGAGCGCGTCGCGCGCCCACGGATCGTCGACTGTTCGTCCGACGCCGGCTGTCGGCACCCTGACGCGTCCCGGGGCCGGGTTGCCGAGCGCGAGCACGACGACGTCGGCCCGGAGCTCGGTGGCGTCGGCCAGGGTGACGGCCGAGCGTCCGTCGACGTCGACCACGGAGACGGCCTCGCCCCGCACGGCCGTGACTCCCGACGCGGGGTCGTCGAGCAGCGCCCGGAACGCGCCCGCCACGTAACCGCCGTAGACCTGACGGGGGACGAACGATCCTGCGCTGGCTTCCGACCCGTCGACGTCACGCCAACCGATCCCGTCGAGATGATCCAGGAAGCCGCCCGGCTCGGCTGGCGACAGGCTCATCGCCGACGCCGGGCTGTTGAGACGATGATGCGCCTCGGCACGGCCGTAGGCGAGGCCGAGCCCGACGGGGACGTCACGGGCCACGACCGTGATCTCGGGCGCCGGCAGCCCGAGGACTGAGGCGCGCTCGCGCAGGGCGACGGTCACGAAGACGGAGGCGGCGCCGCCGCCGACGACGAGCACAGAGGGAGTGGAACGGGGCACGGTGGAGCCTTTCGCTCGAGGGGCTCCCCCACGCTAACCGCACCTCTGCACCCAAGGCTCAGCGAGCGGTGTAGCCCCCGTCGATCGGCAGCGAGACGCCGCTGATCATTCCAGCGTCGTCGCTCAGCAGGAATTCGATGGGGCCGGCGATGTCGTCCTCGGTGGCCCACTTGCCGAGGGGCATCTGCTCGAGGAACGGCCCCTCGATGTCAGGGCGGCCCCAGTACCAGGCCGACATCTCGGTCATGACGACGGTCGGGTTCACGCCGTTGACCCGGATGCCGTGCTTGCCGAGCTCGAGGGCGGAGACGCGGGTGATGTTGTCGAGGGCGGCTTTCGACGAGCCGTACGAGATGTGACCGGGCAGCGCGGCGAGCGACGCCTGACTCGACACGTTCACGATGGCACCGCCCTTTCCGAGTCGGATCATCGACGCCGCCGCGTACTTCGTGACGAGCAGCGATCCGCGGGCATTGATGGCGATGACCTTGTCGAAGACGTCGATGTCGGTCTCGACAGGGCCCGCGATCTCGCCGCCCCAGCCGCCGCAGTTGACGACACCCCACAGATCGCGGCCCTCGAGCGCCTCTCTGATGCTGTCTTCGCTCGTCAGCTCGAACGGGAGCGACAGCGCCCCGGTCTCCGCGACGATGGGCTCGAGACCCTCACCCGTGCTTCCGCTGGCGATGACGTCGGCGCCCGAGGCGACGAGGCGTCGCACTGTCGCGCCGCCGATGCCGCCGCTTGCCCCTGTGACGAGGATTGTGCGCCCGGTGAAATCGGCCATATGGGGGTTCTCCGTTTCTCGTTGTACTCGTGACATCGATGTCACGAACCGAAGACTATCTTGACATCGATGACACGTGGAATCTACGGTTCGAGAGTGACCAGCGCAGATCCGTACTCTCTCGACCAGCTCGTAGCGCGAGCCCGGCGACTCATCGCGAACGGGGAGCGCAGGATCCTGGGCCTCACCGGCAGCCCCGGCGCTGGCAAATCGACACTCAGCGCCGCCCTCCTCGATGCGCTCGGGCCAGACGCGGTGCTGGTCGGCATGGACGGCTTCCACCTCGGCGGCGCCGAGCTTGTGCGCCTCGGCCGCGACGATCGAAAAGGCGCCCCCGACACCTTCGATACCGACGGCTACAGCGCTCTGCTTCGCCGCCTGAGCGCGCAACGGCCGGGCGAAGCCGATATCTACGCCCCCGTCTTCGACCGCGCACTGGAGGAGCCGATCGGATCGAGCGTCGCTGTGCCGGCCGACGTTCCGCTCGTCATCACGGAGGGGAACTACCTGCTGCTCGGCACATATGGCTGGGCCGGCGTCCGGCCGCTCCTCGACGAGGCGTGGTTCGTCGACGTCGATGCCGACGAAAGGCACCGGCGCCTTCTCGCCCGGCGCCTGTCATTCGGACACGAGGCGGCCGCCGCCGACGCCTGGGTGACCGGCGTCGACGAACCCAACGCCGCCCTCGTCGAGTCGACGCGCGAGGCCGCCGACCTGCTTCTGACCTTCGAACCGCCCGCCACTCCGTTGGCACCCGCAGTGCCCCCGACATCGACGTCGACTACTCGCTGACCCCTCCTGAGGAGCCCCCATGACCCGCCTCACCACCGCCGCACTGCCCTCTCTCACCTCAAGACTCCCCATTCCCGAGTACCCCCGCGACGCTGCCGCGACGGGAATCGTCCACTTCGGCGTCGGCGCCTTCCATCGATCGCACGAGGCGATGTTCCTCGACCGGCTCTTCCGGAGCGATCCGAGCGCCGCCGCCACCTGGGGCATCTGCGGCGTCGGGCTCCTGCCGGGTGACGCCGCCATGCGCGACACCCTTCAGGCGCAGGACCACCTCTACACACTCGTCACGCGATCGCCCGACGGCGAGGCGTCGGCCACCGTGATCGGCTCGATCATGGACTACCTGTTCGCACCCGAAGACTCGAACCTGGTGGTCGAACGGCTTGCGTCGGCGCAGACCCGCATCGCCTCGCTCACCATCACCGAGGCCGGCTACCCGGTAGACGACTCGTCGGGAGCCTTCGACGAGACAGACGCCGCGGTGGCGACCGACCTCGCAGCAGCCCGAGTCGAGGGGGGCCCGGGGCCGAGCGGCGTGTTCGGGATCCTGACCGAGGCTCTTCGCCGTCGTCGCGATCGCGGCCTGGCAGCGTTCACGGTGATGTCGTGCGACAACATCCCCGGCAACGGCACGGTCGCGAGGGTCGCCCTGACCTCGTACGCCCGCCTCATCGACGCGGATCTGGCCGACTGGATCGAGGCCACTGTCGCCTTCCCGAACTCGATGGTGGATCGCATCACTCCGGCCACGACCGACGCCGGACGAGCAGAGGTCGCTTCACGCTGGGGCGTTGACGACGCGTGGCCGGTGCTGTCCGAGTCGTTCGAGCAGTGGGTTCTGGAAGACGCGTTCCCACTCGGCCGACCTGCCTTCGAAAAGGTAGGCGTGCAGATCGTGCCGGACGTCGAGCCCTACGAGCTGATGAAGCTGCGCCTGCTCAATGCCTCGCACCAGGCCATGTCGTACCTCGGTCTCCTCGCCGGATTCACCACAGTCCACGACACCTGCCGCGACGAGGGATTCCGCGCCTTCCTCCTCGGCTACATGCACGAGGAGGCCATTCCGACCCTCGACGCCGTTCCCGGCATCGATCTCGACGCCTACTGCCGGCAACTGCTGGAACGCTTCTCGAGCGAGGCCATAGCCGACACGCTAGCGCGGCAGGTCGTCGAAGGTTCCGCGCGGATCCCGAAATTCCTCCTGCCGGTGCTCCGAGACCAGCTCGTCTCGGAGGGGCCGATCGAACGGATCTGCCTGGTGGTGGCCGCCTGGAGCGTCTACCTGTCACGCGACGAGGGCGTGGTCGACAGCCGGCACGACCGGATCGTCGCCGCGGCACGGCGGGAGGAATCGGACCCGGGGGCCCTGCTCGACGTGGCGGAGGTGTTCGGCGATCTGGGGTCGGAGTCGCGCTTCCGCGCGAGGTATCTGAGCGCTCGCGGAATGCTTCTCGCGGAGGGGCCGATCCCGGCGATCTCGGCCCTCGCAGCCGCCGGGCACTAGAGCTTGACATCGATGACAGTGCATCGGATGATTGGTCTATGTCATCGATGACATAGCCTGAGATCCACCGCTTGCGAACACACACCGAGGAGACCAACGACGATGTCCACGACACCCCTGAACGCCCCCGCATCTCTTTCGACCCGGGCCATTCTCGTGTGCGGCGTCCCGGCCAGCGGCAAGACTTCCTTTGGCAAGGAGCTCGCCCGCGACCTCGGCTGGGCGCTTCTCGATCTCGACACGGTGACCAACCCGCTGTTCGAGTACGTCGGCGGCGAGTTCCTGGTAGACGTGCCGACCGCCGAGAAGCCGACGCGGGCGACCGTCAACGATGTCCGCTACCAGTGCCTCTTCGACACGGCAGCTGAGATCCTCGAGGTCGGCGTCAACGTCGTCATCGTCGCGCCGTTCACTTCCGAGCGCACTTTTCCGGCCTCCTGGCAGACCGTTGCGGAGCGCCTCCGCGTCGACGACGACCGCGTCACTCTCGTCTGGGTCGACACCCCCGCCGACGAGGTCGTCGCGCGCATGACCCTCCGAGGGGCCGACCGCGACCTCGACAAGATCGCCCGACCACACGTGTTCCTGACCCCCGACGTGATCAAGGCGCCCGGCGTGCCCCACCTGAGAGTCGACGGGCTCCATGACGTCGCGACGCAGATCCGCACGTTCGTCGCGATGTACGGCGCAGTGCCCGCGACCGCGGAGCTGGCCGGGTAGAGCCGAACCGATCTCGGGCTCTCCCCCTACGAAATCGGGCGAGTCCGCCGCTCAATCAGCCGCATTCGCGCGAGATCGTGGGTGAGAGCACGCACCGCACCTCAGACGAGCTCGACGCGGACGCCCCCGGCCACGAGCGTGAACCGCACACGGTCGAGCCCGGAGACGACGAGGTCGGCGTCGAGCTGCGACGCCTCGAGTGTGCCGACGACCGCGAGCGTCGCGGCCCCCGCGGCGCGTCCCGCCTGCAAGCCGGCGACGGCGTCCTCGACCACGAGGCAGTGCGCGGCATCGAATCCGAGGCGAGTCGCTCCGAGCACGAACGGCTCTGGGTCGGGCTTGCCCCGCGACACGTCGTCGAAGGTCACGACGGTGGCGGGCCGATCGAGTCCGCTGGCGGCGAGGCGCGCGTCGGCGAGGATCCGGGAGCTCGACGTCACGATTGCCGACCTGTCGGGGCCGATAGCGGCGAGAGCCTCGGCGGCTCCGGGAAGCGCGGCGATGTCGTCCACCTCCGATACCTCGATCTCGACGATGCGCGCGTAGGCGGCGTCGATCTCGTCGGCGGGGACGAACTGGGAGACGATGTCGCGGGCCGGCTTGCCGTGGCCGGCGTCTTCCCGGAAGGTGACCGGGAGCCCGTACTCGCGGCCCCACCGGGCCCAGGAGCGTTCGACGGCGGGGGTCGACGAGATGAGCGTGCCGTCCATGTCGAAGAGGATGGCGTCGAAGACGGTGCCGTCGATGGTGCGAGGTGAGGTCATGCCCCCAACCCTCGCAGATGTCGGTCGGCGACCGCGTCGCGCTTAGCGAACACCGCGGACGCGACACGATCGCCACAGCGGGCGACCGAGCTTGTCGAGGTCCGCTGCGGCGACCGC
>NZ_LMNV01000002.1:1687065-1740366 GCF_001423105.1 Frondihabitans sp. Leaf304
GCGCGACACGATCGCGATGCCGGACGACCGAGGCTTGTCCGAGGTCCGGCACCGCGACCGCGTCGCGCTAAGAAAATACCGTTCAGCAGGTGGTCTTGTAGACGTAGTTCGCGCCTTCTCCCTCCAGGTTGTCTTTCGTGATGGCGAAGAAGCCGGTGGGGATCTTCGCGGTCACTTTCTCGCCCTTGATAGCGGCGACGGCCTGCTGCACTGCGTCTTTGCCGATGAGGGCGGGCTGCTGGGCGATCAGCGCCTGGACGGTGCCGTTCTTCAGCTGGGTCACCGCGTCGGCGCCGGCGTCGAAGCCGACGACCTTGACGGAGTCCTCTTTGCCGGCCTGGCGAATGCCGGTGGCGACGCCTTGGGCCGCGAACGTGTTGGCCGCGAAGACGCCGACGATGTCGGAGTCCTTGGCCAGTGCCGCGGTGGTCAGCTTCGCGGCGGTGGCTGGGTCGTTGTGCGAGTACTGCACGCCGAGGTAGCTGAAGTCGGAATCGGCCTTCGCGGCGGTTTCGAAGCCTTCGACGCGCTGGTCGGCGGTCGAGACACCGGGGTCGGTCGAGATGACAAGAACCTTGCCACCCGAGGGGGCGAGTGACTTGATGGCCTTGAACGCCGCCTCGCCGCCTCCGACGTTGTCGGAGGAGATCTGGGAGGTGGCGAACGAAGGATCCTTGACGGTCGTGTCGACGAGGACGACCTTGACTCCCGCGGAGGTCGCGGCCTTGAGGGGTGCCTGCATGGCGGCCGTGTCAGTGGGGGCGATGAGGATCGCGCCCGGCTTCGTCGCGACGACGGAGTCGACGATGGGCTTCTGCAGGGTGGGGTCGAATTTCGCCGGGCCCTGCGTGTTGACGGTGACTCCGAGCTTCTTCGCCTCGGCGTCGACACCGCACTGCATGGTGACGTAGAACGGGTCTCCGGCGACGCCCTGAATGAACGTCAACTTGATGTCTTTGGCGTCGGCACTGCTGCCTCCGCCTGCCGAGGTGCCGCCTGCGCAGCCGGTGAGGCCGAGCGAGGCGACGGCCCCGATGGCGAGCAAGGAGACGACTGGTCTCTTCAACTTCATTGTTTCTGCTCCTAGATGGTGGTGCTGTGGACGGTGCGAAAGGGTGGTGCGGGTGGGTGGTGCGGGTGGGTGGTTCGGGTGCAGTGATCTCAGACTTTCTGCCGCTGCAACAGGCCGGCGAGCGAGACTTTTCGAGTTCCGCCACCACCGCCTCGAGCTGCAGACGCGCGGCGCCGCTGGTCGATGTAGACGGCGACGACGAGCACGACGCCGACGGCGACCTGCTGCCAGAAGGGCTGGACGCCGATAATGACGAATCCGTTCTGCAGGATGGCGGGGATGCAGAGGCCGACGGCTGTGCCGAAGATGGTGCCGAGTCCGCCGAAGAGGCTCGTGCCGCCGATGACGACAGCGGCGATCACGTTGAGGTTCGTCTGCGACTGACCGGCGATGGCGGTGGTGCCGAACTGCGAGAGCGACAGCAGACCGGCGAAGCCGGCGAGGGCCCCGGAAAGGGCGTAGACGCTGATCAGCTGACGGTCGACCTTGACGCCGACGCGTCGGGCCGCTTCTTCGTTCGAGCCGACCGCGAAGGTGTAGAGCCCGAACTTCGTGCGGTGGAGCACGACGCCAAAGAAGAGGAGGAAGGCGATGGCGATGACCGAGATGAGCGGCAGGGTCGTTCCGACCAGGTTGCCGTAGCCGATGTTGTCGGAGAGGACTGCCGGAACGGTCGTCAGGTCGACGCCTCCGGTAAAGACCTGGGCGAGGCCGAGGGCCGCGCCGAGGGATCCTAGGGTCACGATCAGGGGTGGCACTTTCGCCTTGGCGATGAGCAGTCCGTTGAGCAGTCCCCAACCGAGGCCGCAGGCGATCGCGACGACGAGACCCACGAGGGCCGTGGTCCAGCCGTCGCCGCCGACGAGGATCATCGCTTTCGCCGAGACGACGCCTGAGAAGACGAGCACTGACCCGACCGAGAGGTCGATGCCGCTTGTGACGATCACAAAGGTCATGCCGATTCCGAGCACGCCGAGAATCGACATGTTCTGGATGACCTGCCGGAGGTTGGTCCACTGCGGGAACGCCGCCGGGGCGAGGGCCGTGAAGATCAGGAAGATAACGACGAGCACCAGAAGAATCTGGAAGGCCTGAACCCCGAGGAGGTTCTTGACTACGTTTCCGTGTGCGAGCGACGCCGAGCGGGTTCCGGGCCCCGAGCCGGTGCCGCCGGACGAGGTCGGCTTCAAGCCGGCTGGTGCGTGCGTGGTCATTTGACTCCTCCTGCGACGGCGCCGGTCATGGCCCCGACGAGCTCTTCCATGGATGTGTTCTGGGCTTGGTAGGTGGCTACGCGCGTGCCGAGACGGAGCACCTGCACGCGGTCGGCGATGTCGATCACATGCGGCATCGAGTGGCTGATGAAGACGACCGCGACACCTTTGTCTCGGACTCGACGGATGGTCTCGAGAACGTTCTTGGTCTGGACGACACCGAGAGCGGCGGTGGGCTCGTCGAGGAACACGACGCCCTTGGCCCACGCGACGGCTCGGGCGATGGCGATGGCCTGACGCTGTCCGCCCGACATTCCGCCGACCGGGTCACTGAGGCTGCGGACGGTCGCTCCGAGGTCGTCGAAGGCGGAGCGGGAGCGGACCTGCATGGCCTTGTTGTCGAGGAACCCGAACTTGCCGAGGACGCCCGACCTCGGCACCTCCCTACCGAGAAACATGTTCTGCACCGGGTTGAGGTGCGGCGCGAGGGCGAGATCCTGGTAGACCGTCTCGATGCCGAGCGCACTGGCGGCGGTCGGACTGTTCAGGTCGACCCGGCCGCCGGCGTAGAGGATCTCGCCGGAGTCGAGGGCGAGGCTGCCGGAGAGCGCCTTGACGAGGGTCGACTTGCCGGCGCCGTTGTCGCCGATGAGCGCAACGACCTCGCCGGGGTAGATCTCGAAGTCGACGCCGTCGAGGGCGCGGACGTTGCCGAAGCTTCGGGTGAGCCCGCGGGCTTCGAGGATGGGAATCTGTCCGACGGTCATGGCGTCTCTCTCCAGAGTTCTGGATCGGAGGGCTCACGAAGGACGCACTAAAGCGGGCTGCGTCTTCGAAGCTCGATCTCACTTTTGCGGCCCGGAATCGGGTCTCGCATCGGTTGGTGTGTTGAAACTACCTAGGCCATGTCATCGATGTCAAGCAGGAGTTTTCTGAACGAGCCGATAGCGTGAGTGCAGACAAGTCATCCATGACAAGGCGAGGTGAGCACGTGACGACAATGCAAGACGTCGCCGCCCGGGCGGGTGTCAGCGCCAAGACCGTGTCGCGCGTCTTCAACGACGACCCGCACGTGACCGACGAGACCCGGCAGCGCGTCACCGAAGCGATGCAGTCGCTGAAGTACGTGCCGAACATGATGGCCAGGACGTTCCGGTCCGGTCGCGCCTCGGTGGTCGGCATCGCCGTTCCCGACATCGGCGACCCGTTCTTCGCCGCGATCATCCGCTCCGTCGACCGCGAGTCACGGGCGCGGGGCATGTCGACCGCCGTCACGAGCCTCGGCGACGACGCCGAGCTCGAGAAGCAGACTATTGAGGCGCTTCTCCGCCTCCAGGTGAACGGCCTCATCATCGCGCCGATCTCGGGCGACCAGTCGTACCTCGCGCCATGGCTGGCGAATATGCCCGCGGTCTTCATCGACCGCCCGCCGACCGGCATCACCGCCGACAGCTTCGTCGAAGACGACTTCGGAGGGGCGTTCCTCGCCACCCGTCACCTGTTCGAGCTCGGCCACCGCCGCATCGCCTTCGTGGGCGATATCGGCGACATCGTCACGACCGGGCAGCGCCTGGACGGCTACCTGGCCGCGGTCGACGAGCTCGCCCTCGGCCGGCATCCCGAGTTGGTCGTCCGCGCCTCGACGAACGGCGCCTCGCAAGCGGTCGAGGCGCTCCTCGACCAGGGCGAGCCGCCGACCGCGATCTTCTCGTCGAACGCGCGCACCTCGCTCGAGGTGTTCCCCGCCCTGCAGCGCCTCGACCGCACCGACGTGGCCCTCGTCAGCTTCGGCGATTTTCCGATGGCGGCGGCACTTGAGCCGTCCGTGTCGGTGATCGACCAGGATCCTGATCGCCTCGGCCGTCTGGCCACGGAACGTCTCTTCGCTCGCCTCGACACCCCCGCCGAGCAGTTCACGCCGGCGACCGTCATCCCTGTCTCCCTGGTCGAGCGCGCGTCGTCGAAGCCTCCCTCCGCACGCTGAACGGCGCCGATCCACCACGTCGGTGGATCGGCGCCGTTGTGCGGAGGCGAGCTCGCTGGGTCAGCGCACGGTGACCTTCTGCTTCAGGTCGTTGACGCCGGCGCGCGCGTTCCACGTACCGACGTTCGCCGTCTGGATCGCGTAGTTCGGGTTGCCGTCGATCGTCTTCTCGGGCGCCGGCAGGGCGAGGGCAACCGAGTAGGTGCCGCGGGGCACGTGCTTCAGCGCGGCCGAGACCGTGACCGTCTTTCCGGGCTGCCAGGTGTCGGCGTCGGCCTTGATCGGCACCGTGATCGTCCGGTTCTTCGAGGTCAACACGAGCTTCACGGGGCGCGAGTTGTACGGCGCGCTCCAGCCCTCGTTCGCGACCTTCACCGAGACCTTCGGGGTGTGGCCCTTGGTCGCGGTGGTGACGGTGCTCGACTTCATCACGAACCGGTAGCCGAGCTTCTTGGAGGTCTCGGTGAGACCGGCCTCACCCCAGGATGCGAGGACGTCCGGGTGGTAATCCCGGTTGAGGTAGCTGTAGTGGTACTTCGCCATCTCGGCGGCGGCGGACGGGAACTCCGAGCGCGGGGCATCGACGTTGCAGGTCTCGCCACCGACGGCGACGTACCGCGAGTCGGCCGCGAGGTAGTCCTGGTCGAGCGACAGGGGGTCGGTGAGGAAGGTGCCCCAGTCGTCGGGAGCGGCCAGGAAGCAATCGTTGTGGTGACCGATGCGCGACTTCGCCGAGCCGTCGTGCGCCTGGGCGGGCGTCAGCGCGCCAGCCGTTCCGCTCGTCACGCCCACCGCCTTCTGCTTCATCTGCATGGTACGCACCTGGATGCCGCGGCTCTTCGGCAGGGCCTTCAACTCGGCGGCAGCTACCCGGTTGCGGTTGGCCCAGTCGGCGTCGGTCAGCACACCGGGGTTCGCCGGGTCGGCGGCGAAATGGTCGGTGTAGTAGCCCTCGCCCCAGAGGCCGATGAATCCCTCCTGGAGCACCGGCAGCACGTCGGCGTTCTTCCGGAGGATCGGCGTGAGCTGCTTGATGTGGGCGAGCACGGTGTCGACGTCGGCGTCACCGTAGGGCGGGTTGTAGGGGAAGTCGCCGCCCTGCACGTACGCGAACCGGGTGATGACGGAGACCCCGGCCTTACGGGCGGTGTCGTAGTCCTTCTGCACCAGCTTCAGCCACTTCTTATCGAGGGTCTTCTGGTCGACGAACTTCTCCATCCAGAACTCGCGGAGGATCTGCGTGACGCCCTCCTTGCGGAACGCCCGCAGCGACGCGAGGTCGAGCGGCTCGTAACCGGAGCCGTCTTTCAGATAGTGCGTCTCGGTCGAGTGGTAGAAGCCGCGTGCCGGGTTCGGGATGACGGCGTCGCTGGCCGCGTAGGTCACGGTGCGACTGGTGACAGACACGGGATGTGCGGCCTGGTGAGCCGATGCCGTGGTGGGAATCGCCAGTGTGAGAGCGGCCGCGATGGCGGTCGACGTGATGATGCGTTTCTTCATTGGAACACCCCTGTGATCGATTGGTGGAACTAGGTCGAACCGATTGCGCTACTTCAATCCCGAGAAAGCGAGCCCGTCGATGACCCGGCGCTGCAGCACGATGAACATGATCAGCACCGGTGCCATCGCGAGGAGGCTCGCGGCCATGACGACCGGGTAATCGGTGGTCTTGTCGCCGATGAGCGTCGCGAGGCCAGCCGACAGCGGCATCGACCGCGAGTTGGTCGAGACGACGAGTGGCCAGAGCAGCTCGTTCCACGACCAGAGCACGGTCGTGATCGCCAGCACGTTGATCGACGGCTTCGCGAGCGGCAGCATGACCTTCCAGAACACCTGGAACGGGTTGGCACCGTCGAGCCTGGCGGCCTCCTCGAGCTCCTGCGGCATATTGAGGAACGCCGTCCGCATCAGGAACGTGCCGAACGCACTGAACAGACCCGGCAGCATCAGGCCGACGATGGTGTTCAGGAGCCCGAAGCCCTGCACGAGCTGGTACTGCGAGATCAGGTAGACCTGCGACGGCACCATCAGAATCGACAGGACCAGGGCGAGCATGATCGCGCGGCCCTTGAAGGCCATTCGCGCGAAGGCGTAGCCCGCGAGGGTGCACAGGAGGATCTGCGCGACCGTACGGATGACGGTGATCAGGATGCTCGTGCGCAGTTGGTCGAGAAAAGGCAGGGTCTCGAAGACGGTCGCGTAGTTCGACCACTGCAGCTCGGCCGGCCAGAAGTGCGGCGTGACGCTCTGCACCTCGGCGTTCGTCGACAGCGACATGATGATCTGCCAGAGGAACGGGAAGGCCATGATGAACCCGCCGACGCCGAGGACGACGTGGGCCACGGCATGAGAGCCGTGACGCGCGCGACCGCGCCGCTTCGCGCGGAGGCGGGCGTCGGATCCTTGGCTCCGGCCCGTCGTCTGCCCCTTGGTCGGTGGGACGGGAGCCGGCATCGACGGATCGAGCTCGGGATCGCTGAGGGCGGCCGAGGTGCGGGCGGCGGCGACGTTGTTAGTCATTCGAGACCCACTTTTTCTGCAGACGGAACTGCACGAGAGTGACGATGCCGATCACGACGAAGATGATCATGGCGATGGCGGCGGCATACCCCTTGTCGTTCGACACGAAGCCCTGCTGGTAGAAGAAGTAGACGAGCGACAGGCTGCGCGGGATGACCGGGTTGGTCGCGGGCGAGCCGAGGATCGCGTACTGCAGGTCGAAGAGCTGGAAGCTGCCGATGATCGTGATGATGAGCACGAAGAAGATGCTCGGCGTGAGCAGCGGCACGGTCACAGAGCGGAACTGGCGCCACGGCTTGGCACCGTCGAGCTCGGCAGCCTCGTACAGCTCGGCCGGGATGTTCTTGAGCCCCGCGCCGAGGATGATCATCGAGAAGCCGAGCGACGACCAGAGGCCGACGATGGCGACCGCCACCATCGCGAAGCCAGGCGTCGAGATCCAGTACGGGCCCTGAATGCCTATCCCCCTGAGGAGGTAGTTCAGGATCCCGAAGTCACCATTGAAGATGATCCGCCAGACCATGGCGATGGCTGTCGGCATCGCCACATAGGGCAGGAAGAACAGCACGCGGTAGAACGACGCGAACCGGAGCCCCGGCGTGTTCAGCAGGCTGGCGAACCAGACCGCGAGCGGAACGCCCAGCAGCACGATGCCCGTGTAGAGCAGCGTGTTGCCGAGGGCCAGGTAGAGCTGAGGGTCGGCGAACAGGCGGACGTAGTTCGCCACCCCCGTGAAGGTCGAGCCACCGAAGACGCCCCACGTCGTCAGCGAGAAGTACGCGGTCTGGATGATCGGCCACAGGAAGAACACGGCGATGCCGAGCAGCAGTGGGGACACGAACAGCCAGGGCCACGCGCCATCGCGCTTCAGGAGCTTGGGGCGGCCAGGTGCGGCGGCCTTCGGCGGGTGGAGCGTCTCGGTGGTCACGGGTTACTTCTCCTTCGCGAGCAGAGCGTTCATCTGCGAGGCGAGATCGTCGGCGACTGTCGCGACGGGCTTGCTCCCGGAGAACGCGGCGGGCAGTTCGCTGCCCTCGAGGGCGTTCCAGGCCGCGGTGTTCTTCGAGACGGGGAACGGCACGGCGTAGTCGACCGCGTCGAGGAACACCTGCAGGTCGACCCCCGGCTGCGACTTGGCGAAAGCGGTCTGAGTGCCGGTGTAGGCCGGGATCACCGCGCCCATGTCGCCCTGCTGCTTCTGCGCCTCCTTCGAGGCCAGGTACACCTGCAGAGCCTGGGCAGCGGCCTTGTTCTTGCTGCCGGCGGCGACGACATTCGAGACGCCGTGGATGACGGTCGCCTGCTTCTCGCCCTTCGGCAGCGGGTACACCTGCACGTCCTTGGCGATTGACGAGTCGCCGACCTCGGTCCGCGCCCAGCTACCGCCCCAGAACATGGCGACCTTGCCGGAGGTGAACCACTGGTCGGCCGACGTGTCAGTCAGCTGCTGGATCGTGGGCGAGGAGCCCGACTCGATCAGCTGCGTCCAGAACTCGAGGCCCTTCTTCGTGGCCGCGGAGTCGTACCCCGACTTGGTGCCGTCGGCGTTGATGACGTCGCCGCCCGACTGCGCGATCGTGTTGTAGTAGGTCGTCTGGCCGTCCATGCCTCCCGCGACGCCGTAGATGCCTTTGCCCTTCAGCTTCGACGAGATGGTCGCGGCAGCGGTCTGGAAGTCGCTCCAGGTCCAGTCGGCCTTCGGCAGGTCGACGCCCGCCTGCTCGAACAGGGCCTTGTTGACCCAGACGCCGATGGTGTCGAAGTCTTTCGGAACGCCGTACTGCACGCCGTCGAGCGAGTAGAGGTCGTCGAGGGCCGACGAGTAGTTGCTCAGCGTGATGTCGCCCGACTTGACCTCGCCCGTGATGGGCTCGACCTTGCCGTTCGACGCGTAGAGCTGGAAGTTGGGTCCGTTCAACCAGAAGAGGTCGGGGAGGGTGTTGCTCGACGCCTCGGTCTGCAGCTTCGTGAAGTAGCTGTCGTAGGGCGTGACGTTCACGTTGACCTTGATGTTCGGGTATTCCTTGTTGAAGCCCGCGAGGTTCGCCTTGATGGCCTTGACCTGCGTCTGATCCCAGACGCCGTAGGTGAGTTCGGCCTTCGTGTCTTTCGACGGGGCCTCGTAGGTGCCGGAGCTGCCGGTGTTCGACGACGACGCGCTGCAGCCGGAGGCGAGCAGTGCGACGCCGACTGCGGCGGCCACGCCGAGGGAGAGCCGGCGTCGTGCCGAACCGGGCCGAGAGGAGATGTGCATGACGTGTCCTTTGGGTGAGGCCGTCGCTAGACGGCGGGGGCGGGTGCAGGGATGGTGGTGCGGGCGAAGTGATCGAGCAGTTCGGGCGAGAGCGCGGGTACGTCGAATGGCTGCGAGCCGGAGCGCAGAGAACGGGCGGCCAAGGATCCTGCGGCCACCGCTGCGCGCGCAGCCACCGGTGACAGCGTGACCGGCTTCTCCCGCCCGACGAATGCCAGGAACTCGCGCATCGTGAGCACGTCAGCGTCTTCGTGGCCGGTCGATACCCCTTCGATCGGGTACTCCACGTCGCCGGCGGTCTGCCATTCGGCTTCGTGACGACGGTTCCAGACCTTGACGACTCCGCCGGCCGTGTCGCCGACGTTCTCGAGACGACCCTCGGTGCCGATGACGGTGTAGTTGCGCCAGTAGTCGGGCGTGAAGTGGCACTGCTCGTAACTGGCGAGCACGCCGTTCGAGAGGGTCATCATCATCATCGACACGTCTTCGACGTCGACGACCGGGTTGAGACGGGTCTGAGTCAGGGGCGGCCAGCTGTCGTACGAGAACCAGTCGTGCACCGTCTCGCCCTCGTGGGTGTCGCGGTCGACGACGTCGCCGTAGACCACGAGGTCGCCCATGCCCACGACTCGAGTCGTGTAGGCGCCCGCGAGCAGGTGCACCACGTCAATGTCGTGGCTGGCCTTCTGCAGCAGCAGGGTGTTCGTCTTGCTCCGGTCGGCGTGCCAGTCTTTGAAGTAGTAGTCGCCGCCGTTGCCCACGAAATGCCGCACCCAGACGGTCTTGACCTCGCCGATCTCGCCGCGGGCGATGATGTCGTGCATGAGCCGGACGACGGCAGCGTGGCGGAAGTTGTGGCCCACGTAGAGCTTCGTGCCGGTCTCGTGAGCTGTGCGAAGCACCTCGTCGGCGTCTTCGACCGTGATGGCGAGAGGCTTCTCGAGATAGACCGCGATGCCCGCGCGGAGGAAGTCGATGGCGATCTCGGCATGCGTCCAGTCGGGTGTCGTCACGATCACGGCGTCGAGTTCAGCGTGCTCGATCAGGGCCGTGTGCGAGTCGAATACCTCGACCCCCGGTCCGAACTCGGGTGCGATGCGGCCGCGACCCTCGGGAGTCGTGTCGGCTGCGGCGACCAGGACGGCGTTCTCATCGGACGAGGCGACGTGGTGGGCGATATAGGCGCGCTGGCCGACGCCGACGAGGCCGACGCGCAGGGCGCCGGGGCCACGCGAGGCACCGCCCGGGGTGGCCGACTCGCGGCTGGTGGTTTCGTGATTGGAAGTCACATTTTCTCCGCGACTTTGCGTGAACATGATTCAAACATAGCCAAAACGATCATGAAGTGACAATAAATGTTCTCGGGACTGCACGAAAGTCAGAATTCCGTTTGATCGCGGTTGTTTACGAGACCGAAACACTCACGGGCCGGGCTGCACGCTTCTGCTGCCGTGGCTGTGGTGTTGCGGCTGAGCCGCTGCCGGTAAGGAGCTGCCGGTCGCTGAGCCGACGCCGGTCCCGTCCGGAGGGCACATCACCCTTGCGACGTTTTGCGCGGCGTCAAATTTGATCGCGCGCAAAACACCTCTCTGGAGATGCCCTGCCCGGCGCGCTCGACCTCGCGCGCATCGGCCCGAGGCCGGACGCCCGGCGAGAGTGCCCAAGTCGGGGTCGGCAATCGATTCGGGGCCCCACTTGGGCACTCTCGGCGACCCGCACAGGCAGGCAAGCAAGAAGACAGGCAGGGCGGCAGACTGCCGACCTACGAGGCGATGACGATCTCGACTCCCGCCGCGCCGAGACCCCGCTCGAGCTCGGCGGGCACGGGCCGGTCGGTGACCAGCACGTCGATCTGGTCGAGCGGACAGATGCGCGCGAACGTCGTCTTCTCCATCTTGGTGGAGTCGGCGACGACGACGACCTTCTTCGCGACCTTGGCGAACTGCTGGCTCACATCGGCCTCGCCCTCGTGCAGGGTCGTCGCACCGAAGCGCACACTCAGCCCGTCGACGCCGAGGATCGCTACGTCGAGCGCCATCTCGGCCAGCGAGTTCGAGACCAGCGGACCCACGAGCTCGTACGACTGACGCCGAGACACCCCGCCGGTGACGACGATCTTGACGTGCGAGCGCACCGACAGCTCGTAGGCGATGTTGAGCGCATTCGTCACGATGGTGACGCCGAAGTCGCCGTCGGAGCGCACGAGCCGGTCGCTCCGGCCGAGCTCCCGGGCGACCTCGCTCGTCGTCGTGCCGCCGTTCAGCCCCACCGAGTCGCTCACCGAGACGAGCGCAGCGGCGGCCCGTGCAATGGTCATCTTCGCCTCGGCCTGCCGGGCGATCTTGTACTGGAGCGGCAGCTCGTAGCCACTGCCGAGCGACGACGCACCGCCGTGGGTCCGCGTGACGAGCCGCTGCTCCGCGAGCGTCGCCAGGTCGCGTCGCGCCGTCGCGGCCGAGATGCCGAGCGCCTCGCCGATCTGGGCGATCGTCACATTGCCGCGTTCCGAGACCAGTTCGAGGAGCTCGTTCAAGCGCTGCTGCTGCGTCATGGGGCAATCCTAGGGTGGTGACGACTCGGATCCTTGATCGAATTTGACGTTTTTCTCTTGAATCACTCACAACCGATCTTCTAGGATGCTCATCAGCGCATGCCGCCGCTCAGCGTGATCGAAAGGACCCTCCATGACCGACACCTTCGTGGCCGAAGAACTGGCCTCCCAGCCCGAGACCTGGCGGAGGGCGGCCGCACTCGCCCCCGAGTTCGCCGACGCGCTGCCCCAGCCCGGAGAACGCGTCGCGGTCGTCGGCTGCGGCACGAGCTGGTTCATCGCGATGACGTATGCCGTGCTCCGCGAGCGCGCCGGCCTCGGTCTGACCGACGCCTTCGCCGGATCCGAGTATCCCGTCGGTCGTGAGTACGACCGCGTCGTCGCCATCTCGCGCTCGGGTACGACGACCGAGATCGTGCAGCTTCTAGCCGGGCTCACCACCCAGAAGACCGTGCTGCTGACCGCGGTCGGAGACTCCCCCGCCGCCGCCGAGGCCGACCAGGTCATCGCGCTGCCCTTCGCCGACGAGCGGTCGGTCGTGCAGACGCGCTTCGCCACCACGGGGCTGGCACTCCTTCGCGCCGGCCTCGGCGACGACATCGAGATGCTGGCGCGCCAGGCCGAGATCGCGCTCGACCTGCCCATCGACGATCTGCTCTCGGCCGAGCAGGTCACCTTCATCGGCACCGGGCCGGCGGTCGGCCTCACCTTCGAGGCGGCGCTCAAGACCCGCGAGGCCGCGCAGTTCTGGGCCGAGTCGTATCCGTCGATGGACTACCGTCACGGCCCGATCGCCATCGCTCAGCCCGGCCGTCTCGTCTGGTCGCTCGACGAGGCTCCCGAGGGGCTCGTCGACGACGTCGATGCCACCGGCGCCACCTTCGTGCATCACGATCTCGACCCGCAGGCGGCCCTCGTCGTGGTGCACCGCTTCGCCGTCGCCCTCGCCGTGGCGCGCGGTCTCGACCCCGATCACCCCCGCTCGCTGACGCGCTCCGTCATACTCGCCTCGTGACTTCTGCCGACCTCGACCGCGACGCCGCCCCCACGGTCGTCGGCGTCGACGTCGGCGGCACCACGATCAAGGCGCGCCTGTTCGACGGCTCCGCCGAGGTCGTCGGCGAGTGGCGCGTCGCCACTCCGTCGGGTGATCTCGACGCGTCGGGCACCATCCGTGCCGTGGCCGAGATCGTCGACGCCGCCCGTCGGCTCCGGCCGGTCGCGGCCGTGGGGCTCGCCGTTCCCGGCGTGGTCGACGACGAAGCGGGCGTCGCGGTCGCCAGCTTCAATCTGGGCTGGCGCGACCTGCCGCTCCGCGACCTGCTCTCCTCCCAGATCGGGCTGCCGGTCGGATTCGGCCAGGACGTCCGGGCCGGTGCTCTCGCCGAGAGCACGACCGGCGCCGCCCGCGACGTCCCCGGCGGTATGGCGTTCGTGGCGATCGGCACCGGGCTCGCGAGCGCGTTCGTGCAGGGCGGCACCGCCCTCGTCTCGGGCGGGTGGGCTGGCGAGATCGGCCAGGTCGTTCTTCGGCACGGTGCCCTCGCGGGGCTGCGCGTCGAAGAGGTGGCCTCGGCGGGTGGCCTGGCGCGGCGGCTGGGGGCGGCGAACGCGCGCGAGGCGGCGGAGAGAGTGCGGGCCGCGGATCCTCGGGCTGTCGCGCTCTGGAACGACGCCGTGGAGGTGCTCGCCGACACTCTTTCGTGGATCGCGGCCGTCGCGGCTCCCGAGATGATCGTCGTGGGTGGCGGACTCGCCGAGGCGGGCGATCTGCTGTTCGATCCGCTGCGGAGAGCGCTTGACGAACGCCTGGCGTTCTCGCGCCGGCCGACCCTCGCGCGTGCCGCGCACGGTGACGCCGCAGCGATCGTCGGGGCCGGCGTGCTCGCGCGGACGGCGCTGCTCCCATGAGCGCCGGTCGCCTGCCCGGCGCCTCCCTCGACGGGCGGGAGCGCAGGATCCTGCGGCTCGACCGGGTCGTCACACCCACCTCGGTCTTCGCCCCCGGCTTCGTCGTCGTACTCCACGGCCTGATCGACTTCGTCGGCGCCGTCCTTCCGCCCGGGCTCGACGCCGCGGAGGTGGAGCACGTCACCGGAACCGCCCTGCCGGGCTTCGTCGACCAGCACGTGCACGGCGCCCTCGGCATCGACTTCGGCTCGGCGACCGCCGCGGAGGCGCTTCGCGTCGTCGACTACCACGCCGCCCGGGGCTCGACGAGTCTCGTGGCCTCGGTGGCCACCGCCCCGCTGCCGGCTCTGGAGCAGGCGCTAGACACGCTGGCTCCGCTCGTCGCGGTCGGCCACCTCGCCGGCATCCACCTCGAGGGGCCCTTCCTGTCAGCCGCTCGCCGTGGAGCGCACGATGCGTCGCTGCTGGTTCCGCCGACGGTCGAGGCTCTTTCCCGCCTGGTCGACGCGGCGGCCGGGTCGCTCCGCATGGTCACGCTCGCTCCCGAGCTGCCCGGTGGCCTCGACGCGGTCTCGTGGCTCGTCGAGCGCGGCATCACCGTCGCCCTCGGCCACTCCGACTGCGACGCCGCGACCGCGACCGCGGCCTTCGATCGGGGTGCGACCGTCGTCACCCACCTCTTCAACGGCATGCGGCCGCTGCACCACCGTGAGCCGGGGCTCGTGGGCGCAGCTCTCGACGACGACCGGGTCAGTGTCGAGCTGATTCTCGACGGCCACCACGTCGCGGGGTCGGTGGCCGCGCTGGTGCGACGCCTCGCTCCCAACCGCCTCGTGCTGGTGTCGGACGCGATGAGTGCGACCGGTCTGGGCGACGGATCCTATGCGATTGCCGGATCGGCGGTCACGGTGACCGACAGCGTCGCGATGCTGGCCGACGGGTCGTCGCTCGCGGGGAGCACCGCCACGGTCGGCGATGCGCTGGTGCAGTTGGCCGAGCTCAGCACCGCACGCTCGGCGGGGGCAGCGTCGGCGCCATCGATCGCAGTCGAGGCCGCTGCCGTGACGTCGGTTTCAGCATCGAGGGGCCTCGGCCTGGTGCCGCCTCTCTCGCCCGGCGCTCCCGCCGACCTCGTGATCGTGGACGACCGGACGTTCGGAGTCGAGAGGGTCTTGCGCCGAGGCAGCTGGCTCTCCGTGCGCTGAGTGTCCGCGATCTCACCGTCAGTGATCTGCTGACGTCACCGGTGCCGTGACGTCGTCTCGAGGAAAACCCGAGGCGGGATCAGGCCGCCTCGGGTGCTCGATTCTGGAACCACTGCACCAGCTGCCGAACAGCGGGCTGGTCGGCAGCGCCGAGGGCGCCCCGACCGATGTCGTCGAAGGTCGAACGGTAGCCGGGAATCGACTCGGCAAGCTCGTCGGTCACGGCCTCGTAGCCCATCGACCACGACGGGAAGCGACGTTCGGCCACCTCGTCTTCGACGAGCACTGCCACGTCGCCGTGTCGGGGATCGGCGGTGATGATCGCCAGGCGATCCCGCACGACCTCGTCAGGTCCCTCGAGGACCTGCAGGAACAGGCCGTCGCGGTAGAGCAGAAAACCGGTCAGATCGAGCCGGCGGTTGTTCGACCTGCTGTTCATCAGCAGCGTCGCCAGATCGGAATCGTCGAAGGACCCCTTGGCGGCACTCGTGTAGACCACTGACAACATGACAGCTCCTGTTCGTTACGACCAGCCTGAACGAAGAGGGCAGCGCAGGCCAGCCCCAGGACAGGGGGCGACCAGACGGGAATAGCGAGACGGGACCGTCAGGATCCCGCGCTCCCGTCAGCCCACAGGAAGCCGAGCGGCGAGATACGGCGCCGTTCGGCTCCCCGAAGCGGCCGCGACGTCGGCGGGCGTGCCCGACGCCACGACGAGACCGCCCTCGTCGCCTCCCGCGGGGCCCATGTCGATCACATGGTCGGCCGCCGCGACGACGCCCATTGAGTGCTCGACCAGCACGACGGTGTTGCCCGCGTCGACCAGTCGGTTCAGCTGGACGACGAGCAGCTCGACGTCTGCCGGGTGCAGGCCGGTGGTCGGCTCGTCGAGCAGGTACAGCGTGTGGCCGGGCCGGGCGCGCTGCAGCTCGGTCGCGAGTTTGATGCGCTGCGCCTCACCACCCGACAGCTGCGGTGCCGGCTGCCCCAGCCGGAGGTAGCCGAGCCCGACCTGGCGGAGCGTCTCGAGTCCGCGGTGGGCGGCGGGGATCGCACTGAGGAACGGCGCCGCCTCCTCGACCGTCATCGCGAGCACGTCGGCAATCGAGGCTCCGTTCCAGAGCACCTCGAGAGTCTCGGGCGCGTAGCGGGTGCCGTGGCACTCGGGGCACGGAGCCCAGCTGCCCGGGAGGAAGAGCAGCTCGACCGAGACCGAGCCCTCCCCCTGGCAGACCTCGCAACGACCGCCGGCCACGTTGAACGAGAAGCGCCCGGCCGACCAGCCACGCGCCCTCGCCTCGTCGGTGTCGGCGAAGGCTCCGCGCACGGCGTCGAAGAGGCCGGTGTAGGTGGCGAGGTTCGAGCGGGGCGTGCGGCCGATCGGCTTCTGGTCGACCTGCACGACGCGGTCGACGAGAGGATGCTCGGTCGCGTGCTCGGCCAGGACGTGCCCGACGAGCGTGGACTTGCCGGATCCTGAGACTCCCGTCACGGCCGTCATCACGCCGAGCGGCACGTCGACGTCGAGAGC
Source organism: Frondihabitans sp. Leaf304 (assembly GCF_001423105.1). Classification (GTDB taxonomy): domain Bacteria; phylum Actinomycetota; class Actinomycetes; order Actinomycetales; family Microbacteriaceae; genus Frondihabitans. Next base: position 1,703,308 of record NZ_LMNV01000002.1, read on the forward strand.
CCGCAGATTGTTGCGCGTGACCCCGCGGAGTTCGAGTGTCGCCGCCGGCCGCCGGGTCTCGGTGTCTGCGGCCACAGGCGAAGGATCCAGGAAACGCCGCGTGACCGACGTCTCGATGCCCGCGAGCCCCTCGACCGGCCCGCTGTAGAGCACCTCGCCGCCGCCCGCCCCAGCACCGGGGCCGACGTCGACGATCCAGTCGGCGCGGCGCACGATGTCCATGTCGTGCTCGACGACGAACACGCTGTTGCCGCTCGCGCGTAAGCCGTCCAAGACCTCGATGAGCGACTCGGAGTCGGCGGGGTGCAGCCCGGCACTCGGCTCGTCGAGCACGTAGACGACGCCGAACAGGCCCGAGCGCAGCTGGGTGGCGATGCGGAGTCGCTGCATCTCGCCCGGCGACAGGGTGGGTGTCGCGCGGTCGAGACTGAGGTAGCCGAGGCCCAGGTCGGTGAGCACCTCGACGCGGGCGAGCAGGTCGCGTGAGATCGTGACGGCCACCTCGGTGCGCTCTCCGGACGACGCACGGGACGTGGCGGCACCGGCGTGCTCCAGCGTCGCGATGGGTCGGAGAACGTCGGCGAGAGCGGCGAGCGGAAGCCGGTTGAGCTCGGCGATCGTGGTTCCGCCGACCGTGACGAGCAGGGCGGCCCGGGTCAGGCCGCTCCCTCCGCAGAGCGAGCAGGGCCCCGACTCGACGAATTGCAGCATCTTGGTGCGCTGGGTTTCGCTCTGCGAGTCGGCGAGGGTGTGCATCACGAACTGTCGCGCGCTCCAGAAACGCCCCTTGTAGGGCTTGGCGACGCGGTCGCGCTGGGGCTGGACCACGACGACAGGCTGCTCGTCGGTGAAGAGCAGCCAGTCGCGGTCGGCGCGCGAGAGTTCGCGCCAGGGCCGGTCGATGTCGTAGCCGAGCACGGCCGTGACATCGCGGAGGTTCTTGCCCTGCCAGGCTCCGGGCCAGGCGGCGATCGCCCCGTCGCGGATGCTGAGCGTGTCGTCGCGCACGGCCGACGCCTCGGTGACCTCGTGCGCGATGCCGAGACCGTGGCAGCGGGGGCACGCGCCCGCGACGGTGTTGGGCGAGAACGAGTCGGACTCGAGGCGGGTCGCCCCGTCGGGGTAGCTTCCGGCACGCGAGTACAGCATCCGCACCGAGTTGGAGAGCGTCGTCAGCGTGCCGACCGTCGAGCGCGAACTCGGCGCGCCCCTCCGCTGCTGCAGGGCGACGGCCGGCGGCAGTCCGGTGATCGAGTCGACGTGCGGGGTCGACCCCTGCGCGATGAGCCGGCGCGCGTACGGCGCCACCGACTCGAGGAACCGGCGTTGGGCTTCGGCGAAGATCGTGCCGAATGCGAGCGACGACTTGCCGGATCCTGACACCCCCGTGAAGGCGACGAGACGGTCGCGCGGCACATCGACGTCCACGTCACGGAGGTTGTTCTCGCGGGCGCCGCGGACCCGGATGAATCCGTCGCGGGCGAATTCGTCGGGCAGGCGGGTCAGACGAGGATCCGGCGCGGCCCCGCTCGAAGTCGGGTGAGGGGCGCTGGGAGGGAGTGCAGGCATCCAGTCGATGGTAGACGCCGTGGTTCGCCTCTGCGCAGGGAGGCCCTTCGCCGCTAGTCGCGGGCTGCTGCGGCGTCGATTGCGGTGGCCGCGTGGAGGAGGCAGTCGATGAGGCCCTGGTCGAAGACGCACGGGGACGTCTTGACGACGTCTTCGATGGCCGAGTTGTAGGTGCCCATGATCGACTCCAAGGCCTCTTCGCCCCGGAAGGTGAGGGTCAGCAGCTGGCTGCGGCGATCGGTCGGGTGGGCGATTCGCTCGACGTGGCCGGCCCGATCGAGCCGATCGACGAGAGCCGTGATGGCGCCGGTGGAGAGGTCGAGCTCGGCGCTCAGGGCCTTGGGCGTGCACTCTTCGGTGCTGCCGATGAGGAAGATGGCCGTGAGCTCGCTCGTCGAGAAACCGAGGTCGTGGGCGAGACGGTGGCGGATGCGCCGGTGGGCCCCGTCGATCTCGGTGAGGGCGGCAGAGAGTGCTGTCACTGCCTCGACGATCTCAGCCGGATCGGTCGGAGCAGGTTTCGGTGTCTTGGTGGTGGTGCTGGTGTGTGAGGTCATCCGTGGTCTCTTTGTTGTCGTGATGGGCCATCCGTGGCCGCACCTCAGGGTATGGATCTGAGTGGGTCGGAGGTAAGACCCCCTAAGAGGGGACTTGGCTCATTCATCAAACTATCTCATAGTTGAGCTAACGCACCGGTGAATGTCCTGGTAATTGACTAACCAACTCTTCGAGATTGCCAGTCATCGTGCAGGTGCCTCATTTTTCTACTCAGTGTCCCACCCACTTTCAGGAGCAAGCCCGTGTCGAACCCCACCCCCGTCAAGGCCAAGCGCATTCGCTTCGCCCCCATCGCCATCGCGACCGGCGTCCTCGCCGCCGTCCTCCTCTCGGTCACCATGACGGGCACCCTGTCGGGCTTCGCCGCGCAGATCACCAACTCGACCAACACCGCCGCCACCGGCGCCCTGACCATGCAGGAGCAGAACTCCGGCGCGACGGTCACCTGCACCTCGACCGACGGCGGCTCGGTCTCGAACAACACCGCCACCTGCGCCACGATCAACAAGTTCGGCGGATCGACCACGATGATCCCCGGCCAGACGGTCACCACGCCCGTCACCATCAAGAACACCGGTACCGTCGCCGCGAGCACCTTCACCCTCACCCCCGGCGCCACCTGCGCCCAGTCGAACTCGGGCGCTGCCAACGGCACCGCCACCGACCTCTGCGCGAAGCTCTCCGTCGTCATCACCAACACCACCGCCAACACGGTCGTCTACTCGGGCACGCTCGCCGCTCTCGCCGGCTCGTCGGCCTACACCCTCCCCGCCGTCGCCGCCGGTGGCACCACCGGGTTCAGCTTCGCCGTGACCCTTGCCTCCTCCGCCGGCAACACGTACCAGGGCCTGCAGGCATCGCTCCCCCTCGTCTGGAACTACGCCAGCTAGTCACACCCCCACCGAATACCGGGGGCCGCCGAATCGGCCCCCACCCCGCCGCCGGGCGGGAACCCCAGCCCCCGCCGGAGTTCCCGCCCACAGCCCTGGAGATCATCGTGACCGACATCCGCGACACCACCCCGACCGAGACGCCCCTCGCGCCGGCCGCGGTCCGTGCCGACGACGTCGTCACCCTCGACGCTCAGCACATCGAGCTCGCCAGCCTCACACCGCGCCCCCGACGCACCGTGATCGCGAGCATCGCTCTGATCGTCGTCACCGCGCTCGGCGTGGCACTGATCGCAGCAGCGCTGCTGTTCCACCTCCAGGGCGGCAGCTGGTTCATCGTCAAGACCCCGTCGATGGGAACCGCGGCTCCGGTCGGCACCCTCGTCCTCACCACCCCGACGACCGCCGACGACCTCCACGTGGGCGACGTCATCGCGTTCCACCCGCCGACCTCGCCCACCGAGACCTACACGCACCGCGTGGTCGGGATCGGCACGACCGGGCTCATCTCGACCCGGGGCGACATCAACGGCGCCACGGATCCTTGGCAGCTGACCGACTCGAACCTCGTCGGCAAGGCGACCACCGTGCTGCCCGGGCTCGGCTGGCTCATCCGCGGGCTGCCCATCGTGCTCCTCGGCATCATCACCGTGTGGCTGCTCACCGCCCGGGTGAAGATCGCGACCCGCAAGGTGTCGTACCGCATCACCGGCGTCTCGCTCGTCGTCTCGGTCACCGCGTTCATCCTGAAGCCGTTCACCGGAGTGGTCGTCGAGCAGGTCACCACGACCGGCGGTCACCCGGGCGCGATCGTCGTGTCGACCGGCCTGCTGCCGATCCGCGTCCAGGCCGTTCACGGCACCCATGCCGACCTCGCCACCGGCCAGGTGGGGCACCTCACCGTTCCGGCCTCGGCCCACCAGGACTTCTACAGCCTCTCGACGGCCCTGCACCTCGGCTTCTGGGGGTGGGTCGTCTTCGGTTTCATCTGCCTGCTGCCCTTACTCTGGACCATGATCGTCGGGCTCCCCCCGAAGCAGGACGAGGTCGTCGCGTGACGAACCGCATCGCCCGCCGCCTCCGGGCCCTCCGGCGCATCCACCTTCTGGCCGGCCTCGCCGTCGTCGCCCTCGCCGCCGTCTGCATCACCGCCGAAACCGTGCCCTCGTCGACCGCCGGGTACTTCGCCAAGGTCACGAACAGCACGAACACCTCCGCGACGGCCCCGTACTTCAAGTGCACCGACGCCGAATCGGCCGACAAGGCGAACGCGCTGTTCCAGTACTACCTCAACGAGGCATCGGGATCGACTACCGCTGTCGACAGCGACGGCAAGGCGGCCAACGGCACCTACCAGGGCACCATGACCTCGAGCACCGCGACGCCGATCGCGTGCTCGCGCGACACCGGCGGCGCGTACGTGCTCAACGGCACATCCAGCTTCGTCTCGACCCCCTCGTCGGTCGCCAACCCGACCACCTTCAGCGAAGAGGTCTGGTTCAAGACGACCGTCGCCGGTGGGCTGCTCATCGGATTCGGCAGCAATCAGGTCACGGCCTCCGGCCAGCACGATCGCCAGATCTACCTGAACACGTCGGGGCAGCTCGTCTTCGGTGCCTACAACGGCGCCACCCAGGTGGTCACCTCGACCAAGGCCTACAACGACGGCAAGTGGCACCACGTCGCCGCGACCCTGTCAGCCGCGACCGGAATGCGCCTGTACGCCGACGGTGGGCTCGTCGCCTCGAACGCCTCGTACACCGCCGCCGAGAACTACACCGGCTACTTCCGTGTCGGCTACGACACGACTAGCGGCTGGCCGGGCACGGCGAGCAACTACTATTTCACCGGATCCATGCGTTACGCGGCCGTGTACAGCACGGTCCTCACAGCCCAGCAGGTCTCCAACCACTACGCCGCCGGTCAATAACCTCCCGTCGCGGCAGAATTCGGATCAGGACGACATGACCGACTCCGCTCCCTCCCCCACTCCCGAATCTGTCGACCCAGACCAAGCGGGGCTCATCGGGCTTCTCGGTGCCTTCCAGCACCTGCAGTCGCAGAACCTCCGAATGAGCTCGCATCTGTCGCAGGTGCTCTCGCTCGGCTCGACCGATCTGCGCGTGCTCGTCTATCTGTTCAGTACCGAGAACGTTTCTCCACGCGACCTGGCCGCAGTGCTCGGCCACACCACCGGCTCGATCACGGCCCTGATCGATCGCCTCGAGAAAGCCAGCGACGTCGAGCGCCGCCCGCATCCCACCGATCGCCGGAGTCAGCTCCTTCACCTCACCGACAAGGGCCGCGCCGCCGTCAGTCAAGTGATTGACGTCTACAGCACGGCTTTCGACGGCGTCTTCTCGGGCGCCGAGCTCCGCGCCGCCACACGAACGCTCATCGCTCTCGGCGACGCCCTCGTGCACTCGCTTCCGGAGCAGACGGAGTAGCTCACCGAAGCGGGAGCGTCACCACCATCGTCAGGCCCCCTCCCGGGGTGTCCTCGACCTCGAGGGTGCCGCCCATGCCCTCGGTGAAGCCCTTCGACAGGGCCAGCCCCAACCCGAGACCCGTCGTGTTGTCGGTGTCGCCGAGCCGCTGGAACGGCACGAAGATGTCTTCGCGACGATCGGGGCTGACCCCGGGTCCGCGGTCGGCGATACGGATCTGCAGGGTGCCGGCGAAGCTGCTGGCCGAGACGTGCACCCTCCCGCCCGGCGCGTCGTAGCGCAGGGCGTTATCGAGCAGGTTGACGACGACGCGCTGCAACAGGACGGGATCGGCCACGACCGGCGGCAGGTTCTGCTCGATGCCCAGATCGACCTCGTCGGGGCCGATGCCGAGCTCGTCGAAGGCCCCGAGAATCACGTCGTCGACGTCGACGTCGACGAGCGACACCGCGAGGGCTCCGGCCTGGACCCGGCTCACATCGAGCAGGTTCGTCACGAGGGTGGCGAGAGAATCGAGGCTCTCCGCAGCGGTGGCGAGCAACTCTTGTCGATCGACGTCGCTGAGGGTGACGCCGGGCGTCTGCAGCCCGCCGATGGCCGCCGTCGCCGAGGCGAGCGGTCGGCGGAGGTCGTGGCCGACCGCGGCCAGGAGGGCGGAACGCACCTGGTCGACCTGGGCGAGCGGCTTGACGGCGTCGGCCGTCGCGCTGAGGGCGTTATGTTCGAGTGCCGCGTCGACCTGGGCGGCGATCACCTTGAGCAGTCGGCGCTCGCTGGCGGCCAGGTCGGGCCCGCGCAGTTCGAGCGTGCCGTGCTCGCCGACCTCGATGCGGGTGACGTGGTCGCCGTCTTTCGGATCGCCGGTGCAGTAGAGGGTCTCGGCGCCCGAGGTGACCTGCACGCTCGTGAGGTGGAACACCTCCCGCGTGCGGGTGATCAGGGCCTGCAGGGCATCCTGTCCGCGGAGCACGCTTCCGGCGATCGTGGCGAGGAGCTCCGACTCGGCGAGCGCGCGGGCCGCCGATCGGGAACGGCGGGCGGCCTGGTCGACGACGTAACTGACCAGCAGGGCGTTGATCACGTAGAGGGCGAGGGCGAGCAGATGGAAAGGCCGTGCGATTGTGACGCTGTGGAACGGTTCGACGAAGAAGAAATCGAGAGTGAAGCCCGAGAGGACGGCGGCGAAGAGCGCCGGCCAGATGCCGCCGACCAGCGCGACGACGACGACCAGCAGCTGGAAGACGAGCACGTCGCTGGTGAGGGTCTCGTCGGTGCGGAACGTGACGAGGATCCAGGTGACGAGCGGTCCGAGGGCCAGCGCCAGGGCACTGCCCACGAGGCGGCGCTTCAGCGTCAGCGCGCCGCCGACCCGGGGCAGCGTGAAGTGGCCGCCCGCTTTCGAGTGGGTCACGATGTGCACGTCGATCACGCCGGATTCGCGGATGACGGTCGCGCCGATTCCGGGCCCTGTGAGGGCGGCGGCGATCCGCGAGCGGCGGCTCACGCCGAGCACGAGCTGCGTGGCATTCATCGCCTTCGCGAAGTCGACCAGGGCCCGGGGCACGTCGTCGCCGACCACCTGGTGGTAGCTGCCGCCGAGCTTCTCCGTCAGCGAGCGCTGACTGGCGAGGGCGCCGGGGAACGTCTCGGCCAGGCCGTCCTGCCTGCTGACGTGCACCACGAGCAGGTCACCACCGGCGGCGCGGGCCGCGATCCGAGCGCCCCTCCGAATGAGCGTCTCGCCCTCCGGCCCGCCCGTCAGAGCGACGACGACCCGCTCGCGGGCCTCCCACTTGCTGTCGATGCCGTGCTCGGACCGGTAGGCCTTCAGTGCGGAATCGACCTCGTCGGCGAGCCAGAGCAGGGCCAGCTCGCGGAGCGCGGTCAGGTTGCCGAGCCGGAAGTAGTTCGACAGCGCGGCGTCGATCCGTGCCGCCGGGTAGACGTTGCCCTCGGCCAGGCGGTCTCGGAGCGCCTGCGGGGCCAGGTCGACGACCTCGATCTGGTCGGCACCTCGGAGCACCTGGTCGGGGATCGTCTCGCGCTGCGGCGCCCCGGTGATCTGCTCCACGACGTCGCTGAGCGACTCGATGTGCTGCACGTTCACGGTGGAGATGACGTCGATGCCCGCCTCGAGGAGGGCGTCGACGTCTTGCCAGCGCTTCTCGTTGCGGCTTCCCGGAGCATTGGTGTGGGCGAGCTCATCGACGAGGGCGACCTGCGGGTGCCGCTCGAGCACGGCGTCGAGGTCCATCTCGGTCAGCTCGACACCCCGGTGCTCGGTGATGGTGCGCGGGATCACCGGCAGCCCCTCGAGCTGGGCGGCGGTGGCGGTGCGGCCGTGGGTCTCGACGACCGCCACCTCCACCGTCTTGCCCTCGTCGCGGAGGCGCGCGCCCTCTTCGAGCATCGTGTAGGTCTTGCCGACGCCGGGGGCGGCGCCGAGCAGCACTCGGAGCCGCCCGCGTTTCATCTGATCTAGCCTTTCAGCCCGGCGAGCGCGACGTTCAACCGAAGCACGTTGACCGTCTTCTCGCCGAGGTAGCCTGCGTCGCGGTTCTGGATCATCGACTCGACGAGCGCGCGGACCTTCGTGACCGGGAGGTCGCGCACCGCGGCGATCCGGTCGACCTGCAGCAGCGCGTAGGCCGGGCTGATGTGCGGGTCGAGCCCCGATCCGGAGGCCGTCACCGCGTCGGCGGGCACGCTCGAGGCGGGCACGTCGTTCTCTGTGGCGATGGCGGCCTTGCGCTCCTTGACAGCGGCGATGAGGTCGTCGTTCTCGGGGCCGTAGTTGCTGAAGCTCGACGCGGTGGCGTCGTAGCCGTCGCCGGCGGCCGAGGGGCGCGACTGGAACCACTCCGGCAGAGCGTTCCCCTTCTTATCAGTGAAGCTCTGGCCGATGAGAGCGGAGCCGACGACATCGCCGTCGACCTTCACGACGGAGCCGTTGGACTGAGCGGGGGCAACGAGCTGCCCCACGCCGGTAATGACTGCGGTGTAGGCGACTCCGAGCACGATCGTGAAGACGATCATCGCGCGGATGGCCACCCAGTACTGGCGGGCGAGTGTGCGGGTGTTCATGATTCTTCCTTTCCAGTACGAGGGCTAGAAGCCCGGGAGGAGCGAGACGACGAGGTCGATGATCTTGATGCCGATGAACGGCGCGATGATGCCGCCGACCCCGTAGACCAGGATGTTGCGGTTCAGGATCGCCGAGGCCGAGGCGGCCCGGTACTTGACGCCGCGCAGTGCCAGGGGGATCAGGATCACGATGATGATCGCGTTGAAGACGATCGCCGACAGGATGGCCGACGCCGGCGAGTGCAGCTGCATGATGTTGAGCAGCCCGAGCCCCGGGAAGATCCCGGCGAACATCGCGGGGATGATCGCGAAGTACTTCGCCACGTCGTTCGCGATCGAGAACGTCGTGAGCGCGCCCCGCGTGATGAGCAGCTGCTTGCCGATGCGCACGATGTCGATGAGCTTCGTCGGGTCGGAGTCGAGGTCGACCATGTTGCCGGCCTCCTTCGCGGCCGAGGTGCCCGTGTTCATCGCCACTCCGACATCGGCCTGAGCGAGCGCGGGGGCGTCGTTGGTGCCGTCACCCGTCATCGCGACGAGGTTGCCGCCCTCCTGCTCGCGACGGATCAGGGCGAGCTTGTCTTCCGGCGTGGCCTCGGCGAGGAAGTCGTCGACCCCGGCCTCGGCGGCGATCGCCTTGGCGGTCAGCGGGTTGTCGCCGGTGATCATCACGGTCCGGATTCCCATGGTGCGGAGCTCGGCGAACCGCTCCGCCAGACCCGTTTTGACGACGTCCTTCAGGTAGACGACCCCGAGGATCCTTCCGCTCCCGTTCGCGGCGCGGGTTGCGACGACGAGGGGCGTGCCTCCGGCGTTCGACACGGCCTCGATCGAGGTGTCCAGTGCGTGGCGCTCGACCGCCGCGAGCGACGTGCCGTCTTCGATCCAGGCGATCACCATGCCGCCGGCACCCTTGCGGATCTGCGAGCCGTCGGGCAGGTCGAGACCCGACATGCGGGTCTGCGCGGTGAAGGGCACGATGTCGCCGGCGACGCTCTCGGCACGGACGTAGCCGAGCGTGACGGCGAGATCGACGATCGACTTGCCCTCGGGTGTCGGGTCGCTGAGCGACGACGTCGCGGCGGCCTCGACCAGCTCGTTCACGGCGACGCCCTCCATAGGCAGGAACTCGGCCGCCTGACGGTTGCCATAGGTGATTGTTCCGGTCTTGTCGAGCAGCAGCGTCGTCACGTCGCCGGCCGCCTCGACCGCGCGCCCCGACATGGCGAGCACGTTGCGCTGCACCAGGCGGTCCATGCCGGCGATGCCGATGGCGCTCAGCAGCGCGCCGATGGTGGTCGGGATGAGGCAGACGAGCAGGGCGATGAGCACCGGGATCGACACGGCCGCGTTCGAGTACGAGGCGATCGGGTTGAGAGCCAGGCAGACGACGACGAAGACGATCGAGAGCGACGCGAGCAAGATGTTGAGCGCGATCTCGTTCGGGGTCTTCTGACGCGACGCGCCCTCGACGAGGCGGATCATCCGGTCGACGAAGGTCTCGCCGGGCTTCGACGTGATGGTCACGACGATGCGGTCCGACAGCACCCGGGTGCCGCCGGTGACGGCGCTGCGGTCGCCGCCCGACTCGCGGATGACGGGGGCCGACTCGCCGGTGATCGCCGACTCGTCGACGCTCGCGATGCCCCAGACGATGTCACCGTCACCGGGGATCAGCTCACCGGCCGTGACCACGACGGTGTCGCCGAGCGTGAGGTCGGCCGACGACACCGACGAGAGCGTCGCGCTCTCGGCTGCGGCGTCGGCGGCCGCGTCGTACGAGTCGACGCGGTTCGCCGTCGTGCTGGTGCGCGTCTTGCGGAGGCTCTCGGCCTGCGCCTTGCCGCGGCCCTCGGCGACCGACTCGGCGAGGTTCGCGAAGACGACCGTGAGCCAGAGCCACACAGCGATGGCCCAGGTGAAGGATCCGGGCACGGTCGATCCTCCGGACGTGCCGGCCCCGCCCGTGAACGGCTGCGCGATCGCCAGAATCGTCGTGTAGGCCGCGCCGATCTCGACGAGGAACATGACCGGGTTGTGCCACATCTCGCGCGGGTCGAGCTTCTTGAATGCGCCGGGAAGAGCCTCGACGAGCTGCGCGCCGGAGAAGGCGCCCTTCTTCGTCGCGGTGGGCGCGGGATCCTCGTCCGTGCGGTGTTCGGTGATGGTGGACATGCGTTACTTCAGCCCTTCAGCGAGCGGGCCCAGTGCGAGCACCGGGAAGTAGGTGAGTGCGGTCACGATGACGGACACCCCGATCAGGAGGCCGACGAACTGCGGCCGGTGCGTGGGCAGGGTGCCGGCGGTGGCGGGCACCTTGTCTTGGGCGGCGAGCGAGCCGGCGAGTGCCAGCACGAAAACCATCGGCAAGAAGCGGCCGAGCAGCATGGCGATGCCGAGGGCCGTGTTCATCCAGGGGGTGTTCGCCGTGATGCCGGCGAAGGCGGAGCCGTTGTTGTTGGCCGCGCTGGTGAAGGCGTAGAGCACCTCGGTGAAGCCGTGGAGGCCGGGGTTCCAGATCGAGACCTTCTCCACGTTGTCGCGGATCGCGGGGATCGCGAAGCTCAGTGCCGTTCCGGTGAGAACCAGGGCCGGGGTGATCAGGATGTAGATCGAGGCGAGCTTGATCTCGCGCGGCCCGATCTTCTTGCCGAGGTACTCGGGGGTGCGGCCGACCAGCAGGCCGGCAATGAACACCGTGATGATCGCGAGCACGAGCATGCCGTAGAGGCCCGACCCGGTTCCGCCGGGCGAGATCTCGCCGAGCATCATGTTCAGGAGCGCCATCATGCCGCCGAGCGAGGTGAACGAGTCGTGGGCCGAGTTGACGGCTCCCGTCGAGGTCGACGTCGACGTGGTGGCGAACAGGGTGGAACCCCAGATGCCGAAGCGGTCCTCTTTGCCCTCCATCGCGCCTCCGGCGAGACGGGTCGCGGTGCCGGCGCCGTTCAGCTCGAACCAGGTCATGGCGGCGAGCGAGGCGGCGTAGATCGCACCCATCACGGCGGCGATCGCGTAGCCCTGACGGACGTCGCCGACCATCTTGCCGAAGGTGCGCGGCAGCGAGAACGGGATGATGAGCATCAGCACGATCTCGAACAGGTTGGTCCAGGCCGTCGGGTTCTCGAACGGGTGCGCCGAGTTGACGTTGTAGAAGCCGCCGCCGTTCGTGCCGAGCTCCTTGATCGCCTCCTGCGAGGCGACCGGTCCGCCCGGAATCGCGGCCGAACCGCCGGTGAGAGTCGTGATGTTCTCGAAGCCGTTGAAGTTCTGGATGACGCCGGCGATGATCAACACGACTGCGGCGAAGATCGCGCCGGGCAGCAGGAGGCGGGTGATACCGCGCGTCAGGTCGACCCAGAAGTTGCCGAGCGTGCCGCTCTTGATGCGGGCGAGACCGCGGATCAGGGCGACCGCGACCGCGATGCCGACAGCCGCCGACACGAAGTTCTGCACGACGAGGCCGCCGAGCTGGACGGCGTACCCGAGGGTGACGTCGGGGCTGTACGACTGCCAGTTCGTGTTCGTGACGAACGAGACGGCCGTGTTGAAGGCGAGGCCCTGCGGCACGGCGGGGAAGCCCAGCGAGTAGGGCAGGATCTCTTGGATCCGCTGGATGACGTAGACGAAGAAGACGCCGACGACGGAGAAGATGAGGACCCCGCGGAGGTAGGCCCGCCACGTCTGCTCGGATGCCGAGTCGACGCCGATGAGGCGGTAGAAGCCGCGCTCGATCTTCCAGTTGTTCTTGGTCGTGTAGATCCAGGCCATGTAGTCGCCGACCGGGCGGTGGAGCACCGCGAGGATCACGACGAGCGTCAGGATGGTGAGGAGCCCCGAAACGGTGCTGGTCATCAGAAGCGCTCCGGTTTCACGAGCGCGTAGACCAGGTACACGAGAGCGGCCACGGCCAGGACGGCCGCAATGACGTTGAAGACGATCACAGCTTCTCCACACCCCTCGCAACGAGGGCGACGACCGCGAAGACGGCAATCACGACGGCTATGTAGACGATGTCGAGCACTACAACTCCAACCGGAGACGAACGGGCGAGACCCCGATCGGGGCCCGATGCCCCCGAGGGGCACAGCAGGTCAGTAGATACCCGCCGCGCGCTCCCGCCGGCCGTCCTAACGACATCCCTACGCCGGGGCCTCGTTCCCTAACGGACTCCTAACGCCCGCGTCGCTTCATGCCTCCCGACGCGCGAGACTCCAGTAGTTGCTGATCGCGCCGCGGCGGATCAGCATCTACTGGAGTCTCGCCGGTGAGCCCTCTGGCAGCTGGCTGTAACCCCAACGGCACCGGGCGACTCGCGCGGAGGCATCGTCGACCCCGTAGTGGGCGCAGAGCCACCCGAAGGCCAGCAGAAAGCTCAGACCATCGAGAGGGTTGCCCTGTCCCCTTCAACTAATTCGGCCGCACTTGTGAGGTTGTGCCCGCTACCGGACACTCCTCTAGTGAAGGGGGTGCTGGAATGAATCCGATCACGGAAAGCGATACCAATCTCGCACTGCGAGTGGCGCTTCGCGATAAAGACGCGCTGGCTGAGGTCATCGACCGTCACGCAGCGACACTGACGAGATACGCCTGGGCCATTGCATCGAGCCGCCAGGACGTCGAAGAGATCGTCCAAGACACGTTCATCACGCTGTGGTCCAAGGCCGGATCGTTTCAATTGGCCCACGAGTCACTGCTCCCGTGGCTGCTTGTCGTCTGTCGGAACCATTCACTCAACAGCGTGCGGAAGGCTGCCCGCAGCCGCGTCGATGCGCTGCCCGACGAGTTGCCGATACGGGAGGACGAAGCCCTCGCCAGAGAGCGGCTCCGTTGGGTCCGCGACGAAATCGACACTCTCGCCCCCATCGACAAGCGAGTCTGCGAACTCTGCCTGCTCGAAGGCCGCTCGTACGCGGAGGCTGCCGAGATGCTCGGCCTCAGTGTCGGGGCCATTACCCAGCGCGTACTGCGCTCTCGAAATCGACTCAAGAAGGCGGTGACTCCCGATGGATACTGAACCTCCTACCGGCGACGACCTCGCGAAGATGATCGTCACGATCAAAGAGAACACCCTCCGCGGCGCAGTCGTGGAACCACCCCGAAGCCCGCGTTTCCGCTTCGGACTGATCGTCGGAATCGTGGCCGTACTCGCTGTGGGCACGGCGAGCAGTGCGGTCGCGCTAGGCCTCGTGCCGCATCCCTTCGCCGCCCCGGCGCCCGCCGTGGCACCGACTCCATCGACTGTGCCGAAGACCACGCCGACTCCCACCGTGACCGCGTCTCCGCCCGCGCCGGCCACCTCGGAGCCGACACCCGCACTCACCGTGCCCCAGACCTGCGACACAGTCGTGGCAGCGGCCGACGCCACCCGGCTCTTCGGTTCGACACCCGTCACGCAATTGCGACCGGTACCCTCGGGCGCGACGGCCCAGCCGGTACCGACGCGGCAGGACTTCGATGCCGCAGTCATCGGGACCCCTGCGCTGTACTGCATCTGGAAAGACCCACTGTCAGACATTTCCGGCCTCACGGTCGCGATGGGCACGAAGTCGTCGTCTACGTTGGCTTCTTTCATGACGCAGCTCGCCGTATCGGGATACACCTGCACGGACGCGCATGGCGGTCGATCATGTCAACAGGTGACACCGGTCAAGGAGTACCCCGTCGACACCACCTCGACGTTCTTCGCTCTCGGCGGCACCTGGATCCTGGTCGTCCAGACAAACTTCCCCACGACCGACCTGCTCGGCGCTGTCACCGACAACCTCGAGTAAGGCCTTCGAGGGTGCGAAGGCTTCTGGTTCATGGCTATCCGTGTATGCGCCTCAACGATCTGCCCTCATTTGGCCAAGCGGGGAAAGAGTTGCTCGGCGGCGGAGCGGTGCACCTCGCCCAGCCGCTCCGAGCCTGGGCCGTTGTAAGTGTCGAGGAAGTGGTCGAAGCGGGCGCTCCACGTGGGGTCTGCGTAGGGGAAGTCGCTGCCGTAGAGGACATGGCCCGGTTCCGCGAACGCTAGGAGCGCCGGCAAGGAAGCGGGGGTTGCGGACAGGGCGGTGTCGAAATAGAACTTCCGCAGGCCCGCCTGGATGCTCTCCGGAGTGGTGCCGGGGTTGAACATCGCGGCGGCGCTGAATCGTTCCGCTGCGTACGGGAGGAAGCCGCCAGCGTGCGAGAGGATCACGCGGAGATTGGGGTGCCGATCGAACACCCCGTGGGCGACGAGGTCCACGGCAGTGCGGGTGGTGTCGAATGGAAAGTCGACCAGGGCAGTGGGCAGGCCGGGGAGCTGCGCCATGTGGGGAGCGGTGGGATGCACGAAGACGACGGCCGAGCGTGCGGCGAGTTCCGTCCACAGTGGTTCGTAGGCGGGATCGCCAAGGTAGCGACCGTGGGCGTTCGAGAGGAGGAGCACGCCGTCGGCGTGTAGTTCGTCGAGTGCTCGCACGGCTTCGGCGACTGCACCGTCGAAATCCGGGAGCGGCAGCACGGCGAAGTGCCCGAATCGGCCCGGGTGTTCCTTGACCAACTCGGCCTGGTAGTCGTTCAGGTCGCGGGCGAGCTCGCGGGCCGCGGCGTCGTCGCCGAAGTGCACACCCGGTGCGCTGATCGACAGAATCCCGGTCTCGATTCCTGCCTCGTCCATCATCGTGATCGCCCCTCGGGGATCCCATTCGGGCATGAGCCAGCCACCGATCGCCCGGGGGCCCTGCCTGGGAGCCGTCCCGCCACTGGTGTCCCACGGGTTCCATTGCGCGGACCCGCCTTCAACGGCCTCCGCCCCGGCCCCGGTGGTAGTCCTCATTGCCTGATCCCCTGCCGCTGCTAAAGCCTCGAAGTAGCGGGGCGGAAGCAGGTGCTGGTGAACGTCGATTTTGCCTGGCATTGTGTCAACCTCCGGTTGCGTCATTACTGCTGTCTCTAGGGGTGAAGAGGGGTTGCCTTGCAGGTCACCGGGTGACCTCGGCGGGCTTGTCGAGTGCTGCTTGTTCGGGGTGAGAGGCCGGTGACGCTGTGGCTTGCAGGTAGTCCGCGCTGGGGTGGTCGGCGCTGGGGTGGTCGCCGCCCCTCAGCTGAGCGGCGGCTTCTCTTCGGTTGCGGATGAGCATTGCGATCAGGGTCATCAGGATGCCGGCCACGGCCCAGATCGCCAGCCGGATGATCGGGCCGGAAATGGCGGCACCGTCGAAGTACTGAACCGAGCGCAGAAGGTCGAGGGAGTCCCCCTGTGGGAACACGTAGTACAGGGCCTGGAAGAAGTCGTTGAGAAGGTGGATTCCGAGGGGCCCGCCAGAAGACGTGTTGCCGAGGATCACCAGGGCGAGCGTCGTGAGGAGCGCTGCAATAGTTCCACCGAGCGCGGCGACACCGGTCACGGCTCCCCCGATGGCCATCCCGGTGAGCCAAAGGACAGCGAACACGGCACCCGGATTCACGGTCACCGCACCGAGGGCGGCATCGATCCACAGGGTGATCAACCCGGCAAGGGCTCCTGTGTAGAGGACGAGAACGATGCTGCGTTCGACGAACTTCGTCGAGGTGTCGACCGTTCCGAGGATGCGGCCGAAGACCGTCGCACCAAGCGCCGCGCCGAGTCCGGCGAAGAGGATCGCGTAGAACTCAATGGATCCGACGGGGTCTTTCTGTGGGAGCGGTGCAAGGTCGGTCGTCGTGCTGGTGGCCTTCAATCGCTGAGCGATCGAGCCGCCGATGCCGGAGACCGCCTGACCGAGGCCGCGACCCGCGCCACTGGCAATGTAGGTGGTGACGACGGCGTTCTTTCCGGCTGTGGGAAGGACGACAGCGCCGTCCACCTCCCGATCGAGCACGGCGGCTCGCGCCTTCGCCTCGGACGACACGACCGTGAGATCGAGTGACCCCTGCTGCTCCAGAGCCACGATCGTTTCCGCATTGCCGGCGACGGCGAGGTGCACATTGTTGGGTGTCGGATTTCCGAAAGCGCTCGAGTAGCTGGTCAGCATCGCCATAGCGAAAAGCAGGATCCCGATGGCCCCCAGGATCAAGTTGCGGTAGCGGTGCTGGGATCCCGGCCCCTCGGACGTCAGCGCGCCGCCTGCCACCGCTGCCTCAAACTCCGGATGCTGCGGAGTGTCTTCCCGTCGTGGTGCTGACCCGGTTACGTGCGTCATGTTGTCCTTTACAATCGTCCAGTAGTGGACAAATGTACACCAGGCGCCGGGGTCTGACAAGATGGAGCCATGTCGCAAGGAATGAGCATGGCGCCGCCAGCGGGATCCCGGGTGGATCCGCGAGTCACCCGGACCCGCGCGGCCCTCATCCGGGCTTTGACGACACTGGTATCAGACTCTCCGAAGGGCGAGGCGATCTCGATGAGCGCGGTCGCGCAGCGGTCCGGCTTGAGCCGACAGGCATTGCACAACCACTACAGCAACGTGGGCGACCTCGCGACGGACGTATGGATCAGTCGACTCCTCGAGAGTCAGCTGCCCGTAGAAGAGAGTGCAGCGAATCTCGAGCAAGCACTCACGGTTGCCGTTCGGGAGCGCGGAATCGAGCCCCTGCTCGCCGCCGGGCGGGCGAATCGCGAGTTCTTTGACAAGCTTCGGGCCATTCCGCGCGGCGAGCGTGTCGCCGAGGTCCTTGCGGCCGCTGTCACCACCTGGCTGACCGACTCGGATCACGACCACTCGCGACCCGGAATAACACTGACGGATGACGCCCGGACCTTCGCGATCGGCGGCATGGTGGCGCTCGTCTCGACGTGGCAGATGGCGGAGAACCCGCCAAGCACGGCGCAGCAGGTCACCGCGCTCCGGATGTTTGCCGCCGCCGCGGCCGCCGCAGGGGTCCCGCCCGAAGCGTGAAGCCCCGGACGGGAACCACCGTCAGGCGTCGTAGGCGACGTAATGCAGTTCGGCGTCCTTCCGCTCCTCGTAGAGCTTGACGTAGGACTGCGCGATGACATCAGGCTCGGCGTCCGGGCGACCGCCGCCGATGAGAGCGGTGATCGCGACGAAGCCGACGTACACCCCCTTGTCAGCCAGGGCCTTATTGAGGTTCAGCGTCCAGTTCCGGAGTCCGGCCGCGGCGATGTTCACGTTCCCGCGAACCGGTGTCTGGGACAGCGCCCCGCCACCCGTCGTTACGAGAACAGTTCCGGCACCGGCTGCGATCATCTCCGGCAACACGGCCCCGATAGCGGTGACCGCACCGCCCACGTAGAAATCAATCTGCGGTTGCAGATTGTCCATCGTCACATCCAGCGCATCGACCGATTCAAGAGTGTGATCTGCCGGCGAGAACTCGAGGACGTCGATAGGACCCAGCGCCGCCCGAATCGACTCGATCGCATTCGTGATCGTGTCGGGCTCGCGGACATCCGCGGTAAACCCACGAGCTCGGATGCCCTCGCCACCAAGGATCTCCGCAAGTGCGTCGAGCTTGGACTGGTCGCGGGCGACGAGGGCCACGTCGAAGCCCTTTCGCCCGAAAGCGCGAGCGATTTCAAGACCCAGGCCGGGGCCGGCTCCGATGATGGTGATCAGGGGCATGATGCATCCTTCCGTGGCCCACCGCCGGGCCGGGCATTCTGGAGCGGTAAGTTGAGGTGACCCTCACGTGCGTTCAGAATATGTTGAGGCCACCCTCAATTTCTAGTGGAGTCGCTGTGAGTGCTACGCCGGGCCTGCGTCGAGACGCTCAGGCGAACCTCGACAAGCTTCGGGCGGCCGCCGTGTCGGTGTTCTCGCGGCGGGGACTGTCGGCACCTTTGGAAGACATCGCCCGGGAGGCCGGCGTCAGCATCGGCACGCTCTACAACCGTGTGGGATCCCGGGAGGAGCTCATCGACGCCGTCGTCCCGGCCATCGCTGGCGCGAAACTTCGGACGCTCCGGGAACGCACGCTGGCTCAGGGGTCTCCTCGGGCGCAGCTGGAGACTTTCATTGCAGAGATGATCGACCTGCAGCGCAGCGATCCGGCCATGAACGACGCGATGCTGCGGCGCTACCCCGACGCCGTCCTCCTCATCAACGCCTGCGAACGCTCCATGGCACTGGGGGCGGAACTCGTCGAGAACGCCCACGACGCCGGCGTGCTCTCGACGGACTTCACCCCCGAGGACCTCCTGACCGTGCTGTGGCTGGCTGCACTCGCCAGCCATGACCCTGCCGCGCCAGACGGATGGCGCCGCGTCGTCGACCGCAGCGTCTCCGCTGCCTGGATCGCGGAGGCCTAAGGTCTCGTTTCCGCTCCCCCAAGCAGATCACGGCACTACGTTCAGCACGATCTTGACCGCACGCACGTGCACCACCTGACCCCACGTCGCTCTTTCGAGAGCCCGAGGTGCAGACGCTGGCCGGGATCCGCAGGAGACATCTGGAGTCGGCGGCTTCTGCTCGCTGAGGTTCTGTCCGTTCGTGCCGCCGCGCGCTAGCGTCGGAGCATGGTCTTCGAGCGTCTGTTCCGTCGAGGAGGCAGCGAGCCGGTCCCTCCGGCCGCCGCCTCCCTGCCCGATTCCGAGTCCGCGCGGCTGATGCTCGCCAACCGGCCCGACACCGATTCCGAGGTGCTCGCGGCCTTAGCGGGCACCGGCGATTGGGCACTCCGACTCAATGTGGCCATGAACCCGGCCACGCCCGCGAGCATCGTGGAGTCGGCTCTCCGCGAGGGCACCCGCGACGAACGCTGGATCGCCGCGGGCAACCCCGCGGTCCCCGCCTCTGTCCTCGACGAATTCGCCCGTGGGCCGGAGACGGCCCTGCACCGGAGGATCGCGATGAACCCCGGTGCATCGGCTGCCGCTCTCGACTCGCTGAGCCGGCATCCGATCCTTGCCGTTGTCGAGGCCGTCGCGCGCCGCCATGACGTCCCGCCCGAGACGTTGGAGGCGCTCGGCCGGCATCCGTCGGAGCATATCCGCGAAGGGTCTGCCGCGTCTCGCATCGGACGGAGCCCGGAGTTCCTAGCGGGCCTCGCGAATGACCCCTCGTATGTCGTCCGAGCCACGGTCGCGTGGAACGGCGAGACCCCGCCCGAGGTCCTCGACCGGCTCGCCGACGACGAAGACTACAGCGTCGTGGCCGAGGCGCTCTCCAATCCGAGCACTCCGACGCACGCGCTGGCGCGAGTGGCGGAAGGCGGCTCCCGGTCGGCCCGTCAGCAGCTCGACCGGCGGAATCTCCTGGCGAAGCCCTGGGATCCGGACGACGCCGCTCTCGTTCTCGAACACGCCTACTCGCTCGCCACTCCTGCCGAGCGCCTCCGTCTCCTCGCGCGGAGTGAGGCTGTGAAGGTCAGAAAAGCGGTGGCCGTGAACGACAGCACGCCCGGCGACGTCCTACTGCTCCTCGCCCGCGATCCCGAACCCGACATCCGAGTCCAGGTCGGGTTCAATCCCCATGTGCCTGTCGAGGCCCTCGAGATCTTGGCGGCCGATCCCGACGTGGCCGTCCGTTCTGCTGTCACCCAACGGCGCCTCAGCACGACGCCTGCCCACGTGCTCAGGATCGTCGCCGAGATCGACTGGATCGAGCGCCGCGAGGAGGTGCGCCCGGCCGAGCTCTTGTCCGGCCTACAGTCGGCACCCGAATGCCCGCCGGACCTCGTCATGCCCCTGACCCGCATGATCTCGCTCCGGTCGAACGAGACCACGATGCCTCCCGACCAGGTCCGAGCGCTGCTACTCGAGCGGGCGATGGGCGAGGACGTCACGTTCGTCACGTCGGTGGCGATGGGCTTCGCCGTCAACCCGGCCCTCGCGCCCGAGGAGTGCGAACTCCTGGCGGCGAGTCCGCACGTCGAGATCCGTATGGCTCTCGCCGGCAATCGTGCGCTCCCGCCGTCGGTACTGGCGCGCCTGGCGGCCGATCCCGACAAGGACGTCGTCTGGTGTGCGCGGGAAGCGCAGCAGTCCGGGCTGTCGGCGTAACGGCGAAAGCGGCGCCTGCCCACCTCAGCCGCAGAGCAGTGGCGGGCAGTCCCGCCCGATTTAGGTCGTAGGCGAAGAGGCCGCGAGATTCAGGCAGCTGTGGGACATCCCATATCCCGAGGGTTTCAAGACAAGAACGTGGTGGGAGTTATTGCCCCGGTCTTCGTGCGATGCACCTTTCGCCTCAATCACGTCAGGATCGTGATTTTCTCGACATTGCTGTAGTGAAGGGGGAACGATGACGGATCCGGAAGACAGAGACGACGACGCCAGGCTGCTCGTTCGATTGGCACTGGGCGACAAAGCGGCGTTAGCGGTCGCCTTCGACAGATTCGCGCCGACGGTGACGAGGTACGCCTGGGCGATCGCTCCCAGCCGCATGGACGTGGAAGAGCTCGTGCAAGACACGCTCCTCACGCTCTGGCAGAAAGCGGCCGCCATCGAGTTACCCACGGAGTCACTCCTGCCGTGGCTTCTCGTCGTCTGCCGTAACCATGCCCGAAACCTCCGACGCCGTCAGGCCCGGGCGGAGAGCGATTCCCTGCCGGACGATCTCGAAGCACCACCAGCGGCCGAGGAAGCTCGAGAACACCTCCGCTGGGTACGCGCCGAGATCGACGCCCTCCCGACGCTGGATCGCCGCATCTGCGAGCTGTGCCTCCTCGAGGGCCGCTCCTATTCCGAAGCTGCCACGATTCTCGGACTGAGCGTTGGCGCCGTCACCAAGCGCGTCTCCCGATCGCGGACTCGACTCAAGAAGGCTGTGATGCACGATGAACACTGAACCTCCTCTCGGCGACGACTTCCAGCGTCTGCTCGTCGGCATGAAGCGGAGCGTCCTCGACCGAGCCGACGACGTCCGCCCCCGTCCTGTTCGACACCGACACGTGTGGCCGGTCGTGGGCCTGGTCGCGCTTCTGGCCGTCGGCAGCGTCAGCGGCGCCTACGCCGTCGGCCTCGTTCCCCATGACCTCTTCCTCGCGCCGACTGCAGCCCCGTCGCCGACAGTCTCCGAACCGCCGAGCCCATCGACGCCCGCAGCCGAGACCCCACCGGCAAGCTCCCCCGCGACACGGTCAGTCACCCCGACGTCGACAGCCAAGCCGTTCTCGATCGACGATCCCGGCACCTGGACGACCTCCTTCCGCGAGGTCGGACCCATCGCCCTCGGAGCACCCTATGTCGGCGAAATCGACGATCTCACCTCCGCGTACACCCGCGACAACGAGTCCTGCCCCAACCCGAACGTGTCGTTCTGGCACCGCACGGGCTCAGTGGAGCTCGTCGTCGAAAACACGGACGGAGTCGTCTCGGGCGTCTCGATCGGGCTCGTGTCACCCACTGACCCGTCGTACCGCACCACCGCACCGACGACTGCCGAGGGCGCCGGTATCGGCTCGACCCTGGCCCAGCTCAAAACCTTGTACCCGGACATCGAGAACACGGGAAACTACGGCGGCAGCGGCGCAGACGGCGGATTTGAATACTGGAGCATCCACTCCGCCGACGGCTACATCACCTTCGTACTCGGCGCCGACAACAGCCATGTCGGCCAGGTCTGGGTCGCGGCCACACCCCAACCGCCCTCCGAATTCTGCGGCTAGCCGTCGGTCAAGGATCAGACCAGCCGTCTATCCGCAGAACGTGGCGAAAAGAGCCACAGCACCAGATCTGTACAACCTGGTGGTGTCCCAAAAACAAGGTGTGCCGAAACGCATGGCTTTCGGCGGCGACGAGCGGGACGCGGCCATACCGAGAATTTCCACGTCCGACGCTGAACAAGAATTTAGCGGCCAAACCGCCAGCTCGCGCGCGTACAACGGGAGTCATGAAGGTCATCGGAGTCACCGAGTTCGGAGGGCCAGACGCCCTCGCCATCCACGAGGTCGAGGAGCCGCACGCGGGTCCCGGCGAGGTTCGCATCAGGGTCAGGGCGTTCGCTGTCAGCCCGACGGATGCTGGCGTCCGCGCTGGCGGCCGTGACCTCAGTCAGGCGGGCGAACCGCCTTATGTGCCGGGCATGGACGCGGCCGGCATTGTCGACGAGGTCGGCGAGGGGGTGACCCAGTGGCAGACGGGCGATGAGGTCATGGCGATCGCCCTTCCCCTCCGCGGACACGGTGGTGCCTATGTGCAGGTGCTCGTGGCACCGGTGGATTCCATCGCCCGGATTCCCACTGGCACCTCGCTCGAGGAGGCCAGCACGATCCCGATGAACGGTCTCACAGCGGTCCAGATCCTGGAGAAGGCCGGCCTCTCGGCCGGGCAGACGCTCCTCGTGACAGGTGCCCCGGGACTGCTCGGAAACTACCTCGTCCAGCTCGCGGAACAGCAGGGAATCACCGTGATCGCCGACGCGGCGGACAAGGACAGGGCGCTCGTCGAGTCGCTCGGCGCCGACCACATCGTGCCGCGTGGGGACGAGTTTGTGGCTGCAGTCCAAGCGATCGCCCCGCACGGTGTCGATGCGATCGCAGACACGGCGCTCCTCCACGAGCAGGCTGTCCCGCTGCTCCGTGAGGGTGGCGTATTCCTCGCCGTGCGCGGCTGGCAGGGCGACGGGACCCCCGGAATCCGGTTCGAGCAGGCGATGGTGTTCGACGAGTACCACTCCCAGGCCAAGCTTGACCGGCTGCGGCAGGCTGTGGAGGACGGCGTCCTCACACCCCGGGTCTCCGAGGTGCTTGCCGCGTCGGAGCCCGGGGCAGCCGCCGACGCCCACCGGCGGCTCGAAGCGGGCGGCACCCGTGGCAGGTTCGTCATGACCTGGTGAGTAAGTCCAGGCGCTCAGAGACGGGGTGGATGGCAGCCGCGAACGACATCGCTCTCGGTGACAGAGATGCCTGTCCCGTCTCTGGCCTGCAGCGTCGCTACCCCGGATCCGGCGTCAGAGTTGCGCGAGCAGGTCAGGACTGCGAGCTGCGAGCGGCGTGACGACGACCCGCGCGGCAAGAGACCGCGCGACAGAGGCGTCGAAGACAGCAGCACCGGGCACGAGGGCGTTCGCCGTCGCGGCTCCGGCCGCCAGGGCTACGGAGGCCGGCAGGTCGGCACCCGTGTCGAGCGCCGCGAGCAGGCCGCCGAGGTACGAGTCTCCGCTGCCGACGGGGTAGGCGCCGAAGGACCCCGCGGCGGGAGGCAGGGCGACGCGCCACAGGCCCGAAGCGTCGGCCGCGATCGAGCCGTGCGCTCCGTCGGTGACGACCACGTCGGATCCTGCGGCCTCTCGCAGTGCCGAGACCAGCGACGACAGCTCGACGTCGAGGGGCAGGTCGAGCGCCTCGGCCGCCTCGGCCCGGTTGACCTTCAGCAGCCCGACGCCGAACGATCCCAGCACTGAGCGTAGGGCCGGGCCGTGCGTGTCGAGGGCGAGGTGGGCTCCCTTCGCCGCGCAGAGCCGCGCGAGGTCGCCGAGCACCGGTTCGGCACCTGCCGGCAGGCCGCCAGAGAGCGACACCCAGGATCCGGCTCCCGCCACCCGCTCGAGCCCCTCCAGCACTTGTGAGAGCTCGTCATCGCCTAGCGCGACAGGGCGCTCGTAGATCTCGGTGAGCGTGCCCCCGGCTGCGGACGCGATCGACACGCACTGGCGGGTCTCGGTCGGCGACTCGACGACCTCCGCGGTGACGCCGTCGGCGTCGAGCAGTGCGGCAACGAGCCCGCCGAGGTGACCGCCGAGCACGGGCACGGCGGTCACCGCGGCCCCGAGGCGCACGGCGGCGCGGGCCGAGTTCAGCGCTTTGCCCCCGGCGACCCGGACGACCGACGTGGGCCGATGCGGCTCGCCGAGCACCAGATCATCGACGACGTAGCTCACATCGAGGGCGGGGCTGAGGGCGGCGACCGCGATCATGCGGTGGCCGCGGCAGTGGCGGACGCCGGGGCCGAGGTTGGGGCCGGTGTCGAAGTCGGCGCCGACAGGTCGAGGTGCGCCGCGATCTCGTCGCGGGTCGCGTGGGCCCCGCTGCCGCCGGCAACCCGGGTCGAGAGCGACCCCGCGGCCGTCGCCCACCGCAGCCGGATGCGCTCGTCGGTCTCGCCGAAGTGGAGCGCGGCGATGTAGCCCGCGTCGAAGCTGTCGCCGGCGCCGGTGGTATCGACGACGTCGAGCACGAGCCCGGGCGCCGAAAGGGTGGGCGACCCCGAGCGGACCGACCAGCCGCCGTCTCGCCCGGCCTTGACCACGACGGCGAGCCCCGGCGACGCGTCGACCAGGGCTGCGGCCGCCTGCTCGTCGGAGTCATGGCCGGGCGAGACGGCCCGCAACTCTTCGAGGTTGGGGAGGAACACGTCGACGTACGGCAGGACCGCGTCGAGACCGAGCCACTCGCCCGCGGGATCCCAGTTGGTGTCGAGGCTGATCGTGAGGCCGCGTGATCGGAGCTCCGGTAGCAGGGTCGGCAGCGAGGCGGCGAGGCCTGGTAGCAGGAAGAACGATGCGAAGTGCACGTGCGTGAAAGCGCCGGCGTCGGCCGCCGCCAGCACGTCGGCAGCCGTGACCCGCACCATCGCCCCCTTCGCCGTCAGGATCGAGCGGTCTTCCGGTGCCGACAGGATCACGCTGAGCCCCGTCGTCTCGCCGGGGACGACGCGCACGAACGAGGTGTCGACGCCGTCGAGGGCGGCCAGCGTGAACCGACCGAACTCGTCGTCGCCGACGCAGGCGACCAGTGCGACCGGCACGCCGAGTCGGGCGAGGCCGTGGGCGACGATGCCGGCCGACGACCCGAGCACGAGCGACGAGGCGTCGAGCAGCTGCTCCTCCTGGCCGAACCTCGGCACGACGTCGCCGGTCAGCACGAGGTCGACGTTGGCGTCTCCGACGACGAGGATCCCGGGGTCTGTCATGAGGGTCATCCTTTCAACCCGGCGAACGTCATGGTCGCCACGAACTGCTTCTGTGCCGCGAGGAAGAACAGGATGAGCGGCAGCGTCGCGATCACGTTGCCGGCCATGAGCAGAGACCACTCGGTGCGCCTGGTGCCCTGAAAATTGGTCAGCCCGAGCTGCAGGGTGAAGGCGTGGTCGTTGTTGATCGCGATGAGCGGCCAGACCAGGTCGTTCCACGAGCCGAGCAGGGTGAAGATCGCCAGCGTCGCAAGGGCCGGCTTCGCGAGCGGCAGCACGATGCGGAAGAACACCTGCAGGCGGGTGCAGCCGTCGATGAGACCGGCCTCCTCCAGCTCGGCGGGGAGAGAGAGGAAGAACTGCCGCATCAGGAAGATGCCGAACGCCGATGCGAGCCACGGCACGATGGCCGCGCTCAGGTGATCGACGAGGCCGAGACGGGCGAACATGATGTAGGTCGGGATCATCAGCAGCTGGGTCGGCACCATGATCGTGGCGAGGATCGCCAGAAAGCCGAACGAGCGACCCGGAAACTTCAATCGGGCGAAGCCGTAGCCGGCGAGCGAGCAGAGCACGAGGTGCGACGCGATGGCCGACGCCGAGACGATCGCGGTGTTCAGCAGCCAGTGCAGGATGTCGGACTGCTCGAACAGCTTCTGATAGCCGTCGAGCGTGAAGTGCGACGGGATGAAGGCGGGCGGGAACTTGTTGATCTCGGAGGCCGGCTCGACGCTGGTCAGGAACATCTCGACGAACGGCAGGAGGAAGAGGAACGCCACGGGCACGAGCAGAAAGTGCCAGCCGCTGAACGGCAGCTTGCGCCGGCGGGCCCGCGCCGAGGGGGCGGGCGGGTGGACGACACCGCCCGCGTTCGCCAGCGGCGTCGACGGGAGAATGGGGGCTTCGACACTCATCAGAAGGCCTCTCGTCCGGACTTGCGCGAGTAGACGGCGACCGCGATCGTCACGAGGAGCGTGACGAAGAAGAGGCCGTAGGCGACGGCGGAGCCATAGCCGAACTGCAGGTTCTGGAAGGCGACCTTCCACAGGTAGTACACGATCGTCTGGGTCGCCTCGAGCGGGCCGCCGCGGGTGGTCGTGTAGACGAGGTCGAACAGCTGGATCGCCTGCAGGGTCTGGTAGATGCCGACAAACACGGTGACCGGAGCGAGCTGCGGCCAGACCACGCGCCAGAAGATCTGCCACGAGTTCGCCCCGTCGATGCGGGCCGCCTCGACGACGTCGCCGGGAACATCCTGGAGCGCCGCCAGGTAGATGACCGTCGTGAAAGCGGCCTGACCCCAGAGCGACATGATCGTGATGACGACCATCGCCTCGTGCCGGTCTTCCAGCCACCCCTGCTCGGGCAGGCCGACGACGCGGAGCACGTTGTTGATGAGACCGAACTGGGGGCTGAACAGGTAGGTCGTCAGGATGCCCGTGGCCGCTGCCGACGCCACGAAGGGCACGAAAATCGCCGTGCGGTACAGGCCGATGAATCGGATCCTGCGGTTGAGGGCCACCGCGAGGAACAACCCGAGCAGCACCGACGCCGGCACGAAGAGAACGGTGTAGATCGCCGTGTGCGCCACCGCTCCCTGCAGCTCGGGGTCGGCGATCATGTCGCGGTAGTTGCCGGTGCCGACCGAGATCGGGTCGCTGAAGCCGTCCCACTTCTGGAACGAGAGCAGGAAGGCCCACACCCCGGGGAACACCGTCAAACCGAGCACGATCACGAGGGCGGGGGCGACGAAGCCCCAGCCTTCGAGGGCCTCGCGCCACGACCGGTGCCGACGTGACGCACGGCGAGCGGTCGACGACCGGGGCGGGGCACCCTCGGGCGGCCGGAGAGCGGATGTCGTCATGGTCGCGCCTAGTTCTCGGCGAGCGCTTTGTCGGCGGCTGTCGCGGCAGTCTTCAGGGCATCGCCCGGGTTTCCCTGCCCCTGCAGCACCTGCGAGACGGCGTCGCCGACCGCACTCGAGAGCCCGACGTAGCCGGGCACGGTCGGCCGAGCCTTCTTGGCATTCGCCGCATTGGCCTGCATCACGTCGAGGCCGGGGAGCGCCTTGACCTGGGCGAGGAACTCAGCGCTGGTCGCCTCGCTCGAGCGCAGCGGCAGGTTGCCGACGGCGACGTTGAACTTCTCGTCCTGGTCTTTCGACGTGAGCCACTCGGTGAACTGCGTCGACCAGTAGGCGCGGTTGGCGTCTTTGTGGTCGAACAGGGTCCAGAGATCGGGGCCCGACACCGTCTGGTGGTCGCCGTTCGTTCCCGGCAGCTGCACGACGCCGTACGACGTGCCGGCGGTCTTGAGTGCCGAGAGCTCCCACGGGCCGGAGGTGATCATGCCGACGTGGTCGCTCTCGAAGAGCTGGGCGAACTTGGTGTCGGTCTGATCGAGGTAGACGCTCTTGTCGGTCACGGCGAGGTCGCGCAGGTACGTCACCGCGTCGACGCCGGCCATGGAGTCGAAGGCCGACTTGGTGCCGTCGGACGAGAGGATGTCGCCGCCGTTCTGCCACAGGTGCGGCCACAGCTGCCAGGTGGTCTCTTCGCTGCCCGACACCGAGTAGCCGTAGCCGTAGGTGTTCGTGCTCGAGTCGGTGAGCTTCTTCGCGGCGGTGCGGAAGTCGCTCCACGTCCAGTCTTTGGTCGGGTAGTCGACCCCGGCCTTGTCGAAGACGGTCTTGTTGTACAGCAGCGAGATGTTGTCGACGACCGCCGGGAACCCGATGGTCTTCTTACCCGTCGGCTGTGCCGTTGCGCGGGCGGCCGAGGTGAACTCGTCCCACTTGACGTCGGGCTTCGCCACTTCGTCGGTGATGTCGAGCGTGCGGTTCGACCGTTCCAGCTGGCTGGCCCAGGATCCGAAGGTGTACGACACGTCGGGATACGTGCCTCCCGCAAAGCTCGCCGACAGCTTTTGCAGCAGCTGATCGGTCGACGATGCCCCGGGCGACAGGTCGATCGAGACGTTCGGGTGCTCCTTCTCGTACTCCGAGACGAGGCCCTCGAGGATCTTCTCGGCGGCGTCGTTCTGCCCCGACCAGACCGTCAGCTTGACGTCCGCCTTGGTGTCGAGGGTCGAGGATCCGCCGCCCGACCCGGCACAACCGGTGAGGAGAGCGGCGGTGGCGACGGTGGCGAGGCCGAGGGCCAGGCCGCGGCGGATGGACGAGGGGCGTGGTGCGGAGGAACGGGACATCGGGAACTCCACTGGTCGAAGGGTGGTGATGCGGGAAGGGAGAACGGAGGGTCAGCCGAGAACGACGGAGCGCGTCAGGCCCCGCGGGGTATCGGGGTTGAGGCCCTGGCTCTCAGCGAGTGCGACCGCGATCCGGTGCGCCTCGGTGAGCTGCACGAGCGGGTCGAGCCCGTTCGTGTGGACGGTTGCGCCCGTCGACTCGATGTCAGCGACGAGCGTCGGGTCGACGTCCCCGAAGACGAAGACGAGCGAGCGCTCCTTCGCGACGGCGATGGGGCCGTGCCGATAGTCGAGCAGCGGGTACGACTCCGACCACGCCTGGGCCGCCTCGCGGATCTTCAGGGCGGCCTCCTGGGCCAGGCCGTAGGTCCAGCCGCTGCCGAGGTAGACGTAGTGGTCGAAGGCCGTGACATCGACGTCGAGGGCAGCGGCGAGACTCGTCCGTGCCTCCTCGACGAGGTGGGAGGTGTCGTACCCGTAGAAGGCTCGGGCGGCGGCGAGCAGGGTGGTCGGGAACCGCGTCTGCACCACCGACTCCTCGTCGGCGTAGTCGAGCACGAGCGTGGCGTCGACCAATTCGTCGACCGGCATCCCGCCGACCGCGACGATCGCGGTGAGCGCCGGGGCTGAATCGGAGTCGCTGTCGCTGGCGGCCCGGGCCGCCACCAGTGCTTCCAATATCTCGGTCGTCGTCCCGGAGCGGGTGATGGCGACGATCCGGTCGTAGCGCCGCCCCGGCTTCCACTCCGAGCCGTAGGCCGCATCGGTCTCGCCGAGACCGGCGCGCTCGCGGAGGGAGGCCAGCGACTCGGCGACGAACGCGGAGGTTCCGCAGCCGACGAACAGCACGCGCTCCCCCGGCAGGCCGAGGTACGGCCCGAAGGCGGGCGACTCGACCAGCGATCTCGCCCAGGTGTCCGGCTGGCTCTGGATCTCGGCGGTCGTCTTGCTCGACGGGGTGGTCGCGCTCGACGGCGTGGTCGCGCTCGACGGGGAACTGGTGCTCGACGGGGTGGTCGTGCTCATCGGGATGCCTTTCGAGACAGGAGCGCCGGCGAGATGACCTCGCAGAAACGCTGGACGAGGTCGGCGACGGCGTCACGGGCCGGGGCGACGTACTTGCGGGGATCGGTGGCGCGGTCGTCGGCGTCGAGGAAGCTGCGAACGCTGCCGGTGTAGGCGATGTTGAGGGCGGTGCCGACGTTGATCTTGCGGATCCCCGCGGCTACGGCCTCGCGGATCACGTCGTCCGGCACGCCCGACGACCCGTGCAGCACGAGCGGCACCGGAACGGCGGCTGCGAGCGCCGCGATCAGCTCGAGGTCGAGGGAGGCGTCGCGGGTGGCCATGGCGTGTGACGACCCGACGGCGACGGCGAGACCGTCGACCCCGGTCGCGGCGACGAACGAGGCGGCCTCCGCAGGATCCGTGCGGACGCCGGGTGCATGCGCGCCGTCCTTGCCGCCGATCGCCCCGAGCTCGGCTTCGACCCAGAGGCCGGCCGCGTGGGCACGACCCACCGCGTCCGCCGTTGTGCGTACGTTGTCGGCGTAGTCAAGTGTCGATGCGTCGACCATGATCGACCCGATGCCGAACGCGCTTCCGAGGGCGATCCCCTCGTCGATCAGCACGGGGTCCTCGATGTGGTCGAGGTGGATGCCGATGTCGACCGGGGCGGCCTCGGCGAGCTCCCGACAGGCGGCGATGAGCGGGCGCATCCCGCCGCCGTGGAAGCGGATGGCGTTCTCGCTGATCTGCAGCAGCACCGGGATACCCGCGCGGGACGCCCCGAGCACGATTCCCTCGGCATGCTCCAGCCCGATCACGTTGAAGCTCGGCACGGCCGTGCGACGCTCCACTGCTGCCGCGACGAGGTCGCCGACCGGTGCCCCGGTCACAGGGCGCTCGCCGGGATGAGCTCGCGGAGCGGCTCGGGCAGGAGGTCGCCATGGGCGGTGACGAGGTCGTTGCACAACTCCCAGATCTGCTCGGGAGTGAGAGTCGACGACGCATTCGGGTCGACGAGCACGGCCTGGCGGAGGAGCTTCGGGTCGCCGGTGCGAGCGGCCTCGATGGTCAGCTCGTTCACCGAGAGGTAGGAGCGGTTGATCGCCGCGGCCTGCACGGGCAGCGAGCCCATCGGCTGCGGGCGGATCCCGTCTGCGCCGACAAGCGTCGGCACCTCGACCACTGCACCCTGCGGCAGATTGTCGATCAGGCCCCGGTTCACGACGTTTGCGTGGATCTCGCGCTCGGTGCCCGTGACGAGCGAGTGGATGACCTGGGGCGCGTACTCGGCGGCCCCCTCCTCGAGCTCGAGCGGGGAGCCGCTTTCGAGCGACGCCTCGGCCGCGTGGAACTCGGCGACGTTCTCCTCCGAGATGCCGAGGTATTCGAGCGGTCGCAACCGGAACTTGTCGATCTGCTCGGGCGAGCGAAGGAACCAGGGCAGGTACTCCGACGAGTGCTCGCTCGTCTCGGTCGGGTAGTAGCCCACACGGCGGAAGATCTCGACGCGGACGCGTCGTTCCAGTTCAGGATCCGCGCGAATCCGATCCCGCAGCACCGGGTAGAGGTCGCGGCCCTCGTGGCTCCACTCCAGCATCCAGGCCTGGTGGTTGACGCCGGCGGCGCGGAACCGGGTCTCGGAGACGGGCACGCCGACGAGCTCGGCCAGGTCGTGCGCCGTCCAGTAGACGCTGTGGCAGAGGCCGAGGGCGGTCAGCTCGGGGGCGACGACGCTGGTCCACCAGATGTTCATCGCCATCGGGTTCGTGTAGTTCAAGAACACGGCGTTCGGGGCGACCTCGCGGATGTCGGCCGTGAGCGCAGTGAGGAACGGGAAGGTGCGCAGCGCACGGAAGACGCCGCCGACGCCCGTCGTGTCGCCGATCGTCTGGTGCAGGCCGTACCGCTCGGGAATCTCGAGGTCTTTGCGGGTGGCGTCGATGCCACCGATCTGCACCATGTCGATCACGAAGTCGGTGCCCTCGAGCGCGCGGCGGCGGTCGAGGGTCGCCGTGATGGTGATCGGCCGACCGAAACGCTCGCTCACCTGACGCGCCGTACCCTCGGCGACGGCGAGACGCGATTCGTCGATGTCGTGCAGGCGGAGGTCGAGGGGTCCGAGGTCGTCGAACCCGAGAAGGTCGGCCAGGAGCTGACGCGTGAAAACAACGCTGCCTGCTCCGATGAAGGTCACTCGTGTCATGTGGACGATCATTCTGGTGACTGCGCGTTTCGTGCAATGATATGCGTGAAACGATCACTATCGCTGAGCGAATAGGAAACAGGGTGGCAACAATCGACCTCGACGTCTCGCCGCGAGCGGCCTCGTCGAAGCGATCCGACCGCATGGTCGCGATCATCTCCTCGCTCGGCGAGCGCGGTTCGGCGTCGTTCGCCGATCTCGCGACGGAGCTCGGCGTCTCGGCGGCGACTATTCGCCGCGACCTCGCCGACCTCGAAGACCAGGGCCTCCTCGCCCGCACCCACGGTGGCGCCCGAGCCTTCACCTCGGCGGCCGAGGTGCCGGTCGGTCTCCGCGACTCGCAGTTCCGGCTGGCAAAGCAGCTCATTGCCCGACGCGCCGCGACCCTGCTGCCCGACGGCCCCTACGCGATCGCGATCGGCGGCGGAACGACCGCCGCCGGAGTCGCCCGGGCCCTGATGTTCCGCACCGACCTCACCATCGTCACCAACTCGCTCACCACCGCCACCGAGATCGCGTCCCGCCCCAACATCAAGGTCATCATGACCGGCGGCGTGATCCGCTCCCAGTCGTTCGAACTCGTCGGCGCCCTCGCCGAGAATGCCTTCAACGCGATCAACGTCGGCACCGCGATCCTGGGGATGGACGGCATCGGCTCGGTCGGCGGCGCAACCACCCACGACGAGACAGAAGCCCGCACCAACACGGCGATGGTGCGCCACGCTCAGAGGGTGATCGTCGTCGCCGACTCGTCGAAGGTCGGCCGCGTCACGCTCGCCAAGGTCGCCGACCTCACCGAGATCCACGACCTCGTCACCGACTCCGGTGCCGACCCCGACGAGCTAGCGCGCATCCGCGATCGCGGCGTCCGCGTGCACGTCGTGGAGGTGGCGGAATGACCGCCGACGCGACACTCCGACTGCGCCTCGTCGAGAACGAACTCCGGTTCGACGACGAGACCGCGATGGCCGCGACCGCGATCGACGGCGGGTGGATTCTGCCGGCCGGGCCGGTCTCGGTCACGCACGATCTCGGATCCTGCGCTTTCTACCGGCACGGCTGGAACTCGTGGTCACCGACGGGCTGGGCACCGCTCACCGACAGCCCGATGCGCATCTACGGCGACGCACCCCGTCTACTGACGGCCGACGACGCCGCCACCGACCGGCCCGACCTACACGAGGGCTCGGGCCTCGGCGCACTCGAACTGCCCGACGGCCAGGTGCTCCTGCTGGGCGCGCTCGGGCTCGGTACGCCGCGCGTCGGCGCCTCGCCCGACGAGCTGTGGGCGACTCTCGAGAGCCAAGGATCCGAGTGGTTTCTCGGTCTCGGAGACGAGGCTGACGTGTTCGCCCGCTACGCCGAATTGCTGCGCGAGCGGCTCGGCACCCCGCCCGCCGAGCGCGTCGACACCCTCTGGTGCAGCTGGTACTCGTTCTTCGAAGACATAGACGAGACGCTCGTGAATAAGACGATCGACGACCTCGGCGACCTGCCCTTCGACGTCGTGCAGCTCGACGACGGCTGGGAGCGAATCGTCGGCGACTGGACGGCCAACGAGCGCTTCCCCTCCGGCATGGCGGCCCTCGCCGAGCGGATCACCGCGCGCGGCTCTCGGCCGGGTCTCTGGCTGGCGCCCTTCATCTGCCTTCCCGATTCGGCGATCGTGCGCGACCACCCCGACTGGCTCGTGCACGCCGCGTCGGGCGAGCCGCTCGTCGCCGGCTACAACTGGGATTCGCACTACTACGCCCTCGACACCACTCACCCGGCCGCTGCCGAGCACCTCGATCGCGTCTTCGCCGAACTCGTCGGGTTCGGTTTCCGCTACCTCAAGCTCGACTTCCTCTATGCGGGCGGACTACCGGGGGTCCGCCATCTCGACCTCCCGCGCGAGCAGGTCTACCGCGATGCGCTCCTCAGGATCCGACGGGTCGTCGGCGACGACGTCTACCTTCTCGGCTGCGGGGCTCCACTCCTGCCATCGGTCGGCGTGCTCGACGGGGTCCGCGTGGGCCCCGACACCGCCTCCGACTGGGTGCGACCCGGCACCGTCGAAGATCCCAGTCACGAGGGCGGGTTGAACGGCCTCACGGCGTCGGTCGAGCGGCTCTGGATGAGCGACCTCTTTCAGGTCGACCCCGACGTGGCGTTCTTCCGGTCGGCGCACACGACGTTGACACCCGAGCAGCGCGAGGCCCTGCAGTTGATCGCCCGGGTCTCCGGGTTCCGGTCGACGTCGGATCCCATTGACTGGCTATCGGCAGACGAGGCCGATTCGCTCCGGGTGTTTCTCGAGCGCTCCGAAGAGGTCCGACGCATCGGGCGCTACCGGTACGAGGTGGGCGACGAAGTTGTCGACTTCACGCCGTTCGTCCGAGAGGTCCGCACCGGGCGGGAGCACCTGCGCGAAACGAACCTCGTCGCGCCCGGGGCGAGCGAGTAGCATCGCCCTCACGCTGATCTGCCCGGACCCCGCAGACCAGAGCCTCTCCGCTTGTCGGAGGCCGGCTGCACATCGGAGCACGATCTCGGAGGTCCCATGAATCGCATCACCCTCACCATCGATGGCAAGCGCTACCGGCTGTCGAACGAGACTGACCTCGACCTTCTGCAGAAATCGGTTCTGCGTGCGGTCCGACGAGGTGACTTCTTGACGTTCACTCCCCTCGGTTTTCAGCGAGTCTCCGTGCTCGTCTCGCTCAGCTCGTCGATCACGGTCGACACCGTCGAAGAGGTTCAGCCCGGAGTCAGCTCGCTGACCCGCGTCGACGCTCTCGACAGCGACTACGACTACTCGCCCACGCAGCTGGAGCGGCAGCGCTACGGCAGCTGACCGTCTGGTGCGTCAGAGGCGGCCCCGCCCACCCGGCCCTTACGGATGGTTACCGAGATAACCATCCGTAAGGGGAGGTCGAGCCGATGCTTAGCGCCGACCGGAGGGGGTTTTCGGATCCTTCGCCGTGCGACCTGCCTCGAGGCGCTCGGCCTCCAGCCGCTCCGCCTCTTCTCCACTGATCGCCTCGCCGCGCGCGACCATTCCCGAAACCTCCGAGAGCGGGATCTCTTTCAAGAAGAGAGACAGCACGAACGCGACCGCGATCAGCGGGATCAGGTACCAGAACACGGGAGCCAGCGAGTCGGCGTAAGCCGCCACGACGAGGTCGTGCAGGGCCGTCGGCAGCTTGTTGAGGGCCGCAGGATCCAGAGTGGACGTCGCCGACGACGCATCAGACGAAGAGGCTCCCGCACCCGTGAACACGTCGGTGAGCTTCTCGGTGAGACGGCTGGTGAAGATCGCGCCGAACACCGCCACACCCAGAGCCGAACCGACCTCGCGGAAGTAGTTGTTCGTGCTCGTCGCCGTTCCGACGTCTTTCGCGGGGACAGCGTTCTGCACGACCAAGACCACGACCTGCATGATCGAGCCGAGCCCGGCACCGAAGATGAACAGGAACACGCAGATCAGCCAGATCGGGGTGTCGGCGGTGAGCGTCGTCATCAAGAACATCGCGATGCCGACGAGCACGGTGCCGACGATCGGGAAGGCCTTGTAGCGGTTGGTCTTCGAGATGACCTGACCGGAAAGGATCGACATGCCGATCAGGCCGACCATCATCGGAAGGAGCAGCAGTCCGGAGGCGGCCGCCGACGCACCCGACGCCATCTGCAGGAACGTGGGGATGAAGGCGAGCGCCGCGAACATCGCGATACCCAAGACGAAGCCGATCGCCGTCGCGATCACGAAGACGCGGTTCTTGAAGAAGGCCAGCGGGATGATCGGATCGTCGGCGCGGTTCTCGACCAGGATGAACAGGGTCACCGCGACC
Source organism: Frondihabitans sp. Leaf304 (assembly GCF_001423105.1). GTDB lineage: Bacteria > Actinomycetota > Actinomycetes > Actinomycetales > Microbacteriaceae > Frondihabitans. Next base: position 1,738,860 of record NZ_LMNV01000002.1, read on the forward strand.
AGCAGGGCGGCGCCGAACAGCCAGGTCTCGGGGGCGCCCCAGCCGTGCAGCGAATTGCCGCCGAACTCGGTGAAGAAGATGAGCGACGCGGTCGCGGCCGACAGCAGGATGATGCCCGGCACGTCGATCTTCTTCGTGGCCTTCTTGCTGGGCAGGGTCAGGGTGAACCAGGCGATCGCGAACGCCGCGATGCCGACCGGGATGTTGATGTAGAAAGCCCAGTTCCAGGTCAGGTGATCGACGAAGAAGCCGCCGAGGAGAGGGCCGCCGACAGCCGCGAGACCGAAGATGCCGCCCAGCGGGCCGAGGTACTTGCCGCGCTCCGAGGCGGGGACGATGTCGGCGATGATCGCCTGCGAGAGGATCATCAGACCGCCGCCGCCGAGGCCCTGGAGGGCGCGGAAGACGACGAACATCCAGAAGTCCGACGCGAACGCGCAGCCGATCGAGGCGAGAGTGAACAGCGCGATCGCCGTCAGGAAGAGGTTGCGTCGCCCGAGCACGTCGCCGAACTTGCCGTAGATCGGCATGACGATGGTCGTCGCGAGCAAGTAGGCCGTCGTGATCCAGGCCTGGTGCTCAACGCCGCCGAGCTGCCCCACGATCGTCGGCATAGCCGTCGACACGATCGTCTGATCGAGGCTCGACAGGAGCATGCCGGCGATCAGCGCGGCGAAGATGATCCAGATACGGCGCTGCGTCAACAGCAGCGGGCCGTCGCCGCTCTTCGGAGGGGCGGTCTTCTCGGTGGTCATGGGCTGGGCACCAGTCTTTTCGTGGGGAGGGGGGCGAAGAGCTCGCGGGCCGCTTGGACCCGCTCGCGAAGGATGTCGGCGAAGGGAACGACGTCGGCCCCGTGAAGATAGGTGTCGATGCTCAGGCGGACGAGCGCCTCGAACGTGACGATGGCGACCCGGATCGGCAGAAGATCGGCGTCGCCTTGGCTCTGGGCGAGACGCGCGATGAACCGCTCCTGCTCGCTGCGGCCGGAATCGATCATGGCCGCGATCAGCTTCGGCTCGCGCTGCATCGATCCGACGAAGTCGGCGAGGTCGGATGCCGTCGGGCCCATGGCCTCGAAGTGCCCGATGGCCACCTCGACGAGGTCGTCGACGAGCGGGCGGCGCTCCTCGGGGTGCACCGCGCGAGCCGCGAGGAAGTCGTCGACGAGAGCGCTGTCGAGCCCGTTCTCGACGCCGAGCACCGCCGACTCCTTCGTCGGGAAGTAGTTGAAGAAGGTGCGACGCGAGACGCCCACCTGGTCGCAGAGCTCTTGGATCGTGAAGCCGGTGAGCCCCTCGCGGGCCGTCAGGTGCCGGGCGCGCGCGACGAGGGCCGCGCGAGTGCGCAGCTGCCGCTTGCCGGTTACGTCGAGTGCCACCCATAGAGGATTGCACTCTTACGCTGAGAGTGCATGGTACTGGGGTACCGGTCTTGCCCCGCCGCCGCCGAATTTGAAGGAAAAAAGCACCCCCGCCGACGGCTTCATGCCGATCGGCGGGGGGGG
>NZ_LMNV01000002.1:1740423-1877229 GCF_001423105.1 Frondihabitans sp. Leaf304
TCAGACAGGTCAGACGATGGCAGCGCGCAGCTCAGCGGCAGCAGCGCCGACGTCGGGCGCACCGTAGATCGCGCCACCGGCGACGGCGACCTCGGCGCCCGACTCCTGCACGGCCTTGATCGTCGAGGCGTTGATACCACCGGCGACGGAGAACGCCACACCGGACGCCTTGCCGTCGTCGAGCAGCGTCGAGAAGGTGAAACCCTCTTCGGCCTGCTCGTCGAGACCAGCGTGCATCTCGACGAACTGCACGCCGAGCTCCGTGACCTCCTTGGCGCGGGCGGCCTTGTCTTTCACACCGATGAGGTCGGCGACGATGCCCTTGCCGTGCTTCTTCGCAGCGGCGACGGCACCAGCGATGGTGCTGTCACCGGCGACGCCGAGCACGGTCACGAGGTCGGCGCCGGCCTTGAACGCGACGTCGGCTTCGAGCTCGCCGGCGTCCATCGTCTTGAGGTCGGCGAAGACGATCTTGTCGGGGTGAGCCTCTTTGATGGCGGTGATCGCCGAGACTCCGGCGCTCTTGATGAGCGGGGTGCCGAGCTCGAGGATGTCGACGTGCGGCGCGGCCGCGGCGGCCAGCTCGAGGGCGGCTTCGGTGGTGAGGGTGTCCATGGCGAACTGGAGCTTCATGGTGGTGCCTTTCGTTGGGTGAGCGGAGGTCATTCGAGATTGGCGTGACGCGGCCAGATGTCGTCGGCGGTGAGGCCGGACCGCTTCCAGAGCGCGTCGAAGAGGGCGTCGCCGAGCAGCACGACGGTCTGCTCGAACAGCGAACCGGCGTACTGCGCCGAGGCGGTGCCGGAGCGGTCGAGCTTCGCTGCGGCCGGAACGACGAGCACCTCTGCCGACAGTTGCCCGAGCGGCGAGTCGGTGGCAGTCGTGATGGCGACCACCGTGGATCCTGCGCTCTTCGCGGTCTCGGCGGCGCGGACGATGCTGGCCGTCGTGCCGGAGCCGCTCGCGGTCAGCAGCACGTCGCCCGAGCCCGCCGCGGGTGTGGTGGTCTCGCCGACGACGTGCACCGTGAGGCCGAGGTGCATGAGCCTCATCGCGGTCATCTGCAGGGCGAGGCCCGAGCGACCGGCGCCATAGACGAAGACCCGGTCAGCCTTCGACAGGGCGTCGGCGAACGAGTCGAGGTCGTGCTGGGCGATCGTGTCGACCGTGGCCCGCAGCTCGGACTCGATGGAGCGGAGAGATGTCGCGACAGACGTCGGCGTTTCGGTCATACCCCATGGTGCGCCGAAGGATCCGGGGGCGGTGCCACCCGACCGACCGGTTCTGCCTACCCGAACGGGTAGGGCCCGCCCGCAGGCAGGGTCAGTTGATGCAGGTGCCGGCGTACGCGGTCGACTGCTTGGTGACCGTGGGCTTCGGCGTCGCCGGTGCCGCCGGGGCAGTGGAGGTCGATGGCTTCGGCGTCGCGGTCGCCGCCGGGTCGGGCACGGTGCGGCCGTCGGAGCCGAGCACCAGGCGCACCCCGACGATCCCCGGGGTCAGCACGGCCTCGGCCCCGGGCACTTTCGCGACGAGTGCCTTCGCGGCGCGCTCCGCCCCTTTCGCATATTGGACCGTCGTCTGCTGGGTGAGCGTGCCCGACTCCGGCGCACCGACCGTGAACCCGAGCGCGGTCAGGCGGGTCGATGCGGTGACCGCCGCGCCCTCGACCCCGCTCGCGTTGACGACGAGCGCGCTGACGGCCGCGGGTTTCGCCGCTGTCGCCTTCGTGTAGGCCTCCGGCTGTCCGACGACGTTGGTGATGAAGCCCGGCATGCCGGCGGTGTCGACCTCGACGATCGAGAGCGGCGTGCCGTTGACGTCGATGGTGGGCGTGCCGAGCACGGGGATGGTCGCCGAGCGGATGTTCGCCGGACGCAGGTCGCGGACGCTCGTCGCGAACGACACGAGGTCGAACCCCTCGTCGGTCTCGATCGACTTGCTGACGGCGTCGATGATGCGGCCCGATTTGACCGGGTTGAGCAGGGTGCCTGCGGAGAGGATCCGCTTGGCCTCGACCGACAGGAAGTACTGCTGGCGCACCTCACGGTCGAAGTCACCGCGCGGAAGACCATGCCGCTGGCGGACGAACGCCACGGCTTCTTTGGGGCTGAGTGTGGATTTGCCAGCCGGCAGGTCGATCTTCGAGAAGTCGTCCTGGACGGCGTTGTTAAGGCACACCTCGACCGGGCCGAGAGCTTTCACGACCTCGTAAAAACCGAGCAGCGAGACGCGCATGTAGTGGTCGATCGTGAGGCCGGTGAGATTCTGCACGGTCGAGATGAGCAGTTTGGCGCCGCCGGACGGCCCGCCCGTGGCGCTGCCCGCCGAGAACGCCGAGTTCAGCTTGTTCTTGCCGTGCCCGGGAATGTCGACGTACGAGTCGCGCGGCAACGAGATCATCGTCGCGCTCTTCCGGTCGCCGCTGACGTGCAGCACGATCATGGTGTCGGTGTTGCTGCTGCCGCCGTCGCTCGTCGTGCCGAGTTCGGCCAGTTGCTCCGCCGTGGCGCCGGCGGGGCGGTGGTCGTCGCCGACCAGCAAGATGTTTTCGTCCTGCCCGTCGACGTCGCTCCCCCCGCTCTTGCCCGGGGCCGGGAGGGCGTCGATCTTGGTCACACCCGATTGGAACCGCTCGTAGCTGTAGGCGACATAGCCGCCGCCGAGCACGAGAACGCCGACGAGGCCGAGGGCGATCCAGCGCAGCGGATGACGCCGATCGCGCCGCGCGTGGCGCGCGGGCGGGCGCCGGTACTTCGGCTCGGGCGGCGTCGGATTCTCGTCGGTCACCCCCACAGGCTAACCGGAGCCTTACTGGAACGAGGCCGCGACCCCGTTGCGGTGGTAGTCGAAGATGATGCTCGTGCGAGTCGAGGCGACGCTCGGCTGGGCCGAGAGGTGCTCGACCACGAACTCGCGCACGGCCGACGAGTCGGCCACGGCGATGTGCACCAGGAAGTCGTCGGCGCCTCCGAGAAAGAACACCTGCAGCACCTGAGGCAGGTCGCGCACCTCCTCCGAAAAGCGCACGATGCTCTCCTGGCGCGAGCCGGGCCGGAGGGTCACGCCGACGATCGCCTGGAGCCCCAGCCCGAGGGCCTTCTGATCGACGCTCGTGAGGAACCCGGTCACGACACCGCGATCCTGCAGTGACCGCAGACGCACGTGCGCGGTCGAGGGTGCGATACCCGCCCCTTCGGCAAGCGCCGCGTTCGAGATGCGCCCGTCGCTCGTCAGCAGCGCGATGAGCCGCCTGTCGATGTCGTCGAGTGGTGCAGGGCCCGAAAGATCGTTCGGCGAATCGCTCACTTCGTCTCCTCTACCGGGCTCAGACTCCGGCTACTCCTCAATCTACCGAATGTTCTTCGTCTGAAACACGTGTGAAACGAACCCTGTCCATCCTGGTTGGTGCGGCGCAGGAGCCGCCCCTTCGATCGGAGAACGACATGCGCGTAGGCATCCCCACCGAGATAAAGAACAACGAGAACCGCGTCGCCATCAGCGCCGCCGGGGTCGACACGCTGGTGCGTCACGGCCACGAGGTGGTCGTGCAGCAGGGCGCAGGATCCGGCTCGCGTATCTCCGACTCCGACTACTCCAAAGCCGGCGCCACGATCCTCCCCACCGCCGACGCCGTGTGGGCGAGCGCCGATCTCCTCCTCAAGGTGAAGGAGCCCATCGCCGCCGAGTACGGCTACCTCCGCGCCGACCAGACGGTGTTCACCTACCTCCACCTCGCCGCCGACAGAGCTCTTACCGAGGCCCTCGTCGCCTCCGGCACGACCGCGATCGCCTACGAGACGGTGCAGCTGCCCGACCGTTCGCTGCCGCTGCTGTCGCCGATGAGCGAGGTCGCCGGGCGGTTGTCGATCACAGTCGGCGCGTACCAGCTGATGCGGTCGAACGGTGGGCGCGGATCCTTGCTGGGTGGTGTGCCCGGCACCCCGAAGGCCAAGGTCGTCGTGATCGGCGGCGGTGTCGCCGGCGAGCACGCGGCGGCGAACGCCCTCGGGCTCGGTGCCGACGTGACCGTGATCGACGTGTCGCTCCCCCGCCTTCGCGCCCTCGAGGTGCAGTTCGGCGGGCGCATCCAGACCCGGCACTCCACACCGTTCGCGATCGCCGAGCAGCTCCGCGACGCCGACCTCGTGATCGGGTCGGTGCTGATCCCGGGGGCCGCGGCCCCCAAGCTCGTCACCGACGAGATGGTCGCCACGATGAAACCGGGCGCCGTGCTCGTCGACATCGCGATCGACCAGGGCGGCTGCTTCGAGGGATCGCACCCGACGACCCACGACGACCCGATCTTCTCCGTGCACGACGCCGTGTACTACTGCGTCGCCAACATGCCGGGCGCCGTGCCCGAGACGTCGACCCGGGCGCTGACGAACGCGACCCTGCCTTACGTGGTGGCTCTGGCCGACCGCGGTTGGAAGGCCGCGACCGAGGCCGACGAGGCGCTGGCGAAGGGGCTCAACGTCACGGCCGGCCGGGTGACCAACGCCGGGGTAGCCGCAGCGCTTGGCCTGGATTTCGCCTCCGCGTGACGGCGCAGACCCACCGACCCTGCGTCAGGTGTTGCAGCGCACGGGCGACAGCAGCAGCCCGGAGAGCTTGACCGACGTGGTGCTGGTCGACGTCGACGACCAGGCTGTGTTCGCGGTGATGTTCGCGCGGACCGTCAGCGTGTAGCTGGGGAACAGGCTCAGGATGGCGCTGGTCGTCACTACCGCCGACGTCGCGGAGCCCGTCGTCGAGGCCACGACCGTGCTGCCGTTCAGCACGTCGAAGCTGTCCGGAACGACGGTGCCGCTGTAGGTCCAGCCGATCGTGACGGTACGCCCGTCGGCGTTGTCGGTACAGGTGAGGCCCGTCGCCAGAGGCACCGTGCCCGCGGTGAATCGCGAGGTCGGATTGACAGTCGTGCCAGTGAATCCCGCCGCCATCGCTGCCGGGGTCGGGCCGAACGAGACGAGGGATCCTGCGACGAAGAGTGTCGCCGCGGCGGCGGCTCCCGCGCGGAAGGGCCAGGCGGGGCGCGCCTGCGGGGGTGTGTCGGGCGGGCCTGCCGCCGGATCCTGCACCCGTGTGCGAAGACGCCTGTCGAGACCGGTCAGGCCGATCAGCAGGGTGAGCCCCGCCGAGACGAGCGCGACGAAGAGCCACTGCCCCTCGCGAATCCAGAGAATCGGGAGGCCGACCCAGGGCACCCGGAGCATGCCGACACCCCACACGGCCGACGGGTGGACGGGAGTCGAATCGGGCTGCGGATTCGCGTCGCCCGCCGTGCGGAGCATGCCGCCGTCGCTCCACTCGACGAACCGGTGCAAACGCAGTTTGCCCGGGTGGTCGGGGTCGTCGAAGAGGATCACCTTGCCCACCTGAATCGCCTCGGCGGCGACGGGAACGGACACCACCACATCGCCGGTGCGGATCCGCGGCATCATCGAGGCGGTCATCTCGGTCGTGGGATGCCAGCCGATCACAGCGGGAGCCGCTGCGTAGAACGCCAAACCGAGAACGGTCGCGAGCACGCCGCGGGCGATCGACGCGACGATCACCCGGGCCCAGTCACGGGTGTTCTGCGCGCGGCTGTTCTGCGCGCCGCCCGTCCGTGCCAAAGCGTGCCGGCCGTGCGGATCGACGATCTCGCGGAGGAGTTCGGCCGACACCGCCGACTGCCGGCCGAGCGCTGGCACGCTCGGCCGGATCCTCGATCGGCTCATGAGTGGGGCTCCCGACCAGGTCGGATCAGCTGTTCTGGGCCTCCCAGGTCAGGCCGAGCTGAGCGGTGCCGCCCATGACCGTACTGGGTGCCGCGGCGTTAACGGTGTAGGTGAACTGGAAGACCTTGGTCTCAGAAGCGGTGCCGGTCGGCGCCCAGCTGCCGACGCCGGTCGCGAAGTTCGTGCTCGTCGAACCGAAGTTGAGGAGGGTGCCCGTGTAGACCGAGCTTCCCGTTGCCTGCGCGGTGAAACCGGAGCAGGAGCCGAAGCCACCGCCGGTGCCCTGCGTCACGGTCAGGTTGATGTAGGTCGAGAGGGCGTTGGTGGTCGACGGCGAGGTTCCGTACAGGGTCACGGTCGAGGGCAGGGTGCCGGTCGACGTCACCGCGATGCACTTCGTGCCGGTCGAACCGGGCTTGAGCGCCGTGGCGTTGAAGAGCGCCGTGTTCGAGTCGTCGTCGGTGAGCGCCACCGATCCGGCGCTCCAGTTGCTAGCAGGGTTCACGGTGGTGGCCGAGAACGCCGAGTACGAGGCCGTCCCGACGACGAGGCCGGAGCCGACGAGAGCCGCGGGGATGGTGATCCAGGCGGCGATCTTGGCGCGAAACGGGGTGACGAAAGGCATGGCTGAACTCCCAGGTGGGGCTGATCCGGAACGCGTCGGCTGACGCGACTCTTCAGGTGCTGCGACGGGCGGAACGGCCGTTGGTGAGACGCCGAGAGACTCCATCGTCGGGGTTCGCGGTGGTGAAGTGCGAAGCCCCTATGTGCTCCTACGAAGGTACGTCGCTGAGCGCATCTCAACAAGTCCGCATTTGGCCCCACTGGGAGGGTCATAGAGGCCGGGTCGCGCGCGAGGCCGAACCAGGAGCCCTTCAGTCGCCCTCTGCTCGCGGCCACGTCATCGTGACCGTCGTGCCGTGCCCGGGTTGCGAGGCGATCTCGGCGTGCCCACCGACGTTGTGGACGCGCTCGATGATCGAGACGCGCACTCCGAGGCGGTTCGGCGTCATGTGATCGACGTCGAACCCGACACCGTCGTCGGTCGTGGTGACTGTGAGCACCGCGTGGGCCCAGCGGATGTGAACGTGGCGCTTCACGTCGCCCGGACCGGCATGCTGGATGCTGTTGGTCAGAGCCTGCATCACGGCGGAGAAGAGCGCCTCGACAACGGACCCTGGCACGGAGTAGTTCTGTAGGCCCTCCGCCGTGAACGTGGCCCTGATGCCGAGCTCGGCGCAGGTCTCGGTGAACCGGCGGCGCAGACCGTTCAGCGGGACGAGATCGTCGAGAGTCTCGGGCATCGGCCCCGCCGACGCGACCTCGGCGAGGGCGTGCTTCGCCATGGCAACGGCGAGGACGCGCTCCTCCGGCGTGTGCGAACGCGCTGCGGTGAGAAAGGTCGTGAGCACGCTGTCGTGCAGGATCGAGTCGACCTGGATCCGCTCCATCTCGGTTCGGTGGTCGCGCACCGTCTTGGCGTAACGTCCGGTCGCTGCGCCGTGTGCCGAGTCGACCGAGGCGGCGGCCCGGCGGAACATCGTGATCAGCAACAGCACGACCAGACCGATGATCACGCCGTACCCGGCCTCCGCGAGCGACTGCAGCAGGGGTGCGCCACCGCCGGCCGGTGTCTGGCGGACGATGATGTACACCACGTAGACGCTGCCCATGTAGACGAGCGCCCCGGCCTGCCGAAAAGCGAAAGATGCCGCGGCGAACGCGATCGTCGAGAGCGGGCTCGGCCAGGGCGCGCCCGATGCCACCGCAGACGGGTCGGATGCCGCGAGCTGCCAGGTGACGAGGATCGCCAGATAGACGACGCTGAACGACGCCGCCGCGATCCGGGGATGCCACTCGAGCACTCCCGTGACGACGGTCGCGGCCAGACTGCCGAACAGGGCAACGCCGGCGATCCACGCCCAAACCTGGTTCATCAGGGGTTGTCCGACGAACGCGTCCGGGATCGCCAGCCCGCCGAAGATGAGGCAGTACGCGGCCAGGCACCGGCCGACGACTTTCTCGACCAGGGCCGAGCTGATCAGGTACCGCGTGGAACGGTCGGAATCCGAGGATCCGCGGACCCCGGCCAGCAGCAGGCGGCTCGCGCGAACTCGCATGCACACCCCCGACTCCTGGCACCCTGCCATTTGCACGGGTCTGACCTTTCTACCCCCGCACGCGGCCGTGGGCCACCCTCAGTACGGGGGTCCCGGGCTCGGATTCGCCCGGGCCCGGGGAATCGGCCGACATCGCGCGCCGCGGCGCTGTGACATCGGCCGATCCGCGTCACCTCACGCGACGCCGACCCCGGCGGAAGCGGACACGGCAGCAGGCTCGGCCGCGATGACCCCGAGCGATCGGTGCCGGCGGTGGCTGAAGCGGTAGTACGCCCCGCCGAGGAGCAGCGACGCGCCGATGAACAGCAGCGCCGACCACTGCAGCCACCAGGTGTGCCCCGTCAGGTCGTAGATCGCCGACCGAGGCCACGCGAGGTTGACCACCATGAGCACCTGGTAGACGACCGCCACCGCGTTGACGGGGATCGCCCAGCGCCCGAGCGAGAAGAGGGGCTTGCCCTCTTCGTCGACGCCCGACTCTTCGACGCGAGTGCGGCCCTGAATGCGCCGCACCAGCAGCGGCACCGTCACGCCGAGGTACGCCAGGTAGAGCATGGCGATGCAGAGGCTCGAGAGGGCGGTGAACAGCGCCGACTGGCCGACGTTCGCGAGCAGCACCAGAGCCGCCCCGACGCCGACGACGACCGAGGTGATGATCGGCGTGCCGGTGCGCACCGAGACCCGAGACAGCGCCGCGGAGAAGGGCAGCGCGCGCTCCCGGGCCATGGAGTACATCATCCGCGAACCGGAGGTCTGCACGGCGAGCGTGCAGGCGAACACTGCGACTGCGACGGCGCAGAGCAGCAGCCGGCCGAGTACCGGGCCGAGGCGCGCGTCGACGACACCGGCGAGACCGCCGGAGACGAGGGATCCGTCGGTGAGGCTCGGAGCAGCCACCAGCGCCGCGATGATCAGGAGCGCACCGCCGAGCCCCGAGACCGTGAGGGCCCGGATGATCGTCTTCGGTGTCGTGCGGCGCGGGGCGTGCGTCTCCTCCGAGAGCTCCCCGGCCGAGTCGAAGCCGACCATCACGTACGCCGCCATGAGCGCGGAGGCCAGCCAGACCCAGATGTAGGCGCCGCCGGGCTCCCGACCCTCCGTGGTGAACACCACACTGGCCGAGCGCTCGGGGAGGAAGAAGAGGCACGCGATCAGCGCGATGACGCCGACGATCTCGATCACGACGCCGACGCTGGTGACGCGCGCCATGAGTCGCACCGACACCACGTTGACCACGGTGGTGACGACGAGGAGGATGCAGCCGAGCACGACCGAGTTGGCTGCACCCGTCGGCGACAGGGGTGCCGGGTCGGCGTCCGGGCCCCCGACGATCTGGAATCCGGACCAGATCGCCGGCAGCACCGCCTGCACCGCGACCGCGGCGACGGCCACGGTGAGGATCTGCCCGATGATCATGGTCCAGCCGGTGAACCAGCCGACGATCGAGCCCGCGAGCCTGCTCGACCACTGGAAGATCGCTCCCGAGATCGGCCACCAGGCGGCGAGCTGGGCGAAGTTGAGCGCCACGAGCAGCTGCCCCGCGAAGACGACCGGCCAGGCCCAGAAGAAGGCCGCGCCGCCGAACGAGAAGCCGAGGCCGAACAGCTGGAACACCGTCGTCAAGATCGACACGAACGAGAAGCCGGCGGCGAACGACGCGAATGTGCCGACGCTGCGATGGAGATCCTGGCGGTAACCGAAGGTGGCGAGCTCGCCCGAGTCGGTCGAGACCGCGCCGGTCGAGGCCGCGCCGGTCGGGACCGCGCCGGTGGAAACCGAGTCGGTCGAAGCGGGTGACGGGCGGACGGAGGTCTGTTGGGGCAGTGGGTCGAGCGGGCTCATGACGTGCCTTTCGCGATCGGACGAGACTGCGTATCTGTCGGGTGACAGGTATTTGTGAAAACAGTCTGGAGTCGCAGGTCGCGTGCCCGATTTCGGCCCTGTTACGGGTGCGTTAAACCCCGAGGTAGGCGAGCCAGCCGCCGTGCTCGGTGATGTCGCGAGCACCGACCGCGCTGGCCGCGTCGCACCCGAAACCGGTGACGAAGGATCCGGCCCGCAGCTCGATCTGCCCGAGGTTCATGGGCGCCGGGAGCTCTGCCAGAAACGTGCCCAGCGCTGCGGTCGGCACCTGCCACAGCCCGCCCACGATCGACACTCCGCCCTCGCCGACCCGCACGAGGCCGGGCTTCGGCGGCACGGTGTCGAGCGCCACGAGGCGGTAGGCCTCGGCGGTGTGCGCCTCGCCGAGCCACCGAGCGCCGCGGGCTGTGAGCTGGGCCTCGAGCGGCTGCCCGGGAAGATGCGCGCCGACCACGAAGAGCGGGACGGAGGGGGCTCCCGCACGTGTCGGCCACGGGAGCGGGGTGCTGGGGAGCGCGGGAGCGGATCCTGGGCTCGCTGCCGAGGGTGTCTCGAGCTGAACGCGGCGAGCGAGGTCGAGCGCGACGGCGTCGGCGAACGTCCGCGCGACGACGGTCACGCCGAACTGCGAGGTTCCGGTGGCGTCGGTGACGGTGCCGGACGGCACGGCGACTGCCGCGAGGTCGAACAGGTTGCAGAAGTTCGTGTAGGTGCCCATCCACGAGTTGACGCCGATCGGGTCGGCGGCGACGGCCTCGACGGTCGGGTGGCCCGGGGCGGTGGGGATGAGGAGGGCGTCGAAGCCGTCGAGCAGCGCGAGGCTGCGGCGGCGGAGCTTCTCGAGACGTTCGAGGTCGGTGACCATGTCGCTCGCCCGCACCGTGCCGGCACGGCTGACGATGGCGCCGACAGTGGGTTCGACCTCGTCGGGGTGCGCGTCGACGAACTCGCCGACGGCCGCGTGCCGCTCAGCCACGAGGGCGCCGTCGTAGAGGAGGCGCGCGGCCTCGAAGAACGACTCGAACGGGATCGTCTCGACCGTGCAGCCGTCGTCGCGGAGGCGGTCTGCAGCGGCGGCGAAAGCCGCCTCCCACTCGGGAGACATGCCGACGAGCGTCTCGGGCACGGCGATGCGGGCAGCCCTGGGTGCGGCGATGGGGGCATCGTCGGGAAAGGCCCGGGCCTCGTCGCCGCCGGCCATGGCACTCATCGCCGCGGCCGCCGTGTCGAGGTCGCGGGCGAAGATCGTGACGGCGTCCCACGACCGGCAGGCGGGGAGCACGCCCTCGGTCGAGACGACGCCGAGGGTCGGCTTGATGCCGACGAGGCCCTGCAGGGCGGCGGGAATCCGGCCCGACCCGGCCGTGTCGGTGCCGATGGCGATGTCGGCGAACCCGAGGGCCACAGCGACCGACGACCCCGAGCTCGAGCCACCCGAGATGTGCCTGGGTCGACGCGCATCACGCACTCGGCCGTAGGGGCTCCGCTGGCCGACGAGGCCGGTCGCGAACTGGTCGAGGTTCGTCGCGCCGATCACGGTGGCCCCGGCCGCGCGAAGCCGCGCGACCGCGGTCGCATCGGCGGCGGCAGGCCCGCGCCCGAATGCCGGGCACGCCGCGGTGGTCTCGATGCCCTCGACATCGACGTTGTTCTTCACTGCCAGAAGCAGCCCCGCGAGCGGCCCGACCTCGGCTTCACTGGCCGCCTCGAACTCCCGCGCGACATCCCCTTCGGGCCGGAGCGTGATCCACACCTCGGGCCGGTCGGCGTTCTCGATGGCGGCGAAGGCCGCCCTCACTCGGTCGACGGTCATGCTGCTTCTCCTTCTCGGGGAGCGAGCACGACGAGCGCGTCTCCCGGGTTGACCTGCGATCCGGGCACGGCGAGCACCTGCGTCACGACTCCGCCGTGAGGCGCCTCGATGTAGCTCTCCATCTTCATGGCCTCCAGGGCGACGAGCGTCTGCCCCTTCGCGACGGTGTCGCCGACAGCGACCTCGGTCTTCCAGACGTTCGCGACGAAGGGGGCATCCACGCGAGTGCCACCGGGCGGCACCACGACCTCGTCGGCATCCGCCACGACGGTCGCGGCTGCCTGCTCGGCGCGGTCGAACTCTCCCGCCTCCTCCCACGCGTGCCGCTCCGCCGCGAAAGCGATCGCCTGCTGAGCCCGGAAGCTCGCGATCCCCTCGGCGTTCGAGGCCAGGAAGCTCTCGTGCTCGGCGAGCGAGAAGCTGCCATCGGTGATGTCGAGACTCCCCCGGCCGGCGGCGAGGTCGGCGCGCAGGTCGAGGAGCTCCTCGGGCTCGACGGGGTACCAGCTGATGCGATCGAAGAACCGGAGCAGCCACGGCGACCCCTTCTCGAACGGCGCGTTCTCGCGGTACCGACTCCACACCTGCGTTGTCCGGCCGACGAACTGGTAGCCGCCCGGGCCCTCCATGCCGTAGATGCAGAGGTAGGCGCCCCCGATGCCGACGGAGTTCTCGGCGGTCCAGGTGCGCGCCGGGTTGTACTTGGTGGTCACGAGTCGGTGACGAGGATCCAACGGGGTCGCCACGGGAGCACCGAGGTAGACGTCCCCGAGACCCAAGACGAGGTACTCCGCATCGAAGACGGTGCGGTAGACGTCGTCGACCGACTCCAGCCCGTTGATGCGGCGGATGAACTCGATGTTCCACGGCGTCCACGGGGCATCGCTCCGCACACCCGCCATGTAGCGGGCGATCGCCTCGCGGGTCGCCGGGTCGTCCCAGCTGAGCGGCAGGCGGACCTGCCGGCTCGGTACGACGAGCTGTGCCGCCGGCGGGATCTCACCCTCGAGCTCGCGGAGGATGCCGATGAGCCGCGTGATCGGCAGCACGTCCGGGTCGACGTGGATCTGCAGCGAGCGGATGCCCGGCGTGAGATCGACGACACCGCGGAGGTCGCGTTCGACGAGCAGCATGTGCAGGGCGTGCACCCGGGCCCGGAGTGCGAGGTCGAGCACGATCTCGCCGTACTCGACGAGCACGTTGTCGTCGCCCGAGCGCCGGTAGGTGACGCTCGGGTCGCCGTCGATCCGCGCGAGCACGCCGTCGTCGCCGTCGCGCGCTGGAGCGAACGAGGTGAAGTCGAGCGACCTCCGCGAGGGCGCGTCGGCCGCGGCGATCGGCACGAACTGCAGGGTGTCGCCGGGCCGCAGCTGGCCCAGCTTCCAGCGCTCGGCCGACACGACCGTCACCGGGCAGACGAACCCGCCGAGGCTCGGTCCGTCGGGGCCGAGCAGGATCGGGGTGTCACCGGTGAAGTCGAGGGCGCCGATTGAATACGCGTTGTCGTGGATGTTGGAGGGGTGCAGCCCGGCCTCGCCGCCGTCCTGGCGCGCCCAGGTCGGTTTCGGCCCGATCAGGCGCACGCCCGTCCGGGCCGAGTTGAAGTGCACCCCGTAGGTCGCGGCGTAGAGGGCGTCGATGTCGTCGCGGGTGAAGAAGTCGGGGGCGGCATGTGGCCCCTCGGTCACGGCCACCCGCCAGTGCGAGGTCATCACGGGACGCTGGGCGTCGGGAACCGCAGCCGTCGTCGGAGCCGGGGCGGAAGGATCCTGCGGTACCGCCCTCAGCACGTCGCCGAGCCGCAGTGCGCGACCGCCGTGCCCGCCGAACTGGCCGAGCGTGAAGGTCGAGGCACTGCCGAGGTAGTCGGGCACGTCGAGCCCACCCGCGACGGCGACATACGTGCGGAGGCCCGCCGTCGCGTCGCCGACGTCGAGGGCACCGCCCGCCGGAACGGTGATCGGCTCCCACATCGGAACGTCGCGGCCCTCGATCTGCACGGTCGCCGGGGCACCCGTGACGCAGACCACCGTGGCGTGGGTGAAGACGAGTCTCGGGCCGGTCGCCGTGCACTCGAGGCCGGCCGCGTCGACGTCGTTGCCGAGCGCGACGTTGCCGAGGCGGAGCGAGCGGTCGTCCATCGCGCCGCTCGGCGGCACTCCCACCTGCCAGAGGCCCGTCCGCCCCTGGGCGTCCTGCACGGTCGTCATCAGGCCCGGGCGCTCGACGGTGATCCGGGGCTCGGGGTCACCGACACCGTCGAGCGTCTGCGTCGAGTGCGTGGCTTCGTGGAAGGCCTCGAGCTTTGCCACGGCGCGCAGCATGCCGAGGTTGACCTCGATGCCGTCGATCCGGCACTCGGCCAGCGCCTCGCCGAAGCGTTCGAGCGCCTCGTCGCGCGTGGCCGCCTCGACGATCACCTTGGCGAGCAGAGGGTCGTAGGCGGTCGACACCTCGGTGCCGCGCTCGACCCAGCCGTCGACCCGCACGCCGTCGCCGCCGGGCAGAGTGACGCCCGTGATGACTCCGGCGCTGGGGCGGAAGTCGGTGGCCGGATCCTCGGCGTAGACACGTGCCTCGATGGCGTGACCCGAGACGGGAACAGAGCCCAGGCCGCTTTCCCGGTCGAGGTAGGGCTCGAGGATCCCGCGGTCGCCGCTCGCGAGCCGGAGCATCCAGGCGACGAGATCGACCCCGGTGATCGCCTCCGTGACCGGGTGCTCGACCTGCAGGCGCGCGTTCACCTCGAGAAAGGAGGCCTCGTTGCGCTCGGCGTCGTAGACGAATTCGACGGTGCCCGCGGATCGGTACTCGAGCGACGCGGCAAGACGCCGGGCCGAGTCGTGGAGGCGCTCTCGCACGTCGTCGGGCAGCGCCGGGGCGGGTGCCTCTTCGACGACCTTCTGGTTGCGGCGCTGCAGTGAACAGTCACGGTCGCCGAGTGACACGACGCCGCCCCGCCCGTCTCCGAAGACCTGCACTTCGACGTGGCGGGCCCGCTCGACGTAGCGCTCGGCGAAGACGCCGGCCGAGGCGAAGTTGGCCGCCGCCATCCGGCTGACCCGGTCGTAGGCGAGACGCAGGCTCGCCTCGTCGCGGCAGACGGTCATGCCGATTCCGCCGCCACCACCGGTCGCCTTCAACATCACCGGGTAGCCGATCGGAGCGACCTGGCGTGCCGCATCGTCGGCGTCGGCGAGCAGGGTCGTGCCGGGGAAGATGGGCACCCCAGCAGCCATCGCCGCATCACGTGCGGTGTGCTTCGCGCCGAAGATGCGGAGCTGATCGGGAGTCGGCCCCACGAAGGCGATGCCCTCGGCCTCGAGGCGCTCGGCGAAATCGGCGTCTTCAGAGAGGAAGCCGTAGCCCGGATGCACCGCGTCGGCCCCGGTCTCGCGGCAGGCCCGAACGACCGCGTCGACGTTGAGGTAGCTCTCGGCCAGAGCCGTCGGCCCCAGCAACACCGACTCGTCGGCGGCGTGCACGTGCGCGGCCCCGCGGTCGACCTCCGAGAAGACGGCCACCGTGCGGATGCCGAGCTCACGCGCCGAGCGGATGATGCGCACCGCGATCTCGCCGCGGTTGGCGACCAGCAGCGTACGAATCGCCCTGGTCTCGGGAGGCGCCCCGACCGACTCAGACATCGGCACCGCCGCTCCAGATGATCATCTCGGCGCGGCTCGGGTCGAAGCCGTTGCAGGGGTTGTTGATCTGCGGGCAGTTCGAGACGAGCACGAGGGTGTCTTTCTCGGCGCGCAGGCTCAGCGACAGGCCGGGTGCCGAGATTCCGTCGACGATGCCGAGGGCGCCGTCGGGGTCGACCGGCACGTTCATGTACCAGTTCACGTTCGACACGTGGTCGCGCTTGCCCATGCCGTACCGCGAGATCTCGCGCATGAAGTTCTCGGCACAGGCGTGCTGGCCGTAGGTGTGATGGCCGTAGCGGAGCGTGTTCGACTCTTTCGAGCAGGCTCCGCCGAGGGTGTCGTGCCGCCCGACCTCGTCGGCGATGAGGGTGAGCAGCGGGTCGTACTCGTTGTCGCGGAGCACGCTCCCGACCGTGAGGTAGACAGACGACTGCCCCTGCAGCGTCGCCTGGGCGCTGTAGGCCCGGCTCGTATCGGCGGCGTCGTAGGCCAAGAAATCGACGGCCTGATTGCCGTCGACGTCGACGATCGTCAAGATCTGCCCGGCTTTCAGCGTCGCCGACCACGGGGCGCGGGCCGCAACGGTCTCGCGAGAAATCTCCACTCCGAAGTCGCTCATGCGATGCCCCGTCCCTTCAGGTAGTCGGCCGTGTTCTCGAAGGCGCGTCGCCCCTCGGGCGTCGCCACCCACCGAGGATCCGACGGGTCCGTTCTCCGATCCCGCCACGCCACGATCTCGAGCGGCGACGCGATGTACTCCTCGCGCGGATCGAGCGGGTGCGCCGCGTTGACCACGAGCATGATCACGGGCATCTCGGTGCGCAGCGTGATCGAGCCTCCGGGGCCGGACGATCCGGTGAACGTGGGCGATCCTTCGGCGTCGATCGTCACGCCCTGAAAGAACGACATCGACGGTGCGATGTCGCGGCGACCGAGACCGTTCTTCGCCGCGGCAACGGCGAAGAGCTCGCGGCCCGCAGGGCTCGCGCCCTCGGGAGCGCCGTCACCGTAGCGCTCGACATTGCGCGCCTCGGCGGACGTGCCGTAGAGGATGTCGTGGTGGCCCGAGGTGTCGTCGACGACCGACGCGAGCACGCGCCCCTGGTCGCTGAGCAGCAGCTGCCCCGGCGCGGTGTACACCTGCCACTGCACCTTCGCCGTGTCGGCGACGTTGAGGCGTTCCCAGGGAGCGTCGGCGTTGTAGAGAAGCACGGAGGCGCAGGCGTCGCCGGCTATGTCGGTGAGGCGGACGCTCGATCCCGCGGCGAGGACGCGGTGGGCGTAGCTGCCACCCGCGACCGTCTCGGCCCAGACGACGTCGCTTTTGTCGGCCGCGATCTGACCGGCCCACGACTCGGCCGGAACCACCGCGTCCGGTGCGCCCGAAGCCGCCGCTTCGGCCTCCTGGGCGCGGGCATGCGCTTTCGCGCCCGCTGTCGTCGAGGTGCTGGAGGCAGCTGGAATCGTCGTCATCTCACGTCTCTTTCTATTGCTCGATAGAAACGTAACCGACGTTTTTCGCGGCAGATTTCGAGCGCGTGAGACCCAGGTTGCAGGTGTGTTAATTCTGCAGAGGGCGCCCGGATCCTGCGCTTAGACGGCTGCGACCCAGCGATCGCTCGCCACTCCGAGTGCGCGGAGAGCGGCGTCCGCGATCTCGCCGGAGAGCGTCGGGGGCAAGCCGTCGGAATCCATGCGAATGCTGATGACCGTCTCGACCACACGGAATGGGAGCTCGCGTTGAACGGTCGAGAGGGCTAGGCCCTCTTCGGTCGCGACCTCGTCGACCAGTGTCGCGTATGCGTCACGGAGATCGCGCCGGGCCCGTGTGAAGTCGTCGAATTCGCTGCCCCGCACCTCGGGCAGCAGGTAGAGCGCCCCCAGGTTCCAGGTCGACGCCAGCAGCTGGGCCGAGTCGAACCGGGCGAGGGCATGGAGGCGGGCCGCGGCGTGACCCTCGCTGGCGAGCAAGCCGGGCAGTGCTGCGAGGGTGGTCTCGACCGTGCTCAGCAGCAGCGTGCGGAGGATCGACTGCTTGGTGGCGAAGTAGTGATAGATCGACGCCTGCTGCAGTCCGACGCTCTCGGCGATCCGCCGGGTCGACGTCGCCGAGTAGCCGCGTGTGGTGAAGAGCTCGGCGGCGGCATCGAGAATCTCGTCGGCGGCCTCCATGCTGGGCCGCTGGCTCTGCTTGAGGCGGGGCCTTCCGACCGTGTTCGACATGCGGCCATTCTCGCTCACTCGCGCGGGCGCGCTTGTCGACGGCGCGAGGACGTCTGAGCGCCCAGACGCCCCGGGCCGAATGTCCGGGCCGGGGCGTCTCTCGTTGTCAGGACTCCGACCGAAGCGGAGGCCCGACGCTATCAGCGGTCGAAGCGCTGGCCTTCGGGCTTGCCCGCCGACGCGAACCACACGATGAGGATGATGGCGCCCACAAAGGGAATCAGAATGAGCAGGTACCAGGCCCCGCTGCGGTTGGTGTCGTGGAGGCGTCGCCATGCCAGCGCCAGCGACGGGATGATCGTGGCGAGGGCCCAGATTCCGGCGATGACCGACACGACAGTTGCGCCGCCCGACATCGTCATCGCTCCTGAGGCGCTCATCGTGTTTCCACCGGCAGCCTGAGAGATGATGTTCAGCACGATGCTGACGATGCCAGCGATCAAGGTCCACCACCAGAACTCGCTTCGCGACGCACGACCGGAGAAGGTGGCGTACTTCTTGAAGAACCGCTTGGCGGCCGCACCGATGGGTGCGCCGTAGTACGGCTGGTTGAGCGGCGGTTCGCCCGGGAGCGACTTCGACTCGCCCTGGTAGGCGGGGGGCTGGGAATACGACATCGTCTGTCCTCCTGGACTGCTTCGGCTAGTGATCGACGCCGAGCTTAGAGCAACCTGGCAGATCGCCGGTAGAGGCGGGCGGCCAAGCGGCGACTCGATCTCGAAAGATCGTCGCTTTTTCCACCAGCCTCCCGTGGAGCCGGCCTCCTACGTCTTTCATTGGCGAGCCGGTGCCGCTGGGCCACCGCGTGGAACGCGCGAGCCGCCACCGGACATGCTCGACGAACCCGAGCACACTGAACAGGTGACCCACGTGCGCCAGCCTGACACCGACGACCGCCTCGACCGGAAGATCGGCAGTCGCGATGTGCGGGAGTGGCGCACGAAGGCCGGGCAACGGCTGGCAGACCGCCATGGCCGGCTTGCTTCCCGTGTCGGTGCACGACCGGCACTAGCGGCCACCCTGGCGGTGGGCGGCGGCATCGCCGTCGCAGCAACGGTCGGTGCCTCGTGGATCTACGACGGAGTCACGAGCCGCAACGGTATCGAGAGCCTCGACGGGCCCGCCCTGGCTCTGGCGCAGAAGCTCCGCTCCCCCGCCGTCGATGCGAGCGCAGCCGGGATCGCCCGGCTCTTCGGGCCCGTCGGCATGCCCGTTCTCGGGCTCGCGATGGCGGGAGCCCTGGCGGCCCGCAGCCGCGAGCTGACACCGGTGGTGGTCGTGACGGCGGCCGGCGTCGGATCCTTGGCCATGACTCTGGCGGGCAAGAACATCATCGACCGCAACCGCCCTCATCGACGAGACGCCATCGCGCCGTTCGAGAAGTCACCCTCGTTCCCCTCGGGTCACACCCTCAACGCCACCACCGTGCTCGGCGCCGGGGCCTACCTCTTCGCCCTGTACGAGGAGCGGAACGCACCGCAGACCGTCGTCATCGCCACGGCCGCTGCGACTGCCGTCACGGTCGGCCTGTCTCGAGTGCTGCTCGGTGCCCACTGGTTCACTGACGTCGCCGTCGGCTGGACGACCGGGGCCGGCTGGCTGTCCGTGCTCATCACGAGCCACCGGCTCTTTCTGACGAGTCAGGATCCGGCGCACACGCGTTGAGCAACCAGCCCGGGGGCACACACGCCGCCGCTCGACGAGCGCCCGAGGTCAGCGGGCTGTGACGGCGCGGGCGCCGAGGCCAGACCCGAGCATCGTCTCCATCGCCGCACCGACCAGGCGATCTGCGGCGGTACGCTCCAGCCGTCGGGATCCCACGAGCGAGGCGATCCCCTGCATCGTGGCGGCGAAGAGCATCTTGAAGTCGAATCGGGAGCCGTCGTCATCACCCTCGGGCTGAGGGCCCATCGCGCTGTCGAGCAGGGCGAACAGCGCGCCCGCCGAATCGCTCACCCGGTCGGATCGGTCGGTCGTCTTGGTCTGGAACATCAGCTCCATGAGCGCGGCGTCGTCGATGGCGAAGTCGACATAGGCCCGCGCGACGCGATCAAAGCGCTTCGAGATGTCGCCCTCCTCGGCCAGTGCTCGACGAACCGCGGTCGTGAGCCGCTCGAAGCCAAGCTCGGCCAGAGCGTCGAGCAGCGCCTGGCGGTCGACGAAGTGACTCCGCGGGGCGCCGTGGCTGACACCGGCGCGCCGGGCGAGATCTCGGAGAGAGAGGCCTTCCACGCCGGTCTCGCGCAAAACGCCGACTGCCTCATCGAGCAAGACAGCACGGAGGTTTCCGTGATGAAAGGGCCGCTCGGTCATGACGTCAGTCTAAACCCAAACTAGTCATTGCCTATTTTCTAGACAGTGCCTATATTGGGGTCATGACAACCCAGCGAACACTTTTGGTATTCGGCGGCACCGGGCAGACCGGGCAGCACTTCACCCGGCTCGCTCTCGACGCCGGCCACCGCGTCCGCGTGCTCGCTCGGACACCCAGCAAGATGACAATCGCGCACGACGACGTGGAGATCGTGCAGGGATCGATCGACGACGACCTCGATCTCGACGCGCTGCTTCACGGTGTCGACGCGGTGGTCGCGATGCTGGGCGATGCGGCGGCGCAGCGCGAGCGCAAGGTCAATACCGCGCTCGTCCGCGCCCTTGTGCCCGCGATGCGACGGAGCGGCACTCGTCGGTTCCTCTATCAGGCGGGCGGGCTGAGCGCAGCCCCGGGCAAGCGGCTCTCGCCCGTTCTCCGAGCGGTGCGAAGCACGCTCGCTCGCGGCTACATCGGCCAGCACGAAGACAATGAGGCGGTGATGCGGTTCCTCGACGACGAGGCGCGCGACATCGAGTGGATGGTGCACCGCGCGGGTATCGGATCGGACGGCCCGTCGAAGGGCGAACTCCGGAGGTCTTCGTCACGTATCAGCATCGGCACGTTCGTCGACTGCGCGACGTACAACCTGCGTTTGCTCGGCGACGACTCGGCCGTTCACACCTGCGACGGGAGTGCTTACGGGCGAGGCTGACGTCGCGCCTTGCGGCGGACGTCGGGGCCGTGAGGGATTACCTTATGAGCAGGCCGAAGACGCCCGAATCTTCCTCGGCCCTTCCAAGGAGACCCCATGCGCCGACATGCCCCTGTAAACGAGCTGCCGAAGCGATGAAGGAATTCCGCGCTCACATCCAGACCGCTCCTCTCGGCGTGCTGTTCGCCTGGTTCACCGGTGTCTACTTCATCGGGACCTACGGCTTCGCCCTTCTCGATGGAACGGGAAGACTGACTCTCGTCACCGCGCTGATTCGCTTCGTCACCGCCGCCCTCTTCGGCGGGGCCATGACTGCCCTCGTAGCCCGGCAACGGCGCCGAGACGGTGGTGTCGAGACAACCGCCCAGATCGCCACGGCCCTCAAAACGGGTTCCGTGCCGAAGGGCGCTGACGCGTCACTGTGGGTGCCTGCACTCGAGGGGCGCCGGAGGCAAAATGAACGAGCCCAGTGGATGAATCCGATTGTCTTCGGCGTCTTCACCGCACTGGGCGTGTGGTTAGCGGTCCAGGATCCGACTGCGGTCGCCCCCTGGATCTTCGTCGCCTTCTTCGTCGCTATCGCGGTGTTCTCGATTGTCGCCGCGAAGCGCTTGGTCAGGAAGATCGATGTCCTCCTGGCCCAGGTGGACTCCACGCCCGTGACACACAACTCAGCCGTGGACTCCGGAGAGATCCGTGGCTAGAGGATGGGATCCGCTGAACCGGATGGCGACCCCACCCGGGGGCCGTATCGGAGCCTGGTTCAACGTCATCGTGTGCGGTTTTCTGTGCGTCGCAACCCCGATCGCGGCCGTCACGAACACGCACCCCTTGGGCACTGGGATCCTCGTCGCCCTGATCGCTCTCGCGATCTGCGTGTTCATGGAGACCCAGTTCGTGCGGATCCTGATTCGCCAAAATAGGGCGGCCAAGAAGTGAACCCACAGGTCATCTTCGGCATCGGCGGTGCCATCGCCGCAGTCTATGGCGCCATCGTCGCCATCTGGGACGACTGGGCGCTCAGCCTGATGGGCCGAAGCGTCACCGGACGCCAGTTCAGCCCGGCCTACATTCGACTGATCGGCATCGTTCTCTGCGTCGGCGAGGTCTCGATAGTGGTCCTTGCCCTCACCGGAGTGCTCCCCGACCACTAGCCGCATCGTGAGAATGTCAGATCGATTGCACTCTGCTTTTTGCTCGAAGGAGACTCCGACGTCCAATTCACAACGAGAGGCCCCGCTTAAGGCCCGTCGCGGTCTGGCCTTCTACGCACTGCCGTGCCTGCAGATATTGGGCCTGGCAGGGGTTTTCCTCGTGCTGTGGCTGAGCCTGTTTCCCCCGGGATTCGCGGGCGCCTCTGCGTCAGCCGTTGCAGCTGTGGCGGGAGCACTCATCTGCGTCGTCTCAGCACTCCTGCTGTGGTCGTGGTCTCGCGTGGGCGGCTACACGGCGCATTGGATGCTCCACCAATGGGTGCGCGACGGGCCTCTCCCCAGACAGGTATCCCTGTCACGACGTCTGCGTTTTCTCAAGCCACTGGCCGACATGAGCGCCGGCGCTGGCTGGCTCTACTTCAGCCTTGCCCTGGTCTACGTTATTCTCGGTGGAATTCGCGCGCTCGAATCCGTCACCGAGTCTCTCGGACATTTCACTGTCGCTGCCGTCTGGCTGCTCGCTGGCGGATATCGGATCCTTTTCACCAGGAAGTGGGGTCAGAGAGCAACGGAGCTCTATAACGAGACGTTGACGGAACAGGCCAGCCAGGGCGATACCCCGGAATGACGGTCAGTCTCATGAGACCGCAAACGGCTGTTCCGTTTCTCTCACGATCGTGGCCTTGTCAGAAATAGACGTCGATGCGCACACTGCAAAAATATAGGTTTCTCAGTATCGTTGCGGCATGTCCGCTACCCATGACGAAGAAGTCAAAGTCCGCGATGCCGAGGTCGCTCGACTTCATCCCGATCTCGAACGCCGGCACCTCCGGGCCACACTTCCTGCTCGCGTTGTCCTCCGCGACATCGAAAAGCACGAAGGAGACCGCGAGATCAAACTGCTGGGCGAGTCCTACGTCATCGCAGTCGTCAACGACGGCGCAGTCCAGTTTTACGCTGGCTCCGACCCCGTATTCGATGCCGGCTCAATCGATATCACGCGAATCGTGGACGTCGAAACCGGTAGCGAGTTCGACTACACGCCGCCTCGGCTCAACCCCACCGTTCGCCTGAAGATTCAGGAGGGAACGACCACCCTGGATGTCGACCTCGAAGTCTTCACCTTCAACGGCACGGAGTTGCACCAGTCGACTGAGATCGATGCGGATCTCGCCTGGTGGAAATCCGCTACCAGCCACTGATCCTTTAGCCACGAGCCCGCTTGACTATCTCCTCCGGAAGCATGCGGGCTCGTTCTAATTCGACTTCGACTACGGGATGCCTGCATCTCTCACTCGGCGAGAGACTGAACCGCATTCCAGAGGTCGTTTTGGAAACCCGACGAGAAGGTGGCTCCAGGCTTGAAGTAGCGATGTGCGCTCGACCCGAAGATCAGCCAGGGCTTCTCGTGTCGCACCGTTCCAGCCTCACTCTCGTGACCGGAATCGACCCGAGTGACAGTCCACATACGATCGCTTTCCGTCTCCTCCATGATGACTCGATATGAGTTGTTCTCGTCAGTCACAAATTCGAATTCGGGCACCGGATCGAGGTCGTAGTCACGAGACACCTCGGAACCGTCGACGGTGACTAGTGCAATGTTGGCGCTACTGCTCATGGTTCGATCCAACCATCGACCCGTCTACTGAACGCGTGCGGTCGTGAGCAGAGGGTGACGCCGAAAAAGCGGGCGATTTCACCGTGTTGAGGCGCAAGAGCAGACCGTGGTCGCGCACGGCAACACCGACGCCCGTCAGTGGAAAAGCGGCACCACGAGGTAGATGCCATACAGCACCGCCGCACCGCCGATGCCGACACAGACGTACCCGCCCAGGGTCGCGGCCGCCGGTCGGGAGGTCAGCGCGCCATGGCCGGCGATCTCACCACCGTCGTCGGGCGATCCGATCGAGAGCAGCCGGAGCCCAACCGAGAAGATGGTCACGATCGCAACCGTGGCGACCAGGGTGACGACACAGACCTCGGCGATGGACGACCAGTCGACACCGAGGAACCCGGCGGCCGACGACGATGACGCTGCGGCGAGGAGGGAGGTTGTACTCATGACTTCAACCCTTCGAGGAGTCAGACGAGGTGGAGGAACCGGTGGAGACATCGGCGAGCGGTCGACCGGTGGCGGTCGATGAGTCGTCGTTCACGTTCTCGTGGCTGACCGGGTGGCGTCTCGCGAGCAGCACGAAGGTGCCGCCACCCGCGACCGCGACGACCACGACCGCCGCGAGTCCGATCGCGCCGGTCCCGGCGAGCCAGGCTGCACCACCCCCGGCGAGCGCCGCGGCCGGCAGGGTCACAACCCACCCGAGGGCGATCTTGCTGACCGTGTTCCAGTGGACCGAGGCGAGTCGTTTGCCGAGCCCGGCTCCGACGACCGCACCGGACGTGATCTGGGTGGTCGACAGGGGAAAACCGAGGTTCGACGAGATGAGCAGCGTGGCAGCCGAGCTCGTCTCGGCTGCGAAACCCTGGGGCGATTCCACGTCGGTGATGTTCTTGCCGACCGTTCGCATGATGCGCCAGCCGCCGGTGTAGGTGCCCAGGGCGATCGCCAGGCCGCAGATGAGGATCACCCAGATCTGCGGGCCCGTGTTGGAGGCCTGGTAGCCGCTCACGATCAACGTCAGGGTGACGACGCCCATCGTCTTCTGGGCGTCGTTCGTGCCGTGAGCCAGCGAAACCAGCGAAGCCGACACGGTCTGCGCGTGCCGGAAGCCGCGCTTCGCACCATGCACCTCGGAGAGTTTCGTCACCCGGTAGGCGATGTAGGTGGCAATGAGCGCGACAGCACCCGCGATGAACGGTGAGAGCACCGCGGGAAGCACGATCTTCGACAGGACACCCGAGAAATCGACAGCGCTGACGCCGGATCCGATGATGGCCGCACCGATGAGGCCTCCGAACAACGCATGGGTCGAACTCGATGGCAGGCCGAGCCACCAGGTGCCGAGGTTCCAGAGCACGGCACCGACGAGGCCGGCGAAGATCAGCACGGGCGTGATGTGCGGCAGGCCCTTCGAGTCTTCGGTGAGGATGCCCGACGAGACCGTCTTGGCGACCTGAGTCGAAAGGAATGCGCCCACCAGGTTGAGCACGGCCGACAGCAGCACCGCGACTTTGGGCTTGAGCGCCCCCGTAGCGACCGACGTCGCCATGGCATTGGCAGTGTCGTGGAAACCGTTGGTGAAATCGAAGATCAGGGCAATGACGATGACCATCAGGACGATGACGAGGACGCTCATATCGATGACTCCAGACGTGGAGGCTCCGGCACGACGTCGAAGCGGTTGCCGCGAAGGTAAGCCCGACTCGTGAACGCGGGGTGAACTCGGCGAGCGAGTGGAAACCGGCCTCGATGCACCTGGGGGAACCGCGTAACGCAGGGATCCTTGGCGAAGCTCGCGTCTCTGGCGACATCGTGCTATAACGATAAAGCGCATTTCAGCGCGGACCGGAAACCCGAAATCCGGATGCTCAAAGGAGAGTCATGAAAAAGAAGAAGTCTGTAGCGATCGGAGCGATCGCCCTGCTGGCCGCTGGTGCCGGACTCACAGGGTGTTCGTCCTCGTCGTCATCGTCCGGGCCCGTCGATTTGACCGTCTGGACGGGATTCACCGGCGGCGACGCCCCGGGCTACAAGCAGATCGTCAAGGACTTCAACGCCTCGCAGTCCAAGGTGAAGGTCACGATGACGGTTCAGCCGTGGGACACCATCCAGCAGAAGCTGCCGTCGGCCTGGCTCACCGGGACTGGCCCGGACATCGCGGCGCCGGCGCCCGATCCCAATGTGATCGCTCAATACGTCAAGACGAACTCGGTTCTGCCACTCACCGCCACGGGCTCGGGAGACACGAAGATCAACACCTCGAAGTTCGCCTCGGCGTTGACGAAGGAGTTCACCTACAACGGCAAGCTCTATGCGGTTCCGGCCAACTACGCCACGCTGAGCCTCTACTACAACAAGAAGCTGTTCAAGGCAGCTGGCATCGCCTCGGCCCCCACCACCGTCGCCGAGTTCCAGGCCGATGCAAAGAAGCTCACGACCGGCGGCACGTACGGGCTCTCCCTGGCCGACAACAACACCATTCAGATGTGGCCGATTCTGCAGTGGCTGTCCGGCGGCGAGGTCACCGACAGCAAGAACTGCAGCGCCCTCCAGACGCAGGCCAGCATCGACAGCCTGCAGCCGTGGGTCACCCTCGTCAAAGACGACAAGATCTCGCCCGTGGGCCAGTCGGGCGCCGAGGCCGACTCGTTGTTCTCCGCAGGCAAGGCGGCTATGGAGATCAACGGCCCCTGGGCCGCCCCCGGCTACAAGTCGGCGGGGATCGACCTGGGGATCGCCAAGATCCCCGTCGGCGACGACGGCACCAACGTCACTCTCGGGAGCACGGCACCGCTTGCGATCTCGGCAAAGACGAAGCACCCGACCGAGGCGCAGCAGTTCCTGGCCTACTGGACCTCGAAAAGCACCCAGCTGAAGTTCTCGAAGAGCACCGGGTTTCCGCCGCTGCGAACCGACCTGAGCGATAATGCGACCCTGAAGGCCGACCCCACCGTCTCGGTGTTCGCGAGCCAGGTACCCGATGCGCGGCTCTACCTGCCCCAGGTCCCCAGTGCCACGCAGGTCGACGCGAACGGCTACGTGCCCTTCATCCAGAAAGTCACCCGCGACGGCGATGTCTCCGCCGACGCCACGAGCGCCGCCGCGACCATCAACCAGTTGACGGGCTGCTCGAGCTGATGACCACCGGAGACACCACGTGGGGCGTCAAGGCGACGCCCCACGCCCGGACCCCGGCCCGGACGCCCCGGTGGAGGTCACGCCCCGCGTGGCTCTTCATGGCCCCGAGTCTCGCGATTCTCGGCGTGTTCGTGCTCTGGCCCATTGTTCGCTCCTTCTGGTACAGCCTGCACACCTGGACCGTCGGTGCCACCGATCAACCCTTCATCGGCTTCGACAACTACGTGCAGCTGACCCGGGATCCTCAGTTCTGGGGAGCGCTGCTCCACACGGTCGAGATCACGGCCGTCTCCGTGCTCCTCCTGCTCGTGATCGGTTTCTTCCTCGCGCTGGCACTCGCTTCCGAGAACCTCGTCACCCGGATCATCCGGTCGGCGTTCTTCTTTCCCTACGTGGTGTCACTGACCGCAGCAGGTCTGGTGTGGCGATTCCTTCTGGATCCCAACATCGGTCTCGTCGACGGCCTCTCCAAAGCCCTCGGCTGGGGAGCCCCGGCGTGGTTGGCCTCCACCACACTCGCACTGCCGACGATCATCTTCGTATCGATCTGGAAGAACGTCGGCTTCGTCATGATCATCCTGGTGGCAGGCCTCAAGGGGGTTCCCGAAGACCAGTACGAAGCGGCCCGGCTCGACGGTGCCAGTCGTGGTCAGCTGGTTCGTTTCGTCACACTGCCAGCCCTCCGCCCCACGATCCTGTTCGTCAGCGTCATCCTGACCATCCAGTCGCTCCAGCTCTTCGACCTGGTCTACGTGATGACGGGCGGGGGGCCGCTCTTCACCACGGACACTCTCGTGACCCTCCTCTTCCGCGACGGATTCGTGAACTTCCAAACCGGTTACGCGTCGGCGATCTCGTGGGTGCTGTTCCTGCTCATCGTGATCGTCTCCGCTCTTCAACTGAAATTCTTCAGGTACAACGATGTCGACTGAGACTCTGACCCCCGCACCCGCGCCGCCCCGGACCGCCCCGGATCAACGCCGGCAGCCGATCCGAGGCCGGGGCAATGGCCTCGACATCGTCAAATGGGTTGCCGTCGCCGCCGGCGTGATCGTCGCCGTCGTGCCGTTCATCTGGATGATCGGCACCTCGTTCCGCAGCGAGGCCGACCTCTTCGCACACCCCGCCAGCCTTCTCCCCACCCAGTGGACCCTGCACGGCTACAAAGGGGTCTGGGACCAGCTGCCGTTCCTGCGCCTACTCCTGAACACGGTTGTCTTCGCCGGCGTGACCACGATTCTCACCCTGCTCTTCGACTCGATGTGCGCCTACGCACTGGCTCGTCTCGACTTCCGGGGCAAGACCATCGCGTTCTGGCTCGTGCTCGTCACGTTGATGGTGCCCTTCCAGGTGACTCTCATCCCGGTCTTCATCGAGCTCTTCCACCTCGGGTGGCTGAACACTTATCACGGGCTCATCATCCCCCGTGCCACGAGCGCCTTCGGGATCTTCCTGTTCCGCCAGTTCTTCATCTCCATCCCGAGAGAACTCGACGAGGCAGCTCGCCTGGACGGCGCGAGCCACTTCAAAATCTACCGAAGCATCATCCTGCCGCTCTCGAAGCCGGCCATCGCGACCGTGGCGCTGCTGAACTTCACCGCCCTGTGGAACGACCTGCTGTGGCCCCTCGTCGTCACGAGTTCGCCCGACCTGCAGACACTGCCGGCAGGGCTCGCCCTCTTCGGCGGGCAGCACGTCACCGATCACGCGGTCCTGCTCGCCGGCGCGGTCATCTCGCTGATCCCCATTGCCATCGCCTTCTTCCTCGCGCAGCGCTTCTTCGTCGCGGGCATCTCTAACACCGGATTGAAGTAAGACCCATGACAGACCCCTTTTTCGCCTCAGGAGAGCTCCGCTGGCTCCTCGGCATCGAAGACACCTGCGTCTATCCACCCGTCGGCTCTGCCATGGGAGCACTCGACGAGCACCGCCTCACCGGTCACGACGATCACTGGCGAGAGGACTTCGACCGCATCAAGGCACTCGGGGCAACCGGGTTCCGGTACGGGGTCAGCTGGCCACTCGTGCATACGGCCCCGGGGGAGTTCCGCTGGGAGTCACTCGACGAACGCCTGGACTACGCCGTCAAGACCCTCGGTCTCGTCGTGGTAGCCGACCTGGTCCACTACGGGACGCCCACGTGGCTGACCCGGTCGTTCGCCGACGATCGCTACGCCGAGACCGTGGCCGAGTTCGCCGGCGCATTCGCGGAGCGCTACCGCGGTGTCGTCGACCACATCACTCCCCTGAACGAACCGCTCACCACCGCCTCGTTCTGCGGCCTCCGGGGTGTCTGGCCGCCGGCGCTCACCGGCTGGGACGGATGGACCGAGGTCACCGTCTCCATCGTCGACGGCATCCGACAGAGCATCAGCGCGATTCGAGGCGCCAATCCGGACGCCGTGATCGTGCATGTCGAGGCATCTGCCCTGTATTCGGCATCAGACCCCGCATTGGAGGCCGACGTTGCGCACCACGAAGCAATCGCTCGGCTCCCCCTGGAGTTGCTCCTGGGTCGAGTCACCGAGGATCACCCGTACAGGCAGTACCTCGTCGACCACGGCGCCTCTCAGTCGACTCTCGAACGACTCACTCGAGACGTTCCCACGATCGACGTCCTCGGGGTGAACTACTACCCCGATCTCACCCCGCGCATTCTTCGAGGCTCACCCGGCTCTCCCCGCCAGGTGACGGAAAACAGAGGCGCGGCGGGGCTGCAACACGTTTTGGAGGACGCCCTGCGAAGGTACGGTCTCCCGATCGTCATCACGGAGACCAGCATCGAGGGCAGCGAGCAGGAACGCCAGTCATGGCTGCAGCAATCGGCAGCCCTCGTCCGGACTATGAACGCGGCGGGGTGCGACATCCGCGGCTACACCTGGTGGCCTCTTCTCGACTTCGTCGACTGGTCGTATGCCTCGGGCGGCCGGAACGTGGAGGAGTTCGTCCTCGACCCGAGCGGCGACCTGCCGGCGGACCAGGAGCGATTCGCCGATTCGACGGATGAGACGAGCCTCTTCTTCCGGCGAATGGGCATCGTTTCCGTCACCGACTCGCAGTCGACTCGCCAGAACACGAGTGCGGCGAGCAGCTTCCAGGAGGAAGCCGAATGGACGCCGGCGAACGGAGATGTTCGTGTCGGTTGACACCCTCTCGGCCGAGGCCCTGGCCGCGCAGGCGCATGATGCGCACTACCCCCGCCCGCAGCTCATCCGCCGAGACTGGCAGAACCTCGACGGCGTCTGGCGTTTCGCCATCGACGACGACGATCGCGGGCTCACCGAGCAATGGTGGTTGCCAGAACACGCCTTCCCCGAAACGATCATCGTCCCGTTTCCGCCGGAGTCGAACGCCTCGGGAATAGGAGTCGACGGGATCCATGACGTCGTCTGGTACCAGCGGGAGATCTCGTGGGACGACGTCGTAACCGCCGGCTACGACGAGAACGACAGGCCCCGTCTCGTGCTCCACTTCGGTGCGGTCGACTACCGTGCCACAGTGTGGCTGGACGGAGCGCAGGTCGCCCAGCACGAGGGGGGTCACACCCCCTTTTCGCTCGTGGTGCCAATCCAGCCTGGGAACGCCGGCTATACCGTGACCGTCCGCGCCGAGGATTACGCCGCCGACGTCGGCCAACCTCGCGGCAAACAGGACTGGCAGAGCGACGCGCACGTCATCTGGTACCGCAGGACAACCGGCATCTGGCAGAGCGTGTGGCTCGAGGCCACACCCGCCGTCGCTGTCGAGAAGCTCCACTGGACGGCCGATGTGCCCGGGGCACGGGTGGTCTGCGAACTGCGACTCACGGCACCGCCCCTGTCAGGCGACACTGTTCGCATCACGCTCACCCACGGCGAGGTCGTACTCGCGGACGTCGGTGCCTCGCTCGTCGGGCAACGTGCCACGGTCACCCTCGACCTCCCCCAGCAGGCGAACGGACAGGACTACGAGCGATTGCTCTGGTCACCCGATAATCCCTCCCTCATCACCGCCGATGTCACAGTCGGCCGCGACCGAGTCGTCAGCTACTTCGGACTGCGGACGACCTCGATAGCCAACCGTTCCTTCTTATTGAACGAACGCCCCGTTTACATCCGCTCCGTTCTCAGCCAGGGTTTCTGGCCCACTTCTCATCTGGCCGCCCCGAGCCCCGAGGTACTCCGGGACGAAGTCGCGTGGATCCTTCGACTGGGATTCAACAGCGCCCGCGTGCATCAAAAGATGGAGGATCCGAGATTCCTCTATTGGGCGGACCGCCTGGGTCTCATGCTCTGGGCAGAAGCGCCTGCCGCCTACGAGTTCTCGCCGACGGCAGTCTCGCGCACGACGCGGGAGTGGCTGGACGTCGTCGATCGTGATCGCTCGCACCCCTCGATCGTCACGTGGGTTCCGATGAACGAGAGCTGGGGCATTCAGCACATCGCCCACGACCCGCGTCAGGTCGCGTTCGCCGGGGCGCTGACGGCACTGACCAGAGCTATCGACCCCACCAGGCCTGTGATCTCCAACGATGGGTGGGAACACGTCGACTCCGACATCCTCACCGTGCACGACTACGACTCCGACCAAGCCGTCCTGACCGACCGGTACGCCGACCCCAATCTTCGCGCGAACCTCATGAACGGGCTCGGTCCTGCCGGGCGTCGAATGACAGTCACCGGGTCGATCCGAGACGACGCCCCGGTGATGGTCACGGAATTCGGCGGCATCACGTACTCGCCCGGTGCTCGGGCCGAGGACGCATGGGGCTACTCTTCCGCCACATCCGCCGAGGATTTCCAGGCTCGTCTCCTGGCTGTCTACGAAGGGATCCGGGCTGGGCGCGCGGT
The DNA here is from genome assembly GCF_001423105.1 of Frondihabitans sp. Leaf304. Lineage (GTDB taxonomy): Bacteria > Actinomycetota > Actinomycetes > Actinomycetales > Microbacteriaceae > Frondihabitans. The sequence continues at coordinate 1,771,581 of NZ_LMNV01000002.1, forward strand.
CGTCGGATCCTGCTATACCCAGCTCACCGACACCATGCAGGAGGCGAACGGCCTTCTGACCGAGGATCGCGTACCCAAGCTGGATCCTGGCGTCATTCGTGCGATCGTGCAGGGCGGGCCGATGCCCGTCTGAGGAAAGCGAGTCGGGTCCAGTAGGTTGGGGCTCGACTGGTCAATCGATCAAGCAGAAGGGATCTCATGGCCTCCACGAACGGGCGAAGGGTGACCCTCAAAGACGTCGCCGAGAAGGTCGGCGTGACTCCCGCCGCCGTGTCGATGGCGTTGCTCGACAACGGGCGCATCAGCGCCGAGAAGAAGATCGCGATCCGGCAGGCTGCGACTGAGTTGGGATACGTCGGGTCGTCGGCCGCGAGGGCGCTGCGCAACCAGAAGACGAACACCATCGCGCTCATCGTTCCTCTCACGGCGACACACGTGTTCGGCCACTCCTACTTCACGCACGTCCTGCAGGGTGTCACCGAAGCCTGCAACCGACGCGACGTTCAGACCCTCCTCGCCACCAACGCCGACGAGGCCCATGGGCTCGCCGCCTACGAACGCGTGCTTCGGGGCAACATGGTCGACGGTGCCGTCGTCACGAGCGCGGCGATCACCGATTCCACGGTTCAGCGCCTCTCACAGGGAGGCGTTCCGGTCGTCCTCATCGGTAATTTTCCGTACCTCGACGAGCCGGTGACGGTGGGAATCGACGACCGTGCCGCGTCAGCTCTCGCCACCAGGCACCTCCTCGAGGTCCACGGCCGGAAGCGTCTGATCCATGTCGCCGGCCCGCGTGACCACCAGACCGGACTCGATCGCAGCCTCGGGTTCGCGGACGCCGTCCGCGAGGCGGGAGTCGACGAAGGCTCCCTCATCGTCGAGTCCGACCTCACCGAGCAGGGTGGGGCGACCGTCATCGACGAACTCGGCTCCCGTCTCGCCGACTACGACGGGATGGTCTTCGCCAATGACGACATGGCATTCGGCGCCATCACCGCACTGACTCGGCTCGGTATCGGCGTGCCGACCGAGATGTCGGTTGTGGGTTTCGACGACTTCGGCCTGGCCCGTGTCGTCAGCCCGGGAATCAGCACGGTGAGGGTTCCGGTGGAGGAGATGGCCCGGGACGCCACGGAGCGACTTCTCCAGATCGTCGACGGCGTGCCCGGCTGGACCAGGCGAGACTTCGACGTGCAGTTCATCGCTCGGGAGTCGTGCGGCTGCTCGGCGACCGAGACGCCAAGAGAGCTCTAGGTCGGGCCGTCCCCGCCACACATGGCAGGCAGGGCTCGCCGGTCACACGCGTGTGCCCGCAGCCGAGAGGCCAAGGGCACACGTGCAGGCGATGCGCGCTCAGTTGATGGCGAACACCTGAGCCTGGTTGCCGTTGCAGTCGTACAGCTGAAGCGCTGTCTGGCCCGCGACCTCACGCGAATCGGCCAACCTCACGCGCCGCGGCGCTGTGACGCTGGCCGATTCGCACGACTTCGCCGATCTACAGCCCGAGGGTCAGCTGCCGGAGCGCTCAAGCCGCTCGATCAGGCCGGCCTTGTTGAGCCGCGAGATACCCGTCAGACCCTTGGCCTTCGCGGTCGTGCGCAGGCTGATCATGGTCTGGGCGTGGAGGTCGTCCGACTCGGCGCTGTGCGGCAGCGGCGGCGTGTAGAGGGCGCCCGCCTTGGCCTCATCCGACTTCGGCGCCGCCGACTTGGATGCCGCCGACTTGGATGCCGCCGACTTCGGCGCCGCCGACTTGGCCGGAGTCGTCGCGAGGTCGGCCTTCGCCTTCTTCAAATCCTTCTTGAGGTCGTCGACGGGCGGGCGCTTCTTCTTCGCCACCTTCTTGGCGAGATCGCGGGCGTCCTTGACCGCCTCCTTCGCCTTGTCGTAGGCCTTCTCGGCAGACTTCTCGAGCTTCGTGGTCTTCGCCATAGGGGTCTCCTTCGTCCGGCTTTCCATGCAGCCCGCGGAGGGCTGCACACCATGTACTACCGGCCATCTTTGTGCCTGCCGCTGAGTGCGAGCGGAATCTTTCGTGCATGCAGGGGCGACGACGGCCCCCGCACTGGGTGTAACCGTCGAGCCACGATATTGCGAGGCTAAAGCTTCAGGGTGCCTCGTTCGCAACCACGGGGATCCTCGTGGGCGCGACTCGGCACTGTCACGCGAGCCGTCCGAGGAGAGCTTCCATGCCCACCACTGCTGCCACCGTCGCCTCCGCTCCCACCGCCGAGGCGCCCAGCACAGAGGCGCTCAGCACAGAGGCCCCCGCCGCCAAGGTGTTTCTGGTCGACAGCGATCCGAGCACTCGGCGCGAAGCCATGCAGGCCCTCCTGCCCCACGGGTTCGAGTTGTTGATCGGGGAGGGCCCTTTCGAGGCCACCACTGCGATCCTCCGCGCGGAACCCGACCTGGTGATCCTCGGCGACTCGATGACGCACGAGTTCGGGCTCGCCCTCGTCGGACGACTGTTCTCCCTTCCCACCACCGCCGACACCCCCGTCGTGGTGATCGCGAACACCCCCGAGAAGCGGCTCGCGGCGGAGAAGGCGGGCGCCACCCACGTGCTCTCCGGGCCCCTCGACGACGACGCCCTGCGACGAGCGGTCGCCACCCAGCTCGGTCTTCCCGGCGGGTTGGACCACGCTCCTGTCTCGCTGCTGAACGACGTCGATCGGCTTGCCGCCGTTCGTGCCCTCCGAGACAGCTCGGGAGCCGTCGACTTCGACGAGTTCACGAAACTCACTTCCGATCAGTTGCGCACCCCGGTTTCTCTCGTCACCTTCATCGAGAACGACCGGCAGGTCTACGCCAGCCACGTCGGCCTCACTCCCCCCTGGTCGGCCGCCGGCAGTGCGCCGTTGGAGTACTCCTACTGCCAGTACGCGATCACCTCCCGGCAACCCCTCATCATCGACGACACCAGCACGCACCCCCTCGTCGCCTCCAGCCCGTCCGTCTCGGAGAGCGACTGGATCGCCTACGCGGGCATCCCCCTCATCACCGCCGACGGCCACGCGGTCGGCGCCCTCTGCGCCATCGATCACCGGCCCCGACAGTGGACCCCCGACGACATCCGCACGCTCGAGGATCTCGCCGGCATCCTCACGACACAGCTCGACACCGCCCTCACCGCTCCGGCGACCGGTCGGCACCGCCGGCACTAGCCGCCCGGTTCCGCGACACCCTGCACGGTCGTCTGGCGCCTGCATTCGGTCTCGCGACCGGGTCCGATACGGTCGAGGCGTGATCGATTCCCGAGGCGTCTCCCTTCCCGACTCCCGAGGCCGAACCGGCCTGGATCAAACCGGTCGTGATCTCGATCGGAACCCGGATGTCGTGGTCCGTGACGTCGAGGTCACCTCTGACGGCTGGCACGTGCTCCGCCGCACGACCTTCGACATCCGCGGGCAGGACGGCGAATGGTCGACCCACCAGCGCGAGACCTACGACCGGGGCAACGGCGCGACGATCCTGCTCTACGACCCCGCGAGGCAGACCGTCCTCCTGACCAGGCAGTTCCGGTTTCCCGCCTACGTCAACGACCACCCCGACGGCATGCTCCTCGAGACCGCCGCAGGTCTGCTCGACGACGACGACCCCGAGACCGCCATCCGGCGCGAAGCGAGCGAAGAGCTCGGCGTCGAGGTCGGAGAGTTGACCCACGTCTTCGATGCGTACATGAGCCCGGGATCGGTGACCGAACGCGTCCACTTCTACGCCGCGACGTACTCCCCCGGCGACCGGACCAGCGCGGGTGGCGGCGTCGCGGCCGAGGGCGAAGACATCGAGATCGTCGAGCTCCCGTTCGATTACGCGCTCGAGATGATCGCGGACGGCAGGATCCTCGATGGCAAGACGATCATGCTGCTCCAGTGGGCGGCGCTCCAGAACGTCATCCGCCGCTAGGGAACGCGCCAGGGCACGTCGGCGGCAAGGCGCGACACCAGGATCCGACCCGGTGCGACCGGAAGGCGGTCAGCGCAGCGGGAGGGGCGCCGCCTTCACGTCATCACCGTGCGGCAGGTCGAGTTGCGACCAGGTCACGTCGTGCCAGCTGTCGAGCTTCCAGCCGATGTTGGCATGAGTGCCCACCGGCTCGAAGCCGAAGCGATCGTGGAGTCGGGCACTGGCCGGGTTGGGCTGCGTCACGCCGGCGATGACGCGCCGGAACCCGCGCTCCTGCAGGGCGGGAAGCAGCGCCGCATAAAGGGCGCTGCCGCCCCCCGAGCTGCGCCGGTCGCTGTCGAGATACACGCTGACCTCGCAACTCCACTGGTACGCAGCGCGAGACATGAAGGGGCCCGCGTAGGCGTAGCCGATCACGACTCCGTCTTCCTCGAGGACCAGCCACGTGTGCCGCTCCTGCGCCGCGGCGATTCGACGCGCCATGTCGTCAGCGGACGGGGGCTCGGTCTCGAAGGTGATCGCGGTGGCCCGCACATACGGCGCGTAGATGGCGGCGCAGGCGTCGGCATCCGACGCGAGGGCCGGTCGAATCAGGCGTGAGGCTGTCATGGCCATATAGTAGCCAAAAGCGGCACCATAAGAACAGGAGACACGATGGTCGACGATCTCACCGACGCCCTGGCCCGCACCGTCCGGGTGGCCCGGGCGGAGCAGAACCTCTCCCTGGTCGGCCTCGCCGAGCGATCCGGGGTCTCTCGGGCCATGATCGCCCGCATCGAACGCAGTGACGTCCAGCCGACTGCGGCCCTGCTCGCCCGCCTCTCCGCAGGCCTCGGCCTTACCCTCTCCGAGCTCATCGTGCGCGCCGAAAGCGAGGGGTCACGCCTGCTCCGGGCGGTCGATCAGCAGGTCTGGAGAGACCCCGAGACGGGCTATTCGCGACGAGCTCTGTCACCCGGCACGGCCGCGGCACTGGAGCTGGTCGACGTCTCGCTTCCGCCGGGCGCATCGGTGCACTATCCCGCAGACGCGTTCCGCTTCATCGACCAACAGATCTGGGTCACCGCCGGCACCCTCGACTTCACCGAGGGCGCCGACCACCACACACTCGAGGCGGGTGACTGCCTGCAACTCGGCGAGGCCGCCGACTGCACTTTCGCGAACTCGGGCTCGAGCGACTGCCGGTACCTCGTCGCGCTCGCCAAGACGTCGCGCGCATAGGTCTAATCGCTACCCGCTCGCCGCTCCCGCGCGGAGGGAGGGAGAGTCCGGGTGAGCCGAGGTACCCCCTTGGCCTCTGCCCCTGACCTATGGGCGGGTGCCTCCGTACGCCACCGACACGAGATCCCGGCGGGCCTCGCCCGTCTCGATCAACTCCAGGATCGCGTCGGCGACCTGCTCGGGCGCATCGAACGTCGCACCGGAGGTCATCGCCTCGGCATCGGCTCGGCCGGCTCGAATCGAGCTGAGGAACTCGGTATTCGTGGCGAACGGGATCATCGTCGAGACGGTCACACCCGTTCCCTCGAGTTCATTCCGAGCGATCGCCGAGAGCCGCTCGAGAGCGATCTTCGATGCGACATAGCCGCCCGTGCCGGGAACATCCGCGAAGGTCGTCCCCGAACTGACGTTGACGATGCGGCCGGCCCCCTGTCGGCGCATCGCCGGAAGCACCGCTTGCATCAGGGCGAGGGGTGCCACCAGATTCAGCTCGAGCACCCCGCGGAAATCGTCGAGCGAGATCTGCTCCGTCGTCGCCTGCAGCCCTTGACCGGCGTTGTTGACGAGAACGTCGACGCGACCGAACGCATCCAGGGTGGTCTGCACCATCGCCGCCACCTGCTCCTGGTCGGTCACGTCGCATCGAACGGCGATGGCGCCGTCGAGCTCATCGGCGAGGGCGCTGATGCGATCCTCGCGCCGAGCCGCCAAGACGACCCTCGCGCCGGCCGCCGCCGCCGCTCGCGCCGTCGCCGCCCCGATACCGGACGACGCGCCCGTGATGATGACGACCGAGTTGTCGATCTTCATCGTCTCCTCCTTCTCGACCACCCAAGCGGCCGTGTTTCGTAATTACGCTACTCGTTAGTAGCGTAACCCCCTGGCCACCACCTAGGCTTGGCTCGTGACCGATTCGAACCGCCCCCCTGACGCCACACAGGTCGGCCGCCCCTTCGATCGTTCGCGCGACGCACTGATTCTCGATGTGACCCTCGACCTCCTGGCCGAGCGGGCCTACGACCGAGTCACCCTGGATGACGTCGCCGCACGCACGGGCAAGGCCAAGACGACGCTGTACCGCCGGTGGGCGACGAAAGACGATCTCGTTCTCGCGGCGATCCACTCCATCGGACTCCCTCCCGAGATCGAGCAGTTACCCGACTTGGGATCCTTGCGTTCCGATCTGCTCGCCGTCGTCGACTCCCCCTGGCTCGGCGGGCCCGATCGGCGCCTCGCCTTGTTTTCCGGCCTCACCTCGGCTGCACGAGCTTCGGAGCGCATCGCCGGGGCCGTCCGGGCGGAGGTGACCGAGCCGTACGGCGAGACCTACCGCCGCCTGCTGACCCGCGCGATCGACCGGGGAGAGCTCTCCGCCGAGATGGCCGCGCGCGTGCCGATCGTCGCCGACGTGATCCCGGCGATGAGTACCCACTACCTGACCGCCGCAGACAGACCGGCGCAGCGCGACTTCTTCGTCGCCGTCATCGACGATGTCGTGCTTCCCGCGCTGCAGGTGGGGCGGGGCTGAGATGCAGCCCCGCCGAGTCGTATCAGGCGCACGGTAGGGCACCTCTCGAAAGTCGTCATTGACTCCAGAGTCAATGAGGTTTTTCGAGAGTCCCCTCCCCGCCAAGATCCGCCACAAGCTCGCAAGGACCGAGACCATCACTACGGCAGGACGATGACCTTGCCGGACACCCGCCCGGCCGCACCCTCGGCGTGCAGCGACTGCAGCTCGGTCAGCGGGATCCGGCGAGTGACCTCGACCGTGAGCGCCCCCGAATCGACGAGGGCCACGAGCTCAGTGAGGCGCTGTCGATTCGGGAGCACGAACACTGTCGCGGCCCGCACCCCTCGGGAGTCGTCACCGGGTGTCGGCATGAACGCGGTCGTACTCACGACCGCTCCGCCGTCTCGGACCATTGCCACGGCGGCGGCAAATTCGTCCGGTTCGATGGGAGCGAGGTTCAGCAGAACGTCGACCTGCCCCTCGAGGGCCTGAAGAACATCGGTCTCGGTGTGGTCGATCACCTGATCGGCACCCGCGGCCAGAACGGCTGCGGCGCTGCGCGGGCTGGCGGTCGCGATGACGTGCACGCCGGCACGCTTTGCGAGCTGGATGGCGTATTTGCCGACCACACCGCCGGCGCCGACGATGAGCACCCGCTGACCCGCCTCGAGCCGCCCCTCGTCGAAGAGCGCCTGCCACGCCGTCAGTGCGACCGACGGTAGTGCGGCGGCATCGGCCAGAGGGATACTCGTGGGCGCCGGCACGACCGCGTCGGCGGGGGCGACGACGTACTCTGCAGCGCCGCCGTCGCGTTCCATCGGCAGGAATGAGATCACCGGGTCACCGATGGCCACGCCCGTGACACCCTCCCCGAGAGCATCGACCGTACCGGAGACGTCGTAGCCCGGCACGTGCGGGAGTTCGATCGGTATCGGCAGGAACCCGGCGCGCATGCCGTTGTCGGCTGCGCTGTAGGCGGATGCCGCGACGCGCAACCGGACCTCGCCAGGGCCGGGAGCGGGCTGCTCGATGTCGCTGTAGCGGAGGACCTCGGGTCCGCCGGTTTCGCGGTACTGCACTGCCTTCATGATGGATCCTTTCGTCAATTGCTTCGAATTCGAAGCGAATACCGGAAAGCTACCACTGCTTCGAACTCGAAGCAACAGCTACGATGGACACATGCCGGATTCGCCCACCCTCACCCCGACTCAGCTCAGCGCCTATCTGGCATTCACCGAGGTGGGCGCACTGCTGCGACCGACCGTCGAGAAGCAGCTCCGTGACGTCGGCGAGCTGAGCTATGTGCAGTTCCAGCTCCTGGCGAGGCTCGGCGACACCGCCGACGGCCGTCAGCGCATGACCGATCTCGCCGACGGGGTCGTGTACAGCCGAAGCGGGCTGACCTACCAGGCGCAGCTCCTCGAGCAGCGCGGGCTCGTGACGCGATCACCCTCGCCAGACGACGAGCGCAGCACCGTCGTCGCGATCACCGCGGCGGGACGAAGCGTGCTCGCAGCGGTGTTCCCTGGGCACATCGGCACCGTGCACGACCTACTGTTCGCTCCGATCACCGACGACGACGCGAGAGATCTCGCCCGCATCCTCGGTCGCATCAGCGAGCGACTCCGCACGAACCCGCCCCGCTCGGCGGCTCGGCGGAGCTCGAAATAGCACCAGAACCAGCACATGAACTAGCGCCCGAGAGTCACGCTTGACCCCAGAGTCAATCAGCTTTCTAGAGAGCCGCTCACCGACCCAGGCTCCGCGAGAAGCCGATTCGGAATGATCCTGTTCACCAACAGAAGGATCCGGGCCTCCTGGTGATCCGGCCGTAATCGGGCGCCTCGCTGTAGCTCCGCGAGGCCGTGCAGGCTCGCCCAGAGCACCTCGGTCAGCATTTCGACGTCGGCATCGCCGGCGTGAGGTTCCACCGCCGCCCTCAACTCGGCGAAGGCAGACGATGGCGCCGGCGGCGACGACAGCGACGAGGCCGAACCGCTTCCGAAGCGCAGGCGGGTGGTTCGGCTGAACATCGCGTCGTAGACGGCGGGCGCATCGGTCGCAAAGGCGGCGTAGCGATGGGCCACGGCTGACAGCGCATCGCCCGAGGCGGCGGTGACGCGCGCCTCATGAAGGGCCTCGGCGAGCTCCTCGAAGCCTTCGAGGGCGACGGCATCGGCGATGTCGTCGAGCGAGGCGAAGTGCTTGTAGATGACCGGCTGGCTGTATTCGATCTCGGTCGACAGGCGCCTCGTCGTGACGGCCTCCCAGCCTTCGCTTTCGGCGATCGAGCGGGCCGTCGTCGTGATCAGGCGACGTCGCGCCGATCGGTCGCGGGCTCGACGCTCTTCGATGGAAGGCGTCATCGTCTCGGGCGACCGTGTCGTCGGTCGCTTCATCTATCGAGGTACTCACACCGGCGACCTGCTGGGCATTCCGTCCACCGGCGCCGCCGTCGAGATGCGGAGCATCGACATCTGGCGCGTCGAGAACGGCCTCCTCGTCGAACACTGGGACGAACTCAACCTCATGGAGGTCTTTCAACAGGTCGGCGTTCTCCCCCAGCTCGGCGGCTCTGAGGCGGCGACAGCATGATCGCCCTCGCGCAGGTTGCGGCACTCCTGGCCGTCCTCGGCGTCGGGCTCGTCTGGGGCACGGACGCGTTCTGCGCCCTGGTTCAGCGCCCCGCACTCGCCCGCGTCGACGACGCAGCACTCACCACCGTGATGGGCAATGTGCACCGTTTTGGCGACCAGCGGATGCCCGTCCCCGGGGTCGTGGGCCTCGTCGGATCCTTGGCTGCAGCTGTGCTCGCAGCGCTCACGGGACATGCCGCAGCTGCGGCGTTGGCAGGCACGGCACTCGTGCTGCTCGTCGTTTGGCTCGTGCTCTACGCGCGCATCAGCGCGCCGATCAACCGCACGTTGACCGAGGCGGCAGACCGAGGCGAGACACTCGCCAACGCTCGCGCGCTGCAGGCGGGCTGGGATCGGATCATCGTGCTCCGCGCCGCTCTACAGGGCGTGGCACTGCTCGCACTCGGCCTCACCCTCATCGTCCTGTGAACGCCCGACGACTAAGCCCTCCGCCCGGTTAGCCATAAGGAGTCATCAGGCTGCTGCGACAGCCAGCTCCGTGCGGAGGGCGATGAGCCCGTTTCGGAGGCGCGTCTTGATCGTGGCGATCTTCACGCCGAGCCGGTCCGCGATCTGGGCCTGGGTCAGAGTGTCGAAGTAGGCGAGTTCGATCGCCTCGCGCTGGACGGCCGAAAGATGACACATCGCAGCGCGGACCTCGTCGTTCGCGAAGCGAATGTCGACGGTTTCCGAGACGACGTCGTAAGCCGCCTCCTGGTCCCTGATGCCGACGCGCATGTCTCTGTCCCGCGACGACTGGGATGCGCGCACACGATCGATCGCTCGTCGGCGGGCGATCGTCATCATCCACGACCGCGCGTTGCCCTTCGAGGCCTCGAACTTTGCGGCGTTCTGCCACAGCTCGAGATAGACCTCCTGCGTCACCTCCTCCGACTGTGCCGGGTCGCGAAGGCACTGAGTGACGAGACCGAGGATCCGAGGCGCCGTCCGGTCATAGAGATCCGCGAAAGCACGGCGATCCCCACCGGCTATCCGGACAAGAAGATCATCATCGCTGGATCCAAGCGAATCGATCGAGGCTGCTAAGGAAGTCATTGGTCCCCGCCATTCGTCCTCCGCAGGATGGTTAGGGCCACGAGAGGACATCGCACTGGGGAAGATCCCCATAACGATCAGCCTAGAAACACGCGTGCCGACCTGGTTGACCCCAGAAGAGGGGGCGAGGCGACGAACTACCCCGGTTTTATAGGGATCTCCGTCCTGCGAGACCGAAATGTGACCGGCAAAATGATGCCTCATAGTCGTATCTGGGCGTCATGAAGACCCCCATGAACCTTCTTAGTCGACATCTCGGCCCGGCGGGGTACAGGCATGTACCCCAAATACGCTGCTGCCAGGGTGCGGCGAGAGCTTCCAGAGGACTGGAACTAGCTGAAGAGGGCAGCAGCAGGTGCGAGCTCGTGGTCCAGGAAGGTCCACATCCAGCCGAGCGCCCGCGCCCGGGTCAGCCCGGGGGCCTTCTGCGCGAGCTGCGTCGCGACCCCGTCGCTGTACGCGGCGAGCTTGAGGGCGACCTCCGAGGCGTCCTCGTTCGCAAACACCCCGAGGTCGATACCGCGCCGGACGGCCCGCACGAGACATGCCTCCCAGATACGGATGCGCTCGGAGTACTCCTCAGCGACGGCCGGCTTCCGAGCCACCGCCGTCCAGTAGTCCGACCAGAGCCGCCAGTGCGCCTCGGCCTCGTCACTGTCTTCGAAGAGCGGCTCGACCAGCATCCGCACACCGCGCACGGGGTCCGGCTCGGCGTCGACCGCCTTGATGATCGACGCGTAGAACCGATCCGTCTCGAGCACGACGACCTCGTTGAGAATCTCGGCGACGCTTCCGAAGTGATACGTGACGGTGCCGACCGAGACCTGCGCCTCGGCGGCGATGTCACGGAGCGTGGTCGCTCCGAGGCTCTTCTGGAGGATGACCTCCCGGGCCGCCTCGACGATCATCGCGCGGCGAACGGCAGGCTTTTCCCGCCGTGCCACGCTCACGCGGACGTCCGGGGAACGACCTCGTCGAACGAGCGATCTGCGACGAGCACCTCCGCCGCTTCGGGGCCACCGTCGCGCGCCCAGGCCCGCACGGTGTTGACGACGCGATAGGCATCGGCATCTGCCGTCACTCGCGAGGTCGTCTCGAGGCGGGCCCGCCACGACGGCTTCTCGAGGCCGATCGCCCACCGCGACTCGGCCACCGCGGATGTCGGGTCGCCCTCGGTGATCCGGTAGGTCTCTCGGCTGCTCTCGGTGAAGACGAGACCGTCGGGATAGAGGCGGGAGCCGCCGTAGCCCGGGTCGACATCGAGCACCCACTCTCCCGTCTCGACGTCGTGCGTGACGCTTCGCTGCGACAGGGGCGGAGCAGCAGCTTCGTCCTCAGTCGGCGGCACGGCCCGGATCGCCATCGGCGTGGAGCGGGTCGCGGGCTCGAACTCCACTCCGTCGTCGTCGGTACGAGTCCACTCGGGGATCGTCACGCTGCTCCGCTCCGGCGACACGATCAGTGTCGCCTCCTCGGCGTGCGGCCAGATCCACGGCCAGTAGGCGCTCGACACCGCGATGCGCAGCCGGTGCGCCGCGGGGAAGGAGTGCCCTGTCGAGACGAGCGACACTCGCACGACCTCCTCGACCCCGGGAACCATCAGGGTGTTCCCTGCTCGGCCGCTTCGCTTGTTGAGGTTCAGCGCCCCGCGTGTGACGAGGGTCGAGCTGCCGTCGGGGGCCACATCACAGAGCCGCACGACGATGTTGGCGTCGGGCACGTCGCTCGATACGGCGAGGTCGACGAGCACGTTTCCCAGGATGTCGAGCCGGCCGTCGACGGGCAGGTCGAAGCACACCGAACGGCCGTCCTCGGCCCGCTGATCCGGTGGCAGATCGGTCGTGTTGCCGAACGGGAAGAAGCGTCCGGCGTCGGCACCGGTCTGCTGCGGCGAACGCACCACGACACCCGAGGTGGGGCGAGCTCCTGCGTCAAGACGCACGGGCGCGGGGCCGGCAAACGACGACAGCCCGACGATTCGAGGTGACGCGCACGACGCCGGTGCCGGCCACGAGGGGGAACCGACCCAGCGCCCGGTCCGCTCTGCGTAGTACGTCGACGGCGGCTCGGAGTTGTTGATCCATGCTCGGAGCGCTGGCTCGCGCGTGACGCCGGTATCGATACCTTTGAGCCACTGGTCCCACCAGCGGAGTGTCTCCTGCAGAAAACCGATTGACGGCCCGGGGGCGAAGCCGCGGTCGGGGTACTGGTGCGACCAGGGCCCGATGATGCCCTTGACGGGCGCGGACAGGTTGGCGACGAGCCGCAGCACGGCGTCACGGTAGGGGTCGGCCCATCCCCCGACGGTGAGCACGGCGGCAGAGATCGCGGAGTAGTCCTCGGCGACGCTCCCGTGGCGCCAGTAGTCGTCGCGTTCCTGGTGCGCGAGCCACGTCGGCGTCATGGGCCGGTTGGACTCGAGCCGCTCGCGCCACCGGTCGACCCAGTCGTCGCCGACGACCTCGGGTCGCGGCGGCCGCGAGTTGAACGCGAACATCGTGCCGCCCCAGGCGGCCATGTCGATACCGAGCACTGCGCCACCCATGTAGTGCACGTCGTTGTCGTAGCGGTCGTCGGTCGAGCACACCGTCACGATCGCCTTGAGCGCCGAGGGGGCCCGGGCCGCGAGCTGCAGCCCGTTGAACCCGCCCCACGAGATCCCGAAGACCCCGACTGCGCCGGTGCACCACTCCTGGGCGGCGATCCACTCGATGACCGCGACCCCGTCGTCGAGTTCTTGCACGGAGTACTCGTCATCGAAGAGACCGTCCGACGAGCCGGATCCGCGGATGTCGACGCGAATCGACGCGTACCCGTGCTCGGCGTACCACGGGTGCCGTTCGCTGTCGCGCGGGGCCGTCCAGTCGTCGAGCCGGTACGGCAGGTATTCGAGGAGCGCGGGGACGGGCGCCCCCGACGAGAGAGCCCAAATTCTGGCATGGAGGCGCACTCCGTCCGGCATCGGAATCCAGACGTCGCGCTCCGTCACCGTCGGCGACGAGGTCGCGTCGGTCATGCGTCCTCCCAGTTCCTGATGCTGTGCCCGTCACCGAGATCCCGCCAACCTCCGCCGGCCGCGTCGCGCCAGGTCGCCACGGCGTCCTGCACGTCCGGCAGCTCGGTCGTGCCGGGTTCGAGCGTCGCGTCGAGCAGCTGCCGAGTGTAGGGGTGGTTCGGTCCGGCGAAGACACGACCGGTCGGCCCGATCTCGACGATGCGACCGCCGGTCATCACGGCCACACGATCGGCGACGCCGCGCACGACGGCCAGGTCGTGGCTGATGAACAGGCAGCTGAGGCCCTTGTCGCGCTGCAGGTCGGCGAGCAGTTGCAGGATCTCGGCCTGCACCCGGACGTCGAGTGCGGTCGTGATCTCGTCGGCGATCACGAGCTGCGGCCCGGCGGCGAGCGCGCGGGCGATACCGACGCGCTGGCGTTGCCCACCCGACAGCTGCGCGGGGAGCCGAGCGGCGAACGACGGAGAGAGCCCGACCTCGGTGAGGATCTCGCCCACACGCTCGGCAGACGCCGTGCCGGTGAAGAGCTTCAGCGGCCTGGCGATGGCCGCTCCGACCGTCCGGCGCGGGTTCAAGGAGGTGTCAGCATTCTGGAACACGAGCTGCACGGCGCGGCGGAGGTCGAGAGACCGCCCAGACACCGGTTCGGCCAGATCTCCGGACACCCCGTCGCCGGCGAATCGGAAGGTGCCGGACTCTGTCGGGATGAGACCCGCCAGCGCGGTCGCGAGAGTCGACTTGCCGCTGCCCGATTCGCCGACGACGGCGAGCGTCTCGCGCGGCGCGATGGTGAACGACACATCCTGCACCGCCGCGGGCAGATGCCGGGCGTATCTGATGACGAGGCCGTCGGCCTGGACGACTGGTGGAGCGGGCGCAACGGCTGCCGGATCGGGTTCCGCGGATCCTGCGCTCTCGGCGAAGCCGTCGGCAGGAGCCGGCGCGAGGGCCGCCCCGGGGATGGCCGCCAAGAGTTCCCGGGTATAGGCGTGCTCCGGCGTGGCGAAGAGGTCGGCCGTGGGGCGGTGCTCGACGACGACACCGTCGCGCATCACGGCGATCTCGTCGGCCATGCTCGACACGACGCCCAGGTCGTGGCTCACCAGCAGGATCGCCATCTCGAGCTCCACCGCGAGGTCTCTGATGAGCTCGAGCACCGCGGCCTGCGTTACGACGTCGAGCGCGGTCGTCGGCTCGTCGAGGACGAGCACCTGCGGCCGCGCGGCGATGGCCATGGCGATCGCGATGCGCTGCTGCTGGCCGCCCGAGAGCTGGTGCGGGTACCGCAGGACGATGGATTCAGGATCCGGGAGCCGCACTCGTCGCACGAGCTCCTGCACCCGGTCGTCGCCGCTCGGCAGCCCGTGGCTTTCGAGCGCTTCACGGAGCTGTCGGCCCACGCGCATGGACGGCGTCAGCGCTTGCCCGGCGTTCTGGGCGACGAGAGCAGCCGTGCCGCCCCGGAGTGCCCTGGTATCGACGGGGGAGAGCGCGAAGACGTCGTCTCCGGCGACCTCCACGCTGCCGGCGACGATCCGCGAGCCGCGACGGAGGTGCGCGAGCAGTGCCCGGGCGACGGTCGATTTGCCGCTGCCCGACTCTCCTACGAGGCCGAGGGCCCGGCCCGGACGGATGTCGAAGCTCACCCCGCGCACCACTGGCACGTCGGTGCGTCCGGCTGTGTACGAGATCGCGAGGTCGTTCACCCGCACGACGAAGCCCGTCGTGGTCGGTACGTCGTCGACGGTCGTCGTCATGATGTGGCCCCCTGCTGTGCGCGGTCGATGCCGAGGGCCTTGCTGAGGCCGTCGGCGCTGAGGTTCAGGCCGATGACGAGAGTCGCCAGAGCGACGATCGGTGCCAGCGTGCCCATCGGAACCACGGTGAGCGCGGTGCGGTTCTCCTGCACCATGAGACCCCAGTCCGGCGTCGGCGGGTTCGCCCCGAAGCCGAGGAACGAGAGCGTGGAGATGAGGAGCACGATCCACGACGCCCGCATGGCGTACTCCACGAGCACGACGTCGAGGACGTTGGGGAGGATCTCGCGGAACACGATGCTCAGCGGTTTCTCGCCGCGCGCCCTGGCGGCGGTGACGTAGTCCTGCGTGATCACGGTGCGGGCCGCCCCACGGACCACCCGGGTCACGGCGGGCGCGTAGACGACCGTCACCGCGAGCACGATGACCCAGAGTCCGGAGTCGAACACGGTCACGACGACGAGGAGGGCGAGGATCGACGGCACGCTCAACAGGGCGTCGACGACGCGCATGACGACTTCGTCGAACCAGTTGTCCGCGTAGGCGGTGACGGCACCGAGCACCGTTCCGATGGCGACCGCGATGGTCGTGGCGAGGAACGTGACGAGCAACGCGTACCGTCCGCCGTTCAGCACGCGCGACAGGATGTCGCGGCCGTACTGGTCGGTGCCGAGCCAGTGCGACCACGTCGTGCCCGAGAGCACGTTCGTGGAGTCGGTCACGACGGGATCGTGCCCGGCGATCACCGGCGCGAGGAGCGCGAGGACGACGTGCAGGGCGATAAGGCCGAGGCCGATCGACAGCGCGGTCGAGGCTCGAAGCGGGGTCGTCCATCCGCGCAGACGACCGCGGAAGCGGGTCAGCGGTGATGACTGAAGTGCGGCGGTCATGCGCGATCCTTCCTTGCGCTGGAGGTGCCCGCGGTGGCGGTGGCGGTGTCTGCGGTAGCGGGGCCGGCACTGGCTGCGGCGAGGGCGGCCGGGCGTCGTGCGGTACCGCGGGGTCGCGCACGGCGCCCCCGCTGCCTGGTGCGAAGCCGAGGATCGAGGGCGAGCGCGACGAGGTCCGCTGCCAGGTTGCAGACGACGTAGATCAGGGCGCTCAGCAGCGCGATCGCCTGGATCGTCGGGAGGTCTCGGTTGAAGACCGACTCGAGCATGAGCTTGCCCATGCCCGGGTAGTTGAAGACGTTCTCGACGACGACCACGCCGCCGAGCAGCCAGGCGACGTTCAGCGCGACGACGTTGAGCGTCGGCAGGAGCGCGCTCGGGACCGCGTGCCGCCAGACGATCTGCCGCGTCGACAGCCCCTTGAGCTCGGCTGTCGTGATGAACTCCGACGCCATCACGTCGATGGTCGAGCTCCGGGCGGTGCGCACGATGTACGCCGCCATCGCCAGTGTCAGAACGATCATCGGGAGCCACACGGACGGCAGGAGCTGCAGCACGGTCGCGTCACTCCCCCGCAGGACCACCGCGGGGAACACCGGGATTGCGATCGCGAACACCAGCACGAGGACGGTGGCGACCATGAACTCCGGCACGCTCATGACCACGAGGCTGATGAGCGAGATCACGTGGTCGCTCGCTCGTCCCCGACGGACCCCCGCGACGACTCCGAGGGTCAACGACACGGTGACGCCGATGAGCATCGCGGGAACGGCGATGAGCATGCTGTTGCGGAACGCGACGAAGAGGGAGGGCCCGACGGGGTCGCCGCTCACGAGCGACGTGCCGAAGTCGCCGTGCGCGGCGCCGATCAGCCAGTTGCCGTAGCGGAGCCAGACGTTCTGGTCGAGCCCGAGCGACTCGCGGAGCGCCTTGACCGCGTCCGGCGTGGCGTTCTGGCCGAGGAGCTGCTGCGCGACGTCGCCGGGGAGCAACTGGATCGCGAGGAAGACGAACAGCGAGGCGAGAACGATCGTGAGGATCGCGGTGCCGATTCGACGGAGGACGGTTGTCAGTACGGTCATTTGCGCAGTCCGATCCGGAGGTAGTCGAACTCGAAGCCGAACTCCCGGTAGTTGACGACGTCCCTAGATATCCCGACCAGTCGGTCACCGAACATCGGGGTCATGTCGGCCCCGTCTTCGATGATCAGTCGCTGGGCGTCTTGGTAGAGCATCCGTCGACGATCGTCGTTCATGGTGGCGCGGGCGTCGTCGAGCAGACCGTCGAACGTCGTGTTCGACCACGCCGACTCGTTGTAGCTGGAGCCCGTGCGGAAGATCTGGTTGAGCAGCTGGTCGATCGGCCGGCCTGTGAACCAGTAGCTCACCATGAGCGGCTTCTGCATCCAGATCTCGGTGTAGTACGAATCCGACGAGGCGTTCCGCACGGTCAGGTCGATACCCGCCGCCTTCACCTGGTCGCGGTACGCGACGGCCATCGGCGTGAACACCGACTCGTAGCTCGACGTGTAGATCGACGTCTTCATGCCGGAGCGCCCGGCCTTCTTGAGCAGCGCCCGCGCTTTGTCCGGGTCGTAGACGCGCCGGTCATCGTCGAACGCCGCGAGGGTGGGCGGCACCGGGTTGTCCCACCCAGGTGAGCCGGTGCCCTGGAGTGCCGTCGCGACGATCACCTTCGGGTCGTAGGCGAATTTCATCGCCTGCCGGACCATCGGATCCTTGAATTCGGTGCTCGTCGCGAGCATCGGGATCGTGTACCACTGGGCGTTCTTGACTCGGGCGACTGTCGCCCGGCTCGACGCGGAGACGACCCGGGCCGTGGCGAAGTCGAGGTTAGTCTGCGAGATCAGGTCGATCTGCCCGGCGAGGAGGGCGTTCACCCGGGCGGTGGTGTCTTGGATCGACGAGAAGTCGATGCCGTCGAGCGCCGGGCGGCCGGCGAAGTGGTCGTCGAACGCCTCAACACTGCCGGAGCCGGCTGGCGCGAACGACGAGAGCTTGAACGGCCCCGTGCCGATGCCGGTCGTACCGATCGTCGCGATCTCACCAGCCGGCACGATGTAGCACTGGTAGGCCGTGAGGAGCGACGGGAACTCCGCGTTCGGCTTGGTCAGGTCGAACCGGAGCGTGTACGGATCGGGCGCCGACATGCTGTTCTTGTCGAGCATGTCGCCGAGCACGCCACCCTGCGGCGACGCGGTCTTCGGGTCGAGGATGTGCTCGATCGAGGCGATCGCGTCGGCAGCCGTGAAGGTTTTGCCGTTGTGGAAGCGGACGCCCTTGCGGAGCCGGAACGTCCAGGTCGTCCCGTCGGGGGTCGCGTTCCACTCCTCGGCGAGGTCGGCGACCGTTTCACCCGCCTGGTTCTGCTTCACGAGGCGGTTGTAGAGCGCGCCGAGGTACTCGTAAGCGGAGAGGCTGCTCGCGGAGTCGAGAGTCTCGGCAGCAGACGCGGCGGGGCGCGCGATGCGGAGGCGACCGCCACGGGCAGCGATACCGGTCGCGGCACCCTCGGGGATGGTGGTGGACCGGGCGCCGCTGGTGCAGCCGGTAAGAGTGAGAAGACCGAGACCGGCAAGACCTGCGGCACCGGTCAGCAGGGTTCGGCGACTCGGGCCGCGCTCGTGGTCGTTCATCGGGGAAGGGACGATGGGTGGCATTGGGGAGAACCCCTCCTGTCAATCGTTCTTGTGAACGATAGATGACATGAGCACCCGTCACCAGCCGACGTTGAGGCGTGCGCGTGCCACAGAGGGCGCCTCCGGTGCGCTCAGTGCCCCGCCACTGCACCGATCCAGGCGTGCTGGAGCGCTGAGATCGGCACGTCCTGAGTGTTTACGAAAGCGTTACACCGGGTCGCGATCACCGGCCGTCGCGAAGGTCGGTCAGCGTGGTTTCCGCATAGACGATGTCGCTGAAACTAGCCCAGCATCCGTCGCCCAGCGGGGCTTGAGCGAGAAAACCGATCGACAGGGGCTCTGCCGCAGGGGCAAACCGGAACACCCGGACGAAGTCCCACCGCTCCCCATCGTCCGACGAGTGGAACGCCACCGAGGATCCGATGCGTGCGGCACGCAGAAACACCCCCGATTCGTCAAAGACCGCACTGTTGCAGTCGTCTGAGTACCGGTCGGTGACGACGCTCACCACCATCGATTCGCCCTGGGGAGAGAACTCGTTGCACACCTTCGCCCAGTGATCCCGGTCGCGCCAAAGAGCAATGGCACCCGCGTCGAAGGTCGAACGCTCGCCTTCGACCACCACGCGCGCAGACACGATGAAGTCGCCGTCGGGCGCTATAAACGCCAGCGCCGTCGCAGCATGCTGCTGAGGTCCGCCCGCGGCGTCGTTCGTCCAGTCGACCCCCGCCTCCGCATGGAGAGTCAGCGTGCCGGCAGCCTCGTCGACCTCAGCCCGGCCTTCTGTGCCGGTCCAGTGGAGGGGAGGGAGTCCGGGAATCGAAAGGGTCATGCTGCACGCTAACGGCGAGCAGCCCGTGGCCACAACGCTGAGGCGCTCTGCCTCAGGCTGCTGGGCGAGAGCGACGGCGCACTGCCGTCATAACCAGGGCCGCGGCCGCCACGAAGGCTACGACGGCGCTGATCCGCCCGACAACCTGGGCTGTGACAGCCGAGTCATACTGCTCCTTCGTCACCACGATGTCGGTTCCTTCAGGAAGGAACGACACGAACACGGGCGCGAACGGGGCGGCCCGAGCTGTAGCGATCGCGCAGACCACGACAGTCGCGGCAAAGACGATACCGAGGGCGACCAGCCATCGATTCGAGAGCTGAGGTCGGGTCATGCCACCACCGTAGCTCCGTCAAGTTGCCGTGACGCGCCAGGGGCATGGCAAGCTGCGACCATGAACGACTCTCCCATCTCCCGATCGACCCTCTTGGATCAACACCTCGGCTCGGCCACCGACGTGTCTCACGTGGAAGTGCGCCGAATCTCGATCTCGCCCTTCACGGTTGGCGGTGCGCACACGCACAATGGCCCCGTGTTCGGAGTGATCGAAAGCGGTTCCGCCACTTTCCAGATCGGCCAGGGAGACGAGACGATCCTGCGGGCCGGCGACGTCTTCTACGAACCCGCCGACGTCGTCATCTCCAAGTTCGACACCGCCGACGAGGCTGTGGTCTTCCTCGGCTACTTCCTTCTCGGCGAAGGCGCAGCGCCCGAGATCACCTTCTGCCAGTAAGTGCCACAGGCCCTACAAATCTGGGTTGCCCACGGTGGGAATTAGTTGCCTAGCGTCGATTTTCAGTCCGCCATCCGCATCGATCACGCAAGGTAGCTAGTCCCCCGCGCAAGCAACGATCTGTGTTTGGTCTATACCGGCGTCAGTGGGTGTCATAGACGTCACGGCGGTGACCGACGGTAACCACGACAACTAACAGGACGTCGTCCTCGATTGTGTAGATGATCCGGTAGTTACCCACCCGCACCCGCAGCCCCACCCGACCCTGCAACGCTTTCGCCCCGGGGGGTCTCGGGTTTTGCCCCAGGAGCGCGATGGCGCCCTGAACTCGACGGGCGTCTTGAGGGTCGATCTTGCGAAGCGCTTTGACGGCGGCCGGCCGCAATTCGATCCGGTACGTGCTCATTGCCAACCGAGGTCGGCCTTGACCTGATCCCAGGGTATGTTCGGCCCCTCATCAGCCATGGCCTCATCGAACGCGTGCACATCCTCGACGTCTTCGAGGGCATCCATCAACCGGTCGTACTGCGCCGGGCTGATCATCACCGCCGCCGGTTTGCCATGCCGTTCCAAAAACACCGCCTCCGTGTGGGCGGTTTCTATCACCTCGGGCAGCTTCCCCCGGGCATCACTCACGCTGATCGTCGACATGTCCCCACTGTACAAAATGAGGGCAGCATTGTACAAGTAGCGAAATCCTTGATGCGGGATCGTGACTCGCGCGAGAGCGCCGATAGGTGACGATGGTGCTGTGCCGAAACGACAAACGCGACTGATCGCTGCTGCAGGGCTCGCGCTAGCTTTCCCGCCTCTCCTCTCGGCATGCAGCAACACCCCCGCCGACCCCATCGCGGCGGCCCGCACTCTCGCGGATGCCCCCGGCTGGGTCAGCGCGCCGACCGGCACGGACTGCGGTGACGTTGATCTGACGGCCGATCGCAGCCTTCCCGACAAAGCCCTCAAGTGCCTTTCCGATGCGCGAGGCGCGGGCCACGAGGCTCGTCTCGCGTGGATCGAACGGACGACGGAGGGTGACCCGGTTCCCTACTTCGCCAAGACCGAGGAGTCGGGCCTGACTGTCGTGTCGACCTCGGCATACGACAGCTTCGGCCAGGGCGGGTGGAGCGAGAACGAGTGCGCAGGGATCGCAGCACTCGGGACCTGCCTGGCCGACGCCGAGTAAAGCGGCCGGAGACGAGCGAGGTCGGAAATGAGCGCCCGGCGGGCCGGAGCTCGGGTGCCGGGATCCTTGTGTCTCTAGAAACGCGGCTAAGTCACAGGGCCTCACCGAGCTGACGCTCGATGGGCACCGTGCCCTCGACGATGACATCGCCCGTGTGTGCGGTGGTGACGGTTTCGATGAGCACGATCTCGACCTCCTCGTCGGCGACGGGGTTGTGCTGCACGCCTCGGGGCACGACGTAGAACTGGCCCGGGGTGAGCACGACCTCCTGGTCGTCGGGAAACTGAATGCGGAGGGTGCCTGACACGACGAGGAACATCTCGTCTTCGGCGTCATGGGCATGCCAGACCAACTCGCCGAGGAGTTTCGCGACCTTGACGTATTGATCGTTCACCTTGCCCACGACGCGCGGGGTCCAGTGCGCGTCGACCTGCTGGAGTTCGCGGGCGACGTCGGTCTCATGGGGAGTGGTCATAGATCCATCGTGGGCCATGGGCGCTCAGACGGCGAGACGGACCTGTGCCGACGACTACCGGGCCGCGCGCGCTACCCACTCGGCGATCAGCACCGCCGACGCATCGGTGATCTTTGTCACTGCGTACGACGTCGGCCACAGACCGGACTCGTCGTCGAGCGCAGCCATCCCGCTGAAACCCAGCGTCGAGTATCGGGCCTTGTCGTCGATCCCACTTCGAAAGAACACGACCACCTTGCCGGCCTTTGCCCATCCGGGTTGGCCGTAGTACAGCTTGGGCACCAGATCCGGGGCGACTTCACCGACAATGACACCCAGCCTCTCGGCGAGGGACCGGTCAGGATCGCTCATCGCCGCTATCTTCTCCGCCACCGCAGTGGAGTCAGCAGCGGCTCGTGCTTCGGCGCTGAGCCGACGAGCGTCTGCCCTGTTCTCGGCGGCCCGCTGTGTGATGGCGGCTTTCTCTTCGGCCGAAAAGCTTTCTGACCCTGATCCGTTCACGAGAGACCCTCCCTTGGCGTCAGTCCAGCATGCCTCGAGGAGAGGCGAATTCTCTGCACATTGACACCCGCCAGGTCCGGGTTGCCCTCCCGGCACCTCTCGTGCCGAATTCTTCGAACCCAACCGATGGGCCAATCTACGATTACGAAAGGGACGACGGCCGAATGCTCGTCACGTTCTCCATCAGGAGAGCGTTGAGGGCACGGTAGAGGTCGTCGGGATTGCCGTCCCAGGTCTCGTCGACGATCCAGGAGTTGGTGATGTGAGTCGCCTCGGTGGTGATCCGGCGGGCTTCACGGGTGATCTGAGCCTCGCCGAGTCGGGTGCCGAAGAAGAACCGGATCCTCGACTCCACCCGGGAGACGATGAACGGCCCCATGCGGGCATCGATCTTTTGGGCCATCGCGCCGATGCGCAGAGCCCGATAGAACAGACGCCGCTTCGCGTAATGGTGAGCGAAGGCACTGAGAGGGGGCGTGTCGGAGGCCTCGATCTCGAACGTCGAGAGGTCGCGGGAGCACGCGTCGAGAGCGGCCTCCACGAGAAGTTCGTCGGTCGAGGCGAAGGCGTCGACGACAGTCGCATCATCGACACCGGCAGCGGCGGCAATCTCTCTCGTAGTAACCGCGGGAGTCCCCTCACGCTCGACCACCACGATTGCCGCGTCGAGAACGGCGGAACGGATCGCAAGGTCGATCGCCCCAGAAGGCTCGGCAGAAGTACCCATGTCGATCGACCCTCCCCCTGCGCCGCCGCGCTCGCATGAGCCCGACGGCACCCAACGCTAGAACCCTCCCGACGCGACGACAAGGTCGACCGCCCACCCAGTTGGAGGGTGGGCAGGGCCCTCCTAAGCGTTCCCCGGGCCGGACGGTGCGTTTACAGTCGCGTCTTCGCCCCGCTCCAGCGCCGTGCGGATGTGGCCGAGCAGGGGAAGGGCATCTCGGAGCGTGCCCTGTTCCGCCGGAGTCAGGTCGCGCAAAATGCTGGTGAGAAGACCTTCGGCCGCCGAGTCGTAGACGTGGAGTTGCTCCCGGGCAAGATCCGTCAGGCCGACTTTGGTGCTGCGGGCATCCGCTTCGTCTGCGCGTCGCGAGACCAGACCGCTCCTTTCCATGGCAACGACGAGGTTGCTGACTGTCGGGCGCGCGAGTCCCAATTGCCGCCCGAGCACTGTGGGGCTCACCCACTTGTCGGGGAAGAGCCGGCGGAGCACCTCGATCTGGGCGTCAGGAATCAAGGGCAGGCCGGCGCGGGCCCGGGAGCTGTTCAGAAGCGTTCGGCGGAAAGGACCGATCTCGTCGCTGAGGCTCCGCGCAATCGCGCTCAGGCCCGTCGGGTCTCCGGAATCGTCCACGCAGACAGAATACGCGACCACGACGAAATAGGTTTGCAACAAACGCATTTCTGGGTGATAGTGGATTTATGAGTATTCACACCAGCGTCGCCAACCCCACCCCCGAGCAGGGTCTGGACGCAATCATCGGCCACCGGTTCATCTACACCTACGCCAACGGATGGCAGTACGAGATGTACGTCAAAAACGCCACCACGATCGACTACAGGATCCACTCCGGCATGGTCGGCGGTCGGTGGGTCAAAGATCAGCAGGTCGACCTCGTCGGCCTCGGCCGCGGGGTGTTCAAGGTGTCGTGGAACGAGCCGACCGGCACCAGCGTGGTGGTGAACGTCGTACCGGAAGACAGGGTTCTGCACGGCACCATCTTCTTCCCGCACTGGGTCGAACTCGACGGATCCAAGACAGTCCTTTTCCAGAACGACCACCTCGACCAGATGCGACGGTTCCGTGACGAAGGCCCGACCTACCCGATCTACGTCGTGCCCGAGTTCGCGCACATCACCCTCTTCGAGTTCGTCGGAGTCGACGACGAGACCATCATCGACACGGCACCCGGAGACCTGCCGGACGGCTTCGCAGACAGGAGCGACTGAGATGGGCACCCGTGATGCCGAGGTGACCGCCCTCACGCTCGCGCACAATGGGCAAGTCATTCGTGGCCACGAATTCCGCCCTCGCGACGCCGCCGCCGACTCCCCGTCCGTCCTCATCGTCCACGGCTTCGGTGACTCCCACGTCGGCCCACAGCGCCTCTTCGTCCAGGTCGCCCGGCGCCTGGCAGACGCCGGCGCGGTCGTCCGCGCCTACGATCGCCTCGGGCAGGGCACAAGCGACGGCGACTTCGCAGACATCACCCTCCGCGACGAGATCGATCAGGTGATCGTCATGGTCCGCGCATTCGCCGACGACCGCTCCGCCCCGGTGCATCTGGTGGCACACAGTCTTGGCGCCGTCGAATCCGCCATCGTCGCAGCCCGGCTCCCCGACCTCGTGGCCAGCGTCACGCTCTGGTCACCCGCGGGCGTCGTGGTCGACGACATCACGGTGAAAAACGAGATCCAGGGGCAGTCGCTCGAGTCCGTTGCCGAGAACGGCGGTTTCGACTTCGGCGGCCTGTGGCTCGGGCAAGCCTTCATCGACGATGTCCGGAATAGCCTCGACGTTTACGCCGAAGCGGCAGGCTACAGCGGCCCCGTCGAGGTGCTCCACTGCACGGCCGACCAGATCGTGCCGCTCGAGTACGGGCGACGTTACGCGGAGCTCCTCCCCGGGGCCTCCTTCACCGCCATTCCGGGCGCCGACCACGCCTGGTCGTCACGGCAACTGCGCGAGCAGCTCCTCGAGCATCTGCTGCCCTTCCTGAAACTGTCCTAAGACAGCAGCCCGATGCACACCGCGCTCAGCTCGTCGGCACGACATCCCAGTGCTCGCGGATCAGACCGGCGTCGACCCGAAACAGATCGGCGGCGAGCAGGGGGTCGCCCGGCTTGGCCCCAACGGTCTGCGAGAAGGTCCACACGATGTCGCCGTCGGAGAGCGAGATGACCGACTGCTGCGCCGGGAACTGCGCACCGCTGCCGAACAGCTGCTTGAGCGCCGCAGTACCGTTCGGCGCCACGGGATTGTGCTGCAGGTAGGCCGGGTCGAAAGAACGGTCGAGCACGGAGACGTCGTGGTCACGGAACAATGTGTTGTATGCCGAGACGGCGAAGGTCCGGTTGCGCTCCTCCTGCCGCTCCGACGGCGCCTTGGTCGGCTTCGCGGGTCGGTAGAGGTCGCTGAACATCGTGTTCGTGTTGCCACTGGCGGGCGTACCGGTGGCGATCGGCTGGTCGAGCGACCAGTGCTCGACGACCTTTCCGTGGCGCATCCGGAAGAGATCGACGGCAGCTTCGCCCCGCCGTTCGTCTCGCGGGTCGGGAGCGATCTGCCAGTGCACCGCGACCAGGTCGCCGTCGGCTGCCAGGTGTTTGACGACGGCGTGTGCGCCGGGGACGCGCTTTCGGTCTGCGGCGAATTGCGCGAGGAGACCTTCCGGCCCCGACGTCGCGCCGGTCCCGTGGCCGACTGCGCCGGGGGCGACGAGCGCGGCCGCAAGACGCCGAGCGCTCGAGCTGGAAGGATCCGCGAATCCCCGCGAGAGGAGAGCGCGGATGGCGCAGGCGTTTCGCCGCTCGGCCGCGGCGTCCTGCCGATCGCCGCTCGTTCCGCCGCGCGCGGAATCGAGGGAGGCCGCGCCGGACGAATGAGCCACGGCAGGTGCGGCAATCGCGGTTCCGGAGACGCCCAATCCGGAGAGGAGGGCGGCACTCGCAATCACAGCGGTGCCGTACGCGCGGTATCGGTGCTTCATCATGGACTCTTCCTTCTCTCGTGTGGCTCGGAGGGAGGGATCCGGTCTCGCTGGTTGGCAGCGGCCACAGAACCCCGGGCCATCGCGACGACGATAGAGCGCGACGCCTCCCCCGCGGAAGGTACGTACCTTTTCGTAAGCTACTGACATGGACGTTGGAAACACGGCATCGCGGGCATCGACCGAAGCAAAATCGCAGACCTTCGCGCGGTTCCCCGCGGCGTGTCCGAGTCGAGTCGTCCTCAGTCATGTCACGAGCCGCTGGGGCGTGCTCGTCCTGCTCGCCCTGGAGCCGGGAAGCATGCGATGGGGCGAACTGCGCCGCACCATCGAGGGAATCAGCGAGAAGATGCTCGCCTCCACACTCCGCACCCTCGAACAGGACGGCATCGTTCATCGCGCCGCCCAGGCGAGCATCCCGCCACGCGTCGACTACTCCCTGACCGAGACCGGAACCGAACTCGCCGCCCGGCTCCTTCCGCTGATGGACTGGATTCTCGACAACGCGGATGCGATCGTCGCCCGACCTGCCGTCACCACACCGGCCACAGACCCTGGGAGTCGAACCCACCAGTAGGCGACCCGCGGCAGTGTCGGGAGGAAAAGGCTGTCGGGAGAGAAAAAGCAACGGGGGGAGAAAAAAGCGAAGCCCCACACTCCTTGGAATGCGGGGCTTTGCCTTACTGCTGTCTCAACTCAGTTCTTCTGTGTCACTCAGACACTGTGCGCTCGAAGGGACTCGAACCCCCAACCTTCTGATCCGTAGTCAGATGCTCTATCCGTTGAGCTACGAGCGCGCATTACTTTCGGCCGAATGGCCAGAGGAAACATTACACGAGGCCTGCCCCCGACGCCAATCGAGTCGGCCAGGCGGGCCCGCGTAAGCGGCCGAGCCGTCGGATCCTTGCGCTTTACCTGGACGTGGGCGGTGCAGTTGCTCACCGAGCATTGGGGGTCCGAGCAGAGGCAGTTGTCAGGGGGCGTGCGATTGGATGAGACAGTGAACGCCACCACTCTGCCTGCCTCGACGACTGCCCGTCGCCCGGTTCCGGCTCGGTGGATGCTCACGAGCATCGGATCGGCCGTCGCCCTCGGTGGCGTCTACGCCGTCGCGGTACTGACGAAGCCCGGTCAAGAGATCGAAGACTCCATCCTTCGATCGGTTGATGGCGGCACGCTCCTCAAATCCGGTCGGGCGCTCGATGCGATCTCGATTCCGGCGATCCTTGTCGTAGTCGGCGTCGTCGTGCTCATCGCTTTCGTGCGCCGCCGCCCCGGAGCGGCCTTCCAGTCGGCGACCCTGATCGTAGGATCCATCGCGACCGCCCAGATCATCAAGGCCATTGCACCGCGCCCCGAGCTCACCGAGTCGACCCTCAGCAACAGCTTTCCCAGCGGCCACGTCACGATCGCCGTGGCCGGTCTCCTGGCTCTCTCGACTGCATTCGGGCGTCACCTCCGGCCGCTCATCATGGTGGTCGGGACCGCGTTCGCCGCCCTCGTCGCCGAGCAGACCGTTGCCTACGGCTGGCACCGCGTCAGCGACGTCTGCGGGGCATGCGCGGTCGCTCTGCTGTGGCTCGGCATCGTGCGGAGCGCCGCGGCCGTCTGGTCGCGCGACCGCCGCGACACCGTGAGCAAGAAGGCGCACGGCTTCACCTCGGCCGTTCTCGGGCTGGCACTGGTCGCGACACTCGCTGCCGCCGGCGCGATCTTCTCGATCGGCATCGGCGCCGACATGACCGTCACCATGTCGACCGGGCCAGGAGTGCTCGTCGGGGCGCGGCTGCTCTCGGCCGGCGTCGTGATCGCGACCGCCTGGCTGGCCTGGAAGCTCGATCGGTCAGTGTAGGTCGCTGGCAGCGCCGGCCCGGCGTCCTGCCAGCAGGGTCTTGTCGAGATCGCACTAGTCGTCGCCTCGACCCGACCGGTAGTGCGATCTCGGCAGCCCGCGCCTCGCGAGATGGCCACAACTACGTGAAACGCGGCCTCGAGTCGTAGATCAGGCCACCTCGCGCGAGCGGCACGACCCTGAGCCCTACGCGGCCCCGAACAGCAACCCGAGCGCGTACGTCACGGCGGCGGCCCCGTAGCCGATCGCGAGCTGCCGCAGCGCCCGGCGGAGCGGCGACGTTCCCGAGAGCAGCCCGACCACGGCGCCGGTGCCGAGCAGAGCCAGCCCGACGAGCACCGCCGCGACCACGATCACGGTGAGCCCGGACGCCCCGAAGAACAGCGGGATCAACGGGATGATCGCCCCCGACGCGAAGAAGCAGAAGCTCGATACCGCAGCGCCGAGTCCCGACCCGATGGCCTCATGCTCATCGACGGGCGAGTCGGCGGACGCCGGCGCAGAATCAGAAGCAGAAGCACCTCCGACAGACGGCGCCTTGACGGGCGCCACCAGCACATCGACCCCAGGATCCGGCACAACCCCGATCGCCCCGGTCCGCACCTGCAGTGCGCCGAGCACGTCCCGCGCATGCGCCTCCGCCTCGTCAGGAGCCATTCCCCGCGCCCGATACACGAGCGCGAGCTCGTTGGCATCGACGTCGAGGTCGGGCAGCACGTGCTCGGCTTCGGGGTCGGGGGTCGATGCCGCGAGGAGTTCGCGCTGCGAGCTCACCGACACGTACTCCCCCGCGCCCATCGACAGTGCGCCGGCCAGCAGCCCCGAGAGCCCGGTCACGAGGACGACCGCGTGCGACGCCCCGCTCGCGGTGACCCCGAGGATCAACGCCAGGTTCGACACGAGCCCGTCGTTCGCGCCGAAAACCGCCGCGCGGAACGTGCCCGACAGCCGCGATCGACCTCGCTCGGCGAGACCGCGCACGACCTCGCCGTGGATGCGCTCGTCGGCTGCCATCGCCTCGGTCGCGTCGGCGTCGGTCGCATACGGTGACCGCGCCTCGGCGCTCTGCACGAGGGCGAGCACGAAGATCGAGCCGAAGCGCCGGGCGAGAAACCCGAGGATCCGAGTGCGCAAGTCCGTCCGCACGGATCGCCCCACGCGGTCCCCCAGCAGGTCGCGCCAATGCTGCTCGTGCCGCCCCTCGGCGTCGGCGAGCGCCAGCAGGATGTCGCGCTCCTCGCCGGCTCGGCGCGCGGCGAGGTCGCGGTAGACGGCACCCTCGGCCCGTTCGTCGGCGAGGTAACGGCGCCACCGCCGGAGGTCGGCGGGGCTGGGTTCCCTCGCGGGCGTGGTCGCGCTCATGGGGTCAGGGTAGCGGTGCGCGGGAGGGGTGGTGCGGGGGTCGGCGTCGCGGATCCTCGAGTTTTTTTGCGTTTCGTGCACCTTCTTGCCGAACGCCCAGCTTCGGTGTTACGTTGCCCGAGGCCCACCCGAACGGGCCCGCCTGTGGCCCTTCCATCTGGGGGGAGGACGACGACGCAACGACGCTCATCTCCACTGAAGGATCACTCTGTGAAATCTTTGTCTCGAGGCACGGCGTTCGCCGTTCCGACCGTTCTCGCCATGACGTTCGGTGGGCTGTTGCTCGCCGCGCCGGCCCATGCCGCTGACGCCTTCGCCGTCACAACGCCCGCTCCCGGTGCGACCGGAGTGGCGCAGACGTTCCCGAACGTCGTTCCGTTCGAAGGCACCGGCGCTCCCGCCGGCGACAACGTGACCGTCAGCTACCTCGACGCCAACGGCGCCAGCCACAACGCGACCTTCGGCGGCTCGACCGTCGACGCCGCGACGGGACAGTGGAGCGGCAACGAGAACTTCGACCAGCTCAGCCCCGGCCAGACAGCCGTGGTGGCGACGGTCACCGCAGTCAACGCGGGCGGCACCGTCGACTTGACCACGACGACTTCGTTCGAGCTCGCCGTCGCGCCGAACTCGTTGACGCCGTTCACGGTCACGAAGCCGGTGTCGAACTCGACCACCCCGGTCGAGAGCACGACGCCGACCTTCGAGGGAGCCGGCCAGGCCGGTGACACCATCACGATCACCTACGGCGCCCGCGCCGCGAAGACCGGCGTCGCCGCGACCACAGTCGTGAAGACCGACAACACTTGGTCGACCACGACCGACTTCAGCCAGCTCGAGCCGGGCGCGACCGAGGGCAGCGCTCTCGTCAACGAGACCGACCCCGCCGGCAACCCCGTCCCCGGTGCCGACCAGAAACGCATCAATTTCGTGTTCCCGTCGGCCCCCGCTGCCGCCGTGCCCGCGTCGATTGCCGTGACGCCGACCAAGACCAGCGTGCTCGAAGCGTCGACCACCGGCATCGCCGTCTCGGCCGAGGGCTTCAGCCCCGACGAGCAGGTCGTCGTCGCCGTCACCGATGCCAAGGGCACCGTAATCCCCCTCGCCGGCGATCGCCCCGCTCAGACATTCGCCAGCGACACCGACGGCTCGTACACCGACGTTCTGCGTCTGCCTGCCAACCTCGTGGGCGGTACCTACACGGTCACCATCGTCGGCGTCCGCAGCGGCGTCTCCGTCAAGTCGTCGTTCTACGCTCTCGGTGCCCCGACGATCACCTCTCCGACCAACGGTCAGAAGCTCGTCGGCTCGACGGTCACCTTCGCCGGAACCGGAACCCCAGGATCCGACATCGGCGTGATCGTCCTCACCACGAAGGCGTACAAGGCCGCTCTCGCCCAGGCGAAGGCCGCTGAAGCCAAGTCGTCCGCATCGGTTTCGCGTCTGGCCTCGCCGCGCGCCGGAACCACCGCGACGCCCGCCGACCCGACCGCTCGCATCATCGTCGGCGCGAACGGCCGCTGGAGCGTCACCCTCGCCGCCAAGCCCGGCGACTACACCGCCGTCGCGATCGCCGCTCTGCTCGACGCGAACGGCGACCCGGTCGTCGACGCCGCGGGCACCCCGGTCGCGGCCGGCCCGAGCGCTCCGGTCGAGTTCACGCTGACCGCTGCGGTCGTCACACCGGCCGCCGCTGGCACGGGAGTGGACGGCGACGGAACGACGACGCTGGCCTACACGGGCTCCGACACAGCGCCGCTCGCGATCGGTGGCAGCCTCGTGCTGCTCGTCGGCGCCGGCCTGCTGCTGGCGGCTCGCCGTCGCCGCTCGGTCGAGGTGTAGTCGGTCGCACTGACTGCCGGAGGGCCCGTCTCGCGCGTTCGCGCGGGGCGGGCCCTTTCTTCGTTGCGGGCGGGCTCGTCGCGCCGCTCGCTCGCGAGATGGCCGAACGTGCAGCCACGAGCTCGATTCGGCGGAGATCGGGCCACCTTGCGCACGCCACCCGCCGAGATCGCAGTTGCGGTCGGGTGGAGGCGACCCCTACTGCGATCTCGGCGACGCCCAAGCGACGACGCCGAAGCCGCAGCACGCCCCGCGCCCACCGCCAGCGCCTACGCTCAACTGATGCTGTACATAGGAGTCGACCTGGCCTGGGGCGAGGGCAGCGACGCCAAACCGGCGAACGAGACCGGGCTGTGCGCACTCACCGCAGAAGGACGCATCGTGGCGGCCGGGTGGGAACGCGGTGTCGAGGGCGTGGTCCGGTGGATCCTCGGGGTTGTCGCTGAGGCAAAGGCAGCAGTCGGCCCGGGCGTCGCCATCGCCGTCGACGCCCCGCTGGTCGTTCCGAACGCGGTCGGCATGCGCGAGTCCGAGAAGCAGGTCGGTCGTGCCTACGGCCGGTGGAAGGTGGCGGCCAACCCCACGAACCAGGCGCTCGGCTGGCTGGCCGGGGTGCGGCTTCGCGACGCTCTCGAGCAGGCAGGGTTCGTGGTGGTGTCGGGTGTGCCGGATCCTGAGCCTCGTGACCGCGTGATGTTCGAGTGCTATCCGTACACGACTCTCGTCGGGGTCGAAGAACTCGGCTACGACGACGAACGCCCGCGCTACAAGCGGCTCGACAAGGCGCTGCCGGCCGCTGAAGCAAGGGCAGCGCGTGCTGTGGCGACCGACGAGCTGGTGCGCCGCATCGGGCTGCTCGATACGTTCGATCCGCCCCTCGACCTCGCGTCGCACCCGCTCACGAGGGCGCTGCTCGACGAGCCGTCACCGCTCTCCGGCCCCGCGCACAAGCACCGCGAAGACCTGCTCGACGCAACCCTGTGCGCCTGGACGGCTTCGATCTGGCACCGGCACGGGCTCTCGCGGGTGCAGGTGCTCGGGCGGGACGAACCGAAGGATCCCTCGGGCCGACCGGCAACGCTCGTCGCGCCGTGCCGCCCGTCACAGCGTCTGCCGTAGTGTCGCGGCGCGTGGCCCTCCCCGCTACAGCGCCTTGATCATCTCGTTCTCGAATCCGTGCGGCGCCAGCTCGTACGGCAGCTTGCGTCCCGTCTCGGTGAAACCGCGCCCCGCGTAGTAGCGGATCGCCCGCGCGTTGTCTTCGTGCACGTGCAGCGCCATCGCACTCGCGTGCCCCTTCGCCCAGGCCTCCACCTCGTCGAGTAGCGCATCGGTCACTCCGGCGGCGCGGCCTCGATGCGACGGCGCCACGTAAACGCCGACGAGCAGCGGGAATCCCGTCTTGGGCAGGTAGCCGCCCATCGTTCCGACCCAGGATCCGGTCGACTCGTCGATGGCAGCGAACGACGCCGACCCCTCGTCCGTTCCTCGGCGACCCCGCAGGCGCCATTCGGCCTCGGGGTGATTCTCGGCCGTCGCCAGGGTCTCGCCGAACGCGATCGGGGTGTCGCGGAGCATCTCGAGCCGCAGAACCCGGACCTCCCGCCAATCGGCTTCGGTGACGGGGCGGATGGTGACGGTGGTGCTGGCCATGCGTTCAGCCTAGGCGGGGGCCGGCGTGCTCGACCCGCGCCCACCCCCTCGAACGGCACAAACCCGCCCGGCCGGCACAAACAGCCCGGCTAGGCGGGGTGTTCGTGCCGATCGAGCGGGTCTGTGCCGCTGCGGCGGGTCGGGCTAGGCGGGTCGGGCTAGGCCTTCGAGCGGAGAACCGTGAACGAGGCGTCGCGCACGATCAGTGTCGACACGGGCGAGGCCACCTGCTGCTCCGGGTCGCTCGACGACGCGAGCTCCCACTCGCCGAAGGGCGCCTCGGGCACGGTGAACTCGACGCCGTTCTGCGCAGCGTTCATCAGCACGGCAAAGGAGTCGGCTCCCTCGTGCCCGAGCACGAACATGACCGCGCGGTTCTCCGGATCCTGCCAGTCGGCCTCTTCGAACGGACGAGCGTCGGCCCGCAGGATCTCAACGGTGCGGGGCGAGTCGCCGGGCGCGGTGCGGAACCACGACGGGCGCAGCGCCGGCGCCGACTGACGGAGCGCGATCAGCGACGTGGTGAACTCGAGCAGGTCGCGGTCGACAGCCTTCCAGTCGAACCACGAGATCTCGTCGTCTTGGCAGTAGGCGTTGTTGTTGCCACCCTGGGTGCGGCCCATCTCGTCGCCGCCGAGGATCATCGGCACACCGGCCGACAGCAGCAGCGTCGCGAGCAGGTTGCGCTGCTGACGACCACGCCACTCGAGCACGGCCGCGTCGTCGGTGTCGCCCTCGATGCCGCCGTTGAACGACGCGTTGTTGCTCTCGCCGTCGTTGTTGTCTTCACCGTTGGCCTCGTTGTGCTTCTCGGCGTACGAGGTGAGGTCGCGGAGGGTGAAGCCGTCGTGCGCGGTGACGAAGTTCACGCTCGACAGCGGCGAACGGCGGTCGCCCTCGTAGACATCGGGGCTACCCAGCACACGCTGCGTGAAGGTGCCGAGCACGTCGCCCGAGCCCCAGTACTCGCGGGTGTCGTCGCGGAACTTACCGTTCCACTCCGACCAGTCGGCCGGGAATCCTCCGACCTGGTACCCCGCGGTGTCCCACGGCTCGGCGATGAGCTTGACCGGGGCGAGCACGGGATCCTGGTGGCACAGATCGAGGAACGCCGAGTGCTTCTCGGCGTCGCCGTCCTGGCGGGTGAGGGTCGTGGCGAGGTCGAAGCGGAAACCGTCGACGTGCATCTCGGTGACCCAGTAGCGAAGCGAGTCCATGATGAGGCGGAGGGCGGCCGGGTGCCCGACGTTGAGCGAGTTGCCGGTGCCCGTGGTGTCGAAGTAGCTTCCGCGGTCGTCTTCGACCAGACGGTAATACGAGGCGTTGTCGATGCCCTTGAACGACAGCGTCGGGCCCTGGTGGTTGCCCTCGGCCGTGTGGTTGAACACCACGTCGAGGATCACCTCGAGGCCAGCGGCGTGGAACGCCTTGACCATGGCCTTGAACTCGGCAACCTGCTCGCCCGCCTGACCCGACGACGAGTACTCGTTGTGCGGCGCGAAGAATCCGATCGAGTTGTAGCCCCAGTAGTTGCGCAGCCCCTTTTCGGCGAGGGTGTCTTCCTGGGCGAACTGGTGGATCGGCAGCAGCTCGACGCTGGTGACCCCCAGGTCGACGAAGTGCTTGATGGCCGCGGGGTCGGCGAGACCCGCGTACGTACCCCGAAT
Source organism: Frondihabitans sp. Leaf304 (assembly GCF_001423105.1). Classification (GTDB taxonomy): domain Bacteria; phylum Actinomycetota; class Actinomycetes; order Actinomycetales; family Microbacteriaceae; genus Frondihabitans. The sequence goes on from NZ_LMNV01000002.1 coordinate 1,806,048, forward strand.
GCTCTCGGGAACCTCGGGGTGCTGCTTCGTGAAGCCCTTCACGTGCACCTCGTAGATGACGGTCTCGTCGAGCGGGACGCGCGGAGCCTTGTCGCCCTCCCAGTCGAACGACGCGTCGGTGACGATGCACTTCGGCATCGCCGATGCGGAGTCGTCGTCGTTGCGCGTGAACGGGTCGTCGAACTCGTGCGAGAACAGAGCCTGACCCCACTCGAAGCCACCCTCGATGGCCCGCGCGTGCGGGTCGAGCAGCAGCTTGGCCACGTCGTGGCGAAGACCGTTCGCAGGATCCCACTCACCGTCGACCCGCAGACCGTACCGGGTGCCCACTTCGATGCCGGGCACGAACGCGTGGAACACGTAGCCCGTGCGCTCATCGAGCTCGTGCCGGGTCTCGGAGCCGGCCGCGTCGGATCCTTCGCCCGCAGAATCGAAGGTGCAGAAGTAGATGGCGGTCGCGGTCTCGGAGTAGACGGCGACGGTGACGCCACCGTCGACGACGGAGACGCCGAGGGGATAAGGCTGTGAGAGGGTCATGCCTTTAGTTCTACGGGTAACGGCTGTGCATCGGAACGCCGGCTTGTCCCCCGAAATGCCCCCATTCCGAGGTACCTCCGACCCGATCGTGCCACTCTCGGGGCATGAGCAAAGACAGTTCCTTCTCGAGTGATGGCCCCGTACTCGCCGACACCGTGCCGATCGACCTCCACGAGCTCCGCGCACTGCTCGACGAGGGTGGCTCGGCGGCGCTCTGAGGTTCGGCTCTGCCGTCTTCTGTCTGGCTGCTCCGGGGCTGGCTAGTGCGGTCGCCCGCTGAGATTCCGCAGCGTCACCGAGCGATACGCTCATCTGATGCCTGACTCTCGGCCGGACGCCCTCCGCATCGCTCTCGTGTGTCTGCACACCTCGCCGGCGTCCGACCCCGGAATTGGCGACGCCGGCGGCATGAACGTGGTCGTCCGCAACCAGGCCGCAGCGCTCGGCGCCCTCGGTCACCACGTCGACGTTCTCACACGCCGATCGTCACCCGACCAGCCCGCCACCAGCGACCTCGGCGAGAACGTCGTCCTGCGGTTTCTCGACGCCGGGCCGCCCGAGCCCGTCGCTAAGGGCGTGCACGAGAACTTCATCGGTGAGTTCCAACAGGCCATGGAGCCGTTCGGTCCCTACGACATCATCCACTCGCACCACTGGTTCTCGGGCATGGCCGCCCTGCCCTTCGCGCGGGCGCGAGGCCTGGCGCACCTGCAGAGCTTCCACTCGATCGCCGCTGACCACTCGACACCCCTCTCGGAGGGCGAACGGCCCGAATCGCCCGGTCGCCTCACCGGCGAGGCCTGGCTCGCGAAAGAATCCGACGGGGTCATCGCCATCAGCGCCGCCGAAGCCGAGACCGTCGTACACCGGCTCGGAGCCGACGCCGAGAACGTGCACGTCGTCTCGCCCGGAGTCGACGCCACCGTGTTCCGGCCGGCCACGCCGGGCTCGGTTGCCCCCTCGCCCTACGTCGTCGCCGCCGGTCGCCTCGACCCGCTCAAGGGCTTCGACCTGGCCATCGCGGCGGTCGCGGCGATCCCCGAGAGCATTCGCCCCGATCTCGTGATCGCCGGCGAGGAGTCGGTCGACTACCGCAGGTATCCCGACGAGCTCCGCACCCTCGCCGACTCGCTCGGCGTCGCCGACCGGGTCCGGTTCGTCGGCCCGCAGTCGCGCTCGGCTCTCGCCGCACTCCTCCGAGAGGCACGGGTCGCCGTGGTGCCGTCGCACTCCGAGACGTACGGCCTCGTCGCCCTCGAGGCCGCTGCCAGCGGCACACCGGTCGTGGCGGCGGCCGCCGGAGGCCTGCGCGAAGCCGTCGTCGACGGGGTGACCGGGATCGTGCTGCGGTCGCGCGAACCAGCCGTGTGGGCAGACGCGATCGCGGGGATCCTCGGCGAACCGGTCTATGCCGCCGCCCTCTCGACCGCCGCCCGCGTGCGGGCCGCCGGGCTCAGCTGGGCGCACTCGGCCGACGGGCTCGTCGCCTGCTACCGGTCGCTCGCGCGGTAGTGAGCGACGCTGCTTGCCTTCCACCTAGTCGCGTTTCGCAGGTTTAGTCGCGATAAAGCGCGACTAAACGGGCGAAACGCGACTAAGCGCCGACGGGCGGGCCAGAGCCAGGCCTACTGGACCGCAGCGGTGAGTCGGCAGACGTTGTCCAGGATCCTCGAGAGCAGGGGCCGGTCGAGCCACTCGACGAGCGACAGCTCTCGCGACTGAGCCCGGTAGTCGTCTTGCACCCGCGCGAGCTCCGAGACGAAACGGCGGCCGCGGATCATCACCGACACCTCGAAGTCGAGGCTGAAGGAGCGCATGTCCATGTTGCTCGACCCGACGACGGCGACATCGGAGTCGACGGTGAAGTGCTTGGCGTGCAGCACGATCGGCTTGCGGTACAGGAAGATGCGCACGCCGGCGCGCAGCAGCGTCTCGTAGTACGAGCGCTGGGCGTGATAGACCATGAACTGGTCGCCGATCTCGCACGCGAACAGCTGCACCTCGACTCCGCGCTGGGCCGCCGTCGTGATCGCGTAGAGCATCGAGTCGTCAGGCACGAAGTAGGGGCTGACGATGACGAGGCGTTCTTGCGCGCCGTAGACGAGCGCGTTGAACAGGCGGAGGTTGTTCTCGCCCTCGAAGCCCGGGCCGGAGGGCACGATCTGGCAGTCGAGCGTGTCGGGCTCTGCCACGTTGTGGATCGGGTCGGCCTCGCGCTGCAGGAGCTCTTCGGTCTCGGCGAACCAGTCGGTGATGAAGATGGCGTTCACACCGGCGACCACGGGGCCTTCGAGCTTCAGCATCAGGTCTTTCCACCGAAGGTGGCGTCGCTTGTTGGAGGCCTTGTTGTAGTCGGGGTCGACGAGGTTCTGCGATCCCATAAAGCCGACGGTGCCGTCGATCACGACCACCTTGCGGTGGTTGCGGAGGTCGGGGCGGCGCCGGAGGACGGTTCGCGCGTTCACCGGCAGCATCGCGCGATTGGGGATGCCGGTGCGCTCGAGCCACGCGAGGGTGTCTTTCGAGGCGGGGTTTCGCATCGTCGTCCAGTGGTCGTACAGCACGCGAACGGTGACTCCCCGCTTGTGCGCGTCTTCCAGCGCCTTACAGAACTCGACCGTGGCCTTGTCGTAGGCGAAGAGGTAGAACTCGACGTGCACATAGCGCTCGGCCTTGCCGATGGCATCCGTCATGGCGCGCATCGTGGTGCCGAAGTCGGCCAGGATGTGCGCGTCGTTGCCGCCGACGAGGGGCATGGCGCCGAGCTTGCGGTTCAGGTCGACGACGGAGCCGAACCAGCGCGGCCAGCTCTCCTCTTTCGTCACGAGGTCGAGGCCCGATGTCGTGTCGATGATGAAGCCGTTGATCTCGGCCTGCTTCTCGCGGCGCCCCTTCGGCAGGAGGGTCGAGCCGAAGAGGTTGAGCGCCATGACGCCGGGGATCGGCGCCGCGAAGATCGCGAGCAACCAGGCCAGCGCAGTCGTAGGGCGACGGTTGCGCGGCACCTGCATCACCGAGGTCACGCGCAAGAAAAAGTTGATCCCGACGACGATCTTGGCGATGGTCTTACCGAGGCTCTTCCACGTCATGGTCTGAGGCTAGCGCGGCGCGCGGAGTCGACAGGCTCGTCTGGCCGCAAAGCGCACGGGGTCTGGCCTGGAAGCGAGTGCAGTCGGACTGCGTCTGTCAATTTGCGAGCGATCCGGGGTCGCGGTCACACCCGTTACACCTGACAGCGCACTGTGGCGGCGGATCACTCTCGAATTGGTACCGGCACACACGCTCACGCCTCCGACACCCGCCCGGCCTCCACCCGCCACTGCCGGTCGAGCCGAACCGTCTCGAGCATGCGGCGGTCGTGCGTGACGAGCAGCAGCGTGCCCTCGTACGTGTCGAGGGCCTGCTCCAGCTGTTCGATCGCGACGAGGTCGAGGTGGTTCGTCGGCTCGTCGAGCACGAGCACGTTCACGCCGCGCGCCTGGAGCAGGGCGAGGCCGGCGCGAGTCCGCTCGCCGGGTGACAGCTCGTCGACGGGACGCCCCACGTGGTCGGCTTTGAGGCCGAACTTCGCCAGGAGTGTGCGGACCTCCGCCTGGGTGAGATCGGGCACGAGACCCTCGAAGACTTCGGCTAGAGGGCGTGGGCCGGTGAACACGCTGCGTGCCTGGTCGATTTCTCCGACAGCGACGGAGGAGCCGAGTGAGGAGGTGCCTGACGTGGGCTCCTGCGCGCCGAGCAACGCTCGCAGAAGCGTGGACTTGCCGGCGCCGTTCGGCCCGGTGATGCCGATGCGATCGCCGCCGTTGATCTGGAGCGAGACCGGGCCGAGCGTGAAGTCGCCCTGGGTGAACGTCGCGTCGGAGAGCGTCGAGACGACCGCCGACGACCGCGGCGCCTGACCGATCGTGAATTCGAGCTGCCACTCTTTGCGGGGCTCGTCGACCTCGTCGAGACGGGCGATTCGGCTCTCCATCTGGCGCACCTTCTGCGCCTGCTTCTCGCTCGACTCGGACGCCGCCTTGCGCCGGATCTTATCGTTGTCGGGTGACTTCTTCATCGCGTTGCGGACGCCCTGACTCGACCACTCGCGCTGCGTTCTCGCGCGGCCGACGAGGTCGGCCTTCGTCGCCGCGAACTCGTCGTAGGCGTCGCGCTTGTGCTGACGGGCGATCTCGCGCTCATCGAGATAAGAGTCGTATCCGCCGCCGAACAGCCGGTTCGACGCCTGCGCGAGGTCGAGCTCGAGCACGCTCGTGACCGAGCGGGCGAGGAACTCGCGGTCGTGGCTGACCAACACGACGCCACCGCGGAGCCCGCGCACGAAGTCCTCCAGCCGGGCCAACCCGTCGAGGTCGAGATCGTTGGTGGGCTCGTCGAGCAGCACGATGTCGAAGCGCGAGAGAAGGAGGGCCGCCAACCCCACCCGGGCCGCTTGCCCGCCTGAGAGCGACGTCATCAGGGAGTCAGTGGTGACAGTGGTCGACGTGCCGCTGCCGCTGCCACTGCCACTGTCACTCCCGCCGATCGCGAGGCCCAGCTCGGCCAGCACGACGGGAATGCGCTCGTCGAGGTCGGCGGCCCCTGATGCCAGCCAGCGGTCGAAGGCGGTCGACTAGGTGTCGGCTGCCGCGTCAGAAACCGCAGGATCCGCGAGCGCGACCGCAGCAGCATCCATCTCCGCTGTCGCCGTCGCGCATCCCGTCCGCCTGCCGATGTAGTCGGCCACCGTCTCGTGCGGGACCCGCTCGTGCTCTTGCGGCAACCAGCCGATGAACGCGTCGGCCGGCGCCAGCGACACCGTGCCTGCGAGAGGTTGCTCGACGCCGCCGAGGAGCTTGAGCAGAGTCGACTTGCCGGCGCCGTTTACACCGACCACCCCGATCACATCGCCGGGAGCGACGGTCAGGTCGAGGGAGTCGAAGAGCGTACGGGCGGCATAGCCTCCGGCCAGCCCCTTGGCGACGAGTGTTGCGGTCATGGATCTATCGTCCCATCCCGGGCGAGAACGCCGGGGCGGTTCTCCACAGGTGCGGGCTAGCTGACCAACTTGTGCTCGACGAGCAGTCGATGGATCGCTTCTCGAACCAGTTCGCTCTGACTCCGACCGCTCTCTTCTCCCAACCGGGTGAACGCGTCGAACTCAGCCTCGGAGATCCGCGCCCGGACAGTGGGGGACGCTCCTTTCGGCGCGGTGCCGACTCGCGGCCGGCCTGATCTACGCATCGCTTCTTCGAGCGCGCTTTCGCTGCCGTACTGCTTCAGCATCAGGGCCCGGCCTCGCCGGGCCGCCGCGGCGCCCGTCGCCGTGTCAGCCGCCTCAGGCGTGGGCATCGAGGGATCGGTGAGACGACTCGCGAGCGCATCGAATTCATTGTCGGTGGCTTCAGGCATTGCCATGCTCCTCTCGGCGACGACGAAACTTGGGGCCGAGCTCCACCGCGTGAAACACGACGGCCTCGCGTCCGTCGTCTAAACAGTGACCAAAATCTCGATTTCTTGATCGGTGTGGGCGTGCGGATGACCCAGATACAGCCAGACTTCACCCTCGTCAAGACTCTCTCCCGGCAATCGCTCGGTATAGGTCGCGTTGACGAGAGCGAAGATCTGATCAGTGCGGGGTATGCCGTGTTTGTCAGCAGAGTTCGTCCAACGGGGTGCCATGCCGTGCACCTTAAATTGTAGCCGCTAATGACCGCTACGAATTTCCACAGGGGCGCCACAACCACCGAGCGAGGTTGCAAGAAAGCGGAGGGTCGCGTCAGCGACGCACGTGCAGCGGAATCCCCGCCGCGACGTCGCGCGCATCCGCCTCGGCGTCGCGTCCGATGCCGAGGATCGGCTCCACCACGCTGTCGATCACGCGTGCGACGAGCGCCTCGTCGAGCGGCAACTCGCGCTGAGCGGCGTGCTCGACGGCGAGCGCGTGCACGGCCCGGGTGACGAACGCCGCGTCGTACCGCACCGGTTCTGCCTCGCCGCGCGCCACCCCGCGTCGCACGACCACGGTCAACGAGCGGGTGCGCTCGGTGTGCGTCGCCGCGTCGTAGGCACGCCAGATGTCGGGATCGCGCGAGATCGCGGCGATGACGTGGCGGAACTCGGCCGGCGGGTAGCCGATCGGGCTCACCCAGGTGCGCACGAGGGCTTCGAGGTCGGTGCGGAGTGCGCCCGTGTTCGGGATCGTGGTGTCGACATCGAACGCCGCCACCGCGTCACGGACCAGCGACCGCTTGTCGTCCCATCGCCGGAAGATGGTCGCCTTGCTCGCCCCGGCCCGCTCGGCAACCCGGTTCATGGTCAGAGCGTCGATGCCGATTTCGGCGATCAGCTCCTGCGTCACACGGAGCAGCCGCTCTTCGACCAGAGGGTCGCGAGGCCGACCGACCTTGCGCGCTCCTCCGGATTCCACGGTCCAAAGCCTAGACCGCACCCCCGGCACGCCAGAGACCAAAGGATCCGGCGGCCCCGTTCCCCAGACAACCCCAAGGCCGCACCGACCGAACTCGCCCCGGCCCGCCGCTCAGCCCGCCTCGGGAGTCGACCTTGCGTTGGGGGCCAGCCCCTGGGATCCTGGTCGGCTGCCCTCTCGGGCCGCACCGAGGGGAGAGACCATGGACGCCACTGCCAACAGCGAGTGGACCGACGCCAACCGAGCGAACTGGGATGACCGGGTCGAGCCGCATCTCGAGGGGTATCGGGTCGATCGCTTCGCCGCGGAGCCCGATCGTATCTCGGACGTCGTACTCGAAGACCGGCCGCTTCTCGAACCGCACCTGCTGGGTGGCAGTGTCGCGGGTCTCCGGCTGGCGCACCTGCAGTGCCACATCGGCACCGACACTCTGAGCTGGGCGCGACTCGGCGCCGAGGTGGTGGGCGTCGACTTCTCCTCCGAGTCGATCGGGGCGGCCCGGCGTCTCGCCGACGCGTCGGGGCTCAGCGACCGCAGCTCGTTCGTCGAGTCGACGGTCGACGAGGCTTCTGCTCATGTGGGCGGCACCTTCGACGTCGTCTATACGAGCATCGGGGTGCTCTGTTGGCTCCGCGATCTCGATGCCTGGGCTCACACGATCGATGCGCTCCTCGCGCCGGGCGGCGTGTTCTTCGTTCGCGATGCGCATCCACTCCTCAATGCGCTCGACGACGAGCAAACCGACGACGCCCTCGTGATCACGCGGCCCTACTTCGCGACCGGCGAGCCGCTTCGCTACGACGATCCGAGCACCTACGCCGGAGCGGAGGGCGCCCGCGTCGAGCACAGTGTGACCTTCGAGTGGCCGCACTCGATCGCCGAGATCGTGCAGGCGCTTCTCGGCGTGGGCCTCACGATCGCGGACTTCGCCGAGCACCGTACGCTGCCCTGGCAAGCGCTCCCTCAGATGATCGAAGAGGGCGGTGCCTACGTGCTCCCGGCGAATCGCGATCGCCTGCCTCTGGCGTTCTCGGTGGTGGCGCGCAAGGGGGTGTGAGGAGGGGCCGGAGGGACGGCTGGTTTCGTCCTGGCGGATGACGTTCGGGCCGGATCCTGATCGCTAGCGTCGAGACGTGGGAATCACCAGGAGAACGCTGCTTGTCGGCGCAGGATCGACCGCTGCGCTCGTGGTTGCCAGTGGAGCTGCAGTCGAGGAACGCCTTCTGCCCGGGCGGTCGACGTTGCACCGGGTGCTCGGATTGAACGGTCAGCCGGGAGTCGTGCCGGCAGTCGAGACGGGCCAGCTCGTCAGCGGTTCGTTCCGGTCGAAGGCTCGGCTCGGGCGGAAAGTCGTCTGGTCGGTGGCGTATCCCCCGGGCTCGTCAGCGAGCGCAGAGCTGCCCGTGGCCATCGTGCTTCACGGATACAGCGGCACTCACGCCAACGCGTTCGGCGCCGGCCATCTCGGGCTCGACCGCTTTCTGGCCGCTCATGTCGATGGCGGCGGGCGCCCGTTTGCACTCGCCTCGATCGACGGCGGCAACACGTACTGGCACCGACGCTCGACCGGCGAGGACGCCGGTGCGATGGTGGTCGACGAGTTCCTGCCCCTGCTCGCCGCCCGCGGTCTGGACGTGTCGCGGATCGGACTTCTCGGCTGGTCGATGGGAGCCTTTGGCGCGCTCCTCCTCGGGTCGCAACTCGGTCGGACGAAGGTCGCCGCGATCGCCGCGGACAGCCCGGCCATCTGGCATGAAGCGTCGCAGGCCGCCTCGATCGCGTTCGACGGTGCAGCGGATTTCGAGGCGCACACCGTGTTCGGTCGCCAGTCGTCGCTCGACGGGATCGCCGTGCGTGTGGACTGCGGAACGGGCGACGGCTTCTTTCCGGCCGCGCGCGACTATGTGGCCGGGTTCGCGTCGCCTCCTGCCGGCGGCTTCGAGCCGGGTGGGCACGATCTCGACTATTGGCGGCGCATGGCTCCCGCTCAGATCGCTCACCTCGGCCACCACCTCCCCTAGTCGCGCGAGGGGCTCGAGGCACCCCCGGCTGGCCAGACAACCCCCGAATGCCAGGCTCATTCTGGCCATCCGGGGGTGCGTCACGGCCGTGCACGGGCACCGGGCACCGGGCACGGGCACCGGCACCGGCACCGGCACCGGCACCTAGCGGGGGAGCTTCAGCAGGGTGTTCAGCACCCGCGTCGTCTGCAGCGGCCCGAAGTTGTCGTCGCTGATGAGGCTGATCTTGATGGTGCCGCCGGGGCCGCGACCGGTCAGCGCCATGCCCTCGAAGTTGTCGAGCAGCGGGTTGGCCTGTGACTCGAGCGCCGTGGCGCCCAACGTCGACCCCTTGACGAGATCCGCCACGAGCGTCTTCGACAGGACCGCCGAGGCAGGCGCCGTCGACAGGTTCGCCACCCGGCTCACATCGGTCGCCCGCGCAAGCCCCGACACCGCGTAGAGCTTCACCGCATTGCCGCTGTCAGCCGCGAACGAGGCCTCCTCGACGACCAGGCGGTCGTCGTCGACGGCGACGATCTCGGGAATCCTCTGGCCCGCGCCAGCGCGGTAGCCGACCTGCTTCGTCAGAGACCAGGATCCGTGGCTGCCCGCCTTGTACACCAGCAACCGGTGCGATCGGGCGTCGCCGTTCGCCGACACGTCGCCCGACAGCGCCCCCTCCATTGCGGCCACGATCGTGCGCCCGGAGGGCGAGATGCTCAGCCCCTCGAGGGTGGCGTTCGAGGTCGCCTCTCCGGCGACGGCGGCACCGGACAGTCCGGCACCGCTGAGGGTCGTCCCCGTCACGGCGAAGCGCCCAGGCACCCGCAGTTGCGACTTCTGGACTCCATCGCGGCCGAAGATTCGGATGGAGGGCTCGGTCTCGGAGCTGACGAGGTAGTCACCGTTCGGCAGCACCGCGAGGCCCTCGTTGTCGGCGGTCAGCCCCGTGTACGGGTCGCCGGTCGGAGTCTTGAGCACCAGAGGGGCTCGAACGACGGCGGGCTTCGCGAGGTTCCGCCCGATGAACCAGATGCGCGACGGGTCAGAGGCGTGGTTGTCGACGGCCGAGATCCACGACTTCGAGCGCGAGTCGTACGCCAGCGACGACAGCCCGCCCACGGCCGCGCCCTGGTAGTCGAGCTTGTCGAGCGAGTCGGAGTACCCCGTCGCGACGCCCTTCGGCGGAATGACGGCCGACTGCGGCTTCGGGGTACCGAAGAGTCGAACGACCTGCGGGTCGTGGTCGCTCACCTGGTCGGCGTACTCGGAGTTGGTGTGGATCACTTCGTACTGCGGGGTGCCGACGCCCTTGCTGACCAGGATGTGGTCGAGCACCTCACTGACACCCTGGTAGTCGTAGGTGTACTGCTCGTTGGCGGGCAGTGTGGTGATGAGGTCGGTCAGCGCAGTCTTGCCGTCGGCCTGGCCCGTCAGGGTCTTCATCGCCGGGCTGAACTGGTAGTCGTTCAGATCGCCGGCAACCACGACCGCGGCGCGCTTGTCGCGGGCGAGCACGGCGTCGACGAAGGAGTTCACCTCAGCGGCCTGGGCCTTGCGCTGCACCGCCGATGACTGCTCGGGGTATTGGAACCGCCCGTCTTGGCTCTGGTCGCCGCCTTTCGAGGCGAAGTGGTTGCCGACGACGAACACGCTCTTGCCCCGGAAGGTGAACTGCCCGACGAGCGGCTTGCGGCTCGACTTCCAGGCCGCGCTCCCCGGGTCGATGCGCCCGGGTGAGAAGGAGAGACCTGGCTTGCCGTGCGTGCTCGTCACCGCTGTCGCCGTCGTCGCTCGGTCGATGCCGCGTCGGCCGGAATCGACAAAGCTGACCCGCTTCGGGTTGAAGAGAAACACGATACGAATGTTGCCGCCCGGCTGCCCGCCGTCGGCGTCGTTCACGGGGTCGATCGAGCGGGTCGAATAGGCCGGGCCGCCAGCTGCCGTGATCGCGGCGGTGAGCTTGGCCAGGGTCTGGTCGGACGCCACTGTGCCGTCGTCGGTTGCTCCGGTGTTGTCTTGCACTTCTTCGACCGTGACGATGTCGGGCGAGGCGAGGTTCGTGACGATGCCCTTGCCGAGCGCGGCGTACTTCGCTGCGGAGTCGGTGGGGGTGAGGTTCTCGACGTTGTAGGTCGCGATCGACAGCTGGTCGCTCTTCGGCTTCGAGGCGACGGTCGGCTTCAGGTTCGCCGAAGCGACCGGGCCGAGGGTCGTCGCCGCGATGAGGCATCCGCCGTACTGCGAGTAGTCGATCGGCCCGACGGTCTCGCCGGTGAAGACGTCGCCGACGCTCACACCGGGGTTGCTGCCGTCGGTCGGGACGACCTCGAGTCGGCCGGAGGGCGTCGCGTTCTCGGCCGTGAGCAGCGCGCCGCCGCGCTTCGAGCGCAGTTGATCGGGCTTGGTGGTGATGTACTGCTCCCCGTAGGCGTCGGATGGACCGATGACGCGAGCGTCGTCGACCCGGACCCGCATTCCCTCGACCGACTCGTAGTAGTCGAGGGCGGAGCGCGACGGCGTCAGCGCTGTCGTCTCGATGTTCGCCCCGCCGAGGTCGGGCGCGTAGGTGGCGGGGACGGTCGTCGGCGTGATGACGATGGGTGCCGGAAGCTCGTTACCCGACGAGACAACAGTGGCCGTCGCCGAGGTGAGCTCGGTCACCGAGAGATACGAGGTGGTGGCGAGCGTGGTGCCCGAGGCGATCGCGCGAAAGTCTTTCACGGTGGCCGAGACGAGAACCGAGTCGCCGACGCTGACCGTGGGGGCCTTGCCGGTGTACACGAACACGCCCTCGCTCGTAAGGGGATCAGCGTCTGCTGCGGGATCCTGCACCCAATAGCCCCTGCTCGAACCGGTCGCCCTGATGGCGGTGACGATGCCGGGTACGTTGTCGACCTTCTGCCCATCGAGAGGCGAGATCCAGGAGGCACCCTGGATGTCGTGGATACGGACGCTGCCCGGCACGGTGGCAGCCGATGCGGGATCGCCCCCGGGCGTCGCTCCGACGAGCACACCCCCCACGAGAGCTACTGCCCCGACCACCGCGCCGGCGGCCGTTGCCCCCTTGCGCGCCACATGACGCACCGAGCGACCGGGCTCGACCGGAGTCGCGCCGGCCATCGAATCGAAACCGACCTGTGGTTGTCGCATGACTCTCCCCTGAGGACCTCGAACGTGCTGGTTACAGACGATCAAAGCGCCTCGGGGTGAACCGCGGGTAGCCCCTCCACAGATTTCGTCCAAACTGGCCGAGCCGAGCACCTGTGGAGACGAGGCCGGCACCAGCGCCAGCGCTGAGGGGGAGGAGCGGCGCTAGGCCGGATCCTTGGGGTCGAGTTCGGCCTGGAGCTTCTGCAGCTTGGCCTGCTTCTCGTAGAACTCGATCTCGCGGTCGAGGTCGGCGAGCTGCTGCTCGGTCGTCGAAACCCGGTGGTGCCTCACGTCGACCGCGGTCGCGCCCGATCCGGGCGAGTGACGTCGCGCGTCGCCCAGCGGCACGTACTCGGGGCGCGGCCCGTAATCACGCCCCGCGACGAACCACGCGATGCTCCCGATAACGGGCAGCACGACCACCAGAAGGATCCAGATCAGCTTCGGCAGATGCTGCACCTGCGAGTCGGCACGCGTGATGATGTCGATGAGGGCGGCCGCGACCAGCAGAAAATAGAACGCGGAGAGCACGAGGTACATGCCGCTGATTCTATTGAACTGCTGAGAATCAGCTATCCCCCGAGCGGGTGAGAGTGGTTGTGCCCTCCGGGTGACGCGAGGGCAAGATCGCAAGTATCTCGGCGACTTCCGTGACCGTCTCTCCAGACCACTCAGGATCCGCGGCACCGCCCTGATTGCCCGGGTGGTTGAGCCAGACAGCTCGCATGCCGAGCTCGGCCGCCCCGGGCAGCTCGGTGCTTCCGCCATCGCCGACATAGACGCACTGCTCCGGCGCCACCCCGAGGGCATCGGTTGCGACACGGTACAGCTCGGCGGCGGGTTTCTTGATGCCGTGCACCGCCGAGAACGCCGCCACGTCGAAGCGCTCGGCGAGGGCGCTCTCCGGCCAGATCAGCGCCGTTTCGATCGAGCAGTCGCTGACCAGCCCGAGCGAGTAGCCGCGGCTGCGAAGCTCGTCGAGCACGTCGAGGGCCCAGGTGTCGGCGAGCAGTCCGGCTGTCATCTCGGTGCGTCGCCCGGCCGCGCGAGTGAGGTCGTCGGCGCTCGGCGACCCGCCGAGCCGTGAGGCGAGAGTGGCCAGGGTCTCTTCGAGAGTGCCGAGCTGACCGAGGGTGCGTTCGCGGAATGTCTCGCCGATGACGGTTGCGAACGCGTCGGGGTCGACGCCGAGATCGCGGGCCACTTCGAGTGAGACACCGTCGCGGAGTTCGCGGGTGCCTCCCGGGGCGAGCGTGCCGAAGAGGTCGAAGAGTACGGCGCTGTATTCCATGCTCACATCTTGTCAGCCGCGCTGCCCCGTGTCGCCGCGTGACTGTCCCCAATCTGCGAGTCCGTCGCCACCCACATCAGCACATCGAGGACACTCACCGCGGAACGGCACCACTGCACGCTCAAACGCGGCGGGAGCGGCAACTGGATGAGCGGCCTCGGCCGCACGTCCGCGGAGCGGACCCGACAAACACGCACAGCGCCGAAGGCGCGCAGCGCCGCGAGGCGCCCGAAGAAACTAGCGCTGGCGAGAGGTATGGGTGCTTGCACCCTTACACGGAGAATCCAGTGCGGGTCGATGACGTATCTAGTTGAGGCCTGGTTTTCCGCGAGATTTGGGTCCCTTTTAGGTGACTTGAATCTGCGTTTCCCCTGGGCCTTTGCGAATTTTCCCCTCGGTCAGACTTTTAGCTGGTCAGGACGGACTTTCAGAGGCTGACCTGCGTCGATTTTTCCTGACCAAGATTCACATTGTCGAAGGCTCTTCGTCTCGCTTCTGTCGCAGCGGCGTGCGCTCGGGCTTCTCGCTTTCAACAAGAGGTCGCGCTTTTTGAATATTGCGCTTCTCCGGTTCATGCAATCCAGAGGTAAAGACGATTGGGCGAGTCCGACACAATGGTGACGTGCTCCAGATACGCGAAATGACGGCGGAAGATGTCGATGACGTCGATTCGTTGAGCGGTGAAGTTTTCCCGATTGGTGCTTTTACCAATGCGCCGCAATTGAAGCAGCTGCTGGTCATGTCGCCGTCCCTGGTGGGTGTTTACGGCTTTGCCGCGTTTGTTGCGTATGAGGGTTCGACACTTGTTGGGTATGTGTATTCGTATCCTGCCGAAGCCGTGTCGGGATCCGACGACCCTAACGGTCTCAGCCGAACGATTTGCATGCTGGCCGAGGTGGCGACGCGTCCGTCGCATCGCCATTCTGGCGTGGCCACATCAATGATCAACGACGTCGTTTCGTCACTGAAGCGACAGCGGCAAACTCACGTTGTGGCTAGTTGCGAATCGGAACTCGCGGACTTTTACCGGGATCGAGGGTGGCAGGTCGGCGCCCCTCATCAACCAGGGGTGATCTCTGCGCCTGAGGGCGATTCGGTTTTCCCGCCGGAGAACACGCGTTGGGCCTGTGTCGCGATATTGGCGCTCTGAGTGTGCGTCTTCGAACGGCGTGTTTGCGTGGTGGGGTTGCTAGCGGTGTCCGACGCTGCCTGTCGCTTACGCATTGATTGGACCGTCTGGCATCGCGAGGGCAGACATCCGCCGGATCTTGTTGATAGCGTTGATCTCACGAATGAGGTCGCCGACTCGCAGGTGAACGAGCGACTCCGTGGTGGATGGCTTAGCGCTTTCCCAGCTCCGTGGTCGCTCGTAGAGCGCGCCCGGCTGTTCGTAGCTCTCCGCCGCGGATAGGCTTGCGGTGAGCTTGTCTGCAGCCTGATCCGCGGGGCGGTCGATGCTCCTCGCCATGGCGGGCCGAGACGCAGGACGGGGCGTGTTGTCGGTGTCGGTGTCGGTAGCAAGCATGATTCGCCTTTCTAAGGATTGCGTTGCCGTCCCTATGCGCGGTGCATCGACGTGGTGGGCCTTGTTCTAGGAGATGGAAAGGGGCGCCTTTCTGTTTCCAGTCTTTTCTCGTAGTCGTGCCAAATGGTCACCCGGTACCAGACGCTGTTCCGGCGTCTCCTAGAGAGATCGCTTCCGAGCGCTTGCCGCCTTGGGCAACTAATCTCTGACGCGTCTGACGAGGGGGTCAGGTCGGCTGTTTCGAGAGCACTTCGGCGACGCAGCCGCCGTTTGGCGGGTCACGTCCGACGGCCAAAACCAAGTGACCTCGCGCGACCTTGGTGAGTGCGGGCAGGACTTCCGGGTCGCATTGCGCAACGGTGCTGCGGCGCGCGACTCGCGATACCGTTTTTCCTGGCCCGCGCATTTCTCTCGGTAGCGGGGCTAGAGGGGAACTACGTGTTTGACGACGACTACGAGCGCGGGTGGGGAGACATCGAGGGTGCCATCTGCGAGGAGCACATCACCGATCCGTTTCTTTCGGAAGCGGCCGGGCCAGCGACTGAATTAGATTGTGTCGTCTGCGGTCGTCACGAACCAGCTGACTCGCAACCCTTTGCCGTCGCCTGGGGCAACATCCTGGACCCGTTCATGGCGGCGTTTTGGCGCGAGTACACCCGAGCTGCCGACGCGCCCCGCTACGACCGCGGACCGGTGGGTCTCGAATCAACCGATTGGGCGGTCATGTACATGACTGAGAACGCTTTCACACATCTCGAACAGATCATTCCTCTCATCACCGGCGCCATCGTCGATGACGAGGTCGGCACTGTCGGAGCGCTCATGACTTCCGACCATCTCGATCATGCGTGGATGACTTTCTCCCACGCCGTGCGCCACGAAACTCGATTTGTCTTCACCGCAGAGGAGGGCCCGGCGGCCCGAGTCCGCGAATTCCTCGAGCTGGTCGGGCAGTACGCCACCGAGAAGAACGACCTAATCTCGGACTTGCCGCCAACCGCGTCGCTGTTCCGGGCACGAACAGTGATTGGGCCGGTCTTTCCCGGGCGAAAAGATCTGCCGACAACGGCCGCAGTTTTAGGTCCGGCGCCGGCAGAAATCGCGGGTGCTAACCGGATGTCTCCTGTCGGCATCCCCATGTTCTACGGCGCCTCGAATGAAATCACGGCTCTTCATGAGGTCGCCGCGTACAGCACCGCCGAACACGCAGTTGTCGGGGTTTTCCACCCGACGAGGCCGCTTCGGATGCTCAATCTTGAATCCCCAACAACCGAATCGGCCGTGTCTCCATTCGATGAAGAGGAACTGGCCCTGCGAGGGCTGTTGATGTTCTTCAAGGATTTCCAAAATCACATCAGCGCCCCCATCACCCCGGATGGGCGGCAGCACATCGAATACGTGCCCACCCAGATACTTGCCGAGTACTTCCGGCACGCGGTGACCCCTCGCCTTGACGGCATCATCTTCACTAGCTCCCACGGCACCGGAACCAACTACGTTGTCTTCGCCGACCAGGACAACGTCGCCGACGACGACTCGAGAGACACGGGAGCATTCACTACTCCTCTGTTCGATCTTGGCGAATCGGAGATTCTCTTAGTCCTCGCCAGGCAGACACTCGTCCTGCGAAAGCTGACGCACCGCGTGGAGACGGCGCCTGTTGCCACGCTCGAGTACGGGAATTGGAGGCAGGACGTAGAACACCCATAGGCGCTCATTTGGCGAGCGGGTCATAGTCGTGGATCGATGGTCTGGAGCCACCGCGCCAGCACTCCTCACCTGATTCAGCAGCGCTGGTCGAGATATCGAGTTCGGGGCCCCGTGACGACTCAGGTGGACCGTTCTGGTTCAGCCTTGGGCGGCCTTGGTTAACGCTCCGAAGGGAAGGTGATGGATCCGGGCGTCCACTCGGCGACAGCGGCCGTTGTGATTCGGGCATCGTCTCCAGGCAGCAGAGGAATGATCCCGCCGGGTTTGACCGAACCAAGGTCAAATCCGTCGGGGAGTCGATAGGAACGACGTGCGGTCGCTAGAGGGTGGTCGATGACGACCTTCATGTCGCCGAGGGTCAAGGTGGGCCGTTCCACGGCGTAGAGGTTGCTTTTTCCCGCGAGCAGAGCGGGGAGCATCTCGTTGAGAAGTTGCGCGGCGTCGTCGGGGTCCTCGGGAACTGCCCATTCGCCAGATGACCAGGTCGACTCGGACGTTTGACCCGCATAGATACTTACCAGGGAGTCGAGGCGGTCAATCTCTTCTGCGGACGCTCCGAGGACGTCAGGCATGACGAGCTGTTCACTGGTGTGACTTTGAAGGGCGAGCAGGCCCGCTGCTACTCGGCGGACGTACGCCTCTAGGGCGCCTGGTATTCGCACGTCAGTAAGCCCTGCGACCGCCGCCCCGGAGGGAAGCTCGACCGAAACGCGGTGACGAGGCGCCAACATTTCGAGTGCGTCCAGCTCCGCTAAGACCGCCGCGGGGTCAACCCCGGAAACATCGGCCACCGCGAACGTCACTGACGACTCGTCCTCCTTGATCCGCAAATCCACGGCAAGCGTGTGCGCCTCAGTCACGCCGTAGATCCGAAACCATCCTGTCTGAATGCCTCGTGTCCGGGCGACTTTGGTGAGTCGAGAACGGAACACGAGCTTGTCGCCGTCGCGAATTGTGAAGAACAGCTCGGGCAATTCACGTTCAACAAGGGACACCGACAACTGCGACGTCTTCGCTTCTGCTTCCGCGAACGGTCCTCCGGCCACGCGAGTCTTGGCTGGTATGCCGTCGAAAGGAATTCCCCATTGGTGCCAGTCGGTGACGGCTTGAGCTTCTGGGCTCTCGGGAGCAACTTCAAACTGCATTTGAAGAAATACAGGGTCAGCGACGGTCGCGTGCTCCGTGCGTGGGACAAGAGACTCTGTCCGCCAACGAGAGTCCCCAAGGTAGGTCATGCGGTGAAACACCCCGCGATTTCCAGGCGCCGGCAGCGGCGGGGCGATGTCGCCTGTCACTGTTTGCGTGCCCTGGTCGATGTAGTAGTGGTCGCTGAGCCCGTCTCGGAGTTCGTCAAGGGCATCTTGGCGAACCGAAATGGCCGAACTCATCGTCAATGTGTCGGACTTCTCGATGGGCGAAGCCGCGAGAAACGCTTTCGCCTGCACATTCCGCTCAATCGCCCCAGGACCGTAGACGAAACGATCCATCGTCTGCGGGAACTCGTCAGCGAGACCGTTTATGGACGCTTCCCCATCCCACTGGGTGGGAAACGGCCTCCCACCGGTCAGCCGTCGGAAGTCTTCATACCGTTCTTCCGTCGGAGTCCACGGGGTCACCAAGTGGTACCGAGAAACCTGGGCCCCTTTGTCGACGTGCTCTGCGGTGAACCGGCTCCAAGAATTCTTCACCTGCGTCCACTGTGACGAAGACAGAGGTGTCGTGAACTTCTTGATTTGCCACACCTCGATACCGTCCCCCTTATCAAGGATGACGTCGATACCCCCATCGCCTTGCGACGGGTTAACTTGCCGGGCAGCCGGGTATCGGCGATTCAACAAGGTGGCGATCAGGCCCTCAACGGCCTCCCCGCCGCGATCTGCTAGAAGCGCCCAGTCATATCCGACCATCCGCACAGACTATCTGCGCGGCCGCTTCGACAGAGGCGTCTTCACATCGACGCGCTCCATCGTGGTGCTGAGTGAGACGGTCCGCCTCCCGCTCTCGCCCCGCTTTGGACCTCCCGTCAGACACGAGACCCTGCACTTTCGCTCGACGAGGTGGTGGACGAATCGGTTAGCAGACCAATTGCGATCTTGGGGACCTGCGGCGTATTACGCGCCGACGGGATCCTGGCGTCAGTCGCGATGCCCGCTGTGACATCGGCACGGTAGGTTTTCTACTTATGAGGGGAATCGACGCTGTTCCGCGGTTGCGGGATGGCCGCCGCATTCATGCCATGGACGCGATCTGATGGGCCCGCAGCTTCCTGAACCGCCTCAACTATTCGCAAGGTTCGACTCGGACAACAATTCGGACGGGGCGTCCCGAGAACGGTTCGAGCAGTTCGTCAGCGACCTTGTCAGCGTGGAATGGACGGACGCGACCACCGTTGCGGCCGCTAATCATAACGACTGGGGCATCGACACCCTCGTTGGGAACCTTGGCGGTGGTGATGTCCGCATCTGGCAGTCGAAATATTACCTTGATTGGCAAGATCGGGGCCCACAGGGTGACGTGCGCAAATCGTTCAAATCCGCGCAATCGAAAGCTGCTGAGCACAAGTACCGCATTGTTGAATGGACGCTCGTCGTCCCGGCGATTTTGCACCCGTTGCAGATGAAATGGTTCGACGGCTGGGCGTCACGGACCCAAAAGACGACGGGCGTTCGCATTGTCTTGTGGGCCGGAGACAAGCTCCGGCAGCGTCTCATGAGTGCCGAAGCTTTGGACGTTCGCCGAGAGTATTTCCCGCACACAGTAGACGAGCGCCTCTGGGCGCCGCGCGTCGCATCTGTCGCCACGGCCGACGATTACGGCCGCTACGACGACGCACTTTTTGTGCGACAAATGCATGCCGCAGGGTACGTCGAGACCGGGGCCGCTCGCGGAATGTTCTTCGCAACCGATGCTCTGAGGCGCGACCTTCAAGCGAAACGATCCACGGCTGACCTTGATGCGCTGCGCACCGTTCAACTCGGCGTACACGGGGTGTGGGAGACCCGGTTCAACGAGCACGCCCCCACCGCTGACGCGGCCGGACTGATGTCAACGCTGTATCGCACGGTCATCACCGAAGCCGCGACCGTCCCGGACGCGCCGGGACTGACTCTGCAACATGCCCACAAGCAGGGCGCCGCCCACATCCTCGTCGAACAGCGCAAGGCCGGATGGGTGAAACACTGGCGCGACATCGCCGCTGGCCATGACACCGAACGGCAGGAAGACCTCATCGCCGACCGTTCCGGCATAGACGCTGGTGAGGCCGCAGGGCCTGCCGTCGGGGCCAAATGCGAGGTCAACAATAAAGAAGGAGAAGGGACGCTTTGAGCGCAATCACGCCCGCACCTTCCGACGCTGCATTCGCTCCGGAGAACAGCCGGACGTTCCGGATGGGACGGCTGCTGCTCCTCCTCGGTGTCGCGAAGCAAGACGGACGCCATGTCGAGTCGATTGACCGGCTCGCGTATTACGAGTTCTTTGCTGACAATCCGTGGGTTGTCGTTGCCGATGATGCCGACTCTGCCAACGCCGACCGTGACTCGCTTCGAATTGCCGGCTTCTCTCAAACACAACTGTCGTACGCGTCTACCGGACACCGGTTCGCATCACGACGGGAACGGATCCGCGGCGACCTGTCGCAACTCGTGGCGTACGGGTTGGTGCGCCTAGACGGCGTCCGCTTCACCGTCACAGACGACGGCGAACATCTCGCCGCCAACATGCAGTCGTCCTACGCCGACGCCTATCGAGTGTCGGCATCGATTGTGCTCCGCCGGCTCGTGCGCCTGTCCAATAGGCGTCTCGAAGCGCAGGTTGAGGAGTGGATCGGCCACTCATGGTTGCTCATCGACCTCCTGGACGACGTTCGAGGCGCTGATCTACCGCCCGAAACAGCAATCGACGAAAGTGACCGACGGTGAGCATCAGAGTCAAGCGGCTTCGATTGGCCGGAGCGTCAGCGACGGCTAAACCATACGAGGTGTCTTTCCAACCTGAAGGCGCCACTGACGGATACCGGCCGCTGTCGATCATCGCCGGACCGTCGCTCACTGGTAAGACGACCATCGTCGACTTCATCGCGTATGGCCTCGGTGGTAATTACCTTCCTCCGCACGATGAAGTGCGAACGAACGTCCGGTCCGCCCTCCTTGAGGTTGACCTCGGCTCGACCTCCACGGTCGTCGAGCGTTCCGCAGCGGGTGCTGAGTCGTCGTTCGCAACTGTCTGGCAGGCCACCTTGAACACCACGGAGGCCGCAGCTGAACGCCGGTATCCCATCGAACCGACTGGCGCGCCCGACGGATTGTCGCAGCTCGTCTTGGCATCGTCCGGACTAGACGGAATTCGTTTGTCGGACTCTGTCGTAAAAGAGGACACCGGCTCGGCGATGCTGTCGATACGGGACGTCTTCCGAGTGATGATCGTGACTAACGACCGGCTCGATTCGAAGAACCTGGTGTTCGAGCACGGCAACTTTATGGTCGGGCAGAAGTACCGGCAGACCATCGAGGTCATGTTCGGCGTCTACGACGACGAAGAAGCGGTCCTTGCGGAGCAGCAGAAGCGTGTAGCGCTGCAGCGAACGAAAGAGGAAGCGCGGCTCGACGCTTTGACCGTGACGGCCGACCGCGACCATCCGGACGGGCGAGCAGTTCTTCAGCAACGCGTTGACGTGCTGTCTGTCGAGCTCGCGTCACTCAGTGCGCAGCTTCGCACTCTCGATGCTCAACGACGCAGTACCGATTCGGCGTCGACGGAGATTCGCAGAACGCTTGAGCTTGCCCAACGTGTCGATGTCGATGCGCGAGTCCGCGTGCGTGATCGTGAGTCGCTCCTGACTCGATTGGACGCGCTCCGCCTGCAATACGCAGACGACCGTCGAAAACTCGGCTTCCTTCTCGACGCGCAAGCGCTCTTCGATCCACTCCGAGTGACGGTCTGCCCCGTCTGCTTCAACACTCTTTCCGAGGCTCCGTCGATAATCGATGGCACCTGCTCCCTCAGCCATCACGCCGTTGGGCAGGCCGCAGATGAACTCTCATCTGATGAAGCCACCGCTGGCTCCGCACAGTTGGTGTCGTCGGAGCTACGAGCGGTGAATGGGCGAATCAGCAGTCTCACCGACTACATGACCCGACTGGAACGCGACCGGGCACTCCTTGTCCGGGAAGCCGCGCGAGCTTCACACCGAGCCGTAAGCGCGGCCGCCGCGGTTGATGCAATCACGGATAGCCCCGCCCCCTGGCTTGCGTTACGGGACCGACTTACATCGGAGATTTCTGACGCGAAGCTTGCGCGGCAGGCTGCGGAAACCGGTGTCAAGGCATGGGACTGGGTTGATAAAAGCGAGGCGTTGATCGGTCAGCTGCAACGCGAATACGACTCGTTGTCCAGCCAACGGCGAAGAAACCGACCCGACCGTGACAGCATCGTCAAACTGCTCTCGGACCGTTTCGCTGCGATCCTCGCCGACATCGGCTACCCGAAACTGAGCGACGCGTTCATCAACACCAACTTCGTCCCATACGTGCGCGGACTCGAGTACACCAATGCTAGTAGCGGAGGGATGGTCGTCATCGCCCTCGCCTGGAACCTGGCGCTCTGGGAGATATCGTACGAACAGGACGCGAACGCACCAGGTCTGCTCATCATCGACAGCCCACAGAAGAACCTCGGCCACAACGCCAGCCCCGACGACGATTTCGCCGACGCGACTCTTGTCGACCGGTTTTACGCACATGCAGAACATTGGCTGGCCACCGAGGGGCAGGGAGCCCAGCTGATAGTCGTCGACAACAGTCCGCCTCCGTCTGTTGCCCACAATGTGGTGATTCGTTTTACCCGCCGAGCAGACACACCGCCATACGGGCTCATCCACGACGCCGTCAGTTGAGCCGGCTTCTAGAGTCGAGGAGGTTCCGCCTTCTTTTCTCTGAGGGTCGAGTTCGTCAGCTCAATCAGGGCCGCCGATAACGGCCTCAGGCATGCCAACGAGTCTCTGCTTAGGCCAGCAAATAGATGCACGGACCGAGATTGGCGGGACGACCATGATTGCCGGCGAAGACTCGTGAGCGTCTGTTGGTGTCATGGCAACGAATCCGAGCCGCCCACGGAACACCTGGTTGACGTCCGACGCGAGCACCTGACCAGGATGTGCTTGGGCATGCGCAATCACCTGACCGAAGAGTCGGCACCCCTCCCGTCGGATACGATCAAGGCGGCGACGACGGCGACGACGTTCAGGGCGAACTCAGCCTATCCCTGGAGGTGTCGTCTTTGGTAGTGGCCGCCGGTGATGAGCAGCTTCGACTGGCCCCGTTCGAAGCTTAGGAGTCGGCGAGCCGCCGCAACTGTTCGAGGTATCGTGCGGACCGGTTTGCTACTGCATCCGGTATGCGACCGGGTGCGCTTTTCGCGTCCGCGATGTGGTCGTCACGGAGCTCATGCATGAGGTTCTTGGGCGTGAACTCCGGGTCGAAGTCGATGGTCGAATCCTGAAGAAGACGCGACCTGATGGGGATCAGGATGTTCGGGTCGTAGTTCCAGAGCCCCCACGACCGGTGCCGGCCGTCGTCGAGCTCGTTATCCCACGGATCCATCTCGATGGGGTGCGCCCACAGGAGTGACTCGATGATGAATCGACCGTCACGGTCGAGGTTGCCTGGATAGTCCGAGACGATCAGCCAGGAGTCATCACCGTCCTGCTCCCAGGCGCCGCGGGCAAGGGAGTCGACTGCCCGTTCGAGCCACGATGCTGTCACCGACCAGTCGGTGGTGTGCTGCGGGTATCTGCCGTCATTGGGGTCGGCGAACCAGGTCACGTCCGCGGCGGTGGCAAACCAGAATGCGGATGGGTTTTCCACACGAACGGCGTCATCTGCATCGGTCATGCCCTCATTCCACACGACCTGCGGTGCTTTGCGGGCACCGATGTCGGTGGTGACTCGTAGGGTTTTGTTCGGTTCCAGGACGGAATGGAAACGGGGATTCATGGACGAGACAAACTTTTTGACGCTGACTCTTGGCGTCGAATGCATCGCGCTTCTTGTCTGGGGTGTGACCTTGGGTGTGTCGTGCGCGTTTGCGATGCCGGCGACGCGGTGGGCGGTCCCCACACGGGGAGAGAGGTGGATGGCGCGGCTGCCTTGGGAGAAACTTAAGTGGGGTTGGGCGCGAGGCATCGACGCCGGCGAGTACGCGGACATCCCCTCATTGAGGTCGTTGCACGACAGCGTTGCATCGGATGCCCGGACGTTCCGTTCCGCGCTGCAAACGTGGTTCGTGGTACCTGTCTTCACCGGCTACGCGCTCGGCGTGCTTGGTCTTCTCCTCGTGGTGGCGACGTTCAGCCGCATATCGGAGGGCCCAGCCATCTGGTGGGTGCCGTGCTTCTTCTGTGTATGCAACCTGTCGGCCATGCTCCTCGCCGTGGCGCTTCGCCAGCGGGCATGGACACGACGAGTTCCTTTCGACAGTCGACTGCTTCACGCCGTCACCGACTATCGCAGCCGAATCGGGGCGGCGAAGGCGAAGGCAGGGACCGACGCGGCGGCGACCCGCACACTCGAAGAAATCGTCAGGGAGGGAGCGCGTGACATCGAACGGCTCCTGCGGTCCCGCTACATCCTTATCGACGGAAGCGCCTCCCAAGCGGATGCGGCAGAGCGATGGGAAAAGCAGCTTCAACCGGTCATAACCGAGAGCACCGCCCGGCTTCTCCTGCCCGACGAGGCTACCGACCCTGTCAAGTGGTTCGACGCCTGGAGCGAGGAGGTCGCCAGCCTCTACCTCAAGGGGCCGATGGCAGAGGAAAGCAGCAGCTCCGCCGACACGAAGATGCTGCCCGATGACCCGCCAGCGTACCGGAAGCCTCTCCTTATCGGTTGGCTGCTGATGCTCGCATCGGCCGCCGCCCTCACTATCGCAGTCACCGCGCACGGCATCCTGCCAAGCATGGAAAGCGTTGACCTGACGAAAATCCCGGCCGCTCTCGTCGCCATGGCCACCCTCGGCTCGCTTGCCGCAGGGTGGTGGAACTTCCTCGAAGGGCGCAGACGCAGAACCGGGGACTGACACGGCGTGGATCCGACAATCACCGGCATGCCGCAATGACGAGCTGCCGGGAACAGTTCGCGATCCAAATGGCCACCTCACAGCCGTCATTGCTTGCGGGACCGGCACCGCGAATTCCCCTTGCTCATTGCTGAGGCCCTCGCGGGCCCTCCGGAGTCTGCGTGGCGAAGGAAACGTGAGCGCCCGGCTTGTCCATGCCGCCGCCCGCCGCCATGACGGGCTGCCTCTCACCGTCGATGTACCGCGCGAGCCCGGTCAGGTTCGATCGTCGGCGCCGACGACCGTTGTGAAGCCGCGGTCGCGCAGGAGCTGCACCGCTTCGGTGAGGACAGCCACCATGTCGACGGTGTCGTCGGGGTCGAGGTGGACGTGACCACCTTCCCACCCGTGGATGGTGACGGTCCCGAGGTTGCTGATGTCAACGGTGAGATCGTCTGTGATCGCGGCGACGTCCCGGGCGTCGGCCGTCTCATAGGTGAACCATTTCTTGTCGGGCATGTTGCCTCTCCTTGCTCAGGGCCGCGACGTGCGTCCGTGTCGACGTCTATGCGCGGACGTGCCGGTGAACGTGGAGAGCCGGGCGGTCCGGGTGGCGCTTGGTCGTTAGGCGGCCTTAGGGGCGTTCGTCCTCGCCGCTGCCGTGCGGCTCCGCTTGGCTGCCCGAACCGGCCGGAACTCGCCCGTCCACGTGTTCCGCCGGGGTTCAGGCCGGGACGCAGCCCACACGCTGAGACTCACGCGACGAGCCCTCATCGCGCAGTCGCCGCAGTGGTGCGGTGCGGCCACGTCTAGGTGGTTTGTCGGACGTTGCTGGAACGGTCCGTGCTCGCGGCAGTGGATGACCACGGGTGTGTGCTGGTCAACGAAGACAACATCTCGGTAGTCGTACCGGTCGCCGTGGGTGTCGACGGCTCTCCGGATGAATAGGTCTCGTCGAGCGGATACGGATGAGCCGCGCCTGCACGAGCAGTTGGGGCAGCGCTGTCCGCGCTTGTGGTCGTTGGGTGTCATGTCGAAGTCCCCGTGGTCGGGGCATGAGATGGTCACTTTGGTGTGGGCGTTCACGAATCGTTCGGCGACTCGGCTGTAGTCGTACTTTCCGTCGTGTTTAGCGGCGGCTGCCGTTGCGAACGCTTCAAGCCGGGCGGCGAGGTCAAGTGTCGGCATTGGGTCTCCTTTGTGGTCGACCTGACGTCTATGCGCGGACGGTTCGTGCCGACGGGCGAAGTTGTCGAAGTCACCGACAGGCAGCGCCGTTTTGCTGAAGAATGGAGCGTCCCGGCGGACTCCCGGTGTTGGTTCGTTCGAATGTGGCGGCTCCGCTGAGGTTGTCGGCGATGGTTGTCTTGACATGGCCAACGGCTGTCTGGTGGGTTACCGAAGTGCGGTGCGTCGAGGACGAAGAGCACGTCTAACAATCTGGACTCCGGGCCCGGTCACGAAGTGTCCTAATGCGGGCAATAGCTCGGTCGAAGGTGTGCACGGTCTGGCCGGCTCGTCATGGCGGTTCGCGAGCGACCAAGAGGCCGGTTGAATGCCTGGACAGGCGGGTGGGTTCGATGTAGGTCAGCAAGGGCTCTTCATCGCCCTGGCGGGAGGCTGCGGGTGCTCACACCCGGCCCTTCCTGCTCTTGAGTTCTATAGGGCTAGGCGTCCATCCGTTCCTGGCTCGAGTCTTCGTTTGCTCACGTGTGACTCTTCGTTCTCAGCCGTTGGGTACCTTGCCCTGCTGTAGTTCTTAATGCCGGTCCTGCCGGCCACACTTTGTACCTATGCGGCGAAAATGGGCGCGGCCGTGACTATGGCAGCTTTAGTCGGACCCACCAGGGCAATCTAAGCGGGACCCACTTCGGCTGTTTCGGGGTGTCTGGGGCAATCTAAGCCGGACCCACCTTCACCGTTGTTGCAACGTGTTTTCGTTGCTCAAGGTGGAGGTTTCGGATGGAGTCTCGGGTGGAGTTGTTCGCGCGTATTCGACGTGATGCGCGCGTGGAGGGCCTCTCGATCAGAGAGCTGGCCCGAAAACACGGTGTTGGGCGCCCGACAGTGCGGCAGGCCCTCGCACAGGCGGAACCACCGGCTCGAAAGCCGCGCGCCCGGACGGCGCCTCGGCTGGACGCGTTCAAGGCTCCGATCGACGAAATGCTCCGCCAGGATCTCGACGCTCCTCGCAAGCAGCGCCACACGGCGAGACGCATCTTTGCGCGTCTCGCAGAGGAGCACGATGCGACGGACCTGTCGTATTCGACGGTCCGTGACTACGTCCGTCGACGACGCCCCGAGATCGACCTGGAGGCGGGCCGGCTGCCGGAGGTATTCATCCCGCAGGAGCACGCGCCGGGCGCGGAGGCCGAGGTGGACTTCGGCGAGGTCTGGGTGGTGCTGGCTGGGGTGAAGACCAAGTGCCACATGTTCGCGTTCCGTCTCTCGCACTCGGGGAAGGCGATCCACCGGATCTATCCGACGCAGGCGCAGGAAGCGTTCCTCGAGGGCCACATCGATGCGTTCGAGGACATTGGCGGGATCCCGACGAGGCACATCCGCTACGACAACCTGACCGACGCGGTCGTGAAGGTCATCTACGGCAGCGGCCGCCAGCGCACCGAGAATCAACGGTGGGTCCTGTTCCGCTCGCACTACGGGTTCGATGCGTTCTATTGCCATCCCGGGATTGAGGGCGCTCACGAGAAGGGCGGCATCGAGGGCGACGTCGGCCGGTTCCGCCGAACCCACCTGTCTCCAATGCCCGTCGTCGACTCGCTCGCGGAACTGAATCAGAAGGTCCGTCAGTGGGATCTTGACGACGAGAACCGGAGGATCGATGACCGCATCCGCACGGTTGCCCAAGACTTCGCTCTCGAACGGCAATTGCTGGCGACGATCACGGCGGAACGGTTCGAGCCAGGCTTGTCGCTGACGCCCCGGGTGTCCCGGTCAAGCTTGGTCCGGGTGCGGATGGCGTCGTACTCGGTCCCGGCTCGGTTCATCGGCCGGCCCGTCCGGGTCTCGCTGCGCGCATCGGAGGTGGTCATCTTCGATGGCCGCACGGAGATCGCCCGGCACCCGCGGGTCGTGGCCTTGCACGGGCAGAGCGTGAATCTTGACCACTACCTCGAGGTCCTCCTCCACAAGCCCGGCGCTCTTCCGGGGTCGACCGCTCTGGCCCACGCCCGAGCGACGGGCGAATTCACGGCCGCTCACGAAGCGTTCTGGGCGGCCGCCCGAAAGACCGACGGCGATGCCGGCGGGACTCGCGCACTGATCGATGTGCTCCTGCTGCACCGGTCGATGGTGACCGAAGACATCGTCGCCGGCATCAGGGCAGCACTCACAGTCGGGGCCGTCACGGCCGACGTCGTTGCCGTCGAGGCGCGACGGCACGAAGTGTTGGGTGGGTCCCGGCCCGACCGTCCTCTCGTCGAACAAGGTCGCGGCCCCGAGCGACGGGTGGTCAGTCTTACTCAGCGTCGGCTGGCGGACCCTGCCGCTGTCATCGCGGGCCTGCCGGCCGACACCCGCCCCCTTCCGTCAGTTGCCGCCTATGACCAGTTACTTCGCCTCCCGGACCGGCAACGACCCGAAGGCGCGGCCACCGTTAAGAAGGGAACAGGATCATGACCACGACGACGAGCATCACCACCACTCTCCGGAGACGGAGGGGCCTGACGGAAGAAGCCGCGAACGCCGCTATTGACCAGGCATGCCGTCGGCTGCGGCTGCCCACGATCAGAGCTGTGGTCGACGAGGCCATGGCCGCGGCGAACAAAGAGCAGCTCTCCTACCAGGGGTTCCTCGCGGAGCTGCTCCTGGCGGAATGCGACGACCGCGACCGCCGATCCTCGGTGAGACGGGTGAAGGCGGCCGGGTTCCCGAGGGACAAGTGGCTTGGGGATTTCGACTTCGAGGCGAACCCGAACATCAACCCCGCCACCATCAACACCCTCGCCACCGGCGACTGGGTCCGACGCGGACAGCCGCTCTGCCTCATTGGCGACTCCGGCACCGGCAAAAGCCACCTCCTCATCGGCCTCGGCACAGCGGCAGCCGAGAAGGGGTTCCGAGTCAAGTACACGCTCGCGACCCGGCTCGTGAACGAACTTGTCGAAGCCGCCGACGAGAAGAACCTGGCCCGCACCATCGCCCGCTACGGGCGGGTCGACCTCCTGATGATCGACGAACTCGGCTACATGGAACTCGACCGCCGGGGCGCCGAACTCCTCTTTCAAGTGCTCACGGAGCGAGAGGAAAACAACTCCATCGCGATCGCCTCCAACGAGTCGTTCTCCGGCTGGACGAAGACCTTCACCGACCCGAGGCTGTGCGCGGCGATCGTTGACCGGCTGACGTTCAACGGCACCATCATCGAAACCGGCACCGCGTCCTACCGGCTCGCCCACACCCGCCAGCAGCAAACCGCCTGACCGGGCGGGCTTCCTAGTCGGTTCCAGTGACGGTGCTGCGGCGTTCGAGGAAGACGTTGTCCCGCCATTGCCCGGCCCACGGACCAAAGCTCATCCGCCCGATGCGTTCGCGGATGCCGACCTCCCGGAATCCGTGCGCGGCATGAAGGGCAAGGCTGCCCTGGTTCTCGGGGAAGATCGCGGACTGAATCATCCACACCCCGGCCAGTTCCGACACGGTGATAAATTCCGCCAGGAGCAGGTGGCCGACCCCGGCACCGCGGGCGGTCTCGGCGACGTAGATGGAGTGCTCGATGACACCCCGATACACCGGCCGAGACGACACCGTCGACGCGGCCGCCCACCCAACGACGTCGCCCTGCGCGTCCACAGCGACGAGGCGGAGATCCCGGATCTTCCCGCCGTCGAACTCTTCCCAGGACGGGGTCGTGTCCTGGAAGGTCGCGTTCCCCGTCGCGATGCCCTCGGCATAGATCCGCTCTACGGCCGGCCAATCGCCCGCCTCCATGACGCGGATCGACACCTCGGTCATGCCGGGTTGAGCGCCCGACTGCTGGCTGTGAGGGCGGTGAAGTTGGCGCGGTAGTACGCCCACTTGCCGCGCTGCTCGCGGACGGCAAGGCCAGCGTCGACGAGCTGCTTCATGTGATGGGACACGGTCGGCTGCGACAACCCGACTGGAGCGGTGAGGTCGCAAATGCACGCCTCCCCGGTGGGGCTCGCTGCGATGAGGGATAGGAGCCGGACCCGGGTCGGATCGCCCAGGGCCTTGAAGACCTTCGCCACGTCCTCAGCTTGCGACGCGTCGAGCGCGTCTTCGCCGGCTGGTGCGCAGCAGGCGTCGACGGGCTGGAGAAGGAGTGTCGCGCTGGTGGTCATGGGTCCAGTCTGCCAGTCGCATTGACATCTGTCGATGTATCGAGCACAGTCGATGTATTGACCGTTCTCGATCCGAGGAGTGTTCCCGTGTCTGATCTTCCTGTCGTTGTCATCGGTGCCGGCCCCCAGGGTCTTGCCGCTGCCGCTCACCTTCTCGAGCGTGGGATCGAGCCGCTCGTCCTCGAGGCGGGCACCGGTCCGGCGGCAGCAGTCGCGCAGTGGGGCCACGTCCGGTTGTTCTCCGCATGGCCGGAGCTGGTGGATGCGGCGGCCGGCCGTCTCCTGGCCGGAACGGGGTGGGTTGCCCCAGCGACTGGGTATCCGATCGGGTCGCAGTGGATCAGCCGCTACCTCGCGCCTCTCGCCGAAGCCCTCGGAGACCGGGTGCGGTACGCGACGACCGTGACCGGGGTGGGCCGGAAAGGCCGCAATCGCTCGGTGGACGCCGGCCGTGGAGAGCAGCCCTTCACCGTTCACGTCGACGTCGACGGGACCGAGGAGCGAATCGATGCGCGCGCTGTCATCGATGCCTCCGGCACTTGGTCGACGCCGAATCCGCTGGGCGCCGACGGTCTCCCTGCGCTCGGCGAGAAAGCAGCGGCCGGCTTCATTTCGTACCGCATTCCCGACTTCCACGACGCTGCCCGGTTCGCCGGGAAGCACACCGTCGTCGTCGGGAGCGGTCACTCCGCCGCGACCGCGATCAACGAGCTGACCCGCGTCGCCAAGCAGCACGCGGACACTCGGATCACGTGGGTGCTTCGTCGAGGGAACGTGGGGAACACGTTCGGCGGCGGTACCGCCGATGAGCTGCCCGAGCGCGGGGCACTCGGTGCCCGCGCCCAGAAGTCCGTCGAAGCGGGGATCGTCGATCTCGTCACCGGGTTCCGGGTCGAACGCATCGACACCTCAGAGACCGGCGCCGTCCTTATCTCCGAGGACGGACGCGCCCTGCCCGAGGCAGACCTCGTCGTGGCCCTCACGGGGTTCCGTCCCGACCTCTCGTTCCTGTCCGAGGTGCGCCTCGAGCTGGACGCCACGTTGCAGGCGCCGGTCCGGATCGCAGCAGAGGTGGACCCGAACGTGCACAGCTGCGGGTCCGTCCGCGCCACAGGAGCGGCTGACCTCGCGCAGCCGGAGAAGGACTTCTACCTCGTCGGTGCGAAGTCGTACGGGCGTGCTCCGACGTTCCTGGCGATGACGGGGTATGAGCAGGTTCGCAGCGTCGTCGCGGAACTCGCCGGCGACCACGAGGCCGCTACCCGCATCGACCTCGACCTCCCGGACACGGGCGTGTGTGGCGGGGCGGGGCTGTTCGATGACCCGACCGGCGCCAAGGGCGGCGCCTGCTGCGCCCCCGCACCGGCCCTTCTCCAGATCGGCCGCGCACCCGTCAACGCCTGACCCCAAGGCCCGGCTAAGCCTTGGTGAGGCGGGGGGCGAGTTCCTGGATGCGGTGTTCGAGGTCCGTGAACGCGGCCTCGAACGCCGCATCCGTGCCGGTCCGGACGGGGTCGGGGATCGACCAGTGCAGCCCGGAGGGGACGGCGAGTTCTTCGTGAGCGTTGTCGCAGACCGTGACCACGAAATCATCCGGCCCAAGAACGTCAGCGAGCAGCTGCGGGGTGGCTTCATGCAGGCCTAGGTCGTGTCGTTTCGCTGCCCGAATGGCACCGGGTTCGACCCGCTCGGCGGGGTGCGTTCCCCCGGACGCGGCGGGGATGATGCTCGCGTTTTCCCAGAGCGCTGCTGCGAGCTTAGATCGGGCGGAGTTCCCGGTGCAGACGAACACGACCCGGTGTGCAGCCACTGTCGCCGTCGGGGTGAGCCCGGTAAGGGCGCCGGGGGCGAGGTGGAGGTAGCTGCGCCGGCGGTCACCCTCGGACCGGACCCGAACGAGTATGCCCACGCCTTCCAGCACCTTGAGGTGATGCGCCACGAGGTTCGACGGCATCCCGAACTGCTGGCCCATATCGGTCGGGGAGACGTCACCGAGGGTCAGGAGGTCGACGATTCGCAGGCGTGCTGGATCGGCCAGGGCGGCATGCTTCGCGGCCCGAGCCTCGATCGTCTCTCTTGGCTCAGCGTTCATTACCTCAATCTTGACTGAGGCACCTGGTTGCCGTCAAGATGTGGACGTGCCCTCCTCGACCCCGATCCCACGCGCCGACATCCTGCGCCGCCTGCTGGCGGAGTTGCTGGGGACGGGTCTTCTGGTGACGGTCGTCGTCGGGTCGGGAATCATGGCCCAGCAGCTCAGCCCCCGAGACGTCGGCCTGCAACTGCTCGAGAACAGCCTCACCACCGCCCTCGGCCTGACGGTCCTGATCCTGATGCTCGGTCCCGTCTCCGGGGCGCACTTCAACCCGGTCGTGACGCTCGCCGATTGGGCCCTCGGACGTCGGGCCGGCACGGGCCTCGCCTCAGGGCTGGTCCTTCCCTACGTCCTCGCGCAGGTCGTCGGTGCGATCCTCGGCGCGGTGCTGGCCAACACCATGTTCGACACCCCCACCACCATCGCAAGAACGCACCGCGCCACCGGCGGGCACCTCCTCGGGGAAGTGGTCGCCACGGCGGGGCTGATCCTGGTGATCTTCGCCCTCGCCCGCACCGATCGAGGGGCACTGGCAGCTCCCGCGGTCGGGGCGTATATCGGGGCGGCGTACTGGTTCACCAGCTCCACCTCGTTCGCGAACCCCGCCGTCACCCTCGGCCGGATCTTCACCGACACCTTCGCCGGCATCGCCCCCACCTCAGCCCCCGCGTTCATCGGAATGCAGCTGCTCGGCGCCGCTGTCGGCGGCGCGCTTCTTCTCGTCCTCTATCCCGACGTCGCCCGGTCCGCCGACGACGTCGTCATCCCGCACCTCGACCAGGCCACCGCCTGACCCGCCCGAAAGGCCCACATCATGCACCTCGTTGCCATCGGCGGATCGGACGCCGGTATCTCCGCCGCGCTCCGCGCCCGCGAACTTGACCCGTCCGTTGACGTGACCGTTGTCGTCGCGGACGCCTACCCGAACTTTTCCATCTGTGGCATCCCGTACTTCTTCTCCCGCGAAGTGCAGCCCTGGCAGTCCCTCGCGCACCGCACCCACGCCGACCTCGAAGCCACCGGCATGAACCTCCGGCTGGAGACCTTCGCGACGTCGATCGACGTGACAGGGCACCGCCTCGCCGTCCGCGCCCTCGACGGCACGGAATCCACCATCGACTACGACGCCCTCATGGTCGGCACCGGCGCACTCCCCTCCCACGCAGGCATCGAAGGCCTCGACACTCTGGGACCGGAGGACGGGGTGCACGTCATCCACTCCATGGGCGACACGTTCGCCCTCGACCGGTTCCTCGAAACCCGGAACCCCCAGACGGCGATCATCGTCGGCGCCGGCTACGTGGGCCTGGAGATGGCCGAGGCATTTACCGTCCGAGGCATCCGCACCACCCAGATCCAACGCGGCCCCGAGGTGCTCTCCACTCTCGACCCCGAACTCGGCGCCCTCGTCCACACCGAACTGACCGACCACGGCGTCACCGTCCTCACCGACACCACCGTCAACCGCATCGACAAGACCGGCGACGCCCTGACGGTCAGCGCCACCCACCTCGGCGAACCGGTGACCCACACCGCCGACGTCGTCCTCGTCGTCGTCGGCGTCCGCCCGAACACCGACCTCCTCGAGCGCGCCGGCGCGACCCTCGGCGCCGGACGCGCCGTCGAAGTCGATGACACCATGCGCACCGGCCTGCCCGACGTCTTCGCGGCCGGCGACGGGGTCACCACCCACCACCGCCTCCTCGGCACCACCTACCTGCCCCTCGGCACGACCGCCCACAAGCAGGGCCGCGTCGCCGGGGAGAACGCCCTCGGCGGCACCGCCCGCTTCGCCGGGTCCGTCGGCACCCAGGTGGTGAAGGTCTTCGACCTCGTCGCCTCCCGCACCGGGCTTCGCGAGCACGAAGCCGCAGCCGCCGGATTCGCACCCGTCAGCACGACAGCGATCGCCGACGACCACAAGCGGTACTACCCGGGGGCGCAGCCGATCTCGATCCGTGTCACCGGAGACAGCCGCGACGGGCGTCTCCTTGGCGCGCAGCTCGTCGGCCGCCTCGGCACCGAGACCGCGAAACGTGTCGACACCTACGCCGTCGCCCTCCACGCCGGCCTCACCGTGGAGCAGGTCAGCGAACTCGACCTCTCCTACACGCCCCCGCTCGGTTCCCCGTGGGACGCCGTGCAGGTCGCGACCCAGGCGTGGTCCCGCGAGCACCGTCAGGCGGTCACCGCATGAGCGGCAAGCCCACCGTGCTGTTCATCTGCCAGCACAATGCCGGCCGCTCCCAGCTCGGCGCGGCCCTCCTCGAGCACCTGGCCGGAGACGATTACACCGTCAATTCCGCCGGAATCGCCCCCGACGAGAAGGTGAACCCCGCGGTCGCGGCGAGTATCGCGGAGCTGGGGATGGACATCAGCCAGCGGCAACCGCAAGCAGTCACGAGTGCGGACCTCGATCAGGCCGACGTCGTGGTTCTCATGAAGCCGGGCCTCGTGCTGCCGAGCACGCCAACAGGGCGTGTGCTGGAGTGGTCGTTCCCGAACCCGCAGAACTGGGACGTCGAGTCGGTGAGGCCGCTACGGGAAGCTGTCGCTCGGCAGATCGCGACGGATCTTCTGGCCCGCACGTAGATCTCCGAGGGAACCGGCCTGGGATGATCGAGCATGACCATCGCGCGAGTCGTCGTCTTATTCGTGTTCGCCGCTGTTGCAGAGATCGGCGGGGCATGGCTTGTGTGGCAAGCCGTCCGCGAAGGGCGCGCGTGGTGGTGGGCAGGGCTTGGCGTCATCGCCCTCGGCGCCTACGGCTTCATCGCCACTCTGCAGCCCAGTGCCGAGTTCGGGCGGATTATGGCCGCATATGGAGGTGTCTTCGTTGCCGGCTCGCTCGTTTGGGCGATGGTCGCCGATAAGTTCCATCCCGACCGATGGGACATTACCGGGGCGATCATCTGCCTCCTTGGCGTGGCCGTGATCATGTTTGCGCCCCACGCGCGATCAACATCATGAGAGCTGGCACATCCGGCGGCTAGATGAGCTCGTCGCTTAGTGGTCCTCGTCCTCTGGTGCGCGTTCCCCGGTGAGGACCGAGACGGGAACGGTGCAACTGTCACCTCGCCACGCCTCGATACCCTCTCTGACGGCGAACACCACCACCACAAGCGCTGCGACCGGGTCGGCCCAGGTCCACCCGAACAGGCTGTTGAGTAGCAGCCCGACGAGGACCGCGGCTGACAGATAGGCGCAAACCAGGGTCTGCTTCGAATCGGCAATCGCGGACGCGGAGCCGAGTTCTCGGCCGGTGCGCCGTTCAGCGAGGCTGAGAGCGGGCATGATCAGCAAGCTGATCACGGTGAGAACGATACCGACGGGGCTGTGCTCGGCCTCACGGATGCCGGTCAAGGACAGCGCGGCGTCGATAGTGACGTAGATCGCAAGAGCGAAGAACGAGATCGCGATGACGCGAAGGGCCGTCTGTTCCCGTGTCTCGGGATCGCGAGCGGTGAACTGCCAGGCGATCGCCGCGGCGGAGAGGACCTCGACGATGGAGTCCAGGCCGAACCCGACGAGGGCTGCGGAGGACGCCATGGTGCCGGCGGTGATCGCGACGACCGCCTCGATGGCGTTGTAGGTGATAGTCGCTGCGACGATCAGCCGAATCCGGCGCCGCAAGATCCTGGTGCGCGCCGGGACAGGGATCGCTTCGGTGCTGGTCATGCGTGGTCCGTTCCGGGTTCGTGGGCGGTGTGGCCGGCGGGCTCGAATTGGAAGGTGCTGTGCTCGACATCGAAGTGCCCGACCAGGCACGCTTGCAGCTCGTCGAGAACGCGGGGTGCGTGGCCGTCGTGGAAGCACTCGTCGGTCAGGGTCACGTGCGCTGACAGGGCGGGGAGGTCCGAGGTGACCGTCCACGCGTGGAGGTCGTGGACCGCGAGAACGTGGGCGGGTTCGAGCAGGTGCCCGCGGATGGCGTCAAGGTCCACACCTTCGGGCGTGCCCTCGAGGAGTATGCGACCGGAGTCTTTCAGCAGCCCCCACGCGGCGTGCAGCATCAGGACAACGACGATCAGAGAGGCGATGGAGTCGGCGCGCGTGAAGCCGGTGACCAGGATGACGATCCCGGCGACGACGGTGGCGATGAACCCGTACAGGTCGGTGAGGATGTGCTGGAACGACCCTTCAACGTTTAGGCTCTGACGGTTGGCTTTTGCCAGGACCCACACGGCGACGAGGTTCACGGCCACTCCGAGGAGCGCAACGGCGAGGACCGGGCCGCCTTCGACCTTGGGTGGGTCGAGGAGGCGTCGGATGGCTTCGACGGCGACGATGCCGCTGATGACGACGAGGGTGACGCCGTTGACTGCGGCGGAGAGGATCTCGGCGCGTTTCAGCCCGAAGGTCCACCTTGAGCTGCTGGGGCGGGCCGCGAGTCGGATCGCGACGAGTGACCCGGCGAGGGCTGCGGCGTCGGTGAGCATGTGGCCGGCGTCGGACAGCAGCGCCAGCGACCCGGAGATGATCGCGACGACGACCTCGACAAGAAGGAACCCGATGATCAGCGCTAGGGCGATGCTCAACAGCCGGGTGTTGGCGTCAGGGGCAGCGCCGTGGCTGTGGGCTTTGTCGTGTTGATGGTTGGCGGTCACAAGTCTCCTCCGGTCACCTCGGGGTGGATGGCGACCGTGTGACCGGTGTGGGTGAGACCGAGGTCCAGGAGCATGCGAACGTGGCCGTCGTCGAGGCGGTAGTACGCCATCCGGCCCCGGCGTGAGACCGATACCACCCGGTGCGCTCGAAGGAGCCGGAGGGCGTGGCTCACGGAACTCTCACTCATTGCTGTGGTCGCCGCGAGATCGCAGACGCACATCTCGCCCCCTTCCAGCAGTGACATGAGAAGGCGGAGCCGGCCGGGGTCTCCCAGGAGGGAGAACACGTCGGCAAGCTCCACGACGTCGTCTGCCTCGGGGAGGCTGAGCCTGACGGCTGCGACTTTGTCGGGGTCGACCATTTTCAGGTCGCACGCGTCGATGACGGTTGCTTCAGTGTCCACAGGATCTCCACGTCTGATTAATTGTTCAGACGTACCCTAACAAGCTGCGCCTTGTCATGCGCCGGTGCCGCGGCCGGGGGCCTATTGGTGGTGCGAGCCCGCGTCGGTTGCGGCGGGAGTCGTGTCTTCGTGGGGGTCGTGGTGGTCGTGTTCTGCCGGGCCGCCCATCATGCGGAGCATCGACCACGACCCGGAGCGGATGAACACGATGAGCAGGATCGCGGCGATGGCGAGGAAGACGATGTTGAGCCAGGTGGTGTAGTTCCAGGTAATGGACGACATCACGATCGACAGGTGCCGATTCGTGGGGACAAGTCCCAACGGGGTAAAGATCAGCTCAACGGCGTAGCCGGCGATGACCATGGCGCCGTAGAAGATCCCGGTGATGCGGAGGGCAGCTTTCAGGCCGTAGTACTTCTTGTAGATGATGATGATCGGGATGATGATCAGGTCGGCGAAAATGAAGCTGACCACCCCGCCGAAGGAGATCCCGCCGTTCCAGAGGACCGCTGCCAGGGGCACGTTTCCAACCGAGCAGACGAAGCTGACCATCGCCAGCAGCGGACCAATGATCGGGTCCACGATGAATGCCGCCGTCGGGTTGCCCTCGAAGAACAGGGCTTGCAGCCACGCTTTGGGAACCCACGCGTCGAACGCGCCGGCGATGAGCAGACCGATGATGATGTCCCGGAGAACGGACGCCCAGTCCATGACGAAATACTGCGACACGCTCGTCACCCCCGGGCGGGAGAACAATCTCTTCCAGAACCCCTGGTCACCAGCGACAGACATGTCCATGGCGGCGTGACCTTCCATCGACCCGGCAAGACCCTTCTCGGCCTGTGCGCGGGCGGCATCGACGATCTTGCCGCGCATCCAGAGACGGAACCCGAGGGCGATGAGAATGATCATGATCGGCCCGCCGACGAACTCGGCGACCGTGAACTGCCACCCCATCACGAACGCCAGGATCAGCCCCAGCTCGACGACCAAGTTCGTCGACGCAACCTCGAACGCCATCGCCGACGAGAGGCTCGCCCCCTTCCGGAACAGCGCTCGAGCAAGGGCGACGGCGGCGTAGGAGCAGGACGACGACAGGGCGCCGAGCCCGGTGGCGACGCTGATCGCACGGGGCGAGTCGTCTTTCATGAGCTTCGTGATCGCCTCGGTACGGACGACCGCCTGGATGACCCCCGACAACGTAAAGCCCAGGATCAGGGGCCAGAGGATCTCCCACCCCATGGACCCCGCGGCAGCTAAAGCGTCACCGATTTCGCGCAGTACGAACATGTTCAACCTCGTTCTTTCGTGGTTCCACCGACCACCCGATTATACCCCCAGGGGGTACCCGTGCGAAGAGGGTTAGGCGCCGTGGGCGGTGAGCCAGATCATCGGGTCAACCGGCAGGGTTCCGTCGAGGCGGATCTCGAGGTGCAGGTGTGCTCCGGTGGTGTTCCCGACCAACCCGACGAGGGTCCCGGCAGTCACCGGGTCGCCGGTGTGGAGGGGTGAGGATCCGGCTTGCATGTGCCCGTAAAGGGAGCTGATCTTCCGGCCGTCGATGACGTGGTCGATGATGACGTACTGGCCGTAGTTGGGGTGCCACCCGGAGACCGCCACGGTGCCGGCAGCGACCGAGCCGATCGGGGTGCCCGCGCCGGGGGTGAGGTCGGTGCCTTCATGGAAGGCCGTGCACCCAGCGCACGGCGCTGACCGGTACCCGAACGGAGAGCTGATTGTCGTCAACCCCGGGAACGGTCGACGAACCGCACCTGCCCCGGTGAGCGGTCCTCCGACGGAGGGCACCACGGTGCCGCCGTCCGGGGCGGTCGACGGCGCTTTCGCTGTGGCGACCCGGGGCCTAGGGGCGGGTGTGGTGATGGAGTAGCTGTCCCTGCTGGCCAGGACGATGCCGGCTGTGCCGGTGCGGTAGCTCTGCCCGTGGGGTGCGATGACCGTCACGGGCCCCGCGCCTGTGGTCGTTGCCGTTGTGGCGACGGCGGGGGTGGTGTTCACGGTAAACATCAGGAGCGCGGCCGCTGCCCCGACCAAAGGAAGCGCGGCCGTCCGGATAGTGGGTCGAGTGGCGGACGTTCCGCCGGCAGGTGCACTGGTGGTCGTGATGGGGCGCGTTGCCCGTGTCTCCTGGCGGGCAGTTGTCTGCTGGTGGCGTTCGGCGGCGTGGGCTTCGCGGCGGGTGAGGTGCAGGGTGGGTAAGGGCTCGAGCATGGGTGTCTCCGAAGTCAGGATCAGGCCGTCCCGGCGCCGTGGGCGCCCTGGGGCGGATGAGAAGAACCGGAAGGGCACACGCGGGGTGTGCCCCTCCGGGGCTGGGCGTCAGAGAGACGCGAGCAGGTCCTTCATCTGGGTGATCTCGGCGGACTGCGAGGACACGATCGATTTCGCCAACGCGACAGCGTCAGCGTTCTTGCCCTTCGTTACTTCGGTTTTGGCCATGGTGATGGCGCCGGTGTGGTGCTGCATCATCTGGGTCAGGAACAGTTTTCCGCCGTCGGCCCCGGAGGCTTTGTCCAATGCCGCCATGTCGCCGTCGGACATCATCCCGGACATCGACCCGCTCATCCCGGCGGAGGACTGGTTCCAGTCTTTCAACCAGCCGGACAATTTTATGATCTCGGGCGACTGCTCGGCCTTGATCTTTTCCGCGAGGGCCACGACGTCGGCGTTCACGGAGGAGCCCTTGGCAAGCAGCATGTCGCTCATTTCGACGGCCTGCTTGTGGTGAGGCAGCATCATCTGCGCGAAGGTGACGTCCTGATCGTTGAACGAATCAGACGCCGCAGCGGACGACGAGTGGCCCATCCCCGACATCCCGGACCCGGAGCTGGAGGAGGCGGAGCAGCCTGCGAGGGCGAGGGTCGCGGCGAGGACGGTCGAGCTGACGAGCAGAGTTTTGGTGCGGTTCATGACGGAATCCCTTGGGTTGAGAAGTGTGACGGCAGAAATCTGCAGAACTTATCTGAGGGCGCAGGAACAACCCTCCCCAGGATGATCAGACTCGGATAACCGACAGGGCCGCCAGAGATACCGGTGGTCGCGGGATGACGCCCCGCGCCCAGATCGGTGCCATCGCGAGAAGTTTCGACAGTGCATAGAGGGCGCGGGTGGTCCGGCCGCGAAGCACCGCGATCGCGAAGAGGACGAGCACCATCAGGCACGCCATCCCCATGAGGGAGCAGATCATCGCGCACAGGCCCCCACAGTCCGAGACACCGTTCGAGAGAACAGACGTGACCGTGCCTGTAGCGGCGGCGGCGCCGTGGCTTGAATGCGCGTGACCGGCGGAATGCTCGACGGTGCCCATCCCGGACGACGCGGTCGTGCTGGTGGTCATGCCGGGCATGGTCTCGCTGTGGGCGGTGTGGCCCATCAGGGTGTGCATCAG
The DNA here is from genome assembly GCF_001423105.1 of Frondihabitans sp. Leaf304. Classification (GTDB taxonomy): domain Bacteria; phylum Actinomycetota; class Actinomycetes; order Actinomycetales; family Microbacteriaceae; genus Frondihabitans. The sequence continues at coordinate 1,846,561 of NZ_LMNV01000002.1, forward strand.
CACCGCGCCGAGGATCATCAGAAACGTCATGAGGACAGCGATGCCCAGCTTCGGCAGCCCCTGGGGCGCCTGCTGAGATCTGCTGGTCATAATCCCGGGTTCCCTTACCGATGAGAGTCGTCGCGGGCTCGAGGGGAGCCGGCGACCGTGTTGAGCTGAAGCTGGGGCCACCATACCTGCTACCCCCGAGGGGTATCCCGTTTCATTCAGGCATCCATGGTCTCGAACCCGAGCAAGAGCGGGTCAGGCGTGGTTATCGTGCCCTGCGTGGTCGTGACGCTCGGGGTCGGGGTGGTCGTGGTGCTGGGTGGTGGTGACCGTGCGGAGAATCATGTCGTCGAGGTTGGGGACGTCGCGGGTGACGTGGTGCTCCGCGTCGTGGGCGATCCGTTCTGCATTGGTGAGGGTGGTGTCTTCGAGGACGAGGGTGGCGGCGCCTTGGAGACGGTGCCCGACCCAGCGCAGCTGGATCTTTGGCACTGACAAGACGCCTGGGGTGTGTTCGAGGGCGTGCCGGGCGCGATCGACGAGTTCGGGTTCGATGCCGTCCATGAGGCGTCGGCCGATGCTTTTGATGGTGCCCCAGAGCAGGACGATGATCGCGGCGGAGATGATGATGCCGATGATCGGGTCCGCCAGTGGGAATCCGATCATCACGCCAACCGCTCCGAGGACGACGGCGAGGGAGGTGAAGCCGTCCAGGCGCGCGTGGACTCCGTCCGCGACGAGGGCTGCGGACCCGATGCGTTGGCCGACGCGGATGCGGTAGATCGCGACGAGCTCGTTCCCGGCAAAACCGATAAGTCCCGCGAGGGCAACGAACCAGAGGTTATGGAGGGTCTCCGGGTGGAAGAGCCGGTTGATGGACTCCACCGCGGCGACGACCGCGGAGAGGGCAACGACGAGAACGATGAACAGGCCGGCGAGGTCTTCGGCGCGGCCGAACCCGTAGGTGTAGCGGCGAGTCGCGATCCGGCGTCCCAGGATGAAGGCGATCCATAACGGCACCGCGGTGAGGGCGTCGGAGAAGTTGTGGATCGTGTCCGCCAGAAGCGCCACGGACCCGCTGATCAGGAAGATCGCGAATTGCAGGATCGTCGTGCCGAGGAGGATGAACAAGCTGATCTTCAGCGCGCGGACACCTTGGGAGCTGGCCTCGAGAGCGTCGTCGATCGAGTCCGCAGCGTCGTGGGTGTGGGGCACGAAAAGCCCGTAGAAGAAACCCTTGATGCCGGTGGGGTGCGAGTGCCCATGCCCGTCATGGCCGTGCCCGTGGGAGTGACCGTGCTCGTGGCCATGATGGTCGTGGTCGTGGTCGTGGTCGTGGTCGTGGATTGCGGACTCGTGGGAGTGATCCGTGCTCATGTGGAGGCCTCGCGGTCGATCGGGTGGTGATGGCGGGGGGAACCGCCCAGGCTGTGCTCGGCTTGGAAAATTGCGTCACTGACGAGCTGGCTGGCGTGCTCGTTGGCGAGACGGTAGAAGACACGCGTTCCGTCCTGCCTTGTCGACACGATCCGGGCCAAGCGCAACTTCGCCAGATGCTGCGACACCGACGCCGGAGTCTTCTCGAGGATGTCGGCGAGGTGATTGACCGACAGCTCCTCATCCCTCAGGGCCAGGACGATCCGCACCCGGGTTGCGTCAGCGAGCATCCCGAAGATCTCGACCGCCAACTCCACGTACTGACTGTCGGGTTTCCGCCCGCATTGCTCGTTAACTGCATTCATACGCAGATTATTGCACGTAGGAGTGTCGCCTTTTCCGGCCGATCGGGAAGAGGTGACAAATCGAACCAGCATCATCGCGACCGCCATCCGCACCGCGTGGCCCGTGCTGAACGACAAGCCCGCACGCCACGTCGCTCGTGTGCACCGGGCGAAAGCCGCTCACAAGAGCGACTAACTCAAAACACGCACCCCTCGATCGTTAGGGAGAACTCTGTCCACCAGCGTGCAATAGACGACCGTCCACGAGACAGTGGCGCCCACCGGGTCGAGAATCGGCGCGTCGTGTTCCATGGTGTGAGCAGCCTCGCTCTGTGTCGTCGTTTTCACTGCGATCGGTGTCGGGTCAGGTGGTGCCGATGACGAGGGTGCTGCGGGCGGCCTCGACGACGTCGTTGGTGATGACGTCGAGCTCGTTGATCTTCAGGACGCGTTGGATCTGAGGGAGGAGGCGCTCAAGGAGCCGGAAGTTGCCGCGGGTGATGCGTTCGACGGCGGCGATGGCTTGCGCGTCGGTGAAGTCGTCGGGGTCGAGCGTCTTGCCGAGCTTGCGCCATTGACGTTCGAGGACGAAGAGCAGCTCGTCGTGGCCGAGCGGACGGTACTGGTGGGCGAAACCGAGGCGGCTGTAGAGCTGCGGGTAGTGGCTGAACTGCTTCTCGATGCCGGGCATGCCGATGAGGATCATCGCTATGCCGGTGCGGTCGTACTGGTCGCGGAGCCACTCGATCGCGTTGCCGGTGAGGCGTTCGGACTCGTCGATGATGATCAGCTCGAGCAGGGACGGGTTGGGGCCGTGTGCGTGGTCGAAGTGGCGACCCTGGAGCAGGAGGTGTTCCTCGATGCAGCGTTCGGTGCGGAGCATGTCGTGCCGGAGGTCGTCCTGCAGGGCGCGCATCGTGGCGGAGACCTCGGGCGTGTAGAAGACGGTGCGGGCTCGGTGGGCGGCGGCGTAGATCTTCGTGTCGTCTTCGCTGCGTGCGGCCCATCTGGCGATGAACGGGCCGATGCTGTCCCAGTGGGCGTAGCGGCGTGCGGAGAGGGTCTTGCCGACGCCAGCGGGGCCGAAGCAGACGCCGATGGTGTTCTGCTTCCGGACGGCGTCGGCGAACTCCGCGAACCGACGGTGTTCCTTCGTGATGATGAACTGGCTCGTCATGACCGGTCCTCCTCGTAGGTCATCAGTCGCGGTTGATCCGGTGCCGGTGCGGGTGCTGGTGGGGTGTGATCATCGGGTGTGGGGCGGACGATCGCGATGCGTTCGCGGATCTGCCCGCGCAGGGCTCTTCGTTGCGCGTTCCGGGCGGCCTGGATCTGCTTGAGACTGATGGTCTCGGTCTGATGCGCGGTACTGATCGCGGTGCACAGGAACGCGTCGCGGTGAAAGACACGGATCTCGGTGACGTCGCGGGGGTCGTACCGGACGCTGACGGTGCTGCCCACGAAGGGTGCGAGAGTGGTTGCGGTGTAGCGGAGCCCTTCGAAGTGGATGCCGTCTCGTTGCACGACACGCGTGGTCGGGACGGTGAGCAGGAACCCGTCGAGCTGCTCGAGGGAGTCCGGCATTCGTGGCAGCCACCCGTCTGCGATCCACGCTTCCAGTGGGCTCTTCCGGAGCTCGCGGTGGATGCGGGCGTTGTAGCGGCGGATGAACGTGTTGATGGCACTGTCGACACCGGCGAGATCCAGCGCCGGCGTCGGCGCCGGCGCCGAGGATCCGGGTGCGAGGTGGCCGGGGAGCGTTGGGAGCAGCTCGGTGTTGATGGTGCCGAAGAACCGCTCGATCTTCCCGCGGCCCTGGGGGCGAGCGACCTGCGAGTGGATGATGCGGAGGTGCAGCACGGCGGCGGTGTCGCCGATTCGGTGGCTGGTGAAGTCGGACCCGAGGTCTGTGTAGAGCACGTCTGGGATCCCGCAGACAGGCCAGTCCGGTTCCGGCTTGTGCCAGATCGCTTGCCGGAGCGCGAGCGCGGTGTTCGCGGCGGATGGGGCGCCGAGGAACACCATGTACCCGCAGACCGCGCGGGAGTAGTCGTCGAGGATCACCGTCAACCACGGCCGTTCGGGCTTGCCGTCGGGTCCGACGATGAGCAGATCGAGCATCGTGTGGTCCGCCTGCCAGATCGCGTTGGGGCGATCCGCACGACGTCGGAGCAGCAGTTCGTGCTTGTCCCGATATGACGCGGGCCCCTCAAGCGCGAGCGTCACCATCCCGGGATCAAGCCCGTTCACGATCGACCGCACAACGGAGTACGACGGCGCTGAGAGACCTCGTTTGGTGCAGTAATTGTCGACCTGGCGGTGAATCGTGGCGATCGAAGGTCGTGGCTTGGTGAGTGCGAGCCCCTCAATCAGGCGCACCAGTTCCGGTGCCGTCCGTCGGGCGCCGTGATCGGTGCGGGTGCCGTCGGCGAGAGCCGGGTATCCGCCGGTTCGGTAGCGGGCCAACCAGCGTTGCAGGGTGCGCTCAGCGACGCCCGTGGTGCGGGCCAGGGTGGCGAGCGGGATGGCGTCCTCGACGTGCAGTCGAAGGATGCCCCACCGCTCGCTCGCGTCCATAGCCAGCTACATCGTTGGGGAAGGCTTGGTTCGTCGCGCCGCGACGGGCTCGGCGTGCTTCGCGAGTGCACGGTAGATGGTGGTGCGGCTAACGCCGAGCACGTCGCCGATCTGCGCGACGGTCATGTCCTGCTGTTCGTAGAGCCGGCGTGCGGTGCGCACCTGGTCCGCGGAGAGCCGAGATGGTCGGCCGCCGGTGCGGCCGCGGGCTCGAGCGGCGGCGAGGCCGGCGTTGGTGCGTTCCTTGATGAGGTCCCGTTCGAACTCCGCCAACGCGGCGAAGACGTGGAACACGAGCCGGCCGCCGGGCGAGGTGGTGTCGATGGTCTCCTGCAGGGACCGGAACCCGATGCCGCGCTCGGCGAGAGCGTGCAGCTGATCGATGAGGTGCCGGATGGACCGGCCGAGCCGGTCGAGTCGCCAGACGACGAGAGTGTCGCCGGGGCGGAGCTGGTCGAGGAGCTTGTCGAGCTCGGGCCGGTGTTGGAGCGACCCGGACATGGTGTCGACGAACACGCGGTAGCAGCCAGCGGCGTTGAGCGCGTCGATCTGCAGCGACGCGTCCTGGTCTGTGGTGGACACGCGCGCATACCCGAGAAGGTGACCCATGAAGAGGACGTAGCGAAACTCGACCAGGAGGGGTAGTGGCGGCACGTAGATTCTGGGACTGGGTTCCGCTACAAGACACGGCGCCTCGCACCCGGACTGAGCGCCGGTACGGATAGTTGTAGCGGAATCGTTCGTATTTGTTACGTCTGCCGCGCTCGCGCGGCGAGCCGGAGTGCTTGCACGGAACGGAGGTGTTGTTCCGATCGGTGGCGGCCGTTGGCGGGAGACGGATGTGGTGCTGCGATGACCGGAAGGAGTCGGGGGTGCTCGTCCAGGGTGAAGTGTCGCATGACGCCGTCGAGGGCAACGGCCCCGTACGTGACGATCGCAGTGAGAGCGGGGAGGGCCGCGAGCAGTGTGGCGAGGGCATGCCGCCCCTCGTCGATGTCCTCGAGTCGCACGCGGTCGGGCAGTTCCCATGGGACAAGGTTCCAGCGGACGTACTCGCCGCGTGCGAGTCCGGACTCGATACGGGCTGCTCGGAACGCGGCCGCGGTCGGGCCCGGGTTGTCCTCGCTGCAGATCGCTGCGTGCGCTGCGGCGATGGTCTGGGGGCCAGGCGACTGCATCAGGACCAGGACACGGCTGAATCTGCCGCCGGATCGTGGGTCGAAGCTCGGGACGAACCGTCGGCTGCCGTCGGGCGCGGTCCGCCACGTCTCCGCGAGACCGTTCAGCGATCGAACGTCAGCGAGTTCCTCGGGGGTACTCATGCCGGCTGTGGCGGTGCCAGCAGGGTGCCACGGATGACGGATCCGTGAAAGGTGCGAAGGGCAACGGTGATCCATGCGGCGACGAGGCTGGCGTAGTAGATGACGGCGAGGACGGCAACGACGGTCAGGCCTGAGTGCAGGGCGAGCCCGTTCAGGCCGGTGACGCAGGTCCCGACGGGGAACGTGAAGGACCACCAAGTCAGGCTGAACGGCAAGTGTTCGCGGGCAGTGCGGATGGTGATCGCGAGGGCGATGACGGTCCACAGCAGCGCGAAGCCGAGCATCGCGAACCCGTACACCAGCGCCACGACCAGCAGGGCATGCGCGGTACTCGCATCGACAACGGTGGGGGCGTTCGATGCGAGGAGGTTCACCGCGGTGATCGACTGTCCGACCGGCCCGAGGACGATCCACAGAGTCGGGACCATGCCGGCGGCCCCGACCTTGTGCTGCGCGAGACGGTTCCAGATCAGCGTGATCACGACCAGCGACGTGATGAGGCTGAGGCCGAAGAAGCCGTAGCAGGACCACAGCAGCGTCTCCCGCGCCTGCCCGGCGGGGGCGTACGGCAGCAGGAGCGCACCGGTGGAGGCGGACACCATCGGCGGGACGATCGGCATCAGCCAGCCGCCGAACGCGGAGTCGGGCTTGTTCTCGTGGCGGGTGAACGCCAGGTACGGCACGAGCACTGCCGTGAGCAGTCCTCCGATGGTGCCGATGGTCCACAGGACCCAGTCGATGGTGACGGCGGCGGGCAGGCCGACCCAGTCCTTGCCGAGCAGGAGTGTCCCGGCGCCGACGGTGAGGAACGCCATCGGTGGTGCGCCGTAGAAGTGCGAGATCACCGGGTTGAGCTGGTGCCCGGCTGCAGTGCTCCGGTAGCGGATCCAGTGCAGCACCGTCGCGGTCGTGAGGGCGACGAGGAGCACCGCGGCGATCGCCCACACGACCGTCGCCGCGAGGCGCAGCCCGGGGAACTGCAGCGGCAGTGACGCAGCTGCGACAGCGACGATCCCCGTGCCCATGATCGACGCGAACCAGTTCGGTGTGAGATTCGACACGATCAGGCCTGGCCGCTCCAGGTCACGGAACAACGCCGTCTGCGGCCGTTGGGGCAGCTGGCTACCGTTCGCGGGTGCAGGGTCCGTGCGGAGCGTTGTCATGGGCCAAGCCTGCGCGAATCCTGCCTCTGGCGGTACCCAGAACCTCTTGGCAGGGCACAATCAATGATTGTGGCACTACGGCGACTCACGGACCGAACCCTCGACCTCGACACACTCGACGTGCTCGCACGCGTCGCCGAGACCGGCTCCCTCTCCGCTGCCGCTGGAGCGCTCGGCGTCACGCAACAGGCAGTGTCTGCTCGGATCCGGGTCGCCGAGCGCATGGTCGGTCACTTGTTGGTGCACCGCTCGACCACGGGGTCGGTGCTGACCGAGACCGGCAGGCTCGTCGTCGGGCTGGCCGGACCGGTCCTCGACGCGTCTCGCCACCTCGAAGCAGGAGTGGCTGCGCTGCGGACTCCCACGGGTTCGCTCGTCGTCGCAGCGTCACAGACGATCGCGGAGCTGCTGCTGCCGGGCTGGCTGCTCGAATTCCGCCGCCGCGAACCCGACGTGCGGGTGCGCCTGATCGCGGGCAACTCCGCCGCGGTGACGGACCTCGTGCAGTCGGGTGGCGCGAACCTCGGGTTCACGGAGACCCCGGTGACGGCGGCAGGTGTGTCCGCGCAGGTGATCGCGGACGATGAGCTCGCGGTCGTCGTTGCGCCGGAACATCCCTGGGCTCGGTCGACCGGGATCACTGCGGAGGTCCTGGCGGCGACGGCTCTGCTCCTGCGGGAAGAAGGTTCCGGAACTCGCGCGACCCTCGCCGCATGGCTCAGGGAGGCCGGTTTGAGCATGTCGGTTCCGGCCGCGGTGCTGGAGACCACGAGCATCATCCGGGCGAACGCGCAGGCTGGAATTGCACCGGCGGTGATGAGCCTTCGCACGGTCGCCGCCGACATCAACGACGGGTCGCTGGTGCGGGTCCCGCTCGCTGGGCCGCCACTTGCCCGGCCGTTGCGGGCGATCTGGTCGGGAGAGCCTCAGCCAGCTGGTTCTGCTTTCCTGCGCGTCGCCCACGAGGTGACCGGTCGGGGTCAGCGCAGCCCGTAGGGCAGCTCCGGATTGTTCTCCGCGATCTCGGTGAGCCGGTTGTACTTGGCGACGCGTTCTCCGCGGGCGGGTGCGCCGGACTTGATCTGTCCGGTTCCGGTGCCGACGACGAGGTCCGCGATGAACGTGTCGGTGGTCTCGCCGGACCGGTGCGACACCATGCTCCGCATCCCGAGCGAGCGTGCGACGCCGATCGCGTCGAGGGTCTGGGAGACGGTGCCGATCTGGTTCGGCTTGATGAGCGCCGCGTTCGAGAGCCCGTCCTTCCCACCGTCGCGGATGCGCTGCGGATCGGTGACGTAGAGATCATCGCCGACGATCTGGAGCATGTCGCCGAGCGCGAACGACATCGCCTTCCAGCCGCCGTGGTCATCTTCGGAGAAGCCGTCTTCGATGCTCCGGATCGGATACCGGCTGATGAGGTCGCGGTAGTAGTCGACCATGCCTGCGCGGTCGAGCCGGCGGTCCACGACCCGGTAGCTACCGTCACCGAGCGCGAACTCGTTCGCCGCCGGGTCGAGTGCGATCGCGACGGTGTCCACGCCGGGCTCGTAACCGGCGGCACTGATCGCGGCGACGAGGAGGTCGAGGGCCTCCTCGGGCGCGGCGATCGACGGGGCGAAGCCGCCTTCGTCCCCGAGACCGAGACTGCCGAACCGTTCCCGGACCAGTGCCGCCAGCGCGTGGTAGACGTCCGATCCGATCCGAACCGCGTCGGTCATGGTCTCGGCGTTCACCGGGGCGATCATGAACTCCTGGAAGTCGAGCGCGTTCGCTACGTGCGCTCCGCCGTTGAGCACGTTGAAGTGCGGGACGGGCAGGCGGGGCGTGCTGCCGGTGACGTCTGCGATCCAACGCCAGAGCGGCAGCTCCGCTGCGGCGGCGAGAGCGCGTGCCATCGCGATCGAGGTCGCGACGACACTGTTCGCGCCGAGCCGGCGGTGGTTCGGGGTGCCGTCGAGGGCAGCGAGGGCGGCGTCGGCCTGCCCGATCGAGGTCCACGACTGGCCGGTGATCATCGGTGCGACGTCCGTCGTGATGAGGTGCAGTGCCTGGCTCACGTCGCGGCCGCCGTAGCTGCTGCCGCCGTCGCGAAGCTCGACAGCCTCATGCGCGCCAGTGGATGCGCCTGCGGGGGCGTCACCGGTGACGACGGTGCCGTCCTCGAGCTCGAGACGCACCTGGATCGTCGGGTAGCCGCGGGAGTCGAGGATCCGGGAGCCGTGCAGGCTGCTGATGGTGACGGGGCGGCTGGTGTGGGTCACGTACTCGCCCTGATGGTGGGTGGTGTGGTGGACGTTGCTGATGTAGTCGTTCACGGCGGTTGTCGCCTTTCGGGTTGGTCGTGCGGGTGTGGGCCGCGGGGAGGCGGAGGGACGACCTCCTGGCGATCACTGGGCGCCAGTTGCCTCCCCACGGCGGTTCAGGGCGCGCACTGGATGGTGTCGGGTGCGCGGGTGCCGGTCAGGGGTGCGGGGTGAACCGTTCCTGTGCGGCGCGGATGATGGCTTCGGCGTCGACACGGTTCGCCCACCCGTTGGTGGTGACGTGCTTGCCGTGCTCGATCTCCTTGTAGTGGGCGAAGAAGTGCTCGATCTCCGCCAGGACCGGCTCGGCGACGTCGGAGATGTCCTGGACGTGGTCGAAGCGGACGTCTCCGGCGGGGACGGTGAGGATCTTGTCATCGCCGCCGTTCTCGTCGACCATGCGGAGCATCCCGACCGGGCGGACGTCGATGACGACGCCGGGGAACGTGGGCCGGGGCAGCAGCACGAGCGCGTCGAGGGGGTCGCCGTCATCGCCGAGAGTGTCGTCGATCGAGCCGTAGTCCTGCGGGAACACCATGCTGGTGAACACCGCCCGGTCCAGGCGGATCCGTCCGGTGGCGTGGTCGACCTCGTACTTGTTGCCGCTGCCGCGGGGGATCTCGATCGTGATGTCGAAGTGCATGAGCTGTTCGTCTCCCAGTCGGATGGTCAAGTGAGGGTGCCGAGGGTGACGCCCCCGGCGGCTGCGGCGACGGAGACGACGAGCATCCCGAGCCCGTTCACGGCAGCCGCGGTGGTGCGGCCAGTGCGTGCGAGGCGGACGGTCTCGAAGCTGGCGGTGCTGAACGTGGTGTAGCCACCCATGAGCCCTGTTCCGAGCACCGCGACGGGGGTGGCGCCGAGGTGACCGGCGGCGCCGGTGATCAAGCCCAGCAGGAACGAGCCGGTGATGTTGATCGTCAGCGTCCCGACCGGGAGCCGGAACTGCCGACCCCGGTTGATCGCACCATCCACGAAGAACCGTGCGGCCGCGCCGACACCGCCAGCGACCGCGACGCTGAGGAAGGCCAGGGCGCTCATGATGTGGCCCCGTTCGGTCGGACCAAACCCGCGATCGCGAGGCCGCTACCGGTGGCGATCGCGCCGGCGAGGACCGTCAGGAGCGCGTACCCGGTGCCGGCCAACCCGCGGCCAGCGAGGAACAACACCGCGGTGCTGGTCGCGAGGGTGCTGTAGGTGGTGAACCCGCCGAGGACACCGGTTCCCAGAAGCAGGCGCAGTGTCCGGCGGCGACCCTCGTCAGGTCCGCGATGCGCGAGGTGTTCCAGCAGCACACCCAGTAGGAGCGCGCCGGCGATGTTGATCCAGAAGATCGCCCAGGACACCTCCTGCTGAGCGGGGAAGGCGGTGCTGAGTCCGTCGCGTGCGGCGGTACCGATGGCGCCGCCGAGTGCGACGACACCGAGGTACCGCCACCGCAGATGCACTGGCCGGTCGATACGTTCCGGGTCGTTGGCGTCGATGTCTGGGTCGGGCGGGAGCTGCCCATCGGGCAGGTGCGTGTCCGTTCGGGAGGTCATGTTCCACCTTCCGCAGCGACCGCTGCCGCTGCTGCTCGTGCTGCCGGATGCAGGTACTCCCCACCCCGCGGACAGAACCCACCGTCGCCGTCGAACCGGTAGATCAGGGGTTCGCCCGTGGGGAGGTTCAGGTCCGCGAGCTCACCGTCAGTTAGGCCGTCCATGCAGGCACACAGTGCCCGCAGTGAGTTGCCGTGCGCGACGACGAGCACTGTCTGCCCGTCGCGGAGTGCCGGGGTGATGCTGTGCGACAGGACGGGTTGGACCCGGCGGATGACGTCGGAGAGTGTTTCGGTTCGACGAAGTGCCGCCCACGGCAGTCCACGAAGCGCCGGCGTCCGCCGGAGCGCCAGCCACGCGCGGATCGACATGCGTGGTGGCCGTCCCGTGCGGGTCCGACGAACAGCGAAGAACTGCTCCGCCCCCAACGCCGCTTGCGCATTCTGCTTGGACATGCCGGTGAGGGCGCCGTAGTTCCGCTCGTTCAACCGCCACGTCGACTCGATCGGCGCATCACGTCCGAGGACGTCGGTGACGAGCTCCGCCGTGTGGAGCGCCCGCTCGAGCGTCGACGTGAGCACGAGGTCCGGTCGGATGCCGGCATGCAGAAGTAGCAACCCAGCCCGATTCGCTTCGGCGCTGCCCTGTTCGGTCAGCGCGACGTCTCGCAAGCCGGTGAAGGTACCGGCAGCGTTCGCAGTGCTCTGTCCGTGGCGGAGCAGAACAAGCTGGCCGGTCACGGGGTGTCCAACGGCAGTGGGGCATCGAACCCGACCGGATCAACGGGCACTACGAGCACTGAACGGTGCTGCTGATGGGTCAGCCGTACCGCGACCGACCCCGTGAAGAACTCCGCGATTCGACCCGCTCCCGTCCTGGCCCCGACGACCAGCATCGCCGCGTCGCGGTCTTCGGCCACCTGCGACAGTGCCCGGCTCGGATCCCCGACACCCGGGACGAACGTGACGTCGACGCCGTAGGTCGTTGCGGCAGCACGTACTGCCGCCTTGTCACTGTCCGACAAGCCCTGCGGTGTCGTGTCAGCGGTGTCAGGGTCGATCGGTTCCACCATCACCGACCCGTCCGAGCGCGTACCGGCATCGAAGAGCGATGCATCCACGCTGACGCACACCAGCGTCGTACCGAAGCGCCGCGCGATAGACGACGCAACCTCGATGACCCCCGGAGCGAGGCCGGGCAGGACGCCGACGACGACCGGTCCGGAACCGATTGGTGCTGTCATGACACTCCCTACCTCAGGCGCGCAGAAGCGCGACCAGCTGAGATAGGGACTGTTGTCGACAACTGTCGAGGTTGGGTCCGGCAAGCCCCACTACCGGGTCCGAAGACACCACCATTATGCACCCGAACCCCAAGTCACGCGGGCCGTCTCGCGCACCCGCGACGTCCCGACACCGAAGGAAGCGATTCCGACGACACGGAGCGAAGCTGCCCACACCATGGCCCGTGTCCGAGACCTATGTGCTGCCAGGTACGTCCGAGGTACAGTTCTGCCATGGCATCCGTCGGCTACGCCCGCGTCTCCACCCAAGAGCAGAACCTCGACGCGCAAACCGACGCCCTCGCAGCGGCGCACTGCGACAAGGTGTTCGTCGAGCACGCCTCCGGGGTCCTCGCGAAACGGCCCGCCCTCGATGACGCGCTCGATTACCTCCGCAAAGGCGACACCCTCGTCGTCACGAAACTCGACCGCCTCGGCCGCTCCGTCCGCAACCTGAAAGAAATCGCCGACGGACTCGAACGCCGAGGCGTTGGCCTCAAAGCCCTATCGCAGGGCATCGACACGACCACCCCCGGCGGCCGCCTGTTCTTCCACATGCTCGCTGCCATCGCGGAGTTCGAGCACGACCTCATCGTCGAACGCACAAGGGACGGACTCGCCGCCGCCCGAGCCCGCGGCCGAAAAGGCGGCGGGCGCTCCAAGATGACCGCCACGAAGGCGAAACAGGCCCGAGCGATGTACGACGAGAAGACCTACACGGTGCAGCAAATTGCCGACACCTTCGGCGTCTCGCGCGGCACCATCTACCGACACCTCGAGGAAGACGCCACCTCCAGCTAGCCGAGGACTTTCTTAGCTCACGAGCGTTCGTAAAAGCCGCAAGTGGGTCCGGCTGAGATTGCCATGGTGGGTCCCAAATACCTTGACATAGTCACGGCCGGGCAGATTCGTGGAATGCGGGTGAAATCGGCCCAGCGCGCTTGGATTATCAGTTTTTGACGGGGCGAACGCAGTGGCCGAGTCCGGACTGAAGCAGCGCCTGCGCGGCGGTCTCGCCGTAAGCGAAGAGCGCCGAACCGGTGCCGGGGTTGCCTTTGACCTTGCCCGTCCGTCCTTCGATGAAGGGAATGCGGCGGGCCATGAAGCAGACGAGGGTGGCCTTCGCGAGGGCGGCCTGGAACCACACCGTGTCGGTGCGGTTGAAGACGAGTCCGATGCCGTCGCCATGGTCGGCGAGCTTCAGCATCCACGTTTTCACGTCCGAGTACGGCGGATTGACGAACACTGTGCCGAACCACGAGGAGGTGAGTCCGTCGTCGTGGATGGTGTAGTGGTGGCGGGCCGGGACGTAGGACCGGTCGGCGCCGGGCGAGCAGGGGTCGAGGTCGAAGGTCAGCCCGATGCTCGTGAAGATGGACGGCGGGGTGAACCATTCGTCGGACTTGCCGGTGGGGGCTTCGTGGGTGAACCCGGCCTTCTTGCTGGAGGCGGGCGTGGGCGGGGTGAGGTTGAATTTGTCAGTCACTCCCCGCCTATGCGGGATCCAACATGTTCGACGTAGGAAATGTCCGACCACCTTGTCGCCGGTCGTCATCGACCTGTCGAGCAGCAAGGCTTCTTGTCAGACGGGTGCACTTTTTGTCAGTGACGACCCGTCCTAACTCGCATCATTTCGTGTACCAGGCCCGTTCCAGATTCCTCATTCTCGAGAGAATTCGGTGCGTCGGACACCCTTGGGCATGCAACCGCCCAACAATTTGCCAGACGAATTCAGGGCCCACGGCGCTCGTCGTCACGGGCGGTGGATGGCCTCTCGAGGATGTTGTTCCGGAAGGCTGTGGCGGCCTGGAACTGCTGTGTTGTCGTGGCTGTTCGTTCGATGTCGAACGCGGTAATAACCTCGTCCGTCCAGCCCGGGCGAGGAGAGGTCAGAGGCAACGTCTTGTCCTGGGGGAACGTGAGCTCAAGTGTGCAGTCGTCGGCGGTGGCCGGTGTGAAGCCTGCCTCCCAGAGGTTGAGGTTGTCTTCGTGGACGTGGCGCATCGGGTAGCAGTACGCGATGACCCGGTCGAAGGCACCTTCGCGTGCCGGCGGGGTGCTTGCCCTCGGGGTCGACAGCAGGCTGAATCCGGTGCGGCGGATGAGGTGTGCTTGCTCGTCGAGGGGCGCGGGGTGGATCCACCGGGTCGTCATGCCGTGCGCACCGGGATACGTGTCGAGCGCGTAGTGCAGCAGGCCACGCCGGTTGCGGATGCGGACGTGCTCGCGGGTGACGTCGACGTACTCGCGGAGAACCTGGAGGGCGACAGAGATCGTGCTGTGCGGGACGTGGAATCGGTGGTGCAGGTCGTCCTTTGTCGGAGCCTCGGCGCTGAGGAGGAGGGTGCGGGCAATGGCGAACGCGATGAACGTCTCCCGACGGGGGGTCTCAGTGATCTGGCGCCGGCGACCGAACCGCGGCACCTCCGAACCATGCGCCCACACCCGTCCCAAGGCAACGGACGCGAGGAGGGTGCGGGTGTTCCCGGTGACGGCGCGGATGGTCTCTCCGGACGGGTCGTCCGCGATGAACAACACGACCGTGCTGGGGCCGGCGCTTTTCATGGTCTCCTCGACGCTGTTGCGCCACGTCTCGTGGTCGAGCCACCGGACGAGGATAGGCAGCAAGTCGGGGCCGAGGACTTCCGTCGAAGACACTGCGAAGACCGGTATGCCGGCTGAGGCGAGGAGGGCGATCACCGGGGTCAGGTCTCGGGCGCCGCCGAACCGGGGCGGGGCAAGGAACCACGCGCCTTCCTCCAGGCGCGGCTCTCCATCGGACGCGTCAAAGGCAGGCCCGTTCATCACGGCTGCCTCTGTCGTGGGCGGATCCGCAGGATGTGGTCCCGCAGCACGGCCATGACGTGTGCGGGCTCGAATGTGCGGGCATCGCGGGAGGTGGTCATGCGATTCGCACCCATGAGACGACCGGTGTGGTGCGCCGGACGGTCGGTATCCCGTCTCCCCTAATGTTGAGGACCATCACCAGGTCGTGACCGATTTCAAGGGCCCCCATTCTCAGCAGGGGCCGCTCGTTCTCGTCCTGGCGGAGGTTCTTCGCCGGGTCCGCGTCATCCGGGTCCGGGAAACGGGTAGCCGTCTTCTGGTCGAAGTCGATCCTGTAGTGCGACCCCGTCAACGTGACCACGAGGTAGACCCCTGTTTGCGGCATCGCCGGCAGCTCCCCGGCATCCGTGTCGTCGCTCATTTCTGGTTCTCTCGTTCGTCTCGCAGGCGCATCCATTCCGCGTTCCACCGGGCCCGTGCGTTCTTCCACGCCGCAACGTCATCAAGGGGCACATTGTGGACCGCCTCCCGGAGGGCGATGAGGCGGCTCATCGCGTCCTCATCGGTATCGAGGCGCACGATGAGCCCCCCTGCGACCCGCCGGGCGGCATCACACATGAGGTCGTAAACGACATCGGCGAAAAGGTCCGGGGCTTCTGAACGTGCGGAAAGTCGTCCTCATCCGGCATTGTCACGGTCATCCAGAGCCGTGAGAAGGACTCGGACGAGCCGGTCCGCTTCCTCCACGTAGACATCGGTGTTGGGCAGGTGCGCCTGGCTGCCGGCCGCCGTCACCCGGTATCCGAATTCCGCGTCAGCGTCTTCGATGTTGACCTGCCTGGGCTCGTAGCTACCAGGGTCGTGGAAGAAGAACATGCCGAGCATGTGGAGGCTGTCCCTGCCAAGTTGCATCGAGATAAGACGAGGCTTCACAGCGCACCCGTTTCGTTCAGCCGGTCGGTGATGCAGCCGGTTGGGCGCGAGGGCTCCCGGCTTAATCCCTGTGACCTTGTCGCCATAGGGGTCACCACCGGCAGTCGTAATCGGTAAGCGCTTCGATGACCGGGTTCGGGTCCCGGCCATCGGCAAGCCAGTCGACGGCGGATACCGGCTCGCCGTCGACGAGGGTCTCGTCCTGCGGTGTGGTCATGAACGCGTGCATCATCTCCCCGTACTTACGGCTGAGGCTCACTGGCATGGCACCAAGAACTTCCGTCAGATGCGGGAGCAGCTGCCAGGCGTCACGCCGGTCCGGTTGGCCGGTGAAGACGAACTCCCAGCGCGGAACACGCTGTTCACCGCTACGACTCGTGGCCCAAAGGCGTCCCGCTTTGATGTCGTCCTCGATGTGGCGCGGTTCGACTCGGAGCATGGCGGCCGCCTCAGCCGGGGTGACCGTGTGTTCGAGATGTCGCCGCCTGCCGTCTGCCTCCCACACGGCGGCAAGCAGTGCCGCCTCCTCGTCCGAAAGCTCCGGGACATCGAAGGGGTCGACGTTGCCGCCCACGGGGTCAACCGGCGACATGCGGGTCCCTGACCTCTTCAGGCGGAAGAGGCGGCAGCCGCTCGAGTCCCAATCCGGCACTCTCCAAGATGGTGGTTTCCGCCTGGTAGTCGGAGACGGCGGCACCGATGAACGAGTTGACCTCGATGAGCTTCGCGGCGCGACGAATCGTCGACCGCTCCAAAGCGTCCGCGTCCACAGCGTCCCGGTCGCGGAGGGGGACTGGTTCCTCCCATTCCAGGCATTGCGCCTCGACACGGGCAACTTCAGGGTCCCACCGCACACCCACCAGAACGCGGCGCTGATCCGAGTCGCGCTCGTAGATGAGCGAGCCGAAGACGAGACTGGCACGGTGCATCTCGACGTCGGCACCGGTCAGAGTCCACCCGGGCACGTCCAGAGCCGGGTTCCACTTCGGAAGCTTCAAACCCCACGGCGGGACCGGGAGCTGCAGGAGCAGCTGGTCCTTTGTGACGGTCGTGTACTTCCTCGTCATGCCGTGGCTGGCGAGGAAGGCGTTGTCGGACGGCTGGTCGTCGCGGCTCGTGCCGTCAGTCATTCTGCTTTCCCTCCGTAGTGCTGTCTCCCGACTCCTCGATGCGAGACCGTGGGAAGGCTTCGTCAGGGGCCGCGAACGACCTGTTGACGGATGCCAATCTCTCGGTAGGAATGTCCTGTTCCGAAATGAGCGACGTTTCTCCATACGCGAGGGGACGCTGGGGAGGATTCATCGCTCTGCGCGGCCCGGCTGCACCTTTGGGAACAGAAAGTCTGTGTTCCCGGCATGGACATTGATCCAGCCTTGCGCTCTGCCCTGGACATTGACTCTCGTGTAGGACTCGGTCCGGGCAGCTTGGTGCGTAAGCCGAAGAGGACCCACGACGGCTTGGCGCTCCTCCTCCATCCATGGGGCTTCGGATTGTCCGCCGGCGTAAGTGGCGCAAGCACCTCGGAGTTGCGCTGGGACAGCTGCCTCGAGTCCGTCGAGTCCGTGATGCGGGTGCGCGACAATCCGAATCGCAACTGAAACGACCATCATTTTTCTCGTTCAACACCAGTCCTCTCGGCCGTCATCCCATAGCTCTTTACGGTTACTATAGTTACCATTATGGTTGATGGACAAGCGTGGATTCGTGTCGCCGGGATGAATGGTATGTCTGCGCGCACGGAGTGGATGCAGGACCTATCCGTCCCCACTGGGGTCGAGGTGGACGTGATCGACTTTGGCTACCGTGTGACAATCACCGTCTCGGATAGCCAGGACAGAGTCACCCTCATTGCCGATCTTGGGACCGGCGATGCGGCGCAGGCCTCATCCGCCCCGGACGCCGCGCCTCTCGTCCGCTTTGGTCGGCTCATCCTGGCTCGGCGTATGGCCTTCGCTGCTGCGGAGCCGGGGCCCGTGAGGGAGCCGACGACGGAGTTGCGGGATCTCGTCGAGGCGGCGGGCGCCAAATGGATCCGAACCGACCTTGAACCGGACTAACCCTTAGTCGTGGCGAATCGTTGTGGAAGAGTAAAGGTCGGCATTCAGGGCCAACTCGAGCCTGCCGATGGTGGCGAGGTCCGGCCAGGCCCGGCCCGCTAGGACTTTCAGCAGAGTGACGTGGCTGAGACCGGCACGCAGGGCGACCGAGCGGATGCTCTGACTTCCAATCTCAGTCCGGAGCCGAACGACGAATTGCCTTGCGATCTCGGTCAGCTGGTCATCCGATGGCGCGTCCGGCCAGGGGGCGGGCGCACCCTCGATGGGGAGGGCACGCTCAGTCCTTGACACGAACTCAAGGGTAGGTCTGCGACGTCCATTCCCCCTCATGACTCACGGCGCACATCGCCGTTCGAGGCCAGCTAGACGACTAGAGGTGATGATTTGCGGGCCACACACGAACGGCACCCCCTTCGCTGACCCACAGCCAAAGACGGACCACCCCCGGACAACGGAGGCTGACCGGCCCTCACCGGAAGGCGTTGCAGGTTTCGAAGACCGAATCCCCTGACTCATCTACGCACCCAATTGAACGCCCTGATAAGTCCAGCCCGAGGTCGTTGACGCCCTGGCGGGTTCACTCCCCGGCGCTAGACGGCCGACGCCTCGCCGAGGAGAATCGCGCCTATGCTCGTTTTTATGAGCAGGAGTCTTCCCGACGAGCCGCATCCCGGCGGCAGCTTCTATGACGCGCTATGCCTGCCGGGCCAAAGGTCTACCCCGAGACCCGTCTCCAAGCGGGCAATGGTCGCAAGGTCGGGCCACGCCTTCCCGGCAAGAATGCTGACGAGCGTGACGTTGCCGATGCCGGAATCGAGAGCGACCGAGCGGATGCTTCGACCATCCATGGCCATCCTGACATTGAGCACAAATTGTCGGGCCGTTTCGCCGAGAGGATCAGACGACGGCCGTTCCGGCCACGGGGCGCTGGCAAGCTCCGCTGGCGTGGCGCGCTGCGGTCGTCCCATGCCGCAAGCGTACGGGCCAGTCGCCCGTGAGTCAGATCGGCGCGGAAGGATTTACTCGAGTGCCTAAGTCCACTGACAACTACCGGCCGAAATTGCCTGAACGCGATTGGGCAGCCATTGCCCCCTACGTACACGACTTGGTCGCGCGCGCCGAACCCGTGGTGGTCTACAGCAGTGCCGAGCTGTACCCAGCCGTCGCGCGGCTGGCACACTACGCCTTCATCAAGCACATCCCATTGAACGATGCGGACGTTCTCGCGCCGCGGACCCTTGAACGCTTCATTCAGGTCTATCTGGCGGAGTACACGCCGGGCAGCAAGAGCACGATGCGTGCCCGCATTCGGCGAGTCGCCGAGGCGATTCTCGGCGGGAGCACCTCCGACCTGATTCGGACCTTCGCTAAGACAGAGGCATCCCGCCCATACTCAGCGAAGGACATCAGCCTGCTTCGGGCCTGGGCGCGGTCGATGCAAAACGATGACCTGACGAGCTCCTCCGGGGCATTGCTGGCCCTGGGCTTCGGAGCAGGTCTGACCGGCGCCGAGATTATCCGCCAACGCATTGAGGACGTGTCCCTGTCCGAGCGGGCCGTTATCGTCCGGGGGAAGAAATCGCGCGCGGTCCCCCTTAATGGCGTCTGGGTAGAGCTTCTGACCGTGCGGCACAAAATTCTCTCGGGAACCGGGTGGGCATTCCGCACGGGTCAGCAGGGGACGAACCAGAATCTCATCACGGACTTCGTCGCCCGGTCCGGACCACAGGTACCGTTGACCACCCGGCGAATGCGCGCGACCTGGCTCGTCGGGCATCTTGATGCCGGCACACGGCTGAAGCCTCTACTTAGGATGGCGGGCCTGGAGTCTGCCGAGGCTCTCGACAACGTCCTGCCGTTCGCCGAAGACTAAATGCACGGGTCGCGAGACGATCCTCTGGAACCAGCGCGACACGCCCGGGTTGTTCCTACGAAAAGGATCCTTGAGCTGGGATTTTGCCCTCCAGATGCATCAGCCGGATTTCTCCGCGCATAGGTCCACCATGACCGACGCAACCCGACGCACCACTCCAGCCCCGACCAGCTCTTCCCAAAACCCCATCGCTGTAGCACACTCTGCTCATAGAAACGAGCACAACACGCGGTTGGTCGAGGAGGCGCTGATGAAAATGCACCGCAGCCGCACCGCGCGCGCCGAAACCTGGACGGCCATCCGGAACCTGCTGACCCCGCTGCTCGTCAGCTTCCCGGCAGCATCTGACCAGTACCGACGCAGCCTCACCCATAGGGTCGCCGCGTTCGTTCTCTGGGCGGTCATAGAGATGCACATCCCGCTTCTCATGAGCGACCTATTCACCGACGCCCATGTCCGCCGATTCGTGACGACCAATTACACGAACCCCAACACGCGCGCGGGCTACGAAACAGTCCTTCAACGCTTCGCGCTCCACACCACCGGCGAGGTCTTGGAAAGCCGCCGGGCCAACACCAGCCCCGCGGTCACCGTTTACAGCCGCCGAGAGCTGGCAGACATCCGCAGTTGGGCAGCCTCTCGGCCAGAACAGAACCGGCTTGACGCGATGACAGCCGTGGCTCTCGCTGGCGGCGCCGGCCTTCGCAGCGTCGAAATCTCCCGCGTTCGCACCTCTGACATCAGCATCAGCACGGACACAGTCTTCGTCGATGTCACCGGCAAAATGCCTCGCCGCATCGCTATGCGCGAAGAATGGACGCCGGGCTTCCTCCGAGCATTCCAACGCCGCACCAACGAGCCCTACGTCGTCAAGCCCCACATCGTCACCGCGCAGTCAAGACGCCAGCTGACCGCCGAAGTACTCCGAAACAAGAACGTAGACCGAGCCAAGCTACGCGACACGTGGGTCGTGGACATGCTCGACCGGCTCCCCATCCGCGTCATCTGCCACATCGCCGGATATTCGTCCCTCACTGCCTTGCTCGCCCGCTACGAGGCGTTCAGCAAGCTGGACGACCTCCGCATCGTCGAAGCCTTTCAGGACATCATGAAGGCGGCCAGCAAGTGAGCGTCGACAACTTTCACGAGCCCGACGACGTCTTCGACGAAACTCTCTTCGGTTTCATGCCGATGGCCGAAGTCGTCAGCGGTTCCCTCAACACCACTCGCATCGACAAGGGACTCGTCCTCCGTTGGAGGCGTCGAATCCGCCGCTCCGGCGTCCTCGCCCTCATCACCGAATGGCGAGCCGCGGATGGCGCTGGACGCTACCGCGGAGGCCGCCCGCCCACCATCAGCGACGAGGTCATCCTCATCCTCCTGTTCATTCTCATGGCCGAACGCTCAGCCATGAAAGGCACCGTCCTCGGCAACGCTCTCGGCTACCGCCTCACCGAAGCCGCTCGGGAAGCCCTCGGCGTCACCCACCTGTTCGACGGGACGAACCGGAACTGGGACCAGCTCACCCGACGCGCCATCCGGCGCCTCACCAAGACGTGGGACGCGTGGGGAGGTGGCAAAAAATGCGCCATCGACCGTAAAACCCGTGAGCAGCAAGCTGAGGCCCTCCAGCAGGACTCGGAGCGAGTCGAGGAGATGGTCTCCCGTGGCGAGAAGTTCACCTGCGCGCTCCTGCAGATGACGCTCGAAGAGCTGCCCCGCGACCTCCGCCGACACAACCGCGTCGCACTCACTGTCGACCAGACCGGACTCGAAGCTGTCTCGCAGCTCGCGCCCTGGCGTCGAGACAAAAGGAACGGTCTCGAACTGTTTAAGCGCTACGCGGATATGGACGCAGACGACCCCGAGGCCGAAGTCGAGCGCCCTGTCCTCGAACCGCAGGCCGGCCTGTACCCGAAAGAGAAGGGCGCAGCTATCAAGGACTCCGCCGACGCGAAAGTGTGGGTGGCAGCGGACTGGCAGATGGCATTCATGGGCAACGTGGTCCTCGGCGTCTACGAACACCCTGACACGGACAACACGCTCGCACCGCCTCAGCTCATCCTCGCCGCCAGCCTCGGCACGCCCAACAAGCGCATCGCCGAGCACACCATTGCCCTCATCGACATCATCCTCGGACGCGGCGCCACCATCAGCCGACTCTCCTTCGACAGGGGCTACAGCCAGCTGACCGTCGAGAAGTTCCACCAACCGCTCCGCGAACGTGGCATCGAAGTCGTCAAGGACTACAAGGACGGACAAAAAGGCATCACCAACGGATACGGCGGTGCCCACTTCGTCGAAGGCGACTGGTACTGCGCCTCAACCCCCAAGGAGCTGCTCGAAGCCACAGTCCGCTGGGACACCGGCATCATCACCGAAGCGGAGTGGATGCGCGATATCGACCTCCGTCAGGCATTCAAGCTCCACATCAAGGACCGGCCCAACGACTCAGCCGTCAAATACCAGTGCCCGGCTCTTGGCGACTCCGCCACGGTGGATTGCCCACTGCGCCAGCTGACGAAAAAGGCGTTGCAGAAAGACGACCTCCCCTCCGTCAGCCCGAGTCACATCGAGGACCCCGAGGTGACCGTCTGCTGCCAGAAGTCCATCAACATCCCCATCACCGAATCGGAAAAAGAGAGCGGACAGAAGTTCTCCTACGGCACCCGCAAGCACAACCGGGTCTACAAAGCAGACCGAGCCAGCAGCGAGTCCTCCAACGACGTTCTCCACAACGACGCTTCCATCTACTCCAACCCGACCAACCGTCCCATGCGTGGCCTCGCCGTCGCACAGCTCGTCTGGGCCCTCATGGTCGTAGCTCACAACATGACCCGCATCGCCGAATACATGCATGAACGCTTCAAGCTCGAGCAGAAAAACACCGCCACTCAAATTCGAAGCGGCACCGCCCCCGAAATGCCGAAACCAGGAAAGCGCGTCAAACCACCCACGCGACTGCGCGACCGCGCCAACCGAAGCCACTACAAACGGAACTACAAGCGGCGCCCGACCATCGTCGTCATAAGGTCCTAGACCTCCCCCTCACCGAACCGAAAACCCTGCAAGCCAGGGTGTAACCGGCGTGCCCCGAAACTCGGAGAAGACGCCCGTTCAGCTCCAACCGCACTCAGAAGGCCTCGGCGAGCCCCAAAACAGGGCCGCCGGGGCCTTCCTGCGTTGAACGCTCAGGCCGCACCGCCACCTCACGCCGCAACAGAGCCCAGAATGCACGAAAGCCCCCGGGAACAACCGGGGGCTTTTCATTCGGGTCGAGATACGTCATCGTTTTCGATGAGATACGTCATCGACCCCAGTGCGGAGCCGGTGGGATTTGAACCCACGGTGCCCAAAAAGGGCACTCCACCTTAGCAGGGTGGTGCACTAGGCCGAACTATGCGACAGCTCCTTGACGCCCGCTTCGCGAACGCACGGCCTCCACTATACCGGGTGCCGAGTGCGAACCGAGCCCATCGGATCCTCGGAGCCGTGTCCGCACTTATGCCCACAAATTTGCCCCCCGATTTGGGTGCGATTGTCCCCTTGTCCTCCTTTATGCGGACCCATAGAGTCTTGGTTACCAGCTGTTCACCCCGATGGTGAACCCCAAGGCCATGACCGCCCGAATCGGTCGAGGCCCGCCAGAACGGCTGGTTCGCTCAGCAACGATGCTGTCGGCGCATAGCGCCCTGCGAGGCCGTTCACCCCTGATCTCGGCCTCGCAGGGTCTTCGCTCCCGTCTTCCCCGGGCGGTTGAGTGAGACACCGGGCCGCCCCGCGAGTTGGTTACTCGCGGGGCGGCCTTCTCTCGACAGCTCTGCCTAGAACTTGTAGGCCACCGAGCAGGTCTGGTCGGCTGCCGTCTGCCCGGTGAGGCCCGAGATCTCGGTCGCAGCCGGTGCTTTCGTCGCCGGTGTGGTGGGGGTGCTCGATGGCGTCGACGGAGCCGGTGGTGACGAGGATCCGGCCGCCGCGCCCGAGGAACCCGTCGACCCTGCGGCCCCCGACGACTCCGACCCGATGCCGGTGGAGCCCTTCGGAATCGTGAACTGCTTGTCCGCTTTGATCGAGTCGAAGAGCAGCCCGGCCGTGGCGACATCGGGCTGAACCTTGCCGGCGTAGACACCGGTGCCGCCGGTCGACCCGGGGTACTGCACGAAGTTCACGTTGCCGAGCGGGAGGTCTTTGAGCGCCAGCCCGATCTCGATGAGCGTGCTCGGGTTTTTCAGGCTGTTGGAGAGGACCATGTTGCTCGTCGCGGCGCGGGCGAGCTTGTACAGCTTCGTCGGGCTCGACAGAGTGCCCGCGGACTTAATGGTGCGAAGCATCGACGAGAGGTAGACCTGCTGGCTCGAGATGCGGCCGAGGTCGGAGCCGTCGCCGATTCCGTGGCGGGTCCGGAGGAAGGCGAGCGCCTCGTCGCCCTGGAGGGTGGAGGTTCCGGCCGGGAGGTTCAGGTCGGTATAGGGGTCGGAGATCGGCTTGTTGACGCAGACCGGCACCCCGCCGATCGCGTTTGACATCTCGATGACGCCGTTGAACGAGATGAGCCCCGCGAAGGGGATGTCGAGGCCGGTGAGTCCCTTGACCGTCTGCACGACGCAGTTGAGCCCGCCGTACGAGTAGGCGGAGTTGATCGGCTGGGCGCTCATCGCGCTGTTCGTGCCGGTGCCGTCTTCTTTCTCGCAGGCGGGGATCGGAACGACGAGGTCGCGCGGGATGCTCACGGCCGTCGCGTTCGTGTGGTCGGCCGAGACGTGCAGCAGGATGTTGACGTCGTTGAGGGTCGCGTCACGCTTGCCGAACTCCGCCGTGCTCTGCTTGGCGTCGTTGTCGGTGCCGACGATGAGGATGTTGAAGCCGCCCTCGTACGCTCCGATGCCGGTGCCCTGGAGCGCGGGCTCGGTCTCTTCGCCGGTGAGTGCGACGCCGTCGCCGATGTCGCTCTGGATCTGCTGGAGGGCGATCGCGCCGACCGAAACGCCGCTGACCAGGACGACGGCCGCGCCGACGGCGATCGTCTTGAGCACGAATCCGGCCGGGCCACGCCGGCGGAGGCGACCGTGACGGGCGAGGCCGTCGGTGGCAGCGGGGAGGCCCGGCGAGGCGGCGGTAGCCTGACGGGCTGCGGCTTCTTCATGCGCTCGGCGAGCGGCACGACGGGGGCTCTCGGAGCGGTGGTTTTCGCTCACGGGGGTCCTTTCCTTCGGCGGCGGCGCGCTCCGGAGCCCGGGGGCTCGGATGCTGTGGCCGGACCCGAATCCGTACCGCAGAAGTCGCGCCGCTCGGTGGCGGCAAGGGTTGCGATTGTAGCGGGAGGGCCTGGCGACCTGTCGAGCCCTCCGATCCAATTGGTCGCCATTGGCGCTGTCGTCGCCTGCCCGAGGACGACATGATGAGGGGATGTCTCCCCGCGACCGCCTTCTCGCTGCTCTCGTCGCCATCGCGTGGGGTCTCAACTTCCCGGCCACGGCACTGGCCCTCGAGCACTACCCGCCCTTCTTCATGGTGGCGCTCCGGTTCGCGCTTCTCGCCGTGCCGACGATCTTCCTGATCCCGAGACCGGCCATTCCGGTTCGCTGGCTCCTTGCGGTGGGCGGCTGCCTCGGGATCCTGCAGTTCGCTTTCCTGTACCTGGCGATGAATGCAGGGCTCGCGAGTGGCCTGGCCTCGATCGTGCTGCAGGCGTCGGCGCCGTTCACCGTGGTGCTCGCCGGGTTCCTCCTCGGCGAGCGCATCACGAAGCGCCAGGCGATCGGCATCGGCATCGCCGTGCTCGGGCTTCTGGCGATCGCGCTGCACCGGGCGCAGGTCGCGGCGATCCTGCCCGTGCTGCTCGCGCTCTGCGCCGCCCTCGGCTGGGCGCTCGGCAACGTCGCCTCCCGCCGGGCCGCCGCACCGAATCCCCTCCACCTCACCCTGTGGATGTCGGTCGTGCCGCCGCTGCCGATGCTCGCGCTCTCGCTGCTGTTCGAGGGCCCCCGCCGCATCGCCGAGTCGCTGGCGACCGCATTCACGGCGGACGCGCTTCCGGCCCTCGGCGGCCTCCTCTACGTCGTGATCATCGCGACGATCGTCGGCTACGGCATCTGGAACACACTGCTGTCGAAGTACCCCTCCAGCACGGTCGCTCCGTTCTCGATGCTGGTGCCGGTGATCGGCGTGCTGGCCTCCTGGCTCGTCTTCGGCGAGATCCCCGACGGGATCGAGCTCTTCGCCGGGGCGTTCGTGGTCGGCGGAGTGCTCTTCGCCAGCTACCGACGCCGGGCCAAGCCCGCATTACCCGGTGTGACCTCGCCCGATGGGAATGGCACGGGGCCCGTTACTGTTTCGTCAGAAGCTTCAGGGACGGTGTGATTCCGTACCGGCGGTGACAGCCCGCGAACCCCGTGCGATCACGGGGCCGAATCGGTCAGTCGCTCTCGTTCGCGGGGGCGATCATTCCGGTGCCGACAGTGGGGCGGACGACCTTTCGGGGCCGTCCGGCTCAGACAGTCTGGATGAGAGAAGCTCCCCCACAGGAGAACCATGAGCGCCATCCACTGGCTGTTCGACGCCACATTCACGATTCACGATCAGACCGTCCTCTGGCGCGAGGTGATCGGCAACCTGTTCGGTCTCTTCTCTGCCCTCGGCGGCATGCGTCGCAGAGTGTGGGCCTGGCCGATCGGAATCGCGGGCAACGCCCTCCTCTTCACCGTCTTTCTCGGTGCGGTCTTCGAGACGCCCAACCCGGTCAACCTGCTCGGGCAGGCCAGTCGTCAGATCATGTTCATCGTCGTCTCGATCTACGGCTGGTACCGCTGGAAGCACGCGCGCGACGGAGGCGGAGACGCGGTCGAACCCCGGTGGGCAGGTGGCCGGGCGCGGATCCTTCTCGTCGTCGCCCTCGTCGGCGGCACCGCGGTCGTGACACCGATCTTCACCGCTCTCGGCTCGTACTCGCCGGTCTGGGCCGACGCGTGGATCTTCGTCGGCTCACTGCTCGCCACCTACGGCATGGCGAAGGGCTGGGTCGAGTTCTGGCTCATCTGGGTCGCCGTCGACGTGGTCGGCGTGCCCCTGCTGCTCGGCGCCGGCTACTGGGCATCGGCGATCATGTACGTCTTCTACGGGGCGTTCACGCTGACGGGATTCTTCGTCTGGGCGCACACCCGGCGCGTGGCAGCAGTGCCGGTGCTGCCGGATCCTGAGCCGGTCCCCCTCGCCCGCTAGGTCGTTGTCGGGGGTCGGGCGTACCGTTGCGCGCATGACCAGCCCTTCGCTCACAACGGTCGGCGAGCTCCGTGCTTCGGGCCACGCCCAGAAGACCGTCCGTGCCGAGATCCGAGACAACCTCCTAGAAGCCCTTCGCGAGGGCCGAGACCCGTGGCCGGGGTTGCACGGCTTCGAGTCGACCGTGATCCCCCAGCTCGAGCGGGCGCTCATCGCGGGGCACGACATCGTGCTTCTGGGCGAGAGAGGGCAGGGCAAGACGAGGATCCTGCGGACCCTGTCTGGTCTTCTCGACGAGTGGGCGCCGGTCATTGCCGGCTCCGAGCTGGGCGAGCACCCCTACGAGCCGATCGCTACGGTGAGCATCCGTCGAGCCGCAGAGCTCGGCGACACTCTGCCCATCGAGTGGAAGCATCGCAGCGAGCGCTACGTCGAGAAGCTCGCGACGCCCGACACGAGCGTTGCTGACCTGATCGGCGACGTCGATCCGATGAAGGTGGCCGAGGGCCGCAGTCTCGGCGACCCCGAGACGATCCACTTCGGGCTGATCCCGCGGAGCCACCGAGGCATCGTCGCGATCAACGAGCTGCCCGACCTCGCCGAGCGCATCCAGGTCGCGATGCTCAACGTGATGGAAGAGCGCGACGTGCAGATTCGCGGCTACGTGCTGCGCCTGCCCCTCGACGTCCTCGTCGTGGCCAGTGCGAACCCCGAAGACTATACGAACCGCGGCCGTATCATCACGCCGCTGAAAGACCGGTTCGGCGCTGAGATCCGCACGCACTACCCGACCGAGCTCGACGACGAGATCGCCGTGATCCGGCAGGAGGCCGAGCTGGCCGCCGAGGTGCCCGACTACCTGATCGAGATCCTCGCCCGATTCACCCGCAACCTCCGCGAGTCGAGCGCCGTCGACCAGCGGTCGGGGGTGAGCGCCCGGTTCTCCATCGCGGGCGCCGAGACGATCGCCGCGGCCGCTCTCCACCGGGCGACCCGGCAGGGCGAGCCCGAAGCGGTCGCTCGACCGGTCGATCTCGAAACGGCCGTCGACGTGCTCGGCGGCAAGATCGAGTTCGAATCGGGCGAAGAGGGGCGCGAAGACGAGATCCTCGACCACCTCCTCCGCACGGCCACGGCCGAGACGGTGCGCGCGCACTTCCGCGGGCTCGACTTCGACGTGCTCGTCTCCGCCATCGAGAACGGCGTCATGGTCACGACCGGCGAGCAGGTGGCCGCTCGCGACTTCCTGGCGGGGTTGCCGTCGCTCGGCGAATCCGAGATCTACGACGACATCTGCGCACGCCTCGATGCCACGACCGACGGCCAGCGCGCCGGCGCCATCGAGCTAGCCCTCGAGGGCCTCTACCTCGGTCGTCGGGTGAGCAAAGAGTCGGGCGGGGGCGAGACGATCTATGGCTGACACCGTGCTCACTCCCGTTGACCAGGTGCGGACGGTATCGCATGCCTAGAGCAAATCGGCGTCTCACGCGCGACTCTCGCTACGGTCGCTACACGGGTGGGCCGGATCCTCTGGCTCCCCCGGCCGACCTGACCGAGGCGCTCGACGCGATCGGGCAAGATGTAATGGCCGGCTACTCGCCCGAGCGGGCCCTCCGCGAGTTCCTACGCCGTGGTGGGGCCGACCGCCCCGGGCTCGACGACCTCGCCCGCCGGGTGGCCGAGCGCCGCCGTGAGCTCACCCAGAAGAACAACCTCGACGGCACGCTGCGCGAGGTCAAGGAGCTGCTCGACAAGGCCGTCCTGGCCGAACGAAAGCAACTCGCCCGCGACGCCCTACTCGACGACACCGACCGCGCCCTCGCCGAGATGCAGCTCGACAGCCTGTCGCCCTCGCCGGCCGCCGCCGTCAGCGAGCTCAGCGACTACTCGTGGCAGAGCGCCGAGGCCCGTCAGAGCTACGACAAGATCAAAGAGCTGCTCGGCCGCGAGATGCTCGACCAGCGGTTCGCCGGCATGAAGCAGGCGCTCGAAGGTGCCACCGAAGCCGACCGCGAAGCGATCACCGCGATGCTCGGCGACCTCAACGCTCTTCTCGACGCTCACCGCGAAGGCGTCGACACCCCCGAGATGTTCGACGACTTCATGGCCAAGCACGGCGCGTTCTTTCCCGAGGGGCCCCAGAGCGTCGACGAACTGATCGACGCTCTGGCCGCGCGCGCCGCCGCCGCCCAGCGCATGCGCAACTCCATGACGCAGGAGCAACGAGACGAGCTCGACGCCCTGGCACAGCAGGCGTTCGGCTCCCCCGAGTTGATGCAGGCGCTCGGGCAGCTCGACGGCAACCTGCAGTCGCTCCGCCCCGGCGAAGACTGGGGCGGCTCCGAGCGGATGGAAGGCTCCGAAGGGCTGGGGCTCGGCGACGGCACGGGCGTCTTCCAAGACATCGCCGACCTCGATGCGCTGGCCGACCAGCTGGCCCAGTCGTCGAACGGTTCGCAGCTCGACGACCTCGACCTCGACGCGCTCACCCGTCAGCTCGGCGATGCCGCATCGGTCGATGCCCGCGCCCTCCAACAACTCGAGAAAGCACTGCGCGACTCGGGCGCGATCCAACGCGGCACCGACGGCCAGCTTCGCCTCACCCCGAAGGCCATGCGCCAACTCGGCAAGGCTCTTCTCCGCGACGTCTCGGAGGCACTCTCGGGGCGTCGCGGCAACCACGACGTGCGACGCGCCGGCGCAGCGGGCGACCTCTCTGGCGCCTCGCGCGAGTGGGAGTTCGGCGACACCCAACCCTGGAACGTCACCCGCACGATCACGAACTCGATTACCCGCACGGCCGGTGCGGGGCTCCCTGCCGGCTCGCACGTGCGGATCGAGGTCGGCGACATCGAAGTGCTCGAGACCGAGGCCCGAACTCAGGCCTGTGTCGCCCTCCTCGTCGACACGTCGTTCTCGATGGCGATGGAAGACCGCTGGGTGCCGATGAAGCGCACCGCTCTTGCGCTTCACACGCTCATCACGAGCCGGTTCCGCGGCGACGACCTGCAGCTGATCGGCTTCGGGCGCCAGGCCGAGGTGATGGAGATCGAGAAGCTCGTCGGGCTCGAGGCCATGTGGGACAAGGGCACGAACCTCCACCACGCGCTCCTGCTCGCGAACCGCCACTTCCGCAAGCATCCAAATGCCCAACCCGTGCTGCTGATCGTCACCGACGGCGAGCCGACCTCGCACCTCGAGCCCGACGGCGAGGTCTACTTCAACTACCCGCCCGATCCGCTCACCGTCGCCTACGCCGTCCGCGAGCTCGACAACTCGATGCGACTGGGCGCCCACACGACGTTCTTCCGCCTCGGCGACGACCCCGGCCTGGCGCGCTTCATCGCGTCGATGGCCAAGCGCGTCGGCGGTTCCGTCATCGCGCCGGAGGCCGACGACCTCGGGGCCGCGGTGGTCGAGTCGTACCTCGGGTCGCGGCAGGCGGGTGGGGCCGGCGGGTTTGGAGCCGGCGGGTTCGGGGCCGGCGGGTTCGGGGCCGGCGGGTTCGGAGCCGGCGGCCTCAGCGACTATCCCGGCCGTTTTGGTGGGCTGTTCTAGCCGCGTGCGGCGCTGAAACCGCCCGATCGGCACAGACCCGGCGCCGAGTGCCGCCTAAGGCTGCGGTGGGCCCACCCCGCACGACATTTGGCGGCACTCGCAGGGCGGCGTCTGCGCCAACGGCGGTCGCGCAAACCGGAACGTCGCCGAGTGGCGCCTAATGCTGCAGCGGACAGACCCCGCCCGACAATTGCCGCCACTCGCGGCACGGCGCGGCGGCAGTCGCAGCGCCGGGCGGCCGAGGTTCGGCGTGGCGGCGGTCGCAGCGCCGGACGGCCGAGGCTCGGCGCGGCGGCGGTCGCAGCGCCGGGCGGCCGAGGCTCGCACGAGGCCCGGTGCCGCGACC
>NZ_LMNV01000002.1:1877269-2026894 GCF_001423105.1 Frondihabitans sp. Leaf304
AAACGGATTCAGAACAGAGGCCAGGGCACGGCCGGCATGTGCCCGTGCGGCGCCGGGAACCGACCCCGGGCGAGAAGACGATCGCAGCGGGCGGCGAGCGCGTCGACCTCTCGCACGCTGAGCAGCCCGTCGAGCGCTGTGCCGAGTTCGCCGCCGAGACCCTCACGGATCCTTGTGGCGCCTGCCCGCTCGTCGTCGCTGAGTTCGTCGTCGATCCACCCCCACAGCACCGTGCGGAGCTTGTGCTCGACATGGAAGGTGAGGCCGTGATCGACGCCGTACCGGTGGCCGCCCGGCATCGCCAAGACGTGCGCCCCCTTGCGGTCGGCGTTGTTGACCAGCACGTCGAACACGGCCATGCGACGGAGCGCAACAGTGTCTTCGTGGATCAGCGACACCGGCCGGTCTTCCTCGTCGTCACCGTCGAAGACGTGACGCCACCCGTCGCCCGGCACGGCGTCGGTCGGAACGAGGTCGACCGGGTCTTGCTCGGGATCGATGTCTTGCCAGAGCTGCACCATGCCTTCGCCGAGCGGGCCCTGGCCTAGCCACGTGTGCGGCACGATGTTCCACCCGAGCGCCTCTGAGACCACGTAGGCCGCGACTTCTCGGTGGGCGAGGTTGCCGTCAGGGAAGTCCCATAGCGGTTTTTCGCCGGCGATGGGCTTGTAGACGACGGCCGTCTCGCCGATGGTGCCGAGGAAGGTGGCGTTCGACGCCGTTCGGATGCGGCCGGCGAGCTCGAGCTCACCGACCGGCGGTTCGACGGCGTTCGTGGTCACAGCAGGTCGTCGAGCGGAGGGCAGGTGTGCCCTTCAGGATCCATCGGGGTCGCGCACAGAGGACAGAGCGGCCGACCGGCACCCACGACCTCGATCGTGCGCTTGGCGAATGCCCGCGCAGTGCCCACGGGGATCTTGACCCGAAGCACCTCGCTCGGCGGGGTCGCCTCGCCCAACTCGTCGCTGTCGTCGAAGCCGTCTTCGGAGTCGTCGTAGGGGTACGCCTCGATGACGACCTGGGCGGTCGAGGGATCCCACCCCAACGTGATCGCCCCGATGCGGAATTCGGGTTCGACGGGTTGGTCGAGCGGCTCGTTGTCGACGAGCTCGATCGGCGTCGTGGCGGGGATCGTGATCGGGTTGCCCTCGGCGACCATCAGCTCGTCGAGGATCTCGTCGATCTTCGCCGCGAGAAGCTCGGACTGCTGCTTTTCGAGCGCGACACTGGTGACTCGCGAACCGGCGCGGGCCTGGAGGTAGAACGAACGGGCTCCGGGCTGGCCGATTGTGCCGACCACCAGCCGGTCGGGCCAGTCGAATCCGTGGACGATTGTGGGCATGCTGTCATCCTACGAGCGTCCGCCGACACTGGTTCGCAGTCGGGTTGACGGTCGAGTTTCACGAGCACCTGCAGCGTGATTGGCGGGTGCCCGAGTGGCCCGCCGCGCTGGCCGAACGGCCTGTCTCAGGCGGCCGGGTGCCCCGCGCCGCCTCCGACTGCGGCGTCGGCGTCCGGCTTGGCGACGCGAAGCCAGCTCAGATCGCCAGAGTCGGTGTTCGTCGCCATGACCTCGGGGCGGCTCGACCCGTAGCGGATGATCGAGACCGAGGCCGGGCCCACGCTGATGCGCTGGAACAGATCGAGATGCATGCCGAGGGCATCCGCCAAGATCGACTTGATGATGTCGCCGTGACTCACTGCCGCCCACACCGCCTGCGGCCCGAACTCGGCCTCGAACGCGGCGTCGTGCCGACGGATCGCCGCCACCGATCGCGCCTGCATCACCTGCATCGACTCCCCGCCCGGGAAAACGGCTGCCGACGGCTGCGACTGCACGACCGACCAGAGTTTCTCGCTCGCCAGTTCTTTGAGCGGCCTGCCCTGCCAGTCGCCGTAGTCGCACTCGGTGATCGCTCGGTCGAGCGGCGTCTGTGGGTCGAAACCCTGGGCTCGCTGCGCCTCGACGACGAACTTGGTCGTCTGACGACACCGCTCGAGAGGGCTCGAGACCACGCCGACGAGGGGAACATCGGACAGGCGCTCGGCGGTGCGGAAGGCCTGCTTGCGGCCCACGTCGTCGAGTCTCACGCCGGCGGTGCGCCCGGCGAGGATGCCGCTCGCGTTCGCGGTGGTGCGCCCGTGCCGGACGAGGATCACTGTGGCCATTTGATCGACTCCGGCTTCTGGTCTGCTGGTGCGGAGGGCGTGGGATTCGAACCCACGAGACATCTCTGCCCACTTGTTTTCAAGACAAGCTCCATCGGCCGCTCGGACAGCCCTCCCGGGCGCGACCCTCGAGTCGCGACCATGACGATCTTATCCGACGTGCCCGCCGCTCCCTTCAAGAGGACCAGTGTTCGGCCCAGGAGGAGATCGCAGCAGGTCTGACCTTGCAGGCAGGAAGGCACGGCCGTGACGTTCCTTTTGACAGGAGCACCTCACCGCGGGGCCTTTCGAACGGACCGACTAGCGCAGGGTGGCAAGCGCCGACGCGAGACCGTCGTCGACGTCGCTGCCCGTGCGCTCGGATGCCACGTCGAGCACGTCGTCGGGCGCTTGGCCCATGGCGACGCCGCGACCGGCACGGGAGGCCCAGGTGAGCATATCGATGTCGTTGCGGCCGTCACCGACCGCCATGACGCGCTCGGCCGGGATGTCGAGCCAGGTGCGCACACGCTCGAGCGCGGTCGCCTTGGTGACGCCGAAGGGCGCGATGTCGAGCCAGGCAGTCCACCCGACGTTGTAGCTGACCTTGTGAAGGCCCATGCTCTCGACGATCTCGAGGAACTCGTCGAGGCTGTGAGACGGCGACATCACGACGACGCGGGTTGCCGCTACGCCGCAGAGCTCGGCGAACGTGGCCTCGCGGCTGGTCGGGGTGAGGGCGATCTCGGGGAACGCGCCGAGGTACAGCATGTTGCCGTGGGCGTCTTCGACGGCATAGCCCGCGCCTTCGAGTCGACCGTCGATGGTGGTCAACACCTCGGTCGGGTCGAACTCTTCGACAAAAACGGTCTTGTAACCGTCGGAGGAGGTGTCGTCGCGCCCCAGGGTCATGGCACCGTTCGAGCAGACGACGTAGTCGGAGTCGAAACCGAGACGCTCGATCACGGGCAGGGTCATCGCGACGGAGCGCCCGGTGGCGATCATCACTTCGTGCCCGTCGAGCCGGAGACGCGTGATCTCGTCGGCCACGGCATCGCTGATCTGCCCGCCCTCGGTCATGATCGTGCCGTCGACGTCGAGTGCGACCAGCCAGGCGTCATCACGACGCGGCCGAGGAGCGGGCGAGATGGTGGGCACGGAGAACGAGAGCTGGGGCTCTGACGAATCGCGGCTCACGCGACCGGCTCCAAGACTTCGAGACCGCCCAGGTAAGGCTGCAGCGCTGCCGGCACGACGACAGACCCGTCTTTCTGCTGGTGCGTCTCGAGGATCGCCACCATCCATCGGGTCGTCGCCAGAGTGCCGTTGAGCGTCGACACCGGCGCCGTCTTGCCCGACTCCGTGCGGTAGCGCGTGTCGAGGCGTCGCGCCTGGAACGTCGTGCAGTTCGAAGTCGAGGTGAGCTCGCGGTATGTGCCCTGCGTGGGCACCCACGCCTCGATGTCGAACTTGCGGGCGGCACTCGACCCGAGGTCGCCGGCAGCGACGTCGATCACGCGGTAGCTGAGCTCGCAGGCCTGCAGCATCTGCTCCTGGAACGACACCAAGCGCTCGTGCTCGGCCTCCGCCTGATCGGGGTGGATGTAGCTGAACATCTCGAGCTTGTTGAACTGGTGAACCCGCAGGATCCCGCGGTTGTCTTTGCCGGCAGCACCGGCCTCGCGCCGGTAGCAGGTCGACCACCCGGCGTACCGGATCGGCCCGTTCGAGACGTCGAGGATCTCATCGGCGTGATAACCGGCGAGAGCCACCTCGCTGGTACCCGTCAGGTAGAGGTCGTCGGCGGGCAGGTAGTAGATCTCGTCGGCGTGCGAGCCGAGGAACCCGGTGCCCGCCATGACCTCGGGCCGCACCAGCGTGGGTGTGATGAGGGGGGTGAAGTCTTCGGCGATGGCCTTGTCTAGGGCCATGTGCATGAGGCCGATCTCAAGGCGGGCGCCCACGCCGCGCAGGAAGTAGAAGCGCGAGCCCGACACCTTGGTGCCGCGCTTGATGTCGATCGCGCCGAGCTTCTCACCGAGGTCGGCGTGGTCGAGCGGCTCGAAGTCGAAGGTCTTCGGCTCGCCGTGAGTGCGGAGCGTGACGAAGTTCTCTTCGCCCCCGGCAGGAACACCCTCGATGATCGGATTGGCGACCCCGCGCATCGCGACGTCGAACGCCTCGTCGGCCGCGGTCGAGGCCGCCTGGGCCTCCTTGACGCGCGCAGCCAACTTCTGCGCTTCGGCGACGAGCTCTTTCTTCTCCTCCTTGGGTGCCTTCGCGACCGTCTTGCCGAAAGCGTTCTGCTCGGCGCGGAGGTCTTCGAAGACTGCAATCGCGGCCCGACGCGCGACATCGGCGGCGAGCGCGACGTCGACGGCCTCGGTGGAGTCGCCGCGGGCGAGCTGGCTCTGCTTGATGCGGTCGGGGGCGTCGCGGAGGAGCTGGGGATCGATCACCCAGTCAGTCTAAGGAGTCCTCGCCCGGCGTCGAGGCGGAGATGATCGACCTGTGGATAAGTCGTGGTCGTGGCCGCTGTTAACACCCCCGCCACACGACGGAGGCGCCGGTCTAATACGGTTGTGCCATGAGCCACCCATCCCCCGCCACCGCCGAAAGGGATGACGAGATGCACCCGGCCTCGCCCCGACCGGTCGCCGCAGTCGTGTACAACCCCATCAAGGTGTCGCTCGCCGACATCAAGAAGTCGGTGCGCCGTCACCAGCAGAAAGCCGGCTGGGGCGAAACCCTCTATTACGAGACCTCGATCGACGACCCGGGCGGCGGCATCACGCGCCAGGCGGTGGAGGCCGGCGCCGACATGGTGATAGCGGCTGGCGGAGACGGCACGGTGCGCTGTGTCGCCGAGGCGCTCCGCGGATCCTCGACGGCTTTGGGGTTGCTCCCCTCGGGCACCGGCAACCTGCTGGCGCGCAATCTCAAGCTCAGCCTCGACCACCTCGACAACGCGATCTCGACTGCGTTCAACGGCGTCGAACGCCAGATCGACCTCGGGGTCGTCGACATCGAGAATCCGGATGGCACGCGCGACCGCTCGTGCTTCGTCGTGATGGCCGGGCTCGGGCTCGACGCGCAGATGCTGGCGAACACGAACGACAAGCTCAAGGCGCGCGTCGGCTGGCTGGCCTACGTCGACGCCATCGCGAAGAGCCTCCGCGACAACAACTCCATCTCGATCCGCTACGACCTCGACGGACTCGGCCGGAAGACGATGAAGACCCACACGATCATCATCGGCAACTGCGGGCTGCTGCCCGGCAACCTGATGCTGCTTCCCGACGCGGCCGTGGACGACGGCGTGTTCGACATCGTCGCGCTTCGCCCCGAGCGCAAGATCGACTGGGTCGGCATCTGGCTCAAAATCGTGTGGGAGAACGGGATTCTGCGGCGCTCTCGAGCGGGTCGTCAGATCATGCGGCTCGCGCCCGACCTCAAGACGGTCCGCTATATGAAGGGCTCCGAGATCGTCGTGCGACTTGACTCCCCGCAGGATTTCGAGCTCGACGGCGACTCCCACGGCATGGCGGTGGCGATCCGCGCGTGGATCGACCCGCTGGCGCTGCGGGTGCGCGTCCCGGCGTAGGGCTGCTCGGCGCGGAGCTGCGGCATGATCCGACGCGGATCGGCCGAAGCGACCTGGCGCGCCGGGTCAGTACGGCCGAATCGCGTCGCTTCGCTTCGCCTCGCCGAATGCGGCGACTAGAGCTGCTCCGGCTCCCCCGCCACGAGACCCCGCAGCCAGTCGCGCGCCTCGACGAACGCCTGGTTGTCGTACCGCGGCGTGACCGTCACCTCACGTCGATCGGCCCGCGGATACGAGCCGAGGAAGATCACGTTCGGGCTGAACCGCTTGAGCCCGAGCAGCGCGTCGGCGACCCGCTCGTCGAGGATGTGCCCGTCGAGGTCGATCACGAATCGGTAGCGGCCGAGGGCGTCTCCGATGGGGCGCGACTCGAGCAGACTCATGTTGATGCCGCGCGTCGCGAACTGCTCCAGCATGTCGAGCAGACCTCCGGCTCGGTCGTCGGGGAGCTCCGCGATGATCGACGTCTTATCGGAGCCGGTGGCCGGCGGCACAGCCGACACGCGCCCCACGAGCACGAAGCGGGTGACGGCATTCGGGTTGTCGCCGATCCCGTCGGCGAGCACCTCGAGCGGGTAGTGCTCGATGATTCCGGGTGGGGCGATGGCCGCGTCGGCCAGGCCGCCGACGACTTCGCCGGCGCCGACCGGTGGCAGCAGGGCGGCGGCGGCCGCGACGTTCGAGGTGGCCGGCAGGTGACCGTGGTCGGGCAGCGCCTTCTCGAGCCACAGCCGGGTCTGCGCGTAGGCGACCGGATGCGCGTTGACGACCTTGACGTCGTCCAGCCTCGTGCCGGGTCGGGCCACGAGCACGAAGTCGACTTTGACCAGATACTCCCCGACGATCCGCAGGCCCGGAACGTTGGCCAGGGCATCCTGCGTCGCGCTGACCCCTCCGTCGATCGAATTCTCGATCGCGATCATGGCGGCCACACTGCGACCGGCGACGACGTCGGCCAGAGCCTCGCCCACGTTGTTGACGCTCCGCCAGCTCTTGCCCCGAGCCTCCGGAACCTGCTTCAGCGCCGCCTCCGTGAAGGTGCCGGCCGGGCCCAGGTAGCTGTAGGTCTCGAGCGGGTCGGGGGCGTGGTCGATCGCTGACATGGCTCAGAGCCTAGGGCAGGGCGACGAGCCCACGGATCCTTGTCTCCCCAGCAAAGACAGACACGAGGATCCGCCGCCCCACCT
Source organism: Frondihabitans sp. Leaf304 (assembly GCF_001423105.1). GTDB lineage: Bacteria > Actinomycetota > Actinomycetes > Actinomycetales > Microbacteriaceae > Frondihabitans. The sequence goes on from NZ_LMNV01000002.1 coordinate 1,884,209, forward strand.
GTGGACAACCACGACACACGTCTGCCGTCAGTGCCACTATTGCTCACATGACCGATCGCGCCGGCACCTACGCCACCCCCGAAGACCTCATCAACCCCGAGGCCGTCTCGGCTGCCTATTACGAGCTGATCCCCGACGTGTCCGACCCCTCGCAGAAGGTCGTGTTCGGCACGTCCGGTCACCGCGGCTCGTCGCTCGACGCCGCCTTCAACGAGGCTCACATCGCCGCCATCACGCAGGCGATCGTCGAGTACCGCACGGCGCAGGGCATCACCGGGCCGCTGTTCATCGGCCGCGACACGCACGCGCTCTCGGGCCCTGCCGAGCGCACAGCCCTCGAGGTGCTCGCCGGCAACGGGGTCACCGTGCTCGCCGACGCCGAGGGCGGCTATGTGCCGACGCCGGTCATCAGCCACGCGATCCTCGTCTACAACAACGACCCCGAGCACACCGATCAGGCCGACGGCATCGTCGTCACGCCGAGCCACAACCCGCCTCGCGACGGTGGCTTCAAGTACAACCCGCCGCACGGCGGCCCGGCCGACAGCGACGCGACGTCGTGGATCGCGAACCGTGCCAACGAGATCATCGCCGGCGGCAACGTCGAGGTGAAGAAGAGCATGGTGAGCCCCGGGCGCCACGACTTCCTGCGCGGGTACGTGATCGACCTCGCCAACGTGATCGACTTCGAGGCGATCAAGAAGGCCGGCATCCGCATCGGCGCCGACCCGCTCGGTGGCGCGAGCGTCGAATACTGGGCCGCCATCCGCGACGCGTACGACCTCGACCTCACCGTGATGAACCCCGGAGTCGACCCGACCTGGCGCTTCATGACCCTCGACTGGGACGAGAAGATCCGGATGGATCCGTCGAGCGCTTCCGTCATGGCGAGCGTCGTCGAGCGCAAGGACGAGTTCGACATCGTCACCGGAAACGACGCCGATGCCGATCGCCACGGCATCGTGACGCCCGACGAGGGGCTGATGAACCCCAACCACTACCTGGCCGTCGCCATCGACTACCTGTACAGCCACCGTCCCGACTGGCGCGCCGACGCCGCAATCGGCAAGACGCTTGTCTCGTCGTCGATCATCGACAAGGTCGCCGACTCCCTCGGTCGACGCCTCTGGGAGGTGCCGGTCGGCTTCAAATGGTTCGTGCCCGGTCTCGTCGACGGCAGCGTCGCGTTCGGCGGCGAGGAGAGCGCCGGGGCGTCGTTCTTGCGCCGCGACGGCTCGGTCTGGACCACCGACAAAGACGGCATCATCCTCGCCCTGCTCGCCAGCGAGATCCTCGCGGTGACCGGCAAGACACCGTCGGTGCTCTACAAAGAGCTCACCGGGAAGTATGGAGACCCGGTCTACCAGCGCATCGACGCGGCCGCCTCGAAAGAGCAGAAGGCCCGACTCGGCAAGCTGAGCGGCGACGACATCACGGCGACCGAGCTCGCGGGCGACCCCATCATCGCGAAGCTCAGCGAGGCTCCCGGCAACGGTGCCGCGGTCGGCGGCCTCAAGGTCGTGACCGAGAAGGCGTGGTTCGCGGCGCGACCGTCGGGCACCGAAGATGTCTACAAGATTTACGCCGAGTCGTTCGAGGGGCCGGAGCACCTGAAGCGCGTGCAGGCCGAGGCGAAAGAGATCGTCGACGCGGCGCTCGGCGCCTAGTTCGGGGTCGGCTCGTCGGGCGGGTGCGCCGCTCTGGCGGTGCTCCGCTCTGCCGTTCTGGCGGTGCGCCGAGTGCCGCCAAATGCGCGCGTGGCGGTCAGCAGCGCTGCATTCGGCGGCACTCGGCGGGGTCACCTTCGGTACGCCGGGCGGGCTGACGCTGAGTGGCGCCAAAGCGGGCGTGGCGGTCAGCCGAGCTGCAATTGGCGGCACTCGGCGGGGGCGGAGGAGGCGCGCGAAATGGCCTGTATGCCGGGAATCTGCAGGCGGGAGCGGAGATCAGGCCATCTCGCGCGGCTGACGCCGGGAGTCAGCGGGGGCGGGCCGGATCCTGCGGTCCTTGAACGAAAGGAGCACCCGGCCCGGATGACGGACCCCGGGAACCTCAGCTCAGAGAGCGTTCGGCTGCTGCGCCCACCAGGCGGTGATGTCTGCGGCGACCCCGCGGGCCTGCTGCTCGCGCATCGCCAGGCCGTAGTCGCTGTCGATCGCTCCTGCGATCTTGACCGCCAGCGCCCGATCGCGCACGCCATGGCCGAGCTCGATCAGGATCGGCCGCACCAGATCGTCGTATTCGCCGTCGGCGACGCGCGCCGGGCCGACGCCGATCGGATCCCACTGCCCGACGATCTCGGCCAACTCGAGTTCGAGCGCGGTGAATCGGCTCCGGTCGGCGTTCGATCCACTGGCGGTGCGCATCCCGACAGTCTGCCTCATGCCAGACGGTGCGCCGCGACGGAACTCGTCGCTTCCAAACGCGAAACGGACTACCCGACCTGCCGCGGCAGGAGGGGTAGTCCGTCAGACGTGGTGCGGCGCAAAGGCGCCGAGCCGTAGCGGCGTAGCGACCCAGAGGCGCAACCCCGAACTACTTGCCCGTCACCTTGCCCGGGTTGAAGTTGCGCTTCGGGTCGGCCGAGTCGAGCAGTCCCTGCATCAGCGCGAGGCCGGGCTGCGAGACGTCCTGGCCGAGCCAGGGGGCGTGCTCGAGACCGACACCGTGGTGGTGCGACACCGTGCCACCCTCGGTGATGAAGGCGTCTTGGATCGCCTTCTTGACGATGTCGTACTGCTCGAGCGGCTGGTCGCCGTGTTCGAACGCGAACGTGAAGTAGAGGCACGCTCCCGAGTGATACGAGTGCGACAGGTGCGCCATGATCAGGCCCTGCGCGCCGATCTTCTCGAACGCGCGGTTCGCCGCGGCGTAGACGCCGTTGTACAGCGGGAGCAGCTTCGACCAGGGTGCAGCGGTCTCGGACACGTCGGCTGCGCCGCCGTGGTCGAGGAAGAAGTCGCGGAGGTACGGGGTGTCGAACTTCTTCTGGTCGTAGAGCACGCCGGGGCCCTTGCCGACGCCGAAGCCGCCGTGCTTCTTGACGATCTTGGCGACCAGCTTCTCGTTGCGGTCGACGTGCTCGTCGGAGCCCTCGTAGCCGATGAACGACAGGCAGATCTTCGAGAGATCCCAGCCCTTCAGCTTCATGAACTTCTGCACGCCCTGGTTGAGGAGAGAAGAGATGCCCTTGCTGGCCTTCGACGTCGCGAGCGACATCTCGGTCTCGAACTCGTTCGACACACGTGTGATCGAGGGGTTCGCGTCGCTCTCGGCGATCGCCTGCATGGCCTGGAGGCCGGCCTCCCAGGTGGGGAAAAAGTAGGCGAGGATCTCACGCTTCTCGGGGATGCGGTGCACTTGGACGGTGACCTCGGTGATGATGCCGAGGCGTCCTTCGGATCCGATGATCATCTCGCGAAGCGACGGGCCCGTCGATGCCGACGGGACGGCGCGGATCACGACGACGCCGTCGGGCCGCACCATGCGCAGGCCCTTGGTGATGTCGGCGATGTCGCCGAACTTGTCGGACTGCATGCCCGAGGAGCGGGTCGCGACCCAGCCGCCGAGGGTCGAGTGGGTGAAGCTGTCAGGGAAGTGGCCGAGGGTCCAGCCCTTGGCGTTCAGCTGCTCTTCGATGGCCGGGCCCTGCGCTCCGGCCTGGATGCGCGCGATGCGTCCGTCGTCGTCGATGTCGAGCACGCGGTCGAGGCGCCCCATGTCGAGCGAGATGACGATGCGCTCTTCGATGGGCATGGGCTCGAGCGAACCGACGATGTTGCTGCCGCCGCCGAAGGGGATGAGCACCAGGTCGTGCTCGACGGCCGCGGTCACGATCTTGGCGATCTCCGACTCGGTGGCCGGATAGACGACGGCGTCGGGGGTGCGCGGGAAGACGCCGTTGCGGATCCGGATCAGGTCGCGAATGCTCTTGCCGTAGGTGTGGACGACGCGCTCCATGTCGCCGAGCACGACGTGGCCTTCGCCGACGATCAGCGAGAGGGCGCTCGAGACGTCGGCGGTGATGCGCGAGGCGGGGATCTCGAGATCGTCGAAGGCCGGAACGGCGGTGATCTCATCGGAGTGCAGGTCGACGCCGACCATCTTCTTCACGAACGGAGCGAACGCGGGCTTGTCTTCGTGGTGGAAGGCGACCCCCTCGACACCCCAGCCCCACCACTTCATGTGCTTGACGTCGGGCCCCTCGTCGGGGGCGGACGTCTGGCGGGGTTTCAGGTCGGTCACGGGCGGACTCCTTTGGACGGATCGGACTGACCGAGGATATCGGCCGAGTACTGGTTTCGAATGCGAAGAATCTCGTCGCGGAGACGTGTCGAGAAAGCGATAGCGGTCTCGTCGGGCTCAGGGCGCATCGGATCTCCGAATGCGACGCCGACGGGGAGGCGGCCGGGGCGCGGCCAGTGCGCTCCGCGAGGGTGAGCGATATTGGCCCCGATCAGGGCGAGAGGCACGATGGGAACGTCACAGGCTGCCGCGAGACGAGCGGCGCCCGGCTTGAACGATCCCATCTCGCCGTCTTTGGAGCGCGTGCCCTCGGGGAACACCAGCACCGGAAAGCCCCGCTGGAGCAACGAGACCGCACTCACGGAGGGGTTCTCTCGGGCGGGCTTGGCGCGCTTCTTCGAATCGCGACGGCCACCCCGCTGAATCGGGAACGCGTTGAAGAAGAGGGAGGTCAGGCCGCGACGCCACCAGACGTCGAAGAAGTAGTCGGCGGCCGCTCCGGTCGCGAGGTAGCGCGAGAGCTTGCGCGGCAGGGCACTCACGATGAGCGGCGCGTCGAGGTGGCTGGAGTGGTTCGCGATGAGCACGAAGCCGCCCTCGAGACCGATCAGCCGCTCCCGTCCGATGACCGTCACGTCGGTGATCGACCAGATCGTCGGCTTCATCACCCAGCGCTGGGCCACGAAGCGCACCGAGGCGTGCATACGCGAATTGAACCGGTCGCGGACGTCTTCCGCCGCTTCGCCGAGACGACCCCGCACGTCGGCCGCGGTGTCGTTGACCCGGCCGGCCACCGCCCCGATCACCGAGGCCGCGGTCGGCTCCGACCCATCGGCGGCCTTCTCCTCGGGCAGGGCCTCAGGATCCGGGCGTTCGCCCTTCGACTCCTCCACGCTCATGCCTCCACCGGTTTCTTGCGGCCCGACGAGATCGCCGCCGAGACGCCTCGCACGGCGCTCTTCGGTGCGTGACGGAGCAACCCGACGAGCACTTTGTACCGAATGGTGGGTATGGAGATCACTTTGCCCCTGTCGACGTCGCGCAGACACGCGGTGACCAGTTGTTCGGCGTCGAGCCAGAGGGAGTTTGGGATGCTCGACGTGCGAATGGCGGCGCGCTGATGGAATTCCGTCCGCACCCAGCCCGGCAGGACGGCGGTGACAGTGACGCCCGTCCCCTTCAGTTCGACGGCCAGCCCCTCCGAGAACGACGTGACCCACGCCTTGATCGCCGAGTAGGCCCCCATCGCGAGCAGGCCCGCCGTCGAGGAGACGTTGACGATGCGGCCCTCTCCGCGATCACGCATCGAGCGTGCCGCCGCGGCCGAAAGCACGAGCACTGCTCGGCACATGACCTCGAAACCGAGATCGAGACCCTCGACGTCGTGCGAGGTCAAGGGGATGTGCATGCCGAAACCGGCATTGTTCACCAGGAAATCGATCGGCCGGGCTGGATCCTCGAGCCGTGCCGCCACGCGGTCGACGTCTGCGCGCTGCGAGAGGTCGGCCGGAAAGAGCTCGACGCCCACGCCGAGACCGCGGAGGTCGTCAGCGGTCGACGCAAGCCTCGCCTCGTCTCGAGCGACGAGAACGAGGTCGTATCCCCTGTGTGCGAGCTGGCGGGCAAATTCGGCTCCGATGCCGGACGTGCCCCCGGTCACGAGCGCTACAACCATGCCGCTTACGATACGGTGCCTACGGGGAGATTCGCGCATCGATCCCGGCTCAGACCCCCTCCGGAGGCACACGTTTCATGACCGACAGCCCGAATTCCGAGGCGGCAGGCCCCTTCGACATCCGTGAGTTCACACGGACGGCGCAGGGCAACTTCCGTGCCGACCTCGACCTCACCTCGTACGAGGCGCATCCCCTCGACGCCGAGACCCTCGAGCTGGTCCGCTATCTGTCGAGGCTCGAGGCAGCGACCATGGAGCACCTGCGCAACCTGCTCGTCACGGCGACCCATAAAGACGCCCGCGTCACCGCGTTCCTCGTCACCTGGGCATTCGAGAAGTTCTGGATGGCCGACGCCCTCGACGCCGTTCTCGGCGCGCACGGTCTCGATCGCACCCGCAACGTCGACGAGGGGCCTCCCCGCACGGGTGCCGACGAGGCGATCCAGCGCTCCGGTCCGATCCGACGCGCCATCGCCGCCGTCGGTCTCGGCGCCCCCATCGTGGCCACCCACATGACCCTCGGACTGGTCGACGAGTGGATTCTCCGCGCGGCATATGATCATCTCCGCGCGACGACCGACTCGCCCGCGCTCCGCGACACGATCGGCAGGATCCAGATCATCAAGCAACGACACGAGGCCTTCTTCGCAGACGAGACCGAGTGGCGCCTGAGCGACTCCAAGCGCGCCGCCCGTCAGACGCGCGCGGCTCTCGCAACGGCGGCCTGGCCCATCGGCGGGGTCGAGCGCGCCGCCGCCGACCGCGACCGGTTCGAGGCATTCGTCTTCTCAGGATCCGACGGCTCGGCTCGTGCGGACGACATCGGGCGCCGCGTCGCCTCTCTCCCCGGCATGGATGCGCGCATCGGCCAGACGACCGCAAAGAAGCTGACCCCGTGAGCGCACTCGACTTTCCCGATTTCTCGACCGACCTCGGATCCTCGCATGTGTTCCTCACCGGCGGCACCGGCTTCGTCGGTCAGGCGATCCTCGAACGGCTCCTCGCGAGCCACCCGGGCACCAGGATCACCCTGCTCATCCGCACCAAGGGGAGCACCTCGGGCGTCGACCGTCTTCGTCATGTACTGCGCAAGCCCGTCTTCGCCTCCTGGCGCGAGAGTGTCGGCCCCGACGGAGTCGAAGACGCGATCCTGAACCGGCTGAACGTGCTCGAAGGCGGTCTCGACGCGGTACCCGAGCTGCCGGGCGACCTCGACGTCGTGATCCACTCCGCGTCGAGCGTCTCGTTCGACCCGCCCATCGACCAGGCCTTCGAGACGAACGTCGGCGGTGCCGTCGGCCTGTACGAGGCGCTGATCGCCTCGGGCACCGACCCGCATGTCGTCCACGTCTCGACCGCCTACGTCGGCGGCCTCCGCAAGGGCATCTTCCCCGAGGCATCTCTCACCCACGAGGTCGACTGGCGCACCGAGTTCGAGGCCGCCCGTGCCGCCCGCTCCCGCGTCGAGCTGTCGTCGCGCCAGCCGGAGGTGCTGCGCCGCTTCATCGCCGAAGCCCGAGCCAAGCACGGCAAAGAAGGCCCCCTCGCGGTGTCGCGCGAGGCCGAGGAGCGCCGCGTGGCCTGGGTCAAGGCGAAACTCGTCGACCACGGTCGCGCCCGCGCCGAGAGCCTCGGCTGGACCGACGTCTATACGCTCACGAAGGCCTTCGCCGAGCGCGCGGCCGAGCAGATGTGGGCCGCTCGCGGTCACCGCCTGTCGTTCGTGCGCCCGGCGATCGTCGAGAGCGCGCTCCGCCACCCGTACCCGGGCTGGATCGACGGCTTCAAGGTCGCCGACCCGCTGATCATGGCCTACGGCCGTGGCATGCTCCCCGAGTTCCCGGGCGTGCCCGACAGCGTCCTCGACGTGGTGCCGGTCGACTTCGTCGTCAACGTGATCGTCTTGGTCGCGTCCAACCCCGCGGCCGCTGGCGAGCCGCAGTTCTTCCACGTGTCGTCGGGCGCCAGCAATCCGCTGCCGATCCACCGGATGTTCACGAACCTCAGCATGTTCTTCACGGCCAACCCGCTGCCGACCGCCGACAGCGGCTCCATTGCCGCCGCGACCTGGCGCTTTCCGGGCGGGCGCAAGGTCGAGCGGGCGGTCCGACTCCAGGCACGTCTCAATGATGCGCGCGAATCGGTCTTTCTGCGGCTGCCGTCCACCGACCGGACGCGCGAGGCCCTCGCCGGGGTCGATCGTCGCCGCGCCGACCTCGAATCACTGCAGAGTCTGACCGATCTCTATCGCCACTACATCCAGTCGGAGATCATCTTCGACGATCGCCGCACGAAGGCGCTTCAGGCCGCTCTCGTCGCCACCCAGCCGGCCGAGGTGTCGGGTGACATCGGCTTCGACATGGCCGACATCCAGTGGGAGGACTACTTCCAGACCGTGCACTTCCCCGCGGTCACGACGATGACCCGGGCGTTCAGCGTTCGGCCCGCCTCGTCCGGCCCTGCGCTCGACCGCGAGCTGCCCCGACGCAAAGACGTCGTGGCGATCTTCGATCTCGAGGGCACCGTCGTCGACTCGAACATCGTCGAGCAGTACCTCTGGGTGCGCGGCTCCGGCTTCGGCAAGGCGGCCTGGCCCGCCGAGGTGGCGAGTCTCCTCGCGTCGCTTCCGGGCTACCTTCGCGCCGAACAGCGCGATCGAGGCGAGTTCATTCGCGCGTTCCTCCGTCGATACGAGGGCATGCCCGTGACCCGCCTCGAAGAGGTCGTGGCTCGCGGATACGCCCAGACGCTTCTCAAGCACACGATGCCTGAAGCACTCGAGCGCATCGCCGCCCACCGCGCCGCCGGGCACCGCACCGTGCTCGTCACGGGCTCCATCGGAACGCTCGTCTCGCCTCTCGCTCACCTCTTCGACGAGGTGGTCGCCGGGACGATGCATGCCCGTGACGGCATCTACACCGGATACCTCGCTCAGCCCCCGGTGGTCGACGAGGCGCGAGCAGCCTGGCTGCGCCAATACGCCGAGCGGAACAGTGTCGATCTTTCAGCTTCGTACGGTTACGGTGATAGTCACGCCGACCTCGTCTGGCTCGAAATGCTCGGAAATCCAAGCGCCGTCAACCCGGATTCCAATCTTTCTCGTGAAGCCCTCCGAAGAAAGTGGAGAATCCGCGATTGGAAGCGCGGGCCGATCCAGCTAACCTCGAGTCACCTGAGGTCAGCGGGAGAGACCCCCGCAGGCGGCACCGACTAGGCACACCCGAGAGGAGTGGAAGAGGGATATGCCTCTTCCGACATACGATGGCATTCGATATCGACAAGTACGCTGCAGGCTCTGAGCGCCTGGGCTGGGACGACCTCGATCTCGAGCACTTCCGCGAAAACCCCCTCTCGCCCGAGACGCTCCGCACCCTCCGCTACATGGCCGACGTCGAGTACCACACGGTCTGCTACACCCGCGATCTGCTCACGACCCCGTCGCACAAAGACGGCGAGATCTCGACGTTCATGACGATGTGGAACCGCGAGGAGTTCTGGCATGGCGAGGCCCTGGGCGCCGTCCTGGCCGTCCACGGAATCACCGTCGACTACGACGCCCTCCGCGCCTCCCGCCTCAAGCTCGGCTGGCGCGACCGCCTCGACCCCATCAAGCAGTCCATGCTCGGCAAGATCGTCGGCAGCGACTTCGTCGCCGTCCACATGTCGTGGGGTGCCGCAAATGAGTGGTCTGCCGTGAGCGCCTACAAGCGCATGGCCGACCTCGAGACCGACCCCGTGCTGGGCGAGCTGCTGCGGCGCATCGCCAAGCAAGAGACACGGCACGTCGCCTTCTACGTCTCGCAGGCTCGCGAGCGCCTCCTCAAGAGCAAGCGTGCTCAGAAGCTCACCCGCCTCCTCCTCTCGAAATTCTGGGCCCCGGTGGGCTCGAGCATCATGGAGCGCGACGATGTCCAGTTCGTCTTCGGCCAGATCATGGGCGGCGTCGAGGGGCGCAAAGAGATGAAGAAGCTCGACAACAACATCGCGAGCCTTCCCGGCATGCAGGGCCTGACCATCTTCGAGAAGGCCCTCGACGGCCTCGGCGTGGCGGCGTAGCGCCTTCCTCCACGCAGGCGGTCTTTCCAGCGCGGACGAGTTGTCCACAGGGCTGACCTATGCCGCAGAGCCCCCGGTCGGAATCGACTAGCGTCGAATCCATGCCCACCGACACCGAGCTACCCGAGAGGGACGCACGACCGCGTCCCAACTCGGGTGCGCGTCGGCTTCCGGTCGCGGGCATTCTCGCCGTCGTGCTCGGTCTCCTCGTCGTTATCGGCAGCGCCTTCGGTGGCGAACTCCGATTCTCCGGCCCGCGCTGGAGCCTCGGGGCCTTCCCCACCGCCACACCGCCCGCCCCTCCGTCGCAGCCGGCTGACAACCCCACGGCATCGCCTCCGGCGACCAGCGGAGCATCCACGCCAGACCTCACCTGGCTCGTCGTCGTCGTGGCGTGCCTCGCCGCCCTCGCCCTCGCGGTCGTGGTCATCCGGTGGTGGCGCTCCCGTCGCCGCGATCGGCCTGCCGCTAACGCCGCGTCGCTCGACGAGTTGAGCGACCCCTCACCCCTCGCCGACGACCCGTCGATCGAGACCAGCGCCCCCTATCTGCGCCGGGGCCTGCGCCTCGCCCTCGATCTCCTCGACGGCGATCGCGCGCCGAACGACGCCATCGTCGCCGCCTGGCTGGGCCTCCAGGAGGCCGCCGAAGACGCCGGCTACTCCCGCCTCGACTCCGAGACTCCGACCGAGTTCACCAGCCGGATCCTCCGCCTGACCGGGGTCGACGGGGAGTCCCTCGGCACGCTCCGACGCCTCTACCTCGCCGTGCGATTCGGAGACGCCGTCGCTTCACCTGCCGACGTCGTCACCGCACGCCAGGCGCTCGTCGTCCTCGAGGCCCAATGGGCCGAGCGTTCCGCCCACCCTGCCGACGACGGCGGTCACGCGTGAGCTTCCGCCGAACCCTGATCCTCTCGTCCGTCGCAGCGCTCGTCGTGGGTGCCATCGTCTACTTCTTCGGCCTCGACGTCGTCGGTTCCGTGGTCGTCACCGTCGTCGCCCTCGGCGTCCTCCTCGTCGTCGGCCTGACCTGGGAGTCGTTCGCCGGCGAGAACGCCGTTGCGTGGCCTCAGCCGCCGATCCGGCGAACCCCGGGCGCGCGGCTCGACGTCGAAGAGCTCAGCTGGTCGATGAAGACCCGCGGCGGCGTCCAAGACCGCACCGTCGCGAGGGCCCGCGAGGCGGCCCGGCATCGACTGCTCTTTCTCTACGGCCTCGATCTCCTCGATCCGGGCGACCGACCCGAGATCGAGAAGATCCTGGCACCCGGCGTCGTGCGCACACTCCTGGTGCCGCGCGCCACGAATCTCGACCTGATCTCCTTCACCCGCCTCCTGAATGCCATCGAGGCACTCGGGTCGCCTACCGAGAGGCACACGTGACCACCTCCGCCCCCGCATCCCTCTCCATCGCCGAGGTCGCCTCGCTCAGCAGGCGAGTGCTCGACGAGGTCGGCGAGCTCGTCGTCGGCATGCGCGAGCCGCTCGAGCTCGCGTTCGCCAGCATCCTCGCGGGTGGCCACGTTCTCTTCGAAGACGTCCCCGGGCTCGGCAAGACCCTGGCAGCCCGGAGCATCGCGCAGGCGACCGGTCTCGACTTCCGTCGTCTCCAGTGCACGCCCGACCTTCTCCCCGCCGACATCACCGGCTCGTTCCTGTACGCCCCCGCCACGTCGGAGTTCCTCTTCCGCCCGGGCCCGGTCTTCACGGGCCTGTTCCTCGCCGACGAGATCAACCGCACCTCCCCGAAGACGCAGTCCGCCCTACTCGAAGCGATGGCCGAGGGCCAGGTGACGGTCGAAGGCCAGAGCTTCCCGCTCCCCCATCCGTTCCACGTCATCGCGACCTCCAACCCCATCGAGTACGAGGGCACCTACGCCCTGCCCGAGGCGCAGCTCGACAGGTTCATGGTGCGCCTCTCGGTCGGCTACCCGAGCCGCGAGGGCGAGCAGAGAGTCCTCCTCAGCCGTGTGGCGCGACGCCGCGAAGTCGGGCGGATCGACGCGGTCATCGACCCCGAGACGCTCCTCGCCATGCAGGCCACGGTCGAGGGCGTGCACGTCGATCCCGACATCGCCCTCTACTGCGTCGACCTCGCCACCGCGACCCGCGAGAACCGCGACATCCAGGTCGGCGCCTCCCCTCGCGGCGCCCAGGGTCTCATGCTCGTCGGCCGAGCTCGCGCCGTGATGGACGGCCGCGATTTCGTCACGCCCGAAGACGTCAAGGCGGCGGCCATCCCCGTCCTCGCGCACCGGGTGTCGCTCACCCCCCAGGCCTGGGCCAATGGCGTCGACGCCGCCCAGGTCATCGGCTCGATCGTCTCGCGGGTCGCCGGGCCTCCGGCCGTGGGCCGGGCAACCGACCCCGTCGACTCCTCGACTCCTCGATGAGCGACGCCCGACCCGGCGGGCACGCCGACCGCACCTCACTGCGGCCACGCTGGTCGCTCAATCCGGCGGTCGGGTACGCCGCCGCTGCCGCCGCGCTCCTGGCAGGCCTCGCCCTCGTCACCTCCCGCCCCGAGTTCGCCCTGATCGCCCTCCCACTCTTCGCCATCGTGGCGTTCGGGGTCGAGCGGAGGCCACGCCGCTCCGAGGTCGTGACGACCACCACACGGCTGGCGCCCGACACGGATGCCACCGGTGTCGGCTACGACACCCGATTCGACCTCTCCGCCGATGTCGACGCCCTCGCCGTCGTCCTCGCCACCGCCGACGGAACGACGCACCGATTCGCTGTCACCCCCGAAACCGCGAGGCGCCTCATCGGAAAAGTGGCGGTCACGCACTCCGGGCCGCAAGAGATCCTGCGGCTGCACTACTCGGCGCTGGGCGCCGCCGGCGCCGCCTTCACCTCACCCGACGCGGGCCCCGCAAGCTCCCGTCTGGTGCCACCGCCGCGACTCCCCATCGACAGCCTTCCGCTGCCCCAGAGAGTGGTGGGCATCACCGGGGCTCACGACTCCGCGACGCCGGGCGATGGCGGCGAGTTCCGCGATGTCGCGCTCTTCGCACCGGGCGATCGGCTCCGGCGAATCGACTGGAAGGTCACTGCCCGGAGGGCGCAGCTCCCCGGCGACCTCTACGTCCGCCGGACGTTCTCGACAGCTGACGCGATCGTCATGCTCGTCATCGACGACCGAGACGAGGTGAGCGCCGACATCTCTCGGTGGTCCGGGTCAAAAGGGCCCCTGACCTCCACGACGTCTCTCGACCTCGCTCGCGAAGCGGCGGCCTCATTGGCTTCTGCCTATCTTGCAGCGGGCGATCGGGTCGGGATGCGCGACCTCGCCGGCACGGCGCGCTCGGTGGAGCCCGGGGGCGGCACGCGGCATCTGCAGCGCCTCCAGACCACAATCGCCACCGCGGCTCCGACCGGGCGCCCCGTGAAGACGACCCGCACGCCCATCGTCCCCGCCTCGGCACTCGTGGTCGTGATCTCGTCGTTCCTCGACGACCTCGCAGCCACCATGGCGGTGACCTGGGCCTCGACAGGCCATCGCGTTCTTGCCATCGACACGCTGCCCCAGGTCGACGTGGCCGCCGCAAGCCGCGAGGAGCGCACCGCGTTCCAGCTTCTGATGCTCGAACGCACCAGTCGTCTCGACGGCATGACAGCCTCCGGCGTCGAGCCCGTCCGCTGGGATGCCGCTCCCGGCTCCGCCGTGCCAGCCGTGCGACTGCGCGCCCTCACCCGCCCGCGGCGGATCCGATGAGCGACACGAACCGGGGCCGTGCGACGCCCACGAGCTTTCCCGACATCGGACCGACCGTTCCCGCCCTCGCCCTCTCCGCGCTGACGTTCATCGCCGGAGCGGGCGCCGGCTTCCTCGTGCTCGGGGTGAGCGGCTGGCTCGTGGTGGCCCTGCTGCTTGCGCTCGGTGCAGCGGCCGTGCCCCGCGGCCCCTTCGCCGCGATACTGATCGTGCTGCTCGCGGTCGCGCTGGTGGCGGGCGGTCGGCCCGGCTACGCGCCACCGCTGATCGGGCTGCTGGCAGCGGGGCACCTGCTGGTCGCTGTCGGATCCTTGTCTGCGTGGCTCCCCCGCCGGGCTTCAGTGCAGCTCGCTGTGCTGCGGCGCCCGCTGCTCCGCTATCTGGTCGTGCAGGTGGCAGCGCAGATCGTCGCCTTCGCGGTGCTCGCGCTCATCCGCCCGGCCGGCGCTGAGGCGGGCTCGGTGTGGCTCGGGCTCGTCGGCGCGATCGCCGCACTCGCTCTCGCGGCCGTCGCAGCACCCCTGCTGCTGCGGCCCGCGCGCTGACGGCCGCTCGCAAGGCCCAACTCGATGGGCGAGGCGCCCCCGGTTGGCCAGACAACCCCCAAATGCCGGGCCCGATCAGGCCGAACGGGGGTGCGTCACGGCACGTGACCCAGGCACCCAGCTACAGCGAGGCGGGCACCTTGTAGAACCAGACCTTGGCGCCCGGGTGATCTTTCGTGATCGCCGTGTCGAGGTCGCGGTAGTCGTAGTCGAGGTTGTGCCCGACGAGCGAGATCTTCGAGCCGTCGATGGCGGAGACGATCATCACGTGGTCAGGAACGTCGTTGTTGTTCCAGTCGAAGTACGCGAGATCGCCGACCGAGAGTTGAGAGCGCTGGTCGGCCGTGAGCGGGGTGAACCCGAGCGAGGGGTTGGCCTTGAGGTAGTTGTCGAAGGCGGGTGCGTACCCCCACGTCTCGCTGTGACCCGACGAGTTGTAGTGCCAGGAGTCATTCTGCGCGAGGCCCCGGGCATCGAGCGCCTGGCTGACGAAGTTCTGGCAGTCGCCACCGACCGAGTTGAAGTCGAGGTACGAGGCGTTGTAGGTCGGGGCGTTCCAGTGCGCGAACGCGTACTGCATCTCGCGGTCGACGCCCGACGAGACCTTCCAGGTGTACGACGCGGTGGCGGCGGCGCTGACCGCCTTCGACCCGGCGTACGCGACGACGTCGCCACTCGCCGGCTGGTAGTCGACCGATCGCGGAACGACCGCGGTCACCTTGGAGTCGCTGACCACCTTCACATCGGTTGCGTCTTGCCTGCCGATCTTGACGCGATCGACGGCACCGAGGTTCGACCCCGTGAGAGTGATCGTGGTGCCGCCCGTGACTCCGCCCACGACGGGCGAGACCTTCGAGACGGCGGCGGCTGCCGGTGTGGCGGACGCCCTGGGAGTGCCCTGGCCGAGGGTGGCGGGTGCGCTCACTCCGTTCGACCCGGCCGTGCAGCCAGCGAGGAGTGACACGGCGACCACCGTCACGATCAGGGTGGGGGCGATCCTTCTCGGCATGCAGCAGACTCCACTCGTTTCGACGCCGTTCGGCGGGCGCCAGGCTATCACCGACGGTTTTGCGCCCCCTGGTCTCTGCCCAGGCCATTCGGGCCAAGGATCCCAGCGCTCGCGTGGTCAAATTCCTGGCAGTCATGTAAATTTGCACCGCACGCAAAGATTTGCGCGACCGCACCGCCGGCCGCCACCGCACCAGTCATCGCCACAGCACCAGAGAGAGTCACATGTCCCGGGCAGATACAGCCGCACCAGAAACGGCACCCGTCGAGAAGCAGGGCCTGATGAACCACAGGCAGATCCTGTTCGTCATCTTCGGCCTCATGGCAGGTATGTTCCTGTCGTCGCTCGACCAGACCATCGTCGGAACGGCGATCCGCACCATCGGCGACGACCTCCACGGTCTCGATCACCAGGCCTGGGTCACCACCGCCTACCTGATCTGCTCCACGATCTCGACGCCGATCTACGGAAAGCTCTCCGACCTCTTCGGTCGTCGACCGCTGTTCATCATCGCGATCGCGATCTTCATCCTCGGGTCGGCCGCCGCGTCGTTCTCCGATTCGATGTACATGCTCGCCGCCTTCCGCGGCCTGCAGGGCCTCGGTGCCGGTGGCCTCATGGCCCTCCCACTCGCGATCATGGGCGACATCCTCGCTCCTCGCCAGCGCGCGAAGTACCAGGGCTACTTCCTCGCCGTGTTCGGTATCTCGAGCGTCATCGGCCCGCTGATCGGCGGTCTCTTCGCCGGTGCGGACCAGATCCTCTTCATCACCGGATGGCGCTGGGTCTTCCTCCTGAACGTGCCCATCGGTGTCGTCGCGCTCTTCATCGTGGGCCGGTTCTTGCACATCCCCGGTCAGAGCCGCAAAGACAACATCCGCATCGACTGGTGGGGCGCCGCGATGGTCATCGTGTCGGCCGCGCCGCTCCTGCTGGTCGCCGAGCAGGGCCGCATCTGGGGCTGGGGCTCGCTCAACGCCTGGGTCTGCTACGTCATCGGCGGGCTGGGCATCATCGCCTTCATTGTCGCCGAGCGCATGATGGGCGACGCCGCCCTGATCCCGCTGAAGCTCTTCAAGAGCCGCACCTTCTCGATGGCGACCATCCTCGGCGTCCTGGTCGGTTTCGGCATGTTCGGTGCGCTCCTCACCGTGCCGCTCTACCTGCAGCTCGTCAACGGGTCGACCCCCACCGAGTCGGGCTTCCAGATGCTCCCGATGATCCTCGGCCTCATGATCTCGTCGATCGTCTCCGGTCAGATCATCTCGCGCACCGGGCAGTACAAGATGTTCCCGCCGATCGGAACCGCGTTCATGATCCTCGGCTTCGCCTGGTT
Source organism: Frondihabitans sp. Leaf304 (assembly GCF_001423105.1). Classification (GTDB taxonomy): domain Bacteria; phylum Actinomycetota; class Actinomycetes; order Actinomycetales; family Microbacteriaceae; genus Frondihabitans. The sequence continues at coordinate 1,900,794 of NZ_LMNV01000002.1, forward strand.
CTCGCAGGTGAGCTACGACAAGCCCTGGTACTACCTCTCGATCGGCATGGTGCTGGTCGGTCTCGGTCTCGGCCAGCTGATGCAGACGCTCACCCTCGCCTCGCAGAACTCGGTCGGACCGCGCGACATCGGTGTGGCCACGTCGTCGTCGACGTTCTTCCGTCAGATCGGCGGAACCCTGGGCACAGCGGTGCTCTTCTCGGTGCTGTTCTCCCGTCTCTCGACGACGATTCCGGAGTCGTTCCAAGACAAGACGCTCGCCGCCGCCCAGCAGAAGGCCCTCGCCGACCCGTCGGTGCTCGCCGACCCGAACAACTCGAGTCTCATCGGGCTGCTCAAGAAGGCCGCGTCGGGCGACACCTCGGCTCTCGGCAACGCCCTCAACGGCGACACGTCGTTCCTTAACAAGGCGGCACTGGCTCTCAAGGCGCCGTTCCTCGACGGATTCGCCAACGCGACAGTGACGGTCTTCACTATCTCGCTGGTGGTCGTGGCCGTGGCATTCGTGCTGAGCTTCTTCCTCCGCCCGGCACCGCTCCGTACGCGCTCGGCCCTCGACGAAGCGGCCCACCAGGACGCCACCGACGCTGCGGCATCCGACGCGCGTGACGCCGAAGAGACCGATCGGGCCGCCCTGGCCGCGCAGTCCGCCGCGAACACGATGGGCTCGCCGGTCTCGCCCGACACCGGAAGCATCCGGCTCCCAGGATCCGACAGCTCGACCTCACACCACTGACGATCTCGGCTCGCGAACGACGCCCCGGCCTACTCCTAGAGCGGCCGGGGCGTAGCTGGTTCGCGACAGGCGGCAGATGCGGCGGATGCGGCGGGGCGCGTGCGCCTGAGTTGAGGTGCACGGCGGATTCAGCTGCGGCTGCCGGATCCTGAATTCAGGTGCATTCGCCCTGCTGCCGTCGGCCACGCACCTGAACTCAGGACGTCGCACGTCGCGGTCCGGCGCAATCAGAACGTAACGAAACAGCGCGTCATTTAGCGGCCCGCGAAATCTAGATTCAACAATCGAGTGACAGCATGGAGCAACCGACTCGCGAAGGACGTTCCATGGCTCTCACCCCGTACTCCCCGGATCCGCAGCTTCTGCGGACCACGTTCTCGTACTTCCCGTCCGGCGTCGTCGCCCTCGCCGCCGAGATCGAGGGCGCGCGAGAGGGTCTCGTCGCGTCGTCGTTCACCGTGGGCGTCTCGATGGATCCGCCCCTGGTGCTGTTCTCCGTGCAGAACACCTCGACCACCTGGCCGGTGCTGAAGCGCGCCGAGCGGATCGGCATCTCGGTGCTCGGCGAGACGCACGGACAGACCGCCCGGCAGATCGCGGCGAAAGACAAGGCGACCCGGTTCGAGAACCTCGAGCTCGAGACCAGCGAGCAGGGCGCCCTGTTCGTCAAGGGTTCCCCGGTGTGGCTCGAGACGAAGGCCTATGCCGAGTACCCGGCCGGCGACCACACGCTGATCCTGCTCGAGGTCACGGGCCTCTACGCCGACGCGAGCGTCGAGCCGCTCGTCTTCCACGGGTCTGCTTTCAAGCAGCTTCTGAAGACGGCCTAGACGAAGGTCGCGCCGGGCAGGCGCTTGCGGATCACGTCGATGGCCTCGGCGTTGCCGTCGACCAGGACGAAGCGCCGCCCCAGTTCGGCGGCCGCAGCGCCGGTCGTGCCGGATCCTGCGAAGAAATCGAGCACCCAGTCGCCCTCGCGGGTCGACGCTTGAATGATGCGGCGCAAGATTCCGAGAGGCTTCTGAGTCGGATACCCCGTCTTCTCTCGACCCGTCGGCGACACGATCGTGTGCCACCAGACGTCGGTCGGCAGCTTTCCGCGTGCCGCCTTCTCGGGAGTGACCAGCCCCGGCGCCATGTAGGGCTCGCGGTCGACGGCTGTCGAATCGAAGTGATACTTCGCCGGGTCTTTCACGTAGACGAGGATCGTGTCGTGCTTCGTCGGCCAGTGGCTGCGGCTCTTGGCGCCGTAGTCGTAGGCCCAAATTATCTCGTTGAGAAAAGACGCCCTACCGAAGAGCGCGTCGAGCAGCACCTTGGCGTAGTGCGCCTCGCGGTAGTCGAGGTGGAGGTAGAGGGTTCCATCGTCGGCGAGCAGGCGCCAGGCCTCGGCGAGCCGGGGTTCGAGAAACGACCAGTAGTCGTCGAAGCGGTCGTCGTACTTCATCAGATCGCCACGGATGCGCTCGTACTGGACGCCCTTAAAGCCGGTCACCGCTCCGGTGCGCGACCCGCGGACGGAATGCGTCTCGTGACGGAATTGGCTCCGACCGGTGTTGAACGGCGGGTCGAGGTAGACCACCGAGAAAGCGCCGTCGGGGAGGGCGGGAAGAACGTCGAGATTCTCGCCGTGGACGACGAGATCGGGTGACTCGGGGGTCCAGCTAACGGGCATCCCCCTATTGTGGCCGTCTGCGGTGTCAGGGCCGACCACCCCTCATGATGGCCGCGCCGGAGCCTGCTTTCACGACAGCGGCGTATCGTTCACGGAATGAGTGTGGAAGTGCGTCACGACGAAGCCCAAAACCAGTACACGATCCTCGACGGAGACCGACCGGTCGGGTTCGCCGCGTACCAGATCACCGGCAACGAAATCGCGTTCACTCACACCGAGGTCGACCCTTCGGAGCAGGGCAAAGGGCTCGCAGCGGTGCTCGTGCAGCACGCCCTCGACGATGTGGCCGCGAACACCGAATTCCGCGTCGTGCCCGCCTGCTCGTACGTCGAGATGTTCGTGAAGAAGAACGCGCAGTACGAAGAGCTCACCCGCCGCTAACGGTTCGGCCCCCTCTACCGATAGTGGCAGGAGGGTCGCCTCTCCCCGTTCGGGTCGCACCCGATTGCGGACTTACGCACGCATCGCGCGTCGATCAGACTCACAGGGTGACCCTCGCCCATCAGCTCGCTCGTTTCGAGCTCATCCTCTCGTCGATCGACCCGGCTCTGCTCGCCTCGTTCGCGCCAGGCCTCGACGACGCCGGCGTCGAGTCACTCCGAGAGCAGATCGCGCCCAGGATCCTGAGCCCCCAGCTCGAGATCCTGTACCGCTGGCGCAGTGGCGGACCGCTGCCCCTCTTCTTCGGTCGCGCCCTCCGCTCCCCCGCGCTCATCGCGGCACACGAGTCGGCCGACGACGAGGCCCGTGTCGATGGCGTCGCCGCATTCACCGTGGCGCTCGAACCCCGGCACCGCGATCTCTGCGTGCTGCTCGACGATCTGACAGAGGCAGCGGAAGGCGCAGGATCCGGCGCCCACGCCCGTCGCACCGCCCTGACCTCCGCTGCTCCTCCCGCTCACGAACCCCCCGGTACTCCCGACGAGGCGACCCACACCGTCGAAGAACTCGTCTCGGCGAGCGAGACCACCGACGTGGTCGGAACCGTGGAGGGCCGCATCACCGATCTGTGGAGTGCGACCGGCTACGCCGAATACCGCCTCGCCGACACGAGCGGAACCCTCGTGATCGGCATGCGCGACCTGAAGGCTGCGCCCGCGACCGGTCTCGGCGACGATGTCGTGATGACGGTGCGGATCCGCAAGGGAGCCGCCGCGATCACCGAACCGATCGACCCGCGCAGGCCGTCCATCCTCGGTGCGGTTCCGGCTGAATACCTCGCCTATCGCGTGGCCTGACCCGACCTGTTGACGCCTCGGCCGGGTTGCGCCTCGCCTGCTGCGGTCGGTTGGCGCCTCGCCTGACGCCGCCGGAGGGGTGGTCGAAGACGCTCAGGGAACGCGCGCGAGCCACTCCGTCGTCGCGAACTTCGTGCGGACGAGCTCCTCCGCCTGAGCGAGCTCGTCGGCGGTGACGTGGCCCTCGGTCGCTCCGTAGAGGCCGGTGAACGTCTGCTTGAGACGCTCGATCACCTCGGCACGCGGCAGTCCGGTCTGCGAGCGCAGCGGGTCGACGCGTTTAGCCGCGCTCGTGGTGCCCTTGTCGCTCATCTTCTCGCGGCCGATCCGCAGCACCTGCACCATCTTCTCGCCGTCCATGTCGTAGCTCATGGTCGCGTGGTGGAGGAGCGCACCGTTGCCCAGCCGTTTCTGGGCGGCCCCGCCGATCTTGCCCTTGGCGCTCGTGATGTCGTTGAGCGGCTGGTAGAACGCGTCGATGCCCATCGACTTGAGGCCGGTGATCACCCACTCGTCGAGGTAGGCGTACGAGTCGGCGAAGCTCATGCCCTGCACGAGGTCGCCGGGCGCGTAGAGCGAGTAGGTGACGATCGATTCGGCGTCCATGAACATGGCGCCGCCCCCCGAGACGCGGCGTACCACCTGGAACCCGTACTTCTCGGCGTTCTCAGGATCGACCTCGTTCTTGAGCGACTGGAAGCTGCCGATCACGACGGCGGGCTCGTTCCACTCCCAGAACCGCAGGGTCGGCCCGCGACGGCCGGCGCCGACCTCCTCGGTGAGCACCTGGTCGAGCGCGAGGTGGGTGTTCGGCGAGACGGGCCCGTCGTGGATGATCTGCCAGTCGTAGTCGCGCCAGGCGGTAGCGCGGCTCAGGCTCCGGCGGATCGCCACGGCGATCGCCTCGGGGCTCACCCCGAGCATGGTCGTGCCCTCGGGCAACCCGCGTCGAACGGCGGCCGCGATGTCGGTCGAGTCGGCTGCGGAGTCGAGTCCGTCAACCGATCGGTTGATGGCCTCCAGCGCCTCGTCGGGTTCAAGGAAGAAGTCGCCGGCGAGCCGGAAGTTCTCGATCCGACCGTCTTTCACGTCGAGGTCGACCACGACCAGCTTGCCGCCTGGGACCTTGTATTCACCGTGCATGCGTCGAGCCTACGACCGGGCGTCCAACCAGTCGATCAGGTCGCGGGTGACCTCCTCCTTGTTCGTCTCGTTGAAGATCTCGTGCCGCGCACCGTCGTAGACGATCAGCTCGACGTCGGTGAAGCCAGCGCGCGAGCGGTACGCCGCGACGAGCTTCTCGGCGCTCTTCGGCCCGCCGAGCGGATCGTCGCCGCCGACCATCACGAGCAGCGGCACGTCATGGCGCGGGTTCCGGCTCGGCCGGCCGTAGAGACGCACGGAGTCGCGCAGACCGAAGAGCGTGAGCACGCTCGCCTCGACAGCCAGAGGATCCGTCGACATCGCCTCGGCGACGGCCGGATCACGACTGAGCCACTCGAACCCGGTCGTGCCGAGGTGGGCGTGACGCTTGTTCAGATCGCCGCCGTTCATGCTGAGCGGGGTGCGGTAGGCCGTGCCGGTGAGCACGACGGAGTCGTACTCGTCGGCGTGCTCATCGACGAGCATCTGCGCCATCAACGAGCCCCACGAGTGGCCGAGCAGAGTCACGGGGATCCCCGGATTCTCGGCGCGGGCGAGGTGCGTGAGTTGCCGAACGGCTTCGACCGTCGCCGGATGGCCGCCGACCCCGAGGTGACCGAGGCGGCCGGATCCTTCGCCCCACTGGGCCAGGCCGGTGGCTCCGTGGCCGCGGTGGTCGTCGGCGTAGACGGTGTAGCCGGCCGCGGCGAGTGCCTCGGCCAGACGCTCGTATCGGAGGGCGTATTCGCCGACGCCGTGCGCGATCTGGACGATGCCTCGGGGTTCCGCCGTGTGTCCGACTGCCGGCCAGACGTAGAACGTGATCGTGACGCCCTGGGCGTCGACGTAGCTGCGGGTGGTGTACACGGCGTCAGTCTGTCAGGAGGCGTGCGCTGCCGCGCTGCGTCGAATGCGCGAAATCCGCCCTCCGCGCGGGTGCGGAGGGCGGAAATCGTGCATTCGGTGGGCTGGTCTAGGGCAAAGACCGAAGGATCCGGGCGTTAGTCGTCGGAGCCGCCGTGTCCCCGCCCGCCACCGCCGTGGCGCCCCGAGTCGCTGCCGTGGTCGTCGTTGGCGTCGTGGGTCGCAGCGTCGGCGCCGTGATCGTCGTTCACGTCGTGGGTCGCGGCGTCGTCGCTCGCCGGCGCCGATGCAGCCGGCGCCGATGTCGGCGCGGCCGTCGGCCGGGTAGCGACCGGCGTCGGGGTCGCGGCCGCCTCGTGGTGGCCGGAGTCGTCAGCGACGGCGTGGGTTGCGGCGTCGGTGCCGTGATCGTCGTTGACGTCGTGGGTGGCAGAGTCGTCACGGCCGCGCCCGTGGTGGGTGTGGCCCCTCGGCACGGTCGCCGGCCCAGCGGTCGGCACGGCGGTCGGCACGCCGGTCGGCACGCCGGTCGATCCGGTCGTCGGCACGGTTGTCGGCGCCACGGTCACGCTCGAGGCCGGCGACGGCGTGGTCGCGTCGTCGGCACCCTGAGATGCGAACGCGATTCCGGCCGAGCCGAGCACGAGGGCGGCGGCGGTTGCTCCGGTGACGATGATGAGATTCTTGCGGTTCATGGTGTCCTCCTTGTTGGATGCCATGACCTTCCCAAGAGGCTGCTGAACCGCTTCTGACCTTCCCTGAACGTCCGTTCAGCGCACGTCCGACTCACTCACCCGACTGCTGGCTGAGTGGGCTGCCTGCCATCGGGTCCGGACACGCGATCGGGCGGGGACTCTCGAAAACCATGATTGACCCTGGAGTCAAATGACACGGGCCTGGAGCGATATCGCCCGGCGCGCAATTGACTCCAGAGTCAATGAGGAATGGAGAGACACCCGCTCGCGCCGAGAACGAACGGCGGGCGAGGGTGAGTGTCCACGATCTGCTAGTCGTGGAGGCGGAACATCAGCAGATCGTGGACACTCACCCGGCGGGAGCGGAAGCACCAGCGGGCACAGCGGCGTCGACCGGCAGGGTGACCGTGAAGCGGGCACCACCGAGCGGGCTGCCGGAAACAGCCACGGCTCCACCGTGAGCGGCCACGAGACTCCGCACGATCGCGAGACCGAGACCACTGCCGCCGGATTCCCGAGCACGCGCCTCGTCGAGCCGCACGAAGCGCGCGAAGATTCGCTCCCGGTCGGCGTCGGCCACACCCGAGCCGTCGTCGTCGACCGTGAGCACGAGGTGCCCGTCCACTTCGGCGAGCGAGAGAGCGACGGTCGAGGTCGCGTGGCGTGCGGCGTTGTCGGCGAGGTTCCGGACGACCTGGCCGAGCATCCCGCGATCGCCGTGGACGCGGACGGGTGCGATGCCGGTCGCGTCGACCGTCACGAGGCCCGCCTTGCGCAGGCGCGCGGCTTCGGCCAGCACGATGTCGTCGACGTCGACCGGATGCATTGACGGCTCGAGCCCGCCCTCGTCGGCCCGGGCCAGGATGAGCATGCCCTGCACCAGGTCGGCCAGGCGCTGCCCCTCGGTGAGCACCGTGTCGGCCAAGAGTTCGGTCTCAATGCGCCCTGGGTAGGCCTGCGCCACTTCGGCCAGTTGCCGCATCACCGCCAACGGCGAGCGGAGCTCGTGCGACGCATCCGAGACGAAACGCCGTTGCGCGCGCGCCGAGTCGTCGAGCCGATCGAGCATCTCGTTGAGGGTGGAGGCGAGTCGGGCGATCTCGTCGTCGCCGCCCGGGCCGGGGATCCGGGTCGCGAGTCGAGCGGCCGTGATCCCCTCGACCTCCCGGCGCATCCGCTCCACCGGACGAAGCGAACGTCCGACCACGAACCAGGTGGTCGCCGCCATCACCAGGAGCAGCACCGGGATCACAATGCCGAGAGTCGTCACGGTCGCCCGCTCCGAGACCGCGGCAGCCGCGAGCGAACGACCGGCGACGACCACGAAGTCGACGTCGGCTCCGGCACCGCCATCACTCGCCGCAGCCGCCGAGGACGAAGAAGGAGACGAGGACGACGAAGACGAACCCGGAGCCGGAGTCGGCCGGGCCGCGGTCAGCGTCGGCTGTCCGCGCCCGGGTGCGGGGGCGCCGACGTCGTCAGACCCGCCACCACCAGAACCACCGCCAGACCCGCCCCCACCGCCCGAGCCACCACTCGACCCGCCGCTCCCGCTCGATCCGCCACCGGAACCCCCCGAGTCGTCCGACCCGCCGCCGCCCGAGTCGTCGGTGCTCGAGCCGCCGCCGCCGGATCCTGGTGTCGGTTCCGTGCTCCTCGTCGAGTCGTCGCTCGGCGGCGTGATCGTCACGGTCGGCGCCGGAGTCGACTGGTCGCTGCCCGACGACGTCTCGATCGCGTAGTTCTCGCCTGACAGCGAGACCGTTCCCGAGCGCGCTGGCTCGGCGAGCGTCTCGTAGGCGCGGACGGCGACGGGGTCGCCCGAGACCCCGAGGATCCGCGAGCCGTCCGCCGACAGAACCGCCGTGACCGCCCCGTCACGCTCGCCCAGCCCGGCCACGGCCGCCGCCGGGGTGGCCCCCGACTCGAGCCGGGCCAGCACGCGATCGGCGTCGCTCACGGCCTCCGCTCGGACGCCCTGAGCGAGCACGGCGCGCTGAACGACCACGTAGACCGCCGACCCGCCGAGCAGCGTGATTCCGACGATCGCCGTGGCCGCGAGGGTGATGCGCAGACGCAGCGATCCGCGCCGCGGGCGGAGCGAGCCCTTGGGCCCGCGCGAACCGGGTCGCGGCCGCTCAGCCACCGGTCCCCGCCAACCGGTAGCCGGCGCCGCGCACGGTCTCGATCGAGTCGCGCCCGAACGGCCGGTCGATCTTGTTGCGGAGGTGTCTGACGTAGACCTCAACGATGTTGTTGTCGCCCTCGAAGTCGTCGTCCCAGATGCCGTCGAGCATCTGCCGCTTCGTGACGACCTCGCCCGCCCGGCGCATCAGGAACTCGAGCACGGCGTATTCGCGCGTTGTCAGCTCGATCGGGGTCTCGCCCCGGGTCACGCGCCGCGATGCTGGATCGAGCGCCAGGTCGCCGGCCGTCAGCACGGTCGGCCGTTCGCGCACGCCGCGCCGCACCAGAGCCCGCAGCCGCGCGAGGAGCACCGCGAACGAGAACGGCTTCGTGAGGTAGTCGTCGGCGCCCGTATCGAGGCCCTCGACCTCGTCCCATTCGCCGTCTTTGGCGGTGAGCATGATCACGGGCGTCCAGTCGCCGTCGTCGCGGAGGGCGCGGCAGACGCTGTAGCCGCTCATTCCGGGAAGCATGATGTCGAGCACGATCGCGTCGTAGTCGTTCTCGCGCGCACGCCAGAGACCGTCGGTGCCGGTCGCGGCGTGGTCGACGGCGATGCCCTCGGCTTCGAGCCCGAGGCGTAACCCCTGAGCGAGCCCCTGGTTGTCTTCGACGACGAGCACGCGCACGCTGCCTCCTGCGATCGGTGCCCACACACCGCGGGCACGTCCAGCATGGCGGCGATGCGCTGAAGCGGGGCTGAAATCGGCGCCGCGCCCTCCCCAATGCGCGAAAACCGCCCCCGGCCGCTGCGCCAGGGGCGGTTTTCGTGCACTCGCGGGGATGGACCGCAGGATCCGGCGGCCCCGACCCGAACGCGACCGAGAGTGCGCAGTTCGGCCTCACACAGCCAGCTGGACCCCACTTCGGGCACTTTCGGCCAGCCGCGGCACCCGCGGCACCCCGCCGCCCACGCACTAGTGCGCGCTGTACCCGCCGTCGACGAGGTGGTACGACCCGGTGATGAACGAGGCGTCGTCGCTCAGCAGGAAGAGCGTGAGCGCGGCTACCTCGGCGTCGGTGCCGAGCCGGCCGGTGGCGTGCTGGGCCTCGAGCGCCGTGAGCTCGTCGGCGGAGAGCGACGAGCGGACGAGCGGCGTGTCGATGAACCCGGGGCCGACCGCGTTGGTGCGGACGCCCTGGGCGGAGTATTCGAGGGCGGCGACCTTGGTGAGGCCGATCAGCGCGTGCTTCGAGGCGACGTAGGCGGCATTCTGGGCGATTCCGACGGAGCCGAGCACGCTCGACATGTTGACGATCGCGCCACCACCGGCGGCCACGAGGGCGGGCAGCTGATAGCGCAGGCCGTAGAAGACGCCGCTCAGGTCGACGCCGACGACGCGATCCCACGCGGCGATGTCGTAGTCGCCGATCTTGGCGGGGGCGGCGCCGATGCCCGCGTTGTTGACAGCCAGGTGCAGAGCACCATACGTCTGCTGGGCGAATTCGACGGTCTTCTCGCTGTCAGCGGCGACCGACGTGTTGCCCTCGAATGCACTGGCCGTTCCGCCGGCCGCGACGATCTCGTCGACGACCCGCTGGGCCGCGTCCAGCTTGATGTCGGTGACGACGACCGAGGCTCCCTCGGCGGCGAGCGCCTTCGAGATGCCTTCGCCGATTCCCGAACCGCCACCGGTGACGATCGCGACCTTGCCTTCGAACTTGCCCATCTCGGATCCTTCTCTCTTGACGACACTTGTTGTTTAAGCCACAGAGTACGCCCGAGCCGTTTATTTAGCAAAGCTAATTTGTTAGGCTAACCATCGATGTCTGACACGAATACGGGTGCCCTGCGCACCGTTCCCCACGCCCAGCTGGCGACCGACGTGCGCCAGGGCGTGCTCCGTCTCTCGCGGCGACTCCGGCAGCAGAAGGCCGACACGCACGTGAGCGACGCGCAGATGGCCGCGCTCGGATTCCTGCTGCAGAACGAGCCGCTCACGATCGGCGCCCTGAGCGAACACGAGGGCGTCACTCCCCCGTCGATGAACCGCACCGTCAACGCCCTCGTCGAACTCGGCTTCGTCGAGCGCAGCGCCCACGCCGACGACCGCCGCAAGGTGATGCTCTGCACGACCCCCGTCGGCGCGAACTTCGTGCTCGAGACCCGGCGACGCCGCGACGAGTGGCTCGTGCCGCGGCTCGCGAAACTCAGCCCCGACGAGCGGCGCACACTGGCCGAAGCGACTCGCATCCTCCGTGAGCTGGGTCGCTCGTGAGCGCCATGTTCCGCTCGCTGAGCCTCTTCAACTACCGTCTCTGGTTCGGTGGCGCGCTCGTGTCGAACACCGGCACGTGGATGCAGTCCACCGCCCAAGACTGGATCGTGCTCACCGAGCTCACCGACCACAACGCCACGGCGCTCGGCATCACGATGGCGCTGCAGTTTCTGCCGCCGATCCTGCTGATCCCGATCACGGGCCTCATCGCCGACCGCTACGACCGCCGCCGCATGCTGATGTTCACGCAGGGCGCCCTCGGCACACTCGGCCTCGCCCTCGGCCTCCTCGTCATCACCGGCGTCGTCCAGCTCTGGATGGTCTGGGGCTTCGCCCTCCTGCTCGGCATCGTGCAGGCGATCGACGCGCCCATCCGCCAGAGCTTCGTCTCGGAGCTCGTGCCGCCCGAGCACCTGTCGAACGCGGTCTCGCTCAACTCGGCATCGTTCAACGGCGCGCGTCTCGTCGGCCCCGCGGTCGCCGGCGTGCTCATCGCGACAGTCGGGTCGGGCTGGGTCTTCGTGATCAACGCGGCGTCGTTCCTGGCCGTGCTCGCCTCGCTGCGTTTCATCCGCGTGAACCAGCTCCAGTTCAAGCCGAAGCTCAAGCGCGCGAAAGGCCAGATCAAAGAGGGCTTCCGTTACGTGCGGGGGCGCCCCGACCTCGTCGTCGTGTTCGTGATGATCTTCATCATCGGTACCTTCGGCATGAACTTCCCGATCTTCACGTCGACCATGGCGACACAGGCGTTCGGAGTCGGAGCCAGCGGGTTCGGCCTGCTGACCTCGGCGGTGGCGGTGGGTTCGCTGACGGGGGCCCTCCTCTCGGCCCGGCGTGAGCGGCCGCGGATGCGGATCCTCGTGCTCGCCGCGATCTCGTTCGGCGTCACCTGCACCGTCGCCGCACTCATGCCGACCTACTGGAGCTTCGCCGCGGTGCTCGTGGCCGTGGGGCTCTCGTCGATCACGCTGATGACCACCGCCAACGGCACCGTGCAGCTCGGCGCCGCCCCCGAGATGCGCGGGCGCGTGATGGCGCTCTACATGGCGATCTTCACCGGCGGCACCCCGATCGGCGCTCCGATCGTCGGCTGGGTCGCGAACACGTTCGGCCCGCGGGCCGCGATCGGCGTCGGAGCGGGCGCCGGGTTCGCGGCGGCCGCCGTCGCGATCGTGTGGCTGGTGCGGCAGCAGCACCTGAGGCTTCGTCACGACGAGGGGCTGCACTTCAGGATCCGGCACGACGGCGACGGCCTCCCGGCCACGGCCTCCATCACTTTGCCGGCGGAGCCCGCCCGCCGCTGAGGCTGGCCTTTAGGGCGCCTCGGGTTGCCTGGCCCCGAGTGAGCTCCCGCGAGTGCCGCCCAATGCGCTCGGCGGGCCCGCGCCGGCGGCATTAGGCGGCACTCAGGGTTGAGCCCCGCTCCGGTGAGCGCCGGCGCCCCCGCGAGTGCCGCCGAATGCACTCGGCGGGCCCGGGCCGGCGGCATTAGGCGGCACTCGCGAGCCCGACCCTGCCGCCGCCGCACGGCCGGGGCTTCCGCGGCGCGGCAACTGCGCCTACAGTGCACGCATGACGATCGCTCACGTCAGGATCCGCCCCACCCGAGCACAGCCCCCCGTCGCGAAGGAGCGGCCCATGCGCAAGGCACGCCTCATCGGCACGGTTGCCGGCGTCAGCCTGGCGATCGGCGCCGGCCTCGCGATCTGGGCTTCGCAGACGCTCGGGGCCCAGGGTGCCTGGTCGCCGAAGGGCGTCGCCTCTGGCCATCTCGACTTCATCGTGGCCGTCGTGCTGCTCGTCGGAGTCGCCCTGCTCATCGCGGGCTTCATCATCGCTCTCGCCGCGGTGGCCGAGGCCTGGTCGGAAGCCCAGCGAACGGCCCGCGAGCCCGCCCCGGATCCCGCCCGGGTGCCAGCCGAGCAGCCGACGCACCCCCGATCGGCCAAATAACCCCCAGATGCCACCCCGAAAACGACCAAACCGGGGTGCCTCACCGGCCGCGGGCGGGAGCCCGCGGGAGCCCAGGCGAGCAACCGGCCAGCGCGGGCAACCTAAGCTCGACGGCATGACACTCTTGCGAGCCGGCCTGGCCGTTGCGACCTCCGCCGTGCTGCTCGTCACGATGGGATGCGCCTCGCCGAGTGCGAACACGCGGTCGTCGGATCCTGCGGTCGCTTCCACCGCGACCCGCACGCTGCCCCCGACGAAGGGCACCTTCGACTACCAGCTCGGAGGGTCGTACACCCCCGCGAAAGGTGTCACCGTCGTGACGCGCGACAGCACCTCGACGCCCGCGAAGGGCGTCTACTCGATCTGCTACGTCAACGGATTCCAGACGCAGCCGGGGTCGAGCTGGCCGAGCAACCTCATTCTGAAGAACAAGGCGGGCAAGCCGATCGTCGATCCGGGCTGGCCCGACGAGCGCATCATCGACATCTCGACGGCCGCCAAGCGGACCGCCGCGAGCAAGCGCATCAACACCATGACCGACTCGTGCGCGGCCAAGGGCTTCCGGGCCGTGGAGTTCGACAACCTCGACTCGTACTCCCGGTCGAAGGGCAGGCTGACGCTGTCGAAGTCGATCGCGTTCGCGAAGCTCCTGGTGAAGCACACCCACGCGAAGGGTCTGGCGGCGAGCCAGAAGAACACCGGTGAGCTGGGCTCCCGCGGCAAGACGTCGATCGGCTTCGACTTCGTCACCACCGAGGAGTGCGACGTCTACAGCGAGTGCGGCTCGTTCACGAAGGTCTACGGCACGCACGTGCTCGACGTCGAATACACCGACGACCTCCGCGGCACGTTCGCTCAGGTCTGCGCTCGCAAAGACACCCCGCCGCAGACGATCCTCCGCGATCGAGACCTGACGACCCCGAAGAGCAAGGCGTACGTCTACCAGACCTGCTAACCGTCCCGGCGCCCCTACGCCTCGCGGGTGATCTCGACCGTCACGAAGAGTTTCGACGCACCCGAGCCGCCGTAGACACCGCGCAACGGCGGCACGTCGTTGTAGTCGCGTCCGTGCCCGACGACGACGTGGCGCTCTCCGATGTCGATGAGGTTCGTTGGGTCGTACCCGGACCAGGATCCGCAGAAGTACTCCACCCACGCGTGCGATTCGCCGGTCACAGTCTCGCGGAGCTCCGCGGTGGGCTTGGGGTGCAGGTAGCCCGAGACGTACCGCGCCGGGATCCCCGCCGACCGCAATGCGCCCAGCGTGATGTGCGCGATGTCTTGGCAGACCCCGGCCTTCGCCTCCCAGGCCTCGGCCGCGGTCGACTTCACGTTCGTGACGCCCCGCAGATACGACACCCGATCGCCGATCTCCTCGCAGATGCGGAGGGCGGCGTCGCAGGGGGCGTTCGTCGCCGCGACGACGTCGGCGGCGAGGGCCGCCACCTCGGCCGGCGGCTCGGTGAGGGGCGTCTGCTCGAGCTGCTCGACGAACTCGGCCGATCGCGCGGCCGCCGTCTCGAGGTCGGCCCACGACAGGTCGTGCGGCAGGTGCGGCGTGCCACGGACCTCGATGAGCGAGGTCGCCGAGAGCGAGAGCTCGGTGTGCGGCTGCAGCACCTCGAACGACGAAACGCGCGTTCCCCAGTAGTCGAGGTACTCGTGCGCGCCCGAGTTCGGCTCGATGCGCAGGTGCGACGAGAGCACGAACTGCGTCTCGGTCGACGCCGGCAGCATGCGGGCCTCGTTATAGCTGGCCTTCGCCTCACCGAGGTACTGGAACCCGGTGACGTGGCGAATCCGAAGCCGGCTCACGAGCGCTCTCCCACCCAGGTCGGAGCGGCGGAGGTCGGGAAGTACCGCTGGCGGATCGCCTCCGACGCGGCGGAGGTGGCGGCCTGGACGGCGTCCATGTGCTTCGGCAGATCGTCGAGGATCTCGGCGATCGGCTTGTATTCGAGCTCGGACCGCATCTGTCCCAGGATCCTGACCCCGGTACCCGACGACGAGGTGCGCGCGGTGCCGGGCTCGACCTCGCGCAGGCAGTTCTCGGCGCGCGAGATGGCGAACAGCACCGACCGCGGGAAGAGGCGGTCGAGCAGCAGGAACTCGGCGGCATTGCGCGCGCTCGGCACCCCGCGGTAGGTGCGGAGGTACGCCTCATAGGCGCCGACCGAGCGAAGGATCGTCGTCCACGACGGGCCCGACGCCTCGGTCAGGGTGCGCGTGGCCAGCAGGCGGGCGGTCATGTCGGCACGCTCGATCGAGCGCCCCAGCGTGAAGAACTGCCAGACCTCGTCGCGGCTCGTCGCCGACTCGATGATGCCGACGGCGAGTGCCGACCGTTCGCGCACCCAGGCAAAGAAGTCGCTGACCTTCTCGCTCGACACCTTGCGCGGCATCCGGGCCCGGGTCGTGTTGAGGCACTCCCACAGCTCCGTCGAGACGATCTCGCGGGCACGCCGGGCGTTCTCGCGAGCGGCGCCGAGCGAGAACGCGATCGAGGCCGGGTTGTGCCGGTCGACCGCGAGCATCGTCAGCACGTCGGCCCGGGTGAGCGCGGTGTCGTCGGGGGCCTCCGAACCCATCACCGAGAGGAGCGACCGGCACGCGGCGTCCTCTTCGATCCACGGGTCTTCGAGCAGCAACTGCAGATGGACGTCGAGGATCCGGGCGGTCCCGTCTGCCCGCTCGATGTACCTTCCGATCCAGAACAGGCTCTCGGCGATGCGGCTCAGCATGATGTCTCTTCCGTGTCAGACAGCTGACGTTGCTGTTGTTGGTGTTCCTGCTGCTGCTGCGACTGCTGGTCGCGTTTCGGGTCGTCGGCAGGCGACTGGTCGGGAACGTGCTCGGCGGCGACGATCGGGATCGACGAGGTCTGCGTAGCCTGCTCGCTGACGAGCTCGCCGACGTTGTGACCGCCGGTCCAGGTGCCGGCATCGAGGCCGACCACCCAGGTGTCTTTCGAGCCGCCGCCCTGGCTGGAGTTGACGACGAGCTGCCCCTCCGGCAGCGCGACACGGGTGAGACCGCCGGGGAGCACCCAGATGTCGTCGCCGTCGTTGACCGCGAACGGCCGGAGGTCGGCGTGCCGCGGGCGGAGCCCTTCGTCGACGAGCGTGGGAATCGTCGACAGCTGCACCACCGGCTGCGCGATCCACCCACGAGGGTCTTTGAGCAGGCGACCGCGCAGGTCGTCGAGTTCGGCCTTCGACGCGGCGGGCCCGACGACGAGCCCCTTTCCGCCCGAGCCGTCGACCGGCTTGACCACGAGCTCGTCGAGCCGGTCGAGCACCTCTTCGAGGGCTCCCGAGTCTTCGAGCCGCCAGGTGTCGACGTTCGGCAGGATCGCGTCTTCGCCGAGGTAGTAGCGGATCAAGTCCGGCAGGTACGTGTAGACGAGCTTGTCGTCGGCGACCCCGTTGCCCACCGCGTTGGCGATGGTCACGGTGCCGAGGCGCGCCGCCATGAGCAGGCCGGGCGAACCCAGCACCGAGTCGGCGCGGAACTGCAGCGGGTCGAGGAATTCGTCGTCGACGCGGCGGTAGATCACGTCGACGCGTTGCGGCCCCGCGGTCGTCCGCATCCAGACGCGCCCGCCGGAGCAGTAGAGGTCGCGGCCCTCGACGAGTTCGACACCCATCAGGCGAGCGAGAAGGGTGTGCTCGTAGTACGCCGAGTTGAAGACTCCGGGGGTGAGAACGACGACGGTAGGATCCTCGACTCCCGTCGGTGCGCTCTTCCGCAGCGCATGCAGCAGTCGGTTCGGGTAGTCGCCCACCGGGCGGACCCGCATGGAGACGAAGAGCTCGGGAAGCGTCTGGGCCATCACCCGCCGGTTCGAGATGACGTAGCTGACACCGCTCGGCACCCGCACGTTGTCTTCGAGTACGCGCCACGCACCCGCCTCGTCGCGGATGAGATCGATGCCCGAGACCTGGATCCTCACGCCGTTCGCCGGGTCGATGCCCGCGGCCTGACGGTGGAAGTGACTCGACGAGGTGATGAGCGACGCCGGGATCACGCCGTCGGCAACGCACCGCTGGGCTCCGTAGACGTCGGCGAGGAACGCCTCGAGCGCCCGCACCCGCTGCTTGATGCCGCGCTCGACGGTGAGCCACTCGGCCTGCTCGATCACGCGCGGAACCGCGTCGAGCGGGAACGGCCGCTCCTCGCCGGCGAAGTCGAAGGTCACGCCCTGAGCGAGGTATGAGTCGGCGAGGGCGGCTGTCCGGCCACGGAGTTCGTCCTGCGTCATGCTCTCGAGAGCGGCATGGATCTCGCGGTACATACTGCGCGGATGCCCGGCCCCCTGGAACATCTCGTCCCATGCCGGTGATGAGCGGCGGCGGGTGTCTCGGCGTGCGACACCGGCGTAACCGTCGAAGAGGTCTCCCATGTCTCGAACCTAGGGGCCCGCTGTTGCGGGAGTGTTTCGAACAGTGGGCGGGGGCGTGACGCCGCCTTCGACCGAGGCCGGCCTTGTACCCCGAAAAACTGACACCTGAGAACCTGCAAATGCGCTGTGGACTAGCGTTTCCTCAGTATTCGGGCAATCTCGAGTGCACGAGGCCCTCCGGCTTCGTCAGTCCATCTGGGAGGACACATAATGCGACCGAAATTCGTAGTAATCATCATCATCGCTTTCTTCGCCTACCTGCTGGGCGCGAAAGCCGGTACGTCTCGTTACAAAGAGATCACCAGCGCCTTCACCGGCGTCTGGAACGACCCCAAGGTCAAGAAGGCCCGCAAGCAGGCGAAGAAAGACGTCGCCAAGGGCCGCAAGATCGCTGCGAAGAAAGCCAAAAAGCGCTTCGCGTAACTCCTCACCTACCGGTGACAGCAACCCCACTTAGAAAGAGAGCACCATCGTGAGCTTCCTCGGATTCATTCTTCTCGGCCTCATCTGCGGCGCCATCGCCCGTGCCATCCTCCCGGGCCGTCAGGCTGGCGGCTGGATCGCCACCCTCGTCCTCGGAGTCATCGGCGCCCTCCTCGGCGGCTGGCTCGGCGGACTCATCTTCAACATCGGCTACGACGGCTTCTTCTCGATCAAGAGCTGGGCTATCGCCATCGTCGGATCGCTCATCGTGCTCGTCATCTACGGCGCGATCACCGGCCGCAAGGGCAGCCGCGCGTAGTTCGCGCCGCTCGCCGAAGGGCGCCGTCACCTCTCGAGGTGGCGGCGCCCTTCGCCGTTTCATGGCCCGGTGGATCGGCGACATCGCGTAAATCGGCCAATATCACAGCGCCGCGGCGCGCGAGATTGGCCGATTCACGTCGGCTTGCTACGAGCCGTCAGCCCACCAGGCCGAGCGAGACCTCCCACAGGCGGTCGGCCGAGTCGGAGTCGAGCGCATACGACTTCACGCCGACGCCGGGCTTCGCCTCGTCGAACGGCACCGCCTCGTTGGCGTCTTCGAAGTAGCGGCCGCTGACACCCGCGACGAGCGGCGACGCGGCGACCAGCACCGACGTCGATGCGCCCTGCTCGGTCGACTTGAACGCCGGGTTCGGCTTGCCCTCGGCGTCGAGCCAGCCCCGACGGGTGAATTCGGCAGGATCCATGTGCCGCTGCAGGTTCGTCATGATGCCACCCGGGTGCACGGCGTTGGCCGTGATCCCGTCGTCGGCCCATCGGCTGCCGGCACCGACCGCGAACAGCACGTTCGCCGTCTTCGACTGCCCGTAGCCGAGCCACGGGTCGTACTCGCGCGCCTCGAAGGCGAGGTCGTCGAATACGACGTCGGAGTAGTGGTGCCCGGTCGACGACAGCGAGACGATACGTGCTCCGTCCGAGGCCGCGGCGAGCGAGTCGTGCAGCGCGAGGGCGAGCGCGAAGTGCCCCAGGTGGTTGTTGGCGAACTGCAGCTCCCAGCCCTCCGGCGTGCGGGTCAGGGGTGTCGCCATAATGCCGGCGTTGTTCACGAGGATGTCAAGCGGAGCGTCGTAGGCGTCGGCGAAGGCGCGCAGGGTGTCGCGCTTCTGCAGGTCGAGGTAGGCGGCGTGAACCCTGTCGGAGCCGGTGGTGCCGCGAATGTCGGCGACCGCGTCGGATCCTGCGCTCTCGTTGCGGACGGCGAGCGTCACGTCGGCGCCGGCTCCCGCGAGCGCGCGAGCCGTCTCGAGCCCGATGCCCGAGGCGCCGCCGGTGACGACGGCTCGCTTGCCGGTGAGGTCGACTCGGTCGGTGATGCTGCCGTCGAGGATCTCGGCGGCCGTGGTCTTTGCCCCGAAGGGCGTGGTGAGACGTGTCATGCCCACAACGCTACGCCTGCCCCTCAGGCACCTGCAGACGCCCTGAGACGCAGCGCCGCTCGCGGGCACAGCCCCACCGCCTGCTTTGCGGGGCCGACGAGCTCGCGCGGCACAGTCACGTCCGATCCTGCTGCGGCGAGCGGGTAGCCCCACTCGTCGCGGGTCAGCAGCTCCGGCAGCAGTTCGGTGCAGAGCCCCCGCCCGTCGCAGAGGGTCCAGTCGATGTGGAGCGACGCGTCGCTGCTCGAGGAGGCATCCCGGCTCATCGCCGCACCTCGCAGCGCCCTTGCAGGTGCGCCTGCACGTCGTCGGCGAACACGGTGAGCGTGCTCAGCACGAGCCGTGCGGTGCCGTCGGGGTGATGGCAGGATCCGCGACCGGCCACCACGCGGGCCAGGCGTTTGATCTCGGCGGGCAGCCACTCGGCCCGGTCGCGCCGCGCCAGTCGCCGCAACACATCGGCGAGACGTGGCAAGCCGTTGGCGCAGGGGCCGCACTGTTTGGCCGACTGCCCGGCGAGGTACTTCACGATCTCGGCGGAGGCGTCGAGGCCGCAGCGGTGCGGGCCGAGGACCATCAGGATCCCGGCGCCCGGTGCCGCTCCGAACGGCCGCAGGCCGGAGGGTGAGAGCGATGTCGCCACTGCGGTGCCGGGCACCCAGGCGCCGTGGTAGCCGCCGACCAGCACCGCGCCGATCCCCGGGGGCCGGGCGCCGGCAGACACCAGCGGATCGAGGAGCGGCATTCCGGCAGCCACCTCGTATACCCGGGGGCTCGGCACATCGCCGCTGACCGAGACGAGGCGGGTGCCCGGATCCTCGTCGGTGCCGCGGGAGCGGAACCAGGTCGCCCCGAAACGCGCCAGCAGAGCGAGGTGGGCGAGGGTCTCGACATTCTGCACCAGGGTCGGCGCGCCGCCGAGGCCGCTCTCGCTGAGGCGCACGATACGGTCACGCGGGATGGCCCGGCCCCCGCCGACCGCGCTCACGACGGCGGAAGCCTCGCCCGAGAGGAAGGTCTCGGGGGCCGTAACGAGTCGGATGCGCTCGGCGTCGGTGCGCTCGGCGATGGCACGGGTGACGTACTCGAGGCTGCGCGTCGGGGCATACAGGACGACGTCCGATGCGCGGACCGACGTCGCGGCGAGCAGGAGGCCGTCGATCACGAGATGCGGGGCACCGGCGAGAAGGGTCTCGTCTTTGCGGCTGAGCGGCTCACCCTCGGCGCCGTTCGCGATGACGACGGGGCCGCCTCGCGTCGCGGAGCTGCGGCGGCCGGTGCCAGTGCCAAAGCCGCGGCTGCCGGGGCCGGTGCCGCCAGCGCGGGTGCCCCCGAACGACGCGTCGCGCACGGCGACCAGCTTGCGCCAGGTCGGAAAGGCGGCGCCGCCGCGGCCGGCCAGACCCGATGCCTCGAGCTCGGCCAGCAGATGGCCCTCGTCGACGGCGCCCGGCATCGGGCCGAACACGGCACGGTGCGAGCGGAAGTCGCTGGCCCCGGCGGCGAAGAGGCGACTGACGCCGGTCGGGCCGGCGATGCTGGTGGTGATGGGCTGGGTCAAGGTCATGAGATCCCTCCGGATCGGACGGGCGAGGCGACGCGGACGCCGCGGAACTCGATGAAGCGGGTGGTGAGACGCCAGGCGACGGCGGCTGCGACCAGGGCGACGGAGACTCCGGCGAGCGCCAGGAACCAACCGTCGGTGCCGTTCGTGCCGTTGCCGATGGCGTGTGCAAGGGCGATGGGCCAGAGCGCGTAGGTGGACCAGTGCACCGCCCGGAACACCCGGTTGCCGATGCGGTGGCGGAGCAGGCCGGTAGCGACGATCACGAACACCAGGTCGAACGCGAGCGTGCCGAGGCCCTGCCACACGGGGCGGTACTCGCCGAAGAACGGAACGATCGTGTCGAGCAGGGTGAGCTGCGCATACGGGTCGAACAGCAGGCTGACGATGTGCACGACGAGAAGGAGAGTCGCAGCCAGCGACACGTTGCGGTGCACCAGGGTGACGGCGAAGCGCGGCAGACCCGGCAGAGGCCGGCCCGAGCGGGTCACGACACCGAGCAGCACCGAGACGGTGAACAGCACGAGTGAGGCGACTCCCGTGCCTCGGCCGAGAGCCCAGAGTGCGTCTTCCATCTCAGCCCGCCCGACGGAACAGGGCAGGCGCCGGCTCGCGCTCGTCGTCGGGCCAGCCGTTGAGGTGGACCACGTTGCCACGGGCGTCGACCAGTCGGGCCGGCGTCTGCTCGTCGCGGAGGAACTCCACCGCCCTGCGACCGCGGACGATCGCCGCGGTCGACAGGGTGTTCGCCCGCAGGCAGTCGTGCGCCGCGACGGTCACACTTCGCCAGACGGCCGGGGCGGGAAGACCGAGCCGAGGGTCGAGGATGTGGTGCACCTGACGGCCGTCGTGCACCCAGCGTCGCTTCTGTGTGCTCGACGTCGCGACGGCGAAGCCGTCCGCCAGGGTGATGCGAGTCTCGGGGTCGCGGTCGAGATCGCGGACCGTGATCTGCCAGCCGTCGTCGCGCGAGCGACCAGCAGTCGCCAGGTCGCCGCCGAGGCTGACCAGCACGCCGCAGTGCAGCTCGTCGGCGATGGCCGTTGCACACAGGTCGGCCGCAATTGCCTTCGCTGTGGCCCCGAGGTCGAGCCTCAGGTCGTCGGGGACGGTCAGCACCCGGTCGACCAGTCGGATCCTGCGCCAGCCCGGTTCGCGCGGCGTCGCGACCGACATCGAGAACGAGGCCTCGTCACCGTGCTGCGCATGCGGCAGCAGGCACACGTCTCGGTCGTAGCCGAGTCCGTCGAGCACACCGCCGAGGGTCGGATCGACGTCGCCGAAGGTCGAGCGCGCGGCGAACAGTGCCCGGTCGACGAGGGCGGCGAGCATGTCGCTGACCTCGATGCCCTCGGATGCCCGTCCGCCGATCTGCCGCAGCTCGGAGTCGTCACGGAACCGGCTGCACGCCATCTCGACATCGACGAGGATCCGATCGGCGATCCGTCGAGCCCTGTTCAGCGCCGTCGCGTCGGTCACCACGATGCGGGCCGTCGTGCTCCAGATGGGCCAGTCCATGGTCGCGTTCAGGGCGGTGGCGCGGGTGGGGGTGAGCTGCTCGTTCATGCGGGAGTCCTTCCGTCGCGGACTCCCACTCTCACCGGCCGGCCTATGCGCTCTCAGTCCAGTTCCGATGCCGTGGCCATGAGGTTTCTGGACGCTTGCTGATGGGCGAGAAGTCAGGATCCGGTGGACGTCGCGTCGGACGATCCGCTCGACGTTCCGCCAGTGACCGGCGTCGTCGTGGTCGTCGAGCTGCTGTCGGTGGAGTCGCTGCTGCTCGTGCCGCTGCTGCTGTCGGTGCCGCTCCTGTCGGTGCTGCCGTCCGTGGCGCTCGTGTCGCTACTACTGCTGGACGTGTCGGTCGGCTCGGTCGTCGCGGTGCTGCCGCTCGTGTCGGTCGACTCGGTCGTGCTTGTCGCTGCCGCGTCGGCTTTTTCGTCGTTGCTCTGGTTCCAGACCGCGATGCCGGTGACGGCCGCGATTGCGATGCCGATGCCGCCGACGGCCGCGGTGACGGCGCGGGCGCCGCGGATCCCCTTCTGCCTGATGTTCATGAGTGCACCCTTCGTTGAAATGTCAACGATCAGTGCCCGACCTCTCCCCCTGCTTGGCATCCCCTTGGGGTCGCCCATGAGGCGTGGTGTCGACTCAGACCCGGGCGGGCTCCCGCTGCCATAGCGTCACCAGGCCGCGGGCGTTGCGCGCCATGGCCAGGTAGTGTCCGACGACTCCGAGCACGAACGACGCGAACCCGACCCCGACGAGCACGTCGTGCGCCCCGCTCACGGCCTCGCCGAACAGCAGCAGGAACAGCCCGGTGAACAGCAGCGCCGTCCGCACCTTTCCGACTTTCGAGACGCGCACATCGGGCGCTCCACCGAACGCGACGACGGCCCACGCCCCCGACAGCAGGTCGGGAATGAGCAGGATCAGCACCAGCTGCCACGGCACGATGTTCGACGCCGCAAACGCGGCGACCACGAAGACGACGGTCAGACGGTCGGCCACCGGGTCGAGCCAGGCGCCGAGATTCGACATCTGGTTGAAGCGGCGCGCGATGAACCCGTCGACGAAGTCGGTGAGGAACACGACGAGCAGCGTGACGATCGCGGCCCAGAACTGATGCGCGACGAGCAGCACTCCGAAGAGCGGCAACAAAAGGATCCGCACGGCCGAGATCACATTGGGCAGCGTGCGCCAGTTGTCCTCGTGGAACAGCCGCTGCAGCAGACTCGATCCACCCTCGGCGTTCGGGCTCGCCCCGGCGAACGACGAGTCGCCGAGCACGCGGCGGATGTCGCCGGCGGGAAGCCGCACGACCACCGTTCGCACCGCCAGGTACACGATGCCGACAGCGACGAGCACGGCCATGACGAACCACGCGCCCACGCCGAGATACGGCCGCACGATCGGGAACGACGCGCGTGCGAGCACTCCCACGCCGACGTAGAGCAGCGCCCAGGCGACCGAGGCCACGACGCTCGCTCGGACGAACCGCGCCGGTGCGATGCCCGACGCGCCAGCGACCGCAGGAGCGAGCGCCCGCGGCACGGGCACGAGCCGCGACAGCTGCACGGCGATCGGGCCGTGGCGTCTCAGCGACGAGACGGCGACATCCCAGTGCTGCGCGCCGAGGCGGGCGACGACCGCGGAGTCGCGGGCACCGGCGGCACCACGGGTGCGCCCGAACCGGAAGCCAACGACGTCGCCGACGACCCGGGCGACGACAACAGCGATGACCAGCCCGAGGATCCCAGGGACGGTCGCCGTGCCGCTCGCCGCAACGATCACTATCGGCCCGGCCGGAACGAACAGGAGGAGCCCCACCCCCGACTCCAGGAACGCCGCGACGACGGCGACCGCGAGGGCGATGCCGAAGGGCAGCACCGCGCGGGAGTCTCCCAGCCAGTCGACGATATTCACGTCGACCATTCTCTCTTCCCCGGGCGGTGCCCGCCGACCGCCCGGACGCGAATGGCTGGCGCTAGTTTCCTTCCGACAAGCGATCTCGTCCAAGCTCCTCCCTGGACCCTGGACCCTGGGCTGGCCTGGAACCTTGGGGCTGGACGATGCGACACTCCTCGCCGAGGAGTAAGGGGTTGGGACTTCTGTGGGGCGCAGTTTTCGTACCCCGTTTTGTACCCTATGGGTCTTATACGTCGCTGCTCACTCGTGTGCAAGTATTGCTAAAAACCCTGATAAACCACTAGTTTCTGCTATTTACACTGCTGGTGTGGCGTATCTTCGATGTACCCCCTGAAGCATTCGGGTCTTCGGGGAAGCGGGACCGCCATTGGGTTGCGGTTGCGTCTGTTCGGGCGGAACAGCCCCTTGGGTAGGGATCTGTTCCCCCGACCAGAATCTTCTCGTCGATGCACGTGCCCCGAGCGGCATGTCCACGCGTCGACCCGCCAGCACTTCGCTTCACATTGCGATGGGGGGATTGCCCGCAGACGGCCCATATGCTGGTTTTCACGTCACGGGGCTGCGCCCGTCGCCGTCGGTGGGCTCGCGAGAAGCGTGTCGAGCAGCCCCTGAATAATGTCGTTGATGTCGACACCTTCCGGGTCGTACAGCCACTGAATCTGTGCGCCATCCTGGGCCGCGATGAGTGTCCGGGCCGCCTCGTCCGGTTTCACGCCAGGAAGGAGGAGCCCGAGTTGCTGCAGGGCTTGAAACTCCGTCGTCATGTTGAGGACGATCCGTTCGTACCGGGCCCGGAACTGCTCGTGCAGGGGGTGACTGACGTTGGTCGCATCCACAGAAGTGCGAGCGAAGAGCGCTATGAGGCCGGGCACCGACTCGTTGTGCAGGGTGAGCCTGCGATAGAACTCCCGAAAGTCACGACGAGGAGCGGACGCGTCGACGAGGCGGTAGACCTGTTGCTCCCGTTCTTCCAGAACGGCCTCGAGGAGCACCTCTTTCGACTCGAAGTGGTGGAGCAGGGTGGCATGGTTGACACCGGCGCCGGCGGCGATTTCGCGGATGCTGGTGCCGAAAAACCCCTGGGAGCCGAAGAGGTTGCCCGCCGTGGCGATGATGTGAGCGCGAGTATGGGCCCCACGCCGGTTGGTCGGTGGACCACTTCGATGCACGGCAGCGTTGGGACGAGAAACGGTCACCCCCTGAGTGTAGGAGGTGACCGTTCTCAGCCCAGCGGGCGTCGTGCCATCGTTCTAGCGGAGGACCGCCACCGCCTGCTGGCGGATATCGGCGGAAGACGAGCCAATGCTAACGGTGGTCTTTCCCGTGGGAGTTACCCAGACGTTCTTCGCTGAGTTCCAGTACGCGAACGCTCGTGCATTGAGCTTGACCGTGATCGTCTTGGACTGACCGGGACGCAGGGTGACCTTTGCGAAGCCCGCGAGCTTCTGCGGTGACGTCGCGACCGTCTTCGACGGCAGCGTGCCGACATACACCTG
Source organism: Frondihabitans sp. Leaf304 (assembly GCF_001423105.1). GTDB lineage: Bacteria > Actinomycetota > Actinomycetes > Actinomycetales > Microbacteriaceae > Frondihabitans. Next base: position 1,926,254 of record NZ_LMNV01000002.1, read on the forward strand.
CGCGGTCTCGGTGCCCGTGCGGGTGCCGGAGTTCGTCACTCGAACCTTCGCCGTGACCGATGCAGGCGCGCCTCGGGTGACAGTCTTCTTCGAGGTCGCGACCGCGAACTTGCTGTAGCCGAACTTCGTGTAGCTCAGACCGGTGCCGAATGCGAACTGCGGGGCGATCTTGGCAGCGCGGTACGCCTGGTAGCCGATGTTGACTCCGTCGACCGTAGCCGTCCTGTCGAGTCCGGGGAACGAGGCCGGTGCCGAAGTCGGAGTCGCCGCGTCGTTCTTGGCGAACGTGACCGGCAGCTTGCCCGACGGGTTGACGTCTCCGAAGAGGACGCGAGCGATCGCGGTGCCCTGCTCTTGTCCGCCGTACCAAGCCTCGAGGACGGACGGTACCGACGCGAGCCACGGCATGTTGACGGAGCCGCTTGTCGTCAGGACGACGACGGTGCGGGGGTTCGCCTTCGTGACGGCCGCGATGAGCGCGTCTTGCTCGTTCGCCAGGGTCAAGGTCTTCTTGTCGCGACCCTCGCCGACGTAGTCGCGGGCGAAGACGACCGCCACGGAGGCTGCCTTCGCAGCGGCGACAGCCTTTGCGACCGCGGGAACGACGACCTGTGACGGGTGAGTCCAGGTCATGACGAGATCGGCCGAGCTCTCCTGGTCGGGGTCGGTGGCGTCATTGGTGTATTCGACGCGCAGCTCGTGCGCCTCGCCCTTGGCCAGGCGCAGGGTTGCGCCCGTGTCGGTGCGAACCGCGTGAGGATCGGACCCGTCGATGATCTGCTTTCCGTCGAGGAACAGGCTCGAGCTGCCGAAGCCGGTCAGCGACAGGGTGTAGGCACCATCGGCAGGGGCGGTGATGGTCCCCGTCCAGCGCGCCGACAGCGGGCCGCCGAAGTTGTAACCCGGAACGGCGGGCACAGACGATCCATAGAGCCCGGGAATCGCGAGGAAGCCGGCACTGAGCGCGACCTGCTTGTCGGTGCGAGTCACGTTGGGGGTTCCCGAGGTGTCTCGGCCGAACCAGTATTCGGCCTTGAGCCCGGAGGCCGTCGGGTCGGACGCGGGGGCCATCACAGACGACGGAACCGCGGCGCCACTCAAGGAGTGAGCCGGGCCAACCGGGTCGGTACCCGGCGTGAACGAGACGACCGCCGAGGATCCTAGACGCTTCTTGATTCCGGCGAGCGGAGTCACCGAGGCGGTCGGCTTCACGACCGAGCTGCCGCCGCCGGTGGCGAGGGCGTCGGCGTCAGCACCGATCACGGCGACCGACTTCGTCTTGGCCGGGTTGAGGGGCAGGACGGCAGCGCGCGATGCGGTGCCCTTCACGGCGCTGTTCTTCAGGAGAACCGCGGACTTCTCGGCGATCTGCCTCGCCGCGGCGCGGTCTGCGCTCACGGTCAGAGGGCTGGTGCCGACGGGTCGGTCGAAGGATCCCATCGCGAACATCGTCCGGAGAACACGGTGGACCTTGTCATCGACCGTGGCGCGAGACACCTGGCCGTTGTTCACGGCGTCGATGAGAGGCTGACCGAAGTAGCCGGCGGCAGGGAACTCGACATCGAGGCCGGAGTTCGCGGCGGCGACGGTGCTGTGAGCTGCGCCGTAGTCCGTCTGAATGAACCCCTTGAAGCCGTAGCTCTTCTTGAGAATGTCGAAGACCTCGGCGCTCTCGCAGGCGTAGACGGTGTTGACCTTGTTGAAGGAGCACATGGCCGAGCCGACGCCGGCCTTGATCGACGCCTCGATGGGTGCCAGATACGTCTCGCGAAGAGCTCGCTCGCTGACGGTGACGTTTCCGCCGTTGAGTCGACTGGTCTCTTCGTTGTAGACGGCGGGATGCTTGATGGTCGCGACCACGTCGTGAGACTGCACCGCCTTGATCTCCGGTCCGATGAGCGCGGAGGCGAGGGCGGGGTCTTCACCGAGCGCCTCGAACTGACGGCCCCAGCGAGGATCCCGGACGAGGTCGCCGGTCGGCCCAAGGAGTCCGTTCTGGCCGGTTGCCCGTACCTCCTTGCCGAGCACGTCGCCGTACGCCGATGCCATGGCGGTGTCCCAGGTCGCACCGAGGGCGATCGGGGCGGGAAGAGCGGTCGCCTTACCGTCGTTCGTCGCCGCGTTCGTGACGCGGACGCCCGATCCTGCGTCCGTCAGAAGCAGTGCGGGGATGCCGAGCCGGGCGAGAGGGGCGATGTAGAACGCCGTCTCTCCGCTGAACTCACCGTGCAGTCGGGAGACCTTCTCCTCGAGGGTCATCTTGGCCATGAGGAGGTCTGCCCGCTTGTCGGCGGACAGCTTGCGGTTCATCCAGGTGCCGTCGACGGGAGCCACCTCGGTGATGCGGCCGGACCCGTTGCGAATGGCCTTCTCGGCCTTCGCGGCGTTGGCCGCGCGGCCCTGTGCGGCATGAGCGGGGGCGTGGGCGGGAGCAGCCTGCACGGCGGAAGCGCCGCCGAAGGTGCCGACGAGCACCAGCGCGCAGGTTGTCGCGGTGGCCGCCAGCAGCGACCTCCGCTTTTTTTCGTGAGCCAAGAAAGAGGCCTTTCGGGAGGTGTAAATGTCGCCTGGGGAAGGTGCGACACCGCGGCCGTGGCCGGTAGGGGCTCCCGCTGCTGCGTCTTCGGGTGGCAGCGGCAGAACAAGCCCGATCGCGAGAGGACAACGACCGCCCCCGTTCGGGGCACAGTGAAGTTATCAAGTTTCTATGCGGTTATCAACCAAGCGGTTGATTTCACATTCCTCGCGTCAATTCCCGTGCTGAGTCTCGATAGATGTCTCGTCCGGGGCGGTCTGCTCCGCAGCCGACTCTGCCCGAGCGAGCGCATGTGCCGGTGGGGGTTGATGAACACTCGATGCTCTCCACACGAGTCCGATACGCTCATGCAGCCTTCCCTACCTGTCGGAGGGCCGAGCGATGGCGGGGACGATAGGCATGCATGAGCGGCAGGACATCGTGGTGCGTCAGAAAAGGAACATGGCAGTGGCGCCTTCAGCAGTGTTTCCTCATCAGCTTCGACGCCCCATCGCCGTCGGTGTGGCAATCGCGTTGTTGGTAGCAGCGTTGGTCGGCACCGGTGCACTCGCAGGGTCAGCGGACGCCCGAGCGCTGAGCACTTCTGGCGCGAAGGCCGCCGTCGTCGAATCCAGAGCTTCGCCGATAACCGTCACCAAGATCACCGCGACCGGCACCGCCACCTCCGCCGGCACAGCCGTGCACACCACCCTCAGGGTCCGGAACGCCGCCTCGACACGCAAGCCAGCACTCCATGCCTGGCTCTATCTCGCGGCCGGACACAAGAGGTACACGCTGGGCCAGGCGACCGTGAAGGCACTCGCCTCGGGTGCCAGCACAACGATCCGCACAACCTACACTGCGCCCCTCCGCTCGAAAGCTGGGAAGTTTTCGGTCCTCGCCTGTGCTGGGGCCTACTCCGAGGAGAACTGCCGCGCATCGAAAGCGACCGTCACCACGATCAAGCCCGCCGCCCGTGCACGCCCGGCAACAGGGGTGATGCTCGACGTCGCTCGCGCCTACTACCCGGTGGCGCTGATCAAGAAGTACATCGACCTCCTCGCCAAGAATGGCGGCCGCTTTCTGCATCTGCATCTCACCGATGATCAGAACGTCGGAATCGAGAGCAGAGTCCTCGGCCAAACCCCCGCAAATGCCGAACTCAAGAACGGTGTCTACACGAGCCGAGTAACGGGTCGTCCATTTCTGAGCGCCTCGCAGGCACGCGAGATCTCGGCCTATTCGGCGAAGCGGGGCATCGCCATCGTTCCTGAGATCGACACCCCCGGCCACATGGCCGCCGCATTCGCCCTCCTCGAAGCGAGGCACGGCAGGAAGTGGGTTGACCGTATTCGTTCGGGTGAAAACGAGCTCAAGACGTCGGCACCTGGCAGCCTTTCATTGGCAACGGAGCTGTACAGGGAGGTGGCGCGGACCTTCCCGTCTAGCCGCACTGTGCACATCGGCGGCGACGAATGGGGAGGTGGCGTCACCGCGGTTCGGCGCGTTACGTGGCTCAATGAGATCGCGGCCGCGCTCGGTAGCCGTGCTGTCTGGGCCTGGAACGACGGGATAGATCGAGCGGAAGCGAGACAACTGGATCCGCGCATCCATGTCACGTACTGGAGCTTCGACGGCGACACGGAAGACAAGGCGGAACGCCTCGAACGTCGACAGCGACGGGCGAGTGCTAACGACCTCTACAACGCGGGCATCGAGCTGCTCAACTACAACTCCTACTACCTCTATGAGGTGCCGACCGACCTGAACGAAGCTGATAGCAAATACACCGTTGCTGACCTTCGTCACAACTGGTCACTGCGGGCATGGGACGGCGACTCAGGCTCGCTGCTCTCCGGCCCGATGGCGGGTGCCGCCGTTGCTATCTGGGGAGAGGACCTCGAAAAGCCACCGTCCACCGATCTTCTTCGCTGGAGTACACCCCACGTGATTGCGATGCTCGAGACCGCGAAATCATGATCTCCGTATTCGACGACGAGATCGACCAGGGCCGCATCGAGCTCTAAAGCGCACCGCGGCCTGGTCACGAGTGATGAAATAGCGCCATGGACACGGAGGGACGCACAGAGGACGCTCCGAAAGCAGACCCATTCGATCTGGCTCGATTTGTCTCGGCTCAAGACGACCGTCAGACGTACACGACCGCCCTTCGTGAGATCGGGCGCGGTCGGAAGTCGTCTCACTGGATGTGGTTCGTCTTCCCTCAGGTGGCAGGCCTCGGACGAAGCGCGACCGCGCAGCAGTTCGCAATCAGCTCGCTCGAGGAAGCACGAGCGTTCCTTGACCACCCCGTGCTCGGACCACGATTGAGAGAAAGCGCCCGGGCCATCGCAACAGCCCCAGGGCAGTCAGCAGATGCTCTTCTTGGGAGTGTCGATGCGCAGAAACTGAAGTCGTCGATGACTTTGTTCCTGCTCGCCGCACCTGACGACCCGGACTTCGTGGAAGTGCTGGACCGATGGTTTTGCGGAGACGTCGATGAGGCTACAGACCGGCAATTACGCAACCGGTGAGCTGTGTCACGGATTCGGTGTGAACCGGCGCGCAGCGGCCATGATTGTTGTGGCTACGGTTTGTACGGGAGACGTGAAGGACAGCGCGCAGGGTTCGGCCGACGAGGTCAAGAACTCCTAGAGCGCCTCTGCAACACAGAACCCCGTCACGCTGGCAGTGCGTGACGGGGTTTTGTCATCTCACGAACGGAGAACGATCAGTCGTCCGTTTCGGTAGCGCAGGTAATGGCTTTCTTAGCCGCCGATGATTCGGCGGTGAAGGTGGTCGCAGCGGCTTTCGCAGCAGTCGAGTTCGACTGTGCATCGCCATTCACGGCGTACAAGGTCGAGTCGAACGACTTGTCCGCCGGATCCTTGTCGGTCGCCCACAGCCCGACGACGTCTGACAGGGTTCCGTCTTCACCCAGAGGCGCCGAGACGTACCAGCCCCCGTCGCCTTCGGCGACCCAGCCCACCCGTGCCGGGCCGGAACTGGAGAGGTCGGTCAGGGCCGCCAGCGTGCTGTCGGAGGCGAGGTCGCAGGCGTTCTTGTTCGCCTGGGCCGGGTTGGTGCGGGAATCCTCGGCATCGTTCTGATCGCCCGCCGGGCCGAGGTTCTGGGCGCTGGGGGCACACGCGGAAAGCAGCAGGCCCGCTGCGATGCCGATTCCTACCGCGCCGAAAGACTTCACAGCGCGGACGCTCCGTCGAGGTGGAGGGTGAGACCGGACGGGTTGTCGATTGGTGCGCCGTCCGGGTCTGTCCCCGTCTCCGGGTCTACCTCGTCCGGCTCGGGAACGGAGGTGGGCCTCGGGTCGCTCATTCGGGCTCACCGCCCGACGTCGTGTCGCTGTCCTTACCAGGGTCTTTCGTGGCGTCGCCGGACGGTGACCCATCGGCGAGATTTTCGGTGTGCTTCTTCTGCTCCTCCGTCGGGTGCGAAGAGCCGTCGGGCGTGTCGCTGTTTCCTGAAGTAGTCAGAAAACGACCGTACGCTCGCATGCCGATCCCGCGACCGGGCTTGACCCGGCCAGATCTCCTCCGACTACGGCGCCACACGGACGTCGTCAACTCATCCGGGAACCCTGCAGCCACAACAGCCGGGCAGTCACCTGTCCCCCGGTCCGCGCCTTCCGCCCGAGCCGGCAGAATTGTCCTGTCGGCTGTACCTGCATCAGCGCTACAGCCGACGCCCGTGTACCGTGCACCGCATGACTGGCTCGCCTCCGGCACAACCCGACCCGAACTCCGACCTCACTCAGGCGGGTCTTGTGGTCATCGCGGAGGCCACGGCACTCCATGACGATGACCCGGTCGTTATCGACGCCGCCCGTGAGAACCTCCTCGACACCGTCGACGAACTCGTCGACGAGCCCCTCACACCACGCCAGGAGGAAGTGGTCGAAGCCATTTCGATCGCGGCCGGCACGCTTACGGCTGGACTGTCCGGAGCCCTGGCCAGCGTCCGAGAAAAGCCCGTCGCAGACGTCCTCACTGGTGCCGCCGCCACCCTGTTCACCCCAAATAATCCGCGTCCCGGAGATGCTTCCACCGGGGAGTAGAGGGCATGGGGAGCCGGCCGTTCATGCACCGAACCTTCTGTGATCCGAACTCCCGCGGCCTTTAGCGCCTGGAATCCGCCTCCAGCGTTCACTCCTGACGCTTCTCCCCTGCCAACGGCCGGGCTGCACGCGGTTTCCCCGCGGGAACGCGGTCGTGGGCCCAATCAACCGGGTTGCCGCTGGTCCCGGGCAGTTCCGTGGTGCTATCGCGCGGGGGTTCGTCGACGGCGTAGAGACCCCGGCCAGAGTCGGCTGCCTCGTAGAGGGCAGCAAGCCAGGTGGGATTGATCTTGGGCATCCGGCCGCCCGCGAATTTGAACCGCAACCCGATGTTCGGGGACAGCCAGACGGTCGCGCGGCCGTCGCCCGTCTCAGCAGGTTCCCGCCACGAGAACATCAAGGACTCGTTTTTGCGGAATTTGTTCACGATGACGATTTGCAGATGGGCGAGGAGACGGTCTTCGACTTTGAATTCGAGGATTTCCCCGTCGTAAACGATGTAACCCATGGGTGGGGAGCTGCTTTCGTGCACGGCCTCGTCGTCGTCCGACGGGGTCTGGGCCGGGAGAGATGTGCGGGTGACACCCTCGCACTGCGCCGTTGCTCCGCATCGCCGCACCGAAATGGTGGTTGTGAACCACGCTCAGGGTCGTGGTCGGCAGGAGCTCTCCTCTACCACGGGAGCGTAGACCGCTCTCCGGTGATGCGGTGGGGTGCGGTGCAGTCCACCTTTCTCTTTCCTTGGCATCTGCTGAGCCATTTCGCTACTGTTTTCGAGAGCCAAGGCCGGCTCGTTGCGATCAGGGAGCAACGCGATGTCATCGACCGAAGCAGTGGATTCTCCGACCCCACCAGCGGACACCGACCAGAGATACGGCCGAGCGGTAGAGCGGCCGGACAGCGAGGATTTCCCGTTCTACAACGGTGTCCCGTTCGAGCTGGCGATCTGGAAGTGGATCGTCGTCATCCTCGGCTGCGCCGCCGGAATTGCGGTGCTCATCTTCTATCCGGCGACGAATAATGTGCAGGCGTTGGTCTCGCGATTCCTCTTCCCCGCGATCCAGCTGGCGGTGTTCATCGCCTTCACGCGAGGCCAATGGCACAGGATCTTGCGGCGGCTTCGCCCCCGCGACTTCGGCCTGATGATCCTGTTCGCTGTGCTGAACTTCGTCGTTTCGTTCCTGGTCGGCATCATCGTGAAGGTGTTCTTCGGCGCGAACGCTAACCCGGCAGCGGACGGCATTCATGGTGTCGGGGAGACATTTGCCTTCTACCTTGGTACAGCCGTGCAAATCTTCGGCGAGGAGCTGTTCACGATCCTGCCGTTCCTTGCCGTCATGGCGTTCTGCGCCAAGGCCGGTCTCTCCCGGAAGAACGCCCTCCTCATTGCCTGGTTCGTGACAGCCGCGTGGTTCGGCGCGGCACACCTGCCGACCTATCAGTGGAACTTCGCGCAGGCGTTCCTGATCATCGGCGTCGCCCGGCTCGTGCTGACTCTGGCCTACATCCGGACCAAGAACATCCTCGTCAGCACAGGGGCGCACATCCTCAACGACTGGGCGATCTTCACTGTGGCGCTCCTCGCGGCTTCCGCGGCGGCGGCGCGATGAGCGCTACGGCACCCCCAAAGGCCCGCGGACGGCAATGCCTGGGGCTCACCGCCGGAGCCGGCGTAGGTTCGAGGTATGAGCGATAGCGAACAGACCGCACCGATGATGGACGGTAGCAACGAGGCCACGAACAAAGACAAGCTTTTGGGCCTCATCGAGCAGGTCGAGCACGATCACGGCTCCGAGGGGGCCGCAGCGATGTCCGATCAGCTCCACGACCGGATGGACGAGACGAAGGTGGAGCCGGAGGGGCCAGGCGACCTCGAGGAGTAACTCCGCCCCCTAGCTGCCGCCGTCGCCGCCTGCTCCTCCCCCTCCGATCATGCCCGCATCCGACGACGACCGCTTCTCGGCAATCGACGCTCGGACTGCGCGGGCGACGTCGACGTCTCGAAACGGCTTGAGGCGATGGCGGTCGACCGGTCCGACGACCTGCCTCAGCAGTCCGGCGGCGTCGCAGAGGCCGACCAGGGCCGAACCACGATCCGGAACAGGTCCTTTTGCGACGAGTGCGTTGTGGATCGACTCCACCGCTTCTCCTCGAGCTCGCGTGTTGACGACCGGGTAGCGCGTCGTCGGAAACAGGCCCAGGATCCGATGGGTGCGAGCCTCGACGTCACCGTGCGTCACGAGCGTGCCCATGACGTCCTCGCGAACACCCGACCTCTCCAGACGTGCCACCCACCGGCGAACGGACCGCGGCTTGGGGTCGCTCGCCATGGAGGCGAGCGCTCGATCGAGGACGAAGTCGCCGAGCGGTGAATGGTCGACGACGACGAGCTTGCCCCGCTCGTCGCGAACGATCCTTCGCTCGATCAGCAGGTCTGCCAGGAGGGCTCCTGCGAGTGCCGCGCGGGCTGCCACGGCGTCGACGCGCGACTTCCCGGTCTCCGGCTCACGGATGAGCAGTTCCAGTTCTTGTGCGATCCCCACGTTCCTATCCTGCCCTGCGGCACGCTCCGCACCTACGGTAGAAGGACGTCGAAGAAGGAGCGGACCATCGAACACGTCGACACCCTCGTCATCGGTGGCGGAGCCATGGGCTCCGCAACGGCCTGGGCTCTCGCTCGAGCAGGCCGCGAGGTCGTGCTGGCCGAGCGTTTCACGCCGGGCCATGCGAACGGCGCCTCGCACGGCGAGTTCCGCAACTTCAACGTCGCCTACGCCGAGCCCGACTATGTCGCGATGCTCGTCGAAGCACGACGTCTCTGGGGCGAGCTCGAGGACGAGTCGGGCGAGAAGCTGCTCGACCTCGTCGGGCTCGTCAATCACGGCGAGGGCCCCGATGCGCGCTTCGACGCCGTGCACGCGCAGCTCGAGGGCGCCGGCATCGCCTCGGAGTTTCTCGCACCCGAAGCCGCGCACGACCGCTGGCCGGGCATGCGGTTCGACACCCGCGTGCTGTTCTCCCCCGAGTCCGGTCGGGTCCGGGCCGACGATTCGGTCGTCGCCCTGCAGCGCGCCGCGCAGGGGCATGGCGCCGACATCCGTCATGAGACCCGCGCCGTCGCCATCCGACTCCTCACCGACGATCTCGCCGAGGTCGAGCTGGAGAGGGACGGGGTCGTCGAGACGATCCGAGCACGGTCGGTCGTGGTGACCGCGGGAGCGTGGACGGAGAAGCTGCTCGGCGGGCTCATCCCGCTACCCCGGCTGATCGTGACGCAGGAGCAGCCCGCTCACTTCGCGGTCTCGGATCCTGCGCTCGTCAGCACCTGGCCGTCGTTCAACCACCTGCGCGACCGCGGTCGCGACGACTACTGGTACAGCGACGTCTACGGCATGCTGACCCCGGCCGAGGGCGTCAAGGTCGGCTGGCACGGCACCGGGCTCGAGATCGACCCTGACGCGCGCACCTTCGAGTCGGAGCCGGTGCAGCTCGCGGCCCTGCGCCGCTACGCCGCCGAGTGGTTGCCGGGCGTCGACCCCGACGCGTTCGTCGAGATCAGCTGCACGTACACGTCGACCGACACCACCGACTTCGTGCTCGACCGGGTCGGGCCGGTCACGATCGGCGCGGGCTTCTCGGGCCACGGGTTCAAGTTCACGCCGACGGTGGGCCGGATCCTTGCCGATCTTGCGATGGGCCGTTCGCGACCCGCCGCCCGCTTTTCGCTCGGCTCGTAGCGCGGCGGAGCGGGTTCCTACACCGGTGTACCGCTTCAGACCCGTCGCGTCGGCTCACACCCGCCCACGCGGCATAAACCCTCGGCCGCGGCGTGCCGTTTCTGCCGGCGATGCGGGTCTGTGCCGATCACCGTGTCTGTGCCGATCGTGCGGGTCTGTGCCGATCGTGCGGGTCTGTGCCGATCGTGCGGGTCTGTGCCAATCGTGCGGGTCAGTGCCGCGCCGGAGGGCAAGCACGCCTCAGCGCACCCGCGTGTACTGCGTCAACAGCATCCCCGACGCGTGCAGCACGTGGTCGAGTCGCATGGCGCGCAGGTCGATCGGCGCCGCTTCGCCCGGCCGCACGGCAATCCGCGGCCCGGATCCACCCTCGAGCGACGGACTGATCGTCAGGCACAGCGCGTCGAGCACGTCGGCCTCGATCAGGGCTCCCAGCAGCGAGGGGCCACCCTCGCAGTGCATCTGCGTGAGGCCCCGCGCGACGAGCGACTCGACGATCAGCCCGGGCTCCACCGTCGCGGAACCGCAGTCGATCACGTCGGCGACCTTCGAGAGCGCTCGGCGCCGACCCGCGTCGGCCGATGCGGCCGTCAGCACCAGCGGCCGCACGGGGCTCTGGGCGAAGAATTCCGATTCAGGATCCGGCGACAGTCGCCCGGTCACCACGGCCACCGCCGGGTGGGGTGCGAGCCCGTTCGCCGCGCGCCAGGCACTGGCCGCCGCGGATACGAGAGGCCCGGCGTAGCCCTCGGCTGCGACAGTGCCGGCCGCCACGACGATGACGTCGCAGAGCTGACGCATCAGGTCGAAGACGGTGCGGTCGGCGGGGCCGCCGAGACTGCCGCTCAGCCCCTCCGCAGTCGCCGAGCCGTCGATGCTCGCGACGAAGTTCGCGCGAAGGCGCGGCACGGCGCGATCGGCCGGCGCCAGCAGGGCGAGAAGAGCGTCGTCGTCGAGAGCGGCCACCGCCGTCGGAAAGATCTGGCCGATCGGCCCGTCGCCCGCCCCACTCATAGGTTGTGCACCGGGTTGACGGGCTCGCGCCAGCCGAGAATCGCCTCGACCATGCGGAGGGCGTCGATCGATTCGCGCACGGCATGCATGCGCACGATGCGAGCGCCGAACAGGGCACACGCCGTCGCCGCCGCGAGCGAGCCGGCAAGGCGTTCGGGCTTGTCGCGACCGAGGCTCTCACCGATGAAGTCTTTGTTCGAGACTGCGGCGAGCACCGGCAGGCCAAGAGTCGTGAACTCGGCGAAACGACGTGTGATCTCGAGCGTCTGCGCCGTGTTTTTGTTGAGGTCGTGGCCGGGATCGACGATGAGCCGACTCTCGGGAATGCCCCGAGAGAGGGCGAGGTCGACTCGGGAGCGCAACCGGTCGAGCACCTCCCGGGTGACGTCGGCATACTGCGGCCGCGGATACGGCTGGCGAGGTGCCGCGAGCGAGTGGGTGAGCACGAGCGTCGCGCCGCTGTCGGCGACGACGTCGGCGAGGCGCGGGTCGGCGAGCCCCGTCGTGTCGTTGATGACGCCCGCACCGGCCGCGATGGCCGACTCGGCTACATCGGCTCGGAAGGTATCGACCGAGATGACGACGTCAGACTGCTCGGCGAGCGCGGCGACCACCGGCACGACCCGGTTCGCCTCCTCCGCGGACGGCAGCTCGGGGCCGGGCGCGAACGGCACTCCCCCGATATCGACCCAGTCGGCGCCGTCGTCGGCGGCACGGACCGCCGCGGCCACGGCGCTGTCGAGCGCAAAGGTCGCCCCCTGGTCGAAGAACGAGTCGGGGGTGCGATTGACGATGGCCATGACGGCGATCTGCCGGTCGAAGTCGAACGTGCGTCGGCCGATCCGGCGCACTGGCGTCGTGAGGGCCGGAGGCACGAAGCCTCTCGGCATCACCGTCTCGCTCATGCGGCCGGCCCACCGATCAACGCGATGGCTTCGGCCCGCCCCGCGGGGTCGGACAGGGTGCCCCGACTCGCGACCGTCACCGTAGAACTGTGGGTCTGGCGAGCGCCCCGGGTCGTCACGCAGCCGTGAACGGCGTCGAGCACGACCAGCACGCCCGCCGGAGCGACCGCGTCGTCGAGGGCCCGCACGATGTCTTCGCCCAGGCGCTCCTGCAGGAGCGGCCGCGATGCAAGAGCGTCGACGAGGCCGGGGATGCGACCGAGGCCGACGATTTGCGCCCCGGGAACGTAGGCGACGTGAGCGACGCCGACAAACGGCAGGAGGTGGTGCTCACAGACCGAGCGGAACTCGATGTCGCGGACGATGACGAGTTCGCCGAGCTCGCCCGATTCGGCCGGAACAACGCTGGTGCCCATGAGGGCGGAGACATCCACGTCGAGCCCCGAGAAGAACTCCTCGTAGGCGTCGGCGACTCGCCGGGGCGTGTCGACGAGGCCCGGCCGAGCCGGGTCGTCGCCGATGGCGGCCAAGATCTCGGCCACCGCGGCCTCGATTCTCGGGCGGTCGAAACGTGTCGTCATAGCCGTGCTGTACCCCTTGCCGTACCCCGTGGAACCGGGATCCTCGCGACGAAGATTACCCCCGACCACCGACAGATCGGCTCGAAGCCCCACCCCAGAAGCGCCGGGCGGTCTCGTCGCGAGCCCAGCCCGTACCCCTGGCTCCGCCGCTACCGCCCGAGCACGAGCCTGTCGAGGTAGCCGCCGCCGAACTTGCCCGAAGGATCCCACTGCGTCACCAGCTCACGGAACTCACCAATCCGCGGGTACCGCGCCTCGATCGCGGCTGCATCGAGCATCGACACCTTGCCCCAGTGCGGCCGCGCGGTGAACGGTTCGAGCACGCTCTCGATCTGGGGCAGCAGTGCCGCGACCTCGTCGACGTGACGAGCCCAGGTGAAATGGATGCAGAGCGAGTCGCGCCCCTGTGTCTCACTCAGCCACAGGTCGTCAGCCGCCACGGCTCGGAGCTCGGTCACGAGGAGGTGCGGCTGAATTCGGTCGGCAAGGGTGCGGACCGCGGCGACGGCGGCCGCCCCGTCGGCCAGCGCGACGAAGTACTCCGACTGAATTTCTTCGCCGTTCGAGGGCGTGCGGTCGATACGGAAGTGCGGCAGACGTTCATGCCAGGGGCCGACCGAGCCGTCCATCGGCGTGGTGTTGTCGTCGTCGCTGACCAGCCCCACCTGGCGGGGATCACGCCGGGCACCGCCGATCTCGTCGGGAACCTCGACGTCGTCCTGCCCCTCGGGAATGCGGGTCTTGACCCACATCGCCGAGATGTCGTCGCCGTACTCGGTGAACAGGCTGACGCTGTAACCGAGGCCCATCAGTTTCTCGAGCCCGTCACCCTCGATGGCCGACCAGGGGAGGTTGCGGTAGATGTCTTGGCGAGCACGGAACGACGGCTCGACATCGAGCGTCACCCGCGACACGATGCCGAGCGCGCCGAGGTGGATCACGCTGCCGTCGAAGTCGGCGTCGCCGCGACGGACCGTGCGGAGAGATCCGTCGGCAGTGACGAACTCGAGGGCGCGGACAGAGGTCGCCAGCGACCCGTTGCGCGAGCCGGAGCCGTGCGTGCCCGTGGCAGTGGCTCCGCCCACCGAGATGTGCGGGAGCGAACCCATGTTGTGCAGGGCCAGGCCGGCAGCCTCGAGTTCGGTGGCGACGGCCGCGTACCGCGCACCCGCGCTGACCGTCGCGGACAGCCGGTCGTCAGCTATGACGAGCTCGGTCGGGATGTCGACGGGCGACACGAGCACACCGGGCCCATCGGCGATCGCGTTGAAGGAGTGCCGGGTACCGAGAGCCCGGATGCGCGGCGACTCTCTCACCATCGACTGGAGCTCGTCGACGGACTGGGGCTGGAGGATGCGCGAGGCGCCGTACACGTGAGTGCCGGCCCAGTTCTGCTCGCGTTCGGCGGTGAACGTCATGCGTCGAGACTAATCCCCGTGAGCGCTCACTTCGAGTGCGGCCTGTCGTGTTTCACTCCGGCCGGCTTGCCGAGTGCCGCCAAATGCACCCCTAGCGAGTGCACTTCCGGCATTCGGCGGCACTCGGCGGCTCGGCTCCTCCGCCAGCCAGCCAGCCAGCCAGCTAGCCAGCCACCCGTCAGCGAGACGCCGCGAAACCCTCGTAGACGGCCGCGATGTCGTCGCCACCGTGCCCCGACTCGGAGGCCTTCGCGTAGACGGCGCTCAGAGCGGTCAGCAGGCCGACGTCGACGCCCGCTCCCGAAGCGGCCTCGGTGATGAGCCCCACGTCTTTGCGGAGGCCGTCGAGCGCGAACTGCGCCGGATAGTCGTGCGCCAGCATGGTCGCGCCCTTGGTGTGCGCGTACGGGGTATCGCTCGCACCACCGTCGATCGCCTGCAAGAAGAGGTCGCCGTCGAGCCCGAGCGCCTCCGCTAGTGCGATCGACTGAGCGGTCGCGGCGGTGATGCTGGCGATCCACGCGTTCGCCGCGAGCTTGAGTGCCGAACCGTCGCCGACGGACTGGCCAGCCACAACCGTCTTCGAACCCATCGCCTCGAGCACGGGCGACGCCTTCTCGATGAGCCCGGCATCGCCCGCGGCGAGCATGACGAGGGCGCCCTTCTCGGCGGGGACTTTGGTGCCGAGCATCATCGCCTCGATGAGCGACACGCCCTTCGCCTCGGCGGCCCGGGTGACGCGGCGTGTTCCGTCGATGCCGATCGTGCTGGCCTGCACCCACACTGCGCCGTCGCGAACCGCGGACGACGCCTCGTCGAAGACCGTGAGCACGGAATCGGCATCGAAGAGGATCGAGAGAATCACGTCGGCGTCACTGACCGCCTCGCGGGGCGTGCCCGCAACCGAGGCTCCGGCCGCCTGAAGATCGGAGGCCTTGCCGGGCGATCTGTTCCAGACCGTCACGTCGAAGCCTTCGCGGAGGAGCGTCGCCGCTACCCCCTGGCCCATGATTCCCAGACCGAGAACGGTCACCTTCATCGCTTGCCTCTCTGCGGGGCCACCTGCCCCAACACGGCGCCGTCGGCGCCGCGATCGACGCTACGCCTGAGAGCTGTCCGCCGACTTCGATCGACTCGACCGAACGAACATCCAGCCGAGTGCGACACCGACACCCGTGCACGCGACAAGAATGGCGATCGCAGCCGGACCGAAACCGTAGGCGAGGCCGTTCTCGGCCGACCAGGCGGCAAAGCCCATGCCCGGCACGTCGAGGCTGTCGGCGTCGACGCCTCGCAGCAGCGTCTCGAGGAGCACGAGGAGAAGCACGTCGATGCCCGCGAGGAGCCCGGCCAGACCGGCGCCCAGCAGAGCGACGAGGGTACGGCCCCGGCCCCGAGGTCGCGGCGCGAAAGCCACCGGGGAACGATCGGTCGGGTGCGACCCGCCGGAAGCCCCGTCAGACGAGCGTCGGAGCTCGATGACATCGTCAAGGAGAGAAGCGGAGAGCGTTGCCGGAGCGAGCGAATTCACAGGGCTACCTTCGGATCGGAGAGGAAGACATGCGAAATGTTACCTTTCTTCCGATCGGCTGGCTAGGGAAATACGCCCCTGTGGAGAACTCAGTCGACGAGCGACTTGGTGAACCGGAGGTAGCTGATCGCCTCGTAGTCACCCTCGACGTCGAAGAGAGGGACGTAGCCGAGGTGCAGGTAGAGCCCGACGGCCTCGGGCTGGCGAGCTCCGGTGGTGAGATTCACACGGCGGTAGCCTCGGATCCTCGCCTCGCCTTCGAGCTCTGCCATGACCCGCCCGGCGAGACCGCGTCGCCGATGGTCGGGGTGCGTCCACACCCGCTTCATCTCGGCCGTCTTGTCGTCGAGGCGCATGAAGGCGCCACCCGCGACCGCCGTCCCCGCCTGCTCGAGAATCAGGAACGCCCCGCCCCGAGCCGGAGCGAATAGCTCGGCAGGGTAGCGGCTCAGCTCGACCGACGAGGGGATGCCGTCGTTCAGCCCGTAGCGCTCGTCGTAGTCGCGGGCGAGGTCGTCGACGAGGGGCTGGGCGAGAGCCGCGTCGGGTGAAGTCCAGGTGGAGACGGGGTGGTTGACGCTGTCGAGGGCCATGTCGAGACGGTATTCGGAGCGCTTACAGGGGTCAATTCTCATGACGCTGCGGGTCGTGCGCTGCGAGCCAGCGGCCCACGACCTGACGCGAATCGGCCAAAGCGACCCGGCGCGCCGCGTCAGAATGGCCGAATCGCGTCACTTCGAGGAACCCCGGCCAGCGACCAGCCCCAGAATCAGCCCGAGAATCAGCGCCAGTCGTCGGGCGGCACCGACTCGTCGTACGGGTCGTCGGGCGGCGCGTCAGGCCACCCGCCATCGTCGGCGCCAGGCTCATAGGCGCCCGGCTCATCGACACCCACGCCGGGCCCCGGGTCGAAGCTCGAGACGGCGCGCGAGCTCGAGACAGCGCGCGAGGGCGCGGCCGCGAACCGACTGGCCGAGGATCCGGCACGCCCGCCCCTCGACCCACCCGAAGCAGGCGCGACGGCGCTCCCCACGGGCCCACCGCCGCCCGACTCGGCGACGACGGCGAGCAGCTGTTCCCCGTAGCTCTCGAGCTTCTTCTGGCCGACGCCCGAGATGGTCGCGAGCTGATCGAGGCTCGACGGCCTCATCGAGGCGACACCGCGGAGCGTCACGTCTCCGAAGACGACGTAGGCGGGAACCCCCGCATCCTTCGCCGTTGCCGAGCGCCAGGCTCGGAGCTTCTCGAACAGGGGCTGGGCCTCGGCCGGCAGGTCGGCGACGGAGGCGCCCGGCCCGGATCGCCGCGAACGCGCCGCTCGCGACGGACGCTCCGGCTCTTTGCGGAGAAGCACGGGTCGCTCGCCCGCGAGCACGGCTGCCGACTCGTCGGTGATGAGGAGGGTGCCGTAGCCGTCGGTCGAGGAGGCGAGCAGGCCTTTGGCGAGCAGCTGACGGACGACGCCGCGCCATTCCGCGTCAGAGAGCTCGGTGCCGATTCCGAAGGTGGCGAGCTTGTCGTGGCCCTGCTGCGCCATGCGCGGGGTGCTCTTGCCCAGCAGGATGTCGATCAGATGCCCGGCGCCGAACTGCTGGTTACGTTCGCGCTTGAGCCGGACGATGGTCGAGAGGAGCTTCTGCGCGGCGACTGTGCCGTCGAGCGACGTCGGCGGCGTGAGGCAGGTGTCGCAGTTTCCGCAGGCCGTCGACGACTGCCCGAAGTAGGCGAGAAGCTGCACGCGTCGGCACTCCACGGTCTCGCAGAGCGCGAGCATCGCGTCGAGGTGGACCGTCAGCTGCCGACGATGCGCGGCGTCGCCCTCCGACTGGTCGATCATGCGTCGCTGCTGCATGACGTCTTGCAGCCCGTACGCGAGCCACGCGGTCGCCGGCAGGCCGTCACGCCCGGCTCGACCGGTCTCCTGGTAGTAGCCCTCGACCGACTTGGGGAGGTCGAGATGGGCGACGAATCGGACGTCGGGCTTGTCGATGCCCATGCCGAAGGCGACCGTCGCGACCATGACGATTCCGTCTTCGCGGAGGAAGCGCGACTGGTTTCGCTGCCGCGTCGCGGCGTCGAGACCGGCGTGATAGGGGAGGGCGGGGATGCCATTCGCCACGAGCGACTCGGCCGTCTTCTCGACGGAGTTGCGCGACAGGCAGTAGACGATTCCGGCGTCGCCCGGATGCTCCGTCTGGATCAGCCGCAGAATCTGCTTCAGCGGCTGGTCTTTCGCCTCGATGCGGTACTGGATGTTCGGTCGGTCGAAATCCGCGACGAAGTGGCGCGCGGAGTCGAGGTCGAGCCGGGTCGAGATCTCGCGGTGCGTCGTCTCGGTCGCCGTCGCCGTGAGGGCGATTCGGGGCACTGCGGGCCAGCGCTCGTGGAGCACGGAGAGTTCAAGGTAGTCGGGGCGGAAGTCGTGGCCCCACTGCGCCACACAGTGAGCCTCGTCGATGGCGAAGAGCGAGATCTGCCCCTCGTCGAGCAGTCGCTTGGTCGATTCGAGCCGAAGCCGCTCGGGCGCGAGATACAGCATGTCGAGATCGCCGCTTCGAAAGGCATTCTCGACACGCTGGCGCTCGGCGCCGTCTTGCGTGCTGTTCAGGAAAGCGGCGCGAACACCGACCGCCTCGAGGGCGTCGACCTGATCTTGCATGAGCGCGATGAGCGGAGAGACAACAATGCCGACGCCGTCGCGGACGAGTGCGGGCACCTGGTAACACAGCGATTTGCCGCCACCGGTGGGCATCAGCACCAGGGCGTCGCCGCCGCTGACCACCTGATCGATGATCTCGGCCTGGCTGCCGCGGAACGACTCGTAGCCGAAGACCTCCTGCAACACGTCGATTGGCAGTGGGGCACCCGGCCGCGGGGCCGCGTCTGTCGTCGTAGTCACCCGGCGAGTCTACGAGCCGGGCCCGACACCCCGGCGCCCTTGTCCACAAGCTCTGGTCTGATAAAACGCAATATGTTAGATTGGCAATCCCGAACTCATTTAGGAGACCCCCATGAAGCGCTTCCTCGCCGCCACCGCCCTCACCGTCGCAGCCGTGGCCGCCCTTACGGGCTGCACGTCCTCCGCCACCACCAGCGAGCCTCTCGCACTCCACGCCGACGACTGCACCTCGTTCGAATCCGCGCTCGGTTCGAGCATCGACGGCATGAAGCTCGAGTCGCACTCGAAGATCGACGGCAAGGGCGGCCAGTGCGTCTGGTCGAGCAAGAAGGGCAGCGTCATCGCGGTCGACGTCGACGACAAAGAGACCAAGTCGAGCGGTGACGCGAAGTCCGACTCGGCAGCCGACAAGGTTGCTAAAGACAAGAGCCGCGTCGTCATCGACAACGACGCCGTCGCGAAGTTCTCAGGCTCCGTCCTCACCACGTCGAAGGGCTCCGAGAAGAGCGACAACCGCGAGTTCACAGCCACGACCGACCTCGGCTCCACCGTCAACCTCATCACCGCCGAGAAGAAGATGACGAACGACGAGGCCTCGAAGATCTTCACCGGCCTCTTCGCCGGCTGACATCCTCGTTACACCGCAGCATCCCCCACCGAAACGGACTCGGGCGCCACGCGCTCGGGTCCGTTTCGGCGTGCGACGAGAGTGACCAGGCCCACATAGGCGGCCGAGGCGACGAGCGTCACGGCAAAGGCACCCGGCGACCCGTCAGCCTGCTGCGTGCTCACGACCGGAGCCGCCAGGAGAAAGACCACCACGTTGTTGACCACATGGGCGACGATGCCCGCCTCGAGCCCGCCCGTCCGCCAGGTGAGGTAGGCGAAGGCCACCCCGAGGGTCGCGACGTCGAGTTTGCCCCAGACGTTGTAGCTGTGCGCGAAGGCGAAGGCCACCGTCGGCACGACGATGGCGACGACGGGCCAGCGCACCCACGATCCGAGCGCCTGCATCCCAAAGCCGCGAAAGGCGAACTCCTCGCCGGCCGCCTGGAACGGGACCAGGAGCAGGATGAGCACGATCGACACGAACAGCGCCAGCGGCGGGGTGGTCGTCTGGGTCGCAGCCGTGTCGGATCCTTGGCCCTGCCATGACGCGGGCACCACGAAACCGAGACCGACCTGCAGGGCCATGTAGACGACCGCCGGAATGATGCAGCGCGCCATCCAGCGCCAGCGAAGGCGCGCGACCACGCTCGTCAGCTGGCCGATGGGGCCGAGGCCGAGGATCCGCACGCCCACGATCATCGAGGGCAGAAGCAGCGCGAGCGAGCCGAGCGTGAACAGCATCACGAGCGGATTTGAGGCGTCTTGCTGGTTGCGCCGAATGTCGCCGACGAGATCGAGCCGGGCCTGAGTGCCGCCGATCGCGTCGACTGTCAGCAGGAGGAGCTCCTGCCAGACGATGCTCAGCGCGTAGTAGATGCCGACGCCGAAGATGAGCGCCACGAGCGGCTTCCACCAGCGGTAGCGGGGACGGGCGCGGAACAGCCGGTGATACGCGTAAGGCACCTGGCGAGGGTAGCGCGACGGCCCCGCGCCTACGTGTCAGTCGGCGACGTCGGAGATCAGGCGCTTGCCGAAGCCGAGCGCGCCGTCGGGCGAGTAGCCGTGGTGCTCGTAGAAGCCGATCACGGCATCGTTGCCCTGGCGCACCTGCACGTTGATCTTGGGGCAGCCCAGGTCGGTCAGCAGGCGCTCGACGTCGGCCATGATCTGTGCGCCGAGCCCGGTTCCGCGCGCCGAGTCGGCCACGGCGACGTAGTAGACCCAGCCGCGATGTCCGTCGTATCCGGCCATGGCCGTCGCGACGATCGCGTCACCCTCGACGCCCACGCGGAACAGCTCGGGCTGCACGCGCTGCTTGCGCTCGATGTCTTTGCGGGGGTCGTTCCACGGGCGGGTCAGCCCGGCCTCCTCCCAGAGGGCGACGACGGGCTCGGTGTCAGCGGGGCGGAACGCGCGAATCTGCATCGCTCCATTCTGGAGGCGAACCGAAGGATCCGGCACGCGTCGCTCTGACCCCCGCCCCTCGGCCACCACTCCCCGCTCGCTCACCCCACCGTCGAGGTCAGCGTCGACGACGCTCAGCCCGACGTGTCGGCCCCTGCGGCCCCCTCCTGGGTCATCGAGTCGACCGCTCGCAGGGCCGCGGCGGCTGCGACAAGAGTCCCCGCCGGTAGCAGCAGAACGCCGATGCCGAGCAGGACGAGGTAGAGGATCGGCAGTGCGTGGGCGGCGCAGCTCATCGCAAGGACGACGCTGACTCCGATCGCCATGCGCCGCGTCCAGAGGGCTGCCGCCCCGTGGCCCGTACGCCAAGCTGCCTCAGACCGCATGAGCGCGCGAACTCTGAGACCGACAAGGCCGTTTGCAGGAATTTGGCCTGACGCGCAGGCTCGCACACAGGCGTGCACGGCCCAGGCGGGCACCGATACGAGAAGAGCCAGGCCGATCGTGGCCGGAAGCCCCGGGTCTTCGATCATCGTCTCATTTTGCCGCACTCACCCCACCGTCGAGGTCAGCGTCGACGAGCCGTCGGGCCGGCGCCGCACCTCGATCCGGTCGGCGATGCGCTGCTTGAGCTCGTCGACGTGGCTGACGATGCCGACGACGCGACCGCCTGCCGACAGCGCCCCGAGTTCGGCCATGACTGCGTCGAGGGTCTCGGGGTCGAGCGTGCCGAAGCCCTCGTCGACGAAGAGCGTGCCGAGTTCGATACCGCCCGCCTCAGCCTGCACCACGTCGGCGAGCCCGAGCGCCAGGCTGAGCGAGGCATAGAAGGTCTCGCCGCCGCTGAAGCTCTTCGGGTCGCGCGTCGTGCCGGTGGCGTTGTCGCGGATCGTCAGCGCGAGCCCGGCGCGGCGTGCCCTTGACGAGGCCTCGCGTTCGGCGGCCTCGAGCTGGTACCGGCCACTCGACATGAGCCCCAGCCGGCTGTTCGCTGCGGCGACCACGTCGTCGAAGCGCCGGAGGAGCACGTAGGTGCCGAGGGTGACGCCGTGGAGGTTCTCTGCACCGCTGGCGCTGGCGACGTCGGCCATGCGCACGATGGCGCGCGACTCCTCGGCGACCGCGTCGGCCGCGCGGAGGGCCTGCCGGAGGCGGCCGAGGGCCCTCTCGGAGCTCGCGGCACGGTCTTCGAGGATGGAAGCACGATCGGCGGCGGCAGCGTGGGCGGCCGAGGCCATCGCCAGCACCCCCTCTGCCGCCTCGATGTCGGCGACCTCGTCTCCGTCGAGGGCCGCGACGCGGGGTGACGCGAGTCCGTCTGCGACGACCGCCGACTCATTGTCGAAGTCTCGGATCTCGGCCAGAAGCACAGCCCGATCGCCCGGCGCGAGGAGCGCCGCCGACGCCTCTGCGACGCTCTTGAAGGTCGACGACGCGAGGGCGAGCTCAACGTCTGCACGGCGGCTCTCGACCTCGACGGCGGCGGCGGCCTCGGCCTCCCGCGCACGCACGATCGCCACCAGCACCCGCTCGTCGGCGTGCAGTTCGTCGCTGAGGGCGACGCACGATGCCGCACGGCCCGCCAGAATCTCGGCGACGCGCGAGTGGTCGGCGACGAGCCGCTCCGCCTCGGTCTCGAGTCGGGCCTCCTCTGCCGCCAGGTCGAGCCGCTCGGCTGCTATCGCGGCCTCCTGGGCGGCTGTCTCGGCGTCGAATCGGAGCAGGCGATCGTCGGCCTTGGACCGCTCCAAGACTGCAGCCCGGGCCGCGTCGATCTTCGCCTCGACCTCGGTCAGGTGTACCCGCAGTTCGTCGCCGTCGTGTTCGCCCACGGCCTGGGCGGCGTCGCCGAGTCGCGCTTCGAGCGCGGACGCCGCATCTCGAGCCGTCTGCAGGGCGGCTTCCGCAGCCTCACGGGCCCGGGTCGCCTCGTCGAGCTCTCGATCGGCGGGATGTCCGTCGAGAAGCACGGCCGGGGCCGGGTGCTCGGTTGCCCCACAGACACTGCAGGGTTCACCGTCGATCAGTTCGAGAGCCAACTCGCCGGCGACACCGCTGATGCGCCGTCGGCGGAGGTCGGCTTCGGTATCGACCGCCTTGCGGGCCCGAGCGGCAGCGGCTGACACGCTCTCCCGCGCGATCTGCAACCCATCGGCCAGTCCGGCATGGCGCCGCACCGCCTCCAGGGCGGCATGCAGATCGTCGAGTCGTCGGGTCTCGAGGTCGAGGGTGCCCGCGAGCTCGGCCGCAGCGGCGATCTCGGCCGTCAGCACTTCCCGTTCTGCCGCCCGGCCGGTGACCCGGGCCTCATCCGCTGCGATACCCGCTCGACGATCGGCGAGCTGGCCCCGGGTGCGCAGTTGCTCGTCGTCGCGCGCCGGCAGGCCCACCTCGAGGTCGACGATGGCGGCCAGTGTCGCTCGCTCGTGGGCGAGTCGCTCGCGGCGATCTCGCAGATCGTCGAGCTCTGCCCCGAACAGGCTGTCGTCGATACTGCCCCGCAGTACGGCGAGCTCGTCGCGCGCGCGTTCCCGTTTCGCCTCGGAGAGGCTGAGCGCTCGCGCGGGCCCCTCGACCAGAGCGGCACGGTCGGCCAGCTCGGTTCGGTTGCGAGCCTCGGCCACGGCAGCAACCCGCCCAGAGAGGGCTTCGCGGCGAGCCATCAGACCACGCCGCGCCTCGATCGCCTCGGCCAGCCTCGTGACCTCCGCCGACTTCGCGCTGGCATCGTCGAGTGCCGCGCGGGCGATGTCGCGGCGCTCACCCGCTGAGCCCGACTCGGCGCTCAGCCTGGCGACCACCTCGGCCGCGTTCTCCACGTCGATCGACACCGTCTCGACGGGGCTTTCCGTGCCGCCGTCACCACCGAGACCGGCGTCTTTCTCCACACGCGGGCCATCGCCCGGACCCTGATCGGCGCCGACGTCGACCGTGCTGCGGAGACCCGCCAGCGCCTCGTCGACGGCGCGCTGCGACGACTCGACGGCGGCGTTGGCCGCGCGCCGGGCATCGACGAGGGTCGCGGTCGTGCGGTCGTAGATCTCGGTGCCGAACAACGACTGCAGCACGAGCCGACGCTCTTCGCCGCTGGCGGCGAGAAAGCGAGCGAACTCGCCCTGCGGAAGCACGATCGTCTGCAGGAACTGCTCTTTAGTGACCCCCAGGATCCGAGGAATCTCCCCTCCGACCTCCTGCGCCCGCGTCGACAGCGTCTCGCCGTCGACAGCACCCGGCGTCGCGAGCCGCTGCAGGACCACCGCCATGTTGACGGGTGTCGTGCCGACGCCGCGGCTCTTCGGGCGGTTCCATTTCGGGCTGCGCCGGATGAGGTGGATGCCGGCGCCGGTCTCGAAGACGAGCTCGACGAACGGTTCGACCGAGGGGCCGGCGTGGTGGCTGCGGAGTCGATCGTCGCTCGACGAGGCACCCGCGAGGCCACCGTAGAGCGCGAACACGATCGCGTCGATGATCGTCGATTTGCCCGAGCCGGTCGGGCCCTCGAGCAGGAAGACCCCGGACGACCGGAGTGCGGCGAAGTCGATCGTGAATTCGTCGGCGTAGGGGCCGATGGCGCGGAGCGTCAGGCGATGCAGCTCCATCAGGCGCTCAGCTCGGCTCGACCGGCTGCCTCGTAGGCCGCACGCAGCACAGAGATCTCGGCGTCGCTCGCCTCCGCCCCGGTGGCGAACGCGACGAACTCGCGAGCGACCTCGACCGGATCGGCGTCGACCGGCACCGCCCGCCGTTCCGCCGAACGGACCGCGCCCCGCGGCACGTGCTGGATCGACAGCGCATGCGGGAACCGCTCACGGACGAGCGCGTGCAGGCCCGCCGGATGCACAGGATCGGTGACGAAGACGCGCAGCCAGTTGTCGGCCAGGGAGTCGTGCCGCCCGTCGAGCAGCTCGGCGAGATCGCCGGTGATCTCGGAGAGGCGTCTCGGCACCGGCGTCGGAACGAGCTCGACGTCGACCTGGCCGCCGGCCGCCAGCCGCACCAGGGCCGACGACTTGACCTGGTGCTTCTCGCCGAACGAGAACGCGAGCGGCGAACCGCTGTAGCGGATGACCGGGCCCGCGGCAGGCGCGGTGATGCCCTGGGCGCCGTGCAGGTGACCGAGGGCCACGTAGTCGACGCCGCGGAACAGCTCAGCCGGAACCGAGTCGACCCCGCCGACGCGGATGTCGCGCTCGCTGTCGCTCGAGGTGCCACCGACCACGAACGCGTGGGCGAGCACGACGGCGCGGGTGCCCGGCCTGGTGGCGAGGTCGGCCCGCACACGATCGAGGGCCGCGCCCATCACGGCCGCATGGGATCTCGCGAGTCTCGCCGTGGGATCCTCGGCCCGTTGCTCGTCTGGCACGAGAACCGCGCGCACGCTGTCGGGATCGAGGTAGGGCAGGCCGTAGAACGCGACCGGGCCGCTCGCGTCGTCGAGCACGACTGGCTCGGCGAGGTCATCGACCGACGCGCGGATCTGCACGTGGTCGCGAAGCAGGCCGGACGCGAACCCCAGGCGAACGGCCGAGTCGTGGTTGCCCGGCGTCACAATCACGGTGGCGAGCTCGCCGAGACGCGCCAGCGCGGACGACAGCAGCTGAACGGCCGTCACCGACGGCACGGCCCGGTCGTAAACGTCGCCCGCGACCAGCACGACGTCGATCGACCGCTCGCGCACCAGCTCGACCAGATGGTCGACATAGACCCGCTGGTGGTCGAGGAGGTCGACGCCGTGGAGCGTGCGCCCCAGATGCCAGTCGCTGGTGTGCAAGATCAGCAAGCGCTCGCCTTTCGTCGGTGGGCCTCGCCAGCGTAGCGAGGGCCGCCGACATCGACGACCGCGCGCCGACATCGGCAGAGGCCACTCCAAACACCGCGGTGAGGCCCCGATCCCGCCCTCGGCGAACCCCCGGCCAGCACGCGGTGATGAGGTGTGACTGCTGCGAGGTCACCTGTGATGGGTGCTGGGCTGAGGTGTGAGCGCCTTGCGGCCGCCCGCGGCCCCTCGCGGATGCAGTGGGACGAATTCACCGTCGTCCCGTCGGCTCCGTGCTCGCTCCGGCGGATGCCTACCGACTCACCGCTCGTGCTGTCGCTGTTCTCAGCGCTGTCTCTCAGTCGGCCAGGTCGGCCTCCCAGTTCGCCTGCTGGATGATCACGTCGAGCTGCCGCAGACGGCGAGCGACGTCGTCGGCCTGCTGGCGGACGGCCGCGGTCGGAAGAGCCGAGAGCTGGCGGAGTTCGCTCCGCAGCTGGCGATAGCCCGCGAACTCTCCCATACCGGCCGAGGCGTCGGCCGCCTGCACGAGGATCGAATGCCGGCTGCGGAGGGCGTCTCGGTGGGCCAGCGCCTCGGTCATGGTGCGTCCGTCGTCGAGCATCGTCGTCGAGTTGGTCAGGTTCACCGCGACGACCAACTGCTCGAGGGCCTCCTGAAGGGAGATGACCTCGGCGAGAAGCGCCTCGGCGTTCTCCCCCGGCTCTTCGCCCTCCTGGTAGCGGGCATTGGCGATCACGCGGGAGCGCAACTGCTCGATGCGCTTCTGCAGATCACCTCGGTTGATCAGGGCTTCGGCCAGCTTCATGTCTGAATCCTGGCACGCCGCACGCCGGCTGGCCCCTGGTCGTAGCGTGGAGTCATGACTCCGTCCGACCTTCTCATCGAATCGTTCTCCAGGATCCCCGCCCTCGTCGATCGCGCCACCGACGGTCTCGATCCCCAGCAGCTCGCTGCCCGGCCCGCGCCCGGCACGAACACGATCGCGTGGCTCGCGTGGCACACGGCCCGCGGGCAGGATGCCCAGATCGCCGCCCTCGCCGGGTCGAAGGAGGTCTGGACGGCCGACGGCTGGTACGGCCGGTTCGAGCTGCCGTTCGGCCCCGACGAGATGGGCTATGGCATGAGCGCCGGCGATGTGACGCGAGTCGTCGCCACCGCCGATCTCCTGAGCGGATACCTCGAGGCGGTCACGGCAGCGACCGTCGCCTACCTCGGCACCGTCTCGGGCGACGATCTCGACGACGTGGTCGACGAGGCGTGGGATCCGCCGGTCACGCGCGGCGCCCGCCTTGTGAGCATCGTGAACGACTGCCTGCAGCACGCCGGGCAGGCGAACTATGCCCGTGGGATCCTCGACCGTCTCTGACGACCCGCGTGTGGCTGCACCCGCACGAACGGCGTAAACACCTGCCCTAGGGCATGTGTTTACGCCGTCTGTGCGGGTTTACTCCGGGAGGAGTCGACCCAGAGGGTCACGGCCGGCGACGCAGGCGAGGCCGGACGAGCGAGCTTGTCGAGCTCCGGCCCCGCCGGAGGAGCCGACCCAATGGAATCAGACCCCCGCGAGCTGGTCGATCAGGCGATCGCCGGGGCGAGCCTCGACCATTTCGGCCGTGATCTCGGCGCGGTCGAGCAGCTCTTCCATGCGGCGGCGGCGAGCACGCGTGATCAGCGTCACGACGGTGCCCTCCTTGCCCGCGCGGCCGGTGCGTCCGGAGCGGTGCATGTAGGTCTTGTACTCGTCGGGGGCGTCGGCCTGGATGACCAGCTCGATGTCGTCGACGTGGATGCCGCGGGCTGCGACGTCGGTGGCGACGAGCACGTTGACACGGCCCGAGGTGAGCAGCTGCAAGTTGCGGGTACGGCGCGACTGGTTCAGGTCGCCGTGGAGGCTGGTCGACGCGATTCCGGCGTCTTCGAGCTGGTCGGCGAGCTGCTCGGCGAAAGCGCGCGTGCGGGCGAAGACGAGTGTCTTGCCCTTGCCCTGCGCGAGCTGCTCGATGATCGCACCCTTGTCGCGCTGGTCGATCAGCAGTACGCGGTGATCGATGGTGGCGGACGCCTGGTCTTCGCCAGCGACCTCGTGGACGGCCGGATCGGTCAGGAACTCGTCGACCAGCTTGGCGACACCCTTGTCGAGGGTGGCGCTGAAGAGGAGCTTCTGCGCACGGGCACCGTGACGGGTGACCGCCGCGGTCTCGCGAAGGATGCGCTGAACCGGCTCGAGGAACCCGAGGTCGCACATGTGGTCGGCCTCGTCGAGCACCGTGACGGTGACCTCGCTGAGGTCGAGGCGACCCTGCTCGATGAGGTCTTCGATCCGCCCGGGGGTGCCGATGACGATGTCGACGCCGCGCTGCAGGGAGTGCACCTGACGCTGCTGCGGCACGCCGCCGTAGATCTGGGTGGTGAAGAGTCCGACGGAGCGCGCGATGGGCTGCACGGTGTCGTCGATCTGCATGGCGAGCTCGCGGGTCGGTGCGAGGATCAGTGCGCGGGGCTTGCGGCCCATCTTGCGATCCTTGGCTCCGCCGTGCTCGAGCAGCTTCTCGGCGAGAGGTGCCCCGAAGGCGATGGTCTTGCCGGATCCGGTGCGGCCACGCCCGAGGACGTCCTTGCCCGCGATCACGTCGGGGATCGTCGCCGCCTGGATCGGGAACGGCGAGGGAGCACCCATCGCGATCAGCTGACGGGTGAGGTTGTCGCCGAGGCCCAGGTCGCCCCAGGTCTTGCCCGCGACGTCACCGGCGGTGACGACCTCGGCCTGAAGCTTCTCGAGCTTGACGTCGTCTTCGGGAGTGAAGTGCGAGTCGCGCTTCGGGTAGTAGTCGCTCGAGCGGCTCGGGCGGTCGTCGCCGTCGAAGGAGCGAGCGGGACGCTCGGTGCGGTCGAAGGAGCGAGCCGGACGCTCGGTGCGGTCGAAGGAGCGAGCCGGACGCTCGGTGCGGTCGCTGCGGTCGAACGAGCGCGGAGCGCGGTCGTCACGAGCCGGACGGCTGTCGCGATCGAACGAACGAGCGGGACGGTCGTTGCGGTCGTTCCGATCGAACGAACGCGGAGCGCGGTCGTCGCGAGCCGGACGGTCGTCGCGGGCCGGACGGCTGTCCCGATCGAACGAACGAGCAGGACGGCTGTCCCGATCGAACGAACGGGCAGGACGGTCGTTGCGGTCGAACGAACGCGGGGCACGGTCGTCACGAGCGGGGCGGTCGCCACGGTCGTTCGAGCGGGGCGCGCGATCGTCGCGAGCCGGGCGGCCCTGGCCGTAGTCGTCGCGCTTCTTGAAGGGGGCGCGGTCTTCGCGGCCCGGGCGGCCGCCCTCGGGGCGGTCGTAGCTGCGGGCGGGGCGGTCGCCGCGGTCGAACGAACGCGGGGCGCGGTCGTCACGGGCGGGGCGGTCGCTGCGGTCGTACGAGCGACCACCGCGGTCGTCGCGGGGGGCGCGGTCGTCGCGAGCCGGGCGGCCTCCACCGAAGCGGTCGTCACGCGACGGACGGTCGTCACGGGCCGGTCGGTCGTCGCGCGAGGGGCGTCCGCCACCGAAGCGGTCGTTGCGGTCGAAGCGGTCGCCGCCACGGGCACCGTTGCGGGCGTCGCGATCGTCGCGGGCTCCGCCGCCGAAGCGGGGGTTGGAGCCGCCGGTCTTGCGGGGCTCCCAATTGGGGCGTCCCGCCGAAGCGTCGCGACCGGCACCACGGGAATCGCGAGCCGAGCCGCCACGGGCACCGGCGTCACGAGCGGAACCGCCACGAGCACCAGCGTCGCGACCGCCGGAGCGACCCTCGGCGCGAGCAGCGCGCTCGGGGGCATCCCAGCGCTTCTTCGCGGGCCCACCCTCGGCCTCAGCACGGAAGCCGCGGTGCTTGGGGCTCTTCGAGCCGGGACGCTCGCCCTTGGGGCGTGACGATGCAGATTTGTCGTAAGGAGACATGGTTCTTCCTGGGTTCTACGTAATGACGCGAAGAATTCACCCGGGCAGTCATTGGCCAGGGACCGTTCACATACATGTGATTGTTCGCAACGCGATTCGCTGCGATTCCGGCCCCTGAGACATACAAACCCAACCGCCAGTGCTGTTAGAGCAGCACAGTGCGGTGTCTCGAGCCGACCCACACACACTACGCGAGTGGTGACGAAGATGCGAGGGCAGGATCCGCGACTGCCGCCCGTGTCGGATCCTCGTCTGTGTCGCTACGCCGCCGCGCGCTCCCGGCGGTCCGCTCGTCGCTCCAGCCACGAATAGATCAGCGAGTAGAGCACCGGCAGCACGATGAGGGTCAGAACGGTCGACGAGACGAGTCCGCCGATGACGATCAGCGCGAGCGGCTGCGAGATGAACGATCCGTGCCCGGTGAGCCCGATCGCGAGCGGGGTGAGGGCGAAGATCGTGGCGAGGGCGGTCATCAGGATCGGACGGAGGCGCCGCGACGTGCCTTCGACGAGAGCCTCATGCACCCGCAGCCCTCGACGGCGGTACTGGTTGACGAGGTCGATGAGCACGATGGCGTTCGTCACCACGATTCCGACGAGCATCAGGAATCCGATCACCGACGGAACGCCGAGGGGCACCTTCGCGATCAGCTGCAACAGGATCGCCCCGGTGGCGGCAAACGGGATCGACACCAGAAGGAGCACGGGCTGCAGCAGGCTCTTGAACGCGGCCACCATGACGATGTAGACGATCAGAATCGCGATGAGGATCGCGATGCCGAGGTCGGTGAAGGCGGTGCCCTGTTGAGCGGTCACGCCGCCGATCGCGGCCGTGGCCCCCTTCGGCAGGTCGACTCCGGCGAGCGCATCGGTCACCTGCGAGTTGGCGGCCGACAGGTTGTCGGACGACGGCGTGATCGTGATCGTCGCGCTGCGAACGGCGTTCTCGGTCGTGATCGACGTCGGCCCCTCGGTCTGTGAGACCGTGGCGATCGTAGATAGAGGAACGGTGCCGGTCGACGTCGGGATCTCGACGTCTTTCAGCGAGGCGAGCGTCTTCGGCGGGTCGGTCGGAATCGTGTAGATGTCGACCGTGGAGGCGTTGATCTCGAGAGAGCCGACCTGGAAGGGCTGGACAGCCTGCGAGACGATGCCTCCGACATCGAGCTCGGAAAGCCCGTACGAGGCTGCCTTGGCGCGGTTAACCTCGACGCCGATGAGTGGCTGGGCGGCCGAGAGGTTAGTCGACGCTCCCGCGGTGGCGGGCAGTCCCTTCATCGCCTTCAGCACGCGGTCGGACGCCGTCGCGAGCGTCGAAGCGTCGTTCGAGGTGACGTTCACCTCGATGTCGCTCGAGGAGCCGAGTCCGCTCGAGGCCTCCACCGAGATGTCTCCGGCATCGCTGAGCGCGTCGAGCCGGTCGCGGACGGTCGCCGTCAGGGCATCCTGGTCGGCGTTCTCGTCGGTGGTGATCTGGTACGTGACCGTGCTGCCGCCGGTTCCGCCGAAGAAGGCGGCGAGCGAGTTTCCGCTGGAGCCGATCGTGAGCTGCACCGTCTCGACCCCGTCGGTCGAGTCGAGGGCCTTCTCGACCTTCTCCGCCTGGTCGGACTGCACGGCGAGGCTCGACGCGGCCGGAAGCACCTGCGTGACCGTGAGGGTGTTCTGACCCGAGGATCCGAGGAAGTTCGTGGTCAGGAGAGTCGCGGCCCCACCCGACCCGGCCAAGATGACGAGGGCGGCCACGACGGTGATCCACGGGTGACGGAGGGTCGCCAGCAGGATCGGCCGATACACGCGGTGAAGGCGGTCGGCCGGCTCCGGGTCGATGCGGGTCGCGCCGGGCGCTCTGGGCGCGGTCGACGGAGTCGTTGCAGGCACCGTGGCGGCCTGGGCTTCGGCCCCGACCTCGTGCTTGTGCATCTTCGGCGCGCGCATGAACCAGTAGCCGAGCACGGGCACGATCGTCAGCGACACGAAGAGCGAGGCGGCGAGCGCAATCACGACGGTCAGCGCGAAGGGCCGGAAGAGCTCGCCCGTGACGTCTTGGACGAAGGCGAGCGGAAGGAACACGACGACGGTCGTGATCGTCGAGGCTGTGACGGCACCGGCGACCTCGCGAACAGCCTCGGTGATGGCCGTGATCCGGTCGACTCCTGGCACCAGGTGCCGCTTGATGTTCTCGGTGACGACGATGGAGTCGTCCACCACGCGCCCGATGGCGATCGTCAGGGCACCGAGCGTGAGGATGTTGAGCGTGTAGTTCGACGCGAGCAGCCCGATGAACGTGATCAAGACGCTGGTGGGGATGCTGATGGCGGTGACGAGCGTCGACCGGAGGGACAGCAGGAAGACGAGGATCACGACGACCGCGAAAAGGAGGCCGAGAAGCCCCTCGGTCGAGAGGCTTTCGATCGACTGCGTGATGAACGGGGCCTGGTCGAAGACCACCTCGATCTTGACGCCGTCCGACAGGTTCGACTCGAGCGACGAGATCTGATCGCGGATCGTGCTCGAGACGCTGACCGTGTTCGCCTCAAGGGTCTTCGTCACCGCGATCGTCAGGGCGTCCTTGCCGTTGACGCGAGAGATCGACGTCACCGGGGCGCTGGTCAGCTTCACGGTGGCCACGTCGGCGATGTCGGTCGCTTCGACCTGACCGGTGAGAGCGTTCTTCGCCCCGACCAGCGGCAGCTTCTTCACCTGAGTGACCGAGGTGAGGCGCGCGCCCGACTGGATCGAGAGGGTCTTGCCGTTCTGGGTGATCTGGCCACCGGGCAGGAGAGTGCCGTTGTCGTCCAGTGCGTCCTTGATGGCCGCCGTCGAGAGCCCGACCGCCTGGAGCTTCTCCTGATCCGGCTCGATGGTGACGCGCTGCCCGGCATCGCCGTAGACCGAGGCCTGTCGCACACCGTCGAGCTTCTGCAGGGCCGGGACGGTGATGTTGGTCAGGTCGTCGACGAGCTTCTGCTTGTCGGCGGGCCCGCCTGTGACGGCGAGCTGCACGACCGGGAGGTCGTCGAGGCTGCCCGAGACCACCTGCGTGTCGACGCTGTCGGGAAGCGAGACGGTGTCGATCGCCTGCTGGATCTTCTCCTCGGTGGCGGGCAGGTCGGTGCCGTAGTCGAACTCGGCCGAGATGTTGCTCTCGGAGGTCTGCGACGTCGCAGTGGTCGACTTCAGGCCGGGGATCACCTGGATCGCCTTCTCGATCGGAGCCGAGACGCTGTCGTTCACGACCTGCGGAGAGGCTCCAGGGTACGAGGAGACGATCGCGACCTGGGGGAACTGGATGTCGGGAATCAGCTCCTGCTTGAGCGAAGTCAGCGCGTAGCCGCCGAAGATCGCCACCACGATGGTGATGAGAGCGATCAGCGCGCGGTTGCGCAGGCTGAAGACAGAAAGAAGATGCACGAAGGCTCCACCCGATGACCCGAAAAAACAGACAGTTTTCTTATGCAACACCAGCCGCACTGGGGGGCGGCTGTGCCTCGCTCGGACTCAAGACAGTGAGCCGACTGGGAGGGACCCGAGAACTGGGGGAATAGAGCGTGTCGCGCTGGTGTTGACAGCCGATTGCACGCGATTAGGCTTGCGGCTCGTGAGTAACGACGTTCGGTCTCCCAAGCGCTGGCTGATCGGCGAGCCCCTCTCCTCCGAGAAGCTCGAGGGGCAGCTCCTTCCCAAGCACCTCGCGCTCCCCATCTTCGCGAGCGACCCCCTGAGCTCCGTGGCCTACGCGCCGCAGGAGCTCCTGATGATCCTGCTGATCGGCGGGCTGGGGTTCCTCACTCTCGCGCCGGGCGTCGCGGCGGCGGTCGTGATCCTTCTGATCGTCGTCGTCCTCTCGTACCGGCAGCTCATCAAGGCGTATCCGTCGGGCGGCGGCGACTACGAGGTCGCCCGCAAGAACCTGGGCGAGAAGCCCGGCCTCATCGTCGCGTCGGCCCTGCTCGTCGACTACGTCATGACCGTGGCCGTCTCGGTCGCGTCGGGCGTCGACAACATCATCTCGGCGCTGCCCGAGCTGAACGGCATCCGCGTCGAGATGGCGATCTTCTTCGTGATCCTGCTCGCCGCCGTGAACCTTCGCGGTGTCCGCGAATCCGGCAAAGCCTTCGCGGTGCCGACCTACCTCTTCATCACCAGCGTGTTCGTGATGATCATCGTGGCCCTCGTGCGCACCGCGATGGGCGACGCACCGGTCGCCGAGAGCGCCGGCTACACCGTGCAGGGCGACAACGTGGCCCACGCGGCGTTCGTCCTTCTCCTCCTCCGCGCTTTCGCCTCCGGCTGCTCGGCTCTCACCGGCGTCGAGGCGATCGCCAACGGCGTGCCCGCCTTCCGGCTCCCCAAGGTCAAGAACGCGCAGAAGACCCTCGTGCTCATGGGTGGCATCGCGATCGTGCTGTTCGCCGGTCTCGTCTCGGTGGCACTCATCTCGAAGGTGCACTACGCCGAGCGCGCCTGCGACCTGATCGGCATGGCGAACTGCGCGACGACTCCGCAGCCGAGCCTGATCTCGCAGGTGGCGAGCGCGGTCTTCGGCCCGGGCAGCATCGCCTTCTACGTGATCCAGGCCGTCACGGCGGCCGTGCTGCTTCTCGCCGCGAACACGGCCTTCAACGGCTTCCCGCTCCTCGGCTCCATCCTCGCGCGCGACACCTACGCCCCCAAGGCGCTCAACAGCCGCGGCGACCGACTCATCTACTCGAACGGCGTCATCGTGCTCGCGGTCATCGCGAGCGTGATCCTGCTCATCTTCCGGGCGAACGTCACCCAGCTGATCCAGCTGTACATCATCGGCGTCTTCGTGTCGTTCACACTCGGCCAGACCGGCATGGTGCGCCACTGGCTGCGGCTCCTGCGCGATCCCGCGACCGTCGACCGGGGTCAGATCAAGCGCTCGCTGACGATCAACCTGATCGGCGCGATCATGACGTTCACGGTGCTCGTGGTCGTCACCATCACGAAGTTCACACACGGCGCCTGGATCGTCTTCGTCGTGATGCCAATCCTGTTCACCCTCATGCTCGGCGTCAACCGCTACTACCGCGACGTCGATGTCGAGGTGGAGGTCGACGAGACCACTACCTTCGGCGCATCGGGCGACCACGCGATCGTGCTGGTCGGCAAGATGCAGAAGCCCGTGCTCAAGGCGATCGACTACGCCATTGCGGCTCGGCACGACACTCTGGAGGCCATCCACGTCGCCGTCGACCATGAGTCGACCGACCGCCTGCAAAAGCAGTGGGACGACATGAACATCGACGTCCCGCTCATCATCATCCCGTCGCCCTACCGCGACGTAGCCGTGCCCGTGATCAAGTACATCAAGGCGCACCGCGAAGAATTCGGCGCCGAGGTCGTCACCGTCTACACCCCGATCTACATCGTCGGGCACTGGTGGGAGTCACTGCTCCACAACCACAGAAGCCGAAGGATCCGCCAGAAGCTCATGCTCGCCCACGGCGTCACGGTGGCGCTCGTGCCGTGGCTCCTCGACTCGTCCGAGTTGCTCTACGGCCGTCGCTCGCGGGTCTTCCCGGGCCAGGACCGCTCCGGAGAACCGCGCCGCCCGGTGAAACCCGTGCCGCGGAGCATGCACGCCGATGCGGCCTCGGCGAGAATCGCCCAGGCGGAGGCCGACAAGGCCATGGCCGCCGCGAACGCCGCTGCGCCGAAGCACGACCAGCACGGCGGTACCACCACGAAGTCGCGCCGCAAGGCCGCTGCCGCCCGGTCGACGGCCCGCAACAGCGCGTCGGCGCCCTCGAAGAAGTCGCAGGACGACCCGCCGCGTCGCTAGCCCCCGCCTCCCCTCCCGAATTTGAAGGAGAAAAGCGCCGATCCGCGAAAGTGAGGCGGATCGGCGCGGCGTGTCGGCCGGGATCTCCTTCAAATTCGGAAGCGACCGGGCTAGCGCGAGCGAGACAGAGCCAGCAGCACCTGTCGCGCGACGACCCGCCCGGCCCGGTTGGCCCCGATCGTCGACGCCTGCGGCCCGTAGCCCGCGAAGAACACCCGCCGATCCACCGTCGAGACACCCCGCTCGACGGCCACGCCGCCCTGGGCGCTCCGCAGGCCGAGGGGTGCGAGATGCCGCAGCTCGGGCCGGAACCCGGTCGCCCAGATGATCGCGTCGGCCGGGGCGAAGGATCCGTCGCCCCACCGCACCCCGTCTTTCTCGATCGAGGCGAACATCGGCCGATCGACCAGCACCCCACGGTCGATGCCGGCGCGATTGCGACGCGTCATGGGCACCCCCGTGCCGCTCACGATGCTCGGGAGTGCGAGCCCCAGCTTCGCCGCCTCGTCTTGCTCGCCGACCGCCGCGAGCCCCATCTCGACGCCGAGCTCCTGCTGGTCGAACCACTCGACCGGTCGCCTCGTCGCCCAGGTCGTCGTCGCGCCCACCCTCTCGAGCTCCAGGAGGAATCCGATGGCGCTCGTTCCCCCGCCCACGACCACGACGTCTTGCCCGGCGAACTCATCGGCGGAGACGTACTCGGCTGTGGTCAGCTGCCGACCGGCGAAGTCGTCGCGACCGGGGTAGTACGGGCGGAAGGGCGAGCCCCACGTCCCCGTGGCGTTGACCACGATCTCGGTGGTGAGGGTCTCGGTCTCGGCGGGAGAGCTGGATCCTGATGCGTGAGCGAACTCGACGACGAGGTCGCCGTCGCCCGACTCGTCGACCCGGCGGACTTCGACCGGGCGGCGCACCCGGAGGTCGTAGTACCGCTCGTAGCGGTCGTAGTAGTCGGAGACGATGTCGCGCGCCGGCACGCTCCGGTCGGCGGTGTCGAAACTGAGGCCGAGGTCGGCGAGGCCGGGGAGGTCGTTGACCTTGTGGGCGGTGCCGAGACGGAGCGCTCTCCAGCGGAACTGCCAGGCTCCCCCAGTGCTGGGGCCGCGGTCGACGACGACGAAGTCGGAGCCCGGTACGAGACCGAACCGGCGGAGGTAGTAGGCGACCGAAAGTCCGGCCTGACCGGCACCGATGATGACGACCCTGGTTCGCGGAGCGGCAGAGGGGGCTCCTGATGCGACAACCATGCATCCATTCTGGCCGTAGCTCGACTCGGGGTCGTGCCGTGCGGGCACATGCTAAGGTTGCGGTTAGTTTTGCACCATTTACCTGTCGGTAGTTCCCGGGCTCGGTGGTGATTCCAGTCGAAGCGCGCTTCGATTCGAGTCGCATCTGCAGTCAACCGGAACCAGAATCACGAGGGGGTCTCGCATGGGGCGTGGCCGTCAAAAAGCCAAGCACACCAAGGTTGCCCGCGAGCTGAAGTACTTCAGCCCGGACACCAACTACGGTGCGCTCGAAAAAGAGCTCTCCAGCCCGCACGGCGACGACAATTACGTCGACAAGTGGGCCGACGAGGTAGAAGAAGACGACACCGATGACCAGTACGTCGACAAGTACGCCGACGACTTCGTCGAGCACGACGAGCCGCAGCACAAGTCGGCCTGAGCGCTCGCTGGGCGAACATCGCAGCGAAATGCCGCTTCCTTCGGGAGGCGGCATTCGTCATTCGAGATGCGGGCGACGGCTCAGTGGAATGCGGCCGTCACCGCGGGCATGAGGGCTAGGGCGATGACGAAGAGTCCGCCAGCCGCCGTGAATGCAGCGGTGCGACGCCCGCCGGTGATCGCGGTGAATGTCTGCGCCGGAGCCTCGTCGGGCACCTCGACGGTGCGGACGACGACCTCGTGATCGATGACGGTGACTGTGCGGGTGAAAGACATCGGGTGGTCCTCTGGGGTGATGTGGCGTCATTGCCGTGCCGCTCATCGTTGAGCAACCATCACAGAGTACGTCGAAATCGCCCGTTTGTCCCGCGAAATGCGGACTCCGCTGTTCCCGACCTGTGCCCCGCCGGTCCCCCGTTTAGGCGGCTGCGCTCGTCGGGCCAGCGAGATGGCCTGAACTTCAGGATCCGGCGGAGCCGCCCGACGATTCGGCCATTTGGCGCGCCCCGACCCGCGAGGCTCGGCAACCGCCGCTCGGCTCAGCCCGCGTAGGCCCCGACGAGCCGCACGGCCCCGCCGTCGACGCCCTTGGCGCCCTGCTCGAAGCCGCTGAGGTCGCGGATGCCGACCGACACGGCACCGACCTGCCAGGTGTGAATTCCACTTGCTTCGAGGTGGGCAGTCACCGCGACCGCGGAGTCGCGCGCGACGACGGCGATCATGCCGATGCCGAGGTTCCAGGTGCCCTCGCTCGACTCGAGGGTCGACCCGGCGATGTCGCTCAGCACACGGAAGACCGGGGCCGGCGACCAGGAGCCGCGGTCGACCTCGGTCCAGGATCCGACCGGCAGCACTCGAGCGAGGTTGGCGGCGATCCCGCCTCCGGTCACGTGGCTCAGCGCATGAACGCTCCCTCGGAGCGACGGCTCGTCGAGCACGGCCAGCAGGGGCGACGTGTAGAGGCGTGTGGGCTCGAGGAGCACCTCGCCGATGACGCCGCCGAGGTCGGCGTTCGAGTCGCTGTAGCCGAGGTCGGCCGAGCGCAGGATGTGGCGCACGAGCGAGAAGCCGTTGGAGTGGAGGCCGGACGACTCCAGCGCGAGCACCACGTCGCCCTCCTCGACGAGGTGCGGCCCGAGCTGAGAGCCCGACTCGACCGCGCCCACCGCAGCCCCCGCGACGTCGTAGTCGTCGGGTCCGAGCAGGCCGGGGTGCTCAGCGGTCTCGCCGCCGACGAGGGCCGTGCCGGTCGCCGAGCAGCCGCGGGCGATACCGGCGACGATGTCGGCGATGCGTGAGGGGACAACCTTGCCGCAGGCGATGTAGTCGGTCATGAAAAGGGGCTTGGCGCCGACCACCACGATGTCGTCGACGACCATGCCGACGAGGTCTTGGCCGATGGTGTCGTGCTTGTCGAGCGCCTGCGCGATGGCGACCTTCGTGCCGACCCCGTCGGTGCTCGTGGCGAGCAGCGGGCGGTCGAAGCTCTTGAGGAACGAGACGTCGAAGAGGCCCGCGAAACCGCCGACCCCACCCATCACGTTGGTGGTGTGCGTGGCCGAGACGGCCGACTTCATCAACTCGACGGCGAGGTCACCGGCGGCGGTGTCGACTCCGGCCGCCGCATACGAACTCGAGGCGGACGCAACGGAGCTCGAGACGTTCGAGGCGGCGGAGTTGGTCAATTCTCGTTCCAATCGCAGGCATGACAGACTGTCTGGGTAAGCCCAACTCTACGGTCTGGAGCCAGCTGCGCATGTGCGGCATCGTCGGTCTCGTCGCGCACGAGCCAGCAAACCAACTCGTCTACGACGCCCTCCTCCTGCTTCAGCACCGGGGGCAAGACTCGACCGGAATCGCTACCGCAGAAGGCAGCATCTTCCACGTCTCGAAAACCCGCGGCCAGGTTCGCGAGGGCTTCCGCACCCGCGACATGCGGGGTCTCCTCGGCAACATGGGCATCGGCCACGTGCGCTACGCGACCAAGGGCGCCGCCTCGAACGAGCAGGAGGCGCAGCCGTTCTACGTGAATGCGCCCTACGGCATCACGCTCATTCACAACGGCAACCTCACCAACACGCGTGAGCTGACGAGCGAGCTGTTCCACATCGACCGTCGGCACCTCAACACGAACAGCGACACCGAGCTCCTGGTGAACGTGCTCGCGCACGAGCTGCAAGAGCAGGTCAACGGCCACGAGCTCGACCCCGAGCAGGTCTTCGCCGCCGTGACGCGCGTGCACGATCGCGTCGAGGGCTCGTACGCCGCCATCGCGATGATCGCCGGCCACGGCCTCCTCGCCTTCCGCGACCCGTTCGGCATCCGCCCGCTGATCCTCGGCAAGCGCCAGGCTCTGAACGGCAGCGGCCGCATGGAGTGGATCGTCGCCTCCGAGAGTCTCGTGCTCGAGTCGGCCGGCTACGAGATCGTCCGCGACGTCGCTCCCGGCGAAGCCGTATTCGTCACGCTCGACGGCGAGATGGTCTCGAAGCAGTGCCACTCGCGCCCCCGCCTCGTGCCCTGCTCGTTCGAGTACGTCTACCTGGCCCGCCCCGACTCGGTGATGAACGGCATCTCGGTCTACGACGCCCGCCTCCGTCTCGGCGACAAGCTCGCCGACACCGTCGCGAAATACGCCCCGACGGGCAACATCGACGTAGTTATGCCGATCCCCGACTCGTCGCGCCCCGCGGCCTCACAGGTCGCGCAGAAGCTCGGCATCGAATACCGCGAGGGCTTCTACAAGAACCGCTACATCGGCCGCACCTTCATCATGCCGGGGCAGGCGGAGCGCAAGCGCTCGGTCCGTCAGAAGCTCAATGCGATGGGCTCCGAGTTCAAGGGCAAGAACATCCTGATCGTCGACGACTCGATCGTGCGCGGCACCACCTCGCGCGAGATCGTCGAGATGGCCCGCGCCGCTGGCGCCAACGAGGTCACGTTCACCTCGGCCGCGCCTCCCGTGCGATTCCCGCACGTCTACGGCATCAACATGCCGACCCGGCAGGAGCTGATCGCGCACGATCGCAAGATCCCCGAGATCGCCAAGGTGCTCGGCGCCGACCATCTCATCTACCAGGAGGTCGAAGACATGCGCGCCGCGATCACCGAGGGGTCGAACGTCACCGACCTTGAGATGAGCTGCTTCACGGGCGACTACGTCACCGGCTCGGTCACCCCCGAATACCTGGCGTGGGTCGAGGCGAACCAGCTCAGCTGAGCCCGGCGCACCCAGCCCCCGCTCGGGCGGCACCCCCTGTTTCACCCCGTGGTGAGACCGGGCGGGTGCGTAGGCTGATCGGCACCATGTCTGATGCTCCTCCACCCGACCCTGCGATGCGTTTGCTCGACTCGGTCGCGCCGAGTCGGCCGAGCGGCGACACGGGCACCCCGGCGCTCGGCATTCGCGGCCTGGCCAAGCGGTTCGGCGAGAAGGTCGCGGTGCAGGGTCTCGATCTCGAGGTTCCCGCCGGATCCTTCTTCGGCCTCGTCGGCCCGAACGGCGCCGGAAAGACCACGACGCTCTCGATGGCGACGGGCCTGCTCCGCCCCGATGCGGGAGAGATCAGGATCCTGGGCACCGATGTGTGGGCTGATCCCACTGCAGCCAAGCGACTCGTCGGGGTGCTCAGCGACGGGATCGCCCTCTTCGACCGTCTCAGCGGCGAGCAGCTCATCACCTACCACGGCCTGCTCAACGGCATGGACCGCGAGACCGTGAAGACGCGCACCCGCGACCTGCTCGACCTGCTCGACATGAACGAGGCGGCCGGCAAGCTCGTCGTCGACTACTCGGCCGGCATGACGAAGAAGATCGCGCTCGCGACAGCTCTGGTGCACGCACCACGACTGCTGGTGCTCGACGAGCCGTTCGAGTCGGTCGATCCGGTCTCGGCGGCCAACATCCGCGACATCCTGCACGGCTACGTCGAGTCGGGCGGCACGGTGATCGTGTCGAGCCACGCGATGGACATGGTGCAGCGCATGTGCGACCACGTGGCCATCATCGCCTCCGGGCGAGTGCTGACCTCGGGCACCGTCGACGAAGTCCGCGGCGGGCGAGACCTCGAAGACGTCTTCGTCGATCTCGTCGGCGGTCGCCACCACACGAGGGGGCCGGAGTGGTTGCGCACCTCCTGAGCCTTCGGCTGCTGGTGCTGCGCAACACCCTGGCGCGGAGCCCCTGGCAGCTCGTCGCCGTCATCGCCGGAGGCATCTACGGCGTCGGAATTCTGGCCGTGGTGTTCGTCGGCCTCGCCTTTCTCGGATCGGCCCCGGTCGGCCTGATCAAGACGATCGTCGTGCTCGCCGGGTCGGCGACCCTTCTCGGCTGGGCGATCGTGCCGTTGCTCGCGTCGGGGATCGACCAGACGCTGAGCGTCGCGCGCCTCAAGATCTTCCCGCTCGCTCCCACCCGCCTGGTCGCCGCCCTGGCCGTCTGCGGTCTGCTCGGCATCCCCGGCGCGGTGACGCTCCTGGCGGGCCTCTTCACGGCCGCCACCTGGTGGCGCCAGCCGGGGATCGCCCTCGTCGCCCTCCTGGTGGCCACCCTCGCCGTACTGACCTGCGTCTGCGCGTCACGGATGATCGAGTCGCTCAACGCGGGCCTCTCCGCCCACCGGCGGTACCGCGAGATCTCGGGGATCCTGCTGCTCATTCCACTGCTCCTGCTCGGCCCGGCCATCACCGTGCTCGCCCAGGGGCTCCGGGGCGCTGCAGCGACGCTGCCCGTCTTGGCGGAGGGCCTGAGCTGGAGCCCGCTCGGTGCCGCCTGGTCGGTCCCCTCCGACATCGCCCTCGGCCACCCCGGTACCGCCGCGCTGAAGCTGCTCATCGCGCTCGCCACGCTCGCGATCGTCGTCGTCGTCTGGCGCCGCAGCCTCGCGACGGCCCTCGTCTCGACCCAGCAGCCGGCCTCGAAGAGCGCGGCCGCGGGCGACATCGGCCTCTTCGCCCGCCTTCCGGCCACCCCCACCGGCGCCGTCGCGGCCCGAGCCCTGACCTACTGGATCCGCGACCCCCGCTACAGCCGGCAGTTGATCCTGATCCCGATCTTCCCGATTCTGCTCTTCGTCAACAGCCGCACGCTCGATCTGCCGGGCCTCGTGACCGCCTCGGGTCCGGTCGTCGCTGTGCTCGTCTCGCTGTCGATCTTCACTGACCTGTCGTACGACTCCACCGCCTTCGCGGCGCACCTGTCGGCCGGGTTGCCCGGCCGCGCCGATCGCGCCGGGCGCGTGATCGCCGTCGCCTCGTTCGCAGTGCCCATCGTCGTCGCGATCACGGTCGGTTCGGTGGCGGTTGCGGGATCCTGGTCGTCTCTGCCGGCTCTGCTCGGCCTGTCGCTCGGGATGCTCCTCACCGGGCTGGGGCTCTCGAGCGTGTCGTCGGCGCGGATCGTGCTGCCGGTGCCCGCGCCGGGCGACAGCCCCTTCGCCGCGAAGACCGGGGCCGGGTTCACCACCTCGGTGACCACGTTCGCGACCTGGGGCGTTCTGCTGCTGCTCTCGCTGCCCGAGATCGTGCTGGCGGTGGTCGCGGGAGCCACGGGCAGCGCCCTGCTCGGCGCGATCACGCTGATGGTCGGGCTGGGGCTCGGCGCGACGCTGCTGGTCAACGGAGTGCGAATCGGCGGCCGTGAGCTCGATCGGCGCGGGCCCGACCTGCTGGCCCGCCTCCGCGTCCAGCGCTGACGATCAGCCCGCTCGGGGCTGAGGAGGTGCTGCTCGACTGACTATTCGAGTTCGCCGTCGACCGGTTGATCGGCCTCGTCAGACTCGGGCGTCTCGACGACCGTCCGCTCCCCTTCGACCGAACGACCGCGGCGCGACAGGATCGCGTCGAGGATGACAGCGACGATCGCTCCGACCAGAGCGCCGATCGCGATGCCGTAGAGCACGAAGTAGCCGAAGACCTGCGCGAACGGCGTCTGGTCGTCACCGGGTGCAGCCACGACGGCGATCAACGTGACGACGACACCCACGACGATTCCGCCGAAGATGAAGACCGGGTATTTCGGCGCTCGGCGCACTCGCACCTCGTCGCGGGTCGCGCTGACCTGCGGCTCGGGCTGCGGAAGATCGTCGGGTGCCGTACTCACGGCTCCATTCTCTCAGGAACAGCCGCTCTTCCCGACCCGGCGAGCTTCGCTTCGAGAGAGCCGAGGATCCCACGGCTCACCGGGCTGACCCACCCCACGCGATGGGAAGGTATCCGACGAGGTCGGCCCGGCTGCCGGACGCCGACACGAGCGCGCGGTCGACTGCGTCCTCCCATCGGAGTCGCCCGTCGGCGAGCGCCAGAAAGGTCTGCGCGTCGGTCTCGACGACGTTCGGCGGGGTGCCGCGCGTGTGGCTCAGTCCTTCGCGAAACTGCACGGCCCCGAACGGAGGAACCCGCACCTCGACCGTCGCTCCCGGCTCGCGGTCGCCGAGCAGCTGCAGCAGATAGCGGACCGCCGTGGCGGTCGTCGGCCTCGCGGCTTCAGTGCCCTCGTCGAGTGCCGTGCGGACGGCCGCCCGCCCCGTGGAGGGATCGATTCTCGCTTTGGCCATACTCGATAAGGTATCCCCCGTGCGAATCCTCGTCCTCGGCTCCGGTGCTCGTGAGCACGCCATCGTCACCGCTCTTCTCCGTGAGGGGGCGGGTCGAGACGGCAGCGCCGCTTCGGCGACACCACCGCACCACATCGTCTCCGCGCCCGGCAACGCGGGCCTGGCCCACGACGTCGAGACCGTCCAGCTCGACGCGACCAACGGCAAGGTCGTGACCGAGTACGCCCTCGAAAACGACATCGAGCTGGTCGTCATCGGCCCGGAGGCACCCCTAGTCGCCGGTGTCGCCGACGAGTTGCGTGCCCACAGCATTCCCGTGTTCGGCCCCGGCAAGAGGGCTGCCGCGCTCGAGGGCAGCAAGACCTTCGCGAAGCGGATCATGGACGAAGCGCGAGTTCCGACCGGTCGCGCCGTTCGCACCGGCAACCTGGCCGAAGCGACCGCGGCGATCGATGAGTTCGGCGCCCCCTACGTCGTCAAGGCCGACGGCCTCGCCGCCGGCAAGGGAGTGCTGGTCACCACCGAGCGCGACGCGGCCCTCGAGCACGCCACCTACTGGCTGCAGCACGGCTCGGTGCTCGTCGAAGAGTTCCTCGACGGGCACGAGGTCTCGCTCTTCCTAATCTCCGACGGCCACACCGTGCTCCCTCTGAGCCCCGCCCAAGACTTCAAGCGCCTCCTCGACGGCGACGCCGGGCCCAACACCGGCGGCATGGGCGCGTACTCGCCGTTGCCCTGGCTCGCCGACCGCTTCGGCAGCGAGGCTGACTTCGTCGCCGAGGTGATCGAGACGATTGCGCTCCCCACGGTGCGGCAGCTCGCCAAAGAGGGCACGCCGTTCATCGGCCTGCTCTACGCCGGGCTGATCCTCACCGAGCAGGGCATCCGCGTCATTGAGTTCAATGCCCGGTTCGGCGACCCCGAGACGCAGGTCGTCCTCCCCCGGCTCACCTCACCGCTCAGCGACCTGCTCCTCGCCGCGGCAACCGGCTCGCTCTCGCAGCATGCTGCACCGACCTTCTCGACCGACGTCGCCGTCACGGTCGTCCTCGCCAGCGAGGGCTACCCCGAGTCTCCGCAGACCGGTCGCGCCCTCACGGGGCTCGACTCTGCGCTGACGGTGCCGGGCGTCAGCATCGCCCACGCCGCGACGGCCCGCCTCGACGACACCCTCGTCGCGACCGGTGGCCGGGTGCTCAGCGTCGTCGGCGCCGGCGCCGACTTCACCGAGGCCCGCGCCCGCGCCT
Organism: Frondihabitans sp. Leaf304; assembly: GCF_001423105.1. Taxonomy (GTDB): domain Bacteria; phylum Actinomycetota; class Actinomycetes; order Actinomycetales; family Microbacteriaceae; genus Frondihabitans. Next base: position 1,970,929 of record NZ_LMNV01000002.1, read on the forward strand.
ACGAGGCGCTCGGCCGAATCGGCCTCGAGGGCGGCCAGTACCGCCGCGACATCGCCGCGAAGGTCGCCGAGTGACCACCGCCGCGCCGACCCCCGCCTCGGGCGATCTGCCCGGCTGGCGCCACTTCTACTCAGGCAAGGTGCGCGACCTCTACGTGCCGCTGGGCGCGACCGACCTCAGCGACGCCCCGGCCGTGCTCGTCGTCGCGAGCGATCGCGTGAGCGCCTTCGACCACCTGCTCGAGCCCGGCATTCCCGACAAGGGCGCCCTGCTCACGAGCCTGAGCCGGTGGTGGTTCGAGCGGTTGCCCGTCGCCAACCACCTCCTCTCGAGCGGCAGCGGCGCGGATCCTGCGGTTCCGGCCGTTCCGGCCTCGGTGGCCGACCGGTCGATGCTGGTGAAGTCGCTCGACATGTTCCCGATCGAGTGCGTCGTGCGCGGCTACCTCGTGGGCAGCGGGTGGCTCGAATACCAGGAGTCCGGCACCGTCTGCGGCATCCCATTGCCCGCCGGCCTCGCATCGGGCGACCGCCTGCCCGAGCCGATCTACACGCCGGCGTTCAAAGCCGAGCTGGGCGACCACGACGAGAACATCACGTTCGAGCGCACCGCCGAACTGGTCGGCGAGGCGACCGCGACGGCCCTGCGCGACCTCTCGCTGTCGATCTTCCGGGCGGCGTCCGAGATCGCCGAAGAGCGCGGTGTGATCCTCGCCGACACCAAGTTCGAGTTCGGTGCCGACCGCGTCACCGGCGAGATCACCCTCGCCGACGAGGTGCTCACCAGCGACTCCAGCCGCTACTGGGATCGCCACACCTACGACGACGGCAACCGCACCGACAGCTTCGACAAGCAGATCGTGCGCAACTGGCTGCTCGACAACTGGAACAAAGAGGGCACCCCACCCAGGCTCCCGGCGGAGGTCGTCGAGCAGACCGCCGGACGCTACCGCGAGCTGCTCGAACGCCTCACCTCCTGATCACTGATTCGGCCGTGGCCGAGCGGCAATCCATGAATCTGGATGGACCTGATTAACGATCGGAGCGAAGAAGATGCAGAATGTTCCGGTGACGAACGCAACTGCGACGGAGATCCAGATTCAGGATCGCCCGTGGACCGACCCCGAAGGCGCACATCTCCGCTGCGAGCAGCGGGCTGAGATCGCCATCCGCTACGGCACCGACGATTCCGAGCCGGGCGTCAAACCCACGGCCGACGACATCGCCGAGTTCGTCGTCGCGACGATCGACGGCAAGCCGGTCGCCTGCGGGGGCCTCCGCGAGCTCCACGACGAAGACGGCGTGGCCCCGGCCGGCGATGCCGAGATCAAGCGCATGTTCGTCCGCTCGAACAGTCGCGGCGGCGGGGCAGCCGTCACCGTGCTTCAGGCCCTCGAATCGCGCGCCGTGGCTCGCGGCTGGAGCCGCCTGGTGCTCGAGACGGGCAGCGCGCAGCCCGACGCGATCCGCTTCTACCAGCGCGAGGGCTACACGCGCATCCCCAACTTCGGCCACTACGTCGGCCACCGCGACTCGATCTGCTTCGGCAAGACGCTCTCCTAGCAGCACCAGGATCCGCCGCCCGACGTCTCACGGACACCGGGCCCTGCCGCGGCACGTCGATGAGTCCGCACGGCGTCGGTTAGAGGTCTGTCCTGGCTAGAGGTCTGCACCAGCTCTGGGTCGGGGCCCGCGATCGGTGAGTACGGTGAGCCCATGACCTACCAAGCTGACGCCGACTCCCCCGCCGACGACGGCCCCACCCACCCCGTCTTCACGACCGTGGCCGAGGGAGACCTCACCCTCGACGACCACGAGGCGATCACCGCCACCCTTGCGCGGGCCTTCCCGTCCTACGACCACTGGTACCAGGGCGCTCGCAGCTGGGCCGGAATGCAGCCCGAACTGCGAGTGATCGCCCGTGCTGGCGACGTCGTCGTCGCCCACGCCGGCATCCGACGCCAATTCGTGACCGTCGGCGACGTCGACCAGCTCGTCGGTGCCGTCGGGATGGTGGCCGTCTCGCCGATCCTGCAGGGAACCGGCCTCGGCACCGGCCTGCTCTCGTCCGTCGACGACGCACTCAGCGGGCTCGGCGTTCCCTTCGGCCTGCTCGAGACCGGCGAAGCTGTGCAAGGTTTCTACCGTCGCCACGGATGGGAACCCCTCGACGAAGTGACCGGCCACTACAACGCCCTCACCGCCGACGGAGCATCCACCCTGGTGAGTCAGGACGAGGGCTGGCTGATTCGCCCCCGCGGCGCCGACCGCGAGGCCTGGCCCGACGGCGACATTCGCTGGAACGGCCAGATGGTCTGATCCATTTTGGTGCGACGAGGGTCGCGGTGCCGGACCTCCGACAAGCTCCGGCCCTCCGGCACTGCGCCCCACGCCGCGCCGCGTCGGCCGCGCAAAGCAAAACCCTCGCGGGCGGCGGCCGAGGTGGCCCTAGGACCACCTCGGACGCCGAACACGAGGGTTTTGTGATGCTGAGGCCGAAAGGCCCTACTACTGCGAGATGCCGACGGTAGCCGGATCCTCGTTCGAACCGGGAGCCTCGGGCGAGACACCGGCGCGAACGCGAGCACCGAGGTCGGGGTCGACCGACGTCCAGTAAGCGAACACGCGCTCGAGCAGGTCGGGGCGCGTGACCTTCGACACGTGGCCGACGATGTTGCCGACCATGCGCTCACGGGCGGCGTCGTCGAGAACCTCGCGGTATAGGGTGCCGGCCTGGCCGAAGTCGTCGTCTTCGGGGTGCAGCGTGGCGGCCGTGCGGGTCAGGAGCCCGTCGGACTCCCAGCCCGAGTCGTCATCGTGCGCCTCGGGCGACGCGTGTGCGCCGCCGACCGAGTTGGGTGCGTAGACCGGGGTCGTCGCCGACGAGAAGTGGTAGCGGGCGCCACCGTCTTTCGAGTAGTCGTTGACCTCGGTGTGCGGCATGTTCACCGGCAGCTGCGCGTGGTTGGTGCCCACGCGGTAGCGGTGAGCGTCGGCGTAGCTGAAGATGCGGGCGAGCAGCATCTTGTCGGGGCTGGCGGCGATCCCGGGCACGAAGTTCGAGGGGGCGAAGGTGGCCTGCTCGATCTGCGCGAAGTAGTTCTCGGGGTTGCGGTTGAGCTCCATGGTGCCGACCTCGATCAGCGGGTAGTCGCTGTGCGGCCACACCTTCGTCAGGTCGAACGGGTTGAAGCGGTACGAGGCTGCGTCGTCGTAGGGCATGACCTGCACCGACAGCTTCCAGGTCGGGAAGTCGCCGCGCTCGAGCGCCTCGGAGAGGTCGCGGATGTGGAAGTCGGCGTCTTCACCGGCGATGCGGTCGGCGTCGTCCTGCGTGAGGATCTCGTTGCCCTGGTCGCTCTTGAAGTGGTACTTGACCCAGAACTTCTCGCCCGAGGCGCTGATCCACTGGTAGGTGTGCGACCCGAAGCCGTCCATCATGCGCCACGAGGCCGGGAGGCCGCGGTCGCCCATGAGCCAGGTGACCTGGTGGGCCGACTCGGGCGAGAGAGTCCAGAAGTCCCACTGCATGTTGTGGTCGCGGAGGTGCGAGCCCGGAAGGCGCTTCTGCGAGTGGATGAAGTCGGGGAACTTGATGCCGTCGCGGATGAAGAAGACGGGCGTGTTGTTGCCCACCAGGTCGTAGTTGCCCTCGTCGGTGTAGAACTTCAGCGCGAAGCCGCGGGGGTCGCGCCAGGTGTCGGGCGAACCCTGTTCACCGGCGACGGTCGAGAAGCGAGCGAGCATCTCGGTGGTCGCACCGGGCTGGAACAGCGAGGCGCGCGTGTATTTCGACACGTCGTTCGTGACGGTGAACGTACCGAACGCGCCGCCGCCCTTGGCGTGGACGATGCGCTCGGGCACCTTCTCGCGGTTGAACTGGGCGAGCTTCTCGACGAGGTAGACGTCGTGAAGCGCAATGGGGCCGTCGGCGCCGACGCTCTGCGAGTGCTCGTCGCTGGCGACGGGCGCCCCGGCCTGAGTTGTCGTGTGGTTGTGCAACTGGTCAGTCATGAGACTCCTTGCTGATCGAGATGGACGAAAGAGAAAGTTCAGGATCCGAAGGCTCGGCCGCGCCAGCGGCCCCGTCGAGCTCGGAGGCTCGGCACTCTGGGCACAGCCCCCAGAAGGTCACCTCCGCGGTGGTCACCATGTAGCCCGAGGTCGACGACGGGGCGAGGCACGGCGCCTCGCCGACCACGCAGTCGACGTCGGCAATTGCTCCGCAGATCGAGCAGACGACATGGTGGTGATTGTCTCCGGTGCGGAGCTCGTAGCGAGCGGGCGAGCCCGCCGGCTCGATCCGCCGGAGGATGCCGATGCCGGTGAGGGCGGCGAGCACCCCGTAGGTCGCCTGGAGGCTGGTGCCGGGGAGCCGAGCGGCCACGCGAGTGAAGACCTCGTCGGCCGTCGCGTGCGAGTGGTCGATCAGCGCTTCGATCGCGGCGACACGGGGTGCCGTGACGCGGAGGCCCGCGTCTCGGATCCTGGTGCTCGCCTCGAGTGACGTCATGACACAATTGAACCACTTGTTTTGAATGATTCAAAATAAGCGAGGACTCCTCGCGGTGGGCGCATACTTGTCAGCGCCCGCCTCACCGATTGGAATAGCCACGCCTCCCGTCTCTACCGTGCTGCTCACGTTCCGCCTCGACCCCGTCGCGCTGGCCGTGATCGTCGGTGCAGCCATCCTCTACGGAGCCGGTGTCATTCGGGCCCATCGAGAGGGCACCCGCTGGAGCCCGGGACGCACCGCGGCCTTCTTCGTGCTGGGGCTCGGGTCGTACGCGATCATCTCGTTCGGGTTCCTCGGCGCGTACAGCCACGATCTGCGCTTCGCCTTCACCACCCGGATCGCTCTGCTGCTGTTCGTGGTGCCGGCGCTCATCGCGCTCGGTCGGCCGGTGCACCTGGCCCGAGCGGCACTCGGGGAGGCAGGGCGGGCTCGATTGGAGCGGTTCCTCGGATCCTCGTTTCTGAAAGTTGTCGGCAGCGCGATCTTCTCGCCGCTCTTCGCGCTGGCCGTCTTCGCGGTCTTCCTGACACCGCTCGCCTTCTCGATCCGCGAGAACGCCGTGGGCGAATCGCTCATCACGGTGCTCGTTCCGGTCGCCGGGCTGCTGATGATCCTGCCGGTCTTCGAGGGGTCTCGCGTGCACACGAGCTTCTTCATCACCGTCGAGTTCCTGCTGGCGTTCGTCGAGCTGATCCTCGATGCCATCCCCGCGATCGTGCTGCGCATCACCGGCCACGTGCTCGACCAGGGGCACGCCGTCGCAGCATTGGCGCCCGGGTGGTTCCCGTCACAGCTGCGCGATCAGCAGCTCTCGGGCGATCTGCTCTGGTTCATCGCCGAGGTGGCCGACATTCCCGTGCTGATCTTCCTGTTCGTGCGCTGGAGTCGCACCGACCGCCGCGAGGCCCGCGCCGTGGACGAGCTGAGCGACGACGAGATGGAGGAGCTGACCCGGGCACACCTGCGCGGGGCTCGCGACTGACCTGGCTGCTTGCCCGGCTGGCTCGCCGACCGCCTGCGTGCCCGGGGCTCTTGCAAATTTGAAGGAGAAACCCGCGCCCGGCAACGACTTCATGCCTATCCGGGGGGTTCGCCTCCGCGTTTTTCCTTCGAATTTGCAAAGGCACACAGCGGAGGGGAAATAAGGGAGGCGCCCAGCCATCGGGGGAAATGACTGGGCGCCTTCGGGCCGGGAGTGGATCAGATACTCCACGGCTGAGCCGGAGTGAGTCAGAAGCCCGATCACAAGGCCTCGTCTCTCCGACAAGCTCTACTCTGGGCCCCCCGTATAAGAGCGGGCTGACAGGAATCTTGGCGTCTGCCGCGAATGGCGCGACTTGTAGACTTGGCGAGTCCGCTCGCCTCCCCTCTACGTGATGGAGTTCCTGTGCCCACGATCGTCGTCGAAGTCATGCCCAAGGCTGAACTGCTCGACCCCCAGGGCAAGGCAGTCACCTTCGCTCTCGCCCGTCTCGGCAAAGACTTTGCCACTGAGGTGCGCATCGGCAAGCGCTTCGAGATCGCTGTCGACGAGGTGACCGACGCGATCCTGGCCGACGTGAAGCAGCTCGCCGACGACGTCTTCTCGAACTCGGTCATCGAAGACGTCGTGTCGATCGAGGTGCTCCAGGATTCCGCGGCAACCGTCGCCGCCGAAGCGTCCAGCACCGCCGCCGCCCTCTGATGGCAACCGGCATGCGCATCGGCGTCGTCACGTTCCCCGGGTCGCTCGACGACCGCGACGCCCAGCGCGCCGTTCGCCTCGCGGGCGGCGAGCCCGTCGCCCTGTGGCACGGCTCGCACGACCTCGACGGCGTGGAGGCGATCATCCTTCCCGGCGGCTTCAGCTACGGCGACTACCTGCGCGCCGGCGCCATCGCCAGCCTCTCGCCGATCATGAGCGAGGTCGTCGACGCCGCGAACAAGGGCATGCCCGTTCTCGGCATCTGCAACGGCTTCCAGATGCTCGCCGAGGCCCGCCTCATCCCGGGCGCGCACACCCGTAACGCGCACCAGCAGTTCATCCGCCGCGACCAGCGCCTTCGCGTCGAGAACGCCGACACCGCCTGGACGAACGGCTTCGAGCAGGGTCAAGAGATCACCATCCCGCTGAAGAACGCCGACGGCCGCTTCATCGCCGATGCGGAGACCGTCAAGCGGATCGAGGGCCAGGGTCAGGTCGCCTTCCGCTATCTCGGCGTCAACCCCAACGGATCCTTCGACGACATCGCCGGCGTCTCGAACGAGCGCGGCAACGTGGTGGGTCTCATGCCCCACCCGGAGCACGCCACCGAGCCCGGCTTCGGCCCCGACACGGCCCTCGCCATGTCGTCGGGCGTCGACGGCCTCACTTTCTTCACCTCCGTCATCCGAAAGGCGCTCGTCGCGTGACTACCGAACTCACCCAGGCTCCCGGCAGCGCAGGATCCGAGCGCCACATTCCCGACACCGTCTCGAACGCTGCAGCGACACCTGACCGCGAGCAGCCCTACGGTGCCCTCGGCCTGAAAGAAGACGAATACCTCAAGATCCGCGAGATCCTCGGCCGTCGCCCCACCTCCGGCGAACTCGCGATGTACAGCGTCATGTGGAGCGAGCACTGCTCGTACAAGTCGTCGAAGATCTACCTCCGCCAGTTCGGCGAGAAGGTCTCCCCCGCCATGAAGAAGAACCTCATGGTCGGCATGGGCGAGAACGCCGGCGTGGTCGACATCGGCAACGGCTGGGCCGTGACATTCAAGGGCGAGAGCCACAACCACCCGAGCTACATCGAGCCGTTCCAGGGTGCCGCGACCGGCGTCGGCGGCATCGTCCGCGACATCATCTCGATGGGCGCCCGCCCGGTCGCCGTCATGGATCAGCTCCGCTTCGGCGCGATCGACGCCCCCGACACGCAGCGCGTCGTCGACGGCGTGGTGTCGGGCATCAGCTTCTACGCGAACTGCCTCGGCCTGCCGAACATCGGCGGCGAGACCGTGTTCGACGCCGTCTACCAGGGCAACCCGCTCGTCAACGTCACGAGCGTCGGGGTCCTCCGCCACGAAGACCTCCACCTCGCCAACGCCAAGGGCGCGGGCAACAAGGTCGTGCTGTTCGGCGCCCGCACGGGTGGCGACGGAATCGGTGGCGCCTCGATTCTCGCCTCCGACACGTTCTCGGCCGGCGGCCCGACCAAGCGCCCCTCGGTGCAGGTCGGCGACCCCTTCGCCGAGAAGGTGCTCATCGAGTGCTGCCTCGAGCTGTTCCGCGACGAGCTCGTCGAGGGCATCCAAGACCTCGGGGCGGCGGGCATCTCGTGCGCCACCTCCGAGCTGGCCAGCAACGGCGACGGCGGCATGTTCATCGAGCTCGAGAAGGTGCTGCTGCGCGACCCCACGCTCACCGCCGAAGAGATCCTCATGAGCGAGAGCCAGGAGCGCATGATGGCTGTCGTGCGCCCCGACAAGCTCGACGCGTTCCTCGCGGTCGTCGCGAAGTGGGAGGTCGAGACCAGCGTGCTGGGCGAGGTCACCGACACCGGCCGCCTCATCATCAACTGGCACGGCGAAGAGATCGTCAACGTCGAGCCGCGCACCGTGGCCGTCGACGGCCCCGTCTACGAGCGCCCCGTCGCCTACCCGTCCTGGCTCGACGAGCTCCAGGCCGACACCGCTCGCAGCCTCGATCGGCCCGAGACCGGCGACGAGCTCCGCGAGCAGTTCCTGGCCCTCCTCGGCTCCCCGAACCTGGCCGACAAGTCGTGGATCACCAACCAGTACGACACCTACGTGCTCGGCAACACCGCGCTCAGCTTCCCCGACGACGGCGGCATGATCCGTGTCGACGAAGAGAGCGGCCTCGGGTTCGCGATCGCGACCGACGCCAACGGCCGCTACTGCCAGCTCGACCCCGCGCAGGGTGCTCGCCTGGCTCTCGCCGAGGCCTACCGCAACGTCGCCGCCACCGGTGCCACCCCGGTCGCCGTCACCGACTGCCTCAACTTCGGCTCCCCCGAGAACCCCGAGGTCATGTGGCAGTTCTCGAAGACCGTCGAGGCCCTGAGCGACGCCTGCCTCGAGATGGAGATCCCCGTCACGGGCGGAAACGTCTCGTTCTACAACCAGACCGGCACCGCGCCGATCCACCCGACGCCCGTCATCGGCGTGCTCGGCGTGATCGACGACGTCGCGAAGCGCATCCCCTCGGGCTGGCAAGACGAGGGCGACAACATCTACCTCCTCGGCACGACGTCGCTCGAGCTCGACGGCTCGGCCTGGGCCGGAACCATCCACGATCACCTCGGCGGCCGTCCCCCCGCGGTCAACCTCGAGGCCGAGCGTCAGCTTGCGGGTCTTCTGGCCGCCGGCGGCAGCGAGTCGCTCCTCGGATCGGCGCACGATCTCAGCGAAGGCGGCCTCGGCCAGGCCCTCGCCGAGTCGGTTCTCCGCTTCGGCGTCGGCGCCCGAGTGTGGCTCGACGAGGTCATGGAGCGCGACGGGGTCGACGCCGCGACGGCCCTCTTCTCGGAGTCGACCGGCCGCGTGCTCGTTTCCGTTCCCCGCGAAGACGACGTGAAGTTCCGCGGTCTCTGCGAGGGTCGCGGCTACCCCGTCGCTCGCATCGGCGTCACCGACAAGCAGAACCCGGGCCTCGAGGTGCAGGATCTCTTCACGGTCGACCTCAACGAGCTCCAGCAAACCCACCGCCAGACGCTCCCCGCCCGCTTCGGAGCGCTAATCGCCGAGTAGCTCACGCGTCACCGTGAGACCTCAAAAACGACCAGGATCCGCGCCCGGCGCCTGTCGAATTTGAGGTCTCGCGCGTTCTCCACAGGGTGGGGGCACAACAGAGCAGGCGGAGTGCGCGGGCGGGCATGATCGGCGGGTGAACGACGACCCTGAAGCCTTTCGAGTTCGCGACGCCGAGGCGCGCGGGCTGACACCGGCGGCCCTCCGTCGCGTCGAGTGGGAGCTGCCATTCCATGGCATTCGGCGCTGGCATCGAGACACGGGGCCACCGCGGGGCGTGAGAGATCGGGTGGTCGATCTCTGCCGGGCGCTGCTGCCAGCGCTTCCCGAAGGCGCGTTTTTCAGCCACGTCACCGCGGCGATTCTGTGGGGGTTACCCCTACCGGCCGCGCTCGAGTCGCATGACGCACCCCTCCACGTCACGACGCGTTCGGGCAATGCACTCCGACGCCGAGGAGTCGTCGGACACCTCCGTCGATCCGCACCTCCGCACGTGCTTCGCGCGGGGATTCCGGTCAGCACACCGATCGACACCTGGGTCGACTGCCGGGCCACCCTGGACGACATCGAGCTCGTCGTCGTGGGCGATGCCCTCGCCGGGGAGTGGTCGCCCTACCGCGGAGCTCACCACTGCGATCCGTCCGACCTCGTAGCCGCTGCCAGAAAGGCCATTGGCAAAGGATCCGCTCGACTCCGCCGCGCCGCCACCCGTATTCGAGCCGGTTCGAAGTCACCCCAAGAGACGCGGCTCCGACTCGCGCTCGTCGAGTCCGGTCTCCCCGAGCCCGAGATCAACGTGACCAAGTACGGCCCGGATGGTGCCTGGCTGGGTGCAGCCGACCTCGCCTACGACGAGCACCGCCTCGCTATCGAGTACGAGGGCGATTACCACCGCACCGATCGCGATCAATGGTTCGCCGATATCGCGCGGCGCGAACGTTTCGACGATGCCGGTTGGCGCACTGCGAGGGTCACCGCCGCCGACATGCGCCACCTCGATGCGCTCTGCACCCGAATCGCCCGCCTCCATCGCGAACGAACTCCGTGAGACCTCAAAATCGACCAGGATCCGCGCCCGGCGCCTGTCGAATTTGAGGTCTCACGCGGCGCGGCGCGGCGCGGCGCAGCGCAGCGCAGCGCGACGCGACGCGGCGCAGCGCGGCGCGGCGCGGCGCTAGGCGAAGACGATGCAGGCGGGCGAACCCGTCGCGATGAGGGTGGTTGGGGCACCCGGCACACCCGTCGCCGGGTCGATCGGCAAGACCGCGACCGTGTCGGAGAGCTGGTTCGCGACGAGCATCTCGCCCGCGTTGATCGCGAAGTGGCGGGGCCACCGACCGCCGCACGGCACCTCGGCCACGAGCGCCAGGCGCCCGGCCGTGGCCGTGTCCGTGGCCGTGGCCGTGGCCGTGTCTCCGTCCGGCTCCGAGCCCGCCAGCACGGCGATGGTGTCACGCCCGCGAACTGCGACGTACACCCGCCCGCCCTGCACCTCGAGGTGCGAGAGGAGCGTCTCGCCCGTGCCTGCCTCGACCGAGGGGTCGCAGGCCCGCACCGAGTAGTCGAGCGCGAATCCCTCGGCGGAGTGGGACAGAACGTGGAGGCAGCCGTCCAACTCGCCCGCGACGACGAGTTGCTCGCCGAGCCAGGCGAGATGCCGTGGCCCCGATCCGGCGGGCAACGCGTGCGCGCCGACGAACGACGGTTCGAGGGTGATCGGATCGACGGCGACCTCGAAGAGACGGTCCGTGCCGAGGTCGGCTACGAGGAGCGTGCCCCACGGCGTCGGTGTGGCGCTGTGGGCGTGCGGCGCCTCCTGACGCTCGACGTGGGGCCCGGTGCCAGCAGGCAGGGGGAGCACGCGGGCCACTCGCGCAGGATCCAACGCATCGGCAGAGAGGACAGCGACCGTTCCGGCCGTGTAGTTGGCGACCACGAGGGATCCTGAAGCTGGATCGACGACGACGTGGCACGGGGCGCTGCCGCCCGACGCGGCGATCGAGGCGGGCACGAGTTCACCCGCTGAGTTCGTGAACGAGACGACGCGCCCCGCCGCCGTCTCGGAGACGATGTGTACCTCCCCCTCGGTGAGGGTGAGGAACGACGGGTCGTCGACCGGTGCGACCTGGATCAGCTTCCACTGCCCGTCACGCGCCTGCCGCTCGAAGACCGAGACACCCTCGCCCCGCCCGCCACTCGTGGCGGTGTACGAGCCCAGGTAGAAACGCGTGCGGGCCTCGCTCATGATTCGTCTCGGACGCCCGAGGCGATTCGCTCGTGGTGGTGGATGACCTCGGCCACGATGAAGTTGAGGAAGCTCTCGGTGAAGTCGGGATCGAGGCGCGAGTCGGCCGCGATGGCCCGAAGGCGCTTGATCTGCTCGACCTCGCGGCCCGGGTCGCTCGCCGGCATCCCTGCATCCGCTTTGAGGTGGCCGACGGTCTGCGTGAACTTGAACCGTTCGGCGAGCAGATGGACCAGGGCCGCGTCGATGTTGTCGATGCTCTCTCGGATGCTCTGTAGCCGCTCGACGGCGCTGGGGTTCGGTTCCATGGCTCGACTTTATCGGTCGCGGCCTTGCAGAATCTGGTGCGGCTTTGTTACTCGTCGCCGAGGAGGTCGTGGCGGACGATGACCTCGTCGCGCCCGGGGCCGACCCCGATCACGGAGATGCGGGATCCTGAGATCTTCTCGATGGCGAGCACGTAGTCTTGCGCGTTCTTCGGCAGGTCGGCGAAGGTGCGCGCGCCCGTGATGTCGTCGTTCCAGCCGGGGAACTCTTCGTAGATCGGCTTCGCGTGGTGGAAGTCGGACTGCGAGACGGGCATCTCGTCGAAGCGGACGCCGTCGACCTCGTAGGCCACACAGACGGGGATGGTCTCGAGGCCGGTCAGCACATCGAGCTTGGTCAGCACGAAGTCGGTCACGCCGTTGATGCGAGCCGAGTAGCGCGCGATCGGGGCGTCGTACCAGCCGCAGCGGCGCGGGCGACCGGTCGTGGTGCCGAACTCGAAGCCCTGGCTGCGGAGGAACTCGCCCGAGGCATCGAAGAGCTCGGTCGGGAACGGGCCGGCTCCGACGCGGGTCGTGTACGCCTTGACGATTCCGACGACGCGCGAGATCTGACCCGGTCCGATGCCCGAACCGGTCGAGGCACCGCCCGCGGTGGCTGATGACGAGGTCACGAACGGGTACGTTCCGTGGTCGACGTCGAGCATGGTCGCCTGGCCCGCCTCGAAGAGGACGTTCTTGCCCGCTTCGAGCGCGTGGTGCAGCTCGAGGGCGGTGTCGGCGACCATCGGGCGCAGGCGCTCGGCGTAGCTGAGCAGCGTCTCGACGACCTCGTCGGCGCTGATCGCCCGGCGGTTGTAGATCTTGACGAGCAGGTGGTTCTTCTGGTCGAGGGCCGCCTCGACCTTCTGCCGCAGGATGTTCTCGTCGAAGAGGTCTTGCACCCGCAGGCCCACGCGGTTGATCTTGTCGGCGTAGGCCGGCCCGATGCCGCGACCGGTGGTGCCGATCGAGCGCGAGCCCAGGAAGCGCTCGGTGACCTTGTCGAGGGTGCGGTGGTAGTGCGTGATGAGGTGCGCGTTGGCGCTGACACGGAGCTTCGACACGTCGACGCCTCGGGCGATGAGGGCGTCGAGCTCGTCGAACAGCACCTCGATGTCGACCACGACACCGTTGCCGATCACCGGCGTCACGCCCGGGGTCAGGATGCCCGAGGGCAGCAGGTGCAGGGCGTACTTCTGATTGCCGATCACGACCGTGTGGCCGGCGTTGTTGCCACCGTTGAATTTGACGACGTAGTCGATGCGGCTGCCGAGCAGATCGGTCGCCTTGCCTTTGCCCTCGTCGCCCCACTGGGCTCCGATGATCACGATTGCGGGCATGGTGTTCTCCTCGCGGTCGGGGATCGCACCCGTGCGCAGGTGCACCCCAGTGTATCGGAGCCGAGGATCCGACGGCCCGGCGGGCAGACTCGACTCACGAAAAGCGCGACGGAACCGCGAAAAGCACAATCGAGCCACGGCATGCCGTGGCTCGATTGCGTTATCTCGGTCTGACGCGGGTTCGCCGGCCCTAGTCGGCCGAGGGCGGCTGTGAGCCGGAACCGCGCCGCGCCCTGGTGAGCACCACGACGACGGCCACGAGCGCGACGAGGATCACCCCGCCGCCGACCCCGAGGGCGAGGGGGAGGCCGTTGGATCCTTGGCTCGTCGCCTCCGGGGCGGTGCCATCGCCATCGGTCGCCGCCGCAGAGCCCGACGAGGCTGCGGGCGCCTGGTCACCGCAGGTCGGCCTGCGGTCGGCGCCTTCCGCGGCGGTCACCGACGCCGGCTTGTCGTAGCTGAACGCGAGCGACGACGTCACCGTGTGGCCGTCGGCCGAGACGATCTGCCAGCGGGCCGTGTAGTCGCCGGACGCGCCCAGGGCAACCGGCACCGTCACGTCGGTGTCGGCGATGGTCGGGCAACCGGTCTCGAAGTGCTTTCCGGCTGGGCCCGTCACCTCGACGACATTCGACGAGCCGTCGCCCGACAGGTCGAGCACGCGATCGTCGAAGGTCAGCTTGACGCTCGTGAGCTCGGTCGACACGGTCGAGCCGGCCTTTGGCGTCGACGACACGAGGTAGTCGTGCGCGCTCGCTGCGGCTGCCGGCCCGAGCACGAGGGCGCCGACCCCGACAGTGACCACGAAGGCCGTGGCGAGGCGCTTCATGAGCGGGCCGAGCCTCGAGCGCTCCGCACGTAGGCGAGGAGCGCGACCACGAGGGCCAAGGCTCCGAGCCCGAGACCGGCGATGCCGAAGCCGAGCCCCAGGCCCGAGGTGGTTCCGGTACTGGCGGATGCCACCGGCGTCGCCGTCGCCGTATCGGTGGCCGTCACGCCCCCGTGGTGGCTGTCGGTCGCCGCGCCGATCGCGAGCACCGGTGCGGGGTGTTCGGGCTCTTCGCCGTCGGCGGGCGTCGGCTCGTTCCACTTGACCACGCTGCCGTCGCTGTACGTCTGCGTCGTCGGGAGCTCGACCTCGTCGACCTCGGGAACGGCACCGGCCGACACGGTGAAGAGCTGGAACTCTCCCGGCGCGATCCCGTCGGCGGTCGAGTCGGCGGTCCAGGTGACGCGGGTAACCGCCTTCGTGATGGTGCCGTCGTCGGTCTTCACGGCCTTGGGGAGCGTGCTGGTGGTCACGACGGCTTTCCAGCCGGCGAGCGGCTGGTACGACACCGAGGTGAACGGGTGATCGGTCGGGAAGTCGACAGCGACCTTGGTCGTCGACGCGGTGGCCGACTCGGTCGGAACCTTGAACTGGAGCGTGGAGTACGAACCGGCGGTCACGTCATCGCCCTCGACGTGCACGTGTGCCGATGCGGCGAGAGGTGCGGCCAGTGCGAGGGCACCAGCGAGGGGAAGAGTGAACGCGGCGCGCAGGCCGAGGGTGCGGGTGCGGGTGGTGGGCATGGTGAATCGTCTTTCTGTCGTCTGAATGGCGCCCGGGCGCGGGAGGCTCGGGGCGCGGCGACTTCGCCCGGCAGCGGGCGGTCGCAGGAAAGTGGGGTCAGACGACAGCGGGCGGGCCGCGATGGGGGCGAGCAGCGAGGAGCACACCGAGCCGGCGAATGCCACGTCGGTCGGCCAGAGCCCGGACCAGCCCGTGCCGGTCGGGGAACAGGGCGAACCCGAGGATCCGCGACACCAGCGCGAGCCGGGCGACCGCAAGTCGGGCGATGGTCACCAGCGCCCGCTCACCGTGGAGCAGCAATGCGATCGTGAGGAGAGCAGCCACGGCGTGGCCGAGCCACATGCGCGTGTCGCTCATGCCCTCCATACCGGGGCTGGCCGATCCGGCGACGTCGGGGAGGTGGACGGTCGAGCCGCCCGACATCACCATGCCGAGCATGCCCACCGAGTGACCGTCTCCAGCCGAGGTGGGAAGCGACGTTCCGAGGCTGAAGAGCAGGTGGAAGACGATCTGGCTAACGCCGACGGAGACCGCCAACGGAACCACGGCGAGGGCCCGTGCGCTGAGTGCGATGCAGACGAGGCAGGCGAAAACGAGAGCCAGCACCGTGCCGAGGAGGCCCGGCACCATGCCGCCGCCGGCGACGTGCGAGAACGCAGCGATTGCCACGGAGAGGGTCGCCACGATCAGGCCGCGCGTGACGCGCAAACCCCTCGAAGCGACCCGGACCGTCATGCCTGAAATCTTACGGGGAACGCGATCAGCGGTCGGAGCGCGAGTTGTCGGCCGCGCCCACCGGTGCTTTGCCGGCCATGCGCGCGAGCTGCTCGTTGTAGGCGTTCAACTCGGCGTCTCCGTCGACATCAGCTCGTCGGTCGTACCGCTTAGCGGTCTTCTCGTCGCTGGTGATCCACTGCCGCATCACCATCAGGGCCACGAGCACGGTCGGGAACTCGCCGGCACCCCAGGCGATGGCGCCACCCGTGTGCTGATCGGCCAGGAGGTCTTGGTAGTTCGTCTTGCCGAGCGCGTGCCACCAGTCGGCGGCGAGGATGTCGGTGCCGGACATGATGGCGAGACCGAAGAACGCGTGGAACGCGAGCGTCGCGAGAAGCAGGATGATGCGGAGCGGGAACGGCGGCCGCTTGGGGCCGGGGTCGACCCCGATGAGTACGAAGAAGAAGACGTACCCGGAGAGGAGGAAGTGCACCTCCATGATGAAGTGCCCGGGGTGCGTCTGCAGCGAGGCTTCGAACCAGCCCGTCCAGTAGAACGCGACGAGACTACCGGCGAAGACCACGGCCGCGACAATGGGGTTGGTGATGAAGCCGGCGTAGCGCGAGTGCGTGATAAGCATCAGCCACTCACGAGCACCGCGGCTGTTGTCGTGGCGCTTCGGGAGCACGCGAAGCGCCAGCAGAATCGGGGCACCCAGCACAAGGAGCGGGGGGACGTACATCATCAGCACCATGTGCTGGATCATGTGCGTCGAGAAGTTCACGGCGCCGTAGACGCTTGGGCCGCCGCTCGTAGCGAAGAGCACTCCGAAGCAGCCGAAGAGCCAGGGGACGGTGCGGCCCCACGACCAGCTGTCGCCGCGGCGCTTGAGGCGGTAGACGCCGACCAGGTAGAGGCCGGCCATGACGGCCGCGACGGCGATGAAGAAGTAGTCGGGGTGGAACCCGAACAGGAAGCGCGGCAGGGTGACCGGTGCCGGGTACGCGAAGCCGATGAGCCCATCACGGGTGTCGCCCTCCGCGACCTGCGGTACGGGCGGCGCGCTCCTCGAGAGGGCCACCGACAGACCCATCGCGACCGCCATGAAGACGACCTCGACCACGGCCAGCCGGACGAACGCCCGAGAGCGCCCCGGTTCGCGGATGAGTCGCGGAATCACCCGTCGTCGGTGAACGACCCCAGCCACTCCCAGCCCGATCAGGATGATCGACTTGACCAGGATCAGCAGCCCGTAGTTCGTCGTCACGAGGTCGGACGGGCCGGTCAGACGCAGGCTCGCGTTGATCACGCCGGAGAACGCGACGAAGGCGAAGGCCCACACGGCGATCGTCGAGTAGCGGGAGACGATCGCGGCGAGATGCCGGCCCGCCTTGTTGCGCAGCAGGATGACTGCGATCAGACCGCCCATCCACACGGTGACGCCGATGAGGTGCATGGCCAGGCTGTTCACCGCGTTGACGTGCTCGTTCGTGCCCGACGAGTGGCCGGAAAGGGAGAGCGGGAGCAACGCGAGGAGGGAGAACACCGTCGCCGTGGCCGTCCACGAGACGTTTTTCGTGGCGAGCAGGATGATGAGCGCCACGAGCGTGCAGCCGATCGAGACGACCCAGGTCTGACCCAGCTCGAGTTGGAACGTGAAGAAGAAGAATTGGCGGCGGAAAGTCGAAGAGGTAAACGGCACCCCGAGCACATTTGCCGCCGTGAACATCAGCGTGGCCACACCCGCGATAAACCACACGGTGGCCGACCACGTCGCCCAGCGCGTCGCGTGCCACTGGCTGAAACTCGCCGACTTCGGGTCTTTCGACTGGCCGGGGAGAACGACCGACGAGACCACCAGCAGGCCGATCGTCACAGCGGCCGCACCATTGAAGACGCCTTTGGCGAGGGGCAGCCCATTGTTGACGACGACACCGGGATCGACGATGAGTGAACCACCGAGCGCACCGGTGAAGTACATGGCCGCGAGCGCCAGCACGAGCAACAGCACACCCGACACGATCAGCCAGATGGCCACGGCAGACGGTCGGCCGGATCGCACCGGACGGGGAGCGTCACCGCCCGAATCGCCCCCCTGCGAGGCGCGGCGGCTCGACGACAGATCGAGACGGGTGGTCTCGAAGCGGAGGTCGTCGATCTGATCGGTCACCCAGTAATAGTACGGACACGCTCCCGATCCCCGTCGGAGTTATCCACAAGGCCGAGACACCTCCCCGCATTCGCAACCGCTCGTTCACCCGGGCTCGCCACTCTGCCGGCATGGACGCACGCACGAACCCCGACGAGATCACACGCACGAACCCCAATTCGAGCCCCGGAACGACCACACACGCGAACCCGCGCAAGATCCTGCTGGTCGGCATCGACGGCCTGCGCATCGACGACGCCCTCACAGGCGTCCACGCCCCCGTGCTCTCTGCCTTCGCCCGCGCGGGCCAGCTCCTTCCGCTCGAGATGGAGGTGCCGACGATCTCCGGTCCGGGATGGTCGTCCATTCTGACCGGAGCACCGCATTCGGTCCACGGCGTTTTCGACAACACCTTTCACGCTCACCGCCTCGACGCCACCACCGACTTCCTCGCCCGCGCCTCGCACGCGGGCCACTCCACCTTCGCCGCGGTGAGCTGGCCGCCGCTCGCCGATCCGGCGAGCGCGGGTCCGATCCTCACCACTCGCCTCGACGACCAGAGAGCCGGTCGCCATCGCCTCGTGGTCCGCGACGGCGAGACCTACGGCTACCGCGTGGCCGACGGCGACATCGCCGCCTTCACGCGCCTTGCGATCCGCGACGCCGGGCCCGACGCGAGCTTCGTCTACCTCGGCGAAGTCGACGAGGCCGGTCATCTCTACGGC
This sequence comes from Frondihabitans sp. Leaf304, assembly GCF_001423105.1. GTDB lineage: Bacteria > Actinomycetota > Actinomycetes > Actinomycetales > Microbacteriaceae > Frondihabitans. Next base: position 1,989,228 of record NZ_LMNV01000002.1, read on the forward strand.
GGGGTCTCGCCCGAGTATGACGCCGCCGTCGGGCGCGTCGACGCCCACCTCGGCACGATCCTCGACGCGGTGGCGCGCCGGGCGAGCACGCACGACGAAGACTGGCTGGTCGGCGTCACGACCGACCATGGGCACCTCGACGAGGGCGGCCACGGCGGCGGCGACCCCGTGCTAACGCGGTCGTTCCTCGCCCTCGGCAGGTACGGGAGCGGCGTACCGGTCGACGTCGACAGCGCGATCAGGGTCCAGCCCACCGACATCTCGCGGATCCTGCTCTCCCATCTCGGCTGATCGGCCCCGCGCCCGCCGACGCCGCTAGTCGCCGATCGCCTTCGGGTGTCGGGCTCGGAGCGCCGTCTCTTCGGCGTCGATCGCGGCCAACACGGCCTGCACGGCGTTCTCCTGGTATCGCCCGTCGCGGCGTGCAAGAAGCACGGCCTCGCGCTCGGCCTCGATCATGCTGCCGCGAAGCCTGCTGAACATCACGGGCGACTGCTCCCGGTCGGGAGGCGACGGGTTCGCGAGCGACTCGGAGAGGAAGCTCGATGCGCGCCGGAGCTGCTCGACGACGCGCTCCTCATCGTCGTCGCCGCGCACGGCGTCGAGCCGGTCGATGCCGGCCTGCTTGGCCTCTGCCGTGAGTAGCTGTCGTTCCGTCCACTCCTGGGCGAGGTTCGGGGCGGGCAGGTGCACCCGGCGGATGAGCAGCGGCAGAGGGAGCGCCTGGAGCAGCGTGCCGAGAACCACGACGAACGCCAAGAACTGCAGCAGTTCGCGCTGCGGAGTGCCTTCGGGAAGGAGGAAGGCTGCGGCCAGAGTGACCACACCGCGGATACCGGCCGCCGAGACGACCGTGCTCGACGCGGCCGTCCACGCGCGTTCGCGGACTCGCGCCGGCCCGATCCGGTAGAGGAACATCGTGAAGAACACCCACGCGAACCGGGCAGCGATCACGATGGCGAGCACGGCGAAGCTGATGCCGATGGTCGTCCAAAGCCCCGGCCCGAACCGGACCACGTTCTCGAGCACCCCGGCGAGGTTCAGGCCGATGAAGAGGAACACGGCGTTCTCGAGCAAAAACTGCACTGTGCGCCAATTGAGCCGCTCGGCCACGCGGGCCTCGGCCGAGAGCACGACGGGCGACCGGTAGCCGAGGTAGAGGCCGGCGACCACGACGGCGAGCGCCCCGGATCCGTGGAGGAGTTGCGCGGGGAGGAAAGCGAGAAAGGGGGTGACGAGCGAGAGGCTCGTGTCGAGCACGGCGGACCGGAGCCGGCTACGAATCTGGGCCAGCACGATACCGACAACAAGGCCGATACCTCCGCCAACGATCACCGCGAGGCCAAAATCAACCGCGACCTCACCGGGTGTAACCACATGGTGGATGGCGGCGATTGCCGCATCGAGTGCCACGAGAGCCGTGGCGTCGTTGAGCAGGCTCTCGCCCTCGAGGATCGTTACGACTCGACGCGGGAGCGGCACCTTGCCGGTCACCGCCGTGACCGCGACCGCGTCGGTGGGTGCGACCACAGCGCCGAACGCGAGGCCAGCCGCGATCGTGATGCCCGGCACGATCCACCAGGCAGCGAACCCGACCACCACGACGGTGAAGGCGACGAGGGCGACGCTGGTCAGCACGATGCTGTCGTTACGAGCCCGGATGTCGATCAGCGACGTGCGAATGGCAGCGGCGAACAGCAGGGGCGGCAAGAGGGCGTAGAGGATCAGATCCGGCTCGAGCGTGACCCTCGGCACACCGGGGATGAACGACGCCACTGCTCCGACCGCGACGAGGGCGACCGGGGCCGACCAGCCGACTCGACCCGAGAGCCCGGTCACGGCGACGGTCACGATGACGAACGCGACGATCCAGGCGATCGAGGTCACGGGGTCCATGAGGTCGAGGATGGCACAGCGTCGGCGGCTCGACGAGGGGTGAGCGGAAAGGCCCCCTTAGAACGCCCCGCCGAGCACGAGCCCGAGACCGGAGGCGGCGATCGATACGACAAGCATCCCGATGCCGTAGAGAGCAGCTGCCCCGTATCGGCGGTCGTGCACAAGACGCACGGTCTCGACGCTCGCGGTGCTGAACGTCGTGTAGCCGCCCATGAGGCCACCGCCGAGAATCAGCACCCACTCGTGCGGCAGACCAGCCGCCGTGCCGAGCCCGGTCAGCAGGCCGAGCCCGAACGATCCGGTGACGTTGATCACGACGGTCGCGACCGGAAAGCGGCTGACGCGTGCCTTGATGACGCCGTCGAGAACGAAGCGCAGCGACGCCCCGGCGCCCCCGGCAAGGCAGATCGCGATGAAGACGAGTGGGGTGGTCATCCGGCGTCCTCCTCTTCGTCGCCAGTGACGTGGCGGGTCGAGCGAGACTGCACGGCCCCGGCGAGGGCGATGCCCAGTGCCGCCGCCACGACCCCGGCGAGCAGCGACAAGGCCGCGTAGGTCAGAGCGACGCCGGTCGCGGATCCTAGGCGGGTCGCCACGTCGGTCGCGAGCGCGCTGTAGGTGGTGAAGCCGCCGAGCACGCCGGTGCCGAAGAGAAGGCGAAGGATCCGGCGCCCCCCGTCATCCGATCCGCGCCGTGCGAGCGACTCGAGCAGCGCTCCGAGCGCGAACGAGCCGACGAGGTTGATGGCAAAAACCGTCGTCGGGAACCCGTGGGGCGCGGCCGGCCAGGTGAGCGACAGCGCCTCGCGGATGCCGGTGCCGACGGCGCCGCCCGCGAACACGAGGAGGATCAGCCGGGGCTGACGGTGAAGTGGGCTCACATGCCCAGTTAATCATCCCCGCGCCCCGCTCCGAATTTGAAGGAGATCCGCGCCCTCAACCCCGGCGGATCCTGATGTTTCCGTCGGGGCCGGCGCGTTTCTCCTTCAAATTCGGATGCGGGCCCGACCGGCAGCGGCTAGTCGCCCTTCACATTCACGATCTGCCGCAGCGTGTGGCGGATCGACACCAGATCGGACGCGTCATCCATCACCTGGTCGATCGGCTTGTACGCCTGCGGAATCTCGTCGAGGAACGCGTCGGTATCGCGGTACTCAATGCCGACCATCGCCTCGCGCAGCTGATCGTGCGTGAAGGTCTTGCGAGCCTTCGACCTCGAGAACTGCCGACCCGCACCGTGCGGCGACGAGTCGAGCGCGAGCTTGTTGCCGAGCCCCTCGACCACGTACGACGCCGTGCCCATGGAGCCGGGGATCAGCCCGGCCTCACCGGCCCGCGCCGAGATCGCGCCCTTTCGCGAGAGCCAGACGCTCTTGCCGAAGTGCGTCTCTTTCTGCGTGAAGTTGTGGTGCGTATTGATGCGCTCGAGCTCGGTGACGGGCGAGCCGATCCAGTCGGCGAACTGCCGCACGACGCGGTCCATCATCTCCTCGCGGTTGAGCAGGGCGAAGTGCTGCGCCCAGCGGAGCTCAGCGATGTACCGGTCGAACTCCGACGTGCCCTCGATCAGGTAGGCGAGGTCGTCGTCGGGCAGCGCGATCCACCACTTCTTCATGAGCGCCTTGGCGACCTGGATGTGCTTCTGCGCGATCTTGTTGCCCACGCCTCGGCTGCCCGAGTGCAGGAACAGCCAGACGTCGTCGTTCTCGTCGAGGCTGATCTCGATGAAGTGGTTGCCCGAGCCGAGCGTGCCGAGCTGCAGCTCCCAGCTCTTCGCGTACGACGCCGGGTCGAATCCTGCCTCGACGGCCATCGCCGTGAGCTCGTCGATGCGCGGTGCGGCAGTCGCCACCACCTTGCGGTTGTACGAGCCGGCCGAGGTCGGCACGGCGCGCTCGATCGCCTCGCGCACCGGCTTGCGGTCGGTGGGCAGGTCGGCGGCGGTGAACTGCGTCTTCACTGCGATCATGCCGCAGCCGATGTCGACGCCCACGGCGGCCGGCATGACCGCCCCGAGTGTCGGGATGACCGACCCCACGGTGGCGCCGAGACCCAGGTGGGCGTCCGGCATCAGAGCGAGGTGCGGAAATATGAACGGCATGGTCGAGGTGGTGCGAGCCTGGGCCTCCGTGGAGTCCTCCAGGATGCTCGCCCAGCTCAGCAGCCGGTTCGTGATCTTCTTCATGGTCCTTTCGTTTCTGTTCGGTGTGACGGAGTGCACCCGGGGAGGCGCATTCCGATCGACCTGCAGTGTCGAAAGAAACGAGAGAAGCCCCGGGCCTCATCGGCGGCCGGGGCTTCGACGAATCGAAAGCTACGGCCCTAGATGGGTTCGTGGAAGGTGCGCTGGATGAGCTCGAGCTCATAGCGCGGGGCGAGTTGCTGGTTGTTCAGCATTTCGTTCCTTCCAGGGGCGGCATGCCGGAGTGGCACGGAGAACTGAGCATAGCGGGCGAAGGATCCGACGTGTCAAGTGGTGGCGCTACATTCCCCTGGCGAGCAGTTGTGCCTCTCGCGGTGCCTTGGCGTGGCTCGTACGCTCGACGCATGCAGGATCAGTATGGGGCGGTCATCGCCCGATCGCGCGTGGTCTCGGGCTGGGTCCTCGCCGCCTCCACATTCATCGCCGCCGCAACCGTGTTGATGCTCGTCTTCCAGTGGGCTTCGGTCTACCTCACGATCGGCGGCGCCGAGAGCCCGACCGGGAGCGAGGTCGTCGAGTACAACGTCACAACCGGCATCGCCTTCTTCAGTATTGCGGCAGGCATCGTCACGGCGATGTCGCTCGATCGCAAGGCCCTGCTTGCACTGCACGTAGCGGGCGCTTTCTTCGCCCTCCTGGTGGTCGTGGTGCTTGCCTTCCCCTCCGATCGCTGGACCTCCGGTGAGGGCTTCAGCCCGGCGCCGGGCGGACAAAAGCCCTGTTATAGCGGAAGCCGCGACTGCAACTAGGCGCCCCTCCTGCGCACGCAACTAAAGTGCACACGAGAGTGCAAGTTAGGCGTACACTCGCTGCATGCCTTCCGCCGCCAGCCACCCGCGCGCCCCGCGCCGCGACGCGACCGAGAACCGCGAGAGCCTCCTGCTCGCTGCCGGCACCCTGCTCAACCGCGACCCCAATGCCTCCCTCGAAGCCGTCGCCGCGGAGGCCGGACTCTCCCGTCGCGCCCTCTACGGCCACTTCGCGAACCGCGACGACCTGCTTCGCGAGCTGGCGCTGCGGGGCGCCGCGCGCATCAACGCGGCGCTGCTGCCGGGCGCCGGTGCCGTGCCGGGTGCCGAGCCGACGGATCCTGCGCTCCAGCTCGCTACCGTCGGCGCCCGCCTCTGGAACGAGGTCGACCACGTCCGCACCATGGCCCTCATCACGGTGCGCGGGCCGCAGGCGCTGCTGGTCGGCGACGCGCTCCTCCCCCTGCGCGAGCACGTGCGCGGCATCGTCGAGCGCGGCATCACCGACGGCTCGTTCCGTGACGACATCGACGCGCGCACCCTGGCCCACCTGATCGAGAGCGCCGCCATCTCTGTGCTCGACGAGTCGACCCGACATGAGATCTCCACCGCGGAGGGGCGACGCCTCGTCGTGCTCTCGGTGCTCGCCCTCGCCGGCTTCGGTCACGCCGAGGCGACGACCATTCTGACCACCCTCACCCCGGAAGAAGAACGATGAGACTCACCCTCGACGGCGTCGCCATCGGCGAGGGCCCCGGCGCCCCGCTGCCCCGGCTCGACGCCACCGCCACCAGCGACACTCCCGCGGTCGTCGCGGTCGAGACGGAGGGGGCCCCGACACTCGCCTCGCTCATCGCCGGTGGCCGCATGGCCCCCGACACCGGCCGAGTGCTGATCGACGGTGTCGACGACCCCGCCCGCATCCGCGAGGCGTTCGCCCTCATCGACACCCCGACCGTCGCCGAGCCGTTCGCCGACCTCACCGTCCGCACGGTGGTGCAGGAGGAGCTCGCTCTCGCCGGCCAGCGTGGCAACCGGGCGACGTCCGACCTCTTTCTCGAGGCGGTCGGTCTCGCCGAGCACGACGAGACGCGCATCAAGCACCTCCCGACCGAGGCCCGTATCCGCATTCTCTGCGAACTCGCGCTCCTCCGCCCCGGCGTCGAGGGCCTCATCATCACCACGCCGGAGCGCCACGGCGGCGACACCGCGGCCTGGTTCGGTGTAGTCCGCGACCTCGCCCTCCGCCACGTCGCCGTCCTCCTCGTCACCGGCGTCGCCGCGGCCGCGCACGTCAGCGCGCTGCTCCCCGCGCCCGAAACCGTTTCAGAATCGCAGGACACCGAATGAAGATCGCCGCCCTCGTCCGCTCCGAGCTCAAGCGCCTCACCGCCTCGCCGCTCGCCCGGCTCGCCTTCATCGCGCTGATGTGCGTTCCGTTGCTCTACGGCGGAATGTATCTCTGGGCCAACCAGGATCCCTACGCCAAGCTCGACCACATCCCCGCCGCGATCGTCGACAACGACGCCGGGGCGACCGACTCCGACGGCAACGCGGTCGACTACGGGCAGAAGATCACCGATCAGCTCGTCGACGGCAACGATTTCGACTGGCACGTCGTCTCGCAGGCCGAGGCCGACTTGGGCATCAAAGACGAGACCTACAACTTCGTCTTCTCGATTCCGAAGTCGTTCTCGACCGACCTCACGAGCGCGTCGACGACAGATCCGACCGCGGCCAAGATCGACCTGACCACGAACGACACGACGAGCTACCTCTCGTCGACGATCGCCGATCAAGCGGGCAAGACGATCCGGGCGACGATCACCGCGGAGGTCGGCAAGACGGCGGCCAAGACCCTGCTCGTCGGCTTGAACGACGTCCGCGACAACCTGAAAGACGCGAGCGCAGGATCCAGCAAGGTCACCTCGGGCGCGACCGACCTCAAATCCGGTCTCGACTCTGCGAAATCCGGCGCCACGAAGCTCGCCTCGGGCGCATCCCAGCTCTCGACCGGAGCATCGACTCTGAATACGGGTCTCCAGCAGCTCCGCACCAAGACCGCAGCTCTCCCCGCCCAGACGGCGCAGCTGTCGAGCGGCCTCGACTCTCTGCAGTCGCAGACCTCGTCGCTTCCGGCCGAGTCCGCAGCCCTCGACACCGGCGCTCAAAAGGTCGCAGCGGGCAACAAGGCTCTCGATGACGGGGTCGCCCTGCAGAAGCAGGCCGCGTCTGACGTCACGGCAGCCCTGCCGGCTCAGCTCTCGGCCGCTCAGAAGAAGCAGCAGGCCGCTCTCAATCAGATCTACGCCGCCACGGGAATGACCGATGCGCAGAAGGCCGCCATCCAGCAGGTCGTCGATGCTTCCAACGACTCGACGGCGACCAAGCTGACCTCGGCCGCGACTGCCGCCGAGACACAGCTGTCCACGCTCGAAACCACGACCGGTCAGCTCGCCACGGGCAGTGCCCAGGTCGCCGCAGGCACCTCGAAGCTCTCGGCACAGACGCCGGCCCTCGTCTCGGGAATCCAGCAGCTCGACGCGGGAGCGAACGAGCTCAGCACGGCGGCTCCGGCCCTCACGAGCGGCATCGCCAGCGCGGCCGACGGCTCCGCGCAGCTCGCCTCCGGCGCGGCTACCGCGTCGACCGGTGCCTCCTCGCTCTCCTCCGGCATCACCAAGCTCGACTCGGGCGCGAAGTCGCTCGTCACGGGTTCGACGAAGCTGACGAAGGGGCTCAAAGACGGCGTGAAGCAGATTCCGGCCACGACCGCGGCCACCCGAGACACCCAGGCCGCAGCGATCGCCGACCCGGTGAGCATTCGCGACTCGTCGATCGCGAGCGCCGGCAACTACGGTGCGGGGCTCGCACCGTTCTTCATCAGCCTCGCCGCCTGGATCGGCATGTACGCGCTGTTCCTGATCATCAAGCCGATCTCCAAGCGAGCCCTGACGGCAGTCCGCGCCCCCGGCCGGATTACCCTAGCCGGCTGGCTTTCGCCCGCTATCCTCGGCCTGGTGCAGATGGTCGCCCTGTTCGCGATCGTCAAGTTCGCCCTCGGGTTCGACGTCGTGAACCCGGTGCCGATGGTCGGCCTGATGGTGCTCGCGTCGATCACCTTCGCGGCCATCATCATGATGCTCAACGTGCTCCTCGGGAGCGTCGGGCAGTTCCTCGGACTGGTGCTGATGCTCATCCAACTCGTCACCGCCGGCGGCACGTTCCCCTGGCAGACCCTTCCCGGCCCGCTGGCGGCGCTGCACTTCGCCCTGCCGATGAGCTACGCCGTCGACGGCATCCGCCAGCTCATGTACGGCGGCAACATCGGCGCCGCGTGGAGCGACGCCGGAGTGCTCGCCCTCTGGATGATCGGCGCGCTGCTGGTCTCGTTCGTCGCCGCTCGACGCATGACGAAGCGCCGCACGATGCGCGACCTGCGCCCCAGCCTGATCGGCTGATCGGCTGATCGGCTGATCGGCTGATCGGCCGGCGTCGCCCTAGCGACCCACCCGAGGCAACTCCCCCGTGGAGACGTTTTGCGCGTCATCAAATTTGACGCAGATCGAAATGGCCGACGTTTCGAATCGCGTCAAATTCGATCGGGCGCAAAACGTCTCTGGAGAGAGGCCAATCCGGCCCGGCCGGCCGGGGAGCGCCCGAAAGTGCACGAATGGGTGCTCGCACGCCTTCCGGGCCACCAATTCCGCACTCTCGGCGGCGGCAACGCGGCAGCGGCCCGACGCCAGCGCACCTAACGCCGAACAAGCCCCTCGAGCTCGACCTCGTAGCGCCGGCAAATGTCAGCCCACGTGTAGTGCTCCAAAGCCCGTGAGCGCGCAGCCGTCGACAACTCCTCCTGCCGGGCGGCATCGCCGATCAGGCCGACGACGGCCGACGCGATCTCCGACGGCGTCGGCTGCACGAAGACCGCCGCATCGTCGAGCACCTCTCGGTTGTAGACGGTGTCGCGGGCGACGGTCGGCGCGCCGCAGAGCATCGCCTGCACGAGCGCCGGATTGGTTCCGCCGACGCTGTGCCCGTGAAAGTAGGCACCCGCGTGCTGCCAGAGGGCGAGCAGGCGACGGTCGTCGCTCAGGTGGCCGAGCCACGTGACACGCGGCTCGGCGTCGGCCAGCAACCGGACCGCGTCGTCGATCTCGCCGCCGTAGCCGCTGGATCCTACGATGACGACATTCGTCATGAGAGCGATCGTGCGGGCCGCCTCGATGAACTCGTGCACGGTGTTCTCGGGCACGAACCGCGCGACGATCAGAGCGTAGCCGCGATGCGTCTGCCCTTCTTCGACGGGGAGGTCGCCGGGCTCTTCGCCGCCGTAGGGGATGAACACGCTGTCGCGTCCGAATCCGTCGCGCCAGCGCCGGGCGATCTCGCGCGCGTCGGCGACCAGTCGGGTGCCCCACCACGCAGTGGTCTTGGCCCCGGCCCGGAACATCAGCTTGGCCAGGCGGCCCCACTTGGCGCGCTCCCATTCGATGCCGTCGACGTTGACGAGCGTCGGGATTCCGCGCAGCTTGAGCAGCGGCAGCCAGAAGCCGTTCGCGACGTTCATCACCAGAGCGACGTCGGGTTTGCGGATCATCGCGTCGAGAGTGGCGGTCAGCCCGTAGCTGAGCGTCGACAGCGACTTGCTCTCAACGCCGCGGGTCGTCTTCGCTCGGACGCGCGGGTCGAGGTCGGGGTCGTCGTCGCGGGTCGCCCCGTCGCGGCCGTAGACGGTGACGTCCCAGCCCTGCTCGGCGAGGTGCGGCGCGATCTTTCGCACCGCGGTCTCGAAACCGCCGTAATAGCTCGGGTAGCCCCGGGTTCCGATGACGGCGACGGATTTCGACATGCACCGAACCCTAGCGGTCCCACCGAGAAACTCTCGTCAAATCCCCTGTTGTTATGTAATATTTGGAGTGTTGCCATCGAAAGGCCCCGACATCTCTCGTTCAACCCACTTCCGCCCCGATCTCGAGGGCCTGCGCGGCGTCGCCGTTCTCGCCGTTTTCGCGAACCACCTCTTCGGTGCGCCCGTCGGCGGGTTCGCCGGCGTCGACCTCTTCTTCGTCCTCTCCGGGTTTCTGATCACCGGCATCCTTATTCGTGAGCGTGACACGACGGGTCAGATCGACCTGGTGGCGTTCCTGGTGCGCCGAGCGCGAAGGATCCTGCCCGCCGCCCTCGTCGTCATCGCCGCGATCACTGTCGCCGCCGCCGCGCTCTGGCACACGCCGCGCGCCCTTGCCGTCGCTCTCGATGCACTCGCCTCCCTGAGCTTCGTTGAAAACTGGCACCTCGTCGCGACCCGCACCGCCTACCTGCAGGGCGACGGTGGGGAGTCGCCACTCGAGCACTTCTGGTCACTCGGTGTCGAGGAGCAGTTCTACGCTTTCTGGCCCCTGCTCCTCATCGCGACCGGCCTCGCCACCCGGCGTCTCGGGCGGGGCAGATCAACACGTCTCTCGCGGGCCGTCACCCCGGTTGCGATCGGAGCGATCCTGGTCGCCTCTCTGGCGTTCGCCGCCTGGCGCAGCAGCGTCGATCAGAACGCCGCGTACTTCGACACCGGGGCCCGCGTCTGGGAGCTCGCGGCCGGAGCCCTTGCGGCCGCCCTGGCGCCGCTGGCCGCTCGACTCGCGCCGCGGTCTCGACAGCTCCTGTCGACGGCCGGTCTCATCGGGATCGCGCTCAGCCTCCTCGCCCCCGTCGCTCCACGTCACTACCCCTGGCCCGTGGCCGTGCTCCCGGTGGGCGCGGCCGTGCTCCTCCTCCTGTTCCCGCCGCGTGGCGGCAGCCGTCTCGCCCGCGTGCTCGACAATCGGCCGATCCGCCTCACCGGCCGAATCTCGTATTCGCTCTACCTTTGGCACTTCCCGGTCATCATCTTCGTCCGCAGCCTGCTGGGCACGTCGCCCGCAAGCGCCCTGCTCACCATCGCCCTGGCCGCCCTGCTCGCCGCGCTGTCGTATCGCTTCGTCGAGCAGCCCGCGCTCCGCCACGCGCGCACACCCGAGCGCCGACCGGCCCGCATCAGCGGAAGCCCCCGTGCACCTCGCCGACGACTGCAGATCGCGACCGCGGCGCTCGTGCTCGTCGTCATCGGCACGGCGACGACCCTCCAGCGGGCGAGCGTGCCCGAACTCACCAGCACCGAGGCCGCCGCCGTCGCGACCGATCTCCTCGGCAAGCGCGAATCGGCGCGGGAGCTCTTCGACCCGTCATCTCTCCAGTCGCTGATCACCGCCGGCCTGTCAGAAGAGACCTGGCCTTCGACCATCCCGAGCCTCGACCACGCCTTCGACAACCAGTACGCGCCCGGCATGTCGCTCGAAAGCGGCTGCCTGCACGACGTGACGGCACAAACGACCCACACGATCTGCTCGACTTCGACACCGGGCGCCACCAAGACCGCCGTGGTGCTCGGCGACTCCATGGCGATCAGCTACCTCCCCATGATCAACCGGGCCCTCGCCGGCCGCGGCTGGCGTGTGGTCGGCCTGGGGTTCAGTAGCTGCCCGCTAATCGATGCCGCTCTCACCAAACCCGGGCTCGGCACCGCGTTCACCGACGGCTGCGCGCACGCCCGCAAAGAGAGCCTCGCTCTCGTCGACGACCTCGACCCCGAGCTGGTCATCCTCTCCGGTCACGAAACGGCTCCCGAGCGGCTCGAATCACCCGAGCCTCGAGCCGGGGCGGGCTGGAGCAGCGGGACGGAGAGGCTCCTGCGCACCCTCGCGGACGCCGATCGCCAGGTCGTCCTCCTCGGGAGCCCGCCGATGGGCCCACCGATCACGAACTGCGCGACAAGGCTCTCGTCGCCCCGGCAGTGCGAGACGACCTACTCGGCGGAGCACAGCGCGAAAGACCGTGCCGAGAGGGCGGCGGCCGACCGGGTCGCGGCGGCCGGCCACGACGTCCGTTTCATCTCGACCGAGAGCTGGTTCTGCTCGGGCGGGCGCTGCCCGGCCCAGATCGGCGAAACCCTGGTGCGCATCGACGACAGCCACCTGACGAACGCGATGTCCGAGGCTCTCGGGGCGGTCGCCCGAGACGTGCTGCTCAGGGCGCCGGGCGCGGATCCTTCGGTCTGACCCGCTTCGACTCAGTCGTTGCCGAGCACTTGCAAGACTTCAGGATCCGACTCGGTCAAGAACGCGGTCAGCCTCTCGACCTCCTCCGTCTCGCCGATTGCAGCGGCTCCGCGCCGCAGGGCGAAGAGTGCCCGCAGCACCCCCCGGTTCGGCTCGTGCGACCACGGCACGGGCCCGTGCCCACGCCAGCCGGCCTTGCGAAGAGAGTCGAGGCCGCGGTGGTAGCCGACGCGCGCGTAGGCGTAGGCCTCGAGGTCGCGACCGCCGCCGAGGGCCGTCTCGTCGGCCAAGAGCGCCCATGCCAGTGACGACGACGGGTGCGCCGAGACGATTTCGACCAGCGGAGTACCCGCGGCCAGTGCCGCCTGCACGTCTGGCTCGTCGGGCAAGAGGGTCTCGGGCACACCGAGGAGGTTGTTTGCGGGCATGACGGCAGAGTACTGCCTTGCTCTGAGCCTTCCTTTGTTTAATGTGAAATGCTAGATTGTTCACTCCGATACGTTTTGAGCGGACAACCCCTCTTTCTTCCGCTCCTCGACAACATCAGGCAGGGAACATGCAACTCAACGACTACATCCGCATCGTTCGCAGGCGATGGGCGACGATCGTCGTCGTGACTCTCGTCGCCGTCTCGTGCGCTGCGGCCTACACGATCACAGCGACGAAGACCTACGTCGCATCTACGCAGCTCTTCGTCTCCGTGCAGGCAGCCGACGCCAGCAGCGCCGTCGAGGCCGTTCAGGGCACGAGCGCCGCCCAGGAGAAGGTCCGCACCTATGTGGGTGTGATCAAGAGCTCGACCGTCCTCGCGCCGGTGATCAAAAAACTGCATCTCACTACGACGCCGGCCGCTCTGGCCGATCGCGTCACGGCGACCGCGAACTCCAACACGACGCTGATGGACGTCGCGGTGACCGACACCGACCCCCAGCGCGCGGCCGAGATCGCGAACGCGGTCGGGGCGAGCTTCACCACCGAGGTCCTCGACCTCGAGTCCCCACTGGCGGGCGGGTCGAGCCTGGTGAAGGTCCGCACGATCGAGCCCGCAGTCGTGCCGGGCTACCCCTCGTCGCCGCGCGTGCTGTTCACTCTCGCCCTGGGCGGGCTCATCGGCCTCGCTGCCGGATTCTCTGTCGCGGTGCTGCGTTCGGCACTCGACACCCGCATCCACGGCAGCTCCGATGTCGAAGGAATCACCACGGTTCCTATTCTGGGTGGCATCAGCTTCGACCCGTCGATCAAGAATCGACCGCTCATCGTCCGCGCCGACCCTCGAAGCCCTCGAGCCGAGGCGTTCCGCGCGCTTCGAACGAACCTCCAGTTCGTCGATATCGGCGCGACGAAGCGGTGCTTCGTGACGACCTCGTCGGTGCCCTCGGAGGGGAAGACGACCACGACCGCGAACTTGGCCATCGCCATCGCCGAGAGCGGCGCCACGGTCGTGCTCGTCGACGGAGATCTTCGTCGACCGCGCATCGCCGAGATCATGGGGCTCGAGGGCGCCGTGGGCCTGACCGACATCCTGATCGGGCGCGTCGAGCTCGAAGACGCTCTCCAGCCCTGGGGCCGCGGCAGCCTCACGGTGCTCCCCGCGGGCAGCATTCCGCCGAACCCCAGCGAGCTTCTCGGGTCGGCTGGCATGCACGCCCTCATCCGCGAACTGACCGCCGCCTACGACTACGTTCTCGTCGACGCACCCCCCACGCTTCCCGTCACCGACGCCGCGCTCCTGAGCACCGTCACGAGCGGTGCCCTCGTCGTCGCCGCGGCGGGCCGCACGACGAAGAACCAGCTCCGAAGCGCGCTCGACAACCTCGAGCGGACGGGCAGCCACCCCGCCGGCGTCATCCTGACCATGCTTCCGGCTAAGGGCCCCAATGCCTATGGCTACGGCTCCTACGACGCGTACTACGGCATCGACGGCAAAGACCCGTCGCTCGAGACCGACGCTCTCATCTCCGGCCGCCACCGATGAGGCCCACACGCCCTCGAGTCGTCTACTACCGAATCCACGACCGCACGTACCCGCGCAACTCGCGAATCCGGCGCTACCTGGCCGATGCGGGCTTTGAAGTCGTCTCACCGCGACCGAGTCGAGTGCGGGGTCGAATCGTGCGACTGGCGCACGACGTCTTCCGCCTCTGGGCCGAGGCGCGACGCTCGCAGGTCGTCGTGCTCTCCGAACTCCGCCTCGCACACGCCCCCTTCGTCGCCCTCGTCGGCCGCCTGACGCGCTGCACCGTCGTGATCGACGGGTTCGTCGGCCTTCACGAAACAGCCGTGGGCGATTGGAAAGCCGTCTCACCGACCTCGTTTCGCGCCCGGCTCCTCCGACTGCAAGACCGTCTGGCGGTCGCCTGGTCAGACGTCTACCTCATCGACACCGAAGTGCGAGCAGCCGCCGTCAGACTTGACCATCCGCGAGCGCGCTGCGTTCTGGCGCTGCCCGTCGGTGCGCCCCCGTGGGCCACGCCCCAGCCGGCCCGAACGACCAGCGAGCCCCTGCGCATCCTGTACTACGGCAACTACATTCCTCTGCACGGGCTCGACATCGTCATCGAGGCCCTCGGCTCGCTTGCCCCGCGCCGGGCGTTCAGTGCGACATTCGTCGGCAACGGCAGCCTGCGTCCGGCCATCGAGGCCCGCGCCGTCAATCTGGGTATCGCGAACGACTGCGTCTTTCTCGACTCCGTTCCCGAAGAGGCACTCCTATCCGTGATCGCGTCGACGGACGTCGTGCTCGGGACGTTCGGCACATCCGCAAAGGCCCAGTCAGTCGTCGCCAACAAGGTCTGGCAGGGGCTCGCCTGCGGTCGCGTCGTCGTGACCCGCGACACCGCCGCGGTTCGGGAACTCGCGCCGATCGCGCGAAATCTTCTCGTCGGCGTGCGCTCCCCGCATTCCGCCGAACTGGCCGACACGCTTGCCGAGCTCAGCCCGGCAGACGCCGACACCTCGATCGCGACAGACCTCGAGACCTGGGTGGCAGGCGAATACGCGCAGTTCGGAGACATTCTGCGCGACCTCGTCGAGAGCCGATGCCGCCAATGACCATCCGCCACACCGCCGCCACGACACCCCGCTCCACCCCGGCCGCCCGCACGGGTGCGCTCCTCCTGTTCGCCGGAGCGCCAGTCCTCGGTGCGGCAGCGCCTCTCGCGATGACCATCGCAGTCACTCGGGGCCTCGGTGCCACCGGCTGGGCGTCACTGGCCCTGGCTCTCGCCATCGGCAACGCCAGCACCACGGTCGCCGAATTGGGCTGGGGCGTTGTAGGCCCCCAGCAGGTCGCTCGCCACCCCGATTCCCGCCATGACCTCTACCGCTCGGCTCTGGCCTCCAAGCTCGTCGCTCTCGTCGTGATCACCCCACTCGCGGCGGTCCTCGCGTTCCTGCTCGCCCCGGTCGATCCCGTCGGCGCCGCGTTCGTCGGGGCCGGTGGCGCGATGGCCTCCCTCAGCCCCGCGTGGTTCTTTGTCGGAGCCGGCCGCCCCGGCCTGACGCTGGTCTGCGACACGCTGCCGCGCTTGGTTCTCTCGCTCGGCGCCGCCTGGCTCATCGTCCGCGGCGCTTCCCTCGCGTTCTACGGGACCGCACTCGTCACGTCGTCGGTTGTGGCCTGGATCCTCGCCTCTGTGATCGCGGGGCTTCCGCTCGTTCCGCGAGCGCGCGACTTCACGCGGGCGCCCGAGACGCTCCGACGCCAGGCGGTCGTCGTGTCCGGGCGAGCCGTGAGCATCGTCTATACGGCACTCCCCTCGGTCGCCCTCGGCGCACTGGCTCCCGGCGCGGTCGCCCTCTACGCCGCCGTCGACCGACCGCTGCGCATGGGAGTCGTCGTGCTCGGGGCCATCCCGGCTCGCCTGCAGGCCTATCTCGGCGTGGTCGACCGGCGACTCGCCCAGCACCGGGCCCGCAACGCTCTGCTGATCAACGCCGGCATGGGGGTCGCCGCCGCCCTCGTCTTCGGTGCCGGCATGCCCGCGGTCTGGGGCGTTCTGTTCGCAGACGCCGTTCCGATGGATGCGGCCCTCATCGCTCTCGGATCACTGCTGGTCGCCGTGATGTGCGCATCCCGCGGGTTCGGCATCGTGCTGGTCGCCTTCGACGCGTCCAACGACATCACGCGAGCCATTCTGGCGGCGGCGGCAGTGGCCCTCGCGCTCGTCCCCGCGCTCTCTCTCGCCGCCGGGGCCACCGGGGCGGTCGTCGCTGTCATCGTCGCCGAGGTCACGGCGCTTGCAGTTCAGGGCCTCTGCGTGTGCCGTCGATGGCACGCGACGGTGCCCGCCCGGTGACCCCACTCCTCCCAGACCCCTCCTCCCCGAAGGTTCCCTGATGCTCATCGCTCTCGCTGCCCCGCTTGGCGCCGGCCTCTTCTTCCTCCTCAGCACCCTCGTCCAGCCCGCGCGCCTGCGCGGGATCGCCGTCGCGCTGACCGTGACCGCCCTGTGTCTCTTCTGGTCACGGACGAGCCCGCAGAGCGTCAAAGACGCCACCATCGCCGCCTCGCTCCTCTTCCTCGCCCTGACTGCCCTGTCGCCCCGTGCGCACGCGAGCATTCGGACGTCGATATCGCCCCTCATTCCCCTCACGGCCTTGTTCTTCGGCTGTGCCCTGGCGACGACACAACTGACCAACCCCGAGGGGGTCGGCTTCCTGCTTCGTCTAGTGGGCCTGTCGCTGCTGCTCATCACCGTCGTCGGCCAATTCACCCGAGACGACATAGCGTCACTGCGCCGAGGGCTCATCGCGAACGGGGCGATCCAGGTCGCCCTGGGGCTGATCGAACTTCTCATCACTCACCGCCCGGTCCTCTGGGGCTACCTGATCTACGGCAACGGACGCGGGCTGAACAACGAGAACCACCTCCTCGGCGATGCGGTGTCGCGAGTGCAGGGAAGCCTCGGCCACCCGATTCCGTTCTCGGTGGTCATCACCATCGCCCTGGTCCTCCTGCTTGTCGAGTGGAAGACCTTCTCCAGGCCGTGGGCTCTTCTCCTACTCGCCCTCTTCGCGGCGAGCCTGATCCTGTCGGGGTCACGAAGCGGGATCCTCGCCGCTATCCTCGGGGTCGCCTACGTCCTCCTGAACGGGAAGACCCTGTCGAGTCGATGGCGGGGGCTCCTCGCCGTCGCCGCCGGCGCCGCGGCCATCGCGCTCAACGCCGACTCCGTCGGTGCGATCGTCGGCGAACTCGTCGACTCCGGCTCCTTCTCGAACCGTCAGGGAAACCTCTCGTACGTGCCCGCTCTGCTGGCGCGACCCCCGTGGGAGTCGCTCTGGGGCAGCGGTGCGGCCACACAGCAGCTGCTGTTCGACCGCGGGCTCCTGCTCAACAACGGTCTCAACGTCGTCGACAACCAGCTCGTGACCACCCTCGCCACCCAGGGCGTGGTCGGGCTCCTGCTCCTCGTCCTCCTCGTACTCGTCGGGTGGCGCGCAACCGATGCGGCGGGGCGGGCAGCAATCCTCCCCATGGTCGTCATGCTCTGCTCTTTCGACTACCTCGCTTTCGCGTCGATGGTGAGCATCCTGATCGTCTGTCTCGCCATGCCCCGTGTCGAAACGGTGCTGACCGCCGACGACAGGGCCTGTGAGGAAGGCCAGCAGGCAAGCAAACCGATGGCCAAAATGAGAAACATCAACCGCGAAACGACACAGGCCATTTCGATATAAGGTATAAATACCTCGTGACTTCACGCCTTACTGCACCGCCGCATAAGCACCATGCCGAGATCGACGGGATCCGCGGCCTAGCGGTCTCCTTCGTCGTCCTCTTCCACCTCGGCGCCGGAGTGCGGGGCGGAGCAGTCGGCGTCGACGTCTTCTTCACCATCTCGGGCTTCGTCATCACCGCCGCGTTGCTCCGCGAGGTCGCGAGCACCGGCCGCGTCTCTCTTCCAGGGTTCGCTGCGCGCAGGATCCGCCGCCTCCTCCCCGCCGCCGCAGTCGTGACGGCTGCCACCCTCGTCGCGACCGGCACCCTGTGGTTTCAGCCGAGGTTCTTCCAGACCATCCTCGACGCTTTCGCCGCTGCCACCCTCGTCGAGAACTGGCACCTCATCGGTGCAGGCGCCTCGTACCTCCACGATCCGACACCGTCACCGCTGCAGCACCTCTGGTCGCTCGCCGTCGAGGAGCAGTTCTACCTCGCCTGGCCCCTCGTGGTGGTTCTTGCGGTGGTTGTCGGGCGCTCACGCAGGAGGATCCTGCTCCTCGTCGCGGGTGTCGCCATCCTCACGACGGCCGTCTCGATCGTCGTCGCGGCGTCGCTGACCGTGAGCTCGCCCAATGCGAGCTACTTCAACACGACGACCCGGCTGTGGGAGATCGCGCTTGGGTGCCTCTGCTGCGTCGCCTCGAACCGCCTCCGCCACCTCCCGGCCACGATCCGCACCTGGGCCTCGTCGGCGGGGGTCGTCCTCCTCGTCGTGACTCCGCTCGTCGTGCCGAGCGACTCCCTGCCCTGGCCCGGTGCCGCGCCCGCCGTGGTGGGCACCGCTCTCGTTCTCCTCTGCGGCCTTGGCGGCTCGGCCCTGCCGTCACGTGCTCTGCAATTTGCTCCCCTCCGCTGGCTGGGCTTGCGCTCGTATTCCCTCTATCTGTGGCACTTCCCCCTGATCGTTGTCGCAACGAGTGCGATCGACATGACCCCGGCTCTCGCACTGGCGATCGCGGCCGCGACCCTCTTCCTGTCAGCCCTGACCTACCGGTACATCGAGGTCCCTTTCCAACGGCCGCGACGGGCCCTCTCGCCTGACCGCACACGGAAACGGAAACGGACACGGACACGACTGTCACCCCGGGCGACGGCGATCGCCGCCGTGGCCGCTTCGACATCCGCGGTGCTCATCGTCGGGTGTTTCGCGGTGGCTCAGGTACGCGGCCCAGGAAAGCTGGGCGATCCCGCGTTCGCCGCTTCGACCTTGGGCCTCATCGACCCCGCCCCGCCTCCGAGCACCCCACCCACCCTCGACGAGCTGCGCCGACAGCTCTCGAAAGCCTCCGCCGCCCGCTCCTGGCCCGCCGAGATTCGATCCCAACTCGATTCCGCCTTCACGAGCCGCCTTCCCCCGGCAATGGACAACGATTCAGGATGCCGTCATAACCCGGTCGAATCGACGCAGATCCCCCGAACCTGCAGCTGGGGCGACCCCAAGGCATCTCGGCGCGCTGTCGTGATCGGGGATTCCTCGGCTGCCGCCTGGACTCCCGCCGTAGCCGGGGCGCTCGTTCCCCTGGGCTGGCGAGTCGACGCCCTCTCCTTCTCCGGCTGCTCGTTCGTCTCCGTGTCGGCCACTCCAACCGGCCAGCCCTGGTTCGCCAAAGCCTGCCGAGCAAGCCGCGACATCATGTTCCGCCTCGCTCGGCAGCTCTCCGCCGACCTCGTGCTCCTCAGCGACAGCACCAACCTCCTCCCCTTCCTCGAGAGTGGAGCCCAGCGCGATGCCGCCGAGCGCGAGTGGCGCGACGGAACCACCGAGACGCTTCGGGCTCTCGACGCCCCCGATCGCGCTCTCGTCCTATTGCCCGCGCCACCCAAAGGCCCCTCGCCGGCGATCTGCACGACACGGCTCTCCGCTCCCTCCGCGTGCCTCGCAAGCCCGCCGTCCAACTACCACCTGAAGCGAGACGCCGAATCGAAGGCTGCCGCCGCCGCCCGAAAGACTGGCGTCGACGCGCACTACATCGACACACTGCCCTGGTTCTGTACGGGCACGCGATGCCCTCTCTTCGCCGGAACCAACCTCATCCGCGCCGACGCTTCCCATCTCAGCGAGCGCATGTCACGTGCGCTCAGCGACATCCTGCGAGAGGCACTCGATCGGCTAGACGTAGTGCCTCGGAGGTGACTCCGACAATCCGAACTCCCCCGTCAGCTGTCCACCCCGCCTTCACCACGAAAGCACCGGTATGCAAGCGCCCTTCCAATTACTCTTCGTCTGCACGGGCAACATCTGCCGGTCGCCCTACGCCGAGCTCCTGCTCCGCGAGCGCCTGGGCAGCCCGCCCTTCGTCGCCGTTGCAAGCCTCGGCACCAGCGCGGCCGAGGGCGCGCCGATACCCGAGCCAATGGTCGCTCTGGCAACGGCGCGCGGGCTGACACCCGGTCACCACCGAGGCACCCAGGCCACCGCGGGCGCACTCCTCGGGGCCGACCTGATCATCGCGCTCGACCGCCACAACCGCGGCCGGGTCGTCTCGATGGCTCCACGGACGAACCGCTACACCGTGACGCTACGCGAGTTCGGCCGTCTCGCGCAGGCCGTCACCGACGACGACGTCCGAGATCTCGACGTGCGATCGGGCAACGATCAAGCAGAGCGGCTCCGCGGGGTGACCCGCACGGTCCTCGCTCTGCGAGGCTCCGTCCCGCCGCCGCCCACACCCGAGTTCGACGACGTCGTCGACCCGTTCGGGCTCTCCGACGCGGTCTATCGCCAAGCGGTCGCCGAGATCGAGCCAGCTGTCGAGACGCTCGCCAGCCTCCTGCGCCGCGCGGTCGCAGCCCCTTGAGCTCGTGGCGGCTCAGCCTGCCGCGGGTCGCGGAAAGCTCACGTGCTGCAGCACCCAGGCGTGCATGACGACTGCAGCGGCGGCAGAAGCGTTGATGCTTCGCGTCGACCCGAACTGCACGATCTCGAGGATCGCGTCGGCCGCCGCGATCGCCTCGGGTGAGAGCCCGGGGCCCTCCTGCCCGAAGAGCAGAACGCACGTCTCGGGCAGATCGAACGTCTCGATGGGAACGGAGCCTTCGACGTTGTCTATCGCGAGCACCGGGATCCTGCGCTCTTTTGCCCAGGCGATGAATGTCTCGACGTCGGGGTGGTTGATGACGTGCTGGTAGCGGTCGGTCACCATGGCACCGCGCTTGTTCCAGCGACGCCGACCGATGATGTGGACCGTGTCGGCACCGAACGCGTTGGCGCTGCGCACGATCGAGCCGATGTTCATGTCGTGCTGCCAGTTCTCGATGGCGACATGAAAGGGGTGCCGGTGCTCGTCGAGGTCGGCGACGATCGCCTCCATCGACCAGTAGCGGTATCGGTCGATGACGTTCCGGGTGTCACCGCCCCGGAGGAGGTCGGGGTCGTAGTGCTCGTCCCCCGGCCAGTCCGCTTCGCCGCCCGGCCACGGCCCGATGCCGTGGGTGGTCTGCTCGGGGCTCGTTGCGGGTTCGTCGGTCACGGAGTCCAGTCTTCCAGGCCGTCCGCCCACGGCAGGCCGCTACTGTGAGCGCATGGTGACTCGTGACGAAGTGGAATGCTGGCTGACCGACATGGACGGCGTGCTCGTCCACGAGAATCAGGCCCTTCCGGGTGCCTCTGAGCTGATCCAGCAGTGGCAGAACGAGGGAACGCCCTATCTCGTCTTGACGAACAACTCGATCTTCACGCCGCGCGATCTGTCCGCCCGACTCCGCGCCTCCGGTCTCGAGGTGCCCGAAGATCGGATCTGGACCAGCGCCCTGGCCACCGCCGACTTCTGCCGCTCGCAGATGCCGGGGGGCTCCGCGTTCGTCATCGGCGAGGCCGGCATGACGACGGCCCTGCACGAGGCGGGGTTCATCATGACCGAGACGGCACCCGACTACGTCGTCGTGGGCGAGACGCGCAACTACTCGTTCGAGGCGATCACGAAGGCGGCCCGGCTGATCATGGGCGGGGCCCGCTTCATCGTGACGAACCCCGATGCAACCGGCCCCAGCGCCGAGGGGATCCTGCCCGCCACGGGAGCCATCGCCGCCATGATCACCAAGGTCACCGGCAAAGAGCCCTACATCGTCGGCAAGCCGAACCCGATGATGTTCCGTTCGGCGATGAACCGGATCGGCGCCCACTCCGAGAACACCGCCATGATCGGCGACCGCATGGACACCGACATCATCGCCGGTATCGAAGCGGGTCTCCACACGATTCTCGTGCTCACGGGCATCAGCGACCGCGCCGAGATCGACCGCTACCCGTTCCGCCCCACCGAGGTGCTGAACGGCGTGCACGAGCTCGTGCGCTCGGAGCCGGTCGCCTACGATCTCGGCGATGCCGACGGCAACCTGTAGTCGGGCTCTACGGCACCAGGCTGCTCGACAGTTGGTCGCCGCCCGTGCGATTCACGAAGCAGTAGAACGTCCGCGAACCCGCTGCCCATTCCTCGGCGGTCGACGGGAAGCTGTCTGACACCTGCACGTCGGTGTAGGCCTGCGCGGCGCTGAGATTGATGGCCTTGTCGGACTGGCACTGCGGCGAGACCTGCGCCTCGAGAGCCGCAGCACCCGGGTAGGTCGACCCGGCGGCCCCGTCGAGCGTTCCGACGTAGACGAGCTGGGCGACGTGTGGAGTGCCGCAATCGACGACCGTGTAGCTCGACTGCCAGGCGTCGGTGAACGCCGACAGGCACTCACCACCACCGAGTTCGGTGTAGGGATGCACGCCGGGCCCCGCGAGACCCGAGGCCGCGGTCGCCTTCGGAGTGGGCGTGCTGCTCGCCTTCGGTGTGGCCTTCGACGTGCTGGTCGCGGTCGCCTTTGGAGTGGCCGTGGCGACCGGCGCCGCCGTCGAGTCGGACTCTCCGGCCAGAACCCGCCCGAAGAAGAAGAGCGCTGCGAGCACGACGACGAAGGCGACGGCGATTCCGACGAAGAGCAGGATCCGGCGGCGGCCGGCATCCGATCCCCCGCCCCCCTGCGCGCGCGGGCGGACCGCGGCCGGCGTCGCCGTCGATGCGGTCGGCGCTGCGGGCGCGGCCGAAGCCCAGGCAGCAGGCGCCTTCGAAACGTCGATCGGAGTGATGGTCCGCGAGCTGACTCCTCCGAGCGGCAGCGGACGCTCCGTCGGCGTCACCGGCACCACGCGCGTCGGCGCATCGGCCGAGACGGTCGTCACCGGTGTGACAGGCACGACGGGCGTCGCAGGCACCACGGGCGTCACAGGCACCACGGGCGGAACGAAGACGACGGTCGGCGCATCACTCGGAGCCGGGCCGGGTCGGGCGAAATCGGCGTCGGTTTCTGCCGGCACGGCCGACATCGCCTGCGTGACAGGAAGCTCAGGATCCACAGGCTCGTCCGCCCAGGCACCGTCCGGTCCACCCGGCGGCAGATCGTCTGCCGCGGGGTCGGCGACCTCGGGGCGGGCGTCCTCCCCGAACAGCGCGGCCACGGCGTCGACGTCGTCGGCCGGGTCGAGGGGCTCGGCGCCGGGCTGTTCGACAGAGGGCCGAACCGAGTCCGGCAGCTCGTCTTGGTCCGGCACAGCTGCAGCCGCGGAGGCAGTCGGGGTCGCCGCCGGCTCGAGGTCGTCGAGCGACCACACGACCGGCGCGGCGACCGTCGGCGTCTCGTCCCTCGTCACTGCATCAGGCACCGACGTCACGGGCTCAGGCGCCGAGGGCTGAGGCGCGACGGGCTCGGCCCGGACCGGCTCAGGCATGCCAGGCTCATGTACGACGGGCACGGGCGAAAGAGGCTCAGGCTCACGCGAGGCCGGTTCGACGGGCGGCAGATCCGTCCAATCGAAGCGGGAGGGCTCGCTCGACGTCGCCGCATCGGCCGGGGGCACCGAGATGAGCTCGGTGAACGAGGCAGCACGAGCGGGCGGGGGTTCGGGACTCGCGGGAGCGGGATCCTGCGGGGGAACGACGTGGACGGGAGCGGTCGGGGTCGCCCCGAAGACCGCGCCGAAGTCGGAGGTGGGCGTCTCACCGCGGCCGTCGTGCGCCGGCAGTGCCGACGTGTCGAGGGGTTCGGCGACGGTCGGGGTCGAGAGACTCCAGGGTTCGGGGGCGTCGGCGGATCGGTCTTCGTCGAGCGCGTCATCGCGCTGGCCGCGCAGGGCCGAGAGATCGAGCGACATCGGGTGGGGCGACTCGGGAGACGCCGGTGTGGCGGCCGCGGGAGGGACAGGCAGGGGCGTGGCCGGTGCTGCGGGAGGCTCGACCGGGGTCACGGGCGGTTCGACCCGAGCGGAATGACGCGGCGGACGCGGCTCGCCGAAGAAGGCCTCGGCGCTCGGCAGCCGACGCGGAACGATCGGAACGGTTTGCGAGGCGTCGGGCTCGGTAGGGGTGGCGGGAGCAGCGGATTCGCGTGCTGCCGGGGGCGGCGTCGCGGATCCTGCGCTCTCCGCCTCGGGATCGTCGCCCGGGCGACGCTCGTCGCTCACGGCTCCAACCCGAGGTCGTCCAGACTGATCGCCGCGAAGTACGGGTAGCCGGCCGCCTCGATCACCTCTCGGGCACCGGTGGATCGGTCGACGACGACCGCGACCCCGACGACGACCGCGCCGACCTTCTCGAGCGCCTCGATCGCCTTCAACGGCGAACCGCCGGTCGTCGAGGTGTCTTCGAGCACGATCACGCGCTTGCCGTCGAGCTCGGGACCTTCGACCTGGCGACCGCGACCGTGGTCTTTGGGCTCTTTGCGTACGACGAAGGCGTCGTAGTCTTTGCCGGCGGCGGCGCCCTGGTGCAGAACCGCGGTAGCGATGGGGTCGGCGCCCATGGTGAGACCGCCCACGGCGAAGACGTCGGGCACCTCGTCGATGAGGTCGACCATCACCTGGCCGATCAACGGGGCCACCCGGTGATCGAGGCTGACCTTGCGCAGATCGACGTAGTACGACGCCTTCTTGCCGCTGGTCAGCGTGAAGTCTCCGTGGAAAACGGCGAGTTCGCTGATGTAGTCGATGAGCTTCTGGCGTACGTCGGTCACGCCCACATGGTACCCGGCCCCTCTCCACAGCCTCACGCCCCGTTCGCGGGGCGGCTGGACACCGGTGTCGCCGGCTCTTAGTAGCGTGGGGGCATGCGAGTCGCCACCTGGAACGTCAACTCCATTCGAGCCCGTGCGGGCCGCGTCGTCGATTGGCTCGTGCGCGAAGACGTCGACGTGCTCGGCATGCAAGAGCTGAAGTGCAAACCGGAGCAGTTTCCGTACGACGTCTTCCAGGAGGCCGGGTACGACGTCGAGCTGCACGGCCTCTCGCAGTGGAACGGCGTCGGCTTCGCCAGCCGCCTCCCGATGGACGACGTCGAGATCACCTTCCCGTCGCAGCCCGGCTTCGCCAAGGGCGTCGAGTCGTCCGAGGCGCCCAAAGAGGCCCGAGCGATCGGCGTCACCGTCGACGGCGTCCGGCTCTGGAGCCTGTACGTGCCGAACGGTCGCGAACTCGACGATCCGCATTACGTCTACAAGCTCGACTGGCTGGCGAAGCTCCGCGACGAGACCGAGGGCTGGATCAAGGCCAACCCCGAGCAGCCGCTCGCGCTGATGGGCGACTGGAATGTGGCGCCGCTCGACACCGACGTGTGGGATCCCGCGGTCTTCGAAGGCCACACCCACACCAGCCCGGCCGAACGCGACGCATTCGCCGCCTTCCAGACGAAGGGGCTGCTGACCGACGTCGTGCGGCCGCGCTTGCCCGAGGGCTACACCTACTGGGATTACAAGCAGCTTCGTTTTCCGCGCAACGAGGGCATGCGGATCGACTTCATCCTCGGCTCCAAGCCGTTCGCCGACCTCGTCACGAGCGCGCGGATCGACCGCAACGAGCGCAAGGGTGATGCGCCGAGCGACCACGTGCCCGTCGTCGTCGACCTCGATGTCGACCCGGGTGACGACGACGATCGGCCCATGATCTTCTGAATTGTTCCGGGGGCTATGAATTCGACGGAGATGTCTGCAGAGCCCAAGACGATCACGGTGTGGGCGTTTGCACACGGGAGTAACTCCGGCGAATTCATGATCTGGGTGGCCAGGATTGTCACACCGACGTGTGCCACGGCGAGCGCGATTCGGCGCTGTGCGGCGGCTACGAGGGTAGGCAACTGGCAGACGTTCTGCGGACTGGGAGACGCGCCGCGGCGGAGCGGCTAGTCCGCACCACGTCTGCGAGGGAGCGGGCGCCCCTACTTCAAGAGAGCCGCGACGACGACCAGCACGGGCACCGCGGCAATCGTCGTGATCAATACCGTGTCCCGCGCCACGACCACCCCCGTCTGATACCGCTGCGCGTAGTTGAACGCGTTCTGCGCACTCGGCAGCCCGGCGAGCACCACCGTCACGAAGAGCTCGTCGTGCCCGAAGTCGAACACGAAAGCGCCGAGGATCCACGCCACAACGGGCATCACCACGACCTTGAGTGCGCTCTCGACCAGCACGTCCACCCGCGCACTCCCCGCCTGCAGCGGCTTCTGCCCGTGCAGCGACATGCCGAACGAGATCAGCACGACAGGCACGGCGGCGGCACCGACCAACGCGAATGGTTCGAGCACGTCGGTGGGAATGCGGATGTCGAACACCGAGACGAGCACGCCGAGGAGAGAGGCGATGAGGAGGGGATTGCGGAACGGGCGCGTCACGGTGGCCAAGCGGCTGCTGCCGGATCCTCGGTTCGTCGACACGTCCATAATCGTCAGCACTACCGGAGTCAGAATGAGCAGCTGAAAAAGGAGGACCGGCGCCACATAGGTCGCACTGCCCAAGACGTAGACAGCGACGGGGATGCCGATGTTGTTGGCGTTGACGTAGGCCCCCGCCATCGTGCCCATTGTGGTCTCGGGCACCGAGCGACGAAGCACGAGCCGCAGCACCACTACCGAGATCGCCGCCGCGGTGAGTGCCGCGAGGGTCGACACGATCAAGATGGGCGAGAACAGCACGTGCACGTCGGCCTTCGAGATGGTCGTGAAGAGCAGGCACGGGGTGAGCACGAAGAAGACGAGTTGGCTGAGCACGCGGTGCCCCTGCGGTCCGAGCAGATCGATGCGCCCGACGACGTACCCGATCAGAATGACCGCGCCGATGATTGCGAACCCGATCAGAACTCCAGCCATACTCCCCAGTCTGGTGGCTGCGGCGTTAGCCTCGAGCCATGGCTGAGACTGTTTTCAACGGGGGCACATTCGCCTACGAGCTCGACGGAGAGCCGAGCGCTCCGGCTCTGGTGCTGATCCACGCGGGGGTGGCGACGCGGCGGATGTGGGATCCGATCGTGCCGGGCCTGGCCCAAAACCACAGGATCCTGCACTACGACACCCGGGGTTTCGGTGACACGGCAACCGACGACGTCCACTTCTCGGAGGTCGACGATCTTCTCGCCGTGATGGGCGCCGCTGGCATCGACCGGGCCACCCTCATCGGCGCCTCCCGCGGGGGCCGGATCGCGATCGACGCCGTCGTCGAGCACCCCGACCGCTTCACCGGCCTCGTCACCGTCGGGTCGGTGCCGAGCGGATTTCCGGAGGTCGAGATGACCGAGCGCGAGAACGAGCTGTTCGACGAACTCGACGCCCTGCTGGCAGCGGGAGACCACACGCAACTCAACCGCGTCGAGGCCGAGCTCTGGGCCGCAGGGCCGACGCGAGACCTGATCGAACTCGAACCGGCGTTTCTCGAGCAGGCCTACGCACTCAATGCGGCCAATCTGCCGCACCTGACCGAGACGCCCAAGCCCGTCCCCCTCGAGTCTCCGGCCTACTACCGCACCGTCGACATCGAGCTGCCCGCGCTCATCGTCGTCGGCGAGCACGACCTCTCGGGCGAGTTGGCCGCGACCGAGTACCTCCTCTCGACCGTCCCCGACTCGTCAGGGGCGCGGTTTCCCGACTCGGCTCACCTGCCGAGCGTCGAGCGCCCCGACGAATTCGTCAGGATCCTGAACACCTGGCTCGAATCTCGACAGCTCTAGTCTGGATGTCTGAGGTGTGACATACCATGTTGTCTATGGCAGTCACCACCTCGCAACCACGTCGCGCCCTCACCGCCCTGCTCGGCATTGGTGCCCTCAGCACTGCGGCCGGCCTCCTCGTCAGCGTCGCCATTACGCCCGGCGTCGCGGTGGCCGGTCAAGCAGCCTCGGGTTCAATTCGCGCCTTCGATCAGATCCCCGAGTACATCGAGATCGGCAAGCTGCAGCAACGCAACGTCGTCTACGCGCACAAGGGCGGCCAGGAGGTGCCGCTGGCCACCCTCTACAGCGAGAACCGCGTGACGGTCGGGTGGAACGACGTCTCCAAAAACCTGAAGAACGCCGCGGTCGCGGGCGAAGACCGGCGCTTCTTCGAGCACGGTGCCGTCGATCTCAGCTCCCTCGTCCGGGCGGGTGTCGGCAGCCTGGCGACGAAAGAGCTCGGGTCGGCGGGTGGCGGCTCGACCCTGTCGATGCAGCTGGTTCGCAACATCCTCGTCGCGAAGGCCATGTCGCTCGACACGGAGAAGGCCCGTCAAAAGGCCTACGCGAAAGCCACCGAGAAGTCGACGGCTCGCAAGATCGCCGAGATGAAGCTCGCGATCGGCCTCGAGAAGAAATACAGCAAGAAAGAGATCCTGCTCGCCTACCTCAACATCGCCTACTTCGGCGATCAGGCGTACGGCGTCGAGGCGGCGGCCCAGCACTACCTCGGCAAGAGCTCCAAGACGCTGACGCCGGCCGAGGCGGCCAGTCTCATCGCGACCGTCCAGTACCCCGAGAGCCGTAACCTCTCCTCACCGAAGCACTACAAGGCCAATAAGGCTCGGCGCGACGTGATCCTCCGGTCGATGGCGAACGAGAAGATGATGTCGAAGGCGTCGCTCACGAAGGCCCTCAAAGCGCGCATCGGTTCGTACGTCCATCTCACCCCAGCGACGCAGGGCTGCATGGCGGTGACGGAGGCCGGAGCCCAGCAGTGGTGCGACCTGATCCGCCGCGTCGTGAAGACGCTTCCGGCTCTGGGCAAGACGGCCGCCGACCGCGACCGCAACTGGCGACTCGGCGGGTACGAGATCCACACCTCGCTCGATCTCGATCTCACGGCGAAGGCGAAAGAGCTGGTCGACACCTACGCCCCCAAAACCGAGACTCGATACGCGCTGGGTGCCGTGGCCACCTCCGTCGAGGCCGGTACCGGGCGCGTCATCGTGATGGCCCAGAACAAAGACTTCGACGACACCCTCCGGGGCGGCGGGCCCGGCACGACCGCGGTCAACTACGCCGTCGACGAGAAGTGGGGCAGCTCAACCGGCTTTCAACCCGGGTCGACCTACAAACCCTTCACGCTTCTCGACTGGCTAAAGAAGGGCCACAGCCTGTACGACACGGTCAATGCGACTCCGCGCGACTTCAGCCCGATGACCGCCTGCGGGGCTCCCGACTACACCCGCTTCGACCCCAAGAACGACGACTTCGGTAACCCGGGCACGGTCACAGCCCTCCAGGCCACGATCCGCTCGATCAACACGGGCTACGCCGCGATGGCGCAGAAGCTCGACCTCTGCGACATCCGCGACACCGCCAAGTCGCTCGGCGTCCACCCCGCCGACGGCGGCGAGCTCTCCGCCTATCCATCGTCCGTCATCGGCTCCGGCAACACCGTCGCCCCGCTCACCGTGGCAGCGGCCTTTGCCGCCATCGCCAACGGCGGCACCTACTGCGAACCGACGTTCATCGACTCGATCGTCGACGACGCCGGCACGACCCTTCCCGGCCAGACGACGAAGTGCGAGCAGGCCATCGACGCCGATGTCGTAGCCAGGGCCGCGGTGGCGATGCAGGGGGTCTTCGCATCGGGCACGGCGTCCTCCGCCAACCCGCGCGACGGCGTGCCGATCCTCGGCAAGACCGGAACGACCGACCATGCCGAACAGACCTGGCTCGTCGGCGGCTCGTCGAAGGTCGTCACGGCCTCCTGGGTCGGGAACATCGAGGGCCACCAAAACCAGTACGGCATCTACGGCACCTACGGCGCGATGAACGTGCAGCGGCTGAACATCTGGCGCGGCCTGCAGTCGGCCATCAACGCCGCCTACGGCGGAGACGCCTTCGCCGCAGCGGCGCCGGAATACCGTCCCCCCACCACCCCGCTGCCGCTCGGCGACGACGACGAGACCGAGGCTGATCCCGACGGCGAGCTCGACACAACCGGCGAAGGTAACGACGACAGCAACGGCACTGCACCGGCGCCTCAGAACGACGAGCCGGCTGCCCCGCCGACGTCAGGCACCGAGCCTGCCCCCACCGCGCCCGCGCCCACCCCGCCGGGCAACGAGTAGGTCGGCCCTCTCTTCGTGAGAGAGACTGGGCAGGTGACTCCTCTGCACGATCCCGCACTTCACTCGTTCGCCTCCGACAACTATTCGGGCGCCCACCCCGAGGTCATTCAGGCGCTGGCCGACGCGAACGGCGGCCACGTCGCCTCCTACGGCGCCGACCCCTACACGACGCGATTCAGCGAGCTCGTCGAGCAACACTTCGGCGCCGGCTCGACCGTCTACCCCGTCCTCACCGGCACGGGCGCCAACGTGGCCGCCCTCCAGGCGCTCGTTCCGCGCTGGGGCGCCGTCATCTGCGCATCGACCGCGCACATCTACACCGACGAGGGCGGGGCTCCCGAGCGCCTGGGCGGGCTGAAACTCCTCTCCGTTCCGACTCCCGACGGCAAGCTGACACCCGATCTGATCGACCGGCAGGCCGACGGGTGGGGCGACCAGCAGCGCCCGCAGCCCCTGGCCGTCTCGATCACGCAGACGACCGAGATGGGAACGGCCTACTCGGTCTCCGAGATCCGGGCGATCACGCAACACGCGCACTCCCTCGGCATGACGGTGCACCTCGACGGCGCGCGCATCGCCAATGCCGCCGCCAGCACCGGGGCCACGCTCCAGCAGATGACGCGCGACGCCGGAGTCGATGCGGTCTCGTTCGGCGGCACCAAAAACGGCCTCCTCTTCGGCGAATCGGTCGTCTCGCTGAGCGACGCAGGTCTCGAGGGCATCACGTACATCCGCAAGATGGACGCGCAGCTCCCCTCGAAGATGCGCTTCGTGTCGGCCCAGTTCGTGGCACTCCTCGAGGGTGATCTCTGGCTCCGGTCAGCGCAGCACGCCAACGCCCTCGCGCTCCGCCTTCGCGACGCGCTCGTCGACCTCCCCGGCGTCACGATCACGCAGGCGGTCGAAGCCAACGCGGTCTTCGTGGTCCTCCCGAAACCGATCATCGAGACGGTCCGCGCCGAACACCGGTTTTACGACTGGAACAGAGAGACGGGCGAGGTGCGACTGATGTGCTCCTTCGATACGACGACCGACGACGTCGACTCACTTGTGGCGTCGATCCGTCGCGAACTGGGCGAGCTCTCGTGACGGAGCCGTCGGATCCTTCGGGCATCCCCGTGCCGGCTACCAGCCCCGGCACGTCTCGCCCCGGGCTTCCCGCCGGGGCCGTCGCCCCGGGGCGTCCGGCCAAGCCGAAGCGACGCCCCCTCCGCACGGGCGACGTGGCGATCACGGCGATCTTCACGGCGATCCTCTACATCCTGGTGGCGGTCTATGTCGTCGAAGCTCTGAATCGTGCCGATTCAGCGGAGGGATCGGTGCCGGGCGCCGCTCTCGCGAACGTCCTCGCCGAGTTCGCCCCGATCGCTCTCGCCGTCTTCGCGTCGGTTTTCGCCGGGCTCTTCGTCGCGCGGCGCATTCTCGCCTTCTGGTTGCCCGTGGTGGCCGCGATCCTCGTCGTGGCGCTGTACTCGGTCACTCAGCAGATGATCGATTCGGCGGTCGTCTCGCACCTCGGTGGCTGAGGGCGCCGCGTCACGACATAAGCATGCGCGGGCATAGATACTGCGCCTAGGGTGTTCAGCAAAAGAGTTCTCCTCGACGGTGCGGAGTCAGACTTCACTACTCCAGGAGCAGCTATGACCACCACAGACCAGTCCGCCACCACGGTTCGCACCTCTGAGACCTCGGTGCCTCTCGTCGATCTTCTTGACGAGCGCTGGAGCCCCCGCTCGTTCGACCCGACCGCCACAGTCTCCGACGAGCAGGTGACGGCCCTGCTCGAGGCCGCGCGCTGGGCACCGTCGGCCCTCAACCTGCAGCCGCGACGCTTCATCGTCGGGCGCCGCGGAACCGCGACCTTCGACACGATCCTCGCCAACCTTATGGGCTTCAACACGCTGTGGGCGGGTAACGCCGCCGCGCTCGTCGTGGCCATCGCCGAGACCGAGTCCGAAGCGGGCGACGCTCGCGCCGGTGCCCAGTACGACCTCGGGCTCGCGGTCTCGGCACTGACGGTTCAGGCTCACGCCGAGGGCCTCCACGTGCACCAGATGGCCGGCATCGAGGTCGACGGACTCCGAGCCGCCTTCGACCTTCCCGCCCGCCTTCTGCCCGTCACCGTGAGCGCGGTCGGAGTCGTCGCCCCCGCCGACCAGCTCCCCGAGAAGCTGGCCGAGCGCGAGACGCTCCCCCGCACGCGCCTCGAGCTCGACGAGCTGGTGCTGCGCCGCGACTGATCTCGGGCGCATCGCACGAGACGAGGGCCCGGGCACCGTATGGTGCCCGGGCCCCTCTGTCACTCCGAGGCCGGGTCGGTCGGCTGCGGCGCCGGTGATGTCAGATCGGTCGGCTCCGACTTGACGACCGTCAGCGACTCGCCCCCTTCGGCCACGTCGACGAGCACGGTGTCGCCGTCGACGATCACACCGCCGAGCAGCGCTCGGGCGAGGTTGTCGTCGATCTGCCGCTGCATGAGTCGACGCAGCGGGCGGGCCCCGTAGATGGGGTCGTAGCCGCGCTCCGCCAACCAGGCCCGGGCGTCCGGCGTCACTGCCAGCTCGAGACGGCGATCCGAGAGCCTCCGGGCCAGTCGGTCGACGTACAGCGACACGATCTGCCCCAAGTCGTCTTGCGACAGGGTCGTGAACAGAACGATGTCGTCGAGTCGGTTCAAGAACTCCGGCTTGAAGGCCTGCCGCAGTGTCGCCTGGACGGCCTCCTCTTTCTGCTCCTGCGTCAGCACCGGGTCGATAAGGAACTGGCTGCCGATGTTCGAGGTCAGCACGAGGATCACGTTCCGGAAGTCGACCGTCCGCCCCTGGCCATCGGTGAGGCGTCCGTCATCGAGCACCTGCAGCAGAATGTCGAAGACGTCGGGGTGCGCCTTTTCGACCTCGTCGAGCAGCACCACGCTGTACGGTCGCCGCCGCACCGCTTCGGTCAGCTGCCCGCCGGCCTCGTAGCCGACGTACCCGGGAGGCGCCCCGACCAGCCGCGACACCGTGTGTGCCTCGCCGTACTCCGACATGTCGATGCGGATCATCGCCTTCTCGTCGTCGAACAGGAACTCCGCGAGCGCGCGCGCCAGCTCGGTCTTGCCGACGCCGGTCGGCCCGAGAAACAGGAACGAGCCCGTCGGGCGATCAGGATCCGAGATCCCGGCCCTGGTCCGCCGCACGGCCTCACTCACCGCCGTCACGGCCTCTCGCTGCCCGATGATCCTCCGCCCCAGCTCGTTTTCGAGGTGCAGCAACTTCTCGGTCTCGGCCGCGAGCAGCCGTCCGACCGGAATGCCTGTCCACGCCGCGACGACCTCCGCGATGTCGGCGTCGGTGACCTGGTCGTTGACCATCCGGTCACCCGACTCCTCGATGCTCTCGGCGTCGGCGATGCTCTTCTCGATCTCGGGGATCGTCTCGTAGTTGATCTTCGAGGCGTCTTGGTAACGCCCCTCGCGCATGGCCCGATCGAGTTCGATGCGGGCGTCGTTCAGCTGCCCCTTGAGCTCGCCGACCCCCTGGAGGGCAGCTTTCTCGGCCTGCCACCGACGATTCAAGTCGGCGTAGGTCTGCTGCCGAGCGGTCATCTCGTCGCGCAGGGCGTCGAGTCGGGCTCGGCTCGCGGGATCCTTCTCTTTTTTGAGCGCCAACTCTTCGACCTGCATCCGCGCCAGGGAGCGGTAGAGCTCGTCGAGTTCGAGGGGCGACGAGTCGATCTCCATCTTGAGGCGGGATCCGGCCTCGTCGACCAGGTCGATCGCCTTGTCGGGCAGTTGCCGACCCGAGATGTAGCGGTTGCTGAGCGATGCGGCTGCGACGAGCGCGCTGTCGGCGATCGTGATGCCGTGGTGCGCCTCATAGCGCTCTTTCAGGCCGCGGAGAATGGCGATCGTGTCTTCGACGCTGGGCTCACCGACGTAGACCTGCTGAAAACGGCGTTCGAGGGCGGCGTCTTTTTCGATGTACTGGCGGTACTCGTCGAGCGTCGTCGCGCCGATCAGCCGCAACTCGCCGCGGGCCAGCATCGGCTTGAGCATGTTCGCCGCTGCCACCGATCCTTCGCCGCCGCCCGCACCCATGAGGGTATGAAGCTCGTCGATGAACGTGATCACCTGGCCGTCGGATTCGGTGATCTCCTTGAGCACAGCCTTGAGGCGCTCCTCGAACTGGCCGCGGTACATGGCGCCGGCGACGAGCGCCGAGATGTCGAGTGAGATCAGCCTCTTGCCCTTGAGCGAGTCGGCCACGTCGCCGGCGATTATCCGCTGCGCTAGGCCCTCAACGACCGCCGTCTTGCCGACGCCCGGCTCACCGATGAGCACGGGGTTGTTCTTCGTGCGCCTCGTGAGCACCTGGCTGACGCGCCGAATTTCGGTGTCTCTCCCAATGACAGGGTCGAGCTTGCCGCTCGCCGCAATCGCCGTCAGGTCGACGCCGTACTGCTCGAGGGCGCTCTTCTGCTTCTCGTCGGAGGCCGGCGCGCCTTGCATGTTCGCCATCAGTCACCTTTCGAAGTTGAGTTGATCCGACTCAAGTTTATTCGTCGGAGACCCGGCGCGCCACCACGCTTTCTCGCTCTGTTTGCGATATTTGGAGTGTAGATGTAATATTTTGTTTACTCCGTTCTCTCCGCCCGCGCTCTGCGGGCCGATCAGAAAGACACAAACCCTTCATGAATATCGCTAAAACCGGGGCCGCTTTCGGCCTCGCCGCGCTGACGCTCGCGTCGTCGCTCTCGCTCGGGGCTGCTGCCAATGCCGCTCCTTCCACGCCCACCGCAAATGACACTCCGCAGGTGGAAGGCGATCACCTCCTCATTCCTTACGTTGTGCGGAACGCCGACGGAACGTATTTCGGGGCTAAGACAAGTGTGAATCAGAGATCGAGGAACGGGACGCTTCAAGAAGCTCTCGCCTATGCAGACAAGATTCAGGTTCCCCGGCCCGGAGTCACCGGAAAACTCTTGTCTGAAGACGGCTCACGGTGCCTTTTCGTTGGCTCTAGTAGCCTCCACTACCGCTACCTTCAAGCGGGCGGCATCTCGGGCTCGTACTGCACCGGCCCGGGGACGACCTATGCGAACGCCTTTCAAGTCTCTGGCGACGGCACGCTCACCGAGAGCGTAAATCCGAGTTTTCGCATCCTCGTTGATAATCGATACTCACAAGTTCTTTACCAGGAGCCCGCGGCCGACGAGACTCCGTCGCGGCTTCTGCTTCTGAACGCCGAGACAACCAGTGTCGACGTCTACAACCGCACCGCCATGATCAAGGGGTACGCAAACCCCGGCGCCAGGGTGATGATTGGTGCCAAGGAGATCTTCGCCGACCCCACGACGGGCGAGTGGACGACCACCGTCCGCAACCTCGAAATCGGCGAGAACACCTTCGAGATGGAGCAGTTCGACGGCGACGAATCACTCGGCAAATCCAGCTTCATCGTTGACGTGAAGACCACGCCCCTGAGCTTCAAGGTCACGGCCACCAGCATCAAGAACAACAGCGCCGACGTCGAGATCACCGGAACCCCCGGTGCCTCCGTCGAGTTCCAAGGCAGCGAGATCTCCCTCGGTCGCACCGGCACCGCGACCGCCACCGTCCGAGGCCTGGCCCTCGGAGGCAACGACGTCACCTTCGAACAGTGGATCGACTCGAAGTCGGTCGGCGGCCCGAAGACCTTCACGATCATGATGACGATCGCCGACCTGACCGTCGACGCCGCCTTCGGTGCGAACAACAACGAAGACGTCATCCTCTCCGGCAAGGCCGAGAGCGCCGCGCACATCACCGTCCTCGACGAGAACGGCGACAAGACCGAGACCGACGCCGACCCGCGCGGCAACTGGTCGACCCCGGTCAAGGCCCCCGGCGCCGGCATCCAGACGTTCGAGGTCTTCCAGACCATCGGCGACGCCAACAGTCTCGTCCGCGAAGTCGACGTCAACTACGGCAACCCGGTCGAGATCCTCACCCCCCGCGACAACACCGACACCGACGGCGGCACCCTCCACTTCACCGGAGAAGGCCAGTCGCTCGCGAACATCGGCCTTTACGAAAACGGCACCCGCCTCGCCTCCTTCCAGGCCCTGAACTCCGGCAACTGGAGTCACGACATCACCGGCGTCAAGGGTGACTACAAGCACACCTACACCGCGCGCATGCTCTCGAAGGGCAACCTGACCACCGAAGAGACCATCACCGTCAACCCCGACAAGCCCGAAGAGGCCGAGGCCGCGAAGTTCGACCTGACGAACCCGAAAGACGGCGAAGACGTCACCCTGGCCGACGGCAAGGCCTCCCTCGAAGGCACCGCACGAGCGGGCGCCGACGTGCAGGTGATCTTCGGCGGCAACGTCGTCGGTAGCGCCACCGCCAGCGACACCAACACCTGGCAGACCCTCGCCGCTCTTCCCACCGGCACCCACAACGTCCGCTTCAAGGTCACCGCCGCCGGGCAGCCAGTCGAGAACCACTACCGCACGATCACCGTCAAGGCCGAAGAGGGCACCTCGTTCGAACTGACAAACCCGAAAGACGGCGGAGAAATCAGCCAGGTCAACGGACTCGTCGACTTCACCGGCAAGGCGAAGAAGAACACCTCCGTCGAGATCTGGGCCGGCGGCAAAGCCGTCGCGACCGGCCTCACCGGCGATACCGAAACCTGGACGGCGAAGGGCGCCAGCCTCCCCGTCGGCACGCAGCTAGTCCGCGCCAAAGTCAACACCAACGGCGTCATCCAGAACGTCTTTTTCACCATCACCGTCAAAGCCGAAGAGGGCGTCACCTTCGAGCTGACGAACCCGAAAGACGGCGGCGAAGTCACCCGGGTGAACGGACTCGTCGACTTCACCGGCAAGGCGAAGAAGAACACCTCCGTCGAGATCTGGTCCGGCGGCACCGTCGTCGCGACCGGCCTCACCGGCGACACCGAAACCTGGACGGCGAAGGGCGCCAACCTTCCCGTCGGCTCCCACCTGCTCCGCGCGAAGGTCAACACCAACGGCGTCATGCAGAACGTCTTCTTCACCGTCACGGTAAAAGCCGAACAGGGCGTGACATTCGAGCTGACAAACCCGAAAGACGGCGGCGAAGTCACCCAGGTGAACGGACTCGTCGACTTCACCGGTAAAGCACCGAAGAACACCTCCGTCGAGATCTGGTCCGGCGGCACCGTCGTCGCGACCGGTCTTACCGGCGACACCGAGGCCTGGACGGCGAAGGGCGCCAAGCTCCCCGTCGGCGCCCAGATGCTCCGCGCCAAGGTCAACACCAACGGCGCCGTGCAGAACGTGTTCTTCACCGTCACGGTCAACGAGGCCGTCGGCACCATCCAGGACTTCGAGCTGACCACCCCCGGAGCAGACGGACACGTCGACTCGTTCGTGCAGAACGGCACCAACCTCGCCACCTTCACGGGGCTCGGAACGACCGGCGGTCACGTCGAGATCTGGACCACCGGCAACATGGCAAGCGACCGCCTCGTCGCCATGGCCGACGTCGACAGCGACGGCAACTGGCAGGCCACCGGCGGTATCAGCAACTGGACCTGGAACCTCGAAGTCCGCTACACCCTCGGTGGCACGACCACGGTGACCCCCTTCACCGCCACCATCGCCGCCCCCGCCAAGTAACACCGGCGACACCCCCACCGCACCACCCACCCCGCCGGGCGGAGCCAACAGGCTCCGCC
>NZ_LMNV01000002.1:2026960-2033412 GCF_001423105.1 Frondihabitans sp. Leaf304
GAAGCACCTCATGCCACAGACCCCGATCGCCGCCTCCCTCGCGGGCCTCGCCCTGCTCGCCACACTCACCGGCTGCACCACCTCCACCCCCACCCCCACCTCAGCCGACACCCCGGCCAGCACATCCAGCCCGACCAGCCCGTCCAGCACTGCAAGGACCACACCGCCCGCAACTACAGCCCCCGAGGCCGAGCTGCCGGCCAACATCAACACCTGCGTCGACGGGCAAGCCCTCATCAACACGACGCAGAAGACAGCCTCGCTCCCCGACGGATGCGACACCGTCTTCGTCCAAACCGAAGACGCCACCATCGACCTGGGCCCTACGAAGAAGCTCGTCTTCGAGGGGCACGGCAACACCGTCACCTACTCCGGCGAGGCTCCCGAAATCATCGAAGCTGGCGAATCCGTCGGCACGAACACGGCAGTCGCCAAATAGCACCGCGTCACAAAGGCGCCTCCCCCAGGGAGGCGCCCTTCAGCGTTCCAGAGCACAATGAACCGATGATCACAGCCGCTCTCGCCCGGGCCCTCCGCGATGCGGGTCTCCGCTGGCGCCCCACGCCCGGCGACCGATTCG
Source organism: Frondihabitans sp. Leaf304 (assembly GCF_001423105.1). Taxonomy (GTDB): domain Bacteria; phylum Actinomycetota; class Actinomycetes; order Actinomycetales; family Microbacteriaceae; genus Frondihabitans. The sequence continues at coordinate 2,027,541 of NZ_LMNV01000002.1, forward strand.
CCATCGACGGCGACGAATTCGCCGACGAGGTCTTCACCATCAGCGAGATGACCATCGAGGCACACGACTACTCCGGCGGTACCGTGCTCGGCTTCAACGGCACCACCGAGTGGGCGCTCGACTCGGTGGCGGCCGACGACTCACTCTGGCTTCCTCGAGAAGACCAGCTGCGGATCCTTCTGGGCCCTTCGTTCCGCTCGCTCACGCACCACGGCACCGACTTCACTGTCGAGACCCGGCTCGACAGCTACTCGGCGACTGACGCCGAAAGCGCCTACGCCCTCGCCCTGCTCGACTACATCAAGTCGAGCCTCGAGATCAGCCCCGACGAACCGACGCCGTGACCGTGAACTTCGGGTTGCGCGTCACCTGACGCGTCTCACCGACGACCTCTTGCAGAGTGTCGCGGTGCTTGAGGTGCGAGTTGTAGACCGTCCACAGCTCGCCGCCCGGCTTGAGTACGCGCGCGGCGGCCTTGAAGAGCTTGAGCGCGACACCCGGCTCGACCGCGGCGTCGACGTGGAACGGCGGGTTGAGCAGAACCAAATCGAAGGATCCGTCGGACTGACTCGACAGCGCATCGTCACGCACCACGGTCACCCGCTCGGCCACTCCATTCGCCTCGGCAGTGGCTCGCGTCGACGCCACCGCCGCTGCCGACTGGTCGCTTGCCACAATCTGCGCCGTCGGCCGCGCGACCGCCGCGGCCACGGCGAGCACACCCGACCCGCACCCGAGGTCGACGATCGTCTCCGCCCCGGGCACCGCCTGCGGCAGCACCTCGAGCAGCGCCCGGGTGCCGATGTCGATCTTCGCGCCGGCGAACGTGCCGCCGAACGCTCTGATCTCGAGCCCGAGGTCGTCGTGGCGCTGAGTGCGCGGCCAGGTCGAGACGACGGGCGGCGAGACGGGTTCGGACGCCGTGAGCACGCGCGACTTCTGGCGGGCCAAGCCGGCGTAGAGCACCTCGAAGTGCTCGCGGAGCACGTCGTTCATGGTCGTGGCCATGTGCTTGAGCCGCCCACCCGCGAAGACGACGACCTCGGGATCGGCGTGACGGGCGATGAGGCCGGCGATCTCGTCGAGAGCAGCGAGGCTGCGCGGCAGCTGCAGGAGCACGACCCGGGCGCCCGCCACCAGGCTCTCGTCGAGCGCGTGCTGGGTGTAGGTGCCGGCAAGGCCCGCCTCGTCGGCGTTGAGGCCGAGCGCGAGTTCGCTGACGAGGGGATCCTGGTGCACGCGAATGCCGGTCAGGCCGTGGAGGGCCGCCGCACCGAGAGTCAGGGCTCCGTAGTGGTCGCCGATGACGACGGCCTGGCCTGCGGAGGCCGCGCCGAGCGCGGTTGCAGCCTCGTCGAGGAGGAGACGGTCGGTCGCATCGACGGCGACGAGGTTCGCGGCTTCGAAATCGGGGCGGCGGCGGAGGTCGGCGAAGTCGAAAGGCATGATTCAACCCTAGGGGGCGGCCGGGCGACGCCCGACTCAGGAGACGACGTCGACGAGGGTCCCCTGCCCGGCGATTCGGAATCGCGGCGGATCGACGGCCCGGGGCGCAGAGGGATCGGGCTCGACGAAGAAACCGCCGCTGCCGACCATGCGGCCTCCGATCGTTGCGCCGGCCATCGCCCACACCTCGCCGTCGTTACGGGAGATCTGGCCGGTGACCGTGCCGGAGATCTCAAGCAGAGCACCGGGGTGGACGACGATCGAGCCCGTGCAGGTGCCGCTGAGAAGCACATACCCGCCCGGTTCGATCGTGAGCTTGTCGGCGACGGCACCACGGAGATCGAGCGACCCTCCGTCGCAGACGAGCGCACCCCGGAGCGCCGTGCCGGTGAGGACGAGCGGCTCTTCGACGACGAGAGGATGAGAGACAGCCCCTGACAGCTTCTTCATGGACGAACTCTAGGAGTGCGCTGCCGTGGTGTCGAGGGGTAGCGGGAAAAGGCCCAGTCGACAGCCGCGAACGGCGTAATTCTGTATTTTCAATGAAGTACTTGACAGATAATCAGACGCATAGAAGAGTTAACGGACCATCCGCACCTTTCTCAGGAGAGATCCATGCCTGTCCCGATCGTCAGCTCCCCGTCCAGCCCGCGCATGCTCATGCGCGACAAGATCCGGCACGAGATCCGTCGCGCGATTCTCGATGGCACCTTCACTCCCGGCGAGCGCCTGTCCGACGACGAACTCGCCGAGTGGCTCGGGTGCTCGCGCACGCCCATCCGGGAGGCCCTCAACGATCTCGAGCACGCCGGCCTGGTCGAGGTCATGCCGAACCGCTACACCCGGGTCGCCACACCGCGAGCCGACGAGGCATTCGAGGTCGTTCAGACGCTGGGGGTGATCTTCGGCGGGGCCGTGCGTCTCGCCACGCCACTTCTCGCGGATGATGTACGGGCGCGGATCCTGGGTTCGATCGATTCGTGCCTGGTCGACCTCGAGCGACGCGATGTTCCCGCGCTCAACGTCCACGCGCTCGCCACGTTCGACCTCTTCGTCGAGCAGTGCGGCAACAGCCACCTGATCAAGCTGAGCCACGACACGAGTGCCGGGCTGGCCTTCAAGCTGCGGCTGCCCAACTTGGTGCGCATCTTCAACTGGCCCGATCTCACGCAGTCTTTCCGCGACCTCCGATCCGCCGTCGAGGCCGGCGACGCGATCGCCGCCGAGCTCGCTGCCGAGCGCTTGCATCAGCTGCCCGTCGAGACCCCTGGGCACGAGCCCGTCAGCTCGGAACGGCCGCTCTCCCGCCGAAGCGCGTGAGGTAGATCGCCGCGGCCGCTGCGGCCACGGCTGTCATCGCGGGCGCAAACGACCCCGACAGGGCGAACGACACTGCGAGCGCAACGACCGCGACGATCAGATCGGCCAAGACTGTGGCCCGCCAGCCTGCCTTCGACCGGCGCTTCGGCGTGATGACGAAGAGGGCCCGACGCCCGATGACGACCCGGACGACGGAACGCAGGGTGGTCCAGAACATCGAACTGTAGAGCGCGAAAGCGCGCCCCAGGAAGATGGCTCCGGCCCAGGGCGTCGCCCGGCTCGTGCGCCGCAGGGCCTCGGGTATCAGCGGAGCAAGGCCACTCGCAGCCAGCCCGAACCCGACCCACATCGAGAAGAGCGGAACACCCAGCGACGACGTCACGAGCGACGTCGCGAACAAGAAGAGCCCGAGAAGCGAGCCGAGGGGGATCATGACGAGCTCGACGAGGAGGTCGAGCTTCTCGGCCGGAGTCATGCGCGACCGCAGGGCGGGAAGGGCGAACAGGCGAATCAGCTCGGTCGCCCCCTGAACCATCTTGCCGTGCTGCTTTTTGAAGGCGTGATAGTCGATGGGAAAGTCTTCGACGCTGACGATGTCGGGGGCGTACTGCACGCGGAATCCGGCCTCGCGCGCTCGGATGGTGAAAGCCACGTCTTCGGCCACGACCTCGGGGAACCCGCCGGTAGCTCGGATCACGGCATCGTTGAGCAGGGCTCCGCGACCCATGAACATCGAGAAGCCGACAGCGGAGCGCGAGAGCTGGTTCGTGGCGACGTGGGTGCCGAGCATCGGCGCGAACTCGCTGGTGAACTGGGTCTCTCCCGACTTCGCCTCGTGGCGCCCCTGGACGACGCCGATCGGATCGCCGGGCCCGCCCGCAGCGAAGTGGTCGAGTGCTCGCTCGACGAAGGTCGGCTGCAGAATCTCGTCGCTGTCGAGGATCGCGTAGTGGTCGAATCGAGGGCCCGACCGGAAGAAGTTGTTGAGGTTGCCCGCCTTGAAGCCACGTTTCGCCTCGCGCCGCACGACGAGGGCATCCAGCTCGACTGCGAGGAGGTCGACGGTCGCCCGCGCCTCGACCGACGACGAATCGTCGAGAATCACCACCGTCACATCGGCGTGCGTCTGCCGAGCGGACTGACGCAGGGCCTCGGGGTTGACGTCGTCGGCCGTGCAATAGAGCAGCGCGACCCGGGAGGACGACGCCGACGACTCAGGAACGGAGGCGGCTCGCGCCCGGCGAAGCGGCCGCCGAGCGAGGAAGAACGCATAGGCGCGCAACCCACCCAACCAGACCGTTCCGATGCCAAGCCCGAGCGGAACGGCGACGACGACATCGATCGGGTCGAGCGGCTGACGGACGACGAGGATGCCCGTAATTGCCAGAACGCACAGCGCGACCCAAGCAATGACGTTCGCGGCGAAGTACACGTGCGACACGACCTTGGCAAGGCGACGGGTCGGGCCATTCTGCTGGGTCGTGGTCCCCTGGTGGCCCGCGAGGCCGTCGTGAACCACGGGCTGTGACTGCGTGAAGGGCATGCTCTGATCCTAGGCCGACAGGTATTTCGAATTTTCATACCCTTGGCTGATTTCCGAGTCGATCTCAGGTCCCATTCCAGAGCGACCGATAGAACGCTGTTCTCTGCGCATCGGGCTTCACACCATAGGCCTGCAGAAAGACATCGTCCCAACCCGGCCCGTAGTTCCACCCGAGACTCATCGTCGCCACCGCGATGTCGGCCCAGCGGTCAGCGACCCCCAGCGCATCCAGATCGACATGGCCCGCCCAGCTCGCGTCGTCGGCAATGAGGGTATTGGGGGCGCACGGGTCGCCGTGACAGACCACCAGACGATCGACGGAAGGCACGGGGCCGAACGGGAGAAGCGCAGGATCCTTCGTGGTCGCCTTCTCAGACCGCGCCAGTCGCGTCTCGACCGACCAGTCGAACGGGCACTCGTCGACCGGCAGGGCGTCGTGTAGCCGCCGCAGGCCCGTGCCCAACGCCGCGACCGCGCGCTCCGGCTCGGCACGCCACCGTGCGTCGACCGCGCTGCGGCCCGGGAGCCCCTGCGTGACGAGCCAGTCGGCATCGGGGTCTCGGCCCGAGGCGAGCACCGTCGGCACCGGCGTGAACGAACGCGCCCATCGCAGGCGCTCCTCTTCGGCGCGCAGGTCGAGACCGCGGCCGTGAGGTGCCCACTTCGCGAAGCGACGCGTTTCGCCGTGCCCGAGTTGGAAGGTCAGGCCACCCACCTCGTTGAGCCAGACCGGAGTGATCTCCGCGCCGGCCGCGAGTGCCTCGACTCGGGGTGGCACCGGAACGGGGCCGCGTGGCAGCTGAGCTATCTTCACCACGCCATGCTTGCAGGCTGAGCCTGGCTCTCCAAGCGCGAGCGGAGAGGGACGCCTAGACGCGAGCCGGAGTCGATGGGCGGAGACCTCTGACACTCACTCGCTTCAGACCGAGAGCGGGTTTCTCGACGACGAACCACGAGCCGAGGGCCAGCACGAGAGTGATCGCGACGAGGAGGAGCATCACGAACCACTCGCCCGAGAGGCCCGCCCAGGCCAGCAGGGCGATCACGAAGGAATGCCAGATGTAGATGCCGTAGCTGAGGTCGCCGATTTTGTTGCTAATACCCCGAAACACCGCGGGGGCCTTGAGCCCGACGAAGAGGATGAGATAGCCGAGGGGCGCCGCGACGAGGGCGGACTTGAACAGGCCGTAGACCGACTCGACAGTCGGCATCGGGCCGAGCGTGACCAAGCCGAAATAGACCGCCGCCGCCAGGAGGGCGAAGCTGCGCTTGAGCGGGATGCGACTGCCGTAGTGCGCGAGCAGGATGCCCACACCGAAGTACGAGCCGCGCTCGAGGAACGTGTGATGGAGCACATTGCCGACAAGGCCACCCATCGCCCCCGATATCACGCCGCACCCGACCGTGACGACGAAGTACGGCACGAGCACCTTCGCAAGGCCCCAGCGGCGGATGGCCACGACGAGCACGGGCACGATCAGGTAGAAGCTGCACTCGGCAGGGATCGTATAGAGCGGGCCGTTGATGACACCGTTGCCGATGCCCTGGAAGAACGGCGGGTGG
>NZ_LMNV01000002.1:2033460-2216285 GCF_001423105.1 Frondihabitans sp. Leaf304
GCTTCGCCGAGACGGCGCCGACGAGGAGGAAGAGCACCGGGGCCAACACGGCGAAGGCGAGAAGCGCGGGCGCGATGCGGAGATACCGGTTGACGAAGAACGTCTTCCAGCCGATGCCCCGACTCGCCAGACTCTGGGCGGACGAGTAGACGAGCAGACCGGAGAGCACGAAGAAGATCGCGACCCCGTCGAAAAGCCCCGAGATATGGAAGCCCCCTCCGAAGCCGAGACCCGCGTGGCCGTGCTGAGAGACGACGACGAGGGCCGCAAAGAGCCTCAGGGCGTCGAAGCTGTTGGCGCGTGTGACCACGCGCTCGGCAGAGCCAATCTGCGTTGCCATTCGACACCCCCTCGAATTATCTGACGATTATTCTATGAAGAATATCAGATTTCGAAGACGTACAGATGGGTCAGTTGTGTGGCCGCCAGAGCACGACAGCCGTCGGGCGCTGAGGCCGCGCGCCATGCCGAAGAGGCACGGCGCCGCCGTGCTGCGACGCCGCGAAGACACGCGACCCTGGACGGTTGAGCAGTTCATCGGCCAAAGCCGATTCGAGCTCGCGGACCCGCGACTGAAGTGCGGTGACCTGATTCTCGAGCTCGAGGATCCTTTTGATTCCTTCTAGGCTGACACCCTCGCCGCTCAGCCGTGAGATCTCCCGCAGCTGATTGACGTCGCGCATCGAGTACCGCCGAGACTTGCCAGCCGTTCGGGTCGGGGTGACGAGCCCCAGCCGGTCGTACTGCCGCAGAGTTTGCGGATGCATCTCGGCGAGCTCGGCCGCGACCGCGATCGCGAAGATCGGGGAGTGTTCATCCATGGCGGGCCTCCGCGTCGGTTCGGTGGACGTCTGCTGCAGAAGTGGTCGCTACTGACGCGCTCGATCGAGCAGGTCGCTCCGGGGGTTCTCGCCGGGAAGCGCCTCGGCCAGAGCCTCGACGGCCTCGCGAGCCCGGTCGCTGAGGTGCGAAGGAACCGCGACCTGCACGGTTGCCAGCAGGTCTCCCTTGCCGTCTTTCGCGTCGACGCCGCGACCCTTCACTCGCAGGACGCGCCCGCTCGGGGTGCCCGGAGCAACGCGAAGCCGGACCGGCTCGCCACCGAGCGTCGGAACCTCGATCGTCGCTCCGAGCGCCGCCTCGGCGAAGGTCACAGGAACGTCGAGACGGAGGTTGAGGCCGTCGCGCTCGAAGATCGGGTGCGGTCGCACAGCCACCGTCAGAACGATGTCGCCGGATTCGCCGCCATCGGCACTCGGCTCTCCGCGGCCACGGAGGCGGATCTTCTGGCCGTCGTGCACGCCCGCGGGGATGCGCACCTTGATCGGCTTGCCCTGCGCCTGCGTGAGAGTGATCGTGTCGCCGCCGATGGCGGTGCGGAAGTCGAGCGTCGTGGAGGCAACGATGTCGCGACCCTTGGTGGGCCCGCCGTAGCCGCGGTAGCCGCCCGAGGTCTGCCCGAAGCCGCCGCCGCCGAACATCCCGCTGAAGATGTCTTCGAAGCCGCCACCACCGCCACCCGAGGTGCGTCGGCCGCCGCCCTGCTGGCCGAACATGCCGCCGAAGACGTCTTCGAAACCGCCACCGCCACCGCCTTGAGCGCCTGACCCGGCCGTGAATCGGGCCCCCGACCCCATGGCGCGGATCTGGTCGTATTCTTTGCGCTGCTCCGCGTCGGAGAGCACGGAGTGGGCTTCGGAGATCTCTTTGAACTTCGCTTCGGCCGCCGCGTCGCCCGGGTTCGAGTCGGGGTGGTACTTGCGGGCGAGCTTGCGGTAGACCTTCTTGAGCTCGGCCGGGGTGACGTCTTTCGAGACGCCGAGAACGGCGTAGAAGTCTTTGTCGAACCAATCCTGGCTGGCCAAGGGGCGCCGCCTTTCGTGTGTTTCAGAAGTCTGCTGGTTCCAAGTATGGGCGGCGGGCCCCCGAGGGGACCCGCCGCCGGTAGTGCTGGTGGTGCTAGGCCGGGACCGAGACGGCGACCTTGGCCGCTCGAAGGACTCGGTCACCGAGGGTGTAGCCCGGCTCGATGACGTCGGCCACGGTGTTGACCGTGACGTCGGCCGTCGGGAGCTGGACGATCGCCTCGTGGATCTTCGGGTCGAACACGTCGCCCTTGGCACCGATCTGCGTCAGCCCGAAGCGGTCGAAACCGCCGCGGAGCTTCTGCGCGATGACAACCATGGGCCCGTCGGCAAGGTCACCGTGCTGCTCGGCACGACTAAGGTCGTCGAGGGCCGGCAGCACCGCCCGGACGACCTCGGCGATCACGGCGTCGCGGTTGGCTTCGCGGTCACGCTCGACGCGCTTGCGGAAGTTCACCAGCTCGGCCTGAGCACGGAGCATGTCTTGGCGCATGTCGGCCACGAGGTCGACCGACGCCTGATCGAGGATGGCCTCGTCTTCGGTGCTCAGTTCGACATCAGGGCCCTCGGCCTCGATGAGCTCCTCCGCGCCGTCGACGTCGGCGGTGCCGCCGTCTTCGGAGGGAGTCGCCTCACCGGGCTGCGGCTGGTCGGCGGCGGGCACGGTGGGCTCCTCGTCGGGAGCGCCGTTCTTCTCGTCAACCATCGGCTACTTCTTGTCGTCTTCGTCGTCGACGACCTCGGCGTCGACGATGTCTTCGTCGTCGCCCTGAGCCTGGCCGTCAGCCGGCTGCTCGTCGGTCGGTGCCGAAGCGGAAGCCTGGTCGGACGCGTAGAGCGCCTGACCGATCTTCTGCTGCGACTCGGAGAGCTTGTCGACGGCCGGCTTGATGGCCGCCTCGTCGTCGCCGGCGAGAGCCGTCTTGAGCGCGTCGACGTCGGCCTGGACCTCGGTCTTCACATCGGCGGGAAGCTTCTCGTCGTTCTCCTTGAGGAGCTTCTCGATGGAGTAGACCATCTGCTCGCCGTTGTTGCGGACCTCGTTCGCCTCGCGGCGAGCCTTGTCTTCGGCGGCGTGCTCTTCGGCCTCGCGGACCATGCGGTCGATGTCGTCCTTCGACAGCGACGAGCCGCCCGAGATGACCATCGACTGCTCTTTGCCGGTGCCCTTGTCTTTCGCCGACACGTGCACGATGCCGTTGGCGTCGATGTCGAAGGTGACCTCGACCTGCGGGATACCGCGGGGCGCCGGAGCGATACCCGTGAGCTCGAAGGTGCCGAGGTTCTTGTTGTCGCGGGTGAACTCGCGCTCGCCCTGGAAGACCTGGATCGCGACGGACGGCTGGTTGTCGTCGGCCGTGGTGAAGGTCTCGCTGCGCTTGGTCGGGATGGCCGTGTTGCGCTCGATGAGCTTGGTCATCGCGCCACCCTTGGTCTCGATACCGAGCGACAGGGGCGTGACGTCGATGAGGAGGACGTCTTTGCGCTCTCCCTTGAGGACGCCGGCCTGAAGGGCTGCTCCGACGGCGACGACCTCGTCGGGGTTGACGCCCTTGTTGGGCTCCTGGCCACCGGTCAGCTGCTTGACGACCTCGGTCACGGCGGGCATGCGGGTGGAACCACCCACGAGCACGACGTGCGAGATGTCGGAGACCTTGACGCCGGCCTCCTTGATGACGTCGTTGAACGGCTTCTTGGTGCGGTCGAGGAGGTCGGAGGTCCACTGCTCGAACTGCGAGCGCGAGATCGTCTCGTCGAGGTTGAGCGGACCCTCTGCCGTCAGCGTGAGGTACGGGAGCTGAATGCTCGTCGAGGTCGAGGAGCTGAGCTCCTTCTTCGCCTGCTCCGCGGCCTCTTTGAGGCGCTGCTTGGCGATCTTGTCGGTCGAGAGGTCGACGCCGTTCGCGTCTTTGAACTTCTTGATCAGGTGCTCGACGATGCGGTTGTCCCAGTCGTCGCCGCCGAGGCGGTTGTCGCCCGAGGTCGAGCGCACCTGGATGGTCGAGAAGTCGTCGTCTTTGCCCACCTCGAGGAGGGAGACGTCGAAGGTTCCGCCACCGAGATCGAAGACCAGGATGAGCTCGTCTTCTTTGCCCTTGTCGAGGCCGTAGGCAAGAGCGGCGGCGGTCGGCTCGTTGATGATGCGGAGCACGTTGAGGCCCGCGATCTCGCCGGCCTCCTTCGTCGCCTGACGCTCGGAGTCGTTGAAGTAGGCGGGGACGGTGATGACCGCGTCGGTCACGTCTTCGCCGAGGTACTGCTCGGCGTCGCGCTTCAGCTTGCCGAGGATGCGCGCCGAGATCTCTTGCGGGGTGTACTTCTTGTCGTCGATCTCGACCTTCCAGTCGGTGCCGACGTGACGCTTGACCGACGCGATGGTGCGGTCGACGTTGGTGACGTTCTGGCGCTTGGCGGTCTCGCCGACCAGCACCTCGCCGTCTTTGGTGAACGCCACGACCGAGGGGGTCGTGCGAAGACCCTCGGCGTTGGCGATAACGGTGGGCTCGCCACCTTCGAGGACGGCCACCACCGAGTTGGTGGTACCGAGGTCGATTCCTACTGCACGTGCCATGTGGCTGTTCTCCTTCGTCGTGCGGGTGCTGCGCAAGGCAGCCGAACAAATCTGAGGATCGGGGTTGAGTCCGACTGGCTCAAGTTTACGCATCGACTTCTCCGCGTCAAGTCGAAGTGTCAAAACTTGAGCAACACAGACTCAACTCTAAGGAAAGCCCCCTGCTTGACATCAAGGAAAGCAAATATTACATTTCTATGCGAGCATGCTCGATGCTCTGCGCCCGATCCCGAGGACGACATGACCCCCCTGCACCAGGCCCACCGACACGTGGGCGATCTCGCCCATCGGGTCTCCAACCGACTACTCCGACTCCAGCACGAGCGCCACCTCGACCTTCTCGAGCCGGGGGCCTGGAGCGACTTCCGCGGCCTTCTCCCGACCAGCACCGCATTGGTCGGCTGTCGCGGAGTCGAGCGCGCCGCCACGACCGTTCACCTCCTTCTGCCGCCGCTCACGTCGGCTTCGGTCTTCGCAGGAGTGAGAACGGCCGTCGTCGCCAGTGCCGGCCTCGCACACCGCCTCGGGCTCGACCTCCGGATCATCACCTTCGCACCCGATCCCTCGCGCCACACGCGCGCGGCCGTGACGAACCTCGTACATACCGAGACGGATCTCGCCCGAGAGCGAGTCTCGTTCCGCGGCGGCTGGACCCTCTCCGGCACCGACTTCTCCACCCGCGACATCTGGGTGCCGACCTACTGGAGCACGGCACACGCCGTCGACGTCGCCTGCCGGGTCGGCACGATCGACCCCGCCCGAGTCGCGTACCTCGTGCAGGACTACGAACCCGACTTCCTCCCCAACTCGACCGAGGCAAGCCTGGCGGCGGCGACCTACGAAGCGGGATTCCGGCTCGTGGTCAACTCGCGCCCGCTCCACGCCTTCCTCCAGACGCAGATCGGCTCCCTCGCCGACGACGCCGCGGTCTTCCGCCCCGAGCTCGACGTGGCCCGCCTGCGTGCGGCTGCCGAGAGACGCTCTCGCACCGGCACAGCGCGAGTGGCGTTCTACGGGCGACCCGGCAAGCCCCGCAACGCCTTCTCCCTGGGGGTCGCGGCCCTCCGGGTCGCCAACCGACAGCAGAAGACCGGTGCGATCGACTACACGTCGGTCGGCCAGCCCCACGCCACCATCGACCTCGGCGGCGGCACTCCGCTCCGCAGTCGAGGTCAGCTCTCCTGGCAAGGCTGGTTCGACTTCCTCGCCGAGACCGACGTGCTCCTGAGCTTGCAACTCACGCCGCACCCGTCCCACCCCCCACTCGACGCAGTCGCCTCGGGCGGGAGGGCCGTCACGAACGAACTCGGAGGCACGCGGGGCCACCTGAGCCCGAGGCTGATCGCGGCGCCGAGCGACCCGAGCGACCTCGGCGCAGCAGTGGTCGAAGCCTGCGAGCGGGCGAGGGCAGACGATTCCGAGGCGACCTACGACGGATCCTTCGTCGAGTCGTTGGGGCGCCCCCTCGGGTCGGTCCTGGACGAGCTGGCGACGAGTCTGACCTAGCCGACGCGGCCCACCGGCGATCTGTCGAAAGACGGGTGAGGGCTGCCGCGACGAAGGGATCCGGACCGTGGCCCCCCGGCCGGTCGATCGGTTTCCCCCAGTTGGCGCGGCAGCCCCTCTGAGCGTCTCGATGATTCGGGCATCGAGGTCGGCGTCTCTTCCGACGACATCAGAATCGCACCAACCCATTCAGTTCGACAGAATCACATGTGCTGGCACCCGAACGGGGGGTATGCCCACCGAGCTGGGGGTTTTCTCCGAAATCGACGAACCCTAGACTTCGTGCAGGAGGACCGATGAGCAACCCGATGCCCGCCGACCGCACCGAAATCAACGACAGCCTGCGCCTTCCCGTGCTGCGCGTCGCCCTGGTCGAAGACCACGAGATCGTCGCCGTCGGCTTCGCGGAACTTCTGCGACAGTACGCCGACATCGACGTGGTGACCGTGGCCGCGACCGTCCGCGAACTCGATTTCGTGGCCGCCCCGGTCGACCTGGTCGTACTCGACCTCCGGCTCGGCGACGGCTCGAGCGCCACCGACAACATCCGGCAGCTCGCCTCGGCCGGGATCGACGTGCTGATCCTCACCGCGGCGGAAGACCCGCAGGCCATCCGCGACGCCGCGAAGGCGGGAGTACTCGGGATCGTTCGCAAGTCGCAGCCCGTCGACGAACTGGTCGAGGCGATCCGCGCGGCCGCGAGCGGCGAGACGGTCGCCGGCCTCGACTGGGCCGCCGCGATCGACGGCGACGCGGGGCTCGCCGACGCCGGGCTCAGCGCCCGCGAGCAAGAGATCCTCGCGCTCTACGCCTCCGGTGAGAAAGCGCAGTCGGTGGCGTATCTGACCGGCCTCTCGAAGTCGACGGTCGCCAACTACGTCTCGAGGATCCGGGCGAAGTATGCCAACGCCGGGCGCCCCGCCCACACCAAAGTCGATCTGCACCGGCGCGCCGCCGAGGACGGCCTCATCGGCGGCGACCTGCCCGCGCGCCGACAGTGACGACCCCGGCTCCTCGCGGCGGATCGGCCCTGGACGACGCGGGCGAAGCGGAACGCCGCGTCCTCCGCATCATCTACCTCTCCATCGGCATCGGGGGGCTGGTCTATCTCGGCGTCGGCTTCGGCAAAGCGGCGGCTCAGATCGAAGCCATGGAGCACGGGTGGGGCCTCGTCGCGTACCTGCTCGCGGCCGGCGGCCCGGTCGTGCTCGCGACGACGTCTCTCTGGTTGCCGCTTCGGATCCTGAATCGGATCGCGGGCGCGTACGCGCTCGTGTTCCTGGTCGTGATGGTCACCTTCCCCCTCTTCGCCCGGCCACCCCTGCCCGACGACGGTTCGCCCTGGACCAATGACCTCATGGCGATCCCCGCAATCGCCCTCGCCATCGGGGCGCGCCAGCGGACGATCTGGCCGTACGTCGTCGTGACCGGCATCACCTCCGGCGTGATCCGCTCCCTGACGGCGCCCGACGAGGGACTCGCAGTCGCGGGGCTCGATCTGCTCTACAACACGTTCTTCGACACGGTCTTCGTCGCGATCACCCTGGTCAGCCGATCGAGCGCGCGCCGATTGGACGAGGCCGCCGCCGCCGCGCAGCTCAAGACCTCCCGGGAGGCGGAGACGACCGCCCGGGTGCAGCAGCGGATCCGCATCGATGCTCTCGTGCACGATCATGTGCTGTCGGCCCTGCTCATCGCCTCCCGCGCCGACGACGTGCCGACCCCGGCGCTCCGCACCCTCGCCGCGACCACGCTCGCGACCCTGAGCGAAGACGCCCTCCCGCCGAGCGAGCTGCTGAGCGGCGACGAGTTCGTGGGGCGACTTCGATCGTCGGTCTCGTCGCAGTCGAGTGGAATCGAGTTCGAGATGTCGGTCGACGAGGCACGGATTCCCTCCGATATCGCTCAGGCGCTTCTCGAGGCGACAGCGGAAGCCCTTCGCAACTCCCTCCGGCATGCGGGGCAGGGTCGAGCCGAGGTCACGCGACGGGTCAGCGTGCGAACGGCGACCTCGGGCATCGAGATCGGCGTGACGGACAACGGTGTCGGATTCAACAGCCGAAGGATCCCGCCGGAGCGCCTCGGGGTGCGTGTCAGCATCTTGAACCGCATGTCCACTCTGCCCGGCGGCTATGCCGACGTCGACAGCGGGCGCGGCACCGGCACCCGCGTGACGATCGGCTGGCGGTCGGAGATAACCTCGTGACGTCCAGCGCCCCGTCGTTCCTCCGCCTCACCGGGGCCGCGACGACCCTCTTGTTCGGCCTGTTCGCGCTGACCCACATCGCCGTGGCTCTCTACGGTCTGCCGCAGGACACCGTGCCGGCCCTGACGCTGGTCGCCCTCGCGTGCATTCTGCTCGCGGGCTACCTGGTCACGCTGCCCGCCGAAGAGCCCTTTCCGCTGCGACTCACCCTCGTCGTGGTCGGCCTGACGACGCTCGGCTCGCTCAACGCCTGGAACCTGCCGGACCGGGGCTGGCCGGGCTGGGCGACCTGGCACTGGGGCGCGGTGTCGTTCGTGCTGTTCCTGCTCACCCTGAGGGGCCGGCCGGGATGGACCTGGATCGGCTTCGGCATCATGACCGGCCTGACGATCGTCTGGAGCGTCGAGGTCGGCCGAGGGGCGGCCGCCGGTATCGGTTTCGTAATCCGCTCCGCCGCCCTCGTGCTCGTCGTCTGGCTGTTCTCGCTCCTGCTCAGTCGCACCAGGAGGGCGATCCGGCGACTGCAGCGAATCGAGCTCAGCCGCGTGCGCTCCGAAGCGGCGGCCACCGCGGCCCTCGAAGAGCAGAACACCCGGCTCGAGCAGCTGCGACACCTGGCCACGCCGGCGCTCGAACGGCTCCTCTCGGCGGAGCGGATCACCGAGGACGATCGGCAGGCATTCGCCCTCGTCGAAGCGGGGCTGCGGGATCAGCTCCGGGCCAGCAACCTGGCGACGACTCGCGTGACGGACGCGGCGACCCGGGCTCGCGCCCGCGGCATCGACGTGTCGCTGCTCGACGACCGTCACGGGGCCGAGGTCTCGGAGAGCGTTCGCGAGCGCGTCGAGTCGGTGGTGGTCGAGCACCTCGACGCGGCAACCGGGGGCCGGGTGGTCGCACGCCTCCTGCCCGAGGGCCGAGACTCCGTCGCCACCGTGCTCGCCTCCGACGGGGAGTCGACGACACGGGTCGCCATCCCCGAGGAATGACGCCGGGGTGTTCCGCGCCGGTGGGATGTCGCCGACACCGTTCATCCGGCCGCGGTAGCGCCCTGGCTCCCCGACGGGATATCGTCGCGACATGACTCAGGCGACGCTGGCTGACACCACTCCCATTCCGCGCCGGCGCATCGTCTCGTGGGCCCTGTGGGACGCCGGCTCGGCGGGATTCAACACGATCGTCATCACGTTCGTCTTCTCGACCTACCTCGCCTCCAACTCGTTCGTCTCCCCCGACATCGTGGCGGCGGCCGGCTCTAACGCCTCGAACGCGGCCCTGGTCGCCGCGAAAGCGCACAACGCCTCGGTCGTGTCGACGGCACTGACCGTCGCGGGGCTGCTCATCGCAGTTCTCGCCCCTCTCCTCGGACAGCGCTCCGACGGAACCGGCAAGCGAAAGCTCTGGCTCGGCGTGAACACCGGCATCGTGATCGTCGTCATGATCGCGATGGTGTTCGTGGCGCCGATCCCCTCGTACCTGCTGCTCGGGGCGTGCCTGCTGGCTCTCGGTAGCGTCGTGATCGAGTTCGCGAACGTCAACTACAACGCGATGCTCGTGCAGGTGTCGACCCCGAAGAACGTCGGGCGCGTCTCGAGCTGGGGGTGGGGCGCCGGCTACCTCGGCGGCATCGTGCTGCTCGTGATCCTGCTCGTGCTGTTCATCCAGAGCTTCGGCGTCGAGGGGCACGCGGGACTGCTCGGCCTCGACTCGTCGATCGCCGGTGGGGTCTGGACGGTGCGATTTGCGATCCTCGCCTCGGCGGCCTGGTTCGCCCTGTTCGCCGTGCCGCTGTTTCTCGCCGTTCCGGAGGTGCCGCCGACCGGCCCGGCCCGCGAACGCCTGAGCATTCTCGGCTCGTACCGACGCATCGGCCGAACGATCGCCGAGCTCTACCGCAAGAACCCGCAGGTGCTGCTCTTCCTGTCGGCCTCCGCCGTCTACCGCGACGGCATCGCGGCTGTCTTCACGTTCGGCGCGATCATCGCGGCGGTGGTCTTCGGCTTCACGCCGACCGAGGTGCTCTACTTCGCCGTCGCCGCGAACGTGGTCGCCGGCACCGGGGCCTTTTTAGCCGGGCGCCTCGACGACCGCCTCGGCGCGAAGACGATCATCGTCGTGTGCGTCGGTGGGCTCGTGGTGGCTGCCGTCGCGATCCTCTTCGTCGGTGACGGCAAGGCGGGGTTCTGGGCCTGCGGCCTCTTCCTCTCGCTGTTCGTGGGCCCGGCCCAGTCGTCGAGCCGCTCGTTCTTGGCTCGGGTGACCCCGCCCGGACGCGAGGGCGAGATCTTCGGGCTCTACGCGACGACCGGCCGCGCCGTCAGCTTTCTGGCGCCGGCCCTGTTCACGCTGTTCGTCACGCTGACCGGCGACACCCGGTTCGGGGCGATCGGCATCGCCATCGTGCTCACTGTCGGGCTGGTGCTGATGACTCGGGTGCACGCGACGCAGCGCGCGATCGACTGAGCCGCTGGGTCGGTGCTGGCTGGGCGGGGCTGTCCGGCCTGGCTGCGTTGGGCGCCGCGTGCCGAGTGCCGCCAAATGCAGGGCCAACTTCCCCTCGGACGGCATTTGGCGGCATTCGGCGACCCGAGGAATACGTCGGTCGGCGCCAGGTGTCGCTGCCGTGCTCGCGGCAGGCGGCACCCCCGTCGAGACGTTTTGCGCGGCATCAAATGTGATGCGGATCGAAGCGGGCGGGCGTGCCGCGGTGGCGGCTAGTTCTGCGTGGTGTCGGAGATCGCGGCGGTGACGAACTCCGTGAAGGTGAGCTTCGTGCCGTCCCAGGCTTTGCCGTTGACGATCACGGTGGGGGTGCCGACGAACTTCTTCAAGTCGCTGCCCCGCATCGCATTGTCGCCGGCTCGGGAGGTGGCATCGGCCACCCAGCCCGCGAACTCGCGGTTGTCGATCGCCTTCTCGATGCTCTTGAGGTTGTCGATCCCCGTGACGTCGCCGGCAACGGACTTGAGTCGAGCGTCGGAGAGACCCTCGGAGTTTTCGGCCGGCTGGGCCGCGAAGAGAGCCTCGTTGAACGCGAAGTACGAGTCGGGCGAGTAGTTGGCGACCGCGGCGGCAGCGTTCGCCGCTCGAGTCGAGTAGTCGGTGCCCATCGATGCCCGGTCGAGAATCGCGACCGGGTGGTACTCGATGGTCGCCCCGCCCGACTTCACGAGACCTTTGATGTACGAGCCGTTCTGCCGCTCGAACGCTCCGCAGTTGGGGCAGAGGAAATCGCCGTAGAGGCGGATGTGAGCGACCTTGTCGGTCAATGGCGTCTTCGTCGGGGTGGGCTCCTGGCCGGCGGTGAGGGCTGCCGTGCGCTCAGCCACGAGCCCCTTGCCGATGACGATGCCGTCGCTCGCCATGTTGCGCGGGCCGGGCCCCGCCGGCTTGATGCCGGTCACGATGACGAGCGCGACCACCGCGACGAACGCCACGATGCCGACGAGAATGCCCGATCGCACGAGCAGCTTGTTACGAGCCTCGCGCTTCTTTTGCGCCGCCATGGCGGCCCGGGCACGCTCGCGCGCGGCTTCGCGGCGTTCGAGCTTAGTGGGGCGGGCGGGATTCGGCACTGCGTTCTCCTCGCGATTGGGGCACGGTCGGAGAAGAAGATACAAATATTACATGCCGAATCGCTGGGAGGTCAGCCCCGCTCCGTCTCAGCCCAGCGCGTTCGCCTTCGCCACCTCGCCATACCAGTGCGCGCTCGGCTTCGGGGTGCGCTCGAACGTCTCCTTGTTCCAGGCGATGAGCCCGAAGGTCGGCCGGAATCCCGAGGCCCACTCGTAGTTGTCGAGCGCGCTCCAGTGCTGATATCCGAGCACGTCGACCCCCTCCTCGATCGTCTGGTGAATGCCCTCGAGCGCTCCCTGCGTGTAGGCGATTCGGCGGTCGTCGTCGGCCGTGGCGATGCCGTTCTCGGTGACCATGACGGGCACGTGCTCACTGAGCTCCCAGGCGGCGCGGATGCCCTCGGCGGCGGCGGGCGGATAGAACTCCCAGCCGGTCAGCGTCGTCTCGAGCCCCTCGGCGACAGGGCGAGGGCCCTCCGGCCCGATGAACGTCTGCGTATAGGCCTGCACCCCGACGAAGTCGTCTCCGCCGGCGTTCTCGAGGTACCAGTCGTCGCGGGGGTAGGCGTACTCGCGGAGCTTCTCCTCCGCGCCGGGCTCGTCGACGGCCTTGAATGCCTGCGTCGCGACGGTCCAGCCGGTCTTCAGGCCGGACACCTGCGACAGCACCTCCCGCGAGCGCTTGTGCGAGGCCAGGAGGGCGTCGGCCACCTGCAGGTCGGGATCGGGCAGGCCGTGAGCGACGAGGTTCGACGCATCCTCTCCCCCGGCGAGCATGGCCGCGATGTTGGGCTCGTTGATGGTGCAGACGTAGCGCACGCCCTCCGACACGACCGGCAGGGCGGCCTCGGTGTAGCGGGCGAAGAGGTCGGCCGCGTCGCTCGCCCGCCAGAAGCCGTCGCGCTCGAACCAGCGCGGCACGGTGAAGTGCATCAGCGTGACGATCGGCTCGATGCCGAACTCGTGGCAGGTGTCGACCATGCGGCGGTAGTGATCGAGCTCGGCTCGCGAGACGAACCCGCGCTCGGGCTCGATGCGGGCCCACTCGATGCTGAACCGGTAGCTGTTCAGCCCGAGCTCCGCGAGGGTGCGGATGTCGTCGCGGAACCGGTGGTAGCTGTCGGCCGCGTCTCCCGAGGGCTCGACGATCGAGGTGCCCGGTGTGTGCTCGTGCACCCACCAGTTGCTGTTGACGTTGTTGCCTTCGATCTGGTGCGCCGCGGTGGCGGCACCCCACAGGAAGCCATTGGGGAAGGTGAGCACGGGTGCTCCTTTCGGGGACGAAACGGGAAAAAGACGAGGATCCGACAGGGTCACGTGGCCCCGTGCGCTCGCGCCGGGTTCGGCACGGCGTCGAGCAGCGCGACCGTGTACGCGTCGGTCGGTCGCTGCAGCACTTCGGCGGTCTCGCCGCGCTCGACCACGGCGCCGTCGTGCAGCACCATGATGTTGTCGGTGATGAGCCTCGCGCTGAGCAGGTCGTGCGTGATGTAGAGCAGGCTGACGCCCCACTTCTCGCGGAGGTCTTCGAGCAGCGCGAGCACGCCGGCGCGGAGCGACACGTCGAGCATCGAGACCGGCTCGTCGGCGATGATCACCTGGGGGTCGGAGGCGAGGGCGCGAGCGATGACGACGCGTTGGCGCTGACCGCCCGAGAGCTCGTGCGGCAGCTTCGCGGCGAACTGCTCGACCGGCGTGAGCCCGACGGTGTCGAGCAGCTCGCGGACGCGGTGCCGCGCGTCGTCGCCCTTCAGCCCGGTGAAGTTCACCACGGGGCGCATCAGCGTGTACTCGATGGTGTGCAGCGGGTTGAGCGCGGCGTACGGGTCTTGGAAGACCATCTGCACGTTGCTGTGAAGGTCGCGGAGCTGGCCGCGGCGGAGCTTCGCCACGTCCAGGCCGCCGAACGAGATGCTGCCCTCGGAGGGCTTCTCGACACCGGTGATCATCTTGGCGATCGTCGACTTGCCGGAGCCGGACTGGCCGACGAGGGCGAGCGATTGGCCGGGCTCCAGTGTGAACGAGACGTCGCGCACCGCCCGGACCGGCTGCTCGCCGCGGCGGGGCGGAGGGTAGGTCTTGGAGACGCCCTTCACGACGATCGACTCCTGCGCGGTGCTGATCGACCTCGTCACGACGGTCGGCGCATGCTCGGGCGACGCGAGAGCGCTGCGGCTGACCCCCTGGTCTCGGCGAATCGAGCGGTCTTCGAAGCCCGGGAGGGAGACGATCTCGGCGCGCGGGTCGGCGTAGTGGCTGAGCAGCATCCGCGTGTAGTCGGCCGAGGGGTTGCTGAGGATCTGAGACGACGGACCGTCTTCGACGATGACTCCCTCGTGCATCACCAGTACTCGCTCGGTGGCCTCCAGCACGATGCCGAGATCGTGGCTGATCAGCACGGCGGTGAAGCCCTCGGACTTCTGCAGGTCGCGGATCGTGTTCATCACGGCGTGCTGCACGAGCACGTCGAGCGCTGTCGTCGGCTCGTCGAAGACCATCAGCTGCGGCTCCAGCGAGAGAGCCAGGGCGATGGAGACGCGCTGGCGCATGCCTCCCGAGAGCTCGCCCGGAAAGCGGTCGAGCGTCGCAGCAGGGAGCTCGACCTTGCCGATCAGGTCGCGAGCGCGCTGCTCGCGACGGTCGTGCGGCACGTGCCCGTGCGCCTTGAAGACGTCGAAAAAGTGGTTGCGGATCGATCGCACCGGGTTGAGCGCATTCATGCCCGACTGCAGCACCATCGCGAAACCGCCCTGCCGCTGCTCACGCAGAGCCTCGGAGTCGATCGACGCGATGTCGCGCCCGTCGAAGAGGATCCGGCCGTGGCTGATCCGAGCCGGGGGCTTGGACAGGCGGGTCAGCGCGAACCCCAGGGTCGATTTGCCGGATCCTGATTCACCGACCAGCCCGACGAATTCGCCGCGACGGAGATCGAACGACACGTTCTCGACAGCGAACGTCGGGTCGGCACCGGCGGGCTCGTAGACGACGCTGAGGTCGCGGACCGACAGGAGTGCGTCTGAGGGGGCGGCGGGACCGGGGGCTTCGGTGCTCATTTCGCGGCCTTTCGCGATTCGCGGAGTCGCGGGTTGCTGAGGCCGTCGACGCCGAAGTTGATGAGGGTGAGACTCGTCGCAAGCAGAGCGATGCAGAGACCCGGGGCGAACAGGAGCGCCCACTGACCGGTGAGGAGAGCGTTGGAGTTCTGCGCCCAGAAGAGCATCGTTCCCCAGCTGACCGTCGACGGGTCGCCGAGCCCCAAGAATTCGAGGCCGGCCTCGGCGAGGATCGCGCTCGTCGCGGCGCCGAAGAAGTTGCCGACGATCAGCGAGGTCATGTTGGGGAGGATCTCGCGGAAAACGATACGAGCCGGACGTTCGCCGCTGAACACGGCCGCCGTCACGAAGTCGCGACCGCGGAGCGACTGCGTCTGGCTGCGCAGCACGCGCGCACCCCAGGCCCATCCGGTGATCACGACCACCAGGATGATCATGCCGATGCCGCCGTTCTGCAGGTAGGCGGCGATCACGATCATGAGGGGCAGCCCGGGCACGACCAGGAACAGGTTGACGACGAAGTTGATGACGTCGGCTCCCCAGCCCTTCACGTAGCCCCAGCTGAGGCCGATGAGCACGGCGATGGCGGTCGAGAGGAGGCCTGCCACGAATCCCACGAAGACGCTGATTCGGGCGCCCTGGATGAGCTGACTCAGCACGTCTTCGCCGGCCGCGGTCGTGCCGAGCCAGTGGGCGGCACTCGCGTCCTGGCTGCGAGCGAAGGTGGTCGCACTCGGGTCGTAGGGAGCGAGCAGCGGGGCGAAGATCGCCACCACCACGAAGAGCAGCAGGATGATCACACCGATGCGGGCCTTGGTATTCGACCAGATGGTCGAGGCCACACGGGTGATCACCTGCCAGGGGCCGGGGGCTGCGAGCAGCGTGTCGTCGACCGGAACGGTCTCGGCGCTCGGGTTCAGCGGTGTCGTCGTCATCGTCGCACCTCTACTTTCTGGTTCGCGGGTCGAGGACGCCGTACAGGATGTCGACGAGGAAGTTGGCGAGCAGCACGCTCACCGTGATCATCAGGAACAGGGCCTGCATGAGCGGGTAGTCCTGGTTGGTCACGGCCTTGAGCAGCAGGTAGCCGATGCCGGGATAGCCGAAGACGGTCTCGACCAGCACGGAGCCGCCGACGACGCCACCGAGAGCGAGCCCGAAGCTGGTGAGGTTCGGCAGGATCGCGTTGCGAGCGGCGTAGCGGAGCGCCACCGTGCGGGGCTTCAGGCCGTTGGCCTCGGCGAAGGTGACGTAGTCGTCGCCGAGGGTCGAGATCATCGTGTTGCGCATGCCCAGGATCCAGCCGCCCAGCGACGTGATCAGGATCGTCACCGCGGGAAGCACCGCGTGGACGGCGGCCGAGCCCAGGAACGCCGCGTTGAGACCCGGGGTGTTCGTCACCCCGTAGGCGCCCGACGTCGGGAAGATCTTGAAGACGTAGCCGAGGAAGAAGAGGAGCAGCAGGGCAGTCCAGAAGTACGGGAACGCGCTGGCGAACGAGCCACCGAGAGTCGGCAGGGCGTCGAGCCAGGTGCCGCGCTTCCACGCCGCCAGCACGCCGAGGAGGGTGCCGCAGACGAAGGCGACGATCGTGACGAGCCCGACCAGGATCAGGGTGTACGGCAGCGCCTGGCTGACGAGCTCGGCGACCGGCTGCGGATAGAAGGTGTAGCTGATGCCGAACTGCAGCGTCACGACCTGCTTGAGGTACTGGAGGTACTGCTCGAGGACGTTGCCGTCGGGCACACCGAGCTGGATCTCGATCGCCTTGCGCGTCGCCGCCGTGACCGGGCCGTTCTGCGACAGCTTGGCGATCGCCGCATCGGTCGGGGAGCCCGGCATGAGCCGCGGCAGGAAGAAGTTCAGCGTGATGGCCGCCCACAGGGTGAGGATCAGCAGGCCGACCTTGCGGAGTGCGTACTTCACTTGGTCGCCTCCGACTTCTTCAGGTGGGTGAGGATTAACAGCGCCGTCGACACGTACGTCTTCGGGCTGGTGTACGGGTCTTTCGCGCTGGGCCAGCCGGTGAACTTCTGGGTGGAGAAAAGACCCCAGGATCCGCCGTAGTACAGCCCGATCGAGGGCAGCTCGTCGTAGTAGATCTGCTGCAGCTGGTACCCCAGCTGCTTCTGCTCCTGCTCGTCGGTGGTCGACTTGAACCGGGTCAGAAGAGCGTCGACCTCCGAGCTCTTGTAACGGCCGAAGTTGCCCGACGCCTGCTTGCCGATCGGTGCGTAGAACTCGCTCGACAGGTTATTGGCGAAGTCTTGGTACACCGATCCGGTGCCGCCGACGGAGCCCATGGCGAGCTGGAAGTCACCGTTCCGGAGGGCGAGTTGATACGCCGCCGGTTGAGGCTGAGCGACCTTGACTGTGATGCCGACCGCGGCCCACTGCTTGGTGATCGACTGCACGGCCCGGAGCCAGTCGGTATACCCGTTTGCCGTCGTGATCGTGATGGTGAGCGGCTTTCCGTCGGATCCTACGAGTTTGCCGTTCTTGGTCGTGTAGCCGGCTTTGGCGAAGTAGCTCGCCGCGGTCTTGTCGTTCTGGGTGATGAGGCCCTTGTCGGGGATCGCGGGGTTGAGCAGGGCGTCCTGGTTGGGAAGCAGCATGCCGGTCTGGCCGGCCTGCTCCATGTAGCCCTCGGCGGCTGCGTCGCCGACGGCCTTGCGGTCGAGGGCGTAGCTGAGACCCTTGCGGAAGTTCACGTCGTCGAACGGCTTCTCGGTGAGGTTCGGGAACAGGCTGATCGTGCCTCCCGGCGGGAACCAATAGGTGTTCGAGGGGTTCGCCTTCTCCCACGTGCCCTTGACGTCGGTGATGAACGAGAAGCCCCAGTCGTAGCCCTTCGTCACCACGTCGAGCTGCGTGTTGCTCGCCGGGTAGACGAGGTGCTCCGCCTCGACCTTGTCGGCCTGCCAGTAGAGCTTGTTTTTGTCCATCGCGTACTCCTGCGGCGTGAAGTTGCCGAGGGTGTACGGGCCGGTGCCGACCGGGTCGGGGTTAGTGAAGGTCGTCGGGTCTTTCACCTTCGACCAGATGTGCTCGGGCACGATCTGCGTCTGCTCGATGACCTGCGCGGCCGGCACATCGTCGCCATTGAGGTGCACCACGACGTCGTCGCCCTTCACCTCGACGCTCTTCATGTACTGCCACGCGCCCTTGAGGTCGAGGCTCGGGTTCTTCTTCAGGAGGTCGAAGGTGAATGCGACGTCGGCGGGCGTGAAGGCCTGGCCGTCGGACCACTTGACACCCTGGCGGATCGTGAAGACGACGGTCTGCGGATCGGGGATGGTCGTCTTCGACGCGAGCCACGGCACGTCTTCGCCCGTGAGGTCGTTGAGGATCGCGAGCGGCTCGAACATGTTCCAGCTGCCGATGCGGGTGTTGGGCAGGTACGGGTTGAAGACCCGCTGCATCGACGGGCTGCCCGTGTCGGCCGCGATCAAGAGGGTGTCGGCGCCGAGGCTCGGGTCGGGCGCGCTCTTGATGTCGATGCTGCAGCCGGTGAGGACGAGGGCCGAGGTCGCGAGTGCGGCGATGACCGCCGTGAGGCGGCGCCGGCGTTTCGGGGTGTTCGTGTGCATCTTTGCCACGTGCTTTCTGTGCGGTCGTCTTCGACATCTCCGTCGGTTCAACTGTGCCGAGTGTAAGCGCATACATTCATTGCACGCAAGGGCTGCCTGCCGAATTTGAAGGAGATCCGTGGAGCTGGGGGCGGCGGATCCTTGATTTCTCGTTCGGGGCTGGGCGTTTTTCCTTCGAATTCGGGTGACTACGCTGGAACGATGGCCTCCTTCGACGATGACTACACCGTCCGCACCTTCACCCCAGCCCTCGACGACGGCGTGCCCGACGCGGCCACCGTCGGCTGGCTCGGTGCGACTCGAATCGGATTCCACGAGAACTCGAGCGCGGACAACATCCGTGAGTCGGCGATCGGCGCGATCGACGACGGCCGCGCCTTCACCGGCGTCTACAACAGGCACCCCCTGCCCGGCACCCTCGACGAGACCTGGCCCGTCGCGACGTACACCGGCTACACGAAGACCGTCAACGTGGGCGGCGGCCGCCTCGTCGACACCTACCTGATCTCGGACGTCACGGTCAGGCCTACCCACCGGCGTCGCGGCATGCTCCGTCACCTGATGACCGAGCGCCTGGCAGCGGCAGCGGCCGCCGGCCACGCACTCGCGGCACTGACCGCCAGCGAATCGACCATCTACCGCCGCTTCGGCTTCGGGCCCGCGACCCGCAAGCGCACGGTCGTGCTGCACCGTGAGACGCCGTTCGCCCTGCTCTCGCAGCCGACCGGCCGCGTCGAGCTCGCCCCCGCCAGTGCCATCGCGGCTGTCGGGCCCCGCGTCTTCGCGCGTTTCCACGAGACGACGCCCGGCTCGGTCGACCGGCAGGGGCAGTACGCCAACCTCTACAACGGGCTCGACTACGGCACCGGCAAGCCCGACGAACACGCCCGCGCTGCGATCCACGTGCCCGCCGCAGGTGGAGAACCCGACGGCTACGTCGTCTACTCGGTGAAAGAGGAGGCCGGCAAGTCGGTCCTCTCGATCGCCGACCTCGTCGCCGCCGACTCGTCCGCGTTCCTCGCACTCTGGGACTTCCTCGGATCCGTCGACCTCGTTGACCTCGTCCGCTGGCGCAAGGCGCCCGTCGAAGGACCGCTGCTGCACGCGCTGGCATCGAGCCGCTCCCTCGAGACCGAGAGCGAACACGATCACGTGTGGTTGCGGATCCTCGACGCTCCCGCCGCCCTCTCAGCCCGCCCCTACCCGATCGACGGAACGCTCACCCTGAAGGTGCACGACAAGCTCGGGCACGCCGACGGGACGTTCCGACTCGAGGCATCCGACGGCGCCGGGCATGCGGTGCGCGTCGGCGAAAGCGAACCGGCCGACCTCGAGCTCGACGCCGCGACGCTCGCGACGCTGTACCTCGGCGGCGTGGCCGTGACGGTGCTGGCCGAAGCGGGGCTCGTGGTCGAGCACACCGCAGCCGCTTTAGGGCTTGCGACGCGACTGTTCGCGGCGGACCGGCCGGTGCACGGAATGACCGACTTCTAGGGGTTGCGTCGGGCTGTTTGCGGGGCGTTTGCGGCGGGCGGGGCGGGGCGTTTGCCGGGGGTGGTTGCAAATTTGAAGGAAAAACTGCCGCGGGCGAGCACAAAATCAAGGATCCGACGGGGTGCGGTGCGCAAATCTCCTTCGCATTTGCATCGGGCACGGCGAGCTAGGGGGCCGGCGGGCAACTCTCGCGCAGGAGCACCTCGACGGGAAGCGTGACGCGCTGAGGATCCCGCTCGGGGGCGGCCAGCCGATCGACGATGGCTCGCACGGCGGCGCGCCCGAGCTCGGCCATGGGCTGTCGGACCGTCGTGAGGCGGGGCCTGGAGAACCGGCCCGCCTCGATTCCGTCGAAGCCGGTGACCAGCACGCGCCCCGGCACGTCGATGCCCTTGGCCGCGAACACGTCGAGGACACCTAGCGCCGTCTGATCGTTGGCGCACATCACGGCGTCGGGAAGGCGACCGCCGACCAGGAGCTCCGTCGCCACCTCGCGGCCCCGGTCGCGACCGAACGTGCCGGGGACGACGCGAAGATCACCCGCGAAAGCGCCCTCAAGGAGGCCCTCGTCCAGGCCCGCTCGGCGATCAGCCTCGTCGGGTGAATCGGCGGGGCCGGAGACGTAGACCAAGGAGCGGACGGAGTGCGACGCGATGACGTGCCGGGCTAGAGCACGCATGCCCCCGAGGTTGTCGACACCGACGTGATCGATGTCGTCGCCCGGGCGCGAGTCGGCGACTAAGACGACAGGGATCCGACGTGCCACGTGCGCCACCAGATCGGCCGGAACCGTCTGCGACAGCACTGCCAGCCCATCGACGCGGCCCGCGATGTCGTTCACCATCACCTCGCGACTGGAACCGCGACCGGCGGCCACCATGAGAGCGAACCCGTGGCGCCACGCCTCGATCTCGGCTCCACGCAGAACCTCGTCGAAGTAGAGGCCGGACGGGGCCGGGGCCGCGCGGTCGTCGCGGTCGTCGATGAGGGGCGTTGCCGCGGGGTCGCTGGCAGCTGCGTCGGCTGTAGTTGCGGTAGCTGCGTCCGCGGCGGCGGCGTCTACCCCGGCTCCGTCTGCGGTGGGGGCGGGCGGCGTGGTCTCGTCGAGGCCGTCGTGGCCCGGGAGGAAGAGGCCCAGGACTCCGGTGCGGCGTCCGGCCAGGCCCCGCGCTGAACCGCTCGGCACGTAGCCGAGGTCGCGCACGGACGACAGCACTCGCGCTCGCGTCTCGGGCCGGACGGCATCGGGCCGACGCAGGACGCGCGAGACCGTGGCGATCGACACCCCGGCGTGATCGGCGACGTCGTAGACGGTGGGAACCTTCTGCATTGCACTCCCCCGTGATCGCTGGGCCAAAGGCCGTGCTCCCAGTGTAATTCGTCGGCTCGGCAGGGGTTTGCGGCGGGTCACGTGCAAATTCGAAGGAGAAAACGGCCGGGCCGCACGCAAAATTAAGGATCCGACGGGGTGCGGTGCCGAAATCTCCTTCCAATTTGCAGAAGGGGCGGCGTTGCGGAGGGGCGGCGTTGCAAAGGGGCCGGCAGGGGAGGCCGGGCAACGGGAGGCGCATCGAGCTAGCGCTGGCGCCTCCGGGCCAGGACTGGTTGGCTGGTGCCATGTCGATCCAGTCCACGGCCGAGAAGGCCGAGCTCCTCCGCTCCCTCCACATCCCCGGCGACCCGCTCATCGTGACCAACGTGTGGGACAGCATCACCGCCCGCATCGTCGCGGGTGCCGACGGCGTCAAGGCACTCGCCACGGCGAGCCACTCCATCAGCGAGGCGCACGGGGTCGAAGACGGCGAGGGGCTCGACGTCGACGAGGCGCTCGCTGCCGCGCGGTTGATCATCCGATCGGTTGATCTGCCGGTGTCGGTCGACTTCGAGAAGGCCTACGCCTCAGACGCCGCCGGCACTCGCGACAACGTCTGGCGGCTGATCGAGGCCGGCGCCGCTGGCCTCAACCTCGAAGACTCGATCGGCCGCAGCAAGGCCGAGCTCTACGACATCGACACCCAGGTCTCCAAGATCGCGGCGGCGCGAGCGGCCGGCGACCGTGCCGGCGTGCCGATCGTCATCAACGCGCGCGTCGACGCCCTCGCCGGCGATCCGTCGCTCTGGGACGACGCGATGAACCGCGCCAACGCCTACCTCGACGCCGGGGCCGACGTGGCCTTCGTGCTCGGGCTCTCGACCGAGGAGACCGTCGAGCGCGCCCTCGCCGCCATCCGCGGCAAGGTGTCGGTCATCGCGAACCCCTCCCAGGTGCCGCTCGCGCGTCTCGCCGAGCTCGGCGTCTCGCGCGTCAGCTTCGGCCCGACCGTGATGGGCCTCACGCTGTCGCACCTCCGCGACGCAGCCACGACGCTGACGGCTCGGGGCGACTACCCGAGCGAACTCGGATTCGCCTTCTAAGCGTCGGGCCACTCGGCAGCGCGCCACTCGGCGACGGGCATCAACCAATCGGTTGATGGAGGTGTAGCCGATCCACTGTGGTGCCAGCGCGCGAGCGGCGAGAGGCTAGGGGCATGACCCCCACCACCCAAGACCACGTGATCGTGCGTGACCTCCGCAAGACGTACGGATCCTTCGCTGCCGTCGACGGCGTCAGCTTCGAGATCCGCCGAGGCGAGACATTCGCCCTGCTCGGCCCGAACGGGGCCGGCAAGAGCACGACCATCGAGATCCTGGAGGGGTATCGAGGGCGCACGGGCGGCTCGGTGACCGTCTTGGGTGAAGACCCAGCGCACGCGGGCCGCGACTGGCGCGCACGTCTCGGCATGGTGCTGCAGTCGAGCGGAGAGAGCGGCAACGTGACCGTCCGCGAGCAGGTCGCGCACTTCGCGCGCCTCTACCCGAACCCGCGCGGCGTCGACGAGACGATCAGCGCGGTCGGCCTCACCGACAAGGCGGGCACCCGCATCAAGGCCCTCTCGGGCGGGCAGCGCCGACGCGTCGACGTTGCCCTGGGGGTCATCGGTCGCCCCGAACTGCTCTTTCTCGACGAGCCGACGACGGGCTTCGACCCCGAGGCCCGCCACGAGTTCTGGGAGCTGATCCGCTCGCTCAAGCGCGAGGGCACCACGATTCTGCTGACGACCCACTACCTCGACGAGGCCGCCCAGCTCGGCGACCGCGCCGGGGTGATCGCCGGCGGGCGACTCATCGACATCGGCCGCATCGACGAGATCGGAGGGCAGGCGGCGAGGATCCCGGTGGTCCGCTGGCGAGACTCCTCCGGCCTGCACGAAGAGCGCTCCACGACGCCGGGGGCTCTCGTCTCTCGACTCCACGCCACCCTCGGCGACCAGCTCCGCGACCTCGAAGTCGTGCGCCCCAGCCTCGAAGACATTTACCTCGAGCTCGTGGCCGCGCACTCCCCCGCGGCTGCCGCACTCGAGACGGTCGGAGCGCACGCATGAACGCCCTGGCCCTGGGCGTCGCCCGCGCCCGCTACGAGACCCGCGTCTACTTTCGGCAGGGCGACACGATCCTCTTCACGTTCCTCTTTCCGATCATCATGCTGACCATCTTCTCCGTCGCCTTCAGCTCAGCCGGCAACATCGGCACGCTGCCCGACGGCTCCGGCGGAATCGCGCCCGCGGCCTTCTACCTACCCGGAATGATCGCGGCCGGCATCCTGCTCTCGGGCGTGCAGAACTTGGCCGTCGACATCGCGGTCGAGCGCGGAGACGGCACGCTCAAGCGGCTGGCCGGAACACCCCTGCCAGTCGTCTCCTACTTCATCGGCAAGCTCGGCCAGGTCTTCGCGACATCGATCTTGCAGATCGTCCTGCTGATCGCCATCGCGCACTTCGCCTTCGGGGTCGAACTTCCGACCGACCCGGCGAAATGGGCCACCTTCGTCTGGATCTACGCTCTCGGCATGATTACCTCCGCCGTGCTGGGCATCGCACTGTCGAGGGTGCCGCGGTCGGGCAAGAGCGCGACCGCCGTCATCATCCCGATCGTGCTCGTGCTCCAGTTCATCAGCGGCGTCTACCTGCAGTTCTCGATGCTGCCGGTCTGGCTTCAGAATTTCGCGTCGGTGTTTCCGCTGAAATGGATCGCCCAGGGCACTCGCTCGGTCTTCCTCCCGGCGTCGTTCGAGACGCAGGAGCAGGGCGATGTCTGGAACCTCACCGGAGTCGCCGTGGTCTTGGGCATCTGGCTGGTCGTCGGGGCCGTCGCGGCTCTGGTCACGTTCCGCTGGATCCGCAAAGACTCATGACGCGGTGCTCATGACCAACGGTCTCCGAAGCGGTCGGCACACCAGCCCTGTGGAGAACGTCTGCGGGCCTCTTCCGAGCCGTGGAAGGCTGTGCGCATGAACAGCAACAGATGGTGGCACACGCTCTTCGCGGCGACCATGGCAGTGCTCACGACAATCGCCCTGTCGAACCTCATCCAGGGGCGCGGCGACGAGATCCGAGCCCTGGCCGCGGTGGCACTGTTGGTCGTCGCCTACGTCACGCTCGGTCGACGCGGCTTCTCTGACGAACGCCTGGGCCGAGGGTTCGCCGTCGTCCTGGTGCTGTGCTCCGGGGTCGCCGTCTCAGCGGACGCATCGATGGCGATCATCCAGTGCATAGCGATGCCGCTGATGTGGATCCTGCTCCCGCGCATCCGCGACGCCGTTATCGGCAACGCCGTGCTCGCACTCGTGATCGGGGCGGCCATGTCATGGTCGCTTCGCCGGGAGAGCGATGGGGTCGTCCAGTCCATCCTGACCGAAGCGCTGAGCTTCGCCGGAAGCCTCGCCCTCGGTCTCTGGATCAGCCGCATCGCCGAGCTCAGCGAGGAGCGCGCCCGCCTCCTCGACGAGCTCCGAGCGGCCGAGGCGCAGGTCGAAGCGCTCGGGCGGCAGGCGGGCATCACCAGCGAACGAGAACGCTGGGCGCGCGATATTCACGACACCATCGCCCAGAGCCTGACCGGTCTGGTGATGCTCGGGCAGCGGGCGCAGAGAGAGCTCGCTGCCGCTGCCCCACGGCCGTCGGGGCCTTCGGGGCCGTCGAGCCCGCTGAGCGTGACCCTGCATCTTCTCGAAGACACAGCCCGCGAAGCACTGGCCGAAACGCGCTCGCTCGTCGCCGCCACAGCGCCCGTCGATCTCGGCGCCGGAATCACCGCAGCCCTCGAGCGATTCGGTGCTCGCTTCGAACGGGAAACCGGTGTCGCCGTCGGCGTCGTCGCCCCGCCCGACAGCGGGCACGCCGAGCACCGATCGCCCCGCGACTCCGATGTCGTTCTCCTCCGATGTGCACAGGAGGCACTCGCGAATGTGCGCAAACACTCCGCTGCCTCGGCTGTCGAGATGCGCCTCACAGAGACGGCAGGGCACGTGAGCCTCACGATCCGGGACGACGGGAGGGGCTTCGACGCCGCTCAACCCCTCTCCGGTTTCGGGCTCAACGGCATGCGCGAGCGGGTCTCCCTGGTCGGCGGGCACGTCGAGATAGAGAGTCTCGTCGGCGACGGCACCATCGTGTCCGTCACGCTCCCCGACGTCGGCGAGGTGCCTGCCTCCGGTCGTCCGACTCCACTCCGAGCAGGAGTCACGGCATGATCCGGGTGCTCGTCGCCGACGACCACCCGATCGTGCGGAGCGGCATCGTGGCGCTCCTCGGAGCGGCCAACGACTTCGACGTGGTCGGCGAGGCCGCTAATGGCGCCGAAGCGGTCGACCAAGCCCTGCTGTTGCGGCCCGACCTCGTGGTGATGGACCTCCGGATGCCCGTCATGGAGGGCGGAGAGGCGACCGGGCGGATCCTGGCGGTTGACCCGGGCATTCGCGTCGTCGTGCTGACCACCTATGACACCGACGAGGCCATTCTGCCGGCCATCGAGCAGGGCGCGAGCGGCTACCTGCTCAAGGCTGCGCCCGAGGCTGAGATCCTGGCCGGCCTGAGGTCGGTGGCCCGGGGTGAGGTCGCGTTGGCCCCGTCGATCGCCGCGTCGCTGGTGCGGCGGGTCGCGCAGGGCAGGGGGTCGGCCGGCACTGGAGGCTCAGGTGAAAGCGCCGGAGCCGGGGCCGGGGAGGCCGCCACCCGGGGCGTCACGTTGACCGACCGCGAGAGGCAGGTGCTGCGACTCGTCGCCAACGGTTCCACGAACCGGAAGACGGCCGATGCCCTCTTCGTGAGTGAGGCGACCGTCAAGACGCATCTGCTTCACATCTTCGAAAAGCTCGACGTGAGAGACCGCACCCGCGCGGTGACCCGCGCCATGGAACTGGGGTTGCTCGAGTCACCAGGCGAGGCGTGAGGGGAGGCTCCGTGAGATCAGACGAAGTCGGCAGGATTGTCGACGGGGTTTTTCGGCTTGCGCTCCTCGTCGTCGCGGGCCGCTTCCTCCTGGTCGCGCCACTCCTCCGCCGCCTCGCGCACCTCGACCGCCTCCTCGACGTCTTTGGCGCGCTTCTCTTCCATCTTCTCGATCTGGCGGGTGTCGCGCGGAGGCAACTGGATTTCTTCCTCCGCCTTGATGCCCGCCTGCAGCTCGCGCCCTCGCTCCACCTCGGCGTCAAACTCGGCACCCAGCAGAAGGGCGATGTTGGTGATCCACAGCCAGAGCAAGAAGATGATCACGCCACCGAGTGCGCCATACGTCTTGTTGTAGCTCGAGAAATTCGCGACATAGAAGGCGAAGCCGACCGAGGCGAGCGCCCAGATGAAGATGGCGAGGAACGCCCCCATGCTCATCCACCGAAACTTCGGCTGCTTGACGTTCGGGGCGAAGTAGTAGAGCACGGCTACGACGACCACGACTATGACGGCGAGCAGCGGCCACTTGACGATGAGCCACACGGTGACGGTCGCGTCACCGAGTCCGATGAAGTCTCCGACCGTGCGGGCGATGTCGCCCGAGAGCACGAGGATCAGCCCGGCGACGACGATCAGCACGACCGCCACGATGGTCACGAGCAGGTTGGTCGGGCGGAGCTTCCAGATCGGTCGGCCCTCGTCGCGGCTGTAGATGCGGTTGAGCGCGCGTCCGAAAGCCCCGACATAGCCCGACGCCGACCAGATGGCGCCGACGAGACCGACGACGAAGGTGATGCCCGCTGCGTCGGAAGCCGCGAGCGCCTCAACCGGTCCGCGAATGGTCTCGACGACATTCGACCCACCGAGCTGTGTGATGAGATCAAGGACCTTCGTGGTGGTGCTTTTGCCCTGACCAAACAGACCCAGGATCGACACGATCGCGAGCAAAGCGGGGAAGAGCGCCTGCACGGCGAAGTAGGTCAGCGCCGCAGCCAGATCAGTGCACTGGTCGCGGGTGAACTCGCGAAGCGTCTTCTTGAACGTGTAGACCCACGTCCGCTTCGTGATCTCGGGAAGGGTGTCGGGTTTGGCGTCGTCCTCGACTCGAGGGGTGTCTTGAAGGGACGAAGAGCTCTGGGCCACGGTGATCTCCGAGAAAAAGGGGCGGTTAGCGGCGCGAGCGCGCGGCGAGCTTGGCAATACCGGTGACGACTGCGGCCAGACCGGCAGCACCGGCAGCAGCCACCGCCAATACCTTGGGGTCGTTCGTCACCTTGCTCTTGGCCCGCCGGATGTTGGCCTTCGGGTTGAGGCGATCCTCGATCTCGTCGAGGGTCGCGGCGAACTCGTCACGAGTTCGGGCGACCTCGTCGGCGATGCCGGGAACAGTCTTCGGCGACTCGTCTTCGGTGCCGGGCCCCGAGGGATCCTTCGCTGCGGGGGTCATTTCGTGCCCTTCAGTGCATTCACGTCGCTCTTGAGGCTCGCGACGGTCTCGGTCGGCACGGGAGGTACGCCACGCTTGAGCGCGCGAATACCCACCAGTGCGAGGATCGCGGTGATGATCAGAAGCCCCGCCGCGATCAGAAGTGCGGCGAGCCAGGCCGGGAAAACGGTCGCGGTGGCGAGAACCGCCGCGGCGATCAAGACCTCCAGAAGGAGGAACCCGAAGAGGGCCGCGGCGGCGAGGATGCCGATGCCGACTCCTGCGGCTTTCAGTTTCGCCGTCAGTTCGGCGCGCACCAGACGGATCTCGCCACGGATGAGGCGCGAGATCAGATCGGGCAACGACGAAAACAGGCTGCCGAGCGAACGACGCTCAGAGGAGTCAGACATCTGCGGCCTTACGGGGTGTCGTTCTTCGAGGTGGCCGACTTGACCTTCTCGGTGGCGGCGTGAGCGGCATCGGAGGCCGTCTCCTGGATCTTCTTGCCGACGATCGGGGCCTTCTCGGCCACGAAGTCTTCCGCCTTGGTCACGCCACGCTGAACGTTCGGGTCGTTCCAGACCTGGTCGGCACGGTTCTTGATCTTCTCGTACGACTGGCGACCCGCGCGGGCACCCACTACGTAGCCCGCGGCGAGGCCGGCGACAAACAGGATCTTGCCTTTCATGGGGTTCTCCTTCTGGGGTTGTTCGGTTCGTAGGATCCTACGGTGCCACGTGCGGGGGGCGAGGGGCCAGATCCGCCGTCAGTGTCAGTCAGTGTTCCTCAGCCGCCGAGCACGACCCACCAGATCAGCAGCATCGTCGTGACGAACCCGCAGACGAAGTTGATCGCCAAGAACCGGCGCCAGCCACGGTTCGCCTCCTCGGCGCGGTCGTCGGGCACCGACCACCAGGGCGCCACCGTCACGAGGTACGGCACCACGAGAAGCGCCGCGAGGGGTCCGGGCCAGCGAGTCAGGAGCATCAAGACACCACCGAGCGCGTAGGCGACGAACGAGAACCGCACGGTCGCGCGCGCGCCGATCACGGTCGCGATCGATGCGATGCCGCCCTCGCGGTCGGCGACGACATCTTGCACGGCCCCGAACGCGTGGCTCGCAATACCCCACAGGAAGAACGCGCCGAGCAGGGCGTACAGCTGCGGGGTGAACGTCGCTCCGGCGAGCACCAGCCCGTAGACGGCGGGGCTGGTGAAGTGGGTGCTCGACGTCAGCGAGTCGAGGAACGGCCGCTCCTTGAAGCGGAGGCCGCCCAGCGAATAGGCGATCACCGCGAAGATGCTCACGGCGAGCACCAGCCAGCTCAGCGGGCTGCCGACCGCGATGAGGAACACCAGGAACGGCACGTTCGTGAGCACGACGGCCCGCAGGATCGCACTGTGGAAGCTGCGGTCGAGCATCGCCCCCTCGACGCCGCCCTTGCGCGGGTTGCGCAGGTCGCTCTCGTAGTCGAAGACGTCGTTGATGCCGTACATGGCGAGGTTGTAGGGGATCAAGAAATAGAGGATCCCGACGACCGCGATCAGCCAGTCGACCCTCGCGAAGTCGAAGTCGGTGACCTTGAGCAGGTCGCCCGGGCTCAGCGCACCGTCGGCGAAGCCGATGGTCCAGTCGCTGCCGCGACCGGCGGCGAGCCCCGGAGTGCCGGCCGAACCCAAGATGTACGCGGCGGCGAACGGGAACGCGGTGTTGATCCAGCTCAGCGGTCGGGAGACGGCAAAGAGCGCGCGAAGGGTTTTCACCGGGAGGGCCTCTCGTTCTGATTCGGGGCCGGGCGTCGTTCGAGCAGCACCCACAGTGACGGCAGCAGCACCAGCGCCGCCACCGCGTAGGCGAAGTCTTCGAGGGGCGCGATGCCGACGAAGACTCCGCTGATCTTGGCCTCGTCATACCCGACGAGGCCGATGCCGATCATGACGTTGTCGAAGACGGCGGTCATGACGAGCAGGATTCCGGCGACGAGAGCGGCGTCGGCGAGGCTGGCTCGCGGAGCACGACGACGACGCCGCACGACGAGAGCGGCGATGCCGGCCACGGCCGCGACGACGAGGAACGGAACATTCAGGCCCCAGTAGGTCACGGGTGCTCCTCGAGAGCGGGAGAGCCAGCTCGGGCCCCGTCGCTCCGGGCACGCAGCGCCCGGGTGATCAGCGGCACGCCGGCGGCCAGGTTCATCGTCAGGTAGCAAAGCAGCGTCAAGAAGAAGAGCTCCTCGACCGGCAGCTCACGGGCGATTTGAATGCCGGTCATGAAGCTGGTCTCGCCGCGGAAGAAGACGCCGAGGCCGATTCCGAAGAGATCCCAGACCAGGAAGAAGACGATTCCGGCGACGAGCACGACGGCGGCACGGCGTGCGTCTCGCCAGAAGAACAGTGTGAACCGTCGGTCGAGCACGACCATCCCGGTGAGGGCGACGAGCAGGCCGAGGAGGTAGAGAACCGGCATCAGGGCAGGTGAGGCTCGGGCAGAGGCTCGGTGCTGGTGTCGCCCCGGAGGTTCTTCAGCAGCACCTCGGCGCTGATCAGGCACATGGGGAGGCCGATTCCGGGCCGCACGGAGCCGCCGACATAGTGCAGACCACGGACCTTCTTCGACTGGTTGCCCGCGCGGAACATCGCGCTCTGCGCCAGCGTGTGCGCCGGCCCGAGCATGCTGCCCGACCACGAGTTGTAGTCGTCGACGAAGTCCTGCGGGCCGCGGCTGCGGCGGAGCACAATTCGAGAATTCAGGTCAGGAACGCCCGCCCAGTCAGCGATCTGCTGAATGACGGCATCGCCGAGACGCTCGAGCTGCCCCGGGCCTGAATTGTCAGCACCTGCGGCAGCACCATCGGCAGCGCCTTCAGAGCCAGCGGCACCCGGCATCGACCCCAGCCCGAGCTCAGGCTGCGCCGGCAACGGCACCAACACGAAGAGGTTCGTCTGCCCCTCCGGCGCGGTGTCCGGGTCGACGACCGACGGCTTGCAGACGTAGAACGACGGCGGCTCGGGAATGCTCTTCGGCTCATCGAAGATGCGGCCGAAGTTGTCATGCCAGTCGCGGGAGAACAGCAGCGTGTGGTGCTCGAGCTCAGGGATCTCGCCCTCGACACCCAGATACAGCAGCAGGGCACTCGGCCCGGGGTTCTTCTCGGCCCAGTACGACTCGCCGTACGTCTGCAGCTTCGCGGGGAGGAGCTTCGTCTCGGTGTGATGGAGATCGGCGGCGGAGACCACGAGGTCGGCGCGGAGGAGGTGCGTCGTGCCGCTCGCGTCAGACCACTCGACACCGGTGGCTCGGGGGTGGAGGCCGCCGCTGGTTCGGATCCTTGTCGCTGTCGCCTCGGTGACGATCGTCACGCCGGCGTCGCGGGCGAGCCGCTCGATGCTGCCGATGACGGCACTGATGCCGCCCATCGGGTACTGCACGCCGTCGTCGAGATCCAGCGTCGACATGAGGTGGTACATGCTCGGAGTCTCGAAGGGCGAGGAGCCCAAGAAGACGGCCGGGTAGCCGAGGATCTGCCGAAGACGAGGATCGGAGACGGTGCGACCCACGAACGAGTCGAGATTCTGCAGCAGCAGCCGCGCGAGCTTGGGCAGCCGCGTCAGCACGTCACGGCGCAGCAGCGGCAGCAGGGTGCGGAACGACGTGTAGAGAAAGCGGCGCTTGGCGATGTCGTACGTGTCGCGGCTGGAGGCGAGATAGTCGCGTATGCGGGCGCCCGCGCCGGGCTCGATGCGGTCGAACAGGTCGACGTTCTTCTCGAGGCCGAGCGGGATGTCGATCGGCTCGCGCTCGCCCTCGAAGTAGACGCGGTAGCCCGGGTCGAGGGCGCGGAGGTCGAGTTCAGCCTCGGCGGTCGTGCCCATCAGGCGGAAGAAGTGGTCGAACACCTCGGGCATGAGGTACCAGCTCGGGCCCATGTCGAAGCGGAATCCGTCGGCCTGCCACGACGAGGCGCGCCCGCCGACCTGGTCGGACTTCTCGAGGATCGTGACGTCGTAGCCGTCGCGGGCAAGCAGCCCTGCCGAGGCCAGACCCGAGATGCCGCCGCCGATGATGACGACGCGCTGGCCGTTCTTGGCGCTCTGGCCCTTCTTGGGGCTCTGGCTGTTTTTCGAGCTCAGACCGTTTTTCGAGCTCAGACCGGACTCGGTACTCATCGGGCTCCCACCGTCGTGATGCGGCCCGCCGCCGAGGCAGCGGCGATCCGCAGTTTGACCGGGTTCGGCACCCGGATCCGCGTGTGCATCAGCTCCGACGCCGGCGTCACTGCCAGGCGTCGATTGAGCTCGGCGAAGAGACCGTGGGCGAGGGCCACGGCGCGACGCGATGAATTCGGCAGCAGCGGGATGATCTCGCCCGACACCCGGAGGTCGTCGTCGATGTCAGCCACAAGGCGGTCGCGCTCGGCATCGGTGAACGACGTCGGGTCGACGCCCGGAAAGTAGCTGCGGCCGAGGGTCTCGAAGTCGTCGGAGAGGTCGCGCAAGAAGTTGACCTTCTGAAAGGCGGCGCCGAGAGCCCGCGCCCCGCGAACGAGCCGCTCGCTGGTGACTTTGTCGTACGACCGGCCCTGCACGAACGCCCGCAGGCACATCAGGCCGACCACCTCGGCCGACCCGTACACGTAGGTGTCGAACGACTCGGCATCGTGCTCGGACTGCTCGAGGTCGTTGCGCATCGACGTGAAGAACGGCGCGGTCAGCTCGGCGCCGAAGCCGGTCTCGCGGGCGGTCGCGGCGAACGCGTGCACGACGAGGTTGGCGCTGAATCCGAGTTGGATCGCCTGCTCGGTTTCGGCTTCGAAGGCATCGAGGATCCGGGCGCACACCTCGGCATCATTTCCCGCCTCGGCCGCCGGGCCATCGACGATCTCGTCGGCCACTCGCACCAGCGCATAGATGTTCTCGACGTGCGAGCGCACCTCGGCACCGAGCAGACGCGACGCCAGCCCGAACGAGGTCGAGTAACTGCGGATGACGTCGGCCGACGCCTCATGGGCGACGCGGTCGTACAGGGCCAGGCGAGTCATCGAGTCCGTTCGAGCACGGTGTCGACGATGGGGCGGAGCACGTCGCGGAGGTCGTTCGAGATGACCTCGCTGTCGAGCACGGCGAGCGCGCGGTCGGCGTGCTCGTCGATGAGACGCTCGGCCAGTGCCCGCGACCCGCAGGAGTCGAGGCGACCGCGCACGTGCTCGGCCTCCTCGCGGGTGAGGTCGGCCTTGCCGATGAACGGGCGGATGGCGAACCACTCGTCGGTGGTCGCCGCATGGGCGATCAGCACGGTCCGCTTGCCCTCGCGGAGGTCGCCGAGAGTGGTCTTGCCGGTTTCCTCTTCGACCCCGTAGACCCCGAGAAGGTCGTCGACGATCTGGTAGGCGATGCCGACCTCGCGACCGAACGCCTCGAGAGCGTCGACGACGGCGTCGTCGGCTCCGGCGAGGATCGCCCCGGCCATGAGCGGGGCCTCGAACGAGTAGACGGCGGTCTTGGCGCGCTCCATCTCGAGGATCTCGGCGACAGTCGGCATCTCGGGGGCGAGGCTCAGCTCGACATCGAGCAGCTCACCGCCGGCGCTGGCGAAGATGGCGTCGTCGAGCACGTCGAGGAGTCTCGCCCTGACGTCTGCCTCGCACGTGACGGCGAGGAGGAGGCGGCTCGCACCGGTGAGAGCGAGGTCGCCGGCGATGACCCCGGCGCTCATGCCGCGGTGCTCAGCGGCCGGAGTGGAGAAACCGGCCGTCGTCGCCGTGTCGCGGTAGCTGCCGGAGACGTTGGGGATGCCGCGGCGCGAGAAGTCACGGTCGATCACGTCGTCGTGGACGATGAGCGCGGTGTGCAGCAGCTCAAAAGCGGCTCCTACTGCAGCACAGGCGTCTTCGTCTCTGCCGCCGAGACCTTCGTAGGCGGCCACGACCATGCGCGGCCGGAACCGCTTGCCGCCGATCGAATTGCGCTCGAGCACGTTCCAGAGGTCGACGTACCGGGCTCCGAGGAGAGAGGCGCGTCGCTTGCCCTCGGCGAAGAAATCGCCGAGCACGCCGTCGACCCGCTCGGTCGTCGAGAGGGCTGACGCCGTAGTGTCAGAGGACGCCCCACCGTCCATAGGCCTACCTCGCATCTCTGCGAGCAGGTGATCACCGTCCATTAGGGCAGACTACCGCGAGATGAATCCCGAACCCCAGGCACTTCCCCAGCAGTCGACCGCTGCCGACACCGTTCTCCACGACGAGCTCGTGGTATTGCTCGATGAGGGGGGAAATCCCTCGGGGGTGTACCCCAAGCGCGACGTGCACACCACCGAGACGCCGCTCCACCTGGCCTTCTCCTGCCACGTCGCGAACGACGCCGGAGACATTCTCGTCACCCGTCGCGCACTGACTAAAGCCACCTGGCCCGGCGTCTGGACCAACTCGTTCTGCGGCCACCCGGCACCGGGGGAGACCCCGGCCGAGGCCGTCCAGCGGCGGGCGTTCCAGGAGCTGGGCATGGAGGTCGCCGAGATCACGCCGATCCTGCCTGACTTCCGCTACCGCGCGGTCGATGCGTCGGGCGTCGTCGAGAACGAGATCTGCCCGGTGTTCACGGCCATCGCCGTCGGTTCACCTCAGCCGTCGCCCGACGAGGTCGCCGAGTGGGCCTGGGTGTCTCCCGCCGACCTGCGCGCCTCGGTGGCGGGCGCACCCTTCGCCTGGAGCCCGTGGCTCGGCTGGCAGCTCGAGGCCTGGCCCAGCTAGCCGCGGTCTTGCGGCCGGGCGGGCTGGCTGCTGCCTCAGGCCGCGCTTGCCAATTTGCGAGTGATCCGGGCGATTCGCCGCGCGCATTCCGCCGAATCGCGCGTTTCGCTCTCAAATTTGCGGAAGGGCGCGGTCGAACTACCGAGCGCGCTCGGCCATCCAGGCCTCGACGTCACCGGGCTCGCGGGGCAGCGCCGCCGACAGGTTGATCGACGAGGTCTCGGTCACGACGAGGTCGTCTTCGATCCGGATGCCCATGCCCCGCAGCTCGGCCGGTACCGTCAGGTCGTTCTGCTGGAAGTACAGCCCGGGCTCGACCGTGAGCGCATTGCCGGCCGACAGCACGCCGGTGAGGTACGAGGCCTGCGGCGCGTGGTTGCAGTCGTGGATGTCCATGCCGAGCATGTGGCCGGATCGCGAGATGCTCCAGCGGCGCTGATACAGGGCAGAAGGATCCATCGCCTCGTCGACCGAGCACGTCAGCAGTCCGAGATCGATGAGGCCCTCGCTGAGCGAACGCGCACAGGCATCCTGGTAGGCCTGGAACGCGACTCCGGCCCGGAGCGTGTCGATACCGGCCTGCTGGGCGCGTAGCACGATCGAGTAAACGTCGCGCTGCAGGCTCGAGAATTCGCCGGTGACCGGAAGGGTGCGAGAGACGTCGGCCGAGTAGAGCGACTCGAGTTCGACGCCCATGTCCATCAGCACGAGGTCGCCATCGCGGAGGGGCCCCGAATTGGACGTCCAGTGCAGCGTGGTGGCGTGCGCCCCGGATCCTACGATCGATCCGTAGGCGGGGCCTTCGCCGTCGAGGCGCGCACGACGGGTGAAGGTGCCCTCGAGGTAGCGCTCGCCACGACCGGAGGCGCGAGCCGCCGACCACTCTCGAGCGCAGTCGTCGAAGCCGAGCACGGTTGCGTCGACCGCGGCCTGGAGCTGCCCGATCTCCCAGTCGTTCTTGATCAGACGGAGCTCGTCGAGGGTGCTCTTGAGCAGCAGGTGCGGCTCGAAGTCGGGCCCGCAGATCGACTTGACGAGCTCGTCGACCCGGTCGTCGAGGGTCGGCAGCACGCGGACCCGCTTGGCCCGCCGAGCCGCGCTCGCGAGGTCGGCCTCGAAGTCGTCGAGGGAGCGGCACTCGATGCCCAGGGCGTCCTGCGTCTCGCGGAGCGACGGACGCGGCCCGACCCACAGGTCGCCGATGGCGTCGTTGCGCCAGAACTCGTCGGTCTCGCGACCAGACGGAGCGTGCAGGTACAGCACGGCGCCGGCCTCGCCACCGGTCGTGTCGACGAGGAGCACACTCGAGGCCGAGCGGTTGCCGGTCAGCCAGAGGTGGTCGGTGCCGGGGCGGAATCCGAACGAGGTGTCGTTCGACCGGGTGCGGATTTCGCCAGTGGGGATTACCAGCAGCTCTGCCGGCAGCGCCTCGGCCAGCCGGGCGCGACGCTCGGCCGTGTACGAGACGACCGGGTCGTCGGCCGTGAGCACCGGAGCGGCATCGCCCCAGCCAGCCAGCATGAAGGCGCCGTTACCGGGGAGCGGAGCGCGATTCTGCGCCCGCGGCATGCGCCAGAGAGCGGACGGGTGAGCGTCGACGGTCGTCACGCGGGGGTCCTTTCGAGAGCGGCGGGCAGGGCCGCGGTCCAGTCGACGCGATCGGCCTCCGCCGGGGCGAGCGGCAGCCGGCCCGACCCGTCGGGCACCGGGATCGCCGCCAGTAGAGCACGCGTGTAGGGGTGCACCGGGTTCTGCCAGATCGTCTCGGTGTGGCCCGACTCGACGATGCGCCCGCGGTACATCACGAGCGTGCGGTCGGCGATGCGCCTGACCACTGAGAGGTCGTGCGAGATGAAGAGCATGCCGGCACCGGCCTCGACGCTGAGCGTGCGCATCAGGGCCGCGACGCTGGTCTGGGTCGAGGCGTCGAGGGCCGAGATCGGCTCGTCGGCGACCAGCAAGCGCGGCCTCGCGGCGAGCGCCCGGGCGATGGCGATGCGCTGCTTCTGCCCGCCCGAGAACTCGTGCGGATAGCGGCCGACCATGGCCGGGTCGAGGCCGACGCGCGAGAGCCACTCCGCGGGATCGGACGGCTCATCACCGCGGGCGACAGCGGCCCGCACTCCGTCGCCGATCTGCTCCCCCACCGGGCGGCGGGGGTTCAGCGACGAGTTCGGATCTTGGAAGACCATCTGCACGCCGGTCATCTCGGTGCTTCGGCGTCGCAACCCGAGCACGGGCACCTCGGTGCCACCGAGCAGCACGGAGCCGCCGGCGCGCTTCTCGATGCCGACCACCGCGCGGGCGAGGCTCGACTTGCCGCAGCCGCTCTCGCCGACGAGCGCGACGACCTCGCCGGGGGCGATGGTGAGCGACACCCCGTCGACGGCGCGGAGAGCGGGTCGGCGGTATTCGACGGCGACGTCGGTCGCGGTCAGCACGGGGCCCGCGGTGCTGCGAGGGCGGCCGGTGCCGGTGCCGCCGGTGCCGCGAGTGCCGCCGGTGCGTGGCTCAGGAGTCATGGTGTCCGCCTTCTGCGAGCAGATCGTCGACGAGCTCGTCGGGGGTCTCTTCGAGCGTCGACCCGGGCAGGGCCGCCAGCAACGACCTCGTGTAGTCGTGCTGCGGCGCGGTGAACAACTGCTCGCGCGGCGCCGACTCGACCACGACGCCCTGGCGCATGACCGTCACCACGTCGGCGACGGCACTCATCACGCCGAGATCGTGCGTGACGAGCAGCACGCTGAGCCCGCCCTCGTCGACGAGCTCGCGCAGCAGGTGCAGCACGCCGGCCTGCACGGTCACGTCGAGCGCGGTGGTCGGCTCGTCGGCCAGCAGCACGTCGGGGCCGCACGCCAGCGCGACGGCGATAGCGATCCGCTGCCTCTGTCCGCCCGAGAACTGGTGGGGGTACTTCGCGAGAGCGCCCGCAGGATCCGGCACCCGCACCCGATCGAGCAGCCCGTGCGCCTGCTCCTGTGCTGCCGCCTTGCTCAGCTTCAGGTGGTGCCGCAGGTGATCGGTGAGTTGGCGCCCGACCGTGAGCTGCGGGTGGAGGCTGGTCGAGGGATCCTGGAACACCATCGCCACGCGACGGCCGCGAATGGCGCCGAGCACCTGGCGCGACGCCCCCACGAGCTCGACGGAGTCGCCACCCGCCGAGACGGGGGTCGACAGGAGGATCGAGCCGGTGGCGGTCATGGTGTCGGGGAGCAGGCCGAGGACGGCCAAGGCCGTCATGGTCTTGCCGGATCCTGATTCGCCGGCGAGGCCGTGGATGCGACCGCGTTCGAGCGCGAGATCGATGCCGCGG
Organism: Frondihabitans sp. Leaf304; assembly: GCF_001423105.1. Classification (GTDB taxonomy): domain Bacteria; phylum Actinomycetota; class Actinomycetes; order Actinomycetales; family Microbacteriaceae; genus Frondihabitans. The sequence continues at coordinate 2,071,073 of NZ_LMNV01000002.1, forward strand.
ACGATCGGCCGGGGGCCGTCGGGTGTACGGAGGTCGATGCGCAGATCGGTGATGGTGAGCGAGTCGGTCACAGGGTCGGGCCTCCCCCGCGCAGCGTGCGCGACTTCGGGTCGAGGGCGTCACGAAGGGCGTCGCCGACGAAGTTGAACGCAACCACGATCGTGAGGATCGCCAGGCCCGGGAACACGCCGAGCCACCACGAGTCGAAGTTCTGGACGGCGTCGGAGACCATCGAGCCCCACTCGGGAGTCGGCGGCTTGGCCCCGAGCCCGAGGAACGACAGACCGGACAGCAGCAGGATGGCCGTGCCGATGTCGAGACTCGCGAGCACCAGGATCGGCCCGACGATGTTCGGGGCGATGTCGCGCCAGAGCGACCGCAGCGGGCTGAAGCCGAGCAGTTGCCCCGACACGACGTAGTTCGAGGTGCGGAGCCCGAGCACGAGGCCGCGGGTCAGCCGCGCGTACGACGGCCACGACACGATCAGCGCCGCGAGCACTGCGTTGAGCAGCGAGGCGCCGAGGGCTGCCGCGATCACCATCGCGAGGATCACCGTCGGGAACGCCATCACGAGGTCGGTGACGCGCATGATCAGCTCGTCGACCCAGCGGCCAAAGAAACCGGCGACCGCCCCGAGGATCGCGCCGATCAGCACGCTCATCACGACCAGCAGCAATGCCAGCGGGATCGTGACGCGAGCACCCGACAGCAGCCGCGAGAACACGTCGCGACCGAGCGCGTCGGTGCCGAGGAACGTGCCCTGGCCGGGCGCCTGGAGGATCGGCAGGTCTTGCGCGAGGGGATCGTGCGGCTGGATCACCGGGGCGAGGATCGCGATGACGATCCACAGCAGAGCCACCAGCGCGCCGGCGATGCCGAGCGGGGCCGACCAGCGGCCGAGCCGCAGTCGCGGGCGACGCCAGCGGCCGGGAAGGTCGAGCGCGGGATCTGACGCGGCGGCTTTCGAGGACGCCCGGTCGAGCGTCGGCCGGCTCACGACGCCAGCCTGACGCGCGGGTCGATGACTCCGTAGAGAAGGTCGACGATGAGGTTCACCAGCAGGTACATCACTCCGATCAGGAGGCCGACGCCCATGACGCCGGGAAGGTCGAGGTGCGACGCGGCCTGGTACGCGTAGCTGCCGATGCCTGGCCAGGCGAAGATCGACTCCACCAGCACGGTGCCGCTCAGCAGGCTGCCGAAGGCGAGGCCGACGACGGTGAGGATGGGGATGCTCGCGCCACGGAGCACGTAGCTCCAGATCACTGTGCGGGTCGGAAGGCCCTTGGCACGGGCGGCCCGGACGTAATCCTGATCGAGGATCTCGAGCACGGCCGTGCGGACGAACCGGGTGAGCAGGCCGACCGTGTACAGCGTCAGCACGAGCACAGGCAAGAAGAGGTGCGCGGCCGCGTCGAGGAACGTGTCGAGCTGACCGGCGAGCAGAGCGTCGACCGTGTAGAGGCCGGTGATCGTCGGCGGAGCGTTGAAGTCGCTGCTCAGCCGACCCGAGCCCGGAGCGATGTGCAGCTTGAAGTAAAAGACGTAATAGAGCACGAGCGCCAGCCAAAAGGTCGGCACGCTGAGGCCCGCGAGCGAGACGACGCGGAGCACGTGGTCGGACGCCTTGCCGCGGCGGTAGGCCGCGACCGTGCCGAGCACGACGCCGATGATCACGCTGAGCACAATGGCGCCGATCGCGATCTCGAGCGTCGCGGGAAGTGCCGAGGAGAGGTCGGACGTCACCGCGTTGTGCGTGGTGGTCGACGTGCCGAGGTCGCCGTGCAGGAGGTTGCCGAGGTAGGTGAAGTACTGCACCACGAGCGGCTTGTCGAGGCCGTACTCCGACTGGAACTGAGCGACGATCGCGGGGTCTTCTGCGGCCCGCTGGCCGAGCGCCGCCGCGACCGGGTCACCCGGCACGAGGTTCGTCAGGATGAACGTCACCAGAGTGACGCCGACCACCAGCAGCAGCGAGGTGATCACGCGACGCAGGGCGTACCGGGCGAAGGGGTGACCCCCGCGCGACACGGAGCGTGCGCGCGGGGGTCGGGTGGCGGTGCTGGTTGTCACAGTCGACTACTTGCTGCGGAGGGCCGCGATATCAATGGTCCATACGGCGTTGTAGACGACGCCGGTGACGTCGGACGCGGCCGCGATGTTGTTGCCCGGCTGCAGCAGCGGGATGAACGGGCCGTCGTCGTTGAGCGCCTTCTGCAGGTCTTCGAACTGCGTCTGACGCTCGTCGTTCGAGCCGCCGACCGCTGCCGCATCGGCGAGCTTCGAGATCGCCGGGTCGGCACCCGCGGCCCAGCCGGCACGCAGACCGACGACGTTGCCCGGGGTGAAGACGAGGTAGTCGCTGGGGTCGGGGTAGTCGGGGCCCCAGTACCAGAGGCCGACGGTCTCGGTGCCGTTGCGGTAGGCGTCGAGCTCGGTCGCGACCGGAGCCGGAGCGAGGTCGACCGTGATGCCAGCGGTCTTGAGCTGCGATTGCAGGCGCTGAGCGATCGTCGGGAACTCGATGCCGTTGAGCGTGATGTCGCTGGGGAAGTTCAGCGTGATCTTCTCGCCGTTGTACCCGCTCTTGGCGAGGTCGGACTTCGACGCGGCCAGGTCTTGCTTGAGGGCATCGCCCTCACCGAGAGCACCGAGGAACATGCTCGGCACGACGCCGGCCGCCTGAGCGGTGCCGGTGCCGGCGATCGACACGAGGTCGTCGAAGTCGATGGCCTCTTTGACGGCCTTGACGAAGTCGGGGTTGCTGGTGATCTTCGACACCTTGGAGCTCTGGTTGAGCAGCAGGAAGATCACATTGGCCGACGGGTCGCTGGTGACGTCGACCGAGGATCCGAGCCCCGCCGCCTGCGTACCCGACAGATCGAGGGCCACGTCGGCACTGCCACCCTGCACGTTGATCTTCTGGGTGGCGCCCTCAACGTTCTGGATCACGACGCGGCCGTATCCGGGCTGCTCGCCGTCGTACTTCTTGTTGGCCGTCAGAACGACCTTCGACGACAGGTTCAGCGAGTCGAGCACGTACGGGCCGGAGCCGGCGGAGTGGGCGTTGAGGTATTTCTCGGCGGTGTCGCTCGAGTCGGTCGCTCCGCCATTGGCCTTGACGACCTTGGAGTTGAGGATGCCGAGCGCCGGGTTGGCGAGGATCGACGGGAGCGCCGGGGTGGCGGTCTTCGTGGTCAAGACGACGGTCTTCGCGTCTTTCTTCGTAACGGTGACGCCGGCCAGGAGGAACGACGGGTTGCCCTTGAGGCCGATGACGCGCTGGAGCGAGAACACGACGTCGTCGGCCGTCATCTCGGTGCCGTCGGAGAAGGTGTGCGTGCCGTTCAGGGTCAGGGTGAACGTCTTCGCATCGGACGACTCGTCGAGGCTTGCAACGCCGTCGACGACCTTCGAGACGTCGCCGCCCTTGAAGGTGAGGAGGGTCTCGTAGAGGGCCTTGTCGACCAGCTGGCCGGTCGGCTCGTACATGCGGCCCGGGTCGGCGGTCTTGAGGTCGAACGCCTTGTCGATGGTCAGCGTCTTCGACGCGCCGTCGGTGCTCGAGGCCTTGCCGGACGAGCAGCCGGCGACGACGAGGGTGAGGGCGATGGCTGCTGCACCGATCGCGACTCGCTTCGCCGTGTGCTTCGTGGTAGTGGAGCTGTTTCGCGTGGAAAAAGCCACGTGTTCCTCCTGGGGGGAAAGGGGGGTCACCTTGGACGGTGTGGAGAAACTGTGGCACGATTCCGAGCACGTCTTCACCTCAGGCCCCGATCTGTGGATAAATTGCGACTCACCCCCCGATGGGAGTACCAAGTGTCGAACACCGAGCAAGACAACCGCCCGGCCCCTGGACAAAGGGCGACCGGTCTCGATGAGGTGGATCTTCGGATCCTCGGGGTGCTCCGCGAGAACGGACGCATCTCGATGGCCTCACTCGCCGAGACCGTCAACGTGTCGAGAGCCAGCGTCTACAACCGCGTCGAGCGGATGACCGCGACCGGCGTGATCACCGGCTTCACCGCCCAGATCGACCCGGGCATGGTCGGCCTCGACGTGTGCGCACTCGTGTTCGTGACGGTGCACCCGCAGAGCTGGCACCGGTTCCGCGAGGGCATTCTGCAGATGCCCGACGTCGAGTACTGCTGCATCACGACCGGCGAGCACGACGCCATGCTTCTCGTGCGATCCCTGGATATCGGCGGGGTTCACGACTTCGTGACCGGTGTCGTGGCCGCGCGGCCCGAGGTGAAATCGGTGGTGAGCGTGGTCATCCTCGACGAGGTGGTGAGCAAGTCGTACCTACTGCCGACCGACATTCCCGACCGCTCCGGCTCGTCGAACCGGCTCGGCATGACACGGTTCACGACCGCGGGGAACGGGCGCGACTCGGTTCGCTGAGGCTGTCGGCGTCGCCCGTTCTTCTAGCTCTCGTGCGGTGCCGACTCCTCGACGCACACGCTCACGTGGTCGACGCCGTCGATCTCGAAGCGCTCCACGAGGCGTACGCCGTCCGGCCCCGTCACGACCTCACTGCCGCCCGTGCCCGCGACGACAGAGCCGTCTTCGACGAGGACATGCACGAACGAGACGGATAGGTCGTCGCCGACCCGCGTGCCGACAAAACGTCCAAAAGTGACGGTGTCGCCGTCGTAGTCGCCCCAGATCACGCCGTCTTTCTCGAAGTAGCGGAAGCGCGAAGGCGAATCGGGGTCGACAGGGCTGTTGGTCGACGACTCCATCACGAATCGGCGGGAATCGAGGCTGGGAGCGAGTGCGGGCTGGACGGTCACGACACGAGTATGAATGCCGGGCCGCTCCCGTTCCAGTCGAGTGCAGAACGTCCAGGATCCGGGCGCCGCCGCCGCTCCGACTGGACGAATGCGCGCCTGTCGCCGCCAATCGGGCACAGCCCGCTTCCCTTGCACATTTGAGAGTGATCGCGGCTGCGGGCCGGGCCGATCTGCGTCGGGTCGCGCGTTTCGCTCTCGAATTTGCAGGCGGGGCGCCGGATCCTGGGCCCCGGCGCTGCCTTTGCAAATTTGAAGGAGATCCTCGCGACACGCCGCACCGATCGGCCTCACTTTTGCCGGATCGCGAGTTTCTCCTTCAAATTCGGCAGGGCAGCAGCAAAACAGAGGTAGCAGCTAGCCGCGAGCGGACGACGGCTCGGCGCCGGTGTCGGTCGCGCTGAAGTTCTGGAACGACCGCGACGCCGTCGGGCCCCGCTGCCCCTGGTAGCGCGACCCGTAGACCGATGAGCCGTAGGGGTTCTCGGCCGGCGACGACAGCCGGAAGTAGCAGAGCTGCCCGATCTTCATGCCCGGCCACAGCTTGATCGGCAGCGTCGCGACGTTCGAGAGCTCGAGGGTGACGTGGCCCGAGAATCCGGGGTCGATAAACCCGGCGGTCGAGTGCGTCAGCAGGCCGAGCCGACCGAGCGACGACTTGCCCTCGAGGCGCGCCGCGATGTCGTCGGGCAGGCTGACCCGCTCGTAGGTCGAGCCGAGCACGAACTCGCCCGGGTGCAGGATGAACGGCTCGTCGGGCTTCGACTCGACGAGGTGCGTCAGCTCGGGCTGATCGACGGCGGGGTCGATGAATGGGTATTTGTGGTTGTCGAACAGCCGGAAGAAGCGGTCGAGGCGCACATCGATGCTCGACGGCTGAATGAGGCTGGGGTCGTGGGGGTCGAGCCCGATTCGTCCGAGTTCGAGTTCGGCCTTGATGTCGCGGTCGGAGAGCAGCACGCGGTCAGCCTACTGAACCGGGGCCCGCCGCAGCCTGCGTCGACAACTCAGGCCACAAGGATCCGGCCCGACCCCGCTCCAGCCCCGACACCGCTCTCCCCTCGACCCCGCCCCCACCCCGCGTCGCGTCGCGTCGCGTCGCGTCGGCAACTCAGGCCATAAGCGTCCAGCCCACCGGAAACCCCAGGGTGCAGGATCGGGGGATGCGCTTAGTCCTGATTTCTCAGCCGGGAGGGCCCGAGGCCCTCGTTCCCGCAACCGCCCCCGACCCCGTGGCCGGCCCCGGCGAACTCCTCATCCGCGTCGCGGCCGCCGGCATCAACCGTGCCGACGTCGGCCAGCGCCAGGGCAACTACCCGCCGCCTCCCGGAGCCCCCGAGTGGCCCGGGCTCGAGGTCTCGGGCACGATCGAGGCCATCGGCCCGGCGATCGAGACGGCCAGCGCCAGCGACTCCGGCGATGGCGACGGAACCGGAACCGGCACCGGCACCGGCACCCCCGAGTGGCAGGTCGGCGACCAGGTCTGCGCTCTCCTCGCGGGCGGCGGCTACGCCGAACTCGTCGCGGTCGATGCGCGTCTCGTGCTTCCCGTCCCCGCCGGAGTCGACCTCGTCGAAGCCGCCGGCCTCCCCGAGGTCGCCGCGACCGTCTGGTCGAACGTGTTCTGGCACGCGGGCCTGCAGCCGGGCGAGACGCTTCTCGTGCACGGCGGAACCAGCGGCATCGGCACATTCGCGATCCAGCTCGCGACGGCGCTGGGGTCGAAGACGATCGCAACCGCAGGATCCGACGCCAAGATCACCTTCATGAACGACCTCGGCGCCGCGGGAGTCAACTACCGCACGACCGACTTCGTCGAAGCGGCGAAGCAGCTCACGGACGGCCGTGGCGTCGACGTGATCCTCGACCTCGTCGGCGGCGACTACCTGGCGCGCAACATCGACGCGCTCGCGATGAACGGCCGGATCATGGTGATCGCCAACCAGAGCGGCGAGGCGTCATCGTTCCAGCTGGGGGCGCTCATGCAGAAGCGCGGACGCATCTGGGCGACCACCCTGCGCGCCCGGCCGATCGAGGAGAAGGCCGAGATCGTGGCCGGAGTGCGCCGCGATGTGTGGCCGCTGGTCGAGCGCAGCATGGTGAAGCCGATCATCGACGAGGTGTTCCCTCTCGACGAAGCCGCCGACGCCCATCGGAGGATGGACGCCGGCGGGCACATCGGCAAGCTGCTGCTGAAGGTGTAGCGGGGCCGAGCTGGCGTCCGACCGCTCGGCGCAGACCCGCGGAGACGGCTCAGACCCGCAAGATCGGCCTAAACACCTGCCCCAGGGCGAATGTTTAGGCCGACTTTGCGGGTCTGTGCCGATCTGGGGCGTTTAGCCGAGGGCAGGCGCGTCAGCGAACGCGCGAGTCAGCCCCGGGCCGCACCGGCGACGCACCGACAACTTCGACCAGCACCGGGATCTCCGCTTCTCCGCCGAGCACGCGGTCGAGGCCGCGCACCGCGCCGGAGGCCGCTTGGACGGCATCGGTCGGAGCTGATCCGGCGGTGAGTCGCAGACGGACCTTGAGCGCGGGCGCACCCTTCAATTCGTACGCGACCACCGAGACCGAAGCCACGTCACGGCGAGAGGACAGCGCGTCGACCAGGGCGGTCTCGGCGAAGCTCGACGAAACGATCACGCGTCCGGCGTTCTCGTCGAGGTCGACCACCCGGTCGGTGCGTCCGCGGCCGCGGGTCACGACGGCCACCAGAGCGATGATGACGATCAGCAGGCAGAGCACGGCGAGCAGCCACGGCAGGTAGCTGCCGTCGAACGGCTCGTTGCCGCCGGCCCGGGTGTTCGAGAGGGCCGTCGACTGGGCGTCGCGGGCGGTGGTCAGCCAGTCGCGCAGGAGCGGTGCTGCGGGCAGCGCCGTCGCAGCGACGAAGAGGCCGACGGCGAGCGAGATGACGCCGAGCACGATCAAGAAGAGGCGGTTCGCAAAGCGATTCGTGGTGGTCATGCGCCGAGCCTTCCGTTCGGAGTGACGCGCGCTTCGGCGGTCACCGGCGGGCGGTACGCGATGCGACCGAGCTCGTCGTTGGCGGCGCGCAGCACGGCATCGGTGTCGGCGGTGGAGCCCGACGCCGGGGTGATCGTGATGCGGGCGCTCGAGCGAGCGACCCACGCGGTGACCTGGCCGGGAGCGAGACCGCCGGCGATCCGTGCGTTGCGGGCGAGAGAAGCGGCAATCACCTGGTCGTCGACGACGACGGCGACGCGGTCGTCGTCGATCGTGTGGCGACCGCGACGACCCGGGGTGAGCCCGATCACGGCGAGCACGAGGCCGAGGATGGCCGCGGCGATACCGGCCGCGATGACGAGCGCGGGCTGCGCGGTCGCGGCCGACAGCAGAGTGGCTACGGCGTCGACGGGCGAGAACAGCAGCGGCGGTTGGCCGAGCGCCGCGTATACGGCCTCGACGCCGACGTACCCGACCACGAGGATCAGCACGATCAGCATCACGACGGTGGCCCCGGAGCGCGACGAGTGAGTCTCGCGACGCAGGATCCGCCGGGTCACCCCCGAAGGAACGCGCGCCACGGCAGACGTCGGCTTCGACTGGGAGCCCGCCGAGGGATCCTTGGTGGGTGCGGTGGTCATCGCAGCTCCTCTTTCTTTTCGAGCTGGCTACCGGTGATTGTCACGTCGACACGCGACACGGCGCGACCGGCGATCTCGTTGATGCGACGGGTGACGGTCTCTTGGAGCGAACGCACGGTGCCGATCACTCCGCCGACGGGAGCCTCGGTCGCAGCGTCGAGCCGTGGGATCGTCAGCGGGGTCGCGACGCGGAGGGCCAGCCGGCCCTCGTCGTCGTGCGCGTCGACCCGCACGTCGTGGTGCGAGACACGCAACGCTTCGGCGACGATGGCGCTGCCCACGCGCTGAAGAGCGCGCGGGGCGATGCTCACGTGGCCGGGGATGACCGGGCTCGCACCCGGCACGTCACGGCTGAGAGTGGCCGTCGGGGAATCAGGATCCGACGACCACTCGCTGGAGGCCGCGCCGGCTGCGTCGCCGGTCGCGGCGGTGTGGGGACCCATCAGGACGAGCGCCGTCCGCGCAACACGTCGAGAAGACTCGAGGCGTCGAGCTTGCCGGAGGCGATCCGGCCGACGAGGGCGCCGACAGCGATGAACACGGCGACGAGAAGGAAGGCCCAGAAGCCGAACGCCACCGCGACGACGCCGAGCACGGCGCCGATCGCGATACCGGTGGTGGTGGCGGTCACGAGACGCGGCTCTCGGCGGGCTGGTCGTCGTTGTCGTCGTCGTCACCGGGGATGTGCACGTCGTTGATGGCGACGTTGATCTCGGCGACCTCCATGCCGACGAGCTCGGTGATCGCCTGGGCGACCGCGACACGGACCTGCTCGGCGACGGAGTTCATCGGCACCGGGTACTCGACGACGATGGTGACGTCGGCGGCGACTTGGGTCTCGCCGACCTCGACACGCACACCCTGCGACAGGTCGGTCGAGCCGATCACGTCGCGGATCGCGCCGAACGCACGAGCGGCACCGCCACCGAGGGCGTACACGCCGGGAACCTCGCGGGCGGCGATGCCGGCGACCTTCGAGATCACGCTGTCGGCGATGACGGTCTTACCGGTCGCGGCGGAAGCGGTGACGGCGCTCGACGTGGTGGTGACCGGCGTCGCGACCTTGTCGACGCGGCTGGTCGAGGTCGGGGTGGTCGAAGTCGAGGTGGGAACGGTGGGCTTGGTGTCGGCCATGTGATGCTCCTTCGATGCGTGAGGGGGCGACGAAATCGCCGCTCAGAAGTGAGACGGTACCCGCTCCAGAAACGTCACGGAATTCGTTGAAAAAGTTTTCGGGGCCCCCGTTTGTCGTCGGCATGGTGTTTGCTGAACGGGTGAAGGTCGCCGCATCTCCTGAGGCCCCGCACCCGCCCGAGCAGCAGCTCGCCCCCCAGGCCGGTGCCGGCCTCGACGGTGCCTCCGACGGGCTTCTCGCTCGCCGGGCCGCCGATGGCGATTCACGAGCCTTCGAGGTGCTCCTCCGCCGCCATCTCTCGCTTATGACCGCCTATGCAGTCCGCCTCACCGGTTCGCGGGCCGACGCCTCCGATGCCGTCCAAGAGGCGTCGATCGCCATCTGGCGCGAGCTGCCGACGCTGACCACCCCCGACGCGGTGCGCGGCTGGATGATGCGCATCGTGTCGCGCAAGGCCTTCGATCTGATGCGCGCGCGGAAGCCGGTGGATGACATCGACGACGAGGCGGTCTCGAACCGGTTGCCGGTGAGCGAGTCCGCGGATCCTGCGCGTCTCGCCGTCACCGGCGACGCCATGGCCGGCCTGCGCGCGGCGCTCGATCGACTTCCGCGTCTGCAGAGGCAGAGCTGGATCCTGCGCGAAGTCGGCGGTGAGTCGTACGGCGAGATCGCCGAGCACCTCGGCATCACCACCACAGCAGCCCGCGGTCAGCTCGCCCGCGCCCGAGAAACCCTGACCCGAGAGATGGAGGCGTGGCGATGAGCGAGCAGACCGTGACGCTCGAGCGGCTATCCGACTACCTGGATTCGGGCCGGTTCCCCTACGACCCCGAGATCGAAGACGTCCCCGAGAACGCCGGGCAACTGGCCGTGCTGCAGCGGCTCCGCTCGCTCTCGGGGCGCCTCATCTCCGACGAGGCCGCAGCCGAGCCGGAGCCCGACCCGAGCTGGTTCTCCGGGGTGATGGACCGCGTGCGCCGCGAGGCCCGCTCCGGGCGAGACATCCCTTTGCTCGCGAGCGACGCGTTCGAGACCCTCCACGTGACCGAGGGCGCAGTGCGAGGCCTCATCCGCGAGGCCGGCGACTCAGTGCCCGGAGCCGTCGTCATCTCGTGCTCGATCGATGGTTCGGTCACCGAGTTGGGCGCGCCACTCCACATCGAGGTCACGATCAGCGCTCTCCGCGGCGAGTTCGTGCCCGCCATGGCCGACGAGGTGCGGCAGGCGGTGGCCGATCGGCTCACCGCGCAAGAGCTGGTGGTCGAGACCGTCGACATCGTGATCGGCGACGTGCACCTGCTCGAAAGCGAGGCCTCGCAATGAGCCTCGACGTGTCTCGCAGTCTCGCCGACGAGATACTCGCCCTTGCCAAGGCAACGCCCGGGGTCGCTGGCGTCTACGCCCGACCCGGCATCGGCCAGCTGTCGCGCATCGTGCGCGAGGGCGTCGCGGTCGTCTCGGGCTCGGGCTCCGACGGCTCGGTGTCGCCCATCGACGTGCACGTGACCGACGAGGCCACCCGCATCGAGTTCGACGTCGCCCTCGCGCCCGGGCAGGTCGGCCCCGCTGTTGCCCGGGCGGTGGCTGCTGCCGCTCGCACCGCCGCCGCCGCGAGCGGGTTGCCGCCGGCCGTGGTCGACGTGCGGGTGGTGTCGCTGGGCTGAGCGGGCTGAGCTCGGGCCTCTGTTTGCGCTTTTGCTCGTCAATTTGAGAGCGAAACGCGCTCTCCGGCGCCGATTGGCCCGGCGCGCCACCCCGATCGCTCTCAAGTTGGCAAGCGGGGCGGCGGGGCGCAGGATCCGGCGCCGGCGCCGGCGCCGGCGCCGGCGTGGTCATTTTCCAGAAGTTTTGCGGCGCCACCCCCGCCGATCGGCCCGGGCTCGGCCCCGCACGCGGGTTCTCCTCGATCGTGACCGCCGCCCGAGGTGACTGTCCGCGATCTGCTGATGTTCGGGGCCGAACACCAGCAGATGCTGGACACTCACCGCCCGAAGCCCGAGGCCCGAGGCCCGAGGCCCCAGACCCGGGGCCTGGGGCCTAGGGCCTGGGCCCCGAGCCCCGAGCCGAGACACCGCTAGCGGACGCCCGACGCCTCGACCGCAAACGCCGACCGGAACGCTGCCAGCGCCGCATCGGTGTCAGCGCGCGCCCACCCCTCCAGCGCCACCACGCCGCCGTAGCCGAGCCGCCGCAGCGCACGAGCGATGCCGGAGTAGTTGACCTCACCGGTGCCGGGCTCGTATCGGCCCGGCACATCGGCGATCTGGATCTCGCCGACCAAGGGCAGCGCGCGCTCGATGAGCTCGATGAGGTTTCCCTCGCCGATCTGCGCGTGATGGAGGTCGAGGTTGAGGCGCAGGTGGGGGCTGTCGACGGCTTCGACGAGGGCGATCGTGTCGGCCGCGCGGGCGAACGGGACGCCCGGATGGTCGACCGCGGTGTTGAGGTTCTCGAGCGTGAAGACCCGTCCGTGACGCTCGCCGAGGCGGGCCACCGACTCCAGCGTGCGAGCCGCGGCCAGCCAGTCGCGGCCGGTGACCGACGAACGGGGGGCGACGGGGAGCCCCTGAGGGTCGAGCCCGGTGCCGTGCAGATTGAGACGGGGCGAGTCGATGATCTCGGCGGCCTCGAGCGAGCGCTCCGCCGTCGCGAGAAGCTCGCCCTGCCCGGCCTCGTCGGTGAGGTTGCCGGTGATGTAGCCCGTCATGGAGGAGAAGACCGCACTCGTTGCTGCCAGCGCAGGCAGGTCTTTCGTGGTCCAGTCCCAGATCTCGACCTGAAACCCGGCCTCGGCGAGACGGGAAACGCGCTCGACGACGGGGAGCTCGAGAAAGAGCATCTCGGCACACGCGGCGAGAGTCGGCGTCTCAGGGCCGCTCATGCGACAGCACCGTCGGCTGCGAGACGCACGACTGCACCGGTCTCGATCGAGGCGCGGGCGGCGAGTGCCAGCACGAGCGCTGCGCGGGCATCGTCGCCGGTCGCTCCGACGACGACGCCGGTGCGGACGGCCTCGACGAAGGAGACGAGCTCGTCGGTGTAGGCCTGGTGGAACAGGTCGATGTTGAGCCGGGTGGTCTCAGACTGCTCCCCCTCCGAATCGAAGAAGCGCATGGTCGTCGCGCGCACATCACCCGCGGTCACCATTCCTTCCGATCCGAAGACTTCACCACGCACGTCGTAGCCGTAGGAGGCCTGGAAGTTCGCTTCGGCCACCGCGAGAGCGCCGTTGTCGTAGCGGATCGTGACCACGGCCGTGTCGAGCAGGCCGCCATCTTTGAAGTCGGGCGCGACCAGAGCATCGGCCAGTGCGACGACCTCGACGGGGGTCGCTCCGGCGTTGAACCAGTTGAGCGTGTCGAAGTCGTGGATGAGCGTCTCGTTGAAGATGGTCCACGGCTTGATCGCGCCGGGGTTCGCGAGCCCGGGGTCACGGGTGAGAGAGCGCAGCAGCTGCGGCGTGCCCACCTTCCCGGCTGCCACCACTCGGTTGGCGGCGGCGAAATCGGTGGAGAATCGCCGGTTGAAGCCCACTTGTAAGGGGACTCCGGCCGCAGCGGCCGCGGCGATCGCCCGGTCGGCGTCGTCGAGGGTGAGGGCCATGGGCTTCTCGACGAAGATGGCCTTGCCCGCTTCGGCGGCAGCTACAACGAGGCCCGTATGGGTGAAGGCCGGCGACGAGATGACGACCCCGTCGATGTCGGGATTCGCGATCAGGTCGGCGGCGTCGAGATAGGTCTGGGTCACTCCGAGCGGCTCGGCGACTCGCTCCGCAGCCCCGGGAACCGGGTCGGCAACGGCGACGAGCTCGGCTCCGGGCACCCTGAGAGCGATGCTCTGGGCGTGGAACGCGCCGATCCAGCCGGAGCCGATGAGCCCAAGCCGGACCGGCCCGAGCCGGACGTGCCCGAGCCCGACGGGCCGGCCGGTGGTGGTGTCAGACATGAGTGTGCCTCCTGCACTTCTTCGTGGGCCGCGCACGGCGGCAAGACGAACACAAACTAGCACGTGCTAGCACCCGCGCCAGTACCCGCGCGAATATGTCCACCTTCCCGGGCCGACGACCGCCCAGCACGAGACGCATGGGAGCATGAAGCGTGCCTTCCCCCCTCGACCCCATCGGCCCACCCTCGGTCGAGACGGCTGCGGGCCGCGCGACGATGAAAGACGTCGCAGACCGGGTCGGGGTGTCGCGACAGCTCGTGTCCCTCGTTCTCCGCGACCTCCCCGGAGCAAGCCCGACGACCCGGCAGAGGGTTCGCGAGGCGGCATCCGAGCTCGGCTACTACCCCGACACCTCGGCACGGACTCTCCGCGGGCGCCGCAGTTTTCAGCTCGGCGTCGTCTTCACGATGCATGAGCCGTTCGAAGTCGATCTCGTCGAAGCGCTTCTCACGGAGGCGGCAGAACGGGGGTACTCGCTCGTGCTCGGTCCGCTGACGGCCGCCCGGCCCGAGCGGCTGGTCGTACCCCAGCTGATGGGACAGCGCATCGAAGGACTCATCGTTCTCGCGGCGGATGGCGGATCCTCGTCTGTCTCCGACCTCCCCGAGCGCATCCCGATCGTTCAGCTCGGCGGACCCCGATCGAAAGGCCCTGTCGACGACGTTCGAGTCGACGACGAGGCCGGGATTGCTCTGCTCGTCGACCATCTCGTCAGCCTCGGCCACACCGCCATCGCCCACGCCACCGGAGGCAGCGGGCCGAACGCCCGCGCGCGCGTCGAGGCGTACGAGGCGGCGATGCGGCGGTCGGGGTTGCTGCCCGACGTCGTCGAGAGCGCCTATACCGAGGAGGCCGGGTCGCACGCCGCCGAGGTGCTGCTGACGCGATCCGAGCTGCCGACCGCGGTTCTTGCGGCGAACGACCGATGTGCCTCGGGGGTGCTCCTGACGCTGGTGAGTCGCGGTGTCGCCGTTCCCGCCGACATCTCCGTCGTCGGCTTCGACGACAGCTCGGTGGCCCGGCTGCCCTTTGTGCAGCTCACGACCGTCCGCCACGATCCGGTGAGGCTCGCGAGCGAGGCGCTCGACTCGATCACTGCCCGAATCGAGGATCCGACCCGGCCGACGGTGGCGCACCGAGACGCCCCGTCGCTGGTCGTGCGACGCAGCAGCGGCCCGGCTCGCGCCGGGGGCGCCTCGGCCTAGTGGGGCTCGTTCAGCGGGGCGCCAAACTCCATCTCATCGTCCAGACGAGGGCGGACGGGGTCCGGTAGTTCGTCGAATCACCAGGGTGGACGGGACGATGTGGCTGCGGGCCGGACCGGAGAAACCGCGAATTCGTTCGAGGAGGAACGTGGCCGCCTGGGTGCCGATGTCGAAGGTCCCGTTTTGTACAGACGTCAGTCCGACCCTCCCGATGCCGGCAATGAACGTGTCGTCGTAGCCGACGACGGAGATGTCTGAGGGTGTCGAGAGGCCGAGGTCGTGGGCGGCCGCGAGGGTGCCCACCGCGACGAGGTCGTTGAATGCGACGATGCCAGTCGGCCGCTGATTCGCACGGAGCACCCGATACCCCGACGACCGGCCCTCTGCCTCGGTCGCACCGGCGTGGTCGACCAGGATGTTGTCGGCGAGGCCGGCGTCAGTCATGGCGTCTCGATACCCCCGCTGCCGGAGGACCCCGACGTGTTCTGGTCCGCCGAGAAAAGCGATTCGGGTGTGTCCGAGGTCGAGCAGATGCTGTGTGGCCTGCCGAGCGCCGGCGACGTCGTCGTTGGTGACGGTGTCCGCCCCGATGGTGTCGGGGTTGTAGGTACCGGCCAGAACGACCGGGGTCTTTCGGGGAAGGTGGGTGAGGTCGGCGCTCTCGGCGGAGGTACCGACGGCGATGATCCCATCGACTCGCTGCCGGGTGAGGATGCGCACCGAGGAGCGGCCCACACGCCGGTTGGTCTCTGAGTCCACGAGCAGGGGTGCGATGCCCGCCGGCTCGAATTGCTTGCTGATGCCGTCGAGGAGGTCGACGAACCAGGGGTTGCGAAGATCGTTCAGGAGGATGCCGACGGCGCCCGTGCCGTTGCCCGCCAGGGCGCCGGCGACTCGATTCGGTTCGTAGTGGAGATCCTCGATCGCACGGAGAACTGTCGAGCGGTTTACCGGGCTCACCCCGGGTTCACTGCGAAGAACGAGCGACACCAACGATTTCGATACCCCGGCAGCGCGGGCGACATCGCGGATCGTGGGCGCTCGACCCGAGACGGGCGACGTGTGGTCATCTGTCACCCCATCACACTAAGGGTGCGTCGATCACTTGACAGCAGGCCTGGACCGGTCCAAGGTGGCCTTGTCAATCACACGAAGAAGTGGATACCTGCCGATGACGACGCGTGCACCCAAAATCTCGATGAACGTCACCACGACCTTTTTCGGCAATCTGGTCACAGACATCCAGCACGCGAAGGCGGGCGGGTTTGCCGGGATCGAGTTGCAGAGCCCCAAGCTGTACCGCTACCTCGATGCCGGTTATGACGTACAGACCATTCCCCCGCTCCTCGACGGGGTCGAGGTCACGGGCCTCGGGGCGGTGTTAGACATCGATCGGCAAGGCGACGCCCGGAAAGCATTCCTCGACGAGGTGGTGCGCATGTGCGAGGTCGCCGTCGCGGTCGGGGCCCCGATCGTGCAGCTGTGCACGGGCCCGGTCGACTGGAACGTCGTGAAGGATTTCCGGGCCGGAAGGCTTCGCGCTGATGACTCCCGCTACCGGGCCACCTTGGGGCTGGACGAGGCCGAGGCGATCCGAGTCACCGCGGCGAATGTTCGTGATGCCGCCGACATCGCGGCCGGGTTCGGCTTAGGCCTCTATCTGGAGCCGCTGGCATGGGCGCGCTTGAACCGGTGCCGGCACGCTCTTGCACTCATCGAGGAAGCCGGACGGGACAACGTCGGAATCGCCCTCGACACCTGGCATTTCTGGACCACCGGAGACACCCTCGACGAAGTTCGCGCGCTGCCGAAGGATTTGATCAAGGCGGTGCACATATCCGATGGCCTCGACCTCGACCGAGACACAGACGTACCGGATCAGAGCGTCCACCGGGACGTCGTGATCGGTGGGGGTGCGATCCCGCTCCAGCAGTGGGTCGATGCCATCAAATCCACTGGCTACGACGGGTGGTGGGTATCCGAGATGTTCTCCACCCGCGCGAACGAACAAGATCCGGTCGCAGTTGCCACGGCCATGCGGACCCTGCTCGCCACCCTGGTCGGCTGAGAGGACGCGACACCATGCAACGTTTCGCTCTCCTCGGCGCCGGCTTCATCGGTGCAGTCCATGCCGAAAACCTCGCCGCGCACCCGGACGTCGATCTCGTCTTCGTCTATGACATCGACCTGACCCGGGCAGCAGCCCTGGCCGACCGGTTCGGCGGTAAGGCCACCACGAATCCGGCCGACGTCTTCGATGCCACCGCCGTCGACGCCGTGTTCATCGCGTCTTCCACAGACACCCACGCGGAACACCTCCGCGCTGCAGCGGATGCCGGCCTTGCCGTGGTGTGCGAGAAACCGATTGCGCCCACCCTCCACGAAGCCGAAAGGGTCGTCGAGCACGTCGAAGCCTCCGGCGTCTTTGCGATGGTGGATTTCAATCGCCGTTTTGACCGAGACCATGTGGAGCTGAAACGCGTCGTCGACGCCGGAGGGGTCGGGCCGGTCGAGCTGGTGCAAATGAGCTCCCGCGGTCCAACTCTTCCCCCGGTGGAATACCTGCGTGTCTCCGGCGGGCAACTGCGTGACCAGACGGTCCATTTCTTCGACCTGTGCCGGTGGATCACCGGGGAAGACCCCGTCACTGTCAGTGTGACCGGTTCCGCCCTGGTCGACCCGACCATCGCCGAGTTCGGCGACGTCGACACATCCGTCGCCGTCTTGCGGCTTCCGTCAGGCGGCATCGTCCAGATCGACAGCGTCCGCCGCACCGGTTACGGTTATGACGAACGCATCGAAGTGATGGGGGCCGACGGTCTCATCGAATCCCGACGACAACCCGCGGCCAACGTAGCCCTCTATTCGAACGCGGGCATTACTACTTCCCCCCTCCACAAGGGGTGGTTCGAACGCGTGCAGCCGACGTACGCAGCAGCCCTTTCGGCATTTGTCGACGCCCTCGCCGCCGGCGGGCCGTCCCCAGCATCCCTTCGCGATGGCCTCAACGCGCAAGCCATAGCGGAGGCGGCAACGGCATCGCTGGCCAGCGGCAAGACCGAGCGCATTGCATACGAGGGCTCCGCCGCTCCCTGATACCAGCATCACGATCATGGTCAAAGTATGTCCGGACATTCTATTGACAGGTTCATGAATTTCGGTCACCCTAAGCGCACACAGGCAATGACGCCAACTCGAGGGATTAGCGGATTTCGGTCCGAAAACTATCCACTGAAGGCGCCATACACGCGAACCGGATCCGGTTTGCATCCCCCTTCAGTAAAGGAACAGTCATGCACCTCACCTCCCCACGTCGACTCGCGATCGTCGGAGCATCTGCGGCCGCGCTGGCCCTGATGCTTTCTGCCTGCAGTTCGGGCGGAGCTCAAAGCACGGCGTCCAGTTCGGGCAGTTCGTGCAAGGGCACCACTTACACCATTTCCATGGTCACGCATGAGGCTCCGGGCGACACGTTCTGGGACAAGATCCGTGCCGGAGCGGAAACCGCAGCGAAGAACGAGTGCGTCAAGCTGGTCTACTCAGCGGATCCCGCCGCCGACAAGCAGGCGCAGCTCATTCAGACTGCCGTCGATTCCAAAGTGGACGGCATTGCCACGACCCTGGCCACACCGGACCCTCTCGCCGGGTCCGTGAAGGCTGCCACCGCGGCAGGAATCCCCGTTGTCGCCTTCAACTCCGGCATCGACGCCTACAAGAAGCTGGGCGCCCTGGAGTATTTCGGCTCCGACGAGACACTCGCGGGCCAGACCGTCGGAGATCGGCTGACCGCCGACGGCATCAAGCACCCGCTGTGCGTCATCCAAGCCGCCGGCTCGGTCGCCCTCGAGGCGCGTTGCGCCGGCGTGAAGGCGAAGAACTCCGGTACCGAGAACATTCAGGTCAACGGGTCAGACGACTCCGCTGTGGTGTCGAGCATTCAGGCCAAGCTGACACAGGACCCCTCGATCGACGCGATCGTGACCCTCGGCGCCCCGATCGCCATGGACGCGCTGAAGTCGAAGACCGCCGCCAACAGCAAAGCCACGCTCGTCACCTTCGACCTCAACGTCGACGCGGCGCAAGCGATCAAAGACGGCAAGATCGAGTTCTCCGTCGACCAGCAACCCTACGTTCAGGGATACATGGCAGTGACCGCGCTGTACCTGTACCTGAAGAACGGCAACGACCTCGGCGGCGGCGGCCCCGTTCTCACGGGCCCCTCGTACGTCGATAAGACCAACATCGACAAAATCCTTCCGTTCGCCAAGAACAACACACGCTGACCCGCACGAGGGCGGCCCGGGTCTTCCGGGCCGCCCTCTCTCCGTCTACCCGAAGGAATACCATGAGCCAAGAAACAAGGGTCGCCCCCCGGGTCACCCCCTCAGATGCATCAAACCGTGTGACCCTGGGTTGGTCACACCGACTGCTTCGACGCCCTGACTTCGCCGCCGCCGTCGCCGCCGCCGTCATCCTCGTGTTCTTTCTCGTCGTTGCACCCTCGTTCCGTTCACCGGACTCGATCTTCACCGTCCTCTATCAGTCATCGACCATCGGGATCGTGGCGGTGGCCGTCGGCATGCTCATGATCGGCGGAGAGTTCGACCTCTCGGCCGGCGTCATGGTCACCACGGCAGGGCTGGTCAACGCCCTCTTCAGCTACTACCTGGGCGTCAACCTCATCATCGGGGCCGTCATCTCGCTCCTGTTCTGCCTCGCCATCGGATTCCTCAACGGCTACCTCGTCATGCGCACAGGAATCCCCAGCTTCCTCATTACCCTCGGTTCGTTCTTCGTCCTCCAGGGCGCCAACCTCGGAGTGACGAAGCTCGTCTCCGGTGCTGTCTCCAGCCCCGACATCTCCAAAATGGGTGGCTTCGGGGTGCTCTCCTCGTTCTTCGCCGGCTCCTTCGTCGTCGGCGGGGTGACCGTCTGGAACACCGTCATCTTCTGGATCCTGTTCGTCGCGATTTCGGGCTGGGTCCTGCAGCGGACGCGGGTCGGCAACTGGATCTACGCCGTCGGAGGCAACGCCGCATCCGCACGAGCCGTCGGAGTCCCCGTCCGGCGGGTCAAGATCGGCCTCTTCATGACCGTGTCATTCCTGTCGTGGTTCGTCGGAATGCACAGTCTTTATCGCTTCAACACCCTGCAAGCGGGCAACGGCGTCGGAAACGAGTTCCTGTACATCATTGCTGCCGTCGTCGGCGGCACTCTGATGACCGGCGGTTATGGCAACGCCCTCGGCGTCGCCATCGGAGCATTCATCTTCGGCATGACCTCACTCGGCATCGTCTTCGCCGGATGGGACCCCAACTGGTTCCGCACCTTCCTGGGCGTCATGCTCGTCCTCGCCGTGCTCATGAACCTCTACATCAAGAAGCTCTCGACCACCAGGAAAGTGGGTTAGCGTCATGTCTGACACATCCACCGACAACACGTCGATTTCGACCAGCGTTCCCCTCGTTCAAATGACCGACGTCGGAAAGTCCTACGGAGCCGTCCGCGCGATCAAGGGCATCAACCTGACTGTCCGAGCAGGTGAGGTCACCTGTGTTCTCGGAGACAACGGCGCCGGCAAGTCAACGCTCATCAAGATCATGGCGGGCCTCCACAACCACAACGAGGGCACGATGTCGATCTCGGGCGTCGAAACCACCTTCGCCTCACCCCGAGACGCCCTCGGCGCCGGAATCGCGACTGTCTACCAAGACCTCGCCGTCGTCGGCCTCATGGAAACATGGCGGAACTTCTTCCTCGGTGCCGAACTCGTCGGAAGCAAGCTGCCGTTCTCGGGGCTGCGTGTTCGCGAGATGAAAGAGATCGCCGACGAAGAGTTGAGAAAAATGGGGGTCGTCGTGAAAGACATCGACCAGCCCATCGGCACCCTCTCCGGCGGACAACGTCAGTGCGTCGCCATCGCCCGAGCCGTCTACTTCGGAGCGAAAGTGCTCATCCTCGATGAACCCACCGCGGCCCTCGGCGTCAAGCAGTCCGGCGTCGTCTTGAAGTACACGGCCGCCGCCCGCGACGCGGGGCTCGGAGTCGTCTTCATCACCCACAACCCCCACCACGCCTACATGGTCGGTGACCACTTCATCATCCTGAAGCTCGGTCAGACGGTCCTCGACAAGCGCCGTGACGAAGTGGAACTCGATGAGCTCACCCGTCAGATGGCCGGCGGCGACGAACTCACCGAGCTGAGCCACGAGCTCAAAGCACTCGGCGGGATGACAAATGCGATCCGGACCCTCGACGCGGATCTCAACATCAAGTAGGCGAGGCGGGGTCCTCTACACGGCCGTCAGCTGACGGAAACGCGTCCCGTGATAGATCAGAGGATCCTGGCCCTCGCCGACCCGCACGGCCGTCACTTCCAGCAGGACCACGTGGTGATCCCCCGCCGGAACTTCGCTTCGGATCCTGCATTCCAGCCAGACGGCGGCGTCGTGCACGAAGATCGCGCCCGAGTCGGGCTGGTGCAGGTCGAGCCCGGCGAAGCGGTCTCGGGTGCGGCTCGACAGCTGGTAGCAGGCCTCGTCGTGAGCAGAGGCGAGAATCGAGATGCCGATCCGCTCGGCCTGCTTCAGCACCGGCCAGGTGGTCGACGAGTTCTGCACCGAGAACATCACCATGGGCGGATCGAACGAGACTCCGACGCTGAACGACGACGACACCATGCCGACCTTGACGCCGTCGATCTCGGCCGCGAGCGCCGCCACTCCCGACGGGAACGCGCCGAACGCCGACTTGATCGCGAGGGCGGCGTCGGGGTGCTCGACCCCGGTGAGCAGGGCGGGAGTGACCTCGGCGAGGCTCATTTCTGACCCACCACGGTGAGACCGGCGGTCGCGAGCACAATGTCGCGCCACTGCCCGAGCCACGTCTCGTAGGATCCTTCGTCGGCGTACGTCTTTTCGTTCAGATACAGCCCCTGCGTCGGTGCGGTCGCGCCCAACTCGACGAGGATCGGCTTGAGCAGCAACTCCGGAGCCAGCGCGTGCGTCGGCCCCGCCCCGAGCATCAGCGGCACCACGGTGACGCCCGCGAGCCCGGTCGCCCCGGCGAACTGCTCGAGGAAGCACTTCAGCACTCCCGTGTAGCTCGCCTTGTACGTCGGCGACGCGACGATCACGAGGTCGCTGCCCGAGACGGTCTCGACGGCGGCCTTCACGGTCTCGTCGCCCCAGCCGAGCAGCGAGGGCCCGAGCGTCACGACGTCGACCACGCTTTCGGGCGCTCGACCGGTCAGCGACTCGGCGACGTGCCGGGCGGCATCGAGCGTGCGAGAAGCCGGCTTGGGATTACCGGCAACGATGGTGACGATCATTCGCGCTCCTCGGGGTTGGCTGCGCCCAGTCTTCGCCCGCCGCGTTTCTGTCGTGTGCCCGCTGAATTAAGCCTCGATTACGCCGGGCACCCCGCGACAAAACACAAGGTCAGGATCCCATTCGCGTCCCGTTCACCCCGAAACCGCCGCCGCCCCGGGTGCTTCGGCCGCCACATCCGGCGCCCTCTTCCGCGGCCGCCGCTCGGCTCGAGGCTTCACGGCCCGTTGCATCGACCGCCGCACGACAGGGGGCAGCGACACTGCCGCCGACCAGGCCGCCTAGTGACTAGACGACTCGACGGGCAGGTCGTACGTGACCCACCGGGTCGCCGTCGCGACGGAGTCGTAGAGCGACCGCGCCGTCGAGTTGTCGGCCGCGGTCACCCAACGGACGATGGTGGATCCTTCCGCCCCGGCGATCCGTCGAGCCTCGTCGATCAGCTCCGATGCGACGCCCGACCGCCGATGATCGGGGCTCGTGAACAGGTCGTCGAGGTAGACGCCGATGCTGGCCGACGACGGGCGCGCGAAACGCCGGAGGTTTGCCAGGCCCGCCAGCTCCCCGCCGCGGACGACGACGAGCCCGGACAGCCCGAACTCCCCGTTCGACACCCACTCCCAGGTGCGGTCGACGGCGTCGTCGTCGGAAGCGAGCTCGTAGAAGGCGCGGTACTCGCGGTAGAGCCGCTTCCACTCCGCCTCGTCTTCCCCCATCACAGCGCGGACAACGGACCCGGTTTCGTCAGCCATCTGGGCAGGCTACCGGCCCCGCCCAGGCCCGATCCGAGCTCGGTGGGCCTCGCCGTGGTCGACGTGCGGGTGGTGTCGTTGACCTGAGCGGCAAGCGCCCCGGCGATCGCGCACGGCGCCAATTTGAGAGCGAAACCCATGACTCGACGCGGATCCGCCCGGCTTCTGGCCACGATCACTCTCAAAGTGGCGCAAGGGCCGAGGATCCGGCGCCAGCGCATGCACGAACCGGGAGTCTTGCGGCGCCACCCCCGCCGCTCGGCCCGGGCCCGCCTCTGCATCCGGTTTCTCGTCGGCGGTGGCCCGCCGTGAGCGGTGACTGTCCCCGATCTGCTGGTGTTCGGGGCCGGGCATCAGCAGATCGCGGACACTCACCGCCCGCGGGGGCGGGAGGCGTGCAGCTGAATGGGCGTCACCTCCGGCACGACGACGTGGTGACTGACCGACCTGCGGCAGCTACAGGTCGACGTGCCTCAGACTGAGCGGGTGAAGTGGACGGATGACATCGACCGGGGTGCGTGGCTTCGAGAGCGAATTCCCTTCGACGGCGGCTATGCCACCGTTGCCGGCACCGGCTGGGAGGCCTACGCCCGCATCCTGCATCCCGTGAGGGCGTCCGGTGAAGTCGATGGCACGTTCGTCGAGCACGAGTGGACGTGGGCCGAGGCCGCCCGGCGCCGCGGAGTCGGCATGCATCCCCTCGTCGGCTGGAACACGATCGGACGCCAGGACGGCCCGGTCGAGGTCGATGGCCTCTTCCTCTCCCCCGGTCAGGAGGGTCTTCTCGAACCCCGCTTGCTGCGCCACCTCGTCGGCGTCTTAGAGGGAGCCACGTCGACCCCGGATGACATCGCCATCGGCGTCTGGGACGGATTCGGCCTCGAGACCGGTACAAGCTCAGAGGCCGCCCTCGCGGTCTGGTCCGGGCAGAACGAAGCAGAACCCCGAGCGGCACTGACAGACGCCGAACTGTGGGCACTGACGGAGCGCCTGGCTGAGGCATCGGTTGCGAAGCTCCTCACGGGAAACCCGCCCCAGCCATCGCAGGTTCCTCTTCTCGAGCTGCCCAACCGCGAGTACTACTTGGCGGTCACCACCCTGCATGAGCTGGGAGACCTGGCCGAGCACGATGACGACCTCGAAATGGGTGTGAACCTGATCTGGCCCGGCGACCATCAGTGGCTCGTAGCCAGCGAAATCGACTTCGACTCCACCGTCGTCGGGGGTTCGAAAGGGCTCATCGAGCGCATCGTCAACCATCCCGACCTCGAGGCATTCGAGGTTCACGAGACCGATCATTTCGACGTCGACGCTCGCACCGTGAGCTAGAGCCTCTCGCGGGGTGAACTTCGGGCCCCGTTGCAAAGCTGACGAAGACCCCGCAGCCATAAAGTGAGTCGCCGAGCCGATACGCTCTGGGCATGAACGTGGGGTCGGTAGTACTCGGGGTGTCGACGGCGCTGGCGATCACGGCGGCGGTCGGCGCGGTCATCGCGATCAGCGCCTCGCAACCAGTTCGGGGGCCGGAGCCGATCCAGGGGCCGCAGATCGGCGTCTGCGGATCACCACAAGAATCAGACGCCGCGACCTTCCACTCGATGGCGGCGAGCTTCCTCATCAAGAACACCTCAGGGTCACCGGTGACGATCCGCGCCATCCGCCCTCAGACCCTGAAGGGGCTCGCCTCTGCGACGGTGACGCTCGCTCCGGGAGCCGACGACAAGAAGACGGACGGCTACGAGGTGGCAGCATCAATCGGCGTTCCGGCTACGGAAGTGGCTCACAGCTCGCCGGTCGCGGCCAACGGCACCACAATCGCCCCGCACTCGTTCGCAACGATCATCACGAGCATGACGCTGGCAGATGGCGCAAGGGCCGGGAGTGCCGGCGACTTCGAGCTGACATCGGATGGCCCTTCTGGCTCGCTCCACACCCAGATGATCCGAGCATCTGTCGGCCTCGGCGTGGACGATCTGGCCTGCTCCGCTCTGCCTGGGTAGCAGCCCCGCACGGAACCGCCGTCCCACTACAGTTCCCCTATGCCAGAGGAGCCCATCGAGAAGGTCCCCGTCGGCTTCTGGCGCCACGTGCCCTGGATCTACGTGGCCGGCCTCGTCATGTCGGCAGTTCTCGTCGGATTCATCAGCTCGTACTACGACACCTCCGGCGGTGCGGCCGTCATTCTCTGGGGCGGGTTCATCACGGCTGGATTCCAAGAGTCACGCGCGTCGGAACGCAAGCGAATCGCAGACGGCGACCCGCAGCCGTCTCGCCGTCCGACAACGAACGCGCCCGAGGTCGCACTGACCGCCGCCCTCATCCTCTTCAGCGGTGCTCTGGTCGTCTTCGTGTCGTACATCAACTTCGGCGGCGACGATCGTTCGCCGACACCAACGGAGGCCGTCCTCGCAGGGATCGCCGTCCTCATCAGCGCCCTCACGATCACCGCCGTGGTCCTGTGGGCAAGACGAAAGAACAGGCTCAAAGACGAGGCCGCGGCGTAGCGGCGTGCGCGTGTAGAAACACCAGTTCAGGATCCGACTCGCGTCCCCTCCGCACCCCAACCGCCGCCGCGCCGAGTTCCTCGGCCACCACACCCGGCGCCCTCTTCCGCGGCCGCCGCTCACCTCGGCGTGCTCTCGGTGCGACTTTGCTACGCTAGGCCTGCTGCTCCCCCGGGTGCGGTGCGCGAGTGTAGTTCAATGGCAGAACTTCAGCTTCCCAAGCTGATAGCGCGGGTTCGATTCCCGTCACTCGCTCTGATCTACCTACGGACTCTGCCCTCAACTTGGACGTCTGTCCACGCTGTCGAAGCCACAGCCGGCTGTTGGTTTTTCGATGTCTCCGGAGGAGTGCTGCACGGTCACCGGGAAGAGAAGATTTTGCTGACACTTCTTGCTCGCGCGTCGCGGCTGGCATGAGCGAGTCCATGGCCGCCGACTCGGACTGGTGGCTCTACCACTGGGACCGCCACCGTGCCGTCCTCCTGTCGGCCCGCGAGGCGGCAGGCGAACACAAGAAGCGGGGCCGGCGGGTGCGCAACCGAGCGAACCCGATGACACTGATCGCGAGCGAAATAGTCTCGGGGATCACATTTATCCCCTGGCTTTCCACTCGGAAGCCAAACCAGAGCCCACGACCCGGCCAGGTCGTGGGCTCTACTTTCGGCTCAGGGCCGCAACCTGGCGGTGTGACGGGTCCGTCAACAAGCTTCTCGATACCGCGCGGCCGGCCAAATGTCTCTCTCCGCGTATGCGAGCACGCACAGAGCCGAATGCCCAACCGCGCGGCACCTGAGCCGGTGCTCAGTTCAGGTCCGGTCCCCCGGCGCCTCCCAGCTCATCAAGAACTTCGCGCGCGATAAAGTGCACAACTCGAACTAGAACCTTCCCATCTACCTCAAGGTGAACCCGGACTCCGTCGACCTCCCCGAGGGATTTAGCCGTGACGTGCGCAATGTCGAGCACTTTGGCACGGGCTCGCTGGAACTGAGGGTTACGGATCTGTCCAGTTGGTAGCTCGTTGAGGAGTAAACGGCGCTCTCTTATGCGGCGAGTTAATGTCTCTGCGGGGTCCGAGGTGTTCGCGATTCGAAAGAAAGCTGGACCAGCTAAGTCCGATCATGCAGTAAGGGAGTGGCGGGCTTGAACGCGCCGCCCCTTCAGCTGCGCGTCTTCGAAACAGAACAGCCTCGACAACTAAGTAGTCGAGGCTGTTCTTCTTGGAGAGTGAGTTACTTGTAGTAGCCATTGACACCGAAGGTGTAGGTGCTGCATTTCGTGTCGCCCAGAGACACGGTGAAGGTCACGGTGCCGTCCGCCGCCACGTCATCGTCCTGGTCGGCGAAGCCGCCGACTCGGTCCGTCAGGGTGGTTCCCGTGAAGCAGTACACATCCACGCTGTAGGGGCCCGTGAGCGCCTTCCCGGACTTGTTCGTGGCCGATCCAACAATCGAGGTGCCGTTGTTGGTCTGCTCTGTGACTGTCAGGCCCGTGGTGTTGTACGACGAGGCGTCCGCTGCCGATGAGGTGGCCGTGAACTCATATGTCTCGCCAGAATCGGGAAGAGTCGACGCGTCGTCGAAGTAGAGGAAGGCGAAACCGATCTCGCCGGGCTGAAGGACCGAGGGCGTCGATCCTTGGCTCTGGCCGGTCGCGACGAGCTTGCCGCCGGCGCGGGCTGCGCCGGTGAAATCAACATGAGCGACGGCCTTGCCCGTGTTGTTGCGGTAAGCGATCGGCAGCGTGGCCGCACCGATGGAGTCTTTTACGAGAGTCGCTTGGCCAACGACTGCGATCTTGCCCGCGTCCCCGACCGGGTAGGACGGCTTGGCATTGCCGGCAAGGAGCCCGCCGACATTGAAGGCGGCGATGGCTGGCGCTTTCGTCTCGGCTGGCTTGGCCGCGGCGCTGGACGTCGTCGTGGTGGTTCCCCCTGACGAGTTCGACGAGCTGCTGCAGCCAGCGAGTAGGAGGGCGGCCGCACCAACGGCGGTGATCAAAGTGAGTGACTTGCGAAGTGACATGGAGAAGCAGAGAACTTTCTTCGGGTGAGATTCGGGTGATGACGCAGTCTCAACTTATCCGGCACCTGTGACATTTCTAGCGAATGCCCCCTTCTTGGGGTCACACCATCTGGTCTGGTTTACTTCTCAAGCTCTGAGGCCGCTATGCCATAGGAGTGTGCCCCGCAAGGCACAAGGACCAGATCGGGTCGTCGGTGCTGCGACCGGCACCCGAATTAGGCGGTTCTGAGCAATGGTCATTCTCTGGCACCATGTTGATCGTCATGAAAAAGCTGATCACATCTCTAGCCATCGCCACCGCACTTACTGGAAGCGTCCTACTCGCCGGGTGCTCATCGAGCTCCGAAGCCTCTGCGGGGTCCGAAGCTGGCGCCGTGAGAACGACCGCGGTCGTTACGCCGACCCCCAAGCCGTCGCCGAAACCGCCCGTCCTGACCGGTACGTGGAAGTCGGAGACGTCGGATCCGGACTCCTACCAGGAGGCAACCATCGCGGGCGACGTCATCAAGATCAACTGGGTCGGGGACGGTGGCGACACCCAGTACATCTACTGGGTCGGCTCGTTCACGGCTCCAACCACAGCGGATAGCCCGTTCAAGTGGACGTCTTCCCGCGACAAGGCTGCGACGGACAGTGCGTTGCTGGCGTCAACGGACGACACGAAGGCATTTACGTACGACACTGGAGTCATCAGCTACTCCGCCAGCCTCCAGGGCACGACGACGACGGTCAAGCTCCACAAGGAATAGGCCGGGCTCGACTTGGTCGCTGGAACGGCCCCACCGCAAACACGACTTGCGGCGGGGCTTTCTGCATCTCAGTCGCTCGTTCGTTGACCCCTAGGCTCGGATCGTGAGCAGCGCCCCCTTCGACCAACCGCGATGAACACCGCGCACTGCACCGCACTCAGGTCGCCATCATCGACGAGCTGCTCGAGCGAGGACTTTTCAGGACTCGGAACACCCCTTGGCGACCTCGCTGAGACGCGGGCCCTTCGCGCCTTCGGCGGCGCGCCCGCCCCGAATTCGGACATGAGCTACGACCTCACTGACTCCGCCGGGCGGCACGTTCAGGTGAAAGCCCGCCTCGTCGCACCTCCGAACCGATCGCCCGACGGCACAGGGCAGCTGGTCGAACTACTACGATCTTGTCGGAATTCCCTGATCTTGCGCTGTTGCCTCAGCTGTCCCGCAGGGTCTTTAAAGAAGAGGTTGTTCTTGAGGAGTTATACGAGAGGCCAATCAGGGATCTTCTCATCGATTAGATCCATCGTCTCGAGAGTGCGGGCGATCGCATTAATCGTCCGAAGAAAGTGGGTCATCTCGGAATGAGAAAGCGTGTCTCCCGCTCGCGCATCGAGCCACTTGTGCAGCACATGATGTCCACCCACCTGGAAACGCCAAACGCGCTCCGGCACACCAGCAATGACCTGCGGTCCGCCACTTTTGCCGCCGTCCGTGCTCAGAATAATTTGACCGACCAAGTCGTTGGTTTCCTCCCAACGTTTGGAGACCTGAATTGCGTCCACGAGGTTGTTTCCATGCGTTGGAGAATTGACGATCCCTGTGTCTAGACCAGCGGCTTTTAGGACATGGAGATCCGCTAACTGGCGTCCAAAATTCCGGAGATTGCGGAAGGTCTGCACGTCTCGAGTAATGGGAATTCGCGCGTAATCCGAGCGAAGAAATTGTTCGTAGCGAAGCCGGTAGTTTCGCGAGTGAGCGATTCCATACGCATAGTCGAAAATATCGCGAGCGCCGACGGTGGTGATTAAATCACCCTCATCCATCTCGACGAAGATCAGGCCGAGGTCATCCTGCAGGCGATCTTTTGCAAGCTGACTAATGTTTGCGGTTGGTGAAGGAAGTCTTTCTTCGTCCAGGGCAAAGCTTGCCTGGCCGTTACGTGCCTGTAAGTCTTCCTGAAGTGGGTAGAGCCAAAGGGGAAATAGAACTGAACCGGTGGTTGCCTCTCCAAGCTTCACCTCACTCATCTGATCAGTTACGAAGAACTGGTCCTGAATCTGTGATTTGTTGCTCCGCGCGGAAATAAATCCAAGGTTTGCACCGGCCATCATGTGGCGCATGACCTCGTATTTCATGCCGTCAATGGCATCGGAGTGATACACGACCCAACGACTGTCGAATGGCCGATGGGCGTAGGACAACACCTTTTTGGCTCGGTCTGGATCTGCTATGAGGGCGGCTCGGCGAGCGGACATCGTCCAATCGCGATTGTCTCCTGGTAAATACGTGATGCCCTTGCTAGTCGTGCGACTTTTGGTGCCAAAAAAACGCGTTCTCACCTGAGAGTCCGTAAGGGATACATCTGTGAAATCCGTCAGCCGCTCGAGAAGTCGAAGCTTGCGGGTATCGGTCGCAAATTCGTCGCGATGGGTAACGATACCCGTCGAGTAAATGGGAAAGAGATCCGTCAGGGATACGCCCTCATCCCACTCCTCTCGAATGACGGCATCCTGCGGCCGTAGAGCAAAAAATGGCGCCGTCGGTGTGAACGTTTCCCAAGAGACCGTTTCCACCGTCTCAGTCTCAAGCCACGCATACTTAGTCGCGCGTGTTCCCCAAAGGTCGGCGTAATGGACTTGAGCGGACGCAGTTTCTCCCGAGGATTTCACAAAAATTGCGATACTCACACCCTGTTGAATCTGGTCAAAGACGTTTTCGTCCGTGTCTCCGTTCGGATTTACCTCGCGCCGTCGCGTCGATCCGTGTAGGTCCAGGACGTAGATGTCGTCGAAAGTCTCGAGTAGCGAATGCCGCATGCCCCGGAAGGTCGGAGCATCTAAGTAGGTGTGGTTCGTAACGTAGCCGAGAACGCCCTTCCCTGTCTCCTCGATCCTCGCCTGACCCATCCGAATGAACTTCACATAATCGTCTTGTAGCCACTTCGAGTTCCCCTCCCCCAAGGGGGTTGCTCCAACCCGGTAATAGGCCTCGAGTAACTTACCTATTGCCGTTTTTATAGTCTTGTACTGTGTTTTTCCTTTCACCTTTCGCCACTGCTCGCGTCTTGTCGAAGAGTTGGCGGAATGTCCCTGATATGGCGGATTTCCAATCACAACCATGATGGGTTTGTCCGTTTTGACACTCGATGCCGCGTTGGCCTCATCCGAGATGAACTTGCCAAGTGGAAGTGTGGAGTGGGCCTCGCCTGGGTCTAGTGCATTTGTAAGGTAAACGCCGATGCGCTCGTCCTTGGTCAGGTCGTACGCAATGTCTTCACGTTCGTCGGCGGGCAGATCTTTTCCTGCGAGCTGCAGAGCCAACTTGAGATGGGCCACCGCATAGGGAGCCACCATGAGTTCGAAACCGAACATCCGCGGTAAGAGGTGTTCTGAGACGTAGGACGACCACATGGACGTCTTCTTCTGATCGATGAATTCTTGACGGATCTTCGCCACCGTGGCGTATAGGAAGGTTCCCGTCCCGGTAGCCGGATCCAGAACCAGAACCTTATGCTCGCCATCGTCACCCTGTGAAATGTCGGCGACGCCTTCGGCCATGTCGAAGGTACTGCGCAAGATTCGGTCCACGGAGTTCACGATGAACTCAACCACCGGCATCGGCGTGTAGTAAACGCCCCGGATGTCCCGTAGCTCGGGGTTGTAGACGCTTAGAAAGGTCTCGTAGAAATGGACTATGGGGTCCCTCTTCTCGCCACCAAAATTACGGAGAACCTTTTCCATATCGGCGTCGTTGAGCAGCTGGGCAAGATCTTCGACGGTGCCGGCGTAAGGCTCATCCGCCAAATCGGGGCCGCTTATGTGGGCAAAGAGGCCTCGTAAGAACGGATTGGTCCTAGGAATCAGGGCAGCCGCCTGTGCGCGGGTGAAAGCCTTTCCATCGTCTTGTTGAACGCGCGCCGCGAACATGCCGTATGCGATTGTCTGCGCGAGCATGTCGGCAAAAGACTCTTCACTGAGGTCTGGCACGAGCGTGTCTCGGAACGCCTGGAGGAGGCCCAAGGTTTCGGCCGACGAAGATTTGGTCGCAAATGATTGGCGAATTACATCGTGGATGATTGCAGCAAGGCCGGCCAGCCTCCTCGCCAAAGCAGGCGCAGAATTGAGCTTCTCGGGAATATGAGCGGCAAACGCCCTAACGAGTCCTTCCACTTCCCCGATTCCGCTGGAGTCAATCGCGACTTTTCCACCCTTAGCGGTGCCCAGGGAGGCAACTAGTTTGAGCTCGCCGTTCTGATACCAGCGAAAACTTAAATAGTCCGTGATCAAGAGGTTCGGGAATGCACGGCGGTAACGCCGCAATTGGGACCCGTTCGTCGTTTTCGGAACCTCCCGTGCTGAATCGTCTTCAATTGCTTTTAGGCCAGGCAATATCGCCAGATCCTTGGCCTCAACTTTTCCGATTGACAAAGCCCCATGCCGTCGGGTGATTTTGATGTCGAAGTCCGGAGCATTCGCGGCCGCCTGCTTGGGCTCGTTGGTCGCCGTGACTTTGGGGGACAAACCCTCGATCCACGTCTTAAGAGCTGGACGGTAGGTGTGTTCGGTCGCGTCCCCGGATGCCGCGATTATCGTAATGGTCTTCAAATAGACGTCCGTAGCTGTCACGCCCTGCCCCCTTGCGAATGAGCAATGTCGAGTGACACTGCGGAGTGGCCGAAGTCACAAATCACTTCGAACCTGTCGGTCTCATCTTACGAAGCCCCAGAAGCAGCGTGCCGCCTAAGCCGATCCAAGTCAGGGGACGGATTCCCCGCACGAGGCAGGCGACCCGGTGGCGAGCGACAGGTTCGGTGGACGACATGGAGCTCCTTGGAGAAAAGTGAGAAGAACCCAAGTCTCAGGGGTTATGAGGAATCCCCGTGACCCCAATAAGGGGGACAAGGACGTACCCGCTTCGCCGACGCCACCGCGGTTCGCCTCTGGGCCCTCAACATGGGCACGAGGCCCCCATAGGCTGAACCCGTGGCCCCCGTGATGAAGCAGACGACCGTCAGCGACGGGGTGACGATTGCCTACACGATCTTCGAGGGTGTTGAGCCAGCAGTCGTGATTCTTCATGGCCTCGCCGGGAGCAGCCGAGAGTTCATCCCGACCGCCGAGGCCCTCAGCGGGCGGCGAGTGATCCTTATCGATCAACGAGGTCACGGGCGCAGCACCACCAGGCCTGCCGACACGTCTCGCAACGCTTTCGTGTCTGACGTTGTCCACGTCATCACCAAGCAAGCATCCGAGCCGGTGATCCTCATCGGCCAGTCGATGGGCGCCCACACGGCCATGCTCGTCGCCGCGGCGCGGGGGGACCTCGTGCGTCAGCTCGTTTTAATCGAGGGCAACCAGGGCGGCGGGACGGCGAGCGAGCACACCGCCCTCGGCGACTTCTTCCGCTCCTGGGACGTCCCGTTCTCGGATCGAGCTGAGGCAGCCGCGGCCCTTGGGGACGGGCCGCTCGAACGCGCCTGGGTCGAGGATCTCGACGAGCGACCCGACGGCCTGCACCCTCGCTTCGACGCGGACATCATGCAGTCCACTGTCGAGGCCATGGGTAAACCGCGCTGGACCGAGTGGGAGGCGATCGAGGCACCGACCCTGCTGGTCTACGCCGACGGCGGCATGTTCACGGAGGAGCAGAAGTCGGAGTTCGTCCGTCGCGGCCGGAATGCTCGATGCATCGACGCGACCGCTGCCTCCCACGATGCGCATCTCGACGCTTTCGACCAGTGGATAGGCGCCTTGCGCACTGTCCTCGCGGACTAAACACCCGGGCATCGCCGCACCATTCCGCCGGCGAGACCTACTGCTCGCGACTAAACTGAGCAATTATCGCCCCGTGCGGCCGACTTGATGCGACGCCTGGACGGCAGCGAATTGATTTCAGATGGCCCAGCGTGACGACCACCGCGCACATTCACGCACTTGCAATGCGATAAAGGGGCCGATAGTGACGTCGTATTGGTGGGTTGTGCAAGGCGGCAACTACCAGGATGAGCGCGACAGGGGAATCCTCTGGGCGCCCTCCCGAAACAACAATGGCCATCGCAAGTCGCACTGGTCCTCGATGCGGAGGGTTGCCGTTGGCGACATCGTCATTCACTACGCCGATCTCCACGTGCGAGCGCTCAGCCGCGTCACCCGGGCGGCAGTGGCTTCCGCGCGTCCGTTCGAATCGAACGATTGGGATGACGATGGTCAGCTCATTCTCACCGCGTACGAGGAGTTGCCGACACCTCTTCATCGCGATCAGATCCCACTCGAGATTCGTAGGTCGCAAACACACACCAATGCCCCCTTCTTCCTCCAGGGCGGCCGCGTCGGCTATGTAAATCTCGGCTACCTTTTCGACCTCACCGCAGAAGCTGGAGGAGCAATCGTCGACTTGATCGAGGGCGCCGCGCCTACAGCCCAAATCTCGAACGGCGCCTCTGAGGTTCCGAGCCTGTCGGGCGAACCCGGAAATCTTCGACAAGGCGTCAGCACGGCCCCGGTTCGGCGCGTCTGGAGCGCACCGAAGCACGATAGCCGTGTTTTCCACGCGCGGTCAGCCACGGACGACTTGTCTGCAGACCTCGGGCGGACTGTAACTTACGAAGAATTCAAGCTCCAGGCGAGCTTTGGTGCGTGGCTGGCATCGCAGAACACGCCAGCTGAGCTGTTATCACTCCCGATCGGTGGATCGGTGATCCAACCGGACTTCTACGTGCCCGCTCGGTCATGGATAGTTGAGGCGAAGAAGTCAGAGGCGCGGCCTTATGTCCGACTCGCCATCGGACAGGTGCTCGACTACATCGCTACCGCGGAGCGGCACAGCATTGTGGCGCGTCCAGTAATCCTCCTTCCGCGTTTGCCAACCGACGACCTCGTTGATCTCATTGGCCGACAAGCAATCCGGCTCGCGGTGCCTGCGGGCCACATCACTGGCTTCGAAATCATCGAGCCCTAGGCTCATCACCCGCGGAAGCGTGGACGCTACCTGTCTCGCTGCCACAGCAGGTCCACCACGATCCAGCGCCCCCTTGGTCTATCAGCGGGGAATCAGCTGACCATTTCATATGAACGCGCCACCCCTCCGGAAGTCGGCGGAGCCGCTCTGCGACTGCCTGCTCGCCGAGCAGACCGACGTACCAGCTGCGCGCCGTCGAAGGAATGGGACTGTGGCCGAAGAGCCGAGACGCGAAGGAGGTCGGGCCCTCGGGCCCCACGGCATCCCGGAGCGCTGCCATTAGCGACTCGCCCGGAACTCGATTTGCAAGTGTCGTATCGGACATGAAGCCCCCATTCCCCGGAGCGCCCAGCCGGAGCCCCTCGCCCACCGTAGAAGGAGAGGCGTTGGCATCGCTGCCACCAGTTGGGGGCGCTCGTCAGGCCGCGTGTGCGAGACGTGGGAAATTACCAAACCGCACCGGCTTCACGCGACGACCAGTGGGATCCTCGACTCCCCGCAAGCCGGAACCATCAACGGATGAACGGGTCACGGGATCTCGACGAGCCGATTCCCCTCGAGGAGGAGCCTGCGGTCGCAGGAGTCCGCCACCCGCGTGCTGTGGGTCGCGACGACGAGCCGTGCCCCTGAATCGCCCAGGGAGGTGAAGAGATCGAGCACCTCGTTCTCGGTGTCCTCATCGAGGGCACCCGTGGGCTCGTCGGCGAGGAGGAGCTCGGGAGCCTTCACGATGGCCCGGGCAATCGCTACTCGCTGGGCCTCACCACCGGAGAGCCTGCGGACTCGCTTGTTGCCGAAGCCGGTGAGGCCGACCGCGGAGAGAGCCTTCTCGGCCTCTTCATCAGCACTTGCACCGCCGCGAAGGGCCAGCTTGACGTTCCGTACGACGTTGAGGTCGCTGATGAGGTCGTAGCGCTGCGTCACGATGCCGATGTGGTCCAGTCGATGTTTCGCCATCGCGCTCGCCGTGCGCGGGAGTAGCTGGTCTCGGTAGAAGTAGTCGCCCCGGTAGCCGATGTCGAGGCCGGCCAGGATCCTCAGAAGCGAGCTCTTCCCGCTTCCGCTTCTGCCGAGGAGCGCGATCGATCGTTCGTTCTCCGACAGGGAGAAGTCGAGGTCGTCGAAGAGGATCCGCGTCTCACCGTTGGGCTCCTTGACCGACTTCGAGATGCCGCGCAATTGGATGATGTGGTTCATGCCGTGTTCCTCGAAGCTTCGGAGATGGTCTTCTTCAGCAGCCATCGCTGCCAAACGGCGTCGCCCACGAACATCACGACTACGCCGAGTGACAGTAGGTACCCGCTGCCGGGGTCGTGGTTGGGAAGAAGCCTGATTACGAGAGCGAGGAGAGACCCCACCATCGCGTACTCGACGACTACCGTCGCGATGGCAGTTCGCTCGAGACGCCCAGGACTCCACCCGAGAGCCCACTGCGTGCGGACGCGTTGGCCGCGGCGACGATGGTTTCGGTGCGTCAGGGCCGCGACGACCACGGCCGCCCCAAGCGCGAGCACTATCTCGATCGCCACGAGCAGACCCAGGTTGTCGGTGATCAGAGATCTCACGAGGCCGAATTGGGTGATGTAGGCCGGAACCCCTATCAGGGCGAATTGGTGAAACCCCGACCGGGCGGCCGCTGCTTGCAGTGCACTCAGCACGGCGTCGCTGCTCATGTCGGTACTCGCAGCGACGTTCGCGTTGATCATCGCGAAGGCGAGAATGCCGTAGAAGTACGACTCCGACTCGGGAAAGTCAGCGATGGTCGGTGGATACGGAATCACGACGTAGTCGTCGAGAAAGAAGTTGATGGTGTTTTGGTAAAACACCGATGAGTCGGACTCGAGGAATCCGACCACCCTGAACTCAGCGATCTGAGAGTAGTAGTTGCCTTTGAGAGTGTCGCCGATCTCGTACACGTCGCGATAATCGGCGCCGAGAAGGATCGGAATCGAGTCGGCGGCGTAATCGACCTCGTCCCAGTTCGGGGCAGTGCCGGACTCCGTTTTGAGGTTGAAGAAGTAGAACGCGGTCTTATTCATCTGCACGGATTTGACGTTCACCACGTCGGTGCCGAGGCCCTCCTCGTCGTGCGGCCCTTGGGTTCCGATCTCGGTTCCGTACCCGTATTCGAACGACTCGTCACCTGTGAAGTCGGCTATCGGGAGGCTCTGATCGAATATCGACAACACCTTGAGTCGGTCGTCGGCGCGGACGTCGTCATAGAACCTCGCGATCTTCCGGATGTTCTCCGGCGATGACCGGTACTGCTCGAATTGCTCAGGATCCGCGAGCTGGTCCGATAGACCGTAGAAGTTGACGCTGGCGGAGCTTGCGAAACTTCGGTTGACCGCGTCGCGGCTCGACTGCCCGAACGAGGCGAGGTTGTAGACCGTCACGGCGAGCAAGGTGATGATCACCACTTTGGCCAGGGTCGGGAGCCACGTTCCCCGGAAGTTGTCGATCAGGCCCATGAAGGCTTCCTCCAGATGGTCCGGGCGCTCGCGAGGACGAAGCTGACGACGATCAGAGTTGCTGGCGCCAGCGTGTTCCACAGAATCGACCCAGCTGATTGAACCGGGGGTGACCGGGTCAGCGTGATCACACAGACAAGCAGCAGCGGGCCGGCCGCGCCGAGGAGGAGACGGGCAGTACTTGCGGCGAGGATCCTCACGCGTTGGTGCCCGAGCTGAAACCGGACGGCGCAGAGCCGACGGCCGTAAGACGCAGCGAGGAGGCGGGTTACGACCGACCCGACTACGGTCAACGCCCAACCGAAGCCCAGAAGAACCGGTGAGACGAAATCGATGTTCGTCCGTCGATCTGTTCCCCCGTCGTGGGTCGCGGGTGTCACGGAGTAGCCCTGCAGGATGTCGGCGACATCAGGGCCATCGACAACCATTCGAGCTTTGCCGTCCCCGTCGAACAGATCGGCACCCTTCAGAAGGACGGCGCGAGAAAGCAGGCTCTCGGCATGAAGCCCCAGGTGACCGACGACGGGGTAAGAAACACCCTGGAACACGTACGACTTGCGGCCCTTGTCGGTAGTCACCTCGACATCAGCACCCACCAGCGCGCCGCGGTCGCTGCTCGACCCGAGCTGCCGTCCTGAATGGAGAGGCAAGGGTGACGGACGCCCGAACTCCATGACGGCCCGTACCGTTCCGTCGTTCGTCAGATCGCGAAAGACCCGGGCATTCGCACCGGCTTTTTCCAGGGCATCCCGAATCGTCGAAGGCTTTTCGTCCACGTCGACGCTCTGACTGGAGTAGAGGTTGTTCCCCTCGAGAGAGAGTGCGGTCTGGATCTGGTTGTACGTTCCGAGCACCCCTCCCATGGTCGAAAAGAGACTCACGAGGAGGGCGATGGTCACGAGGCGTAGTGGACTCATTCGCTCAGACGCGTGTATTTTCACTCCAATTGTGCTTCACGGGCAAGGCACAAGGTTGGTCGCGCGCCTTTGCTGGCGCGACGAATACCGCGCTGCACGCCAATCGCAAAGCACGCATTCACCGACCGGTCCCCAGCAGATGAATATCTGCTTCCCTTTGGAATATTAATACTGGAGAGCCGGGCCTCCCGCAAGCTGGGCGGCTCACCTCCCGAGGACGTCGACGTCGCGCGTCGACACTCCACACGTGGTCCTCGGCTGCTCAGGTCGAGGCCTGTTCTGAGAGGACGTGCGAAGCCGGCTGCCGGCCGAGACCCCGACGCAAGGAGCTCCCGGTCGTGAGGGCCGTTACTGTAGCGAATCGAGCGATGCTCGCTCAGCGCAGGCGCGTGCCGGTCGCACGAAAGCAGAAAGATCTCATGGCCCAGAGCTCCCTTCGGGTAACCCGAACTCCCCTCGTCATCGTCGGTCTCAGCCTCCTCGTCGGGGGCGTCCTCGGCTTCGTCGCCAAAGCGGCCGACCAGTCCGGGGTGAACTGGCTCGCCGATGTCACGACCTACCCGGCTCTGTGGGTCGTGGTTCTCGTCGTCCTTGCTCGGTTCGTTCCCGGTCGCGTTACGGCGACCGTGTCGGCGGCCGTGCTGTTCGTTGCCATGTGCCTCTCGTACTACGCCACGTCCGAAATCGTCTACGGCTTTCCGACGCCGCGTTTCGCGATGATCTGGGGTGTTCTCGCGGTCACGGCGTGCCCCCTCTACGTCTTCATCACCTCCCGTGCTCTTCGAAGGGCCAACCCAGTCCTCGGGGCTGCTGCCCTGGCCGTCGCGATCGCCGTCACCCTCAGTGATGAGTCCGTCATTCAGGTGTGGCTCTCCCTCCGCGGTCTCCTCGAGGCCTCCCCCGCAACGCGGTTCGGGCAAGCGCTCTTCGATGTCGTGTGCACGGTGGGCGTCATCGCGATGGGACGCACACGGTGGCAGCGGATCCTCAGCCTCGCCTTCGCCATTCCCCTGTCCGTCGCGGCCGTCTTCGTGATCCAAGACATAGCGTTCGCGTCCGGCCTGATCGGATAGACACAAGTACCTTATTGACGCCCTGGGAATCCACCCAGTAATTTCTGGCAAAAGCATCGCATCGGTGGGGGCCGGCAGTTGGCGCCAAGACCATGCGAGCAGATCACATGGGGAAAACATGAAGAAACGAATCATCGCCGCGGCTGTCCTCGCTGTTGCTCTGACCGGTACGGCGATTCCGGCTTATGCCTCCGCCGACTCGAGCAAGGTGACACTCTCCGGGGGCGGCGGGACACTGACGTCCAACGCGTGGCGAACCACCGGTGACGGCACCGTCTCCGGCAACACTCGCAAGTGGGAGTACCAGGTTTCGGCCGTCTACAGCGGCTCGAAGAAGGTCACGCGAATCCGCACCTCCTGGCACGGTGGCGCTGCCATCCGCAACGGCGCGAGCTTCGACATCGGCGTCAGCACCGGCGGCATCAGCTACGGCCAGGGTTCCTCGTGGGTGCAGGTGAACACTCCGGAGAAGTACTGGGAGAACACCAACGGCGCCAAAAGCTCCGACTACCGCTCGAACATGATCGTCACGCCCGGAAAGGACTACCGCGGCGGAACGATCTCGATCGTGAACACCGCCGTCGTCAAGGTCTCCTCCGATACCCGCGTGTACCAGATCAGCGCCGGGGCGTAACAGCAACACGGATCGGGCTGCCGGTGATGCCGGCAGCCCGATCGTCACGTCCGACCACTCCCGCACCGAAGGCCCTATGCTCGTGAACCGCCCCCTCATCTCCGTCATCCTCGCCGCTGCCGCGGTAACCCTTATCACGGTCTCCGGCTGCACGAGCCAATCGTCCACCCCTGCCGCGCCGCAGTCATCCCCGCCCGCAGTCCGGCTTCCCGCGGCGACTGGTGAGCACCAGATCATCCTGTTCGACCGGTACAGCCAGCGGCTTCTTGCCTACGACACGGCGACGAAGACCGTCGTCTCCAAGAGCGATCAAGACAACTATTTCCAGTACGAGTTTCCCAACCCGTCAGAGCTGTACACCGCCGGGTCGAGCCTCACCAACGGGTTCACAATCGTCAAAGTCGACGGCGGTTCCGTCGACACGGTCGTCAGGGCCGACTCCGACCAGGGACTCTTCCCCCTGGCCCACGCGGGGACGACATCGTTGTTCACCTCCAGCCGCTATGACTCCTCAGGCGCGGAGAAGAGCCGCGTCATCGTGCGGCTCGAGGGCTCTTCGTTGGTGACATACCCGCAGACGAAGGGCCTGATCGATTCCGGGGCGATCGTCGGCTCCACCCTCTACTACACGACTCTTGACGACGACACCGAGAAATACACGCTGCTTTCCTTGCCGGTGGCCGACGCGGACGCCACGCCGACCGTGAAAGAGACCGGCCTCGCCAAGGGCGGCGTGTACAGCCATGCCGGACGGCTCTACCTTGCCGATGCCACTGGAGTCACTTCCGGCTCCGACCACTTCGACTGCAGTGACCTCTGCTACTTCTTCGACGACGAGAATCTGTTTGCCCGCGTCTACGTCGACAAGGAGTCCGACCTCCGGCTCGATGTCCTGGACGCGACCACCCACAAGATCGTCGGAAGCGAAAGCGGACTCGTCGACTTCCGGGTCGGCCCCAAAGCGATCACCGTGTACAAGAACGGCGACATCGCCACGATCGATCTGCCGTGAACGGGACCATCCACTTCACCGACGTCTCGTTCGGCTTCTCGACGCGGCCCGTACTTCGCAACACCACCTTTCGGGTGAGTCAAGGATCCAGGGCGGTACTCAGTGGCCCGAGCGGCTCGGGCAAATCGACCGTCCTCAACCTCATCGCCGGCTACCTCACCCCTTCATCCGGTGAAATCGCCGCTCCCGGCCGTGTCAGCTACGTCTTCCAAGACGACACCCTGTTCTCCAAGCTCACCTCTGTCGAGAACGTCAGCTTCGCGCTGGCGGAGAGCGGGCTGACGCAGCGACAGACCCGGTATCGTGCCGAAGCCGCATTGGGAGCCATGGGAGTCGAGCATCTCGGTTCCGAGCAGGTTGTCCTGCTGTCCGGTGGCGAGCGCCAACGCGTTCGCCTGGCGCAGAGCCTCGTGGCGGATCCTGACGTCCTCCTCCTAGACGAGCCCACCTCGGCCTTGGACCCGGCTACGGCGGCTGCTGTCATGCACGCCATCGACGCAGCCTTCACGGCGACGCTGATCGTGGTCAGCCACGACCCGCACCTGGCGGACAATTTGATCGACCCGGAGCTCTTCACGCTTTCGGGGCTGGAGGTCATCCATGCGGCATGACGCACTCGCCCACAAGGTCACCGGCAAGGCTGCCAAGTACCTGCGCATCTTCGCGGTGCTCCTCATCGGGACGGCCTCCCTCCTCGGGATTCTGCTGGCCGTGGTGCAGAGCCAGCACGCACAGGCAGGACAGGACTTCACCGAGAATGCGAACGTGCACGTCATCGCCGTGACGGCGTCGGGGGACGCCGGACAGCCCACTCCCCTGAAGTTCTCCGACATCACCAAGATCGAAAAGGTCGTCTCGGCGATCGATCCTTCCGCCCTCACGACGGGTCGGTTCGACTTGGATTTCGGAGTCCAGGACTCCACGGGACGGACGTACTTCATCACGGGACTCGGCCCGGGCGGTCAGCGCCTCATCGACCAGCCGTCGATGCCGGACGGCGACGCCTTCTCCACCTCGACGAGCGGTCGGGACCTGAAGCTGTCGGTGCCGAAGATTCGCGTCGAGGCCGGCGGGCTCTCGAGCGCATCGGCAGCTCCCGTCGACGTTCCACGAACTACACGACTCAGCCCCAATACTCCCCTTCAGGTGCTCAGTCGACTGGACGACCAGAACATCCTCGTCAACGGCAGCACGTTCGCCGAGATCACTAAGGTCGCCTACGGGGTGGACTGGGCGACCTTCCAGAAACGGTACGACGACGACAACCCCTACGGTGTGCGTGTCCTCTCGACGATCTTCGTTTATGTCGACGACCTCGGCCATGTGGATCAGAGCGCCCAGGCCATCGAGAAGGCGGGTTTCGACACCGACTACACGTTCCGATCGTTCACCGACATGTCGGCCTCGCTGAATGCCAACACGGGCATGGGCTATCTGATCGTTGCGGCGGCCACCCTCTTCTGCCTCCTTTTCGTCTTCCTCAATCTCAACTCCTGGCTGACCCTTTCCAACAGAGACATGGGCGTCATGAAAAACCTCAACCTCTCACCGCGTTTTGTCATCACGATTTACCGCACGCGGATGCGACGGCTCTTCGCCATGGCGGCCGCCATCGGCATCCCGGTCAGCGCCCTCGCGCTCCTCATCGCCCCGACCCGCTTCACACTGGTTGGCGCCCTCGTGAACGCGGGTGCCGTAGCCGTGCTGCTTCTAGTCGCGTACGTCCTCGCCTCGCGCGTGATGCTCGCCCGGCATGCGCGGAGACCTGTCCTCGACTTGATGCGGCTCCAGCGGGAGTTCGACTAATACTGAACGCCTCAGCTCTCCCGCACCACCAACCGCACCGGCTCCACGTGCCGGCCGGTGCGGGGCCGACCGTCGATCGCGTCGACGAGGGCCTGGGCGGCGGAGCGACCGAGGTCGTCGAGGTTCATGTCGACGCTGGTGAGGGGCGGGCGGGATTCGCGCACGAGGATGTCCCAGTTGTCGAAGCCGACCACCGAGACGTCGTCGGGAACGCGGCGGCCCTCCTCGCGGAGGGCGTCGATGACGCCGCGGGCGATGTGGTCGCTGCCGGCGACGATGCCATCGAGGTCGGAGTGCGCCGAAGCGAGGAGCCGCGCACAGTCGCGACCCCAGCCCTCGCCCCACTGACCGAACAATGATTTGCCGCCGACCAGTGGGATCCTTGCCTCTTCCATCGCCTGGGCGACACCCTCCGCGCGATCGCGGGCGGCGGCGTACGAGGCCTCACCGTTGACGAGGGCGATGCGGGTGCGGCCCGCCTTGAGTAGGCGCTCGGCGGCGAGACGGCCCGCCATCACGTTGTCGGGCGTGAACGACGTGTCGGTGTCGTCGTCGGACG
This sequence comes from Frondihabitans sp. Leaf304, assembly GCF_001423105.1. GTDB lineage: Bacteria > Actinomycetota > Actinomycetes > Actinomycetales > Microbacteriaceae > Frondihabitans. The sequence continues at coordinate 2,113,759 of NZ_LMNV01000002.1, forward strand.
GGGCGTAGACGTAGACGACCGGCACGTCGCCGGGAACGGTGGCCGGCGGGCGAGAGTTCGTCGTGCGACCCACGATGAGGAGGCCGTCGACGCGCCGGGTGAGCAGGGTCTGCACCAGGAGCTGCTCGCGCAGAACGTCGTCACGAGCATCGGCCAGAAGCACCGAGAGGGAGCCCGAACCGAACGCGTCTTCGGCGCCGAGCAGGATCGGCAGCACGAAGCGGTTGTCGAGGTCGCTGGTGATCATGCCGATGGTGTTGGTGCGCGTCGAGTTCAGGGCCTTGGCGAAGAAGTTCGGGGTGAAGTCGAGCGAGCTGGCCGCCTCTTCGACGCGCCTGCGTGTCTCTTCGCGCACGTGGGTCTTCTTGTTCAAGGCTTTCGACGCGGTGGCGATCGAGACACCGGCCAGGCGGGCCACGTCGGCGAGCGTCGACTTCGGGAGAGCGCCCGTGTCGCCCCGCTGCTGTTCGGCCATGTTCCGAAATTAGTTCATGAAGTCGTTGACAAGCAAACTAATCGGCTATTAGGTTCCTACCGAAACCGCTTTCGGTTTTGATTTCATCGGAGAGATCACCCTCACAGCGGGCCTCTCTTGACCCAGGCAACCTGCAGACACTCTGCATTCAGAGAGGAATCACTGTGATCTTCACCCCTCGCCGCAAGCGCGCCTTCGCCGCGCTCGTCGGCATCGCCACCGCCTCCGCCGCGCTCACCGGCTGCTCGACCGGCGGCGCCGGCGGCAACGGCGGCTCGGCCGCCTCCGGCACCTACACGTTCTGGGATCCGTACCCCCAGTTCGACGGTTCGTCGGCGTGGACCAAGCTCGTCGAGAAGTGCGGCACCGAAGCCGGCGTCACCGTCAAGCGGACCGGCTACGACACCTCCGATCTGACGAGCAAGGCCCTCCTCGCCGGCCAGCAGGGCAACTCGCCCGACCTGCTGCTCGTCGACAACCCCGTCGTCTCGACGCTCGCCGACGCCGGCCTGCTCACCGACACCGCCGAGACGAAGACGAGCACGACCGACATCGAGGCGAACATCCTCGCCGCCGGTCAGGTCGACGGCAAGACGTACGGCGTGCCCATCGGCGCCAACACCCTCGCCCTCTACTACAACAAGAAGATCCTGTCGGCAGCGGGCGTCGACCCCGCGAAGATCACCGACTGGTCGTCGCTGACCGATGCACTCGCCAAGGTCAAGGCCAAGGGAGACAAGGGCATCACCTTTGCCGGGATCGGCACCGAAGAGGGCAGCTTCCAGTTCTTGCCCTGGTACTGGGGATCGGGCGCGAACCTCGACCAGCTCGACTCGTCCGACGCCGTCTCAGCCCTGTCGCTCTGGACCGACTGGGTCAACAAGGGTTACGCCCCCAACTCGGTGATCAACAACACCCAGACCACGTCGTGGCAGGAGTTCCTCACCGGCGACTTCGCCTTCAGCGAGAACGGCACCTGGCAGCTCGCCGGCGTCAAGGCCTCGAAGATCGACTACGGCATCATCTCGATCCCGGCGAAAGACGGCGGAGCCGCTCCCGCTCCGACCGGCGGCGAGTTCCTGACGATCCCCGTGCAGAAAGACTCCGCCCGCTACGCCGTCTCGGCGAAGATCCAGTCGTGCCTCACGAGCACCGCGAACGTCGTCTCGACCGACAACACGCTCTCGTACGTCGCTCCGACGAAGGCCGCGCAAGAGAAGCAGGTCGCTGACAACCCCGACCTCGAGCCGTGGGTGACTGCGGTCGGCGACGCCAAGGGCCGCACCAGCGACAACCTCGGCACGAAGTACCCGAAGATCTCGGAGCAGATGTGGAAGGCCGTGCAGAACAGCCTCAGCGGCTCGCAGTCGGCCGAGGACGCACTGAAGCAGGCCCAAACGGCTGCGGCTGCAGCCACCAAGTAGCACCAGCGGCCCGGCGCACGGCCAGACCGACACCGGGCCAGCAGCACCCCGAACACCAGCGGCCTCGAAGGAGCACGCACCATGAGCAACACCATCATCGAACGCCCCGAGGCCGCTCCGCCGGCCGGGAGCCCGGCCGTGGACGCCGGGCCCCCGGTCCGCCCCTCGCTGAAGAGGCGCTTCCGCGCCGACCAGCTCACCGCGTGGGCGTTCATCCTGCCCGTCGTGGCGTACCTGGTGATCTTCTACGCCTACCCGCTGATCAAGAACGTCGACCTGGCGGTGCGCGACTACACGGTGCGGTCGTTCATCGACGGCACAGCGCCCTTCGTCGGGTTGGCCAATTTCGTAGCCGTGTTCCAGGATCCTACGTTCGGCCCGGCCCTTCGCAACACGCTCCTCTTCACCGGGGTGTCGATCGCCTTCCAGTTCTCGATCGGGATGGCGCTGGCGGTGTTCTTCTTCCAGAACTTCCGTCTCTCGTCGACCCTTCGAGCGCTGTTCCTGGTGCCGTGGCTGCTGCCCCTGATCGTCTCGGCCTCGACCTGGTCGTGGATGATGAACAGCGACTCGGGCGTGATCAACTCGGTCATCACGTCGTTCGGCGGCACCGGCATCAACTGGCTCACGTCGCCGCAGTGGGCGCTGATCGCGGTCATCATCGCGAACATCTGGATCGGAATCCCGTTCAACCTCGTCATTCTCTACTCTGGGCTGCAGAACATCTCGACCGACATCTACGAGGCCGCCTCGCTCGACGGGGCGAACGCCTGGCAGAAGTTCTGGCGCATCACGTTCCCGCTGCTGAAGCCGGTCTCGGCGATCACGATCCTGCTCGGCCTCGTCTACACGCTGAAGGTCTTCGACATCATCTGGATCATGACCAAGGGCGGCCCCGGCAACGCGTCGACCACCTTCGCCATCTGGTCGTACCAGCTCGGATTCGGCTCGACGCTGCCGAACTTCAGCCCGGCCGCGGCCGTCGGCAACCTCCTCATCGTCATCGCCCTGATCTTCGGGTTCTTGTACCTGCGCGTGCAGAGAAAGCAGGCTCAGTAATGTCCGCCACCCTTACCCGGCCCGCCGGCGCCCGCCCGGCCCCCGGGGCGTCGACCGCTTCGGCACCCAAGCGCAACCGCGGCCCGCGCACAATGTGGAAGACCGCCCTCGGCGTGCTCTTCACCGCGATCATGCTGTTTCCCGTCTACTGGATGGTCAACGTCTCGCTGACCCCTGCCTCCGAGATGCGCAGCACCCCGCCATCGTGGTTCCCCTTCCACGCGACCTTCGACGGCTACACCCAGGTGATCCAGCAGCAGCTGCCCTACCTCGGCACCAGCCTGCTGGTCGGCCTCGGCACCGTCGTGCTGACGGTCGCCGTCTCGGCACCGGCCGCGTTCGCGCTGGCCAAGCTCCGCCCCCGGGGCGGTGGCGCCCTGTCATTCATCCTGATCGTCGCGCAGATGATCCCGCAGGTGATCATCGCGATGGGCTTCTACGCGATCTATCTCAACCTCGGCATCTTGAATCAGGCCGGCGGGCTCATCATCGCCGACTCGACCCTCGCCGTGCCGTTCGGCGTGCTGATTTTCACCGCGTTCATGTCGGGCATCCCCGACGAGCTGATGTCGGCGGCGAAGCTCGACGGCGCCAGCACCTGGCGCACGTTCACCTCGGTGGTGCTGCCGGTCAGCCGCAATTCGGTCGTCACGGTCAGCCTCTTCGCGTTCCTCTGGGCCTGGTCGGACTTCGTCTTCTCGTCGACCCTCAACTCGGGCGGCACGTCGCAGACGATCACGCTCGGCATCTACCGCTACATCGGCAACAACAACCAGGACTGGAACGCGATCATGGCCACCGCCGTCGTCGCCTCCATCCCCGCGACGATTCTCCTCGTCGTCGCCCAACGCTATGTCGCCGCCGGTGTCACCGCCGGCGCCGTGAAGGACTGACCCATGACCCAGCTCGTCGACACCCCGACCCCCTCCGACCCACAGACGCACTCCGCCTTCCGAGGCGGCCCCGTCGCCCCAACCACCTCGAAGCTCACCCCGCTCGACTCCACCGAGATCCGGCTGACCGAGGGCTACTGGCGCTCGTGGCAGCAGAAGAACTCCGACGTCGTCCTCGCCCACTGCGAGGCGTGGATGGAGCGCATCGGCTGGATCGGCAACTTCGACCGGGCGGCCAGCGGAGACACCGGCTGGGAGCACTCCGGCATCGAGTTCGTCGACTCCGAGATCTACAAGCTGCTCGAAGCGATGGCGTGGGATCTCGGCCACGGCGAGAACCCCGACCTGCAGCAACGCTACGACTCCCTCGTCGACCGGGTCGCCTCCGCGCAGGAGGCCGACGGCTACCTGCACACCAGCTTCGGCCGCCCCGGCCAGCCCGCCCGCTACTCGAACCTCGAGTGGGGCCACGAGCTGTACTGCTTCGGGCACCTGATCCAGGCGGCCGTCGCGCGAATCCGAACCGCAGGATCCGGCCGTCTCGTCGATGTCGCCATCCGCCTGGCGGACCACCTCTATGCCACCTTCGGCCCGTCCGGACGCGAGGCCGTGTGCGGACACCCCGAGATCGAACCCGCCCTCGCCGAGCTCGGCCGCGCGACCGGCGACGCCCGCTACCTCGAGCTCGCGGCGCTGTTCGTCGAGCGTCGCGGCCGCGGTCTGCTCAAGCCGATCGAGTACGGCCAGGAGTACTTCCAGGACGACCAGCCGGTGCGCGAAGCCGAGACCCTCCGCGGTCACGCCGTGCGCGCCCTCTACCTCGCCTCCGGAGCGCTCGACGTCGCGGTCGAGCTGGGCGACCAGGCCCTCGCCGCAGCCGTCGAGCGGCAGTGGAGCCACACCGTCGCGACTCGCACCTACATCACCGGCGGAATGGGATCGCACCACCAGGACGAGGCCTTCGGCGCCGACTTCGAGCTGCCGCCCGACCGCGCCTACTCCGAGACCTGCGCGGGCATCGGCTCGAACATGCTGTCGTGGCGGCTGCTGCTGCAGCACGGCGACACCAAGTACGCCGATCTACTCGAGCGAACGCTGCTGAACAACGTCATGGCCTCACCGCGCGAAGACGGTCGGGCGTTCTTCTACACGAACACCCTGCACCAGCGCGTTCCGGGCACCGTGCCCGACGAAGACGAGCTGAACGCCCGGGCCCTGTCGAGCCTCCGCGCACCCTGGTTCGAGGTCTCGTGCTGCCCGACGAACGTCGCCCGCACTCTCGCCAGCGTCGAGCTCTACTTCGCGACCAAGACCCACGACGGTGTGCAGCTGCACCAGTACGGCAGCTACGACATCGACACGACGCTCGAGTCGGGCACCCCGGTCTCGTTCTCGGTCGTCAGCGGCTACCCCGCCGAGGGTCGCATCGTGGTCACCGCGCGCGAGCAGACGACCAGCGAGGTCACGCTGACCCTCAGGATCCCCGCCTGGGCCGGCCACGCCGACGTCACCGTCAATCACGACGCTCCCGAGCGGGTCGACGGCGAGACGGTCAGCGTCACGCGCCGGTTCGCCCCCGGCGACACCGTCGTTCTCGACCTGCCGATGGAGGCGCGCTGGGTCACACCCGACCCGCGGATCGACGCCGTCCGCGGCACCGTCGCCGTCGAGCGCGGGCCGCTCGTGCTCTGCCTCGAGGAGCAGGCGTCCGAGCGCACGGTCAACGACGTGCGGGTCGACACCTCGGCACCGCTGCTGACGACCGACACCGGGGCCGGCGTGACGCTGGTGACGCCTGCCGCGCCCGGAACGGCGGGAGCGGAGGGCACGGACGGCCTCGGACGCGCGGGGTGGCCGTACGGCGAAGCCCCTGCCGACGAGGGTCGGGGGGCGTCGGAGGGGATCCTTCGCCCCTATGCCACCTGGGCGAACGAGGGCCCGTCGACCATGCGGGTGTGGTTGCCGACCGCCTGATCGCCTCGGACGAAAGAAAGCGCACCGACCGGTGCGCGACGACAACGCAAAGGAGCGTCATGAGAAAAACACGAATTGCCATCGGGCTGGGGACGGCGGCCGCGCTGAGCGCCGCCCTGATCATCCCGGCACTTCCGGCCAACGCAGCCGGCAACACACTCGTCGTCAACGCGGCGAGCGCCCTTCGGCCGGTCACCCACGTGGCCTCGGGCGGGCTCTACGGTGTGGCGACAGCGACGACGCCCGACGCGTCACTGCTCGTTCCCCTCCATCTGAACCAGATGACCCAGCCCGCTCCCGGCGTCCAACAGCTCGGAAACGGCGCGACCGAGCCGACCGGCGACGCGCTCAAGGTCGCGAACACCCTGACCTCCGTCGGCGCCCAGCAGAGCATACGCATGCCCGACATCTACCCGAACTTCCCCTACAAATGGGTCAGCTGGTCCGACTGGCTGCAGAAGGTCGACACCATGGTCGACGCGCGCCTCGCCGCGAAGTCGACCACGGGCATCAACGGGTGGGAGATCTGGAACGAGCCCGACGGCACCTGGGACACCGCCAAGGCAGGGCCCTATAACGACGGCTGGACCCGCACGTACCGGGAGATCCGTTCCAAGGACACGGTGACTCCGATCATCGGACCCGGAACATCGATCTACAACCACGACTTCATGGTCTCGTTCCTGACCCAGGCGAAGAGAGACGGAACACTGCCCGACGTCGTCGTCTGGCACGAGCTGTCACAGGGATGGGCTGGCATCGGCGACCACATCGCCGACTACCGTGCCATCGAACGGTCTCTCGGCATCAGCCCCCGACCGATCTCCATCAACGAATACGCCTGGACAGACCAGGTCGACGTGCCGAGCGCCGCTCTGCACTACATCTCGCAGTTCGAGAGGTACGGCGTCCGCGACGCCGAGCGGGCGTACTGGTACGAATCCGGCACGATGAACGGCCTCCTGTACAACGGCGCCCCGACCGCGAGCTACTGGATGTACAAGTGGTACGGCGCCATGACGGGGAACATGGTTCCCGTCACTGCGTCCGGCGACTTCGACGGTATCGCCTCGCTCGACAGCACACGGAAGATCGCCACCGTCGTCGCGGGCGGAACATACGGCGACAACAGCGTTCGCATCGACGGCCTCAGCGGCTTCGGGTCGTCCGTTCGCGTCAGCCTCGCCGCATCCGGAATCACCGGCCGCCAGACGAATGCTGCCGCGCCGACGCCGACGACGTCCACGCTCCCGGTCGTGAACGGCTCCGTCACGGTGCCGATCACCAACCAGGACTCGCGGGCGTCGTACCAGATCGTCGTGACCCCGACCAGCGGACCGACCACCGCGTACCAGCAGACGTACGAGGCGGAGAACGCCACCGTCGTGAACGCCAGCCGTCTCAGCGCCGCGAGCGCCAGCAACGGTGGCTACGTCGGCCGCATCGACGGCTCCGCCGACATGCGCAGCGACAGCTTCGTCGACTTCCTCGTCGACGTGCCGACCGCCGGCAACTACACGCTCGGCATCCGCTACGCGAACGGCGGCACGGCCACCGCGACCCAGGGGCTCGCCTACAACGGCGGCGCGTTCACGAACGTGTCGTATCCGACGACCGGCAGCTGGGGAACGTTCGCTAACTCGGTGACGACCCCGGTGACGCTCAAGGCCGGATCGAACGTCATCCGCCTCGCGAAGGGCAGCCCGAACTACGCGGGCGGCACCGGATTCGCGGAGCTCGACTCGATCACGGTCACACCCCGGTAGGGCGGGGCGACGTCTCGCCCCGGGAGGGCGGGGCTGCTCTGCCCCGGTGAGGCAGGGCTGCGAAGAAGCGGAGTCGGCGCGTGTGGCGCCGGCTCCGCTTTTCGCGTGCGCCCCGGATACGCGTCGGGTGATCCCGTCAGCCCCGGGGCGTCGGCGTCAGGCGCCGATCGCATCCAAGCGCGCGACGACATCGGCCGACAGCTCGAGCCCGGCGCCGGCCACGTTCTCGCGGAGGTGCGCACGCGACGAGGTACCCGGAATCAGCAGCAGGTTAGGCGACCGCTGAAGGAGCCAGGCGAGGGCCACGGACATCGGGGTGGTGTCGAGTTCGGCCGCGACGGATCCTAGAGTTTCCGACTGGAGCGGAGTGAAGCCGCCCAGCGGGAAGTACGGCACATACGACACGCCCTGCGCCGCGAGCGAGTCGATCAGCGCGTCGTCTCGGCGGTTGGCGATGTTGTACAAGTTCTGCACGGTCACGATGGGCGCGATGGACTGGGCCTCGGCGATCTGCTCGGCGTTGACGGTGCTGAGCCCGAGGTGCTTGATGAGCCCCTCTTTCTGCAGGGCGACGAGCGCCTCGAACTCGGTCGCGATCGAGCCTGGCTCGGGGGCGTCGAACCCGCCCACACGGAGGTTCACCACGTCGAGCGCCTCCACGCCGAGACGGCCGAGGTTGTCGTGCACCTGCTTCGTCAGCGACTCGGGAGTGGTCGACGGGATCCAGTTGCCCTCGTCATCGCGCTGCGAACCGACCTTCGTGACGATGCGGAGGTCGCTCGCATAAGGCTGCAGCGCCTCCTTGATCAGCTCGTTCGTGACGAAGGGGCCGTAGAAGTCGGCGGTGTCGATGTGCGTGATGCCGAGCTCGACGACCTCGCGCAGCACGGCGAGCGCCTCATTGCGATCGGCGGGAGGGCCGAAGACGTGGGGGCCGGCGAGTTGCATGGCGCCGTATCCGACGCGGGTGAGCTGGAGGTCGGGCGCGGCCGAGAAGACGCCGCCGGGGAGAGTCGTGTTGGTCATGCATCCATCGTGCGCCCGGTGGAGCGTGGGCGGCAGTGCCCCGGCGTTCCTGGGTCTGGCAGGGCCAGGCACGATCGGGGCGCGCGGGGTTAGCGTTGCCCCATGAGCGAGTCGACGGAGCTGGGCGAGTTCCTCCGCGCACGCCGCGAACTCGTGCAGCCGAGCGACGTGGGCCTGCGGGTCGGGGGCCTCCGCCGCGTCACCGGACTTCGCCGCGAAGAGGTCGCGATGCTCGCCGGGATCAGCGCCGACTACTACCTCCGCCTCGAGCAGGGCCGCGACCGCAACCCCTCAGTGCAGGTGCTGACCGCGCTCGCCGGGGTCTTCCAGCTCGACGACGAGGCGACCGAGCATCTGGTCCGGCTCGGTCAGCCGGCTTCCGGTCGCACCGCGAAGCCCAGGATCCGACGCGAAGTCGCCCCCGAATCCATCCGCCAGCTGCTCGGAGTGCTCGGCCTGCCGGCCTTCGTCGAGAGCCGCGCCCTCGACGTGCTCGCCACGAACGACCTAGCGACCGCCCTCAACCCCAGCCTCGCCGTCGGCCGCAACCGCCTGCGCGATGTGTTTCTCGACCGCGATGAGCGCGCGCTCTACCCCGATTGGTCGCGCCTCCTCCCCGGCATCGTCGCGAACTTCCGGGCGGCGATCGGCACCGACACCGACGACCCGCGCGTCGTGCAGCTCGTCGGTGAGCTGTCGCTCGCCAGCGACGAGTTCCGCCGACTGTGGGCCCGACACGATGTGCGTGCGGGCCAGGGCGGCACCACGCAGTACCGCCACCCACAGGTCGGCGACCTGACGCTGCGTCGCGAGAAGCTCGGGATCCGCGGGACCGACGGGCAACTCCTGGTCATCCTGCATGCGGCCGACGACGCCGACTCGGCCGGACTGCTGCGGCTGCTCGGGACGCTGAGCGTGGGGGTCGCGGCGGCGCCTGAGGTGGACGCCTTGGAGGCTGACGCCGACCGGCCGGGCCGGGTCGGCGGCTGACGGCTGCCGTTGCCATTGCCGTTGCCAATGCCGTTGCCGTCGCCGTCGCCGTCGCCGTCGGGAATTCAGGCCATAGGCAACAGGTCCCCTGTGCCAAGCCCCCGCGGCGCCGAGTCTCGCGTCTCTGGCCTGAATTGCCGAACGCTGCCGCGCCGCCCGAGCCCGCCCGCTCTGCGGCCCGGCCACCGGCTCTCGCGGGTGCGGCAATTCGGGCCACAAGCAGCCCGGCCTCGTAAAACCAGCGGCGCTCAGCCCAGCCGCACGTCTCAAGCCTGAATTGCCGAACGCGACCGCGCCGCCCGAGCCCCGCCCCACCCGCGGCCGGCCCGACCCGCGCCCCGGCCACCGGCTCACGCGGGTGCGGCAATTCAGGCCATAAGCAGCCCGGCCTCGTAAAACCTGCGGCGCTCAGCCCAGCCGCACGTCACAAGCCTGAATTGCCGAACGCGGCCGCGCCGCCCGACCCGAGCGCCGCCCGACCCGCGGCCCGGCCAACCCGCCGCCCGGCCACCCGCCCACCCGCGGCCGGCCCAACCCGCCGCCCGGCCACCGGCTCACGCGGGTGCGGCAATTCAGGCCATAAGCGGCACAGCCCGGCGAAACCTGCAGCGCCCCGGCCAGGCTGACGCCTATGGCCTGAATTGTCGTCGCGGGCACCCTGGCCAACGCCGCGTGATGTGACAGGCACTCACCCGACGTCGACGACGACCCGACCGGCCGTGATCGCGACCGAGAGGGGCTGCACGCCGACCGGGCTCGTCAGTGTGACCGTCGAGGTGAGCATCTCGGCGCGTGGCAGGCAGGTCGAGACACCGCGCGACGAGTCGTAGGCGGCGACGAGGCACAGGTGATCGGCGTCGATGCCCTGGCCGATCCAGACGCGCCAGCGGAGAACGGCCGATCCCGCGCGCGGCTGACCGTCGAAGAGGAGGCGGTAGGAGTCGCCCGGGTAGGCCGAGCCCGAGCCCGACTGGTACCCCAGCGGCAGGTCGGACGGCTGCTGCGGGCGGGCGAGCGCGCGACCGAGGTCGGAGTCGGCTTCGGCGCGGCTCAGCACGGTGGCGGTCGCAGCGGCGGCGCTGTGCTGAGCGAGCTGGAGGCCGGCGGCGACTCCGCCTGCGACGAGCAGCACAGCGATGCCTGCGACGAGGGCGATCCGCCGACGCGAGGCCCGAGGGCGCGGCACTAGCCCTACAGGGCGAGACGCCACCGAAGCAGAGGAGGAAGGGGAAGGCGGGGAAGAAGGAGCGGAAGGCGGCGAAGAGGGGAGCGAAGCCGCCGCATCCCACGCCTGCAGCCGCGCTAGCGCCAGGCGTGCCTGCTCGGGCGAGGCGTCCGGTGAGTAGGCGGCACGCTCGAGCTCGGCCCGATGCTCCTCCGCCGAACCGCCGGAGACCACGCCGCCCACCTCAGACCAGGAGCCAGACGAACTGCTGTGGACCGAGCACCAGCGGCTGCCGCAGGTCGAACGTCTCGCCCGACATCGCGTCGACGGCCGAAGCGGGCATCCCCGACAGGGTCAGCGCCGAGACGGTCGCAGCGTCGTCCCCGAAGTTCGCGAGAACGAGCACAGTCGCAGCCCGAGCAGCAGCACCGGCACCAGCAGCAGCACCGGCACCGCTAACCTCACCCCCGGGCCGCACGAACCCCAGCACCCGCGGGTCGTGCGTCTCGAACGGCACGAGCGCCCCGCCGGCCATCGCGGGCAGCTCCGCCCTCACCGCGAGGAGCCGCCGCACCCCGGCGTAGAGGCGGCCGGAAGCGCTCGCGAGATCGTGCCGTTCGGCGTACCGTGCCCCGGGGTAGGGAGGTCGGCCCGACCATCGGCTGTCAGCGGCTTTTCCGGGATCCTCGAGGTAGCTCGAATCGTTCGTCTGCCCGACCTCGTCACCGAGGTACAGCAGCGGGATTCCGCCGGTCGACAGCACGATCGACTGCGCCAGAAGGATCCGCCGGATCGCCCCCTCGGGGTCGACCTCGATGCCGGCCAGTGACGCCGTCGCCCCCGACACCCGGCTGTCGCCGGTCTTCGGGTTGGTCTGAAACGGGGTGCCCTGCGCGAAGCTGCCCTCGAACCGTCCGACGTAGAAGCGATTCAAGAACTGCCGGTGCGCGTCGGGGTCGATGCCAAGCTGGCGTGCGTCTTCGTCGGCGAAGGTCCAGCCGATGTCGTCGTGGCTGCGGAGGTAGTTGACCCACGCGGTGCCCGGAGGCAGGGCGTGCCGGTGGGCGAGCGCCTGGGCGAGGAGGCCGATGTCGCGGGTGGCGAGGGTGCTCCAGAGCAGCGCCATCTGCAGGGGGTTGTAGCTGAGCTGGCACTCGTCGGGGCTGATGTAGTCGACGACGTCGTCGGGGTGGACGATCGCCTCCGAGAGGAACAGAACGCCGGGGGCGACCATCCGCACCACCGCGTTGAACGCCTGCAGCAGCAGGTGCGCCTCGGGGAGGTTCTCGCTCGAGGTGCCGAGTCGCTTCCAGATGAAGGCCACCGCGTCCATGCGCAGGATCTCGACGCCGAGATTCGCGAGAAAGAGCATCTCGCGCGCCATGGCCCGGAAGACGCGGGGGTTCGAGTAGTTGAGGTCGAGCTGGAACGAGTGGAACGTCGCCCACGCCCACCGATCGCCCTGCACCGGTACGAAACTGCCCGGGTGGTTGTCGGGGAAGATCTCGCGCGTGGTCCGCTCGAACGCGTCGGGCATCTCGCGGTCGGGGTAGATCCAGTAGTAGTCCTCGTACTCGGGGTCGCCCTCGAGCGCCCGTTGTGCCCACTCGTGCTCGTCGGAGGTGTGATTGAAGACGAAGTCGAGCGCCAGCGAGATGCCTGCTTCGCGCAGCTTGGTCGCCAGGTCGCGGAGCTGCTCGATCGAGCCGAGCGCGGGCTTCGTGGCCCGGTAGCTCGACACGGCATACCCGCCGTCGGAGTTCGGCTCGGGCGCGTCGTACACCGGCATCAGGTGCAGCACAGTCAGCCCGAGCTCCTCGAAGTACGGGATGCGCTCGATGAGATCGGCGAAGGTTCCGGCGTACAGGTCGACGTAGCAGACGCCGGCCAGGATCCTGGTCGATTCGAACCAGCGCGGGTCACGCTGGCGCTGCTCGTCGAGCTCCTTCAGCTCGTCGGGCCGCGAGTACCAGGCCTCGCGCACGTCGCCCAGCAGCCCGTCGAGGGTCTCCTGGAGCCGCGGGTCGCCTCCGTAGAGACGCCCGAGCAGCTCGCGGAGCCGGAGCTTCTCGACCTCGACCCGCTCTGTGAACCCCTGTCGCCGGGTGGCGGCCACGTCGTTGTGGATCGTCATCGGAAGCCCAGGATCCGCGCCCGGCCGGCCTCTACTTCACCGATCCGGCGGTCAGGCCCCGCACGAAGAACCGCTGCAGCGACAGGAACACGACGAGGGGCACGAGCAGCACGATGAAGGCGCCGGCCGCGACGAGGTTCCAGCCCTGGTTGTACTGGCCGAGGAGGCCGAGGAGCCCCTGCTGGAGCACTGGCGAGCCGTTGCCCAGGAAGATGTAGGCGACGAGGAAGTCGTTCCACACCCAGAGGAACTGGAAGATCGCGAACGAGGCGAGCGCCGGGATCGACATCGGCATGACGAGCCGCCAGAAGATCTGGAAGTGGGAGGCCCCGTCCACGCGAGCGGCCTCGATGAGCGCGTTCGGCAGGGTCGACATGTAGTTGCGCAGGATGAAGATGCACAGCGGCAGCGCGAAGGCGGAGTGGACGATCCAGGCCGCCGGGTAGGTACCCGTGATCTGGATGCCCGTCGCCTGGGTGATCGCCTTGTAGGTCTGCAGCACGGGGATCAGCGCGATCTGCACCGGCACCACGAGGAGTCCGACGATCACGGCGAAGTAGAGCTCTTTGCCACGGAACTCCAAGAAGGTGAAGGCATAGGCGGCGAAGGCGGCGAACATGATCGGGAGGACGGTCGCCGGGATCGCGACCGCGAGGCTGTTCAAGAACTCGCCGCCGAGGCTCTGGCCCGTTCCCGCGCCGGCGCCGTTGAAGGCGTTGACGTAGTTGTCGAAGGTCCAGGCCGAGGTGAACGGCTTGAGGAGCGCACTCCACCAGCCGGTCGTCTGGGCGTCGGTGGTGCTGCGGAAGCTCGTCACGAACAGGCCGATGGCGGGGACCATCCAGAGCACGGCGACGAGACCCAGGATGATCGTCAGCGTGGGGCGCTTCTTGGGGGCGGACGTCTTGGTCATCCGCGCGGCGCGGGTGCCCGTCTTGGTCTTCTGCGTAACGACGGTGGGGACGATCTCGGTCATCGGAGGACCTCCTGCTGACGGTAGGTGCGGACCTGGTAGATGATGACCGGGATGACCGCGATGATGAGGATGACGACGACGGCCGACGCCTTCCCCGGGTTGTTGAACGAGAAGAACTGGTTGTAGAACTCCATGCCCAGCACGTTCGTGTTGAACTGGCCGCTCGTCATCGCGAAGACGATGTCGAAGAGCTTCATGACCGTGATCAGCACCGTGATGAAGACCGCGACGATCGTGGCGCGGATCTGTGGGGCGACCACCCGGAAGAACGCCTGGCGCTCATTGGCGCCGTCGATGCGAGCGGCCTCGATGGTCTCCTCGGGCACGCCCTTGATGGCGGCCGAGAGCAGCACCATCGCGTAGCCGGCGTTGAGCCAGATGACGACGACCATGAGCAGCAGGCTGTTGACGTGGGCGGTGTCGTTCTGCAGCCACGCAACCGGGTCAGCCTTGGTGAGGCCCGTCCAGATGCCGTTCAGCAGACCGACGACGGGCTGACCCGGTGCCGTGTAGTAGTAGACGAACTGCCAGATCGACGAGGCGGCGATCGCGCTGATGGCCATCGGCAGGAAGATGATCGACTTGAACGTCTTCTCACGCTTCGGGCCCATGCGGTCGGCGAGGGTCGCGACGCCGAGACCGATGACGACGGTGATCGCGGGAACGACGATGATCCAGAGCAGGTTGTTGATGAGCGTCTGGATGAACGACGGCGTCGTGAAGAGCGCGACGTAGTTCGACAGTCCGCCGAACGACTGCAAGCCGTACTGGTCGGTCTTCAGAAGGCTCTGATAGACGGTGAGACCCGTCGGAACCAGCAGGAAGACGATGATGAGGAGCAGGACCGGCCCGAGGAACACGTAGGGCAGGAGCCTCGCGTTCCACCTCGTGTTCGTCTTGGCGACGATGAAGTTGAGCCCCAGATAGATGAGGAACGAGACGGCGAGACCGCCGACGACGGATATGAACACGCTGAGGATCTGCACGGGTGACCACCTGACGACGTTGTGAGGGTGCGGAAGAGTGCGGGGGTGAAGGACGACCGGCGATCGCTGTAGGGATGCGATCACCGGCCGTCCGCTGGCGGATCAGCTAGTGGCGGGCCACGAGGCGTCGATCGCCTTCAGAGCGTCGTCGAGGCTCTCCTGACCGGCAGTCCACTGGGTGAGGTTCGTCCACTCGGTTCCGGCGCCGACAGCACCGGGCATCTGGTCGGACGCGTCGAAGCCGAAGACCTTGGAGTCGGCGACAGCCTTCTGGGCGACGGTCTGGAAGGGGCTGTCGTAGGACGCGGTCGGGAAGTCGTTGTGCGCCGAGAGGTAGGCCGACCAGTCTTTCGCGTAGCCGTTCGTGCCGAACTCCTTGCCGACGAGGTACTCGGCGACCTTCTTGATCTGGGGCGTGTTCTTGAAGGCCGACACGAGGTCACCGCCACCGAGTGTGCCGGAGGTAGCGGCGTCAGACGGGGTGGGCAGCGTGAACGCGTTGACGTTCGAGGTGTCACCCTTGGCGATCTCGGCCTGGATGGCCTTCGGGAAGAAGCCGGTGATGAAGGTTCCCTGACGCATCATGAAGCACTGGCCCTTGCCCTTGCCGCCGGAGACGAACAGGTTGTTGCCCGCTGCGCCGAAGTCGGTCGAGGCCATGGCCTTGCCGCCGCCGTTGACCGCGCCGTCGGCGAAGATCATCGACTCGACCTTGGTCGCGGCCTTCTTGACCAGCGGCGAGTCGAACTTCACCTTGTGCGTGATCCAGTCGTTGTACTGGGTCAGTCCGCCGTAGCGGAGCACATACTCTTCGAGCCAGTCGGTCATCGGCCAGCCGTTGGAGCCCTGCGACGCGATGCCGACGCACCACGGGTAGCCGGCGCCGCTCGAGATGATCTTGGCCTGCAGCGCCTGCAGCTCGGCGTCGGTGGTGGGCACCTTGTAGCCGGCCTTCTTGAAGGCGGAGGGGTTGTACCAGACCAGCGACTTCACGTTGATCGAGTAGGGCAGACCGTAGGTCTTGCCGTTGACCTTCGCGATGTCGGGGAGGCCCTGTGCTTCGTCGGCCGTGACGCTCTTGACGTCGACGAGGTCGTCGAGGGGGACCATGCTGTTGCTGATGAGCGACTTGAGCACACCGGGCTGCGGGAAGATCGCGAGGTCGGGAGCCTGCCCGCCCTTGACCTGCGTCACGATGCCGGTCTGGAAGCTGTTGCTGCCGCTGTACTTGACCGTGATGCCCTGGGTCTTGCCCCATTTGGTCAGGTCGGCCTGGAAGGCGGTGGCCTGGGCACCGGTGAAGGCGCCCGAGATGGTGACCGTGTTGCTGCCGGCCGAGCTGCCGCCGCCGCCGGAGCAGCCGCTGAGAGCGAGAGCCGCCGCCGCCGAGAGGGCGACCGCTGACAGGATTTTCTTCTGAAGCCTCATTGCTTCGACCTTTCGTCAATGAAAGTGGTGCAGAACCAAAACGATTTCGCTGGCCGTGACGCTACGCCCCGAACGAGCTTTCCACCAGTCCCGATACGTCACGAAAAGGTAACGGCAGGAGCCGCCACCGATCCGCGCTCCACCAGACGACCGGGAAGACGCTCAACCGAAGCCTGTGCGGGCCCCTCCTGCTGGAACTGACGCACCGAGAGCTCGACGGCGCGACGCCCCATCGCGGCGTGCGGCAGAGCCACCGTCGTGAGCCCGGGGCGAAGGGCGGCCGCGACGATGCGGAGGTCGTCGACGCCGACGATCGAGACGTCGTGGGGAATGGTGATGCCCGGTGCCAGCACGACCTCCTGGTAGACCCCCATCGCCATCTCGTCGTTGAAGGCGAACACGGCGGTCGCCCGGTCGGGGCCCCGCCTGGCCTGGGCGATCGCGAAAGCCCCCGCAGCGGCATCGGCCGGCCCGGGAACGCGCACGATCTCGCACTCGAGCCCCTCGGCCTCCATCACCTGCCGGTAGCCCTCCTCGCGACCACCGACCGCCGGGACGTCCTCCTCGACGGTGAGGTGCAGGATCCTGCGGTGCCCCGCTTCGACCAGATGCCGCGTCGCCAACACGCCGATCCCCACCTCGTCGGGCACCACGGTCGGGCTGGTCGTGCCCGGGTCATAGGCGTCGACCAGCACCGTGCGTGCCGGATCGAGCCGCGCCGGAAGGGTGACCACCCGGTGCGACGACGACGCGAAGATGAGCCCGTCGACCTGCTGGGCGAGAAGAGCATCGATCTGCGCGTCTTCGACAGTGTCGCGGTTGACGTTGATGATCATCAGCATGAGGCCGAGCTCGGCAGCCGCCTCCTGCGCACCGACCAGGATCAGGCCGGCGTACGGCGTCGTCGCGATCTCCTCGCTGACGAAGCCGATCAGATTCGTGCGGCTCGACCGGAGCGCACTCGCGATGCGGTTGGGGGCGTAGCCGAGCTCGGCGGCGATCCGCTGCACCCGGATGCGGGTCTTGTCGCTCACCTTGCCACGGCCGTTCAGAGCGTGCGACACGGTTGTGACCGAGACGCCGGCGGCCTCGGCGACGGACCGGATTCCGAGCTTCTCCTGCCTCATCGCACTGCCTCCCATGGCTGATCCCCACCATCGACGGGCCCTCGCGAGGTGGCGGCGAGCGGCGAACGGTCGAAGTTCGGGGGTGTGTGCACATGAAGATACGCCATTGTGGGTGCAGGAAGGCGCGCACCGCCTCCGGGCCGGCTGCCGAGCGGCGGCTGCCGGATCCTTGGCCCCTGGCCCTAGCTCGTCTTCTGCAACCAGGCGAGAACGGCCAGAACCCGCCGGTGCGCGGTGCCCGAATCGTCGAGCCCGAGCTTCTGAAAGATCGCCGTCGTGTGCTTCTCGACCGAGGCGACCGCGAGGTGGAGCCCCGAGGCGATGCCCTGATTGGTGCGGCCCTCCGCCATGAGCGAGAGCACCTCGATCTCGCGGGGAGTGAGCCTCGACAGCGGATCGTGCCGACGTGCCAGCAGGTCGCGGACGATCTGCTCGTCGATCACGGTGCCGCCGCCGACGATGCGTTCGACGGCGTCTTGCAGCTCGTCGAGCGACGAGACGCGGTCCTTCAAGAGATAGCCGACACCGGAGGCGCCGGTGTCGAGCAGGTCGGCGGCGTACTCGGCCTCGGCGTACTGGCTCAGCAGCAGCACGCCGACCGCGGGATGCGAGGCCTTGATCGCGACACCGGCGCGCACCCCCTCGTCGCGGAACGTCGGCGGCATCCGGATGTCGAGCACGGCGAGATCGGGGCGCACCTCGTCGAGACCCGCCATCAGCGAGTCGGCGTCGCCGTACGTGCCGACGACGTCGAACCCCGCCTCCTGGAAGAGGCGCGCGACGCCCTCGCGGAGCAGGACAGAGTCGTCGGCGAGAACGACGCGGACGGCGGAGGGGCTCATCCGATCAGCGTACGGGCGGGCGGGGTGCGGGCGGGGTCGAGCCGGTCGGGGCTGAGCCTGCCGGAGCTGCGCCTGCAAGGGCCGAGCCGGCAAGCGGCAGGGCCGCGGTGATGCGGGTCGGGCCGCCCGCCGGGCTGTCGACGGCGAGCGATCCGCGGAGGCCGGTCAGCCGCGCGGCCAGCCCGCTGAGCCCATGACCGAGCGTCTCGGTCGCCCCGCCCCGACCGTTGTCGATCACCTCGACGACGAGCGTGCGCCGGCGCCGGGGCAGCAGCGCGCCGGTCACCTCGGTGCGGATGGCCACCGAAGCCGCCGTCGCCCCGGAGTGCTTGGCCACGTTCGAGAGCAACTCCGACACCACAAAGTAGACGCTGCGTTCGATCGGCCCGACCGAGGCCTCGTCGTCCGGCACGTCGAGCGCCGTCGTCGTCGGCACCGGGTTGCGCGACGCGAGCGAGCGAACCGCCGAGACGAGGCCGCGATCCTGCAGCAGCGGCGGTGCCATCCCCCTCGACAGGTCGCGGAGCTCCTGCAGCGTGTCTTTGGTGAGCGCGAGCGCTCCCTCGAGGAGCGGCCGCACCGTCTCGTCGTCGTCTTTCAGGGCGCGCAGCGAACTCGACAGGTCGTACTGCACCCTCAACAGGCTCTGCTGCGGGCCGTCGTGGATGTCGCGTTCGAGCCGGCGCAGAGCGTCGTCTTCGGCGAGGAGGGCCGACACCCGAGACACCTCGCTGTCGGCAATTTCGCGCCGCAGCACCGCCGAGCTGCTCTCGCCGAGCAGCAGCCGGGCCGCCCCCTCGTGGATGCGCACCAGACCGTGAACGACAAGCGGCAGAACGACGAGCAGGATCCCGCCCACCGCCGCATAGAAGACGCTCTCGCCGGCGAGAAGCCCCTCCCTGGTGCTCTCCGGCAGATACCCCGGGATCGCCCGGAGCACCGTCACATGCACCCACGTCTCACCGGGCTCGGCCGGCAGATAGCGACCCCAGAACCAGTACGTCACGCCGCCGACCGAGAGGGCGAGCCAGGCGACCGCGACGATCCACGTCACGAGCCCGAGCACGAACGCGACGAGCAGGCCGTGCACCCACGCGCCCCAGGTGCGGGCATCCGCGACGATGTCGACGAAGCGCCGCCACAGCGAACCGCGAGCTCGTCGCACCGGCCAGTCGGGCGCCTCGATGGGAGGCCGGCCGGCCCGCCTCAGGCGGAGCAGCTCGAAGGATCCGAATCGCTGCGCGAGCAGGAGCGTCGCGGCCAGAATCGGAAACCCGACCCAGAAGATCGCCGTCGAGACTCCCACCACGAACCCGGTCAGCAGCGCCACGAAGCTCACGATGCCAATCGGCAGCGACACCAGCAGGTAGCCGAGGGCGCGCGGCAGGTCGCGCCACCGGCGGAGGTATCGCCGGAGGGGGCCCGCGGGGCGCTGGGGGTCGGTCACGCTGCCATTCTCGCGGGTGCCGGTGCGGTTACCGCGGCCGCTGCTTGTGCGCCTGCCGCTGCCGGGGCGGTCCGTGGTGGCTTCGGCGGCCGCGGTGCTGCGACTCTCGGCCAGGGCCGCGGTCACAGGGTTCCGCTGCGGCTGGGCTCGAGAGCGATCGGGGCTGGTCGCACGGCGGGCGCTCGTGGCACCTGCCGGGCTCGACGCGCCTCGGTCGCGCGAGCGACGCGACGCGAGACGGCGTCGACCACGAAGCCGATACCCAGCGCCGCTACGGCCGCGACCGCGGCACCGAGAAGGGGCTGCTCGTGCAACCACGCACCGGCGAGGATCCCGATGCCGATCGAGTACCCGGCCCAGAGGGCGCCCGAGATCGCGCTCAGCACCATGAACCGACGCCGCGAGAATCCACTCGACCCCGCCAACACGTTGACCGCCACCCGTCCGATCGGCACGAACCGGGCGGTGAGGATCGTCGACGCGGAACGCTCCCGCAAGGTGACCCGCACCCGTGCCAGCAGCCGGGCCATACGGGGCCGACGCGTGAACCCGAACCGATCGATGCCGAGGCGCCGGCCGAGCCAGAACGCGATGTTGTCGCCGACGAACGATCCGGCCGCCGCGGCGAGGAGCACGAGCCACGGGTTCGGGGCACCGGTCGCGAAGCCGATCGACGCCAGCGCGACCACCAGGGTCTCGCTCGGAACCGGCGGGAAGAAGCCGTCGATGGCCACCAGCACGAAGAGGGCGAGCAGGATCAGCGGCGAGGCTGCTCCGGCGAGAAGAAGAGAGGTGAGGGCGTCCACGTCGGATCCGATCTGTTGGTTTTCACGACACCGACGACGCTACGGACGCCCCCGCGAGCGCACGACGGGGCTGCCCGCCCGGTTCGAGTAGGGGTAGCCCTACCTCGGCGGGAGGTCGAGCGGCGGCGGCCGGATCCTTGGCCCCTCGGTGCACCGGGCCGAGAGCCGAACGCCGGCGTCCCCCGGGAGTCCCCCTCATGACCGACACCCGCCTTGGGGGCTGCGCAGGAGCGCTCACTTTGGTTGGATCAGACCAAGAGAACGCGGGTGGTGGGACACCCGGGATCTCGCAGTGGGCCGCGTGGCGCGGCTGAGCTCACGACGTCGGAATTCGGGCCGACGTCGGGGCTCAGTCGCGCCGTACGCCTCGCCTCACGGGCGACCGGCCTCGAGCCACCTCGACGCCGACCGGATCGGCACCCTGCTTCAGGCGGTTCGCCGAGGCACGGCCCGCCCGCTGACCGCGAGCCCCAGCACCGCTACGGCCGCTGCCACCGCGAAACACGCCACGAACGCGGCCGGCTCACTCGACCCGCCGAGCAGTCCGAACACGGCGCCGTTCAGGCCCAGCACCACTGCGGCCCCGGCCGAGTCGGCGATCGTGAGGGCGCTGCTGTTGAAGCCCCGCTCGTCGTCGTGCGAATACCGCAGCACCAGCACCGAGAAGCGCGGATAGACGAACCCCATGCCGAAGCCGGTGATCGTCCAGCCCACCACGATCACAGCCGGGGTGAGATGCCAGAGGGGTGTTGCAACCGCTGAAAGCACTCCGGCGACGATCAGCACCAGGCCGAGGCGGATCCCCGTCCGCTGAGACACCCGCTCGCCGAGCCTGCCGACCAACCAGCTCGCGAACGCCCAGCTCACGGCACCGAGGGTCAGCGTGATGCCCGACGCGGCCGGCGAGAAGCCGTACTGCGCGCTCAGCAGATACGGGATGAACACGTCGCCCCCGAGGAACGCCGCACCGGCCAGCCCCCGCAGCAGCACGAGCGTCGGCACCCCGGCGCGGGCCCCGAGCGTGCCCTTCGGCAGCAGCGGCCGCAGCGCCACGGCGAGCACCACGACTGCGGCGATCGTCACGAGGCCAGCCACCACGGGCGGCACCTCCGACAAGAGGTTGAGGCCGACGACGGCGACCGCCGCGGCAACGGACCACAGGATCCGGGAGACGCTCCACGCCACCGGCTCCCCCGCCGGCCCCACCACTCCCTTCAGGGTCGGCACCACCATGCAGAATGCCGGCACCGAGGCCAGCAACGCCCCGAGGAACACCCAGTGCCAGCCCACCGTCTCGGTCAGGGTGCCCGCGATCACCGGGCCGACCAGCCCCGGAATCACCCACGCCGCAGCGAACCCCGCGAACACCGACGCGTGCAGGCGCTCCGGAAAGACGCGCGACACGAGCACGTACAAACCGACGATCACCGCGCCCGAGCCGAGCCCCTGCACGAGGCGACCCAGCAGCAGAACGAGCATGGTCGGTGCGAGCCCCACGACCAGCAGGCCGGCACCGAAGAGCAACGTGGACGTGATCACGACCCGGCGCGGTCCGGCGCGGTCGGCCCAGTTGCCGGCGACGACCATGCCGACGAGGCTGGTGGCGAGCGGCGCCGCGAAGGCGAGGGAGTAGAGGCTTTCGCCGTTCAGCTCGCGGCTGACTGTCGGCATCACGGTGGTGACGGCAAGTGCCTCGAAGGCCGCGATGCCGATCAGGGCGCACATGCCGAGGGTGGCCAGGAGGTATTGCCTGCTGAAGACGCCGGGCTCGCGCGGGGGCGACTCGACGGCTTCTGTGCTCACGGGTTCAGCCTACGGCGGAGGTGGGGCGCTCGTTCGGTTCGGCAATTCAGGCCATAGCCGCGCACCGCCGTTGAGCGCCCCGAGGCCGCGGGGCTCCGCCTCGGCGGGCTGCTTATGGCCTGAATTGCCGACACCCGCGCGCGGCCCGGGTTGCCGCCACCCGCGCGCGGCACGGGTTGCCGACAGGGCAGCGTGGCCCGAGTCGCCCATACGGCCGCGCGGCCCGCCCCGCCGCGCGGCCGCAGAGAGCCCTACTGGTCGCCGACCTTCTTGTCGGCCTCGTCGCGCGCCTTCTGGATCTTGTCGGTGTGCTTGCCGCCGGTGGCCCTGTCGGCCGCGCCTGCCACGGCGTCGAGCAGCTTGTCACTGACCCCTTCGGCCTTCTCGTTCGTGAGCGCGCCCTTGACCTTGTCGTTGTTCAAGAACTGCTGCGCCTTCTTCGCGATGTCGTCGAATCCCGCCATGATGCCCTCCCGAGCGTTGCTCCGAGCGATCTGCCCGCAGTTTGTCGACACGGTAGACCACCCCGCCCGCCCGGGTCCTCCCAGCCGACCCTCAGTAAGCTGAGAGCCCGACCTGGAGGGGAGTTCCATGGCCGCCAAGCTCCGCACGTACGCACCCATCGCGATGCCTGTACTCGCACTGATCGCCGTCGTCGCGACGTACCACCGCTATCTGTCGACTGGGGTGGCGATTCTCGTCGGCGCGATCCTGATTGGCGCCGTGCTCTCGGCGGTGCACCACGCCGAGGTCGTCGCCCACCGCGTCGGCGAACCGCTGGGCTCGATTGTGCTCGCTGTCGCCGTGACCGTGATCGAGGTCGGCCTCATCATCACGCTGATGCTCGCGGGCGGCAGCGGTACCGAGACCCTCGCTCGCGACACCGCCTTCGCCGCCGTGATGATCACCTGCAATGGCATCGTGGGCCTCTCGCTGTTCCTCGGCTCGCTGAAGCACGGTCTGCCGCGGTTCAACCGCGAGGGCACCGGCGCGGCGCTCAGCGTCGTGGCGACCCTCGCCGGCGCGGCCCTCGTGCTGCCCGCGTTCACCACCGGAGCCTCGGGCGGCCGGTTCACCGGCGTCCAGCTGGCGTTCGTCGCCGTCATCGCCCTGGCGCTGTGGCTTGCGTTCGTGTCGACGCAGACCGGCCGTCACCGCGACTTCTTCCTGCCGATCAAGCCGCCGTCCGATGCCCGCCTTGATTCCACCGACTCGGGCGACCACGCCGATCCGCCGACGAACCGGGCCACGATCGTCAGCCTCGTGCTCCTGGTCGTGTCGCTGCTCTCCGTCGTTCAGCTGGGCCATGCCGTGCAGCCGAACATCGAGTCGGGCCTCGCCGCCGCCGGAATCCCCAGCACCTTCGTCGGTGTCGTGATCGCGTTCATCGTGCTGCTGCCCGAGGGCATCGCCGCCTCGCGCGCCGCCCTCGGCAACCGCCTCCAGACGAGCCTCAACCTCGGCTACGGGTCAGCCATCGCCAGCATCGGCCTCACGATCCCCGCGATCGCGGTGGCCAGCATCTGGCTCGACGGCCCGCTGGTGCTCGGCCTCGGCCCGGTCCAGCTCGTGCTCCTCGCCCTGACTCTGCTCGTGAGCGTGCTCACCGTCGCCCCTGGCCGGTCGACCCGGCTGCAGGGCATCATCCACCTGATCATCCTGGCCGCGTTCGTCTTCCTGGCCATCAGCCCGTAAGCGGCGGGTTCTTGAAGACCCTAAGAGCGCAGGATCCGGCGGCCCCCACTGCGAGCCGCCGGATCCTGCGCTTCTGTCGTCGCTAGCCCGCGGCGCCTGCTAGACCCGCGCCCCGAGCTCGAATTCGGCCAGCAAACCCGCCATCGGCTTGAGCGGCGGCGTGGCATACTCGCCGCGCTTGCCGGTCGCGAGTCGGAGCCGCACGAGCGACTCGGCGAAGACGGTCGCGGCCGAAACCCCGTCGACCACCGGAGCGCCGATCTCGTCGGAGAGACGGTGGCAGAGGTCGGCCATCCCGGCGCAGCCGAGCACGACGGCGTCGGCCCCGAGCGCCAGCACCTCGCGGCACTCGGCGACGACCTTCCCGTACGCGTCGGAGGCGGGGTCGTCGAGCTCGAGCACCGGGATCTCGCAGGCCCGGACGGCGACGCACACGTCGGCGAAGCCGTAGCGCAGGACGAGCTCGTGAGCGCGGCCGGTCGTGCGACCGAGGGTCGTGACGATGCCGAACGTGCGCCCGAGCATCGCCGCAGCGTGCATCGCGGCCTCGGCGATTCCGAGCACGGGGCCCGACGCGATCTCGCGCGCCGCGTCCAGGCCCGGGTCGCCGAAGCATGCGACGACGAAGGCATCCACGCCGCCGGCCTCCCCCTCGCGCACCTGCTCGAGCAGGCCCGGCACGGCGAGCGACTCCTCGTAGTGGCTCTCGACCGACGCGGGACCCATGCTCGGATTCACCGCCTCGACCAGGGTGGAGGGGCCGGCCACCTCGCGGGCGCACCGGCCGATCGACTCGGTCATGCTCGCGGTGGTGTTGGGATTGACGACGCGAATCAGCATCAGATGGCCTCCTCCAGCGTGCCGTCGTTGACGGTCTCGTCGGTGGCGGAGAGCTCGGGCATCCGGGGCGTCAGCGTCTCGAAGAGCCAGAACAGGGCGAGGCCGAGAGCACAGCCGATGAACCAGCCGTAGTTGCCGAGCCAGGTGAAGTCGGGGCCGCCGAGATCCTTGACGATGGTCGGCACGAGCGCCGCGGCGACCGAGATGCCTCCGGCGATGACCATGGTCCAGACGGCGTTGGGGTTGAAGCCGCGCTTGAACCAGTACCGGCCGGTCGGCTCCATCGAGAAGAGGTCGTCGACCGCTACGCGCTGCTTGCCGACGAGGTAGTAACCGGCGATCAGGAGGCCGAACAGCGGGCCGATGAGAGCGCCGAGCACGCCCAGCGTGTACTGGATGGCCTGGGGGTTGCCGTACCAGTTCCACGGCGTGAGGAGCACGGAGCCGACAGCCGCAATCATGCCGCCCATGCGCCACGAGATCTTTCGCGGCGCCACGTTCGAGAAGTCGAAGGCCGGCGAGATGAAGTTCGCGACGATGTTGATGCCGACCGTCGCGGTGACGAACGTGAGCCCGCCGAGGAGGATCGCGAACGGGGCGCCGATCGCCTGCACCGTCTCGATCGGGTCGGTGATGAGCCGGCCGAAGACCGGCACGGTCGCCGAAGCACAGAGCACCGTGAGGATCGAAAAGAACAGGAAGTTGACCGGGAGCCCCAGGAAGTTGCCGCGCTTGACCGCTGTGAAGGTCTTGCCGTAGCGCGAGAAGTCGCCGAAGTTGAGCATCGGGCCCGAGAAGTAGCTGACCACGATCGCCACGGCCGAGATCATCACCGGGATCGCTGCGCTCAGCGACAACGGCTCGCCGACCGACAGGTTCAGGCTGATATTGCCCCAGCCAGCCTTCGCCACGAGGTAGATCGCCAGCGCGATCATGATCACGTAGACGGCGGGGCCGGCGAAGTCGATGAACTTGCGGATCGTCTCCATTCCGCGCCAGAACAGCGCCGCCTGGGCGACCCAGAGGATCGCGTACGAGATCCAGCCGAGAGCGTTCAGCCCGAGGAACGAATGGTCGAGAAGCGCCGCCGACGACGGGACGAACTTCAAGAAGATGATGTTGAGCGACTGCGCGGCGAGAAACGTCTGCACGCCGTACCAGGCCATCGCTATCAGCCCGCGGATGATGGCGGGGATGTTCGCCCCGAGCACGCCGAACACCGCACGGTTGATCACCGGGAACGGCACGCCGGTCTTCTGGCTCGGCTTCGCCACGAGGTTCGTGAAGACCATGACGATGAGGATCCCGACGACCAGCGAGATCAGCACCTGCCAGCTCGCGATACCGAGGGCGAACAGGCTTCCGGCCGTGACATAGCCGCCGACCGAGTGGACGTCCGACATCCAGAAGGCGAAGAAGTTGTAGCCGCCCCAGGTCTGCTTGCGGAGGGGAGCGAGGTCTTCGTTGGTGAGGCGGGGGTCGTACTCGGGCTTGACGAGGCCGCTGCCCGCCGGGTGACCGGCGGCTTCGACGACGTCGTGGGGGCCGGTGAGCGGGGGCTGCGTGCCCGGCTGCTGGCTTACCTTCGTGCCCGCCTGGTGGCTTGCCTGCGCGTTCGCCTGCTCGCGCGGATCGGCGGACGTGGTGGGTGGAACGACGTTCGTTGCCAAAGCAACCTCCTGTGCGGCTGGTACCCTTCGAGGGCGGAAGAGACGTGCTGGTGATCCCGATGCTCGGCACCGGCAGGCGCTTAAGCTCCTTCGAAAATGAACCTATTGCTTCACTTTTTCGCCCTCGTTTCTTCTTTGTAACAAGCGTGTGACAGCAACTGCTTCACACCCTCTCGACCCAAGGGGGAGCATGACCGACGAGATGTCGTCCGTCGGCCAGCTCGATGCCGAGGCCCTCGGCGCACGGCTCCGGGTGCTGCGAAAGGGTGCGGGGCTGACCCTCCGGGAGCTCGCCGACGCCCTCGACATCTCGGCGAGCGCCGTCTCGCAGATCGAACGCGGCGTCAGGCGACCGTCCGTGAGCCGGCTGCTCGCTATCGTGCAGGTTCTCGGCCGACCGCTAGCAGACGTGTTCGACGAGACCGGGGAGCCTGAGGCTGGGGCTGCGCCGTCGGATCCTTCGGGGTATGTGCTCGCCCGCTCCGGCGCCTCGAAACCGGTGACGCTCGGCACCGGCGTGGTGTTCCGTCGACTGTCGCCCGCGACCACCACGGGCGTCGACTTCTTCGAGTCGACGTACCCGGCGGGGTCGGTCGCGACCGACCTCGACACGCTCATCACGCACGAGGGCTACGAAGTCGGCACGGTCACGGCCGGCGAGCTGACGATCGATTTCCCCGACGAGCGGGTGGTGCTGCGCGCGGGCGACTCGATCACGTTCCCATGCGCGCTGCCCCACCGGATGGGCAACACCGGCACGGTCGACGCTGTCGCCACCTGGCTGATCGTCCACTCGTAGCGGCCGTTTCTCGCCGGGCTCAGGCGCGGGTGGTTTCGTGGGGGCATGCGATACGTGATCATCGGCGCGGGTGCCATCGGCGGAGTCCTCGGCGTGCGGCTCGCGCAGCACGGGTCGCCCCACGAGCCCCTGCTCATCGCGAGAGGGGAGCACGGCGCGCTCATCGCGGCCGATGGGTTGCGGATCCGCTCGCCCGAGAGCGACGTCGTCGTGCGAGTGCCGGTGGCGGCCTCGCCCGGTGAAGTACGCCTGGAGGCCGACGACGTGCTCGTGGTCGCAACCAAGACGCAGTCGCTCGACGAGGCACTGCGCGACTGGGTCGATCGGCCCGTCTACTCGGGCGACGCAGTGGCCGGAACCGCCGGCTCGACCCTGCCCGTGCTGGTCGCCCTCAACGGACTCGAAGGCGAACGCATCGCCTCCCGCTACTTCGATCGCGTCTTCGGGGTGTGCGTGTGGCTGCCGGGCGTGCACCTCGTGCCAGGAGAGGTGCTGGTCCGCATCGCGCCGTCGAGCGGCACCTTCATCATCGGGCGGTTCGGCGCAGTGGCATCCAACGCTGACCTCGACCTCCTGGCGACCCTCGAGGCCGACTGGGAGGCGGCCAGCTTCCGCGTCTTCATCGACGACGACGTGATGCGCTGGAAGCACCGCAAGCTCCTGTCGAACCTCGGCAACGCCGTCCAGGCGATTCTCGGTCCGTCCGATCCGTCGGCCGGCGCCATCCACGGCGCCCTCGAGGCCGAGGCCGTCGAGCTCTACCACTCGCTCGGCATCTCGTGGCCGTCCGACGCCGCAGAAGCCGAGCGGCGCGGCAACGCCTTCGACATCCGGCCGGTGCCGGGCGCACCCGATGAGCTTGGCGGCTCGTCGTGGCAGTCCGTCCAGCGCGGCGGATCCATCGAGACCGACTACCTGAACGGCGAGATCGCGCTGCTCGCGCGGCTCCACGGGCGCACGGCGCCGCTGAACGCCGAGGTGCAGCGGTTGGCGCGGGTGGGGCCCGAGGCCTCGGGCGAGCTGCGGCGGCTCTTCGCCGAGGTGGGCTGACCGGGCTGCTGGCTGGCTGGTCGCGATGCTCCGGCTGCTGCGGCCGCTCGGGCTTGCTCCGGCTGCTCCGGGCCGCTGGGGGTTGCGCCGGCTGCTCCTGGTTGCTCCTGGTTGCTCGGGCTGCTCCTGGTGCTCGCGCAGCTAAAGTTCGCTCGCGCTGCTCCGGGCCGCTCGGGCTTGCTCCGCTCCGCCGGTTCGGCAATTCAGGCCATAAGCGTCCCGGCCGGGATCACGCCGCGCCCCGTCCAGCCGCCCGCCCACCCGGCGCGGCTATGGCCTGATTTGCCGACGCGACCGAGCGGCCCCGGGGCCCCGGGCGCGGGCGCCAGCCCGGCATGCCCTCCCCTAAGACCCCGGCGACTCCTGCGCCGCAGCGACGATCCCCCGCAGCCGACCCAGGTAGTACCGCTGAGGCCAGGTCCGCACCACGCCCGGCACCCGCGGATACACGACCCCCACACCACGCCAGAGCAGATCGGCCCGGCGCTCACGCCGGGCCGACCACGGCAACCCGAACTCGGCCCGCACCCTCGGCGGCAGAAGACCCGCGGTCACGAAACGTACCAGCGGCATCACCCGTCTTACCCACCACGGCGCCTCGCTGGCCCGCCAGAGCGCCTCGGCCTGCTCCCGCACCGTGCCATCGACCTCGAGCCGCGCGCAGGAGTCGTCCCAGTAGCGCCGAAACGCCGCGCGACTCTCCGGCCACATGCCCGGCGGTACGTCGAGCGCGGTGCCGAGTGCCGCGTAGCGCTCGTAGAGGCGGTCAGCCTCCGCCTCGGGCAGATGCCCCAGCACGCGCGCATGCACCCGCATCGCCGTGTCGTACAGCGTCGCCGCAACCCACAACTGCGCCTCCGGATCGCGCGCGTCGTACTCCACGCCCTCATCCGTCCCCTTCACCGGCGTGTGCATGCGGCTGACGAACCCGGCGGCCGCCTCGCGGTCGGCCTCAGTACCCGCCATCACCGCATACACGTACATAAGCGTGCCGTGCAGCCTCCCCATCGGATTGCGCGCGAAGTCACTGTGCCGAGCGACACCGTGCCCGACATCGGGTCGCGCCAGCTGCAGCAGAATCGCGCGGCCCGCACCCAACAGGAGCACGGCCTCGCTCACAGGATCGATACGGACCATGGCCGCACGCTACCGCCTACTTCTTGAGCGTCACCAACGCGGTGGCGTACGACGCGAACCACTGGCCGGCCGCGGGGCCTCCGTTGCAGGTGCCGTCGCTGGATCCTGGGGTTTTGACCCAGAGAAGGGCATCAAGACTCGAGGATCCGGCGGTCACGTGCGGGTCCTGACCGAGACCCGCACCCGGCGCGTTGCACCACGTCCCCCTGTAGCCTCGGCCGTTGCGCGACACGTCGATGACGTAATGCGAATCGCCCGTCAGCGCGCTGATCTGGTCGGCGTAGGCGCGCTCGCTCGTGACATCGACGTAGTTGGCGACGTTCGTGTAGAAGCCGCGGGCGGAGGCAATTCCGGCCTTGGTCAGCAGGCCGGCCATGACGCTGGGAGCCAGCCACCGCGAATTGCCGCCGTCGAGGTACGCCGGCACGCCGTTTGCCGCGAACTGCTCCGCCGCCGACTTGAGCTGGGCGACGCGCTCCTCGCCGACCGCGGCACACGTCGTGGCGTGCCCGAGCGAATCGGGCTCGATCAGCACGACGGCGTGGTGGCCCTTCAGAGTGGTTGCGATGGTGGTGTTCCACTCGGCGTAGGCGCTCGGCGAGAGGCCTCCGGCGGAGTAGCCGCCGCAGTCGCGCCCGGGAATCGCGTAGGTGACGAACACGGCCGTCTTGCCTGCCGCATCGGCCGCCCGTGCATTCTTCAGGACGTAGGCGGCCAATTTGTCGCCGGTGTACCAGTCGCCCAGCCAGATGGCGACGGGACGCCGGGCGATGTACGCGGCCGATGCGGCGTCGGCCGAGTTGCCCGCCGCTCGGAGCTCGGCGGCACGCTTCGCGGCCACGCTGTCGACCTGGTTGTAGAGGCCTCCCTCGAAGACGACGGTGTTCGGCGCGGTCTGGATGCTGGTGGCGGCGTTCGCCGGGGTGGCGGCCACGGCGAGAAGCGCGAGTGCGATGAGAGCGGCGATCAGGCGTGGCATGGGGATCCGCATCGTGTAAAGGCCAAGTTGGTGAGCTCACCTCAGCACTATGCGAGGGGGCCGGGTAGCCGCACTTCGGGGGACCGCGCGCCGTGGGCCTTGGCCCTGCCACGCCCCATCGCCCCTCGCGGCCCCTCGTCTCGTCGGCCCCGCGACACACCGCCCCGCCACCGCCCCACGGCACCTCGCGCCTTGCGCCTCGCGCCTCGCGCCTCGCGTCCGTTGTCCGCCCCGCGGCACCTCAGCCCTCACCCCCGTCGTCGGCAAATCAGGCCACATGCGGCGTGCCGCTCTCACACCCCCGCAGGCCTGGGCCCGCCTCCGCAGCGGCGCGCTTATGGCCTGATTTGCCAACGGGTCACCTGGCCGGGGCCGCGTCGGGGCGGCCTCATCCTCGCCTCCCCAGGGCCCTTCCTCGACGCCGTTCTCCCCAGATCAGCGTCACCGCGGCACAGAAGGACGCCGTTCCCACACCGTGGATGCATGACTTCCATCTCCGGGCTCGTCCACATGCACGGCGGCCTCCTGCACAAACGTCAACTCGTCGAGAAGGGCGCTCACGATCGGCATCTCACCTGGGCCGTCCGTAAGGGTGAGGTGCGACGGCCGAGGCGCGGCTGGTACTCGACCTGGCCCCCTCACGACCCGAGATTCATCGCGGTGCAGGTCGGTGGTCGCCTGACCGGTGCATCCGCTCTTCAATCGTGGGGCGCCTGGCTGTGGCAGGAGCCCCGCATTACGGTATCGGTGCCGAAGAACGCGAGTCGCCTGCGTCGGGCGAGTCGGGTTCGGGTGGTGTGGGATCCCCCCGAGGTCGCCGAGCGAGGCACCAACCACTCCGTGGGGCTGCGGGATGCCCTGCGTGAGGCCCTCCTCGAGCTGCCCTTCGAGGAGGCAGTCGCCGTTCTCGACTGGGCGCTGTACACCGAGCAACTCGGCATGGGCGAGATTCCTGCGCTGGTCGAGGGGCTCCCGCGAGACGTGCAGGGAATCGTCGACTGGGTCGACGAGAAGTGCCAGAGCATCATCGAGAGCATCAGCCGGACTAGGTTTCGCCGAGCCGGCCACGACGTCGAAACCCAGGTGCCCGTCGACCGGAACAAGGCCATCGACATCGTGGTCGACGGTGTCGTCGGCCTCGAATTGGATGGCCGGGCGTTCCACCAGGACTCGTTCGAGAAGGATCGCTGCAAAGATCTCGAGATCATCATCGAGGGGCGGGCGGCCATCCGCGCGAGCTACCAGATGGTGCGGCACGGGTGGGAGCGCGTGCTGCTCGCCGTCGAGACGGCGGCCTCGAACCACCGCGAGAGTGGTGCTAGCGTCGGCGTCGGCAATTCAGGCCCGGGGCCGCGGCCGCCTCGCAGGGGCCCGCGCCTCTGGGCCCTGCCTTGCCGGAGGCACCCCAAGCCTGAATTGCCGCCGGGCGCCGACGCGGGCGCGGGTGCAGGTGCGGGTGCAGCGGCGGGGGCAGGTCCGGGCGCCGGCGCGGGTGCACGCACAGGCACCAGCCGCCGCGGCCGCTCGCGGCGGAGCGCACCCTCGCGCATCGCTACCATCGTCAGGTGACCTCCCCCTCGCGCTGGCTGCTCCGTCTGGCCCTCGTCACCGTCCTTGTCGGCATCGGCAGCGGCCTGAGCGGCATGGTCGTCAGCTGGCTGCTGCATCTGCTGGAGCACGTGACCTACGGCTTCGGCGAGGGCTCGTTCCTCGACGAGTTGCCCACGCCCAGCAGCGAGCTCAAAGTGTTCGCGCTCTTCCTCGCGGGCACGATCGGCGGTTTCGGCTGGTGGGCCCTCCGCAAGTGGGGCACGAAGGTGGTCAGCGTCGAAGACGCGGTGCAGGGCAAGCGGATGCCCCTGTGGTCGAGCCTCGGCAACATCGCCCTGCAGATCGTCATCGTCGGATTGGGTGCGAGCATCGGCCGCGAGGTGGCGCCGCGCGAGCTCGCCGCCCTGGTGGCGCAGTGGATCACGCGCAAGACGGGCGTGACGGCCCGCGAAGCGAAGATCCTGGTGGCGTGCGGCGCGGGCGCGGGCCTCGCCGCCGTCTACGACGTGCCGCTGGGCGGGGCCGTTTTCGCCGTCGAGATCCTCCTCGCCGAGCTCAGCATCGCGACCGTCCTCCCCGCGATCGCGACGTCGGCCATCGCGGCGCTGGTCGCTCGCCTGGTCACGAGTCCGGCGCCGCTCTATACCGTTCCGCCTCTCGAGCTCAGCCCGAGCCTCATCGTCTGGTCGATCATCGCGGGCCCGGTGGTGGGATTCGCCGCCCTGGGTTTCGTCGTCCTGGCGAAGTGGGCCGGAGCCATCCGCCCAAAGAACTGGCTGATCCTCATCGTCATGCCCGTGATCTTCACCCTGGTCGGCGTGCTCTCGATCTGGTTCCCCGAGATCCTCGGCAACGGTCGGGCTCTCGGCCAGCTGGGCTTCACCGGCACGGCTCCGTTGCTGCTGATCCTGCTGGTCGTCGCGCTCAAGTTCATCTCGACCATCAGCACGATCGGCGCGGGCGCGGCCGGCGGCACCCTTACGCCGTCGCTGGCTCTCGGCGCGGGTCTCGGCGCCGGGCTGGGCGGCTTCTGGCTGCTGCTCTGGCCGGGTTCGAGCATCTCGGCGTTCGCCTTCGTCGCGGCAGCCGCCTTCCTGGCCGGGTCGATGCGGGCTCCTCTGACCGCTCTTGTTCTGGTCGTCGAGTTCACCGGTCAGGGCCAGGCGATTCTGGTGCCGGCGTTACTGGCAATCGCAGGATCCGTCATGGTCGGCTACATGACAACCCGTCGCCGTGAGTGGGCCAAGACCCCGCGCGGCGAGGGGGTCGCGTGACGCCGACCCGAGGCTCCGTGGCACGGCAACCACCGGCGCCGCCGCACGCCGACCGTAGGCGTCGCCTGACGCCGACCCCGCCAAGTAGGCTTTCCCCACACCGCTTTCTGGAGGACCAATGATCCACTCGCCCAACCGCCTGCTCAGCACGATCTTCGGTATCGTCCTCCTGCTGGTCGGGCTGTTCGGATTCTTCCTGGCGACGCCGTACCCGTTCGCTACCGCGGAGGGCGGCGTTCTGATCGGCCTCTTCGCCGCGAACGGCTTCCTCAGCCTGATCCACGTACTCCTCGGGGCAGTCCTTCTCCTCGCGGGTCTCGGCGGGGTCCGTCCGGCAAAGGTCTTCAACATCCTGTTCGGCCTCGGCCTGGTCGTCTTCGCGCTGGTCGGCTTCGGCATCGCTCACACGGGCGCCAACATCTTCGCGCTGAACACCCCGACGATCCTGCTCCACCTGGTCGTCGGCCTTGCCCTTCTCGCTGCCGGTCTCGGCGCCGACAAGGTGATTCTGCGGGCCCCGTCCGCCGCTGTCGCGAAGGCCTGAAACGCTCGGTTCTGACGTCTGGTGCCACACGTCCACTCGGGCTAAGGTTAGGGTCACCTAACCCCGACCGAGGAGGGCCCATGTCGACCATCCCGTTCTCTCAGGCGCTGCGCGATCGTGGCACGCGCCCCGTGTCCGGGTTGGGAGCGTCCGGCCCCGGGGCATCCGAGCGCTTCATGTCTGATCTGCTCACCGGCCGCCGTACCCGCGATGACTACATCGCGATGGTCGCTCAGAACTTCTTCGTCTACGGCGCACTTGAGCGCGCGGCGGAGGCCAGGCGTTCCGATCCGGTCGCGGCGATGTTCATGTCGCCGGCGCTGACCCGGTTGCCGGCGATCCGCGAAGACCTCCGCTTTCTGCTCGGTGAGGGCTGGCAGAGCGAGATCGCGCCCATGCCGACGACTCTCCGCTACGTCGACCGCATCGAGCGGGTTGCGGCTGTGAGCACCGGCGGATTCGTCGCCCACCACTACACCCGTTATCTCGGCGATCTGTCGGGCTGCGCGATCATCCGCTCGATCATGCAGCGACAGTTCGGCTTCGACACGAACGGCATCGGCTTCTACGTCTTCGCCGACATTGCCAAGCCGAAGGAGTTCAAGTCGACCTACCGCCGCCAGCTCGACAATGTCGGATGGTCGGCGAACGAGCAGCAGCTCGTCATCGACGAGGCGCAGACGGCCCACGACCTCACCGAGAGTCTCTTCGCCGAGCTCGACGGTCGGGCTGTCCGCGCCGCCTGACGCGTCACCCGGCAAGCACCGCACGGCACCGCACCGCACCGCACGCCGCTGGAGCAGAGCGGGCCAGACCACACGAAACCAGCACTCAAGGATCCGGCCGCCCCCGCGCCGCTACGACTTCGCTATCGTCTCCGCCTGGATCGCCGGCACCCTCGTCGCCTGCGACATGAACCGCCGCACGTCGAGGTCGACGATGATGTCGGCCGGCCGAAGGGGCCGCGACAGGTAGAGGCCGTCGAGCGAGGTGATGCGGCTGAGCGCGACGTAGGTCTGCCCGGCGCTAAAGACGCGCGATCCGAGGTCGACGATCGCTCGGTCGTAGGTCTTGCCCTGCGACTTGTGGATCGTCACGGCCCAGGCCAGGCGCAGCGGAAACTGCTGGAACTCGGCGACGATGTCTTTCTTGAGCTCTTTCGTCGTGGCCGAGTAGCTGTACTTGTACTTCTCCCAGACCGCGGGCTGCACCTCGACCTCTTCGCCGTCGAGCTCGACGAACACGGTGTCGCGGATGCGGGTGACGACGCCCACCGACCCGTTGACCCAGCGTTGCTCGGAGTCGTTGCGGAGGAACATGACCTGCGCCCCGGGCTTGAGTTCGAGGGCGTCGTCGGCCGGGAACGTGCGACCGCCGAAGTCGCCGGTGACGTCGGCCTTGGCGGTCTTGATGGTGCCAGGGAGGCGTGAGAGCTCGAGCTTGTTGATGCGCGCGACAGTGTCGTTGCGCGTGGCGAGGGTGATGGCACCGCCGTCGGTGGGCAGCTCTCGGGCACCGGCCTGGTTGAGTGCGCCGGCGATCTCGGCGGTGACACGGCCGTGACGCACGGCGTTCAACATCTCTTTGAATCCGGCGTCGCTCTGTCGGTGGATGAACGCGAGCTCGAGGATGCGCAGCGACGCGTCGTCCCAGACGTGCGCGTCGAAGAACCACATGGAGCGGTAGTGATCTCGGAAGTAGGCACGCTCTTCGGGGTCGCCGGGCACCGGCGCGAGCTGGTACGGGTCGCCGAAGAGCACCACCTGCACTCCGCCGAAGGCCTCGTTGCGTCGCTGTCGGGCCTGGCGGAGCGACCGGTCGATGGCGTCGAGGAGGTCGGCGTTGACCATCGAGACCTCGTCGATCACGAGGGTGTCGATGGTGTTGAGCAGTTTGCGCAGCTCGGCGTTCTGCTCGATGTCGTGGTCGGCGATGAGGCCGATCGGCAGTCGGAACAGCGAATGGATCGTCTGGCCGCCGACGTTGAGCGCCGCGACACCGGTCGGGGCGCAGATGACGATCTGCTTGGAGGTGTTCCACGACAGGTGGTTGAGCAGCGTCGATTTGCCGGTGCCGGCCCGGCCCGTCACGAAGATGTGCTCGCGGGTGTTCTCGATCGCGTCGTAGACCGCGGCCTGCTCGGCCGACAGCTCGGGGGCTGGACTCATGCGTCACCCCTTTCGTTCACACCTCCAATCTACCCGGCGCCCACGAGGGGCACGGTCGCACGAAGTTAGGATGTGGACATGCTGGCGCCTGGGGGGACGACGAAGCGCGCCCTCCTCATCTGGGGCGGCCTTCTCGCTCTCGTCGTCGTGGCTTTCATCGCAACGGTCGTCATTCTCAACGCGACCGTCTACAGCGCCTCCGGATTCGTGCGGGGCTACCTCGGTGCCCTCGATCGCGGCGACACGAACAGCGCTCTTCATCTCGCCGGAGTCCAGCCGGGCGCCGAAGACGACCTGCTCGCCGTGCCCGAGGAGGGCCGTGTCCGCGATTTCCACACGACCCGCGACGTCGTGTCCGGTGGGGTGCACCGGGTGGCGGCGGAGTTCCGGCTAGGACGCGACGAGGGCGGACAAGACGGCAAAGACAGCAACGACGGCCAGGACAGCAAGAACAGCCAGAGCGAGATCCGCCGGGCCACCTTCGCGGTCGAGCGCGACGGCACGATCGCCGGCCTCTTCTCGGGCTGGAAGTTCACGACGGCACCGACCGCCTCCGTCGAGGTCACTCCGCTGCACGACCCCCGCTTCGAGGCCAATGGCGTCGACATCCGCGCCGCAAGCGCCGACCTGGCCACCCGTTACACGGTGCTGGCTCCCGCCGTGTTCGACCTGACGCACGACAGCACCTACCTCACCGCGAAGACGACGACCGTCGTGGCGGCCAGCCCGGGCACTGTCGCGCGAGCGACCGTGTCGGTGGTGCCGAAGGCGAGCTTCCTCAGCAAAGTCAAAGTCGATGTGACCAAGTACCTGAAGACCACGTGCCTTCCGCAGCGGGTGCTGCTCCCGGCGGGCTGCCCATTCGGGGAGGAGGTCGACGATCGGCTCACGTCGGATCCTCGGTGGAGCATGACGACCTACCCGCCGGTGGCGCTCCGAGCGACAGCGACGCCGGGGGTCTGGCTCGTGACTCGCGCGACCGGCCGCGCCCACCTCGAGGTCGACACGCAGTCGCTGTACGACGGCAGCGATGTGCCGATCAGCCGTGACGTGCCGTTCCAGGTGGAGTACCTGGTCACGATCGGGTCGGACAACGGCTTGACCATCACGCCCCGCTGACTCCTCGATTTCGACAACGGACCTGCGGCCAAACGAGACTGTTCGCTAGGGTCGTCGCATGGGGCAGGCAGCTAGTTCACCGATAGTCCACATCGAGAACTTCCGAATGGTCTTCGGCCGTACGACAGTCATCGACGATCTGTCGTTCGACATCGAGGCCGGCGAGACCTTCGGCTTTCTCGGATCGAACGGGTCGGGCAAGACGACGACCATCCGCGCGCTGCTCGGCATCTACCAGCCGACCGGCGGCACGCTGCACATCGACGGTCGGCCGTTCTCGCCTGAGCGGGGATCCCGGCTGGGCTACCTGCCCGAGGAGCGCGGGCTCTACAAGAAGGAGTCGGTGATCGACGTGATGACCTACTTCGGGCGTCTCAAGGGCCTGTCGAAGCCGGAGTCGAAGCGGTGGTCGCTGAACTACCTCGAGCGGGTGAGCCTCGCCGACAAGGCTGCGACGCGGCTCGACAAGCTGTCGGGCGGCCAGCAGCAGAAGGTGCAGCTCGGCGTGACGATCATGAACCAGCCCGAGCTGCTGATCCTCGACGAGCCGACGAAGGGGTTCGACCCGGTCAACCGGCGTCTGCTGATGGACATCATCGAAGAGCAGAAGCGGCAGGGCGCCACCGTGCTCATGGTCACCCACCAGATGGAGGAGGTCGAGCGGCTCTGCGATCGAGTGATCCTGTTGAAGAACGGACGCAGCGAGGCGTACGGCACCATCCCCGAGGTGCAGGATCAGTTCGGTGGCACGATGGTGCGCCTGCGCTACTCGGGCGACATCCCCGAGTCGTCGAAATACCTGGTGACGCTTCGCGAGCGCAACTACGCCGAGCTCACCGTGACCGAGGGCGCCGACGAGGCGGCCATCCTGCGCGACCTGGTCGGGGCCGGCGTCGCGGTGCGCGGCTTCGAGACGTCGAAGCTGAGCCTCGACGACATCTTCCTGCGCGTGTATGGCGACGAGGCCGACACCGCGTCGGATCCTGATAATGCCAAGGATCCGGCCCAGCCCACCGCGGGGGTGGCTGCCTGATGGCCCGCCACAACCTCTCGACGGTCGTGTCGTTCGAGATCACCCGCACGCTGACCAAGCGCCGGTTCTGGATCGCCACCCTCATCGTGCCGGTGATCATCGGCATCGTGGTCGCGCTGATCGTCGCCGCCAACACGTCGACCGACAACAGCGTCACGTCGCAGAAAGACCAGAAGTTCAGCTTCTCGTACAGCGACGCCTCCGGCGTGGTCGACCCGGCGATCGTGAAGTCGCTCGGCGGCACCGAGGCCTCCTCCGGCGCCGACGCCATCGCCGCGGTCAAGAGCGGCGACCTCGACGCTTACTTCGCCTACCCGGCCGATCCCGCGAAGCAGGCCACCAAGGTCTACGGCGTCGACAAGGGCATCTTCGACAACGGCAAGTACTCGTCGGTCGCGACGCGCATCCTCACCGCGAGCGCCGAGGCGAAGGTCGGCGACTCGAAGCTGTCGAGCCTCGTCCAGGGCACCGGGCCGGTCGAGGCGACCACGTACGACTCCTCTGGGAACCTCTCGGGCGGCATCGGCAGCGTCATCCCGCCTCTGCTGTTCCTGGCGCTGTTCTACGTCGTGATCCTGCTGCTCGGCAATCAGATGCTGACCTCGACGCTGGAGGAGAAAGAGAACCGCGTCACCGAGATGATCCTGACGACGCTCAACCCGACGACCCTCATCATCGGCAAGGTGATCTCGCTTTTCGTCGTCGGCATCGTGCAGATGCTCGTGTTCGCGCTGCCGATCGTGATCGGCTTCCTCTTCTTCCGGAACTCACTCAACCTTCCGGCCTTCGACCTCTCGAACCTGCAGATCGATCCGTTCCAGATGGTCATCGGCGCCCTGCTCCTGATCGGCGGCTTCATCCTCTTTACCGGCACCCTCGTCGCGGTCGGTGCGATCATGCCGACGGCAAAAGACGCGGGCCAGATCTTCGGCGTGATGATCGCCCTCATGTTCGTGCCGTTCTACGCGGTCACGCTCATCGTCTCCGACCCGCACTCGTTCATCGTGCAGATCTTCACCTGGTTCCCGTACTCGGCACCGGTCACCGCGCTGCTCCGCAACGGCTTCTCGTCGCTGTCGCCGGCCGAGGCCATCGGTGTCGTCGTCGAGCAGTTCGTGCTCGGTCTCATCGTGCTTCAGGTCGCGGTGCGCCTCTTCCGATACGGCTCGATCGAGTACACCCGCAAGGTGTCCCTGACGTCGATCCTGCCCCGGCGCCAGGCGGCGGTCGGAAAGTAGCGTGACCCCCGACGAACTGCTCGGCACCTGGCACTTCACCCGAATGGTCGACGACCGAAGAGACGACCGAAGGATCCCGGTGCACGGCACCGCGACCTTCTCCCGTTCCGGCCCCGACCGAATCGTGTGGGTGGAGTCGGGCACGATGGGCCTGCCGGGCGGGGAGGTTCCGATCTCGACCGAGCGTGCGCTGGAACGCGGCCCCGAGGGATCCTGGGCCACGAATTTCGCGGACGGCCGCGAATTCCACGACTGGCGCTGGGGCGCCGAACTCGTGCACGACTGCGCGCCCGACCTTTATTCGGGGCGGCTCGACGGCGACGCGAGTGGCTGGCGGATGCGCTGGGCGGCGTCCGGTCCGAGCAAGGACTACGTGATCGAGACGGCGTACCGACGGCTCTAAGGCTTTGGCACGCCTCTCGTGTAACGCGCTCGTTAAGGGTTGTGGATAAAGTCTGCAGATCCCGCACCGTCTGATTAGGGTGATCTGTGACCCCCGATGAGGGGGGTCGTGATCACGCAAGGGGACGACATGTTTTTCCACTCGACTTTTCGACTGAAAGCCGGTGTCGCGGTCGCGGCGTTGGCACTGGGGGCAGCTCTGATCAGCGCTGGCCCCGCCCAGGCAGCGGCGCCCACGCACGCGGTCAGAGGCGGGCACGGGGGCGGCAGCAGCAGCTCGACGCTCGCGCCGCGCACCCAGTTCACGATGGCGGCCGACGGGTCGTCCGGGCTCACGCAGGGCGGTGAGGGCATCCCCAACATCGACAGCGTCAAGTCGACCATCGCGAAGTACTACGGCGACCCCGGCACGGGCATCGCCTCGAAGACCTCGTCGCCCTACATCAGCGAGATGTCGAGCATCGTGGCGAAGCAGACGCGCAGCCTGAAGGCGATCTACCAGAAGGCGATCCGCCACCACGAGAAGCCCGCGATCGTCTTCGACGCCGACGACACCACGTTGATGACCTACGACATGGAGGTGGCCGACATGCACTTCACGTTCGACCCCGCCGAGCAAGACGTCTGGGTGCAAGACCAGCGGTTCCCCGCGACCCCGTCGATGGTGTCGATGGTCGAGACCGCCAAAAAGATGGGCTTCACGATCTTCGGTCTCACCGGTCGCAACGACGATCAGAAGGCGGCGACCCTCGGCAACCTGAAGAAGGTCGGCTACACCGCTTTCACGTCGAAGAACTTCTACACGAAATGGACCGGCAAGGGCACCTCGCAGCAGCCCTCGTACGTCACCTGCGCAACTGCCAAGTGCACGACCGTCGAGTACAAGGCGCTCACGCGCAAGCACATCGAGAAGCAGGGCTACGACATCGCGCTGAACGTCGGCGACCAGTGGTCTGACCTGCAGGGCGGCTACGCCGACCGCGTGCTCAAGCTCCCCAACCCGACGTACTACCTGCCGTCGGCCGACCTGCCCGGGGTCAAAGAGCCGCGTCTCGCGCCCCGTACGCACTTCGTCATGAAGGCCGACGGCTCCTCCGGTCTGACGCAGTCGGGCGAGGGCATCCCCAACATCGACAGCGTCAAGTCGACCATCGCCGTCTACTACGGCGACACGGGCACCGGGCTGTCGAACAAGACCTCGTCGCCCTACATCAGCGAGATGCAGAAGATCCTCAAGCGCGAGATCCCTCGCGTCGCGTCGCAGTGCTACGCCGCCTCGACCAAGGGCCAGAAGCCCGCGATCGTTCTCGACGCCGACGACACCACGCTCTGGACGTACGACATGGAGGTGGCCGACATGCACTTCACGTTCGACCCCGCCGAGCAAGACGTGTGGGTGCAAGACCAGCGGTTCCCCGCCACCCCTGGCATGACGACCCTAGCCGGCGTCGCCAAGGCCGCGGGCTGCACGCTGATCGGTCTGACGGGTCGCAACGACGACCAGAAGGCCGCGACACTGGCAAACCTGGCCAAGGTCGGCTACTCCGGTTTCACGGCTGAGAACTACTACACCAAGTGGACCGGCAAGGGTGCCTCGCAGCAACCCTCGTACGTCACGTGCGCCGCAGCGAAGTGCACCACCATCGAGTACAAGTCGCAGACCCGAGCTCACGTCGAGTCGGCAGCCGGTGGCGGGTACACCGTGGTGGCGAACTACGGCGACCAGTTCAGCGACTTGATCGGCGGGCACGCCAAGCGCACGGTCAAGCTGCCGAACCCGACGTACTACCTGCCCTGATCGGTCGGTCGAGGTGGCTCCAGGGCCACCTCGACCGCCGCCCGCGTAGGGCTTGCTACGCCAACGCCAGTTACAGCGCCTTCTCCTCGATCCCCCACGGCGAGCCATAGCCCTCGGGCGCATCGGCGGCGAGCAGCGACAGGAACGGCCGCGCGTCGAATGCCTCGGGCCCGAGCACGCCGGCCCCCGACCACACCCCGGTCGCCAGCAGCTCGAGCGCGATCACCGGGTTGATCGCCGTCTGCCAGACGACGGCCTGCGACGAGTACTCCGCCATCGTCTGCTCGTTGTCGGCCACGTGGTACAGGTAGGTCGAGCGCGGCTTGCCGTCTTTGCCGGTGCCCTTCACCCACACACCCGCGCAGGTCTTGCCGCTCATCTTGTCGCCGAGGGTCGCAGGATCCGGCAACCCGGCAGCCACCACATCGCGCGGCGCCACCTTCACTCCCTTGACCTCCAGCGGCTCGGTCTTGTCCAGGCCCAGCATATGCAAAGTCTTGAGCACCTCGATGAACTCGTTGCCGAGGCCGTACTTGAACGTCACCTTCTTCGCCTTGGTCCACCGCGGCATCAGGAGCACCTCTTCGTGCTCGACGTTGACGCACTCCACTGGCCCGATGCCGTCGGGGAAGTCGAAGACTTCGGGCTCGGAGAACGGCGCCGTGGTGTACCATCCGCGTTCCTTTTCGAACACCACTGGCGGGTTGAGGCACTCTTCGATGGTGGTCCAGATCGAGAAAGAGGGGGCGAAGTCGTAGCCCTCGACGACGAGGTTCGCCCCGTCGCGCACGCCGAGTTCGTCGATCTCGCTGAAGAGCTCGTCTTCGGCGTAGCGCGCGAAGACGTCCGAGAGACCGGGCTCGACGCCGATGCCCACGACAGCCAGCGCTCCCTTGCCTGCCCAGTCGGACGCCACGGCGAACTGGTCGTCTCCGAGCTTCTTGCCGGTCTGGGTGTGCGGGTCGGTCGGGTGCGGTGTCGACAGGCTCATTGCCATGTCGAGGTAGGTCGCACCGGCCTCGAAGCAGCCGTCGAAGATCGGCATGACGAAGCGCGGGTCAACCGCGTTCAGCACGTGCGTGATCTCGTGCGCGCGGATGAGCTCGGCGACCGAGGCGGCCGACGAGGCGTCGACCTGGGCGGCGACGAGACGCGTGTCAGCGACGGCGGCGACCAGAGCGGTCGGGCGGGCGGGGTCGTAGTCAGCGACCACGAGCGTGTCGAAGAAGTCGCGGCGCACGGCGATGCGCACGGCGGCGGAGCCGACGCCGCCGGCGCCGATGATGAGGATCTTCATGAGGAGCTAGGGCCGTTCGTTGGAGTCGGATGGATCGGAGGGGCTGGTGGGAACGTTCGGCGACGCCGGCGCGACACCGGTGCGACGGGTGCCGCGAACTCGCTTGCCGGTCTC
Source organism: Frondihabitans sp. Leaf304 (assembly GCF_001423105.1). Taxonomy (GTDB): domain Bacteria; phylum Actinomycetota; class Actinomycetes; order Actinomycetales; family Microbacteriaceae; genus Frondihabitans. Next base: position 2,156,788 of record NZ_LMNV01000002.1, read on the forward strand.
GGTGTCGATCGCGATCGCTCCGGTGGGCAGGTTCGACAGGTCGGAGGCGACGACGGTCGGAAAGTATCCCGAGTCGGGCAGACCGAAGTTCGCGACGACACCCTCCCCGGGGGCGAGCACGTAGTCGCTGCGCTTGACGAGTGTTTCGCCGCGGAAGAACTCGGGCCGGCGCCACCTCCAGAGCAGCATCAACACCACTCCGACGAGGAGGCCCCCGATGCCGACGACCGCCTGCGCACCAATTCCGATGATGGTGATGTTCTTGCCGTCGGCGTCGGTCAGCCAGTCGGGAGCGGCAAAGGCGTAGACCCCGTAGACGAAGACACCGAGCAGCGACAGTCCGCCGAGCAGGGGGAAGAGACCGCGCATGATGAAGTTCCGCGGCGAGGTGAAGAGCGTCCTGCGGTAGTACCAGACGCAGGCGAAGCCGGTGAGGCCGTAGTAGAAGGCGATCATCAGGCCGATCGAGCCGATCAGGGCGCTGAGCAGGTCGACGCTGATCAGAGTGAAGATCAGGTAGAAGGCCACCGAGACGATGCCCATGCCGATGGTCGACCAGGTCGGGGTGAGGTACTTCGGGTGGATTCGGGCGAACTGCTCGGGCAGGGCCTTGTAGACCGCCATCGAGAGCGAGGTGCGCGCGGTCGGCAGAATGGTCGTCTGCGTCGAGGCCGAGGCGCTGGTGAGGATCGAGAAGCCGAGGAGCGCCATCAGGATCGAGCCCACCGCTCCTCCCCCGAACAGCGCCGGCCCGACCGACGAGAAGACGTCCAGCGCGTTGTCGGCGTTGGCGAGGCCGATGCCCTGGTCGCCCACTCCGGCGAACGCGATGGTGGCCACGGCGACCAGCACATAGGTCACGAGCAGGAGCACCGTCGAGATGATGGCCGCGCGACCCGGCGTCTTCTCGGGATCCTTGGTCTCTTCGTTGATCGAGACCGCGGTGTCCCAACCCCAATAGATGAAAATCGCCGTGAGCATCGCGGGGGCGATGGTGCCCGGGCCGAGCGTGAACGGGTTCAACCAGTCGAGCGACGGCGTCAGCGAGTACGACTCGGCGTTGCCGGAGTAGACGCGGACGAGCGCGAAGACGGCGAAGAAGATGAGGATGATCACCTCGAACGCCAGCAGGAAGTACTGCAGCCGCGCCGAGATCTCGATGCCGCGGTAGCAGATGTACGTCATGACGACGATCCAGGCGATGCCCGCGGCGGTCGACCAGAACACGTTGCTCGACAGGGCGGCGACGGCCGGCAGCCCGAAGCTGCCGACGAACGTGAACGAATACGAGCCGGCGATCGAGGCGAGGTTCGCCATGACGATCACGTCGGCCACGATGATCCCCCAGCCACCCATCCAGCCGGTGATCGGGCCGAAGGCCCGCGACGCCCAGGTGAAGGTCGTGCCGCAGTCGGGCTCGGCCTTGTTGAGCTCCTGATAGGCGACGGCGATGAGATACATCGGCACGAACGCCAGCAGGATGATGCCCGGCGCGTGCACACCCGCGACGAGCGTGCCGCCGATGACGATGAACCCGAGGCTCGCCGCGAGGCTGTACGCCGGGGCGGTCGATGCGATGCCGACGACCACGCTCGAGACGAGGCCGAGCGATCCGCCCTTGAGCCCCTTGGTGTCGACGGGCTGCGTCGTCGTCGTCGTGGTCGGTGTGGTCATGGGAGTCTCCATCACGGTGCGGGAACAGCAGCGGGAAGAACGGGTTGGCCTACCCAATCGTTAGACGCCAGAGACCGTCAATGCCGTTCCGTCGCACTCGGGCGGTGCTCGGCGACGTTCTGGCACCCCGGAGACGATCGAGGCACCCGCGCACACACGAGTCAGAGCTAGAGCAAGAGCTAGAGCGAACCCGCAGCCAACCCCAGCGACACCTCGAGCGTCCGCCGCATGAGGTGCGAGCGCTCGGCGGGAGTGCGGTAGTCGACGAGCGAGTAGGCCGTGATGGAGTCGATCAGGGCCAAGAACTGCAGGGCGACGAGGTCGGAGTCGGATCCTTCGAATTCGCGCCCATCCATGCCGCGACGCACGACCGAGCAGATCAGCTCGTGCCAGGCGGTCATGTTGTCGCGGGCGGCGCGGGCGAGGGCGACGTTGTGGCGGCCCATCGACCAGGCGTCGGCCCAGACGGAGTTGAAGTTGCCGTGCGTGTCTTCGAGCAGGCTGCCGACGAGGAGGCGGAGGGCTCCGAGTGCCGAGTCGGAACCGGCGATGTCGCGCCTCGCCTCGTTGAGCTCGATCTCGGCGAGCTCTTCGAACGTGCGGGCGACGAGCGCGGTCATCGACGGCTCGTGCGCGGCGATGTCACCCGGGCTCAGACCGGCCGTCGATGCGAGGCGTCGAAGCGTGATGCCCGACAGGCCGAACGAGAAGGCGATCGTGCGCGCGGCAGCGTCGATCTCGGCGTGGCGCCCGTGGGGGCCATCCTGTGCGAACGGGTCGCTGGTCGACATGAGGATGATCCTAGAGGGAGCGCGGGCCTGCCTCACCCCCCAGTCCTCGTGCGACCCAGACGTGGGGTCACTCACGAAGTCGACCGCTCAGGATCCTGCCCGCCGCCGCGCCGCGCCGCGACCGGGTAGGGGCAACAGTGCCTCTCGATATGCCCCGCCGCCCTCCACTACGTTTGCGCCACCCCACCTCCCGCTGGGGCTTCACTTCGGAGGACGACATCGACGAGCACCCGACCACGGTCTGGCCCCCCTCAGCGACCGTGCTGAGCAATCGGACCCTGTGCCCCGCCTGCTTCACGACGCTCGACGGGACGACCTGCCCGCACTGCGGCCTCCGCCTCGTGGGTCCGGTCGCGGCGCGGCTCGCCGATAACTCGGATCGCCTGCTGGCGGTCGACCTCGAACGGCGCGCGCTCATCGACCAGCTGCGACTCGACATGGCTCGTCAGGACGCCGAGGCCGCCGACGAGATCGCCCGGCTGTCGTCGCTGCTGCGCGCCGCCGAGACCGGCGACGCGGAGGCCGCCCCGCCGCCCGCATCGCCGCTGCCGTCGCTTCGCCCGCCGACGCCGCCCCGCAGCACCCGACTCGAGAAGACCCCCTCCGGTCGAAGCGGCGTCCAGGTCCTCCTCCTCACCGTCGGCATCGTGCTCGTCTCGGTGACGGCCGTCTTCTTCTCGCTCGTGGCGTTCCTCGTCACGTCGGCGGGGGTCCGCTCGGGCCTGCTGCTGCTCGTGGTCGCCGCCGTGCTCGGCATCGCCACCCGCCTGCACCGTCGCCTCCCGGGAACCGCGGAGGACCTCGGCGTGCTCGCCGCCGTGCTCCTCGGCCTCGACGGCCTTCTCATCCGCAGCCAGGGGCTCTTCGGATCGGGCCGCCTCGACCCGCTCCTCTTCGTCGGGATCTTCGGCGCAGGATCCGCGGTCGCGCTCCTCGTCACCTCCCGCCTGACCGGCCTCCACTCGCTCGTCCGCGCCGCGCTCGTCGCCCTGCCGCTGGCCGCTCTCGGTCTCGCGTCCGGCCTCGCCGCCGATTCGGCCACCCGGTTCTGGGCTGGTGGGGCCGCTGCGGCAGCCGTCTGGATCGTCCCGACCCTGTTCGACAGGAGCGGAGGATCCCCCGCCGCCCGGCTCGCACGCGACCGCACCGACCGCGCGTGGATCCGGGTCACCTCGACCGGCCCGCTGGTCGTGTCGACCTTGGCCGCGTTCGCGCTCCCGCGCGACGCCGCACTCGGCTGGGTCGTTCCGGTGCTCGTGTCGGTCGCCCTGTTCATGGTCCTCGCGATCCGCGGGGTGACCGGCTCTCGATCGGGGCCGGGCCGATTCGCGTCCGCCGCAGCCGGGGTGACTCTGGCCCTGCTCCCGTTCGACGCGGCTGTGCGAGCCGGTCTCGACACCGCGGCCGCCTGGATCCTGCCCCTGTCGATCGCCCTCGTCGTGCTGGCCTTCGCTCTCGCCTCCCGTGCTGCGTCCGAGCGCCGACCGGTCGTGCGGGCCGCACTCGCACGGGCGTCGTGGTCCGGTCTCGTCGTACTCGCCGTCGTCGCAACGGTCTTGAGCGTCGTGGTGGCCGGGGGCGTCAGCGGACGACTCGTCAGCTGGTCCGACGCGGCGCCCTTCCTCGCCGACCTGACCGCAGCGTCTCGCGCGGCACCATCCGACGAGATCCTTCCACTCACCGTGTCGGCGCTCGGCCTCGCTCTCGCCGCCCTCGGTGCCGCGACCGCTGTGGCCCTCCTCTGTCCGAGGGCGACAGTGCGGCGCGCAGTGACGACCACGGCGGAGGCCGTCCTGGCACTCGCTCTCGTCGGCGCCGCCCTGTCGACGTCCCTGCCGCCCGGCGACCTCACGCTGACCGCTCTCGTCGGGGGCCTCGCCCTGGCGGCCTTCCGAGACGGGCGCGTGTCGCGGGGCGTCTCCGGCACGACCGTGGCGGTCGCCGCAGGGTTGCTCTTCGTACAGTCCCCTCTGACTCAGTCGCTGTGGATCCCCGCCCTGCTCCTGCTCGTGTCTCTCCTCGTCGGGCTCCGGGTGCTGTCGACTCGATCACTTTCCAAGGCGACCGCGCGGATCATCGCGCCGCTGGTGACACTGGCCGTCTCGCTCGTTGTCGTCACCTCGGCCCTCAGGATCCCGGCCTGGCTCGCTCCGACCGGCGCCGATCCCGGCGGCCGTGCCGCCACCGCCTGCGTCATCCTGACGGCGATCGTGAGCCTGCTGGTGGTCGCCACCGCGCCGATCATCCCGCTGCTCCGCCGCGTTCCGCTCCTCGACCTCCGGGTCGTCTCCGCCACCGCCGTCGCCGCGCTCGCGGTCGCCGGCGTCGTCTTCGGGGTCGCTCCCGCAGGCACGGGCCGCGCGGCCGCGGCTCTCCTCGCCCTGGTCGCCATCACGGCCTTCGTCTGGCTGGTCGTCCCGGCACCGGAGCGCGATGCCGAGCGACTCGCCGCTGCCTTCATCACGCCCGCGGCCGTGATCGCCAGCGCCGACCGCCTGCTGAACGCGGGCTCGCTGGTATTCGAGACACGCTGGCTGCTCCTCGCCGTAACGGTGCTCGGCCTCGCGATCGCCTCCCGCGTACTCCTGCGGGGGCCGTCGGGCAGTGCGACTTCGCGTCGTTTCGCCTGGGATGCCCCGCTCGTCGCCGCTGGGCTGGTGACGTCCGCCGCTGCGCTTCTCTCGGCGCCCGCGTGGCCGACGTTGGCAGTCCTCGCGATCGCCGCCCTGGCCATCGCGTCGACACCGGGCTCGTCGCCGCTTGCCGCGCTGACCGGCGCCCATCTCCGACACCATGTGGCCTGGGCGGCACCCGTGCTCGCGATCACGGCACTGTGGGCGGTACTGGCCGATGCCGGTGTCACCGTCGTCGAGGCCTACTCGCTTCCCCTGGCCGCGCTCCTGGCTCTTCTGGCCCTCGGGCTCCCCGCGCTCCCCCTCCGGTTCGCGCACGGCTCGGCCCCTCACCCCGCGCACCCGCACCCGGTCTTCCCCCTGCTCTTCGGCGTCGGAGTCGCCACCGCTCTCCTGCCGTCGATCATCGCCTCACCGGAGGGGCCTCTGGTCCGACCGATCCTGGTCATCGCCGCGGCCACCCTCGCCGGCATCGCCGCCACGACTCTCGGCCGCACCCGCGTCGACGTCCGCACCACGCTGGCCGCCGGCTCCGTGGTGGGCATCGTCGCGACCGGTCTGACGATGGCGCTGGGCTCCCCCGCCACGAGCGGCGCAGCCCACCCCGACGCCTGGTCGTCGGCGGCGGCTCTTCTCGCGCTGGGAATCGCGGTGCTGTGGTCGCGCGACCGGGGTGACTCGGTCGACGCCGCGCGGGATCCTCGGCGCCGCCTGACGGCCGTGGCTCCCGCACTCGCCGTGGTGGCCGTGGTCGTGTTCGCCCTTCCCGAGCTCGTTCCGCTTCTCTCGAGTCTTTTCGGCGCGGCCGTCGACTGGCAGCGACCGGTGACCGCCGTCCTCGCTCTCGCCGTCTGCTGTCTGGCCAGCGCACTCGGGGGCCCCGCTCGTTCGAGGAGCCAGCTGGCGATCCGCCTTCGCCAGGCGGCCCTCGTCGCCGCGTCAGTCATCGCCGCAGTAGCCCTGCTCGGCGGGCTCACGGAATCGGTGCCGTTCGAGACGGTGACCGCACCGGTCGCGGTCGCCGCCCTGGTCTCAGGGGCCCTGCGGCTCGGTCGCGATCCGGCCGTGGGCTCGTGGCGCGCCCTGGGATTCGGGCTCCTCGTGCTGCTCCTGCCCGGACTCCTGGCCGATTACGTCGACGTTCAGACGCCGCGCCTGGTGGCCGTGGGAGTGCTCGCTGTCGCGAGCCTCCTGGCCGGTGCGCGGCTCCGGCTCCAGGCGCCGCTCCTGGTCGGCGGCGGCGTCGCCGTGTTGCACGCGATCGCCCAGCTCTGGCCGGGACTCGTGCTCGTGACGACGTCGGTGCCGTGGTGGCTGTGGGCGGGCGTCGGCGGAGTTCTGCTCATCGTGGTCGCCGCGACGTACGAGCGGCGCGTCCGCGATGCGCGAATGGTGGGTCGCACCGTCTCGTCCCTGCGCTGATCGGGAACAAATCAGCCCCCTTCGTGATTGAATATGCATACGCATAGAAATGGGGACACCATGGCCACCGCCAGCAACCCGGAGCGCGAGCTTCCCACCCTCGATCCGAGCGCGATCCAGCTCGGCCTCGACACCTTTGGCGACGTGACCGAGACCGCCTCGGGCACCCCGCTCGACGGCACTCTGCTCAGCCACGCCCAGACCATCCGCAACCTCGTCGAGCAGGCCGTCCTCGCCGACGAGGTCGGTCTCGACTTCATCGGCGTCGGCGAGCACCACCGCGTCGACTTCGCCGTCTCGGCCCCCGAGGTCGTCCTCGCTGCCATCGCTGCGAAGACCTCGAGGATCCGACTCGGCTCGGCAGTCACGGTGCTCTCGTCCGACGATCCGGTCCGCGTCTACGAGCGCTTCGCCACCGTCGACGCTCTGTCGAACGGGCGCGCGGAGGTCATCCTCGGCCGCGGCTCGTTCACCGAGTCGTTCCCGCTGTTCGGCCTCGACCTGCAGGACTACGAGGTGCTCTTCGAGGAGAAGATCAACCTCTTCGCCGAGCTCCTGAAAGACGCCCCCGTCACCTGGGAGGGCACCAAGCGCGGCGCCCTCACCGACCAGTGGGTCTACCCGCGCCCCGAGAGTGGCACCATCAAGACCTGGGTCGGCGTCGGCGGCAGCCCGCAGTCGGTCATCCGCGCGGCGCACTACGGCCTCCCGCTGTTCCTCGCGATCATCGGTGGCAGCCCGTCCCAGTTCGCGCCCTACTCCGACCTCTACCGCCGCGCCCTCGATCAGTTCGGGCACGCTCCCCAGCCGATCGCCATGCACTCCCCGGGCTTCATCGCGGCCACCGACGCCGAGGCCCTCGAGATCCTCTACCCGTACCAGGAGGCCCAGACGAACCAGCTCGGACGCGAGCGCGGCTGGCCGCCCTATTCGCGCGAGCAGTACCTCTCGACGGCCGGCCCCGAGGGTGCCCTCTACGTGGGATCGCCCGAGACCGTTGCCCGCAAGATCGCGCACAACATGCGTCTGCTCGGCGCGACGCGCTTCGACATGCGTTACAGCATGGGCAGCCTGCCGCACGAGCGGATGATGAAGAGCATTGAGCTCTACGGCCGCGAGGTGGCGCCGATGGTACGCGAGCTTCTGGCCGAGACCCCCGCGCCCGTCGCCGTCTGAGCCTCGTCTCGACCCGCGCCAACAGGCGTTCAGAACTCTGGCAAAAACCGCACTTTTACGCCGATAGCTCCGCTATCGGGCCGGTCCTGCCAGAGTTCTGAACCGTCGCGACCGGTTCAGCGCTTACGCGCGGCGACACCGACAGCACCGACCGCGACAGCGAGCACGATCGCGGCTGCGACGAGCGCGAACCCGCCCGCCTGCTGGTCGGCCAGCGGCGGCAGCCCCCAGGTGCGGCCCATGGCGCCGTACCAGTTCGAAAGCCGGAGCCCCGGGGTGAGGGCGAGAGCGGCACCGACTGCACTGACGGCGAGCAGTGCCACTGCGCCGAGCAGGATCCTGAGCCTCACCCCGGCCCGCACCGGCACGGGGTCGAGACCGACCATCGATTGCGCGAAAAGCCAGCCCACCAGCACGAGGCCGGCGATCAGGCAGAAGCGGCCGAGGTCGGTGGTCGCCGTCCACCGCAGCAGCGGCGACCAGACGACGGCCCAGACCGACACTGCCAGCAGCGGCCCGCCGACCAGGGGGTGCGTGAGCCAGGCCGCGCCGCGCGACTGGACGATGCCGAGCATCCACTCTCGCGGGCCCGAGCTGCCGTCGGTGCGCTTCTCGATGGCGAGCAACGCCAGGGTCCACGGTGCGCCGCGCACGAGCAGCACGGGCACGACCAACGCCGCCACCGCTATCTGCACGACGTGCGCGCTCATCAGATACGGCGAGTAGACGTTCAGAGCGCCGTTCGTCGCGAAGACAAGAACGACGAGCCCGAGGATCCAGGCACCCGTCCGCCCCACCGACCACGAGTCGCCGCGCCGCCGCAGCCGAGCCACCCCCACGAGGTAGAACGCCGCGAGAAAGACGGCGCCGAGCAGCCAGACCAGGTCGATGTTCCACGCGGTCAACCAGCGGCTCGGCGTGAACTCGGCCGGCAGCTTCACGTCGGTCAACACTTCGGCGGGCGTCAGGTCGGCCGTGTCGTTCGCGACGGACTGCGACACCGGTGTCTGCGTGCGAGCCAGCGCCGCGGCCACGCCGGAGGCGAGCCCGAGAAAGGCGATCTCGGCGGTGACGAACCACCAGAAGGCGCGCTGCGTCTGCCGGCCGACGCTGGTTTTGGCATTGGCACCGGCGACACGCTCGATGACGACGCGACGATGGACCACGCCGAAAAGGCCGAGCAAGATGAGCAGCACCGCCTTGACCACGACGAGCAGCCCGTACGCCGACCCGAGCGCCGGCCAGGTGCCGATCCTGATCTGGGCACTGACGAGTCCTGAGACGGCGACGATCACGAAGCAGACCAGGGCGATCGACGAGTAGCGGCTCAGCACCACCGCGAGCCGAGCCCGCTCGATGACCGGGCGCAGCAGCACCACAGCCAGCAGCCCGCCGAGCCACACCGCAGCGCCGATCACGTGCAGCCCGAGCGCCGAGACGGCCGCCGCGTGGGAGGCGGTGCCGGCGGCGTGCCCCTGCTGGGCAATCGGCACGAGCGCGCCCGCGGCGAGGAGTGCGACGACGAAGACCCCACCGACCGACCGCACGGCGAAGCAGAGCACGGTGACGGTTGCCGCCATCAGGGTCGAGATCAACCAGGCGAGCCCGAGGTCGGTGCCGGTCAAGAAGAACGCCAGCGACTGCCCGAACTTCTCGTCGAGGGCCGGCGCGACTCCGGCGACGCTGAGGAACGTGAAGAACCCGGCGACACTCGAGGCGAGGGTCCAGAACAGGGCTCCGGCCGAGGCGATGTCGAGAGCACGCCCCCACTCGGGCCGGGCCGGAGTGAGCGCGAAGCAGGCCAGAGCCAGGGTGCCGATCGTGAGCGACGCGCCCAGCTCGGCGAGGAACGTGGCGACCGGCAGACCGAACCGGACGACCGCTCCAGGATCCGACAGGGGCAGTGGCGCTGCGGCACCGCCGAACACGAGGGCTGCGAGCAGAGCGACCAGCCCCGCTGCGACCAGCAGCACCGGGGCGGCGAGGCGGGAGAGGCGGGGCACCCGGAAAGCCTAGGCGAGCTTGCTGATCGCCGAAAACCAGAAGGAGCGGATCACGACCTGAGTCGTGATCCGCTCCTTCTGTGGAACAGGTGTGGCCTGAGTTACTTGACCGAAGCCTTGAGCTTCGAGCCGGCGCTGACCTTGACGCTGTCGCTGGCGGCGATCTCGAGAGCCTCGCCGGTCTGCGGGTTGCGGCCGGTGCGTGCGGCGCGGTGGGTCTTCTCGAAGGCGATCCATCCCGGGATGGTGACCTTGGTGCCGTCAGCGACGTTCTTCGAGACGACGGAGAAGAGAGCGTCGACGACGCCGCTCACTGCAGCCTGGCTCTGGCCCGACTCGGCGGCGACAGCTGCGACGAGCTCGGTGCGGTTCAGTGACTTGTCAGCCATGTGTTGTCCTCCTCGGACACGTTGTGTGTGGCACGCGTACTTCTTTGGGGCAGTCGCCGCGGTGGCGGCGACCGACGGATCTGAGTGGACCCCAGGGGTAAAACCCCTGGGGAACCGCCTCAGAACCTACCAGGAAGACTTCGTGATGCCCGGCAATTCGCCACGGTGAGCCATGTCGCGGAAGCGGACACGGCTGACACCGAACTCGTTGAGGTAACCGCGGGGGCGGCCGTCGATGGCGTCGCGGCCACGGACGCGGACCGGCGACGCGTTGCGCGGGAGCTTCTGCAGGCCCACGCGAGCGGCCTCGCGGCTCTCGTCGGTGCCGTTCGGGTCGATCAGAGCCTTCTTCAGCTCCAGTCGCTTCGTCGCGTAGCGAGCAACGATCACTTTGCGCTGGTTGTTCTTCGCAACCATGCTCTTCTTGGCCATGTTTAGCGCTCCTCGCGGAATTCGACGTGCTTGCGGATGACCGGGTCGTACTTTTTCAGCACGAGACGGTCGGGGTTGTTACGACGGTTCTTCTTGGTCACGTACGTGAAACCGGTGCCCGCCGTCGAGCGGAGCTTGATGATCGGACGGACGTCCTGGCTCTTTGCCATTAGATTTTCTCCCCACGTGCGAGGAGGTCTTTGACGACCTTCTCGATGCCGCGAGCATCGATGACCTTGATGCCCTTGGCGCTCAGCGTCAGCGTGACGTTACGGCGCAGCGAAGGCACGTAGTACGTCTTCTTCTGCACGTTCGGGTCGAAACGACGCTTCGTGCGTCGGTGCGAGTGCGAGATGTTGTGCCCGAAGCCGGGAACGGCTCCAGTCACCTGGCAGGTTGCTGCCATGGTTTTCCTCCGTAAATACCGTAGAAGACCCGCGTTTGCACACGGGTTCTACCCAAGGTCACTTGTCGGCACGCTTCGTCTCCGCCACCAGAGCGGCCCGCCACCGAGGTGACAGCGAAGGAGATTCGGCATACATGGGCGCAGATAGCACCCAACCAAAGAGCAAGCTTAGACGACACGCCCGGCCTGGGCAACCTGCGCCGAGCACACCGCACACAGCCCGAAGACGTCGACGACGTGGTTCGCCTCGGTGAACCCGTTCTCGGCCGCAACCTGACGCGCCCACTGCTCGACCGGGTCGGCCGAGATCTCGACCGTGGTTCCGCAATTGCGGCAGATGAGGTGATGGTGGTGCGTGCCGGGGGTGCACGCGCGGAACAGGCTCTCGCCGTCCTGCTGCAGGCTGTCGGCCTCGCCCTCCGACTCGAGCGACGACAGCGCCCGGTAGACGGTCGCGAGGCCGATCGGCGAACCGCTCTCCCGCAGGGTCGAGTGCAGCGCCTGAGCACTGACGAATCCGGCCGATGTCGACAGGGCCTCGCGCACGGCCTCGCGCTGCCAGGTGTTGCGCTTCATGAGGGCACCCTTTCGTTCACTGCGGCGGTGGGTCGAGGTGCGAGCCGAGCCGTCGGATCCTTCGTTCTGCGCCCGCCGCGACGCTCGCGTCGGCCGCCGACGAGGCGGCACACCAGCCAGATCGTGAACGAGATCGTCGTCACGTAGGGCGAGATCGGCAGGCCGCCCCCGAGGGCGAGCAGGATGCCGCCGACGACCGAGACGACGGCGAACACCGTGCTCAGCACCGGCACCCAGAACGGAGAGACGGTGATCCGCAGGGCTGCGGCGGCCGGCGTCACGAGAAGAGACAGCACGAGCAGAGCGCCGACGATCTGCACCGAGACGGCCACCGACAACCCGAGCGCGAGCATGAAGACGATCGACAGCGTGCGGACCGGGACACCGGCTGCGGCCGCGACGTCCGGATCGACGCTCGCGAAGGTGAGGGGCCGCCAGACGACGATCAGCGTGACGATCACGATCGCCGAGATCGCCAGCAACCAGCCGAGCTGCGGATTGTCGACCGAGACGATCTGGCCGGTCAGCAGACCGAACTTGTTGGCCGACCGCCCCTGATAGAGGGCGAGCGCGAGAATGCCGAGCCCCAACCCGAACGGCATGAGCACGGCGATGATCGAGTTCCGCTCCCGTGCCCGACTGCCCAGCAGGCCGATCAGGAGGGCGGCGAGCACGCTTCCGATGAGCGAACCGGTCACGACGTTGATGCCCAGCAGGAGCGCGATCGAGGCGCCGGCGAACGAGAGCTCGCTGATGCCGTGCACGGCGAAGGGCAGGTTGCGGGTGATGACGAACGGCCCGATGAGCCCGCCGACGATGCCGAGTACGGCTCCGGCGATGATCGAGTTGCGCACGAGCACGACGAGCTCGCCGAAGTTCTCGAACGAGAGGATGTGAGTGAGGATGTCGGCGTTCACCGCACGGGCCCTTCTGGGTCGAGGTCGTCACCGTGGTCAGCGTGGTGGCCGTGGCCATCGTGGTCGTGGGCGGCGTCGTTGCTGCCGACGATCACGATGCGCCCCATCGTGCGCACGACATCGACCGGGGTGCCGTAGAGCGCGCTCAGCACGTCGGCCTGGAGCACCTCGTCGGGAGTGCCGATCGTGAAGTGCCCGCCGGCGATGTAGACCACCCGATCGACGGCGTCGAGAATCGGGTTCACGTCGTGCGTCACGAAGACCACCGCGGCACCGGTCTTGCGACGCTGCTCGTCGATCAGGTCGGTGACACCACGCTGATGGCGCAGGTCGAGCGAGATGAGCGGCTCGTCGCAGAGCAGAAGCGCAGGATCCGAAGCCAGCGCCTGCCCCACCCGCGCCCGCTGCTGCTCCCCGCCCGAAAGCGAGGCCACCGGGGCCAGTGCGAAGTCGGTTGCGCCGACCTCGGCGACGAGGGCGTCGACGCGCTCCCGTTCGGCACGGGACTCGCGCCGCAGACCCCAGCGGTGGCCCGTGATGCCGAGCGCGATCATGTCGCGTGCGCGGAGCGGAGTGCCCGACTCCATCAACCGCTGCTGCGGGATGTAGCCGATCCTCCGGTGCCCGCGGCGGACCGGCCGACCGAGGAATTCGGCCGTTCCCGCCGTGAGCTCCTGCTGCCCGAGGATCGCCTTGAGCAGCGTCGTCTTGCCGGCACCGTTCGGGCCCAGCACGGCGACGAACTCGCCGGGCTCGACGTCGAGGTCGAGCCCGGCCCAGAGTTCGCGGTCGCCGAAGCGCAGGCTGGCGCCCCGGAGACTGAGGACCGGCGTCACTGCTGGGTCACTGTCACTGGGCGAGCGCCGCCTTGACCGCGTCGATGTTGCTCTGCTGCCAGGTCTGATAGTCGTCGCCCTTCGGCAGGGTCTCGGTCACCGGGACGACGGGGACGCCCGCGGTCTCGGCCGCCTTCTGCACCTGCTCGGTCTCGGGGCTTCCGGCCTGCTCGTTGTAGGCGAGCAGGGCGACCTTCTTGCCGGTCATGAGCTTCAGCGTCTCGTTCAGGGCCGACGGCGGCACGTCTTCGCCCTCCTCGACCGCCTCGGAGAACGCACCCGGCGTGGCGTTCTTCAGGCCGATCGCGTCGAACAGGTAGCCGGGCACGGGCTCGGTGTAGGCGACGGCATCGCCGTCGTAGGTCTTCTTCAGCGCAGCCGTCTGCGCCTCGAGCTTCTCCATCGCCGTATTGAACGTCACCGCGTTGTTGAAGAACGTCTTCGACTCGTCGGGGTTCGCCGTCGACAGGTCGGTGGCGATCCTGTTGGCGAGCTTCGACATGGTCGGATAATCGTAGAACACGTGCTCGTTGAGCTCGCCGTCGCTCGAGGTGAAGCCGGAGACCTTCACCGCGTTGAGAAGCGTTGCCTTGCTGTTCGTTGACGAGCGCATGGTGTCGACGTAGTCGTCGTAGCCGCCGCCGTTTTCGATGATGAGGTCGGCCTTGGAGATCGCGAGCTGCGTCTGGGCGTCGGCCTCGAAGCCGTGCGGGTCTTGGTTCGGGTTCGACAGGATGCTGGTGACGGTGACCGAGGATCCTCCGATCTGCTTTGCGATATTGCCGTAGACGTTCGTGGACGCTACGACCTTGATCGTGCTGTCGTCCGGTGCGGCACCACCCGAGGCGGAGCAGCCGGCGAGCGCGAGGGCGCCTGTGGCGGCGAGGGCGAGCGAGGGCAGGAGGCGGCTTGTTTTCACGTTCCCGACGGTATCGCTAAACGATAATCATTGTCAAGAAAGGGTGGATCCGCCGGGAGGGAGCAAGCGGCGTCTCCGCGTACCCTGGAGCCGTGTCCACCGCGCCGCTCGACGTCGACCCGCTGCTTCCGCGGCCGCCGGGGCTCGTGCGGCGGTTCTGGATGCGGCACGCCCGCCTCGCCGACTGGCTCCTCGCCGTCTTCGCGCTTATCGTGGGCTACCTCGAGGCCGTCGACACCGGCGCCGGCCTGGTCGGCGCCGACTGGCTCGTCAGCGGCTTCTTCGCGCTCCCCGTCGTCGGGGCCGCCGCTCTGCTCTGGCGGCGGTCACGACCACTCACCTGCTTCGGGGTCGCACTCGCCTGCAGCCTCGGCCTCACGCTGGCCAACACGACGGTGCCCGCCACCGTGCTCGTGCTCGCCCTCTACGCCGTCGCCGTCTACGACCGTGTCGCATTCGCCTGGATCGGCGCCGCTCTCGCGGTCGCGCTCAACGCCGGGGTCGAGATCCTGGTGCAGGGCTCCCCGCATTCCCTCGCCCTCCTCACCGTGACCTTCGCCATCACGCTGCTCATCGGGGTGACCGTCGGAGGTCGTCGTCGGTACCTCGAGGCGCTACTCGACCGCGCCGCGCAGCTGACGCGCGAGCGCGACCAGCAGGGGCAGCTCGCCGCGATCGAAGAGCGAGCACGGATCGCCCGCGAGATGCACGACGTCGTGGCGCACGGCCTCTCGGTCATGATTCGGCTGTCGGATGGAGCCGCAGCCGTGGCCACGTCGGATCCTGAGCGTTCCCGCGAAGCGGTCCGGCAGATCGGCGAGGTGGGGCGCTCCTCCCTCCGCGACATGAGGCGTCTGCTCGGGGTGCTCCGCGACGAGGGGCAGGTCGAGTTCGCCCCGCAGCCGACGCTCGCCGAGCTCGACGACCTCGTCGAGACCTACCGCAGCGCCGGGCTTCCCGTCGCGGTGCAGCAGAAGGGCACGCCTCCGACCGACACGGCGATTCAGGTGGCCCTGTTCCGCGGCGTTCAAGAGGCTCTCACGAACGCCCTGCGCTACTCGCGCGAGCCGGGACGGGTGCTCGTCTCGCTCGACTACGACAACACGTGTGCCACCCTCGACGTCACCGACGACGGCATCTTCGTCGGCCGCCCGGAGTCGGTGGGGAGCGGTCGCGGCCTCCTGGGATTGCGCGAGCGGGCGGTGGCCTTCGGCGGGACCGTCGAGGCGGGGCCAGCCATCAACCCCGAGACCGGGCAGGATGGGGGCGGTTGGCGCGTTCGCATGATGCTGCCGACCGCCATCGAAGGGACGAAATGACCGACATCTCTCTGCTTCTCGTCGACGACCAGGATCTCCTGCGCGCCGGTATGGCGATGGTGCTCGGGGCCGTCGAGGGCATTCGAGTGGTGGGCGAGGCCACGAACGGCGGCGACGCCATCTCGAGAGCGGCGGAGCTCGCCCCCGATGTCGTACTCATGGACGTCCGCATGCCCGGCATCGACGGAATCGAGGCGACCCGGCAGATCGTGGCCGCGAATGCGGCGACGCGCGTCATCATCCTCACCACCTTCGATCTCGACGAATACGCGTTCGGCGGCCTGAACGCCGGCGCCAGCGGATTCCTCTTGAAAGACGCCCCGTCTGACGAGCTCATCCAGGCGATCCACACCGTCGCGGCGGGCGAGGCCATCATCTCGCCGAGGGTCACCCAGCGGATGCTCGAGATGTACCGCGGCAAGATGCCCGAGACCTCGGCTGGCGCTCCCTCTCCTCTCTCCGATCGCGAGCAGGAGGTGCTCGTCGCCATCGGCCGCGGGCTGTCGAACACCGAGATCGCAGCGTCGCTCTTTCTGTCGGAGTCGACCGTGAAGACTCACGTGGGCAGGGTTCTCGCCAAGCTCGAACTCCGCGACCGGGTGCAGGCCGTCATCTACGCCTACCAGCAGGGGCTCGTGTAGCTCCCTCGGGCCTAACCACCCGCACTCCGCTCCCGGTGTGTAATATCTGATGTCGTACATGGATTCGGCGACACGCGGTCGCGCTACGGCATTCCACGACGGCACTGAAGGACGGCCCCGGTCATCCGACCGTCCGATGCTCGGCGGCACCCTGAACGGAGAGACTGACGGCCATGGACTTCTTAGGCTGGATCACCGACGCCGCCGCCGCGCTACCTGTCGGTCTCGTGTGGGCTCTGGGCTCGGCCCTGTCGTTCGCCGAGGCGGGCCTCGGGCTCGGGCTTGTCTTTCCCGGCGAGACGGCGATCCTGATCGCGTCGGCCGCCCTCACGACCCCGTGGAGCGCCGTCGTCATGTTCCTTCTCGTGACGGTATTCGCTTGCGCCGGCGACCACGTCGGGTACCTCCTCGGGCGGCGACACGGGGGCAGGATCCGCGAGACCCGGCTCGTGCAGAAGTTCGGGCCGCACCACTGGGATCGCGCCCTCGCCCTCCTCGAGAAGCAGGGGGCGCGCGCCATCCTCTTCACCCGGCCCGTGCCGATCGTCCGGATCCTGACGCCCGCCGCAGCGGGCGTGGCCGGTTCGAGCTATCCGCGGTTTCTCGCCGCGTCGTTCTCCGGGGCGTTCATCTGGTCGGGGCTCTACGTCGGCCTCGGCTACCTGCTGCGCTCATCACTCACCGCCGTAGAGAAGTACCTCCACTCGTTCGGGTACTTGTTCGCCGCGGCGCTGGCGCTGCTCATCGTCGGCGCGCTGGCCCGAAGGATCATCCTGAAGCGTCGCGCGAAGACTGCCCGCGGGGCCCGCGCGACGGTCTCGTCGAGCAGCAGCGCGGGCTAGTCAAGCAGCAGCGCCGGCTCTTCGAGAACGCTCGCCACGTCGGCGACGAAACGTGAGGCCACGTCGCCGTCGACGACTCGGTGGTCGAACGACGCACCGATCGTCGTGACCATGCGCGGACGCACCTCGCCGTCGACCACCCAGGGCTTCTGCTTGATGGTGCCGAGGGCGATGATGCCGACCTCGCCCGGGTTGAGGATCGGCGTGCCCGTGTCCATGCCGAAGACCCCGATGTTGGTGATCGTGATCGTGCCGCCCGCAGTATCGGCCGGTTGGGTCTTGCCGTCGCGGGCCGTCAGGGTGAGCTCTTCGAGGGCCTGCGCCAGCTCGAGGAGCGACATCGCCTGCGCCTCTTTGATGTTGGGCACGATGAGGCCGCGGGGGGTCGCCGCCGCGATGCCGAGGTTGACGAAGTGGCTGACCAGGATCTCGCGGTCGGTCCACTCCGAGTTGACCGTGGGGTTGCGACGCACGGCCCAGATGACGGCCTTCGCCATGATCAGAAGCGGAGAGACCTTGACCCCGGCGAACTGCGCGGAGTTTTTGAGCCGCTTGACGAACTCCATCGTGCGCGTCGCATCGACGTCGACGAAGAGGCTGACGTGCGGAGCGGTGAAGGCACTCGACACCATCGCCGACGCGATCGCCTTGCGGACGCCCTTGACCGGGATCCGCTCGACGCGCTCCTCGCTCCACTCGGGCGTCTCGATGTTGTGGAAGACGCTTGCCTGCTTGGCATGCCGGATGACGTCGTCGCGGGTTGTCTCACCGGCGAGTCCGGTGGCCTCGACAACTGCCAGGTCGACCCCGAGGTCTTTGGCGAGCTTGCGAATCGGGGGCTTGACGATGACCGGCTGCGCCGATGCCGCCGGCACCGACTCGGGGCGGCGCTTCTTGGCCTCCGCCACGCGTTGCACCCGGGCGTCGGCTTCGCCCTTGGTCGGGCGACGACGCCGCGTCGCCGCGCGCCCGCCCGTGATGCCGTAGCCGACGAGCACCGAGCCCGACCCCTCGTCAGCGACCGCCTCGGCCGATGCCGCCGAGGTCGGAGTCGCTGCCACGAAGGCCGCCTCGTCCGCTTCGGCCTCGAGGATCTCGTCGGCCGGCGTGCGGGGGACGTCGCCTCCGGCCACCCGGATGATGGGGGCACCCACTGCGACGGTCTGGCCCTGCTCGACGAGGATTTCGTCGACGACGCCCGCGAACGGCGAGGGCAGCTCGACGAGCGACTTCGCCGTCTCGATTTCGACGATGACCTGGTTGAGGGCGACGGAATCGCCGGGAGCCACCTTCCATTCGACGATCTCGGCCTCGGTGAGGCCCTCGCCGACGTCGGGAAGGTGGAATTCGTTGCTGGCTGTGGTGGTGGTCACGCGGGCTTCTTTTCTCAGTAGGCGAGGGCGCGGTCGACGGCCTCGAGCACGCGATCGGCATCGGGGAGGTAGACCGATTCGAGCTTGGCGGGCGGGAACGGGGTGTCGAAGCCGCTCACCCGGAGGACGGGGGCCTCGAGCGAGTAGAAGGCCTTCTCGGCGACGGTCGAGGCGATCTCGGAGGCGATGCTGGCGTTCTGCGGGGCCTCCTGGGCGATGACGAGACGACCCGTTTTGCGCACGGATTCGAGGATCGGGCCGTAGTCGACCGGGGAGAGCGAACGGAGGTCGACGACCTCGATGCTGATGCCCTCCTCGGCGGCGATCTCGGCGGCCTGCAGGAGGACCGAGACCATGGCGCCGTGACCGAGGACGGTCACCTCGGTGCCCGTGCGGACGACCCGGCTCGCGTGCAGGGGTGCGCCCGGCGCCGTGAAGTCGACGGGACCCTTCGGCCAGTACCGGCTCTTCGGCTCGAAGAACATGATCGGGTCGTTCGACTGGATCGCCTCCTGGATCATCCAGTACGCGTCGTGCGGAGTCGATGGGCTCACCGACCGGAGCCCGGCCGTGTGGGCGAAGTAGGCCTCGGGGCTCTCCTGGTGGTGCTCGACGGCGCCGATGTGCCCGCCGTACGGAACCCGGATCACGACGGGGAAGGGCATGGTGCCCTCGTGCCGCGCGGTGAGCTTGGCGAGCTGCGACGTGATCTGGTCGAAGCCGGGAAAGATGAACCCGTCGAACTGGATCTCGGCGACGGGGCGGAAGCCGCGCATGGCCAGACCGATGCAGGCGCCGATGATGCCGCTCTCGGCGAGAGGCGTGTCGATGACGCGCTTGGCCCCGAACTCCGTCTTGAGGCCCTCGGTCACGCGGAACACGCCGCCGAGCGTGGCGATGTCTTCGCCGAGCAGAACGACACGGGGGTCGTCGCTCATGGCCTTGCGGAGGCCCGCGTTGAGGGCGCGGCCGAGGGGCAGCGTCTCAGTGGTGGGCGCGGCGGTCTCGGCGGTACCGGGAAGCGTGTTGGTCATGCTGATTCTCCGAACGACGACTCGTAATGCGAGAGCCATTCTTTCTGCTCGTCGATGCGCGGGTGGGGCTCGCTGTAGACGTTGTCGAAAATGAGGTCGGTCGAGGGCTTCTCGAGGGCGAGCGTGCGCACCCGGACGTCGTTCGCGAGATCGTTCGCCTCCTCTTCGACGGCGGCGAAGAACGAGTCGGACTCACCTCGACCTCGCAGGTAGGCCTCGTACCGCACGATCGGATCGCGCGCGATCCACGACTGCAGCTCGGCGTCGGTGCGGTACTTCGTCGGGTCGTCTGACGTCGTGTGCGCGCCGATGCGATACGTGAGGGCCTCGATGAAGCGGGGGCCTCCGCCGGAACGCGCCGCGTCGAGGTCGCGGAGCGTGACCGCGTAGCTCGCGAGAACGTCGTTGCCGTCGATCTGCGTCGAGGGAATGCCGAAGCCCTCTCCTCGGAGATGAAGGGACGTGCGCGACTGGGTGGCGACCGGAACGGAGATGGCCCACTGGTTGTTCTGGAGGAAGAAGACCTCGGGCGTCTGGAAGCTCGCTGCGAAGACGAAGGCCTCGCTGACGTCGCCCTGACTGGTGGCACCGTCGCCGAAGTACGTGATGACCGCGGTATCGCGCTCGGGATCGCCGGTGGCGTAGTCGCCGTCGAGGGTGATGCCCAGCGCGTACCCGGTGGCATGCAGCGTCTGCGAGCCGATCACCAACGTGTAGAGGTGGAAGTTCTGCCGCTCGGCCGGGTTCCAGCCGCCGTGGGTATTACCGCGGAGCAGACGGACGACGTCGACCGGGTCGATGCCGCGCACCATGCCGACGGCGTGCTCGCGGTACGAGGGGAAGAGGTGGTCTTGCGGCCGGCTGGCGCGGGCCGACCCGACCTGGGCGGCCTCCTGCCCGTGACTCGGAACCCAGAGGGCGAGCTGGCCCTGACGCTGCAGGTTGCCGGCCTCGTCGTCGAACCGCCTCGTGAGCACCATGTCGCGGTGGAACTGGCGGAGCGTCTCGTCGGAGAGCGCCTCGATGGTGGGGAGGAACTCGGCGGTGCGGTCGTTCTCCTGGAGGACCCCGGCGGGGTCGAGGAGCTGAACCGTCTCGGGCTGTGCCCCGGCAGAAGGCGCCGTCGAGGGCGCCGCGTGACTCGTGGTGTCGAATGACATGCGATCGAGCCTATCTGCGACCCGCTCCGAGAGAGCTAGAGGGCGTGAACAACCTCCTGGGCGGCTGCTAGGAGTTTGTCGACAGAAGCGGCCTCGCCGATCGAGACGCGGATGCCCTCGGGGGCGAATGCCCGGACGACGATGCCGTGCCTGTCGAACACCCCGGCGGCGTGGGCCGTGTGCTCTCCCGTGGGCAGCCAGAGGAAGTTGCCCTGAGCGGGCGGCACGTCCCAGCCCTGGTCGAGGAGCGCCTGGCGGACGTCGTCGCGGAGGCGCACGATGCGGGCCACACGCTCGAGGAGCTCGCCCTCGTGAGCGAGGGAGGCGATCGCCGCCTCCTGCCCGAGTCCCGTGACCGAGAGGGCGATGGCGGTAGAGCGGGCGGCATCGAGGATGTAGGCGGGGCCGATGGCATAGCCGACCCGGAGGCCTGCAAGACCATAGGCCTTGGAGAAGGTACGGAGCACGACGAGGTTCGGGTGACGCTCGGTGAGCGACTCCCCATCGACTGCCGCCTCGTCGGTGACGAACTCGGCGTAGGCCTCGTCGAGCACGACGAGCACCGACTCGGGCACGGAGGCCATGAAGGTCTCGAACTCGGCCGTCGTGACGATCTGCCCCGTCGGGTTGTTGGGCGAGCAGACGATCACGAGTCGGGTGCGATCGGTGAGCGCCGCCGCCATCGCGACGAGGTCGTGGCCGCCGTCGGCGCGGTTGGGCACCTGCACGCTGGTCGCGCCGGTCACGGTGACGAGACCGGGATAGGCCTCGAACGAACGCCACGAGTAGAGCACCTCGTCGCCCGTCTGCGCGACCGCGAGCAGCAGCTGGGACAGGACCGAGATGGATCCTGCGCCGATGTGCACCTCGTCGAGGCCGACGCCGTAGCGGTCGGCGAGGATCTGGCGGAGAGCGGCAGCCGAGGCATCGGGATACCGGTTGACCTGGAGAGCCCCGTGGAGCGCCTCGATGACGGCGGGCAGAGGCTCGAACGGATTTTCGTTGCTCGACAGCTTGAAGGCGTCCGGGTCGGCCTGTTTGCCCTGGCGGTACGGCGGGAGGGCGGCGATCTCGGGGCGAAGACGTACGGGAACGGTCACGAAGCCAGACTACGGGCTACCACCCGGGCCCACGGATGGGCATAGTTGTGCCCATGCGATTCTTCGTCCGGCTCGTGATCAACGCGCTCGCCCTCTGGCTCACGACGCTTCTCGTCTCCGGCGTCAACGTGGTGTCGTTCGGTGACGGCACCGTGGTGCCCACCGTGCTGACCTTCCTCCTGGTCGCGTTCATCTTCGGCCTCGTCAACAGCATCGTCGGCACGGTGGTGCGCGTCGTGGCCTTCCCGCTGTACATCCTCACCCTCGGGCTGATCTCGCTCGTCGTGAACGGAATCCTGCTGCTCGTGGTGGCCTGGGTCTCGGAGCTCATCGGGTTCGGTCTGGTCGTCGACAATCTCGGGTGGGGGATCCTCGGGGCCCTCGTCCTGGCGATCATCGCCTGGCTCATCGGCATCGTGCTGCGACCGCTCTTCGGTGACGTGCGCGGTCGTCGCTGACCCATGGCGTTCGAGGTCAGCGAGTTCGACGAGGTCGGCGATGAGCCGACGCTGTTCCGCGTCGTCTTCGTCTGCACCGGAAACATCTGTCGTTCGCCGATGGCCGAGGTCGTGTTCCGCGATCTCGTCGAGAAGGCCGGCTACGGCGATCGGGTGACCGTCGCATCGCGGGGCACCGGCGACTGGCACGTCGGCGAACGCGCCGACTCACGCACGGTGGCCGCACTCGCCGGGCGGGGCTTCGACGGCTCGCAGCACCGGGCCCGCCAGTTCGAGGCGGCGGATTACGACAGGCACGACCTCCTCGTCGTCTTCGATCGCGGTCAGGAGCGCATTCTGAAGGGCTGGGCTCCCTCCGACGACGACCGGTCGAAAGTCCAGCTCCTGCTAAAATTCGACCGCGACGGCTCCGCCGTTCACGCCGGCGACGGGACTGACGTTCCCGATCCGTACTACTCCGACGACGCGATGTTCGAGACCGTGCTCGACATGGTCGAGCACGCGTCGACCGCGCTGTTTCGGCAGATCGAACCAGCACTCCGACAAGGATCGACCACATGAGCCTTCCCATGCAGCCCCTCAGCCCTCTCGACGGTCGCTACCGCCAGGCGGTCGAAGGGCTCGGGGAACACCTCAGCGAGGCCGGCCTCAACCGGGCTCGCGTGCATGTCGAGGTCGAGTGGCTGATCGATCAGACCGATCGACGATTCGCAGGATCCGCGCCGCTGTCCGACGAGCAGAAGGCCGCTCTCCGCCGGGTCGTCACCGACTTCGGCCAGAGCGCTATCGACGAGCTCGCCGTGGTCGAGGCCACCACCCGCCACGACGTCAAGGCCGTGGAGTACTTCGTGCGGGCACGCCTCGCCGAGCTGGGCCTCGACGGGGTCGCCGAGCTGACCCACTTCGCCGCGACGAGCGAAGACATCAACAACCTCTCGTATGCGCTGACCGTGAAGGCCGCCGTCGAAGATGTCTGGCTGCCGAAGTTCGACAGGGTCATCGCCCTGTTCGAAGGTCTTGCCCGCGAGCACGCCACCACGCCGATCCTGTCGCACACGCACGGCCAGCCCGCGACGCCGTCGACGGTCGGCAAGGAGTTCGCCGTTTACGCCTACCGCCTCGGGCGCATCCGCTCCCAGATCGCGTCGTCGGAGTACCTCGGCAAGTTCTCGGGCGCCACCGGCACGTTCTCCGCGCACGTCGCGGTCGACCCGACGGTCGACTGGGTCAGCGTCTCCCGCTCGTTCGTGGAGGGGCTCGGTCTCACCTGGAACCCGCTCACCACCCAGATCGAGTCGCATGACTGGCAGGCCGAGCTCTACAGCCGAGTCGCCCACGCCAACCGCGTGCTGCACAACGTCGCCACCGACATCTGGACCTACATCTCGATGGGCTACATCACGCAGATCCCGGTCGCCGGCGCGACCGGCTCCTCGACGATGCCGCACAAGATCAACCCGATCCGCTTCGAGAACGCCGAGGCGAACCTCGAGATCTCGTCGGCGCTCTTCTCCTCCCTCGCCGAGACGCTCGTCACGAGCCGCCTGCAGCGCGACCTCACCGACTCGTCGGCACAGCGCAACATCGGCGTGGCCTTCGGCCACTCGCTCCTCGCGCTCGACAACATCACCCGCGGCCTCGGCGAGATCTCGATCAACACCACCGCACTGGCCGCCGACCTCGACGGCAACTGGGAGGTGCTCGGCGAGGCCATCCAGACGGTCATCCGCGCCGAGATCACCGCTGGCCGCTCGTCGATCAGCGACCCCTACGCGATGCTCAAAGAACTGACCCGCGGTCACCGCGTCGGGCAGGCCGAGCTCGTGGCGTTCGTCGAGGGCCTCGACATCGGCGACGACGCGAAGGCACGCCTGGTCGCGCTGACGCCGGGCGGGTACGTCGGGCTGGCGGCTTCGCTCGTCGACTTCCTGCAGAAGTAGGTCGGGCGGGATCCTCGGCCCCGTCTCTGCTGTTTCGGACGGGGCGGTGCGTGCCAAAGAATTCAGTGCCCGCGGGGCCGTTCGTCGAAGTCGTCGTTCTCGAGCAGACCCTTGACGCGGCCGTTCTCGTCGCGGATCTCGTGGAGCTCGGCGTCGTTCGGCTTCGCGGCGAGCGCCAGCATGGCGAGAATTACGACGCCGACGATGAAGGCGATGCAGAGGAAGATGCCGGCGAGGTTGATCTCACGGGTGGCGAGCAAGACGATCAGGCCGGTGAAGAGGCCGAAGACGGCGGAGAGCCCGAGCAGCTCGGCGGGGCGGACGCGCTCGCGCCTGGTGGGTGTGGTCATGAGGAATGTGCTCCGTCGGTGCTCGAGTCGTGCGTCTCGCCCGAGACGCGGGGTTCTGCGGCGCCGGAGCCGGGCGCGCGATACGTCTCTGGCTGGCCGGTCTGCCACTTGAGCGAGAGCCCCTGAATGATGAGGAAGACGCCGACGAGGGCGCCGTAGGCCCCGACGACGCCGACCAGGATGGTCGAGGACGTCAGCGTGCCGCGGATCTCTTCGATGCCGCCGAGCTGCTTGGAGTAGTCGGTCGGCACCACGAGGTAGACCAGGGCGAGAGCCAGGGTGAGCCCACCGAGCAGCATCCAGTCGCGGGCCAGCTGGCTCTCGCGGCGGCGGCGAAGCCCGGTGAAGAGCTCGAGGGCGCCCGTGATGACGGCCCAGCCGGTGACAACGGCCACGAGCGTCGGGAGCCTGCCCGAGGGGGCGAGCAGTGCGACGAGACCGAAGACGACGCCGACGACGCCCTGCACGACGGCGAGCGTACGACTCGACGCATCGGCGAGATACCGCCACGAGGCGACAGCGAGCAGAATGCCGCCCGCGATCGTCGTCGACCCGAAGACGGTGAGGCCGACACTGGCCGAGTGATCGTTGACGAACGTCGTGACGAGACCGAGAACGAGGAGCGGCACCGCCCGGAAGACGGGGACCGGCCAGTACCGCGCGTCGAGCGCGGGGTCGTGGTGGGTGGCCGTCACGTGTCTTCTTCCGGGGTCGGGGGAACGATCGAGTTTACCCCGCGCGCTGCGGGGGCCTCACGGTGTCGCTCGGAGTCGAGCGCACGGCTTCCGTCCACTCCCGATACCTTCTCAGCAACCGCCACTACGGTCGGCTTATCTGCACCCGAGCACCCGCTCGCACCCGCGACTGAGAAGTCGATCCCCTCTGGGAGATGACTTTGACCGTTCTCGATTCCCCCGCGTCCGCGCCCGCCGCGCAGGCCCCGGCGCCGATGCGCGTCCGAAACCACGCCGAGCTGCCCGCGGGGTTCCGCGGCACCACCTCGGGTGAGACCTCGAAGCCGATCAGCACCTATACGGCGTTGCTCGCGAAAGTACGCGATGCCGGTCTCCTCGAGCGCCGCACCGGGTTCTACGTCGCCATGTTCGTGGGCGTGACCCTGCTGCTCGCCGCCGCCGTGACCGGATCCGTCCTGCTCGGCGACAGCTGGTTCCAGCTGCTCATCGCCGCCAGTATCGGCCTCATCTTCACGCAGTACGCGTTCCTGGCGCACGAGACCGCTCACCGCCAGGTGTTCGCATCGGGTGTGACGAGCGACCGGGTCGGCCGGATCCTCGCCTCGGGCGTCGTCGGCATGAGCTACGCCTGGTGGACGTCGAAGCACACCAAGCACCACGGCAACCCGAACACGATCGGTCGTGACACCGACATCGCCTACGACACGGTCTCGTTCCTCGAGCAGGACGCCGTCAAGCAGCGCGGTCTCTCTCGCCTCTTCACGCAGCGCCAGGGCTACATCTTCTTCCCGATCCTGCTGTTCGAAGGCGTCAACCTGCACCTCCTCTCCTACAAGACGCTGTTCGGCCGCAAGAAGGTCGACAAGCGCTGGCACGAGATCGCGATGGTCACGGCACGCTTCACCATCTACCTCGGCCTTATCTTCTGGTTCCTGCCGGTCGGAATGGCGTTCGCCTTCGTCGGCGTGCAGCTGGCGATCTTCGGCCTCTACATGGGCTCGGCTTTCGCTCCGAACCACATCGGCATGCCGATCATCCCCGAGTCGAGCCGCGTCGACTTCCTCTCGAAGCAGGTGCTCACCTCGCGCAACATCACCGGCGGTCGCTGGATGACCATCGCGATGGGCGGCCTCGACTATCAGGTCGAGCACCACCTGTTCCCGAACATGGCTCGTCCGCATCTCCGGGCCGCGTCGAAGCTCGTTCGCGAGCACTGCACCGAGCACCAGGTGCCCTACACGCGCACCACGATCGGCCAGGCGTTCGGCACGGTCATCGCGTATCTCAACCGTGTCGGCCTTGCCGCGCGCGTGCCGTTCGACTGCCCGATGGCAGCCGAGTACCGACCGCGCTAACCGGGCCGCCTCCCGGCCCCGTGGGTAGGCTCGCGGGCATGAGCGCCCTCGACGACATCCGGCTCGCCGAGGCCGCTCGGATGCTCGGCATCCACGACGTCGACGAGTTGGCCGGGCGGGCACAGGCGTGGCTCGCGGACGGCGTGGAGTCGCCGAGCATCGCGCTGCTGGTGGAGAGCGGCGACCTGCCCGAGGAGCAGCGGCTCAGGATCCTGCGCTCCGCCGCCGTCGAACTCGACCTGACGTTCGCGAGTCTTCAGACGGCGCGCACCTATTACGTGCAACGGTCCCTGCCCGAGCTCACCACCGTTGAAGGCGCGGCGGGCATCGCCGCGCTGTCGAACGGGCTGACGGACGAGTGGACGGGGCGGCTGCGGCGGCTGTTCCGGCGACTCTGAGCGGCCCGGTTCGTCGCAGTTTCTCGCGTGGCTGACCGAGTGAGCGCTCACGGACTAGCGTCACGCCCATGGACTATAGAAACCTGGGCTCCTCGGGAGCCGTCGTGTCAGAGCTGACACTCGGAACGATGACTTTCGGCGCCGAAGCCGACGAAGCCACCTCGCACGCCCTGCTCGACACCTTCGTCGAACACGGCGGCACCTTTATCGACACCGCCGACGTGTATTCGTCCGGTGTGTCAGAAACCATCATCGGGCACTGGCTGAAAGCACACCCCACCGAGGCCGAGCAGGTGGTCATCGCGACCAAGGGCCGGTTCCCGATGGGCGAGGGGCCGAATGACCTCGGTCTCTCGCGCCGCCACCTGCGCACGGCGCTCGACGCGTCGCTCACGCGCCTCGGCGTCGACCACGTCGACCTGTACCAGATGCACGCGTGGGACGCCCTGACTCCGATCGACGAGACCCTGCGCTTTCTCGACGACGCCGTCGCCGCCGGCAAGATCGGCTACTACGGCTTCTCGAACTACCTCGGCTGGCAGCTCACCAAAGCCGTCCACCGCGCTCAGGCGCTCGGCTTCGTACCGCCCGTCACCCTGCAGCCGCAGTATTCGCTGCTCGTGCGCGACATCGAGCACGAGGTCGTGCCGGCATCCGCCGACGCCGGAATCGGCCTGCTGCCGTGGTCACCGCTCGGCGGCGGCTGGCTGACGGGCAAGTACAAGCGCGACGAGGCACCCACCGGTGCGTCGCGACTCGGCGAGAACCCGGCACGGGGCATGGAGGCGTGGGAGGCCCGCAACGCCGACCCGCGCACCTGGGACGTGCTCGACGCCGTGCAATCGGTCGCGACGGAGCACGGAGCCACCGCCTCGCAGGTCGCGATCGCTTGGCTGCTCGCCCAGCCGACCGTCACGAGCGTGATTCTCGGGGCCCGCTCGGTCGAGCAGCTCGTCGACAACCTCGGCGCCTCGGGCCTCGGGCTCAGCGACGACGACGTGGCACGGCTTAGTGCGGCGAGCGCCCCACAGGCCGACGACTACCCGTACGGGGTGGCCGGCGCGGCGCAGCGGAACCGGAAGATCGAAGGTGGTCGCTAGGGTCGGGGCCTCCTCGCGAGTGCCGCCGATTGCCGACAGCCGCGGCTGAGCGGCGGCAAATGGCGGCACTCGGGGCACCGCGCGGGCTAGACCCCGCCGAAGCGCTCGGTGCGGATCGTCGCCGGGTCGTGGCCGAGCCCGACCAGCGCCTCCGACACCGCGGCGACGAACCCGTTCGGGCCGCAGACGTAGAACGACGCGCCGGCACTGGGCGGAAAGACGAGCGACGCGAGACGCTCGGCGTCGAGGCGGCCGATCGTCGTGGTGACGCCCTCGGGTGCGCGACGAGTCCAGACCCGGGCGACCGAGAAGGATCCTGACCGCTCCCGCTCGGCCAACTCGTCACGGTAGTACTCGGCCTCGGGATCGCGCAGCGAGTAGAGCAGCCGGAACGGCGCGGTGCCGGCACCGGCCGAGCGCGCCCGAAGCATTGCCATGAGGGGCGCGACACCCGACCCGCCGGCGATCAGCTGCACCGGCTCGGGCTGGGTGTCATGCCAGACGAACCAGCCACCGATCGGCCCGCGGATCTCGAGGGGATCGCCCGGTTCGAGTCCGCCGACGAGGTACGGAGAGACCTCGCCGTCGGGAAGCTCTTCGACGGTGAGCTCGACCTCGTCGTCGGCGAGGGGCGAGACGAGAGGCGGCCCGCCGGGAACGGCCGAGAGCGAATACGACCGCACGGCCTGGTAGCCGTCGTCGGCGGTGAGGCGCACGTCGACGTGCTGGCCAGGAGCGACCAGGCCGAGGCCCTCCACCCGGAGCCGGATGCTGCGCGCCGTCGTGGTCTCGTCACGAGCGCCCACGCACACGGCTGGGCGCCACGCGTTGGTCACTCGGCCGTCACGAGTAGCGCTCTTCCTTCCACGGGTCGCCGTGCGCGTGATAGCCGAGCCCCTCCCAGAAACCGGGCGTATTCACCGGCATCGTCTGAATGCCCTGCACCCACTTCGCGCTCTTCCAGAAATACAGGTGCGGCACGAAGAGGCGGGCCGGGCCGCCGTGCTCGCTGCGGAGAGGCTCCCCCTCGAACTCGTGCACGATCCAGGCCTTGCCGCCGAGTAGGTCGGCGAGCGGCAGATTGGTCGTGTAGCCGCCATAGCTGCGGGCCATCGCGAACTCGTGCGTCGTCTCGAGGCCGTCGAA
Organism: Frondihabitans sp. Leaf304; assembly: GCF_001423105.1. Classification (GTDB taxonomy): domain Bacteria; phylum Actinomycetota; class Actinomycetes; order Actinomycetales; family Microbacteriaceae; genus Frondihabitans. The sequence goes on from NZ_LMNV01000002.1 coordinate 2,185,873, forward strand.
GAGGGTGTCGAGCGAGACTCCCCGCCAGTTCGTGCCGAGCTTCGACCAGCTCGTGACGCAGTGGATGTCGGTCGCGATCGTCTCCTGCGGCAGAGCGAGAAAGTCGTCCCACGAGAGCGACTTCGCGCCGTTCTCGGTCGCGATCTGCAGCTCCCAGCGCTTGATCTGAGGGTCGGGGCCGGTCGCGAGAACCGGAAAGCCCTTCTCCAGATACTGACCGGGCGGGAGCGCAGGATCCGCGCGACGCCTGCTGGCAAAACCGGTGAATCCGACCACGGCGCCTCCTCAGCTCAGGCCTTCAGCATGGCACCGCTCGCTCGTGAGTGAAAGGCGCGTGCTCTACCTGCCTACAATCACTTGTGCTGGCACAGGAACCCGTCGCGGTCGAAGCCCCGTCGACCGCACCCGCCGCAGCTCCCTCCCGACTCCTGGCCGCGGCCCAGCGGATGCCGTCGTGGGTGGCCGTAGTCGTCATCTACGCCATCTCCCGGGTCTTCTCCACGGCACTGATGTTCGTGCTGTACCGGATCGCCGCCTCCGACCCCGGTCACTACGGCAACGGCTACGTCGACGCGGGCCCGACCGGCGGCCTGATCGGCTTTCTGAACGTCTGGGATGCCCGCTTCTACACGAGCATCGCCGAGCACGGCTACCCGCAGCAGCTCCCCGTCGATGCGGCCGGCGCCGTCCAGTCGAATGCATGGGCGTTCCTCCCGGTCTTCCCCTGGACCAACCGGCTCATCGCTCAGCTCACCGGATGGGAGACCGGCACGGTCGCCGTGCTCGTGGCGACGGTCTTTGGCGGGCTCGCGGCCGTCATGCTCCACAAGTTCCTGAGGCTCCGCGTCGACGCGCTCGGAGCTCTCTGGGGAACGACGTTCTTCTGCTTCGGCGCAATGGGATTCATCCTGCAGACCGGCTACGCCGAGAGCATGTTCCTGTTCTTCCTGTTCGCCGGCATGTGGGCGTTGATGAAGCGCCGCTACGGGATCCTCACCTGGTGCGGAGTGCTCGGATCCTTCACTCGCCCCGGAGCGGTCGCCCTCGCCCTCGCCCTGCTGATCGTCGTCCTGTACCGCTTCGTCAAGCACCGCGACGAGTTCCCGAGAGCCGAACGCGTGATCGCCGTGCTCAGCGGCCTGGCAATTGCCGCGGCGGGTCTGGCGTGGCCGTTCATCGCCGCCGCCTTCACCGGTCGAGGCGACGCCTACCTCGAGACCGAGATGTCGTGGTGGACCGACATGATCGGCTACAAGCCGCCCTTCATCCCTCTCACACCGTGGTTCTTCATGACCGTCCACTGGCTCGGCATTCTGGGCGCGGTCGTTGCACTGGCGATCGTCGCACTCTGGTTCTGGGGAATGAACAAGCCGTCGCTCCGTCGACTCGGGCTCGACGTGAGGGCCTTCTTGACGTCGTACGCGCTCTACCTGTTCGCCGTGTTCCTGCCGCAGTGGAGCCTGCCGCGCTTGATTATGCCCCTCGCCCCCGTGCTCGCGGTCGACAGCGTCACCCACCACCGGGCGATCCGGCGACTCATGCTGGCCTCGGGCATGGGGTTGCAGATCACGGCCGCGGTGACGCTGTGGCTGACCGGGCCGCCGTAGCCGATCCGTTCGGCGCCTGCTGCAAATTCGAAGGAGAAACCGGCATGCCACCCCGGCCGATCGCCATGAAACCGTCGGCCGGCGCAGGTTTTTCCTTCAAATTCGGAGCGGCGGGGGGCGGAGCGGGGCCGCCCTCAGGATCCGTCGGGCCGGCTCTCGAACCCGGCCGACGCCTGCCGCTGGTGCGCGATGCCCTCCTCGACGAGGTCGAGCACGGCCAGCGTCCGCTCGACATCCGCTGCTGTCGGGTGCGACCCGTCGGCCGCGGCCACGGCGCTGAGCATGGTCTCGGCGCGACCGTCTTGCAGGCGCGCGAGATTCGCGTCGGCCTTGACCGTGTGCCAGAGCTGGATGCGGCGGGCGTCGTCCGGGTCGGCTCGACGCTCGACCAGGCCGTGCGCTTCGAGGGCACGGAGAGCCGAGCTCAGGTTGCTGCGCTGGAGCCCCGTTCCGGCCGCGACGGCACTCGGGCTCGACCCGGGGTTGCGGTGGATGAAGCGGATGACGTTCTGCTCGGAGCCGACGAGGTGGATCACATCGTCGGGAAGGCCGTGGGTCTGGAGCTCGCGGGCGATGACCAGAATGCGATCGGCGATCTCCGCCCAGGTGGACGCGTCGACGGATCCGGAAGTCATGCTTACACACTAGCCGTCGTTCCCTTATAGTTCTATAACTATGACTACCACCGCCACGATCGCGCAGCCCACGGGCCACAAGGGATTGACCCCGGGTCTCCTCGTCGTCCTCGCCCTCCTCTCCGCCCTCGCTCCCTTCGGCACCGACCTCTACCTCTCGGCGTTCCCGGTGATGACCCGCGAACTCGACACGAGCGCCACGGCCGTGCAGCTCTCGCTGACCGCGTTCCTGATCGGCATCGCGATCGGCCAGCTCGTCTTCGGCCCCCTCTCCGACCGCTTCGGACGACTCCGTCCCCTCCTCATCGGCGCCGTGATCTGCATCGCCGCCAGCGCGGTCGCAGCGCTCGCCCCGACCATCGGGATCCTCATCGCCGCACGACTCGTGCAGGGACTGACCGGTGCAGCCGGCATGGTGATCGGACGCGCGATCATCTCCGACCTCGCCGTCGGCAAGGCCGCCGCGAAGGCGTTCAGCCTCATGATGATCGTCGGCGGAGTCGCCCCGGTCGTCGCACCGCTCGTCGGGAGCCTGCTGGTGTCGAGCATCGGGTGGCGCGGGATCCTCTGGGTCGTCTTCGGGATCGTGGCCGTCAGCGCGATCGCGGTCGCGGCAGTGGTGCGGGAATCGCACACGCCCGAGCGGAGAGCGGCCGCGGTGTCGGCGGCGGCGGCCGGATCCTCGGGTCTTCGCGATCTCCGCTCGCGCGTCTTCGTCGGCAACACGCTGGCGTTCGCCTTCGCGTTCGCCGTCATGATGGCCTACATCTCGGCCTCGCCGTTCGTCTACCAGACCATGATCGGGCTGTCGGCACCCCAGTACGGCCTCCTGTTCGGGCTCAACGCGGTCGGGCTCGTCGCAATGAGCGCGATCTCGGCCAAGCTCGCCGCGACCCGGCCCGAGCGGTCGCTGGTCGGGGTGGGTCTCGCGCTGATCCTGGTGGCGACGCTGGCCATTCTCGCGCTGGTGCTGCTCGGCGCCCCCACCGCGTGGCTGCCCGTGCCGCTCTTCGTCGCGGTCACGAGCCTCGGCCTCGTGCTCGGAAACGCCACAGCGCTGGCCCTCTCCGCCGTCCCGCGAGCAGCCGGAACCGGCTCAGCCGTGCTCGGAGCGCTCCAGTTCGCCCTCGCGGCGCTCGTCTCGCCGCTCGTCGGGCTCGGCGGGGAGCACACGGCGCTGCCGCTGGCCGTCGTGATGGTGGCGGCTGCAGTGATCGCGGTCGCCTCTTTCGCCCTGGCGGCTCGGCGGCGCTGAGACCCCAGAATCGATCAGTTTTCGCCTCGGCGGGACGTCGAATTCGAGGTCTCGCCGGGCGGCGACGATTGCCCTGGGCAAAGGGCGCGTGGTGGACTAGAGGCGCGTGCGAAGCAGGGCGCCCACCGAACCTCTTCGCCGATCGGGGCCCGATGACTCATCGCACCACACGACCGCACCTCACGCGCCACCCGCACCGCACACGCCCCCTCGCCGTCGCCGCGATCGCCGCGGGGCTGGCCCTCCTTGCCAGCGCCTGCACAGCGGGCCAGCCGAGCCCCGAGCCCACCCCGGAACGCAGCACGAAGGCCCCCGTGACGATCCAGAACGAACCCACGTCGATGATCTTCGAGGGCGGCCTCTACCGCGAAAAGGACAGCCTTGCGGCTCGCGCGGCGAAGAGCCTCCGCGACAAGGGCAACGATCGTGCCGCAGCAGCCGCCGACGAGATCGCGCAGACGCCGGTCGCGATGTGGCTCGGCGACCAGTACAGCGTCGCGAAGGTGAAGAAGGTCGTGAGCGCGAACGTGAAAGCGGCCGAAGCCGAGGGCACCACCCCGGTGTTCGTGCTCTACGCGATCCCGAACCGCGACTGCGGCGACTACTCGGCCGGCGGCTGGAGCGCCGAGGAGTACCCGATCTGGACGCAGGCGATCGCCGACACCCTCGAGGGCCACCGTGCGGCCGTGCTCATCGAGCCCGACTCGCTCGCGATGCTGAGCAACTGCCCCGATGAGACCGACCGGCGACTCCCCCTCATCAAGAAGACCGTCGAGCAGTTGAAGGCCGCGAAGATCCCGGCCTACCTCGACGCCGGCAACTCGAACTGGGTCCAGCCCGACGTGATCGCCGATCGGCTCGACAAAGCCGGCATCGAAGACGCCCGCGGCTTCTTCACCAACGTCGCCAGCTTCTACGGGGTCGACGACGAACGCGCCTTCGCCGAGAAGGTGTCGGCACTGACCGGCGACTCGCACTACGTGATCGACGTCTCGCGCAACGGTCAGGGCTGGAAGGGCACCTGGTGCAACCCCGACGGCGCAGGGCTCGGCCAGCAACCGCACGCCACCGACGGCACCACCGGGCTCGACGCACTGCTCTGGGTGAAGACCCCCGGCATCAGCGACGGCAACTGCAACGGCGGGCCCGACGCCGGCGTCTGGTTCGCGTCGTACGCCGAGCGTCTCGTCCGCAACGCGGCCGGGAGCTGAGCGCCCTCGACCGAAACCCGAGCGGCGAACCGCAGGATCCTGCGCTCCGTGCTCCGGTCGGCGTTCGACCGCACCGAAAAGTGCTCGCGCCGCTGCCGCTCGGTGCCCTAGTGTGACCGGCGGGGGACGCGCTGGCACTCCCCCTGCTTGCACGAGGGGACGATCATGGGTCGAACGACGACAATCCGCACACCGATGCGGGGCCGACTGCTCGGCGCCGCCGCTGTCGCCTGCGTACTGGCCCTGGCGGGCACTGCGCTCGCCACTCCGGCGCATGCCGCCGCGGGTGCGCCCGTGGCCGAGGGCTCCGACTGGACGGTCACCAAGACGGCGGGCGGCTACGAGGTCAAGCTCGACGTCGACTCGCCGGTGCCCCTGCGCGGAGCCGCCCCCGTGCTGAAGGTCGACGGTCAGACGGTCGGCATTGCCGCCGAGAGCCTCGACCGGCGTCAGCTGACCGTGACCACCACCGATCCCGCCGCCGCGAGCGCGCAATCGGTCGAGCTCGGCTGGTCGAGCGACTCCGACGCGTCGTCTACCGGTGCCGCGGCTGCCGACGCGACCCCCCTCGTCACCCCCGACAACAAGCCGACACCGCTCTCGACCGACCCGGCGGCCACCGGGCAGTACACCGTCGCCCGCGCCGACTACGACCTCGGCGACGAGGCCGTGACCCTCCGCGGATTCGGCGGTCGCAAGGGCGAGATGCGCGCGGCGGTCTTCGTGCCGACGGATGCCCCCGGCAAGCGCCCGGTCGTCGTCTTCCTGCACGGTCGCCACGAAGCCTGCGTCGGGGGTCTCCCCAGCGAGCAGGCGTGGCCGTGCACACGCCACCAGACCGATATTCCGAGCTACCTCGGCTACAACTCGGCGGCCAACGCGCTGGCGAGCAACGGCTACGTGGTCGTCTCGATCTCGGCGAATGCCATCAACGCCCTCGACGGCTCGCTCGCCGACGACGGCGGAGCGGTCGCCCGCGGCCAGCTCGTGCTCGACCACCTCGACCTCCTCAAGCGCGCCGACGCCGGCACGGCCCCCGGTCTGTCGCCCCTGCTCGCCGGAAAACTCGACCTGAACGACGTCGGCCTCATGGGGCACTCGCGCGGCGGCGACGGCGTCGTCCGCGCGGCGCTGCTCAACCAGCAGCGCGCCACCCCGTTCGGAATCAAGGCCGTCCTCCCCCTCGCCCCGACCGACTTCGGGCGGATGACCCTTCCCGCAACGAACATGGCCGTGGTGCTCCCCTACTGCGACGGCGACGTCTCCGATCTGCAGGGCCAGCACTTCTACGACGACTCCCGGACGGCCTTCGGCGACGACGTGCTGCGCTCCTCCGTGCTGGTCATGGGCGCCGACCACAACTTCTTCAACTCGATCTGGACGCCCAGCAAGTACAAGCTGGCGTCGTCCGACGACTGGTACGACGACGAAGACGCGGTCTGCGGGGCGAAGTCGGCGACGACCACGCGCCTGTCGGCGGATCGCCAGTCGGCGGTCGGCACCACCCTGATCAGCGGATTCTTCCGCCTCACCCTCGGCGGCGACCAGCAGTTCCTGCCGATGTTCGACGGAAGCAACCGCCAGCCGGCGAGCATCGGCGACGCCGACCTGCGAGTGTCGGCCTCGCTCCCGGGTGCGACCCGGCGCGATCTCGCCCTCTTCACCACGAAGGATCCTTCGGTGACGGCTTCTGGTGACATCACCGCCGTGACCTGCGCGAGCGCGATGGGGTACGGCGCAGCGCCGGCCCTGCCCGCCTGCGTCGACGGCTACGTGACGACGGTGCCCGACTTCACCGAGGCCTACCTGGCACCGTCGGTGCCGTCGACCCCGTCGCTGCACGTCGTCCCGAAGGCGAAGAAGACCGGCGGTGAGGTGCACGTGCCCGTCGCCGCGGCCGCTCGCGACTTCTCAGGCTTCTCGACACTCTCGCTGCGACTCACTCCCGACGATAAGGCGACCAAGGCCGCCGACGTCTCGATCAGCCTGCACGACGCCGCCGGAAAGGTGTCGACCAGGCGCCTCTCTGACTTCAGCGACGCCGGACAGGTGCTGCCGGGGAGCTCCAGTGCGCCACGCAAGACCCTGCTGCAGCAGGCGCGGATCCCCCTCTCGGCCTTCGCGACCGCTGGTACGGGTGCGGGTTCCGGTACGGGTGCCGGTGCGGGCGCCGTCGATCTCACCGCCGTGACCGAGGTCACCATCGACGTGCCCGCCAAGAACGGCGGGATCCTTCTCAGTGACCTGTCGCTGCTGCCCACCCCGACCCTCGGCACTCCGGGCGGTGCGACGCGAGTCGCAGCCAGCCTGGCGAACCGCACCATCGACGAGGGCAACGGGCGCGCCAGCGCCAAAGCCGCGATTGTCCTGTCGAAGCCGGCGGTTTCGGCCGGGGCCGTCTACTTCGACCTCGACTACGCCTACGACGACCGGGTCGGCGCGGTGATGCAGAAGGTCACGTTCCAGCCCGGGCAGACCTGCAAGGCCGTCAGCATCCCCCTGCTGGGCGATAAGAAGGCGTCCAATCAGCCCCTCACCGGCTACGGCATGACCCTCAGCAACACGCAGGGTGGCGTGATCATCGGCGACTCGATCGGCCAGCTGACCGTCCGCGAAGACGACGGGGTGATCACCGACAAGGGTCGCCCGGTCGCGTCGGCCCCGGCCGTCGGCAAAGCCGGCGACCCCTGCGCGGAGGCCCAGGCCCCGGCGACGACGATCAGCGCGAGCCCGGCCACAGTCACGTCCGGCAAAGCGGTGGCACTCAGCGCAGCCGGGTTCCGGGTGGGTGAGCGAGTGAAGGCAACGCTCGACGGACGCGTCGTCCTGCAGACGATCACGGCCAGCTCGAAGGGCACGATCCGCTTTCCGGTGACGAAGACGGCCAGCCTCAAGGCGGGCAAGCACCTGCTGACGGCAACCGGATACGGGTCGGCGCACCGGGCGGCGGGGTCGTTCACCGTGGCGGCGAAGAAGTAGGCGGGGCCGGGGCCGCACTCCGACCTAGAGCGGCGGCCGCTCCCGCTCCTGCGCCACGACGGCCTCGCGGTCGGCGAGCCCCCGCAGCCCGGCCAACGGCTGAGCCATGCGATGGTTCGTCGCCAACCGCGCCTGGTTCCGGTCGAGGAACGCCCAATACCCGGCCGTGAACGGGCACGCATCCTCGCCCAGCCGCTTCTTCGGCGAGAACCGACAGCCGCCGCAGTAGTCCGTCATCCGGTTGATGTACGCGCCACCCGAGGCATACGGCTTCGTCGCGACGATGCCGCCGTCGGCGTGCTGAGACATGCCCACGACGTTGGCCGGCATCACCCAGGGCGTGCCGTCGACGAACATGTCGACGAACCAGTCGTTGAGCGCCTTCGGGTCGTAGCCGCGCTGCAGGGCCCAGTTGCCGAGCACCATCAGCCGCTGGATGTGATGCGCCCAGCCGTGCTCCCGCACCCCGTCGATGGCGTGGTGCAGACAGTTCGCCTCGATCGCATCCGGGGTGAGCGTGGTGAACGCCTCCGGCAGCGGCTCGTGTGCCTCCAGCGCGTTGTTGCCGGCGGTGTAGCCCTCACCGAGATACCAGTAGAGGTGCCACACGTAGTCGCGCCAACCGGCGACCTGCCGCACAAACCCCTCGACGCTCGCGAGCGGGGCATTGCCGTTCGCGTGCTCGGCTGCGACCCGCTCGACGACGGCTCGCGGATCGAGCAACCCCAGGTTGAGCGGCGCACTCAGCAGCGAGTGCGCCATCGTCCAGTCGCCGGTCAGCGTGGCGTCTTCGAACGGCCCGAAGTCGCCGAGCCGCGACTCGACGAAGTCATCGAGCGCGAGGGTCGCCTCCGCCTCGGTGACCGCGAACCGGCGCGGTCCGTCGGCCCCGACCAGTGTCACGCTCCCCTCGGCCTGCCAGCGGTCGAGGTCGCTGCGCACCTCGTCGTCGATGTCGTCTTCGGTCGGCCACCACGGATCGGGCAGACCCAGCGTGACGGCGTTCTTCGGCGGAGCGGCTCGGTTGTCGTGGTCGTAGTTCCACTGCCCGCCGACGGGCTGGTCGCCCTCCATCAACAGCCCGGTGCGCTCCCGCACGGTCCGGTAGAAATCCTCCAGCAGGATCCTCGAACCCGGCTTGCGTGCATCCGCCCACTCTCGGAAGACGCTCTCGTCGGTGACGAAGCCGCGGGAGACCAGGATCCTGCACCCCACGTTCCGCACGAAGCGCCTCGCCGCGTACGAGGTCGGGTCGATCACCTCGAGGTCGGCGTTGTCGAAGCCCGCCTCGGTGCGCGCGGCCAACGCCTCGTCGTAGCTGTCGACGCGGTGGTACGCGCAGCGATCGCCGAGCTCGCGGGCGCGGTGCCGCATCGCGGAGAGCAGCAGGTGCGCCTTAGCCCGGTGGATCGGACGGCCCGAGATCAGCGACTTCGCTTCGATCAGAAGGATCCGGCCGCCGTCGTCGAACAGCGAGCCGAGTTGGCCTGTGAAGAGCCAGCGGGTGGGGGCCTCCGGAGGCGCGTCGTGCTCGGGCATGCGGTGGACGGTACCCGCCCGCCGTCGTCTCGTACCGGCTCTAGGCTTGGCGGGTGATCGTCGCCGCCATCGTCCTCTTCGTCGCCGCCCTCCTGATCGTCGGCGTGACCGTTGCCGCCACCGGCGGGCTCCTCCCGATCAACAGCATCGCCGGCATCCGCTACCGCTACTTCATGGCGTCGGAGAGCGCCTGGCAGGCCGGGCACCACGCCGCGCTGCTGCCGGTGACCATCGGCGGCGTCATCATGGCCGCGGGCGGCGTCGTGCTGTTGCTGCGGCCCGCGACGCCCGAGCTCTTCGTCGTCGCGGTGATCGTGCTCTTCCTGGTGTTCGCGGCGTGGGGTGTGATCCGCGGCAACCGTGCGGCGCTCGACACGGTCGCCGCCGAGCACGTCGACGAGGCGTGAGACCTCGAATTCGACGGGTTTCAGTCAGCTGCGACCGTCAATTTTGGGGTTTCACGCGGCTTGACAAGAACCACTAGTCACGCGAGAGTAGTCGCGTGTCCTCCATCCGCCTGTTCATCCTCGACGCGTTCGCGCGCTACGGAGAGATGCACGGGCACCAGCTCCGCCTGCAGGCCGAGCAGGAGCGCATCGCGCTGTGGACCGACATCAGCGTCGGGGCACTCTACGGCGCCCTCAAGCGGCTGGCGGCCGACGAGCTGCTGACCGAGGTGCGGACCGAGCGCGAAGGCAACTTCCCTGAGCGCCAGGTCTACGCCATCACCGACCGGGGCCGTGACGTCCTCGCCACGTTGCACCGGTCGACCCTTCTCGAGGTCTCGCCGAAGCCCGACCCGTTCGACCTGGCACTCGCCCGCCTCGACCGTGAGCGCCTCGACGAACTGCCGCGTACGATCCAGGAGCGCGTCGACGCGTACGAGCGCCTGCTCGACGAGACCGTCGCGAACAACGAGCGGGCCCGACAGTGGCTCACGGTCGGCGAGGAGTTCGTGATCGCCCACGGTGAGCACCGGCTCCGCTCGGAGATCGACTGGCTCCACAAACTGCAGAAGCATCTTCCGGCAATCGTCGACGACGAACGCGCGCGGGTCGAGCCCGACCGCGCCACCTCTTAACCCCTCCCCACACCCCGCAACCCCCGCACCAGTACCGGCCGCTCAGGCCCCTACCGGACTGCGGCACGAAAGGCCCGATCATGACCACCGCGACCGCAGCGGCCTCCAAGCCCAGCGCACCGCCCATTTCGAAGACGGCGTGGCGATCCCTCGTCGTCCTCCTCATGGGCATGTTCATCGCCCTGCTCGACACGACCATCGTCAACGTCGCGCTCCCCACCATCCGCACCTCGCTCGACGCCTCAGAGTCGACGATCTCGTGGATCATCTCGGGCTATGCGCTCGCGTTCGGTCTCGCGCTGATCCCGGCCGGCCGTATCGGCGATCGCATCGGCCACAAGTGGGTGTTCTTCACCGGCATCGCCCTGTTCACCGTCGCGTCGTTCGCGTGTGGAATTGCGCAGACCGACGAGCAGCTCGTCGTCTTCCGCGTGATCCAGGGGCTCGCCGGCGGCATCTACGTTCCGGCCGTGACCGCGTTCATCCAGATCCTCTTTCCGCCGCAGTCCCGCGGTAAGGCCTTCGCGATCATGGGCAGCGTCATCGGCGTCTCGTCGGCGCTCGGCCCCATCGTCGGAGGTCTGCTGATCCAGGCGTTCGGCGACACCGATGGCTGGCGGACCGTCTTCTACGTCAACTTGCCCATCGGCGCAGCGACCCTGATCTTCGCGGCGATCTGGCTGCCGAAGCGCGACAAGAGCGCCCCGCGCCCTCCGGCCGGCCTCGACTGGTTCGGCGTGATCCTCGTCTCGGCCGCCCTCGTCGCCCTCCTCGTGCCGCTCATCCAGGGCCAGGACGCCGGCTGGCCGCTCTGGACCTACCTCACCCTCGCCGGCGGCGTCGTACTCCTCGCCCTGTTCGGCCTCTGGGAGGTCCGGGTCGCCCGCCGCGACGGCTCGCCTCTCGTGCCGCCGTCGCTGTTCAAGCACCCCCAGTTCACCGGCGGGCTGATCCTCGCGCTGGTCTACTTCGCGGCCTTCACCAGCATCTTCTTCACGATCTCGCTGCTCTGGCAGACCGGCCTCCAGCACTCGGCGCTCGAGTCCGGCGCCGTCACGATCCCCTTCGCGGTCGGGTCGATTCTCGGATCCTCGCAGAGCAACCGTCTCTCGCAGCGCCTCGGTCGCACCGTCCTCATCGTAGGAACGGCCCTCGTCGCGATCGGCCTCATCTGGATCTGGCTTCTGCTGCTGAACGTCACCGGCACCGACCTCTCGCACTGGATGCTCCTCGCGCCGCTCGCCATCGCCGGTATCGGCAACGGGCTCTTCATCGCGCCGAACGCCCAGTTCATCGTCGCGACGGTGGACCGCAAAGACGCAGGATCCGGCTCGGCCGTGATCGCAGCCATCCAACGCATCGGCTCCGCCGTCGGCATCGCCATCATCGGCTCGGTGCTGTTCGGTGGCATCGTCACCCCGAAGCCGGGCCCCAACGCCGGTGCCGAGTTCGCGGCCGGGTTCACCACCGCGTCGGCGCACGCGATGATGGTCAGCGCGATCTTCGCCGTGGCCGCCTTCGTGCTGGTGTTCGCGCTGCCGAAGCGCGTCGGGTTCGGCGGAGCGCCGGCCGGCGGGAAGCCCGGGGCCGGTCCTGGTGCAGGTGCAGGTGCCAGTGCCAGTGCCAGTGCCAGTGCAGGCGACAAGCCGGGTGCTGACGTGGCTGGCAACGCCGGCAGTGCTGACGCGCACGGCAGTGCTGGCGCGCACGGCGCCCACGCGGCCGATCCCGAGCACCCGGCCGAGCCCATCCACGCCGGGCACGGGGCCCACGCCGCGGCGCCCGCGACGACGCACGGCTCGCATGCGGCCGATGTCGAGCCCGACGCCGAGCCGAAGCCCTAACCCGCCCGGCGAAAGTGCACAAAACGGCCCCCGAGTCTTGCTCGGGGGCCGTTTTCTGCACTCTCGTAGCGCTAGGCCGGACCGTCAGCCGACAAAACAGGTCAGACCACGCGCGAGACAGGCCAATAAAAGCCGAATTCGTCGGCTGAGGGCCCGAACGTGTTCAGAACGCTGGCAAAAGCGACGTTTCTACCCGCTCAGGCGCCAGAATCGGCCGATTTTGCCAGGGTTCTGAACGGACCTAGCCGGCGATGCGCACGAAGTGGTGCGCTTGATCCCAGATGGGACGGACGGTCACGAAGCCGCCGGGCTTCGGCGCGTCGAGGATCATGCCGTTGCCCGCGTAGATGCCGTCGTGCTCTTCGTTGTCGAAGACGACCAGATCGCCGGGAACGGCCTCGCTCTGCGAGATCGTCGTGCCCATTGCGTCTTGCGTGGGCACGTAGTGCGGCAGATCGATGCCGAACTGCGCGTAGACGAACATGATGAGGCCGGAGCAGTCGAAGGCGGAGGGGTCGCCGCCGCCGTGCACGTAGGGGGTGCCGAGGTACTGCAGGGCGACCTGGAAGACCTCGGCGCGATCGAGGTGATCGTAGAGCGGCTTGGCCAGGTAGTCGGCGGCGGAGGGCCCGGTGTAGTCGGTGACCCCCAGGGCTTCGCGGGCCGAGATCGCGGTCTTCTCGTAGTCGACGACCGAGGTGGCGCCGTAGCCGTCGCGGGCTCCGACTGTGGTGGTCACGCTGCTCGAGACCGCGTACTGCTGACTACCCGAGGCGACCGAAGCGGCGCCCGTACCCGTGCCTGCGGCGAATGCCTGGCTCTGCGTGGCGTCGAGCGCCGGGATGATGCTGGTCGCGACGATGCCGCAGACGATCGTGAGCAGACCGACGCGTCGAGCGGTCGTGGCGACACTGCCGCGACGGGTGCGAGCGACTTCGGCCGGGCGCACCGCAGCGGTCTGCGGGGCGGTGCGGCGGCGGGGAGCGGCAGGAGCCGAGACGAACGTCTGCCGACGCCCGTGCACGTGCCCGGGGATGCTCGCCGCGAGCCCGCCGAACGAGCCGGTGGCCGACGAGGTCGGGGCAGAAAGCGCAGGATCCGACGCGGCCGGCGACTCGACGACGGGTGCCGCGGTCGCAACCCGGGTGGGCATGGGCGCAACAACTGGCGAGGTGGGCACAGCCGCGGGGGCACCCGACGCGGCAGCACCGGATGAGAGCTCGGCGGCGGCAGCGGCCTCGCGAGCCGCTCGCGCGGCGCGGCGCGGGCTGATGACCGTGTCGAGCACCGGCCCGGAGGCGCCGACGACCTCGGACGCACCGGCAACTCGGGGAAGGTCGTTGCTCTGGGAGACGACAGGAGCCGCTCGACGACCGGAGCGGCGGGTTAGCGGCTCAACGGAGGCGAGGTCTGTCGTTGTCATCGGCATCCACCCTAGGGGGGATTTTGGGGCCGGATCAACCTCCATTCCTAGGGTCGCGGTCTTCTCGCGATATCCGGTTCAACTAGGGGTTGAGGGTCGTGCTCAGAAACTTCACGGTCGCCTCGTAGGCTTCGCGGGCCTCGGGCAGGTGCGCGTGGAACTGGTACTCGTGCGGCAGACCGGGTCGGCGCCCGTCCTGCCAGAGGAGCCGAGCGACCGGCACTCCCAGCTCGGTGAGGCGATCGGCGAACGGGATCGACTGGATCCTGGTGAGGGGATCCGCGTCGCCGCCCGACACGAACGAGGGCGGAAAGGCGGAGGTGAGAGCGGGGAGCGTCGAGAGGCCCGCCGCCTTCGGCGAGCGTGTCCATCGTCGGGTGCCGGTGTAGGCCCACAGTGCCTTGTGGAACCCCCACGCCATGATGCCCCGCAGTTCGGCCACGGCCTCGAAGTCGTAGATGCCGCAGTGCAGGATCGTCGCTGCGAGCTGCTCGGGGCGGAGGCTCGGTTCGAAGCCGATCCGTGCGGCGTAGGCGGGGTTCGTCACGGCGGCGGCGAGCTGGCTGGCGAGCTGCGCACCGGCCGAGTCACCGGCGAGCACGATCCGGCCGGGATCGACGCCGAGTTCGGCGGCGTTCGAGAGCAGATGCCGGAGGGCGTCGTCGATCTGGCGGAGCGGCGTGGGGTAGCGAGCGTCGGGGCCGACCGTGTAGTCGACCGCCACCGTCGTGTAGCCCTCGAAGGCCAGGTCGCGCAAGTAGGGGCGAACGTCGGCCCGCGACCCCGAGACCCAGGCGCCGCCGTGGATCCACACGATGGTCGGGCGGGGGCGCACCTCGCCGAGAGGGCGGTAGAGGTCGTAGCGGAGGTCGTCCCGGATCCTGCCGTAGCGAATACCGGGGCGCCCCGCCACCGGGCCCGCGGTCGAGTACTGCTCCATCTCGCGCACGCATGATCGGGTGCCGCGGTCGAACAGCCACCGGATCGCGGCCACCGCCGGGCGGGGCGTGATCAGCTCGCTCGTGACGACGGCGCTTGCGGTGAGGGCGGCCAGACCGAGGAGGGCGGTGGGGGTGCGCATCGTTCCAGTCTGACCCTTGTACACCCCTCCCTTGGGGGCTTGGCACGGACGGTGAGAATTTTTACCCTTGGACTATCCGGCCTCTGAACTTCAGACCGGAGATCCACCGGGAGTAGACGTGATCACCACCCAGAGCGCAGCCGAGGCTCCCGACGAGACGAGCGTGCACCACCTGTTGGGCGCGTTTCAGCGGTTTCAGGGTCAGAACGAGCGGATGACCTCGCAGCTGATCGTCGAGCACGGCGTCGGCGCCGTCGAGCTTCGAGCCCTGCTGACTCTGCGCGTTCACGGCGAGATGACTCTGACCCGGCTCGGGCAGCTCCTCTGTCAGATCCCCAGCACGATCACGTTCCTCGCCGACCGCCTCGAGAAGGCCGGCTACCTCGCGCGACGACCGAACCCCACTGATCGGCGCAGCCTGCTCGTCTCGCTGACGTCGGACGGCGGAGAAGTCGTCGCCGACATCTGGAAGCGCTACCGCCTGCTGTTCAGCACCGTGGTCGATCGCGACGACGTCGGCCGGCTGACGCGGGTGTTCGACGACCTGAGCGCAGCCATACCGGTCGAGGCGACGCGATGACCGTCCTGCCGACCGGCGCGGCCCCCGCACACAGAGAGTCGACCGCCCTTCCGCGCGTCGCGCCCCGCCAGCCCCGCGTCCGCCTCGACGCCTTCCCCCGCAAAGCCTCGAACCGCTGGCTGCTGCGACTCGCGCTGGCCGCGCCCTTCGTCGTCATCGCGCTGATCGAGCATTTCTCCAGCGGACTCACGTCGGGCACGACCGTCAACCAGGATCTCCTGGCCCGGGTCGAGCAGATCGACTGGACCCGCGCCGATGTGTCGTGGGTCGGCAGCCTCTACCCGCCGATCGGCACGGTATTGGCCTCGCTCATCCCCGGCGGAACGCTCGGTCTCGGTATCGCCGGCGCCGTAGTGGCAGGGCCGTTCCTGCAGCAGATGATCGAAGTCATGCACCAGCGCCGGTTCCCCCGGATCAAGGCGACCGCGTTCTTCATCGCCCTCGCGGTCAATCCCCTCTTCGCTTACACGGTCACCACGAACTTCGAGGCTTTCCTCGGCATCGCGTTCTTTGGGGTGGGTGCGATCAACATGTTCCGCTTCATCGTGAACCGCAACACCCAGGCGGGCTTCCGGGCCGGGCTCCTCTTCATGGTGAGTGCCCTGAGCAGCACCAGCGGCCTCGTCTTCATCGCCGTCGCCGGTGTCACCGCGCCCCTGCTGACGCTCGCACGGAGAGGTCAGCGCGGAGCGCGCGCCTCGAACATCCTCGTGATCCTCTTCCCCACCCTGTCGACCTTCGTGACGGTGTTCTTCCTCCAGCTGGTGTTCCTCCACCGGCCCTTCGCCGTGCTGACGACCCAGTTCACCTACGACCCGACTCGCTGGGCGCTCTTCCCGCAACTCGTCACAACCCTGAACGGCTTTCTGATCCTCGCTCCGATGCTGTCCGGCTGGGCCCTGGCGCTGCTCGTCCGACGGCCCGGCGCGATCCTCATCTCGACGTTCCTCTTCGTCGCGCTGATCTTCGGCTACGTGTTCGACCTCATCCCGCTGAACGCGGCCGGCAACACGTTTCTAATCATGACCATGATGGGCATCGCAATCCTGCCCGCCGCCACCACGAGGCGGGCGACGACCCTGATCACCATCGTCGCGGGGGCGCAGATCATCATCGCCTGGGCGGCCGCCTACAACCGTCCGGTCGTGCTCGACTGGATGGGCTCCCTCACGCACACGCTCGGATGGAACTGACATGGACGCCACGACGACCTCGACCCCCCTGGTCTCTGAGCCGGGCGCCGGTCGGCACCGCGCCGGCCGCCCCCTGTCGCTCGATCCGGCCTGGGCCCACTCGATCGACCTCGACCTGGTTCGACGAGGATCCGGGCAGCGCTACATCACCGAAGACTGGCTGCCCCTGCGCCGGCTTGCCGACGGCACCCTCCTGATCGCCTCCACCGAGCGGTTCAACGACGCCGCCCTCGCCGACGCCCTCAGCGAGGAGTTCGACGAGCCGGTCGTCTTCACGCGCGTGGGGCCGTGGGAGCTCAAGAGCATCGCCCTCAAGGTCTTCGGCGACAAGGTCGCCGATGACGCCGCGAACGCCCTGTTCCACCGCAACCCCGAGCTCTCGGGCCGGATCGTGTTCTCGAGAAGCCAGAAGATCTCGGGCCTCGTCTTCGGCATCGCGCTGGTCGTGCTGGCCCTGCTGTGGCCGCGCGAGACGGCGATCGGCGTGCTCGCGACGGTGAGCCTGGTGTTCCTCGCCGGCACCGCGTTCAAATTCTTCGTGTCTCTGCAGGGCGCGCGGTTCGACGTCGTGGAGCGCATCACCGACACCGAGGTCGCCGAGCTCTCGGACGACGACCTGCCGGTCTACACGGTCTTGGTGCCCGTGTTCCACGAGGCGAACATCGTCGCGCAGCTGATCGACAACCTCGGCGGACTCGACTATCCGGTGCACAGGCTCGAGGTACTCATCCTGATCGAGGAGGAAGACCTCGAAACGCGCCAGGCCATCGAGAAGGCCGAGCCGCCAGCGCACTTCCACATCGTCACCGTGCCGAAGGGGCACCCGCAGACGAAGCCCCGCGCCTGCAACGTGGGCCTCTTCCTCGCCTCGGGCAGCTACCTCGTGATCTACGACGCCGAAGACACCCCCGATCCCGATCAGCTCAAGAAGGCCCTGATCGCGTTCGACCGTGGCGGCGACGACACCGTGTGCGTGCAGGCGGCGCTCAACTACTTCAACGCCACCGAGAACGCCCTCACTCGCATGTTCACGCTCGAGTACTCGTACTGGTTCGACTACATGCTCGCGGGCCTCGACCGCTCGAACCTCCCGATCCCCCTCGGCGGCACCTCGAACCACTTCCGCACCGAGGCGCTCATCGAGCTCGGCGGCTGGGATCCCTACAACGTGACCGAAGACGCCGACCTCGGCATCCGTGCCTCCGCCATCGGCTACCGCGTCGGCGTGATCAACTCCACGACGATGGAGGAGGCGAACACCTCCATTCCGAACTTCATCCGCCAGCGATCGAGGTGGATCAAGGGCTACATGCAGACCACGCTCGTGCACGCGAGGCGACCCGTCGCTCTCATCCGCGAGGTCGGCATCGTCCGGTTCCTCGCCTTCGCCCTCCTGATCGGAGGAACCCCGGCGACCTTCCTCGGAGTGATCCCGTTCTATCTGCTGACCGCGGCCTCGCTGGCGATCCCGAGCACGGTCATCTCGTCGGTGTTCCCGGTCTGGGTGCTCTGGATCTGCCTGTTCAACTTCCTCATCGGCAACGGGATCATGGTGTACCTGTCGATGATGGGGCCCTTCAAACGCGGAACGTTCAACCTGATCCTGTGGTCACTTTTGAACCCGGTGTACTGGATCCTGCACTCGCTCGCCGCGTACAAGGGGCTCTGGCAGCTGCTGACCCGCCCGCACTACTGGGAGAAAACCGAGCACGGTCTGACGCAGCAGACGTCGTAGCGTTCGTCTCGTCGAGAACTCAGGATCCGCGTCAGCGTCCTTGACGCTTCTTGAAGGGCTTGGGTTCGCCCTTGAGCACCTTGCCGCGTCCGACACCCTTCGAGGCCTTCGCTTTGCCGCCTGCCGGCTTCGGCTCGGGCGGAGGCGGGGTCGAGGGCTTGGCGAGCTCCGCGTAGGCGTCGGCGAGCGCCGCCTGACCGGCCCGCGTCAGTCGCGGTTCGGGGTCGGTGCGGTCGAAGAGCGTCTTGCCGTATTCGGCCTCGATGGCGGCGAGCGACGAGTTGAGTTTCTGGCGCGAGATGTCGAGCCGCTGAGCCGCTCGGGGAAAGTGCAGCTCCTCGGCCGCGACGACGAAATGGCGCAGCTGGCTGATCTTCACCTGCACAACTTACCGTCGGTGCGGCAGGATCGACGCATGGACGACCAGGCGGCATACGACCTCTGCGCCAATCTGCCGTCGGCGGAGCTGACGCACCCGTTCGGTTTCGAGACGGCGGTCTACAAGGTGCGCGGCAAGGTCTTCGCCCTCTCGCCGCTCGTGGGCGATCGCGGGTCGATCACGCTGAAGGTCGATCCGGAGGACGCCCTCGTGCTGGTGCGCGACCACGACGAGATCACGCCGGGCTACCACATGAACAAGCGGCACTGGATCACGGTCGACCTCGACGGCGCCCTGCCCGACGACCTCGTGGCGGATCTGATCGCCGAGTCGTACCGGCTCGTGGTGCAGACGTTGCCCCGGGTGCGGCGGCCGGTGGCGTGATGCGTCTGGGCCCGGTCGCACCCGCCGGATCCTGAGGAAGCGACGCAGGCCGCAGGCCCGGACTGCGCCCAGCCCAGAGCTCTACGGAGTTGCGCTCTACGGAGTTGCGCTCTACGGAGTCGCGCTCGACGACGGGCTCGGCGACACAGTCGGCACCGGAGCGTTGTCGCTCGCATGAATCGTGCTGACGAAGATGATCACGACGACCGCGACGGTCGCGACGGCACCGAGCACGATGAAGAGGAGTCGGCGACGCATCGTGCGTTCCTCCTCGAGAAGGCGCTCTTCTTCGCGACGTTGCGCTGCTCGCTGTGCTTTCGATGCCACGCGTCGACGCTAGCGGATCGGAACCGGCCACGAGGGATCCTGAGCGATATGGCAGTCGACTCCGGTCCGATCCGCGTCATCGCCCGGAACGACGGTGAAACATCCCTGTCACACGATGTTGACAGAATCAACATCATGGCGATCATCCTCGGAGACAACCAGTACGGAAAAGCGGAGTCGCGCGTCGTGCGCATCGTCCGCGACACGGCTCGGCACGAGATCCACGACCTCAATGTGACGACGGCTCTGCGGGGTCCGTTCGCCGAGGCGTACCTCTCGGGCGACCAGTCGAACGTGCTGCCCACCGACACGCAGAAGAACACGGCGTACGCGTTCGCGAAGACGAAGGGCGTCGAGGCGATCGAGCAGTACGGTCTCGAACTCGCACGCCATTTCGTGAACGAGACCGACCCCGTCGAGGGCGCTCGCATCGAGATCGAGGAGTTCGCCTGGGAGCGAGCGCTCGTCGACGGCACCGAGCACGACCACACCTGGCTGCGCAAAGGGCAGGAGGTGCGGACCGCCGCGATCACGGTCGATACCACGGGCGAGTACGTGATCGGCGGGCTCAAAGACCTGGTGCTGCTCAAGAGCACGGGGTCGGAGTTCGCCGGCTTCCTCTCGGACGAGTTCACCACTCTGCCCGAGACCCACGACCGCGTGATGGCGACCGCCCTCGACGCGAAGTGGCGCTTCACCTCTGTCGACGTCGACTGGAACGCCGTCTACCCCGAGATCAAGGCGCTCATGGTCAAGGAGTTCGCGACCCTGCAGTCGCTGGCCCTGCAGCAGACGCTCTGGCACATGGGTACGGCCGTGATGGAGGCCTTCCCGTTCATCGCCGAGGTGCGACTGAAGGCACCGAACAAGCACCACTTCGACTACGACCTCGGTCGTTTCGGCATCGAGAACCGCGGTGAGGTCTTCTTCGCCTCCGATCGTGCCTACGGGCTGATCGAGGCGACCCTCCTGCGCGATGACGCTCCGCCGGCGAACGACGCCTGGCGCGCCTCCGCTGGTCTAGCGTGAACGCAGTGAACACACTTCAGGATCCGGGATACCTCGCTCAGGCCATCGCGCTCGCCCAGCAGAACGTCGCCGAGGGTGGCGGTCCGTTCGGCGCCGTCATCGTGCGTGACGGCGAGGTGATCGCGACCGGCCAGAACCGGGTGACTCGCGACTTCGATCCGACCGCGCACGCCGAGGTCGTCGCGATCCGTGCCGCCTGTCAGGCCGTGGGCGACTTCTCGTTGGCGGGCGCCACGCTGTACACGTCGTGCGAGCCGTGCCCGCTGTGCTTGTCGGCGTCGCTCTGGGCCCGGCTCGACCGCGTCGTGTTCGCGGCCGACAGGTACGACGCCGCTCGCGGCGGGTTCGACGATCTCGCGTTCTACGAGTTGTTCGCCACTCCCCGGTCGGAGTGGGATCTGCCGATCGACTCGGTGCGCCCGGACGACGCGTCGGCTCCGTTCGACGACTGGCTGGCCAAAGAGGGCCGGACCGACTACTAGCTGCCAGCTCTAGCTCGCTTGACGCTCTTCAAGGGCCAATTTGCGAGTGGTTTTTGCTTACCGACGCGTATCGGCAGTAACGGGTGTGACTCGCGGTGCGGATCGCTCTCAAATTCGCGGCTACGTGCGGCGTCGCACCCATAAATCCGGCTCAGCTGCCGCGGTACGTCGAGTACGCGAACGGGCTCAGCAGCAGGGGCACGTGATAGTGCGCCTCGACGTCGGCGAGATCGAAGTCGAGCGTGACTCGCGGGTAGAACGTCGGGGTACCCGAAGCCGCGAAGTAGGCGCCGGTCGCGAACACCAGCCGGTACGCGCCGGCCGCGAGCCGGTCGGGGCCGAGCGAAGCGACGCGCCCATCGGCATTCGTGGTGCCGGTCGCGAGAACCAGGCCCGAAGGATCCTGCAGTTCGACTGCCACACCGACCGCCGGGCGCCCCACCGACGAGTCGAGCACGTGCGTCGTGACGTGACTCATGCGCGGGGTTTTGTCGAGGCGGCGTCGTCGGCGTAGACCGATTCGAGACGGAGGACGGCGATGTCGCGCAGCTCCTGGCCGACGATCGATAGCTCGGTGTCGTCGTCGAGTTTGAGTCGGCGGTCGAGCTCGTCGACAATCTCGGCGCGGCTGCGCCCGGCGGCGCGGATCAGGAACACGCGGTCGAAGCGCGCCTCGTAGGTCGCATTGCCCTCGGCGAGGGCTTTCAGCAGGTGCTGGTCGTCGACGTCGACAGCCTGCTGTTCGCGCCGGCTGAACTCGGCGGCGGCGTCGGCCCCGGTCGGCTTGTCGCCGATGCGCGGGTGCGACTCCATCGCCTCATCGATCTCCGTCGGACTGAGCGGGGTGGCCGACGCGTGCGCGGCGTCGCGGAGAGCAGGCCAGTCGTCGTAGGGCGATGCTGCCGCGACCTCACGAACGAAGCGGGAGACGTGCAGGGCTGCGGAGAGGTCGGCTTCGGAGACGTCGATCATGGTGTGGTCAACTGTAGCCATGGCCACCCTGCACGGCATTGTCCTCGCCGCGGGCGCCAGGGTTGATTAGCACTCCCGTCCTGCATCTATACAGATCCGTACCGACGGCGGTACCTTTGTGTCTATGCCTGAGGAGAGTGTCGCCGACTTCGCCAAGCGAGAGGGCATTTCACCTCGACGTGTCCGCGCGCTCATCGAGCAGGGCTCAATCCCAGCACGACAGGTAGGACGTCTTTGGCTTGTCGACCAGGCCTCCGCCCACCGACCGGCAGCGAGTCGCCCCCTTGCAGACCGTATGCGGGCTAACCTCCTCGCCGTCCTCTCCGGAGATGCCACGGAGGGCCTGTCCGCCTCTGAACGCGCCCGGCTTCGCCGCTACCTGAGCGAGCTCGCTCACAGTCCGCACCCCGACCGCATCCTGAGTGCGTGGGTACCAGACAGCGCACCCCTGAGGCTTCAGGTCGCCCCCAGCGACCTCGACGATCTCTCCGAGGACGACCGCCTGGTCAAATCCGGCTTCAGTGATCCGCGGGCCGAAATCGCCGGCGCAGGTCAGCTCGAGGCCCGCGTCGCCAAAGCAGAAGTCGACGCGATCCGCCGCGAGTACCTGCTCCGCCCCTCCCAGCAGCCCAACGTTTTCCTGCACGTATCCGACGAGAAGCCGCCCTCGCCTCTACCCCTCGGGCTTCTCCTGGTCGATCTCGCACATCATGAGGGTGTCCGAGAGCGCTCCCGCGTCGCCGAGCTCTTCCACGAGGTCGACGCGTGACTATTCGGGCACCAGCCATGACGAGCGCGCAGGCCGAGGCATGGCACGCGCTGTTCCAGGTCTACGAGGCGCACCCAAAGCACTGGGCACTCGTCGGCGGCCAAATGGTTCACTCTCTGTGCTGGGAGCGAGGGGCCGCCCCACCACGACCCACACAAGACGCCGACACCGTCCTCGACATTCGGGCTCAGCCGAAAAGGCGTCGTGGGTCGCGTCCTCCGCCCCACACTGCAAGGAGCCATCGTCGCCAAGTCGTCTGCGATGCTCATTGGTGAAGGCGCGATCGGTGATCGTCACCTCAACGACCTCTCAATCCTCGCCTCTCTCGTCACCCGTGCAGACCGCATCGGCCACGGCCTCACACGTGCAGAATCCGCCAGGGTCCGTTCCGCGTATGGCCTCGTCCTCGCCCGTCCGCCATTGCATCTCGTCGTCGGCGTCGACGCCGCGACCATCGAAATCGTCCGCGATCAAGTCATCCTCGCCTGAGGCGCTCTGACGCCTGCAACACTGAAGCCATGGCCACCCTGCACGGCATCGTCCTCGCCGCGGGCGCCGGAACGCGAATGGGGCGGGCGAAGGCGCTGATGCGCCACCCCGACGGCACACCATGGCTGGCGGAGGCCTGCGCGATGCTGGCCAGCGCAGGATCCTCCTCGGTCACAGTGGTCCTCGGATCCTCGTCCGATGAGGCGCGTGGCCTCGTGCCACCCGGCGTGCACGTGGTGGTCGCTCGTGACTGGGCGTCGGGGATGGCCGCCAGCCTGCGGGCGGGGCTCGAGGCCGCCGCGGCGAGTGACGCCGACGCCTCGCTCATCACGCTGGTCGACCTCCCCGGGCTGCCCGCGAGTGTCGGCCTTCGCGTTTCGGCCGACATCGAGGGGGCAAACGCCCGCGCCGTTCTCCGGCAGGCCGTCTTCGGCGGTCGCCCGGGCCACCCGGTGCTCGTCGGCCGCGACCACTGGGCAGCCCTCGCTTCCGAGCTCAGCGGTGATCGCGGCGCCCGGCCCTACCTCGCGCGTCACGGCGTCCTCGAGGTGGAGTGCGGCGACCTCGCCACCGGCGAAGACGTCGACCGGCCTCAAGCAGACGACCGGCCTGGAATACACAACCGGCCTGAGAAAGGCGACGGGCCCGGAACCCCCTGAGGGATCCCGGGCCCGCCCGGCGTCAGTCGCCCGCCGTTACTTCTTCTTGGTGGTCACCGTTACCGTCTGCGCCTGCTTGGCCACCGCGTTGTGCAGGTGGAGCAGCAGGATCTGCTTGGTGCTCGCCTTGGTGCGGTGCACCGCGATGCCCGGCGACTGGTCGCGCAGCAGAACTCCGCCGAGGTCGTCGGCCTTCTTCTGCGAGAACCAGAGCGACGGCTTGAGCGCATCGAAGCTGGCGGAGTGGGTGCTGTCGACCACGGTGCTGTCGGTCTCGGCAAGGCCCGGCGCGTAGTTCGAGAACGTCGCGACGTGATAGTTGAACGCGGTCGATTTCGACTTCGTCGTGTAGCCGAGGGCGGCGAGGGAGACCGGGAGGACTGCCACGGAGCTGTCGAACGTGTTCACGTCTTTATCGAGGTAGTTCGCGTTGTAGGGCTGGAGGTCGACCGTCTCGTTCGTGGACAGGTTGTCGGTGGCCACGAACGTCGCGTCGACCGAGGCCGATTTCGTCACGTACGACACGAAGTCGTCGGTGCCGTCGCGGTTGGTGTCGATGAAGACCTCCGGGGCTCCGTCGAGACCGGGGTTCGCGATCGGGCCGGCCGTCTTGATACCGAACGACACGATCCCCTTGTTCTTGTCGGTGAGGTTCGGCGCGTTGCTCGATGCTCCGACCGCGAGGATGTCAGCGCCGGCGAGGCTCTGCTTCGGGCTTCCCGTGGGGAAGGTCAGCTTTGCGCTGTTCGCCCCCAGCACGAACGGGGCGGCGAGCCCCAGGTAGGCCTGCGATCCCGTTCCCTGGTTGAGCGTCGTACCCGAGATCTTCAGCGTCGCCTGGGTGCTCGTCGACTTCGCGAAGACGGGGCTGGTCGCGGCGTTGGCCGAGACCGGCTTGGGAGCGGCGAACACCGACAGGCGAAGGCCCGACTTGGTCCGATCGGCCGAGTCGAACTTCACGTAGCCGGAAGCGGCTGCGACGAACTCGCGGACGAAGTCGACCCCGCTGACGTTCGTCGTGGCGTCCTGCGTCGGGTCGATCACCTTGCGCAGCTTCGACGGGTCGATCTTCATCGTCAGCGTGACGGTGGCGTCACCGCGAGCGGGGACGACGACCTTCGGCGCCGAGAGAGTGAAGCTCACACCCGGCTGTGTGATCCGGCTGCTGTACGACGTCGTGAACGTCTGCGAGGCGTTGCCGGAGTTGTGCAGCGTCAGAGTGCGGGTCGCGGTCTTTGCAGCCGAGACGGGGACGACCCCGAACGACGCCGACACGAGACCGGCGTTCTGCGTCGAGGTGACCGTCACCTGGTTGGTGACCGCCTGGAGCGCATCGATACGGCCCGTCCCCTGGCTCAGGGTCGAGTACAGGGTTCCGGCGGCGTTCTTCAGATCGTGGGTGGCCGTGTTCATGACCGCCTGCTTGACCTGGAGTGCGCTCCAGCCATCGTGCGCCTCGAACGTCAGCGCGGCGATGCCGGCCGTGTCGGGGGTGGCCATCGAGGTGCCGCTCTCGGCCTCGCGGTCGGTGCCCGTGCCGGACCTCACCGAGACGACGTTGACACCGGGGGCGGCGACGTCGGGCTTGATGATGTTCGAGTAGGAGCCGTGCACGCCGCGCGACGAGAAGGTCGCGAGGGTGTCGGTGAGCGTCGAGTCGATCGCCTGGTCGAAGAGCCGCAGCGAGTCTTTGAACGAGACCGTGACGGGGGTGCCCCCGGCCTCGGCGGCGGTGACGGCCGGGAGGAGCTTCGCGTAGGCGTCCTTGGTGATCTCGGCTCCGGGGATGACGGCGTTGCCGCTGATGCCCGCGTCGAACACGTTGACCGAGCCGCCGAGGAGCACACCGATGGCGCCGGCCGCGGTGGCGTTGTCGAAACGCTTGACCGAACCACACTCGAGGGCGGTGTCGGTC
Source organism: Frondihabitans sp. Leaf304 (assembly GCF_001423105.1). Lineage (GTDB taxonomy): Bacteria > Actinomycetota > Actinomycetes > Actinomycetales > Microbacteriaceae > Frondihabitans. The sequence continues at coordinate 2,211,441 of NZ_LMNV01000002.1, forward strand.
CACTTCAGAAGAACGACCTTGCCCTTGACCTTGGCCGCGTCGGCGGCCGTGTACGGGTCACAGCCGGCGGCGTTGGCCGCGCTGGGGAGGGTGACGACGCCGTCGGTCAGCGCCAGCGGCTTCGTGTACGAGATCGAGTACTGGGCACGAATTGTGCCGGCGACCGACGAGGGAGCGGTGACGTCGACACCGTCGAAGACGGCGGCGCCGGTCGTGGCCGCCGCGACGGTGAGGGCGTTCTCCGCGTCTCCCGGGCTGCCACCGATGTCGGTGAAGTCGCCGGCGTTGCCGCTGGCGATCACGGGCAGCACACCGCGAGCGACGAGGGAGTCGATCTTGGCGTTGTCGGGGTCGTCCGGGTTCGAGTAGTCGGATCCGAGCGAGAGGTTGATCACGTTGATGTCTTTGCCCTCGGTCAGCGCCTGGCCGACCCAGTCGAGGGCTGCGCCGGTGAGGTCGGTCGAGCCGCCGCCGTCGCCGAACACCTTGAGCGAGTAGAGACCGGCGTCGGGCGCGGTGCCCGGGCCGATCGACATGGTCTTGACCTCGTCTTCGGTGAGCTTCGTGTAGTCACCCGTGAAGGTCTTCTTGTCGGAATCGAGGCCGAAGCCGGCCGCGGTGCCTGCCACGTGGGATCCGTGTCCGCCCCCGCGCCCGTCGATGGGGTTGGCGTCGGGGTTGGGGACCGGGTCGTAGGCCTGCGACGACGGGTCAGCGTCATACGTCGGGCCGGCGAAGTCGGTGCCGCCGAGGAACTTCGCCGAGTCGAAGAGCGCAGGATCCGGCGCTCCCGTCGAAGAGAGAGCCTCGTCGTAGGCGGCCGTCGTTCCGGGGCCCCCAAAGTCTGCGTGCGTGTAGTCGAGGCCGGTGTCGATGACCGCGATGTTGACGCCGGTGCCGGTGTGCCCGGTCTGCTGCCAGGCCTGGACGGCGCGGGTGTAGACGTCGGACGTCGAGTTCAGCGGCGAGGCCTCCCCCTTGGTCGCGACGGGGGTGGGAATGCTCTTCGGCGCGATCGGCGTGATGCTCACGACGTCGGAGCGGGCGGCGATGGTGGCGAGCGACCCGGCGTCGGCGATGACGGCCACACCGGGAACGGTGTACTCGGTCGTGTAGAGCGTCGTGACCTTCGGGCCCTGGGCGGCGAGCGCCTTCGTGACGGCCGCCGCGTTCTGGCGGATGGCGCTCACGCGGTTCTTCGCGGCGGTGGACTGGGGTCGTCCGGTGAGCTTGCCGCCCTTAGCCGAGGCGTCAACGCTCAGTGCGCCGGTTCCCGATACGCGAATGAAGGCGGCGACGGATCCTTTGGCCTCGCGGAGCGGCGAGCTGAGCTTGAGCAGATCAGCGGTCTTCGAGGCGGAACCGAGGGGATTCGCCGGTGCCGCGGACGCGACGGTGAGTGGGGTGGAGACGAGGGCGATGGTGGCGGCGGCGACGACGCAGAGCGTTCCGACGGACCGGCGGGATGGGCGCACGTAGTTCCTTTGGGGAAGGTGAATCACGGTCGAGTTGGAGTGAGCCTGCCAGACTCAAAGTGACTTCACAACAAAACACGCGGGTTTTGCCAGACGGATCTGTCTAGCCGCGAGCAGGGGCCACCTTGATGACAGGAAGTCACCTTCGATACTCGAAATTTGACGTCTAGCATTATTCGTGTCGGCAGAGTCTTCTGCCCGTCTTCTCGACACACAGGGTGGTGCCCGTGGCTAGCAATTGCTTCGATTTCGATCGAGTCTCGGTTCGACGGTCGTTCCACCCTGTCTTGAACGACCTCTCACTGTCGTTCACCGGTGGCGTCTTGGCCCTGGTGGGGCCGAACGGCGCGGGTAAGAGCACTCTCTTCTCGTGCATTGGCGAAGGTCGACGCATCCACTCGGGTCGAATCATGGTTTTTGGTTCAGACCTGTCGACCCGATCGGGACGACGGGAAATTCGAGCCACCGTCGGCTATCAGCCCCAGCGACCGCAGTTCGTGTCGAACCACTCTGTGCGCGAGGCCGTGGAATACGCAGCGTGGCTCAAGGGCATTCACTACCGATCCCGCCCCGAGTCGGTCTCCCGTGCGCTCGCGCTGACGAATCTCGAAGACCTCTCGTCGTCACGCTCCGGGCGCCTGTCCGGCGGACAGGCCAAGCGGCTGAGTATTGCCCAGGCCATTGTTCATCGACCCGATCTGGTCGTGCTCGACGAGCCGACGGCCGCGCTCGACCCGGAGGAACGATCCCAGATGCTCAGAGTGATCGCCTCGCTGGGCGATGAATCCAACGTGATCCTGTCGACCCACCTGATCGACGATCTGCCAGATGTCTGCACCGATGTGGTGGCGTTGAAGGCCGGCACCGTCACGCACATCTCGTCATTTGCCGCCTTTGCCGCGGTGGCCGACGGTGACCTTGACTCCGCGTATCGCAGGGCACTCGGTCGATGAGGCACGGCACAGCGCCGTTTTGGCTTGCTGTCAGGTCGTCGCGGACGATGGTGGTCGCGATCGCTATCGTGGGGGTGGGCTCATTCGTCTCAACAAACCAGGTGTGGCCGGGGGTGTACCTCTGGCAGAACCGCACGTCTGCGTGGATCTCCAGTCTGACGATCGTCATCCCACTCGTCTCGGCATTGGCCGCCTGGGACGGCACTGCGATTCGCTCCGCGAACCTCCGGTGGCAGTGGCGCCACAGCCGCGACGGCGGGGTTCGAGCCGTCGTGCTGCTCCTGGCCGCGAATGTCTCGGTGGGGGTGCTCGTGTTCGCCGCGATTGGGATCGTCACCCATCTGCCGATCGGCGTGGCCGGCGTACCACCGGGTGGGCCCGTCTGGATCTGGGCGCTGTGCGGCGCCGTCGCGGTCATGGCGGCCTCGGCGGTGGGCATCCTAATCGGGCTCGCAGTGCCCTACTTTCTCACCGTGGTGCTGACGCCCGTCGCGGTCTATGTCGCCTGCGCCTTCGTCTTTCTGCAGGGGTCGCTCACAAGCACGGGCCGAGCGATGCTGAGCCCCACATTCCAGCAGATCGTTGAGCCCTTTTACGCCCTCAACGTGGGCCTGTTCGCTGCCCAAGCACTGTGGTTGACAGCCCTGCTCCTCCTTGGCTGTTCGCTGTGTCTGGTCGTCGTCGTCCGAGACACCTCATGGCCTCCAGTCGTGGCCGCCGGGACGACGATCGTCGCGGTCATCACCGGCGGGCTCCTGGCACAGAGAACTGACCAGCCCACCGTTCTGGTCCAGGCACATCCATTTGTCTGCGAGGGCGAAAAGCCTCTCCTGTGCCTCACCGCCGACTACGAGCCCGTGCGCGACTCGGTCGAACAGGCCCTCACCACGCTCTCGCGTCGCGTCTCCGGAACACCGTTCTCTTTCGAAAAAGTCGAGCTCCGCCCCCGTGGCGTTCTGGGCTCAGCATCTCGCGGAGCCGTGTCGCTTCATATGGACGATCAGGCCGACGGATGGCAACAGCGCGACTCCCTCGAACTCCTGCAGGGCGCCCTGGATCCTTCGAGCCCTGCGAGCATCTGCTCGGACACGCCTGGGGTGCAACCAGACCGGTCTTACTCGAATGCCACCGCCGTCGTGCTCGCCTGGGCTTCCGGTGACGGAAGCCTCCTTCTCGGCGATCCGAGCCTCGAGAAGGGTCGTGACCGACTCGCAGCCCTGACACCCAAGACTCGATCAGCGTTCCTCCACGACAACCTCGACCGCCTCTGCGCGGGCACCCTGCGCGTCGGTGACATTCCGTGAGGCTTCACTTGTCGGCGTACCACTTCTGGTTTCACAGCCTCGCGACCTCGGTCGTCATGCTGGCCGCAGTCTTCTCCCGCACCGTTTTCGTGCCCAGCGGCCCCCAGCTGAATTACGCACTGCCTCTCGGCCTGATTCTCCCCGCTGTCGCCGCGGCAGTGACGACACACGGCACCGGGTCGCGCGCCGACTACCTGGCCCGGCAGAGCGCGCGATCGTCGGCGACCCTCGTCGGCTTCCGCCTCGTCGCGGGCACTCTCATCCCGATGGGCATGACCATAGGGGTCTCAACAGCGCTGTTCCGTGATGGCTCCTACGGTGCGGTCCTCGCGAGAAATTACGCGCTGTGCCTCGGAATCGCATTCCTGGCCACTCGGATACTTGGCTCTTCATGGTTCTGGCTCCCCCTCAGCAGCTATGTCATCGCGTGCATGGTGGTCGGCGTCACCGCCACCGGGGGCCTTCGGCCATGGGCCGTCCTTGCTCAGCCGACGCTCCAGCCGGCGACCACGACCACGACCGGCGCCATTCTCGCCGGTGGGTGCGCGGTGTTCGTAGCGACCCTTCGTCGCTCGTCTTCCCAGGCCTCGCTGACATGACAGTCGGCGACCCGCGCCCGAAAATCGGGCAACCCAATGAAAGGAAACTCATGAAAGTAGTTTTCACCGCGGTCACTCTCCTCGCTGCCACCGCGCTCACTGCGAGTGGTGTGCTGATCGCCACACCCGCGCACGCGACAGCAACACCCAAGGCGACATGCTCCCCGACGGGCGCGTCGATCGGTACTTCGAAGGGGCGGATCCTCGGGACCGGAAGCGCGAGATGCTCCTTCGCGAACATCCCCGAATACCTGAATGTGCGTGTTTATCACTACTACGCAGCCCTGCCGGACGCCCTTGCGTTCTACAACCAGAAGAAAAAGCCGATGACGGCACGCACCTGGTCTGGAACGACGAAACGGTGTGACAACAGCACGACCGCCCAGTACTACGCGCAGGCTGAACTCGCACAGTACTCCGGGCCGAAGGTAAACAGCAGCAGAAAACGGCTCACTTCCTGCGCCGGTTCTGGAGCTTAGGGCGGGCCGGTGGGTGGAAAACCACCCACCGGCAC
>NZ_LMNV01000002.1:2216329-2226878 GCF_001423105.1 Frondihabitans sp. Leaf304
AAACGCGGATCAGGTCGACTGGCGAACGACGAGCTCGGTGGGCAGCATCATCGTCGAGGTGCCGGCGCCGTCGATGATGTCGAGGAGCACCCGGACCATCTCGGCGCTGATGCGATCGAAGGGCTGACGCATGGTCGTCAGCGCGGGGTGGGTCGAGGTCGCGAACGCGGAGTCGTCGAAGCCGCCGACTGCGACGTCCTCGGGAACGCGGCGCCCCGACCGCAGCAGCACGTCGATCGCACCGGCGGCCATCGCGTCGTTCGCGGCGAAGACGGCGTCGATCGTCGGGTCGGCCTCGAGAAGCGACTGCATCGCCGCCACGCCGCTATCGCGCGTGTAGTCACCGTGCCGCACGAGAGCCGAGTCGAAGTCGTCGCCGAGGGTACGGCGGTAGCCCTCGAGCCGGGCCCGCCCACCGGGGGTATCGCGCGGGCCGGCGACCGTCGCCAGGCGCGTGCGACCGCGACTCTGCAGATGCTTCGTCATCGCGATGGCGCCCTGGAGGTCGTCGGCCGCCACGACACCGAGCTCGCCCTCGAAGCCGAGGGGTTGACCCGCCGAGACCATCGGCACGTTCGCCTGGATGAGGCGCTCGACGAGCGGGTTGCCGTGGGCGGAGGTGAAGGCGAGGAGCACACCGTCGACGTGGCCGGCCGCGACGTAGTTCAGGGCCCGGTTCTGCTCGGCCTCGTCGCCCGCCATGATCAAGACGAACGAGATGTCGCGCTTGCCGAGCTCGGCGGAAGTTCCCCGCACGAGAGCCGCGAAGTTCGGATCCTCGAAGAGAACCGCCTGGGTCTCGGTCAGCAGAAAGGCGATCGTGTTCGACCGGCTCATCGCCAAGCTCCGCGCCGCACCGTTGACGCGGTAGCCCGTCTTCTTGATGGCGGCCTGCACGGCGGCCTTCGACTCGGGGCTCACCCAGTTGCGGCCGTTCAGCACCCGCGAGACGGTGCCGCTCGAGACCCCGGCGACCGACGCGACGTCGCGGATCGTCGGTCGCCTGGCGGTCTCGGTCACGATTCGCAGTCTATTGCGGTCGATCGCCGAGACCACGGGATCAGGACTTGACGGCTCCGGCACCGAGATCGACCTTCCAGAACCGTTGGAGGACGAGGAACAGCACGACCAGCGGGATGATCGAGAGCAGCGCCCCGGTGATCACCAGCGAGTACAGCGCCGGGACGGTCGAGCCCTGGTTGAGCAGACCGTTGAGCCCCACGGTGATCGGGTAGAGGCGGTCGTCGCCGAGCATGATGTACGGCAGCATGAAGTTGTTCCAGATGCCCACGAACTGGAAGAGGAACACCGTCACGAGTCCGGGCGCCATCATGGGCACCGCGAGCCGCAGGAAGATGCGGAGATCGCTCGCCCCATCGGTGCGACCGGCCTCGATGATCTCGTTCGGCACCGAGGCACCCGCGTAGATGCGCGCCAGGTAGATGCCGTACGGGCTGATGATCTGCGGCAGCAGCACGGCCCAATAGGTGTTGGTGAGGCCGACCTGCGCGAGCAGGAAGTACTGCGGGATCGCAAGGATCACGCCGGGCACCAGCACGCCGGCCAGCAGCACCATGAACGTGGCCTGCTTGCCCTTGAAGGTGTACTTCGCGAGGGCGAAACCGGCGAAGGCCGAGACCGCCGCCGAGAGGAACGCGCCGACTCCGGCGTAGAGGGCCGTGTTGAGCATCCAGCGCCAGTAGAGGCCACCCCGGTACTGGGTGAGCTCGACGATGTTGTCGAACAGGTGACCCGAGGGCACGAAGGTGTTGCTGGTGAACAGGTCGCCGCCCGACTTGGTCGACGCCATCAGCACCCACGCGAGCGGCAGGAGGCAGTAGAGCGCGCCGAGCAGCAGGATGATCGTCGACGTGTAGCTGGTCTTGTCGTTTGCGCCGATCCGACCCGATCGGTTCTTGGCCAACGGCGGGCGGCCCATCGACGAGCGCGAGGAGAGGGGCTTGGTGACGGTGCTCATGAGTTCTCCTCCTGGAAGGCGCGGCGCTGGACGACCCGGAGGAAGACGAACGAGAGCGCGAAGATCGTGACGGCGATGATGATCGACGTCGCCGAGGCCGAGTTGACGTCGTTGCGGATGAAGGCGTCGCGATAGACCTTCATGAGCGGGGTGTAGGTGCTCGAGATCGAGTTGGTGAGCGGCTTCAGCGTGGTCGGCTCGGCGAAGACCTGGAGGGTCGCGATCAGGGAGAAGATCGCCGTCATGATGAGCGACGGCAGGATGATCGGGATCTTGATGGCGAGGGCGACGCGGATCTCACTTGCCCCGTCGAGGCGAGCGGCCTCGTACAGGTCGGTCGGGATCGCCTTGAGTGCCGTGTACATCACGACCATGTTGAAGCCGACGCCGCCCCAGAGGGCGATGTTGGCGATGGCGAAGATCACGGTGCCCTGCGAGAGGACGTCGGGCGACGGCAGGTTGAGCGCGTTCGCGAGGTCGACGAAGGGGCTGACGCTCGGCAGGTAGAGGAATCCCCAGAGCAGGCTCGAGATGACGGCGGGGACGGCGTAGGGCAGGAAGATGACCACGCGCGAGAAGCCGGCGAGCCGGGTGCGCTTGGAGTCGAGGAGCAGCGCGAAGACAAGCGCGAGGACCAGCATGGCTGGCACCAGGATCAACCCGTACAGGCCCACTCGGCCCGCGCTGGCGAGGAAGTCGGGGTCGGAGAACGCTGCGGCGTAGTTCGAGAGGCCCGCGAAGACCGTCTTTCGAGCGCCGGATCCGAGTCCGAGACCCTGCACCTCGGTCTTCTGCAGGCTGAGGATCAGCGTGTAGACGATCGGCGCCGCCATGAAGACGAGAAAGAGGATGGCCGCGGGGGCGAGCATCGCGTACGGGGTGAAATTGAAACGGCGACGGCGGGCGGCCCGGGGGGCCGGCGCGGACGGCTTCGCCGCCGGATCGCGCCCGGGGGCGGTCTGGTCGACGTCGACGGTGGTGGTCATTTCTAGTCCTCCTGGGGGAAGGGGGCGGGGCGGACCCTGACTTCGGGCCCGCCCCTGAGGAGTGGACGCTGCTATTTGACGGTGAAGCCGGAATTTTTGAGGTCGGCCACAGTGATCTTCTGCATCTGCGCGGCCGCGTCGAGGAACGCCTGCTGGCTCTTGGCCTGAGCTGCCTTGCCGAACTGGTCGTTGAATGCCGAGTAGGCGACGTTCACGTTCGGTCCGTAGGTGAAGGGCTTCACGGTCTCGGCGATCTTGGCGGCCTGGGTGTAGAAATCGGGCTGGTTCTTGAAGAAGCCGTTGCCGGTGGCGAGGGCCTCTTTCGAGTCGACCGTGTCGGCCGGGTACAGCCCGCCATCGGTCACCATCTGGCTGACAGCGGTCTTGCTCGTGTTGAGCCAGGTGTTGAACTGCACGGCGGCCTTGACGTTCTTCGACTGCGAGGTGACCGCGACGGCAGACCCTCCCCAGTTGCCGGTGGCTTGCTCGCCCGCGGTCCACTGCGGGAGCGGCGCCATCTTCCACTTGCCGGCGGTCTTCGGTGCATTGCCGGCGAGGACGCCGGGCGCCCAGACGGCGCTGACCCAGCCGACCTGCGTGCCGGCGGCGAGGCCCTTGTTCCATTCGGGCGTGTACTGCGGCTGGTTGTCGATGACGCCGTCTTCGACGAGTCCGCCCCAGAACGACGCGACCTTCTTGGTCGCGGCCGAGTCGATGTCGACCGACCAGGAGTCTTTGTCGGAGCCCCACCAGGAGGCGCCGGCCTGCTGCGTGAGACCGGCGAATTCGCCGGCGTCGGCGGACGAGAACGTGCCGAGGTAGTTCTTCGGGTCGGCCTCGTGCACCTTCTTCGCGGCGTCGGCGTATTCCGCCCAGGTGGTGGGCACGGAGAGCCCGAGCTTCTTGAAGATGTCAGCGCGGTAGTAGAACATCATGGGGCCGGAATCCTGCGGGATCCCGTACAGCGCGTCGGATCCTAGGGTCACCGACGACAGGACGCCGTCCGAGAACTTCGACGTCGTCGTGTCGGAGACGTCTTTCTTGATGTCGATGATTGCGTCGGCCGACACGAGGGTCGGGATCTTCTGGTACTCCGCCTGCATGAGGTCGGGAGCCCCGGATCCTGCCTTGATGGCTGTCAGCAGCTTGGTGACGGCCGGGTCGCCCGCGTCGGTCTTGACGTAGGTGACCTGGATGTTCTTGTGGGTGGAGTTCCAGGTGTCGACGACCTTGTCCATGTTGGGGGCCCATCCCCAGAAGGTCAGCTTGACCGGCTTGTCGGCGGTGCCGAGGCTGCCGTCGTTGCTGCTCGACGATCCGCTGCTCGAGCAGCCGGTCATGACCAGAGCCGCGGCCAGGACGCCCGCTCCGATTGCGGCGCGAATGGTTCTGCGCATTGTTCCTCCTCGTTGAGTGCCGAGCGTCTTCGCGTCGGCTGCTGTGCACGCCCGGTGCCGGGCCCTGTGACTGTTAGCGGTTACAGTACGTCACGCACTCAGCGGCTTGTCAAGCCCGTCTTTTGCGGTGATACTCGACTCTGTCACCGGTTACAGTTCCGTAACCGGTAACAGTTCCAGCCGGGCCAAGCCCTGTTTTCAGCGAGGAGAACCGAATGACCACGACCCAGCCCGAGACGATCCCCGGCACTGGCAGCGGCTGGCTCCCCGGCACCTCCACCATCGCGTTCGGCGGCGACTACAACCCCGAGCAGTGGCCTCGCGAGGTCTGGGACGACGACATTCGTCTCATGCGCGAGGCCGGGGTCAACCTGGTCAGCATCGGCATCTTCTCGTGGGTGCTGCTCGAACCCCGCGAGGGAGAATTCGACTTCGTCTGGCTCGACGAGGTCATCGAGCTGCTGCACACGGCCGGCATCGCGATCGACCTCGGTACCCCGACCGCCTCGCCGCCCGCCTGGTTCTGGGCGAAGCACCCCGAGGCGCGACCGGTCACCCGCGACGGCGTGCCCCTCGGCTTCGGCTCGCGCGGCATGGCCAGCCCGGGCTCGCCCGCCTACGCCGAGGCGACCACCCGCATCGTCACGGCTCTCGCCGAACGCTACGGCTCGCACCCGGCCGTCACCCTCTGGCACGTCCACAACGAATACGGCGCGCCGATCTCCGAGAGCTACGACGAGGCGTCGGTCGCCGCTTTCCGCCTCTGGCTCGCTGCCCGCTATACGACCCTCGACGCACTCAACAGCGCCTGGGGCACGACGTTCTGGGGTCAGCGCTACGGCGCGTGGAGCGAGATCGACGCCCCGCGCACCGCCGCCACCGTCGTCAACCCGTCGCAGCGCCTCGACTTCGCCCGATTCACCAACCACGCCCTGCTCGAGTGCTTCCGCCGCGAGCGCGACATCCTGCACCGGCTCTCGCCCGGCATCCCGGTCACCACGAACTTCATGGCCACGAACTGCCCGTCGGTCGACTACTGGACCTGGGCGAACGAGGTCGACATCGTCTCGAACGACCACTACCTCGTGGCGGAGCGCACCGACAACCACGTGCTGCTGGCCCTCGATGCAGACCTGACCCGCTCGCTCGCCGCCGGGCGTCCCTGGATCCTCATGGAGCACTCCACCTCGGCCGTCAACTGGCAGCCGCGCAACCTGCGCAAGCAGCCCGGCGAGCTGCGCCGCAACAGCCTGCAGCACTTCGCCCGAGGGGCCGACGGGATCCTGTTCTTCCAGTGGCGGGCCTCCCGCTACGGCGCGGAGAAATTCCACTCGGCGATGCTGCCGCACGCGGGCGAGACGTCGCGGGTGTTCCGCGAGACCGTCGCCCTCGGTGCCGAGCTCGGGGCGCTCGCACCCGCCGTCGGCAGCCGCGTGCACGCGTCGGTCGCGATCCTCTGGGATTGGGAGTCGTTCTGGGCGCAGGATCTCGAGTGGCGACCGAGCGTCGAGCTCGCGCACCGGCGCCAGATCGAGACGTTCTACACGCGCCTCTGGGAAGACGGCATCACGACCGACTTCGTGCACCCGGAGGCCGACCTCTCGACGTACGACCTCGTCGTCGCTCCGAGCCTCTACCTGATCTCGACGACAGCCCGCACGAACATCGAGGCGTTCGTCGCGGCCGGCGGCACCTTCGTCTCGTCGTACTTCACGGGCATCGTCGACTCGCACGACACGGTGCACGACGGCGCGATGCCCGGTGCGCTCCGCGACGTGCTCGGGCTCACGGTCGAGGAGTTCGGCCCGCTTCCCCAGGACACCCCGGTGCAGCTCAGCTCCGGCGCGGTCGGCAGCCGCTGGACCGACGCGATCCTGCTGCAGGGTGCCGAGTCGATCGACGCCTATGTCGACGGTCCGATGGCGGGCGGCGCGGCAGTCACGCGGAACTCCTTCGGTGCCGGTCACGCCTGGTACCTCTCTACCGACTTCACCGCCGAGCAGCTCGCCGACGTGCTGGTGGGCGCCTACGCCGACGCCGGCGTCGAGGCCGGGCCGGTCGCACTCCGCGGTGTCGAGCGGGTGTCGCGCCGAGCCGACGGGGTGACGTTCACGACCTGGATCAACCACACCGACCGCGACGTGACCCTGCCCACGGGCGCGGTCGTGACCGCCGGAGACGCGGTCGTGCTGCGCGACGACGCGTGATCCCGATCCTGCGGGAGGCCCGCTGGCGGACGTTGGCCCCAGGGCAGGTGTGCAGGATCCTGGTGGTCGACCCGGTCACGGGCACGACTCGGGTGGTCCACGAGTCGCACGATATCGCCTACGAGTCACCGAACTGGACGCCCGACGGGCTGTCGCTGATCGTCAACGCCGCGGGCCGCCTTTACAGCGTGCCCGCGGCCGGCGGGGTGCCGACCCCGATCGCCTCGGGGGCCCTCGACGATCACAACAACGACCATCTCGTCTCGCGCGACGGGGCAACGATCTACTCGTCGTCGGAGACCACCGGGCACCTCTTCGCCGTGCCCGTCGGGGGTGGTGAGCCGGTGCAGGTCTCGCCCGATCGAGACGGAGTCTTCGGCTACTTCTTGCAGGGGCAGTCGCCGGACGGTGGCACTCTCGCGTTCACCGGCGCCGAGCGTCGCGACGGGCTCGACTTCGTGAGCGGGCTGTTTCTGCTCGACCTCGGCACGCGGGAGGTCTCCCGCCTCAGCGGCTGGACCGCCGACTCGGTGGGCTGCGACTGGTCACCCGACGGGTGGCTCTACTTCGGCTCGGAGCTCGGCTCATCGACGCGCGGGCACTCGCAAGTGCACCGCATGCGCCCCGACGGTCGAGGTGTCAAGCAGCTGACCGACGACGAGCGCGTCAACTGGTTTCCGAAGGTGTCGCCCGATGGGTCACAGGTCGTCTACCTGTCGTTCCCGCCCGGCACCGTGGGGCATGCGAGCGACGTCGACGTCGTGATCCGGTCGATGGAGCCCGACGGCTCCGGTCAGCGCGATGTGCTCCACCTCACCGGCGGACAGGGCACACTGAACATGAACTCGTGGGCACCGTCGTCCGACAGCTTCGCCTGCGTGTCATATGAGTTGGAGTACTGATGGAACAGCGCATCTACGGCCGAACCGGTTTCTCGGTCTCGCCCCTCTGCATCGGAACCTCGTCGTGGGGCCGCCCCAAGGGTGAGGAGTCGCAGGCCGACGCCGACGTGCGCATCGCCGAGATCGCACGGTCGTGGGCGATCGGCGCGCTGCGTCTCGGTTCGGCGTCGCAGGGCGGGTCGACTCTGAACTTCCTCGACACCTCGAACGAGTACGGCGAGGGGCGCAGCGAGCCGCTGATCGGCAGTGCCCTGGCCGCGTCGTCCGCGGTCGTCGACGGCTCGGTCGGCAACGACCTCGTCGTGCAGACGAAACTCGACCGCGACGTCGCGACCGGCAGCTTCTCGACCGACCGGATGCGACGCTCCCTCGAGGAGTCGCTGTCGAGGCTCGGCCTCGAGCGCATCCAGGTGATGCATCTGCACGACCCCGAGACGATCGGATTCGACGCGGCGATGGCCGCAGACGGCCCGGTCGCGGCGCTCGTCGCCATGAAAGAGGAGGGGCTCGTCTCCTCGATCGGCATCTCGGGCGGCCCCGTGGGCATGCTGCAGCAGTTCGTCGAGACCGACCTCTTCGACGCCCTCATCACCCATAACCGGTACACACTCGTCGACCGCTCGGCGTCCGACCTCTTCGATGCGGCGACCGCCCGGAACATGGGCATCACGAACGCGGCACCGTACGGCGGCGGAATCCTCACCGGTGACCCGCGCTTCGCCGGCTCCTACGGCTACCAGCCCGCGACCCCCGAGATCCTCCGCGCCGTGAACGGCCTGCAGGGCGTCTGCGACTCGTACGGAATTCCGCTTCAGACGGCGGCGCTCCAGTTCAGCATTCGCGAGCCAAGGATCCACTCCACCGTCGTGGGGGTCTCCTCCCTGCCTCGGCTCGAGTCGGCCATCGATGACGCCACCGCCGCTCTGCCCGAGGCGCTGTGGGCGGAGCTCGACGCCGTGGTGCCGGCCGGGATCGCGCTCGACGCGTAGGCGGGGCTCGGCTCTGGGTAACCCGACGCGAAACGGCACGACCCCCGCCACCTCGAGAGGTGACGGGGGTCGTGTCGTAGTTCGTCGTTACTTGAGGTTGTCCTTGACGTCCTCGGTCTTCTTGCGCGCCTCGCCCATGGCCTGGTCTTTCTGGCCCTGGTGCTTCAGCTCGTCGTCGTCGGTCTTCTTGCCGACGAACTCCTCAGCGTGGCCGGCAGCCTTCTGAATGACATCTTTTGCCTTGTCTCCAATGGACATGACGTTCCCTTCTCAACACCTCGCGCCGGGAATCCCCGACTTTCGGCAGATGGTAGGCGCGAGTCCCCCGCAGATGCTCAGGTGACGCGGAAATCGACGCGAATCGGCCATTCCGACGCGGCGCACCAGGTCGGATTGGCCGATCCTCGTCGGTTAGCGGCGGCCCGACGCCTCCTCGCCGCGCTCGTCCCCCGAATCCTCGGCACCGGGCCAGCCGCCGAAGAGCACGCTCGAAGTCATGACCGATCGCGACGACACCTTCACCGCCCTGACCGTCCAACGAGCTCAGGAGAACGTCGACCAGGGCGGCAAGCCGTTCGCCTGCCTGCTCGTCCGCGACGGGGAGGTCGTGGTCGAGGCGCAGAATCACGTCGCTCAGACCGGCGATCCCACCGCGCACGCCGAGATCCGCGCCATCCGGATGGCCGCCGAACAGGGCATCACCGACCTCCGCGGCTTCGACGCCTACGTCACCGCCTACCCGTGCCCGATGTGCCTCGGTGCCCTCTATTACGCCCAGCCCGACCGCGTGATCTACGCGGTTTCGCGCGAGGAAGAGGCCGAGCACTACGAAGACGGCAACCGTCTCATGAGCCTGGGCACGTTCTACGACGAGTACACCAAGAGCATCGAGGATCGATCACTGCCCGCTGAGCAGGGACAGGTCGCGAACGCGACGGCCCCCTTCGCCGATTGGACCGCCAAGCACTCCTCCTGAGCGAACCGACGCGAATCAGGCCTTGGTAAGACACTCTTTGCGAAACCTGCGCGGCAGTCGATGATCAAGGAGAAAGCCGCCGCCGACGCCAACTGCTACGGCGAGCAGAGGCCCTAGCCAGAATGCCAGCGTGCCTGGTTCAGGGCCCACGCCTTGCAACGCGTAGAGGGCCGATTGGCCGATGACGAGCGCTGCCGCCACGATGACCATTAGAGCTGCTAGACGATGACCCGCGGAGTAGGCCTGCCCCCGGGTGAATGACGCAGCGTACTCATCTGCCGCTCCGACAAGCTGCTCTGCGCTCATGCCCGTACGGATTGATTCGCGGTAGGTCTCGCAGAGAACCAGGGCGATCTCATTTTCACGGAGCCTTCTCGAACGCAGGGCGATAGCGAGATTTCTGTAGTAGGTCATCGTCGATCAGCTTCCGTCCGGGGCCCCGACATTTGGGGTCAGGCCTGCGCGCGTCCTCAACAGTGTCATCACGGATGTAAGAAATGTCAATTTTGAGTTGACGCGCAAGATGTGCCACAGTGCACCCGGCGCACAAAGATGTCGCCTCCCCCTCGGGCGCGGGTCCAGCCCAACCGCAATGAAGCGAAAGAGCGCAATGATGATCAGAACCACACTCCTAGCCAGCGCCACGATCGTGGCACTCAGCGCAGGACTCGGAGCCACCCCAGCGCAGGCAAGCGCACCTCCGAATTTTGCTGTCAGTTCGGCAGTAATTCAGACTGCAGACTCCCCCGGTTCCGCAGTCAAGCAAGTCCGGTCACCCGGAGCGGTCACCCCAAGACCGATGTCACCCCAGCATGCGACTCCATCTGAGACTCGCAACCCGATCTTTGGGGCTGCGGCTCGCGCCTTTATCGCCGGCGTGAAGTCCATACCCGGACTGTTCGCCAAGATGCTTCCCGCAGTGAAGGCCAGCCTGTCGCGGTTCGTGGGCTGGCTCAGGTCGGCCCCCAATTGGATCAAAAACATCATCAGTGGCCTCGCGGTCAACGCCATCTGGGAACACATCAAGGGCGCCCTGGGCCTCTGAGCAAGAAGCAGTCGCCGCAGCCGAGCGGAGGCCGCGTGACGGAGCGCGAAGGGGTCGTCTTCCCTACCC
>NZ_LMNV01000002.1:2226932-2271794 GCF_001423105.1 Frondihabitans sp. Leaf304
GGATGGTTAGGAATCGAGCATCTCGCAAAGTCATATGGCCCGCTCCGGGCCGTAGATGACGTCAGCTTCACCTGTCAGCCCGGCACCATCACGGGCTTCCTCGGACCAAACGGTTCAGGAAAATCGACGACGCTGAGAATGCTCGTCGGTCACACACGGCCCTCTTCCGGCAGCACGACCTTCGATGGCCGGCGCTTCGTCGACCTACCTCAGCCAGGGCGGGTGGTCGGCGTATTGCTCGACGCGAGTGCCCAGCATCCTGGCCGCTCGGTCTGGGAGACCGCCCGACTGGCCAGCCTCGTTGTCCGAGTCGGGCGAGAGCGAACCAGAGAGTGCCTCGCCGCGGTCGGTCTGAGCGGGGTCATGCGCAAGAGAGTCGGCTCGCTGTCTCTCGGGATGCGGCAGCGCTTGGGACTTGCCATCGCGATTCTTGGATTTCCGCGTTTCCTCATCCTTGACGAGCCGGCGAACGGGCTCGATCCCGAAGGAATCCGATGGCTTCGCGAGTTCCTCCTGGCTTTCGCCTCCCACGGTGGAACGGTGCTCGTCTCCAGCCATCAGCTTTCCGAGATCGAGGCGATGGCGGATCAGTTGATCATCATCGACCGCGGCCGGGCAACGAACGCCCGGAGCCTCCTCGCCGAAGTGCAGGACCCCGTGAGTCTTGCAGTGAGCGAGAACGACCAAGTCCTGCACCAGGCGCTGCTGTCAAGCGGAATCACGGTGCTCTCCCAACTCGGGACCACGCCGCTCCGCGCGCAGACGACGACGGCCGATCTCGGGAGACTGGCTTTTGCAGCGGGCATCGCACTTACCTACCTCGCGCCTGAAAAAGTCCCGTCGCTGGAGGACCGCTTTCTTACGCTCACTTCGGGCGAGTACGCGGGGCTGTCGTCGGAACAGCTGTTTCACGCAGCCTCAGGAGAGCCGCGCCAATGATCCTTCTAAGACTCGTCGCGGTAGAGCTCCGCAAAAGCATCGACACGCGATCAGCGCGGTGGCTTCTCGCCGTGATCGTGCTCCTGGCAGCGGGATGTTCAACTGTCGCATCGACCAGCGACCCAACCCTGACAGAATTCGTCGGCTCCGCACTGATCCCCCTGCCGGCCCTGCTTCCAGTTGTGGCTGTCCTCGCCGCGACAACCGATTGGAGCCAGCGAGCCTCGCTCACGACCTTTGCATTGACCCCTCGTCGCACAATCGTGCTCGCGGCTCGCGCAGTTGCCGCTGTGCTCCTCGTCTTTGCCACGTCCGGGGCCATCATTGTCATGACTTCCATCACATTCGCTCTCATCCATCCAGGGCAGTTCAGTGAAACCGATTGGCAAGCGTTCGGGACTTCGCTCTGGTCGGTAACGGCACTCGCTCTGGCAGCCGCGCTGAGCGGCGTCGCCCTCGGGTACCTGCTGTTGAACACTCCGCTGGCAATCGCCGTAACGATCCTGGTGCCGGTGAGCTACGAAATCCTGGCGGCTGCCAAGTTCCCCGTCGTGGGCAAGTGGGTGTCGAGCCTCGCCTTCAGCCAATGGCTCGCCCAGCCGCAGTGGCACTGGCTGGCACCCAACGAAACGAGTATCGGCCTGGGTCCGGCACTGTGTTCCCTCGCGCTCTGGACAGTCGCGCCGATGGCCGCGGGATTCGCGAGACAGCTTCGCAAAGAGGTCAAATAGGGCTGAGAGCAGCCACGGACGCGGGGGTTACCCCTCCGACGCCGCGATCGCCCGGTCCAGCCACTCGACCATGAGCAGGCGCTCCGACGAGCTCAGGCCGGCCAGCGTCGGCGCCATCGCGCGGAAGGCGACCGCGGTCGGCAGCGCTTCCCCATCGGCGACGACCGGAGCATCGGTGAGGATCTGCGCGAGAACACCGTTCAGCACGGCGTCGGCGAGTCGGGGGTCGCGTTCTTCCGGCGGTGTCGCCAAGACAGTCGTGATCAACCCGACCCCAGCAACCTGAAACAGCTCGACGGCCCGGCGCTCAGAGACTTTCAGCCTGCCGACAACCGCCACCCGGTGCATGCGTGCCTCGAGCACTGCCTTGCCCGAGCGTGCCGCCGGGGAGGTCAGCACCCGATCCGGGTCGCTCAACAACCGGAACAGAGTGGGGTTGCTCAGCCCGAACTCGACCTGCGCCTGCCAGCCGGCGCGGAGATCGACAACCGGGTCAACGCGTGCGGCCTCGGCCTCCTCGACGATCGCCGCCTTGGTCGTCACGTAGGCGGCCATGACGTGCTCGGCGACGGCTTCGAGCAGTCCGTCTTTGTCACCGAAGAGGCGGTAGATCGCGGGCGCCTGCACGCCCGCCTCCTGCGCGACGCCCCGGGTGGTCAGCGCACCTGGGCCCCGCTCGCGAAGCAGCCGGGCAGCGGCGTCGATGATGCGCTCGCGGGTGTCGGCCGGGATCCTGATGTCGGTCACGTATCGACGATAACGCATCCTTGCTAACGCTTTGATTCCCTTGATATCCTGCAATTGATTCCAACGATATCACCTACTCGAAAGGCCCACCATGATCATCGTCACCGGCGCCACCGGCGCTCTGAACGGCGCCACCCTCGACCATCTCCTCCTCGCCCGACCCGCTTCCGAGCTCGTCGTCGTGGCCCGCGATACGGCGAAGGCCGCCCGTTTCGCCGAGCAGGGCGTCGAGATCAGACAGGGGGACTACTCCGATCCGGCCTCCCTCCCGGGAGCCTTCGAAGGCGCCGACCAGCTCCTGCTCGTGTCGTCGAGCGACCCGCAGGCGGATGCCGTGCAGCTGCACCGATCGGCCATTGACGCGGCTGTGTCGGCGGGCGTCGGGCGGATCCTCTACACGAGTCACCAGGGCGCCGCGGCCGACACCCCCTTCGGCCCTGGGCGCGACCACTTCGCCACCGAGCAGCTTCTCGCCGAGTCGGGCGTGGCCTGGACCTCCCTGCGAAATGGCTTCTACGCCCACAGCCTCGCCTGGTTCCTCGGCGACTGGCGCGAGACCGGCGTCATCTCGGTTCCGGCAGACGGGCCAGTCTCATGGACCGCCCGGGAGGATGCCGCGGAAGCCGCCGCCCGAATCCTGCTCTCCGAAGGCGCCTACGATGGCCCGACGACGCTGACCGCCCCCGGTGCACCGACATTCACCGACGTCGCATCCATCGCCGCCGAGGTCGCCGGCCGTCCGGTCGAGACCCAGGTGCTCGGCGAGAACGAGTGGATCGCCGCCCAGGTCGCATCGGGCCAGCAGGACTTCATGGCGCATTTCTTGCTGGGCATGTACCAGGCGGCGGCGGGCGGCTATTTCGCCGGAACCGATCCCCTTCTCGGCGAGCTACTGGGTCGCGCGCCCCGCAGTGTGCGCGATCTGCTCGAGGCTCCCGCCACACGGCACTGAAACCCGAGGATCCGGCAATCCTCCCCCGCCGAACCGACGCCAATCGGCCAAGGTCACAGCGCCGCGGCGCGCGACGTCGGCCGATTCGCGTCGCCTCAGCAGAGCCGGGCCGCGACCCTCAGGACGCGCTAGGCGAAGTGGCCCGCGAGGACTCTGGGCTCAGCGGCGGCTGCCGGATCCTGGGCTAGCGGGCTCGACTCGGCGCGCTGCTCGACCGTGCGGACGAGCGCCTCGACGACATCGTGGTCGCTCGCGACGACGCGGGTGGGCGACATGCGGGCGTGGCCGTGGCTCAGGCTGATGCGGCCGATGTGCCAGACCTCGTTCATGTACCAAGCGGCCGAGAGGGTCTCGGCTCCGCTCGAGACGGTGATGACACGACGGGCACTGCCCCAGCGGGCAGCCTCGGCGCGGCCGACCGTCAGGATGGTCGACTGCAGATGAGGGGCCTCGCGGAAGAGCGCGTGAATGATTCGGGCGGATCGGGTTCGGGAACTGACCATGTCAGATGCCTCTTTCTTCGGTGGCCGCGGGTAACGGCCACCACTCGTCACCGGGTGCATCCTGAGGCGATTCGGGCGCCTCCGGAAGGGGTGTTCACTCCGGTGATGAATGCAACTGTAAGTGTCCCCCTTCTGGCGGACTAACCATTGCTCACCCCCATTCCAGGGGGCACGGCTCCGTGGGTGTCTGCAACGAGACGCGAATCGGCCATTTCGACGCGGCGCGCCGGGTCGGAATGGCCGATTCACGTCGGGCGAGAAGTTCATTGTTAGACGTATGACATACTAATTTTTGCCTCAAGCTCCGACGATGGAGCCCGAGGCCCGCCTCGCCAGTTGCAGCCGGTTCGGCGTACCACCCCTGGAGGGCCTGGGGGTGGATATCGGAAGTCAGTGAAATGCAAAATAATACTATCCGGAAAGCATGGAGATACAAGGCCGGGGTGACGCTTGTATTGGTGGCACCCGCACTGCTGGGGATCGGAGCCGCATCGTCGGCCTCCGCAAGCACCCTGGCACCTGCTTCATCCGCGGCCTCGTATCTGGGTTCTAAGAGCCAGGTGCTGCCTCCCACCCCAACGGAGGCGCCGACACCCACGCAATCGGCGTCGCCCCAGGCTCCGGGAGAAACTCGCGGACGTTTCGACGCGATCATCCGCATCATCAAAAGCATTCCGGGTGCATGGTCAAAATTCGTGGCCGGCGTAAAGAAGGCCTACTCGTGGTTCGTCAAGTACGTCTGGAAGCCACTCGTGGCCGCAGTCAACTGGCTCGGAACGATCGTTGGAGCTTGGGATATCTGGAACCACTTCCACTGATAGAAGTCGGGCGCGCCTAGCAGGCGCGCCCGACCCCACTCCTGGTGAAGGGAACCGCATGCAAAACGCCGTGCTCCAGCAACCGTCAGCGAAGTTGTCCGTGCAGGGGCTGACCAAAACTTATCGAGGCAAAACTGCAGTTCGTGCCGCCTCTTTCGACTGCGCAGGCGGCACCATCACAGGGTTTGTCGGCCCCAACGGGTCAGGCAAATCCACAACCCTCAGGATGATTCTCGGTCATACGAGAGCCGACTCCGGGCAGGCCTATTTCGATGGTGTCCCCTACGTCGACCTCCACAATCCCGGTCGCACCGTGGGTGTTCTCTTGGACGCTTCGGCTCACCACGATGGCCGTACGGTACGCGAGACTCTCCGGCTCGCCGCTCTCACTATCGGAGCAAGCAAGGCCCGAACACGAGCCTGCCAAACAGCAGTCGGCCTCGAATCAGTCGGGAACAAGAGGGTGGGTTCTCTCTCACTGGGCATGCGCCAGCGACTTGGAATCGCCGTCGCGACTCTTGGGGCGCCGCGATTTTTGATCCTGGACGAGCCTGCGAACGGACTCGACCCCGAGGGCATCCGGTGGCTCCGCCAACTCCTGAAGTCGTTCGCCGCAACGGGCGGGACGGCCCTCGTGTCGAGTCACCAGTTGGCGGAACTAGAAATGGTTGCTGACAAACTCATCGTCATCGATCGTGGCCGGGCGCGAGAACAAGAGGCCCGGACCTTCCACCCCGCGCATGAGTCAGTTGTCTCGACCGAAAACGACGTCCTCTTCCGCGAGCGCCTCACGTCGCGAGGCATCAACGCCCACGCGAACTCCGATCACACCGCTCTTCTCGTGGAGGCTGCGCCAGACATCGTCGGTCGAATTGCACGGGATTCGACTATCGCGATCGAGAGCCTTACTTCTGCTCCCCTTCAAACCCTCGAGGACTTCTTCTTGGAGACCACGTCGGGTGAGCATGCGGCTGGCGACGATTCCGCGCTCTTCGATCTGCTTGGGCGGCCCAAACAATGACCTGGCTACCGCGCTTGACCTACATAGAGCTACGCAAGTGCGTCGACACCAAGTCGGCGCTGGTGCTGCTCGCAGTCATCTTCGTTCTCGCAGCAGGCTTCGCAGTTCTTGCGTCAACCGGAGAACCGGACCTCAACAGCTTCGTGGGGTCCGCACTCATACCTCTGCCGTTTCTCTTGCCTGTTATTTCAGCTCTCTCAGCTACCAGCGATTGGAGCCAACGGGCCACCGTAACGACCTTCTCCCTGGTACCGCGCAGGAGCAGAATTCTCGTCGCACGCTTGACGGCGACCGTCCTGCTCGTCCTGCTGCTGGCAAGCGCCATCGTCGTGACTACGATGGCAATCTTTGTCGTAATGCACCCGGCGGCGTTCCAGGCGACAGACTGGGCCGAATTCGCCAAAACCCTCTGGTCGATTCTCGTCTTGGCCATCACAGCCGCCCTCACGGGTGTCGCAATGGGGTACCTCCTCCTGATACCCGCACTCGCTATTTCAGTGACACTTCTTGTGCCGGTCGCGTACGAAGTCTTCATCTCGTTGCGTTTTCCTGACGTCGGCCCGTGGATTTCGAGTTTGGCGTTTAGCCAGTGGCTGCTAAAGCCAAACCTCGATTGGGAATCCTCCGGACTCGAGACAGTCGGCATCGGCCCTGCCCTTTCGTCCCTCCTCCTCTGGACCGTTCTTCCGCTTGCAGCGGGTTGGGTCCGCCAGTTGCGAAAAGAAGTGAAATGAAAGCCAGCACCACGCGCCGCCGACGCCTCGACTCCGTCCACCTGCGATGCGCGGCGGCGTTCGCCCTCGCCACCCTGTCGCTGGTGCTCGTGAGCATCGGCACGACACTCTCGCTCGTGCCGCTGGCCGTCGGCGTGTTCCTTCTGACCTTTGGAAAGAGCATGAACAACCGGAATGCTCCGCCGATCACGTTCCTCGTACTACTGCCGATCATCGGAATCATCGTGTGGATCCTCATAGCCCGCGCGACCTGACGCGACTCGGCCAATGTCACAGCGCCGCGGCGCGCGAGGTCGGCCGATGCACGTTGGGTTACGAGCCGTAGCCCCCACGCGGCAGCACGCGAACCGCCCGCACCGGCACGTTGCAACGCGCCCGAAACAAAGGTGATGTTGACTGAGCAAACAATGGACTTGATCGACGTTCACGAGATCCGGGTGGCCCGAACCCGCGACGACATCGTGCTGGGCGAGAGCGTCCGACCGCTCGGCGGCGGCACCTGGCTGTTCTCCGAGCCGCAGCCACCCGAGCACACCGGCTTCGTCGACCTGACCGCCCTCGGCTGGACCCCGATCGAGACCACGGCCGACCACCTCGTCGTATCGGCGACGTGCACGATCCGCGAGCTGACCGACTTCGCGCTCGACCCCGAGTGGCCGGCGCAACGACTCTTCCGGCAGTGCGCCGAGTCGCTGCTCATGAGCTTCAAGATCTGGAACCTCGCCACTGTCGGTGGCAACGTCGCGACAGCACTGCCGGCCGGGGCGATGACGTCGCTGCTGGCAGGGCTCGGCGCGCGCGCGGTGATCTGGGGGGCCGAGGGGCGGGAGCGCGGGATCCTGGTCTCCGACCTCGTGACCGGCGTCCGGGCCATCGATCTGTTGCTCGACGAGGTGATCCGCTCGTTCGAGATCCCGCTGACTTCACTCCGATCGCGGACGGCGTTCCGGCGCATCTCGCTGTCGAACCTCGGCCGCTCCGCCGCCGTGGTGATCGGCCGGGTCGACGCCACGGGCGAGTGCGTGATCACGGTGACGGCGGCGACACCCCGGCCCGTGCAGCTGCGCTTCGACTCGGTGCCCGAGGCGGGCGAACTGAGCGACGCGCTGAGCGGGTATTCCGACTGGTACTCGGACCCGCATGGCGCCCCCGATTGGCGACGCGCGGTGTCGATGCGCTTCGCGGAGGAGATCCGGGCGGAGCTGAGCGCTGGCACGGACAGCAGCACCGACACGGACAGCAGCACCGGCACCGACACCCACACAGGAAGCGACGCATGAAGTTCGAGGTCAACGGCGAAGAGCTCGACGCCACTGTGCTCCCGGGCCAGGTGCTACGAACAGTGCTGCGCGAAAACGAGCGCTACGAGGTCAAGAAGGGCTGTGACGCCGGAGACTGCGGCGCGTGCTCGGTGCTCGTCGACGATCAGCCGGTGCACTCCTGCATCTACCCGGCTCATCGGCTCGAGGGCAAGCACGTAACCACCGTAGCCGGTTTGGGCAGCCCGGAGCACCCGCACCCGATGCAGCAGCGTTTCTCGGATGCGGCTGGCCTCCAGTGCGGCTTCTGTACGGCCGGCATGGTCGTCACCGCGTCGACGTTCACCGACGAGCAGATTGCCGACGGCACCGACCTGCCCCGCCTCCTCAAGGGCAATCTCTGCCGCTGCACGGGCTACCGCGCGATCCGCGATGCGATCTACGGCGTGACGAACACCGAGGTGGCGCCCGCCGGAGACTCGGCCGGGCGGTCGACCAAGGCTCCCGCCGGCATGCGCGTCGTGACGGGGCGAGAGCAGTACACGCTTGACTTCACGACCCCCACGAAGACCCTGCACCTCGCTGTGCTGAAGAGCCCGCACTCGCACGCCCGCATCACGTCGATCGACACGACCGCCGCTGAGGCGATGGAGGGCGTGCACGTCGTCTTCACGCACCGCGACTCCCCCGCGACGCTGTTCTCGACCGGCCGCCACGAGAACCGTACCGACGACCCCGACGACACACTGGTGCTCGACCCGGTGCTTCGGTTCCGTGGGCAGCGAGTCGCGGCAGTCGTCGCCGACACCGTGCGCCAGGCGGAGCTCGCCCTCGCGGCGGTCGTCGTCGAGTACGAGGTGCTGCCCGCCGTCTTCGACCCCGCGCTCGCCCGAGAACCCGGTGCACCGCTCGTGCACGGCGAGAAGGGCCCCGAGTCGCGCATCTCCGACCCGTCGCGCAACGTCGTCGCCCAAATGCACGGCGAGACCGGCGACGTCGATGCCGCCCTGGCCGCGAGTGCCGCGACGGTGGAAGGCACCTGGCAGACGCAGCGAATCACGCACGCGGCCCTCGAGACGCACGCCACCCGCGGCTGGATCGACGACGACGGCCGACTCGTGCTGCGCACCAGCACTCAGGTGCCGTTCCTCGTGCGGGACGAGATCTGCCACATCTTCGGCCTGCCGACCGACCGAGTGCGCGTGTTCGCCGCACGGGTCGGCGGCGGCTTCGGCGGCAAGCAGGAGCTGCTCACCGAAGACCTCGTCACGATGGCCGTGCTCCGCACCGGACGCTCGGTGCAGTACGAGTTCACGCGCGAAGACGAGTTCACGATCGCCCCGCCGCGGCATCCGATGCGCGTGGGAGTGAAGGTCGGAGCGACGGCGGGCGGGATCCTGACCGCCCTGGCCGTCGACGAGCTGATGGACACCGGCGCGTACGGCAACCACGGCATCGGCGTGATGTTCCACAGCGTGCACGAGTCGATCTCGGTCTACCGGGCCCCCAACAAGCGGGTCGACGCCGAGAGCGTCTACACGAACAACCTGCCGTCGGGGGCGTTCCGCGGCTACGGGCTCGGCCAGGTAATCTTCGCTGTCGAATCGGCCCTCGACGAGCTCGCTCGCAAGCTCGACATCGACCCGTTCGAGCTGCGGCGCCGCAACGTCGTCGTTCCGGGGGATCACATGACCGTCGTCGACCCGAACGAAGAGAGCGACCTCCTCTTCGGTAGTTACGGACTCGACCAGTGCCTCGACCTGGTGCAGAACGCCCTCGCCGGGCCGCCTCCCGCCGACTCGGGCTCGCTCATCGGGGCCACTCCCGTGCCCACCGGCGACCAGTGGGCGTTCGGCACCGGCATGGCGATGGCAATGATCGCCACCATGCCGCCCCGCGGCCATTTCGCCGACACCACCGTCGCCCTCAACGCCGACGGAACGTACACGATCGGCGTCGGCACGGCCGAGTTCGGCAACGGCACCACGACCGTGCACGGGCAGCTCACCGCGACCGTGCTCGGCACCACGCCCGATCGCATCGTGATCGAGCAGTCCGACACGGATGTCGCCCGCTACGACACCGGGGCGTTCGGCTCGGCCGGAGTGGTCGTCGCCGGCAAGGCTCTCTACGCCGCGGCACAGAAGCTCAAGATCGCGATGATCGCGAGGGCACAGGCCATCGTGACCGGTGTCGGAGACCCAGCGCAGGATCCTGGCGTTCCCGTCTCGACCGACCTGGGGCTCGTCGACGTCGCTCTCACCCCCGAGGGCGTGCTCATGCCGGCCGGAGCGTGGGGCCCCGGCCGCGTCGTCTCCGCCGCCGAGCTCCTCGCCCACGGAGAACTCCGCGCCGACGGCAGCCACGACGGCACCCCGCGGTCGGTCGCGTTCAATGTGCACGGCTTCAGCGTTGCGGTCGACCGGAACACCGGTGAGGTGCGGATCCTGCGCTCCGTTCAGGCGGCCGATGCCGGAACGGTGCTCAACCCCGAGCAGCTGCGCGGCCAGGTCGAGGGCGGCACGGCGCAGGCCATCGGCACGGCGCTCTACGAGGAGATGATGCTCGACGGGGCGGGCCAGGTGACGACGACGGCGTTCCGCAACTACCGAACGCCGAAGTTCAGCGACCTTCCCGTGACCGAGGTGCTGTTCGCGGCGACGCACGACGACCTCGGGCCGCTCGGAGCGAAGAGCATGAGCGAGGCGCCGTACAACCCGGTGGCTCCGGCGCTGGCGAACGCCGTGCGGGACGCGATCGGGGTACGGCCGCACGAGCTGCCGATGTCGCGCGATCGGCTGTGGCGGTTGCTGCAGGCGTAGCCGCGTGCGGCTGGTCGCTGCTGCTGCAGGTCGCCGCTCGCCGCTGGCGAGGTGACGCGAATCGGCCAAAGTGACGCGGCGCGGCGGGTCAGGTTGGCCGATTCGCGCCAGGTTGCACGGGCGCCCGCATGACAGGCGCGCGAGATGGCGCGATCTACAGGCCCGACGCCAGATTCAGGCAGACTCGGCCATCTCGAGGCCGAGCCGCGGACGGCGGTGAATCGCCCCGCGCGTGGTCGCGAGCGACGCCGCCGACGCACCCGTGCGAGCGGCAATAACCTCGGCCAGGATCGAGATCGCCGTCTCCTCCGGCGTCGAGGCCCCGAGATCGAGCCCGATGGGCGACCGCAGCCGCGCCAGCACCAACTCGGGCACTCCGCGTTCGCGCAAGGACGCCATTCGGCGCTCGTGCGTGCGGCGCGAGCCCATCGCTCCGACGTAGAACGCGGGCGACTCCAGTGCGAGCTCGATGGCGAGGGCGTCGAATCGGGCGTCGTGCGACAAGATGCAGACGACCGACCGCTCGTCGAGGGCCAGCGTCGGCAGCACCCGCTGCGGC
The DNA here is from genome assembly GCF_001423105.1 of Frondihabitans sp. Leaf304. Lineage (GTDB taxonomy): Bacteria > Actinomycetota > Actinomycetes > Actinomycetales > Microbacteriaceae > Frondihabitans. Next base: position 2,238,018 of record NZ_LMNV01000002.1, read on the forward strand.
CAGCCGACCACCACGTCGGCGCCCGGGAACCGGTCGGCCGTCGTGAACAGAGCACGAGGATCCGTCACGGTCACCCGGTACCCCAGCACCCGCGCGGCAGCGGCGAGAGCCGTCGAGAACTCCATTGCGCCGACGATCACGAAGTGCGCGGGTGCGGCCTGCACCTCGTAGAAGACCTCGATGCGCGTTCCGTCGCAGTCGAGCTCGGCGAGCCCGGAGCCGCCGACAGCCACGCGGGCGGAGAGCTCGGCGTCGATGCGCGACTGCCAGCCGGCAGGAACGCGGCCTGACACGACGAGGGCCGCACCCGCGGTACGTCCGGCCGCAGCGGCACGCAGCTGCGGCACGACGGGGTGGTTTGAGTCGAGGCGTTCGAGTCGGATCCTGAGCTGGCCTCCGCAGGTGAGACCGACACTGAACGCCGTCTCGTCGTCGACGCCGTACTCGACCGTGCGCGGCAGTCCGTCGGAGAGCACGAGCTCGGCCTCGGCGACGACCGCGGCCTCGACGCAGCCTCCGGCGATGGAGCCGATCACACTCTCGCCGTCGAAGGCCATCGACGTGCCGACCGTGCGCGGGGCGCTGCCCTCGATCGAGACGGCGGTGGCGATCGCGAGGGTGCGGCCCGCGTCGAGCGCTGCCAGCAGGCGGTCGGCGATCTCGAACATGCCTCAAGGGTCGCACGCCGGGGTTTCGCGCGGGTTACGCCCGGCCCGTCTTGCAAATTCGAAGGAGATCCTGCCGCGCGACAACGAGAACATCAGGATCCGGCGGGGTCGACTTCACGTTTCTCCTTCGAATTTGCAGAGGGGGCGCGTTACACACTCGACACACGCACCTGCAACGATGCGGGCATGCTCAGAGTCACCGGCGCCACCACCCTCCTCGTCGACGAGTCCACCGAGATCGAGGGCGGCGAGGTGCTCGTCGATCGCGGCGTCGTCGTGGGTATAACGGTCGTCGGCGAGGCGAACCCGCACTCCGGCGCGGTTCAACTCCTTGACGCGACCGACGCGATCGTCACGCCCGGGCTCGTCAACGCCCACCACCACCTGTTGCAGAGCGCCTTCCGCACCCTGCCCGGCACGAGGGGCGTGCCCATGTCGGTATGGCTTCCGGCGATGGCCTCGTCGTATGCCGCCGCGGGCATAGATGCGTCGCTGCTCGAGGCGAGCGCCGCCGTCGGGGTGGCCGAGGGGCTTCTGAACGGCGTGACGACCGTCGCCGATCACCACCTCAACTGGCCCGCCGAGACGCCGGTCGCCGATCGAACCGCCATCGCGCGGGCGACCGCCGATGCCGCCGCCAGGCTCGGCGGGCGGCTCGTGTTCGTGCGCGGATCGGCGCGCGATGCTCCCGAGGACGCCGCGGAGTCAGCCGAAGCCATCGTCCAGGCCCTCGTGCCCGGGGCGATCGGAGGGGTGCGCGCCGACGGACTGCTGCAGGTCGCGGTCGGCCCCGCCGGTGTGCACAGCGACAGCCGCGAGACCTTCGAGCTGCTCGGCGAGGTCGCCGCCCGCCACGGACTCCGACGTCGCACCCAGGCCAACGAGCAGGTCGACACCGCCATCGCCCTCGAGCGCTACGGGCGCCGACCGCTCGACCTCCTCGAAGAGTGGGGATGGCTCGCCGACGACGTGACGATCGCCCACCTCTGCGATGTGACCCCCGCCGAGATCGCCCGGCTCGCGGCGGCGGGTGTCACGGCGACACATGCCCCGGGCTGCGACCTCCCCATGGGCTGGGGTATCTCGCCCGTGCACGCCCTGCGCGAAGCGGGCGTCACGGTCGGCCTGGGCACGAGCGGCGGCGGATCGAACGACGCCGGACACCTCCTCGCCGACGCACGCCTCGCGATGCAGGTGGCGCCGCTGGTCGGCCCGGCGCTCAGCGCCCGAACGGTGCTCGGCATGGCGATGGCCGGCGGCGCCGCAGGGCTGGGGCGTCCCGAGCTCGGGCACCTGCGGCCCGGCGCAGCAGCCGACCTCTGCGTGTGGGACGTCTCGGGCGTCGCCGACGCGGGAATCGCCGACCCGGTGGCCGGGCTGCTGTGGGCGTCACCCGGGCGGCGGCCGCGGCACGTCGTGGTCGGCGGGCGGGTCGTCGTGCGCGACTACGAGCTGGTCGAAGCGGACGAGCGAGAGCTGGTAGCAGCGGTGCGGGAGCGGGTCGGGCGGTAGCGCCGGCGGCCGTGGTTCGTGGGCGGCGTCGCGGATCCTGCGCACATTTGAGAGCAAAACCGCCAGCGGACCGCGTCTGGAGGCGGTGAGCCGCGCAAATCGCTCGCAAATTGGCGATGTACCAACAGCAACAGCAGCAACAGCACCGCGGCAGCAGCAGCGCCAGCAGCAGCCGCCCTACAGCTCCAGCACCAGCCGCGGGCACGCCGCCCGCGACACACAGACGTACATGACCTCGTTCGCTGCCTGCTCGTCGGGCGTCAGGATCGAGTCGCGATGGTCGACCTCCCCCTCGAGCACGACCGTCTCGCAGGTGCCGCAGGTGCCCTCGCGGCAGCTCGACAGCACTAGAGCTCCGGCCTCTTCGGCGACGTCGAGGATTGACCGGTCGGGCGGCACCGTGATCGTCACGCCGGTCGAGGCCAGCTCGACCTCGAATGCCGACGCGAGCACCGGCTCACCGACCTCTTTCGGCTCGAAGCGCTCGACGACGAGTTGGCGGCCAGCACGCGCAGCCGCCTCCTCGATCGCTTCGATCAGCCGAGCCGGGCCGCAGCAGTAGGTGGTCGTGAAGGGCTTCATTCCGGCGAAGAGGGCGTCGAGGTCGAGACGGACGCCGTCGGATCCTGAGTACAGGTGCAGAGCCGACCCGTGAGCGGCAGACAGCTCGTCGATTAGCGCCATCGTCGACAGCGAGCGACCGGCGTAATGCACCTCGTACGAGACTCCGGCGCGTGCCGCGGCAGCCGCCATCGACGAGATCGGTGTGATGCCGATGCCCCCTGCTACGAGCACGTACGAGGTGCCGTGCGTCGGCACGAACTCGAAGTGGTTGCGTGGGCCGGCCACCGTGAGGGTGTCGCCGACCTGCACGGAGTCGTGCAACCACAAGGATCCGCCCCGGCCCCGCTCCTCTCGAAGCACCCCGATGCGCCACGTGTCGCTGCGCCCCGGCTGCGGCGCTCCGGTCAGCGAATACTGCCGCACCTCGTCGCCCGGTAGCACCACGTCGATGTGCGAGCCGGCACTCCAGCCGGGAAGGGCCGACCCGGCAACCGACCCGAGTTCGAACAGCTCCACCCCGTCGGCAGCGCGGGTGCGCGACACGACCCGCACGTCGAACTGGGTCTCGTGCAGACCCTCGGTGGTTCCGGGAGCGTTCATAGCGACTTCCTGTTCACGGCGCCGTCTTTCACAGCGACTGCGGCCTCTCTTTGACGACGAGCACCCGGTAGCCGATCGTGTCGACGGCCCACCAGCGGTGCCGAGTGCCGCCGACGAAGTAGATCGAATCACCGGTGCCGAGCGTCCGCGGCACTCCGTCGTCGAAGTCGATCGAGATGGTGCCCTCGATCACGTGCACGAACTCGTCTTCGGCGTGGCTGAAGAACTCACCACGTTCGGTGCTGGTGCCGACGAGCAGCATCGGGTGGAAGCTGCGGTCGCCCTCCGTCAGCACGCGCCCCTCGGCCTGACCGTAGGGGCCGTGGGCACCCTCGTGCGCCCGAACCACCTGGATTCCCGGCTGATCGGCGCGCCCCTCGCCGTCGATCGCGGCGAGGAGCTCGACCTGCGACGACCCGAGTGCCCGGGCAATCCGCTCGAGCGACACCATGCTCGGCCGGGCGAGCCCGCGCTCCAGCTGCGACAGGAACGGGTGCGACAGCTGCGACGCCGCAGCGAGTTGCACGAGCGTCAGCTTCCGGGCTCGACGGAGCTCCCGGATGCGACGGCCCACCAGCAGCGACTGCTGGTCGATCGCGGTGTCGAGCGAGGTGACGGGGTGCTCCTTGAGATGAACGGACTCGAATTGTGTACCACGGCGACTCGAATCGACCCGCCGCAGTTAACACGTCGAAACGACGGCGTTACGTGGCCGAAACGCGGCGTCCGTAGATTCAAGCATGTTGAGCACATCAACATTCGTTCGTCCGCTCGACGAATTCCCCTCCTCCCGCGAAAGACCCCTGTGACTTTCACTCCCCAGCGCCTCCGCCTCCTCACCGGGGCAACGCTTCCCGACGGCTCAGTCGTCGATGTCACGATCGACGGCGAGACGGTCGTGAAAATCGAGACCGCAGGATCCTCGTCCCCGTCGGCAGGCTCCCCCGCGACCGGCGACCCCGCCGTGCTCGACCTCCGCGGTTTCGTGCTCCTCACCGCCCCGGCCGATCCGCACGCGCACCTCGACAAGGCCCTGTCGTGGGAGGCGATCCGACCGCCGATGGGCGATCTCGTCTCGGCCATCACCTCGTGGCGCGAGTACGCCCGCACCATGACCGTCGACGACATCGCGACCCGGGCGCGCGAGCAGATCCTCCGCATGCTGGCGAACGGCACGACGTCGATCCGCACCCACGTCGACATCCTGCTCGGCGACGAGCCTCTTCGCGGTGCCGAGGCGCTCGTCCGGGTTCGTGACGAGCTCCGCGGCCTCGTCGACCTCGAACTCGTGGCTCTCGCCGGACCCGATGTGCCCGACGCCGACATCGAGGCCGCCCTCGATCTGGGAGTCGACCTCGTCGGCGGCTCGTCGCACCTCGCACCCGACCCCAGCGCCGACCTGCAGCGCCTCCTCGCGATCGCCGCGCGCCGCGGAGTGGGCGTCGATCTGCACACCGACGAGAGCCTGGCCGGCGCGATCACCCTCGACGAGTTCGCCGAGACGGTGGCCGACTGGACCGTCCCGGTCAGCGCGGGCCACTGCGTGCGACTCGGCACGGTCGACGCCGAAGCCCGCGACCTGATGATCGCGGCGGTGAAGAAGGCCGACATCGGCATCATCGCCAACCCGATCACCAACCTCTACCTGCAGGGCTGGGAGCACCCGGTCTCGATGCCGCGGGGCCTCACGCCCGCGCGCCAGCTGCTGGACGCCGGAGTCCGTCTCGCCGCCGGTGCCGACAACGTGCGCGACCCGTTCAACCCCCTGGGCCGCAGCGACGCCCTCGAGACGACGATGCTCATGGTCACTGCCGGTCACCTCACCATCGACGAGGCCTACACGTCCGTCAGCGACGGAGCCCGCTCCGTTATGGCCCTGCCCGAGGCGGGTGCCCGAGTCGGGGCGAAGGCCGAGCTGCTCGCCGTCAAGGGCACGAGCCTCGCCGACGTCACTGCCAATGCGCCCGCCGACCGCTACGTCATCCACGCCGGGCGCCTCGTCGCTCGAAGCCGCTCCACCGTCGAAGTCGCGGTCCCCCTGCCCGATCCCGCCCTCCTCACCGAAACCAGGTAGCCGCCCATGACGACCACAGCTCCGGCAAGCCCCACCCGGACGACCCCCGGCGGCACCGACACGCTGCTCGACTTCCAGAACGTCGCGATGCAGTTTCCGAACGGCACCATCGCACTCCAGGGCGTCGACCTCACCGTGAAGCGGGGCGAGTTCGTCACCGTCGTCGGCCCCTCCGGCTGCGGCAAGTCGACACTGCTGCGCATCGCGTCGGGCCTCGAGCAGGCCTCCGAGGGAACCGCCGCGGTGAAGACCGACCGCATCGGCTACGTCTTCCAAGACGCGACGCTGCTGCCGTGGCGCACCGTCAGCGACAACGTCGAACTACTCGCCGAACTGAACGGGCGACCCGCCAAGGAGCGCCGGGCAAAGGCGCAGGAGGCGATCGAGCTGGTGGGCCTCTCGGGCTTCGAGAAGAACCTGCCGAAGGAGCTCTCGGGGGGAATGCGCATGCGAACGTCGCTTGCGAGATCGTTGACGCTGGATCCTGAGCTCTTCCTCTTCGACGAGCCGTTCGGCGCCCTCGACGAGATCACCCGCGAGCGCCTCAACGACGAACTCCTCCGGCTCTTCGTCGAGAAGCAGTTCGCCGGGCTGTTCATCACGCACTCCGTGTCGGAGGCCGTCTACCTGTCGACCAAGGTGATCGTCATGTCGGGTCGACCCGGCTCGATCGTCGACACCTTCGACGTGCCGTTCCCCATGCCGCGCAGCCCGGAGATCCGCTTCGAGGCGGAGTTCGCGAAGCTAGTCGGCGAAGTCTCACACGCGCTCCGAGAGGGGCACCGCTGATGGCCATCGACACCACCGGAATCGTTCGGCAGACGGTTTCGCGCCGCCGTGCCTCGAGCTCGCGCGCCATGAACATCGGTCTGCCGATCGTCGTGTTCTTCGTGCTCGTCGGCCTCTTCTACATCGCCGCGTTCTACTACGACAAGGTGAAGGGGCTGCCGTTCCTGGTGCCGTACCCGCACCTGATTCTCAAGGCGGTCTTCACGGAGCCGATCTTCCAGAAGCAACTCGCCGAGGCACTCGGCAACACGATGCTCGTGGCCGTGGTCGGCCTCGTCATCGGCGTCGTCATCGGCATGCTGTGGGCCATCATCATGGCCCAGGCGAAATGGCTCGAGAGCGCCCTGTTCCCGTATGCCGTCGTGCTGCTCTGCATCCCGATCCTCGCGCTCGTGCCGCTGATCGGCTCGCTCTTCGGCTACGAATTCAAGTCGCGTGTGATCGTCACTGTGCTGTTCTGCCTCTTCCCGATGATCGCCTCCACACTGTTCGGCCTCCAGTCGATCGACAAGGGCCAGCGCGAGCTGTTCCAGCTCCAGGGCGCCGGGCGCTGGACCATGCTCACCAAGCTCCGCTTCCCCGCCGCACTCCCGTCGATCTTCGTCGGCCTGCGCAACGCGGCGGGCCTCGCCGTGATCGGCGCGGTCGTCGCCGACCAGTTCTTCCAGCGGGGCAACGGCGGCCTCGGCGTGCTCATCTCGGTCGAGAACCAGCGCCTCAACGGCGCCGAGATGTACGCGGCGATCCTCACCGCCTCCATCCTCGGCGTACTGGTCTTCGTCCTCTTCAACGTGCTGCGTCGCCTCGCGATCGGCAAGTGGCACGACCAGAACTAGCTCCCCACCCGAACACAGCACCCTCCCCCTCACACAGCACCCACATCAAGGAGATCCCATGCACCTCCCCAAGCGCGCCCTCGCGGGCCTCGGCCTCGTGGCCGTCTCGGCGCTCGCCCTGTCGGCCTGTTCGTCCGACAGCGGCGCGACGACCGACACGAAGACGACCTCCGCCGCCGCGGCCGTCGACCTGTCGAGCGTCTGCCCGGCCAACGTCGTCATTCAGACCGACTGGAACCCGGAGGCCGACCACGGTCACCTCTACGAGCTCCTCGGTGACGACTACAAGGTCGACGCGAGCAAGAAGAGCGTCTCGGGCACCCTGATGTCGGGCGGCAAATCGACCGGCGTCCAGGTCGAGATCCGCTCCGGCGGCCCGGCCATCGGCTACGCCTCCGTCTCGTCGCAGATGTACCAGGACAAAGACATCATGCTGGGCTACGTCACCACCGACGAGGGCGTGCAGAACTCCGCGAAGCTCCCCACCACGGCGGTCATGGCCGAGAACGACATCTCGCCCCAGATGATCATGTGGGATCCGGCAACCTACCCCGACGTCACCACGATCAAGGAGCTCGGCGCCGCCCTCGAGAAGAACGACGGCGTCGTGCGCTACTTCGGTGGCTCCGCCTACATGGAGTACCTCATCGGCAACGGCATCCTGCCGAAGAGCGTCACCGACGGCAGCTACGACGGAACCCCATCGAAGTTCGTCGTCGCGAAGGGCAACGACGCGCAGCAGGGCTTCGCCACCGCCGAGCCGTTCATCTACAAGAACCAGGTCGCGGCCTGGGGCAAAGACGTCAAGTACCAGCTCGTCAACGACACCGGCTACCCGATCTACCCCGAGGCCATGTCGGTCCGCACCGGCGACCTCACCAAGCTGAGCCCCTGCCTGAAGAAGTTGGTGCCCGTGCTCCAGCAGGCCGACGTCGACTACATCACCAACCCCGGCACCACGAACAAGCTGGTCGCCAACCTCGTCACCCAGTACAACAACGGCTGGGTCTACGACGAGGACGTGGCCAACTACGGCGTCGAGACGATGAAGAAGCTTAAGATCGCGTCGAACGGCGACAACGACTACGTCGGCGACATGGACACCGAGCGCGTCCAGAAGGTCATCGACATCGACACTCCGATCTACGAGAAGTCGGGCACGAAGCTGAAGTCGGGCCTCGCACCGGAAGACCTCTTCACGAACGAGTTCATCGACAAGTCGATCGGCTTCTAGCGGGGGGCCTACCGCGGTGGGCTGTGCCCACCGCGGTGGACTCCGCCACCACCTCCGAAATCCACCCACCCACACGGCATCGACCACACCAGGCAGCGACCATGATCCAGAAAGCCCTGTCATGACCACCACCCCGGAACACCTCGCCGCCCTCGTGGCCGAACTCCGCGAGCTCCTCGGCGAGCGCGGCGTCTCGGTCGAACTCGCCGCCCGCGAGAAAGCCTCCGTCGACGGGTCGCGCCTCTCCCCTGTCATCAGCGCGCAGCTGCCGCTCGGCCTCGCCGACGTCGTCGCTTTCCGGACCACCGCCGACGAGATCGCCGCCGTCGTGGGCGCCGCCTCGCGCCACGGCGTACCGATCACCCCGCGTGGCAAGGGGACCGGCAACTACGGCCAGGCGATCCCGTTCACCGGAGGCCTCGTGCTCGACATGACGAAGGCGCGCGCCGTGGTGTCGGTCGGCGACGGCGAACTCACCGCCGAGGCCGGCGCGACGATGGTGTCACTCGAGCAGGCCGCCAACAAGGCCGGCCAGCAGATCCTGATGTACCCGTCGACGGCTCAGTCGTCGCTCGGCGGATTCCTCTCGGGAGGATCCGGTGGCGCGGGCTCGATCAAGCACGGCTCGAACCACCAGGGCTTCGTCAGGGCACTCGATGTCGTCCACGCCGACGGCACGGGCGAGATCGTCCATGTCGAAGGCGACGAAGCCCAGCTCTACGTGCACAACTACGGCACGGCCGGCATCATCGTCCGCGCCACGATCGCCCTCGAACCACTGCAGGAGTGGCTCGGATTCTTTGCGAGCTTCGACACGTTCGAGCAGCTTCTTCCGCTGATCCGCGCCTTCGGTGAGCTCGATCCGCTCCCCCGGCTGGCGTCGGGAGACCTCGCGACGTTGGCCGATGCGCTTCCGTCGGATCCTGGGATTCCCCAGGGTCGCGCGTCGCTCCGCGCCATCCTCGACGCCTCGACCGTCGCACGTGCCACCGAGCTCGTGGAGGCCGCCGGGGGTCGCGTCGAAGACGTCCGCGAGGGGCCGCAGACGTCGATGAAGATCAGCATGATGTCGTACAACCACCCCATCGAATGGCTGCAGAAGGCCTACCCCGACACGTACTTCCACGTAGAGGTGTCGGGTGACGCGCTGATCGACCGAATCGACGAGGTGCACGCCGTCTACCCCGGCGGGATGCTGCACATCGAGACCGCGCACGGGCGCCCGATCGGCATGCTCGCCGGCACGTACTCGTCGGCGGAAGACGTTTACGCCGGATTCGACCGCCTGAAAGAGCTCGGCGTCGGGTTCCACAACCCGCACCAGTGGTTCGTCGACTTCGAGCCCGCTCGCACCCGCGAGCTCGCCGCGACCACCGACCCGAACGGGCTGCTGAACCCCGGCAAGCTCGTCGACGCCACGATCAACACCGGAGCCAAAGTCTCGTGACCACTTCATCTGCCTCCAGCCGCGACCTCGTCAACCTGTCGGGCCCCGCGCTCGCCTCGACGCTCACATCGTCGTCGATCCTCGTGATCCCGACCGGAGCCATCGAGCACCACGGACCACACCTTCCCCTCTCCACCGATTGGTTGATGGCCGACCTGATCGGACGCGGCGTGGTCGAAGCCGCCGCCGCCGAGGGGCAGGACGTCTGGCTGCTCCCGTCGCTCGCCTACACGAAATCGGACGAGCACCACTGGGCGCCCGGCACCATGTGGCTGAACGCGGACACCCTGATGCAGACCGTCGTCGACCTCGGCCGCTCCATCGCGAACACCCCGGCCCGCACGGTCGTCTTCTACAACGGCCACGGCGGCAACATCGCCCTGCTGCAGGTGGCGCTCCGCGAACTCCGGCGTCGCTTCGGGCTGCGCACCTTCTTGATGGGCTCCAACATGAAGGGCGGCGACGGCACCAACGGCCCCGACGAGCACGGCTTCGGAGTGCACGGCGGCCACAGCGAGACGTCGATGATCCTGCACCTCCGCCCCGACCTCGTCGACATGTCGAAGGCCGAACGGTGGATTCCCGAGCACATGCTCGACCTCGACTACGTGAAGTTCAATGGCGGCCCGGTGCACTTCGGCTGGCTGTCGAACGACTTCGGCGAGGCGGGCGTCGTCGGCGATGCGTCGGAGGCGAACGCCGAGTGGGGCGCGTCCCTCTACAAGACGGCCATCGAAGCGGGCGTCGCGTCGCTGGCCGAGATCGCGCGGTTCGACCACCCCGCGCTCGAGCCGGGCACGTTGTCGTGATGACGGTGCTGGCGTGATGACGGTGCTCTCGTGACGGTGCCGGGCACACTCATCCCCGACGAGGCGTGGGATCTCCTGGTCGACTGGCTACCATCCAACGAGGATCCGGAGCGCCCGCAAGTCACCCTCTCGACCGTCGACTCCTTCGGCGACCCGGATGCCCGCACGGTGCTGCTGACCTCGTTCGACGAGAAGGGCTTCTACTTCAACACCGACGGCGCCTCGCGCAAGGCGGCCGACATCGCGGCGCACCCGGCCGTGGCCATCACCGTGCTCTGGCCGGGGTTCACGCACCAGGTCGTCATCCGCGGCACGGCCGCCCCCGCGCCACCGGTCCACGTCGCGGCGGCCTATGCGGCACGGTCGCCCTACCTGAAGCAGCTCGCCTGGCTGAACACGCACGAGTTCGCGGCCCTGCCGCGCGACGAGCGGGTGGCGCAGTGGGCGGCGTTCGAGGAGGCCCACGCCGGAGTGTTCGAGCAGCCCGAGTCGTGGGTCGGCTACCTCGTGACGCCAACGCGGCTCACATTCTGGTCGTCGAACGGCGATACGGCGTCGCAGCGGGTGGAGTTCTCGCTTGCCGCCGACGGCGGGTCGTGGTCGCGGCGCTACCTGGCCGGGTAGCGGCTCGACTTACTGGAGGGCTGATGGGTGGCCTGGTGGGTGGCCGCTTTGCCCCGGCGCCGCCAGGCCACCATTTTGAGAGCGATCCGAGCTGCTTGTCCCATCCGGTCCTGCAACCTCAAGGGTGCGAAAACGGATTGCTCGCAAATTCGCCACGATCGACGGCTAACCCGTACAGCTGACGTCGCCGGGCAGCCGCGGCCTACTACTGACGGGCCGGCGGCACGATGATCGGGACCAGATGAGCGATATAGCGGAAGTCGTCAGGGTTCAGCGTGGCCAGCGAGGCCCCGAGCTCGTATGCGGTCGCCGCGATCATCAGGTCGCGAGAGCGGGCTTTCGCGGGTGCGTGGCCGTGAGTGGCATGCATCAGCTCGGCGTGAAAGGCCGCCGTCGAGTCGGAGTACGGCAACCACTGAAATCGTGCCGACTCGAACTTGGCGATTCTCGATCGCCGAGTCGAATGCTGCTCGGCCCCGCGTGCTGTAGCTACACCAAAATGCAACTCCGCTAGGACCACCGCCGACGAGACGAGGTGATCGTCGGGAAGATCACGGTGGTCCCAGTCGATCATCACCGACGTGTCGACGACGATCACAGGCCATTCCGCTCATACGGGTCGGTTACGACATCGTCGTCACCATAGGCTGACCGGATATCCGCCATCCAACTGTCAGCGTCCTCCCGGGACAGGGGCGGGAGGGGAAACCCGGCCAGCCGAGCCAAGAGTTCATCGCGCGGAATACCGATCTTCTCGATGCGGTGCTCCGGCTCATCAACAATGATCTCAGCGAGCGGCACGAGCGCCGCGACCGCGCGCCCGTTTACGGTGATGATTCGCCCGAGGTTCTCCGCCTGAACGTCGGCCAACACCCGGGAGGCATTCTGCTTGAGCTCGCGGACGCCGACAGAAGGCCGATTCTGCTTTGCAAGTGCCATAGACATATCGGCACTGTAGCTCATCTGGAGAACACGTACTACCCCTGCCTCAATGGCGGCTCCCGCCGGAGCCAGCCCCTCTGCTGCCACCTCGCAAAAGCCATAAAAGTGCACTCCGCTGACCGAGGTGTCGGGCCGTTTCGAGGGCGTTAAGTCCCGTAAAATCAGGGGATGACGACTGATGCCGCCCCCATCGACCTCGTGATCCGATCCGGATCGGTGCTGATCGACGGCGCCTTCCGCCCAGCGGCCTTGAGCGTGACGAACGGTCGCATCACGGCGATCGACGACATCGACTCGGCCGTCACCGCCCTCGAAGACCGCACACTCCCCGAGGGCCAGGTGCTGATCCCGGGCATCGTCGACACGCACGTGCACGTCAATGAGCCCGGCCGCACCGACTGGGAGGGTTTCGCCAGCGCCACGAAGGCCGCCCTCAAAGGCGGCGTGACCACGATCATCGACATGCCGCTCAACAGCATCCCTCCGACGACGACACCCGAGGCCCTCGAGCTCAAGCGCGCCGCCGCCGGGCCGCAGGCCTCGGTCGACGTGGGCTTCTGGGGCGGAGCGATCCCTGCTTCTCTCGGGCACCTGCGCGGGGTGCACGACGCGGGCGTCTTCGGCTTCAAGGCGTTCCTCTCCCCCTCCGGCGTCGACGAGTTCCCGCACCTGTCGACCGAGCAGCTCCACGAGGCGATGGCCGAGATCGCGGCGTTCGACGGCCTCCTGATCGTCCACGCCGAAGACCCGACGACGCTCGACTCGGCTCCCCACCCCGAGGGCGCCGACTACCCCGCATTCGTCCGCTCGCGCCCCGACTCTTCCGAACAATCGGCGATCGATCACGTAATCGAGGCCGTCCGGCGCACCGGCGGTCGCGCTCACATCCTGCACCTGTCGTCGGCGGCGGCCCTCCCGGCGATCCGGGCGGCGAAAGCCGAGGGGCTCCGACTCACGGTCGAGACCTGCCCGCACTACCTCTCGTTCGACGAGGAGCACATCCCCGACGGCGGCACCCAGTACAAGTGCTGCCCGCCGATCCGCGACGCCGCCAACCAGGAGCATCTCTGGGCGGCCCTCGTCGACGGCACCATCGACCTCGTCGCAAGCGACCACTCCCCCTCGACGGCCGAGCTGAAGTTCGCGGGCGACGGCGACTTCGACCTCGCCTGGGGTGGCATCTCCGGTCTCGAGTTGAGCTTCCGCGCGGTGTGGACCGGAGCCCGAGCACGGGGCATCCCGCTCGAGACGGTCGTCGGCTGGATGGCCACCTCGACCGCCGATCTCGTCGGGCTCGGCGATCGAGGCCGCATCGCCGTGGGCGCGCAGGCCGACCTCGTCGCATTCGACCCTGAAGCGCCGTTCACGGTCGACGCCACCGCGCTTGCGCACAAAAATCCGGTCAGCGCCTTCGACGGTGCCGCCCTCGTCGGCTCGGTCGAGACGGTGTGGCAGCGCGGCGTCGCGGGCGGCGGCCTGGTGGGCCAGCTCGTCGCACGGCCGTAGCGGAGCAGCGTTCAGAACTCTGGCAGAACTGCCCGAATCCCAGCGATTAGCGCTCGTCTCGGCCGGTTTTGCCAGACTTCTGAACCGTCCCGCTACTCCAGTTCGCCCAGCTCCCCGTAGAGCGCGGTGATCCCCTCCACACGCGCCCGCCCGCCACGAAGGTCACGTGCCAGCACAGCCGCGGCCAGCAGGTTCGCCAAGCTCATCGCAGCCGCGTACGAGTCGAACGCCGACAGGCTGGTGACGGGTGCGACGAGCGTCACGGTGCCCGAAGACCCGAACTCAGGATCCGCCACGACCACGATCGGCACCCCTCTCCGGGTGAGCGCGGCGAGCACGCTGCCGAACCCCCGGGGTCGGCGTCGGAAGCCGACCAGCACGACTGCATCCTCCGCCCCCAGGCCGCCGAGCTCTTCCCCCACCGACTGGCCCGGTGCGGGTGCGATCCGCACCCCGCCGCGCGCCTGCGTGAGCTGCTGCCTCAGGTGCAGCGCGACGGGATAGCTGTTGCGGAATCCGACCACGACGACCTCGCGGGCCGAGGCGAGCAACTCCGCCGCCCGATCGAGGCGCCCATCGGCCAGCCCGTCGACCATCCGGTCGAGAGCCGCGTGCTCGGCGCGGAGGTGAGCCGCGAGGTCGGCGGTGGGCCCTACCGACACGGGCACGCCCGTGCTTCTCAGCGCCCGGGCGTGCTCCCGGACCTCCTGCGCATCAACGTAGCCGAGGGTGCGGAAGAGCCGTGAGACGGTGGCCTTCGAGACGCCGCTCGCGGCGGCGATCTCGGTGGCGCTGTACACGGCAGCGTCGTCGGGGTGGCGGAGGAGGTGATCGGCCGCTCGGCGCGCTCCCGGCGAGAGGCTGTCGTAGGTGTCGCGGATCCTTGTCTCGATATCTTCGTGATCGGGCATCTGCGCTAGGCGGTCTGCGAAGCGGCGAGGCCCCGGACGGCGGCCTCGAACGCGTCGAGCGCGACGGCCACATCGGCCTCGGTGACGGTCTCGTCGGGGTGGTGGCTGATGCCGCCGTGCCCGTTGCGGATGAAGAGCATGGCCCAGGGAGCGAGCTCGGCGACCGCCATCGCATCGTGACCGGCCTTGGAGAAGAGGACCATCGGATCCTGTTCGCCCGTCGCCGTGCGGATGCCCGCGCGGATGGAGTCCTGCAGCGACGCATCGGCGACGACCGCGGGCGCGTTATGCGTCTCTTCGACGGCGAACGCGAGGCCGCGACGGTCGCAGACCTCGGACGCGACCGCCTGGATGCCGAGCCAGACGCCGTCGCGCGCCGCATCGGTCTCTCCGCGGAGATCGAGGCTGAATTCGACCCGGCCGGGGATGACGTTCACTCCGCCAGGGAACGCCTGCAGGCGCCCGACCGTCGCCACGCATCCCGCCGAGCGGGCGAGCTGCTCGACCGCGAGGACGACCTCGGACGCGCCGGCGAGCGCATCGTGCCGCCGGTGGAACGGGACCCCGCCGGCGTGGCCGGCCTCGCCAGTGAGAGTGAGGGCGAAGCGTCGCGCACCGGCGATCGACGAGACGACCGCCAGAGGCAGATCGGCCTCTTCGAGGTAGGGGCCCTGCTCGATGTGCGCCTCGAGGTAGGCGACGATCTCACCGCGCTTCGGCGAGGCATCGGCGATCCGCTCGGGGTCGAGGCCGAACTCGACGAAGGCCTCGCGCAGGGTGGTGCCGTTGTCGTCGGTGAGGTGCCAGAACGCGTCGTCCCAGGTGCCGGCCAGGGCGCGGGAGCCCAGGAGGGCCGTGCCGAATCGGGTGCCCTCCTCGTCGGCGAAGGCAGCGATCTCGAGGGCGAAGGGCAGCTCGGCGGCGCTCTCGCGGAGGCGCTCCGCGACGGCGATCGCGAGCATCACACCGAGGATGCCGTCGAAGCGGCCGGCGTTGGGAACGGTGTCGAGGTGCGATCCGAGAAGAACGGCGGGGAGGCCTGGCTCGCGCCCCTCTAACCTTCCTCGCTGGTTACCGGCCGCGTCGAGCCAGGTGGTGAGGCCAGCCTCCTTCATCCACTCGCCCGCACGACGGTTCACTGCCGCGAGCTCGGGAGACAGGTAGACGCGCTCGATGCCGTTCGGATCAGACGATTCGCGGGCGAGCGCGTCGCACCGGACGAGGATCTCGCGTGCGTCGATCACGCGGGCACCTCGGCACGACCCGCGTCGGAGTAGACGTCGTAGGCCGCGCCCACTCCGCCACCGCCGGTGACCGTCACACCGCCGAGGCGGAGCACTGCCTCGAGCGCGGCGAGAGTCGTGAGCACGGTGTCTTTGCGCGCGTTGTAACCCATGGTGCCGATGCGCCAGACCTTGCCGTGCAGCGGTCCGAACGAGGTGCCGATCTCGATGCCGAAGTCGTTGAGCATCGCGCCACGAGCGGCGTCGCCGTCGATGCCGTCGGGAATCATGACCGCGGCGACGTTCGTCATCTTGTGGGTCACGTCGCCGAAGATCTCGAGCCCGAGACCGCGGAGGCCTGCCAGCATCGCGTTCCCGTGCAGCGTGTGCCGGGCGACCATCTGATCGAGCCCCTCCTCGACGACGATGCGGGCGCACTCGCGGGCGCCGTAGAGCATCGTCGTGGCCTCGGTGTGGTGGTTGAGCCGCTTCGGGCCCCAGTAGTCGAAGATCATTGCGAGGTCGAAGTAGTTCGACCGGATCGGGTGCGCGCTGACGGCGTCGCCCTCGGTGCGGATTCCCGCCTCGATCGACTTGCGGGCGGTGATCACGTCTACCGCCTTCTGCGAGAAGGTGACGGGGGCCGAGCCGGACGGGCCGCCGAGGCACTTCTGCAGGCCCGCGGTCACGGCATCGAGGCCGAGGTCGTCGACGTGGAACGCGTTGCCCGCGAGCGACGCCGTGACGTCGGTATAGAACAGCGCGCCGTTCTTCTCGCAGAGCTCGCCGAGCCCCTCGAGCGGCTGAGCCATCGTGGTGGAGGTGTCGCCGTGCACGACGGCGAGCAGCTTCGGCTGCACGCGCTCGACCGCCTCGGCGATCGCCTCGAACGAGAACACCTGACCCCAGGGCACCTCGATCACGTGCACCTCCGCCCCGCAGCGCTCGGCGATCTCGCGCAGCAGATGCCCGAAGCGGCCGAAGATCGGCACCAGCACTCGGTCACCCGGCTCGATCAGCGAGACCAGGGCGGCCTCGATGCCGGCGCGCGAGGTGCCGTCGACCAGCAGCGTCTGCTCGTTCTGCGTCTGGAAGACCTGGCGGTAGAGCACCTGGGTCTCGTCCATGGTCTGGGTCATCCACGGGTCGTACTGGCCGACCAGTTGCGCCGACATCGCGCGCAGTACGCGCGGATCGGCGTTGATCGGGCCGGGGCCCATGAGGAGTCGCGCGGGCGGGTCGATCGGCTGAAAAGACTGTTTCACGAGGCCAGTCTATGCAACTTGTGTTTCAGGCGGGTTTCCCCGCGGGTGGCGGCGCCTGAATTCAGGAGCGCAGGGCCACCTCGAGCGAAGCCGCGATGCCGATCAACGCCAGGTCGGTGCGCCGCAGCCCGACCAGGCAGAGCCCGACGGGCCCGCCAGGCACGGACATGAGCGGCGCCGACACCGCCGGATACCCGCCGACCCCGGCGATGCAGGTGAGACCGAGCGTCTGCGATCGCACGACGCCGATCTCTGCCGGCGTCGAGCTGAGCAGCGGAGCCGACGACGACGCACTGGGGAGCAGCAGGATCCTGCCGTCGAGCACCCGGTCGAGGTGGTCGCCCTGGGCCGCCAGCTCGGCGCGCGCATCGGTCTCGTGCGCCGCGTCGACGCTGCGGCCAAAGAGGAAGCGCGCTTCGACATCGGGAGCCAAGGATCCGGGGTGCGCCGTGATCCAGTCACCGTGCGAGGCCCACGCCTCCGCCGCCTGCACGATGCGGAACAGCTCATAGAGGTGGGCGATGTCGCCGAGTGCGACCTCGGCGGGAGCGCCGAATCCGGCAGCGGGCAGGGCGTCGACGAGCGAGCCGAACGCATCACGGACGTCGGGCGACACAGACGCGCTGAGCCGCGGGTCGACGACGAACGACGGGTTTACTTCACGCTGCACAGCCGACGACCGGGCGGCGACGCTCTCGAACGATGCGGACGCCACACGGGCCAGCAGATCGGCGTCGCGGGTGAGCCAGCCGACCGTGTCGAAGGTCGGCGCGAGTGGCAGCAGGTCGGTGCGACGGATCGCGTTGTGGGTCGTGCGGAGACCCCAGAGCCCCTGATACGAGGCGGGCACGCGAATCGATCCGCCGGTATCGGTGCCGAGCCCGATGCTCGCGTGACCCAGTGCGACGGCCGAGGCCGGGCCCGACGACGAGCCGCCCGAGATCGCACCGGGCACGACGGCGTTCGGAGGAGTGCCGTACGACGAGTTGCGGCCGGCGATGCTGTACGCGAACTCGTCGGTCTGGGCGATGCCGAGCACCGAGGCGCCGGCGTCGAGCAGCACCTGCACAGCCGGCGAGTGGAACTCGCTGTCGACCTGCTCGTCGAGGTAGGCGGGCACACCGGCGCCGATACGCACGCCCGCCACGGCGAAGAGGTCTTTGACGGCGACGGTCTCGCCGGCGAGGGGCCCGGGAGGAGATGAAGGATCCGCGGTGGTCTCGATCAGAGGAGCGCCCACGACGCGCCAGATGCGCGTGTCGAACACCGGGGTCGGCGCCTGCACCTGCGCGGTGGCGATGCGCCACACGCCCGTTCCGTCGTCGGTAGCGGTGTCGGCAGGGGCACCGACCGCGTCGGCACCAGCCGCGCTCCGCCGCCACAGCTGCGTCACGACCCCGCGCCCACCCGCCTTCGGGGCATTCACCGAGACGATCACGGCCGTGTCGGCGTCGATCACCCGCACGTGCACCTGGACGATCTCGCGCTGCGGCGCCTGCGAACGGCGGCCGCGGAATGCCGAGATCGCGTCGTGTCCGACCAGGAGCCCGCCGCCGTCGGCCCGGAGCGTTTCCGCTCCCGGCTCGAAGGCCTCGCCGAGCGCCTGCTGGTCGTTGCTCTTCAGCGCCGTCTCGTAGGCATCGAAAGCGGGGATGAGTCCGTCGGGCAGCTCGCCCTGCAGAGAGGTGATGGTCGTCATTCGAAGTCGCTCACTCGGATCCTGGCGTGGACGCCCTTGACCAGGTCGACGACCTGGGAGATGTTGAAGTCGGTCGCGGCCGAGAGGTACGCGAAGGCGAGGCTCTCGTCCATGCCGAAGCGGGCATACAGCAGGTCGATCGCCGCTCGCACACAGTTCTGCACGGCGACGTCGAGGTCTTCGTCCATGCCGGTGGGCACGAGGTAGTCGGCGGTCTCGGCGAGCGGCCCGACGATCTCACCGAATGCGGCGAGCGCGGCCTCCCGCTTGATCAGATCGAAGCGGACGGTCACGCGTAGCGACGCCTCCATGGCGGTCAGCGCGACTTCGCCGTCGCCCTGCGCGAAGTGCGGGTCGCCGACGTACGCCAGGGCGCCGGGCACCTGCACCGGAAGGTGCAGCGACGTTCCCTCCACCAGAAGGTTGATGTCGATGTTGCCGCCGTGCGCTCCGGGCGGCACCGAGTGCGGCCGTTCGTCGCCGGCGACAGCGACTCCCATGATTCCCAAGAACGGGCGGAGCGGGAACCGCACGTCGTGCGGCCCTCCCGGCGTGCGCGGCATCGTTCCGAGGAGCGCTCCCGCCGGATCCTCGTCCACTGTCGCGAAGACGCTCACGTTCAAGCCGCCCCGCGGGTACTCGCCCGGCAGCGCACCGCGCCCGTGCCGGTTCGAGATGACGCCGTACGGCACGCGCGGGGTCGCGGTCACGAGGGTCATCGTGATGAGGTCGCCCGGCTCGGCGCCGCGGATCGCAATTGGGCCGGTGACGAGGTGCGGGCCGTCGACCGAAGGATCCCGCAGTCCTTGTGAGGCAGCGACGGCGATGGCGTCTTCGAGCACCTCGTCGGCGGCCACGCCGTGGGTGCCGAAGTAAGCGAGCGGATCGCGCCCCTGGTCTTCGAGGATCCCCTCGTGGCTGAGGGTGTCGATCGTCACCTCCGTGCCCGGGTCGACGGTCAGCACGGCGGTGTCGGCCGCGCAGGGCAGCCGCCCCCACAGGACGTTCGGGGCGGTGGCGGGCAGATACAGGTCGGCGGGGATCTCTCCGTGGCCCGGCTGCAGGATCATGGCTGACACCCTAGCGAGGCCGGGTTTCGGGCTTGTTGCGTGGCCGCGAGTGCCGCCTAATGCTGCCCCTGCCGGGGCCGGGGGCGCAATTGGCGGCACTCGGCAACGGGCCCGATCGACCCGAGACCCCGAGTGCCGCCTAATGCCGGCGGGGCCGCCGATGGGAGCGCATATGGCGGCACTCGGCAACTCCGGCACGAGGTTGGACGACCACAACCTGCACGTTCTGCAAGAGCCACCCCCCGGTTCGCTGAGACGGGCCCTCACCCCAGGCTGTTCATGGCGAGCCGTTCGTACGGT
This sequence comes from Frondihabitans sp. Leaf304, assembly GCF_001423105.1. Taxonomy (GTDB): domain Bacteria; phylum Actinomycetota; class Actinomycetes; order Actinomycetales; family Microbacteriaceae; genus Frondihabitans. The sequence goes on from NZ_LMNV01000002.1 coordinate 2,258,091, forward strand.
TCGATGTGACGACAACCCGACTCCCCCGTGCCCACGACCGCACCCTCGGCGGGCTCCGAGCCCTCGGCGGCTTCGCCGGGCTCAGCCTCGTGGCCGGACTCCTCTGCGCCGTGCTCGCCGTGCCCGCTCTCGTGGTCGCCTCGAACACCGTGACCACCGGCGTCGATGCGTTCGACTCGCTGCCGAGCTACCTCGAGATCACCCCGCCGGCCCAGGCGTCCAGCCTGTACGCGAAAGACGGCTCGACGAACGTCAAGATCGCCTCCTTCTATACGGAGAACCGCACCGACGTCACGGCCGGCCAGATCGCCACGGCCGTCAAGAATGCCGCCGTCGACACCGAGGATCCGCGCTTCTACGACGAGGGGGCCATCGACGTCGCCGGCACGATTCGCGGGGTGCTCGCCACGACGCTCGGCGGCAGCGTGCAGGGCGGCTCGTCGATTACGCAGCAGTACGTGAAGAACGTGCTCGTCGAGCGGTGTGCGACCGAGAACAGCGACGCCGCGAAGGCGACCAAATGCTACGAAGACGTCACGGCGGTGACGCCCGAGCGCAAACTGCGCGAGATGCGCTACGCGATCAGCGTCGAGAAGAAGTACTCCAAGTCGGAGATCCTCACCGGTTACCTCAACATCGTCGGCTTCGGCGGCAACATCTACGGCATCCAGGCGGCCGCCGAGTACTACTTCGGGGTCTCCGCATCGAGACTCACAATCGCCCAATCGGCCACTCTTGTCGCGATCATCAACAACCCGTCGAACCTCCGCATCGACCAACCGACTGATAAAGCCAACGGATCGGCCAACCATTACGCCCTGACGCAGGTGCGCCGCGACTACGTGCTCCAGCGGATGTACGTTCACGGCAGCATCACGAAAGCGCAGCTGACCGCGGCGACGGCGAGCGTGATCACGCCGACGATTACGGCGGCGACGAACGGCTGCGCGTCGGCCGTGAAGTACGACGCCGGGTACTTCTGCGACTACGTGCTGAACGTCGTGAAGAACGACGAAGCCTTCGGGTCGACCGCCGACGCCCGGCTCGCAACGCTCAACCAGGGCGGCCTGAAGATCGAGACCACCCTCGACCTGGCCCAGCAGCGGACGGCGCAGGCGTCACTCAGCGCGGTGATGCCGGCGACGGTGGCGGGGCTCGATGTGGGCGCCTCGAACGTGGCTGTGGAGCCGGGGTCGGGCCGGATCCTGACCATGGTTCAGAACACCGATTACACGCAGAGCGACCAGGCGACGGCCGGGCAGACCGGCGTAAATTACAACACCGATCAGGCGTATGGAGGGTCGACCGGGTTCCAGACCGGATCGGCATTCAAGGCGTTCACCCTCGCGGCCTGGCTCGAGGCGGGCCACTCGCTGTCGGACTACGTCACGACCGGCGAGCACGACTTCTCGTTCTCGCAGTTCACCAACAGCTGCTCGAACATCGGCTCGGGCACCTGGTCGGTCGCGAACGCCGAATCGGTGGGGTCGTCGATGTCGGTACTGACCGCCACGCAGGAGTCGATCAACACGGCCTACGCCGAGATGGGCACCCAGCTCGACCTCTGCAACATCATCAAGGCCGCCACCGACATGGGCGTGCACACGGCGACCACCGGCGGCACGCTCAGTTCGGTGCCGTCGTCGATCCTCGGCACCAACACGATCTCGCCGCTGACGATGGCCACCGCCTACGCCGGAATCGCCAACAACGGCGTCGTCTGCACCCCGGTCGCCATCGACAGCATCACCGGCGCCAACGGCACGAAGATCACGGCGACTCCCACGAGCTGCACGCAGGGAATGTCGTCCGAGGTCGCCGCCGGCGTCTCCTACGCACTCCAGACGGTGCTGAAAGCAGGCGGCACGGCAGCCCTGGCGAACCCGAACGACGGCGTCGACATGCTCGCCAAGACCGGCACCAACGACAACGCCGAGCAGAACTGGCTCGTCACCTCGACGACGAAGGTGGCCACGGCGACCTGGGTCGGCAACGTCTCCGGGTCGACGTCGTTCTACGACACGTACATCGGCTCCAACTACGGCTACAACGTGAAGTTCTTGATCGCGAAGCCGATCCTCGCGTCGCTCGACGCCGCGTACGGCGGGGGCACGCTGACCGCGCCGCCGGCATCGGAGGTCGGGTCGAGCGCGGTGAGCGGATCCTCGTCGTCGTCCTCCTCGTCTGAGGCGACGGGCGCAGGATCCGGCACGGCCGACACCGGCACGACCGACACGGGCGGTGCGAGCGGGACCGACACCGGCGGCGCGAGCGGGACCGGCGGCGCGAGCGACGCGGGCGCCGGCACCGGAACGGGCACCGGCGGCACCGGCACGACCGACGCCCCCACCGCCGCTCCGACGCCCTCGCCGTAGGCCCCACTCGGGGGCGCGCACTGCTCGGCGATAGGGCGGTACATTGCAGTTCGCGCAGTTTCTGCGTGACGATTGGTCGTCTCTAGCCGACTCATCGGTAGCCACCGCACCGGCGGCCTCCCTGCACCCGTCCAGAAAGCCGAGCACACGCAGCTCATGAAGATCCCCGGTTTCTCTCACTCCTCCGACGATTCGCGCGACACCCGCGCCCCGCGCGCCCCGCGCGACGCCCGCGTCTCGGCCGGCCCGGTCGTTCCGGCATTCCGGGCCGACGACACCGTGTCGAACGGCATGAAGATCGCAGGGGCGTGGGGGTGGCGGATCCTCGTCGTCGTCGCCTGCCTCGCCGTCTTCCTGTTCCTTATCGAGAAGCTCGCCGAGATCGTCGTGCCGTTCTTGATCGCGCTGCTGATCTCGGCCCTGCTGCAGCCGTTCGTCCGCCTGCTCGAGCGCCACCGCGTTCCCAAGTGGCTGTCGATCGTCGTCGCGCTGCTGCTCGCGATCGTGATCTTCGGCGGGCTCGTGCTGCTCGTCGTCCTGCAGGTGCGAGCCGGGCTCCCCGCACTCGAGAAGAAGTCGGTCGACCGGTTCGAGGTCGTCAAGCAGTTCCTCGCCGCGCCCCCGTTCAACCTCACGAGCAGCGACTACAACTCGGTGCTCGACTCGGCCACCACGGCCATCCAAGACAGCTCGAAGTCGCTCCTCTCCGGTGTCGCGGCAGTCGGACTCGGGGGTGCGCACTTCATCGCCGACGGCCTGCTGACGATCTTCGCCACGATCTTCATGCTCATCGACGGCGACGGCGTCTGGAAGTGGGTCACCCAGCTGTTCCCGCGTCGCGCCCGCGCCGCGGTCGACGGCGCCGGCCAGTCGGGCTGGCACACGCTCACCACGTTCGTGCGCGTGCAGATCTTCGTCGCGGCGGTCGACGGACTCGGAGTCGGCCTGTTCGCGTTCTTCCTCGGGCTGCCTCTGGCCGTCCCGATCGGCGTCCTGGTGTTCCTGGCATCGTTTATCCCGGTCGTCGGCGCCATCGTCTCGGGGGCCTTCGCCGTCGTGATCGCCCTGCTGTTCATCGGCCCGCTCCAGGCGCTAATCATGCTCGGCGGCGTCATCATCGTGCACCTGCTGGAAGCGCACGTGCTCCAGCCGCTCGTCATGGGCAACGCCGTCAAGGTGCACCCGCTCGCGGTCGTGTTCGCGGTTGCCGGCGGTTCGTATATCGCCGGGATCCCGGGCGCCCTGTTCGCCGTGCCGACGATCGCCGTGCTCAACGTGATGGTGACGTACGTCGCGCGCGGCAAGTGGAAGTCGGAGTCGCAGCGCGCGGCCGAGAAGGATGCGACGTCGGAGGTCGTACCCGAGGCGTAGCGCTCGGCTGCTGCCGCTGGCGGTCTTTGTCTCTGCCAATTTGAGAGCGATCCTGGCTCTGGGTCACACCCGTGACTGCCGTACGGGGGTGCCTCAGCCGGATCGCTCTCAAATTTTCCAGGCGAACAAGCTCAGGATCCGGCGACCCCGCCCCCGAGCCCCCGCTCCTGGGCGCGCTGAGCCCGAGCGGCTCGGCGTCGGGCTCGCCATGTCGTCTGCTGGGCGGCTTCTTCGGCCTCGGCCAGCGCCGCTGACTCTGCCGCTGCCGCGCGCCGCGCCTCCCTCCGCGCCTGCCACCGCCCCACCTCGGCGTCGGCATCGCGCAATGGCGTCACCACGGGTGGCCCGCCGGCGAGCTGCCGCCGAGCCTCCACGATTCGCGAGTTGAAGTCGGCGAGGGTCGCACGCACCGACGCCTCAGTCGCCATCGAGTCGAGGAGGTCGTCGAGCTGCGCGTTCTCGGTACGGAGCGACAGCGCCGGAGGAGCCACCCCCGAAAGACCCTCGCGTTCGATCTTGGCTTTGATCCACCAATCGGGATCGTGGCCGCCGGTGAGCCCGGGGAGGGGTTTGCCGGCGAGCGGCGAATTGTCGAACTCGCCGGCGTCGATCGCGCGATCGAGGGCGGTCTTGGCGATGGCCCGCAGTTCGGCGGCGGTTGGGGCGCGTTTCGGGTCGGTGCGGGGTGCGGCGGTGGCGCCTGCGGCGGAGAGGTCAGCGCCCGCAGCGCCAGCCTCAGCGGCCCGCGCATCGGACTCGGCGCGCTCGAGGCGGTAGCGGACCGCGGCGAGGGACGGATCGCGGCGGGCTGTGTCGCGCACACGCTCGACCTGCGAGGACGGCGCGGCAGCGGGTGAGCGACCCGAAGCGCGAGGGGCGGCGGGCCCTGCGGCGGGTGGTCTCGGATCCTGCGGTTCGTGTTGCTCGGCCATCACCGCCACGCTACGCCGCACCCGTGCAAATTCGAAGGAGATTCGGCGGCCTGACCCCCGCCGATCGCACTGTCTGCGTTGCGGCGGGGGCGTTTCTCCTTCGAATTTGCAGGCGCTATGCGAAGAGGGAGGGCTGCACCGCAGGCATCGGCCGCCCGGCGACCCCGGCCTCGACACCCAGGAGGTGCACCTTGCGCTCGACGCCGCCGCCGAAGCCCGTCATCGCGCCATTCGCCCCGATGACGCGATGGCACGGCACGATGATCGACAGCGGATTGCGCCCGTTGGCGAGCCCCACGGCACGCACGGCCTTCGGGTTGCCGAGCGCCACGGCGATCTCGCCGTACGTGCGGGTCTCGCCGTACGGAATGAGCGCGAGCTGCTGCCACACGGCCCGCTGGAAGTCGGTGCCGACCGGGTCGAGCGCGATGTCGAAGGTGCGCCGCGACCCGGCGAAATACGCTGCGAGTTGGTCGGCGGCGACGGCGAAGACCCCGGTCGATGGGTCGACCCGATCGCCGAAGGTCTCGCGGCCGGGGGCATGCCGGTGGTCGACCATGTACAGCGCTCGTAGGGCCGTCGAGTCGGCGTCGGCGACGAGGGTGAGTTCGCCGATGGGGGAGTCGATGGTTGTGAAAGTCATGCGGGAGGCCCTTCGAGAGGAGGCAGAACGACGTCGTGGTCGGGAATCGTGTTGACGGCGTGCGGGCTGAGGGCCCAGAGGTATTGGACGGCGTAGGCGCGCCACGGCGACCAGGCGCGCGACGCTGCTTCGAGACCGCGCTTGTCGGTGGGCAGACCAAGGGTGGCGGCGATCTTGACGACACCGAGGTCGCCGACGAGGAAGGCGTCGGGGTCGCCCAGGGCGCGCATCGCGATTGTCTCGATGGTCCACGGCCCCATGCCGGGCAGCGCATCGAGGTGTCGGCGGGCCTCGGCCCAGTCGGAACCGGCACCGAGATCGACAACCCCCGAGGCAAGCACCCCGGCGACGCCCAGCAGGGTTCGGCGACGGGAACCGGGCACACGAAGGGCCGCGTCGAGCTCCCCCGATGACGCGCCGGCCACGGCCTCCGCCGTCGGGAACAGGTGGGTCAGGCCGCCGTCGGGGTCGTCGATCCGTTCGCCGAACGCCTGAACGAGTCGCGCCGCATGAGTGCGGGCGGCGGCCGTCGAGACCTGCTGCCCGAGCACGGCCCGGAGCGCGAACGCCTCGGGGTCGGAAACCCGCGGAACACGCCGCCCGGGTGCCGCCTCGACGGCAGTGCGAAGATGCGGATCGGCCCGGAGGTGGTTGACGATGGCCACCGGGTCGGCGTCGAGATCGAGCAGACGACGCACCCGACTCACGGCCGCCGAGACATCGCGGACGTCACTGAGCCGCAAGGTGACCGGAAAAGCAGAGCCGATCGGGCGGCGCACCGAGACGATGCCCCAGCCCCGAGGCAGCCGCAGGGTCGTCCGGTAGGCCCCGTCGCGGAACTCTTCGACACCGGGCACGCCCGTCGCAATGAGATGCCCGAGCAGGTTCGACGGGTCGAGGGGCTCCCGGAACGCCAACCGAAGGTGGATGACGGTGCCGTCGGGTGATGGCCGAGCGTCGGTTCCGGCCGCCGATCTCAGCGCGCTGGGAGTCGTCGCGTAGGTCGCGCGGAGCACGTCGTTGAAGGTGCGCACCGACGAGAACCCGGCGGCGAATGCGATATCGGACATCGGCAGATCGGTCGACTCGATCAGGATCCGTGCCGACTGCGCGCGTTGTGCCTGCGCGAGAGCGAGGGGCCCGGCGCCGAGCTCGTCTTTCAGAAGCCTCTCGACCTGGCGGACGCTGTAGCCGAGGCCCTCGGCGAGACGTGGCACACCCTCTCGGTCGACGACGCCGTCGGCGATGAGCCGCATCGCCCGCGCCACCGTGTCGGAGCGGACGTTCCACTCGGGAGAGCCGGGCACGGCATCGGGCCGACACCGCTTGCAGGCACGGAAGCCCGCCGCCTGGGCCGACGCCGATGACGCGTGGAAAACCATGTTGGCGTCTTTCGGAGTGCGTGCCGGGCAACTCGGCCGGCAGTAGATGCCGGTAGAGAGGACAGCCGTGTAGAAGAAGCCGTCGAAGCGCGCGTCGCGGCTTCGGACCGCGCCGCGGCAGACCGTGTCGTCGAGGTGCATGGCTCCATCCTCACACCGGCCCCTGACACCCGCTAGCGGTTTTCCGACACGGCAGTGACGCCCCCACGCCTCCCCTATCCGCCGCACCGCGCATCCCGGACTCCCCCACGCGCCGCGGCACGTCTCCGAGTCCGCAACGCGTCTCGCGGCGACCGCGCCCCCAACACCGCCGCTCTGCCACAATCGTCGCGTGAACGAGCAAAGCCAGCGCCCCCGCCTCCTCCTCGTCGACGTCAGCGACCGCGAGCGCGCCGACCCCGCCTACGGCGCCGAGCTGCGCACACTGAGCGAAAGCATCGCGGCGGCGGCCGTCCGCACGGGGTTCGCGGTGCGGCGCGTCGTCTCGGACGACGCCGACCTCGAGACCGAACTCGCCACCTCGGATGCCGTGCTTCTTACGGGTGGTGAGGATGTGGATCCTGCGCTCTATGGCGGCGCAGCCGACTACCCCGGGCGAGAAGAGATCTTCGGCGACGCCGACCGAGCCCAGACGGCACTCGTGCGGGCCGCGGTCGCGTCGGGCACACCGCTGATCGGCATCTGCCGCGGCATGCAGGTGATCAACGTGGCGCTCGGCGGCGATCTCGTGCAGCACCTCCACGACGGCGGGCACGTCGCGGCCGGTCCGGCAGGATCCGACATGCTCCGGCACGAGGTCACAGTCGACCGCGACTCCCGGCTCGCCGCGATCGTCGGCGAGACCGCGTTCACCGTGCAGTCGTCGCACCACCAGGCCGTCGACCGGCCGGGCTCGGGCTTGCGAGTCGTGGCCCGGGCGGACGACGGCACCGTTGAGGCGATCGAGCACGAGTCGGCGCCGATGTGGGCGGTGCAATGGCACCCCGAAGACCGAGGATCCGACGGAACCGTGCTCGACGACCTGCTCGCGGCGGCTCGCGACGCGGTTTCCGGCTAGGCCGCTCCGGCCATGCCGAGGGCAGCTAGAGCGTCGTCGACTCGCCGACCGCCAGCAGCGTCATCGGCACTCCCGTGAGGCCGTCGGCGCCGAGGAACTGGGCCGTCGATCCCTTGCCCGCATCGCTCAGCATCAGGTCGTGGATCTGGATCGTCGACGTCGGAGCCACGGCACGCACGTAGTCGACGGCCTTCTCGGTGTTGATCCAGGGTCCGCTGACCGGCATGAGCAGCGTCTCGACAGGCACGCCCGGCTCGAGGTACGCATCGCCCGGGTGGAAGACGGCGCCGTCGATCAGGTAGCCGACGTTCTGCACGAGCGGGATGTCGCGGTGGATCACGGCGTGGTCGTCGCCGAAGACCGCGACGTCGAACCCGGCGGCAGTGAAGGTGTCGCCAGCCGAGACGGTGACGATCGTGCCGACCGACTCGGCGCCAGCAGCGTCGCCGGCGGAAGGCTGGGCCGACGAGAGCGCCTTCGACAGGGCCGAGGTGACCGACGCCGGCGCGTAGACCGTCAGCTCGGGTCGGGCTCCGAGAGCAGCGGCGAGCACCTCCGCGTCGAAGTGGTCGGCGTGGTCGTGCGTGACGAGCACGGCCTCGGCGGACGCCACGAGCTCGGCCGAGTTCGGCGTGTAGCTGCCCGGATCGACGACCAGCGAGTTCTCGCCCTTGGTGAAGACGATCGTTGCGTGGGTGTATTTGGTGAGGACCGTTCCGGTGAGTTCCATCCCGCAACTATACAGCCAAACTGTATAGTTGCTGCATGAGCACCGACCCCTTCGACCTCGACTCCGCCGACGAACTCCGCCGCTCGGTCGGAGTACTGGTCAGAGCCGTCCGCGACCGAACCGCTCACGAGAGCGACGGGCAGATCGAGACGCTCGGCTTTCTGATGCGCGACGGCGCCCAGAGTATCGCGGCGCTGGCTCGCCTCCGCCGCATTCGACACCAGAGCGCCAGCGCCGTCGTCGCCGAACTCGAGCGGGCCGGGCTCGTCGCCCGAGCCTCCGACCCTGACGACGCCCGCGGCGTGCTCATCACGCTGACGACCGCAGGATCCGACGTGGTCACCGAATCACGCCGCCTCCGCGCGGGCGTCGTGCTCGAGGCCGCTCGCGAGTCACTGTCGATCGACGAGCGTGCCCTGCTCGCCCGCGTGCCCGCGTTGCTCGACGCGCTCTCGGACGCGATGGCCGACCGCTGATCAGCTAGTGCGCGGGGCCGAGCAGCACGGCGAACAGCGCAGCTGCCCCGCCGACGATGTAGAACAGCGTTCCGATCTGCATCGTTCGCGTCTTGTTCCGGTCGGCGATCGGCACACTCACCTCGAGGATCGGGCACCCCGACCAGCCCATGAGCCCGATGCTGAGCGCGGTGAGCGCGGCTCCCACCCACCACAGCACGGCGATCCCGCCGGCCAGCACGGCCGGCCGCCACCCTGAGGCGAGCAGCAGCCCGAGAGCCAGAGCTACCGAACCGGCAGCACCGATAAACCAGATCGTGCCCGTCCACATGATTCGCTGGAGGTTCTGCTCGGGGGTCATCAGATCGTGAGTCACGGAGACATCTTTCTCCTGTGCGGCCTGTTCCGCTAATCCGCGGCGGAACGATCAGATCCGAGTGCGCTCCAGGATCCGGCAGCCCTCGCTTTCATACAGCTATAGTTATATAATTACGTGATGCACTCGTCCACCGCGCCCACCACCATCCGCTCGGAGTGGCGACGCGAGTTCCTCTCCGTGCTGCCGCACAACCGAGCTCACGCCGGAGCGATCCGCGCGGCCATCGCGGTCGTGCTGCCGATCGCGATCCTGTCACTCACGGGCCACCCGACCCTCACGCTCTACGCGACGTTCGGCGCCATGGCCGGCGTCTTCGGCCGCCACTCCACGTATGCCGCCCGCTGGCGCCTGCAGGCCGCTGCCGGCCTGGCGCTCACCACCGCAGTGGTCGTCGGCACCCTGGTCGCAGTCGTCGCCCCCGCCTCCTTCCTCGCCGTAGCGGCGATCGCCGTCCTCTCGGTCGCCGGCCTCCTCCTCTCCCGCCGCATCGGCCTGCTCCCGGTGCCGTCGCTGTTCCTGGTCTTCGCGACCGGGAGCACCTCGGCGTTCGCCCATGCACCGGTCGACCTCATCTGGGCGGCCGTGCTCCCTCTCGGCGCAGCGACCTTTGCGGTGCTGCTGGGGCAGGTGGGCCGGATCCTGCCGTCTCTGCGCGACAGCGCCGCACCCTCGACACCGGCCAAGCACGGCCTGCGCCCCGCGGTTCCGTTCCGCGACATCCTCGGAGCGCCGGGCGTCCGCCGCGACATCGTCCGCTACCTCGTCGGCCCACTCGCGGCGGGGGCCCTCGCCACCGCGGTCGGCATCGGTCACCCCTACTGGGCCGCCGTCGCCGCGACCGTTCCGCTCTCGGGCGCGACGCTCGGGGCCCAGCTGGGGCGCGGCAGTCAGCGTCTGGTCGGCACGATCCTGGGGGTGGCTCTCGCCGCCCTTTTGCTCAGCTTCGACCCGCCCCTCGTCTGGCTGATCGTGATCGTCGCCGCGGCTCAGCTCTGGGCGGAGCTGTTCATCCTGCGCAACTACGCGCTGGCGACCGTCGGCGTCACGCCGCTGGCTCTGGTGATGGTGCATCTCGCATCGCCGCTGCCCCTGGCCGAACTGGTGAGCGATCGTCTCGTCGAAACCGTGATCGGTGTCGTCGTCGCCGTCGTGGTGCTACTGGTGACCCCCTCGCCGAGACCTCAAAATCGTCCGGTGCGCGAGGCCACGATTGGTCGATTCTGAGGTTTCGCCGCGCAGCTCGCCGCCCTCACCCCGCACACCCTCGACGGGAACCACGACTCGCGCCACAATGAGCGCATGGACGACACAGCCGCAGGTGCAGACACGGCAGCCCCCACCGCCGCGGAGCAGATCGACGCTCTGATCGCCAAGAACCCCGATTGGCGGGGCGCCCGCCTCGCTCAGCTGCGCGCCATCATCCGATCGGTCGACCCCGCGATCGTCGAGACCTGGAAGTGGATGGGCTCCCCCGTCTGGGAGCTCGGCGGCATCATCTGCGTCGGAAACATCTTCAAGGGCAAGGTCAAGATCGGCTTCATGGACGGCGCCTCGCTGCCCGACCCGAAGGGCATCTTCAACGCCGAGCTGGAGGGCAACAAGCGCCGCTCGATCGACTACTTCGAAGCCGACGTCGTCGACGAGGAGGGCCTCCGTGACCTCGTCCGTGCGGCGATCACCCTGATCGCGGACCGCACTTCCGCGAAGGCCGCGGCCAAGGCGTCCGCGAAGAAGTAGTAGCCCGAGGCGACGCGGGCCGGCCTGCGACGAGATGAGTAGCGTCGAGTCGTGAAGCTCTCCGCACTCGCACGTCGCATCGCGCGGAACATCGTGTGGTGGGTGCGGGATTACGCGTTCGCAGCTCACTGGCAGGTGAGGGCGATCGTCGGGCGCCGGGATCCTGGTCTCTATCTCAGTGGAGAGGGACGCCCGGTCGTCGTGATCCCGGGGGTGTGGGAGACCTGGGCGTTCCTGCGACCCCTCATCGCTCGGGTGCATGCCGCCGGCCACCCCGTGCACGTGCTCGATTCACTGCACTGGAACAGCCGGCCGGTCGAGGCGACCGCACACGATGTCGCCACCTATGTGCTCGAGCACGAGCTGACCGATGTCGTGATCGTCGCCCACTCGAAGGGCGGACTGATCGGCAAATACGTGATGGCGCTGCTCGACGACGCGCACCGGATCGAGTCGATGGTCGCGATCTGCTCGCCGTTCTCGGGTTCGCGGTACGCCCCCTGGCTGGTGTTGAAAAGCCTTCGCGCGTTCTCGCCGCGCGACGCGACGACGCTGCTTCTCGCCCGCAACCGGGAGGTCAACGCCCGAATCGTGTCGATCTTCGGCGAGTTCGACCCGCACATCCCCGAGGGCAGCAGTCTGCCGGGGGCCGAGAACATCCGGTTGCCTGCGGGCGGACACTTCAGGATCCTGGCGCTCCCCCGCACGATCCGAACAGTCCTCGCCGTTGCGGCCCGCTGAGCCCGGCCCCGCCGCAGAACGACATCCCTGGCCGTCACCAGCGGCGGTGGGTAGATTCAATACTGTCGCGTCGCGCTGATTCGATCGAGATGCCGGGCTTTCGGCTCCAGGAGAACAGCATGAACGACGAGGCCGTCACACCGCCCCTCTACGATTTCGATCCGGCCACCCCCTCCGGCGCCGTGATCCAAGCGCTCTACGCACTGCAAGACGCAGAGGCCCTGCACCGGTGCCGACTCCGTGACCACTTCGGTATCGGGGCCAACGACCTCAGCGCCATCGAGTACATCGCGCGCCTGGAGAACGTCGGTCGCACCCCGCGCCCCCGCGATGTGACCCACATGCTCGGGGTGACGAGCGCCGCCACCACGATTCTGTTGAACAGGCTCATGACACGGGGGTTCGTGACGCGGCAGCCGGATCCTGAGGACGGTCGCGGTCAGCTCCTCGGCCTGACGCCCGTAGCCCGGGCAAAGCTCCAGGACGCGGCGGGCACGAGTCAGCACGCCCTCCGCATGAAGCTCTCGACGATCACCGCGCGCGAAGCAAAACGAGTGATCAGCCTGCTCGACGCGGTCACCCTCTCGCTCGACAAGGGCGCACCGGTCGCTAAGCCACTTAACGACATCGACCCCGCAATGTCGGTGGTCTGACCTAGTCTCGAAGGGATCGGGATGCACAATCCCTCGGCGTGACCATCGATCTCTCTCCCCCTGTTTCGGGAGTCCAGGCGGTACGTCGGGTGTCCCGGACGAGACGAAGCTTTACGCGGCTTCACCAGAATCGCAGGTCGCCATGACCCCGCCCATCACCCATTCGCTGCCCTCCGGCCTCGCGCCGGCCTCTCTTCTGCTGGCGGTTGTTGCATGAGCAGCCTCTACCGCTCCGAGCCCTCCGTCGAACCTGTCCGCATCTCGACCCTGCGTCATCGCCGCGCGCCAGCGATCCTGCTGCCGTCGTCACCGCAGCAGCAGCCCCTCGAGTCCGAGCCGACCTACGCCGATTTCATCGGCAGAATGGCGACCGCGGCGACTGACCGCCTCGTCGGCACACGCACTCTGAACGAGCGCGACGCGTCGTAAACCTGTGTCAGGGGCGGGTCTACGCAGCGACGAAGAACTCCAGGGCGACGCCGTCGGGATCCTTGACGCTCAGGGCTGTGCCGTAGTCCGCCTCGACAAGGCCCGAGTTGGCGAACCCGACTGCATCGAGGTGCGCTGCCCAGGCTCGCAACTCGTCGAGACCTTCCACGGCGAATCCGACGTGGTCCAGCCCCGGTGTGAACGGATCGAACCGTCCACCCGCGCCCCGCTCATGCTGAGTGAGACCGATGTTGGTGCCCGAGGGTAACCGGAAGAGCCGCCGCGACAGGCCGTCCCCGTCGAGGGAACCGATCGGGCCGAACCCGAACAGCCGCTCATAGAAGGCACTGCTCGCACCGAGGTCGCTGACAGTGATGGCCACATGGTCGATTCCGGTGAGTGTCGGCATGCATCCATCCAACCCCGGGCGACTCCTCGAGGCCCTCGCATGCACCGCCGCGAAGTAGACGATCGCTCAATACCATCCGGTCCGGTTTGTGTCCAGATCTGTTGTGGTGATAGCCCCGGAGTGAGTATTGGGTCGTTCCGGCGGCAAGGATCAGGGTTGCCGGGCACGGCATGGGGCCGGTTCGGGTCGGCCCCGTGCCATCACTCTTGTCAGGGCCCTGCAAAAAAGTTTTTCGCGAGCAAGCAAACCCTTTGATGGACGGTAGCGAACACAAGACATCGGGCAAACGCCCCAGGAATACGCACCGGGCTTACCGGAAACGTCCAAGTAACATCCATCAAAGGATTATCATGCGCAAGTTCTCGAAAGCTACAGTCGGATTCGCTACCGCCGGCCTCCTCGTCGCCGGCG
>NZ_LMNV01000003.1:0-42154 GCF_001423105.1 Frondihabitans sp. Leaf304
CCGAGGTATAATTTGGCATTTGACAATGTGCACGCTGTTGAGTTCTCAAGGACCAAACGCACCTGAGACCCGATGATGTTTATCATCTTCGCTCAAGGCAACTTTGAAACCTTATCCACCCCGTCGGGCCCTGTCAAACCCGCTCTTTCGAGAAGATCTAACGGACTTCAAGAGCCTCAGAGGCCCTTGCGCCCAGCCTTGGCCGGGAGGTGGAGGACTTGCAACCTTACTCACAACCGGTTCGAAGTTCAAGACCGAAGTCGAAGAAGAACCGGGGAGAAAGGGCCCCCGCTTGAGGCCGGTAAGAGGAGCCGCTAGGCCCTTCCGTTTCCGTTCCTTTGGGGTGACAAGAAGAAACAATACGGGCGGATGAACACCTCGGCAAATCTCGGCTGCATCCCGGGCGTGTCGTCGATGAGAGGCCCGGAAATACGGGGGTTTACGCACGATGGCCCGGTTTTCTCCCTATGGGGAGCACACCGGGCCATCAACGTCACCGCCTCAACTCGAGACGGTCACACCGGCGAGGGTCTTCTTGCCGCGTCGAAGAACAGCTCGCTTCCCGTCGAACGCGAGTGACACCACGAGTGCCGAATCATCACTGATCCGCTCGTTGTTCACGTAGATGCCGCCCTCGGCGGCCGCCCGGCGAGCTGCCCCGAGCGACGCCACTAGTCCGGTGGCGACGAGAGCCTGCGACACGGTGGTCGAGGGATCGACGATCGCGTGCGGCAATTCGGCAATCGCCGCTTCGAGTACCTCGGAAGGGAGAACCGCCAAGTCGCCCTGACCGAAAAGCGCCGCCGAGGCGTCGATGGCGGCTTGCGCGGCCTCGGTGCCGTGAACCAATCCCGTCACCTCGAGAGCAAGACGCTTCTGAGCTTCGCGAGCGAACGGACGCTCGGCAACCTGCGTTTCGAGCCGCTCGATCTCAGCACGATCAAGGAACGTGAACACCTTGAGTCGAGCCACCACATCGGCGTCGTCCTGGTTCAGCCAGAACTGGTAAAAGGCGTACGGCGAGGTGAGCGACGAGTCGAGCCAGACAGCGTTTCCTTCGCTCTTGCCAAATTTGGTGCCGTCGGAGTTGGTGATCAGCGGGGTGCCGATCGCGTGAACCGCGACTCCCTCCGTGCGACGAATCAACTCAGTGCCGCTGGTGAGGTTGCCCCACTGGTCGCTCCCCCCGGTCTGTAGCAAGCAGTCGTACGTGCGGTAGAGCTCCCGGAAGTCGAGCCCTTGGAGGATCTGGTAGCTGAACTCCGTGTAGCTGATGCCCGCATCGGAGTTCAAGCGGGCCGATACCGCGTCCTTCTTCAACATCGTGTTGACTCGGAAATTCTTGCCGATGTCACGAAGGAACTCGATGGCGCTGAGGGGCTCGGTCCAGTCGAGGTTATTGACGACACGGAGAGCGTTGGATCCTTCGCTCGAGAGGAACTTCTCGACGTGCACCCGGATGCTCTGCACCCACTCGGCCGTCTGCTCGCGCGTCTTGAGTACGCGCTCCGCCGTCGGGCGAGGATCGCCGATGAGTCCCGTCGATCCGCCGACCAACCCGAGCGGCTTGTGCCCGGCGAGTTGGAGACGCCGCATGAGGAGCAGCTGCACCAGGTTTCCGAGGTGCAGGCTCGGTGCGGTCGGGTCGAATCCGCAGTAGAACGTGATCGGGTCGCCGCCGAGGAGGTCACGCAGAGCACCCTCGTCGGTGGAGACGTGCACGAGTCCGCGATAGACGATTTCGTCCCACACGGTGTCGAAGGTGGGATCGTTCGCCTGGGTGGCCAAGAGGTCGGCCGTCGTCTGACTCGTCACCCGTCAACTTTAGCCGCGGCGGCGCGAGACGGCGGGACGATACGCCGACACCGTCGGGTCGTTGGCGATCCAGAACCGCCAGGGGTAGGCGTTTGTGCCGGCGTACCCTGCGACGCCGACGCGGGGGCCGGTTACGACGTCGAACGACTGCTCAGTCGGCAGCGTCAGTGTGAATGGCGGCGCGTCGATGGTCGCACCGTCATCGTTGAGCGAGATACCCAGCGCCGAGCCGAGCCGCCCGGGGCCTCGGGCGAGCTCGACGTCTCGGCGCGCAGCCGGTCGGCGTGACCTGGCCACCTCGAGACCGTCGACGATCTCACCGGCACGAAGCAACACTGCCGAAGCGGACCCTTCAGGCCCGCAGACGAGATTCAAGCACCGGTGGATTCCGTAGGAGAGATACACGTAGAGGGTGCCCGGGGCCAGCCACATGCTCGAGTTGCGGGCAGTCGGTCCGTTGTGGGCATGCGACCCCGGATCCTGACCCTGCCCCTGGTACGCCTCGACCTCGGTGATCCGAAGAGCCACGGGCCCCGACCGGAACACCGCGCCGAGCAACATCGGCGCCACCTCGAGCGCGGGCGCCGCGAGAGCGGCCGACACCGACGTCACGAATCAGAAGAAACGCTGGCCGGTGACGACCGTGTAGGTAACAGCCGCGACGACGACGAGCACGCACACCACGATGACCACCCGCAGCAGGATCGGCCGCCTCGGCTGATCGCTCATGACGTTGCCTGGAGTCCGAGATCGGCGACGAGGCCCCGCACCTGCGACGTCAACGAGACGAGCTGCTCGGCGACCCGGTTCGGCGCCGTGCCCCCGACCCCGTCGCGGCTGGCAATCGATCCCTCGACGGTCAGGACGGCGCGGATCTCGGGGGTGAGATGGTCGGAGACTTCGCGGTACTGCTCGTCGGTCGGCTCGTCGAGGTCGAGACCGTTCGTCTCGCAGAACTGCACGAGCGAACCGCTGATCTCGTGGGCGTCTCGGAACGGCACACCCTGCTTGACCAGCCACTCGGCGACGTCGGTCGCGAGCGAGAACCCCTGGGGAGCCAACTCGGCCAGCCGACCCTCATCGAACTCGAGCGTCGCGATCATCCCGGTGAACGCCGGCAGAAGCACTTCGAGCTGCGTCACCGTGTCGAAGACCGGCTCTTTGTCTTCTTGCAGATCGCGGTTGTACGCGAGAGGCAGACCCTTGAACGTCGCGAGGAGCCCCGTGAGGTTGCCGATGAGACGGCCCGACTTTCCGCGAGCGAGCTCGGCGATATCGGGGTTCTTCTTCTGCGGCATGATCGACGACCCGGTCGAGAAGCCGTCGTGCAGCTTGACGAAGCCGAACTCGCGGGTGTTCCAGAGGATCACCTCTTCGGCGAGCCGCGACAGGTCGATGCCGATGGAGGCCGTCACAAAGGCGAACTCCGAGACGACATCACGGCTGGCGGTCGCGTCGATCGAGTTCTCGGTGGTTCGGTCGAAGCCGAGCTCCCGGGCGACGAGCGCAGGATCCAGGCCCAGCGACGATCCGGCCAGCGCCCCTGATCCGTACGGCGACGCACTCGCCCGTCGTGACCAGTCGCGGATCCTCTCGAGATCGCGCACCAGAGGCCACGCGTGAGCGAGGAGGTGGTGGGCGAGGAGCACCGGCTGGGCGTGCTGGAGGTGGGTACGACCCGGCATGACGGCGGTATCGTGCGCGGTCGCCTGCGCGACGATCGCGTCGATGAGGTCGGTGACGAGTCTCGCGATTACGAGGCCGTGGTCGCGGAGATACATCCGCACGAGAGTCGCGATCTGATCGTTGCGGCTGCGACCGGCACGGAGCTTGCCACCGAGCTCCGGCCCGGTGATCGACATCAGGTGCCGTTCGAGGGCCGAGTGCACGTCTTCATCGCTCTCGGCCGCCGTGTAGGTACCGTCAGCCACGCCGCGCTCGAGCGTGTCGAGAGCCGTGAGCATGCCGTGGAGCTCATCGGCGGTCAGGTAGCCGGCGGCATTCAAAGCGGTGGCGTGCGCGCGGGATCCTGCGATGTCGTAGGGGTAGAGCTGCCAGTCGAACTGCGTCGACTTACTCAGCGCCGTGAGCTCGGGGCTGGGACCGGATGCGAAGCGGCCGCCCCAGAGCGCGCCGGCCTCCGCGGCCCGGTTGCCGCCCGTCACTTCTGCTCCAGGAGCCAGGTGAGAAGCGCCTTCTGCGCGTGAAGACGGTTCTCCGCCTCATCCCAGATGACGCTGCGGGGGCCGTCGATAACGTCGGCCGCTACCTCGTAGCCACGATCGGCGGGAAGGCAGTGCAAGAAGATGGCGTCGTCATCGGCCTCGGCAAGGAGCGCCTGGTCGACCTTGTACGAGCCGAAGGTCGCGACCCGGTGAGCCTTCTCGTCTTCTTTGCCCATCGACACCCAGGTGTCGGTGACGACAATATCGGCGCCGCGAACGGCGTCGACGGCGTTGGTGATCACCTGAGCGGAGCCGCCCGTGGTGGCGGCGATCCGCTGAGCATCGGCGACGACAGCGGCCTCGGGAGCGAACTCCTCGGGGGCTCCGATGCGAACGTGCATGCCCGCAGTCGTGCCCGCGAGGAGGTACGACTGGGCCATGTTGCACCGGCCGTCGCCCACGAACGCGACGGTGAGGCCCTCGAGAGCACCCTTCTGCTCGCGGATCGTCAGCAGATCGGCGAGCAGCTGGCACGGGTGGAAGTCGTCGGAGAGGGCGTTGACGACCGGCACCGTGGTGCCCTCGGCCATCTCTTCCAATCCGGCCTGGCCGTAGGTGCGCCAGACGATGGCGGCGACCTGGCGCTCGAGCACGCGAGCGGTGTCGCTGGGCGTCTCCTTGCCCCCGAGCTGGCTCGAGGCGGTGGCGATGATGAGCGGGACTCCCCCGAGGTCGGCGATGCCGACGGCGAACGAGACACGGGTGCGCGTCGACGACTTGTCGAAGATCACGGCGACCGTCTGCGGGCCCTCGAGCGGACGAGCCTTGTAGCGATCCGCCTTGAGAGTTTCGGCGAGATCGAGGACGGCAGACTGCTCGGCGGGACTCAGATCGTCGTCGCGGAGGAAGTGGCGGGTCATGCGAGACCTTTCAGAACGGAGGTGAAGATCTCGGTGAACTCGGCGATCTCGGAATCGCCGACGATGAGCGGCGGAGCGATGCGGATGCTGGAGTCGTTGGCGGCATTGACGATAAGCCCCGCCTCGAGGCAGCGGGCCGAGATCTCGTTGGCGATCGGCTCGTGCAGGCCCACTCCGATGAGGAGCCCGCGCCCGCGGACCTCCTTCACGTGCGGCGACGCGATCGCCGTGATGGCGGCCCGGATCTGCTCGCCCCGAACGCGGGCATTCTCGACCAGGCCCGCGGACTCGATCTCACCGAGGACCGCGTTCGCCGCCGACGTGGCGAAGGGGTTCCCGCCGAAAGTCGAGCCGTGCTGACCGGCCTCGAACAGGTCGCTGGTGTCGCCGAACGTCACGAGCGCACCGATCGGGATTCCCCCGGCGATACCCTTCGCGACGGTGATCGCGTCTGGCACGATGCCGAACTGCTGGAAGCTGAACCAGGTGCCCGTGCGGCCGATACCCGTCTGGATCTCGTCGAGAATCAGAAGCGCACCGTGCTTGGCCGTCAGCTCGCGCGCGGCCTGGAGGAACCCCTCGGGAAGGTCGACGACGCCGGCCTCGCCCTTGATCGGCTCGATGATGATGCCCGCGACACGGTCGTCGATCGAGTGCTCGAGCGCCTCGATCGTCGTGTCGATGTGCTCCACGCCGGGAAGCATAGGTTCGAAGGGCTCGCGGAGCGCCGGTTTGCCGGTAAGGGCCAGGGCGCCCATGGTGCGGCCGTGGAACGAGGACTGGAGGGCGAGGATCCTGGTCTTCGTGCCGTCGGGGCCCTTGTTGAGGCGCAGCAGCTTGAAGGCGGCCTCGTTGGCCTCGGCTCCCGAGTTGCCGTAGTAGACCCGACCCTGCTCGCCGGCTCCCGAGATGGCCTTGAGGCGCTCGGCTAGTTCGACCTGCGACGGAGTCGCGAAGTAGTTCGACACATGGATCAGCGTCGCGGCCTGCTTGGAGACCGCCTCGACGAGAACCGGGTGGGCGTGGCCCAGGGCGTTGACGGCAATACCGGCGAGGAAGTCGAGGTAGCGCTTACCCTCGACGTCCCAGACCTGGCAGCCTTCGCCGCGCTCGAGCATGACCTTGGGAGTCGAAAGGCTCTTCATGATGGAGTCACCGAATCGGCGCTGCCACGTGCCTTCGGTGGTCGGGGTGGTCGTGGTCATGACTGTCCTCTCTTCTGCTCGTGCGTTCGTCTGCTGTTGGGGATGACCTCGGTGCCCGCACCGCGCTGGGTGAAGATCTCAAGGAGGATGGAATGCGGAATGCGACCGTCGATGATGGTCGCCCCGCCGACGCCCGCGACGACGGCGTCGAGGCAGGCGGTCATCTTGGGGATCATGCCGCTCTCGAGGCTCGGCAGGAGGCCGGTGAGTTCGTCGACGGTGATCAGCGCCACGAGCGAGTCGCGGTTCGGCCAGTCGGAGTACAGACCGGGCACGTCGGTCAGCATGATCAACTTGGACGCCTGCAGGGCGATCGCCAGGGCGGCCGCCGCGGCATCGGCGTTCACGTTGAGCGCCGAATCGGGATCCATGTCGTTCACGGCGATGGAAGAGACGACCGGGATCCGGCCGGCCGCGATCTCGGCGAGGACGCGCGACGGATCGACGTCGGTGATGTCGCCGACGTGCCCCAGATCGAAGGTCTCGCCGTCGACCTCCACGCCGCGGACATGCCCTTCGAAGAGCTTGGCCTCGTCGGTGCCGTCGCTGAAGACACCGCGCGCGAGATCGCCGTGCTCGTTCATCATGTCGACGATCTCGCGGTTGACCTCGCCTGCCAGCACGTCGCGCACGACCGAGATCGCCTCGGTCGTCGTGACCCGATATCCGCCACGAAACTCCGACTCGATGCCGGCCGCCTTGAGCGCGGCCGAGATCTGCGGCCCTCCCCCGTGCACGACGACCGGGTGCAGCCCCACCGTGCGGAGGTACACCATGTCTTCGGCGAAGGCGCGCTTGAGATCGTCGTTGATCATGGCGTTGCCACCGAACTTCACGACGACCACCCGGTCGCGGTAGTTCAGCAGCCACGGCAGCGACTCGATGAGCGTTGCGGCCTTGACCGCGGCCAGGGCCTGCTCGGACTGTGTGGCGTGCTCGGTATCCATGCTCACGCCCTCAGCTCGAGTACGCGCTGTTCTCATGCACGTAGTCGTGCGTGAGATCGTTCGTCAGGATGGTCGCCGTCGCGGGGCCGGCATGCAGATCGAGAAGGATCCGCAGTGCTCGCGGACTCATATCGCAGTCGGTCACGGGGCGGTCGGGTGTGCCCTTGGCACAGAGTCGCACCCCGTTGAACGAGACGTCGACGTCGTACGGGTCGAACTGCGCGCTGGTCGTACCGATGGCGGCGAGAACGCGGCCCCAGTTGGGGTCGTTGCCGAACACCGCGGCCATGAGGAGGTTGCTGCGGGCGAGCGACCGGCCCACCTCGACGGCCTCGTCTTCGCTGACCGCACCCACGACCTCGATCGTGATGTCGTGCGACGCGCCCTCGGCGTCACCCTGGAGCTGCTCGGCGAGGTCGGCGCAGAGGGCGGTCACGGCCCGGGTGAATGCGTCGTCGTCGGGAGTGATGCCCGACTCGCCGCTGGCGAGCAGGACGACCGTGTCGTTCGTCGACATGCAGCCGTCGGAATCGAGGCGGTCGAAGGTGACGTGCGTGGCGCTCCGAAGGGCAGAATCCAACTTCGCTGCCGGCACGTCGGCGTCCGTCGTCAGTACCACCAGCATGGTGGCGAGACCGGGTGCGAGCATGCCGGCACCCTTCGCCATACCGCCGACGACCCAGCCGTCGCCCTGGACGACCGCCTCTTTGGCGTGCGTGTCGGTCGTCATGATGGCAGTCGCCGCAGCTGTGCCGCCCGTCGGGCTCAGTTCGACGACCGCGGACTGGGATCCTGCGATCACCTTGTCGCGGAAGGTCTGGTCGCCCACGCCGATAAGACCGGTCGAGCAGACGACCACGTCGCCCGCGCCGATATCGAGCGCCTCGGCGACTGTCTCAGCCGTGAGGTGCGTGGTCTGGAAGCCGAACGGCCCGGTGAAGCAGTTGGCCCCGCCCGAGTTGAGCACGACCGCCCGGGCCTCGCCGTCGGCCACCACCTGCTGCGACCAGATGACGGGGTGCGCCTTGGCACGGTTGCTCGTGAAGACACCGGCGACCGCGGCCCTGCGACCGCGGTTGACCACCAGCGCAACGTCGGGTTTACCGGTCGACTTGAGGCCGGCGACGACGCCGGAGGCCTCGAAGCCCTGTGCTGCTGTGACGCTCACGGGGCGACTCCGTTCGTGGTGAGACCAAGGGTCTCGGGGAATCCGAGGGCGATGTTCGTCGACTGGACGGCAGCACCGGCCGTGCCCTTTGCGAGGTTGTCGAGGGCGCTGACGACGATGACGCGGCCGGCTGCCTCGTCGACCGAGAGCCCGATGAGGCAGACATTCGCGCCGAGAGTGTCGGCGACTCGCGGGTACTCCCCCGCGGGCAGCACATGCACGAACCGCTCGTCGGCGTACGCGGCCTCCCACGCGCGGCGGATGTCGGCCTCGGTCACGCCGGGAGCGAGCTTCGCGGTGGTCGTCGCGAGAATGCCCCGCGCCATCGGCACGAGCATCGGGGTGAAGGAGAGCGTCACGTCGGTGGCGCCGGCGACCCGGAGATTTTGCTGGGTCTCGGGGATGTGCCGGTGGGTTCCGCCCACACCGTACGCGGAGGCCGAACCGAGCATCTCGCTGGCGAGGAGGTGCGGCTTGAGCGCTTTGCCGGCGCCCGACGGGCCCACGGCGAGAACCGCGACGATGTCGTTAGCCGACACCAACCCGGCCTCGACGCCCGGAGCGAGCCCGAGGGTCATGGCGGTCACGTTGCAGCCCGGCACCGCGATGCGGGTCGCCCCGACGATCTCGTCGCGCTGCTTGCTGCCGCCGGCGTGGAGCAACTCGGGCATGCCGTACGTCCACGCACCGTAGAACTCGCCGCCGTAGAAAGCAGCCCAGTCGTCTTCGCTGGTGAGCCGGTGGTCAGCGCCGCAATCGACGACGAGGGTCTCGCTCGGCAGCTGGGCGGTGATCTCACCGGACTTGCCATGTGGCAGAGCGAGGAACACCACGTCGTGGCCGACGAGGTTCTCGGGAGTCGTCTCGACGAGTGTCAGGTGCGCAAGAGAACGGAGGTGCGGCTGGGCCGCGATGAGCGGCTGGCCGGCATTCTTGAACGCCGTGACGGTGGTCACTTCGAATTCTGGATGCTGAGCGAGGAGCCGGAGGAGCTCCCCGCCTGCGTAACCGCTTGCGCCTGCAACGGCGACGGATAAAGGCATGCTTCTACCCTAATGTTCGACTGGACGGGATCGGGGCGGCGACGCCTCGCGACGGTCAGTCGCGGAGAGTCGCCCCGAATCGCTCGCCAGCCAGACGGACGGCGCCGGCCTTGGCCTCGGAGGCCTCGGCGGCGGTCAGGGTGCGATCGGTCGCGCGGAACCGCAGCGCGAACGTGAGGGACTTCGAGCCCTCATCGATGCCTTCGCCACGGTAGTCGTCCACGAGGCGAGCATACTCGAGAAGCTCACCCGCGCCGAGCACGACCGATTCGAGCACCTCGCCGGCGGGCGCATCGGCGCCGACTACCAGAGACAGATCTTGAGTCGCGATCGGGAACGCCGAGATCGGCTCGGGCTGCAATTCGACCCGGGCGAGCTCCATGGCACGATCCAGATCGAACTCGGCGACGACGAGCCCACGGGGCAGATCGAGCTCGGCAGCCAGAGCGGGAAGCAGCTCGCCGGCGGCACCGAGGAGTTCGCCCGCGACCACCAGCTCGGCCGCGCGGCCGGGGTGCAGAGACGGGTGACGACCCTGACGAACCGTCAACTCGGCACCGATCGCCCGAAGAGCCACCCGCACGTCGTCGAGCACGTCGGCGAGATCGGCCTGCACGGCGGGCTGCCCCGGCTGACGCTCGATCGTCGAACCCGCGCGCAGCAGTGCGAGGTGGCGCGGCTGCTCGGGAAGGCTGGCGTTGAGCTCGGCGAGGACTTCGTCGGAGGGCCTGGCGGCACCGACCGGGATGAAGTCCGTTCCCGGTGCAGCGGCTTCGGTGGAGGCATCCGTCGGGGCTGTCGTTGAAGGATCCGTCGAGGCGACGAAGAACACCGAACCCGACTCGAACAGCGCAAGGTCGAGCAGACCACGCGAAATGTTGCGGCGGGCCGTCTCGAGAAGCCCCGGAATCAGCGACATCCGCATCTCGCCAGCGGCGGTGTCGAGCGGATTTGCCAGCGTCACCGGCGTGACACCAGCGGCGTGATCACGGACCGGCGCGAACGCCCCGTTCTTCTCCGGCGACAGGAACGGATACGCGAACACCTCGGTCAAGCCGGCCGCAGCGAGCCCGGTCGACA
This sequence comes from Frondihabitans sp. Leaf304, assembly GCF_001423105.1. Lineage (GTDB taxonomy): Bacteria > Actinomycetota > Actinomycetes > Actinomycetales > Microbacteriaceae > Frondihabitans. Next base: position 10,344 of record NZ_LMNV01000003.1, read on the forward strand.
CAGCGCGGCGCAGCACCTGCTCGCGAGTGAGACCTCGACCGGGAGGCGCGACGGGCAAGACCGACGGAATGCGGTCGTAGCCCGTGATTCGAGCCACCTCTTCGACGAGGTCGGCATCGGTGGTCAGGTCGGGACGCCACGTCGGCGGCGTGACGGCGAAGCCACCGTCGACGACAGCGACGTCGGCACCGATCGCCAGCAGGGATTCTTCGACCTCGGCCGCGGTGTAGTCGACGCCGATGAGGCGCGAGGCGCGGTCTTCGGCGAGGAAGACGGAGGCGGGGGTGACGGATTCGTCGAACGAGGATCCGAGGACGTCGCTCGTTCCGCCTGCCAACTCCACCAGCAGTTCGACTGCGCGCTCTGCAGCTGGCGCCGCCACGGCCGGGTCGACCCCGCGCTCGAAGCGTCGCGACGCCTCGCTCGGCAGCTTGTGGCGGCGCGCAGTGCGCGCGATGCTGATCGGCTCGAAGGTCGCGGCCTCGATGACCACGTCTGTCGTCGTCGCCGAGACCTCGGTGCGCTCTCCGCCCATGACGCCGGCGAGGCCGACGGGGCCCTCGTCGTCGGTGATAAGGAGGTCTTCGACGTCGAGGGCGCGGTCGCGTCCGTCGAGAGTGGTGAGGTGCTCCCCCGGAGCCGCGCGACGAACGGTGAGACCGCCGACGAGCTTGTCGAGGTCGTAGGCGTGCAACGGCTGACCCGTCTCGAGCATCACGTAGTTCGTGATGTCGACGGGCAGCGAGATCGAGCGGACGCCGACGAGCCGGAGGCGGGAGCGCATCCACGGCGGAGTCGGACGCGTGGCGTCGATGCCTCGGACGACGGCGGTCGTGAAGGTGCTGACCCCGCCTCGACCGCGGACCGGAGCGGCGTCGGCCACGGTGACGGAGAAGTCGCTGCGAGTCGTCGGCGTGAGTGCGGCTGCGGGATCCTTGAAGGCGGCCCCTGTGGCGTGCGAATACTCGCGGGCGACACCGCGGATGCTGAAGGCGTAGCCACGATCCGGTGTCACGTTGATCTCGACTGCTGCGTCGTCGAGCCCGAGCAGCGAGATCGCATCGGCGCCGACTTCGGGATCGAGGCCGAGGTCTTTGAGCAGCAGGATGCCGTCGTGCTCATCGCCGAGACCGAGCTCGCGCGTCGAAGCCATCATGCCGTCGGACACGTGCCCGTAGGTCTTGCGCGCCGCGATCGGGAACGGCCCGGGAAGCACCGCACCCGGCAGGCTCACCACGACCTTGTCGCCCACGGCGAAGTTGTGCGCGCCGCAGACGATGCCGCGCACGTCGGCTTCGTCGGTCTCGGGGTTCGGGCCGACCGCGATGCGGCACCAGTTGATGGTCTTGCCGTTCTTTTGGGGCTCGGGCGTGAACTCGAGTACCTGCCCCACGACGAGCGGGCCCGTCACGTCAGAGAGATGAACGTCTTCTTCTTCGAAGCCGACGCTCACCAGCGCCGCATGGACGTGCTCGAGCGTGACGTCTTCGGGAAGATCGACGTATTCGCCGAGCCACGAGAGAGGGACGCGCATCAGACCACCATTCCGAACTGCTCACTGAAACGAACATCGCCCTCGACCATGTCGCGCATGTCGTTGAGGTCGTTGCGGAACTGCAGGGTTCGCTCGATTCCCATTCCAAAGGCGAAGCCTTGGTATTCGTCGGGGTCGATACCCGCCGCACGAAGGACGTTCGGGTTGACCATGCCGCAACCACCCCACTCGACCCACCGCGCGCCACCCTTGGCGTTCGGCTGCCAGACGTCCATCTCGGCGCTGGGCTCGGTGAACGGGAAGTAGTTGGGGCGAAGGCGGATCTGCGCCTCGTCGCCGAACATCTGGCGGGCCAGGTGCTCGAGCGTGCCACGCAGGTGAGCCATCGTGAGGCCCTTGTCGATGGCGATGCCCTCGATCTGCGTGAAGACGGGTGTGTGCGTGGCGTCGAGCTCGTCGGTGCGGAAGACCCGCCCCGTGGCGACGTTGTAGACGGGCAGCTCTTTCGACAGGAGCGTGCGGATCTGCACGGGCGAGGTGTGCGTGCGCAACAGCAGGTGACGGTCGACGGGCTCGACGAAGAAAGTGTCTTGCATCGCTCGGGCCGGGTGGTCGGCATCGAAGTTCAGTGCATCGAAGTTGAACCACTCATGCTCGAGCTCGGGCCCCTCGGAGAGCTCCCACCCCATGCTCACGAAGATGTCGGCCATCTTCTCTTGCAGGAGGCTCAGCGGGTGGCGGCTGCCCTGTCGGCGCCGGACCGGCAGCGCGGTCACGTCGATGCGCTCGGACTCGAGTCGTGCGGCCTCTTCGGCGACGGCCAGCTCGGCCTCTCGAGCCGCGACAGCCTGAGCGACACGGCCCCGGGCTGCCCCCATCAGTTTGCCAGCGGCGGCCTTCTGATCGTTCGGCAGCGAGCGGAGACCGGCGTTCATGCGCGCCAGCATCGACGCCTCGCCGACATGGTCGGACCGCACCGCCTTCAGCTCGGCGACGGTGGAGGCCGCCTGAACCGCTTCTAGGGCGGAATCGACGGCACTCGCGACGGAGTCTTCGGAGATTGCTGGCGTGTCTGACACGAGAAGCAAGCCTACCGAATGCTCGCCTTCGAGCCCGATCGTCTCTACCTCGTCGCCGAAAGTGCCCAGATGGGGCTGATTCGGCCGATAAGAGGCCCATTCGGGCACGTTCGACCTGGTGCCAGACATCATCGCGGCCGACGCTCGCACAGGAGCCGACCGATGCGCTCAATCGCTCGGACGAAACGCTGACGCGCGTCGCCGCCCGTGACCCTGAGGACTCGCCAACCCTCGTCCTCGAAACGCTCGCGCCGCTCGATGTCAGAACGGAAAGTCGCCACGTCGGTCCGGTGGTGATCGCCCTCGTATTCGATCACCAGCCGCGCGAGGCCATAGGTCAAATCGGGTTGACCGAGGAATCGTCCTCTGGCGGTGTGCACGTCGACATTCAAGAAGGGCATCGGAAGACCGCCCCGGGTGATGGCGAGACGCAGATCGGTCTCGGCCGGCGACCGCGATCCCTCTCGGACCTCAGCAAAGGCACGCCGGAGGTTCACGCACCCGCGGCGACCGACCGCTTGCCGACAGGCGAGAGCAAGATCGTCGCGGGTGAGGCCGGATCGATGGGGATCGACGAGGGCGTCGCCCATCCGGATGAGCTCGTCGACCGAGAGCAGGGGAGCTAGCTCAACCCAGGTTGCCACCGGATGCGAGAGGGGCAGCCCCGATCGCACGGCCAGGGCTCCCCGGCCCACCGACCGATGGCCGACCACACCCCTGCCGCGAATGCTCCGATCCGCACTGCGAGTCGTCACATGCACGGGCGCCTTGGGATGCAGAAATCGGAAAGGTAGCGGCAGACCCCAGAGCGCCGCCGCAGTGACGTGACTGAACCATGAGTCGGGCGGCAGCCGCGAGGCGTAGGAGCGAGCCGCCTCGAGAGCGTCTGCCGGCATGCTGGCCGCACGGACACCGTGGAAGGGCGCGACCAGATCGCTCGAGCGAAGGCGATCTCGAGTAACACCGAGGGTGAGTGCTTGAGACGTCGAGAACGGTCCGCCTCTAATGGAAGCTGGAAGGGATGCTGGTCGAGTCATGAGACCAGGATCCGACGGCCCGGCTCGCTAAGACGGTCCGGTTATCGAGATGGGGAGAACTGCCGGTGGGTGCGTGCCCGTGGAGACCACATCATCTCCCGGACGGCCGTTCCTGACGATCCTCGAGCGTGCTCCTATCGGGGCCTTAGAGCCGATCAGAGACCACTTCGAGCACTCTCGACGCATTCAGCCGCGCTGGGCAACCGCCGCCAGGCATCAGGAGCGCTGAGCGAACGCACTCTCGTAGAGGCAGACCGACGCAGCGGTGGCGAGGTTCATGCTCTCGGCGTGGCCGTAGATCGGCACGACGACGGCGCGATCGGCGCGGGCGAGGTCTTCGTCGGTGAGCCCACGAGCCTCGTTGCCGAAGAGCCACGCGGTGGGGTCGGCGAGAATGCCCTCCTTGCGCGCGGCGAGGAGATCGTCGCCTTTCACGTCGGCGGCAAGCACGCGGACCCCAGCCTCGGTGCACCGAGAGAGAACGGCGGAGAGTTCGAGGCCGACCGCGACCGGAACGTGGAACAGCGAACCTGTCGTCGCCCGCACGACCTTGGGGTTGTAGAGATCGACGCTGCGCCCCGTCATGATGACGGCATCGGCGCCCGCCGCATCGGCGGCGCGGATGATGGTGCCCGCGTTGCCGGGGTCGCGTACCTCTTCGAGGATCGCGATGAGTCGCGGGCCGTCGTCGGCGAAGATGTCTTTGATCGCGGTCGGGAACTGACGGCAGACCGCGACGAGACCTTGCGGCGTGACCGTGTCAGCCATAGCCGTGAGCACCTGCTCGGTGACGAACTCGATCTCGACGCCCGCATCGACGGCAGCCTGAGCCAGCTCGGTGTACCGCTCGAGGGCTGTCGGCGTCGCGAACAGCTCGACCACCAGCTCGGGGCGGAACGTCAGGGCCTCGGTGACCGCCTGCGGGCCTTCTAACAGAAAAAGCCCGGTCTCAGACCGGGCGTCTCTCTTGGCCAGTTTGGCCACCGCCCGCACTCGCGGCGAACGGGGGTTGTCGATCATCTGGTTGCTGGGCACGCCCCCACCCTACGGGGAGAGCGGCGTGCCCAGCCACGAGACACGACCAGGGGAACGAAACCTACGCGGCCTCGACCTTGGGGGCCGACGTGTCGGCGGGAAGCGCAGCCTTGGCGGTTGCGACGAGGCCAGCGAACGTGGCGGGCTCGTTGACAGCGAGGTCGGCGAGGATACGGCGGTCGACCTCGACGCCAGCCAGGGCGAGACCCTGGATGAGGCGGTTGTAGGTGAGGCCGTTCGCGCGCGACGCAGCGTTGATGCGCTGGATCCACAGGCGACGGAACTCGCCCTTCTTGGCACGGCGGTCGCGGTACGAGTAGACGAGGGAGTGAGTGACCTGCTCCTTGGCCTTGCGGTACAGGCGCGAACGCTGACCGCGGTAGCCCTCGGCGCGTTCGAGGACGACGCGACGCTTCTTGGCGGCGTTGACCGCTCTCTTGACTCTTGCCATTGTTCTTAGTTCCTAACGATTAGACGGATGCCGACCAGGGGTCAGCGGCCGAGAAGCTTCTTGATGACCTTGGCGTCGGCCGGGGCCAGCACCTGGTCTTGGTTCAGGCGGGCCTTGCGCTTCGCGCTCTTGACCTCGAGGTTGTGACGCATGCCGGCCTGCTGCTTCATCAGCTTGCCGGTGCCGGTGACCTTGAACCGCTTCTTCGAGCCGGAGTGGGTCTTCATCTTGGGCATAGTCGTTGCTTTCTTCTCTGGAACCTCGGGGCGGAACGAGTAGGTGGTGCCTACTCGGCCGATGCCTCGGTGGTCGTGGTCTCGGCGACGGCAGCGTCGGCTGCCGCGGGGGCGGGGTGCTTGGGGGGCTTGTTGGCCTGCTTGCGAGCCTCGGATTCGGCCTTCGCCTCGGCCTTGTTCTTCAGCGGGCCGATCACCATGACCATGTTGCGGCCATCGATCGTGGGGTTGTTCTCGACGGTGCCCCACTCGGCGACATCTTCGGCGAAGCGCTGAAGCAGACGCACGCCCTGCTCGGGTCGCGACTGCTCGCGGCCTCGGAACAAGATCATGGCCTTGACCTTGTCGCCCGACTGGAGGAAGCCCTCAGCGCGCTTGAGCTTGGTCTCGTAGTCGTGCTTGTCGATCTTCAGGCGAAAACGGACCTCTTTGAGAATCGTGTTCGCCTGGTTGCGCCGAGCCTCTTTGGCCTTCTGCGCAGCCTCGTACTTGAACTTGCCGTAATCCATGATCTTTGCCACGGGCGGCTTCGAGTTCGGTGCAACTTCGACCAGATCCAGGTCGGCCTCTTGCGCGAGACGCAGGGCCATGGCGATGGGGACAACGCCCACCTGCTCGCCGGCGGGCCCGACAAGTCGGACCTCAGGGACGCGGATGCGGTCGTTGGTACGGGGATCGCTGATGCGGGACTCCTCTAATTCTTGATCAACACTCGACGGGTGGTCGGGCGGGCGAAAAAGAGGAAGTCACATGCCGGCTTACGCCAACACGACACCCTTAGAGCTGCTGGCCTCGAAACCTTCGTCTCGATGCCGTGCGGGGTGTAACTACCCGGTAACGTTGAAGTCGCGGGTGGGAGGAACTCCTCTTTCGAACAGGGCATAAAGCCCCGTAGCCGCATGAAGCCTAGCAGAGAGATCGCTTGTGAGCCACAACCCGCCAGCCGACGACCACATCTCCCCTTACGACACGGTGGGCGACGGGGTCGAAGAGATCGGGGCCGAGCGCGATATCGCCGATGTTCCGGCGGTCGAGGTCATCAACACGGTCGCGGTTCACCTACTCAGTGCGAGCGCCGTCAAGCTCGGGCTCGCCGACGCACCCGAGACCCAGATCGACCTCGACGAGGCCCGCAAACTCATCACGGCCCTGGCCGGGCTGGTTACTGCCGCGGCGCCCGAGATCGGCGACACCCACGCCCGCGCCCTTCGCGACGGGCTCCGCACCGTGCAGCTGGCGTTCCGCGAGGCGTCGCCCATCGCCGATCCGGTGGGCAAGGGGCCGGGCGAGAAGTACACCGGCCCGGTCAACTGACGGGACGGTCCGCGGCGCCGCACCCGGATCCTTGTCGAGCGCCCTCTGTCGTCAGACCGCAGCCACGACGCGAACGGCCATGCTGTCGACGCGCTTCGCGATGACCTCATCGGACGCCCAGGCGGACTGAAGTCTCGCGATCAGTTCTGCCAGCGCGTCGCGATCAAGGCCCGGCCTCAGCCTCAGCTCGACGACGAGCTCGGGGCCACTCAGTCGTGCCCTCGCCGACGAAGCGGCGACCGTGACGCTGGCGACGGACTGCTCGTCGGAGGTGGGACGCAGAAAAGCCTCTGCCACCTCGTCGTCGGCGTAGGACGCCACCCACGGCAGGTCTTGGGCGAGCGCCCACAGTGCAGGTCGTCGGATGCCGAACTCGGTCTCGGAGCCGGGATCGAGCACCAGGAGTTCGGTCGACTCCCCCGCCGCCGCGATGGCCACGCGTCGAGCTTCGGCCGGCACAGGCCGAGCCGTGGGGTTCCAGGTCGAGAGGGCCGAGACCGAGGTGAAGGCCGGTAGCACGCTCCGCCCGTCAGGGCCTTCGACGGTGACGATCGCGAGTTCTTGAGTCTTGTCGACGGTCACGCCGTGCTCGTTGACGCCCTCGTCGCCCGCGTGGGCGATCAGCGGGATCAGCAGACGGGCCGAGCGCAGCGCGTCGACGACAGCCGACTCGCCGACCTCCTGGGCGCGGAAACGCTTCAGCGCGTCGAGAAGCCCTGCATCGGCTGTTCCGTCATCGGCGGCGTAGGCCATGTCGTGCGCCTGAAAAGTTCGGCCGGCCCAGGGTGTGCCCGCACTGTCTCGATCGGAATCGCCGTGATCGCCGTGGTGGGAACTCGCCGCCATCAGCGCCCGGCGACGTCGAGGGCAGCCGCAAGAGTGAACGCACCGGCGTACAGCGCCTTGCCCACGATTGCGCCCTCGAGGCCGTGGGGCACCAATTCGCGAAGAGCGATCAGGTCGTCGAGGCTCGAGATACCGCCGGACGCGACGACGGGGCGATCGGTCTTCTTCATGACCTGCTTCAGCAGCTCGACGTTGGGACCCTGGAGGGTGCCGTCTTTCGTGACGTCGGTCACCACGTATCGAGCGCAGCCTGCGTCTTCGAGCCGAGCCAGCACCTCGAACAGGTCGCCGCCCTCTTTGGTCCAGCCCCGTGCGGCCAGCGTGGTGCCGCGCACATCGAGCCCGACCGCGATGGCGTCGCCGTAGCGTGCGATGACCGACGCCGCCCACTCCGGGTTTTCGAGCGCGGCCGTGCCGAGGTTGATGCGTTTGACGCCGGTCTCGAGTGCGGCCTCGAGGGACGCGTCGTCGCGGATACCGCCCGACAACTCGACGTGGATGCCGGTGACCTGCTTGATCACTCGGTGGATGACCTCCCGGTTGTGCCCTCGACCGAAGGCGGCGTCGAGGTCGACGAGGTGCAGCCATTCAGCACCCTGGTCTTTCCAGTCGGCTGCTGCATCGACCGGATCGCCGTAGTTCGTCTCGGTGCCGGCCTCCCCCTGGGTGAGGCGGACCGCCTTGCCGTCGGCGACGTCGACAGCCGGAAGAAGGGTGAGGGCGGGGGTGGAGATGATCTCGCTCATGGTGCTTTCTGGGGAGGAAGGGCGGAGAGATGAAGGATCCGGCACGGCCGGCTTCGTCGGCGGACTACAGCGTCTGCAGCCAGTTGGTCAGCAGGCGGATGCCGGGTTGGCCCGACTTCTCGGGGTGGAACTGGGTGGCCCAGAGGGGGCCGTTCTCGACCGCGGCGACGAACGGACCGCCGTGATCGCCCCAGGTGACGAGCGGGCCCTTGCGGGCCCCGTGCCCCTCGAGGCTCCAGGACTGGGCCGCGAAGGAGTGGACGAAGTAGAAGCGCTCGTCGCGGACGCCGTCGAAGAGAAGCGACTCGGTCGGCGCGTCGACGGTGTTCCAGCCCATGTGCGGCAGAACCTCCGCCTTCAACTCGTCGATGACGCCGGGCCATTCGCCGAGGCCGTCGACCTCGGAGCCACGCTCGACGCTCCGGTCGAAGAGCACCTGCATTCCGACACAGACACCGAGGACGGGTCGGCCGCCCGCCAGACGCCGATCGATCTTTTCGGCGCCGCGGACGGACTCAAGCTGGCTCATCACCGCGGAGAACGCACCGACACCGGGAACGAACAACCCGTCGGCTTTCGCCACGCGGTCGCTCTCGGCAGTGAGCTCGACATCGGCGCCGGCGAGCTCGAGCGCCTTGATGGCCGAGTGCACGTTGCCGCTGCCGTAGTCGAGCACGACGACCTTCGGGCGGGCACCGGCGGCCGTCATAGAGCACCCTTCGTCGAGGGAATACCCTCGACGCGAGGATCGGGCTCGACGGCATCCCGAAGCGCCCGAGCGAAAGCCTTGAATTCTGCCTCGGCGATGTGGTGCGGATCACGACCGCCGAGCACGGTGACGTGCACGGTGAGCCCCGCGTGGAACGCGATCGCCTCGAAGACGTGGCGAACCATCGACCCTGTGAAGTGGCCACCGATCAGGTGCATCTCGAACCCGGCCGGCTCGCCCGTGTGCACGAGATAGGGACGACCGGAGACGTCGACGACCGCCTGCACCAACGCCTCGTCGAGGGGCACGAGCGCGTCACCGTAGCGACGGATGCCCGCCTTGTCTCCGAGCGCCTGCTTCAGCGCGGTGCCGAAGGTGATGCCGATGTCTTCGACCGTGTGGTGCACGTCGATGTGGGTATCGCCGGTGGCCTTGACACTGAGGTCGATGAGTGAGTGCTTCGAGAGCGCGGTGAGGAGGTGATCGAAGAACGGCACCGACGAGTCGATGCTCGCCGAGCCCGTCCCGTCGAGGTCGAGAGACAGGTCGATGCTCGACTCACTCGTAGATCGACTGACCGACGCGGTGCGATCGCGGAACGCCTGGGACGCTGTGCTCATGCTCCGAGCCTAATGTCGCTCATGGCCTCGAGGAACGCCGTGGTCTCAGCAGCCGTACCGGCGCTCACGCGCAGGTGCCCCGGGATCGCGAGATCGCGCACGATGATGCCGCGAGCGAGGAGCTGCTCGAAGACCGCCTCGGGATCGACGACGCCGCCGAAGAGGACGAAGTTCGACCACGTCGGCCACGGGTGATAGCCGAGCTCGGTGAGCGTCTCGACGATACGGTCACGCTGCGCCTTGATGTCGTCGACCATGGCGAGCATCTCGTTGGCGTGCCGGAGGGCGGCGACGGCGGCGGCCTGCGTCAACGACGACAGGTGGTATGGAAGCCGCACGAGTCGGAGCGCGTCGATCACCGCAGGGTCGGCTGCGAGGTAGCCGACTCGGGCACCCGCGAACGCGAACGCCTTGCTCATAGTGCGGGAGACGAGCAGACGGGGTCGCCCTTCGAGGAGCGTGACCGCCGAGGGTCGATCGGCGGGCATGAATTCGGCGTACGCCTCGTCGACCAGGACGATGCCCCGGGCAGCCTCATAGGCCGCCTCGATGGTCGCCAGCTCGACCGGCGTGCCCGTGGGGTTGTTGGGCGCGCACAGGAACACGATGTCGGGGTCGACCCGGAGGATCTCGCGGGCGACCGTCTCGGGCGAGATCTCGAAACCCTCGTCTCGAGGCGCTTCGACCCACTCGGTACCCGTGCCCCTGGTGATGATGGAGTGCATCGAGTAGGTGGGGGGAAACCCGAGAGCGGTTCGGCCCGGCCCGCCGAACGCCTGCAGGATCTGCTGAATGACCTCGTTAGAGCCGTTCGCCGCCCAGATCTGCGCCGGCTCAATCGCCTCATCGGGCGCGAGGGCAGCACTGAGATAGCGAGCCAAAGCCTCGCGAAGGGGCGTGAACTCTCGGTCGGGGTAGCGGTTGACCTCGAGTACAGCGGCGGCGACGGATTCGACGATGTCGCGAGCCACGTCTTCGGGAATCGGATGGGTGTTCTCGTTGACGTTCAGCGCGACAGGCACCTTCTTCTGAGGTGCGCCGTAGGGCGACTGACCTCGGAGGTCGTCGCGAATGGGAAGGTCGTCGAGAGTGATAGCCACAGCACCATTTTATGGGGCGGTCTCGCGCCGCGACTGCGTTGTCCACAGCCTCTCCGCTGTTGGCGACTCCGGGCCGCAACTGCAAACGGCGACTGCAGGCGGCACCGGATGTGGCCCATTGTCTGCACCCCACCGGAGACGCGAACGGCGCCACGCGTGAGCGCGGCGCCGAGGGACGGTCAGAAACCTGATCAGCTCTGGCTGTACTGCACCGGGATGGCGAGCGACTGGCCCGGCATGACCTGCGTCGAAGAGAGGTCGTTCAACTTGACGATGTCGGAGATGACGTCGCGCGGGTCGGAGTCGGGAGCGACGCCCTCTGCCACCTGCCACAGGGTCTCGCCCGCCGCGACGGTGACGTGGTCGAAATGGACGTTGCCCGCGGAACTCGTCGCGACGGCGCTGCCACCGGTGAGCAGGAAGCCGGCAATGAGGGCGAGTGCGGCAACGACGACGGCGAGCGTCAGAACCAGTCGACCACGGCGCGTGATGCGGAGGTGGGTCGGCACGTTGGTGGGGACCGGACCCGAGGTCGAAACCGTCGCGGCGCGGGAGGTAGAAGGAACCAGTGCGGTGATCGTAGCGCTCATGCTGTTGCCTCTCTTATCGAATGCGATCGGCCCGTAAGACTGCGGACTCGAAGGCGTGTTCCGAACATATCTTCGATTACAGCCGATTTCAAGAGCTCGGTACCAGAAATACGACAAAAAACACGCGACACACTCGAACATGTGTTTGTTCTGCCATATCTGACCGGATACAGTTTCGATCGGTGGGATCAGTAGACCAGCGACCACCGACATTCGAGAGGGCGAGATGGCACGCGAGACCGCACGACGCGAAACCCAGGGCGATCACGGCGCCGACGTGACGTCTCTGAAGAAGGCCCTTACCGCGAAGCAGACGCTGATTCTCACGGCGATCCGTGACTCGATCGGCAGCCGCGGTTACCCGCCGAGCATGCGCGAAATCGGCGATGCGGTCGGGTTGGCCTCTCTCTCCAGCGTGACGCACCAGCTCAATCAACTCGAGCTGGCGGGAGCGATTCGCCGAGACCCGAACCGGCCACGCGCTCTCGAGGTTCTTCTCGAAGACCCAGCCAAGTCGGATCCTGAGCCCTCGATCATCCGTTATGACGACGACGACAACATCACCGCCCGGGTGCCCCTGGTCGGCCGAATCGCCGCGGGTATTCCGATCACAGCGGAGCAGCAGGTCGAAGACGTCATGCCGCTGCCCCGCACGCTCGTCGGCAAGGGCGAACTCTTCATGCTCAAGGTCGTCGGCGATTCGATGATCGACGCTGCGATCTGCGACGGTGACTGGGTGGTCGTCCGCCAACAGGGCAACGCCGAGAACGGCGAGATCGTCGCCGCGATGCTCGACGACGAAGCGACCGTCAAGGTCTTCCGTCAGCGCGACGGTCACACCTGGCTGCTCCCCCGCAACTCGAACTTCGAGCCGATCGTCGGCGATCACGCGCAGATCCTCGGCAAGGTCGTGGCTGTGCTGCGGTCGCTCTAGTAGCCCTCGGAAGTACGAAAACCGCCCTCGAGCCGAAGCTCGGGGGCGGTTTTCGTACTTCCGAGGGAGTGTCCGCCTTTAGTGCGCGAACTCCTGCAGCGTCGGGGCATCTTGGGAGTAGACCCGGGCTGTTACCCGGGTGCCCTCAGCTACGTATTCGACGTCGACGACGCGTCCGATCTCGTGAATTCGAGACACGACATCACCGCGATCGAACGGCACGAGCAGATCGAGCTCGACCTCGGGCCGGGGCAGCAACTCGGCGATCCGCGCTCGCAACTCGTCGATACCGGCGCCCGTACGGGCCGACACGAAGATCGCGTCAGGCACCATTCCCTGGAGCACCAGACGCTGGCTCTCGTCGATCAGATCGCTCTTGTTGAAGACGACCACCTCGGGGATGTCACGCCCGTCGACCTCCGAGATCACCTCTCGAACCGTCGCCAGCTGAGCAGCCGGATCGGGATGCGATCCGTCGACGACGTGCACGATGATGTCGCTGTCCTGCACCTCTTCGAGAGTCGACCGGAAGGCCTCGACGAGCTGATGCGGCAGGTTGCGCACGAATCCGACGGTGTCGGAGTACGTGAACGGCCGGCCATCGTCAGTCGACGACTTGCGGACGGTCGCGTCCAGCGTCGCGAACAGGGCGTTCTCGACGAGAACCCCGGCGCGGGTCAGACGGTTCAGCAGGCTCGACTTGCCGGCGTTGGTGTAGCCGGCGATCGCCACGCTCGGAACCGTGTTGCGCACCCGGTTGGCTCGCTTCGCAACTCGCGCCGGCTTCATCTCTTTGATCTTCTTGCGAAGAATCGCCATACGGGTGTGGATGCGGCGACGGTCGAGTTCGATCTTCGTCTCACCCGGCCCACGGGAGCCCATACCGGCACCCGCGCCACCGACCTGCCCACCGGCCTGGCGCGACATCGAGTCACCCCAACCGCGCAGTCGCGGGAGGAGGTATTCCAGCTGGGCCAGTTCGACCTGCGCCTTGCCCTCGCGGCTCGTGGCGTGCTGGCTGAAGATGTCGAGGATCACGGCCGTGCGGTCGATCACCTTGACCTTCACCACGTCTTCAAGCGCGCGCCGCTGGCTCGGAGCCAACTCGGTGTCGGCGATCACGGTGTCAGCGCCGAGGGCCAAGACGGTGTTCTTCAGCTCGAGCGCCTTGCCCGACCCGAGGTACGTGCTGGGGTCGGGGTTGGGGCGACGCTGCAGGAGCCCATCGAGGACCACCGCGCCCGCGGTCTCAGCCAACGCCGCCAGCTCGCGCAACGAATTCTCGGCGTCGCCGAGCGACCCCTGCGAGTACACGCCGATGAGAACTACGTTCTCCAGCCGAAGCTGTCGGTACTCGACCTCGGTGACGTCTTGCAGCTCGGTGGAGAGGCCGGCCACCCGCCGAAGCGCCTGCCGGTCTTCGCGGTCGAACTGATCGCCGTCGTGGTGATCGTCTCCGGTACCGTCGCCTCTCGTGTCGAGACCCTGGGTCTGGATGGCCTGGGCCGGCGAGAAGACGGACAGGCCGGCTCGCGACGAGGCATTGCTCAGGATCCGGTCGACGACGTCGTCGCGCTCGGCGCCCTTCTCCTCTGTGGTGCTGTGCTCTGTCATTCGAGTCACATTAGACCTTTCGTGTTCAGTAATCTGGGGTGATGACCAGCGATCACTACTTCTCGAGCTCCCCCTCGAGCGAGCTCCGACCGAGAGAGATCACGGTCGAGCTCGCCGGGCGTGAGCTCACGCTGGCAACCGCCGCGGGTGTCTTCAGCCCGGGGCGGATCGATCCGGGTACCGCGGTACTTCTTGGATCAATGCCGTCGCCACCGAGCGACGGCACTTTCTTGGATGTGGGGTGTGGATGGGGGCCGATCGCGCTCACTCTCGCCCTTCGGTCGCCCGAGGCAACCGTGTGGGCGGTCGACGTCAATGAGCGCGTCCTCGAGCTCCTTCGAGAGAACGCCGCTCGCGTCGGCCTCACTAACGTCAACGCCGTGCTGCCCCAAGACGTTCCCGATGATCTCGTCTTCGACGGAATCTGGTCGAACCCGCCCATCCGAGTCGGTAAAGAGGCTCTCCACGGCATCCTCAGCCAATGGCTGCCTCGCCTTGGCATCGACATGGAGGCGTACCTCGTCGTGGCGAAGAGCCTCGGCGCCGACTCGCTCCAGCGATGGATGAACGAGACGATGGCCGAGATCGTCGAGGTCGAACGAGAAACCACGTCGAAGGGGTATCGCGTACTCCGCGCAGTTCGGCAATAGTGGCGCTTCGTTGAAAGGTACGTCGAACCCGGCGAGCAACTGCGTCAGATGGTCTTCATGCGAGAACACTAACCCGCGAGGCGTCAGAGAACCAGGTCTCCGGTGAAGACGAGCTCTGCGGGGCCACTCAACGAGACGTGCTCGCCGTCTTCCGTCGCGAACATTCGCACGCCGACGGTGCCACCGGGAACGTCGACCCGCCACTGATCGGGAGCCGACGGCCCCGCCCAGTAGCGAACGGCAAGTGCCGCAGCCGCCGCACCCGTGCCACACGAGAGAGTCTCACCGGAACCGCGCTCGTGCACTCGCATGCTGATGCGCCCGATACCGTCGGCGACCAGCGGGTCGGCGGGGACGACGAACTCGACGTTGGCCCCGTCGACAGGATTCGGCTCGAGGATCGGCACCACCGTGAGATCGACGTCCGCGAGCTCGTCGGCCGAGGCGAGAGCGACGACGACGTGGGGATTGCCGACGGTAAGACCGAGGCCGGGCCTCGCCGCATGCAGATTACGAGCCCGCACCTGGGCCTCGTCGGTCAGGCCCCACCGCCCCAGGTCGACCTGGAACCCCGACCGGTTGATCTGAACGTCGCGCACGCCAGCCCTGGTGCCGATCGCCAGGGTCTCACCCGGCTCGAGCGTGACCAGGCCCTGCTCGAGGAGGTACTTCGTGAAGACGCGAATGCCATTGCCGCACATCTCGGCCACACTGCCGTCGGCGTTGTGATAATCCATGAACCACTCGGCACCGTCATCTTCGGCCAGACTCGACGCACCCTCGGGGTGGCTGTCGCTGCGCACCGCTCGGATCACGCCGTCGCCGCCGACACCGAATCGGCGATCGGCCAGTGCGCGGATGCGATCAGGTGTGAGATCGAACGAGCCATCGGGGTCGGAGAACAGCACGAAGTCGTTACCCGTGCCCTGGCCCTTGGTGAAGCGGACGGTGGTGGTCACCCCACGAGTGTATCGGCGGCGGCTGACACGGATCCTGCGCTCCCTGCCCTCGACCAGGCGACCCTCGGATACCGCCGGAACCAGCTCACCTGTCGGCGGGCGTACCTCCGTGTGAGCAGCTTGGTCGAGTCTTTCGCCTCGCCCTCGGAGACCTCGCCGCGAAGCTGCTGCAGGGCCTGGGAGTAGCCGATGGCTCGGCTCGCGGTCACGCCCCGTTCGATCCCCTGCTCTCGCAATTTCTCGACCTCAGAGAGGAGCCCGTCACGCCACATGCCGTCCACTCGGTCGTCGAGTCGCTCGACGAGGATTTCGCGCGTCTCTTCGAGCCCGAAGAACGCGGGGGAATGCCACGTCGGGGCGTCGTCGGGCAGGCCCACCGCGAACGGCTTTCCCGTGAGCTCACCCACCTCGAGCGCTCGGACGATACGCCGGCCGTTGTACGGGCCGATCGCCCGCGCCGCCTCCGGATCACGCTCGAGGAGGAGGCGGTAGACAGCGCCGACGCCTTCTGCCGTCAACAACGACTCGTATTTGTGGCGGACGACCTCGTCGGTGCCGGGAAAGGCGAAGTCGAAGACGGCCCCCGACACGTAGAGACCTGAGCCGCCGACGAGGATCGGGATGGCCCCACGTTCGAAGATGCCGTTCGCGACCTCGCGTGCCCGTCGCTGGTACCACTCGACGCTGGCCTCGTCGGTGACGTCGAGTTCGTCGAACAGGTGATGCGGGATACCTCGGCGTTCGGCAAGCGGAAGTTTCGCGGTGCCGACGTCCATGCCCCGGTACAGCTGCATCGCGTCGGCATTGACTACCTCGGCGGTGCGCCCGCGAGTGGCGAGTTCGTCGGCGAGGTCGAGCGAGAAGGTCGATTTACCGGTACCGGTCGCCCCCACGACGACGGCGAAGTCGAGGCGCGGCAGTGCGCTCACTGGCGACGCGCCTACCGTTCGGAGTCGGACGAATCGTAGATCGGCGTCGTCGACACCCGAAGCGTGGGCAGGCCGAGCGACACCCGCGGCTTCGTCGCCGACGCCACACCGGTCGAGCCGCTGGGCACACCGCAGGAGGCCGCCTGGGCGAGATCCCACGCGTCGCCCGCCCGAGTACGCCGGACGGAGAACGGGGTCGTGGCCGTCTGATCGGCAAGCAGGTAGAACGGCTTCGCCTCGGTGATCTCGACCGTCACCATGTCTCCGGGACGGGGCGCCTCGATGCGCGCGGGCAATTCGAAGTGCACGAGACGCGAGTCTTGCGCGCGACCCGAGAGCCGGTGTGTGGCCTCGTCTTTGCGCCCCTCGTTAGTTGCAACCAGGAGCTCGACCACGCGCCCGACCTGCTTCTGGTTCTCTTCGTACGAGATGCGGTCTTGCAGAGCGGCGAGACGCTCGAAGCGCTCCTGGACGACCGCCTTGGGAATCTGATCGGCGTAGTCGGCGGCGGGTGTGCCCGGGCGGACGGAGTACTGGAATGTGAAGGCGGTAGCGAACCTCGACTGCTCCACGACTCGGAGCGTCTCTTGGAAGTCGTCTTCGGTCTCGCCGGGGAAACCCACGATGATGTCTGTGCTGATAGCCGCATCGGGCATCTGCGCGCGGACACGATCGAGGATGCCAAGGAACTTCTCGCTGCGATAGCTGCGGCGCATGGCTTTGAGGATCCGGTCGCTCCCCGACTGCAGGGGCATGTGAAGCTGCGGCATGACCGAGGGTGTGTCGGCCATCGCGTCGATGACATCGTCGGTAAAGGCGGCGGGGTGGGGGCTAGTGAACCGAATGCGCTCGAGACCGTCGATCTGACCGGCGGCACGAAGCAGCTTCGCGAAGGCGCCCCGGTCTCCGAACTCGACGCCATACGAGTTGACGTTCTGCCCGAGGAGCGTCACCTCGACGGCGCCATCGTCGACGAGGGCCTGGATCTCGGCCAGAATCTCGCCGGGACGGCGGTCTTTCTCCTTGCCCCGGAGCGCGGGCACGATGCAGAAAGTGCAGGTGTTGTTGCAGCCGACCGAGATCGAGACCCATCCGCTGTAGGTCGAGTCGCGCTTCGTCGGCAGCGTCGAAGGGAAGACGTCGAGCGACTCGAGGATCTCGAGCTGCGCCTCGTCGTTGTGACGCGCACGCTCCAGCAGAGTCGGCAGAGCGCCCATGTTGTGCGTGCCGAAGACGACGTCGACCCACGGCGCTCGGTCGAGGATGACCGACTTGTCTTTCTGGGCGAGGCATCCCCCGACAGCGATCTGCATGCCCTCGTGGTTGCGCTTCGTCTGAGCCAGGTGCCCTAGCGTGCCATAGAGCTTGTTGTCGGCGTTCTCTCGCACCGCACACGTGTTGATGACGACGATGTCGGCCTCGGCCCCGTCGGCGGGTACGTAGCCGGCAGCTTCGAGCGATCCGCTGAGCCGCTCGGAGTCATGGACGTTCATCTGGCACCCGAAGGTGCGCACCTCATAGGTGCGTGCGCGGGCATCCGTAGGAACGGGTGCGCTGGTTTCGAGGACCGTCGACATAGTGCTCCAGTGTAAATCTTTGCGGGCCGCGCCTCGTACCCGACGATATCGGAGCCGAGGATCCGCGACCCCTCACTCGAATCGAACGCCCCCGCGCGATCCCCCGCCGCGGGACCCGCCCCGGGGCAGAGCCTTCTCGACCGCTCGTCGGATGACCTCCGACCGGTAGCCCCGCCGCATCAGGTAGCCGTTGAGTCGCCTCTCGGCCGTCGCCTGGTCGAGACCGCGGAGCTGCCCGGCGCGCTTGGTGGCCCAGTCGTCGGCGCGCGCCTGTTCTTCGTCGTCGTCGATCTCGGCGATGGCCGCCTCGATCGACTCCTGCGCGACACCGCGCTGACGGAGTTCGGCCGTGATAGCGCCCTTACCCAGGCCCTTGCGATCTTGCTTGCTGCGGACCAGGTTTTCGGCGAGCTCATCGTCGTTGAGCAGCCCGACTCGTTCGAGACGCTCGATCTCTTCGGCGACGACCTCGTCAGGGAGATCACGCGACCGAAGGGTTTTGGTCATTTCGGCCGATGAGACACCCCGGCGGGAAAGCGCATGCAGGCTGATGTTTTCTGCTCGAGCCTTGGCCGCGTCGTACG
This sequence comes from Frondihabitans sp. Leaf304, assembly GCF_001423105.1. Taxonomy (GTDB): domain Bacteria; phylum Actinomycetota; class Actinomycetes; order Actinomycetales; family Microbacteriaceae; genus Frondihabitans. The sequence continues at coordinate 28,849 of NZ_LMNV01000003.1, forward strand.
TCTCTTCCGGTTCGGGCTCTGTTTCGGGCTCGGGCTCGCGCTCGACGTCCGGGCCGGCTTCGGCGCCTTCAGACCGAGCCGCGAACGCGGCGTAGGTCGGCAGGGCCGAGACCACGGCACCGTCAGGCTCTGCCACGGCACGGCCCCGCTGCGACCCGGGCCCGTGTGAGGAATGCCCATCGATATCGGCGATCCCGCCATCGGCTGCCTCGACGTCGCCCCGAGTGGCCCGCGCCTCGAACGACGCGGACTCGTCGGGGTCAGCCCACTCCGGCTCGTCAGGTGCCCTGGTGCCCGGCTTTGCCCAACCGGCCCCGAAGAGCGGGGTTACCGGCGCGAGGCGATCGTCGTTGTCGCTCATGCGCCCTTGCGCTCTGCCAGCTTGCGCTGGATGGGTGCGACCGACGGAGCGGCTGCCGGTGCCGCGGCTGCTGCGGCCGCGTCGTTTGCGGCCTTCGCCGCCGCGCCGTCGGCGCCGACGCCGAGCTTGGCCAGGATCTTCTGCTCGATCTCGAGAGCGATCGACTTGTTGGACAGCAGGAAGTTGCGCGAGTTCTCTTTGCCCTGACCGAGCTGGTCGCCCTCGTAGGTGTACCACGCGCCCGATTTGCGCACGATGCCGTGCTCGACGCCGAAGTCGATCAGGCTGCCCTCACGCGAGATGCCGACACCGTAGAGGATGTCGAATTCGGCCTGCTTGAACGGCGGTGCCATCTTGTTTTTGACGACCTTGACGCGGGTGCGGTTACCCACGGCATCGGTGCCGTCTTTGAGAGTCTCGATGCGACGGATGTCGAGGCGGACGGACGCGTAGAACTTGAGGGCCTTACCACCGGCCGTCGTCTCCGGGCTTCCGAAGAAGACACCGATCTTTTCGCGCAGCTGGTTGATGAAGATCATCGTGGTGCCGGTCTGGCTGAGACCACCGGTGAGCTTGCGGAGGGCCTGCGACATGAGTCGAGCTTGGAGGCCGACGTGAGAGTCACCCATCTCGCCCTCGATCTCGGCGCGCGGCACGAGGGCTGCGACGGAGTCGATGACGACGAGGTCGATGGAACCGGAGCGGACCAGCATGTCGGCGATCTCGAGCGCCTGCTCACCGGTGTCGGGCTGCGACACGAGGAGGGCGTCGATGTCGACGCCGAGCTTCTTGGCATACTCCGGGTCGAGGGCGTGCTCGGCGTCGATGAAGGCGGCGATGCCTCCGGACTTCTGAGCGTTCGCGATCGCGTGGAGGGTGAGAGTCGTCTTACCCGACGACTCGGGCCCGTAGATCTCGACGATTCGACCCCGCGGAAGCCCGCCAATGCCGAGCGCGACATCCAAGGCGATCGAGCCCGTGGGGATGATGGCGACGGGAGCGCGCTCGTCGCTTCCGAGCCTCATGACGGCGCCCTTACCGAACTGGCGGTCGATCTGGGCGAGTGCGGTCTCGAGGGCTTTCTCGCGGTCAGCAACTGAGGGCATGGTGTTCTCCTTGGATGACATCCGGTGCGGATGGGCGGTGCGCCTATAGGCTGTCGTGCCCCGACCGGCCGATGGTGCAAGGCCGGATGTTCTTCGACAAGGCTCAGGGGAAGCGCTGGTGAAAAGAACGCTACGGAGAACCACCGACACTCAGAGCGGCAGCAGGCCTTCCGTGGAGAACCGGGCCCCAGCGAGCCCCTGTGAAGACGAGGCTAACACCCAACCGAACACATGTTCGAGTGGCCCAGGGGCGGCGTGTCGCTCATGCCGCGGCCCGAATTCGAAGGAAAAACCGGCGCGCGCGACCGTAAGCATGCGGATCAGGGGCTGCGCGGGGCCAGATCTCCTTCAAATTCGGACGGGAGGACGTCGGCAGCCCGATCAGCTCCGCGGCTTCGGCAGACCCACGCCGTGACGACGCTCCACCGGCACGTCTTCGGCGTCACAGAGCGCCAACCAGACGTCGCGCGGCTCATCTCCGCGGGCGATGGCCGCGTCGGCCGACACATTGCCGAGCGCCGGGAGCACGGCATCGCGGGTCACGACCCGGCCGTAGCCCTCTCCGAACTCGTCGATCACAGCCCGGGCGAATTCACTCTTGCGCACCGGTCGAGGCTACCCGCCCTGTGGGAAGTGAGCCGTCGGATCCTGAAGTTCGACACCGCGAGAACGAACCCGCGAGCGTGACCCACCTCACAAGCCCCACACGAAAGAACGCCCCGACCAGAAGGCCGGGGCGTCCAAGCTCGAAGCGGAGTGCGACTAGCGGACCGCGAGGTCGGCGTCGAACTCGGCGACGAGGTCGTCGGGGAGCGTGTCGGGGATGCGGTTCAACCCCTCGATAACCGCCATGCGGTCACCGACTTCACGCATGATGGTGGAGATAGGCGTCTCGAGAGCATCCGCCACAGACGCGAGGATCTCGGAGCTGGCCTCTTTCTGGCCACGCTCCACCTCGCTGAGGTACCCGAGCGCGACGCTGGCCTTCGATGCGACCTGACGAAGCGTGCGACCCTTTTGCAAGCGGAAGTCACGAAGGACGTCGCCGATTTCTTGACGTACGAGAACCATAGGGACCCTCCTTCTGAGGACGACCCACCGAAGTCGAAGTACTTCTGTGGGTGAGTAACACTAACTGTCGTCGCTGGTGTAACTGTAGCCAGCAGGCTTTGAATGCGCCGTGTGTACCTGCGAGATGTAACGAGACCGAAACCCTGTCTATTCCCGAGGCCGTTCGAGCAGTCGCTGAAGTGCTGAGAGTGATTCGTCGACGGTAGCCGATCGGATTGCCGTTCGGTCACCCTCCAGTGCGAGGGGCACGACCTCGGAGTGGTCTTGCCAGACGATCCCGACGTAGACAGTGCCGACGGGCTGGCCGTCTTGCCCCTCCGGCCCGGCGACGCCCGTGGTGGCGATGCCGATGTCGGCCTGACGGTGCCCGAGCGTCAGACGCTCGCGGACGCCCCGCGCCATCGCGATCGCGACGTCGGGGTGGACAGCGCCGTGCTGGGCCAGGAGCGACGCCGATACTCCGAGCAGGGAGTGCTTGACCTCGGTCTGGTAGGCCACGACTCCCCCGGCGACGACCGCGGAGGCGCCGGGAACGGAAACGAGCTCGGCCACGAGGAGGCCGCCGGTGAGTGACTCCGCGACGGCGATGGTGAGGTTCTGTGCACGGAGTGAGGCGACGACGTCGACGACGAGGGTCATGCCCGGGCTCGCGAATGGCGGAGGGCGACCCGCATGTAGTCGAGGCCGGAGAGCACCGTCGCGACGAAGGCAGCTGACATGACGATGATGTTGACCCAGGTGAACCAGTCGCCCAGCCAGGTCGTGAACGGGAAAAGCGCCAGCGTGAGGGCAACGCCCTGCAGCAGGGTCTTGAGCTTGCCGCCACGCGAGGCCGGGATGACCCGGTCGCTGAGCGCCACGAACCGGTAGACCGTGATGCCGACCTCGCGGATGAGGATCACGATGGTCACCCACCACGGCAGTTCGCCCAGCACGCTGAGGACGATGAACGCGCCACCGGTCAGCACCTTGTCGGCAAGCGGATCGACGATCTTGCCGAAGTCCGAGACCAGATTCTGTCGTCGGGCCAGGAACCCGTCGAGGCTGTCGGTCAGGATCGCCACCACGAAGATGACCGCGGCCCAGATGCGCAACGACCCCATCTCACCGTCGTCGACGAGAAGCAGCACGAAGAACAGCGGCGCCATGAGGATCCGCACCACCGTGATGATGTTGGCGATGTTGGCCGTCGAAGCCGGGCCGTCACCGCGGCGGACGATGCGGCCGGTGAACGGGAAGGCCTTGGCGCGGGGGCTGCCGGCGGGATCGTGACTCATGGCTCTAGTCTCGTCCCGTCAGGCCCCAGGCGTCTTCCGACTGCTCGTCGTCGCCGTCCACCTCGCGATATCCGCGGGTCATGTCGCCCACGGGGTCGGCGCTGTAGATGTCGGCGCCGTCGTCGGGGCGGGAGACCGAAGGATCCGGGGAACCCTGGCTCGAGGCCGGCGCATCCTGCCCGCGCAACCGCGCGAGCACCCCCGGCAGCTGCTCCACTGTCACGAGCACGTCTCGTGCCTTCGACCCCTCCGAGGGCCCGACGATGTCGCGTGACTCCATGAGGTCCATCAGGCGTCCGGCCTTGGCGAAGCCGACACGGAGCTTGCGCTGCAGCATCGACGTCGAACCGAACTGGGTCGAGACCACGAGCTCGGCCGCGGCGAGGAGGAGTTCGAGGTCGTCGCCGATGTCGCCGTCGATCTCTTTCTTCTCGGTGACCTGGGCCACGTCGGAGCGGTAGTCGGGTCGAGCCTGACGGGTGACGTGCTGGACGACCTCGTTGATCTCGCTCTCCTGCACCCAGGCGCCCTGCACACGCATGGCCTTCGAGGCGCCCATGGGCAGGAACAGGCCGTCACCCTGACCGATGAGCTTGTCGGCGCCGGGCTGGTCGAGGATGACCCGCGAGTCGGTGACGCTCGTCACGGCGAACGCGAGCCGCGACGGAACGTTGGCCTTGATGAGTCCGGTGACGACGTCGACCGACGGACGCTGCGTCGCGAGGACGAGGTGGATTCCCGATGCTCGGGCCAGCTGCGTGATGCGGACGATCGAGTCTTCGACGTCTCGGGGCGCAACCATCATGAGGTCGGCGAGCTCGTCGACGACGACCAGGAGGTACGGGTACGGCTTGAGCTTCCGCTCGCTCCCCTGCGGCAAGACGATCTCGTTGTTCACGACGGCCTTGTTGAAGTCATCGATGTGGCGGAACCCGAACGACGCGAGGTCGTCGTACCGCATGTCCATCTCCTTGACGACCCACTGGAGCGCCTCGGCGGCCTTCTTGGCGTTCGTGATGATGGGAGTGATGAGGTGCGGCACGCCGGCGTAGATGGAGAGCTCGACGCGCTTCGGGTCGATCAGCACCATGCGCACGTCGCTCGGCTTGGCGCGCATCAACAGCGAGGTGATCATCGAGTTGACGAAGCTCGACTTACCCGAGCCGGTCGAACCGGCCACGAGGAGGTGGGGCATCTTCGCGAGGTTGGCGACGACGTACCCGCCCTCGACGTCTTTGCCGACGCCGATCGTCATCGGGTGGCTGCTCTTGGTGGCGACCGACGAGCGGAGCACGTCGCCGAGCGACACGATCTCGCGGTCGGTGTTCGGGATCTCGACGCCGATCGCGCTCTTGCCGGGGATCGGCGAGAGGATCCGCACCTCGTTCGAGGCGACCGCATAGCTGAGGTTCTTCGAGAGGGCGGTGACCTTCTCGACCTTGACGCCCGGCCCGAGCTCGATCTCGTAGCGAGTCACGGTCGGTCCACGGCTGAAGCCGATCACGCGAGCGTCGACGTTGAACTGGGTGAGCACCTCGGTGATGGCAGCGACGATGACGTCGTTCGCCTCGCTGCGCGTCTTGGCCGGGTCGCCGGCGCTGAGCGTCGAGACGGCTGGCAGCCGGTAGGGCGTGTCGCTGGCCTGGTCGTCGACGATCTCGAGGCTCTGCGGAGCCTCATCGTCTCCGGGCTCGAAGAAATCGGCGGCCGCGTCGGACGGCCCGAGGTTCATGGCCGGGACGACGGGAGCAGGCGTGGGGACGGGTGCGGACGGTGCGGTGAACGCCCTGGTGAGTCCGTCGGATCCTGCGGTTGCCACCGTCGCAGCGGACGCGTTCGCGACCGCCTGCTCGGCGAAACCGAGGTCGCTGAGAAGGTCGGTGCGAGTGTCGGGTGCGTCGTCGGACGGCGAGCCGGTGATGACCTCGGTGAACGACGCCTCGGCGGGCTCGGCCTTGGCCTTGCGACCGCGAGGCTGGCGACCCAGCGCATCTGTCGGGGCCGTCTCGGCGACGACCGGGGAATCGTAGGCGGGATCTTCTTCGCGGCCGCTCTTGTTGCGGCGCCACCACGGCATCTGCTCGGCGTCTTCGTCGGTCGCGTCGTCGAGCTCGGCGGCCTCGCTGCGTTGCGCTTCGACCAAACCCGGCTGCGGTGCGCCGAAGAGGTAGGAGTAGAGCTCGTGGAGCCTGTGGCCGATGTGATTCGGCGGGGTCTTCGTGATGATGAGCAGCGAGAGCGCCAGCACGATGCAGACGATCGGCACGGCGACCCACGCGGTGAGCAGGCTCACCATCCACGAGGCGACGACCCAGCCCAGGATCCCGCCGGCCGACGCCAGACCGACCATCCCGCCGGCGGCTTCCGGTCGCCCGCCGAAGATGTGGCAGAGACCCGAGATCGAGACCACCATGAGCCCCAGGCCGATGCCGATGCGGGTGTTGTCGTGCACGGATGCCGGGTGCCGGAAGAGCCACCCCGCGAAGACGACCATGATGACCGGGAGGGCGTACGCGACGCGTCCGAAGAGGCCACCGAACGTGTAGTGGTCGAGTGCCATCGCGATCGGATCGGTCGGGTTCAGCCACTCGACGACCGCTCCGGCGATGGCCAGGAGGACGAGGAAGAAGGGCACGCCGTCGCGGCGCTCGTCGGGGTCGAGCGACTCGCGACCGAGAACGCGGAAGCCCGCGCCCACCACGTGGGCCAAGCCGAGCCAGGCCCGAGTGCCGATGCCGGGCCCGTGGTCGATGACGACGGGCGACTTGGAAGCGGGGAGCTTCTTGGTCGGCGTGGCTCTGGTCGCGGCGGTCTTGGCGGCGGCGGTCTTGGCGGGCGACTTGGAAGCGCCGGAGCCGCCCGCGCGCGAGGCAGCGCGACCCGTGGTGCGGGCGCGCGGCGAGGGCTTAGTGCTCGTAGGCATGCCGCAAAGCTACCTTGCACCACTGGTTGAAGGTGCATCTGGGGCGCGCGTGTCAGTTCACAGGAGTCACAGGAGTCACATTGGTGGGGGCCGGAGGGCCTGCAGGAATGACGTGAGGGGGTGGCGAGTCGCTGCGTCGCCGGACGACCGGAGCTTGTCGGAGGTCCGGCGCCGCGGCGACCCGCCGCGGAATCACGCTGAGATGACGACCGGAACGATCATCGGACGACGACGGTGCTGGCTGTTCACCCAGCGGCCGACGGTGCGACGGACGACCTGGCTGAAGGCATTCGCGTCGCGGGTGCCGTTCTCGGCCGCCTCGGTGAGCGCCGCGAGGATCTTCGGACGGACGTCGTCGAAGACGCGCTCGTCTTCGGCGAACCCGCGCGACTGGATCTCAGGGCCCACGACGACGCGACCGGTGGTCGGGTCGATCGCGAGGAAGATGCTGATGAAGCCCTCTTCGGACAGCACGCGGCGATCCTTGAGGTCGGCCTCGGTGATCTCTCCCACCGTGGAGCCGTCGACGTAGACGTAGCTGAGGTCGAGCTGGCCGGCCACGGTCGCGACGCCGTCTTTGAGGTCGACGACGATGCCGTCCTGGCCCAGGATGATGTTCTTGCGCGGCACACCCGTCTTCTCGGCCAGCGCAGCCGACGCATAGAGGTGGCGGTGCTCGCCGTGAACCGGGAGCACGTTCTTCGGACGCAGGATGTTGTAGCAGTAGAGCAGCTCGCCGGCCGACGCGTGGCCGGAGACGTGCACCTTGGCGTTGCCCTTGTGGACGACGTTCGCGCCCAACTTCGTGAGCCCGTCGATCACTCGGTAGACGGCGTTCTCGTTGCCGGGGATCAGGCTCGAGGCGAGGATGACCGTGTCGCCCTCGCCGATCTCGATCTGGTGCTCGAGGTTCGCCATGCGGGCGAGGACGGCCATCGGCTCACCCTGCGATCCGGTCGACATGTAGACGATCCGGTCGTCGGGGAGGTCTTTGGCCTTCTTCGAGTCGATGAGGACGTTCTCGGGCACCTTGAGGTAGCCGAGGTCGGCCGCGATCGTCATGTTGCGGATCATGGAGCGACCCATGAAGGCGACGCGGCGGCCGTTCAGGTGCGCGGCGTCGAGCACCTGCTGCACACGGTGCACGTGGCTCGAGAAGCTCGCGACGACGACGCGACGAGGCGCGCGCGACATGATGTCGTCGAGAACGGGCCCGATGTCGCGCTCGGGGGCTGTAAATCCGGGCACGTCGGCGTTGGTGGAGTCGGGCAGGAACAGGTCAACGCCCTCCTCGCCGAGACGCGCGAACGCACGGAGGTCGGTGATGCGGTCGTCGAGCGGGAGCTGGTCCATCTTGAAGTCGCCGGTGTGCAGCACGAGGCCGGCGCTGGTGCGGATCGCGACTGCGAGAGCGTCGGGGATCGAGTGGTTGACCGCGATGAACTCGAGCTCGAACGGGCCGAGTTTCTCGATCTGCCCCTCTTTGACGGCCAGCGAGTACGGCTGGATGCGGTGCTCTTTGAGCTTCGCCTCCACCAGCGCGAGCGTCAGGGTCGACCCGATCAGCGGAATGTCTTTGCGGAGACGGAGGAGATACGGGACGGCGCCGATGTGGTCTTCGTGGCCGTGCGTGAGCACGACGCCGAGAACGTCTTTCAGACGGTCTTTGATGGGACCGAAGTCGGGCAGGATCAGATCGACCCCGGGCTGGTGCTCCTCGGGGAAGAGCACGCCGGCATCGACGATGAGGATCTTGCCATCGAGCTCGTAGGCGGTCATGTTGCGGCCGATCTCGCCGAGACCGCCGATCGGGATCACTCGCAGAGTGCCCTTCTCGAGGGCGCGGGGAGTCTGGATTGTCGTAGGCATATGTTCCTTGGGTGTCGAAGTCGAGGTCGTGAACCTCCGGTGTAGGTCTGGTGCCGGTCGGAGCCGGCGAACGCTAGCGCGTAGTGCCGTGGATCTTCGGCAGGGCGCCGCCCGCGGCCGCGTTGCGGTCGGGGCGGAATCGCGAGAGGTCGACGCCGGGAATCTCGCCCACGTGCGACAGCTCGTCTTCGATGAGGGCAGCCTCGGTGTCTTCGGGGCCGACGAGGGGCAGGCGCACGCGAGGGCTCGAGATGCGCCCCAGGCCGTGGAGGATGTACTTCGCGGCGACAGTGCCGGGCACGTGGGTCATGACGGCGCGCACGAGGGGCTCGAGCTGCTGGTGCGCGAGAGTCGCGGTGTGCAGGTCGCCCGCGTTCACCGCGTCGATGATGGTGCGGTAGGGCGCCGCGGCGATGTTGGCGGTGACGCCGATGAGGCCGGTCGCTCCGATGGCGAGGTGCGGCAGCACGTTCGCGTCGTCGCCGGAGAAATACATCAGATCGGTCTGATTCAACACCCGGCTGACCTCGGCGAAGTCGCCCTTGGCGTCTTTCACCGCCACGATGTTGGGGTGCTTCGCCGCGCGGAGGATTGTCTCGTACTTGATCGGGATACCGGTGCGGCCGGGGATGTCGTAGAGGATGACGGGCAGGTCGGTCGCGTCGGCGATCATGCGGAAATGCGTCAGTACGCCAGCCTGAGTGGGCTTGTTGTAGTACGGCGTGACGATCATGACGCCGTCGGCGCCCGCCTTCTCGCTGGCCTTGTACAGCTGGATCGCGTGGGCGGTCTCGTTCGAGCCGCCCCCGGTGATGATCTTGGCGCGACCCGAGGCGACGTCTTTGCCGACCTCGACGAGCTTCAGCTTCTCGGGGTCGGTGAGAGTCGAGGTCTCGCCCGTTGTGCCCGTGACGACGATGCCGTCGGCACCCGAGGTGATGCAGTCGTCGATGTGCTTCTCGACGCCCGGCCAATCCACTTCACCGTCTGCGGTGAAGGGGGTGACGAGTGCGACGAGGACCTGCCCGAAGGGGTTTGCAATGTTCGACACCCCCCTAGAGTATCGGCACCTGCCCCTAGGGGGCGACGCGGCCGTTCTTGCCGAAGGCGGCGTAGGTCAGCGGCATGAGCTCGGCCCAGATGTCTTCCATCTTTTCGGCGCACATCTCGATCTCGCGCTGTGGGAACGACGGGAAGTGCGTGCCCTCGCGCTTCGTGCGGAGCGACAGGAAGTTCATGAGCGAGCGGGCGTTCACGGTGACGTACATCGACGAGTAGATGTTGAGCGGCAGGACGATGCGCGCGACCTCGCGGGCAACACCCGCCTCGAGCATCTTCTGGTATGCGTCGTAGGCGAGCGTCGAGGAGGCCTTCGTCGCCTCGGAGACGAGCTCGTACTGCTCCGGGCTGCCGGGCAGGAAGTCGTAGGCGCCGGGCTTGCCGACCTGCACGAGGTTACGGGTCTCGCCGGGCACGTAGAACACCGGGTTGAGCTCGCGGTAGCGGCCCGACTCTTCGTTGTAGGACGCCATGCGGTGCCGCATGAACTCGCGGAACACAAAGATCGGCGCCTGCACGTAGAAAGTCATCGAGTTGTGCTCGAACGGCGAGCCGTGGCGGTCGCGCATGAGGTAGTTGATGAGGCCGGCGCCCTTGGTCGCCTGCTCGCCGTCGGCGGAGGCCTGCGCACCGTCGAGGGTGAGCTCGCCCATCGTCGAGACACGCGCAGCGAACAGCACGTCGGAGTCGTGGGCGCTCGAGCGGACGAGCTCGACCGTCACGTCGCTGCGGAATTCGATTTCGGGGGTGGCGGGGGTCTCTTCAGGCACGGCTCCGAGACTACCCTCCTAGCACCCCCGGACACCGCCAGCACCCCCGTCTAGTGTGAGGACTCGACGAAGGGCAGGCAATGACGGGACAGAACGAGACGGGTCTCACCGTGTTGATCGCGGGAGCATCGGGTTCGATCGGTACGGAGGTGACCCGGCAGGCAAAGGCGCAGGGCCACGAGGTGCTGAAGCTGGTGAGGCGACCCACGACGAAACCGGACGAATTCACCTGGTCGCCGTCCGCCGGCATCATCGACTACAACCTGCTCGATCGCGCCGATGCGGTGATCAACCTGTCGGGTGCGTCGCTCACGAAGCTCCCGTGGACCTCGGCTTACAAGCACGAGATCCTCGAGTCGAGAGTGACGGCTACGCGCACGCTGGTAGACGCCATGCAGCACGCCGAACACCCGCCTGCGACTTTCTTGAGCGGCTCCGCCGTCGGAATCTACGGCGACCGTCCGCTCGACATCCTCACCGAGGACTCCCCCCGCGGCGAGGGCTTCCTCGCCGACGTGGTCGCGGAATGGGAAGACGAGGCGAAAGCCGCCCCCGAGGCGACGCGGGTCGTCCTGCTCCGAACGGGCATCGTCATCGCCCCCGGAGGCGCCATGAAGCCGCTTCTCGCCCTCACGAAGGCCTTTCTTGGCTCCCGTCTCGGCACCGGCACGCAGATCTGGCCCTGGATCAGCCTTCACGACGAGGCCGCCGCCATCGTTCACCTGCTCACCAGCGACGTCTCCGGCCCGGTCAACCTGACCGGCCCGGTCGCAGCAACGAGCGACCGCATCACGGCTCGCACGGCAGCTGATCTCGGCCGCCCGTACAAGCTAGCGGTGCCCGAGTTCGCCATCCGCACCCTGCTCGGCGACGCCGGCCAGGAGATGCTCCTCTCCAGCCAGAAGGTCACCCCGCAGCGACTCATCGACGACGGGTTCGACTTCCGCTTCGAGACCGTCGAAGACGCGCTGGACGACCTCATCAAGTAGGGCGGGGCCCGGCGGGGTGATCACACCGAAGGATCCGCCGGCTCGCCCTCGAATCAGGCCGACGCGCGGCGCCTGAGCCCGAACGACCTCCGGATCGCCCCACGGGCCCGGCGTCGGTCGCCGCAGGCGTCGTATGCGAGCCCCAGCCGGAGCCACGCGCGCCAGTCGTCCGGGGCTGCTCGAGCCGCCGCGGCGTAGGCGGGGAAGGCCGCGTCGGCGGCTTCGCGCTCATAGCGGCCCGACGGGCGACGCGGCAGGTCGTCGACGGGCAGGGCGCCTTCGGCCTCCAGCTGCTTGACCATGCGCTCGGTGAGAATGCCGAAGCGGATCTCGAACAGCAGCGCCGCGACCCCGATGATCGGCAAGACGAGCAGGGCGACGCCGATCACTATCGCGATGGGCTCGCCCGCGGCCATGAAGAGCACGGCCCGCTGCCCCACCAGCACGAGGTAGAGCACCAGCAGGGCGCACATGACGAGAGCTGCGATGCGGCCCTTCACCGTCGGATCCTGACGTCGGTTAGTGCGACCGAGTCGCTCATGCGGCGGGAGAGCCGAGCGGAAGCACTCGATCGAGCCCCACGACGACGCCCACGGTGGCGGGTGCGGCGGCGAGAGCGACCAGGATGCCCTTCTCGTACGCGGCCTGCGAGGTGGTGTCGTGGGTCAGTGAGAGCGTCTCTCCCGAGCCGCCGAAGACGACCTCCTGTCGGGCCTCGATGCCGGGGAGGCGGAGGCTGTGCACGGGCACGCTGGCGATCTGCTGCCCGCGGGCGCGCTGGTCGACGTGCGGGGCGCGCACGGGGCCGAGGTCGCGACGGGCGTCGGCGATGAGCTCGGCCGTGCGAATGGCCGTGCCCGAGGGCGAGTCGACCTTGCCGGGGTGATGGGTCTCGATGATCTCGACGGAGTCGAAGAACCGAGCCGCCATGGTCGCGAAGGTCGTGGCGAGGACCGACCCGACCGAAAAGTTGGGGATCACCAGGACGCCGGGGCCGTCGACCTCGGCCACCACGCGACGGAGATCGGCGAGCCGGGGCTCCGACCAGCCGGAGGTACCCACCAGCACGGGAATCCCGGCGCGCACAGCCTTCTCGACGATGCCGGGGCTCACCGCCGGCACCGTGACGTCGACGACGAGGTCGGCCCCGAGCAGCTCGTCGAGCGAGTCGCGCGACGACAGCCCGGCATGCAGTTCGAAGCCGTCGGTCTCTTCGATGAGGCGGAGGAACAGCTGGCCCATCCGCCCGGTGGCTCCGACGACAGCGACTCGTATGGACATACCTCCAACCTACCGGGCTCGGTAGCATCGGTGCTCGTGGTGCACTACCGAGAAGTTCCCGTCGACGCGCCCGAGGCGCACGCCCTCCTGGACGCCTATTTCACCGAGCGCATAGCCACCTTTCCGGATCCGGTCGGCTACAAGACGACGTTCCCGGACGCTTCGCTCTTCACTCCCCCGCACGGGGTCTTCGTGGTCGTCGACCTGTCAGACGACGAGCGGGGCGTCGCCTGCGGCGGAGTGCGCAGGATCCGAGACGGTGCGGACGGCGGGGTCCGGTACGAGATCAAGCACCTCTTCGTGGCGCCGTCGGGCCGGGGTCGGGGGCTCGGCAAGGCTCTGCTCAGCGAGCTCGAGCGTCGGGCGCGCGCGTTCGGCGCGACGGAGGCCGTACTCGACACGAGCGACAGCCTGACGGCCGCGGGCGGCCTCTACCGTGCGTCCGGCTACGCGACGATCGAGCCGTACAACGACAACCCCAACGCGACCCACTGGTACGCCAAGCCCCTTCTCTGACGCCTCGCCCTCTACCCAGATGTCTTCAGCGCTTTTCGCGGAAGGCAGCCGCTCACCGGACGATCGGAGCCTGTCGGAGATCCG
>NZ_LMNV01000003.1:42236-42319 GCF_001423105.1 Frondihabitans sp. Leaf304
TGGCCGCCCTCCGCCCAGAAGTCTTCAGCGCTTTTCGCGGAAGGCAGCCGCTCACCGGACGATCGGAGCCTGTCGGAGATCCG
>NZ_LMNV01000003.1:42411-129821 GCF_001423105.1 Frondihabitans sp. Leaf304
CGGCCGTCTGCCGCCCCAGAATCACAGCGGCTGCTCGACCGGAAGGCCCGTCCGCAGCTCGACCGGAAGGTGACCGAGGTCGTTGTGGGTCACGAGCTCGGGCGGCTTGGCGGAGCGCACCCGGATGATCGTCAGCCCGCAGTTGGCCTGGTTGACGCCCATCCAGCGCCACGACGGCGCCCCGAACACCTCGCGCACGAACCAGCCGATCACGAAGTTGTGGGTGATGAGGAGGTCGTGACGGTCTTCGCGCGCCGGGGTCAGCCACTCGGCGACCGCATCGGACATCTGTGCCTCGCCGGCCTCGATCTCTTCTCCGGTGACCCCGCCGAAGAACGGCTTGTAGGCCTGCGGCATATCGGGGGTCGGCCCCGACGGGATGCAGTCGAAGAGGAGGGTCGAGGGCTCGGGGGTGAGGGCCGGCATCATCTCGGTCATGATGGTCGCCGTCTCGGCAGCCCTCTCGAGTGGCGAGTGCCAGGCCGCGTCGAAGGGGACGCCGCCGAGTCGTGCGGCGATGGCGCGGGCCTGTCGCTTACCGCGTTCCGAGAGCGGCCCGTCGGGCAGACCGTATTCGGCGTCCTGCTGCTCGCCGTGTCGGACGAGGTAGAGGTAGTGCGACACTGTCGCCTCCTTCATCGGGTTTCGGGCGGCGTCGTTGCCGCGCCGGAAACGGTCGAGGCGCCGAAGAGCTCGGGCTCGATGTCGCCGACGACCACGGTGGACAGTACGCCCGAGCGGAGCTCACCGGCGAGTGCGGCGACGTCGTTCGGGGTCACTTTCGCCAGGCGGGCGAGCGATTCATCGAGATCGATGAACTCACCCATCGAGATCTCTGCCCGGCCGAGGCGGTTCATTCGCGTGTCGCTGTCTTCGAGAGCGAGGGCGGCGGCACCGCCCAGCATGCCGAGGGAACGCGAGTGCTCCTCGTCGGTGATGCCGTCTGCGGCCAGCCGATCGAACTCCTCGAGCAGGAGAGTGGTTACCTCTCGCGCGTTTCTGGGCGCGCACCCGGCGTACAGCCCGAAGAGGCCCGCATCGGAGTAGCTGGCCGCAAACGAGTAGACCGAGTACGCGAGGCCGCGCTTTTCGCGGATCTCCTGGAAGAGACGTGACGACATGCCTCCACCGAGGACGGCGTTCAGAATGCTGAGGACCGGTCGACGGGTGTCGGTGAGGGACAGCCCGGGCACGCCGAGCAGCACGGTCGCCTGCTCGAGCGGCCTCGGTATGACCTGGGTCGGAACGCCCTGCGACAGGGGGCTGACGAGGGTGCTGCGGCGCTCGACGGGTGCCCCCGGTGCATCAGGCCAGCCGGCGAGACTCAGGGCGGCCTCGATACGACCGACGAGGGCCTCGTGGTCGACGGCTCCCGCCACGGTCACGACGAGGTCTTGCGGTCGGTAGTTGGCTCGGTAATGGTCGACGACATCGTCGCGGCGTGCTGCGCGGATGCTGTCGGGCGAGCCGCCGATAGGTCGACCGAGCGGGTGCTCGCCGAAGACCGATTCGAAGAGGCGTTCGCTCCCGACATCGGCGGCGTCGTCGTCGGCCATGGCGAGCTCGTCGAGGATCACGCCGCGCTCTACCTCGAATTCGTCGGGGTCGATCGTCGACGAGGTGACCATGTCGGCCAGGACGTCGACGGCCATGTCGAGGTCGACGTCACGCACCTTGGCGTAGTAGCAGGTGTACTCCTTGGCGGTGGCGGCGTTGTGCTCCCCTCCGACCGACTCGAAGCTCACCGAGATCTCGAAGGCACTGCGCGACGGGGTGCCCTTGAACAGGAGATGCTCGAGGAAGTGCGTCGAGCCGCGTTCGTGACCGGTTTCGTCTCGGGAGCCGACGGCGACCCAAAATCCGACCGTGGCGCTGCGGGAACCCGGCATGCTCTCGGTCAGTACCCGCGCTCCCGTCGACAGGACGCTGCGCCGGACGAGTTCACCTCCGGAAGCGCGGAAGGAGAGGTCGGCGACATCGAGGGGAAGAGGGACGGCACCGTTCATCGGGCACCCCCGCGCACGAGTCGATTCAGCACTGCTTCGTTCATCGCGTCGAGCCTACGGGATGGGTGACACCCGAACTGGGGTACGCAATTAGTGGACAGACAGACTCGTCTGTTTGTCCTCCTGCGTGATACTCTGGTTTCACCGACCGGGTCCGCTTGAGGCCGACTCGATCGGCGGCTAGCCGGACGTTCGATGTCGGCACCGTCGTTATCCCCCTTCGACGGCCCTGCCAAATGTCCTCAAGGAGCCACGCTGTGACGGTCGAATTCCCCCCATCGGCCGTCCAGCGTTCCCTCCTCGTCGAGCCCACCGCAACCCGGGCCCACCAGCCCGGTCCCGGTGCCAAGCAGCGCGTGTTGACCACGTCCGACCGCCTCTTCTACGACGAGGGCATCCGCACGGTCGGCGTCGATCGCCTCATCTCCGAGTCGAGCGTGACGAAAGCGACGTTCTACAAGCACTTCGGTGCCAAAGACAACCTCGTGGTCGACTACATCGGTCGACGGCACGCGTCCGCCGTCGCCGAGGTCGAGGCCATCACAGCCCGCGAGCCCGACGCCACCGGCGTGATTCGCGGCGTGATCGCGTCGATCACCGCCGACATCCAACGGCCCGAATTCCGCGGGTGCCCATTCGTCAACGCGGCTGCCGAGTTTGCGAATTCGTCACACCCGGTTCGCCAGGTCGTTCTCCAGCACCGCGAGTGGTTCACCGACACCCTTGTGGAGCTCTTCCGCAAGGCGGGCCACCCACTCTCGGGCGACGCCGCCGACGAGTTCCTGCTCGCCCGCGATGGCGCGATGGTCGGCGGCTACGCCGGCGACCCCATCGCCTCCACCGCCGCGCTGTCCCGGGTGGCCGAGCGACTCCTCGCCGACTGCGTCTGACCCCCGCTCAGCGCGCCCGCACGGCGGCTGGTAGGAAACAGCGGTCGTCGGGCACGGCGCCCCAGTGGGCACGGCGCCAAGCGCGCACCTTTCCTCCCGAGCGCTGTTCCTCGCGGGCACTGCGCCCGGTGAACTCAGCTCCTAGTGGGCGCTCACCCGGTCGAGCTCGGCCACGTCATGGCGCGTCAACTGCACCCGAGCAGCCTCGACGAGCTCGATCACCTGCGACGGAGACGTCGCGCTGACGACCGGCGCCACGACGTTGGGCTTCGTCAGTAGCCAGGCGAGGGCGACTGCCGAAGCCGGGGCGGCATGCAGAGAGGCGATCCGATCGACCTCGGCCAGGATCCTGAGGTTTTTCTTGGTGAGCAGCTTGGCGACCTCACTGCCCCTCCGGTGCCCTTTGACATCGGCGCGTCGGCGGTACTTGCCCGAGAGGAATCCGCTCGCCAGGGCGAATCGCGGCATGACGGCCAGGCGCTGCTGCGAGGCGACCTGCGCGAGGTCGCGCTCGTACTCCGAGCGCTCGACGAGGTTGTAGCGGTTCTGCAACGCGACCATCGGTGCGACGCCCAGCATTCCGGCGGCGATCCGGGCCTCGTAGAGACGATTTCCGGAGTGATCCGAGCCACCGAACCAGCGCACCTTGCCGGCACGGATCAGCCGGTCGACCCCCAGCAGCGTTCGCTCGAAGGCCACGTCGGTGTCGTCGACGTGCAGGTATAGCAGATCGATGTGGTCGGTGCCGAGGCGCCGGAGCGAGGCCTCGACGGCACGCTCGATCGAGAGCGGCGTGAGACCCGGGTTGTCGAGGCTCTTGCCGATCTTCGTCGCGAGGACCACGTCTTCGCGCATGCGGCGGGAATGCATCCACTCGCCGATGAGCTCTTCGCTGCGGCCATCGCCGTACGAGTCGGCCGTGTCGACGAAGTTTCCGCCGACCTTGAAGTAGGTGTCGAGCACGTCGAGGCTCGATTTGTCGTCGGCCGTCCAGCCGAACACGTTTCCGCTCAGCGCCATGGGGAACACGCGCAGGTCAGACGTGCTGAGGCGGCGCCGCGGCTGGATGATGCCGAGGTCGACGGGCACCGTGGAGATGGGCGACGTGAGGGCGGCCCGACGCCCGTGGCGCTGGCTCGGCGCCTCGGTTGCCGGAGCAACGACGTCGGATGGCACGGTGCTAGGAGTCTCGATGCTCGAGGGCGACTCCGTCACCTGCGTCTCCTGATCCCTGGGTTGAGACGACAATACGGTCTCCTCGTCCAGTCAACAGCGCGCCGCACCAACTCGTTACCAAATTCGCCACCCCAATTCGGGAAAAACGAAGGATCCCACGGGGCACGCTCCACAGCCACCTCATCGTGACCGTTCAGCAGACGCAGAGTCAGCGCAAGTGCTCCCCTCAGGGGTCGTCCGTAATGTTCTTCTCGTGCGGTTCCTGGGAGGGTTCCGGGGCATCGTTCTTCGTGGTGGGGAGCGGTGTCGTCACTATTGCATCGGTACGCATGATCGATGCCAGAAGGGCCGGGCCGCGGTGGGGATCGCGGCTCCGGCCCTTCGCCAATTCTGGGGTCGAGTACGCTGCCGCGCGGCGGGTGCCAGGCGCCTAGTGCTACGTCCCGAGTGCCGCCTAATGCCGTCTACGGCGGGGGCGGCCCGGCATTCGGCGGCACTCGGCCCACCGATCAGGCGCAACGAGAACGCCCGCCCCTGCGGAAGCAGGAGCGGGCGTTCGTCGATCAGTCAGCTCGAGGGTCAGACCTCGACAGAGGCGTCAGTCGACTCCTCGGTCGCGCCGGAACCGTCGGTGTCGGCCTCATCGGCCACGACCGGGGCGAGCGAGAGCTTGCCACGGTCGTCGATCTTGGTGATCTCGACGAGGATCTTCTGGCCGACTCCGAGCACGTCTTCGACGTTCTCGACGCGCTTGCCACCGGCGAGCTTACGAACCTCGCTGATGTGCAGCAGGCCGTCTTTGCCGGGGAGAAGCGACACGAACGCACCGAAGGTCGCGATCTTGACGACCGTGCCGAGGAACTGCTCGCCGATCTCGGGGTTGGTCGGGTTCGCGATCGCGTTGACCTGCGCACGCGCGGCCTCGGCGGACGGACCGTCGACAGCGCCGATGTACACGGTGCCGTCTTCTTCGATGGAGATGTCGGCGCCGGTCTCGTCCTGGATGGCGTTGATCGTCTTGCCCTTCGGGCCGATCAGCTCGCCGATCTTGTCTTGCGGGATCTGGACGCTGATGACGCGAGGAGCGGTCGGAGCCATCTCGTCGGGGGTGTCGATGGCGCTGTTCAGCACGTTCAGGATGGCCGTGCGGGCCTCCTTCGCCTGCTTGAGAGCGGCGTCGAGCACAGCCGAGGGGATGCCGTCGAGCTTCGTGTCGAGCTGGATCGCGGTGACGAACTCGGAGGTACCGGCGACCTTGAAGTCCATGTCGCCGAGGGCGTCTTCGGCGCCGAGGATGTCGGTGAGAGCCGCGTAGCGGGTCTGGCCGTCGACCTCGTCGGAGACGAGACCCATGGCGATACCGGCAACCGGAGCCTTGAGCGGCACACCGGCGTTGAGCAGCGACAGGGTCGAGGCGCAGACGGAGCCCATCGAGGTGGAGCCGTTCGAGGAGAGCGCCTCGGAGACCTGACGGATCGCGTAGGGGAACTCTTCGCGGCTCGGCAGGACGGGGACGAGGGCGCGCTCGGCGAGGAAGCCGTGGCCGATCTCGCGACGCTTCGGCGAACCGACACGGCCGGTCTCACCGGTCGAGTAGGGCGGGAAGTTGTAGTGGTGCAGGTAGCGCTTCTTCGTGATCGGGCTCAGCGAGTCGATCTGCTGCTCCATCTTGAGCATGTTCAGCGTGGTGACGCCCAGGATCTGGGTCTCGCCGCGCTGGAAGATGGCGGAACCGTGGACGCGAGGAATGACCTGCACCTCGGCGTCGAGCGGACGGATGTCGGCGAGGCCACGACCGTCCATGCGGATCTGCTCGGTGAGGATGCGCGTGCGGACGACCTTCTTGGTGACCGACTTGTATGCACCCGAGACCTGGCCGTTGGCCGTGGCGGGCAGTTCGCCGGCCTCGACCTTGGCGGCGACAGCCGCCTTGACACGGCCCTTGAGCTCGTCGTCGGCGTTCTGGCGCTCGACCTTGGCGGCGATCTTGTAGACGGCCTTCAGCTCTTCTTCGGCGACAGCGGCGACGGCCGAGTAGACCTCGTCGGTGTACGGCGGGAAGACGGGGTAGTCGGCGATCTCTTTCGCGCTCTGCGCGGCGAGCTTCGACTGAGCCTCGACGAGGACCTTGAGGAACGGCTTCGCCGCCTCGAGACCCTGTGCGACGACGGCCTCGTCGGGCTTGACGTCGCCGCCCTGGATGAGGCCCCAGGCGTGCTCGGTGGCCTCGGCTTCGACCATCATGATCGCGACGTCTTCGTTGCCCGCGGCGTCGGTGACGACACGGCCGGCGACGGTGAGGTCGAAGACGGCGTCTTCGAGCTGCGAGGCCTTCGGGAACGCGACCCACTGGCCCTTGATGAGCGCGAGGCGCACACCGGCGACGGGGCCGGAGAAGGGCAGACCGGAGATCTGGGTCGAGGCGCTGGCGGCGTTGATGGCCAGAGCGTCGTAGAACTCGTCGGGAGCGATGCTCAGGACGGTGATCACGATCTGGACCTCGTTGCGGAGACCGTCGACGAACGACGGACGCAGCGGCCGGTCGATCAGACGGCAGACCAGGATCGCCTCGGTGGAGGGGCGACCCTCACGACGGAAGAACGAGCCGGGGATCTTGCCCGCGGCGTACGAGCGCTCTTCGACGTCGACGGTCAGCGGGAAGAAGTCGAAGTTGTCTTTCGGGTTCTTCGAGGCGCTGGTGGCAGACAGAAGCATGGTGTCTTCGTCGAGGTACGCGGCGACGGCTCCCTGAGCCTGCTGCGCGAGACGGCCGGTTTCGAACCGGACCGTGCGGGTGCCGAACTTGCCGTTGTCGATGACGGCTTCGGCGAACTTGATTTCTGGACCCTCCATATGGGGGTTTTCTCCTCTTTGTTTTGAATCGTCTCCCCGTGTGGGAGGCGATGTCACTCAGTAGGAGCAGGAGGCTTCGAGGCACGAGAGGTGCGCACACGAACCCGGAGCGCCGAGAGTGGCGCCTGCGGTGGCGTATGCCTGGTCAACAGTAGAAACGCTCGGGCCCGACTCGAAAACGACGTCGAGTCCCGAAGATCACCACCGGTGACCAGCTGCTGCCAGCCTGGTCCTATGTGCTCGAGAGTAGCACCAGGCGATATTTTTCCTCCTGGCACGCGCCGAATGTGGCTCATGTGACTGGTGTTACTCGTGTGATCGGCGTTATGGTCGGGACCATGCCATTCGCCCGAGTGCGCCCGCGCACGCTGCGCCACCGTTCGCTGACCGTCGTGAGCGCGGTGGCCGTGGTCACCGTGACCTGTGGGATCCTCGTCTCCCCCCTGTCGGCGTCGGCGTACCCGTCGTGGAGCCAGGTCGAAGCGGCCAAGGGCAATGCCAGCGCCACGAAGAAGCAAGTCGCGAAGATCACGTCGGCCCTCGACGGCCTCGAGCAGGCCGCTGCCACGAAGAGCCAGGCGGCGCTGCAAGCCGACGCCGCGAACTCCGAGGCCCAGCAGAAGTATCAGGCCGCCAGCAGCCAGGCCGATGCCCTCGACGCCGAGGTGGCAAAGCAGAAGACCAAAGCGGCCGAAGCCCACCAGGAGGCCGGTCAGCTCGCGGCGCACCTGTTCCGTATCGGCGGCTCGTCGATGGAGGGTCAACTTCTCACCGGCGAGAATGCCGACAAGACGCTGTACAAGCTCGGCGCCCTCTCGCAGCTGACGACGCAGTGGCAGACCGTGCTCGACCAGGCCACCGTCGCGAGTCGTTCGGTCTCGTCGCTCAGTGACCAGGCGAAGGTCGCCGCCGACGAGCGCGACCGTCTCGCCGCCACCGCGAAGACGGCCCTCTCGACCGCGCAGTCGGCCCAGCAGTCGGCTGACGACGAGGTGGCGACCGCCACCCGCACGCAGTCGACCCTCTACTCACAGCTCGCCGCACTGAACAGCACGTCGGCCACCCTCGAGAAGAAGTACCGCCAGGGCGAGGCCGCCAAAGCTGCCTACGCCGCGCAGCAGAAGCGGGCAGCCGCCGACGCGCTGGCCGCCCAGCAGGCCGAGGCAGCGAGGAAGGCTGCGGCGCCGGTTGCAGCGGCGCCGGTCTCGTCGGGTTCGTCCGGATCGAGCGGGTCGGGCGGATCCTCGGGTTCCGGGTCGTCGGGTGGTTCCCTTTCGTCGGGCGGCTCAGGATCCGCGGGAGGCTCGCTCGGGTCGGGCGTCGTCGACGATCCCGCCGGAGCCCAGGCCTACGCCCGCGGCGCCCTGCCCTCGCACGGCTGGGACTCGTCGCAGATGTCGTGCCTCGTGCTGCTCTGGAACCAGGAGTCGGGCTGGCGCACCAGCGCCCTCAACCCGTCGAGTCAGGCGTACGGCATTCCGCAGGCGCTCCCGGCGACGAAGCTCGCGACGGCCGGACTCGACTGGCAGACGAACTACCGCACCCAGATCAACTGGGGCCTCGGCTACATCGCTGCGGCCTACGGCTCCCCCTGCGGCGCCTGGTCGCACGAGGTCGCCCACAACTGGTACTGATCTGCCGCGACAGTCGACGCCCAGCACACCGGAAAGACTCGAGGATCCGGGTCTGCCGACCATAACGAGAACAGCCCGCCTTCCGAAGAAGGCGGGCTGTTCGAGTGAAGAGTGTAAGCCGCGAGCGGCTTTGCTTCAGTTATCGAGAATGGTCGTTATCGACGCAGTCCGAGACGCTCGATGAGAGCGCGGTACCGCGTGATGTCGACATCGCTGAGGTAGCCCAGGAGGCGACGACGCTGGCCCACGAGCAGAAGCAGGCCACGACGCGAGTGGTGGTCGTGCTTGTGCTCTTTGAGGTGCTCGGTGAGGTCTTTGATGCGCTGAGTCATCACAGCCACCTGAACCTCGGGGGATCCCGTGTCGCCGGGGTGGGTCGCGTATTCTTCGATGATCGCAGTCTTCACTTCGGGTGCAAGTGCCATAGCTGGATCCCCTTTCAGTCGTTGCGCGGTGCTCGGCGCCGGATGCGCGAGCTCTCTTTCTCCGCGGCCGTTGGACGGCAACCTGCCTAGCGTACCAGCCCGGCGGGCTCCCGACGAGCCGGCGCCGAAACGGGCTTGCGGCCCGCCGACGCGAACGGCAGGAACATCAGCCGCAGCACGAGGGCGATCATCACGCCGATGAAGCCGCCGATGCCGTTGTGCTGGATGTCGGCGGCGTCGCTCACTCGGGAGGAGAGGAACGAGCCCTGGAACGCCTCGATGCCCGCGGAGAGGAGAACGCAGAGCCCCACGGCCACAAAGAAGAGCCGCTTTGGAAAGAACAGGGCCAGGAAGAAGCCGAGCGGCACGAACATGAGGGCGTTCGCGATCGATTCGACGACGGAGAAGGTGAGCCAATTGGTGGCGTCGTGGCGTTCGAAGAACCCGAGAGCGCGGTAGAGGTACTCCCCCGTCGTGTGCCCGTAGACGGACGGGCGCAGGGTCATCCACGCGACGGCCATCAGGTACAGGACGGTCACGACGAGGAGCCAGGGACGAAAGCGCATCCGAACAGTGTGCGGCACGGGCACCGGGTGAGCCTGTGTGCATCCGGTCTATCCGCTGATGGGATCGGTATTCGGGCCTGGAGGACGACGGCCGGTCATCCTTCCGGGTGAGAGGAGGGCCGCCAGCGGGCGACCGGGACTGTCAGCGGCTCTCTCTAGGCTTGCGGCGTGGACATCCTCGCCTCGCTCTGGTCACGGGCAACCCAGACTTCTCCGCCCCTCGAGTTCGCGATGCTCGCGGGGGCTCTCGTGGTCGGGGCACTCCTCGTCGTCCTCCCGGGCACCTGGCACACGGTCCGGCACGCCGTGACGGTTGTGCACGAGGGCGGTCACGGTCTCGCGGCCGTCGTCACGGGGCGCCGCCTGACCGGCATCCGACTGCACTCCGACACCTCCGGCCTCACCGTGTCGAAGGGTCCGCGCACCGGGCCGGGAATGGTGATCACCCTGCTCGCCGGCTACACGGCACCCGCCCTTGCCGCACTCGGCGCCTCCTGGATGCTGAGCCGAGGGTATTCGGCGGGGCTCCTCTGGGCACTCCTGCTCGTGCTGGCTCTGATGCTGATCCAGATCCGCAACTGGTTCGGGCTCTGGGTGATCCTCGTCGGCGCAGCCATCGTTTTTGCCGTGACGTGGTTCGCCACCCCCGAGTGGCAACTCGTCTTCGGGCACGTGCTGGCCGTCGTGCTCGCACTCGGTGCACTTCGCGCCAGCATCGAGCTCCAGGCCAGCCGCACCCGCAGCCGCACGCAGCAGTCCGACGCCGATCAGCTCGCCCGGCTCACCCACCTGCCCGGGCTGTTCTGGGTGTTCGTGTTCGTCCTGGTGGCTCTGGTTGCCGCTGTTGCCGACGTGTGGATGCTCGTGCCGCAGGGGCTGCTGACCGTCTGAGCCGCCGAACGGGCGGCCCTTCGGGGTCAGGCCGGGGCGGAGGCGAGCGCGTGCACGGGCACCCGTGAATCGAGGCGCCCACGACCATCGAGCCCGTCGAGCTCAAGCAGCACGGCGATGCCGACGACCTCGTAGCCGGCGCGTTCGAGCAACGTCATCGAGGCCTCGGCCGTTCCGCCCGTCGCCAGCACGTCGTCGACGACGAGCACCCTCGAGCCCGCGGGCAACTGGCCGGGGCGCAACTCGATCGACGCCTCGCCGTATTCGAGCGCATACGTCTCGCTGAGCACCTCGCCGGGGAGCTTGCCGGCCTTCCGCACCGTGAGCACGCCGGTGCCGGTCTGAGCGGCGATGCCTCCGGCGAGCGCGAAGCCCCTTGCCTCGATTCCGGCGACCGCGGTGAAGCCCCCTTCGAAGGGCTCGGCGAGGGCGGCGCACACGACGCCGAACGCCTCCGCATCGGCGAACACGGGGGTGATGTCGCGGAACAGGATTCCGGGCTTGGGAAAGTCGGGGATGACCGCCGTGAGGCGATCGATGAGCTCGGAGGCGCTGGAAGCAGACATACGCTCCAGCCTAGAGAACCGACTGCGGATCCTTCGCCTCGCCCCTGTGCCCCGGACTGGGGTGTCGCCCTCCCCCGAACGGGCGCTCGTTGTTTGGGTGCCCGGCTGGTGGACTTGGACGACGGCCGACGCCGAGTGCACGGGGTGCTCGCGGGGCCGGTTTCAGGGGTGTCTCATCACGATGTCAGGCCAGCGTCTTCGATGGATCGCGCGCGTCGTCGCGATGACGGGTGCCGCGGCCGTGGTCGGGGTCGGCCTGCTGCAGGGGATGGACGTGCACGCCGCGCCGGCGAAGGTGCTGACGGTGGCGCAGGTGCAGAAGGCGAAACCGAAGACGCTCTTTCCGGGCGGTCTCGCGACGCAGCCCGACACGAAGGCGGCCTCCGTCGTCGCCGACCTGAAGAAGGCGAAGCGCACCGCCGATGCGAGAGCCATCGCGCAGATCTCGTCGCAGCCCGTCGCGGTCTGGCTTGGCGACTGGTACACCACGGCCCAGCTCAAGAACGTCATCGCGAAGTCCCTTACCACTGCGGAGGCGCAACACCGCACGGCGACCTTCGTGACCTATGCGATTCCCGACCGCGACTGCGGCGACTACTCGGCGGGTGGGCTCACCGCGGCGCAGTACGGGCCGTGGAACAGGGTGATCGCGGCAGCCCTGAAAGGGCACCGCGCCGCCGTGATCGTCGAGCCGGACGCCCTGGCGATGATCAGCAACTGCCCCTCGGTCGAGAAGACCCGCGTGCCGCTGATCAAGGCGGCGGTGTCGACGCTCGCCGGTGCCGGCGTCACCACCTACCTCGACGCGGGCAACTCGCACTGGGTCGACCCGGCCGTCATGGCTTCCCGCCTCCGAGCCGCCGGCATCGCCAAGGCCCGGGGTTTCGCAACCAACGTCTCGAACTACTACCCCACCACCGACGAGCGCGCCTACGGCACAAAGGTGTCGAAGCTCACCGGCGGATCGCACTTCGTCATCGACGTGTCGCGAAACGGAACCGGCTGGAAAGGCACCTGGTGCAACGCCACGGGCGCGGGCCTCGGCGTCAACCCGCGCGTCGGATCCGGTGCCACGAAGGTGGATGCCCTGCTGTGGGTCAAGACGCCGGGCGCCAGTGACGGCACCTGCAACGGCGGGCCGACCGCCGGCACCTGGTGGGAGGACTACGCCCTCGCCCTGGTGAAGAACCGCACCGCGACGAAGTAGCGCCCGAGCCGTCTTCTCTAGGGGACGTCGACCACGGTCAGCCGCTGCGTTGGCCGAGTCATCGCCACGTAGAGTGAGGCATTGCCCCGCGACGACAGCGCAAGGATCCGAGACGGCGAGACCACGACGACCGAATCGAACTCGAGACCCTTCGACGTCGCCGGGCTCAGCACGCTGATGGGCCGGGTGAGCGAGGCTGTGCCGGGAGCGACCTGACCCGGGAACCGGGCGTCGAGCGTCTCAACGAGAGTCGTGACGAGCTCGGGCGGGGCGATCACGGCGAGGGTGCCGGAGTCGTCGATGTCGCGGTCGACGACGACGGCCTCGAGCGTGGCTGCCGCAGGATCCTGCGAAGCCGTCTCTCGGACCGGCCACTCGCTGGCGCGCACCGACCGGCTCGGGGTGATCGCCAGTCCGCTCGCCCGGGCGACGCCCTCGGCGTACTCGACGATCTGGCTCGGGGTGCGGTAGTTGACGGTGAGCTCTTCGAGATGCCAGGCGCCCTCGCGGCGGCGGCGTCCGAGGAGGCTCTGGAGGGCGCGCTCCCACGAGTCGGCGGATGCCGGCGAGGACGCCTGGGCGATGTCGCCCACCACGGTGAACGACCGCAGCGGGCAACGACGGGCGAGGAGGCGCCACTGCATGGGCGACAGCTCTTGTGCCTCGTCGACCACGACGTGACCGAAGGCCCAGGTGCGGTCGCCGCCCGCCCGCTCGGCGGTCGTCATGGAGGCGGCCCGCTCGGCGAAGTTGCCCGCGATGTCGGACGCGGTGACCATTCCCTCGACCTGCATGTTCTCGATGGCGCGCTCGGCGTTCTCGATGTCGCGCTTCTGCTGCTGCTTGCGGGCGCGCTTCTCGGCGTCGACCACCGCGTCGAATTCGCCGAGCAGCTCGGCGGCCTCGTCGAGCAGCGGAACGTCGCTGATCGTCAGCGCCTCGCCGCGGGGTCGGCGGAGGAGCGCCCGCTGCTCGGGAGTCCACTGGGGGGTCAGCGAGGCGAGCCAGTTGGGCCGGGCGTAGAGGTCGTCGAGGAGCTTCTGCGGCGTCAACGGCAACCAGGCCGTGTTGAGGAGCACGCGCACGTCGTACGACTGGCGGATGTCGTCGCGCAGCACGAGTTCGTCGGAGTCGTCGATCGTCGTGCCGCGGGCCTTGAGCTGGGCGACGAGCTGCTTCGACAGGGCGGCGAGCGCGTGCTTGTTGAACGTGACGCGACCCTCGTTGTGCGGTTTGCCGCGCTCCTGAGCACGACGCATCGCCTCGGCCACCAGCTGCGGCTGCACCGTCATCCGCTCACCGTCGATGTCGACCACAGCGGGTTCGGTCGGAACGATCTGCCGCGAGCGGACGGCACGCTTCAACAGGTCGGCCATGCGAGCCGACCCCTTGGCGGCGGCGACGTCGGGTGAGTCGTCGGCCGTCGCCTCGACCCCGGGATAGAGGCCGCCGAGGCTCGACAGCACGACGCCGGACTCGCCGAGTGACGGCAAGACCTGTTCGATGTAGCGGAGGAACGACCGACTGGGGCCGACGACGAGCACCCCGGAACCGCGGAGCCGCTCACGGTGCGAGTAGAGCAGGAACGCGGCCCGGTGCAGGGCGACAGCCGTCTTGCCGGTGCCCGGCCCACCCTGGACCACGAGGACTCCGTCGAGGCCGGAGCGGATGATGCGATCCTGTTCGCCCTGGATCGTCGCGACGATGTCGGTCATGCGCCCGGTGCGCTGCGCCGTCAGGGCGGCCATCAGCGCGCCCTCGCCCTGCAGCTGCGCGTCGCCGCGGTCGAGCAGGGTGGGGTCGAAGACCTCGTCTTCGATACGGGTGACCGTGCGCCCCTCGAGCGTCAGGTGCCGGCGAGCGCGGGCGCCCATCGGGGTCGCGGCGGTCGCCTGGTAGAAGGCGCTCGCACCCGGAACACGCCAGTCGAGGAGGATCGGGTGGTGCTCGGTGTCGCGGAGGCCGACCCGGCCGATGTAGCGATAGGCGCCGGTGCTGCCGCCGCCATCGCTGCCGTCAGTCCTGTCGGGGCCGTTGGGGCTGTTGGGGCTGTTGGGGCCGTTGGGGCTGTTGGGGCTGTTGGGGCTGTCAGTGCGGTCGCCCGCACGCAAGGGGCTCGTCGTCTCGTCGGGCTGCTCGAGCTCGAGGCGCCCGAACGCGAGCCGGTCGTCGACCTCGCTCAGCTGGGCGAGAGTGTCTTCGTAGAGCCGCGCATACGCGTCGCGCTCGCTTCGGCTCTGATGATTGCCACCGACCATGTCGCGGCGGGTGGCGACCAGTCGTTCTCGCGCTTCCGCTTTGAGCAGGTCGAGGCGTTCGTAGAGCGTCGACACGTAGTCGCGTTCGCGGTCGAGTTCAGATGGCAACGGGCGTGCACTCCTCGGGAAAAGTCGGCCTCAATTCTACCCACCCGTGACCGGGCCCTCCGGACACCCCGTTTAACCGCGAAGACCCGCACGACCGGTGTGAACGCTCCCCTTGGAGGGGTGTTCTCACCGGTCGTGCGGGTCTGAGTCGCAGAGGGGGCTAGAACTCCTCGTGCGTCTCGGGGTCGCCGTCCCAGAGGCGTCCGCGCTCAAGGCCGGAGATGCGCACCACCTCGTCGTCACTCAGCTCGAAGCCGAAGACGTCGAGGTTCTCGCGCTGACGCCCGGTGTCGGCCGACTTCGGCAGCGGCACTGCGCCGAGCTGCACGTGCCAGCGCACCACGACCTGGGTCGGGGTGACGCCGTGGGCGGCCGCGATGTCGACGATGACCTGCTCGGTCAGCAGTTCGGACTGCTTGCCGATGGGGCTCCAGCTCTCGGTCACGATGCCGAGCTCGGTGTGCACCGCGCGAAGGGCCGCCTGCGGGAAGTACGGGTGCAGCTCGACCTGGTTGACCGCGGGAACCACGCCGACCTCGTCGATGACCCGGCGCAGGTGGGCCTCGGTGAAGTTCGAGACTCCGATCGAGGTGATGAGCCCGTCGTCCTGCAGCTTCTTGAAGGCCCGGAACGACTCGACGTACTTGTCGATGCGCGGCAGCGGCCAGTGGATCAGATACAGGTCGACGTGGTCGAGCCCGAGGTTCGTGCGGGTCTCCTCAAAGCTCGCGAGCGTCTCGTCGTAACCGTGGTGACGACCCGGCAGCTTCGACGTGACGATGATCTCGTCGCGCGGCACGTCGGTCTCGCGCACGGCGCGACCCACGGCGTCTTCGTTCTCGTAGTTGAGAGCGGTGTCGAGGATCCGGTACCCGGTCTCGAGCGCCGACTTCACCGCGTCGGTGCCCTCGGCGCCGTTCAGCTTGTACGTGCCGAGGCCGACCTTCGGGAAGGCCGTCCCGTCGTTCAGCGGGGTGGTGGGGACGCTGATGGGCTCGGCCATCAGCTCACGCCCAGGAGGTCGATGATGAAGATCAGGGTCTTGCCGCTGAGCTGGTGGCCGCTGCCAGCGGGGCCGTAGGCGAGGTGCGGGGGCAGGACGAGCTTGCGACGGCCGCCCACCTTCATCCCCGGGATGCCCTCCTGCCAGCCGCGCACGAGAGCCGCGAGGGGGAAGTTGATGGATTCGCCGCGACCCCACGAGGAGTCGAACTCTTCGCCGGAGTCGTACTCGACGCCCACGTAGTGGACGTTGACGGTCGAGCCGGACTGGGCCTCGGCTCCGTCGCCGACGGTGATGTCGGTGATCTCGAGCTGCGCGGGAGCCGGGCCCTCGGGAGCGTCGATTTCGGGCTTGGTAGATGCATCGTGAGTCATGCCCCCAGTCAAGCATGAGAGCCCGGCTGGGCGTCGCATGCCGGTGATGAACCCCGTGGGAGCGCGATGGGCTGCTCGCTCGCGTCCTCCCTGCGAAGGAATCGAGTGGGCAGCCCATCGACAAACCGGTGATGCCGTTCACACCGAGAATCGAGTCATCAATGCGAACGCATGCAGGCTACGCCGGTTCTTGCACAGTCTGCAAACCAGCGCATTAACGGGCAGACTAGAGCCTTGTCCAATCACGCCCCCGAGGCCGCGGCCCCCGCACGCAAGCGCCTTTTCGTCGACCTGAGCCCGCTCCACGAGAGCCCGGCATTCGCACGGCTCTGGATCGGCTCCTCCATCTCCGGCATCGGGGCGCAGCTCACCCTCGTCGCCGTCGGGCTCGAGATCTACGACATCACCAAGTCGACCTTCGCCGTCGCGCTGGTGGGCGTCATCTCTCTCGTGCCGATGATCATCGCCGGCCTCTACGGCGGCATGCTCGCCGACGCCTTCGACCGCCGGATCGTCGCCATCATCGCCGCCGTCGTCGCCTGGGTCACGACAGGCTGCATTGCCCTGCACGCCTGGCTCGGCCTCGACAACGTCGCCCTGCTCTACGCGCTCACCACGGTCGACGCCGTCGCGGCCACGGTGATCGGCACGTCGCGGGCCGCGATCGTGCCTCGGCTCCTCCCCGCACGCCTGCTGCCCGCGGCGTCGGCGCTGAACGGCATCGGCACCGGCGTGCAACTGACACTCGGACCGGCGCTGGCCGGGATCCTCGTCGCCTCTGTCGGTTTTCCGCTCACCTACACGGTCGACGTGGTGCTCTTCACGACCGCGTTCCTCGGGATCCTCGCCCTGCCGGCCATCCGACCCGAGGGGGCGACCCAGCGACCCGGGCTCGAATCGCTCCTGTTCGGCATCCGGTTCTTGCGCCGCTCCCCCAACATCCGCATGACCTTCATCGTCGACATCATCGCCATGACGTTCGGGCAACCGCGAGTGCTCTACCCGGTGGTGGGCGCCATCCTCATCGGGGGCGGTGCCGTCACGGTCGGCGTGCTCACGGCGTCGTACGCGGTCGGGGCGCTCGTCTGCAGCGTCTTCTCGGGGCGGCTCGGGCAGGTGCGGCGACAAGGATCCGCGGTGAACTGGGCCATCACCGCGTACGGGGCGTGCATCCTCGCATTCGGGGTCGTCCTCCTCGTCGCACAGCTCGGCGGCGAGCACGGAACCGGCGGGCTCACCGACGACTTCTGGTCGGCGAACCTCGGTGCGATCGCGTTCGCGGCGCTCGCCCTCGCCGGTGCGGGCGCGGCCGACAACGTCTCGTCGATCTTCCGGTCGACCATCTTGCAGTCGGCGGCGCCCGATGCGATGCGAGGACGCCTGCAGGGCATCTTCATCGTCGTGGTGACCGGCGGGCCGCGCCTCGGCGACCTCTTCGTCGGGCTCCTGGCGCTGGCCGGAACGGTGTGGCCGCCGCTGCTCGGAGGCGCGCTCATCATCGCGCTGATCGGGCTGCTCGCGCGGGTGCAGCCGTCGTTCCGCCGGTACGACTCGCTGAACCCGACGCCGTAGCGCGGTGCGCCGAGGTGGGGTATGCCGAGGTCGGTCGGGCTGCTTGCAAATTTGAAGGAGATCCGTCACCCCGACCCCGCCCGATCGGCATGGATGCTTGCCGGCGCTGCAGTTTCTCCTTCAAATTCGGAGGCGGGCATGGTCCGGTGCGGCGAGGCGACGCGGATCGGCCGAGGTCGCGCGCCGCGGCGGTGTGACATCGGCCGATTCGCGCGAGGTCGGGCAATGCGACGCTGATCGGCCGAAGTGACGCGGCGAGCCTCGTCGGATTGGCCGAAACGCGTCGCCTCATCTGCGGCGGGGCCGGCGAGCGCAAGACACGGCAGACCCGCGAGACGGCAGACCCGCAGGATCCGGCAGCCCCTAGCCGGGGTCGACGCCCGAGCGCCCGGCACCCGGGTTCGGCTCGGCCCACGCCGGCATGCCCGACGGGCGGCTCGCCCACTGGCCCATTCCTGGCCCGCCCATCCCCGGACCGCCCGCGGCCGCGACACCGGGCGCCTGCAGGTACGGCCGGGCCGAGGCAATCGCCGCGAGCAACTCCTGCTCGTCGCTCTGAGCTGCCGCCCGGCCCGACGCCGAGTGCCGCATCGACACGATCTTCTGGCGCGTCGACGCCAGCCGTGTGGCATCGGAGATGAACCCGGCCATGACCGGCCCGAGCCCGTTGTATCTCGCCCAGCGTTGGGCGCGGCGTCGTGATGCTCCCGACGAGAGCATCGCCACCTCGGACTGGTCGAACCAGCCCGCACCCGCGTAGTCGGCGAGACGCAACCTCGTCACGCGTCGCTCGAGGTAGCGGAGGACGATCACGAGCACGACACACGCCACGAAGATCGGCACCTGAACCAGCACGTAATAGGCGAAGAACCGGTCGCCGACGACGACGAGAGCACCGTTCCACAGGGCGTGGAGCAGCATCGCCGGCACGAGCCCCACCGCGAAATAGCCGAGGGCGCCGAGAGGCCCGGTGCGCCGCGAGGCCACCCCGAGCGCGAAGCCGACGCACGCGGTGTAAATGATGTGCCCGAACGGCGCCATCAGCGCCCGCACGAGAAAGACACCGGCCACGCTCTCGCCGCCGAACGCCTGGTGGACGACCTGCACCGAGAAGTACTGGATGTTCTCGACGAACGCGAACCCCGCGGCGATGGTCGCCGCGTAGACGATGCCGTCGATCGGGCCGTCGAAGGTGCGGCGGAAGATCCAGAGCACGAGAAGTACTCCGACGCCCTTCGCCGTCTCTTCGACGACGGGCGCCTGGACCACGGCGCCGACGATGTCGGCTGTCTCGCTCTCGCCGGAGGCACCGAGCGCACTCTGCACGGTCTGGACGGCGAAGTCGAAGAGGAGGGCGGCCCCCACCGAGACGCCGGCACCCCAGAAGAAGGCGAAGATCAGGGCCACCCGGGGCTCGGGCTCCCATCGGTCGACCAGCCAGATACCGAACAGGACGATGACGAGCGGGACGACGGCCAGGAGAATGCCGATCGTGAGCACCTCGGTGGGCAGCACGGACACGAAGTAGACGACGACCGCCGCCGCGAAGCAGGCGATCACGACGAATCCGACCGCGAGCGCGGCGAAGCTCGTCGCGGGGCTCCTCCGTCGGAGGGCGGGCGGCGGATGCGGGCTGTTCCCCCAGGTCATGGGTCGAGAGTACCCGCGGCCTCCGACACCGACACCCGCCCCCGGTATCCTGAGGCAATGACGGGACGAGCGCTGCGACCGGCGCAACCCTCTCGAGAGGGCGCGCTTCGTCTCGGGAACCGGGTGTCTCGGATCCTCGTCGCGATCTGGTCGCCGATCTGGGCCCTGCTGCGCGCAATCGGCCGTCTCGCGCGTGCCGTGGCGCTCTTCGTGGCTCGACTCACCTGGCCGATCCTCCGGCCCATCGGCCACGCGACAGCCGCACCCTTCGTCGCCGGTTGGCAGAAGTGGCTCGTGGTCGGGGCGAAGGATCCCATTCCGTGGCGGTATGCGCTCCGGCGCACCTACCACGGGTTCCTCCGGCACCGGACGGTCGATGCCGGCGCTGCCCTCGCGTTCTTCTCGACCCTCGCCATCTTCCCGGGTGCGCTCAGCGTCGTATCGGCGGTGGCCCTCGGGCAGAGCGACGGCGACGCGGTCGACGACATCCTGAACATCGCCCGGCTCGGCATCGGCCAGTCGGCCGCGGACGCCCTCCGACCGCCGTTGATCTCGCTCCTGAGCCTCTCGGTGCCGGGGGTGTCGCTCGGGGTCGGGCTCTTCTTGACGCTCTGGTCGCTCTCCGGCTACGCGTCCGCCTTCGGTCGCGCGCTGAACATGATCTACGGCGTGCAAGAGGGGCGCCGGTTCGCGAAGTTCCGGCTCGAGATGCTGCTGCTGTCTGCCGTGATGATGGTGCTGTTCGCCGCGATCGCCGCGATCTTGCTCATCACCCCGTCGATCGCCGAAGCCATCGGGGCGCAGTTCCGGTTCGGGGGGCTGCTCGTGCTGCTCTGGAACTACCTCAAATGGCCGGTGCTGGTCGGCATCGTGGTGCTCACGATCGCGCTGCTCTACTACTTCTCGCCCAACGTGAAGCACCCCCGCGTGCGTTGGGTGTCGTACGGTGCCCTGTTCGCGATCGGCGGCTGGGCCCTGGCAACGGTCGGCTTCGCGATCTACGTCACGACGTTCTCGAACTACGACCGGGTGTACGGGTTCCTCGGCGGAGCCGTCGTCGTGCTGGTCTACGCGTTCATCTCGAACTTCGTGCTGGTGCTCGGCGGCGAACTCGACTCGCAGATCATCCGGGTTCGCTACCTGCAGTCGGGCGTCGAGGCGGAAGGGCTGATTCCGCTGCCTCTGCGGGACAGCAAACGCAACCTCGCCCTCGCACGGCACCAGTCGCTCGACCTCGTCGACGGCCGGACGATGCGACTCAAGGCCGTCCGCCTCTACGGCGAGCCGACCCTCGACGAGCACGGGCAGCCGCACATCCGGCCGCGATTCCAGACGATGTCGGGCAGTGCGAGGCCGGGGCTCAGTGACGAGGACGACCGCGCGGGGCAGTAACTTTTGTGCGCCCTGCACCCGGGCGAACGTCGCTGACCGTTTCACGCTCGGCTAACCGAATAAACGGTGGGCGATGCAGAAAACGGTGAGCGATGGCCCGCTGCGGGTGTGTCGAGCAGCGCGCGGCCGGATCCTTCGATTTCGCCGCCGCGCGCCCGGTATGGGCGCAGCACCGGACGACCGAGGCTCGCACGAGGTCCGGTGCCGTGCCCGTGCCGGGCGCCGAAAAGATCAGCCGGCGGTCTCGTCGGCGTGAGCCGCATCGAGCGACGCCAGGTGCTTCGTGATCTGCTCGGCGGTGACGACCGGGATCGACGACGTGATCGCCTCGAGACCCGACAGGCGCGCGGGCGACAGGACGTGCTCGACCTGCTCGGCCGTCATCAGTCCGGCGGCGACCACGAGGGTCGCGATCGGCGTCTCGGTGGCGAGGGCCGTGTGCGCGATCGACGCCGCAGCCGCGTAGCCGATGTACGGGGTGAGGGCCGTGACGACACCGATGTTGGTCTCGACCTGCTGGGCCAGCCGCGACGTGTTGGCCTGGATCCCGTCGATGCAGTTGACGCGCAGGGTGCGGCAAGCCCGAGAGAGCCACGAGACGCTCTGCAGGATCGAGTTGGCGATGACGGGCTCGAACGCGTTGAGCTGGAGCTGACCGGCCTCGGCAGCCATCGTGACCGTCACGTCGGCGCCGGCGACCGCGAAGGCCACCTGGTTGACGACCTCGGGGATCACGGGGTTGACCTTGCCGGGCATGATCGAGGATCCGGCCTGACGTGGTGGGAGCGTGATCTCTCCGAGGCCGGCCTGAGGCCCGGACGACAGCAGCCGCAGGTCGTTGCAGATCTTCGACAGCTTGATCGCGCTCCGCTTGAGCGCTCCCGACACGGTCATGTAGACGCCCGCGTCGCTGGTGGCCTCGATCAGGTCGGGGGCCGTGACCATCTCGATGCCCGTCAGCTCGGAGAGGTGGCGACGCACCGCCTCGGCGTACTTCGGGTCGGCCGTGATGCCGGTGCCGATGGCCGTTGCGCCGAGGTTGATCTCGGCGAGAAGCGGCAGGGTGTCGCGGAGGCGCTCCTGGTCTTCGCCGAGGGTGTGCGCGAAGCCGGTGAACTCCTGGCCGAGGGTCATCGGCACGGCGTCTTGCAGCTGCGTGCGGCCGACCTTCAGCACGTTGCGAAACTCGGTGCCCTTGGCCGCGAACGCGTCGGCCGTCCGGCCCAGCTCGTCGACGAAGGGGCCCAGGGCGAGGATCATCGCGAGCTTGATCGCGGTCGGGTAGGTGTCGTTGGTCGACTGGCTGCGGTTGACGTCGTCGATCGGGTGCAGGAATTCGTACTCGCCGCGCGCGTGCCCCAGGATCTCGAGGGCACGGTTCGCGATGACCTCGTTGCTGTTCATGTTGGTGCTGGTGCCCGCACCGCCCTGCATCACACCGACGCGGAACTCGTCGTGCAGCGCTCCGCCGCGGATCTCGTCGCAGGCCTGCTCGATGGCGCGGGCTTTAACGGGGTCGAGCACGCCGATCTCGACGTTTGCGCGGGCCGCCGCCTGCTTGACGACCGCGAGCGCCACAACCAGCTCCGGGTACACCGAGATCGGCCGGTTCGCGACCGGGAAGTTCTCGACCGCACGCAGCGTGTGGATGCCCCAGTAGGCATCGGTCGGCACGTCGCGCGAGCCGAGCGAGTCGGTCTCACGTCGCGTGGTGGGCTCGCTGGGGGCTACTCGGACATCGTCGTCGGTCATGCGCCAAGCCTAGCTTTCGCGTCGGTTTCCTCGAGGGTTGAACTGAGGCTAGGGGGCCCGGCCGCCAATTTGAGAGCGATCCGGCGGAGCACACCCCGTGCGGCAGTAACTGGTGTGACTGCGGGGCAGGATCGCTCTCGAATTGGCGGGATGCGGCGAGACGGGCGGGCCGGATCCTCATCCCATCCGGCTCAGGCCGCGGGCAGCCGCCGAGACGGTCCGAGCTGGCGCGTACGCCGCGTCAGGGCCCACGAACCGGCGGCGATCAGCAGCGGCATGGCGATCGCGGTCAGTGCGAGTTGTAGCCACGGCGGTGAGAACGGGATGTAGCCGCTGGTCACTCCCTCGGCACGAAGGCTCAGCGCGAAGGCGGGCACCAGTCCGAGCCCCGCACCGATCAGAGCACCGAGCCCTGCGATGATGATCGCCTGCCAGAAGCCGAAGCCCCGGCGGAGGGCCGGACCGGCTCCGATCGACGCCAGGATCTCGTCGTCGCGCCGAGAATCGGCCCGCGCCAGCGAGAGGGCGACGCCGGACGACACGAGCGCGATGATGGTCGTCAGCCCGACCAGTGCCCACGACCAGGTGGCCGCGTAGAGGTCGGGGCCGCTCTCGATGCTCCACCCGAAATCGCTGTCGACGAGGAGCAGCGATGCGGAGAAGGCGTCCGTCTGGGCGGCGGTCGGCGGGGTGGCGAGCTGCGCCATGACCGAGGTGGGCTCGAACGGCACGCCGAGCTTCTTCGCCGTCGATGGGCTCATGAAGGTGCCAAAGGCGAAGTCATGGTCGGGCTGCTGGACGGTGGCAGCCACGCTCACGGACCGGATGGGCTTCTGCGGTTGGCCGTCCGCGCCACTCGCCGCCGGCACGGTGTCGATGATGACCTTGCCGTCCGAGACATACTGCGGGTAGAGCGACACGACGCCACCCGATGCCAGCGTGGCCTTCGACCTAGCCGAGACCTTCTCACCGAGGATGAGCGCCAGGTCGGCCGATGAGCCGACCACGATCGAATTCTCGGTGCTGTCTGCGGAGAGGAAGTAGGGGCGGCCCGTGGGGATCGCGTGCCGCGGCACCGCGTAACTCGAAACGGCTGTCTCGCCCAGCGAACCGAAGGAGGGTGTGCTGGAGATAACTCGCGCCCGTGCACCCGGGAACGACCGGTCGATCGCGTCCGCTACGCCGTCCGGCGAGCTGAACGTCGAAGTTCCGTCTTCGGAGGTCTTCATCAGCCCCACCGACAGGCTGTTCTCGGGCCCCTGCCAGTAGTGACCACGGATCGAGAGCGCCTGCCCGCCCGACAGCAGGCACATCGCGAACACGGCGACGAAGACCGTGCTCATGATGGCGGCGAGTGCCGGGACCGTCCGGCTCGGGTTGCGGGAGGCGTCGCGCGAGCCGATCCTCGCGGCGGTCCCGACCCGTGCGAGGAAGGTCGTCACCCAGCGCAGGATCAGCGGCGTGATCATGAGCGCGCCGATCTGCATGACGACGGGACCGATCACCAGCAGGACGATGCCGGCCGTCATCATGTGGTCGTTTTGCTGCGCGACCTGGTTGGTACCGATGACGACGAGGCCGCCCATGAGCGCAACGACGGAGCCGCCAGCGAGCACGAAGAGCCCGATCAGGGGGCGCCGGAGCGTGACCTTCGGCGGGCGACGAGCGCCCCGGAGAGCCGCGACGACGTCGACATTCGAGGCGGCCCGAGCCGGAACGGCCGCGGCGAGCCAGCCCGAGACGGTCGACGCGAGCACGATGAGCACCAGCACGAGCGGATCGACGTGAAACCCCGGGTAGCTGGCCTGAACACCGTGGCTGATCAGAGGGATGCCGATTGCGGCCGCCGCGATTCCGAGGGCGACGCCGACGACACCGCCGAGGAACCCGAGCAGGATGCCCTCGATCGACATGACGGCGAAGACCGTCCGCCTCTCCGCGCCCACGCTCGACAGGATGGCGAATTCGCGCTGCCGAGCTCGAGCACCGACCGCGAAGGCGGCTCCGGCCAGAAGGCAGACCTCGAACAGTCCGAACGCGCCGAGCAGGGCGATGAAGACGATCGTGATGAAGTTGCCACCGCTGCCGCTGTCGAGCAGTCGCGGTGCCACCGACGCCGGTGGCGGATCGAGGATGATGCTCCGCGACAGGGCGGTGGCCCCCTGGGCGTTGAGCTTTCTGATCTGCGACCACGACAGATCGACATCGGGAAGGTAGAACGTGGTCTGGGTCAGAGCCTTTTGACCGCTTATGCCGTCGAAGAGGCCGGGAGTTCCGTAGAGCTGGACCCCGTCGGTGCCGAGCTGGGCATCGCGCAGGGTGCCGACGACCGTGTACGCGCCTTTGACCGGCCTAGTGACGGTAGCCGTGCCGCCGAGCGAGATCCCCAGCCGGTCGAGGGTCGCCGGGCTGACCATGATCTCGTTCTTCGCGGTCGGACGCCGACCGTCGACGAGGTCGTAGCGACCGGCGAGCGAAGGATCCCATGCCTCGCCCTGGATGGCGGGGAGCGATGCGAGCCCGGTCTTCGTCTCGACGATGGCGTCGGCGTACCGGGTCGAGACGGTGCGCGTGCCGGCCGGCAAGATCTGACTCGGCGTCAAGAGATCGGAATCGCTGGATTCGGCTGATCCGGCCGAGCCATCCGACGTGTCGTCGGTGCTCCCGGTGACCTGATTGTCGACGGGATCCTGGGTGAGCTGGGGATCGGGAGCGGAGACGATCGACATGCTGGTGCCCGCCTGGCCGAGCTTCAGCCGGACCGTCTCGGCGGGCGTGGCCTCGCGACTCGCCTCGACCGTGTCGATCGCCGTCAGGCCGAGGATCGGGATCGCGATGAGAAGCATCACCAGGATGCTGCGCCCGGGAGTCCGCAGGAGCATGCGGCGCGCCATCCGGGAGGCGGGGCCGAGGCCCCCGCGGCTCGATTCGGTGAGAGCCGCACCGGAAGCGGTGTCGCTCATCGCCCGACCCCGTCGAGCAGAGCCGTGATCGGGGTGGGCTGGGCGTCGTCGACGATTCGGCCGTCGCGGAGGAACACGATCCGGTCGGCCCACGCGGCATGCCGGGCATCGTGGGTGACGAGGATGCCCCCGGCACCGGCATCGACGCGCGACCGAAGCATGCGAAGGACCGCCTCGCCGGTCGTCGAGTCGAGGGCGCCGGTCGGCTCGTCGGCGAGCACGAGCGAGCGTCCTCCGACGACGGCACGGGCGATGGCGATCCGCTGCTGCTGGCCTCCCGAGAGGTCGGAGGGGTACCGATCGGCGCGATCGGCGAGCCCGACGACGGCGAGGGCGTCGAGAGCCGGTCGCTTGGCTCGCCGCAGCGGGAGCCCGTCGAGCTCCAACGGCAGCGAGACGTTCTCGAGCGCGGTCAGCGATGGGATGAGATTGAAATCCTGGAACACGAAACCGAGACTGCGGCGGCGGAGCGTGGCGATCTGCCGGGCGCTGAGCTGGCTCAGATAGTGCCCCTCGACCACGACCTCGCCGCTGGTGGGCGTGCGGAGGCCCCCGGCGACCGTGAGGAGGGTGGATTTGCCGGATCCTGACGCCCCCATGACGGCGACGAGCTCGCCGCGCGAGACCGTCAGATCGACTCCCGTGAGCGCCGTCACACTCGTCTCGCCGTGACCATACTGCACCGAAACGCCGTCGAGCCGGAGCAGTTCGTCGCCCATCACTCGCCCGCCTCCGTCGCGACTCGCGCCGGTCGCCCGCGTCGAACCGGGGTGTCGTCGATCGGCACGGGAACCGCGACACCCGACGCGACGGCCTCGACGAGCCGGGTCTCGGAGTGGTCGAGCCAGCGGATCTCGGCCTCGGCCTGGAAGATCATCGAGTCGGCGACGAGCTGCCACGCCAGGTCTTCGGCGCTCGCCGCCTCACCGCCGGCGCGCTTGGTGCGGGTGAGCTCTTGCAAGGTGCGGAGGGTCGCGGATCGCTGCGTCTGGATCATGCGGACGATGTCGACTCCCGGGAGCGTGACGGCGATCGCGAGCTTCATGGCGAGCTCGTCGCGCGCGGCAGCTGTCGGACGCGCCACCGGCGAGGTGAGCCACGCCCCCACCTCCGCTCGGCCGGACGTCGTGATGGCGTAGTAGATGTGCTCGCTGTCGCCAGAGTCGTCACGGGTGATGAGCCCGTCTCGCTCGAGACGGTCGAGGGTCGAGTAGATCTGACCGATGTTGAGGGGCCACGTCGAGCCGGTGCGGCGCTCGAACTCGGACCGCAGCTGGTAGCCGTAGCAGGGTCCCTGGTCGAGGATCGCGAGAAAACTCTGACGAATGGACATGGACGGACTCCCCTGGTCGACGGTGATCTGCGCCCACCGGCAGCGGCGTGATCGGCTGTTCCGGTAAAGCAGTTCCGAGTATTGCATACCCGGTACTGTCACGCGATGGTCTATGCGCATGCATGGGTGGACAGAGGGTTCTTCCAGGCGTTTCGGCGGACTACCCCAGAATCGGTCCGCATACTCGCCGCTTCGCCCGCGGCCGATCCGCTCCGACGCCGGGCGAACATTCCGTCACCGGACCGCCATCCGCCCGACCCGTGCATCGAGCCGCAGCTCGAGCCGAGAGGGCACGGCCCTGTCGCCCGTCCCCCCGCCGCGCCGCAGAGCCCGACGTCGCCCTGCCTTCGTCGAGATGGCGAGAGCCGGTCGAGCCATTGGACCGATTTGCCAGTCAGCACCACACCCCTGCCCGAAACCCGACACTCCCTCGGGGCCAAGCGCCGCCGAGTACGCCGCATCCGTCTCGCCGGCCTCACCGGAACCGTCGCGACCGCCGCCGTGCTCTGCACCGGCCTCGTCACGGGAGTGGCATCAGGATCCGCCTTCGGCCTGCCGACCGCCGCGGGCACGCCGAGCGCCCTCACGACGGCCCTCGACGTCGTCGCTCCCGGTCAAACGGCGACGGCGAAGTCCGACTTCACCGTCACCGACGCATCGGGTGACCGCGTCTCGGTGCACGCGGGGTCGGCCGTGAGCCGTTCCACCGCGAACACCGTCGCCACGATCGCCCTGGCCTCCGGCAAGCACGCCGCAGCCGAGGCGAGCGGCAAAGTCAACGCGTCCGAGCTGAAGACGTCGCTCGCGTCGCTCGCCGGTTACCAGAAGCTCGACGCCGACACGGTCCTCGCCCGGGCCGACGCCACGCAGGATGCCGCCGCCGACGTCACGACCGCGACGGAGAAGGTCGAGAAGCGGGCAGCCGCCAAGGCCGCCGCCGCCCGGAAGGCGGCGCAAGCGGCCGCAGCGAAGGCGAAACAGGAGAAGGCCGACGCCATCCGCCAAGCCGCCGCGAACACCCCCGCCGGGGCGAAAGCAACCGCCCAAGCACTCATGTCGAGCCAGTACGGCTGGGGCTCCGACCAGTTCTCCTGCCTCGTGTCGCTCTGGACCAAGGAGTCGGGATGGAACTACCAGGCGTACAACGCCTCCGGTGCCACCGGGATCCCGCAGGCGCTCCCCGGCAGCAAGATGGCTAGCGTGTCGTCGGACTGGGCGACCAACGCCACCACCCAGGTGATCTGGGGGCTCGGCTACATCTCGGCGTCGTACGGGACGCCGTGTGCAGCCTGGGCTCACTCGCAGGCCAATAACTGGTACTGATCGTTGAGACCCGCCCGATCGGCCTAAACACCTCGCCTAGGGCGAGCGTTTGGGCCGGCCGGGCGGGTTTAGGCCGAATGAGCGGGTTCGGCGGGCGGAGCGAAGACGCGCAGAGCAGCCGGCACGACCTCGATCGTCACCGGCAGGGCACCGATCCGCTCGCCGTCGCCATACGCCACGACGTCACGCGCCGCGATCGACACCCGCCGGGCCCGTGACAGCCGCACCCGGCGGTCGTCGCCGTGCGTGCCCTTCGCGACCCGCGGGAACAAGCGCAAGAACCCGATGCGCGACAGCCGCTCGACGATCAGCACGTCGAGGAGACCGTCGTCGATCACGGCGTCCGGCAAGAGAGTGATGCCGCCCCCGACCGAGCGGGCGTTGCCGACGGAGACGAGGGTGCCGGCGACGCGCGAGGCGACCCCGTCGACGACGACGTCGTACTCGACCTGCCGCAACCGCAGAAGCTCCAGCACGAGCGCGAGGTCGTACCGTGCCCGGCCGCGGGGGCGTCGGATCCTATTGGCCCGCTCGTTGACGAAGGCGTCGAAACCGGCCGACACTCCCCCGGCCACCCAGGTGGGCTCGGCGCCGTCGCGCGTCACCCGCAGCAGATCGACGGCGCGCGGCGCCTCGCGAAGCAACTCGACCAATCTCTCGATCGCGCGGGCGGGGTCGTCGAAGGGCAGCCCGAGCGCCCGCGCCATGTCGTTGCCCGTCCCCGAGGGCACCAGGCCGAGAGGCACACCCGTCTCGGCGACGAGCCCTACACCGAAGCTGACCATGCCGTCGCCGCCGACCACGACGAGTGCGTCGACCGTCGTGGTCTCGAGCTCGGATCGAACCGCCGTCTCGAGGGCCTCCTGCGATTCGCGCTGGAACGGGACGACGTCGTGCCCGGCCTTCTCCAGCGCCGCGGTCACGGCGGGGCCGACGGGACGATGCCTGCCGAACGAGGCCGACGGATTGTTCGCGACCAGGATGCGAAGGCGCGGCGACGTCGGCATAGACCGATCATGGCAGAACCCCGGCGGCTCGGTTCGGCGCTCCGGCGGTACGATCACGCCATGACCGCCGAGCAGGAAGGCTCCGCCGAGGATCCCGACCGCCGCCGGCTGGCCCTCACCGAACTCGCGTTCGCCCCCGGCGCGGACCCACGCGTCGCCGCCGAGGCCGCCGCGGCCCTGCGCGAATACGACGCCGAGCAGCGACGGCAGCGCGAGGCCGCCTCACCGTCACCCGCGACCGCGGCAGACCCGACTCCCCCGGCACCCGACGCACCGGAGGAGGCCGAGCCGGCCCGACCGAAGCGCCGTGCGTGGCTCGTGGCCGGGGTCGCGCTCGCCGCAGCGATCGCCCTCGCCGCGACGATCCACGGCGTGACCGACGCGAATCAGGCGAGTGTCGAGACGAAGCCGTCCCCGTCGGATCCTTCGCCGACCTCGCCCCT
This sequence comes from Frondihabitans sp. Leaf304, assembly GCF_001423105.1. Taxonomy (GTDB): domain Bacteria; phylum Actinomycetota; class Actinomycetes; order Actinomycetales; family Microbacteriaceae; genus Frondihabitans. Next base: position 71,804 of record NZ_LMNV01000003.1, read on the forward strand.
GCCGTCGGTGCTGTCGAGGGCGCTCGACCGCGCCGAGGTGCCGACCGACGCTCTGCCCGTGGCGATTCGAGGCGAGGTCGATCTGGGGTCGAGCCGCGTGATCTACGACGAGGATTCCTCGCTGTCGGCCACCGCAGACCGCTGGCGGCTCTGGGTCGGGTACGGCGTCGACTCGGCCCAGGTGTGCTTCGTGGCGACCTACGACAACGTCGGCGACGCCGTCTCGTGCGTGCCGAAGCAGCGGGCCCTGGTCGACCGCGTGGTGCTGGTCTCGACGCTGCCCGGCCGACGGTTCGAGATGCTCGCGAACGGTGGCGCGATCGCCGTGCAGGTCGACTGACCCCGAGCGGTCAGCTCGCGTGCAGCGCCGGGACGATCAGGTAGATGCCGAACAGCACACCGAGCGCGCACACGGTGAAGCAGGCGTAGGCACCGACGACCGCGGCACGGGGCCGTCCGTCGACGGCCAGCAGTCGCAGCCCGGACGCATAGATCGTCACCAGCGCACCCGCCGACACCAGCGAGACGAGGGCCACCAGCAGAAATGCTCCCCAGTTGATCATCGGACTTCCTCCTCGGCACCCAGTTCGAACAGCGACGACTCGTCGCTCATACGGCGTCGCTCGGCGAGGAGCTCGTCACCGCGTTTCTTGAGCAGGCTGCGGCGCTCGCTCCGCGTCAAGACGGAGTTCATGGCGACGTCGACCTCGAGGGCGTTGGACTGCTCGTGCGGTTTGCGGCGCGAGGCGACGAAGATGCCGACGATGACCCCTGCCCCGAGCACCGCGTCGATGACGAGCCCGACGACGCCGATGCGAGCGATGAGCTCGCACGCCGCGCCGACAAGCCCGGCGGCGGGAAGCGTGATGAACCAGGCGATGACGATCTTGCCCGCGGTGCCCCACTGGATCGTGGAGCCGCGACGGCCGAGGCCGGCACCGATGATCGAGCCCGACGACACCTGCGTCGTCGAGAGCGCGAAGCCGAGGTGGCTGGAGGCGAGCACGGTGGCCGCGGTCGATGCCTCGGCCGAGAAGCCCTGGGTCGCCTTGATGTCGGTGAGACCGCCGCCCATGGTCTGGATGATGCGCCAGCCTCCGGTGTAGGTGCCGAGCGCGATGGCCAGAGCGCAGACGAGGATCACCCAGAACGGTGGGTTCGCGCCCGAGCCGAGGAACCCGCCCGCGATCAGAGCGAGGGTGATCACGCCCATCGTCTTCTGGGCGTCGTTGGTGCCGTGAGCCAGCGCCACGAGCGACGAGGTGAAGATCTGCCCGACGCGGAACCCGCCGCGCTGGTTCTTGCCAACCGGGCGACGGGTGATCCGGTACGCGAGGCGGGTGGCGAGGAAGCCGACGAGCCCGGCGACGAGGGGCGCGAGCAGCGCCGGGAGGACGACCTTCGACAGCACGACTCCGAAGTCGACCGAGTTGGTGCCCGCACCGACGAGTGCCGCGCCGATCAGGCCGCCGAAGAGCGCGTGCGACGACGACGACGGCAGACCGCGCAGCCAGGTGATCATGTTCCAGATCACGGCGCCGATGAGGCCGGCGAAGATCATCGTCGGGGTGATCTCGACGCCGCCCGGGCCCTCGCGGATGATGCCGCCCGAGATGGTCTTTGCGACCTCGGTCGAGAGGAAGGCACCCACCAGGTTCAACAGGGCGGCCACCGTCACGGCGACCCTGGGCCGCATCGCCCCGGTCGCGATCGGTGTCGCCATGGCATTGGCGGTGTCGTGAAAGCCGTTCGTGAAGTCGAAGAAGACGGCCAGAAGAATGACCAGAACGACTATGAGGGTGAGATCCACCGGCCTGACTCTTCCAGTCGGCTGAACGGATTGCAAACGCGCGGTGGACGGCGTGTGAACAAGCGCCCGACGGGCGTCGCCGTCAGATATGCGGCACGAAGTCCTGCCACACGCGCCGCCGCTCTCCGCGCGGGTCGAACTCCACTCGATCGACGCGGTCGATGATCAGCGTCCGCCTGCGGAACGGGTCGTACGACGGCCAGTCGGCGACCCCTCCCGTGACGACGAACTCCAGCCACCGCCGACGCATCCGGGCCGCCGTCGCGAGGAAGGCCCGCCGACCCCCGAGGAGGCTCATCGCCGCCCCGAAGGCCGAGTTCATCCGACCGAAGAGCGCCCACAGCTCCAGACCGTGGAACGCGTCGACCCCCGCGAGACGCAGGATCCGGGGCGCCGCGTCGAAACGGTAGAAGTAGACGCGGGCGAACCGGGCGTGCCTCTCCGCCACCTTCACCGACGGGAACCAGAACGAGAAATCGCCCCCGAAGTCGAGGGCGGGACGCCGCGCCGGCAGGCCCGGGTACTGCTTGGTGATGGCCTTGCGCGCCTTCTTGGTCGTGTTGGCAAAGATCGCGCGGATCCTGAGCGGTGTCGTCGCCAGGATGTCGCGCCGCCCCGTGAAGACCGAGCCCTCTCGGTCGTTGGTGCCGATGATCAGCGGCACCGGGTGCGCACGCCCGGCCTTGAAAGCGTCGAGCGGGCGCTCGGGCAGGAAGTCGCCGTCGATCACGGGCGACAGGAAGATCGAGCCGGGCTGATCGTCGGGAGCCCGGAGGAACAGCTTCGACGTCGCCCGGACGATGTGGTGCGCGCCGGCCTTCTCGAGCAGGGCGACTGCGTCTTCATGCGAGGTCGACTCGAGGTCGTCGTCGCGCACCTCGCGGCTGAGCAGCTCGAGCAGCTCGCCCGCCCACTTCTCGGTCACCTCTCGGGGGTAGATGGCGTTGGTCGGCGACGACTGCGCGATGGCTCCGGCGAAGAGACCCTTCGCACTCGGCACCGTCATGAGCGTCGTCACCGCGTTGCCGCCCGACGATTCCCCCGAGATCGTCACGCGCTCGGGGTCTCCCCCGAACTCGCGGATGTTGTCGCGAACCCACTCGAGGGCCTTCACCTGGTCGCGGAGCCCGAGGTTGGAGTCGATCGGTCGCTCCTCGGTCGACCAGGCCGTGAGGTCGACGTAGCCGAATCCGCCGAGCCGGTAGTTGAACGAGACGTAGACGATTCCGCCCTCGCGCACGAGCTGCTCGCCCTGCCGCGGAAACTCGCGCGACGATCCCACGGCATACGCGCCACCGTGGATGAACACCAGGACGGGCAGGGAGGCGCCCGCCTCGGATCCTTCGGGGGCGATCACGTTGATCGACAGGCAGTCTTCGTCTTGCGGGGTCGTCGCGTCGATTCCCACGAACCGGTCGCGATCCTGCGGGCACGCCGGCCCGAAGTGGCGTGCGTTCCGCACGCCGCGCCAGGGCGCAGGATCCGACGGGGCCCGGTACCGCAGGGAGCCCACGGGTGCCGCCGCGTACGGGATACCCCGCCACGCCCTGATTCCGCGCTCGGCCACACCGAGCACCTCGCCTGAGGTCGTCCGCCTTCGCATCACCCCCGCATGCTACGAAACCCGGATGAACCCCGAGCACAGGCGGAGCCTGGGTGCCACCTGGCAGAATGGAACTTCTGCGCTCACTGCACGATGGACGGAACCCACGTGGAACTTCTCGAACTCCTTCTCATCCTCGCGGGGTCTCTGACGATCACGGCGTTCGCGCGCTGGCGCGGTCTGCCCGCTCCCCTGCTCGTGGTCGCCGTCGCACTGCTCGTCTCGTTCATCCCCGGGCTTCCCGACATCGAGATCGACTCCGAGGTGATCCTGACGATCATCCTTCCACCGCTGCTCTACTCGGCCTCGCTCGACGTGTCGTTCCAGAACTTCCGCCAGAGTCTCGTGCAGATCCGCCGTCTCGGCATCTTCCTGGTCATCGTGACCGCGCTCGTCGTCGGCTGGATCGCCTACGTGCTGATCCCCGACATGACTCTGCCCGCGGCGATCCTCGTGGGGGCCGTCGTCGCCCCGCCCGACGCCGTGTCAGCCGCCTCGATCGGCCGCAAGCTCGGCCTGCCCCGCAAGATGATGGCCGTCATCTCGGGTGAGAGCCTCATCAACGACGCCGCCTCGCTCACCCTCGTTAAGGTGTTCCTCGCCATCGTCGGCGGCGCAGCGCTCACCATCTGGCAAGACCTCGGCATCTTCGGGCTGGCGATTGGCGTCGGCGTCGCGGTCGGCCTCGTGCTCGGCATCGTCGCCCACTACCTCCGCATGCACGTCAAAGACCCGGTGGTCGAGATCGTGATCGGCCTGATCCTGCCGTTCCTCGCCTACATCTCGGCAGAGCAGCTGCAGGGCTCCGGCGTGCTCGCGGTCGTCGCCGCCGGGCTCTACGTGGGCTACAACTCGCCGAAGTCGGGCTACGCCTCACGTCTCCAGGAGCGACCCATCTGGGCCGCGGCCGACGTCACGCTCGAGGGCTTCGTCTTCGCGCTGATCGGACTGCAGCTCAGCACGGTCGTGAACGACGTCGCCGAGAGCGGCCGCAGTCTGGGCCAAAGCGTGGGAGTCGCCTTCATCGTGCTCGGGGTGGTGATCGTGGTGAGACCGATCTTCATCTTCGTCACCTACTACTGGTCGCGGGGCATCAAGTTGATCGTGCACGCGCGCTTCCGGCGGTTCCGACGAGCCCGCGTCCGGCGCATGATCTGGGGGAGGCGAGATCCGAAGCTGTCGTGGCAGCAGCTGCTCGTGCTCTCGTGGACGGGCATGCGCGGCGTGGTGACTCTCGCGGCGGCCGTGTCGATCCCCGTCATCACCGAGAGCCGTGTCGAGGTGCCCGCCCGTGACGTGATGTTCCTCATCGCGTTCGTCGTGACCGTGGGCACACTGCTTTTGCAGGGGCTCACCCTGCCCTGGGTGATCCGCCGACTCGGTGTTCAAGATCTCACGCAGGCCGAACGCGACGTCCAGGCCGAGCTCAAGCTGGTCTCCAACAGCACTCAGGAGGCCGTCGACTACCTCGACACCCGACGCGACGCCTGGGCGAAAGAGTGGGGCGACGAGTCGATCGACCGGGGCATCACCATCCTGAAGGAGCGCCTGCAGCGGCAGGACGCCGCCTTCCGGCAGGGCCTCCGCGAAGACAGCGACGCCGAATCCGACGAGCAGGATCCCGCGGCCGAGTCGGTCGAGCCCGCTTCGCCCGAGCGCGGGGCCGACATGCGATCCACACCGCACGTCGTGATCCCCGACATCACGCCCGATCCGACGCTGGCCCGGCCCGCCCGCAACAACGCCCGCGCCCTCGCCAGCATCCGGCGGGAGCTGCTGCAGAAACGGCGCGAGGTCGTACTGCGCGAGCGAGACAACGGCAACCTCGACGAAGAGGTCATGCGCCGAGTGCTGCTCGGACTCGACGCCGAAGAGCTCGCCATGGACACGTCGGCGGTGTCGCGCACGAGGTCGTAGGCGTCACGCGCGAGATTGAAAGCGTCAGGCCGGGTCGCCTGTGGATGGCCGCGGCGGGTGTCGGCGGTCGGGGTTATCGTGGTCGGAGGCACTCAGAGAGGCGGATCAGTGGCTAATCGTGCAACGAGCCTGGCGCTTCGCGGCCCGTCGGCTTTTCGGCGGTGGTACGGATCCTTGCATCCGTCGCTCCAGTTGATCGGGCTGCAACTATGGCTTCCGCTCTTCTTCATCGTGATGTTCTGCCTCTGCTACGTGGCCGCCTTTCACGCGCCACACCCGCACGAGGTGCCGGTCGCCCTCGTCGATGCTCCGGCCGGGCTTCGGGCCGCCATCGAGAAGGCGCTTCCCGGCGTGCTCGACCTGCAGACGTACGCGTCACTCGACAGCGCCCGGCAGGCCGTCCTCCACGGTCATGTCGCCATCGCGTTCGATGGGTCGACCGACACCGTCTATCGCGCCACCGCCCACCAGTACCAGGTCGCCGCGCTCATTCCGGCGACACTCGAGCCGATCTTCACAGCCCAGGGCATCACCGTCACCTCGACCGACCTCGCGCCGCTTCCGGGGTGGGACGAATACGGCACGGTCTCGCTCTACCTCATGCTCTCGTGGTGCATTGGCGGCTACATGGTCGCGATGTTCATCGGCCTCATGGGCGCTCCGCTCCGCCACCGCACTCGCGTCGTCGTCATTCTGAGCGGCGGTGTGCTGATCTCGGCTATCACCAACACGCTCGCGGGGCCCGTCATCGGCGCAGTCCACGGGCACTTCGGCATGCTCTTCCTCATCGGCTGGGGCTGGATCGTCGCGATCGGCCTCGCGGTCAACGGCTTCAGCTACTTCGCGGGCCGGTTCATCGCGCTGCCCGCCATGGTCGTGTTCATCTTCTTGTCGATGCCCTCGTCGGGTGCGGCCTACCCGTCCTGGTTCATGCCGCAGCCGTTCGCCTGGCTCAATCACGTGGTCGTCGGCTCCGGCATCACCGAGATGCTCAAGCGCGAGCTCTACGACGTCGGGCCCGGCTTCGGCCGCGGGCTCACGATGATGGCGGCGTACGCTGTCGGCGGCGTCGTCCTGATGATCACCGGAAAGCAGTTCTGGGAGCGCCGTCGCATCCGCGCCATCCTGACGGGGAGCACCACGATGTTCCAAGACGCTCAGGCGGCGAACCGCGAGTTCTTGATCAGTGAACGCGACGAGGTGCTGGCCCGCCACGGCCTGTCGCGCAGCGATACCGGCACCATCGCGACCATTCCGGTCGACGAGCGCGCCGACTTCCAGGGCCCCGACGACTTCGATTCCGCTCACGGGTTCGACGACCCATCGACGTCCGACCCCTTCCTCGGGTCTGTCACAGGGCTCGAGGCCGAGGCGCCCCGCACGCGGCCCGTACAGGTGGCCGCCGGCGCTCGGCGCGAACCGCCCGTTCCCCCTACCGGCGACGGGGGTTCGTCGGGCGGCGGCGTATCCTGAAGCGGTGACTCGCCTTCAGCTCCACCGCCTCTTCTTGGGGCTCGTCGTCCTGTTCATCGTGGGCGCTGTCGTGCTCTACGTGTTGTCGATCGTGCTCGCCTCCCGCGGCGGAGACACAGCGCGCCATTTCGACAGCTACGCGATCTTCGCCTTCATGGGCGCCGTGCTCTTCGGCATCATCGACTTCTTCGTGCGCCCGGTGATGCACGCCACGGCCGACGGCTCGCGCGACGTCGACACTCCGCTCAACGGGTAGCTGTCACTGTCTGGACGGGGCTCGGCGGTCGGGGCTCGGCGGTAGGGGCTCGGCGGTCGGGGCTGGCCGCCAATTTGAGAGCGATCCCGGCTGAACGACCCCGCACGGCAGCAGCCCGTGTGACTCGGACTGCAAATCGCTCGCAAAATGACCACGACGCCAGCGGCGGCTATCACTATCGAGGAGATACCCGCCCTTGGGGCCGAGCCCTGCCGATTGCGGAGAAGTGCGCTCGCGAGTCGAGCAAATGGGCCAGGATCCGCGGATCCTCGTCGCTAATTTGCGAGCGATCGCGACTACCAGACCCCACACGGCAGTAACTGGTGTGACTCGTTCGCCAAATCGCTCTCAAATAAGCATGGGCCGGGCTGCGGAAACCCCCGGATGCCTACATAGAGGCCGGAAAGGTCAGACGTCGCGCTCGGGGTAGGGGCCGCTGTCGATGATGAGGTTCGCACCGCGGACGTTGCGCGCGGCGACCTTGACGGCCTGACGGGCGAACATCGCAAGAACGCCTGCGACCCCAGCCCAGAAGATGAGGCGCCCTTCGGCGCCCAGGAGGGCTCCGGCGATGACGGCAGTCCAGACGGCGGGCCACACGAGGGCTGCTACCCAGCCGACGGGGCGAGAGACGCCGTTGTTGTTCTGAGGGGTACGGCGGTTGTCGCCCGGACGGCGGACACGGCGTGTCACCCGGCTATCGAAAACGGTCATGATGCTCCCTCAGCTGTGCTGATTTGTCACCCGACGGGTGGCAATACACCGAATCTACTGACTGATCAGATCGGGCGCGTCCCCCTTTCAAGGTGGCACCCATTCGGGGGAACAACCCTCAACTTACGCGGGTCCGAACCGAATCGGGCGGTGCGTAGAGACAGTTGCCAGGTCGGGGCCGAAGACGAACTCGCGCGAGACGTGTCCCCCATCGAGCACTTCGGGGAGCCACCGGCGAGCGTCGTCCCACATCTGATCGAGAGGCAGATCGGACACGTCGAACCACTCGGGGTCGAGCTCGTCACTGGGGGACGGATCACCGGTCCAGCGCGTCGCGACGAAGACCGTAGAACGCTGACTCCAGGTCGGTCGGTGCGGAAAGAGATAGCGCAGGTCTCCGCGTCGATCGAGGTCGCTCTTCTCGACGATGACGCCCGACTCCTCCTCGATCTCACGGACGATCGCGTCGAGCTCGGTCTCCCCCGCCTCGAACTTGCCACCGAGGCCGACGAAGAGGCCCTCGCCGAGGCCGCGCTTCTTGCGACCGAGGAGCACCTGACGACGCCCACCGACCTCGCGGCAGAGGTAGGCGACGCAGACGCGGAGGAGGTCGTCGGGCACCTGGGTGGCGGCAGTCATCCACCCATCGTGCCAGGCGTAGCATCGACGGATGGTCAAGAGAGACGTCCGCATCGATGGCTGAGGGCACCACCCCCGAGCGTCCCCGATTCGCCGGGGCCGGGCGCAGCCTCGAGGTACTCCGTGCCGAGGCCCACGACGAGCTGGCGACTCTGATCGAACTCCGCTGCCGACAGGGAGAAGACCCGTGGGAGGTCATCCCCGATCTGCCGAGCGTCGACGAGCACGTCGTGATCTCGCTCCGAGCCGATGCATTCGGGCATGCCGGATCAGGATCCCCGACCGGGCTGGGGCTCGACGCCGAATTGGAGTTTCTGCGCGAGATCGCCCTGTGGCATCCCCCGCTCAGCCGTGCCGTCTGGTCGCTCTCCTACAGACTCGAGACAGCACCCCGTCACTAGGCTTGTCGCATGGCCATTGCTGATCTGCCCGAAGCCCCCCGCGCACCGAAGAAGCCCGTCACACGCAGTCATCACGGCCGCGACTTCGTCGACGACTACGAGTGGCTCCGCGAGAAAGAAAGTCCCGAGGTCATCGCGCACCTCGAGGCCGAGAACGCGTTCACCGAGCTGACGACGCGACACCTGGAGGGGCTCCGCCAGACGATCTTCGACGAGATCAAGGGGCGCGTGCAAGAGACCGACCTCGGTGTCGCGACCCGCGAGGGGTCGTACTGGTACTACTCACGCACCGCCGAGGGCAAGCAGTACGGCATCCAGTGCCGGCTGCCGATCGACGGGCCCGACGACTGGACCCCGCCCACCATCGAAGCCGGGGTTCCGGCCGCAGGTGAGCAGGTCATCTTCGACGGCAACATCGAGGCCGAGGGCCACGACTTCTTCTCGCTCGGCAGCTTCGACGTCTCCCCCGACGGCCGACTCCTCGCGTTCGGCGTCGATCTCGAGGGCGACGAGCGCTACACCCTCAGGATCCGCGACCTCGTCACCGGAACCGACCTCCGAGACGAGATCCGCGAGACCGCACCCGGCGCCACTTTCGACGCGTCGGGCCGCTATCTCTTCTACCCCACGGTCGACGAGTCGTGGCGGCCCGATACGATCTGGCGCCACGAGGTCGGCAGCACCGGCGACGACGTCAGCATCTTCCACGAGGCCGACGACCGCTACTGGATCGGCATCGGCCTGACCCGCAGCCGTCAGTACCTGGTGGTCGAGGCGGGCTCGAAGATCACGAGCGAGACGTGGATCCTCGACGCGTCCGACCCGACCGGCGAGTTCCGCGTCGTGTGGCCGCGCCGCGAGGGAATCGAGTACGAGGTCGACCACGCCATTGTCGACGGCAGCGACCGACTGCTCGTCTTGCACAACGAGGGCGCGGTCGGCTTCGAGCTGGTCGACGTTCCGGCCGACGACCCCGCCTCGACGACCGACCGCCGCGTGGTGCTCCCCCACCGGGCCGATCGTCGACTCGAGTCGGTCGACGCCTTCGCCGGTCACCTCCTGATCGACTTCCGCGCCGACGGTCTCTCCCAGATCGGCATCGTGCCGCTCCCGGGCGATAACAGCGGATTCGGTGCCCTGGAGGTGCTCGAATTCGACGAAGCCCTCTTCACGGCCGGTTGGGCGGGCAACCCGGAGTTCACCCAGGCGACCGGGCGCTACGTCCTGTCGTCGTTCGTCACCCCGACGACGATCGCTGACCTCGAGGTCGCGACGGGCGAGCGTCGGATCCTGAAGCAGCAGGTGGTGCTCGGTGACTACGACGCCGCCGACTACGAGCAGAGCCGCGAGTGGGCGACAGCCGCCGACGGCACCCGCGTGCCGATCTCGCTGGTGTGGAAGCGCGATGCGGTGACGCTCGGCACTCCGTCGCCGGTGCATCTCTACGGCTACGGCTCGTACGAGCACAGCATCGACCCTGCCTTCAGCGTCGCGCGCCTGTCGCTGCTCGACCGCGGCGTCGTCTTCGCAGTCGCGCACGTGCGCGGTGGCGGCGAGATGGGTCGCGAATGGTACGAGAACGGCAAGACGCTGACCAAGCGCAACACCTTCACCGACTTCGTCGCGGTCGCCGACCACCTCATCGCCGAGGGGCGGACCACGCCGGCCCAGCTCGTCGCCGAGGGCGGAAGCGCCGGCGGCCTGCTCATGGGCGCGGTGGCGAACCTGGCGCCGGATCGCTTCGCCGCGATCCTCGCCGCTGTTCCCTTCGTCGACGCCCTGACATCGATCCTCGACCCCGACCTGCCGTTGACCGTGATCGAGTGGGACGAATGGGGCGACCCGCTCCACGACCCCGAGGTCTACGACTACATGGCGACGTACACGCCCTACGAGAACGTCGCCGACGATGCCTCCGGCTACCCCAAGATCCTGGCGGTGACGAGCCTCAACGACACCCGCGTGCTCTATGTGGAGCCCGCGAAGTGGGTCGCGCGTCTGCGCGACGCAGGAGCGCCCGCGTCGATGAAGATCGAGATGCAGGCCGGGCACGGCGGTGTCTCGGGCCGGTACGAGTCGTGGCGCGAGCGAGCGTTCGAGATCGCGTGGCTGCTCGAGGTGCTGGGGCTGGCGGGCGACGTGGCTGCCACTGACGCGGCGGTGTCTGCCGCGTCCAGTTCGTCTGGGAGCTGATGCCCGACTGGGTCGCCCTCCTCCGGGGCATCAACGTCGGCACCGCGAAGCGCGTGCCGATGGCGACCCTGCGCCAGGTGTTCGTCGATGCGGGGCATGCGGAGGTCGCGACACTCCTGAACAGCGGGAATGTCGTGTTTGGGGCTGCGGGAGACCCGGATCCTGAGGTTCTCCGACGGGGTGTGCGAGACGCCACCGGTGTCGACTGCGAGCTGATGGTCGTGTCGGCCGAGGCGTTCCGAGCGGTCGCCGAGGCGAACCCGCTGCGCGCCGAGGGCCGGCCCGGCAATCGGATCGCGGTGTCGTTTCCGGCCGGGGTGATCGACGTCTCGGTCGGGCGTCCCGCTGCGAGCAAGTTGATGCCCGAGGAGCTCGTCGTCACCGCCTCGGCGGTCTACCAGTGGCTGCCGGACGGCGTGCTCGCGACGAAGGTGCCAGCCGCCTGGTGGCGTTCGCTCGGGGTGGCCGTGACGGCTCGCAACGATGCCACCGTGGAGAAGATCGTGGCGCTGCTTGACCGTCGCGCCTCTCGATGAGGTGCTCCTGAAATCAGGTGTGGGCCTCCTCAACGCAGGCTTTTCGGCGGCCAGCGCGAGTAACTCAGGCTCGGCGTCGTCCTCTAGCCCTGAGACAAGGATTTCGGCAGGAGTGCTCCTGAATTCAGGAGTCTCGTCGCGCCGGCCGACTCTTGTCGGTCCTGAGTTCAGGGCCGCCAACGCTCGACTCAGGAACTCGTTCGCACATCGCGCGCAAATCAGGCCTCAAGCTTCAAGAGCCGCCTGACCTCAGGAGCGCGGCGGTGGGTTTCCCGAACTCGGGAGCGGCACCGGCCCGCCTTCCTCTACAACTTCTCGGCGAGCTTGGGCAGGCGGCGCAGGGCGCGATCGCGGCGGGCGAGGGCCAGAGCCGTCAGCACGCCGTACCCGAACGTGTCTTCGCCCGCCCACCGGGCGACATCAGCCGCCGCTCGGTAGCGCTCAGAAGCCGCGTGCGCGTCGAGCGCGTCGCCCAGGGCATCCTGCAGGGCATGCGCGGCTTTGGGGCTGACACTCCCCTTCAGCGTCGCCCCGCGCTGAGCATCGATCGCGTAGCGCAACCGCCGGGCGGCCTTCCGTGCCCGGTGCAAGAGCTCCGCGTCGAACTCACCGCTCTCTCCGTAGGCGTCGGCGGCCGCGACCGCTCGGCGGCGTGCCCGCTTCGACTCCTTAGCGATCTTCAGGGCGGCGAACTTCGACGCCGATTTGTCGGCCGAGTCGCCCGTGATCGACACGATACCACCCGGCCCGATGAGAGCGTCGAGCCGGTCGAGCGTCTCGAAGTACGAGACATCGTTCAGGATCCGACCCAGGTCGCGCCCGGCCTCCGCCCCGAGTTCGCCGAGGGATGCCCGCAATCGAGCGAGTGTGTCGTGCGTCACCAGGCCCTCCGGCGCATCTGCGAGGTCGAGGGCCAGTTGCTGCTCGGCCACCTCGATGTCGCGCGCGACCCCGGCTGCCGCACTGACGGGGGCGAGGGCGGCGTCGAGGGCGGACGCGGTCTCGGGGTCGATGATTCCTGAATAGACCCGGAGGAGGCCCCGGAGCCGACGCACGGTCACCCGGAAGCGATGCACCGCATCGTCGGCGCCATCGCGCGCCGGAGGGTCGAGTAGCTCCAGGTCGTCGACGAGAGCCGCCATCTGGACGAGAAGGAACTCACCGGCCGACGACGGGGCCAGAACAGCGCCGTCGTCACCCGGCAGGGCGATCGCCTTCGTGCCGGGCAGGGAGTCGCCGAGGCCACGCGCCAGCTTCGACTTCGACGCCGACAAGCTCGCCCCGGCGCTCTCGAGCACGCCGCCGACCGCGTCGAGCACAGCTTCGCCGTCGGACCGGCCGACGCCTGGCGCGAGCTCGACCTCCCATTCGCGCCAGGAGCGGATTGCGGCCGTGTCGGGGTTCGTGGCCGTCACCTCGTCGTCGGCGACCTCGCCGAGCGGGTCGCCGTCGATGTCGAGCAGGGTCGTCACGGTGCGACGCGTCTCGAGCACCAGCACCGGGTGAAGAGGCCGTCCGCGCAGGATCACCTCGACCGCAGACCGGAGCGCCGCGGGCAGCGGCTCGTCGGCGGCCTCACCGAGGGGCGCGTGCAGTTCGTGCCGTGCCGGGGTGGCTGTCGACTCGGCGTCTCGTGAGGCGGGCAGCTTCACGTGCCATCCGGCGTCGTGACCCCCCTCGCGGCGGCGCAGTGTGATGCGATTCGCCAGCAGGAGGTACTCCGCCGTGTCGAAGTAGACCGCCCGCAGCGTGAAGGCCTCCTCGGTGGTCGTGGTCACCACCGGGCCGACGCCCGTAAGCTCCGGCACCCGGGTCGCGCGGTCGACGTCGTACTTGCGCTCGATCTCCAACTGCCGCTTCATGCCCCCCTGTCTATCGGATGCGGGTGACAAACGTCGAGGCACCCGGCGTAGTCTGCTGAAATGGACGCTGTCGCCCCCTCACTTGCCGGATGGATGGCGCGCCAGCGCTGGTACGCCACGAAAGGCCGCCTGCCCAAGATCCGAGTCATCGGCAGCATGGAGTCGACGGTCGACGACGCTCTCGTGATGACGCTCCTCGTGATCGACGAAGCTCCCGACGTTCCGGTGCTGTATCAGGTGCCCGTCGTCGCAAGGCCGACCCCGCTCTCGGGAGGCGACCACGCCTTCATCGGGTCGAGCGACGGTCTCTATCTCTACGACGGTCCGCACGACCCCGCCTACACTCACGAGTTGCTTCGCACCCTGGTCGAGCGGCGCCGGGTTGACGGCTCCGACCTTCACGCCGAGGGTCATCTCGTCACGGATCCTGGTCGCGTCGTCCGCACCAAGGTGCTCGAGGGCGAGCAGTCGAACACGTCGATCATCTACGACGTCCAAGACGGTCCGGTCGACCGGGTCATTACGAAGGTCTTCCGCGTGCTGCACCACGGTGACAACCCCGATGTGACCTCGCAGGCGGCATTGACACACGGTGGCTCGTCGCGGGTGCCGGAGTCGCTCGGCTATCTCACGGCGAGCTGGCCCGACCCGGGTCGCGACGGCGGCGAAGCGAACGGGCACCTCGCCTTCGCTCAGGAGTTCCTTTCAGGATCCGAGGACGCCTGGCGCGTCGCTCTCGACGCGGCCCGCAGCGGCGTCGACTTCACCGACTCGGCGCGCGCCCTCGGCGAGGCCGTCGCCGAGGTCCACGCCACTCTCGCCTCCGAGCTCAGCACGGTTGTCGCCGGCCCCGACGAGATCGACGCGGCACTCGTCAGCATGCGCCGCCGCATCACGACCGCGGCGCGCGAGGTACCGGCGATCGCCGAATACGAGGGTGCGATCAACGCTGTGTACGACGCGGTGGGCGCGCTCGACTGGCCGTCGCTCCAGCGCATCCACGGCGACCTCCACCTCGGGCAGGCCCTGCAGTCGCCGACGCGCGGCTGGGTGCTGCTCGACTTCGAGGGCGAGCCGCTCCGGCCGATGCCCGAGCGGTCGAGGCCCGATGTGACCCTGCGCGATGTGGCCGGGATGCTGCGGTCGTTCGACTACGTCGCTGGATCCTTGGCTCAGGAGCAGCCCGCGGTCGACGCGTCGGAGTGGTCGCACGCGGCACGCCGGGCCTTCATTGACGGCTACATCGCCGCTTCGGGCATCGACGTGCGCGCGCAGCGCACCCTCCTCGACGCGTTCGAGATCGACAAGGCCGTGTACGAGGCGATCTACGAATCGCGCAACCGCCCGGGCTGGATCGGGATCCCGCTCGGTGCGGTCGGGCGGCTCGTCTCTCGGAGTGCCCCCGCCATTCAGTAGCGGCCTCGCTCCTGTGGCGGCGTTTGCAAATTTGAAGGAGATCCGGCGGCTGCCGGGGCCCGGATCCGCATGAACACGTCATGCGGCGCCGGTTTTTCCTTCAAATTTGCAAGCGCTCGCCCGCTCGCTCGCCCGCCAGACGGCCCGAGCTACGGCCGGGGCACGTTCCGCAGGTTCGACCGGGCCATCGCCACGGCTTCGCCCGCCCCACCGTTCATCACGATCTTCGACATCGCCAGGGCGAAGCCCTTCACCTGCGCTCCGGTGATCGTCGGCGGCAGAGACAGCGCCCGCGGGTCGGTGACGATGTCGACGAGTGCGGGGCCGTCGTGCTCGAAAGCGGCCTCGAGTGCATCGTGGAGGTCGCGCGGATCCTCGACCCGGACAGCGTGGATGCCGAGTGCCCGGGCGACGGCCGCGTAGTCGGTCGATGGCACGTCGACGCCGAAGTCGGGGAAGCCCGCGACGAGCATTTCGACCTTAACGAGCCCGAGTGTCGAGTTGTTGAAGACGACGATCTTGACGGGGACCTTGTAGGCCGCGACGGTGACAAGCTCCCCCAGCAGCATCGACAGTCCGCCGTCACCCGACATCGAGACGATCTGCCGGCCCGGGTAGGCGAAAGACGCGCCGACCGCCTGCGGGAGGGCGTTGGCCATCGAGCCGTGCAGGTACGAGCCGATGATCCGACGGCGGCCATTGGGCGTGATGTAGCGGGCGCTCCACACGTTCGACATGCCGGTGTCGGCGGTGAAGATCGCGTCGTCGGAGGCGATCTCGTCGAGGACGCTCGCGGCGTATTCGGGGTGGATCGGCACGATCTTCGTCGCGTCTTTCGTGTACGAGCCGACGACGCCGTTCATCAGGCGTTCGTGCTTCTTCAGCAGCCCGTCCAAGAACTTCCGGTTCTTCTTCGGCTTGAGGAGCGGCAGCAGCGCGCGGATCGTCGGCCCGACCTCGGCGTGTACGGGCAGGTGCACGTCGACTCGGCGACCGATGTTCGCCGCATCGGCATCGACCTGGGCGACCTTGACCTTGTCACCGTCGGGCAAAAACTGGTCGTACGGGAAGTCGGTGCCGAGCATCACCATCACGTCGGCATCGTGGATTCCGGCGTGAGCGGCTCCGTAGCCGAGCAGGCCGGTCATGCCGACGTCGAACGGGTTGTCGTACTGGATGACGTCTTTGCCGCGCATCGAGTGCCCGACCGGCGCCTTGAGCACGTCGGCGAGTCGGATCACGGCATCGTGCTCGCCGATTGCTCCGGCGCCCACGAACAGCGCAACGGTCTTCGCCTCGTTGAGTGCGTCGGCGAGGTTTTGCAGGTCGTCGCGATTGGGCTCGAGCGTCGGCGGTTTCGTCGCGACGTACGCGGGCACGTGGCCCGCCGCCTCGAACTCGGCGATATCGCCCGGCAGGGTGATCACGCTGACGCCGTTGCCGGCAAGGGTGTGCCGGATCGCACTCGCGACGACACGAGGCGCCTGCTCGGCCGTCGAGATCATCTCGGAGTAGCCCGAGCACTCGGTGAACAGGCGGTCCGGGTGCGTCTCCTGGAAGTACGACATGCCGATCTGGTTCGCCGGAATGTGGCTCGCGATCGCGAGCACCGGTCCGCCCGAGCGGTGGGCGTCGTAGAGCCCGTTGATGAGATGCAGATTGCCCGGACCGCAGGATCCGGCACACACCGCGAGCTGCCCCGTGAGTTGGGCCTCCGCCGACGCCATGAACGCGGCGGCCTCCTCGTGCCGCACGTGGATCCAGTCGATCCCACCCTTTGCCGACCCACCCGTCCGGCGCACCGCGTCGACCACCGGGTTCAAGCTGTCGCCGACGATCCCGTAGATGCGACGCACACCCGCCTCGACGAGTTGCGCGATGAGCTGGTCGGCGATGGTCTGCGGCATGGATGTGCCCTTTCGTCGGAAGTCGATGGTGTCTCGTCCACTCAACTCCTCGGATCCTTTGCTGTCGATCCTCGCGTTGTCAGATGCCCGGCGTATTCTTCTCGACATGACCACCATCGACGCGACCTATGTGCCCGAGGCGGGCACCATCACGATGTTCTCGACCGGCTGGTGCGGCTACTGCGCACGGCTCAAGCAGCAGCTGACCAAAGACGGCATCGCGTATACCGACATCAACATCGAAGAGACGCCCGGCACAGCCGAGATCGTCGAGCAGGTCAACAACGGCAACCAGACCGTTCCGACCGTGATCTTCCCCGACGGGTCGTCGGCGACCAACCCGTCGCTGGCCGAGGTCAAGTCGCGCCTGTAGGCGTTCTCGCCCCGGCGGTGCTCTAGCTGTAATCGTCGGGGTGGTCGGTGCCCAGGGCGCGGTACGGCTTGCGCGACTTCTTGAGTTCGGGCTCCGCTTCGCCCTCGGGCCTCGTCGCAATAGGTGCTGTCGTCCGGCCGAGCAGTGCCAGCATCGTGGGCAGGTTGACGGCAAAGAAAAGAAATCCGACGAAACCACCAAATGCGCCGATGACTCTGCCCCCAGAGTCGATCAATAATCCCGTGGCTGCAGCAAGGTATGCGGCGAAAAGCATCGGGCCCGGCCACAGAGTCAGAATGACTCGACAGACGCCTTCCCGAGAGCCACCTGCGCGCTCCGCCGCGACTATGCGGTCGCTGACCGACACGTTCGGCTCGCGGCCGGCCCGGTAGGCCGCGAGGATCTCTTTATCGGCCTCCGGCGTGAAACTCGGTGAGCCCCCGAAGTTCTGACTCTCGGTGATCGCTGGCCGCCAGCGGAACAGCTCGATCCACGCCGCGATGGCAGCGGCGGCCAAGCCGACGGCGAAAGACACCAGGATCCGCGCCCCCTCGGTCTCGAACCCGGGCACGAGCGCATGGAACAGCGCCGCACCACCCATCCCGAGCACCACCACCGTCGTGACGAGGGTTCGGCGTCGCGGTGGCGTGACAACCTCGCGCGCGTATGGGACGAAAAGTCGCCACCCCTCGCGGAGATCGTGCCCGAGGGCCATCGTCAGCCTGCGGAAGGGGCGAAGAACTCGATGGCGTTACCGTCGGGATCCTTGACGTTCAAGACCGTTCCGTAGGGGGCTTCGACGAGGTCGCCGACGATTCCGGCATCGGCGAGGCGGTTCTTCAGCGCCATGACTCGGCCCCGGCTCGGCACGGCGAAGCTCACGTGGTCGAGCCCCGGGTGTCGGGGGTCGAAGCGGTCGGCGTCGCCCTTGACGGTGTACTCGGTCACTCCGAACACCTGGCCTTCGCCGACCGGGAAGATCTTGCGGACGAAATCGTCGGTCACCAGCTCACCCGCCGGCTCGGTTTCGAACACCGAGGTGAAGAACGGGAGGCTCTTCTCGAGGTCGGTCACCGTCAGGGCGACGTGGGCGTATCCGTTGAATTCGGGCATGTTCGGGTTGCTCGCTTCCGTGCGACGATCGTTGTCTGGCCCCGAGCTAACACCCCGGGTGCTGGGCGAGTTCTGCACAGCTGTCCCCCTCGCCCCCTGCTCGGCGGCGGCCGTCGGCAGTCTGGTGCGATGTCTCTTGCTCCTGGCCCCGAGCTTCTCGTTCACTCGTCTTCATCAGAATCCGACGAGCGGCTTGCGCGAGCCAGAGGCGACCTCGTGCGACTCGTTCCGGGCCGCTACGTCCGGGCCCAGCACTGGCGCGCGTTCGACGATCGCGAACGCTACCTCATGCTCTCGTTCGCGGCACTGTCAGCCCTGCGCTGCGACGCCGTACTCTCGCACGCAAGCGCGGCAGCGTTCTGGGGCCTGCCTCGCTTGGGTCCGTGGCCGTCGCGCGCCCAGGTGACGGTTCCCGCCGCCACGACCTCCACCGCGAATCGCTGGGCCTACAAGCATGCAAGCACGCTCTCCGACGACGAGACCCTCGAATTCGCGGGGTTCCGAGTCACGTCACCCGCACGCACAGGAGTCGATCTCGCTCTGGTCTCGTCGTTTCGCCAGTCGGTCGTGGCACTCGACCACGGCCTGCACGTCGGACTCTTCGATCAGAATGAGCTTCTCGATCTCAGCACCCATCGGTCTGCAGTTCGAGGCGTGGTTCGGGCGAAGCGAGCCATCGCATTTGCCGACGCGCGAGCCGATCGACCCGGCGAGTCGCTCAGCCGCGTCGTGATCCACGAAGGAGGCCTCGAAGAGCCCGACCTGCAGAAGCACTTCCCTAACCCGACCGGTCCCGACGCCTACGGCGATTTCTGGTGGCGAGGGTGCCGCCGAGTCGGCGAGTTCGACGGCGAGGTGAAGTACCGCGATGCGCGCATGAGATCGGGAAGGTCACCGGAGCAGGTCGTGATCGACGAGAAGAACCGAGAGAACTGGCTTGCTCGTCAGCCGGGAGTGAACGGTGTGGTGCGCTGGGACTGGCGGACCGTAGTGACGCCGGGTGCCCTTGCGCGTCTGTTGCTGGAGGCGGGGGTGCCGCAGGTTCGTAGTCGCGTTTCGCGGGTTTAGTCGCGGAATAACGCGACTAAACCTGCGAAACGCGACTAGACCCGAGGGGCGCAGGGCCGCGCTAGCGACGACGCTGCGGCGCAGCCTTCCGCGCCGACGGAGACGCCGAGAGCGCCTCGGTCAGCAGCGCGACGAGGGCGCCGAGCTGGATGTCGGACGACGCCACGATCTCGGAGTCGTCGCCGTCGAGGGCGCGGGCTGCGAGGCCGGCCTTCGAGTCGATGAGCTCGGCGATCTTGGTGTCGATCGTCTGGGCGGCGATGACGCGCCAGGCGGTGACGGGCTCCTCCTGGCCGATGCGGTGCACGCGGTCGATGGCCTGAGTCTGCTCGGCGTCGGTCCAGGAGAGCTCGGCGAGCACCACGTTGGAGGCGACCTGGAGGTTCAGGCCGACGCCCGCCGCGGTGAGCGAGCAGACGACGATCGAGACGGAGGGATCGTTGACGAACGCGTCGATGTTTTTCTGGCGGACGCTCGGCGTCTGGTCGCCGCGGATCGACGCGAACTTGATGTCGCGCTTGGCGAACGTCTCGGAGGCGGTGTCCATCACGTCGATGTGCTTCGCGAAGAACACCACCTTGCCGACGTTGCGGGCCAGCTGCGCCGTGTAGTCGGCGGCGAGGCCGGCCTTGGCCTGGCCGATGCGGCGGACCATGCTGAACACGTTCTCGCCGGTCTTGGCGCCGTCGCCGTCTTCGAGCTCCCACTTGGCGACCTGGCGCACCAGGTCGTGGTCGATGCCCTCGACGCGCACTCCGGAGGTGCGGGTGGCGAGAGCCGTCTGGTAGCGGGTGACGAGCTTCTTGGCGAGCTCGCGCTCGGCCTCGCGGATGGAGCGGCCCACCTCGTCGTCGAGCTCGACGGGGAGGTCGGCGATGCGGCGGGCGGGGATGTCGGCCGCGACGTCGACCTTGCGGCGGCGGACGATGCCGAGGTCGATCACCGAGGAGCGCGCCGAAGCGAAGAATCCGGGCTCGGCCGGGGTGAGGCCGGTCTCTTCGAGGGCCTCCATCAGCTCGGGGCCGGGCTTCTTGTCGTCGATCCAGCCGAGGAACTGCCAGATCGCGCGGAAGTCTTCGATGTCGTTGATGAGGGGCGTGCCGGTCAGCGCCATGAGGAGAGGATGAGCGGTGCGGGCGCGGATCCTTGAGGCGAGCTGGAGCACGTTGCGCGAACGCTGCGAGTCTTTGTTTTTGATGAAGTGCGCCTCGTCGACGACCATGCCGCGGAACCCGAGGTCGCCGAGCCAGCCGACGTGGCGGTCGAGCACCTCGTAGTTGACGATGACGATGTCGGCGAAGCCGTCGATGGTGTCGCCGTCGCCGTGGATGACAGTGGCGGTGCGATGTGGCGTCCACAGCCCGACCTCGCGGGCCCAGTTCGTCTTGACGACGTTGGGCACCACCACGAGCAGAGGGTAGGCGTCGGCGGCCTGCGCGGCGAGCAGCGACTGCGCGGTCTTGCCGAGGCCGGGCTCGTCGGCGAGGAGGAACGTGCGGTGGCCCTCGGCCGCGGCCTGCACGACCTGCGCCTGGTGACGCATCATCTCGGTACCGCCGGGGGCGCGGAGGGTGGAGGGCTCGGGGAGCTCCATGCACGCGGAGGCCCCGCCGGCGCCGTACTCGAACGACTTGAAGAGCGGACCGAAGAGCTCCCAGTTGGCCAGGCGGCGCGGGTGCACCTCTTTGACCTCGGCGAGCGCGAAGTCGGGCGCGAGGAACGGGTTGGCGAGCTGCCGGGAGACGATCGACTGCGGCACGACCTGGCGCTCGGTGGCGACGCGCGCGACCGGTGCCTCGGTGGTGATGATCAGGTCGTCGGGGCTGAGCTCGACGCCGGCGGCGATGAGCATGTCGCGCTTGAGCGACTTGGCCGTGTCGGAGACCACGGCCTCCTCGGCGAGAAGGGCGATGAGCGACGTGTCGCGGGCCGCGGCCTTGGCGAGGATCGTCGCGACGCCGTCGAGCCGCTTGA
Source organism: Frondihabitans sp. Leaf304 (assembly GCF_001423105.1). Classification (GTDB taxonomy): domain Bacteria; phylum Actinomycetota; class Actinomycetes; order Actinomycetales; family Microbacteriaceae; genus Frondihabitans. The sequence goes on from NZ_LMNV01000003.1 coordinate 93,059, forward strand.
GCTGCTCAACTCGGTCGGCGTCGGTGACCGTCTTGTCGGCTTTGACGCGGGCGCGCTCTTCGCGCATGAGCAGCGCGACCACCTGGAACTTCGTGCGGACCGAGGGCTTGACGGGGCCGCGCTGGGCGGCGGCCTCGACCTCGCGCACGGCCTTCGCCAGCACCGGGATGATGCCGTCGTTGTCGAGATCGCGGACGCGACGGTGGTTCGAACGGGAGGCGGTTCGTGTACCGCCGGACTGGCGCTGGCCTGGTCGAGCCAAGGCTCCTCCTAATGGCAACCCGCGGTTCAGTGGCCGGGGTGTGGTGTCGGCAGACGGCAGAAACGCCGATGCGGACGATGTCGAGGGACTGCTTCGGGACCGGCATTCGGTGACGACCCCGGGTGTGCGGAGGACAGGAGAAGGAGACCCCCGTCGGACTCGCATCCGGATCGGATGCGGTGACCACGCGACGCTTGCGTCGCGACCCGCTTGCACTGCATCAGACGAACGACGGCGCTGATAGCGGCCCCTCGCGACTCGGTGCAGGGCACAGTTTACGCCCGCGACGCCGCCGGTTGCCACCACGGCCCTCCTCGGGCGTGTCAGGCGTCGCGGCGCCGCAGGCCCCGAGTCGTCGGCCCCTCGATGACGGTGCCGTCCGGGCGGAACCTCGACCCGTGCAGCGGGCAGTCCCAGGTGAGCTCCTGGTCGTTCCAGGCGACCACCCCGCCGAGGTGCGGGCACACTGCCGAGAGCGAGCAGGTCTCTCCGTCGACGGTGGAGCGAGCGACGGGCGCGAGCGCCTCGGATCCTACGCGACCGCGCCCCTCGGGCGGTGTTTCGCCCGGCTGCAAAGGATTGGTGAGAGCCCTCGTCCAGCTACGGGCGAACCACCAGGCGACCGCGAGATTCTCGCCGAGGCCGGCACCGATCGCGACTGGGGTGGTGACGCGGTGATGGATGGTCTTCATCCAGTCGGAGTTGTCTCCGACGACATCGGAGACAAGCATGCGTGCCGCCGAGATCGCGTTCGTCATGCCCCACGAGTCGTAGCCGGTCGCGAGATAGATGCGGCCACGGCCTCGCGGCAGGTAACCGACGAAGGGCACGCCGTGCGGGGTGGCGTAGTCCTGCCCGCTCCACACGCGTCGCATGCGCGCGGTGGGCCAGTGCATGCCCGCCCAGTCGTGGAGGTCGCGGGCGAGGACGGCCTCCGAAGCTGCTCGCCCCACCCCGTGCTCGTTGCCGGCCACGAGCAGCTGACCGCGGTGGCTCCGCACCGACCGCCCGGGGTCGTCGACCGAGGTGTACATGGCCTCGGGCAGATCGTTCTCGGGCACGTCGGAGAGGACGAGCCCGAGCGACCGGCGCGGCGAGAGCTTGGCGAAGTAGAGGCCACGATCGAGGATCGGCGCCCCCGTCGTGAGGTGCACTCGCTCGGAGCGGACCTCGCCGAGCTCCGTGTGCGTCGTCGCCGGGTCGCCCGCGTGGACTCCCGTCACGCGGACGTTCTCGACCACCACTCCCCCGAACGCCCGCACATCGGCGGTGAGGGCGGCGAGAAGCTCGAGCGGGTCGACCTGCGCCTGGTCGCGAAGCTGGACCGCCCCGATGGTCGCGAACGGCACGTCGAGATCCACTGTCTTGACGAGGTCGAGGCCGGCCGCGCGACCGACGAGGTACTCCCCGTCGACCCGGGCGAGCCCGCGTCGCGTCGTTGCGAAAGTGAAGGCGTCGCGGCGCTCCAGATCGACTCCGGCTTCGTCGGCGTAGTCGATGAGCCAGTCGAAGGCCTCGCGATTGCCTTGCACGGACGCGTCGACTACGCCCTGATAGGTGCGCCGGTGGATCTTCTGCAGCTGCGCCCCCTGCAGCACGCTCACCATGGCGGCCGAGCTGCCCGCGACGAGCCCTCCGATGTGCCCCGCCTCCAGCACGGCGACGGTATGCCCACGACGGGCGAACAGCAGGGCCGTCACCAGCCCCGTCAACCCGCCGCCCACGATCACGTCGTCGTATGTGGCCAGCGGCTCGAACTCGTCGGTGGGAATGGAGCGGACCGTGTCGAGCCGGGGCGGGGTCATTCGTCCTCCGAGAGGGTCAGGGGTGCAGGTGCACGGTGCCCACGCTAGGCCCGTCGAGAGCGGCCGGTTCGGCGTGTTCGGCCGGACGAGGCCAGAGCGCCCCCTCGGCCGCGTCGATCAGCTGCAGCGCTTTCTCACGGCCGACCGGTGTTCCGAGTGTCGCCTGGCCGCCGGCGTGGGCCAGAAGCTGCGACGCGATGGTCGGCGGGAGCCGATCGGCCCATTCCGGGTGAAGGGCGACCCACTCGTCGGCGACGGCGTCGGCGATCTTCTCGCACGCGCGGGCCTCGGCCTGATCGCCGTTGCCCCGGTGCCACTGGGCGGTGACGACGAGATGCGCGACGAGGGCGCCGGCATCGCGCGCCGGATGCCCGAGCCCCGCCGTGTCGATGTCGAGGAGGCCGGTGACGACGCCGACATCGACCGCGTCGACGAAGAGCTGCTCGAGGTGCAGGTCGCCGTGAACGACACGCAGCTCCCCTTTCGGCCAGCGACTGACGCGCGCCTCGATCTCGTCATAGATGCCGTGGATCATCGACGCCCGGTCGGGGAGCGACTCGGTCAGGCTGCGCCGGTGCCAGGAGCCGTTCTCGAGGGCATCCGCCTGCGCGTGCTGGGTCAGACCCACCCGCGAGACGGCTTCGGCGAGCGCCACGACCCCCGACACGAAGCCGGTGCTCGCGGCGAGGCCCAGCACGCGCGTGCCGGCGGGAACGCCCGCGACCCTCTGCAGCACGAGCAGTCCGTCGGCCTGGGCGGCGATCACGATCGGCACCGGCAGCCCCGCCTGAGCGAAAGCCCGATGCTGCGCGGCGATCGGCTCGGCCCGTGTCGGCCGCACCACCTTGATGAACAGGGTCGCCTCGGGGCTCTCGACTTTGATCACGGCGCGTTTACCCGGGCGGTAGGCGGCGACGGTCAGTGTCGGTGAGCTGATGGGGACCCCGATCCGGGCCAGGAGGTCGACGACCCGGTCGGGGTAGGTGACGCTCGCGAGAGCGGGGAGCGCAGGATCCGACGGGTAGGCCCACACACGCACCGGCGAGCCGGTCGCGGGGTCGCTCACGACGCTGCCTCCCTCGCGCGCGCCGGCTTCGACGGAGGCGGGGTCGGTGTCGATGAAGGTCAGGACGGTCGACGACGTGCCGTCGGCGTCGAGGGTGTCGACCTCGTACCCGAAGAGGTAGCCGCCGCCCGAGGGCTCGACCGAGTGCGGACGGAACGACAGCACTCGCGCCCCGCTGCCGCGGAAGGCCGCGGGCAGAATTTCGGCGGAATTGGGCCACACACCGTCAGTCAACTAGTTTCCCGACAGTTCGTCACGGATACGGGCGGATGCGGCGCGCCGCGGCCATACCGTCCGGCCGTACCCTTGACCCCGTGGCCCCCACCCCGAGCAGACTCGTCGCGCGGCTCCGCCAGCCGTCGAGACTGCCGCTGCTGCAGGTGGTCAAGACGTCTCTCGCCGTGGTGGTCTCCTGGATCCTCTGCTTTGTGATCCTCGACCAGGCGCTGCCGATCTTCGGCGCGATCGCCGCGCTGCTGGTCGTGCAGCCGAGCATCAACCAGTCGTTCGGCCGTGGCCTCGAACGGAGCGCGGGCGTCGTGATGGGCGTCGCGCTCGCCTACGGGGTCGGTGCCCTCTTCGGTCACGACCAGACCTGGATCGTGCTGGTCGCGGTGATCCTGGCACTGCTGCTGGCCTGGGTGGTGCGGCTCACGCCGACGTCGTCGACCCAGGTGCCCATCTCGGCGATGCTCGTGCTGTCGGTCGGCGTCGTCACTCCGGGCTATGCGTTTGATCGAATCATCGAGACGGTGATCGGCGCGGTGATCGCGCTCTTAGTCAACGCACTCATCGTGCCGCCGGTGCTGCTCGGCCCCGCGCACCTCGCGCTCGGGCGGCTCGCTCGCGACCTGGGAGCGGCTCTCGACTCGCTGGCCTCGGCTCTCGAGACGCCGACCTCCCGCATCGACCTCGATGCGGCACTGACCCGCGCCCGTGCGCTGCGCGACCTGCAAGCGCGGGCGGCGGCGGGGGTCACGACGGGCGAGGAGAGCCTCACTCTGAACCCGCGGGCGAAGCGGCAGCGGCGGATCCTCGAGGCCGATCGCGCGCTGCTCGGCACCCTCTCGAACCTGGTGCACCGCGTGGTCGCCATGACCCGGTCGCTGCGCGACAACTACGACCCCGACCTGGTCGACGACGACGTGGTGGCCGGGATCGCCGATGAGCTGAGGCGGGCGGCCCATGACGTGCGACTGCTGGTGCACGACCGAGAAGAGAACGCGGCCTCAGGATCCGGCGGCACCGCGCCCGAGAGCGAGCTGCCGGCGCTGACCGCCCCGCTCCGGGTTCTGGCGCCCGACCCCGAGCACTGGATCCTGATCGGGTCTCTGCTCGAAGACCTGCGGCGGGTGCGCGAGGAGCTCGTCGGCGAGAAGTAGCGGCGTGTGGGCGGGCCGTCGGCCTACGAGCTGGGCCATTCCGTGTCGATAGGCCCCGGATTACGCCGAATTCGTCGGTTGAGGGCTCGCCGGGCCCGCCGTGGCCAGCGCCGCGAGCACCGCCGCCCGCCCCGCCGCGTGCCCGAGCAGCTGGAAGTGCCCGTCGATCGGCACGCGGACGTTGCGTGCCCCCGGCAAGTAGCTGCCCTCGGGCACGTGCCCGTCGAAGTCGGCGTAGACGGAGGTGATGCGGGCGTTGACGTCGACGAGGCCGCTGAGCCGGGCGAGCGCGGGGTCTGACGGGAGAAAGGGACGGAAGCCCGAGGTGGGTACGAAGCGCGCCATCCGGGATCCTGAGAACGGACTGTTCACGGCGACCATGCGATCGATGCGACCGCCCCGATCGGTGTCGAGCATCATCGTCTTGCCGATGATGCCGCCCTTGCTGTGGGCCAGGATCAGCACGCCCCGGAGGTCGTGCGCGTCGAGGATCGCCTGAGCCGTGAGCGCCGTGTCGGCGATCGGACGCCGATTGTGCGCGAGCCCGGGCACGACGACGACCGGGTGTCCGGCGTCGTTGAGAGCGTCGGCGAACCAGCGCAGCAGCCGCCACGACTCGTAGACGCCGGGCAGCAACAGAATCGGGGCGAGGTGGCCTTCGCGATAGCGCTTCGGCACAGACGCGTCGGTCAGCAGTGAACGCAGGTGGCTTCGGGTGACGAATTCGTAGTCGCGCGGCAGAAAGCGGAGATAGTGCAGGATCCCGCCGCGGCGCGCTCGATTCCGATCGTCTCGTTCCACGCGGTTCAGCGTAGGCGACCCTGCCTCGCGTCGGCTCGTGCCGCCGGGGTCAGGGCCGATCGGCCCAGTCGACCGTGTTCACCCCGTCCAGGCCCTCGGCGATCATCTGGTCCCAGCGCGTGCACAGCGACGACCAGGTCGGCGGCCTGTCGGCTGCCGCGCGAAGCACCATGCAGGCCCAGCGCGAGTGCCCGGCTCGTGTTGCGGCGAAGGCGGCCTCGACCACGGCTCCCGTGACCTCGTCGACCACGCGGACGCGGTGCGACATCGTCATGAGATCGATCAGGTCGAAGGCGTGGAAAGCCGAGACGAGGCTCTGCTCGAGTGTTCGCACGGTCGGCGGCAGCACGGCTCCCCATGCCGATGACGCAGCCACCGGTGGTCTGGCGCGCGAGGCCGTCGACGTCTGTGCGGCAGCGGTGGCAACCGCACCGCGCTCCCCGGGTGTTCTTCCCATCATGGTGCCCCCTCAGGCAATCAGGTGGTCGAAGAATACACCCCCAGGGGTACAGCCGCTGAGGCCGCAATGAAGGACGGGGACTACCGTTCACAACACCGTTCAACTCACGAGGAGGAACCATGTTCCAAGGATCCGAAAAACTTCACGACAACCTTCAGAAGGTTCTGGTCGACCTGATCGAACTGCACGTCCAGGGCAAGCAGGCTCACTGGAACCTGTTGGGTTCCAACTTCCGCGACCTGCACCTGCAGCTCGATGAAATCGTCGACGCCGCCCGCGGCTTCTCCGACGAGGTGGCCGAGCGCATGCGCGCCGTCTATCTGGTGCCCGACGGTCGCACGAGCACCGTCACCAAGAGCACGAGCCTGGCCGAGTTCCCGGCCGGCCCGGTCGAGACCACGGATGTCGTCGACCTCATCGTCGACCGCATGTATGCCGTCACCGACACCATGCGCACCGTGCACGACGACGTCGACGACGAAGACCCCACGACGGCCGACGTGCTGCACTCCGTTCTCGAGCGCCTCGAGCAGCTCGCCTGGATGACCGGCGCCGAGAACCGCCACCCCGAAAAAGACCAGCACTCGAAGGCGTCGCGCGAGCGCGACGACAAGGCCAACGAGGCCGGACTCGACCGCGTCGGAGCCGTCGCCAACTGACCCTGCGCCACGAGATCAGATTCACCGGAGCGACCTGAGGAGCACAGCCCATGGCTGACCAGACATACGACTACGTCATCATCGGCGGAGGCATGACCGCCGACGCCGCCGCCAAGGGCATCAGAGAGGTCGACGCCGACGGCTCGATCCTGATCCTGAGCGACGACGTCGATGCGCCGTACACGCGGCCTGCGCTCTCCAAGAAGCTCTGGATCGATCCGGATTACACCCCCGACGACAACGACCTCGGCACGGTCGACGAGACCTCTGCCGAGGTCCGCTTGTCGACGAGGGTGGACCGGCTCGATCGGATCGACCGACGCGTCGTCACGACCGGTGGCGACAGCATCGGCTACGGCCGACTGCTGCTTGCCACCGGCGGGCAGCCGACGACCCTCGACCTGCCGAACGACGACGAGCGGGTCATCTACTTCCGGACCGCCGAGGACTACCGCCACCTGCGCGCCCTCTCCGGTTCGGGCAAGCACGTGGCCGTCGTCGGCGGTGGGTACATCGGCTCCGAAATCGCCGCCGCTCTCGTGCAGAACGACACCCGGGTCACCATCGTCTTTCCCGACGACCACCTCGGCGGCTCGGTCTTTCCCGAGTCGGTGCAGTCGGCATTCGAGGCCCGCTACCGCGACCACGGAGTGACGCTCGCCGCCGGTCGACGTCTTGACAAGGGCGTGACCGCGGCGGAGGGCTTCCTCCTCACCCTCGACGACGGCTCGACCCTTGAGGTCGACGGAGTGGTCGTCGGCCTCGGCATCGAGCCCTCGGTGGCACTGGCGGAGGCGTCCGGGCTGGCAGTCGACGACGGAATCGTCGTCGACCTCCGTCTCGCGACCGACGACCCCTTTATTTCGGCCGCGGGCGACGTGGCCTCGTACCCCGACGTGATCCTCGGTCGTCGTCGGGTCGAGCACGTCGACAACGCCAAAGAACAGGGCGCTGCTGCCGGACGCATCATGGCGGGCTCAGACGAGAAGTACACGCACACGCCGATGTACTACTCGAAGGTCTTCGATCTCGCCTACGAGGCAGTCGGCACTCTCGACTCGTCGCTCCAGACGGTAGAAGACTGGAAAGACGACGATTCGGCGGTCGTCTACTACCTCGACGGCGGAGTGCCGGTGGGAGTGCTGCTCTGGAACATCGCCGACTCCACCGACAAGGCGCGGCAGGTGCTGGCCGAAGCGCGTGCGCTCGGCGCCGACAACCTCGTCGGTCTCATCTAGCGGCCTTCGACTCAGCCGAACAGTCGCGGCGGCAGCCCCGGCCGATCGAGCTCGATCGCGAAGACGCCACCGGAGAGCGGGAACTCCTCCAGCTGCTCCTCGGTGGCGTTTTCGCGAGCCGAGCCGACGTAGAGGGTCGACAGATCGGATCCTCCGATCGTGATCCCGGTGACATTCGGCGCCGGGACCTCGATCGTCTCGAGCTCTTCGCCCTCGGCCGACAGGTGCACGACGAGACCGGCTCCGTAGACCGCAGCCCAGAACTCGCCGCGGGCGTCACGCACCAGACCGTCGAAGGCGCGTCCGACCGCGAACGGCTCCAGCTCACCCAGCAGGCCGTCGGCCCCGTACGAGCCGCAGAAGACCGTCTGCACTGCCGTGTCGGTCACCCACATCGTCGAGCCGTCATCAGTGAACTCGATGCCGTTGGTCGTGCCGAAGCCTCCCCTCAACACCGTCACGTCGCCCGCCGGTGTGACGCGATAGAGCCCCGCGTCGGGATCCTCGGTCGTGACCTCCATCGCTCCGACCACGAAGTTTCCGAACGGGTCGCACTTGCCCTCGTTGAGCCGCATTCCCGGGTGGCGGTGGCCGATCGACGCGAGATCCCCAAGGATCCGGCCCTCGTCGTCTGTCTCGACGACGCGATCCCCCAGTGCCGCGATCAGCCCTCCGCCCCGCCTCGGCTGGAACGACGCCAGGGGCGGAGGCAATTCGCTCTGGCGGTCGGCCGAGCCGTCTTCCGAGGTGCGGTGCAGCAGGCCGAGCGTGATGTCGCACCAGAGCAGCTCGCTGCTGGCTGCGTCCCAGACGGGGCTCTCCATGAGGATCGCGCGGGCGTCGAGCAGAAGAGTGGGTTCGGGCATGCCCCCGGTCTATCAGACTGGCGCCGAACTGCGGGGATCACGGGGGACGCCTCCCCTTTCGCCCAGCCGCGGGGAGCAGGCTAAAGGGGTGACTAACACCCTCGAGCCCACCACCGTCCGCAACTGGCGAACGCCGTCGATTCGTGAAGACGGCTACGTGCCGCTCCGCTCCTACGGGGTCATCGGCGACGGACGCACCGTCGCGCTGATCGCCGACGACGGTCAGATCGACTGGCTGCCCATGCCCGAAATGGACACCGACCCGGTCATCGCCGGCATCGTCGACTCCGGCAAGGGCGGTCGCTTCGAGTTGCGCCCGGTCACCGACGATTTCGAGGTCGACCGCTCGTACATCCCCGGCAGCAACGTGCTGACCACCCGGTTCCGTACGCCGACCGGAGTCGTCGAGATTACCGACGCGCTCGTCACCGGTGTCGCCGGGCGCCTGCCCTGGTCGGAGCTGGTGCGCCGCATCGAGGGCGTCGAGGGGTCGGTCGATCTCGCCTGGGCGGTCATTCCGGGCAACACCTTCGGCACGAACCCCATCGAGCGCATCGACACCGTCCACGGCCCCCTGCTTCGGGCCGGCGACATCAATCTGATCCTGATCGGCTCCGAGCACGGCCGGACCGACCCGACCGACGAGGGCGACGGCGTCTCCGACGGACCGCTGGAGTTCCGCGGTGCGTTCACGACGACGCCCGGCTCGCGCACGATCCTCTGCCTGTGCGGCACGAAAGACGAACCGATCCACATCCCGAACGCCGACGTCGTCGATCAGGGCATTGACCGCACCATCGACAACTGGGCGCTGTGGTCGAAGAACTTCTCCTGGGACGGCGCCTGGTCGGAGGCGGTCACCCGCTCGACTCTCGCCCTCAAACTCCTCATCTACAGCCCCACCGGTGCCATCGCCGCGGCCTCGACCGCGGGGCTCCCCGAGAACCTCAACGGCAACAAGAACTGGGACTACCGCTTCGCCTGGGTGCGCGACCTGGCGTACACCGTCGAGGCGCTGCTCAATTTCGGGCTTCGAGAAGAGCCGCATGCCGCGGTGTCATGGATCCTGAAGTCCCTCAAAGAGCACGGCCCCGACATCAACATCTTCTTCTCGCTCGACGGCAGCCTTCCCGAGGATCCCACTGAGACCGGCTCAGAAGGATGGCACGGCATCGGCCCGGTCTACTCGGGCAACCCGGCTTCCGGTCAGCTGCAGCTCGGCGTTTACGCCGACATCCTCGCGATCATGAGCCAGTACGCCTCAGGCGGCAACATCATCGATGCCGGCACCGACAAACTGCTCTGCGCTTTCGCCGACGACGCCTGCCAGCAGTGGCAGAAGAAGGACTCGGGCATGTGGGAGCTCGAGGAGCTCCAGCACTACACCTCGAGCAAGATGGGCTGCTGGCAGGCGATCGACGCGGCCTGCCACCTCGCCGACATCGGACAGCTCCACCCCGAGCCCGACGACCTGGCGCACTGGGTGAAGAACAAGAAGATGATCGAGGAGTGGGTCGACGAGCACGGCTGGTCGGAAGAGCTCGGCTCCTACGTGATGTACCCGGGCTCCTCGAAGATCGACGCGTCGGTCTTGCTGCACGCTCCCACCGGCTTCGACCGCGGCGAGCGCATGTCGTCGACGATCGACACCCTGCGCCGCGACCTCGGCGTCGGTCCGCTTCTCTACCGCTACTCCGGCATGGACGATGAAGAGGGCACCTTTGTGGCCTGCGCCTTCTGGGCGGTGTCGGCGCTCGCCTGTGTCGGGCGTCTCGACGAAGCGACCGCGCTCATGGACGAGCTCGTCGAGCAGGTCAACGACGTCGGCATGCTGGCCGAGATGATCGCCGAGGACGGCAGCTTCCTCGGAAACCTGCCGCAGGGTCTCAGCCACCTCGCGCTCGTCAACGCCGCGATCACAATTCACGAGCTCTCGACGAAGTAGCGGCCTGGCGGCTGCGGCCGTGAGACGTGTTGCGGACTGACCGCCCTGCCGCGGCAAGGCGGTTAGTCCGCTTCGTGTCTGCAGGCTTCGTGTCTCTGCCGGCTTCAGTTCTCTGTAGCCCGCGACCTGTCGTCAGCCAGCGAAACGAGTGAGACGCTCGACGGTCCGGCCGACACGAGCGGCGTCGTCCCACTCGTAGACCGTCGCCCCCGAGATGAGCACGCGCTCCGCGCGCGACTGCACGTCGAGGGGGTCACCCGACCAGATGACGACATCGCCGTCCAGTCCCGGCTTGAGCGACCCGATCCGCGAGTCGAGCCCGAGAATCGCGGCCGGGTTGCTCGTCAGTGCGGCCAGAGCGACATCCTTCGGCAGACCCTCCTTCACCGCCAATGACGCCTGGTGCACGAGGTAGTTGATCGGCACGACGGGTGCATCCGTGGTGATCGCCACGGTCACGCCGGCCCGGTGAAGGGCGGCGAGGTTCGAGATCGCGCGATCCCGGAGCTCCACCTTCGACCTCGAGGTGAAGAGCGGCCCGTAGATCACGGGGATGTTCTTCTCGGCGAGCACGTCGGCGAGCTTGTGGCCCTCCGTCCCGTGGTTGACGATGAGTCGATAGCCGAACTCCTCGGCGAGGCGGATGGCCGTCGCGATGTCGTCGTGGCGGTGGGTGTGCTGATCCCAGGCGAGTTCGCCGTCGAGCACACGACCCAGGGTCTCGAGGCGGAGGTCGCGCCGGAAGGGCTCGCCCTTCTCGGCGGCGGCCTGGCGCTGGGCCACGTAGAACCGCGCATCCTCGAACGCCTGACGGAGGACGTAGGCAACACCGAGTCGGGTCGACGGCATGGCGTCCTTCCCGCCGTAGACGCGCTTGGGGTTCTCCCCCAGGGCGGACTTGACGCTCACCGAGTCGGAGATGATCTGCTCGTCGATGGTTCGTCCACCCCACGTCTTGATCGCGACACTGAGACCACCGATGACGTTTCCGCTGCCGGGCTTGACGAGGATGCTCGTGATGCCACCCGACAACGCGTCACGGAAGCCCTCGTCGTCGATGTCGATGGCGTCGACGGCCCGGACACCTGCGGTGTTCGGATCGGTGAGTTCGTTCGTGTCGTTTCCGGCGGATCCATTGGCCTCCTCGTGAATGCCGACGTGCCCGTGCGCCTCGACGAAGCCGGGAACGACCCACCGGCCGCCCGCATCGATGACGGTGGCGCCCTCCGGCACCGTGACGTCAGCCGCCGGCCCGACGGCTGTGATGAGTCCGTCCTCGATGAGGACGGTGCCCCCGTCGATCGGAGCGGAAGTCACCGGGACCACGTGGCCTCCGGTGATGGCGACAACAGACGGAACGTGCAGAAGAGAAGTGGTCATCCCTCCACCGTACGACGCCGCGCGAGGCTCCGCGGTCAGCCGGCTTTTTTCGCCTCGGGCTTTTTGGCGGCGGGCTTCTTGGCGGCGGGGGTCTTCTTCGCGGCCGACTTCTTGGCCGCAGGCTTCTTGGCCGCAGGCTTCTTGCTCGCCGGCTTGCCCTGCTTGGCGGCACGGTTCTTCTCGACGCTCGCGCGCAGGGCGTCCATCAGGTCGATGACCTCGCCGCCCTTCTTCGTGTCGTCACTCTCGTCGTCCTCCGTCTCGCCGAACGTCGCATCGGTGTCGAGCGACTCCCCCTCTTTGAGCTTGGCGTCGATCAGCTGCTGCAGTTCGCGCTGGTAGTCGTCGCTGAAGTCGGCCGGCTCGAAGTCGTCGCTCAGGCTGTCGACGAGGCTCGCCGACATGTCGAGCTCCTTGTCGGTGATGCGGATCGCCTTCGACAGCGCCGGGAAGTCCGCCTCGCGCACCTCGTCGTCCCAGAGCAGCGACTGCAGCATGAGCGTCTTGCCCCGCACGCGCAGGGCGCCGAGCCGCGTCTTCTGGCGCAGCGAGAAATGCACGATCGCGGTGCGATCGGTCTCCTCGAGGGTGCGACGGAGCAGCACGTACGCTTTGGCGGACGAGCCGTCCGGCTCGAGGAAATACGACCGGTCGAACATGATCGGATCGAGCTGATCGCTTGGCACAAACTCGAGCACGTCGATTTCGCGACTCTTCTCTTCGGGCAGCGACTTCAGGTCGTCGCTCGACAGAACCACTGTCTGGTCGCCGTCGTCGTACGCCTTGTCGATGTGCTCGTAGTCGACCACCTTGCCGCAGACCTCGCAGCGCCGCTGGTATCGGATCCTGCCCCCGTCTTTGTCGTGTACCTGATGCAGCGAGATGTCGTGGTCTTCGGTCGCGCTGTAGACCTTCACCGGCACGTTGACGAGGCCGAAGGTGATGGCGCCTTTCCAGATGCTTCGCATGCGGGCCATTGTGCCCCGGTGCCGGGGGCGGCGACCGTGTCGACGGCCGTAGGCTGCGGCGTGACTCGAGCCAACAAGCGCGGAAAGTGACGCGCATCGGCCATGGCGACGTGGCGCGCCGCGACGGTTTGGCCGATCCGCGTCACTTCGCGGGGCGGGGCGGCCACACGACAGCTGAGGGGACAGGCGGGCCCCACGCGAGTTGACTGGTGCTCATGAGCCAGCTCGACAAAAAAGACCCGATCAGCCTCTACCCGAAGCCGCCGTTCCCGAAGCAGGAGCAGTCGATCCCGGGGCTCGCCAGTGCCATGCAGCCCAAACCCGACCATGGCGAGACGAGCTATGTCGGCAGCGGCCGATTGAGGGGGTTCCGCGGCCTCGTCACTGGCGCCGACTCCGGCATCGGCCGTGCCGCCGCGATCTCGATGTCGCGCGAAGGTGCCGACCTGGTGCTCAACTATCTTCCCGACGAGCAGTCGGACGCCGAGGAGGTGCGCGACCTCCTCGAGTCGGAGGGACGCAAGGCCGTCCTCATACCGGGCGACATCTCGGACGAGCAGTTCTGCTTCCACCTCGTCGGACGCGCGGTCGAGGCCCTCGGCGGCCTTGACGCCCTCGTCATGGTTGCAGCCCACCAGGAGGTCAGCGAAGACATCCTCGACATGAAAACCGAGAGCCTCGAGGCGACGTTCAAGACGAACATCTACTCGCTCTTCTGGCTCAGCCAGGCGGCGATCCCGCATCTGGAGCCTGGATCCTCGATCGTCACCACCGGGTCGATCCAGGGCGCGCAGCCCTCCCCCGACAAGCTCGACTACGCCGTCTCGAAGGGGGCGATCGGTGTCTTCACGGCAGCTCTCGCGCAGCAGCTCGCACCGAAGGGGATCCGCGTCAACTCGGTCGCTCCCGGCCCCGTCTGGACTCCGCTCCAGCCGGCCTCGTCGGATGGCGAGACCGTGAGCCAGTTCGGGTCGCAGGCCCCGTACGGCCGACCCGGGCAACCCGCCGAGCTCGGCGCAGCGTACGTGCACCTCATCAGCCCCGAGTCGAGCTACACCTCGGGCACGACCATCACGATCGCTGGCGCGACTCCGGCGTACTAGGCCGGAGGGCACCATGGCAGGCAAAGGCCGCAACGATCGAGTCAGTGTCGGCGGGCACACGCTCCAGCTCACGAACCTCGACAAGGTGCTCTACCCCGCCACCGGCACGACCAAAGCAGACGTGATCGGCTACTACGCCGCAGTGGCGGAGTTCCTCCTGCCGCACACGGAGGGGCGCCCGGCCACCCGCAAACGCTGGGTCGACGGGGTCGAGGGTCCCGTGTTCTTCGAGAAGAATCTGCCCGACTCGGCTCCGAGCTGGGTGCCGCGTCATGCCATCGAGCACAAGGATCACGCCAGCGTCTATCCGATGGTCGACGACATCGCGACCCTCACCTGGCTCGGCCAGGTCGCTGCGCTCGAGATCCATGTGCCGCAGTGGAAGTTTGGGCCGAGGGGAGCGCAACGCAACCCCGACCGCTTGGTGATCGACCTGGATCCTGGTGAGGGCGTCGGCCTTGCCGAGTGCGTGGTCGTCGCTCACGAACTCAAGAAGATCGTCGAGGGCATGGGCCTCGACCTCATGCCGGTCACCAGTGGCAGCAAGGGCATCCACCTCTACGCCACTCTCGACGGCAAGCAGACCGCGGCGCAGGTCAGCGATGTCGCCCATGAACTCGCGCGCGCGATGGAGGCCGATCACCCCGACCTGGTGCTGAGCACGATGGGCAAGCAGGATCGCCGCGGCAAGGTGCTGCTCGACTGGTCGCAGAACAACGGCAACAAGACGACCGTCGCGCCCTACTCTTTGCGCGGGCGCGACCGCCCCACGGTCGCCATGCCCCGGACCTGGCGCGAGCTCGCCTCGAAGAGCCTCCGGCAGCTGGAGTACGGCGACGTGCTCAAGGCACTGAAGAGACGGGGCGACCCGCTTGCCGAGATGTCATCGGGCACACCGGTACCCCCGGGCGAGCTGACCGACGATTTCACCAACAGCGAGCACGCCGTCGCGCCGCAGGGTTCCGGGGATCGGCAGGATCGCCTGGCGAAATACCGCTCCATGCGCGACGCGTCGAAGACGAGCGAGCCCGTTCCGGCGAGCGCGCCCGAGAGCACCGACGGCACCAGCTTCGTGATCCAGGAGCACCACGCGTCCCGACTGCACTGGGACTTCCGGCTCGAGCACGACGGCGTCCTCGTCAGTTGGGCGCTGCCGAAGGGCGAGCCGACCGATCCGAAACAGAACCACCTGGCCGTGCAGACCGAAGACCACCCGCTCGAATACGGCACCTTCGAGGGCACCATCGCGAAGGGCGAGTACGGGGCGGGCGAGGTCACAATCTGGGATTCGGGCACCTACGAGCTCGAGAAGTGGCGCGACGGCAAAGAGGTGATCGTCGTGCTCCATGGCGAGCAGCGCGGCTCCCGGAAGGTCGCACTCATCCACACCGGCCACGGCGGCGGCAAGGCCGACGCCAACTGGTTGATCCACCGAATGATGGATGAACCGAAGGATCCGGCCCCGCCGCACTCACCCCCTCGCCGAGCCGCGCCGCGCACCCGCTCCACCACCGGCCCGATCGAACCCATGCTCGCGTCCGCGGGCACTCCGGGCGACATCGGCACCTCCGACGAGTGGGCCTACGAACTCAAGTGGGACGGCATCCGCGCGATCGTCACCGTCCACGACGGACGGGTGACGCTCACGAGCCGGAACGGTCACGACCTGACGCCCTCGTACCCGGAGTTCGCCGATCTGGCCGAGCAGTTGCGCGACACTGACGGCGCACCGGTCACCGACGCCGTTCTCGACGGGGAGATCGTCGCGGTCGACGACAAGGGGCGGCCCGATTTCGGGTTGCTTCAGACGCGGATGAAGCTGACGCGGGCCCGTGACACCGAACGGGTGCGGTCGACGGCGCCGGTTCGGATCCTTCTCTTCGATCTGCTCCGCCTGGGCGGTCACTCTCTGCAGGGCGACGACTACGACACCCGACGCTCGGCCCTCGAAGAACTCGTGGAGGTGACGCGCGCCATCGACGTGCCGCCGGCCTTCGAGGGCGACCTCGACGAGGCGATGGAGTTTTCGAAGAAGCTGCGGCTCGAGGGAGTCGTCGCGAAACGCCGCGACGGCACCTACTCGGCCGGTCGCCGCAGTCGTGCCTGGATCAAGCTCAAGCACTATCTCACCCAGGAAGTCGTGGTCGCCGGCTGGCGCCCGGGTGCGGGGCGGCGTGCGAACGGCGTCGGATCGCTGCTGCTCGGCATTCCCGGCGATGATGGGCTCCGCTACGTCGGTCGGGTCGGAACGGGTTTTCGCGACCGTGACCTTGACGAACTCCTGCCGGTGTTCGAGCGGGCGGCCCGGAAGACCTCGCCACTCGTGGGCGTCCCCGCGGCGGACGCCCGCGACGCACACTGGATCACTCCGTCGCGGGTCGGCGAGGTCGAATTCGCCGAATGGACGTCGACCGGCCGGCTTCGGCAGCCGAGCTGGCGCGGCTGGCGGCCCGACAAGGATCCGGGCGACGTCGTTCTCGAGGCGCCTCCCCGGTGAGCACGCCTCCTCCCCCTGCCGAATTTGAAGGAGAAATCGGGGTGCGGGGGCCCCGGATCGGCATGTCTTCGTCGCTCGGCTCGCGTTTCTCATTCGAATTTGCAGGCGGCACGGGCGATCCCGAGTCGTAGGGTGAGCCCATGACGGTTGATCGCTCGCGCACGGTGCTGCTCGTCGCGATCCTGGCGTCGTTCGTCGCCTTCCTCGACGGCTCCATCGTCACCGTCGCCCTGCCCGCCCTCGCGCGAGAGCTCGGCGGCGGCGTCACTCTGCAGCAGTGGGTGGTCGATGCGTATCTCTTGACGCTCGGATCCTTGATGCTTCTTGCGGGCTCGCTCTCCGACACGTTCGGCCGGCTGCGCATTCTGACGGCGGGACTGATCGGCTTCGGGGCGACGTCGCTGCTGGCGGCCTTCGCACCGAACGCCGAACTGCTCATCGCCGCGCGCGCCCTGCAGGGCATAGCCGGGGCGCTACTGGTGCCCTCGAGTCTGGCGCTCATCACGGCGACCTTCACCGGCGCGGCCATGGCCAAGGCGATCGGCACCTGGACGGCCTGGACGGGGGTGGCGTTCTTGATCGGCCCGCTGGTCGGCGGCGGCCTGGTCGACACGCTCGGCTGGCGCTGGGTGTTCGGCATCGTGGTGATTCCGGCGGCCGTGACTCTCGTACTCGTCACCCGTCTTCCGCGTGATGCCCATCGCGGCGTCGACGGCGACGCCCACATCGACGTGCCGGGAGCCATCCTTGGAGTGCTGGGACTGGCCGGGCCGGTGTTCGCTCTGATCGAGGGCCAGCGGATCGGCTTCGACGAGCCTCTCGTGATCGCGGCGCTCGTCGGCGGCCTCGCCTGCCTGGTGGCTTTCGTGCTCTGGGAGCGTCGCGCGGCGCATCCGATGATGCCGCTGCGCCTGTTCCGCGTGCGGCCGTTCGCGGTCGGCAACCTCGCGACCGTCGGCATCTACGCGTCGGTCAGCCTGGGAACACTCATGATCCCGCTCGTCGTCCAAGAGATCGGCCATCTGCCGGCGACCGTCTCCGGGCTCGTCACCCTGCCGACGACGCTCATTTCACTCGCCCTGTCGAGTCGTATCGGGGCCCTGGCCGGCCGGATCGGTCCTCGACCCTTCATGACCTTCGGGCCGCTGATCAGCGCGACGGGATTCCTCTGGATGCTCACCGTGCGCGAACCGCTCGACGTGTGGTGGCAGATCCTGCCCGGGGTCGTGCTGTTCGGACTCGGGATGACGGTCACGGTGACGCCGCTCACCTCGACCGTGCTCGGCGAGATCCGCCCCGCCGAGGCCGGCATCGCGTCCGCTGTCAACAACGCGATCTCGCGGGTGGCCGGGCTGGTGGCCATCGCATTCGTCGGCGTGATCACCGGCGGCATGCTCGACGTCGCGGGATTCCACCGTGTGCTCGTCGTCGTCGCCGTGCTGCTGGTGCTCGGGTCGGCCGTATCGGCGATCGGGCTTCGTGCGCTTCCGAATTTGAAGGAGAAACCCGCCGCGACTGCGCCCGGATCGCGATGATCGTGCCTGCCGAACGAGGTTTCTCCTTCAAATTCGGGGGGGGGCGAGCGGGGTGGCCGGATCCTGAGCGGTTCGGGTTGGAGAGGATGTGGCCGTGCGACGAGCCAGTAGGGGTGGCCCGCCGCACGACGTCTCCGAGCGAGACTTTGCCTCTCGCCGGGAGTCAGTCGGAGCCGTACAGACGAATGCGCTCTTCGAGCCAGTCGTCGCTCACCGAGACACGGCCGTAGTCGCCGTAATCGCCCTGAGCGCCGAGCGCGAGCTGTGACACTCCCTCGTCGTGGAGCTGTGCGTCGTCCATGATGTGACCTCCTGAAATGAAGGTAGGCCACCGCAACAAGGGCGCACGAGCCCGCTTTCGGGGAGCGCTCGAACGGGGGCAGACCGGTCCGCTCCCCCTCGAATGCGCTCCAGACGGGACAGAGAGCGGGTGGGTCGTCTCCCCCCGCTAGCATCGGAACCATGCCCCGCCGCCGCCTCATCTGGCCCGCCACCCTCGTGCTCGTAGCTCTCGCCGCCGCTGTCTCGGTCAGCCTCGCACTGGTTCTCCGAGCGCGCGTCGACGCGGCTTTCGGGGTGCCGGGCCAACCTGCGCGATACAGCACGCAGCCCCTGGTCGACTCCTTCGAGCTGATGAACCAGGCGTCGGATGTCTCGTTGGTCGCACTCGCGCTCGTGGCCCTGCTCGTCGTGCTCGTGGTCATCACCGGTGTGACGGTCGTCGTGCGCCGCGCTCGGAACCGCCGCGATCGTGGGCGGCCCACGCCGGGCGCCGCCGCCGCCTGAGGCCGCACTGCCACGGGCAGGTGTCTCCAGCAGCGCGCTTAGTCGTGCTGCTGTGTCTGGCTGGTCGCGAGCGCGACCCGGGCGACGGCCTCCGGCTCGCTCTCGGGGAGGCGCAACCCGACTGCGGGCAGCACGACGCCGTCGATCAGACCGACGAGGAAGTCGCGATCGACGGGCTGCTTCAAGATCAGCGTGCGATAGGCGACCATCGAGGGCGAGATGAGGGCCAGCTCGTCGATGTTGCAGTCACCCGAGATCTCGCCCCGGTCGACCGCGCGCTGCAGCAGACGGCGGTTGATCTCGACCCGCGGCTCGACGATGGCGCTGTTGACCGCCGCCGACATCTCGGGACTGTGCGCGAGCAGAGCGACGATGCCCGCCATGACCTTGAGCTTCTTCTCGTTGTCTTCGATGGAGTGCGGCTTGATCATCGCCACGAGATCACCCCGGAGGGTGCCGGTGTCGGGCAGGACGTCAGGGGTCGTGCCGCGCTTCATACACGCGATGGCGTCGATGACGAGCTCGCTCTTCGACGACCATCGTCGGTACAGCGTGGCCTTACCGGCCTTCGCCCTCGTCGCGACCATCTCGATGGTCATGCGGTCGTAGCCCGTCTCGGCCAAGACGTCGATCGCGGCCTGGAGGATCTCGGGATCACGGGAATGGTCGCGCTTGCGGCCGAGTTTGACCGGTGCGGGATCGACGTGCGTCATCGCGGCAGACCCCTTTCTTTAGTCGCCCCAGTGTACGACTTTCGATTGCGAAACTCTACAGTTCCGAAACTGGTCAGAACCGTATAGAGTCCTCGACATGTCTTCGATTCCTTCTGCCGCGACCGGGACTCCCGCCGTGGCTTCGCGTCGGTGGTGGACCCTCACCACCGTCGCCTTGGCGCAACTCATGGTCGTGCTCGACTCGACCGTCGTGAACATCGCTCTCCCGAGTGCTCAGACCGACCTCGGCTTCTCCAACGGCGATCGGCAATGGATCGTCACCTCCTACTCACTCGCCTTCGGCAGCCTGCTGCTGCTCGGCGGCCGCCTCTCCGACCTCATCGGCCGTAAGCGCACGTTCATCATCGGCCTCATCGGCTTCGCGCTGGCCTCCGCCCTGGGCGGTGCCGCGGGCAGCTTCGGCATGCTCGTCTTCGCCCGCGCGCTTCAGGGGGCCTTCGGCGCACTCCTCGCCCCCACCGCCCTGGCGGTGCTCACCACGACCTTCACGATTCCGAAGGAGCGCGCTCGGGCGTTCGGTGTCTTCGGCGCCATCGCCGGTGCCGGGGGCGCGATCGGCCTCCTCCTCGGTGGCGTTCTCACCGAGAACTTCAACTGGCGCTGGAACCTCTACATCAACGTCGTCATCGCGATCATCGCCGTCATCGGCGCCGTGCTCTTCGTCACGACGGTGCCGCGCCAGGGCCCGCGCCCGAAGCTCGACGTGCCCGGCACGATCCTCGTCTCGGCCGCTCTCTTCTCCCTGGTCTACGGCTTCTCGAACGCCGAGACCGAGGGCTGGTCGTCGGCCCTGACCTGGGGCTTCCTGGCGGGTGCCGGGATCCTGCTCGTCGCGTTCGTGCTCTGGCAGCGTCGCGCGACCCACGCGCTCCTGCCCCTCAGCGTGATCCTCGACCGCAACCGCGGTGCCGCCTACCTGTCGGTGATGATCGCGGGTGCCGGCATGTTCGGCATCTTCCTCTTTGTCACCTACTACCTGCAGACGTCTCTGAACTACACGCCGATCCAGACCGGAGTCTCGTTCCTTCCGATGATCGGCATGCTGATCCTCGCGGCGCAGCTCTCGACCAACATCTTCGTGCCGCGGTTCGGCCCGAAGATCATGGTGCCCTTCGGCATGGTGCTGGGTGCCCTCGGCATGCTCTACCTGACGCGCCTCGGTCTCGACAGCACCTATGCCGGCGACGTGCTTCCGGCGCTGATGGTGCTCGGGTTCGGCATGGGCTCGATCATGCCGGCGTCGATTCAGACGGCGACGCTCGGCATCGACCGCGGCCATGCCGGAGTCGCCTCCGCCATGGTCAACACGAGCCAGCAGGTCGGTGGTTCGATCGGTACCGCGCTGCTCAACACGCTGGCCGCGAGCGCCGCGACGAGCTACGTGGCTTCGCACCTGCCCGCGACGGCTCAGACGGCGGCCGAAGCGGCGGTGCACAGCTACTCGACGGCCTACTTCTGGGGCGCCGGCTTCTTCGCGATCGGTGCAGTGCTGGCCGTGAGCCTGTTCCGCACTCGCGCCGACACGCGTGCTCGCGCCGAGGCTGCGGCAGCGGCGGCAGACAAAGCCGACCAAACCGACAAATCCGAAGGATCCGCCCCGACGTCGCTCGCACCCGAGCCCGTGGTGGCTCACTAGCCGCTGAGCTCCACCCCGACGCCCTCGCACGCTCGCGTGCGGGGGCGTCGTCGCGCCCGGCCGCCGAGCCACCCGCCCGCACCCGCACGCGCGAGATGGCCCGATCTACGCTCAGCGCCCCGCGTCAGCCGCAGATAGGGCCACGTCGCGCCGAGATCGCATAAGTGGTCGCCTCCACCCGACCCCAAGTGCGATCTCGGCGCCCGGGGCGCACCCTGCGGCGCCCCCGGGGCGCACCCCGCGCTACGCCCCGACGGGCTCGTAGATCTCTGACATCACCCGGTCGGCGAGCCCGAGGCCCGTCGTCATGCCGATACCGGTGGTGACCGACACGACGCGCACCCCATCGAGAGGCTCGTCGACCAAGAACTCCGCCGGCGCCGACGCATAGACGCCCTGCCACCGCTCGACGACCTCGATGCCCGCCCGCGCGACGCCGAAGAATCCGGCCGTCTCGTCGAGTAGCGCGTCGAACGCCGCCTCCTCTTGAAACGGCGTCACGGTGTCGTCGCGGTAGTGGGTGTCGCCGACGACAATCGTTCCGTCGGCGAACTGCGTGTACATCTGGTTGACGTCGCGGGCCGCGAGCGCCGGTGCCGATGCGAAGAGACGCGATCGGACAGCGGCGAGCGACGGCGATGTGGCGAAGCCGGAGTAGCGC
This sequence comes from Frondihabitans sp. Leaf304, assembly GCF_001423105.1. Taxonomy (GTDB): domain Bacteria; phylum Actinomycetota; class Actinomycetes; order Actinomycetales; family Microbacteriaceae; genus Frondihabitans. Next base: position 114,843 of record NZ_LMNV01000003.1, read on the forward strand.
AGCATCGACCAGCCGGTGAGCACGGGGCCCGAGAGCGGCGCGCGCAGCTCGGGGATCCGCACGCGCAGCATGTCGAGTCCGCAGCGTTCGACCTCGTACGCGGCTCCGAGCTCGGGAAACAGCTGGTCGACGTCGTAGTTCACGGCGACGATGATCTGGTCGGCGCCAACGCGGCCACGGGTGGTGTGCAGGCGCCCCGAGCGAATCGTGCGCACCGCGGTCGAGAACTGGAACTGCACCCCGCGCGACTCGAGGTAGGCGGTGATCTGGGCCGCGGCCTCGCGGGGGTTGACCTGGAGGTCGTCGAGGAGGTGCGCCCCTCCGACGATGACGGCGGGGTCGGCGCCGGTGGCGGCGGCCGTCGAAGAGACATCGAGGATCCGCGCACTCCCCGGCCTCCGCGCGGCGAATTCGCGGAGTGCGGCCAGCTCGTCCTCCGCGCGGGCCACGACGTAGCCGCCGGTGTCGCGCATCCAGAGTCCGGCCTCGTCGCGGAGCCGCAACCAGAGTTCGCGACTCCGATCGGCGTGCACCTGGGCGGCCCCCGCCTGCACGGTGATGCAGGCGTGGCCGAAGTTGCGGATCGTCGATCCGTTCTGCCGACTCGTCCGGTCGATGACCAGCACGGAGAGGCCCCGGTCGACAGCTGCGAGAGCGTGCCCGAGGCCGACGATTCCGGCGCCGACGATCGCGACGTCGACGATCTGGTCGAGTTCCTTTGCCATGGCGCGACGCTACGTCGGAGCGGTTGACGGCGGGTGAACAACGAACCGTGGTTAGGTGTTGCGGTGCCCCTTCGCCCGCCTTCCTCCTCTGACACCCCCAGCATCCTTCCCCGGTCGATCCTCGCCTTCGACCAGCAGGTCGGTCGCCGCATCAACGGCTCCACCCCGAGAGCCCGAGCCGATCGCGCCCTGCTCGGTCTGTCGACCAGCGCCAACAACGGGCTGCTCTGGTACGCCGTTGCTGCCGGGCTCGCCCTGACCGGGCGGACCGGCCGCCGAGCGGCGGTGCGTGGGCTCCTGTCGCTCGCCGGGTCGAGCGCGGTGGCGAACCTCGTCGCGAAGCCGATCTTCGGCGGGCACCGTCCGGTCGCCGCCGACGTTCCCGTCGCACGTCAGCTGAAGGTGTTCCCGCAGTCGGCGTCGTTCCCGTCGGGCCACACGGCGAGTGCGGCCGCCTTCGCGTCGGGCGTCGCGATCGAGAGTCCGGCTCTGGCTGTCGCTGTCGTCCCGATCGCCGCGGCCGTGGGCTACTCGCGTCTGCACGTGGGAGCGCACTGGCTGTCGGACGTGGTCGGCGGGGCACTGATCGGGGTCGGTGTCGCGGCGGCGGGTCGGATCCTCGTCCGCTCCGGGCGGGCCCGCTCGTAGACTGACCGCGTGCCGCACTATCTCGAAGACCTGACGGCCGGGCAGACGTTCGTCACCCCCGGTCGCACCATCACCGAAGCCGACGTCATGTCGTTCGCCAGCTGGACGAACGACAACAACCAGGTGCACACCGATGCCGAGTTCGCGAAGTCGACTCGGTTCGGTCAGCGGATCGTGCACGGCGTGCTGGGCACCTCGCTGTGCCTCGGGCTCATCTCGCGCACCGGCGTCTTCGACGGTTCCGCCGTCGCCCTCCTTGGCATCGACGAGTGGAGGTTCGTGGCCCCGTTGTTCATCGGCGACACGGTGACCTGCACGGTCGAGGTGCTGTCGACTCGCCTGACGTCGTCCGGCACGACCGGCATCGTCGAGCGCACCGTGACGCTCGCGAATCAGCACGGCGAGGTCGTCCAGACCGGCCGAATGGACATCATGGTGCTGACCCGGGCGGCCGCGATCTCCTGACCGCGAGAGTCGTCAGCGCTCTCCGACGATGTCGTCGGCGTTGTCGGCGATCCAGTCCATCAGCGGCATGAGTCGCGTCGCGACCTCTCGCCCGCGCTCGGTGAGGGTGTAATCGACCCGCGGCGGCACGGTCGGCTGCGCTTCGCGGTGCAGGATCCCGTCGGCCTCGAACGTCTTGAGCGTCGACGCGAGCATCTTCTCGCTGATCCCCTCGACCTCGCGCCGCAGTTCGCCCCAGCGCAGCGTGCCCCGCTCGAGCGCCAGCAGCACGAGCACGCCCCAGCGACTGGTGATGTGATTGAGCACGATGCGGCTCGAGCAATCGGCAGGGTATTTGCCACCGGCGAAGCCCGGTCGCTCCCGGTTCACCGCGAAACTGACGTCCATTCCACTAACTTACCAAAAGGTGCGTACTGCGCGTGGGGAAGAATCGTGCGATAGAAAGGGTTGAGGCAGTCACACCCCTCGAAAGGAACCACTCATGTCGTACATCGTCACCGCCGCCTCCGGCCAGCTCGGAGCCCTCATCGTCGACGCCCTCCTCGCGCGCGGCGCCGAGCCGTCGAGCATCGTCGCGACGGCCCGCGACACGACCAAGATCGCCAGCCTCGCCGACCGTGGCGTCACGACCGCGACTCTCGACTACTCGAAGCCCGAGACAATTGCGGCCGCTCTCGGTGCCGGCGACGTCGTCGTGCTGGTGTCGAGCGACGCCGTCGGGCAGCGCGTTCCGCAGCACACTGCCGTGATCGACGCCGCGAAGGCCGCGGGGGTGGCGCGCATCGTCTACACGAGCGCCCCGCACGCCGACGACACCGCGCTCATTCTCGCTCCGGAGCACAAGGCCACCGAAGAGCACCTGCGTGCCTCGGGAGTGCCCTTCACGATTCTCCGCAACGGCTGGTACACCGAGAACTACACCGGCGAGGTGGGCAAGGCCCGCGAGTCCGGCGAGATCACGGCGAGCGTCGGCGACGGACGGGTCGCCAGTGCGAGCCGCAAAGACTACGCCGAGGCCGCCGCTGTCGCACTGCTCGACGACACGACCGCGGGCAAGACCTTCGAACTCTCGGGCGACCACGCCTGGAACTTCTCCGAGCTCGCCGAGGCCATCTCCGGCATCATCGGATCGCCCGTCTCGTATCGTGCGCTCACCCCCGAGGAGCACGCCGAGCAGCTCACGGGGTTCGGGCTCGACGAGGGCACGGTCGGATTCGTGGTCGCGCTCGACGGCAACATCCGCGAGGGCCTGCTCGCCGAGACGAGCGGTGACCTCGCCCGGCTCATCGGCCGACCCACGACGCCGCTCGCCGAGGGCCTCGCCGCCGCGCAGTAGGTAGCACCGCGTCAGACCCGCACAGTCGGCTTAGCCCCGCACAATCGGCTCAGCCCCGCACAGTCGGCTCAGACCCGCACAGTCGGCTCAGACCCGCACGATCGGCTCAGACACCTGCCCTAGGGCGGATGTCTAGGCCACCCGTGCGGGTCTGAGCCGCTTGCGCGTGCAGACCGTCAGCGCGCCATCAGCGAAGCACCGGCCGACACCGGCAGTCGCCACGCCGGGATCAGTGCGGCGAGCATCACGACGGCGATCACTGCCAGCGCGAAGTCGTAGGCGAACACGGGCGACGCGTTCGTCGGCGCGCCAATCAACCGACCGGCCGAGATCGCCACGGCGCCCAGGGCGATTCCGGCGCCGATGGCGATCTGCTGGATCGTCGAGTCGAGCACGGTGGCCCCGGTCATCTGCCGCTTCTCGACGTCGGCGTAGGTGAGCGTGTTGTACGCCGTGAAGCCCACCGACCGTGCCGCTCCCGAGAGCACGAGCACCGCGATCATGAGGCCGAACGGGGTCGCGGGGCGGAAGGTCGCCATGCCGAGCAGGCAGACGACCCCGACGAGGTGCGCGACGAGCAACAGTCGCCGGAACCCGAACGTGCGGATCATCCAGGTGGTGGCGGGCTTCACGCCGAGGTTCCCGGCGAAGAGGAAGAGGATCGCGCTCCCCGCCTGCAGCGGCGTCCAACCGAACGCACCCTGGTAGAGCAGCGGCAGCACGAACGGAACCGCGCTGATGACGAACCGGTAGGCGGATCCTCCGCCGAGCGCGACAGCGTAGGTGTGGATCCGCAGCAGACGCAGATCGACGAACGGCTGCGGGGTGCGTCGCAGGTGCCGCAGGGCAAGCGTCACCCCGACAGCGCCGGCGACCAGGAACACGAGGGCCTGAGCCACATCGACCGGCGTGCTGGCGAGGAGCGTCGTCCCCCAGACCAGGCAACCGATGCCGACGCTCGTCAGCGCAAGGCCGAGCCAGTCGGGCGGTGTCGGCTCGAACTCGCCCGCGGGGATCGCCGAACGCCCGGGGACCACCCGCAGCGCGACGACGAACCCGAGGATCCCGAGCGGCACGTTCACGACGAAGATCCAGTGCCACGACGCGTACGTGGTCAGGAGTCCTCCGACGAACGGAGCGAGGATCGGCGCCACGAGGGCCGGCCACGTGAGCCAGGCCACCGCGCGGATCACGTCTTTCTTCTCGGTCACGCGTAAGACGGTCATGCGACCGACGGGCACCATCATCGCCCCGCCGATACCTTGAACGACCCGCGCGCCGACGAGCATCGGCAGAGAAGTGCTGGCGGCACACGCGATCGAGGCGAGCGTGAAGAGGGCGATCGCGGTCAGCAGGATCCTTCGGCTTCCGAAGCGATCCGCGAGCCAGCCCGTCACCGGGATCAGCACGGCGACGGTGAGCACATAGGCCGTGATGGTCACGCCGACGCTGGTCGCGTCGACGTGCAGGTCGCGCGCGATGCTCGGCACCGCCGTGGTGACGATGGTCGAGTCGAGGTTCTCCATGAAAAAGCACCCGGCCACGAGCAGGGCAAGCGCGTTCGAGCTCGTGCTCCGGCTCTTCGACGACGTCATCCGCTCCAGTATGGCCCGTGACGCGAACGGCGCCCCGCTCCTCCCCCGCTGGTACCGCCCGAACCCCTTCGCAGGGCTGACTTTGTGCCTCAGAGACCCCTTTTCCACGGAACGCCCCGATGCTCTCGGTTAGTCTTCGGTTCCGTCACTGCAACCGATGATTGGGTTCCGGAATGTCCGATTCACCTCGCACGCGACTCCGCGTCCGCCCGCGACACGTCGTCCGATGGGTCGCCGTGGTCGTCGTCGCCCTGCTCGTGGCGACCGTCGGCTACGCGGTCTACAACTACAACCACTTCGTCGGAGGCGTGACGCACATCGACGCGATCCCCTCGACGACCTCCGTCGCCTCGTCGTCGGGCGAGAACATCCTGCTCGTCGGCGATGATCACCGGCCCGCCAATGCTTCCGCGGCCGAGCTCGCCGAACTGGGCACCACCGCTGACGGCGGCGGCACGAATACCGACACGATGCTCGTGCTCCACATCCCGGACGGCGGGGCGAAGGCCTCGCTCATCTCGTTCCCCCGCGACTCGTGGGTCGACATCCCTGGCTACGGCGAAGGGAAACTCAACGCCGCCTTCGTCTACGGCAGCCAGAAAAACGGCGACGCCGGCGGTGCGCAACTCCTGGTGAAGACGATCGAGAACGTCAGCGGACTGCACATCGACCACTTCGTCCGCATCTCGATGCTCGGCTTCTACGACGTCGCGAAATCGCTCGGGCCGATCAAGGTCTGCCTCAACGACGCCGTCGACGACAGCTTCTCGACCTTCAAGGCCCCCGCGGGCGTGTCGACCCTCGATGCCAAGCAGGCCCTGGCGTTCGTCCGCCAGCGCCACGGACTCCCCAACGGCGACTTCGATCGACAGGCCCGGCAGCGCTACTTCCTCAGCCGCGAGGCGAAGAACTTCCTCTCCGCCGGCACGATCCTCAACCCCGGCAAACTCAACTCCGCACTCACCGCGGCGAGCTCGGCCATTCAGACCGACCCCGACCTCAACTGGCTGACCCTCGCGACGCAGCTCAAGGGGCTCGCGGGCGGCGACCTCGAATCGACGAGCATTCCCACCTCGGGAACCCCGACCATCACCGTCGGCGGCACGGCCGTCTCGATCGTGCAGGTCGACACCGCCAAGATGCCCTCGTTCATCGCGTCGCTCGACAAGACGAAAGAGTCGACCAGCAGCACCACCTCTGCGGCCGCGGCCGTGAAGCCCGGCGAGGTCACGGTCAGCGTGCTGAACGGCAGCGGTGTCGACGGCGCCGCGTTGTCGAGTTCGTCGGCCCTGTCGACCGCGGGCTTCTCGACGACCGCGGTCTCGTCGGTGTCGACACGGGAGGCCACGACGATCCAGTACCCGGCATCGATGGCCGCCGAGGCCAAGCTGGTCGCGAAGTACGTGCCCGGAGCGACCCTCGAGGCCGTCACGGGTGTCGCGAACGTCACGGTCGTGCTGGGCACCGACGGTGCAGCGGCGAAATCGACCGCGACGTCGGGTTCAGCGGGGTCGGCCGGATCCTCGTCTTCCGGTTCGGGTTCGTCGGGAACGTCGAAGACCAAAGGATCCAGCGACCAGACCACCAGCGCAGCCGACAGTTCGATCCCCTGCATCAACTGAGGCAGCGGCCTTGGCGTCGGCTCAGCTCTCGTCGACGTCGAGACTGACGCTCAGCTCGGCGGCGGCCGTCGGTTGGTCGTCGATCTGCACCCGCGGCACCCCGATCAGACTGGCCTCGCGCTCGAACGAGGCCACGAGGGCGTCATCGATCAACTCGTCGTAGGGGCTCGACTCGGATTCGGTGACCATCTGGCTAGCCGGTCCCAGCAGGAAGGTCGCCGATCCGACTGCCCCGTCGGCCTGGCGTGTGGGAATGCGGACGGTCGCAGACGACTGCCTGCGAGCCAATGCCTCGCCGAAGCGGAGGAGCGACTGGGCAATAGCGGTTCCGGTCACAACCGAGCCGTCGACGTAATGGATGCGTTCCATCCTTCGGTCGTACCCGGTCAAGCTGGGGAGCGCCCTCTTCGGGGAGTCCCCTTGACACATCTGGGGCGGCATGACACCTGCGCCCGTTCGCGCTGGTGCGCAGTGCAGTGGCCGTCTCCCGGCCGAGAGTGGCCAGATGCTCGCCTACAGGACGGCTGGAGGGCCGTTCGGGCACTCTCGGCGCCGAGACCGAACTCGCCGCACCAGCGCGACGACAGTGGCCCCGATGAGGGCCCCGGCCGTGTTTGCGGCGAGATCACCGGCAGACGCCACACGATCGGGCAGAAAGAGGGCCTGACTCCCCTCCACCACGAGAGACAACGCCAAGCCGAGCACCCCCGCCGACCACCACAGCCTCGCGAGCAGCACCGACGCGACGAGGGCTCCGAACGGCACGAACAGGAGCACGTTCGCCGAGGTCTGGACGAAGCCGTAATCGACGAACCCGGGGAGGCCACGAGTGTGCCACCCCGCCAGTGCCGATTCGAGGCCGGTATCGATTGGCGCGTCGACCCGGGTGGGCCAGAAGGTGATCGTCAGGATGGCCCCGAGAATGACGACGAGGGCGAGACGTTCCGCTCGATGGAGTCGTCGGTGCATGCGCCCCCCTGTGACGAAAAATGGCCCCTCCGCTCGGGAGAGGCCATGTCGTGTGTCGAACCGCTTGCTGCTGTTGCGTAATCACTTGATGAAACGTATTGCTTGGTGGATCTGAGGGGACTCGAACCCCTGACCCCCTGCATGCCATGCAGGTGCGCTACCAGCTGCGCCACAGACCCAAACTTCGTGTTGCTTTTGGCCTTACCGGCCGGAGCAACCCTGCAAGATTACTACACTTTTCGAGCCGTCACGACCACGTGCGACGACTCGGGTTCGCTCACCGTTTTACGCACGAGACACCCTTCAATCGGTGTGCGGTGCGTGAAACGGTAAGCGACGTGTGCCCGGCGTCCGTCGAACCTGGCGCCGCGGCAGCTGAGCCCGACGACTACGCGTCTTGCGACGTCGTCTCCAGTTCGAGCGCGATGGCGGGGCAGTCGCTCCACAGGCGCTCGAGCGAGTAGAACTGGCGGTCTTCGTCGTGGAACACGTGCACGACGACGTCGCCGAAGTCGAGCAGGATCCATCGCCCCTCGGCGCGACCCTCGCGGCGGAGGGCTTTGACACCCGCCTCGAGCATCTTGTCTTCGACCTCGCCGGCGATGGCGATCACGTTGCGCTCGTTGCGCCCGGAGGCGAGGAGGAACACGTCGGTCAGGGCGAGGGGCTCGGAGACGTCGAGGGCGACGAGATCGTCGGCCTGCTTCGAGTCGGCGGCACGGGCGGCGAGCTGAACGAGCTCGATGGCACGGGGAGTGGCTGTCACGGATTCCTTTGGGTGAAACGTCGAGTCACGGCCGGCTGGGCCGACCGCGCGACGTGAAGCTCGATGCGAGGGGAGAAAGTTACAGGACGCCGGTGACGAAACCGACGACGACGCCACCTACGATAACAACACCTACGGCTGCAACACAGATTGTGGCGACGATTGGCAGGCGACTGGTCTTCGGCTTGCCCCCGGCGAGCACGACCTGCCTGGTGGACGTGTTGGCACTCACGGCACGACTGGCACGGACGGGAGTGGCATCGTTGCCCTCGGGCTCGCGATCGCCCTCTTCGAGCATGCGATCGATGTCGGCGCCGTCGATGCGCTGGATGTGGTGCGACCCGGTCGTCGCGAGACTGCGCGGGAGGTCGATAGATCCGGTGATGATCACTTCGCCGGTTGCGTTCAGGGCGCCGGTGACATCGGGGAGGCGGTCGTCGCCGAGGATGAGCGCGTTGTGCTGCCCGGTCGACGAACTGAAGCTGCCGCCGACGGGCCCATGGGCGTCGTCGTCGCGCTCGGCCTGCGTCGACCAGTGACCGGTCGGCGGCGTGTAGGGGGTCGGCGACTCGGGCACCGAGGCCGGGACGCGAGGTGTGTTCGACCCTTTGCTTCCGGCTGAGCCGGGTGTCTCAGCCGCGGGCGGCTGAACGGGAGGGATCTCGATCGGCGGAGTGACTCTCGGAACCGCCTGGGCCGCCGACGCGGGAGAAGACGACGCGGCGGACGGAGCCGACGGGACCGAAACGGACGGCGACGACGAAGGGGAGGGCGCAGGATCCGGGACGGCACGCGTCGCAGCCTTACCGGGGCCATTCTCGGAGCCCGAAAGCGTCAGGGGGAACACCGTGGGCACCGACGACGGAGCGGGTGCGGAGCCGGAGGGCGAGGCCGTGTTGTGGGTCGAACCGGTGCCACGTCGACGCGGGGCCTCGTCGGCCGCATCCGCGACCGACGGCGTCTCGACGAGAGGCTCTTCCACCGCCGGCGAGCGGTGCACGGACCGCGGCGCCGGTGTTCCGGCTGACTCGACCTCGTCGTCGGCGTCGTCGACGTCGTCGGCCGGGATCGGGGCCGCGGGCATGGGCTGCGCCTCACGCGGCGGGATGATGGGCCTGGGCGTGCCATTCTCGATGTCGGCCACGTGGCTCAGGGCGTCGGAGAGCCCTCGCTCACTGGCCCCCTCGGCCGTCGTCGGTCGGGGTGCGCGAAGGGGTACGGGCGCTGCATCGGCCGGCTGAAGTGCGTCGCGCTGAGCGCGGAGCTCTCGACGGGTCGGCCCCTGGCCGGGGGCTGCGATCGAGCCGGGTGCCGGAGCGGCAGCTGCTGGGCCATCGGTGCCCGATGCCGGAGTCGACGACGGTGCACCCGACGAACCGGGAGCTCGAGACGAGACGGGTGCTGTGGATGACACGGGCATGGCTGACGGAACGGGGGAACCGGAGACGATCGAGATGCTCCCCGTGATCGCCTCGCCCGCCTCTTTCGCCCTTTCGAGGTCGCGCACCTGCCGCCTGGTGAGTGGCGGCTGGCCGTCTGTCGAACTCATTCAGTCTCCGTCACGGTCGCTTCGACCGATTCTGTGCTCATACTCGGTGCGGTGATGCTCTGCGGTTCGACAGAGGCGTCTTCGTACAGGTGGTGCTTCGAGATGTACTGGACGACGCCGTCGGGTACCAGGTACCAGACGGGAGAGCCCCGACCGACTCGGCTGCGGCAGTCGGTCGATGAGATCGCCAGTGCGGGAACCTCCAGCAAGCTTACTTCGCTCTCTGGGAGGCCGCTGACGCTGAGGTCGTGTCCTGGCCGAGACACGGCGACGAAGTGCGCGAGCTCCCAGAGCTCCTGCACGTCTTTCCAGTCGAGGATCTGCGCCACGGCGTCGGCACCCGTGATGAAGAAGAGCTGGGCATCGGGGTGCTCGGCGCGGATGTCGCGAAGAGTGTCGATCGTGAAGGTCGCGCCCTGACGATCGATGTCGACGCGGCTGACCGTGAACATCGGGTTCGACGCGGTCGCGATCACCGTCATCAAGTAGCGGTGCTCGGCCTCCGTCACCACTCGGTGCCCCGGACCGCTCTTCATCCAGGGCTGACCGGTGGGAACGAAGACGACCTCGTCGAGATCGAATTCGGTGGCGACCTCACTGGCTGCCACGAGGTGCCCGTTGTGGATGGGATCGAAGGTGCCACCCATGACGCCGATGCGGCGCAGAGGCGCGGACACCGGATCAGCCGAGCGGACTGCCGACGACTCTTCGGTCGACACGGAGTCTTCGGTCGTCACAGAGGCTTCGGTCGTCACGAGGAGGGCCTGCGGGCCGCTGCTCAGTTGGCCTTGGGGTGACCGAACTCGTCGATCGGAAGGCTGTCGGTGTCGACGGTGTGGTGCACGGGCTGCTGGTCGTCATGACCGGGGCCGGTGTAGCCGCGGTTGGCGACGTTCTTGTAGCTGAAGACGACAAAGCCGAGGATCGTGAACACGGCGGCCGCGATCAGTGCGATGACGGGCGCGGGCGCGAAGACCGGTGCGAGTTGCTCTTCTGCGGCCAGGATGCTGGTGATCATGTGCGAGGTCTCCGTTCAGGCAGTACTACCAATTGAGTCTAGCCGCCACCGAGGCGCTAGCCGCGCACCTGCCCCGACCCGCGAACGATCCATTTGCTGCTGGTGAGCTCCGGGAGCCCCATCGGCCCGCGAGCGTGCAGCTTCTGCGTCGAGATGCCCACCTCTGCGCCGAAGCCGAACTCGCCCCCGTCGGTGAATCGCGGGGAGGTGTTGACCATGACGACCGCGCTGTCGACCTCGGCCAGAAAGCGCTCCGTGTTGCGGAGGTCGTTAGTGATGATCGACTCGGTGTGATGGGTCGAGTAGCGGGCGATGTGGTCCATCGCCTCGTCGATCGAGTCGACCACCTTCACCGAGAGGTCGAGCGACATGTATTCGGTGGCCCAGTCGTCGGCGGTCGCGGGCACCGAGTCGGCGAAGAGCCCACGTGTTCGCTCGTCGGCGTGGATCGTGACGCCCGCCGCGCGAAGGTCGGCTAGCACGCTGGGCAGGAGGCGTTCGGCGGCCGCCTCGTGCACGAGCAGCGTCTCGAGAGCGTTGCAGACGCTCGGCCGCTGCACTTTGGCGTTGTGCACGATGTCACGGGCCCAGTCGCCGTCGGCCGACTCATCGAGGAACACGTGGACCACGCCCGCCCCGGTCTCGATGACGGGGACCTTCGACTCCTGCACGACCGTGTCGATTAGCTGCGCACTCCCCCGCGGAACGAGCACGTCGACGTAGCCGCGAGCTCGCATCAGATCGGTGGCGCCGGAGCGGCCGAACTCGTCGATGGTCTGGACGGCATCGCGGGGCAGACCCGCCGACTCGAGAGCCTCTTGGATGACCTCGACGAGCACGCGGTTGGTGCTCTCTGCAGCACTCCCCCCACGCAGGACCGCCGCGTTGCCGCTCTTCAGGGCAAGCGCCGCGATGTCGATGGTCACGTTCGGCCGAGCCTCGTAGATCGCTCCGACGACTCCGAAGGGCACTCGCACCTGCGTCAGCTGCAAGCCGTTCGGCAGGATCTTGCCGCGGAGCGCCTCCCCCACCGGGTCGACGAGCGTCGCGATGAGCTCGGTAGCCTCCGCAAGGGATTCGAGGCGGGCCTCGTCGAGCCGGAGCCGGTCTTGCAGCCCCTGCGTCATTCCCGAGTCGCTTCCGCGAGCCAGGTCGAGTTCGTTGGCGGCGATGATTCGCGAGCTCTGCGACCGCACCGCTCGGGCGATGGCGGTGAGCCCCGCGTTCTTGACGTCGGCCGTCGCCGTGGCGAGCGCCCGGGATGCCGAACGGGCGAGTTCGAGCTTCGCCACGAGGGCGGGGTCGAGCCCGTCGAGCGGGAGTGTCTCGGGGGCGGTCGTGGCGACTTCGGAGATCGACATGCGCCGAGTGTAGTGCCGGCTCATCGGATCCTCAGCCCCGATCAGGATCGACGAGACGCGTCGGCAACGGCAGGATCCGCGGAGCCGCGCTCAGCCTGCCGTCTCGGCCGGTGCACCCTCGCTCGCCCCGAACCACGTGCCGACATCGGCGCCCGAGAGCGCTTCGGCGACGAGCGTGGTCGATGTCACGAGAACCGGTGTGCCGGCCTCCGTCGCGAAGCGTGCGGCGGCGACCTTGGTGCCGGCCCCGCCGGTACCGACGCCGGCCGCTCCGGCCGAGCCGAAGGTGACGCCGGCGAGGTCGTCGCCGAAGACCACGTCGGTGATCTTGACGGCGCCGGGCTCGTGCGGCGGACGCGTATAGAGCGCATCGACGTCGGAGAGCAGCACGAGGAGGTCGGCCTCGACCAGCTCGGAGACGAGGGCTGCGAGGCGGTCGTTGTCGCCGAAGCGGATCTCGTGCGTGGCGACGGTGTCGTTCTCGTTGACGATCGGCAGGATGCGCAGCTTCAGCAGACGCTCCATCGCGCGCTGGGCGTTCGACCGGTGCGTGGGATTATCGATGTCGCCCGCGGTCAGCAGCACCTGTCCCGCCACGATGCCGTAGCGGCGGAGGCTCTCCTGATACCGGTAGATGAGCACGTTCTGCCCGACCGCGGCGGCGGCCTGCTGGGTCGCGAGATCGGTGGGGCGGCCGTCGAGATTGAGGTACGGCATGCCGGTCGCGATGGCGCCCGACGAGACCAGGATGACCTCGGATCCTCGGCCGTAGGCGTCGGCGAGAGCGTCGACGAGCGGGCCGATCTGATCGGCGTTGGGTCCGCTGATCGACGACGACCCCACTTTCACGACGATGCGGCGAGCGGTCGGGACGTCGGCACGCGAGCGAAGCGGACCACGCGACACGGCGACTGGAGCTGCCGCGGAAGCGGGATCCTTCTGCTCTGCGGTGCCCACCCCGGTCTCGATCTCGGTCACGCCCTCTCGTCGGCCTCTCGTGCGGTGTCGCTGTCGGGCGCGGCGTCGTTCTCGGGCGCGGCGTCGTTCTCGCGCTCGGCGTCGTTCTCGCGCGCGCTGTCGCCCTCGTCGCCGAATTCGGCCTGATCGCGGGCGTCGGCGTCGCTGAGCTCAGCGGCGTCGCGAACGGCCGGGTCGACCTCGAATCCGTCGTCGTCCGTCCACAGACCGGCAGCTCGCTCGCGCATCAGCTCGGCGCGTGCCTCGGCCTTGGCGTCCATGCGGGCGAAGTACTCCTCGCGGCGCTCGTTACGGGTCTGGCGGGAGCTCTGGTGGAGGCGCGGGTCGGTTCCGCGAGCGGCGGTCATGAGCTCGGCAGTCGAGGTGAGCGTGGGCTCCCAGTCGAAGACGATTCCGTCGACACCACCGATGACGACGGTGGATCCGGCGACGGCGCCCGCCTTGAACAGCTGGTCTTCGATGCCGAGCTTGTTGAGACGGTCGGCGAGGTAGCCGACGGCCTCTTCGTTGTTGAACTGCGTCTGCATGACCCAGCGCTCCGGCTTGATGCCGCGGATCCGGTACAGGTTGCCGTACGTGCCGCCCTCCACCGTGACGGTGAACTTCGACTCGTTGACGGCCCGCGGGCGGATGACGATACGCGGGCGCTCGAGCTCTTCGGCTGCACGCGCGGCACGGTCGGCCTCGACCACCTCGGCGAGGGCGAACGAGAGCTCGCGGAGGCCCTCGCGCGAGACGGCGGAGATCTCGAAGACCCGGTATCCCTGGCCTTCGAGGTCGGCGCGCACGAAGTCGGCGAGCTCGCGCGCCTCGGGCACGTCGATCTTGTTCAGCACGATCATCTGCGCGCGTTCGAGCAACGGCAGCTGACCGGCGGGCACGGGATACGCCGCCAGCTCGCCCTTGATGACCTCGAGGTCGGTCAGCGGGTCGCGGCCGGGCTCGAGCGTGGCGCAGTCGAGCACGTGGAGGAGGGCCGAGCAGCGCTCGACGTGGCGCAAGAACTCGAGCCCGAGGCCCTTGCCCTCGCTCGCGCCCTCGATGAGACCGGGAACATCGGCGACGGTGAAGCGCGTCGCTCCGGACTCGACGACACCGAGGTTCGGGTGCAGGGTCGTGAACGGGTAGTCGGCGATCTTCGGCTTGGCGGCCGAGATGGCGGCGACGAGGCTCGACTTGCCGGCCGAGGGGTAGCCCACGAGCGCGACGTCGGCGACGACCTTGAGCTCGAGCATGACGTCACCCTGCCAACCGGGCGTGCCGAGCAGAGCGAAGCCGGGCGCCTTGCGCTTGGTCGACGAGAGAGCGGCATTGCCGAGGCCACCGATGCCCCCTTCGGCGACGACGTAGCGGAGGCCCGACACGTTCATGTCGATGAGCTCGTTGCCATCGACGTCGGTGACGACCGTGCCGACGGGCACGAGCAGCTCGAGCTCTTCGCCGTTGTTGCCGGAGCGATGGTCGCCCATGCCGGGCCCGCCGTTCGGGCTGGAGCGGTGCGGGTTGCGGTGGAAGCCAAGGAGCGTCGTGACGCCGGTATCGCTGACGAGCACGATATCGCCGCCGTGACCGCCGTTGCCGCCGTCGGGGCCCGCGAGGGGCTTGAACTTCTCGCGGCGGACCGAGACGCAGCCATCCCCGCCGTTGCCCGCCTTGAGGTGGAGCGACACGTGGTCGACGAATGTTGCCATGGGTTTGTCTCAGTCCGTTGGGGTTGGTGGTGCTGGAATTGCGGTGATGCGGGAACGCAGTGGTGCTCTAAACACGGATGGGCGAGCCGAAGCTCGCCCATCCGGAGAAATCAGGTGCTACGCGTCGGCGCCGACGATGTTGATGACCTTGCGGCCGCCCTTGGCACCGAACTCGACGCTGCCCGCGGCGAGAGCGAACAGGGTGTCGTCGCCGCCACGGCCGACGTTGACGCCGGGGTGGAAGTGGGTGCCGCGC
>NZ_LMNV01000003.1:129896-130065 GCF_001423105.1 Frondihabitans sp. Leaf304
CTACTTGGTGGTGATCGCGGTGATCTTGACGCGGGTCAGGTCGGCACGGAAGCCCATGCGACGCTTGTAGCCGGTCTTGTTGCGGTAGTTCTGGATGACGATCTTCGGGCCGCGGAGGTCGTTCAAGACCTCGCCCTCGACGGTGACCTTGGCGAGGTCGTCGCCGGTC
>NZ_LMNV01000003.1:130119-198414 GCF_001423105.1 Frondihabitans sp. Leaf304
ATGCTCCTTGGTTGGGGTGGCTTCCGATGGCGATCGCCGTCTGAGGCCCGATGTGCCCGAGCGCAGATGGCCGGGCCGAGAAGTCTGGGCGGCTTCGAGAGCACGCACCAACGGCCAAGACTACCGGCCGGGGGCGAGAGCGTCAAACAGCGGCGAGTAGCATTCCGGCGTGAGCATCCTGATCGACGATCCCGTCTGGCCCGCCCACGACACCGTGTGGTCGCACCTCGTCAGCGATTCGTCGTACGACGAGCTGCACGAGTTCGCCGAGGCTCACGGCGTCCCGCGACGGGCGTTCGACTTCGACCACTACGACGTTCCGGCGAGCCGCTACGCCGAACTCGTGGACGCCGGAGCGCTGCCGGTGGGCGGCAAGGAGCTGGCCGTGCGCCTGCAGGCCAGCGGGTTGCGCGTGCCGCAGTGGCGTAAGCGGCAGTTGCGCTGATCCTGCGCGCCCCATCTGCAAATTCGAAGGAGATTTCGGTGCCGCACCCCGTCGGATCCTTGAGTTGTCGTGCCGGTGCCGGCGTTTCTCCTTCGAATTCGGCAGCGGCCTAGCGGGGAGCGGGCGGGGCGAAGCGCGCGAGCGACTCCGCGTCGGAAGGCGGCGCGGGCGCCGGCGCGGGCGTTTCGGCAGGATCGACCGCAGGATCCGGCACGGCGTGGGCCGAGACCGATGCTTCTTCGCCACCGACCGAGCTGGCCTCGGAGGGCCCGACCGAGGGATCCTCGTCGCCTTCGACGTCAGTCGTCGACGCGGCGACCGCGGTCTCGGCTCCGGCCGCCTCGAGACGCATCGCCCAAAGCCAGGAGAGCGTGACTCCCCCGGCCAGGACGGCGGTGAGCTGCACGCCGAGTGCGAGAGGCGCGAACACGGTGCCGACGACGATTGCCGCTACGTCTCCCGAGGGCACGGCGGCGATCAGGCCCACGACGACGAGTGCGGCTGCTCCGGCAGCTCCGGCTGCCACGGCTCGCGCCAGGGCGAGCAGAAGGGACACCGTCGCGGTCACGCGGAAGACCACGGCCAGGGCGAGGAGAGCGATGACGTAGAAGGGCAGGGGGTCGAGCACGACCGCGCGCAAGAAGAGTCCGACCGGAGCGGCCAGAAAGCCGGTGGCATAGGCCGAGGGATCGTAGGCGACCGCGTTGCCCAGGAGCTGGATCAGCGCCACGACGAATCGGACGACGATCAGCACTCCCACGGCGACGGCGGCGGCAAGCACCGACCCAGCCGTGACCCCGACGTCTGCCAGGCCTTCCGGCAGGCGCGAACTTCGGAGGCGGCGCCTCGACGACGCCCGCCCGCCGGATGACGCGTGCGGGGCCGAGTGCGGGCCGGGAGGGGTCATCGGTGTGGACACGCGCGACTCCTCTCGGCCCGACCAGCTATTACAGGTCGTCGGACGATACTCCCACGCCGAGGATGAACGGGCCCGCCTCGTCGTCACCGGCCGCCGGTGCGGAGGCCGGAGCGGCTGCCGTTCCCGTGCTGGAGGCGCGACGCGACCGGTTGCGGCCCTGACCGGGCTGCTTGGGTTCGGGCAGCGCACCCAGGACGGAGTCGAGGATCTGCTCGGCGTCGTGAGTCGAGATCTTGCGCGGTGCGCGCTCGACCTTGGCGACGGGGATGTCGAGGATCGCGACGGTCGCCTCCGGCTGGACCACGGTCGCCTGCGAGCGACGCGACGGCGCCTTCTCGCGGACGACGGGGGCCTCGGTCGGCGTGGTTTCAGCCGGCGTCGACTCGGCCTGCTTCGGCTCCGCCTGCGCGGACTCGGCCTGCGCGGACTCGGCCTGCGTCGGTTCAGCCTGCTTCGACTCGACGGGTGCCGAACCGGCACTCGGCAGATCGATGACAGCGGGTGCCGACGACGTCTCGGCCTCACCCGACGCTGCCGACGACGAGGCACGACGGCCACGGCCGCGACGCGAGCGGCCCTTGGCCGGCGTCTCGGTCGCGTCGTCGTCGAGGGAGATCGACGCTGCGGTCGAAACCGAAGGATCCGGCGTGGTCGCCGACACGGAATCGCCCGCTGCGTTCTCGGCCGCAACGGCATCGATGGCTGCTTCGACCGCGGCAGCCGTCTCGGCGGGGGTCGCGGGAGTGTCGTCGGAGTGCACGACGGTCGACGCGGCGATCTTGGCGAGGGCGTTCTTCACGTCGTCGGTGATGGCGTGGATCGTGCCGGTCGCGGGCTGCGACTCAGAGCCGCGCTGCGAGCGACCAGTGCCGCCGCCGTTGCTTCCGCCAGTGCCGTTGCCGTTTGCTGCACCGCCGTTGCCGCCCTGCTTGGCACGACGACGCTCCTGCGAGCGCTGACGGTTCTGCTGCTGCTGCTCCTGGGCCTGCTGGCGGTCGACGCCGATCTCTTGGAACGACTCCATGAGGCCGAGGCCGAGCTTCTTGCGGGTCATCTGCACGAGCCCGAGCGACGTGACCTCGGCGACCTGGTGCTTGGTGCGGTCGCGGCTGAGGCACTCGACGAGACGGCGCAGCACGAGGTCGCGGTTCGTCTCGAGCACCATGTCGATGAAGTCGACGACGATGATGCCGCCGATGTCGCGGAGTCGGAGCTGACGCACGAGCTCTTCAGCGGCCTCGATGTTGTTCTTCGTGACCGTCTCTTCGAGGTTGCCGCCCGACCCGACGAACTTGCCGGTGTTGACGTCAACGACCGTCATGGCCTCGGTGCGGTCGATCACGAGCGAGCCGCCAGACGGGAGCCAGACCTTGCGGTCGAGCGCCTTGTCGATCTGCTCGTTGAGTCGGTACTCGTCGAACGAGTCTTTGTCGCCCTCGTAGGCCTTGACTCGATCGAGGAGGTCGGGCGCGACCGCCGAGAGGTACGTCTCGATGGTCTGCTGCGACTCTTCGCCGTCGATGACGAGCTCGTGGAAGTCTTCGTTGAAGACATCGCGCACGATCTTGATCAGCAGGTCGGGCTCGGAGTGCAGGAGGTTGGGAGCGTTGCCCGCCTCGACCTTCTTCGAGATGTCGTCCCACTGGTTGAGGAGGCGCTTCACGTCGAGCGTGAGCTGCTCTTCGGTCGCGCCCTCGGCCGCCGTGCGGACGATGACGCCGGTGTTCTCCGGAAGGGCCTCTTTGAGGATCTTCTTCAGACGAGCGCGCTCCGTGTCGGGCAGCTTGCGGCTGATGCCGTTCATCGAGCCGTTCGGCACGTAGACGAGGAATCGGCCCGGGAGCGAGATCTGGCTGGTGAGCCGCGCGCCCTTGTGACCCACTGGATCCTTGGTCACCTGCACCAGGACGCGATCGCCCGGCTTGAGGGCGAGCTCGATTCGACGGGGCTGGTTGCCGTGCTCGATCTTGTCCCAGTCGACTTCGCCGGAGTAGAGCACGGCGTTGCGGCCGCGCCCGATGTCGACGAACGCCGCCTCCATGCTGGGGAGCACGTTCTGCACGCGGCCCAGGTAGACGTTGCCGATGAGCGAGACGTTCTGCGACTTGGCGACGTAGTGCTCGGCCAGGATGCCGTCTTCGATGACGCCGATCTGGATGCTGTCGCCCTGCGAGCGGACGACCATCTTGCGGTCGACGCTCTCGCGCCGGGCGAGGAACTCGGCCTCGGTGACCACGGGGCGGCGGCGACCGGCGTCGCGGCCGTCGCGACGGCGCTGCTTCTTGGCCTCGAGGCGGGTGGAGCCCTTGATGCGCTGGGGCTCGGTGATGAGCTCGGGCTCGGGGCGCTCACGCGGCTCGCGATTGGCGCGCGAACGGGTGCGGCTCGTCGAGACCTCGTCGGAGCCCTCGCCTCCGTTGCCGCCGCGGCTTCTGGATCGACGACGCGCCGGCCCCTGATCGCGGTCGTCGTCGTCTTCGTCGTCGTCGTAGCGCGCCGGCAACGGCGAGATCTCGGGCGCGTGGAAGATGAGGCTCGTCGTGCTGAGCGGCGCTTCGAACGGCGAGGCCGACGGGACGACGGGCGTCTGGTCGGCCGCGTCACGCTCGATCGTCTCGGTGTCGACCAACTCGGCCGAAGCGGCGCTGTCGTTGTTCGTGCCGGTGCCGTCGTTGCCGGCGTTGTCGATGGTGCTGTCGGGCTGGGTCACAGCGGTCGCCTCCTGGGGCACGTTCGTGTCGGCGGCCGGGGCGCTCAGCACCGCGTCGGCTCGCTCGGAATGAGAGGAAGGTGCGGTCGAAGCCGTGGGCTCCGCCTGCTTCGCTGCCTGCTTCGACCGGAATCCGGCGAACAGGCGACTTCTTCTCTTGGGACTGTTTTCGTTCTTCTCCACCATTGGTGGTGCAACTCCTCGCCCCGTGCGACGTTCTGCGGGTGCTCTGTTCGAACACCACCCGGATTGCCGCCGGGAAATCATGTGCGCGTGAACCTGACTGGACGAAGCGACCCCTGGTCGCCGCATCTCGCTGCTCCGCGAAATCTGTTCTGTCACGGGATCCGGTCAGGATCCGTGGAAATCTGTTCGGTCGCCCGTCGTTTCTGGCGACCGTCTTGCCTGTCGTTTCTGGCAGCCGACCGTCACGGTCGGAAAGCTCGCCCGGCTCTCACCCTGGGACTGTCCCGATTATCGCACGCCCTGCCCGTCGGGGTGGATTCTCTGCGTGTCATAATCCGTGGGTGCCGTCAGCCAAGGTTTCCACCAAGCCCGTAATCCAGCATCCGCTCACCGCGATCCTCCTGATCGTGGCCGGGGTGGTCGGGTTCTATGGCTCGTTCAAGCTGGTCGTCGAGAAGTACGAGCTGCTGGAGAACCCCACCAAGGGGCTCGCCTGCGACATCAATCCGTTCGTCTCGTGCTCGACCGTGATCGACAGTTGGCAGTCTCACCTCTTCGGCTTTCCCAACCCGATCCTCGGTGTCGCGGGGTTCGTCGCCCCGATAGCCGTAGGGGTCGCACTGCTCGCCGGGGCGAAGTTCGCCCGCTGGTTCTGGATCGCCTTCAACGCTGGCCTCTTCCTGGCCTGGGCGTTCGTGACGTTCCTGTTCATTCAGACGGTGTTCTTCATCGGCGCCCTCTGCCCGTGGTGCATGCTCGTCTGGACGGCCACGATCCCGATGTTCTGGGTCTTCACCGTCTGGAACCTCGCCAACGGCAAGCTCACTCGCAGCACGACGCTCCAGCGCCGCATGCGCGCCTTCCTGCCCTACTCGTGGGTACTCCCGGTGGTCAACTACCTCGTGATCGTCATCATCATCATCCAGCACTTCCCGCTGCTGCTCTCGGTGCTGTTCGGCTGATTCACCCTCCCGGGCCCGCCCGCCGCGCCCGCGCCGCGCGCCGCGCGGCGTGCCCGCCGCGCCCGCTGAGGCACCCCCCGCTGGCCAATTCGGGGGTGGCATCCGGGGGTTGTCTGGCCATCCGGGGGTGCGCCAAGCCCGGGCGAGTTCATTTCGGATACTGAAGAGGCCCTGGGGGATCTCCCAGGAAGTCCATGACGTGTCACCGTTCAGCCTCGGCCAGACACCTGCCCCGGCTACTGTCGTTGATCGACAGCCGATGTTTACGCAGATCTGAGGACCAATGACACCGCCCCCCGAGACCGGTCAGACCAAGCGCGATCGTCGCGACGAAGCCCGAGAGAAAGCGCGCGTCGCCCGGGAAGCAGCCGCACGCCGCCACCGTCGTAACAAGGGCCTGCTCATCAGCGGAATCATCGTCGGCGCGCTCGCCCTCGTGACCGCGGTCACGCTCATCATCGTCAGTTCGGTGCAGCCCGCCGGCCCCGGCCCGAAGAACATGGCGTCGGGCGGGATCCTTCTTCAAGGAAGCGCGTCGACCAGCAAGATCACCGCCGTCGAGACGAAGGCCGTGCCGGCCGGCGGCAGCACGACCCCGACCGACCAGAAGAAGCTCGACAAGACCGTCAACATCTCGGTCTACCTCGACTACCAGTGCCCCTACTGCAACCAGTTCGAGACCACTAACGAAGCGCAGATCTCGACATGGCTCAAGAAGGGTGCGATCACCTACGAGATCCACCCGATCTCGATCCTCGACGCGTCGTCGCTCGGCACGAAGTACTCGACTCGCTCGGCCAACGCGGCCATGTGCGTCGCCAACTACGACCCCGACTCGTTCCTCGCGGTGAACACCTCGTTCTTCGCGAACCAGCCGGCCGAGGGCTCCAAGGGGCTCACCGACGAGAAGCTCAAGAGCTTGATCACGGCCGCCGGCGCGACGAGCCCCGACATCTCGTCATGCATAGACGACGGTACCTTCAAGGGCTTCGTCGCCGACCAGACCAAGGCGGCGCTGAACGAGAAGCTGCCGAACTCGTCGCTCGCCAAGCTCACCGGCACACCCACCGTGATCGTCAACGGTCAGGCGTACTCGGGCTCGCTCACCGACGCGGCGGCGTTCTCGTCGTTCGTGACCAGCCAGGCGACGAGCTAGCCGCTCTCCCGCACAAAGAAACGGCCCCGCACCTCGTCAGAGGTGTGGGGCCGTTCGGCGTTGTGGCCGCAGGTGCCTAGGCGAACCAGAGGGCGAGCTCGCGCGCCGCCGACTCGGGCGAGTCGCTGCCGTGCACGAGGTTCTGCTGCACTTTGAGGCCCCAGTCGCGGCCGAGGTCGCCGCGGATCGTTCCGGGTGCCGCGCTCGTCGGGTCGGTGGCACCGGCCAGGGAGCGGAAGCCGGCGATGACGCCGTTGCCGCCGATTCGGAGGGCGACGACGGGGCCGGACTCCATGAACTCGACGAGCGGCTCGTAGAAGGGCTTGCCGACGTGCTCCTCGTAGTGAGCTGCGAGGAGCGAGCGGTCGGCCTCGACGAGCTTGATGTCGACGAGACCGTATCCCTTCGCTTCGATGCGGCGGAGGATCTCGCCGGTCAGGTTACGGGCGACGCCGTCGGGCTTGACGAGGACCAGGGTTTCTTCGAGATCGGACACGGTGGCTCCTTAGGGGTGGGGGCGATGAGAAAGGCTTGCACTACTGATAGTCGCGCGGATCGAGGCCGGGGTTGGCCTCCATCCACGCGCGCAGGGCGGCGTTCCGCCGGTCGATCTGGATGCCCTTGACCAGGCAGAAGATCCAGATGCCGATGAAGACTGCTGCGACGACGTACATCAAGACGACGAGGATCCCGGTCAACGCCAGCAGCACCTGAACGATGCAGCCGAGCACGACGCCCCAGCGGTAGCGGAGGCCGGCGCCGGCGACGAGCATGAGAACGAGGAACCCGGCGCCGCCGAGAAGGGCCACGCTCCAGGGCAGGACCCCGGCACCGCCGACGTTCAGCACGAGGAAGAACAGCACGCATGCCTCGAGCACCAGCATGATCGAGAGCAGGCTCTCGGTCAACGAGCGCTGGCGACGCGGGCGAGCGGTACGGGGGCTGCGCCCGGTCGCCGCATCCGCCACGGGGACCTCAGGATCCGAGGCGGCCCCGTCAGGATCGCTCGTCACGTTGCTCACTTCTCTCCGGCCTCGAGCGTCAGGCTCATCACTTCACCGACCAGCGTGATCGATCCGGTGACGACGACACCGCCCTTCTCGGTCTCGTCGGCGAGGTCGCGGGCGATCGAGAGCGCGGAAACCACGTTCGTCTCGACGGTCACCCGGTCGGGGCCGACGATCCCGACGGCGATCTGAGCCAGCGTGTCGGCGTCGATGGCCCGCTCGGAATCGGACTGCGTGATGACGAACTGCTCGACGACGGGCGCGAGGGCACGGATGATGCCACCCGCGTCTTTGTCGGAGAGGATCGCGAGCACGGCGACGACGCGGTCGAAGTCGAAGTACTCGCCGAGCGCCTCGGCCAGCGAGTGCGCACCGTGCGGGTTGTGCGCGGCGTCGACGAGGATAGTCGGATCGTTGCTGAGCACCTGGAGTCGACCGGGCGACGACGAGCCGGCGAGCCCCTCCGTGAGGATGTCGGGGTCGAGCGGCTGGGTGCCGTTGCCGAGGAACGACTCGACGGCTGCGATCGCGACCGCCGCGTTCTGTGCCTGGTGGCGGCCGAACAGCGGCAGCGGGATCTCCTCGTAGCGGCCGGCGATCCCCTGCACCGAGATCAGCTGACCGCCGACGGCGACCTTCGACTCGAGCACCTGGAATCCGGCGCCCTCCGAGACGAACGTCGATTCCGAGAGCTCCGTGGCGCGCTGCAGCTCGGCCAGCGCCTCGGGCACCTGCGCGGCCGAGACGACGTTCGACGAGGGCTTGATGATGCCCGACTTGGTGCGGGCGATCTCGAGCACGGTCGAGCCGAGCCGCTTCGTGTGGTCGAGCGCGATCGGGGTGAAGACGGCGACCTGACCATCGGCGACGTTGGTGGAATCCCACTCGCCGCCCATGCCGACCTCGAGCACGACGACGTCCGCGGGTGCGTCGGCGAACGACGCAAAAGCGAGCACCGTGAGCGCCTCGAAGTAGGTGAGCGGCTCCTCGCCGGCCACCGTCAGCTCGTCGTCGACCATGCTCAGGAAGGGTGCGATGTCTCGCCAGTTGGCGGCCAGCGCGGCGTCGCTGATCGGCTCGCCGTCGATCACGATCCGCTCATTGACCTTGACCAGGTGCGGGCTCGTCATCAGGCCGGTGCGCAGTCCGTAGGCGCGCAGGATGCTCTCGATCATGCGGCTGGTCGACGTCTTGCCGTTGGTGCCGGTGATGTGGATCACCGGGTAGCTGCGGTGCGGGTCACCGAGCAGTTCGACGGCACGACGGGTCGCCTCGAGACGGGGCTGCGGGGTGTTCTCACCGATGCGCGCGAGAAGGGCCTCGTAGACCAGACGGGCTCCCGCCTCGTCGGCGGACTCGTCGAGCTCCTTCTCGTCGTCACGATCGTCGTGATCGCGTTCGTCGTCGTCGCCCATCGAGGGGAAGTCGCCGAAGTCGTCGCGCGTGCCGAACACGTCGGGCAGCGGCCCGGGGTCGACAGTCTCGTCGTCGTCGTCGTCGCGGCCGGGGCCTGCGGGGGTGTCACTCATATTTGCTCACCTGCACTGTCACGGCCGCACCGTCGCCGACCGGAACGGCGTCGTCGGGGGCCTCGGAGAAGAGATCGACCTCCAGGTTCAGGGTGAGGGTCTCACCCATGATCAGGTCGCGGTGCGCCTCGACGGCAGCCTCGGCCGCCGCGTCGACGCCGAGGGTCAGTCGGATGCGGTCACTCACGTCGAGCCCGGCGGATTTTCGCGCGGCCTGAACGGCGCGGACGACGTCGCGGGCGAGCCCTTCGGCCGCGAGCTCGGGCGTGATCTGCGTGTCGAGGAGCACGAAGCCGCCGTCACCGACGAAGGCGATCGCCCCGGCGCCCTCGGCGACGGTCAGCTCGAGTGTGAACTCGCCGGGGATGAGAGCGATACCACCCACGACGACGCCCTGCTCGCCCGACGCGTCGATGTCGCCGAGCGACCAGTCGCCCTTCTTGGCGGCCGGAATAACCTGCTGCACCTGCTTGCCGATGCGCGGACCGGCGGCCCGGGCGTTGACCGTGAGCTTGCGAGTCACGCCGTAGTCGCCGAGCGACTCTTCGGTGAGGGCGTCGAGGGTGACCTCTTTGACGTTCAGCTCGTCGCGGAGGATGGCTGAGAAGGGCGACAGCTGCGCGGGATCCTGAGATACGACAGTGATCGAGGCGAGCGGAAGGCGAACCCGGAGCCCGGTCGACTTGCGGAGCGCCAGGCCCGACGACGCGATCGCACGGATCCGGTCCATCGAGTCGACGAGCGAGTCGTCGCGTGGGAACGCCGACGAATCGGGCCAGTCGGTGAGGTGCACGCTGCGACCTCCGGTGAGGCCCTGCCAGATCTCTTCGGTGACCAGGGGCGCCAGCGGCGCGGCCACGCGGGTGAGCGTCTCGAGCACGGTGTAGAGCGTGTCGAAAGCGTCGTGGTCGTCACCCGACCAGAAGCGATCGCGCGACCGACGCACGTACCAGTTGGTGAGCACATCGGCGAAGTCGCGGAGCTTCGCGGTCGCGAGGGGCGAGTCGAGCGCCTCGAGGTCGTGAGCGACGTCGTCGATAAGCTGACCGGCCTTGGCCAGCAGGTACCGGTCGAGCACATCCGTCGAATCGGTACGCCAGGTCGGCTGGTACCCCTTCGAGTAGAGCGTGAAGAAGTAGTAGGTCGACCAGAGCGGGAGCAGGAACTGCCGGACGCTCTCGCGGATCCCCTCTTCGGTCACGATCAGGTTGCCGCCTCGGATCACGCTCGACGACATGAGGAACCAGCGCATCGCGTCGGCGCCGTCGCGGTCGAACACCTCGTTGACGTTCGGATAGTTGCGGAGGCTCTTCGACATCTTCTGGCCGTCGGAGCCCAGCACGATTCCGTGGCTGATCACGTTCGAGAAGGCCGGACGATCGAACAGACCGGTCGACAGGGCGTGCATGACGTAGAACCAGCCGCGGGTCTGCCCGATGTACTCGACGATGAAGTCGGCGGGGCTGTGGCTGTCGAACCACTCCTGGTTCTCGAACGGGTAGTGCACCTGCGCGAACGGCATCGAGCCGGAGTCGAACCAGACGTCGAAAACGTCTTCGATGCGACGCATGGTCGACGCGCCCGACGGGTCGTCGGGGTTCGGCCGGGTGAGGTCGTCGATGAACGGTCGGTGCAGGTCGGGCTCGCCCTCCGCGTTCAGCGGCAGGCGACCGAAGTCGGCCTCGAGCTCGGCGAGCGAGCCGTAGACGTCGACGCGCGGGTACTCCGGGTTGTCGCTCTTCCACACCGGGATCGGCGATCCCCAGTAGCGGTTGCGCGAGATCGACCAGTCGCGCGCGTTCTCGACCCACTTGCCGAACTGGCCGTGCTTGACGTTCTCGGGAACCCAGTTGATCTCTTCGTTCAGCTCGACCATGCGGTCGCGGTAGTCGGTCACGCGCACGAACCACGACGACACGGCCTTGTAGATCAGCGGATTGCGGCAGCGCCAGCAGTGCGGGTAGCTGTGCTCGTAGCTGGCCTGGCGGAGCAGACGCCCCTCGGCACGCAGCATCTGCGTGAGCGGCTTGTTCGCATCGAAGACCTGCAGTCCCGCGACCTCGCCGAACATCGGCAGGAAGCGCCCGCCCTCGTCGACCGAGATGATCGTCGGGATGCCGGCGGCCGAGCAGACCTGCTGGTCGTCTTCACCGTAGGCAGGAGCCTGGTGGACGATGCCGGTGCCCTCGCCGGTGGCGACGTAGTCGGCGACCAGGATCCGCCACGCGTTTTCAGTACCCCACTTTTCGAGGTCGGCATAGTGATCCCACAGCCGGTCGTACTGGACCCCGTCGAGCTCGCGTCCCTGCACAGTGCGCTCGACCGCGGCGAGCGCGTCGTCGGCGCTCTCGTAGCCCAGGTCTTTCGAGTAGGCGGCGACGGTATCGGTCGCGAGGAGGAAGCGGGTGAGCCCGTCGGCCGACCCGTCAGCGGCACCGAGCGGGCCGGAGGGCAGCACCGAGTACTCGATGGCGGGGCCGACCGCGAGCGCGAGGTTCGTCGGGAGAGTCCAGGGGGTGGTGGTCCAGGCGAGAGCCTTGACGGCCGTCAGCCCGAGCACCTCGGCCCGCTCGCCGACGAGGGGGAACGTCACCGTGACGGTTTGATCTTGACGCATCTTGTAGACGTCGTCGTCCATGCGCAGCTCGTGGTTCGACAGCGGCGTCTCGTCGTGCCAGCAGTACGGCAGCACGCGGAAGCCCTCGTAGGCGAGGCCCTTGTCGTGGAGTGTCTTGAAGCCCCAGATGACGCTCTCCATGAAGGAGGTGTCGAGGGTCTTGTAGTCGTTCTCGAAGTCGACCCACCGTGCCTGGCGGGTGACGTACTCCTGCCACTCCCCCGTGTATTCGAGCACCGATTTGCGGGCGGCCGCGTTGAACTGCGCGACGCCCATCTCGTCGATCTGGTGCTTCTCGGTGATGCCGAGCTGGCGCATCGCCTCGAGCTCGGCCGGGAGTCCGTGGGTGTCCCAGCCGAAGCGTCGGTGCACCTGCTTGCCACGCATGGTCTGGAACCGGGGGAACACGTCTTTGGCGTAGCCCGTCAAGAGGTGACCGTAGTGCGGGAGGCCGTTGGCGAACGGGGGGCCATCGTAGAAGACCCACTCCTCGCAGCCCTCGCGCTGGGCGATCGACTCCCGGAAGGTGTCGTCGCGCTTCCAGAAGGCGAGGATGCCCTGCTCGACGTCGGGGAACTTCGGCGACGCGGGAACGGCACGACGATCGGTGCCGACGTGGTCGAGATCGGTGGGGGCGGACTCGGGGGTTTCGTCGAACTCAGCGGCCATTGTCAACTCCAGTGCAGATGCGCGGTGCTTGCTTCTCGCACGAGGACGGCTACCGGAAGTCACCGGGAGTCGCGGTACCACCCCGCTTGCCCACCTCGATTGCCGGAGGGCCACTCATTGTCAGGCGATGTCGGGCCTGCCCCGCTCGGTTCTACCGGCCCGCACTTCGCCGACCGTGGTCTGCTCGCTGCAAGCGTTCTTCCGAGTGCTCCCCGGTGATGGCCGGATCAGTGCGCTCCAAGTGTAGCCGCAGACCGTGGCCCTCGAAGCGGGGATCGGGGCAGGTCGAGCGCCCCCATCACGATGAGTCGGTGACGGGTCGGCCGGATCCTCGTCTGTGCTTTACGTCGGCGGTCCTCCCAAAGGCCCACAGACAGGCGGTACCAGTCCCCCAAAGCGGGGATTACTAGGGCGTGTTCGGTCTGCCTAGTGTGAAAAGACGGTCTTCGGGGACCGTCGGTCAGGGGATCCATCATGGCGTCCACACGTCTTGCATCACGGCGCCGCAGCGCGCTCGCTCTTACCGTCGCGATCGTCGTCGCGGCGCCACTCGCCAGTGCCATCGATCTCGCGGCACCGGCCTCGGGCGCTCAAGCCGCGACCACCCAGGCGGAGTCTCCGGACTTCGCGACCCGCGCCTACGGCGACCCGTGGGACTACTCCAACTCGGGCGATCAGAACACCGACGCGGCCCGCGTCCGCGGCCTGAGTATCAAAAACGGGGTGATGAACCTGCGCGTCGGCGGCGGCGACTACTTCACACCGATCATCTCGCAGCCGGGCTCTCTCGCCGTGGGGCGCGACGGCGCCGCGAAGCCCGTCTCCCCGTCCGGCTACGACCACGTGTCGTTCAAGATGAATCAGCCCTCGTCGGGCGTCGGCGCCATCTGGTGGTGGACCTGCTCGACCACCCTCGCGACCTGCGGTGGCGGACAGACCTTCAAGCTGTACAAGGGCACGCACGTCTACAACTTCAACCTGACCTCCAAGTCGACCGTCGGGGCGAAGAGGCCGTGGAACGATCACGGCAAGCCGATCGTCCGGTTCCGGATCGCCCCGACCATCTCGGGGTCGAAGACCAGCCCGATCCTCGCGAAGATCGACTGGCTCCGCATCTACAAGAAGACCGGTTCGCTCGCTGCCTACCCCGCAGGCACCTACGACGGAGTCAAGGTCGTCTCGCGACCGATCTCGGTCGTCGACAGCCCGAACACCACCGAGGGCAAAGACATCAGCACCGCCCAAGGACGCAAGCAGTGGGTCTTCACGAGCGCGGCGGCAGCCCGCGGGGTGAAGGTCAAGAACGCGACCGTCAAGGGCTACGGCGCGGCCGGGATGACCGCCACCAACTCGGGGTCGAACCGCAACGACCCGGAGGTGCTGCTGCCCGTCAGCGCCTTCTCGGGCAGCACCTACCGGTACTTCTCGTTCCGGCTGACCTACAACGGCGGCTACTCGCTGGCCAACAGCCCGGGCGGCGGCAAGATGGCTCGGCTCGTGTGGAACGCCAAGGGCACGACCGCCCCCCAGGAGAGCAACGACATCGTCACCTACTCCGGCCCGAACGCCCGCACCCTCAGCGTCGACCTGGCCAAGGGCAACCCGCTCGACGAGAACTCGCGTTCGCCCCGTCTCGGCTGGAAGGGCCGCACGATCACCTCGCTGCGCTTCGACCCCAACGAGGATCCGGGCGCCAACACCTGGCACCTGTCATCGATCCACCTGCGGAAGGCCCCGGCGGCCAAGGCCTCGACGGTCATCAAGTTCCACGATGCCGCGTGGATCGCTGGCACGACGGCCACGATCAAGGTCGGCAAGAAGGCGCCCGGCGGCAGCGGATACACGACCCTCGCCCCCGACATCCCCGTCACGAAGGGCTCGAACCACCGCCGCTTCACGCTGGGCTCGAAGGCGACCGGGGCGTACTACGTCCAGGTCACGCTGCGCCACCCGGGTGGCGGCACCTCGACGTCGTACTCGACCGCGCCGATCACGATGTCGCGCTGACGCGGGCTCCCCGCCTCGCAGCACCGGCTGCACCCACCGCCCCGAAACCACCGCGGAGCAGTGGGTGCAGACTGGGCACATGACGACACCCGACGCCCACAGCTCGACTGCCAGGGGCGACGGTTCGTCCGCCGAGGGCGACGGTTCGTCCGCCGAGGGCGCCAAGCCCGAGAGCTCGCTCACCGTCATCGTCGCCTTCACGGCCAACCTCCTGGTCGCCGTCGCGAAGACCATCGCGTCGCTCCTGACCGGTTCTGCCTCGATGGTCGCCGAGGCCGCGCACTCCTGGGCAGACACCGGCAACGAGATCTTCCTCTTCGTCGCCGATCGCCGGGGCGGTCGCCGACGCGATGCCGACCACCCGCTCGGCTATGGCAAAGAGACCTACGTCTGGTCGATGTTCGCCGCATTCGGCCTCTTCACCGTCGGCGCCGTCGTGTCGATCTACCACGGCATCTCCGAACTGGGCTCGGCCGAAGAGGAGACGAGCTTCGTCGTCAACTACGTCGTGCTCGGCGTGTCCGCCTGTCTCGAGGGAGCCTCGTTCATCCAGGCGCTGCGGCAGGCGCGGGGTGTTGCTAAGAAGCGCAGGATCCCGGTGCTCCGCCACGTCCTCGGATCCTCGAACTCGACGCTTCGTGCCGTCTTCTTCGAAGATGCGGCGGCTCTCGTCGGCCTGCTGATCGCCTTCCTCGGCATCTTCCTGCACCAGGTGACCGGCTCGGCCGTCTTCGACGCGATCGGATCGATCCTGGTCGGCGTGCTGCTAGGTGTGGTCGCGGTCGTGCTGATCGATCGCAACCGACGGTTCTTGATCGGCGAGAGCCCGACAGACGAGGTCGAGTCGACCGTGCTGCGCCGCCTGCTCGAGCGCGACGACATCGATCGCGTCACCTACCTGCACACCGAGTTCGTCGGCCCGAGCCGCCTCTACGTCGTGGCTGCTGTCGACATCGTGGGCAATGCCGACGAGGAGCACGTCGCCGTGGCACTCCGCCGCATCGAGCGCGCCCTTGAGGGGCACGACATCGTCGAGGAGGCTGTGCTGACGCTCTCGACGCCCAACGAGCCGAGCCTTACACCCGCCAAGGCGCGGGATGCGGCGCCGGGGTCGCTGGCCTGAGGTCGCACCCGGTCCCCTGCAGCACTCGCGCAGACAGCTAGTCGCGTTTCGCAGGTCTAGTCGCGGTATTTCGCGATTAAACCTGCAAAACGCGACTATGAGCGGCGAGTACGCGGCGCAGGCGACCTAGGCCGACGCCGAGCCCCGCCGGCGTCGCGCCACCACGAGCAGCCCGACGCCGAGGCCCAGCACCGCGAATCCGACGAGCGCCTGCGGGCCGGAGTCCGACCCGGTGAAGGCGAGCTCGGCCGGAGCCGCGCCAGCGACAGCAGCCGACGTGACGAACGGCGTGCCGGTCAGGTGGATGAAGCGGATGTCGGAGGGCACCGAATAGGCCGCATC
This sequence comes from Frondihabitans sp. Leaf304, assembly GCF_001423105.1. GTDB lineage: Bacteria > Actinomycetota > Actinomycetes > Actinomycetales > Microbacteriaceae > Frondihabitans. Next base: position 145,792 of record NZ_LMNV01000003.1, read on the forward strand.
GCCGGTGGCCGCAGGTTCGACCTGGAACGCAGTCATGATGTAGTTGCCCGGCGTGCGAGCCAGGGTCGTCGACCATGTGCCGTCCGCCGCGACGACGATCGATCCGTCGTCGACGGGCAGCGGAGTCGTCGAGGCGGGGTCACCGCTCAGGGCGCGAGGCGAACTCAGCCGCGCGGCACCGGTCGCCGAATCGGCGTTCAGCACCTCGGGCTCGAACTCTCCCGAGAAGAGGGTCGGGTACAGCGCCTCGAAGTAGTAAAGCGACGTCAGGGGTCGCTCTTCGTAGAGCACGACATGCTGCCCGGGCGTGCCCGTTCCCGAGACCTTCATGGCGAGCTTCCCCGGGGTGGCCGCACTGGCCGTGCCTTTGACGGGAATGCCGAGCTCGTCGATGATCTCGTCGAGCGACTTCTCGATCTCGGAGTCTGTCTCGTCGGCTTCGTCGGCGAGCGCCTGGACTGCCCGGGGCAGAACGGATGCACGCGAGGAGGACGACGACGAGAGCGAAGGATCCTCGGCGCGCGCAGCTCGAGCCTTCACTTTCTGGGCCTGAGTCCGCGCGGGCTCCGCCGCGGAGGAGGCCGCTGCGGTGTCCGACGAGCTGAAGGAGAAGCCCAAGGAGCCGAAGGACGACTCGTCGTACGTGGGCTCGAGGACGGTGGGCGGGACAACGGTTCCGGCGGGGACCGTGATGGTCAGGCCGATCGTATTCGACAGCTCCGACTCCCGGGTGATCTCGTCGCCTTCATCGTTCGTCACAACCTGATAGGCGCTGACCTTCTCCGTGCCGAACGAAACGGTGTAGTCGGACGTCCAGGTGCCGTCGTCCCCGACCGAAACCGAGTCATTGAAGTCGAAGGTGAAGATGTCGCCCCCTGATTCCTCGTCGGAGGTCTGCGCGACGAGGTAGACGTCGCTACCGGGCGTGCCGGTTCCCGAGAACTGCACGACCGCGAGCGGCTCGCCGTTCGAGAACGGGAAGGGCGAGGCCTCGTACGACACGGCGGCTGTCGGGTCGGTGATAGTGGGCGTCGCACTCTGTTCGGCGTCGAACTCGACGTCGAAGTCGTATTCGCTGAGGTCTTCGCCCTTGTAGGTCGCGTACACGCTGAGGTACTGCTCGTAGCCGGCGTCATCAGCGAAGTGGAGCGGGATCGAGAACGACGTCGCCGTCGTCGTGAGGCGCTTGATCGGCTCACCCCAGCTGTCGGTGACGACGACCTTGGCGCCGATGGGCGCTGTGCCGGTGATCGTGATGTCGCGGGCTCCCGTGACGCGCACGTAGCCGTCGCGGTCGGCCGCGGGCACGGTCGCTGCCTTCAGGTCGGTCGGTGCCGCCTTCGGCGCGGCGGCCTTCGCCGCTGCCGTGGGCTTCGGGGTCGGGGTCGGGGTGGGCGTTGCAGGCGACGTCGACGTCGGCGTCGCGGCGGGTGTGGCGGACGCCGTCGGCGCGCTCGTCGCTGCAGCGCCGGGCTCGGCGGCGAATGCTGCCCCGGCGGAGAGCACGGAGCCTCCGACGATCAGGGCGAGCGCTACGGGAAGAGCCACTGCGGCTCGGAAATCGGGTTTCGTCAAAGAACTCGTCTGTCTTTCGGCGTGAGTCGGCAGGCATGTCGCCGCTCTGACCCACCCCCGAGCAACGCCCCGGCCCGGTGATCTCGGGCCGTCGAGCGAAGGTACCAGTTCGGCGATGCCGATGACGACACCCGTCCGGTTAGAGTGTGTGGCCCCCGAGCCCGGCGGCAACCGCCTCGACGGCCGGCTCCACCGCGTCTTCGAGACTGCCCCGGCCGATTCCGGCTCGCGCCCACGCGACCGCGGCCGCTCCCGCCGCTCCGAGAAGCGCCGCCGACACCACCTGCGGCCACGCGTCGCCGGCACGCGCCTCGGTCCGCTCGGCGACGAACGCCGCGACGATCGAGTGCTGCGCCACGAACCGCGCCGCGCCAGACGCAGTGAGGTCATCGCCGAGCCGCATCGTCTCCCCCTGCGACAGGGCCCAGGGCACCCGGGAGTCGTCGTGCCTCTGCGCCACGAGCACGAGCGCTCGAGCCACGCTGTCGGGAGCGGAGAGCGAAGGATCCGACCCGCCCACCTCGAGCAGAGCGCCCGGCAGCGACCGAAGGCTCTCGTCGAGGTCGAGCCAGAGCAGATCGGCCTTGCCTGCGAAGTAGTTGAAGAACGTGGCGCGGCTCACTCCGGCGCGCTGGGCGATCTGATCAACGGTGGTGCCCGCGTAGCCGTTCTCGAGGAAGAGCTCGGAGGCCGCATCGGCGAGAATCTCGGCCGACGAGCGCCGGGGGCGGCCCGTGCGTGCAGAAGGTGTCACGTCAGCATTCTCCCGCTAGACTCGATTGGCCACTTACTATACGGAGTCCAGAAATTACTACTCGCGCCCCCTTCCTCGCTCTCCTCGGTCTCACCGCGGCCAGTGCGCTCGTTCTGAGCGGCTGCACCGCCGCGTCCCCGTCCGACACCGCCAGCTCGAAGCCCGTCTCGGGCGGCACCCTGACCTACGCGTCGGGCGACGCCGAGCCGACCTGCCTCGACCCCCACGTCGGCGGCAACTATCCGCAGGCGCTCGTGTCGACGCAGTACCTCGAAGAGCTCGTGTCGAAGAACACCGCCGGCGACGTGATCCCGTGGCTCGCGACGTCGTGGAAAGAGGCCTCCGACGGCCTCAGCTGGACCTTCTCGCTGAAGAAGGGCGTGAAGTTCACCGACGGTACGGCCTTCGACGCCGCTGCCGTGGTCGCCAACGTGAAACACGTGCAAGACCCCACGACGCTGTCGTCGACGGGGTACCTCGCGCTCGCCAAGGTGAAGAAGGCCGTCGCTGTCGACGACAGCACCGTGCGCCTCGACCTCTCGAGCCCCGACAGCTCACTGCTCGACTCGCTCTCGCAGCCGTGGCTCGCGATCGAGTCACCCACTGCCCTCAAGCGCACGCAGGCCGTCAACTGCGAGTCACCGGTCGGCACCGGTCCGTTCAAGGTCGTCAAATGGACGAAGCAGCAGTCGATCACCCTGGAGCGTAACGACGGCTACACCTCTCCCCCGAAAGACGCCGCACACACCGGCAAGGCGTACCTCGCGAAGATCGTGTGGCGGTTCCTGCCCGACTCCGCCTCGCGCTACGCCGCGCTACAGGCGGGCCAGGTCGATGTGATCGACAACGCCCAGCCCGACACCATCGTCGCCGCGAGGAAGAGCGACCAGATCAAAGAGCTCGATGCCCCGCGCCCCGGAGCGTCCAACCGGCTCGAACTGAACTCCTCGCAGGCGCCGTTCAATGACGAACGCGTCCGCGAGGCCTTCATCCGCGGCGTGGCTGTGAACGACGGCATCACGTCGCTGTTCTTCGGCACCGCGAAGCGCTCGTACTCGCTTCTCTCGAGTGTCGAGAAAGACGCGTACTCCGATCCGTCGCTCTTCGACATCGACACCACGAAGGCGAACGACCTTCTCGACTCCGCCGGATGGACGACCCGCGATAGCGCCGGCTACCGCACCAAAGACGGCAAGCGCCTGACCGTGCGGTTCCCGGTCTCGACCAACCAGTCGATCCCGGCCGAGCGAGCCCTGTTCGAACAGATCCAAGAAGAAGCCAAATCGCTCGGCTTCGACGTCGAGATCTCGCAGCTCGACCTGTCGAGCTGGTACGGAGCCCTCGCCGCCCACAAGTACGAGATCGTGAGCGCTCCCTACACGAAGGTCGGCCCCGGCGTCCTCGGAGTGCTGTACGACTCGGCGAGCATCACCCCGGCCCCGAGCGGTTACTTCGCCAATAACGCCCAGGTCGACTCACGCAAAGTCGATGCCCTTCTGAAGCAGGCGAGCGCGGAGTCCGACGCGACGAAGCGCGCCGACCTCTACGAACAGGTGCAGAAGAGCGTGCTCGAGGGCTACTACGTGCTCCCTCTGTACGACCAGCAGAACCACTACCTGTACCGCACGAGCGTGCACGGGCTTCGAGCGATGCCGACGGTGTCGACGCCGACCTTCTACGACGCGTGGGTGCAACGCTGAAAAGTGCAGCGCTGAAAGATGCGGCGCCGAATGGTGCGGCGCTGAACCTCGTGCGCTTCATCGCCGGGCGGGTGCTCGGGGCACTCTTCGTGCTCTGGGCCGTCGCAACGCTGATCTTCTTCGCGATACGGCTCGTGCCGGGAGACCCCGCCGAGGCCATCCTCGGCGGGCCCGGGTCGCAGGCGTCGCAGGAGGCGCTCGACCTGGTCCGGCGCCAGTACGGCCTCGACCAACCACTCCTCGTGCAGTACCTCGATCAGCTCGGCCGCCTCGCGCGAGGCGACCTCGGCACCTCGTACTCGCTCAAGCAGTCGGTGTCGTCGGTGCTCGCCGCGCAGGTGCCCCCGACGCTTCTGCTGGCGTCCCTGTCTCTCGTGGCCGCCTGGATCCTTGCGGTCGGTGTGGCCTGGTGGAGCGCAGGATCCGGGCGGGTCGCCCGAGCGGTCTCGTCCGGTCTCGAGGTGGTCGCCTCGGCCGTTCCGCACTTCCTGCTCGGGAGCGTGCTCATCGTCGTCTTCGCCACCGGTCTCGGCCTGTTGCCTCCCGTGAGCACGGGCACGCCGATCGGCCTGGTGCTGCCGGTCGTGACGCTCGCGGTGCCGGTGGCCGGCTTCCTCGGCCAGGTCACCCGCGACTCGCTGCTCGACGCCGCGGCGGCGCCGTTCGCCCTCACTGCGACGGCTCGGGGCGAGGGGCCGTCCGGGCTGTTCTGGCGCCATCTTCTCCGCCACGCCGCGCTTCCCGGGCTCGCCCTGTCGGGGTGGGCCTTCGGCTCACTCCTGAGCGGCGCCATCGTCGTCGAGTCGCTGTTCGCAAGGCCCGGGCTCGGCCGCACCCTGCTCGACGCCGTGACGCTCCGCGACATCCCGCTCGTCACCGGTGTCGCGCTGGTCTCCGCTCTGGCGTACGTGGTCGTGGTCGCGCTCGGTGACCTGGCCGAGAAGGCCGTCGACCCGCGGGGGCAGAGCGCATGACGATCCTTCCCGAGCTCCCCGTCCTGCCCGCCGCCGCACCCACCCGTGCCGCCGAATGGCGCAGCCGCGTGATGGCCCCCCGCGTCGTCGCCGGAGCCGTCCTCCTCGGCGTTCTCGCTGCCGCTGTCGCCCCCGGCCTCCTGGCCCCCGGCGATCCGCTGGCAGTCCACCCGGTCGACGCCTTCTCGGCTCCCTCGCTCGCCCACCCGTTCGGCACCGACGACTCCGGCCGCGACCTCTACACGCGGGTCGTCCACGGCGCCTCCGCCTCCCTCCTCATCGGTGTCGCTGCGACGCTCATCGGCACTCTCCTCGGTCTCGTGCTCGGAATCGCCGCCGGGGTCGGCACTCGCCTCACCGACGCTGCCGTCTCGCGCGTGCTGGAGGTGCTGTTCGCGCTGCCCGGGCTGCTGCTGGCGCTCGTGATCATCGCCTTCGCGGGCCCCGGACCGATCCCTGCGACCCTCGCGGTCGGACTCGCCACTGCCCCCGGATACGCCCGCATCTTCCGCACCCGCATCCGGGCTGTCCGCTCCTCCGAGATGGTCGAGGCCGCGCGTGTGCTCGGGCGTGGCCCGCTCACCCTGCTGGTGCGGCACGTGTTGCCGAACGCTCTCGCGCCGGTCGTCGTGCTCGCCACCCTCGGCGTCGGCCAGGCCATCGTCTGGGCCTCGTCGCTCAGCTACCTCGGTCTCGGCTCTCCGCCGCCCGCTCCGGAGTGGGGCGCGATGCTCGAGGCTGGTCGCACCTACCTCCAGATCGCCCCGTGGATGACCGTCTTCCCCGGCCTGGCCATCGTCGCCACGGCCGCCGCCACGACGGTCGTCGGCCGCGCCTTCGCCGGGGCGGGTCGCCGATGAGTGGGTCGGTAGCGAGCGGGACGCCTGCGAGCGGGTCGTCTTCCGGCCGGGCGCCAGGCACCGGCGGTCTCCACGTCGAGAATCTCCGTGTCGCGTTCGACGGCGTCGATGCCGTGCGCACCGTCTCCTTCGAGCTGGCACCCGGCGAGTGCGTCGCACTTGTCGGCGAATCAGGATCCGGCAAGACCGTCACTGCCCGCGCGCTCCTCGGCCTGTCCGGCGGCACCGTCACGGCCACCCGCCTCGCTCTCGACGACACCGACCTCACCGGCCTCTCCGAGCGGCAGTGGCGGGGCATCCGCGGCCCTCGCATCGGCCTCGTGCAGCAGGACGCCCTCGTCTCGCTCGACCCACTGCGGCCGATCGGGCGCGAGATCGATGACGCACTTCGACTGCACACGACACTGGGTGCGGCCGAGCGGCGGGAGCGGGCGCTCGAGGTGTTGGCCGAGGTCGGGATGCCGGATCCTGCGATTCGTCGCGCGCAGCGCTCGGGTGAGCTCTCGGGTGGGCTGCGTCAGCGAGCGCTCATCGCCGCGGCGCTCGCACTGCGGCCCGACGTCGTCATCGCCGACGAGCCGACGACGGCGCTCGATGCCGAGGTGCACCGCGTCGTGATCGACCGTCTGGCGCGCCTCCGCGACGAGGGCACGGCCGTGCTGGCGATCAGCCACGACCTCGGCGCGGTGCGACGCCTCGCTGATCGCATCGTCGTGATGCGGGCCGGCGAGGTCGTGGAGCAGGGGCCGACGGCGCAGATCCTCGACGCCCCGGCTCACCCGTACACGCGGGCGCTCGTCGCGGCCGTGCCCGCGGGCAAACCGCGGGGCTCGCGACTCTCGGTCGGCGGCCCGACCGTTCAGAACTCTGGCAGAACCGGCGAAAAACGAGCCGGATCACCCGCAAAACGCCCGAATGACCAGAGTTCTGAACGCGTCCTCGAGGCGCACGGTCTCACCAGACGCTTCGGCACCTTCACCGCCGTCGACGATGTCTCGCTCACCCTCCGCGCCGGCGAGACGCTCGGTCTCGTGGGCGCCTCCGGCTCGGGCAAGACCACCACCGCGCGGCTGCTGCTCGGCCTCGACTCCCCCGATCACGGCTTGGTCGAGCTGCTCGGCGCCCCCTGGAACCCGCTGCCCGAGCGCGAACGCCGACCCCGCCGGGCGCTGCTCGGGGCGATCTACCAGGATGCGCTCTCGTCGTTCGACCCCCGCATGACGGTGGGCCGGATCCTGGTCGATGCTCTGACGAACGGAAAGACGACGAGGATCCGCGCGCACGCCGCTCAAATCGACGCCCTGCTGGCCGAGGTGGGCCTGCCGGCCTCCGTCTCGTCCCGCCTGCCTGCCACGCTCTCCGGCGGGCAACGGCAGCGCGTCGCCATCGCTCGCGCGCTCGCGCCCCGGCCTCGCGTGCTGCTGTGCGACGAACCGGTCTCGTCACTCGACGTGACGGTGCAGGCGCAGGTGCTCGATCTGCTCGACGAGCTGCAGGAACGGCACGGCCTCGCCTATCTCTTCATCTCGCACGACCTCGACGTGGTGCGGCATGTCAGCGACCGGGTCGCCGTGATGAGTGCCGGGCGAATCGTCGAGCAGGGCGAGACCGAGCAGGTCTTCTCGGCGCCGGCGCACTCCTATACGCGCGGCCTGCTCGCCGCCGCATCGTCGGCCGACTGACCGCCGGGCGCACGGCGCACGGCGCACGACGCACGACACCATAAAACGGAGAGCACACCGCCCAACGACGGTGTGCTCTCCGAAAAGCGGTGCCGCGACTAGCTGCGGGGCGACGAGGCCTGGGGCTCGGACTCGGCCTCGGCCTCGGCAGTGGCAGTGGATTCGGCCGGCGGTCGCACGATGTCGATCGGCCCGGACATGGCAAACTCCACGGCCCACTCCGACTTCGACACCTCGCTCGACTCGTCGGCGTAGGCGGCGATGAGCTCTTCGGCCTCCTCCTCGGTCGCGACCGACGGGCCGGATCCGAGCAGGGGCACATTCGCCGATTCCTTGGTGAACCAGACGGCAACAAGGCCGATCACCGCGGCGATCATCAGATAGAACGCCGGGATGTCATTCGCCCAGCTGTAGCCGTTCGAGGTGGCCCAGGCGACGAGCGACTCCGTGACGAGGGGCGTCGTGCCGCCGAACAGCGACACCGACACGTTGAACGCGATAGCCAGAGCGCCGTAGCGAATGATCGTCGGGAACAGCGCCGGCAGCGTCGAGGGCATCGTCGACGTGAACGTGACGAGCACGAGACCGAGGATCAGCAACCCCACGAACACGAGGGGCGTCGACTCGCTCTGCACGAGCTTGAGCGCGGGCCAGGAGAGCACGAGGAACCCGATGCACCCGGCGAACAGCACGGGGCGACGACCGAAGCGGTCGGAGAGCCGTCCACCCATCGAAATGACGGCCATCATCAGCACCATGACGACGATCACGAGGATCAGCCCGTTCTTCGCGTCTCGACCGAGGGTCGACGTGAGGTAGGTCGGCATGTACGACAACAGCATGTAGTCGGTGACGTTGAACACCAGCACGAGGCCGATGCAGACGATCAGCGCCCGCCAGTTCTCGGCGAAGAGACGGATGAAGGGCACCTTGACGTGCTCTCGCTCGGCGGCCTCCTCCTGCTGCTTCTGGAACGCTGGCGTCTCTTCGAGCTTCAGTCGCAGGTAGAGGCCGACCAGCCCGAGGGGGCCAGCGACGAGGAACGGAATCCGCCAGCCCCACGAGAGCAGCGTGTCTTCGGGCATCGCGAACTGCAGCACGGTGACGAGCGACGCACCGAGCACGTAGCCGCCGAGCGTGCCGAACTCGAGCCACGATCCCATGAAGCCGCGACGCTTGTCGGGCGAGTACTCGGCGATGAACGTCGCCGCTCCGCCGTATTCGCCACCCGTCGAGAAGCCCTGTACGAGGCGGGCCAGGAGGAGCAGGAGGGGCGCCCAGACACCGATCGTGTTGAAGTCGGGCAGGAACCCGATGGCGAAGGTTCCGGCCGCCATCATGATCATCGTGACGGCGAGGACCTTCTGGCGTCCGATGCGGTCACCGAGCGGACCGAAGACGGCGCCGCCGATGGGGCGCACGATGAAGGCCGCGGTGAAGGTCGCAAAGGTGAGGATCACGCTGAGCGTCGGGCTGAGCGAGGGGTAGAAGACCTTGGCGAGGGTGGTGGTGAGGTAGGCGAACACGCCGAAGTCGAACCACTCCATGCCGTTGCCGAGAGCTGCGGCCGCGACGGCTCTCTTGAGCTGCGATTCTTCGACGACGGTCACGTCGTCGCTGGTCAGTCTGCGGCGTCCTTGCCGATTCGGGCGGTGTTTCTTGATGGGTGTTGCAGGACGGGCTGACTGATCACTCATACACATTCACTCCAGTTGTCGATGCAAAAACCCCGAAAGCCTACCAGAGGGCAAAATTTAGCTAGAAAAGAATCACATTTCAGTGCTTGAGGACGTAAGGATCCGGGGCTGCCGCGACCGCCTCGGATCCTCGCGTTCCGATCCCGTAAACTCGCCTGCAGAACACGCAAGGCACCTCCCCACCGACACGGTGCCGCCCATATCGAAGGAGTACGTCCATGACTCGTCCCATGCCCGAGAAGCCCGCCCTCGAAGGCCTCGAGAACGTCTGGGGCCCCGCGTGGGAGTCCGACGGAACGTACAAATTCGATCGCAGCTCTGCGACCAAAGAGAACGTCTTCTCGATCGACACGCCTCCGCCCACCGCGTCGGGGTCGCTGCACATCGGCCACGTGTTCAGCTACACGCACACCGACGTCAAGGCGCGCTTCGAGCGCATGCGCGGCAAAAGCGTCTTCTACCCGATGGGCTGGGATGACAACGGGCTGCCGACCGAGCGCCGCGTGCAAAACTTCTACGGCGTCCGCTGCGACCCGTCACTCCCCTACGACGCCGACTTCACGCCGCCGTTCGAGGGCGGCGACAACAAGTCGTCCAAGGCCGCCGACCAGGTGCCTATCTCTCGCCGCAACTTCATCGAGCTCTGCGAGCGCCTGACCGTCGAAGACGAGAAGCAGTTCGAAGACGTCTGGCGCAAGCTCGGTCTCTCGGTCGACTGGACCCAGTCGTACCGCACCATCGCGGGCGAGTCGCAGGCCGTCGCCCAGAAGGCGTTCCTCCGCAACGTCGAACGGGGCGAGGCGTATCAGGCGCAGGCCCCGACGCTGTGGGACGTCACGTTCCGCACCGCCGTCGCCCAGGCCGAGCTCGAAGACAAAGACATGCCCGGCGCGTACCACACGCTCTCGTTCCACGCCCCGGACGGCAGCGACATCCAGATCAAGACCACCCGACCCGAGCTGCTCCCCGCCTGCGTCGCCCTCGTCGCGCACCCCGACGACGAGCGCTACCAGGCCCTCTTCGGCACGACCGTCCGCACTCCCCTCTTCGACGTCGAGGTGCCGGTGCTCGCGCACCACCTGGCTCAGAAAGACAAGGGCTCCGGCATCGCGATGATCTGCACGTTCGGCGACACGACCGACGTCATCTGGTGGCGTGAACTCGACCTGCCGAACCGCTCAGTGCTCGGCTTCGACGGCCGGTTCATCAGCGAGGCACCGTCGGCGATCACGAGCGAGGCGGGTCTCGCCGCCTACGGCGAACTCGCCGGCAAGACCGTCTTCAGCGCCAAAGCCGCTATCGTGTCGCTCCTCCAAGAGTCGGGCGAGCTGACCGGTGAGATCGAGAAGATCACCCACCCCGTCAAGTTCTTCGAGAAGGGCGACAAGCCCCTCGAGATCGTCTCGACCCGCCAGTGGTACATCGTCAACGGCGCCCGCGACGAAGAACTCCGGTCGACGCTGCTGAAGCGCGGCGAAGAGGTCTCGTTCCATCCCGACTTCATGCGCGTCCGCTACGAGAACTGGGTGAAGGGCCTCTCGGGCGACTGGCTGATCTCGCGTCAGCGCTTCTTCGGCGTGCCGATCCCGGTCTGGTACCCGCTCGACTCCGACGGCAACCCCGTCTTCGATCAGCCCATCGTGCCGACCGAGGCGCAGTTGCCCGTTGACCCGTCGTCCGATGCCGCTCCCGGCTACGACGAGTCTCAGCGCGGGGTTCCCGGCGGCTTCCAGGGCGAGGTCGACGTGATGGACACCTGGGCCACCTCGTCGCTCACCCCGCAGCTCGCGGGTAAGTGGGAGACCGACCCCGAGCTCTTCGACCTCGTCTTCCCGTACTCCCTCCGCCCGCAGGGGCAGGACATCATCCGCACCTGGCTGTTCTCCACGATGCTCCGGGCGCAGCTCGAGGGCGACACCGTGCCGTGGAAGAACGCCTCCATCTCGGGCTTCATCGTCGACCCCGACCGCAAGAAGATGTCGAAGTCGAAGGGCAACGTCGTCACCCCGGCCGCGATGCTCGACGACCATGGCTCCGACGCGGTCCGCTACTGGGCCGCCTCGTCGCGCCTCGGCACCGACGCGGCCTTCGATCCGCAGAACCCCAAGCAGATCAAGGTCGGTCGACGTCTGGCGATCAAGGTGCTGAACGCCGCCAAGTTCGTCTACTCGTTTCCCGAGCCCGTCGAAGGCGCGAGCGTCACCGAGCCCCTCGACCTCGACCTCCTGGCGAACTTCGCCCGCGTGATCGAGGCCGCGACCGACGCCCTCGAGAACTACGACCACGCCAAGGCGCTCGAAGGTACCGAGAAGTTCTTCTGGACCTTCTGCGACGACTACCTCGAACTCGTCAAGGAGCGCGCCTACGGCTCTGCCTCTAACGAAGGCGCAGGATCCGACGGCGCCGCCTCGGCAGGCGGCCAGGCTTCCGCGGTGCTCGCGCTCCGCACTACGGTCGACGGCCTGCTGCGGCTTCTCGCTCCCTACCTCCCCTTCGCCACCGAGGAGGTCTGGTCGTGGACGCACGACTCGTCGATCCACACGGCTCCGTGGCCCACGGTCGCCGAGCTCGCGGAGGTCGGCGAGATCGTGGCTCCCACCGGTCTGCTCGAGCTCGTGGGCGAGGCGCTCATCTCCATCCGTCGCGCCAAGACCGATGCCAAGGCGTCGCAGAAGACTCCCGTCACGTCGGCTGTGGTGGTGGCTCCCGCCGATTCGCTCGAGCTGCTCCGCACGGCTGCCGCCGACCTGTCAGCGGTGGGCCGTATCGAGTCGCTCACGTTCGAGGCGGGCGACGCTCTGGCCGTCAGCGACATCGTGCTCGCCGAGCAGCCGGCAGCCCCCGCGGCCCCGGCGACGGGCGCCTGATGCAACTCGGAACGCGCTGGTCGGTCGGGGGCCAGACCCCCGACCGCCTTCCGGCCGCCGTCGTTGCGGCCGTCACTCAGGTCGAGCGCGAGCTCGCCGAGCAGGGTGTTGACGCCGCGACCTGGCGCTGGACACTGACCTGGCTCGAACGCAAGCCGGTCGTCGAGCTCGACGACGGCACCACGATCCGCTACGACGCGGTGGCCGACACGGCGTCCATCCACGAGCCGGTCGACGGCGAAGAGGAATAACCGCTCGTACCGAACCTAGGCGCGCGCGATCAGCTCGCCGTGCGGCATCGCAAAGAAACCGTCGGGGGCATCGCGCCACGCCAACCACGCCTGCGAGATCGCGTGGAGGTCGAGATCGGTGGCGGCCCGCTTCTCGATGGCGTCGGCGTAGAACGCCGATTCGAGTGCCCGCACCGACCAGCTGTCGCCCCACCATGTGCGCTCCTCGTCCGACGAGAAGCACCAGATCGACGCCGACGACACGAGGTCGTTCAGACCCGCCTCGAGAGCCCAGCTCTTCAGGTGCCGACCGGCGTCCGGCTCGCCGCCGTTGCCGCGGTGCACGAGCTGATACACGGTCATCCAGTGGTCGAGACCGGGGTTCTCCGGGGCCCAGATCGTTCCGCGGTAGTCGACGTCGCGGGCCGCGACGATGCCACCGGGCTTGGCGACGCGGCGCATCTCGACGAGTGCGGCCACCGGGTCGGCCACGTGCTGAAGCACCTGGTGCGCGTGCACGATGTCGAAGGTGTCGTCGGCGTAGGGCAGCGAGTAGAGGTCGGCGGTCTCGAACGTGACCGTGTCCATCCCCTTCGACGCGGCCAGCTCCGACGCCTGCTCGACGATGGTGGGCGCAGAGTCGATGCCGATGACGCGACCGGGCGCGAGCCGCTCTGCGAAGTCGACGGTGATGGTGCCGGGCCCCGCGCCGACGTCGAGAAGCGACAGCCCCGGAGCGAGATGCGGAAGCAGGTAGGCGGCCGAGTTCTCGACCGTTCGCCAGCTGTGACTCCGGAGCACGCTCTCGTGGTGGCCGTGCGTGTATTTCGCGTCGGTGGGCTTCTGTTCCGGTGACATGGCCCCACGCTAGCGCGAGAAGACAGCGCAATAGGCTGGCCTGATGACGAACCCGTTCTTTGAACCGAGCACGCTTCCCTACGCACTGCCGCCTTTCGACCGGATCTCCGACGCCGATTACGCCCCCGCGTTCGAGCGAGGTCTCGCCGAGCAGCTGGCCGAGATCGAGGCCATAGCCGAGGATCCGCGGCCGGCCACCTTCGACAACACGGTCATCCCGCTTCAGCGCAGCGGCCAACTCCTCTCCCGGGTGGAGCACGTCTTCTTCAACAAGTCGTCGAGCGATTCGAACGACCTTGCGAGTGCCCTTGAGATGGAGCTCGCTCCCCAGCTCGCCGCCCACTCCGACGCGATCCGTCTCGACCCGCGACTCTTCGCTCGCATCCAGGCGGTGTACGACGATCTGGGCACCAGTGCCACCGCCCACCTGACCCCGGAGGAGGTCTACCTGGTCGAGCGCCTCCACTCCGACTTCAGCCGTGCCGGAGCCGGCCTCGGCGACGACGACAAGCAGCGCCTTCGCGACCTCAACTCCGAACTCTCGACTCTGACCACGCGCTTCGAGAAGAACCTCCTCGCCGACACCAACGAGCTGGCCATCACCGTCGACGACGTCGCTGAGCTCGACGGGCTGTCGAGCGACACGATCGCCTCGCTCGCCGCGGCGGCCACCGAGAGAGGCCTCGAGGGCGGATACCTGATTGCGCTGACCCTGTTCACCGGCCATCCCCTGCTCGCGTCACTCACGAATCGCGACCTCCGCGAGCGCATCATGACCGCCTCTCGATCGCGGGGCAGCCGCGGCGGCGAGCACGACAACCGGCAGGTGCTCCTCGACATCGTCCGGCTTCGTGCCGAGCGGGCCGCGCTCCTCGGGTTCCCGTCGCACGCCGCCTACGTCACGGCGGGCCAGACCGCCGGCTCGCCGGAGGCCGTCCGCGACCTGCTGGGGCGGCTCGCACCCCCGGCGGCGCGAAACGCCCGAGCCGAGCAGGACGATCTCGCGCGGGTGGCCGCGTTGGATCCTGCGTTCCCGGAACGCGCCGAGATCGCCGCGCACGACTGGGCCTACTACACCGAGAAGGTGCGCTCCGAGAAGTACGACTTCGACGCTTCGGCCATGCGACCGTACTTCGAGGCCGACCGGGTGCTGCGCGACGGCGTGTTTTACGCCGCGACGCAGCTGTACGGTCTGCGCTTCGAGGAGCGCCGCGACCTGATGCCCTATCACCCGGAGGCCCGGGTCTTCGAGGTATCTGACGACGACGGCTCCCCCGTCGGCCTCTTCGTGCTCGACCTCTACACGCGCGACTCGAAGCGCGGCGGGGCCTGGATGAACCCGCTCGTGTCGGAGTCGGCGCTGCTCGGCCACCTGCCGGTCGTCGTCAACAACCTCAACGTCGCTAAGCCGCCGGCCGGGTCGCCGACGCTGCTGACGCTCGACGAGGTGACGACGATGTTCCACGAATTCGGGCACGCCCTGCACGGGCTCGTCGCTCGGGTGACCTACCCGTACTTCTCGGGCACCAACGTCTTCCGCGACTTCGTCGAGTTCCCGAGCCAGGTCAACGAGATGTGGCTGCTCTGGCCGGAGGTGCTCGGACACTACGCGTTCCACTTCGAGACGGGTGAGCCCATGCCCGCCGAGCTCGTCGATCGGCTCACCGCCTCCGAAGGGTTCAATCAGGGCTTCGAGACGAGCGAGTACCTCGCGGCGACGCTCCTCGACCAGGCCTGGCATGCGCTGACCGTCGACGAGGCCGCGGGCCTCACGAGCGTCGATGACGTGGCGGTCTTCGAGGCGTCTGCCCTGGCAGCCGTCGGCCTCGACAACCCGGCCGTGCCCACCCGGTACTCGAGCACCTACTTCGCGCACACCTTCTCGGGTGGCTACGACGCCGGCTACTACTCGTACATTTGGAGCGAGGTGCTCGACGCCGACACCGTCGAGTGGTTCGCCGAGAACGGCGGGCTGACCCGGGCGAACGGCGATCGCTTCCGGTCGCGACTGCTGAGCGTGGGCGGATCGAAGGATCCCCTGGCGGCCTACCGCGACTTCCGCGGACGAGACGCCGCCGTCGAGCCCCTCCTCGTGCGCCGCCGTCTGCAGTAGCGCCGTCTCGACGACGGAGGCCCCCGCACCCTCTCGGGTGCGGGGGCCTCCGTTACCGGCGGGCCTCTGCGGTCTAGGCGCTCTTCTCGGCGCGCTCGATCACCCGCGGAACGATGGTCGGCGCGGCGTTCTCGAGCACGGACGCCTTAGTGACGACGACCCCGCCCACGTTGTCGTCGGACGGCACATCGAACATGATCGGCCCGAGCACTTCTTCCATGATCGCGCGGAGACCGCGAGCACCGGTCTGACGGACCACCGCGAGGTCGGCAATGGCCTCGAGGGCCTCTGGCTCGAAGTCGAGCTCGACGCCGTCGATCTCGAACATGCGCTGATACTGGCGGACAAGGGCGTTTTTCGGCTTGGTCAGGATCTCCATCAGAGCCTCCTGGTCGAGCTGCGACACCGTCGTGACGACAGGAAGGCGACCGATGAACTCGGGGATCAGGCCGAACTTGTGCAGGTCTTCGGGGAGCACCTCGCTGAAGAGGTTGACGTCGTTGCCCTTCTCATACAGAGGGGCGCCGAAGCCGATGCCGCGCTTGCCTGCTCGCGACGAGATGATCTCTTCGAGACCGGCGAAGGCGCCGGCCACAATGAAGAGGACGTTCGTCGTGTCGATCTGGATGAACTCCTGGTGGGGGTGCTTTCGCCCACCCTGGGGCGGCACTGACGCGACAGTGCCCTCAAGGATCTTGAGGAGCGCCTGCTGCACGCCCTCCCCCGAGACATCGCGCGTGATCGACGGGTTTTCGGCCTTGCGGGCGATCTTGTCGACCTCGTCGATGTAGATGATGCCGGTCTCGGCCCGCTTGACGTCGTAGTCGGCGGCCTGGATCAGCTTGAGCAGAATGTTCTCGACGTCTTCACCGACGTAACCCGCCTCAGTCAGGGCCGTGGCATCGGCGACAGCGAACGGGACGTTGAGTCGTTTTGCCAGGGTCTGAGCGAGATAGGTCTTGCCGCACCCGGTCGGGCCGATCAGCAGAATGTTCGACTTGGCGATCTCGATGTCGTCGCCCAGGGAGTCGGCCGACGTGAGCGTGTTCATCGACCGGATGCGCTTGTAGTGGTTGTAGACGGCGACCGAGAGAGCCCGCTTGGCCGGCGTCTGCCCGATCACATACTCTTCGAGGAAGTCGTAGATCTCGCGCGGCTTCGGCAGGTCGAACTCGCTCGAGGGCTCTTCGCCCGCTTCGGCGAGGCGCTCCTCGATGATCTCGTTGCACAGCTCGACGCACTCGTCGCAGATGTAGACCCCCGGGCCCGCGATGAGCTGCTGAACCTGCTTCTGGCTCTTGCCGCAGAACGAGCACTTGAGCAGGTCGGCACTTTCACCAATGCGTGCCATGCTCGGCCTCCCTAACACTTCTGTGGCCATAAAGGCCTCGAGTGACCTGACGGTCTTCGTTGAACGAGCCTAACCCGAACCCCCGACACCCGCGTGACCACGACGCCGGAATCGCCGGAGCGGGCGACCATCTCTAATTCGGCACCGGGGTCGTAAACGCTTGGACCAGGATCCTGCGCTTCGCCGCTCGCTCCCCGCCGGTACAGCGAAGGCCCCGGGCCGCACGGGCCCGGGGCCTCCGGTGGTGATTCTGGCCCGCGCTACTTGGTGAGCGCGAGGTTCTTGCGCGAGGTGAGCACCTGGTCGATCAGACCGTACTCGAGAGCCTCGGGGGCGCCCAGGATATTGTCGCGCTCGATGTCGCGGTTGACCTGCTCGGGCGTCTTGTTGGAGTGCTTCGACAGCGTCTCTTCGAGCCAGGTGCGCATACGGAGCACCTCAGCTGCCTGGATCTCGATGTCGGACGCCTGGCCGCCACCCGAACCGCCGGTGGCGGGCTGGTGGATGAGGACGCGGGCGTTCGGCAGGGCGAGACGCTTGCCGGGGGTTCCGGCAGCGAGCAGCACGGCCGCAGCCGAAGCCGCCTGACCGAGGCAGACCGTCTGGATGTCAGGACGGATGTACTGCATCGTGTCGTAGATGGCCGTCATGGCCGTGAACGAGCCACCGGGCGAGTTGATGTACAGCGTGATGTCGCGGTCGGGGTCCATCGACTCGAGCACGAGCAACTGAGCCATGACGTCGTCGGCCGACGCGTCGTCGACCTGCACGCCGAGAAAGACGATGCGGTCTTCGAAGAGCTTGGCGTAGGGGTCTTGACGCTTGTAGCCGTAGGCCGTGCGCTCCTCGAAGCTGGGCAGGACGTAGCGCGAGCTCGGGGTCTCAGCGCGCTCGAACCGGCCCGCTCCACCCATCATTGGCAGTTCCATGTCTGTTCCTTACTGGTGTGAGGGGGAGTTATTCCTGATCGGTTCCGGCGCCGCCGATGACGTCGGAGGCCGAGGAACGGATGTGGTCGACGAAGCCGTACTCGAGGGCCTCCTGCGCGGTGAACCAGCGGTCGCGGTCGCCGTCTTCGTTGACCTGCTCGACCGTCTTGCCGGTCTGGGCAGCCGTGATCTCGGCGAGGCGCTGCTTCATCGAGAGGATGAGCTGAGCCTGCGTCTGGATGTCGGACGAGGTTCCCCCGAAACCGCCGTGCGGCTGGTGGAGGAGCACGCGGGCGTTGGGCGTGATGTAGCGCTTGCCCTTGGTGCCGGCCGTGAGCAGCAGCTGCCCCATCGACGCGGCCATGCCGATGCCGACGGTGACGATGTCGTTCGGCACGAACTCCATGGCGTCGTAGATCGCCATGCCGGCAGTGATCGACCCGCCGGGCGAGTTGATGTACAGGTAGATGTCTTTTTCGCTGTCTTCGGCCGCGAGCAGGAGAAGCTTGGCAGCGATCTCGTTGGCGTTGTCGTCACGCACCTCCGAGCCGAGCCAGATGATGCGGTCTTTGAGAAGTCGGTCAAAAACACTGTTGGGCAGTGTTACGTCGGCCATGTGGTGCTCCCATTCAGTTGTCGCTTGCATACGAACTTAGGGGGTGTAACGCGCGGTTTCCGGGGTGTTCGCCCACGGCTGTATTGATTGCGCGGATTCCCGTCGCGGTGCCGGACCTCGACAAGCTCGGTCGCCCGGCACTGCGACGGAAATCCGCGCCTATCTCTTGCGTGGTTCCCCGGCGGGGGCTCTCCCGAATTTGAAGAAGAAACGTGCCGCCGGGAACGAAGACATCAGGATCCGACGGGGTCGGGTTCGAGAATTTCCTTCAAATTCGGGGCGGGGCGGGGCGGGCGGGGCGGGCGGGGCGGGGCCGGGCCGGGCGGGTCGGGGCGTCCGAGAAACGCGAAGAGGGCAGGATCCTCAGGATCCTGCCCTCTTCGGGAACTTCTCTAGCGACTACGCGTGGTCGTGACCCTCGTGGTCGTCCGCGTCGCTTCCGACACCGGAGGCGGCGGTGAAGGCCGACAGGTCGACGTCGGCGCCCTTGTCGTCTTTCACGGTGGCCTTGGAGAGGACCACTGCAAGGGCCTTGGACCGAGCGACCTCGCCGACCATGGCCGGGATCTGGCCGTTCTCGTCGAGCACCTTGATGAACTCGCCGGGCTCCATGCCGTACTGCGCAGCACCCTGGATGAGGTACTGGGTCAGTTCGTCCTGCTCGACCTTGACCTCTTCTTTCTCGGCGATGGCGTCGAGAAGGATCTGGTTGCGGAAGGCGGTCTCGGAGGAATCCTTGACCTCGGCGCGGTGCTCGTCGTCTTCCAGGCGGTTCTCCTGCTCGAGGTGACGGTGCACCTCGTCTTCGACGAGCTTCTCGGGCACGGGGATCTCGACGAGCTCGAGCAGCTTCTCGACGAGCTGGTCGCGAGCCTGTCCGCCCTGGCCGACCGCCTTGGAGCGGCCGAGCTGCTCCTTGAGGTCGCCCTTGAGCTCATCGATGGTGTCGAACTGGCTGGCGATCTGGGCGAAGTCGTCGTCGGCCTCGGGGAGCTCGCGCTCCTTGACGGCGGTCAGCGTGACCTCGATGAGAGCGGTCTCGCCCTCGCGGTCGCCACCGAGCAGCTTCGACTCGAAGGTGGTGGTCTCGCCCGCGGTCAGCGAGTCGAGCGCCTCGTCGATGCCCTCGATGAGGTCGCCGGAGCCGATCTCGTAGGAGATGCCCTTGGCATTGTCGACCTCGACGCCGTCGATGGTCGCAATCAGGTCGATCTGACCGAAGTCGCCCTTGGCGGCGGGACGATCGACGGTGATGAGGGTGCCGAAGCGCGTGCGGAGGTTTGCGAGCTCTTCGTCGACCTCGTCGTCGCTGATCTCGACCGAGTCGACGGTCAGCTCGAGGCCCTCGTAGGCGGGCAGCTCGAACTCAGGGCGGACGTCGACCTCGATAGCGAGAAGGAGGTCACCGGAGAAGTCTTTGGTGCTGGGCCATCCGACGACGTCGGCCTCGGGGCGACCGAGCGGGCGGATCGAGCTCTCTTCGACCGCGGCACGGTAGAAGGTGTCCATGCTCTCGTTGACGGCGTGGTTCAGAACCTCTTCACGGCCGACGCGCTGGTCGATGATGGGCGGCGGAACCTTGCCCTTGCGGAAGCCGGGAATCGAGACGCTCTCGGCGATGTGGCCGTAAGCGTGCGTGATTCCCGGCTTGAGGTCGTCGGGGCTCACCGCGATGTTGAGCTTGACGCGGGTGGGGCTGAGCTGCTCAACCGTGGTCTTGACCAATGTCGTACTTCTCCTGTGTCGGTGTTCTGCGGTGCTTCTGGCGGCGCGCATGTGACGCCGCGCTTCTGACGAGCTTGTCTAGTGCATGGATCTTGCTACTGCGTCGGGGCGACAGGACTCGAACCTGCGATCTTCCGCCCCCAAAACGGACGCGCTAGCCACTACGCTACGCCCCGGTATTCCTGTATCGCTTTGGGCCTTCCCTCTGATCCCCGTTGAGGTCGGGGCGAAAAGAACCTCGTGAAGTCTAGCCCGTTGCCAGGCACCGAAACTGAGCGGGTCGAAGAATGCCCTATGCTTGACCACGCACGACAGGTCAACGGCCTGTTTTTGCGGGGATGTAGCTTAGTGGTAAAGCCTCAGTCTTCCAAACTGATGATGCGGGTTCGATTCCCGTCATCCCCTCCGTAGATAGGCCACCCGGCGGTGTCCTCGCCCGACTCTTTCGCGTCGCTGTGACCCCCCTGTCAGGCGTCGCGACGGCCTCGAGAGAACCGCCATAATATTCTGGTGCGCGCGGTGACTCGGATCCTTGTCGGCGGTCTTCTGACTGCGACGATCGTCGTGCTCGCGGGCTGTGCCACGCTTCCCCACTCTGAGCCAAACGCCGGGGGCTTTTCGACCGTCGCACCGATGGCGACCGGTGCTCCCGTGCCCGAGGGCTCGACTCCCGGCGTGCGTGTCGCGATCGTCGGCGATTCTCTGACCGCCGGCGGAGGCCGCAGCTTGTCGGAGGGCCTCACCCCCAACACCTGGATCACCTACGCCAAGGGCAACGGGGTCGACTACGTGGGCGGCTGGGCCGTCGGCGGCACCACGATCCAGCAGATGGCCGCGGCGGTGAAGCCCATCGCCAAGGTGGATGTGCTCGTGCTAATGGCCGGCACCAACGACGTGCGTCACAAGATCTCGTTCGAAGACTCGAGGGCGAGCTACGAGAAGGTCATCGCGACCCTGCACCCGAAGCACGTGATCATCGGGGCGATTCCGCCCAATAATCGCCACCCTCGCCAGGCCGCCCTGTATGAGAAGCATCTCCACGCCTACGCGCTGGCCGCGGGCTACGACTTCGTCGATCCGTGGGGGTTCGCGCGCGACGGCGACGTCTACGCACCCGGCACCTCGCTCGACGGCACTCACCCGACCACGGCCGGATACCGCCTCGTCGGCCTCGCCTACCGCGATGCGATCGTGCGCGTCATGGCGACCCCGAAGGTCGGCTGAGCACCTTCCACGGGAGAAGGTCGACCATAGCTGGGCGCGCCTTCATGGCGTGAATGATCAATTCGTTGCCGCTGTCGAAGACAAGTACGACGGTCTCAAGCAGACGACCATGGGTATCGAATCCCAGTCGCAGTTGCCGCGCGGGGCTGTCGTCGTCCACTTCGTCGATCCAGGTAGCCCACGTCGCCGCCTGAATGGCATCCTCCGGCAGGACTCCACGCTTCAAGGCGGATTCGTGAACCTTCACGCAGCCGAAACCGAGAGAGCTTGGCGGATGACCTCCGAACGAGTCTTGCCTTCTAGCTTCGCGCGAGCGTCGATGGCGGCCAACTCGTCAAGGGTGAGCCGCAGAGCCACGACCTGCGACGGCTGAGCACCACGGCCGGGTCGACCTCGACCACGTCTTGTGAGGGTCTCGACGTCATACCCCGCCTCGGCCTCCGCAGCCCACGCGGCGATCTGTTCTTCGGTGACGGGAACCCCGTCGATCGACTCGTCTTTACGCATGTTTTTAACGTAATACGAAATAGCTGTTCTGTCGATGGGAGCTCGCGAGGTGACGCGAATGGGCCGAGGTGCCAGCGCCGCGGCGCGCGCGGTTGGCCGACTCACGCGAGGTCACGAGCCGAGGTCACGAACTCGGGCAGAAATGCCGCTCAGCTCTGCAAGAACGCCAGCACGGCCAGCACTCGCCGGTGATCGGTACCCGAGTCGTCGAGGCCGAGCTTCTGGAAGATCGCGGTCACGTTCTTCTCCACGGCACCCGTGCCGATGAACAGCGCCGCCGAGATGGCCGAATTGGTGCGCCCCTCTGCCATCAGCGCGAGCACCTCCCGCTCGCGCGGCGTCAGAGCCGCAAGAGGATCGCTGCGCCGACCGAGCAGCGCTCCGACCACTTCGGGGTCGAGCACCGTCGCGCCGTCCGAGATCCGATCGAGCGCCGACCCCAGCTCGTCGATCGAGGTCACCCGGTCTTTCAGGAGGTAGCCGACCCCGTCGGATCCTGCGCTCAGTAATTCTCGGGCGTACGCCACCTCGACGTACTGCGACAGCAGCAGGATGCCCGTCGACGGGGTGCGCCGCCGCAGCTCGATCGCCGCCCGCACGCCCTCATCGCGATGGGTGGGCGGCATGCGCACGTCGAGAACCGCCAGATCCGGGCGCGCACGATCGAGATCGGCGAGCAGCGCCTCGGCATCGCCGTACGAGCCGACCACCTCCGTGCCCAGCTCGTCGAGCAGGCGCACGAGCCCCTCCCGCAGCAGCACGGAGTCGTCGGCCACGACGACCCGGCGGCGAGGTGTCTCGGATCCGGTGGTCACTCCCCCAGCCTACGAGTCGCGCTCGGCAGGCCTGGACAGCCGAACCGAAGGATCCGACGGCTCGTCACCGACCCTCGGCAGCTCCTCGGTGGGGTACGGCCGCGTGTGCGCCTGGTCGGGCGGTGTCTCGCCGAAAAGGTGGT
Organism: Frondihabitans sp. Leaf304; assembly: GCF_001423105.1. Taxonomy (GTDB): domain Bacteria; phylum Actinomycetota; class Actinomycetes; order Actinomycetales; family Microbacteriaceae; genus Frondihabitans. The sequence goes on from NZ_LMNV01000003.1 coordinate 168,412, forward strand.
CCAGTTCGGCCGTGGCATCTGGGTCGGCGGCAGGCTGGTCGGGATCGACGGCAGGCCGGTCGAGATCGACGCGAGGCTGGTCGGGGTCGGCGGCAGGCCGGTCGGGGCCGACGGCAGGCCGGTCGGGATCGACGGCAGGCGCGTCGGCCTCGGCCTCGGGCACTGCCGGCGCCATCGGGATCCTGACGCTCGCGTGTGTGGGTCCGCCCTCGGGGCTCCGAAGCTCGAGACGACCGCCGAGCCCGACGAGGCGCTCTTCGATGCCGGCGAGCCCGTGACCCGGCCGGACCGTCGCACCGCCGGCACCGTCGTCCGTCACGATCACGCGGAGCTCGGTCGCCCCGGCGTGGGTCGGCGCTGACAGGATCAGCTCGGCCCGGTCGGCCCGCGAGTGCTTGCCGATATTGGCGAGCAGCTCGGCCGCGATGAAGTACGCGTTGCGCTCGATCTCGACCGGGATCTCGATGCCGTCGGGCAGCTCGTCGGTGAAGCGGGTCGGCACCGTCGATCGGTCGACGACTGCGTCGAGAGCGGCAGCGAGCCCGCGGTCGAGTAGCAGCGGTGGAGCGAAACCACGGGAGAGGGCACGGAGCTCCTCGAGGGCCTCGCGAGCCTGGGCGCTCGCATCGTCGATCAGGAGCCGAGCCCGAGTGCCGTCGGTGTCGACGACGCGGGAGGCGGCGGAAAGATCCATCTGCAGCCGGATGAGGCGCTGCTGTGGCCCGTCGTGGATGTCGCGTTCGAGCCTCCGCAGGGCTGTGCCCTCGGCCGAGACGGCCGCGCTCCGCGAGACCTCGAGGCCCGCGACCTCGGCCTTGAGCTGCTCGGACCGGAAGCCGCCGAGCATCCAGGTGGCGACGGCGCCCTGGACAAGCACCATGCCGCGGGTGACGAACGGGAGGAGGGCGAGGGCTCCGAGCGCCACGACAAATGCGACGACGGCCGCCGCGGGCGCGTGATCGATGAGCGCAGAGCTCACCCAGCCGCCGTTGATTCCGGAGAAGCCCCCCTCTCCGGACACGACGAGGACGATGCTTCCTCCGACGATCCCACCGGCGACCGTCAGCAGCATCCCCACCGTCACTGCGACGACGAGGGCACCCAGCCAGGGGAACACGATCGTCGTGAACGCGAAGTACAGCCAGTAGTGCGGATCGGCGGCCACCTCGACGAGGCGCTTGAACCGCCCGGTCAAGGTCAGCGTTCGCCAGGCGACCGGTCGAGGAGCCGGGTGGCGCGCCCACGACAGCCGAACGAGCTCGATGGCCCCGAACAGGCGACCGAAGTACAGGCCCGCGAGCAGGAGCACGAAGAACGCCACGAAGGCGAAGAGGGCGTTGCCGGTGCCGACCAGGATCTGGCCGACGATGCCGTAGGCCGCGAATGCCACGACGACCAGCACCCCTGTCAGCGCGAGATAGCCGATGTCTCGGGGGAAGGCCGCCCACAGCCGCCAGTACAGGGCGCGCGGCGGTGGTTCGGCAGCGGGGGCGGTGGTGGGTGGCATCGGGCTCGTCTCGGTGATCATGACTCCAGCGTGGCGCGATCCGGAGGCTCCCCCAATGGTGCCAGCGACCGAGCCTCTCGGGGGTTTACCCCCGATCCCGGCAAGGCAAGCCTCACTAAGCCGAGCCTCTGCTTGCTTGTCGGAATTTCGCGCGACCTCTAGCGTTGGGGAAACCGAGAGGCCCCAAGGCCTTCACCCGCAGAGGAGACACTCCATGTCCGAAGTCACCACCGTCACGCAGAGCTCCGTCGACCCCGACGTCGCAGCCGCCACCGCCCAGTTCCTCACCCCCATCGTCACGAACCTGACCGCCCTTGCCGTCAACGGCAAGCAGGCGCACTGGCACGTTCGCGGCATCAGCTTCATCGCCGTGCACGAACTGCTCGACGTGGTCGTCGGCCACGCTCAGGAGTACGCCGACCTCGCCGCGGAGCGCATCGTCGCCCTCGGCCTCCCCGTCGACGGCCGCCTCGAGACCGTCGCCGCCACCACGACCAACCCGCCGCTCAAGGCCGGCTTCCAGCAGATCGACGCCACGATCGCCGGAATCGTCGCCCAGATCGACTCGGCCCGCGTCTCGGTGCAGACCGCCATCGACGAGCTCGGCGAGATCGACGCCTCCTCGCAAGACGTCGCCATCGAGATCGCCCGCGGCCTCGACAAAGACCGCTGGTTCCTCTCGGCGCACGTCAGCCAGTAGTCTCCGGCACTCTGCCGCGAAGCCGTCGCTCCTCCGGGAGCGGCGGCTTCGTTGCGTCCGGGCTCGAGACCGGGTTGCGCGCACGCAGGCGCATGGCCGGACGTTCGACCGCGAGGTAGGTCGCCGTCGCCAGAGCCAGGGTGATGCCGCCGACGCATGCCACGGCCACGACGTACGACGCCCAAGCGCCCTCGCCGAACCGGGGAGCCCAGCGGTCGAAGCCCCGCACCACCGGCATGTGCCAGAGGTAGACGCTGTACGAGATCAGGCCGAGGCCCCGGAGCACCGGGAGCTCAAGAGCGCGGCCCACCCAACCAGGGCGGCCCGAGGCCGTCGGAACGACCGAGACGAGAAGCAGAGCGGCGAGGCAGAGCGGCGCGAGCAGGTCGGCGACGTCGGACCAGGGGCGGGTGAGGCAGACGACGGCCGCGGCGACGGCGACGAGAGAAGCGGCGAACCGCAGGATCCTGCGCCCCGCCCCCGACAGTGCCCCACGTCGCACCGCGACGAACACGAGAGTCGCCACCATGCCGAGGGCGAAGAGCTGAGCGTGAAGCAGCAGGCTGCGACTCGCGACGGACTCCCAGTCGTGCGACCAGCCGTGCGGGTTCGTGCGGTCCTGCCAGATGAGACCGGCGGCCCCCACCAGTGCCAGGACTACGACCGGGATGCAGGCTCGCGCCCATCCACCGAGGCCGCGCCCCACCCGAGAGGCCAGCGCGACCAGCACGGGCAGGCAGGCGTAGAAGGTGAGCTCGACCGTGAGGGTCCACGCCACTTCGAGACCCGTGCGGATCGTGTGCGGCGAGAAGGTCTGGAGGAGGGTCAGATCGGCGACGAAGGTGCCGGGATCGACATGCCCCGTCCGCCCACGACCGAGGAACGACAGCCCGAAGGCGAAGTTCGTCACGGCGACGACCACGACGTATGCGGGCCACAGACGCAGCACCCGGTTCGTCGCATAGCGCCTCGTACTCGGCAGTCCGCGACCGTCGATCAGGCGGTCGGCAAACCCGAGGAAGAGCAGGAATCCCGAGAGGATGAAGAAGAGGTTGAGGCCCTGATGGAGGGCGAAGAACAACTCCGGTGACCGATGGCGGACACCCGGCGACAGGATGTTCGACACGTGATAGCCGAGCACGGAGAGCGCGGCGACTCCTCGCAGCCCGTCCAACCCCGACAGATGCGCGCGTGATTGCTTCCCCATAGCAACCACACTGGCAGTACCGGGGAGGTCAAAATACCTCCCTGAGGACGAAAGAGGGGTCGTCCGGGTGAACAATCCCGCTGGGCTCAGAGCGCGGAGTGTGTGAATCGGCCACCGAGGAGGGTCGCCGCGACTGGCATACCCCGGAGGTCGTCCGTCGCCAATGGGTCGGCGTCGAGCAGAACGAGGTCGGCGAGGCTGCCCTGAGTGACGGAGTCACGGCCGTCGGTGGAGGCGGCAAGGGCCACGGCCACCGGCAGACTCTGCTCAGGATGCCAGGGCTCCCGGCCGTCGCGGCTTCTCGTGACCGCAGCGTCGAGCGCGATCCAGGGGTCGAGCGGCGCGACCGGTGCATCGGAGCCGAGACGAAGAGCCACACCGACCGCTGCCAACGACTCCAGGGCGAACGCCCGGCCCGTCCGTCCGGCCCAGTAGACCTCGGCGATGTCGCGGTCGTCCATGGCGTGCTCCGGTTGCACGCTCGCGATGACGCCGAGCCGCGCGAACCGCGCCACGTCGACCGCCCGGAGCAGCTGCGCGTGCTCGATCGATCCCCCGCAGCCGACGAGTTCGAACGCATCGAGCGCAAGCGAGTTGGCATGGTCGCCGATGGCATGCACCGCCGGCACGAGACCGGCGTTCGACGCGCGACGCATCAGCTCGGTGAGCTCGTCGAACGAGAACGACGGCAGACCGACTCCCCCGCCCTGCGCGTACGGGTCGTGGCAGTAAGCGGTGCGGGTGTTGAGCGACCCGTCCGTGATGATCTTCGCCGGGCCCATCGTGACGAGCCCGGCCCCGCCCGGAACGGCGTCGCCCGTGCGGAGGCCGCGGGCGATGACTTCGTCGAGGTCGCCCGGGTACACGCCGGTGCGAACGCGGAGGGCGTCGGATCCTTCGGTCACTCGCTTAGCCCACGCGTCGATCGACAGGGTCATCTCGAGGTCGACGATGCCGACCACGCCCCGAGCTGCCGCGGCACGCGACGCCTCGTCGACCCAGTCGTCCATGCGCGAGCTGTCGATCGCGGTGATGACGCCGGATGCGTCGAACGCGGCCTGTTCGCGCAGCAGCCCCGTCGCGTGAGTCGCCTGGCCGACCAGCGCGAGACCTTTGCTGTTGAGCCAGACGGCGTGCAGATCGGCGCTGACCAGGGCGACCGGAAACTCGCCCGCTGTGTCAAGCAGCTCGGCCGTCGGGGTGTCCGACCACAGCGCGTCACGGAACCCGTAGCCGACCAGGAGGTCGCGGTCGTCGGGGCGGTCTTCAAGGATCCGATCGCGCACCAGATCGACCGTCTCACGAGCCGACCCCGCCGACGTGACATCGAGGCGTTGGCGCACGAGAGCCCACTGCTCCATGTGCACGTGGTTGTCCCAGAGGCCCGGCGCGAGGAACCTTCCGCCGCACTCCACCGTCTCGACGGATCCCGGCGTGATGTCGGGTGCGAGAGCAGAAACGACGCCGCCCTCGACGAGGACGTCGACGGGAGCGTGATCGCGGCCGACGACGCGGACGTCGCGGAGGAGGAGGTCGGGACCTGTCGCTGCGGGCTGGCGCTGCTGACTCGCGGTCACTCGCGGACCCGCTTCATCTCGGCGGCTAGCTCCGGGCTGGCGTACTCGGCGCCGTTCTCGAGAGCGTCGATGATGCGATCGACGACGGCTGGATCCTTGTTCTGACTGAGCTTTGCTCTGGCGTCGAAGCGAGTGACCCTCAGGCGGATGCCGACCGTGCCCTTGGCGACCCGGCGGGAGCCGTCGGCGTCGAGCTCGAGCGACACGGGCTCGGGCATGCGGGCCTCGAAATGGTCGACGAGCTCGCCCAGAACGCGGAAGTTCTCGTCGTCGGACAGGATCTCGGGAGTGCCGTAGAGGTGCGCGGTGACGTGGTTCCAGGTGGGAATGATCTGGTCGCTCGGGTACCACCCGGGCGAGATGTAGCCGTGGGGGCCCTGCACGATGACGAGGAGTTCGTGCTGCCCCAGCTCATGCAGCTTCTCGTCGGGGCGCCCCACGTGACTGACGATGCTGATCTCGTCGCCCGCGGTCTCTTCGAGCACGATCGGGTAGTGGGAGGCGACGAGGCCAGCCGCCGTCGAAGACACGATCGTCGCCCACGGATTCTCTCGGATGAGGCGCTTGACCTCGTCGACGTCTTCGAGAAGGAAGTGGGGTGTGTGCCGCATGGGGTAATTCTGGCAGAGGGCGGCTTCGGCCTCAGGGGTGCTCGGGCTTCAGGCTTGGCAGACCGGGCACCAGTACAGCTTTCGGCCGGCCGCCTCCTCCATCACGATGTGGGTGCCGCACACGCGACAGGGCAGCCCCTCGCGGTGGTACACCCAGTGTCGATCGGCCCGGCTGCGCAGGGCCTTTGCGTACGCCTGCTTGGAGAGGCCGCTCATGGTCATCATCTGACCGAGCTCGACACCGGATTTGAGGAGTTTGGTCCAGTCTTTCCAAATCGCTCGCAAGGTGTCTTCGGAGACCTGGTTGCCGGGCGTGTGCGGGTTGAGACGGGCGCGGAAGAGGAGCTCGGCGCGGTAGATGTTGCCGATGCCGCTGACGATGGATTGATCCATCAACTGCAGACCGATCGGCGTGCGCTTCTTGTGGGCCGTCGCGACGAACCGATCGCCGCCCTTTTTAGGAGAATCGACGAGCGGGTCGGGCCCGAGCTTGGCGATCTGCGCGTCGACCTGCTCGGCATCGAGCACGTCGCACTTCGTCGGACCCCGCAGATCGGCAACTGCCGTGTCGCTCAGAAGTCGCACTCGCACTTGACCGATGGGCTCGGGCGGGAAGCTCTCGACGTCGTCTTCCTGCTTCTCTTGCTCGGCCATGCGCACCCGCCGCTTTCGAGGTGCGCCGATGCTGCTCATCGAGTGTTCGCCGTCGTCGTCGGCCACCGGCTCGGGGGCGTCGTCCGCCTTGGGGGTCGCAGCCTCGTTGGGGGTCGCAGACTCGGCTTTGCGAGTGGCCGTGCGGCGGACTCGCGACTCGGCCATGGCGGCCCCGGTGGCGATCTCTCCCGCGAAATCCCACGCACCGTAGAGACCGAGATGAACGTGGAGGTACAGGCCGTTGTCGAACTCGAGGAACATCTGCTTGCCGACAGCCTTGGCGTCGACCATCGTCGCCCCGTCGAGCCGCTTCGCGCCGGAGGCGAAGCGCCCCTGCGGACTCGACGTCTGGATGCGGTGGCCGACGAAGCTCTGCTCGAACTGGTTGGCGATGCGGTGGACGGAATGACCTTCAGGCATTGATCCAGGCTAGACGCGACCCCTGACAACGGGGCCGAAACGGTCGCCGATGGTCAGGCCGTGGTGCCGCGCGATCCGTGCCGAGCTGGTCAGTCGACCGGGTGGCCCTTGATGGCACCGGTCGTCTCGTATTCGGCGAGCTGCGCGATGCGACGCTCGTGGCGCTCTTCGAACGAGAAGGGCGTCTTGATGAACTCGTCGATGAGTCGGATCGCCTCGTCTTCGGTGTGCTGACGGGCACCGATGGCGACCACGTTGGCGTCGTTGTGCTGACGAGCCAGCTGGGCGGTGGCCGTGTTCCAGGCCAGCGCCGCACGCACACCCTCGACTTTGTTGGCGGCGATCTGCTCGCCGTTACCCGAGCCGCCGAAGACCACTCCGAGGCTCTCCAGCCCTTCGCTCTGATCGCGGACCACGGCTCGCGCCGCGGCAATGCAGAACGACGGGTAGTCGTCGAGCGGCTCGTACGACTTCGGTCCGTGATCGGTGACCTCGTGGCCCTGGCCTTCGAGGTGCGAGATGAGGGTCTGGGCGAATTCGAGGCCGGCGTGATCGGTTCCCACGTGGATGCGCATGGCCTTCATTCTATTTCCGGTTCGGGTGTGTCTCTGCGCCGACCGGGGCGCGCTGGGTGACGCGGTCGGTGTTGGCCGGTGTTGTGGGTGGTGGGCGGCTGTTATCGGTAGTGGGCGGGTGTTCTCAGCAGTCGACTTCGAGTGGGCGGGTGTTTTCAGCAGTGGGCGGGTGCTGCAGCACCCGCCCACACCCCACAACACCCGCCGACTACCCCGGCGCGACGCCTCGAGCCCGACGCAGCCCGGCGCGGGCTACGAGAAGTCGGGGCCTCGGGTGCGGCTGCGCTTGAGCTCGAAGAACCCGTCGTACGACGCCGCAGCGACGACTCCGTCCCACAGGGTGAGAGCGATCTCGCCCTTGGGCGCCGGGCTGATGACAGGCCCGAAGAACGCGGTGCCGTTGACAGCGATGACCGGGGTGCCGACGTCTTGGCCGACCCGGCCGATTCCGTCGTCGTGGCTGGCGCGCATGGCTGTGTCGTACTCGTCGGTGTCGGCGTACTTGGCGAGGTCTGCCGGCAGTCCGGCCTCGGCTAGCGACTCCGCGATGACGGCGTCCTGGTCGTCTTTGCGTCCGTCGAGGTGAATGCGGGTGCCGAGCGCGTCGTAGAGCGGCTTCACGACGCCCTGCCCGTGCAGCTCGGTCGCTGCGGTCACGACACGCGTGTAGCGGATGAGCATCGAAAGGACGGCCGGGTCGAAGCCGTCGTTGTCTTCGTTCAGGAGCCCCAGGCTCATGACGTGGAACTGCACCTCGAGGTTGCGGTGCGCGGCGACCTCGTCGACCCACCGACTCGTCATCCAGGCCCACGGACACGAGGGATCGAACCAGAAATCAACGGCGGTGACGGAGGTGGAAGCTACTGTGTCGGTCATGGGTTGAGCCTAGAACCCAAGCCCGAGAGAAGAGCGCCCATGTCGACGTCCGTGTCATCCAGCCCCGGCCCCACGCCCGCCGACTCCGCACCCCGCGGGGTCGAGGTGAACGGCGTCAACGTCATCGACGAGTCGGAGCGCAAGGGCACGCCGCGGCAGCTGTTCTGGCCGTGGTTCGCGTCGAATGTGTCGATCTTCGCCATCCCGTACGGCGTCTACATCTTCGGGTTCGGTGTCTCCTTCTGGCAGGCCGTGATCCTCGGCGTCGTCGGCATCGTCTTCTCGTTCCTGCTCTGCGGTTTCATCTCGGTGGCAGGCAAGCGAGGCAACGCTCCGACGCTCACGCTGAGTCGAGCAGCGTTCGGTGTCAGGGGCAACCGTGTGCCGTCAATACTCTCGTGGATCCTGACAGTCGGTTGGGAGACCGCCCTCACTTCGACAGCCGCCCTGGCCGTCGCCACCGTGTTCGAAGAGCTCGGATGGAACGGCGGGATCGTCACCAAGGTGGTCGCGCTCATCGTGGTCGCGGGTCTCGTCGTTCTCGGTGGAGTGCTCGGGTTCGACTTCATCATTCGCCTGCAGAAGTGGATCACGATCATCACAGGCGTCCTCACGGTCGTCTACATCGTCCTCTCGGCGCATCAGATCGATTTCTCGACCGTCTCGGCTCTCCCGGCTGGCAATGCAGCAGCCTTCATCGGCGCCCTCGTCCTGGTCATGACCGGATTCGGTCTCGGCTGGGTCAACGCGGCGGCCGACTACTCCCGCTACCTGCCCCGACGTTCGTCGAGTCGCGGGGTCGTGGGCTGGACGACATTAGGCGCTTCCGCCGCCCCGATCGTTCTGGTCGTATTCGGCTTGCTTCTCGCCGGAAGCTCGGCAGAACTCAGTGCGGCGGTCGGGCCCGACCCGATCGGCGCTCTGGCGTCGATTCTGCCGATCTGGTTCCTCATACCGTTCGCCCTCGTGGCCGTGCTCGGCCTTGTCGGCGGAGCCGTCCTCGACATCTACTCGTCTGGGTTGGCGCTTCTCAATGCCGGTCTGAAGATCCCCCGTTATCTCGCCGCCGGAGTCGACGGTGTCCTGATGATCGCTGGATCCATCTATGTCGTCTTCTTCGCCAACGACTTCATCGGGCCCTTCCAGGGCTTCCTCATCACACTCGGCGTTCCGATTGCAGCCTGGGCGGGGATCTTCCTCGCCGATGTTCAGTTGCGAAAGGCCGACTACTCCGTCTCAGAACTCTTCACGGCAAAGGGCCGTTACGGCTCCGTCCAGTGGGTCACAGTCGGCCTTCTCGTTCTGGGCACCGCCATCGGCTGGGGGCTCGTGACAAACGCAGCCGCGAGCTGGCTCGGGTGGCAGGGCTACTTGCTGGGCGACGGAGCATTCCTCAAGCAATGGGGCGGTGCCAACCTCGGCGTCCTGGCCGCACTCCTCGTCGGCTACCTGGGAACGCTGCTCTTCATGCGCCCGGTAGTCCGGCAGCAAGAGGGCCTCCTCCAGCTCGATCGAGACATCGTATGAGCCTGACGTTCGCCACCCCGCCGTGGCTGATGGCGATCGATATGCAGCGGGTCTTCGGCGACCCGGGCAGCGACTGGTTCACGCCCGACTTCGGGCTGGCCAGCGTGCGCATCCAGCAGCTCCGGCCCGCCTTCAGCACTCGCGTGGCCCTCACGCGCTTCGTGGCACCGGCCGAACCCACCGGAGCCTGGATTCCGTACTACGAGGAGTGGCCGTTCGCGCTCGTGCCCGACACGGATCCCCTCTACGAGTTGATGCCCGAGTTCCCGGTCGGAGACGCCGTCGTGGTCACCCGCCCGACGTTCGGCAAATGGAGCGATGAGACCGCCAAGGCGCTCGGCGGTGCCACCGATCTCGTGCTCGCCGGGGTCTCGACCGACTGCTGCGTGCTCTCGACGGCCCTCGCCGCGGCCGATGCCGGGGTTCGGGTGCGCGTCGTGGCCGATGCCTGCGCAGGGCTCAGCGAACTCGACCACCAGCGAGCCCTCGACGTGATGGCGCTCTACGCGCCACTCATCGAGATCACGACGACCGACGAGGTGCTCGCAGCGCTCTGAGCGGCGCCGACCCTTGCCGACGGGGTGACCGCCCGAATTCGAAGGAAATCCTTGTCGGTGAGGCCGTCGGATCCTTGATTTTGTGGTGGCTGGCTCACGATTCTCCTTCGAATTCGGCAACGGGAGCGGGTCAGGCAGTGACGCGCGCAGGCAGACGGTGCACACGAGCCAGCCCAGGAGCGGCCACGGCCAGGCACACAAGGGCACCGATTCCGCCGGCGAGAAAGGCCACACCGGGAGCAGAGCCGTCGATCAAGGCCCCGCACCCCGCGACGGCGAGCGCCGCACCCGTGTTCACCGCCGTGTCGATCCAGCTCGACGCCTCGGTGCGCACGTCGGCGTCGGTCAACTCGTCGGCGAGCAGGTAGCCGGTGACGAACGCCGGCGCGAGGAAGAACCCGACCACGACAAGCCCCACGGCCAGCCCGAGAAGGCCGGGTACGAAGACGAGCAGGGCGCACGAGACGCCCATCCCCAGGCCGATGCCGAGGAGGCGACGACCGGGTGGCGACGACCAGGTGCGGTGCCCGTAGACGAGGCCGCCCACGGCCGAGGCGGCAGAGAAGACAGCGAGAAGGATCCCGGGGCCGAGAATCGACGCCGACCCCTCGCCCGCGGCCGGTGCGGCGACCTCGACCGCGCCGAGCGCGAGCCCGACACCCAGCAGCCCCAGCACGACCGAGACGAACCCCGGTTGCGCGAGCGGACGCGACGACCGTTTGGCCGGCACGGTGGCGGCGACCCGGGCGCGGGAGGCCGCGCCGCTCGTCATGAACAAGGTGCCGACGAGCGACAGGGCGGCGGTCATGTACAGCGCGGCCGGAGGCGACCAAACGGCGATGACGACCGCCACGACAAGCGGACCGGTCGTGAACAGGGTCTCCTGCGAGATCGCGTCAAGAGCGTAGGCCCGGGCTCGAAGCACCGGAGAGTCAGTCAGCTGCGCCCAGAGCACGCGCATGGCGGCTCCCAGCGGTGGAGCGAAGACGCCAGCGAGACCGGCAAGAGCGATCAGGATCCAAAGCGGCCGACTTCCCGACGACGCCAGAGTCGCCAGCACGGCCAGGCTCGCCGCGTGACCGATCGCGAGAGGGGCGAGAACTCGCCGCTGACCCCACCGGTCGACCAGGCGCGCGCGAATGGGCGAAGCCACGACGTTGGCCACTCCGAACACCCCGGAGGCCGCCCCGGCCGCGCCGTACGACCCGGTGGCCGCCTCCACGGTGAGCAGCAGGGAGAGGGCGACCGTGGCGAACGCGAGCCGCCCGATCAAGGCCGGGAGAAAAACGCGGAGGGCGTGCGGGAGTCGGAGGACCGCGAGGTAGCCACTCGACGGGGCCGGGCTGGATCCTGGGGTCTTTTCGTCACCCGGGGGCGCCTGTGGAGAACTCACACCCCCAATTCTCGCCCACCAGTAGTGTGGTCGAGGGCCACGAGCCCACCACCTCACTCACCACCGACGGAGCACCCGATGCTCGTGGAGAAAACATGCCTGGAGAGAACCTCACCCGTGTCGAAGCGCAGGAGCGTAAGAGCATCGTCGACGTGCAGTCGTACGCGATCTCGCTCGACCTCACCCGCGGCGAGGAGGTCTTCGGCTCGACGACGACCGTGAAGTTCACGGCCACCGAGGGCGCTTCGACCTTCATCGACGCGTTCACCCGCACCGTGCACTCGGTCACTCTCAACGGGCAGGCGCTCGACGTCGCGTCGATCAACGACGGCGTGCGCATCCAGCTCGACGGCCTCGCCGCCTCCAACGAGCTCACCGTCGTTTCCGACGCCGAGTACACCAACTCGGGCGAGGGCCTGCACCGCTTCGTCGACCCGGTCGATTCCGAGGTCTACCTCTACTCGCAGTTCGAAGTGCCCGACAGCCGGCGCGTCTTCGCCGTGTTCGAGCAGCCCGACCTCAAGGCGACCTTCCAGTTCACCGTCACCGGTCCCGCGCGCTGGCAGATGGTCTCCAACTCGATCACGCCCGAGCCCGTCGTCGACGGCACGGATCCCGCTACGGCGACGGCCACGTGGTCGTTCGAGCCGACCGCTGTCATGTCGAGCTACATCACCGCGATCGTCGCCGGCCCCTACGACGTCGTCCGCTCGTCGCTCACCTCGTCCGACGGCCGCGAGATCCCCCTCGGCATCTTCACCCGCAAGTCGCTGTCCGAGTTCATGGACGCCGACTACATCTTCGAGAAGACCCGCCAGGGCTTCGCCTACTACGAGGAGAAGTTCGACTTCCCCTACCCGTTCGACAAGTACGACCAGCTCTTCGTGCCCGAGTTCAACGCGGGCGCCATGGAGAACGCGGGCGCGGTCACCTTCACCGAGACCTACGTGTTCCGCAGCAAGGTCACTGACGCCATCAAAGAGCGTCGGGTCGTCACGATCCTGCACGAGCTCGCCCACATGTGGTTCGGCGACCTCGTCACGATGAAGTGGTGGAACGACCTTTGGCTGAACGAGTCGTTCGCCGAGTGGGCCTCCACCATCTCGACCGCCGAAGCCACCGAGTGGACGGAGGCCTGGACGACCTTCCAGGCGATGGAAAAGAGCTGGGCCTACCGCCAAGACCAGCTGCCCTCGACCCACCCGGTCGTCGCGACGATCAACGACCTCGAAGACGTCCAGGTCAACTTCGACGGCATCACCTACGCCAAGGGCGGCTCGGTGCTCAAGCAGCTCGTCGCCTGGGTCGGTATCGACGCGTTCTATGCGGGTGTCGCCGCGTACTTCAAGAAGCACCACCACTCCAACACCGAGCTGAGCGACCTCCTCACCGAACTCGAGGTCACGAGCGGGCGCGAGCTGACCAGCTGGTCGAAGCTCTGGCTCGAGACGGCCGGCGTCAACACGCTCCGCCCCGAGATCGAGGTCGACGCCGAGGGCGCCATCACCTCGTTCGCCGTGCTGCAGACCGCTGCCGCTGACTACCCGACGATCCGGCCTCACCGCCTCGCGATCGGCCTGTACTCGCTCGACGGCGACTCGCTTGTGCGCACCGACCGTGTCGAGATCGACGTCGACGGCGAACGCACCGACGTGCCCGAGCTGGTCGGCCTCAAGCGAGGCGACCTGGTGCTGATCAACGACGACGACCTCGCCTACGCGAAGATCCGTCTCGACGACGTCTCCCGCGCCACGGCGATCGAGCACCTAGCGAAGATCCACAACCCGTTGGCTCGCGCGCTCGTCTGGGGTTCGATGTGGGATGCCACCCGCGACGCCGAGAGCGCCGCTCGCGACTACGTGAAGCTGGTACTCGCCAACATCGCGACCGAGACCGAGTCGACGACCATCCGCACCACGCTGTCGCAGCTCACGCAGGCCGCCCGCAGCTACGTCGACCCCGCCACCCGTGCGGCGACGATCACCGAGGTCGGCGACGCCCTGTGGGCGCTTGCGCAGGCCGCCGAGGCCGGTTCCGACGCGCAGTTCCAGTTCGTGAAATTCTTTGCGAACATCGCGTCGACCGATGCCCACGGTGATGCCCTCCAGGGCCTCTCCGACGGATCGATCGCTCTCGAGGGTCTTGAGATCGACACCGACCTGCGCTGGGAGATCCTCGAGGGCCTCGTGCTCGTGGGCAGGGCCGGCACCGCCGAGATCGATGCGGCACTTGCCGACGACAACACGGCAAACGGCGCTCAGGCGGCGGCACGGGCTCGAGCAACGATCCCCACGAGCGAGGGCAAGCTCGCTGCATTCGCGTCGATCGTCGACTCCGACGAGCAGCCGAATGCGATCGTGCGGGCCACGACGATGGGCTTCCAGCACACGAACGACCCGTCGATCCTCGAGCCGGTCGTCGCGAAGTACTTCGACTCGCTTACGACGATCTGGGAGACGCGCAGCTACCACATCGCCGACACCCTCGTCTCGGGCCTCTACCCGGCCGGGCTCGCCGACTCCGCCCTCGTCGACGCTTCCCAGGCGTGGCTCGCGGCCAACCCGGAGACACCGGCCCTGCGACGCATCGTGACGGAAAACGTGGCCGGCACGGAGCGCGCTCTGCGGGTCCAGGCCGCCGACAAGTAGCGGCTGCGACCGGCAGCCTGGCCGGCTGGTGGGCTAGCCGGCTGGCGAGCTGCATCCCGACGCCGAGCGGCGGCACCCTTCACGGGTGCCGCCGCTTCGCTGTGTGCGGGCCGGATCGTGCGTTTCGCGGGCATTGTGCCGCGAGATGGCCTGATCTACGGCGAAACCGCCGCGATCGCGGAGATCAGGCCATCTCGCGGGTCGCCGGCGGCTCGCGAGCCCCAGGCACCTCGCGAGGCCCGGGTCGGGCGTTGAGATCGCAGTTGAGGTCGCCAGGGCCCGACCACTACTGCGATCTCGGCGCCGCAGGCCCGGGTCGCTCAGCAGACCCTTGAACTCTTCCTCGTAGCATTGGCCGAATGGTCACTCAACTCCTCGCAGCCGCTGCGACCAAGACGAGCGCCGCCGACGACATCGCGACCGGGGCCAGCGCCTTCTGGGACGCCTGGGGCACGCCGATCGCGGTCGCCGGCGTCATCGTCGGTGCGGTCGTGCTCCGCATCATCGTCCACTTCGTCATCCGTCGTGTGGTCGACCAGATCGTCACGGGCGTCAAGAAGAAGCAGAACGTCGACGACACTCAGGCGCTCAACTCTCCCCTGCGCGCGGTGCGGGTGGTCCAGCGCACTCGCACTCTCGGCAGCGTCCTCAACAACGTCGCGACGGTCGTCATCGCGGTGATCGCCATAGCGACGATCCTCGCCACGTTGAATGTCGCCACGGTCGGGCTCGTCAGTGCGGCGAGCGTGATCGCGGCCGGCCTCGCTTTCGGCGCGCAGAACATCGTCAAAGACATTTTGAGCGGGCTGTTCATGGTCGTCGAAGATCAGCTCGGAGTCGGCGACATCGTCGACGTCCAGCTGGCGACCGGCGTCGTCGAGGCGGTGGGCATCCGCGTGACTCAGGTGCGCGACGTCAACGGCACCCTGTGGTTCGTCCGCAACGGCGAGATCCTGCGCGTCGGCAACATGTCGCAGGGCTGGGCCCGGGCCATCATCGATATCGCAGTTCCGTACGAGAACGACATCGACGAGGTCGAATCGATCGTGCTCACGACGTCGGCGGCGGTCGCCGCGCAGCCCCGCTGGAAGACGCGCATGCTCGAGAAGCCCGAGATCTGGGGCCTGCAGTCGATCTCGGAGTCGCACCTCGTCATCCGTCTCGCCGTTCGAACCCGGTCGGCCGACAAAGACGCGGTCGCGCGCGAGCTGCGCCTCCGCATCGTCCGCGCCCTCGACGCGAAGGGCATCCACCTCCCCTCGCTGCAGAGCGTCGTTCTGTCGGGCTTCGAGGAGGCCACCAACATCCGGGGGGCTCGCCCGATCGAGACGCAGCCGACACCCGTGCAGGGGCGGAACAAGGCGCCGCGGGCGCCACGTCGGGGCAGGAACGCCCCGCCCTCGGGAGACAATGAGGCATGACCGAAACGCACCCTGTCTCTTCTGGTGAGCCGGTGGATCCTCAGCGCTCTCTGCCTCTGGGCCAACCCGTCACGCTTCGGTCCGGCAGGGGCGACGACGATGCCCAGGGCAACTTCTGGGTGAAGGTCGGCGGTCGCCCGACGTTCGAGAAGCTCGTGCGACGCTTCTACGAGGGCGTGCAGACCGATCCGATCATCTGGCCCATGTACCCGGCCGACGACCTTGAGGGCGCCATTCAGCGGCTGACGGGGTTTCTCGAGCAGTACTGGGGTGGCCCGACGACGTACAGCGACGAACGCGGACACCCGAGGCTCCGCATGCGGCACAACCCGTTCACGATCACTCCCGCGGCACGGGAC
Organism: Frondihabitans sp. Leaf304; assembly: GCF_001423105.1. Lineage (GTDB taxonomy): Bacteria > Actinomycetota > Actinomycetes > Actinomycetales > Microbacteriaceae > Frondihabitans. Next base: position 184,444 of record NZ_LMNV01000003.1, read on the forward strand.
CGCTGGCTCGTGCACATGCGCGATGCGGTCGACTCGCTCGACCTCGCGCCCCTCGACGACGCGATGCTATGGGGCTACCTCGATCGAGCCGCGCACGCAATGGTCAACTCGTTCGCCGAATGACTCACACGCGACCGAGCTGCGCGTAGCTGCCTTCGCGGAGGTCGTTGACGAGGCTCGGGCGCGATGGCGACGGGCCGTGTTCGTCTCGACCCGAGGATCCGACGGCTAGAGCAACGAGGAACGTCGCTTCACGAGCACGTGCCCGCGGCTGGTGGAGAGGCGCGTCCAGGCACCCACCGTGAAGACCCGGGTCGGCTCCTCACCGGAAAGGAACCCGAGCGTCAGCGCCGCAAAGGCCGCACCGGCCGGAACCCCGTCGGTGCCGTCGATCGGGCGCGTCCAGACGCCCGAGCGGACCTTATGCACGATCTGCTCGCCCGTTCCCGTCGGGATGACTCGGGCGACCTCGTCGATTCCCGCCTTGGCCGTGGCCTCGAGGACGGCCGCGTCGACTGCGGCCGCCGCCTGCCAGCCACCTCGCGGCGGGGAGATGGCGGCCCAGGAGGCCGCGATCACGACAGGTGGCAGCGCGACGACGACTGCGGCGGTGGGGTCGACGACCTCGTTCTGAAGCCGCACCAGTCGCTCCTGGACGGAGCGGATCGGCACCACGGCGTCGAAGGTCGCTTCGCTTCCTTCGGCCAGGGCATAGGTTCGCAAACCCAAGACCGTCGGGCTCGTGTCGAGGAGACCGGCCGGGCTGAGAACGCCGACGTAGGCGGCGAGCACCCCGCCCGCTCCAATGAGGCGCACGGCACCGTCGTCGACCGCGGCAGCCCGCGCGAGGAAGGTGTGCAAGTCGTCGAGCGAGAGCGAGTCGGGGAGCGTGAATGCGGTAGTCATGAGCGATCTAAACTACCGCTGATGAACTCCGACCCGTCGCACCCCGCGGCCGCCACCGACCCCCTGGCCGACCTTCTCCATGCTCTCGAGCTCACACCGTCGGGCACCGACACCTTCGAGGGCTCGAGCCAGTGGATGCCCAACGGGCGTGTGTTCGGTGGGCAGGTGCTCGCGCAGTCGCTCATGGCGGCCGCGCAGACCGTCGATGGCGAGCGCGTGCCGCATTCCCTGCACGCCTACTTCCTGCGCGCCGGCAAGGTCGAGTTCCCCGTGTCGTTCCAGGTCGACCGGAGCCACGACGGCCGTTCCTTCGCCTCTCGCCGGACCGAGGCCTCGCAGAACGGCGTGCCGATCATGACGACGATGTCGTCGTTCCAGACGATCGACGGAGGAATCGACCACCAGGTCGAGGCGCCGACCGGGTTGCCGGATCCTGAATCTCTTCCGACGCTCGCCGAGGGGCTCGAGGGCATCGACGATCCGTCGGCGAGGTTCTGGGCTCACGGCCGGCCGTTCGACATCCGGCACGTGCCGTCGCCGATCTTCCTCCGGGTCGAGGGGGCGCACGTCGCGCACCAGGCACTGTGGATGAAGACGGTGGGGCGGCTCCCCGACGACGACCTCGTTCACCGCGCTGCGCTCGCCTACGCCAGCGACCTCGGCATCCTGGAGCCGATCCTGCGGCGACACGGCGTTCCACTGTCGGCACCCGGTATCAAGATCGCCAGCCTCGACCACGCCATGTGGTGGCACCGGGCCGGGCGTGCCGACGAGTGGCTGCTCTACGCCATGGAGTCACCGAGCGCACAGAGCGGCCGTGGGCTGTCGACCGGGCGCTTCTACGATCGCAGTGGGCGCCTGCTCGCGTCGGTCGCTCAGGAGGGTATGACCAGGGTTCCTGGCGCGTAGCTCGGCGGTGTGAGTCAGCGAGACCTCAAAAACGACCACCGATCAGCGCGATCGGCGGTCGTTTCTGAGGTCTCGACAAATGACGCGTCAGCGACGCCGGAACGTCAGCGGTTCATCGACGAACGGCGACCAGGCGGTTCGCTCGGCGTCGTTGATCCGGCGCGGGCGCTGCGTCGAGGCATCGACCAAGACCAGCGTCGAAGCGGCACGGGTGTGCAGTACGCGTGGCTCGACGCCGACCGGCGAGAAGACCTCGTAGAAGATCTCGAGGCTGGCACCGCCCATGTGGCCGATCCAGAGCTGGATGTCGAGGGGCAGACGCGTGTACGCGATCGGCGCGAGGTACTCGACCTCTTGCCGGGCGATGAGCGACCACGTGTCGGTTCCCGGGCTCGAGTCGAGGATGGCCGTCGCGGTCGAGTCGCCCGACTCTTCACCGGCCGACCAGAACGCCTGGATTCTGGCCTCTTCGAGGAGGTGCAGCATCTCGGCGTTGTTCACATGACCGTAGGCGTCGAGGTCGCCCCACCGCAGCACGGTGGGAACGTGAAGCCTCGCCACGTCAGTCTCTCGTCAGCTTGCGGTACGTGACCCGGCTCGGCTTGGCGGCGTCGGCGCCGAGGCGCTCGATCTTGTTCTCTTCGTAGGCCTCGAAGTTGCCCTCGAACCAGTACCAGTTGGCCGGGTTGTCGGGGGTGCCCTCGTACGAGAGGATGTGCGTCGCGATGCGGTCGAGGAACCACCGGTCGTGAGTGATGACCACAGCACAGCCGGGGAACTCGAGCAGTGCGTTCTCGAGGCTGCCCAGCGTCTCGACGTCGAGGTCGTTTGTGGGCTCGTCGAGCAGCAGAAGGTTTCCGCCCTGCTTGAGGGTGAGCGCGAGGTTCAGACGGTTGCGCTCACCACCGGAGAGCACGCCGGCCTTCTTCTGCTGGTCGGGGCCCTTGAAGCCGAACTGCGACACGTAGGCACGCGACGGGATCTCGGTCTTGCCGACCTGGATGTAGTCGAGGCCCTCGGAGACGACCTCCCACAGGTTTTTGTTGGGGTCGATGCCGCCGCGGTTCTGGTCGACGTACGAGATGTCGACCGTCTCGCCGACCTTCAGGTCTCCGCCGTCGAGCGGCTCAAGCCCCGTGATGGTCTTGAAGAGCGTGGTCTTGCCGACGCCGTTCGGGCCAATCACGCCGACGATTCCGTTGCGGGGAAGGGTGAAGGAGAGGTTGTCGATCAGGACCCGCCCGTCGAAGCCCTTTTCGAGACCCTTGGCATCGATCACCTGCTGCCCCAGACGCGGACCGACCGGGATGATGATCTCTTCGAAGTCGAGCTTCTTCGTGCGCTCGGCCTCGGTTGCCATCTCTTCGTAGCGAGCGAGGCGGGCCTTCGACTTGGCCTGGCGGCCCTTCGAGTTGCTTCGTACCCACTCGAGCTCGGACGAGAGGCGCTTGGCAAGCTTCGCGTCTTTCTTGCCCTGAATGTTGAGGCGCTCGCCCTTCTTCTCGAGGTAGGTCGAGTAGTTGCCCTCGTACGGGTAGAGCCGGCCGCGGTCGACCTCGGCGATCCACTCGGCGACGTGGTCGAGGAAGTACCGGTCGTGTGTCACGGCGAGGACGGCGCCGTGATACTGGCTCAGGTGCTGCTCGAGCCACAGGACGCTCTCGGCGTCGAGGTGGTTAGTGGGCTCGTCAAGAAGCAGGAGATCGGGCTTCTGCAGCAGCAGCTTGCAGAGCGCGACGCGGCGCTTCTCACCACCGGAGAGATTGGCGATCTGGGCGTCGCCCGGGGGCGTCCGCAGGGCATCCATGGCCTGCTCGAGTTGGGAGTCGAGATCCCAGGCGTCGGCTGCGTCGATCTCTTCTTGAAGACCGCCCATCTCTTCGAGAAGGGAATCGAAGTCGGCATCGGGCTCGGCCATCGCGGCCGAGATCTCGTTGAAGCGGTCGATCTTGCCCTTGATCGGCCCCACGCCCTCCTGGACGTTCTCGAGGACGGTCTTGGACTCGTCGAGCTCGGGCTCCTGCATGAGGATGCCGACCGTGTAGCCCGGGCTCAGCTTCGCCTCGCCGTTCGAGGGAGTGTCGAGGCCGGCCATGATCTTGAGGATCGTCGACTTACCGGCACCGTTCGGGCCGACGACGCCGATCTTGGCTCCGGGGATGAACGACATGGTCACGTCGTCGAGGATCAGCTTGTCGCCGACCGTCTTTCGCGCACGGACCATCGAGTAAATGTATTCGGCCATGGGGTCCAGTCTATTTGGGGAATGGGTCGCGGGCGGCGACTCTGAGACGAGGTCTCACCAGTCGATGGCGCGGGTCGTTCCGATCAGGCATTTGCCGGTCTTCAAGACCGGAGAGGAAGTGCTGGCGAACCCGTTCTGACCGATCTGCCCGACAAGACAGTCGTCGCCCCGCCAGCGCACCGAGACCTCGATCGAGTCGACCTGACGGCCGATCGAGGTGGAGTCGGCGGTGACCTCCATGTTCTTCTTGGAGAAGCCGGCCGAGCTCAGGGCGTCGACGATGTCTCGACCCTGCGCGCCCGAATCGGCGTCGAGTTTCTTCTTCACCACGGAGTCGAAGAAGCGGAGCGCCTCGGCGGTCGAGGCGGTCTTCGAGAAGCTGGGCGCCGGCTTGGGCGTGGCAGTCGACTGAGCGGTGGAGGTGGCCGTCGCCGATTCCTGCGACGCCGACGGACTCGTCGTCGGCTCAGGCGCCTGGGTGGTGCACGCTGTCGTCACGAGGAGGACGAGCAGAGTGAGCCCGGCGACCGCCCCGCCCGCGCCTCGGGATCGCTGGATTCGAAAGACCACGGCCTGAGTCTATTCGACCCGATCAGAACGGGGCCTCTTCGCCGACGACGTGCCACCCGGGCTGCTGGTCGACCGGGGAGGGCGGCGCGGAGGCCGCCGGGACGAGGACTGCTGCGGCGGCGGGCACTGCGACGTTGGTCTGCTGAGGCGGCGCGCTCGGCACGCCCAGTTCGGAGCCGGAACCGGGTGCCGCGGTCGTGACGGGCGTCTCGAGGTGGCCCGAGGGATCCTGCGGGGGTGCCTGCTGCGGATCGGTCGCGTTCTCGTCGTGCTCGTCTGCCGCGCCGGGGGCCGGTGCCGCGCGACCTGCGGCCTTCGTGAACGTGGTCGTGCCGAACAGCAGATCGGGCCCGAGCGATTCGGCATCGATCTCGACGGAGGTGCCGGAGCGGTCGTCTTTCTGCCAGTTGCGAATTCGCAGACGGCCGGAGACGAAGACGCGGTCGCCCTTGTCGAGCGAGGCGTCGGCGTGGTCGGCCAGCTGGCGATACACGCTCACCGAGTACCAGTTGGTATCGGAGTCGACCCAGACGGCGCGCGAGCGATCGTAACGACGCTGAGACGACGCGAGGCGGAAGGTGACGAGCGAGATGCCCGAGGTGGTGCTCACCCGCTTGAGCGGGGTCGCGATTGTGCCGGTGAGGGAGATGGTGTCTGTCATGACCGAAAGTCTCGCGACGACGACAACGGCCCGAGACCGTCTCTCCCTCGTCTGGGGAGAAGGAGGCCGTCGGGCCGGTTGTGGAGACCAGGGCGCTCCCGGTCTTTCGCTCAGTGCTCGGTGAACTCCGGGCGATCCGCGCCGGGACCGAGCGCCGCGTGCATGGCGCGTTTCGCGACGTCGAGCGTCGGGTAGGCGCCGTGATAGTCGGCCTCGCGACCGACTCGAATGGCGAAACCGTCGCCGGTGCGGTGGATCGATCCCACGGCTCCGGCGGGGCCACTGGCCACCCAGGTGCTTTGCGTGGTGGTGGCGGTGGCGGTGTCGTTGCTCATCGTTGAGCTCCTTTCGATGTGGCCGAGGCGCGGTGCCGCGACCTATGACGCCAAGACGTACTTGCCGTACGACTTGCGGATCTTGTTGACCTTGGGCAGCGCGACCGCGAGGCAGTAGCCCTGACCGGGATTCTTGGCGAAGAAGTCTTGGTGATACTCCTCCGCGTCGTAATAGACGCCGAGCGGCTCCAGGGTGGTCACGATTCCGCCCTCCCAGTACTCCCCAGCACGGTCGAGGGCCGCTTCGAACTGCGCCTTCTGCGCGTCGTCTGTGTAGAACATCGCCGAACGGTACTGAGTGCCGACATCGGCACCCTGGCGATTGAGCTGTCGCGGATCGTGAAGGGTGAAGAAGACGTCGAGGATGACCTCGGCCGGGATGACCTCCTCGTCGAAGGTGACCTGAACGGCCTCGGCGTGCCCCGTCGCGCCGGTGCAGACGGCCTCGTAGCTGGGATTCGACATCGAGCCTCCCGTATAACCGGAGACGACGTCGGTCACACCCTGCAGGGTGCGGTAGACCGCGTCGAGACACCAGAAACAGCCGCCGGCAAGCGTGAAAGTCGTCATAAACTCACGGTACTCCCCGGCCCTGCAGGCGTCAGTAGGCTCAGCCCTATGACCTCACCTTTCACGCCCTACGTCGCCGACGCCGAACGGTACGAAAAGCTCCCCTACGACCGGATCGGCCGGAGCGGACTGCGACTCCCCCGCATCTCGCTCGGATTCTGGAACAACTTCGGCACCGACCGCTCCCTCGAGACGCAGCGTGACATCGTGCTCCGCGCCTTCGATCGCGGCGTGACCCACTTCGATCTGGCAAACAACTACGGCCCCCCGTACGGCTCGGCCGAGGAGCAGTTCGGCCGGATCCTGAGTGCAAATCTCGCGCCCTACCGCGACGAGATCCTCATCTCGTCGAAGGCCGGCTACGACATGTGGCCCGGGCCGTACGGCGACGGCGGCTCGCGCAAATACCTGCTCTCGTCGCTCGACCAGAGCCTCACGCGCATGGGCCTCGACTACGTCGACATCTTCTACTCGCACCGCCCCGACCCCGAGACGCCCATCGAAGAGACGATGGGCGCGCTGGCCACGGCCGTCCGCCAGGGCAAGGCCCTCTACGTCGGCATCTCGAACTACGATCCCGCCCAGACCGAGGCGGCGATCAGCGCCCTCGCCGCCGAGGGCGTGCCGCTGCTGATCCACCAGCCGCGGTACAACATGTTCGACCGCCGACCCGAGCAGGGCCTGTTCGACACCCTCACCGCCAACGGCGTGGGCTCGATCGTCTTCTCGCCGCTCGCGGGCGGGCTGCTGACCGGTCGATACCTGAACGGAAAAGCACCCTCAGGATCCAGGGCTGCCGAGGGTCGCTGGTTCACCGAAGACGTGCTCGATGAGACCTACCTCTCTCGGGTCGGCGCCCTCAACGACATCGCGTCGGCACGCGGGCAGTCGCTCGCGCAGCTCGCGCTGCTGTGGGTGCTCCGACAGGAGGCCGTGACGTCGGCCCTCATCGGCGCCTCGAGCGTCGCACAGCTCGACGACAGCCTCGACGCGCTGCACGGCGCGGATCTGAGCGACGCGGAGCTCGCGGCGATCGAGCCTCTCGCTGTCGACGGCACGGGGTCGGGTCGGTAGTCGCGCTCAGTATCGCCGGACGGTGAGACCTCAGAATCGCCCGCTTTTCTCCACGAAAAGCGGGCGATTTTGAGGTTTCGCACCGGATGTCTGGTCGCGGGAGCTCGAATGTCGGTGGTCGTACGTATGTTCGATTTGCACCCAGAGTCCAGCCGACCACAGCGAGGAGCACCACGATGACCACCCTGACCTTCACCCCCGATTCCATTCCCGGCGCCCTCGCGACGGCGCCTTCCGTGCGCGAGCAGCGGGGCGGGCTCACTCTCGTCCAGCTTCACGACGGCCTCATTCGCGTCACTCGCCCGTCGGGTGAAGTGCTCGGGTACGTCGAGAGCTATCAGCACGCCGAGGGCGAGCGATTCCGCGCCAAGCGTTTCCTCCCGCGGCAGCGTCGGTTCATAGAGATCGGCGAGTTCTGGAGCCGAAACGACGCCACCGACTGCTTCCGGTTCGCCTGAGTTCGCTGTCGCCTTGCCTGAGCGGGGTGGCGCATTGCGGGCCGATTACGCCCCGATGCCTGTCGCAGCCCGGCCCGGGGCCCTGGAGCAGTTAGTGTGCGCGGCATGACCTGGTGGAACGCGCTGACCGACTGGCTGACTTCAACCGAAGGGCAACGCATCATCACGAACGTCGTTCTGCCCTTCGTAGCGATCATCGTGGCGGGTGTCTTGGCTGCGCTCATCGCTCGCAGCATGGGCAAGCGGCTACTCGAGGCGCGTGACCGCGAAGTAAAGGCGAACACGGTCACGGCCCTAATTGCATCGGCCCGTCGTTCGATCGAGTGGAGCGCGCTTGGCACCGACGAACGAGCGCACACGGCGCACCTCTCCGACGAGGCGTCCATCAGGCTCCGCCTGCTTCCCGTCGCGGGCGCCGACCTCGCCGCCGTCTGGTCAGAGCACGAGATCGCGTCGATTCGCAGCAACTCGGCCACCTTCCGATTCCAGGCCGAGCAGACCTTTGCCGACCTGCGCGACCGCCTTGTGCAGTGGCAGACCAAGCCGACTCGGGCGAAGAAGCTGTTCCGCGACGAGGTCGAGCGTTGGAACGCCGAAAAGGCCGAAGACAAGGCGTCCCAACCCGAGTCGGCAACGACGCAGTCGTTCGTTCCGGTCGACGGCGAGTCCAGTCCGGTGCAGGCGCCCACAGCGTTCGCACCCGCACCCGTCGTTCCGGCTACGCCCCCGGCCGCGGCCACCCAAGACGCCGCCATCGCCGCGATGGAGCAAACGCCTGCCGAACCCCAGGTGGCAGCTGCGGTCCCCTCCGCGACCGCCACCGACGAGGCGTCGCCGGTCGAGACCGCCCCTCGCGAGGCATCCCCGAGCGAGGAGGGGCGCGTCGAAGCGGCCGACGCCGAGGCGGGGCGGACGAATGACGCTCACGTGCAGGGCGGGGCTGAGGTGAGCGGCGTGGGGGCGGATCCTTCGGTTTCTGGCGGCGCTCCTGCTCGCGCCTCGACCGGCATGGTGACGACGCCCGTGGTCAACGCGCCCGCCCCGGTCAGTGCAGAGTCGGCAGATGCAGAGTCAGCGGATGCAGAGTCAGCGAATACGGAGCGGGGCCTTGAGCCGGCTGACAGCGAGTCTCGCGATGACGAGTCGGGGGACGATCGCGAGCCGGCGTTCAGCGCTCCGGTCAGCGCGCATCAGGTTCGTCGCCGCACGACACCCGACGAAAGCTGAGCGAACGGGCGGCGCGTAGTACCGTAGTCATCGATTGCGGTCGGTCGTCTCCCCCCGTAGCTCAGTGGAAGAGCACGTGGTTTCTACCCACATGGCCGGGGGTTCGAATCCCTCCGGGGGGACTCCTTCATCTCTATGTACGACAGATCTAGTCGCGATTCGAGGGTTTAGTCGCGGTAAATCGCGACTAGACCTGCGAAATGCGACTAGACGCAGTGTCGTCAGTGACTCGGCAAGTGTCGCTAACCGAATCACGCACCGCGCACCGAAAAAACGGTAAGCGGTGCGTGATTCAGTTCGCGAAGGTCGGGCTACTGGGTCAGCGAACCCGTCAGGTCGTAGACGGTCACGCCGCCGACGGTCTGCGAGGCGAAGTTCGCCTTGACCCAGGCCGCGATCTTCGACGAGGCGTTGCTTCCGCCATTCGACGTGCCGACCGAGCTGCCCACGAAGTAGTGGATCTTGCCCGCTGCGACGTAGGCCTTGAACTCGGCCAGGGTCGGCGACGGATCGCTTCCGTTGAAGCCGCCGACGGGCATGACAGACTTGAGAGTCGCGAGCTGATAGCTGGCCGCCGTGTCGGAGCCGATCGCCGCAGCAACCCAGGTGTACTGGTCGGCATCGGTGAGCAACAGCTTCTTGAGGGCCGACGAGACCGTGGTCGAGCCTCCGAAGATGCCGCCCATGCCACCGCCGCCCCGAGCCATGCCGCCCACGCCACCGGTCGGCGCCGTGCGAGTACCAGTGCCAGCGCCCGTGCCAGTTCCAGTGCCAGCCCCGCCGGGCGTACCACCAAAGCCACCGGGCGGCGTGCCCATTCCGGTGCCCGCTCCGGTGCCTGCTCCGGTCCCGGTCCCGCCCTGCGTGCCGCGAGCGCCACCGCCCGCACCGGGCGCGCCACCGCCGCCGCCGAAGCCACCGCGAGCGGAAGCCACCGCAGGCCCGGCCGACGGGATCGACCCGGTGTGGGCGGTCGAGGCCGTCTCGATCGAGTAGGCGAGAGGCCCGAGCAGACCGCCGACCAGCATGAGCGACACGGTCGCCGCAGCCAGCCCGCGAGCGCGCCCGGCCGAGCGCCCCATAGCGCCAGCAGCACCGGCAGCGACGCCACCTGCACCACCGACAGCACCCTCAGCAGCGCCCGCAGCACCACGCCCGACACCAGCACCACGAGGCACCAGCACGAGCACCGCAGCGGCCACGCACGCAACGACGACCACGAACTTCAGCCACGGCAGCCAGTCGGTGGCCCGGGCGAGCAGCGCGTACGACCAGGCCGCCGTCACGAGCATGGTGACTGCCAGGACGATCCTCGGCCACCAGCGCGTGCGGGCGGCGTTCCAGACGAGGGAGCCGCCGATGGCGACGGTCCCGGCGAGCGGGGCGGCCAGTGCCACCGTGTAGTACGGGTGGAAGATGCCGCCGGCGAAGCTGAAGACGAGTCCGGTGACGACCAGCCAGGTCGAGAAGAGCAGCAGGGTGGCGCGGCGCACGTCGATCCGGTGGCGCCGACCCAGCACGACGAATGCGGCCACCATCACGATCAGGGCGGCGGGCAGCAGCCAGGTGATCTGGCCGCCGATCTCAGAGCCGAACAGGCGGGTGATGCCGGTCGAACCCCAGGATCCGGCTCCCGCCGCCCTTGTTCCACCCGTCACCGAGCCCGTCTCGTTGCCCGTCAACCGGCCGAATCCGTTGTAGCCGAACGTCAGCTCGAGGAACGAGTTGTTCTGCGACCCGCCGATGTACGGACGCATCGAGGCGGGAACGAGCGAGACGATCGAGACCCACCAGCCGGCTCCGACGATCACGCCGCCGAAGGCTCCGAGCAGGTGCAGCAGTCGCGTCTTCCAGCGGAGGGGCGCGCAGAGGAAATACACGGCCGCGAGCTCGGGCAGGATCACGAACGCCTGCAGTTGCTTGGTGAGGAACCCGAATCCGACGACCACTCCCGCCCAGACGACCCATCGGATCCTGCCCGATTCGATGCCGCGCAGCGTCAGGTAGACGGCCAGCGTCATCAGCAGCAGGAGCATCGCGTCGGGGTTGTTGAACCGGAACATCATCACGGCGACGGGAGTCAGCATGAGGGTGCCGCCGGCGATCAGAGCGGTCGCCGCCGAGAAGTGCCGTCGCACGATCACATAGACCAGGAAGACCGTGGCCACGCCCATGAGCGCCTCGGGCAGCAGGATGCTCCACGACGAGAGGCCGAACAGGCGCACCGACAGCTCCATGATCCAGAGCGACGCGGGCGGTTTGTCGACCGTGATCGAGTTGGCGGCGTCGGAGGATCCGAAGAAGAACGCCTCCCAGTTCGATGCCCCGGCCTGGACGGCCGCCGAATAGAACGAGTTCGCGTAGCCCGAGATCGAGAGATTGGTGATGTACAGCACCGCCGAGGCGATTATGAGCCCCCAGAGCGACGGTCGCTCCCAGCGCGGCGAAGTCGCCGGGCCGAGAGCCAGCCAGCGCCCGGCCCGTCGGAGCCGAGACGGCGGCGATGCGGCAGCGGACGAAGGATCCGACGTGGCCGACGCGGGCGGAAGAGAAACGGTGGTCATGACTGGCTCGCCTTCGTCAGGGTCTCGGCGGTGCGGGGGTGAGCGTGCGCGCTCGGCTGGTCTCTTACCTCGAACGCTCGTCGCGGCTCGAGCGTCGGAGCGGGTTTCGCCTCGCGGCGAAAGACCCAGACGCGGAGCAGCACGAACCGGACGACCGTGGCGACGAGGTTGGCGGCCGTGAGGACGACGAGTTCGACGTGGGCTCCGGCTTCGGGCGACACCCGATGCAGGCCGACGAGCGAGCCGGAGGTGATGACCCAGGCGATCCCGAACACGATGAGGCCCTGGGCCTGATGCTTGACCTGGCCGCTCCCCCGCACCCCGAAGGTGAATCGTCGGTTGGCGGCGGTGTTGCCGATGGTCGTGATCAGCAGCGCGAGGAAGTTGGCCAGCTGGGCGGGCACGAACTGCTGAAAGAGCAGGTAGATGACGGCGTAGGCGGCTGTCGAGAGCACGCCGACGAGACCGAAGCGGATCACCTGCCCGAAGAACGACGGCGCCGGTTGGGCGTAGGGGTGACGGCCGATCTGGTCGTAGATGGCGCCCACCGGAATGCGGCCCCGGGCGATCCCCGTAGCGACGCGGACCATTCCTCGGAGATCGGCGGAGGCGGTCGCTACGATGTCAACGGACGACTGCGGGTCGTCGACCCAGTCGACCGGCACCTCGTGGATGCGGAGGCCCGACCGTTCGGCGAGGATCAGCAGCTCGGTGTCGAAGAACCAGCCCGTGTCTTCGACGAGGGGCAGCAGGTGAGCCGCCACGTCGCTTCGGATGGCCTTGAAACCGCACTGCGCATCGCTGAACGACACGCCCATGGTCCGGCGCAGCAGCAGGTTGTAGGTGCGTGAGATGAAGTCGCGCTTGCCTGCCCGAGTGATGCGCGAGGAGGGATCGAGGCGCGTGCCGATCGCCAGGTCGGAGTGCCCGGAGAGGAGGGGCGCGACGAGCGGCTTGAGCGCCGACAGGTCGGTCGACAGGTCTTCGTCGACGTACACGAGCACGCTCGCCGTCGACTCCGACCACACCTTCTTGAGGGCGCGACCCCGGCCCTTCTGAGCGAGGTGGACGGCGATCACGCCGTCGAGTTCGTCCGCCAGCGTGTCGGCCAGCGCTGGCGTGGTGTCGGTCGACGCGTTGTCGGCGATCGTGATCCGCCACGTTTCCGTCAGGGAGCGCGAGAGGTACGCGTGCAGAGCGGTGATGCTGGCTACGAGGGTCGCCTGCTCGTTGTACACGGGCACGACGATGTCGAGGTCGAGAGTCTTCGTGATTTCGGGCATGGATCGAGAATGCGATCCGTCTCAATGAGGGCGACTGATGCACCCGATGAGATCCCTATGAAAACGGGCGGAGAGCAAAAAACGCAGGATCCGAGGAGGCGCTCCTCGGATCCTGCGTTCTGGCTCTGTGTTTTTAGTTGGTGCTCTCGCGGCGGTCTTCGGGGTCGACCACCGGGTCGCTGTCTTTGGCGTCGAGGGCGTAGTGGACCTGGAGCTGCTCGCCCACCAGGTGTGCCTTCGTCGCCGTGTAGACGAAACCGGTCTCGGTTCCGTCGATGAGCACGTAATCGGTGATCTCGTCGTCGTAGGAGCCGTTCGTCGACACGCGCTTGTCGGTGCGGCCATCGCTCGGCCCGCCCTCGAAGAACACGACGTATTCGGAGCCTTCTTCGACCTGGAGCTTTTCGTCTGTCATGGGAACTGTCTACCAGGCGGGGCCCCCGGAATGTTCAGCGTCGACCCCCGCGAGCCCCTCGCTAGACTCGCGACATGCCTACAAGCGACAGACTCGTGTGGATCGACTGCGAAATGACCGGGCTCGACCTCGGCGTCGACGAATTGGTCGAAGTGGCCGTCGTCGTCACCGACTTCGACCTCACTCCCCTTCACCCCGGGTTCGACATCGTCATCAAGCCCGACCAGGCCGCACTCGACAACATGGGCGAATTCGTCACGAACATGCACACCTCGTCCGGTCTCATCGACGAGATCCCGAACGGCGTGAGCCTCGCCGAAGCCGAATACGAGGTGCTCAACTACATCCTCGAATACGCACCCGACAAGGGCAGCGCCCCGATCGCCGGCAACACCATCGGAACCGACCGCACGTTCCTCGCCAAATACATGCCCCGTGTCGACTCACACCTGCACTACCGCTCCGTCGACGTGTCGTCGATCAAAGAGCTCTTGCGCCGCTGGTTCCCGCGCGTCTACTTCAATGCCCCCGCGAAGAACGGCGGCCACCGCGCCCTCGCCGACATCCTCGAATCGATCCGCGAGCTCGAGTACTACCGACTCGCCGGCTTCACCGCCGAGCCCGGCCCGACCACCGACGACGTGCAATCCATCTCGAAGTCGGTAGTGGACAAATGGGCCCCGCGTTTGGGATAGACTTGTCGGGTTGCTTCGTTCGTCAAGCTCTCGCCAGCTAGGCGGGCGAAGTCGCATGG
>NZ_LMNV01000003.1:198472-333757 GCF_001423105.1 Frondihabitans sp. Leaf304
CACCCTCAGAAATGGTCGGGCCCTGCCCTCTCTCACGAGAGCAGGGCCCGATTTCTTCGTCGTGCCCATTGCTTTCGATGCGCAAGCGCATCTAAAGCGGCACAGAAATGGTCGGGCCCTGCCCTCTCTCACGAGGGCAGGGCCCGATTTCTTCGTCGTGCCCATGGGCTTCGTATGAGCAAGCGCATCGAAAGCAGATCAGAAATGGTCGTGTCCCTCGGCTCGGTCCGAATGGCTTCAAGACCTTTTGGGCTCGAACATCTTATATGTCTCTGATATTCTGGTGACATCAATCTGACCCGGGGGTAGATGTGCCCAGATCAGGCCGCAAACCAACAACCACTCTTGCCACGAGAAATGGCAGACGCTCCGATATTCAGGGCCTTCGTGCCCTGGCCGTCATCGGTGTCATCGCCAACCACCTGACAGGAGCCCCCTCGGGTGGCTTTCTCGGAGTCGACGTCTTCTTCGTCATTTCCGGCTTTCTCATCACGGGGCTGCTCGTACGCGAGCGACAGCAGACCGGGCGCATCTCTCTCGCTGACTTCTACCGACGCCGGGTCAAACGCATCGTCCCGATAGCCCTGCTCGTCACGATGTCGACGTGTGTGGCCGCGTTCGCACTGTTCAACTCCGCACGAGCCGACTCGGTTCTGACCGACGCGAAGTGGTCCGCCGCGTTTCTTGCCAACTGGCATTTCGCCGCCTCTGGCACCGACTACTTCACGAGCCAGAACGCCACTTCCCCGTTGCAGCACCTCTGGTCATTGTCCGTCGAGGAGCAGTTCTACGTGGTCTGGCCGCTTCTCCTCATCGCCGGCTTCTTCGCCTTCTCCACGGCCCGGTTCTCGCGCCAGCGCGGTGCCCTCGTCGCTGTGGCGATCGCCCTGGTCGGGGCGTCCTTCTTCTACGCGGTCGCGTCGACCAGCGCCGAGCCGATCGCAGCGTATTTCTCGACTCCAGCCCGAGCGTGGGAGCTCGGGTTCGGTGCCGTCCTCGCACTCGCCCTGCCGCTTTGGGAGCGCATTCCCCGCGCGGTGAGCGCCCTCGCCTCGTGGTTCGGCCTCGGGGGCATCGTGGCGTCGTTCGTCTTCATCGATGCGTCGTTCGCGGTTCCCGGCCCTTGGGCGCTCGCAGCCGTTGCCTCGTCCGGGCTCGTCATCCTCGGCGGGGCTGCCCGCACGGCGCCCCGGCTCGTGCCTCTGTCCAATCCGGTCACGGGATTCATCGGTGACATCTCGTACTCGCTCTACCTGTGGCACCTGCCCGTGATCGTGTTCGTGGGGGTCTCGCTCGAGGCCGGCTCTCCGGCTCTGTATGCCGCAGCGATCGCACTCACGGGCGGCCTCTCGGTAGCGACCTACTACCTCCTCGAGCGACCTGCCCTGTCAGCGCCGCTCCTTACGGGCGAATCGGTCCAGAATCGCGCGGCTCTCTGGCGAGAATGGCGGAAAGCGCATGGAGCGACTTACCGTACTGGCGGCCTCGCCGTCCTTTCGGGCATCACTGTCGTCCTCTGCGCCGCGACCCTCCTCCCCTCGACGTCACCCGCGGTCACGCGTCCACTCCCCATGGCCGGAGCGGCTGGAGAATCCAGCACCGCTACCGACCAGGGCGGCCCCGTGCAGCAAAAACTCGCGAAGCAGATCGAGGCAGCGCTCGGGGCCAGCACCTGGCCAGACCTCGACCCCTCCATCGACGCGGAGATCAACGGCCCAGACGCGGCCTCCGAGGTGGCGACCTGCGGCCAACCCGGTCGCATCGATATCGGTAGCTGCAGTTGGGGGTCCCCCTCTGCGAAAAAATCCCTGGCGGTAGTGGGCGACTCCGTCGCGCTTGCCTACGCCAAGACGTTCATCGCCATGACAGAGGCGCATGACGATATCTCGGTCACGAGCCTTGGCCAGTTCGGCTGTCCACTCGCCGATCTCCCGCTTCACGAGGGCAGCACAGATAAAACCGAGTGCTCTCGGCATCGTGAAGAGACGCTGACGACGCTCGAAACGCTCAAGCCCGATGTCGTAGTCGTCACTGACACCTACGCTCCGCTCACCGATGTCACCACGAAGGCATCTGTCTCGGCGGCCCAGTGGAAGACCGGCATGAAGGGTGTCACCGATCGCATGGCCGCTACCGGGGCACAGGTCGTCTTCCTGCCTCCGCCACCGCCGGGGGCCGTTCTCGAGACGTGCTTCACTCCCCGCAGCGTTCCGTCCTCCTGCATCTCACGCGTCAGCAGCACCTGGACGGCCCGGGCCGAGACCGAGAAGAGTCTGGCGAAGTCGGTGCAGGGCACCTTCGTCGACACGCGGCCCCTTTTCTGTGTCTCGGGCCTGTGCCCTGCCTTCGTTGGCCGCGACGTCGTCAAATCCGATCTCAATCACCTCACGGTCCGCTACGCCACCGCGATCGCACCGGCCATGTACGAACTTCTGAAGGAGGCGGGGGTTCTCAGTCCGGCGTGAGAGGCTGACCGCATGCTCGAGGTGGATGCGAACGCGTTTGAGAAGCTCGTGATCAACGAGCTCGACCTCCTTCCCGACGACATGTTCGAGGGTCTGGAAAACGTCGCCTTCGTCACCGAAGATCGCCCCGAAGACGGCTCCCTCGACCTCCTCGGGCTCTACGACGGCGTGAGCCTCACCGAGCGGGGCCAGTACGGCTTCGGTGAGCTACCCGACCGCATCATCCTGTATCGGGAGCCTCACCTCGCGGCGTGCGACACCGAAGACGACCTCCGCGACGAGATCCACGTGACGCTGGTCCACGAGATCGGTCACTACTACGGTTTCGACGACGACAAACTGCACGAGCTCGGCTGGGCGTAGTCGGTCAGCCCTCTACGACGACGTCGGCGAGCCGGCGCGGGTCGTTCGCCATGCGGTGTGCCTCCTCCTGCGCGGCCCAGACATCCCACCACGCACTGTCGGCGTAGTCCGCGGCGTCCACTACCGACCGTTCACGCACACGCGACCGCCGAGACTCATCGTCGAGCTCGACCCACACGCGCAGCGTAGCCAGAGGAGCCGAGGCACGGGTGAGGGCACCGGCACCCTCGATCACCAGCGGCCGTCGCGGGTCGAGGGAGCGCCAGGTGGAAGGCTCACTGGCGTCCCAGTCCCAGCGGCGGTGGCCGGGTTCAGCGGCGCGGAGCATGTCGCGGACGACGGCCTCGGAGGCGCGAGCGAGGCCGTGCCAACCGGGATACACGTCGTCGAGCTCCACGAGCTGAGCGTCGAGGAGTGGCGCCAGGGCTCGGCCGAGTGTCGTCTTGCCGGATCCTGATCTCCCGTCGATGAGCACGACCGGACGCGCGCTCCCAGCCTGCGCACGCGAGGCGAGCAGGGCGAGAGAAGTCGACGAAGACAACGACAGTGGCGAGGGCTGATCAGGCAAAGACGATCGACCAGGTTCCCGCGAGGCAGGCCGCGACGACCGCGACGGCGGCGATGACGACGGCCACGACGACGAGGATCCACTCGGCACGCCCGAAGGTCGACTCACGCGCCCACGTGCGGGGTGCATCGGTGCCGAATCCCTTCGCTTCCATCGCCGTGGCGAGTTTGCTCCCCCGGCGCACCGAGAGCACCAGGAGGGCGAAGGCCATACCCGTGCCGCGACGGACCGCCCCGACGATGCCACCCTCGTCGGCGACGCCCCGGGCACGCCGGGCGAGCCCGAGCTGCCGCCAATCGTCGACGAAGAGGCCCACCAGCCGCAGGCCGGCGAGGCCGCCCAGCACGAAGCGGGCGGGAAGACGCAGCACCTGGGCGAGGCCGTCGGCGAGGTCGGTGGGGTCGGTGGTGGCGAAGAGCACGATGCCGGGGATGCCGACCGCGAGGATCCTGAGCCCGATCGCGAACGCCAGCGCGACCGACCCCTCGGTGACGGTGATGAAACCGAGTCGCCACAGGGTGGCACCGGAGTCGACGCCGTAAAGGGAGGTCGCGATGACCGCGAGCGGCGCCGCGATCCAGAGCGGCAGCGTGCGCTTCACCAGCTGCCGCGGGCTGAGCCCCGCGAAGAGGAGCAGAACGGCCTCGAGCGCGAGCGCCGTACCCGCCGAGACCCAGTCGATGGAGAGCAGCAGTGTGATGCTGACGATCACGGCAGCCAGCAGTTTGGCGACCGGATTGACGCGTCCGATCGCCCGGGTCGTCTCGATCGTGGAGAGGATCGTCACGCCGAC
Organism: Frondihabitans sp. Leaf304; assembly: GCF_001423105.1. Lineage (GTDB taxonomy): Bacteria > Actinomycetota > Actinomycetes > Actinomycetales > Microbacteriaceae > Frondihabitans. The sequence continues at coordinate 202,662 of NZ_LMNV01000003.1, forward strand.
ACCGCCGCCCGAGAGGCCGAGATCCGAGGCACGGCGCGGGAGCCGGACGGCGCGAGGGTCAGCACTTCGTCGGCGAGCACATCCACGAACTCGGCGTCGTGCGTGACCGCCACGATGGCGCTGCCGGAGTCGAGCAATTCGGCCGCGAGCGCGACGAGCTCGCGCCAGGTGCGGGCGTCCTGCCCGAAGGTCGGCTCGTCGAGCACGAGCACCCGAGGCCGTGAGGCGAGCACCGTGGCGACCGAGAGTCGGCGCTTCTCGCCGCCCGAGAGCGTGAACGGGTTCGCCTCGGCGAGGTGGGCGAGCCGGAGGCGCTCGAGCAGGTCGTCGACGCGCGCATCGACCTCGGTGGGAGCGAGGCGCAGAGCCCGCGGTCCGACAGCCAGTTCGGCCCGCACGCTCGACGCGAGCAATTGGTGCTCAGGATCCTGGAAGACGGTTCCGATCCGAGTCAGCAGCTCCCGTGACTTCCAGCGGATCGGCTCTCGTGCCGCCCCTGCGGCGAGCGGGCCCGCGGCCTCGAGACTGCCCCCGGCCGGAGGCAGGAGCCCCGCGACGGTGAGCGCCAGCGTCGACTTGCCCACGCCGTTCGGGCCCGTGATGGCGAGGGCGCGTCCGGCAACCACGGAGGCGTGGATGCCGGTCGCGACGGTGAGGCCGCGCTGGCGTCCGACAGTGAGGTCGGACACGTCGAGGAGGGGCGTCGGCGTCGGCTGCGACGTCGAGCGCGGAGGGAGGACGGGCGGGCGCCCGGGCACCCAGACCCCCGCCTCCGTCAGCGTCGCGGCGTGGGCGCCGAGGACGGCGTCTGGGGTGCCGTCGGCGAGAACGCCGCCGCCGGCTGCCAGCACGACCACGCGATCGACCACGGGGAGCCAGACCGACACGCGGTGCTCGACCACCACGAGCGTCGCCCCGCTCTGGGCGGTGACCCGGGCGACCGCGTCGCGCACTTCGCGCACCCCCTCGGGATCGAGGTTGGCCGTGGGCTCGTCGAGCAGCAGCAGCCCGGGCCGCATGGCCAGGGCTCCGGCGAGCGCGAGTCGTTGTTTCTGGCCGCCCGAGAGAGCCGACGTGGAGCGGTCGAGGGGCACGTCGAGTCCGACGGATTCGAGGGCCTCGTGCACTCGCGACCAGATCTCGTCGCGCGGTACGCCGAGATTCTCCGGACCGAAGGCGACGTCATCGCCGACGCGCGCGAGCACCACCTGGGAGTCCGGATCTTGGAGGACGAGCCCCGCCCGCCCGCGCTGCGTCGCCGCGGGGCGACCGTCGATGAGGAGCTCGCCGGCCGAGTCACCCTCCTCGTCACCCCCGAGGACTCCGGCGAGCCCCGCGAGGAGCGTCGACTTGCCCGCGCCGGAGGCGCCGAGGAGGAGGACCCGCTCGCCGGGTTCGATGACGAGGTCGAGGGAATCGACGGCGGGCTGGATCCTTGAGGCGTGCCGCCACGACCACCCTCGTGCGTCGACCCGCGCACCCGGCCCGGGCGCGCGGATCACGTCAGACCCTCTTCGTGGCCGAGCGGCCGCTCGCGAACCGGCTGAGTGCACCGGAGGCGGCGAGACCGCGGACGGCGAGCCAGGAGAGCAGCCCGGCCAGCACGGCACCGGAGGCGACGGACGAGACGAGGTAGATGACCTTGAACTCGGGTGCGTAGGCCGCGACGCTCGAGAAGTTGGTGTCGAGGAGCCCCGCCGCGAGCCCGGCCCCCATGCCGGCGAGGAGCGCCGCGCCCAGCCGCCACGACCGGTAGAGAAGCACGGCGAAGAGGAGTTCGGCGCCGAGACCCTCGAGGATGCCCCAGATGAGCGTCGAAAAGCCCCACTGCGTGCCCACCAGCATCGACACGACGGCCGCGACGATCTCGGTGTAAAGCGCGGCGCCCGGCTTGCGGATCACGAGGCCGCCGAGCACGCCGGCGAAGAGCCAGCCGCCGGCCAAGAGACCCTCGAGGCCCGGCGAGAAGGTCAGCAGACCGCTGAGCGGGGTCCAGGCGAGACCCCAAGCCCAGAAGATGACGCCAGCGGCGACGCCCAAGACGCTGGCGACGACGATGTCGACGACCCGCCACCGTCGGGGCGGCGAGGCCGGGGTGCTGCTCGAGGTGGTGCGAGTGCTCGCAGAAACAGACATGCGTTCTCCTCCCTGCGCCGGCATGATCCGGATCAGGTTCGACGGTCGAAGCGTGGATCGCTTCCTCTCAGCCCGGCTCACCGGACTCCCGTGTGTTGTGGGTCGAGCATAACGCCTACCGCGTCCGCGTGCCGGGGAGGGCCCGGACGCGATCAGCCGATCGCCCGTAGGCTTAGCCGAGTCCTGACGGAGGTTCGATGATCACCTGGCCCGGCAACCCCTATCCCCTCGGTGCCAATTACGACGGCAGCGGCACCAACTTCGCCATCTACTCGGAGGCGGCCGAGCTCGTGCAGCTCTGCCTGTTCGACGACTCCGGAGTCGAGACGAGGGTCGACCTCGTCGAGGTCGACGCCTACGTCTGGCACGCCTATTTGCCGAGCGTGCAGCCGGGGCAGCGCTACGGCTACCGAGTGCACGGCCCCTACGACCCCTCCAAGGGGCAGCGCGCCAACGCGAACAAGCTCCTCCTCGACCCGTACGCGAAGGCGACGAGCGGCGAGATCGACTGGGACGAGGCGCTGTTCGCCTACAACTTCGGCGCGCCCGATTCCCGCAACGACAAAGACAGCGCGGCGCACATGATGATGAGCGTCGTCATCAACCCGTTCTTCGACTGGCAGGGCGACCGTCCGCCGAAGTACACCTACGACGAGACGGTCATCTACGAAGCCCACGTCAAGGGCCTGACCGAGACGCACCCCGACATTCCCGAGTCGGAGCGCGGCACCTACGCGGGCGTCGCCCACCCGGCGATCATCGAGCACCTCAAGGGGCTCGGGGTCACCGCCATCGAGCTCATGCCGGTGCACCAGTTCGTGCAAGACAACACCCTGCTCGAGAAGGGCCTCCGCAACTACTGGGGCTACAACACCATCGGCTTCTTCGCACCGCACCAGCAGTACGCCTCGGTGACCGACCACGGCCAGCAGGTGCAGGAGTTCAAGACGATGGTCCGTGTGCTCCACGAAGCGGGCATCGAGGTCATCATCGACGTGGTCTACAACCACACGGCAGAGGGCAACCACCTCGGGCCGACCCTGTCGTTCAAGGGCATCGACAACGCCAGCTACTACCGCCTCGTCGAAGACGACCAGCAGTTCTACATGGACTACACCGGCACCGGCAACTCGCTCAACGTGCGTCACCCGCACTCGCTGCAGCTGATCATGGACTCCCTGCGCTACTGGGTGACCGAGATGCACGTCGACGGCTTCCGCTTCGACCTCGCGGCTGCCCTCGCCCGCGAGTTCTACGAGGTCGATCGCCTGTCGACCTTCTTCGAGCTCGTGCAGCAGGATCCCATCGTCAGCCAGGTCAAGCTCATCGCCGAGCCGTGGGACGTCGGGCCGGGCGGTTACCAGGTCGGCAACTTCCCGCCCCAGTGGACGGAGTGGAACGGCAAGTACCGCGACACCGTGCGCGACTTCTGGCGCGGCGAGCCGGCGACCCTCGGCGAGTTCGCCTCGCGGATCACCGGATCGGCCGACCTCTACCAGCGCGACGGACGACGGCCCATCGCGTCGATCAACTTCGTCACGGCCCACGACGGCTTCACCATGCGCGACCTGGTGTCGTACAACGAGAAGCGCAACGAGGCCAACGGTGAGAACGGCAACGACGGCGAAAGCCACAACCGCTCCTGGAACTCCGGGGTCGAGGGCCCCACGACCGACGAGGCGATCACCGCCCTGCGGCGCCAGCGGGTCAAGAACTTCTTGGCGACCCTGATGCTGAGCCAGGGCGTGCCGATGCTGCTCCACGGCGACGAGCTGGGCCGCACGCAGAACGGCAACAACAACACCTACGCGCAAGACAGCGAGATCGCCTGGGTCGACTGGGAGAACGCCGACGCCGAGCTCGTCGAGTTCACGACACGGGTGATCGAGCTCCGTCGCAAGCACCCGACCTTCCGCCGCCAGAGCTACTTCGACGGACGCAATGTGCGTCGCGGCGAAGGCGACCCTCTGCCCGACATCGTCTGGCTGACGCCCGAGGGCGACTCGATGACCGCCGACGAGTGGGATTCCGGTTTCGGGCGCTCGATCGGCATGTTCCTCAACGGCAATGGCATCCACGGTCGCGACAAGCGAGGCGGTCGGGTCACCGACGTGAACTTCGTCGTGTACTTCAACGCCCACCACGAGGCTGTCAGCTTCACCCTGCCCTCCGACGAATACGCGGAGTGCTGGGAGGTCGTGCTCGACACGACGGACTCCCCCGAACCCACCCACGCGATCAAGGCCGGTGACGTGCTGCCCGTGCCGGGCCGCTCGATCGTCGTCCTCCGCGCCAGCACGGAAGACGCCGAATGACCCGCGCGCACCACCCCTTCTCCACCTACCGTCTGCAGATCCGCGAGGCTTTCGACCTCGACAAAGCCGCCGCCGTGACCAAGTATCTGAACGACTTGGGCGCCGACTGGGTCTACCTCTCACCCGTGCTCGAGGCGGAGCCGGGCAGCGACCACGGCTACGACGTCGTCGACCACTCCCGGGTCGACCCGGCTCGGGGTGGCAGCGCCGGCCTGCAAAAGCTCTCCGACAGCGCGCACGGCCTGGGCCTCGGCGTCGTGATCGACATCGTGCCGAACCACATGGGCGTCGCCACTCCGGCGTCGAACTCGTGGTGGTGGGACCTCTTGAAGCACGGTCAGGAGTCGCGCTACGCCACGGCGTTCGACGTCGACTGGACGGCAGGCGACAACAAGATCAGGATCCCGGTGCTCGGCGACGCGGGCGACGACCGTTTCGACGCTCTCGAGGTCGTCGGCGACGAGCTCCACTACTACGACAACCGGTACCCGATCGCCCCCGGCACCGCTGCCGCCGGCGACTCGGCCGTCGACGTGCACAGCCGCCAGAACTACGAGCTGGTGCACTGGAAGCGCGCCGACTCCGAGCTGAATTACCGGCGTTTCTTCGCCGTGAACACCCTCGCCGGCATCCGGGTCGAAGAGGGCTGGGTCTTCGACGAGTCGCACGCCGAGATCGGTCGCTGGTTCCGCGAGGGGCTGGCCGACGGGCTCCGTGTCGACCACCCGGACGGCCTCGCCGATCCGGCTGGTTATCTCGACCGCCTCGCCGAGCTGACGGGCGGCAAGCACGTGCTCGTGGAGAAGATCCTCGAGGGCGACGAAGAAATGCCGAGCGACTGGGCGACCGCCGGCACGACTGGCTACGACGCTCTCGGTGAGTACGAGCGAGTGCTCGTCGACCCCGACGGACGCGACGCACTCGGCGCGCTCGATTCCGCCCTCCGTTCGGAGCCCGCGGGCGAGTTCTCCTGGGAGGAGATGATCCTCGGCACCAAGCGGGGCATCGCGGACGGCATCCTCGGCAGCGAGATCCGGCGGCTCGCCAGGCTGCTCGGTGAGAGCGGCGCTCCGACGGATCCTCGGGTCGTCGACGCACTCGCCGAACTCGCCGCCGCCTTTCCCGTCTACCGCAGCTACCTGCCGCAGGGCGGCGAGCAACTCGCCCGCGCCGCGGCAGCCGCCGGGGCCGCTCGCCCCGACCTGGCCGACGTGATCGCCACGGTCGTGGAGAGGCTCGGCGACCCGACCGACCCCGCGGCGATGCGGTTCCAGCAGACCAGCGGAATGGTGATGGCGAAGGGTGTCGAAGACACGGCGTTCTACCGCTACAGCCGACTCGTATCGCTCAACGAGGTCGGTGGCGAGCCGAACGTGTTCTCGTTCACGGCCGACGAGTTCCACGCTCGGCAGCAGCGTCGCCTCGCGACGTTCCCCCACGCGATGACGACCCTGTCGACGCACGACACGAAGCGGTCAGCCGACGTGCGCGCCCGCATCACGGTGCTCGCCGAGGTGGCCGACGAGTGGGCCGCGGCGCTCGAGCGACTGCGGCAACTCGCCCCCGTCGGCGACGGACCGTTCGAGAACCTCCTTTGGCAGAGCATCGTCGGCGTCTGGCCCGCTTCTCGTGAGCGCCTCCACGACTACGCCGAGAAGGCGTCACGCGAAGCCGACCTGTCGACGCACTGGACGGCTCCCGACGAGGAGTTCGAGAAGCGGATGCACGCGCTGGTCGACGCCTGCTTCGACGACGACCGGGTCGCGAGTGAGCTGGAGCGCATCGTCGAGGTCGTCCGGAGCGCCGGGTGGTCGAACTCGCTCGCCCTCGCGGCCTTGCAGCTCACCGGCCCGGGAGCACCCGACGTCTATCAGGGAGGCGAGCTGTGGGATTACTCGCTCGTCGACCCCGATAACCGTCGCGAGGTCGACTTCGACGAGCGCCGCCGCATCCTGGCGGCCATCTCGGCCGGCGAGACCCCTCCCGTCGACGAGACCGGCGCTGCCAAGCTGCTGCTGACGCACCGGGCTCTGACCCTCCGACGTGACCGGCCCGAACTGTTCGAGCGCTACGTTCCCCTACCTGTCTTCGGCGAGGCGGCCTCGAATGCCGTCGCGATCGACCGCGGTGGCGCCGTCGTCGTTGCGACGCGCCTTCCGGTCGGTCTTCGCGAATCCGGCGGCTGGCGGGGCACCGAGCTCCACCTGCCCGCGGGCGACCGTGTCGACGCGCTCACCGGGCGACGCTTTACCGGCTCTCGCATCGCCCTGTCCGACCTCCTGGCGACCTACCCCGTCGCCCTGCTGATTCCTGCCCCTCAGAAAGGCTGACGTGGCTCTCTACGACGTCTGGGCCCCCGAGCCCTCCCGTGTCCGACTCCAGCTCGACGGCACCGTGCACGAACTGGCCCGAGGCGACGATGGCTGGTGGCGCGCGCCCGCCGACCTCGACCGCAGCCCAGGTCATCGCTACGGATTCCTGCTCGACGACGCCGAGACGCCCGTGCCCGACCCTCGGTCGCTGAGCCAGCCCGACGGCGTCCACGGGTTGAGCGAGACGTTCGACGCGACGACGTTCGCCTGGACCGACTCCGACTGGAAGGGCCGCCCGCTCGCCGGATCGGTGATCTACGAGCTGCACATCGGCACGTTCACCCCCGATGGAACGCTCGACTCGGCCATCGACAGGCTCGATCACCTAGTCGACCTGGGTGTCGACCTGGTCGAGGTGCTGCCGGTCAACGCGTTCAACGGCACGCACAACTGGGGCTACGACGGCGTCGACTGGTTCGCGGTCACCGAGAACTACGGCGGCCCGGCGGCCTATCAGCGCTTCGTCGACGCGGCTCACGCGCGGGGCCTCGGCGTCGTCCAAGACGTCGTCTACAACCACCTGGGCCCTTCGGGAAACTATCTGCCGCAGTTCGGCCCCTACCTGACCGACAAGCACGCCTCCACCTGGGGCACCGGAGTCAACCTCGACGACGCCGGCTCCGACGAGGTGCGCAGCTACATCTCCGACAACACGATGCTCTGGCTCGATACCTTCCACGTCGACGGCCTGCGTCTCGATGCCGTTCACGCGCTGGTCGACGACTCGCCGGTGCACCTGCTCGAAGAGCTCGCGATCCGCACCGATCACCTCGAAGCCGTCTCGGGTCGCAGCAAGTGGCTCATCGCCGAGAGCGACAAGAACGACGCCTCGCTCGTCACCCCGCGCGAGGCGGCCGGTCGATCCGGTGCCGCGTTCGGAATCGACGCGCAGTGGTCCGACGACTTCCACCACTCGGTGCACGTCGCCCTGACCGGCGAGACCACCGGCTACTACGCCGACTTCGAGCGTCTCGCCGCCCTCAAGAAAGTGCTGACTCGCGGTTTCTTCCACGATGGCACCTGGTCGTCGTTCCGCGAGACGTATCACGGCCGTCCCATCGACACCGAGCGCATGCCCGCCTGGCGTCTCGTGGTCGCGAACCAGAACCACGACCAGATCGGCAACCGCGCCATCGGCGACCGGCTCGCTGCGACCCTCGACGAAGGGCAGCTCGTCATCGCGGCGGCGCTCACCCTCCTGTCGCCCTACACGCCGATGCTCTTCATGGGCGAGGAGTGGGCCGCCTCGACGCCGTGGCAGTTCTTCACGTCGCACCCCGAGCCCGACCTGGGTGAGGCCACCGCGAAGGGGCGCATCGCCGAATTCGCCAAGATGGGATGGGACCCGAGCGTCGTGCCGGATCCTCAGGCCCCTTCGACCTTCACCGACTCGAAGCTCGATTGGAGCGAACTCGCCTCAGGGCGCCACGCGACGGTATTCGAAGCGTACAAGCGGCTGACAGCCCTTCGTCGCGCCGAACCCGAGCTCGTCGACCCCGCGCTTGCCGGCGTGGCGGTCGACTACTCCGAAGACGAGCGGTGGCTCGTGCTGAAACGCGGCTCGCTGCGCATCGCCGTCAACTTCGGCGAGGATCCCACAGAGCTCCCGATCGAATCGAGCGCCGTGCTCTTTGCGAGTGACGAGTCGATCGTCTCCGGCCCGGCGCTCCGCCTGCCCGGGCATTCGGTCGCCGTGGTGCGATAAGCAGAAGGCAGTACTCTTGTAGGAGAAATATCAATAAGGCATAATAGAACCGCCCGTAACCCGATCGGACGGAATTCTTGTGCCTTCTCTTTCGCGACTTCCCCAGCGCCCAACCGCACCCGGCCACCGCAGCGACATCCAAGTTCTCCGTGCCGTCGCCGTCGTAGCCGTCTTCGCCGACCACCTCCTCGCCTTCCCCGGCGGGGGGTTCTTGGGCGTCGACGTCTTCTTCGTGCTTTCCGGGTTCCTGATCACCGGGCTCCTCCTCCGCGAGCACGCCTCCACCGGCCGCATCTCGCTCCGGCGCTTCTTCGTCCGGCGCGTCAAACGACTGGCGCCCGCGGCGCTTCTCGTGCTCGGGGTCACGGTCGCGGTGTCCGCTCTCGTGTTCAACGCGGTCCGCGCGTCGTCGATCCTGACTGATGCCCTGTGGGCCTCCCTCTTCGGGGCGAACTGGCGATTCGGCAGTGTCGGAACCGATTACTTCGCCGCCGACACCCCCGTCTCCCCGCTGCAGCACTTCTGGTCGCTCTCGGTCGAGGAGCAGTTCTACCTCGTCTGGCCGCTCGCCCTCATCCTCCTGCTCGCCCTCGGCCGCGCGTTCAACGCTCGCGGGCGCACGGCGCTGGTCGCCGGCGGGCTGGCGGCCCTGGTCGCGGCCTCGTTCGTCTGCGCCCTCGTGACGACCGGCGAGAATCTGACTTCCGCCTACTTCTCCACGTTCGCCCGGGCATGGGAGATCGGGGCCGGTGCCCTTCTCGCCACGCTGACGCCGCTCCTCGGGCGCATTCCCGACCGAGTGCGACCGGCCCTGGGCTTTCTCGGCTGCGCCGGCATTCTCGGCTCGTTCGTGATGATCGACGAGGCGTTCCCCGTGCCCGGCCCGTGGTCGCTTGCTCCCGTGATCGCCACGCTCGTCGTCCTGGCCGCAGGAACGGGTCGGGCAGACCCCGATCTCGCCGTGGTCCCCTTCGAGACCAACCGGGTGGTCGGGTACGTCGGAGACATCTCGTACTCGCTCTACCTCTGGCACTTCCCCGTCATCATCGTGCTCGCGTCGGTGTTGCCGAGCGGCCCTTTCGAGCTGGTCGCCGCTGCCGTGCTTTCGATCGGGTTCGCGATCGGCTCGTACCACCTGGTCGAGCGCCCCCTGCTCCTGTCTCCCCTCTTCACATCCGGGCCGGGCGTCCGTGCCCGATGGCGCTCCTGGCTCGCCGATGTGCGGCCCACCTACCGTCGCGGCAGCCTCGGTCTCCTCGCCGGCCTCGCTGTGATCCTGTCGGGTGCCGCGGTGGTCGGCTCGGTCCCGGTCACGCCCGCGTTGCCTCCCGAGCTCGCCCAGGCCTCTGAGACGGAACCCGACGCCTCGACCGCGGGGCCCGACGTCACGGCCCTCCAGAAGAAGATCGAGGCATCGCTCAAGCTGACCTCCTGGCCCACGACAGACCCCAGCATCGAGCAGGTCTTGGCGGGTGATACCGGTGCCGACGCCGAGGTGGATGCCGCGTACCACTGTTCGGCCGTGACGGGGTCTCTCACCTCGACAACTGATCCCGCCTGCTCCTTCGGACCCTCCGATGCACCCAAGACCGCCTTCGTCGTCGGCGATTCCATGGCCGCTTTCGGATTCCCCGGCCTCGCCGACATCGTCTCCGACCCGAAGTCGGGATGGAAGCTGCAGAACGTCTCGAAATTCGCCTGCCCCTACGTCGACCTCGACGTCTCGTTCGACGGGACGGAAGACAGCTGCCTGCAGCACAAAGAGGCCGTCCTCGACGCCATTCGGAGTGCCGAGCCTGACATGGTCATCGTCTCGAACGCGTACACCGAAGCCAAAGACCGAAACGGCAAAGCCATCAGCGCGGCCGACTGGGACGCCGCGACAAAGCGGGCTCTCACAGAGTTGGCGAAGTCGACCGACAAACTGGTGATCCTGTCGCCACCGCCCGCAGAGCAGAACATCAAGACGTGCTACACCCCGTCGAGCACCCCCGGCAACTGCCTCTCGCACGTCGTCGGCACCTGGCAGCATCGAGCCGCGTCTGACCAAGCTCTGATGCGCACCCTCAAGGGCTCGTGGATCGACAGCAGGCCCCTCTTCTGCGCGTACGACCTGTGCCCGGCCGTCATCGCTTCGACGGTGGTTCGGATGGACTTCAACCACATCACCCCGGGCGCGGCCCACCTGACTTCGGCGGCTCTGGCCGAGCTCCTCCGCAAAGCCGACCTCCTCAGCGCATGAAGCAGCGTCAGTCAGTCACGCATCGCCGCCGCGACATTCAGGCGCTCCGGGCCCTCGCGGTCTCCGCGGTCTTCGCCAACCACCTCACGGATCGTCCTGCCGGGGGCTTTCTCGGCGTCGACGTCTTCTTCGTCGTCTCGGGCTTTCTGATCACCGGTCTCCTCCTCCGCGAGCACCGCACGACTGGGCGCATCGCTCTCGTCGCGTTTGCCATTCGACGAATCGTGCGGCTCGCACCGGCGGCATTCCTCGTCCTTCTCGCAACCGTCGCCCTCTCGGTCTTCGTCTTCAGCCCCTCCCGTCTGGCGTCGATCTCCGTCGACGCGGTCTGGGCTGCCCTGGCCGCAGCCAACTGGCGATTCTCGACAGACGGCACCGACTACTTCGCAGCGGCATGGGCGATCTCGCCGCTCCAGCACTACTGGTCGCTGGCTGTGGAGGAGCAGTTCTACCTGGTCTGGCCACTCCTGCTGGTTCTGCTCCTGTTCGTCGGCGGCCGAGTGGGCGGCCGGGGCCGCGGCGCCATCCTCGTCTTAGGTATCGCGGCCGTGACGCTGGGTTCCTTCGTCGTAGCGCTAGACCTCACTGCCGATCACCCCAGCGAGGCGTACTTCTCGACGTTCGCCCGGGTGTGGGAGCTCGGGGCGGGCGCTCTCCTCGCGGTCGTGGCACCGTGCCTGGCCAGGATTCCCCACTTCGCCCGCCTCCCCCTTCGACTTGCGGGCCTCGCGGGCCTCGCGGGGATCCTCGCATCATTCCTCCTGATCCCGGCATCGTTCCCGGTGCCGGGGCCCTGGTCACTCGCGCCGGTGGCCGCAACGATCCTCGTCATCGCTGCCGGCACCGGACGAGATTCAGCCCCTCTTCGACCGATTCCCCTTCGGATCGACCAAGGAGTCGTCGCACTCGGAGACATGTCGTATTCGCTCTATCTCTGGCACTTCCCCGTCATCGTCCTGTTGGAGTCGTCGATGGGGCGATCCGTCTGGATCATCCTTCCCGCGACCGCTCTCACTTTTGCCCTATCGCTCGCCACCTACCGCCTCGTCGAGCGTCCCCTCATTGCGTCGCCGATCGGCTCCGTGGGCCGCGGAGTCAAATCGACCTGGCGAGACTGGCGCCGGTCCGTCCGGGCGACCTACCGACGGGGCCTCCCCATCGTCGCCGCCGGCGTCACCATTGTCGCTACCGCCGCGGGCCTCTTCATCGCGCATCCGCCTCAACCGCCGACACTTCCCGAACAGACGGCGTCAGATGCAGCCCTCGCCCAGAGAGAACCGGAGCGGGCTGTACTTCGTGACCGCATCATCGCCTCCCTTCGAGAGTCGACATGGCCCGACGTGAAGCCGAGCATGGAGACCATCCTGGCGAACTCGTATGCCACAGACCTCATCAACGGGTCGCCCGAGGGGAAGTACTACCGGTGCTCGACGAAGACCTCCGGATCAGAGGTCAGCCCCGACTGTCTGTTCGGGCCTCGGAATGCCCCTCGACTTGCCTTCGTGCTGGGTGACTCCATGGCGGCGTTCGAGTTTCCCGGCCTCGGTCAGTTTGTCGAAGCCTCCGGCTCGAAATGGAAAATCCAGAACGCTTCGAAGGTCTCGTGCCCAATCGGAGACAACACCGACACGAGCGAGGAATGCCTCAAGCACCGGGCTGCGGTCGAAAAGGCGATCAGGGCGACGCACCCCGACGTGGTCTTCATCTCCAATATCTACGGCGACTCGAACGACCCGGAGAAAGAGCGGGCTTCCCACCGGGCGATCGCAGGGGCCGTCTCCCGCATCGCGCGCTACACCGAGAAGATCGTGCTCCTGGCTCCCCCTCCGTCGCAGAACAACATTCGCAACTGCTTCACTCGCTTCAGCACTCCGAGCAGTTGCCTGAGCCGCGTCACCGACGGCTGGAAGGCTCGCGCTCGGTTCGAATCAGCCCTGGCTCGGTCTCTTGGTGGCGTGTGGATCGACAGTCGCCCGCTGTACTGCGCCTACGACCTCTGCCCCGCCATCATCGGCACGACGCCGGTGCGCTACGACTTCAACCATCTGACCCCCGAGGCAGCGCACCTGACGTCGCCCGCCCTCATCGAAACGCTGAACGACGCAGGAGTCCTCGACTGAGCCGCGACGACGGCGCACCCGAACGGGCGCGCTACTCCGAGCGGGCCGACACGTAGGTGTCGACGTACTCCTGGGGAGTGAGCTTCTGCACCGCCGCCATAATCTCGTCGGTGACCGCACGCAGCCGCGCCGCGTCGTAGTCGCCCGTCACCTTCTCGAACGTCAGGGGCTTCCCGAAGGTGACGGTGACCCGGGCCCGTCGAGGGAGCTTGGATCCCTTGACCATCACCCCGTCGCTACCGACGATGCCGAAGGGCACGACCGGCACTCCGGAGGAGAGCACGAGACGGGCCACCCCGGTGCGGCCCTTGTGGAGCTTGCCGTCGCGGCTGCGTGACCCCTCGGGGTAGATGCCCAGCGCGCCGCCTCGCTCGAGCACACCGATTCCGGTATCGAGCGCTGCCTTCGACGCCGACCCGCCGGCCCGGTCGATCGGGAGCTGCCCGATCTGCGTCAGGAACCAGCCGAGCAGACGCCCGCCGAATCCGGTCTTCGTGAAGTAGTCGCTGCCGGTCAGGTAGGTCATCGGCCGGTTGGCCGCCCCCGGCACGAACACGGAGTCGATGAACGCGATGTGGTTGCCCGCGATGATGACGCCGCCGCGTTTCGGGATGTTCTCGAGACCGACGACCCGCGTCCGGAAGAAGAGGAACATCACCGGGCGGACTGCGAAGAAGCGGAAGAAGCGATACACGAGGCCACTGTAGACGGCGGGCGGCCGCTGACGGTCACGGCGCGAGGGGTGGCTGGTTCGCCGAAGCGCTACGCCGCCTTCCGAGTCGACGTCAGGTCGGCGAAGACGATCGTGTTCTCGTCGTAGTGGCCGATCGAGGCGTCGAACGTGCCACCGCAGGTGATGAGGCGCAACTGGGGCGTCGGCGACGTGCCGTAGACGTCGCTGGTCGGGAACTCGGTTTTGAGCGCCGCACGGCTGCCCGTGACGGTCCAGGTCTGGACGTCGCCGTTCGAAAGCACGACCTCGACGGTTTCACCCTCCTTCAGCCGGGCGAGGTGCAGAAACACCCCGGGGCCCGTCGTCGAGTCGATGTGGCCGGCAATGATCGCCGGGCCGACCGCGCCCGGCACGACGCCTTTCGCGTACCAGCCGGCGTCGGTCGCGTTCGTCGGCGGATCGAGCTCGCCCGCAGCCCCGATGGCGAGGTCTTGCATGCCGGCCGAGACATCCAGCGACGGGATGACGATCTTCGACGGGACCACCCCGGCAGCCGGGGCGTCCGAGAGTGACTCGGTGTCGGGATCCTGAATCCGTCCGGCCGCGCCTGCACCCGGCGTCGCGGAGGCGGTCGGCGACGCGGCCGTCTTCGGAGCGGAGCCATCGGCCTCGCCGGAGCCCGCCGAGCATCCGGCGACACCGAGTGCGACGATGGCGGCGAGCGCCGCAGCACCCAGGGCCGTCTTCATTCGGGAGAGCATCTACTGTCCTTTCAGGGGAGCGCACGCTCCGAGCGAATCCGTCTGCAGCTGAAGCGCGCCAAGGGCATCCCACGCCGCTCCGTAGTACGTCGGCGTCGACTGCGCGAGTTCGTCGGCCCGCTGAAGGTCGCGCCGGGCGGCGTCGTCTTGCCCGTCGGCGGCCAGGGCGCCAGCCCGAGCAACGTAGCCGAGCGGACTCTGGTCCTGGCTGAGGGGCGAGCCCCCGAGATCGAGCTGCATCGGCAGCGGATCCTTGCCCGAGAGCGGTGCGGCGAGCTTCGCCGCGATCTTCTGGTCGGCGGGGGCGCACGAGTCAGCGAAGCGAATGGCGACGCGGCCGGCGTCGTAGCCGTACTCGACGGTGCCCGAGTCGCCGGTGGGGCCGGGCAGGGGCACGACGGTGCCGTCGGTCTTGACCTGGGCCCAGTCGCTGGGAAGAGCGGCGGACTCCAGGATCCTGGTGGTCACCTTCCGAGACCCGCGCGCCAGCTCGCTCCACCGCGCGTCTCCGGTCGACTTCGCGAGCTCGTCGAAGGCCGCCGGGGCCGCGTACGACGGGTTGTACGACCACGGGCCGGACCCCTGGGCCCAGACCCCGGGCAGCAGGATCCGACCGAGCGGTGTGACTGTCGTCATGTCGTCGAGCACGTGCGCACCCAATGTCTTCCCCTCGCGGGTGTAGGTGGTGGAGTCGAAGGTCTTCCCGGCCAGCAGGAGCGCGCGGGTCATGTCCATGTCGGCGTCGGAGGCGGGCTCGTCGTCGACGATCTTCCCGTCATCCCAGCGCCAGGCCATAAGCCCGTCTTTCTGCTGCAGGTGGGTCGTGGTCCACGACCAGATGGAGTCGAACGTCTTCTCGTCGCCCAGGGCGACCGCGACGAGCATGCCGTAGGCCTGCCCCTCGCTGACCGTGTCGCCCCCCTGGTCACGGCGGACCACGCGGCCCGCCGCCGCCCCGGAGTCGATGACGTAGTCGTCGAGGAACGCCCGTCCGATTTCGGTGGCCGACCGGGTGGGGTCGGCCGACTCGGACGGCTGCGGGGTGCTGGAGGCGGACGGAGCGGCGGTCGACGAGCCGGGGAGCCCGCCGATCGCCGCCGTGGCGATGCCACCCGTGACCAGGACGGCGAGAGCGATTCCTCCGGCGATGAGTGCTTTCGTCTTCGCGGTCATACAGCCCCTAGCGGGTTGCCTCGCTCAGGTCGGCGAAGCGGCCGAAGCTCTGGAAGCCGCCGAAGTACTCGACGTGAGTGGCCTCGTAGCCGCCGCCCGTCTGTACTCCGCCCTTCGGCGTGGTCGTCGTCGCCGCGCTGTCGACCACGGGAACGACCGTGATGCCGTTCTGGGAGTTGTCGAGCACGAAGAGAGTGGTGATGCTGCCCGAGGCGAGGTTGACCGTCTTCGTCGCGTCGACGGCCTTGTCGCGCCCCTGGATGTCGAGGGTCCACTTACCCGCTCCGACCGAGGCGTAGCCGGACGCGCTGCCGAACGCCGCGTCTTTCGCGATCGCGACGCCGGTCGACGTCTCGATGCTGACGGTCTTCGACACGTTGGCCGCCTGGACGAGGCGGATCCGCGACTTGTCGGTGGCGGGCTTCGTGAGGTCGTCCTCGAAGACGGTGGTCTTCAGGTTGGCGTTGGTGCCGTAGGCCACGACGGTGATCGGCTTGCCGGTCGCCACGGTGACCGATGCGCTGATGACCGGCTTAGCGGTGCTGGAGGCACCCGCCGTCGTCATCGCGACCGTGTATTTTCCGCTCGGGAGCTGCTTGTACGGGCTGATCTGGCCGTACTTCACATTGTCGAGCTCGTAGACCGTCTGACCGCCCGAGAAGGAGGTGAGGCGGACATCGACCGACTTGGTGTCGGGCGAGAGGTGGCCGACCCGCACCCAGCCCTTGCCCGCGGTGGTGGCGTTGGCACCGGTCGCAGCGTTGGCAGCGGGCGCGGAGCCGAGGAGGGCGGTGCCGACCGCGATGGCGACGGCCACGACGAGAGCCAGCACGAGGGCGAGTCGGCGGTAGTGAAGGAGACGCGATTCGGTGTTCTCGGGGAGTTCGGACGTTCCCAGGGCGGAGGCCATGGTGGTTCCTTTCTTCGGGTGGGTGCTGCTGCGGGTTGTGCGACGGGTTTTTCGGGTGGAGCGTGCGTGGGTGCCCATCAGCCGAGGAGGCCGGTCGGCTCGATCGCCGGGAAGACGACCTCGGTGCCCGCGCCCGTGGTGCGGATGGTCGAGGGGGCGTAGGTCGATCCCACGTTCTTCAGCCAGTCGGTGAGCTGCGAGCCGGGTTCGCCGGCTGCCGACTCGATGACGAGCCGGCGGAACGACGACCCCTCCTCGCCCGGAAGCGGCTCTAGGTCGGCGACCGTGACCTTGCCGGTGCCGAGGAGCTGCCCCAGCACGACCAGTGCCCGAGAATTCAGCTGCCCAGCGGCGAGTTGCTTCTTCAGCGCGTCGGAGGCGACGAGGTTCGGGTTCTCCGAGATCTCGGTGCCGGCGGCCGTCTGTGCCGCCTTCTCGGACTCGGCCGACTGCTTCGCGGCCGTGGCACCCTCGGGGTTGATGCGACGGACGTCGACCAGCTGGTTGCCGGTGCCGAACGAGGCGACGATGGTCGAGTTCTTCAGCGCGTTCTGCACATCCGGGCTGCCCGCGGCGGAGGTCCGGATCGAATCGGTCGTGACGATGTAGTCGCTGTCCTTCCAGCCGTTCGGCGACTGCGCCTCGACGGCCCCGTCGGTGTCGATCTTGTAGAACCAGATGACGTTGTCCTGATCGAAGCCGTCGTTCACGAGATCGACCCACATGGAGTCGTCGACGAGCAGCCGGGAGTCGTGCGGCACGTTGTCGTCGACCCACTGCTCGGCACTCACCATGGGCTGGTCGAGGTCGGTCTGCAGGAATCCGCGGAGCTGGACGGTCCACAACGGTACAAGTGCCGCGATCGCGACCGCGCAGGCCACGAGCCACGCGGTACCGCCGACGCGGCTGAGGGTCGTGGTGACCTTCCCCGCCCGGCGAGCGCGGTACGTCTTCACGGCCGCGTCGGCGACACCGGCGATGAGGAGCGCGGCGAACGGGATCAGCATGATGACGTACGGCACCGGCACGTAGCTGTTCGGACGGAACATGACGGCGACCGCGAAGAGCACGAGCACGGCCAGGGGGCGGAAGCGCTTGAGGAACAGTGCAACGACGGCCGAGAGGACACCCATCACGATGAACACCTGGTCGAGGACCCACCACTGGTCGACGACCTTGAAGAACAGGCTTCCGGTGTCGAAGATCGATCCGCTGTCGGCGCGGGTGCCGAGCTGGAAGGTGAGCCCGGAGATCAGGCTCGTGTGGCCCGGGCCGGGGATCAGCTCGCCGCGCACGGCCGCCAAGACGACGTAGCTCAGCCCGACGAGGGCCAGAACGGCCCCCGAGGTCGCGAGCGTGTAGCGGCGGGTGCTCTTGTCGGAGTTCCGGATCATGACCCACGCGAGGAACGGCAGGGCAAGGAGGAACGTCTCTTTCGAGAGCACCGCGATACCGAAGGCGAAGGCCGCGCCGATGAACCCGGCCAGCTGGTTCTTCCGGCTCAGAGCCAGGAGGAAGGCCAGCAGCAGCCAGGGCACGGCCACGTTGTCGAGGTACACGGTGCGGTGGAACTGCACGGCCAGCGGCGAGACACCGAACACGAGCGCGGCGACGGCTGAGGCCGGACGGCTGAGGCCGAGACGTCGACCGAGCAGCCACACCAGGAGCACGGAGACGAGGGCGAAGAACAGCATCGCCTCGCGGCCTGCCATGACGGCCTGGTCGTAGCGCCCGAAGGCACCGGTGAGGCCGGTGTAGCCCGCGATCTGAATCCAGCCGAGCGGCGGGTGGTCGTACCAGTAGGTGTAATGCGTCAACTCACCCAGGTGGCCGATGGCCCAGGCTTGCGCGGTGTAGGTGCCCTCATCGTCGATGCGCTGGGGCGACCCGGCCATGTTGATGCGCTGGACGATGCCCGCGAGGGCGAGGACGGGCAGGATCCAGACGAGGGAGGCTCCGTGACGAGCCAGCCAGCCTCGGATCCTTCGGTTCTTCGGGGCAACCGCGGGCGGGCCCGCGAGGTCACGGCTCGCCTGGCGCGGCGGGGCCTGGACCGTGGGACGTTCCTGCGTGGCGGTCATCGCTCGTCTCCCGACACCATCGCGAGCGCGGATTCGGGCTGCTTACGGCCCTCGCCGATCGGCACGACGTTCGATTCGGAGGTGGGCACTTCGGCGTCGCGGTGCAGGCCGCTGTGCTCCGTCTTCTCCCAGCCGTTCTGGCCGCGGAGCTGACGGTAGACCGCCCGCACCGCGCCGAGCGCGAGGAAGATCTGGTACGGAATCAGGCCCCAGACGAGACGGAAGTAGTCGAGGGCGCGGACCTTGATGCCGTAGGTCCGGCCGAACTCGGCGAGTCCGGTGATCTCGACCGCGAGCAGCACGAGGGTCGGTGCCACCGGGATGAAGGTGATCAGGGCGATGCCGGTCGGAACCTTGATCGTGAAGATCAGCACGACCGAGATGGGGATCAGAAGACCCGTGACGGCCTGGATGAACGGCATTGTCAGGAGGTAGCGGGCGTAGAAGCGCTGACGGAAGGTGGGCAGCTTGCGCCACTCCCCCTTGCCGAGCACCTGCATGAAGCCCTGGTTCCAGCGCGTCCGCTGCTTGAGCAGGGAGGTGAAGGTTCCCGGCGTCTCTTCGCGGGTGACGACCTCGGGCGTGTAGGCGACGACCACGTTGGCACCGGCGCTCGAGAGCCGCACGCCGAGCTCGCAGTCTTCGGCGAGACATCCGGCGTCCCAGCCCTCCGACCAGTCGAGCCACTTCTTCGTGACGAAGACCGTGTTCCCGCCCAGCGGGATGAACTTCGACTTGGCGTGGAAGTGCAGACGCGACCGGAACCAGAAGTAGTACTCGAGCACGTTGCGGAGGCTCCACCACGACGACTGGAAGTTCATCAGCTGCACGCCGCCCTGGACGACGTCGGCATCGGTCTCGGTGAACTTCGAGTCGACCAGGGTCAGCAGGCGCGGGTGCACCTCGTCCTCGGCGTCGAACACGCCGACGATCTCGCCGCGGGCCGTTTGCAGCGCCAGGTTCAGCGCCTTCGGCTTGTTCTTCGGCTCGGAGTCGTCGACGATCACCCGAATGAGCTCGGGGTGTCGGGCCGCCGCCTCGCGAGCGACCCGCTCGGTGCCCGGGTCGTCGTGTCCGACGATCGCGATGATCTCGAAGTCGGGGTGGTCTTGCAGGGCCAGACGGTCGAGCGTCTGCCCCATGACCTCCTCTTCGTGCCGGCCCGGTACGAGCAGCGTGAACGAGTGGCGGGCGTCCAGCGGGTCCTCGCTGAACGACGTGCCCTTGAGGTTGTCCTTCGAGCGCCAGGCGTGGAGCATCCACCAGAGGGTCGACACGGCGACAGCCGTCAGAAGCAGCGACACGATGACGAGCGCCGAGTAGCCGATCCATTCCGCCGGCGTCCAGGCGGGGAACTGGAATCCGAAGACGGAGCCGTCGGCACCCGACGAGACCCCGCGGTTGGGAACGAAGGATCCGTCGGACGGCGCCTGGGGAGTGAGCAGCGGCGCGGGTTCGCTGGCTGCGGGCAGGCTGAGGTAACGCGTCGGGTCAGTCGACACGGAGGTCTCCTTTTCGGGGGGAGATCGGGAATGATGCTCGGGTGGGTGAGATCGTCAGCGATCAGAAGGAACGTCCGACCCCCGAGAAGGGGGCACGGAGTCCGGCCATGCCCCTCGTTCGGGTGCCCCCAGGGGAACGGTTTGGTCGGGGTACAGCAATTGGACGGGATTGCCAGACAAAGGTCACAAGTTGTTCATATGCGGGCCTTGGCCCGTGGCGCGTAAGTTGGGGGCCATGGAATTCAGATACCTCGGCAACTCCGGCCTCAAGATCTCCGAGATCACCTACGGCAACTGGCTGACGCACGCGTCGCAGGTCGAGAACGATCAGGCGACCGCCTGCGTGCGTGCCGCTCTCGACTCCGGCATCTCGACCTTCGACACCGCCGACGCGTACGCCAACACCGCCGCCGAGCAGGTGCTCGGCGACGCCCTCAAGGGCGAGCGACGCGAATCGCTCGAGATCTTCACAAAGGTGTACTGGCCCACCGGGCCGCGCGGCCACAACGATGTCGGTCTCAGCCGCAAGCACATCCTCGAGTCGATCGACGGATCACTGAAGCGCCTCGGCACCGACTACGTCGACCTCTACCAGGCACACCGCTTCGACAACGAGACCCCGCTCGAAGAGACCATGCAGGCGTTCGCCGACGTCGTCCGCCAGGGCAAGGCCCTCTACATCGGCGTCTCCGAGTGGAGCGCCTCCGAGATCCAGCGGGGCCACGAGCTCGCGCAGAAGCTCGGCGTCCAGCTCATCTCGAACCAGCCGCAGTACTCCCTCCTCTGGCGCGTCATCGAAGAGGAGGTCGTGCCCGCCTCGAAGCAGTACGGCCTCTCGCAGATCGTCTGGTCGCCGATCGCCCAGGGTGTGCTCACCGGCAAGTACAAGGCCGGCCAGCCGCTCCCCGCGGGCTCGCGGGCCACCGACGAGAAGGGCGGCGCCAACACCATCAAGCGCTTCCTCACCGACGAGGTCTTGACGGCCGTCGCCGATCTCGAGCCGATCGCCGCCGATCTCGGCATGTCGATGGCGCAGCTCGCCGTCGCCTGGGTGCTGCAGAACGACAACGTCGCGTCCGCGATCATCGGCGCCTCGCGCCCCGAGCAGGTGGTCGACAACGTCAAGGCCGCCGGCGTGAAACTGCCCGCCGAGGTGCTCTCGAAGATCGATGCAGCCGTGGGGCACCTGGCCGAGCGCGACCCCGCCAAGACGGTCTCGCCCGACTCGCGCCCGGCGTAGACCCCGGGCCGAAACTTCTTTTCTCGGATCCTTGGGAATTTCTCCCGAATCGATACACTTGCATCTATTCGTCCGGTCGGTGACACGTCACCGATCTCTCGGATCCTCTTACCGCTTCTCACTTACGGAGACACCACATGGCTATCACCACCGAAACCATCCCCGGCTACGTCGCAGGCACCTGGAACATCGACCCGATGCACTCCGAGCTCACCTTCTCGGTGCGCCACCTCGCGATCTCGAAGGTCAAGGGCAACTTCTCGAAGTTCGACGTGACCCTGACCACCGGTGAGTCGATCGTCGACTCCACCGTCGAGGCTGTCATCGACATCTCGTCCATCTCGACCGGCAACGCCGACCGCGATGGCCACCTGCACTCCGACGACTTCTTCTCGACCGAGACGCACCCCACCGCGACCTTCAAGTCGACCAAGGTCACCGAAGACGGCGACGACCTGCTCATCGACGGCGAGTTCACGATGAAGGGCGTCACCAAGCCCACAACGCTGAAGGCCGAGTTCGGTGGCATCGTCACCGACGGCTACGGCCAGACCAAGGCCGGTTTCTCGGCTAAGGGCAAGATCGACCGCACCGAGTTCGGTGTCTCGTTCAACCAGAACCTCGAGAAGGGCGGCGTGCTGCTCGGAAACGACATCTCGTTCGACCTCGAGATCCAGGTCGTTCTCGCCTCCTAGCACTCACTCGCCACGAGGCTGAGACCTCGAAAACGACCGGATCCTTGAGATCCCGCTGGTCGTTTTCGAGGTCTCGCTCCGTTAACGGGCACGCGAGGTGCGTCGGCCCGACCAGAAGGCGAGCGAGGTCAGGCCGAGAGCGACGAGCGTGAGGCCAGCACCGGAAATCCACCGGATCACCTCGAACGGAACGACAGCGCTTGAGCCAGACGGATATGAGCTGATCGATGCCGTGTCGCCTGGCCCACCCGAGAAAGGGATGAAGGTGTCGACCGGCGAGTCGGACGGCAGAGCCGGCTGGATAACGAACACGATCCCGATCACGAGAAGCAGCAGTCCGACGGGCACCAGGATCCGGGTGGCCCACCACCGAGGCCGTGTCGCGCTGTGCTTCCGCCTCGCGTCGACGGTGAGACCCGACCAGAACCCGAGCACGGCGAGACCGATCACGGCGAGAACGACACCCGGCGTGAAGTCGCTCGCGATATCCGGCGTAAACGTGGTGTCGCTCAGCGGCGCGTAGGCGAACCAGCCGAACGAGACGGGCTGCGCATCCGCCCAGATGACGGCGGCCACACCCACCACCGTCGCCGCGACCGAGGCAACAGGCCAGATCAGGCCGCGCCGTCGGATCCTGCGTTCTTCTCCCCCACCACCCATTCGGTGATTCTCCCATCAGCGAACGAGGCCCGGGAACACCTCGACAAGGGTCAGAGTTGCACCAAGCCCCGGGGCCGTGTGCCACTGCTCGGGGCCCGACACGAGAGGATCACACCGTGACCACCGACTGGATCGCCCTCCTTCGCCTCGCCCACGCCGAGTTCGCCGACCGCATTGCCGCTGTCACCGACTGGGATGCCCCGACACCCGACACCGACTGGACCACCCGCGACCTCGTCGCCCACGTGATCGACGACCAGCAGTGGGTGCCGCTCTTGCTTGCCGGCAAGACCACCTCCGAAGCCAAGCTCGCCGTCGCCCCGCTCGGCGACGACCTGGCTCTCGAGTGGCATCGCTACGCCGCTTCCGCTCTGGACGCGTGGCAACAGGCCGACCTCGACCGCGAAGTGCATCTCTCGTACGACACCGTGACCGCGTCCGACTACCTCGCCGAGCAGGTCGGCGACGTGACGATCCACTCCTGGGATCTTGCTCGCGCCACCGGCACCAGCGAAGAGCTCGACGACGCGCTCGTCGACGCCGTGTGGGGAGTGTTCGAGCCGCAGGCCGAGGGGCTCGCCGCGAGCGGCCTCTTCGCGCCGATCGTGCCGGTGCCCGAAAACGCGCCGCTGCGGGTGCGCCTGCTCGCGCTGACGGGTCGCGACGCGAGCTGACCCGCGTGGCTCTGGCGAGCCAGGCCTTTCTGACGCGGATCGGCCAATCCGACCCGGCGCGCCGCGTCGCAATGGCCGATTCACGTCGCTCAGCGAGGCTCAGCGCCCTCAGCGCGGGCGACCGCCGTACTCCCAACCCCACAGCCACCCATGGTTGGCTTGGCCCATGTCAGCCTCACAGCTCCCGGTCGACGTCGACCGCCCCTGGCTCGCTCACTACGCCCCCGGTGTCCCGCACGACATCGAGCCCTCTGACGCGACACTGGTCGACCTCATCGACGAGGCGGCGAGCACTTACCGGAGCCGAACGGCGCTGGAGTTCTTCGGGCGCGAGACCACCTACCGAGACCTGCACGATCGGATCCTGCGCGCCGCGGAGGGCCTCCGACGCCTCGGTGTCGAGCCCGGCGATCGGGTCGCTCTGCTGCTGCCGAACTGCCCGCAGCACGTCGTCGCCTTCTACGCGATCCTGCGACTCGGCGCCGTCGTCGTCGAGCACAATCCGCTGTACACCGACCGCGAGCTTCGCCACCTCTTCGAAGACCACGAGGCAAAGGTCGCAATCGCGTGGGACACCCTCGTCGACCGCCTCGCGTCCATGCCGAGCGACATCCGCTTCGACCGGATCGTCGCCGTCGACATCACCCGTGAACTGCCTCTGGGCAAGCGCCTGGCCCTTCGGCTGCCCGTCAAGAAGGCGCGCGACTCGAAGGCGGCGCTGACGACCGCCAAGCCCGTTACGAGCGGCAAGACGGTCACCACCTGGGCTGACCTCGTCGACCACCGTCCGCTGCGACGAAAGCACGATCGACCCGCAGCCGACGACGTCGCGCTGCTCCAGTACACAAGCGGCACGACGGGCACGCCGAAGGGTGCGATCCTCAGCCACCGCAACCTGCGCAGCAACGTCGAGCAGGGCCGGGCCTGGGTGCCGGGTCTCGACGACGGGGCCGAGACCGTCTACGGCGTCCTGCCGTTCTTCCACGCCTACGGCCTCACGCTGTGCCTCACGTTCGCGATGCGCATCGGTGCCCGACTCGTGCTGTTCCCGAAGTTCGACGTCGACCTCGTGCTCGCCGCGGCGAAGAAGCACCCGCCGACGTTCCTCCCGGCCGTGCCGCCGATCTACCAGCGTCTGGCCGACGCCGCCCGTGAGCGGAAGGTCGACCTGACGGCCTGCCGAGCTGCAATCTCGGGTGCGATGAACCTGCCGGCCTCGACCGTGACCGCGTGGGAGGAAGTGAGCCGCGGGATCCTCGTCGAGGGATTCGGCCTGACCGAGACCTCTCCCGTCGCGCTCGGCAACCCGGTCGGCCCGTCGCGCCGCTCGGGCACGGTCGGCGTGCCCTTCCCGTCGACCTTCGCGAAGGTCGTGAAACGCGAGGATCCCACGGTGCCGGTCGAGCCCGGACAGCCAGGTGAGCTGCTCCTCAAGGGTCCGCAGGTGTTCCAGGGGTATTGGCGCAGGCCCGACGAGACGGCCGCCGTGCTGCTCGAGGGCGGGTGGTTCCGCACCGGCGACATCGTCACCATGAGCGACGACGGCTTCATCACGATCGTCGATCGCATCAAGGAGCTGATCGTGACCGGCGGCTTCAACGTCGCGCCCTCCGAGGTGGAAGACGCCGTGCGCGGCATCGACGGGGTTGCCGACGCCGCCGTCGTCGGTCTCCCGCGTGAGGCCGGCGGCGAGGATGTCACCGCCGTGGTCGTGCTCGAACCGGGCGCGTCATTCGACGAGGAGGCCGCTCGGGCGCAGTTGCGCGACAACCTCGCCGCCTACAAAGTGCCGAAACACCTGTTCGTGGTCGACGAGTTGCCGCGCAACCTGATCGGGAAGGTGCTGCGGCGGAAGGTGCGCGACGAGCTCATCGCCCGAGGCTGACACGCTACGCAGGATCCGCGATACCGAGCCGTGCCCTCCGCAATCGCGCGTGTTTGGCGGCGACCGGCTCCGGCCCCAGTAGCGCGCCGATCCCGGCGAGCATGGCGCCCGCGGGGGCCCGCGTCGGTAGGTCGAGCGGGCCGACGTGGGGCGCGCGAAGCCCGAGTAGTTCACGATGGCGCGGCGATAGGGTGCTGACGGCGCCGTTGAACAGCACGGGGTAGCCGGCGCGCAGCACCGGAAAGAGCGGTGGTCGGCGCAGGAACTTCACGACGTCATCGGTGCGGGCCGAGCGCTCGAGGGTGCCCGCATCGTCGAAGGCCGCCAGTTGCGCCTGCATCTGAGCGACGGAACGCGGCGGATCCTGGACTCCCATGAGCTCGCCGGCTTTGGCCCACTCGCGCACGTACGCGTCGGGCCCGCCCGGGATGGGGTCGCCCCACGCCATGGCCGCCGCCAGGAACGAGTCGGCGAATGCCATATGCACCCAGGCGAGCAGGTCGGGGTCGTTGGCCTTGTAGTCGCGCGAGACGCCGTGGCGGTCGTCGTAGCTGCCACTCACCTTCTCGTGCAGCCGGAGCACCCAGTTCGACGCGTGGGTCGCGGCCTCCTGCGAACCGTACGAGACGGTGAAGATCCAGCGGATCGTGCCGGCGAGACGGCCCAGAGGATCCTCCCGATACCGAGAGTGGTCGTGCACCCCGGCGAGCGCTCCCGGGTGAAGCGCCTGCACGAGCAGCGCGCGAACTCCCGCGGGGATCGTCGACATGCCGCCGTGCACGGCCCACACGGCCGATCCCGGCCCGAAGAAGCCGGGGTCGTCGCCCTTCTCGAGGTCGCTGACCCACTCGGGTGTGCCCGTGCGCTGGCCGTTGAAGGTGTAATGAAGGCGCGAGCGGATCGGTTCGGTGACGCGGGCGAGGCCCGAGGGGGCATCAGTCGAAGGGGCCCCGGACGAAGCAGTGGCTGGCATCCGTCCAGTGAATGCCAGCCACCTGACAGCGGGCCCCCGATCGCTCGGGACCGAGCGATCAGCGGGAGCGGCTGGCTGTGTTCAGTCGCTTTCGATCAGTTGCCGTGCGCCTCAACGGAGACGGGCTGCCATTCGTTCCAGGTCGCCAGACGGGACTCGTAGTCCTTCGTCGCGATCTCGATGGGCGCCTTGCCGAAGAAGATGCGCAGCGGCGGCTTCTCGGCGTCGACGACCTTGAGGATCGCCGTGCGGGTCGCCTTAGGGTCGCCGGGGTTGTTCGCCGACGGACGGCTGGCGGCGGCCTCACGGACATCCTTGTATTCGGGCAGCTCGTCGCTGCGCGAGGCCGAGGGGCCCGACCAGTCGGTCGAGAATCCGCCGGGCTCGATCAGGGTGACGTCGATGCCGAAGCCGGCGACCTCTTGCGAGAGCGACTGCGAGAAGCCTTCGAGCGCCCACTTCGACGCGTGGTACGCGCCGACCGTCGGAAAGGCGCTGATGCCGCCGATGCTCGACACCTGAATGATGTGGCCCGAACCCTGCTTGCGCATGATCGGCAGCGCCGCCTGGGTGACCCAGAAGGCGCCGAACAGGTTCGTCTCGAGCTGGGCGCGGAGCTCGTCTTCGGTGATCTCCTCGATCATGCCGAAGTGACCGTATCCGGCGTTGTTGATGACGACGTCGAGGGCGCCGAAGCGCTCGGCCGCCTGCTGGACGGCGGCGAAATCGGCCGAGCGGTCGGTGACGTCGAGAGTCAGCGGCAGGACGCTGTCGCCGTACTGCTCGACGAGGGAGTCGAGCGTCTCGATCTTGCGGGCGGTGGCAGCGACCTTGTCGCCGCGCTCAAGGGCCGCCTCGGCCCACTCGCGGCCGAAGCCCTTGGATGCGCCGGTGATGAACCAAACCTTGCTCACTGTCGTGTTCCTTTCGATGAGTGATTCCTGGGTCAGGCAACTCCCTCGGATCCTCGGCTTCCCCAGGTTCGTCCCCCGAACCTTCTAGAGTGGTGCAGTGACCATCGACAGCGCCCGTCCCTGGCTGGGCTCCTACGCCCCCGGCATCCCTCACGACATCGAGCCCGCGACCGGCTCCCTCATCGATCTGGTCCGCGACACCGCTCAGAAATACCCGAAAGCCGTGGCGCTCGAGTACTTCGGCGCGGAGACGACCTACGAAGACATGGTCGATGAGATCCAGCGGGCCGCCGAAGGCCTCCGCCGCCTTGGGGTGAAGAAGGGCGACACCGTCGCGCTGATCCTGCCGAACTGCCCCCAGCACGTCGTCGCGTTCTACGCGATCCTGCGTCTCGGCGCCATCGTCGTCGAGCACAACCCGCTCTACACGCCGCGCGAGCTGCAGCACCAGTTCGAAGACCACGGCGCCCGCTTCGCCATCGCGTGGGACAAGACGGTAGCGACGCTGCAGAAGTTCCCGGCCGAGGTGCCCCTCGACGGCATCGTGTCGATCGACGTGACCAAGGCGATGCTCTTCTCGATGCGCGCCCAGCTCCGCCTGCCGATCAAGAAGGCCCGCGAGTCGCGCGAGCGCCTCACGACGAGCGTCTCGGGCACGACTCCGTGGGAGAAGATCGCGGCGTCCCCTCGCATCGACGCGAACCACCCGCGCCCCGAGACGGGCGATCTGGCTCTCATTCAGTACACCTCCGGCACCACGGGCAGCCCCAAGGGTGCGATGCTCACCCATGGCAACCTCCTGTCGAATGCCGCACAGTGCCAGGCCTGGATCCCGCAGATTCAGGAGGGCTCGAGCGTCGTCTACGCAGTGCTGCCGATGTTCCACGCGTACGGCCTCACGCTCTGCCTCACCTTTGCCATGCGGATGGGATCGCGCCTCGTGCTGTTCCCCGCGTTCGAGCCGTCGCTCGTGCTGAAGGCGATGAAGAAGCACCCGCCGACATTCCTGCCCGCCGTGCCTCCGATCTACCAGCGGCTGCAGCGGGCGGCCGACGATGCCGGCGTCTCGCTCAACGGCATCGAGATCGCCATCTCGGGCGCCATGCCGCTCTCGGCCTCCGTGGTCGAGCCCTGGGAGGAGCGCTCGCACGGGTGGCTCATCGAGGGCTACGGCCTCAGCGAGACCTCCCCCGTGCTGATGGCGAACCCGGTCGCCGACAGTCGCCGTGCCGGGACCGTCGGCATGCCCCTGCCGAGCACCGAGGCCCGCGCCGTCGACCCGGACGACCCGACGAAAGACGTCCCGCTCGGTGAGCGCGGCGAGCTCGTGGTGCGCGGACCGCAGGTCTTCAGCGGCTACTACAAGCGCCCCGACGAGACCGCCGAGGTCTTCACGGGCGACTGGTTCCGCACGGGCGACATCGTCACCATCTCGGACGACGGCTACTTCACCATCGTCGACCGCATCAAAGACCTCATCATCACCGGTGGGTTCAACGTGTCGCCGTCCGAGGTCGAAGACACGCTCAAGCAGTTCGCGGGGGTGGCCGATGTCGCGGTCGTGGGTCTCGGATCCTCGTCGAACGAGCAGGTGACCGCCGCGGTGGTCGTCGAGCCCGGCACGACCCTCGACGAGGCGGCACTGCGCGAGTTCGCGCGAGAGAACCTCGCCGCCTACAAGGTTCCGCGTCGCATCGTCGTCGTCGACAGCCTGCCCAAGTCGCTCATCGGCAAGGTCATCCGCCGCCACGTGAAAGAGCAGCTGCTCAAGAAGTAGGCCTTGCCTACCGAGAGCAGCGCCGGGCCGCGTGTCAGCGCCCGGCGCGCCCCTCGGCAAGCCAGGCGAGACGCTGCAGCGCCTCGGTGTTGCGAATGTTCAGCGCTATCGCCATGAGTGGTTTCGGCACCACGAGGCCGGGGCCCTTCGAGGCGAACTCTTCCATGCGGACGACGCAGCCGTCTTTGTGCCGCTTGACGTCGATGATCACGACCGCTTCGCCGATCGGCCAGCCTCGCGCGACGAACTTCGCGTGCCGAGGGGCGTCCCACTCCACCGACGAGGTCGTGTCGTCGATCACGACGGGCCAGGAGCCGAATGAGTGATGGATCTCAGCTCCGGGGGCAGGCCAGGCGTCCGACACGTCGCGGATCCGGGCGGAGCCCACGACCCAGCTCGCGAACAGCCAGCCGTCGGCGAGCACCTCGAAGACGGCTTCGGGTGTGGCGTGGATCAGGCGGTGGCGAACAGACATGGCGCCCCTTTCAGAGTCCGAGGTGAGGAAGCGAGCGTATGCCGAATTCGTGTCGCAGTGCACTTCGGGCCGCGTAGGCGCCACCGAGACCGTGCACGCTCGGGCCGGGCGGGGTCGACGACGACCCGAGGTAGATGCCCTTTTCGGGCGTGCGCCACGGGTCGATATCGACGATCGGCCGCGCGATGAGCTGCTTGACGCTCGGCGCCCCGGTCGCGATGTCGCCGCCGATGTAGTTCGGGTCGTAGTTCTCGAGGTCTTTGGCCGTGCGCGACACCGACGCGAGGATCGTGTCGCGGAACCCGGGCGCGTATTTCTCGATCTCACGGGTGATGACCTCGGTCTGGTCGATGTCGCTGTCGCGCGGCACGTGCGTGTACGCCCAGAGCGCCGCCTTGCCTTCGGGGGCTCGGGTCGGGTCGATCACTCCCTGCTGAACAACCAAGACAAAGGGATCCGGCGCATGGCGCCCGTGGGCCACCGCTCTTTCGGCGGCCGCCACTTGCTCGCGGGTGCCCCCGAGATGCACGGTCGGCGATCGGCGCACGTCGACGTTCAGCCACGGCACCGGCTCCGAGAGGGCGAAGTCGACCTTCGAGGCGGCGTTGCCGTACTCAAACTTGTTCAGCGCGCGCGAGTACCAGGAGGGGAAGCGGTCGCCGCCGATCGCGGCCATCGCTCGGGCGCTGACGTCGAAGACGACTGCTTTGGCGTGGGCGACCTCGTCGAGCGACGTCACCTCGACGCCGGTCTCGATCTCGCCCCCGTGCGCGATCACGTCGGCGGCGAGAGCGTCGATGATGCTCTGACTTCCGCCCTGAGGCAGAGGCCAACCGCGAGCGTGCGCATGCACCGCGAGAGCGAGGCCCGCGGCGGAGGCCGCGAGGGTCGGCATCGGACGGATCGCGTGCGCCATCACGCCGGCGAGCATTGCCGGCGCCTCTTCGGTGCGCCAGCGCTCGTTCCACCACGGCATGCCCTGGTCGAGCATCGCGAGGCCGAAAAGGGCTGCGGTTGCGGGATGGCGGGGAAGCTGCAGCAGCGATGACAGCGAGAACTGCGCGAGCTGGTCGTCGCGGGCGACGAGGTCACCGAGCAGACGCTCGTACGAGCGGCCGTCGGGGCCCAGGCCGGCCACAGTGTCGGCGAGACTCCGGTGCGCGATGCCCGCCCGGCCGTCAGCCAGCGGGTGCGCGTAGCTGATGTCGGGGGTGAGCATCGGGATCCTGCGGTCGAGTTCGAACCGCCGGAAGAAGCCGGAGACAGCACCCATGGGGTGCACGGCGGAGCAGATGTCGTGCAGGAACCCTGGGAGCGTCAACTCGGCCGTGCGCGCGCCGCCGCCGATCGTGTCGTTCCGTTCGAGCACCCTTACCTTCAGCCCGGCCCGCGCGAGCACGACGGCCGCTGCCAGCCCGTTGGGGCCGGCTCCGACGACGATGGCGTCGTCGGTCACTTGCGCGCCTTGACGCCCGCCACCAGCGCCGTGAGCCCAGCCGCAGCCGCGCCGATCGCGGCGGCGTAGCTCACCGTCCGGTGCTGGGTGTACCAGATCTGCGGGCTCGACTCCTTGGCCTTATCGCTGAAGATGCCGCGTGAGCCGTGATCGCCGGCCACGGGCTCGTAGAGGTTCGTCGGCAGCATGGGCTCCGACTTCTCGGGGGCCTGCTGACCGGAGTAGCCCGTCTTGGCAAGGTAGACGTCGAGGAAGCTCGCGACGAACCGGTTGCCCAGCACCGTCATGACGGTCGGCTCGCCGATCCAGCTGCGGCGGCGAGGTCGTTCGGCGACGTCGGCGACGGCGCGGGCGCAGGTCTCGGGCTGGAAGATCGTGGGAACGGGCTGCGGGTGGTCGGGCAGCTGCGACTTGACCCAGTTGAACTGGATGGTGTTCATCGCGGGCATGTCGACCTGCGAGATCTTCACGTGACTCTTGTTGTGGATCAGCTCGGTCGTGACCGACTCGGTGAAGCCCGTGATCGCGTGCTTGGAGGCGCAGTAGGCGGCCTGGAGCGGAATGCCGCGGTGGGCCAGTGCCGACCCGATCTGGATCACGTGGCCCCGGTCGCGGGGAACCATGCGCTTGAGAGCTGCGCGGGTGCCGTTGACGAAGCCGAAGTAGTTGACGTGCGTGGCCCGCTCGAAGTCGCCCGGGTCGGTGGTGAGGAACTCGCCGAAGACGCCAACCATCGCGTCGTTGACCCAGAGGTCGATCTCGCCGAGCTCGACTTCGATCCGCTCGGCTGCGGCCTCGACCGCGTCGTTGTCGGCCACGTCGACGCTGATCGGCAGGGCTCGGCGGCCCGTGCTGCGAACGTCGGCGGCTGCCCCGTCGAGGCCGTCCTCGCCGCGCGCCAGGATCGCGACATCCCACCCGCGCTCGGCGAGTTCGCGGACGATGGCACGGCCCAACCCGGCGGTTCCGCCGGTGACGACTGCGATCTTGTTCGACATGGATCTCCTCGGTGCTGTTGCGTCGGTCGGCTGACCGCGGGATGCTTCACGGTAGTCGTGCGACCCTGAGCCCGCGCGGGCTCCGACGTCAGGTACCCTCGTTTCGCCACACTCGTGTCATCCGGGACTCGTGCGGCGTCACCACCAAGGAGAACCATGGGATCACTGATCTACGGTTCGACCTCGATCGAGATCGAGTTCGAAGACCGCACGCTCGAACACCTGCAGATCGTGATCGCCACCAAGCTCCGTCGTCGCGAGTCGTTCTTCTTCTCGTGGCGAGACCCGCAAAAGGTCGGCGACGGTCGGTCGAGCCTCTGGATGGATCCCGGCATCCCCCTCTACTTCAAGTACAACGGCGGCCGCGTGCCCTCGATCAGCCGGGCCTGGCTGGCCGAGCTGACCACGAGCGCGAACAGCTCGAGCGGCCTCGTGCTCTCGGACGAGCCGTCGCTCGACAACAGCGTCAAGTCGTAGGTCCGGCACCTTTCGGGCGCGCCGCTCGGGGCTCGTCGAAAGTGCAAAAAATGGCCCTGCCTGAGCTAGCGGAGGGCCATTTCTGCACTCTCGCCGCAAGCCCGGCCGGTCGGTGGGCCGGCGGGCCGTCTGCCCGGCCGGGCTAGGCAGCCGTCCGCTGCCGCCGCTTCGCCAGCGTGATCGCCAGAGCTCGCCATCCGAGCAGAAAGACACCGAGCACGATGGTGGTCACGATGACGAAGCTCACCGCTACGCCCTGACCCGACGAATCACGCAGCAGCATCCCGACGAACACGGTCGCGACCCAGATCACGACTCCCGAGTGCAGCGTCACGAACGGCCACCGGAATCCGACGATGCCGAGCCACCCGATCACCAGCCCGCACACGAACGGCCAGGCCGTCGTCAGCACTCCGACGAACGCGTCCGACTCCGCGTGACTGCGTCGACCGATCAGCACGAAGACCAGCACCAGCGCGAGGTCGATCACGAACGACCACCACGGGAACCGCCGAAAGACGGTCGACGACGGATTCACGATCCGATCGATGACGCCCATCAGCGCGACCTCGGATTTTCGAGGGCCCGCGACAGCTCGGCGAGGAGCTCGTCGATCTGCGGTTCGACCAGGCGGTCGATTGCGTCGGAGATCCGGGTGCGGTGTTCGACGAGAGCAAGGCAGACGGCAGTGCCGACCTGCCGGGCGTGGTCGTCGGCGAGTTCGAGTTCGGTGCGCAAAGCGGCTTTAGCTTCTTCCGAGTAGCTGGCGGGGGCGTCGGCGAGCGACGAGGGGGCAGGATCCGACGGCTCGGCACGAGCGGGCGGCACGACGCGGTCGGCTTCCGCGAGTTCGGCGAGGGTGAAGAGGTAGGGCTGCCCGGGCTCCGGCTCGGGATCGATCTCGAGCCCCTGGAACTCGAGGGCGAGACCCTCGTCGGGCTTGTAGCCGGCGGGCTCCGGCTGGGCGGCGCGGCTCAGCTCGCGCGAGACGAGTGGCAGGTTGCGCGCCGTGTACTCCTCGACCGCCTCGTCGATGATGACGCGCATGCGACTGAGCAGAGCGTGCTGCACGGTGTGCGGCACCTCATGGTCGAACCCAGCCGCTGTCGCGACTGGCGAGCCCAGGCAGAGCCGGCACACTTTCGTCCGAGCCCGGGAGGTGCCGATCTCCCAGCGCGGCAGCCATCGAAGGAAGGCGTCGACGCCGTTGCGCACGCGCCCCTCGATCGAATCGGCCATGCGCACATCGTACGGCGAGGACCCCCGTATTCACCGCTACGCCGATCGCGTGCCCCCTCTGCCGATCGCGTGCCCCCGCTGCAAATTTGAAGGAGAAACCGGGCGGCGACCTCGTCGGATCCTGATGTCTTCGTCGGCGGCGCGACGTTTCTCCTTCAAATTCGGGCGGGCCACAGCTCGGGTGGGCAGCAGACCGGGCGGGCAGCAGAGCGGGCAGGCAACAGCTCGGGCAGGCCGATCAGGCGCCGGCAGCAGCCGAGTTGACCATCCAGTCGACGCCGAACTTGTCTTTCAGCATGCCGAACCGATCGCCCCAGGGAGCCAGCTCGTAGGGCGCGACGATGGTGGCGCCCGCGGCGAGCCCTTCCCAGTACGCGGCAAGTGTCTCGGAATCGCCGTCTCCGCCGCCGGACAGCGAGACGCTGATCGCACTGCCCGACTCGCCGGGCATCGACGACGGGGCATCCGCGGCCATCAGCGTCAGGCCGCTGTCGGTGACGAGTTGGCCGTGCATGAGCAGCTGCTCCTCACCGGGGAACTGCTCCGCCATGCCGCCCTCGGCGAAGGTCATCGTGGTGGGGGTGCCGCCGAGCACCGAGGCGTAGAAGTCGAGGGCCTCGCGAGCCTGACCGCGAAAATTCAGATACGGGTTGAGCGTGATAGCCATGGGACCCTCCCGGTCTCGATGTCACAGCCGTTGTGACGGCGCCAGTCTCCCGCTCGGAGGAGGTGCACCACAAGGTGCCCGTACGATTGGCAGATGCCGAAAACGAAGCGAAGGATCCGTCGGATCCTGCGCTTGGCCCCCGTCCTGGCCCTGCTCGTCGGTTGCGGCGTCGCTCTGCCCCTGCCCGCTACCGCGGCCACCTCGGGCGCAAGCCCGGCAGACGGTCCCGAGTATGTCGCCCTCGGCGATTCGTATGCCGCGGGCTACGGCCTCACTCAGCCGACGGATCGTCCTGTCGCCGCGTGCGGTCAATCCGCCCTCGACTACCCCCACCTCGTCGCGTCGTCGCTGGGCCTCGACCTCACCGATGTGTCGTGCGCGGGTGCGACCACCGCCGATATCGTGTCGACGCGCCAGCACGGCGCCGATCCGCAGGCCGATGCCCTCGGCAGTCAGACAAAAGTGGTCACGGTGTCGATCGGCGGCAACGACGCGGGTCTCTTCTCGACGGCGTCAAAATGTATCGCCGTTGCGAAGGAGGGCCCCGTGATCAGCTCGGGGGCGTCGTCGTGCCGGTCAGCGCTCGTCACCGACGGCGTCGATTCGCTGGCCGCGGCGATCGACGGGCACGTCACCTCGGGGCTCCGATCGGCGTTCGCCACGATCGCGTCGCGGGCACCGCAGGCGAAGGTGATCGTCGTCGGCTACCCGGCCATCTTCCCGGACGCAGCCCACACTCCTGCGGCGGGATGCTTCCGCCCGGTCGTCTCGGCGTCGACCCTCACCGACGGGCTGCCCACGAACGGCTTCCCCTTCACCGCTACCGACGTGAAGTACCTCTCCGGTGTGCAGAATCACCTCGACGACGCCCTCCGCTCCGCTACGAAGGCCGCCGGCTTCACCTATGTGTCGACGCTCGCGGCGACCCGGGCGCACTCCGGCTGCGCGACCTCGGGGTCGTACATGCAGGGCATCACTCTGATCGCGTCGGCGGGATTTAGCGACATCTCGCTGCAGCGCGGTGCCCTGCATCCGAATGCCGCCGGCGCTCGCTTCCTGGCTGCGCAAACGGGTGCCGCCGTCGCGGCTGCTCTCGCGCCCACCGCGTCTCCTTCGCCGACGTCGTCGCCCACAGGCTCGGACGGCTTCACGATCGACCTCGGCTGGATCGTGTTCGGCGGGATCCTGGTGGTCTTCGCTGTGATCGTGCTGCTCGCCTGGCGCGGTATCACCCGCGCTCGCGCCGACCGACGCTAGCGAATGCCTGATGGCCAGCCACCCGAGACGTCAAAATCGACCGGGCATCAGCGCCCCAAGAGGTCGATTCAGAGGTCTCACGCGGCGGGCGCCGTGATGAAGTCGATCAGCTCTTCGACTCGGCCCAGAAAGGCCGGCTCGAGGTCGGCGAACGTCCGCACCTGGCCGAGGATCCGCTGCCACGCCCGGGCGATATCGGCCTGCTCGTCGTGCGGCCACCCGAGTGCCTGGCAGATGCCGTGCTTCCACTCGATGGAGCGCGGAATCGTCGGCCACTCCGTCATGCCGAGCCGCCCCGGCTTGACCGACTGCCACACGTCGACATACGGGTGCCCGACGACCAGCACCGAGCGGCCGAGCGGGCTGCGGCTGATCTGTTCGGCGATCCGGCTCTCTTTCGAGCCCTTCACCAGGTGATCGACGAGCACACCGACCTTGCGCGTGGGCGAGGGCTTGAACTCCTTGAGCACGTCGGCGAGGTGGTCGACGCCTTCGAGGTATTCGACGGCGACGCCCTCGATCCGCAGGTCGTGCCCCCAGACCTTCTCGACGAGCTCGGCGTCGTGCCGCCCCTCGACGAAGATGCGGCTCGGCAAGGCCACGCGCGCTGTGGCGTCAGTCACCGCGAATGACCCGGAGGCCGACCGGAGACGCCCCTGAGGCGCCGCCCGGGGGTACTGCAGCCGCACGGGCTCGCCGTCGATCGCGAAGGCCGAGGTGAGCGGAAACGCACGGACGCGGTCTTTCCAATCGACGAGCTCCACCGTCTGGGCTTCGACGCGCACGATGGCGCCGGTGAACCCTGATCGGGTCTCTTCGACGACGAGGTCGCGCACGGCGTCGACGACACGGGGCGGTTTGCGCCCCGCGTCTTTCCAGCCCTTCGCGAGGACGTCGTCGCCGTAGCGATCGAAATCGGTCATGGCCCCTCCTCTAGCGGCGTCGCGCGGCCTTGGCCTCGGCCGGCTGGAATCCGTCGGCGAAGACCCACACCGCGAACACGAGCAGGCCGATGATGTACAGCGCCGAGACGACCACCGGCAGCCACGGCGATTCGAGCAGGCCGTTCTTCTGCGAGACGACCGCCACCATCACCTCGGCGGCGAGAAACCAGAACGTGATTCCGATGGCCCGCGACAGGTAGATGAAGTAGCGGTGCTTCATCTCGCGCACCCGCTCGCGTCCGCCCGACTTCCAGTAGGCGGCGTGCGGCACGAGCATGTGCCGCGCCGGAGTCACCGCGAAAGCGAGAGAGCCGAGGATCCACGCGCCGAGCACGATGAGCCCGGCGATCGTGGCGGTGATCTCGAGATCGCTCCGTGACGCCGCGAGCCCCTGCTTGCCCGCCGAGGCCCAGATGAGGATCGAGTGGGCGGGCAGCACCCGCGAAGCCACGATGACAGCGACCACGAGTGCCACCAGGCCGATCAGGCCCGGACGCAGCGGCGTGAGCCACCAGGCCGTGCCCTTCGGAGCGGGGGAAGACACTGTGCCGGACAGCTCAGGCCTGCGCTCTCTCGAGCACGAGCTCGCGAACTCGGGCCGCGTCGGCCTGACCCTTCATCGCCTTCATGACCGCGCCGATCACCGCGCCGGCCGCCTGCACCTTGCCGTCGCGGATCTTGGCCAGCACGTCGGGCTGGGCAGCCAGCGCGTCGTCGATGGCCGCGATCAGCGCCCCGTCGTCGGAGACCACCTTGAGCCCGCGCTTCTCGACGACCTCGGACGGCGATCCCTCGCCGGCGATGACCCCTTCGAGCACCTGGCGCGCGAGGCGGTCGGTGAGCTCGCCGGAGTCGATGAGCGTGATGAGCTCGGCGACCTGCTGCGGGGTGACCAGCGAGGAGGCCTCGACCTCGGGGCCGGCGGCGTTGGCAAGGCGCGCGATTTCGCCGGTCCACCATTTGCGAGCGGCCTGGGGCGAGGATCCTGCGCTCACCGTCTCGACGATCTCACCGAGCAGACCGGCATTCTTGACGTCCTGGAACTCCAGGTCGGTGAAGCCCCACTCGGCCTTCAGTCGCGTCCGCATCACGGCCGGCGACTCGGGCAGCGCCGCGCGCAGCTCGTCGATCAGCTCGAGCGACGGCTCGACCGGGAGCAGGTCGGGCTCGGGGAAGTAGCGGTAGTCGTCGGCGTCGCTCTTGGGGCGCCCGGCGGAGGTGCGCCCGGTGTCTTCGTGCCAGTGGCGCGTCTCCTGCGTGATCGAGCCGCCCGCGGCGAGGATCGCAGCCTGACGCTGGATCTCGTAGCGGATGGCGCGCTCGACGGCGCGGAACGAGTTGACGTTCTTGGTCTCGGTGCGGGTGCCGAGCTTCTCCTGGCCGCGGGGGCGCAGTGAGATGTTGGCGTCGCAGCGCAGGTTGCCGCGCTCCATCTTCGCCTCCGAGATGCCGAGACCGCGGACGATGTCGCGGATGGTCTCGACGTAGGCGGCACCGAGCTCGGGGGCGAGGTGCTCCGCGCCGATGATCGGGTGCGTGACGATCTCGACGAGCGGCACGCCGGCGCGGTTGTAGTCGACGAGGGAGTACTCGGCGCCCTGGATCCGGCCGGTCGACCCTCCGACGTGAGTCAGCTTGCCGGCGTCCTCCTCCATGTGAGCACGCTCGACGGGCACCGTGAACAGCGTGCCGTCCGGCATCTCGACCTCGACCGAGCCCTCGAACGCGATCGGCTCGTCGGACTGGCTGATCTGGTAGTTCTTGGCGAGGTCGGGGTAGAAGTAGTTCTTCCGCGCGAAGCGCGACGTCGGGGCGATCGAGCAGCCGAGCGCGAGGCCCAGGCTGATCGCGTACTTCACGGCCTGGCCGTTGACGACGGGCAGCGACCCCGGAAGACCGAGGTCGACCGGCGTGATGTTCGTGTTCGGCTCTCCGCCGAACTCGTTCGGGGCGTCGGAGAACATCTTGGTCTTGGTCGACAGCTCGACGTGCACCTCGAAGCCCACGACGGGCTCGAACATCTCGAGAGCCTTGTCGTAGTCCATCAGTTCTGGGCGGGCGGCCATCAGACGACTCCCTCGGTTGCGGCGGACTGTTCGGAGGCGCTGAGGCTCGGCGCCTTCGAGATGAGTGTGTGACCCCACGACTGCTCGAAGAGCTGCTCGAGCGCGGCACCGTAGGTGTAGAGGCGGGCGTCTTCGCGGGCCGGAGCCATGAGCTGGATGCCGGTCGGCAGGCCGTCTTCGTCGGCGAGGCCCATGGGGATCGACATGCCGGGGATTCCGGCGAGGTTCGCCGGGATCGTGGTCAGGTCGTTGAGGTACATCGCCAGCGGGTCGTCGATCTTCTCGCCGATCGGGAACGCCGTGGTCGGCGCGGAGGGCGAGAGGAGGATGTCGACCTCGTCGAACATACGGGCGAAGTCGCGCTGCACGAGCGTGCGCACCTTTTGCGCGCTGCCGTAGTAGGCGTCGTAGTAGCCCGCGCTGAGCGCGTAGGTGCCGAGGATGATCCGGCGCTTGACCTCGGGGCCGAAGCCCTGCTCGCGAGTCGCCGACATGACCTGCTCGACCGTGCCGCCGCCCTCGGGGTTGACACGGAGACCGAAGCGGACCGAGTCGAACTTCGCGAGGTTCGACGACGCCTCGGCGGGCAGGATCAGGTAATAGGCGCTGATCGCGTACTCGAAGCTGGGGGCCGAGACCTCGACGATCTCGGCGCCGGCACTCGTCAGCAAGGCGACGGCGTCGGCGAAGCGGGCCTTGACGCCCTGCTGGAAGCCGTCGCCGTTCAGCTCCTTCACGATGCCGATCTTGACGCCCTGCAGCGAGCCGGGAGCGAGGCCGGCGGTGGCCGCATCGGCGAACGAGGGCCATTCGTCGCGCAGCGAGGTCGAGTCGCGCTTGTCGTGCCCCTTGATGACGTCGTGAAGGAGCGCCGAGTCGAGCACGGTGCGGCTGACGGGCCCGACCTGATCGAGCGACGATGCGAGCGCGATGGCTCCGTATCGGCTCACCGAGCCGTAGGTGGGCTTCACGCCGACCGTGCCCGTGACGGCGCCGGGCTGACGGATCGATCCGCCGGTGTCGCTGCCGAGGGCAAGCGGCGCCTCGAACGCGGCGACAGCCGCGGCCGAGCCTCCGCCGGAGCCTCCGGGGATCCGGTCGAGGTTCCACGGGTTGTGGGTCGGGCCATAGGCCGAGAACTCGGTCGACGAGCCCATCGCGAACTCGTCCATGTTGGTCTTGCCGAGCGGCACGAGGTCGGCGGCGCGAAGCTTCGCGACGACGGTCGCGTCGTACGGCGGCACCCAGCCCTCGAGGATCTTCGAGCCGGAGGTCGAGGGCATGTCGGAGGTGCACAGCACGTCTTTGATGGCGATCGGCACACCGGCGAGCGGGCCGAGCTTCTCTCCGGCTTTGCGCTTCGCGTCGATCTCGGCCGCCGTCTGAAGGGCCGCCTCGCTCACGTGGAGGAACGCGTGCACGTCTTTGTCGACGCTCGCGATCCGGTCGAGGTGGGCTTTCGTGGCCTCGACGCTCGAGACCTCGCCCGAAGCGAGCTTCGAAGCCAGGTCGGCCGCCGACAGGCGAATAAGGTCGTCGCTCACTGCTCTTCTCCCAGGATCGCGCTCACCTTGAAGCGGCTTCCGTCGTGCTCGGGCGCACCCGCGAGTGCCTGCTCCTGCGTCAGCGTCTCGCCGACCACGTCGTCGCGGAACACGTTCGAAAGCGGGATCGGGTGGCTCGTCGCGGGAACGTCTTGCCCGGCGACCTCCTGCACCTTCGCGATGCTGTCGACGATGTGCCCCAGCTCTCCGGTGAGTTTCTCGATCTCGTCGGGCGTGAGGGCGATGCGGGCGAGACCTGCCAGGTGCTCCACCTGCTCGCGGGTGATTTCAGACATGGCCCCAAGTCTATTCGGGCCCCGCCGAGGATCCGGCACGGCGCCGCCCTCCCCCGCGCTCGGAGGCGAGTCGGCGTTACGCGCCCACCGACTCCCGGTTGATGTCCTGGGGCCGTACCAGCCCGAGCGACGGGCCGTTCGTGAGCTCGGGCGCGCCCGGGTCGGGCCGTCGGCCGTCGGCGAGGTCGCCGCGACCGATGCCGATGAGCGCGAGGCTGCGCATCGAGTGGCTGCCGGCCGTGAAGTACTCGTTGTGCGAGACGACGGCCGTGACTCGCTGCTCGGTATACGGATCGACCATCGCCCCGAGATTGAGCTCCTTCGCCCCGAACGCCATCGATCCGGGATCGGCCCCGAACACCGCACTGCCCGCCACGGGGTCGAGGGCCGCCGCCGCGACGAAGACGTGACCGGCCGTGACGTCGAGCTTCGACGCCGTTGCGACCACGCTTCCGGGCGACCCCATGGCCACGAAGTCGTCGACCCGGATGCGACCGGACGACAGGGCGATGGTCGAGGTCGTCGATCCGTAGGAGTGCGCGATGAGGGTGACCCGCGGCATGTCCGTTCGGCGATCGGCGTCGAGGCCCTGGATGGCGTCTTCGAGTTGCCGTGCTCCCGTCGTGGCCAGACCGATTCCGAGCACGTTCGTCAGGCCCGGCGTCTTGTAGCCCATCCACGCGACGACGGCCGAGGTGGCGACGTGGTGCGAGACCGATGTCGAGAGGGTGTTCGACCAGAACGTCTGCGAGCTCTGCAGATCAGCGGCGGCCCCCGTGAGGCTCACCATCTGCGTTGTCACCGTGTAGAGCATGCCCGGCACGATCACGCTGACGTTGGCCGCCCGGTCGACATCGCCGACCGCCACGGCGGCCCGACCCGGAAACACGGTGTCGAGTGAGAGCAGACTCCGGTCGGAACCCGCTGCCAGTGCGGCCTGCACCTGGTCGAGCATGGCCACTCGTGGTGCCTCCGTCGACCCGCCGACGGCCTCGTGCGACTGCGCGGCCCGGGCACTCAGGCGCTGGAGCGTGCTCTCCAGGGTCAGTCGGTTGGCCGCGTCGCGGATCTTGTAGGGGATGCCCTCGAGGTTGCCGACGATCGACGGGAGCGCCGTGGCGAGGGCGGTGCGGCGCTCGAGCCCCAGAGATTGCCACCATGACCTCGTGGCCGTGGCGGATCCTTGGCGCCCGACGGCCGTCGCGAAGGCGACGTCTTCGCCGGTGTCGGAGTCGAGTGAACGGCCGAACCTCTCGAGCGTGGCGACGGGAGCTGTGCCGAGGCCGTCGAGACACGCGGCAGCGTCGGTGACCTCGCCCCGGCAGGCGGTCAGATCGCCGGCCGCGACGGCGGGCGCGAGCGAGACGGCCGAGCGGATCTCTCGACCGGGTGCGATGCGGCTGTCGACCAGGGAGACAGGCGTCGCCGTGGCCGACACGTGGTGGCTCGGCGCCGACACCTGCTGGGCGGTCGCGTCGCTCATGGGCACGGCTGTAGGCCCGGCCACACCAAGCACGTGGACCGAGGAAATCAGGATGGCTGCGGCAAAGAACAGCACGTCGGGGTTCCTCTACTAGCCCACCCGAATCTTGTACCCCTACAGACGAGATCGATGAGCTAGCACACAGCTTAGGAGCGCGACGCCTCCTGTGACCAGTACTGGGGTGGAATCACTCGGTATCGTCACCCGAACTGGGGATACCCTCATCCCCCTCACTGGGGTCGTCAAGCCCCGTCGGGCCCGTCGTGACAAGGATCGCGAATTCGGCGGCGTCGATGATGCGTACCCCGAGGGTTTCAGCCTTCGTGAGCTTCGAACCGGCGCCCGGCCCAGCCGCGACGAAGTCGGTCTTCTTGCTGACACTGTTTCCGGCTTTGCCCCCGGCAGCCAAGATGGCCTCCTGGGCGCCCTCGCGCGAGAACCCCTCGAGCGATCCCGTGGCCACGACCGTGAGACCCGCGAGGACTCCCCCGGCTGACACGGCAGCCCCGGGCCCGGGGTGGCCGGGGGTCGTGAACTGTACGCCCGCGGCGGTCCACCGGTCGATGATCTCGACGTGCCAGTCGACCTCGAACCAGGCGAGGAGGGCGTCGGCGATGATGCCGCCCACTCCGTCGACCGCCGCGAGTTCGTCGCGGGAGGCAGCGCGGATCGCGTCGAGCGACCCGAAGTAGTCGGCGAGCGCGCGCGCGGCGACCGGCCCCACGTGGCGAATGCTAAGACCGACCAGGATCCGCCACAACGGGCTCGTCTTCGCCTTTTCGAGATTTTCGAGCAGCACCTCCGCCCGCTTCGAAGGCGTCGGTGAGCCGTCTTCTTGCAGTTTTGCCACCCGGAACGGCGACATGACCTTCGGCTTGTCGCCGTCGAGCTTCTCCATGCCGGTCTCGGAGTCGCGCACGATCACGCGAATCGGCAGGATGTCGTCGATCGTCAGTTCGAAGAGGCCCGCCTCGGTGCGGAGCGGGGGCTCTTTCGGTTCGAGTGGCTGGGTCAGCGCAGCCGCCGCCACCTCGCCGAGGCCCTCGATGTCGAGTGAACCGCGCGAGGCGATGTGCTCGACCCGACCGCGCACCTGCGCCGGGCAGCTCTTGCTGTTGGGGCAGCGGAGGTCGATGTCGCCCTCTTTTGCCGGCGCCAGCTTCGTGCCGCACTCGGGGCAGTTCTCGGGCATGACGAACTCGCGTTCGGTGCCGTCGCGGAGCTCGACCACCGGGCCGAGCACCTCGGGGATCACGTCGCCGGCTTTGCGCAGCACGACGGTGTCACCGATGAGCACGCCCTTCGCCTTGACGACCTGCTGATTATGCAGCGTCGCCTGCCGTACCTCGGACCCGGCGACCTCGACCTTCTGCATCACGGCGAACGGCGTCGCCCGACCGGTGCGCCCGACGCTGACGACGATGTCGAGGAGCTTCGTGTTGACCTCTTCGGGCGGGTATTTGAAGGCGGTCGCCCAGCGCGGGGCCCGCGACGTCGCGCCGAGCTCTTCGTGCAGGCCGAGGTCGTCGACCTTGATGACGATGCCGTCGATCTGGTGCTCGACCGATGCGCGCTGCTCGCCGTACTTCGTGATGAACTTCTCGACCTCGGCGACGGTGTCGAAGACGCGGAAGTGAGTCGAGATGGGCAGGCCCCACGACCCCAGCAGGCCGTAGATCTCAGACTGGGCCGTCACATCGGTGGATGCCTCGAGCTCACGGACCGGCCAGGCGCCGATGCCGTGGACGAGCATGCGGAGCCCCTTGAGCCGCCTCACCATGAGCGCCTTCTTCTCGGGGCTCTTGCCCTCCTCCTTCTGCCGGAGGGAGCCCGCTGCAGCGTTCCGCGGGTTGGCGAACAGACGCTCGCCTGCGGCGAGCTGGGCGGCGTTCAGCGCATCGAACTCGGCGACGGGGAAGAAGATCTCGCCGCGGACCTCGACGAGCGGAGGATGCCCCGTGCCCGACAAGCGCTCGGGGATCGTGCCCATCGTCAGCACGTTGCCGGTGACGTCTTCGCCGACCACACCGTCGCCCCGGGTCGCCGCCGTGACGAGCACGCCGTTCTCGTAGCGGAGGTTGATCGCGAGACCGTCGATCTTGAGCTCGGAGAGAAACCGCACGCGCTCCGCCCCGGCGTCGCGCTCGACCTTGCCGGCCCACTCGGCGAGCTCGTCGAAGTCGAAGACGTTGTCGAGGCTGAGCATGCGCTCAGCGTGCTCGACGGGGGCGAACTGCGTGGTCTCGGCCCGGCCGCCCACGGTCTGGGTCGGGCTGTCGGGCGATTGCAGCTCGGGGTGCTCGCGCTCGATCTCGTCGAGGCGGTGCACCATCTTGTCGTAGTCGGCGTCGGCCACCGTCGAGGCGTTGCCCTCGTAGTACTGGTCGCGCAGCTCGAGGATCCGGGTCGTCAGAGACTGGGCCTCATCGCGGGCCGCCTCGAGGTCTGTCGTCGGGGTGGCCTCGGCCATGCGGTACTCCTAGAAAGAGGGAACGGGAACCGGCACGGCGCTGACCGTGCGGTCGATCGTGCACTGACCGAGCACACGGGTGCCGACGTACACGACGGCCGTCTGGCCGGGAGCCACTCCGTTGAGCGGCTCGTCGGGTGTGACGACAAGTTCAGTTCTACCCTCGACCGCCGACACTCGGGCGACCGCGGGAACGGGATCGGCATGGGCGCGAATCTGCACGTCGCAGGCGAAGGGCTCCGTGGGATCCTCGGGAGCTTTTCCGGCCCAGGAGAACTTCGAGCCCGCGATCTCTCGGATGTCGAGGGCCTCTTTCGGGCCGACCACGACGGCGTTGTCTTTCGGGCGCACCTCGAGCACGAAGCGGGGCTTGCCGTCGTCCGACGGATAGCCGATATTGAGGCCCTTCCGCTGGCCGACGGTGAAGGCGTGCGCACCCTCGTGCTGACCGATCACAGCGCCCGTGCGGTCGAGGATCTCACCCTGCTCTGCGCCGACCCGGTCGGCCAACCAGCCGCGGGTGTCGCCATCGGGGATGAAGCAGATGTCGTG
Source organism: Frondihabitans sp. Leaf304 (assembly GCF_001423105.1). Taxonomy (GTDB): domain Bacteria; phylum Actinomycetota; class Actinomycetes; order Actinomycetales; family Microbacteriaceae; genus Frondihabitans. The sequence continues at coordinate 247,394 of NZ_LMNV01000003.1, forward strand.
GCTGTCGGGCTTCTGCGCGACCGTGAAGCCGCGGGCCGCCGCCTCGGCACGAACCTCGGCCTTGGAGGGCGTGGCGCCCAGCGGGAACATCGAGTGGTCGATCTGCTCCTTGGTGAGCACGCCGAGCACGTACGACTGGTCTTTGGCCCAGGCGCTCGCCCGGTGAAGCTCTTTGTTGCCGTCGGCGTCGATCTCGATCGAGGCGTAGTGACCGGTCGCGACGGCGTCGAAGCCGAGGGCCACCGCCTTCTCGAGCAGGGCGGCGAACTTGATCTTCTCGTTACAGCGCATGCACGGGTTCGGGGTACGGCCGGCGGTGTACTCGGCGACGAAGTCGTCGACCACGTCGAGCTTGAACCGCTCCGAGAAATCCCACACGTAGTAGGGGATGCCGATCATGTTGGCGGCCCGCTGGGCGTCCATCGAATCTTCGATCGTGCAGCAGCCGCGGCTGCCGGTGCGCAGTGTTCCCGGCATCCGGCTCAGCGCCAGGTGCACTCCCACCACGTCGTGCCCGGCATCGACGGCCCGGGCTGCCGCTACGGCGGAGTCGACGCCGCCACTCATCGCTGCCAGAACCTTCATGCGAACCAGTCTACGTCTCGGGGCTCTGCCACCTCGGGTCTAGAGTCGTCTTCGATGACCAGCGCCGACGGATCCTTCTCGATGCGATCCGTCGCACTCTCTGCCTTCCTCCCCGCCGCCCTCTTCGCCATCGGCGAGGGCGCGATCATCCCGATCATCCCGGTGGCGAGCGACAACCTCGGTGCGACCCTGGCACTCTCGGCGTTCGTCGCCTCGCTGATCCTCGTCGGCGAGCTCTTCGGCGACATCCCGAGCGGCTGGCTCGTCTCTCGCATCGGCGAGCGCACCGCCATGATCGGCGCGGCCCTGGTCAGCGTTATCGGCCTGCTCGTCTGCGTCTTCTCGCCGAACGTCGTCATTCTCGCGATCGGCGTCTTCCTGATCGGACTCTCGACCGCGGTCTTTGCCCTCGCTCGCCACGCGTTCATGACCTCGTTCGTGCCTCCCGAGATCCGCGCCCGCGCGCTGTCGAGCCTCGGCGGAGTCTTCCGTCTCGGCTACTTCGTCGGCCCCTTCCTTTCGGCCGGGCTCATCCATCTGACCGGCGCCGTGCAGTCCGCCTTCTGGATTCACATCGTCGCGTGCCTGGCAGCAGCCGGCGTTCTCCTGGTGATCAAGGATCCGGCGGCAGCGCTCGCAACGAGGTCGCTGCGCCACCCCAGCGCCGCTCCCACCACCGGCGAGATCGAGGTCGGCACCGAGTCGAAGGGCCTGTTCCCCACCCTCTGGAAGCACCGCGGCGTGCTCGTAAAGCTCGGCAGCGGTGCGGCGCTGATCGGTGCCATGCGCGCCGGGCGCCAGGTGATCTTGCCCCTCTGGGCGGTCTCGATCGGCATCGGATCGTCGCAGACGGCGCTCATCATCGGTATCGCCGGGGCGATCGACTTCGCTCTCTTCTATACGAGCGGCCAGATCATGGATCGCTGGGGGCGGATGTGGAGCGCGATGCCCTGCATGGTCGGGCTCGGCCTCTCGTACCTCGTGCTGTCGGTCACGCATGCCCTCCCGAACAACGTGACGTGGTTCATCGGCGTCGCCATGTTCATGTCGGTCGCGAACGGCATCGGATCGGGAATCCTGATGACCCTCGGCGCCGACCTCGCCGACAAATCCGACCCGGCGCCGTTCCTCGGTGCCTGGCGCTTCACGGGCGACTTCGGCAGCGCGGCCGCGCCCCTGCTGATCGCCGGGATCACGGCGCTCGTGTCGATCTCGCTCGCGTCCGGCGTCATGGGCGTGCTCGGGTTCGTCGGGGCCGGGATCCTGCTCCGCTATGTGCCGCGGTATTCGCCGCATCAGCCGCATCTGAAGCGCTGACGAGGCTCCCGGTGCCGCGCTGCCGGGTACACTCGTCTCGCCGCGGGAGTGGTGGAATTGGCAGACACGCAGGATTTAGGTTCCTGTGCTTTCGAGCGTGAGGGTTCAAGTCCCTTCTCCCGCACTGTAAGCCGAGATCCCAGACAGAGGCACCGGGGCCGCCCGGAATACCGGAGAGATCCTCGGGGGTTACCCCCAGAGTCGCTGTCTTCCGTGTCCGATACGCTTGCCCCGATCACGAAGCGGGCGCACCGACCTCCTTCGGTTCGTTCTTCCTGGAGTTCTCCCCATGCTGCCGCTCGCCGCGATCCCCTTCCTCGATCCCGAGGCCCTCATTCACGCGTTCGGGCCGTGGGCAGTGCTCGGCATCTGCGCCATCATCTTCGCCGAGACCGGCCTTCTGATCGGCTTCATCTTTCCCGGCGACACCCTGCTCATCCTCGCGGGCGTCCTCGCGGCGACCACACCGGGCGGCCTCGGCATGCCCATCGTCCTGATCGCGCTCTTCATCGCGGTCGCGGCGTTCCTCGGGGGCGAGCTCGGCTATCTGATCGGGCACAAGTTCGGTCCGCGCATCTTCGAGCGGAAAGACAGTGGCATCTTCTCGTCCGAGAACGTCAAGAAGACGAACGAGTTCTTCACCCGCTTCGGGTCGGGCGCCGTCATTCTCGCCCGGTTCGTGCCGGTGATCCGCACCTTCCTGCCCCTTGCCGCGGGCATCGCCCACATGCACTACCGCCGGTACTCGCTCTTCAACGCCATCGGAGCCATCGCCTGGGGCTTCGGCATCACGATGATCGGCTTCGGCATCGGCCACATCCCGCCGGTGGCGCAGTTCGTCGAGAACTACATCGACCTGATCCTGCTGGGCGCCGTCGCAGCGACCGTCATTCCGATCGTGATCAAGGTGCTGAGCTCGTCGCGCAAAGCGAAGAAGCTCGAAGAGGCGCAGGCGTCCCCTCAGGCATAGCCGCGGGCCGCAGCCGCTAGGCAAGGCAAGGCGAGGCAAGGCGACGTGAAACGGCCAACCCGACGTGCCGCGGTGCGTCGGTTTGGCCGTTCCACGTCGGGTCAGCCTCGAAGTCGGAGTTGGGCCCTACGAGACCAGCGCGGCAACCCGCGGCGCGAGTGCCCGGAACGCCTGCGACCGGTGACTCGTCGCGTCTTTCTCGGCCGTGCTGAGCTCCGCTGCCGAGCGGCTCTCACCGGCGGGGCAGAAGATCGGGTCGTAGCCGAAGCCGCCGGATCCTGACGCCTTATCGAGAACGTGCCCTGACCAGGTCGCGAGCTCGACATATTCGTCAGATTCGACCGACTCGGCCGGGCCGTCGGGCCCGACGGAGGCGACCGACGGCGGTATGACCAGCGCCGCGGCGCACACGAACGAGGCGCTTCGATCGGCGCCGCCGAGAGCATCGAGGTTGGTCAGCAGCAGGCGGAGGTTGTCGCCGTCGTGGCGGGTGCCGGCGTAGCGGGCGGAGTGGATGCCTGGCGCCCCGTCGAGGGCGTCGACGGTGATACCCGAGTCATCGGCAAGGGCCGGCAAGCCGGTGTATTCGGCGGCAGCCCGGGCTTTGATGAGGGCATTGGCCTCGAAGGTGTCGCCGTCTTCGACCGGTTCTGGGCCGTCGTAGGTGAGGAGCTCGACTCCGTCGAGGGCATCACCTAGGATCCGACGGAGCTCGGCCACTTTGTGGGCATTGTGCGTCGCCAGGACGACTTTCACGGTCGAGGGTGCCACGGTCACACCTCCAGGGTGCGCTTCTGGATCGCGCTGAGGTCGACGGCGCCCGCCAGCGCGAGGTCGAGCAGCGAGTTGAGCTCGTCGCGGTCGAAGGGGGCGCCCTCGGCCGTGCCCTGCACCTCGATGAAGGTGCCCGAACCGGTGACGACGACGTTCATGTCGGTCTCGGCGCGCACGTCTTCGACGTAGGCGAGGTCGAGCATCGGTTCGCCGTCGATGATGCCGACGGAGACGGCCGAGACGCTGTCGGAGAGGGGCGTGGCCTTCTGGGCGATGAACTTGTTGTCTTTGCCCCACTGGATCGCCTGGGCCAGCGCGACGTAGGCGCCGGTGATGGCGGCCGTGCGGGTCCCGCCGTCGGCCTGGAGCACGTCGCAGTCGAGCACGATCGTGTTCTCGCCGAGGGCCTTCATGTCGACGACGGCGCGGAGGCTGCGGCCGATGAGGCGGGAGATCTCGTGCGTGCGCCCGCCGATCTTGCCTTTGACGCTCTCGCGGTCGTTGCGGGAGTTCGTGGCGCGCGGCAGCATGGCGTATTCGGCGGTGACCCAGCCCTTGCCCTTGCCGGCAAGCCAGCGCGGCACGCCGTTCGTGAAGGACGCCGTGCAGAGCACGCGGGTGTTGCCGAAGCTGACGAGGGCGCTGCCCTCCGCCTGCGGGCTCCAGCCGAGCTCGATGGTGACCTCGCGGAGCTGGTCTGTCTGTCGGCCGTCGGCGCGTTCTGTCATGCGGTGTTCTCCTTGGTTCGGTTCGCCCGGAATTCCGGGGGAAGATCGATCGTTCCGGTCTCGAGGTGGCTCACCGTCGAGACCTCGGGGCCGAGGAAACGCTTGGCGAGCCGGATGAAGCCCGCCTGGTCGGCACCGGTGGCCTGGAAGTCGTAGAGGGGCGCAGCGCCATCGCGCCGGTCGAGGTCGTGGGCCACCAGCGTCGAGTAGACGTCGTTGGCGGTCTCTTCGGCGCTCGAGACCAGGGTCACATCGGGGCCCATGACGTACTGGATGGCTGCCGACATCAGCGGGTAGTGCGTGCAGCCGAGCACGAGGGTGTCGACGCGGGCGTCGCGGAGCGGGGCGAGGTACTCCTCGGCGACCGCGCGCAACTCGGCGCTGGAGGTGTCGCCCGCCTCGACGAACTCGACGAAGCGCGGGCAGGCCTGCGTGAAGAGAGCGAGGTCGGGGGCGGCCGCGAAAGCGTCTTCGTAGGCCCGCGAATCGATCGTGCCGGAGGTGCCGATCACGCCGACGCGACGGGTGCGCGTCTGCTTCATCGCGGCGCGCACGGCCGGCTGGATCACCTCGACGACGGGGATGCCGTGCGGGCCGGTGTAGCGCTCGCGAGCATCGCGGAGGACGGCCGCGGAGGCCGTATTGCAGGCAATGACCAACAGCTTGACGCCCTGGGCAACGAGGTCGTCCATGACGGCAAGCGCGTACTCGCGCACCTGGGCGATCGGCTTGGGGCCGTAGGGCATGTGCTCCGTGTCGCCGACGTAGCGGATCGACTCCCGCGGCAGCTGGTCGATGATCGCCCGGGAGACGGTCAGGCCGCCGACGCCCGAGTCGAAGACTCCGATGGGTGCGTCCGTCACGATGGTCGAGTCTACCGGTCGGGCCGCTGCCGAATTTGAAGGAGATCCGCGCGCTCGACCCCGCGCGATCGGCATGACTTCGTCGGCGTCAGCGGGTGTTTCCTTCGAATTTGCAAGAGGCACGCGGCACGATGGCGGGGCCTAGGCTGGCTGCGTGACCAGTGCACTCCTGACCGACCGGTACGAACTCACCATGCTCGACGCGGGCCTCCGCGACGGCACCGCCCTTCGCGAGAGCGTGTTCGAGGTGTTCACCAGACGCCTCCCGCCGGGCCGCCGCTACGGTGTCGTCGCCGGCACCGGCCGGTTCCTGGAGGAGCTCCGGCGCTTCCGCTTCGGCGAACCGGAGCTCGAGTGGCTCCGCGAGCAGAACGTCGTGGGCGCCCCCACGATCGACTGGCTCGCCGACTACCGGTTCACCGGCAACATCTGGGGCTATCGCGAGGGCGAACTCTTCTTCCCGAACTCGCCTCTGCTCATCATCGAGTCGACATTCGCCGAGGCGGTCCTCCTCGAGACGCTCGCGCTGAGCGTCTTCAACTACGATTCCGCCGTCGCCAGCGCTGCGGCGCGCATGGTCGCGGCGGCAGACGGGCGCCCCCTCGCCGAGATGGGTTCGCGGCGCACCGGAGAGTGGAGCGCTGTCGCGGCGGCACGTGCCGCGTTCATCGCCGGCTTCGGAGCAACGAGCAACCTCGAGGCCGGTCGCACCTGGGGAGTCCCGACGATGGGCACGGCCGCCCACGCGTTCACGCTTCTCTACGACACCGAAGAGGCCGCCTTCACCGCGCAGGTCGACGCCCTCGGCCCGTCGACGACGCTTCTCGTCGATACCTACGACATCGAGGCTGCGGTCGAGACGGCCGTGCGGGTGGCCGGGCCGGAGCTCGGCTCCGTTCGCATCGACTCGGGCGACCTCCCCCAGCTCGTCGCGCAGGTGCGGCGCCAGCTCGACACGCTCGGTGCCACCGGCACGAAGATCACCGTCACTAACGACCTCGACGAGTTCACGATCGCGGCGCTGCGGGCAGCCCCCGTCGACAGCTACGGTGTCGGCACCAGCGTCGTCACGGGCTCGGGCCACCCGGCCGCGTCGATGGTCTTCAAGCTGGTGGCGCACCGCGACGACAGCGGCGAGTGGGTGTCGGTCGGCAAGAAATCCGCCGAGAAAGCCACCGTCGGCGGTCGCAAGTTTGCCGTCCGGGCCCGGCGCAAGGGAATCGCGTCCGAAGAGATCGTCCGGGTTGGCTCGACCGAAGTCGGCCCCTCCGAGCGCACGCTGTTGGTGCCGCTCGTGACGGACGGCACGATCGACGAGCGCTGGACCGGCCCCGAGGGCGTCCTCCGTGCCCGAGCACACCGCGAAGCCGCCGTGGGCGAGCTGCCGCAGGCTGCGTTCAGCCTGGGTCGCGGCGAGCCAGTCATCCCAACCCGTTACGAGTGAGCGGGGCCGGACGGGCCGAGACCCCGGGTGCGTCAGCAGAGAGTCGAGCCGAGAAGGCCTCTACTCGGACTTCATCTTTTCGTAGATCGCCTTGCACGTCGGGCAGACCGGGAACTTCTCCGGGTCGCGACCCGGAGTCCACTTCTTGCCGCAGAGCGCCTTGACGGCCTTGCCCGACAGCGCCGACTCCATGATCTTGTTCTTCGGCACGTAGTGCGAGAAACGTTCGTGATCGCCCGGCTCGATGGCCTCCTCGTTGAGGAGTTTCTCCAACTCGCGGTCGAGAACGTCTGTTCCGCCGCCGGTGATTTCGCTTCCGCTACCCGTGTCGCTCATGCCGACCATCGTACGCCGCCCGCCGCGTCCTCTGAAGGGCGACCCGAAGGATCCTGCGCCCCGGCACCCGGCGCGAGTCAGCTTCGCAGCGCGAACGCCAGCAGCTCGGGGGCTCGGCGTGAGAACACCCACGACCCGATGGCGACTCCCGCCACCAGCACGACGGCTCCGGTGCCGAGGCCCGTCCAGAGGGCGGCCGACGCCAGGTCGCTGCGCCCATCGAGCGTCGCGACGATCGCCATCGCGCCGGTCGGCACGCTGAGGAGGACAGCCCCGCCGACGAGCAGGGATTGCGACCAGCCGGCCGCCGAGCTCGTCGACTGGGGTTGCTGGAACGGATCGTCACCGGGGCGGACGGCCGCATAGGGCAGCGCCGCCGACAGGATGCTCGACAGGCCGAGGCCGCAGAAGAGCAATGAGACGCAGATGCCCAGCTCGGGGCCGTAGGCGGTGTAGTCGCCCCGCAGGGCCACGGCTACCAGCGAGCCGACAAGGGCCAGAGGGACGCCGATGACGAGGGCGGGGGTCAGCCGTCCGAGGCGATCGGGGAGCCCGCGCGTATTCGCCGAGATGTGCATCCACAGGGCCGTGTTGTCGTAGGCCACGTCGTTGTGGGGCAGGAAGCCGAGCAGCAGGCACATGACCGGCACGGGGATGAGAGCGAGCAGACGCCAGTCGATGCCCGCGATTCCGAGAGGCACGATGAGCACCGGGAGGAACGGGAGGATCACGAGCGACCAGCGGTATCGGGCGTCGCGCACCCAGTACGTCAGGCTGCGCGCGGCAACGGCACCGCCCGGTGTTCCCCGCGTGAAATCGAACCAGCCGAGGCTCACTCGCTCCGCCTCGAGAGTGGGCGCCGGCGGGCGGTGCAGGGCACGCCCCACCAGCATCCGCCAGACCCACCACAGCACGGCGAGCGTGAGCAGGGCAACGACGACGTCGGCGACCACGCGACCGGTGCTGCCGGTGGCGGCGTGGCCGGGAAGGGCAACCGCGGCACCGAAGGGCGTCGCGGCGAGGAGAGACGCGACGGTGCCGGATCCTCGGTATCCGCCCGGAAGCACGACGCGGATGAGGTCGATCACGAGAGGCACCAGCACGAGGGCGACGACCACGCCTCCGACCGCGAGGAGGTCGCGAGCACGGCGCCCGGTGATCATCGTGTTGATCGTCGAGGCGACCAGCGCGAGGAGGAGCGCCGTGAGCCCCGCGAGAACGGCGGACACGACGGCCAGAGCGGCAATGCCCGAGCCTTCGCCGAACGACCGGACGTAGCCGGCGCCGAGGATCAGCAGCGACAGCGTCGGCAACCCGATGGCCCCGGCGAGAGCGAGACCGCCGGCCGCGGCGTCGGTGCCGATCGGGTAGCCGTACAGGCGACGCGGGTCTCCCCACGGTGGGCGCGACGAGGCGAACGGTGCGACGAGGAACGCCACCAGCAGAAGGGCGCCACCTCCGACGACGAGCGCCTGAACCTCGGGCAGAGGGTCGAAACGAAGGCGGCTGGTCAGCGTCGCGACGGCGATCGAGGCCGCGAGCACGATGACAACTCGCACGACCGTGGCGAAGGCCGGACGCAGGCCGAAGCGCACGAGGTTCGCGATCGAGAGCAGCCTCAGTCGGAGAAGCTGTGCAACCATTCCATCCCCTCCGTCGCTGCTCCCCCGCCGGCCAATTCGACGAACCGTTCCTGTAGCGAGCGACCCGCACGCACGTCGTGGACCGTTCCCTGGGCCAGGACGTGCCCGTCGACGATCACGGCGACGCTGTCGCAGATGCGTTCGACGAGATCCATGCTGTGGCTCGACAGCAGCACGGTGCCGCCGCCGCGCACGTAGCGCTGGAGGATCTCGGTCACGGTCGCGGCCGAAACGGGGTCGACGGACTCGAACGGCTCGTCCAGGATCAGCAGTCGGGGCGAGTGGATGATCGCGGCCGCGAGTGCGACCTTCTTCGTCATGCCGACCGAGTAGTCCATGACGAGGCGCCCGAGGGCGTCCTGCAGGCCGAACGCCTCGGCGAGGTCGGCGGTCCGCTTGCGAGCTGTGGCACCGTCGAGGCCCCGGAGCGTGCCGGCGTAGTAGAGGAATTGCGCCCCCGTGAGCCGATCGAACAGCCGCAGCCGGTCGGGCAGAACGCCGAGCGATCTCTTGGCCTTTGATGACTCCTTGGCGCTCCAGACGTCGTCGCCGAGGATCGTCACGGTTCCCTCGTCGGGGCGCAGCAGCCCGGTCGCTATCGACAGGGTGGTGGTCTTGCCGGCGCCGTTCGGCCCGACGATTCCGTAGAACGAGCCCGCGTGCACGTCGAGGTCGATGTTCTCGACGGCCGTCGTCGCGCCGTAGCGCTTCACCAGGCCCTTGATCGAGAGCACGACGGGCGCGCTCTCGCGAGCGGCATCGGCTGAAGGATCCGACTCGGGCAGCGGGGTCTCGTCGACCTCCGTCTCGGGATCGTCTTCGGCGATCGGGGCAACGGTCGCGTCCGCCTCGGGCTCGGCGTCTGACGCGGGCTCAGCCACGGGCGTTGGCTCGGCTTCGGGAGCGGGCTCCGCCCCGGGAGCGTCGTCCGGCTCCGGCTCGACCTCGAGTTCTGCCGGTGCCTTCGGCTCTGGGGATGCGATCACGACAGGCGCCTCCGCCGATGCCGATGCCGATGCCGTCGGCGTCGGCGTCGGCGACGTGCGCCTTCGCGTCGCTGCGGATGCGCGCGGTGCGCGGGCCGGCGTCACACGGACGACCGGCTCGGCCTCGTCGGCGACCGAGTCGGAGTCGGCGACGGCTTCGCTCTCGTCGGCTGCAGCCTTGGCCGCCTCGGCCTTCACCTTCGCGGCTGCTTCCTTCGCCGCGGTCGCCTTGGCTGCGGCCGTCTTGGAGGCGGCCGTCGTGCGCGACGCCCCCGCCGGCTTCGAGGCAGTGGTTTTCGCGGCAGCCGTCTTCGCGGCAGCGGCCGTGCGGGCGGTCGCGGGCGTCCGTTTCGGCGTGGGCTTGCGAGCGCCCGGGGTATCCGGGGTCCGCTTCGCAGCCGGTGTGCGCGTCACCGGAACCGCCTTGTCGGCGGGTGCCCCGCCGGTCTCGATCTGGTCGCCCTGCCCGTGTGCGACCCCGCCGTCTGCGCCTTCCGTGTTGCTCACGGTGTCCCCCAATGCACGAGTGGTCGTCGTCCTTCTTCCCGGACGCTCAACCGTAGCAACCGGTCGAGGATCCCGGTCCCCGCCTCCCCGAGGCGAGTCGCCGACGTCACGAATAGGCGACAAACACCTGACAATCCGTCCCCCTATCACGCTTTGCCGGTACTCTCAGATTGCACATCGCTGTGCCGCAGACGACAAACCCCAGGTGTGACGACGACGAACAGTCGGTAACGCACGGGCTGCTCTCGCCCCGGGCGAAGCGCCCGGCCGGGTTCGAACCAGAGGAGACACGCATGAGCACGCAGATCGTTATTTTGGCAGCAGGTATGGGCACGCGCCTCGGCCGCTCCCTTCCGAAGTGCCTCACCGAGCTGGCCGACGGCCGCACCATCATGCAGCAGCAGATGGAGAACATCCGCAGCGCCTTCGGTGCCGACGTGAAGATCACCGTCGTCGTCGGGTACAAGTACGAGCACATCGTCGAGGCCTTCCCGACCGCGAGCTTCGTCTACAACGAGCAGTACGACCAGACCAACACCTCGAAGAGCCTGCTTCGCGCCCTCAAGGCGACCGGGTCGTCGAGTGTGCTCTGGATGAACGGCGACGTCGTCTTCGACCCCGCAGCTCTCACCCGCGCCGTGCCGTACATCTCGTCCGACCAGTCGTTCGTCTCGGTCAACACCTCCAGCGTCTCCGACGAAGAGGTCAAATACACCACCGACGCCGAGGGCTTCATCGACGAGCTCTCCAAGCAGGTCAAGCACGGTCTCGGCGAGGCCGTCGGCATCAACTTCGTCTCGAAGGCCGACAAGGCCGACCTGATTCGCCAGCTCGGTCGCGTCGACAGCCAAGACTATTTCGAGCGCGGCATCGAGCTGGGCATCGAACAGAATGCCCTACGCTTCGTACCGGTGGACATCTCCGACCTCTACGCCGTCGAGGTCGACTTCGCGGAAGACCTCGAGCGCGCCAACCTGTTCGTCTGACGCGTTCGGCGGGGTGTCCTGACGACATAGGACTCCCGTGACGACTTTCTCTCCCCCTTCGAGCACGATCGCCTCGCCCCGAGCGACCGGTCTCGCGCGCTACCGGCAGGTGCTCTGGCTGCTGACGTCGCGCGACCTCAAGGTCCGCTACTCGACGAGTGCGCTCGGCTACCTCTGGTCGATCCTCGACCCGCTGCTGATGAGCGCGATCTACTTCTTCGTCTTCACCGTCGTCTTCAAGCGCGACGTCGGCGAAGAGCCGTACATCGTCTTCCTGCTCAGCGGCCTCCTCGCCTGGCAGTGGTTCACCGGTGGGGTGTCGGATGCCACGAAGGCGTTCACCTCCGACGCCAAGCTGGTCCGGTCGACGAAGATCCCCCGCACCATCTGGGTCAACCGGATCGTGGCCTCGAAGGGCATCGAATTCCTGTTCAGCCTCCCCGTGCTGGCGATCTTCGCTCTGATCACCCGGGCCCCGCTGCACTGGGAGGTGGTGTTCTTCCCGCTGGCGATCATCCTGCAGGCCATCCTCGTCACCGGCCTCGGCCTCATCATCGCGCCGCTCGTCGTCTTCTTCCGCGACCTCGAGCGCGCCGTCAAGCTCATCCTGCGCTTCCTTTTCTACGCGTCGCCCATCATCTACGGAACGAAGAACCTCCCCGAATCCTTTCACGTGGTCGCGGCGTTCAACCCCCTCAGCGGCATCTTCGGGCTCTACCGATCGGCGTTCTTCCCCGATCAGCTCCGACCGCTGGAGGTCGTCGTTGCCGCCCTCATGTCGGTGGTGATTCTGTTCGTCGGGATCCTCGTCTTCCGCGCCTCGGAGCGCGCCGTCTTGAAGGAGATCTGATGGGCGAGAACCATCCCGTCATCCGGGTCTCGGGCGCCGGCATCCGGTACCGCCGCAATCGTCGCGCCCGTCGGTCGTTCAAAGACCTCTTCGCCGACAGCAGCCGTCGCACCAGGCCGGGCGAGTTCTGGGCCCTCCGCGACGTCTCGTTCGAGGTGCAGCCAGGCGAGTCGATCGGGGTCGTCGGCCGAAACGGCCAGGGCAAGTCGACCCTGCTGAAACTCGTGGCCGAGGTCGTTCTGCCCGATGAGGGACGCGTGTCGGTCGAGAAGGGCGTCGCGCCGCTCATCGAGATCACCGGCGGCTTCGTGGGCGACCTCAGCGTGCGCGACAACGTCTACCTGACCGCGGGCCTCCACGGTATGCGACGGGCCGAGATCGACGAAGCCTTCGATGAGATCATCGACTTCGCAGAGATCGCCGATTTCGTCGACACGCCCTACAAGCACCTGTCGAGCGGCATGAAGGTGCGAATCGCCTTCTCGGTGATCTCGCGCCTCGAAGAGCCCATCATCCTGGTCGACGAGGTGCTCGCGGTCGGCGACCGAGCGTTCCGGGAGAAGTGCTACCGCCGCATCGAAGAGATGCTCAGCGCGGGTCGCACGCTGTTCTTCGTCTCGCACAACGAGAAAGACCTCCGGCGCTTCTGCACCCGCGGTCTTTATCTCAACAAGGGGGCGCTCGTGTTCGACGGCCCGATCACCGAGGCGCTGGCGAGGTACAACGCCGATCTGGCTCCCAAGACCAAGGCGTAATGTCACGAGGATGCGACGATCCAAAAAAGCAGCCCTCGAGAAGGCCGAACTCGACCGAGCCTCTCTCGACAAGGTCGATCAGGCCGATTCCCGTTCTTCGGCGGTCGACGAGACCTGGGCCGTTCCGATCCAGGGTCAAGAACTGCGCGAGGTCGGTCGTCAATTGACGCGCGATACCGACAGCCCCAAATGGCAGCGCACTCTGAACCGGGTCTTGACGGTTCAGCACCCGGTCGTCGTCAGTCACGTGCGCCAGCTTCGACGCCGTCACCCGAATCACACTCCGGCGCAGGTCCTCCGCACTCTCGAGCGCGAATACCTCGCCGCCGTGACGACGGGTGGGGCCGCGGTGGGAGCGAGCGCCGTCATCCCCGGCATCGGCATTCCGCTCTCCCTCGCCCTCTCCGGGGCCGAGACGGCGTACTTCCTCGAGGCCAGCGCCCTCTATGCCCAGTCGGTAACCGAGGTGCACGGTGTCGCCGTGACCGACCCCGAACGTGCTCGCACCATCGTCATGGCGATGATGCTCGGCGGGCCGGGCGCAGACCTGGTCAAGCAGCTCGCGGGCGAGGCCATCGGCTCGGGCCCCGCGCGATCGGCGTTCTGGGGCGACCTCGTCGCCGAGCGCCTTCCGAAGGCGTCGCTCTCCGGTCTCTCCGGGCTCGTGCGCAAAGAGTTCACCAAGCGCTTCCTCCGCTCGCAGTCGACGTCGATCATCGGTCGCGCGATTCCGTTCGGCATCGGTGCCGTCATCGGTGGTGTGGGCAATCACACGCTCGGTCGCCGGGTCGTCACGAGCTCCCGCACCGCCTTTGGGCCGCCGCCCGCGTCGTTTCCCGTCGAATTAGGATCCTGACCGCCGTCTGTAATTAGCCGGCACACGGGGTCGTTTGCGCCTCCACAGACCCCCGCCCCTCGGGATTATCCCCAGCAATTGCGCCCTCCACAGGGGTGCCGGGCCATTCGTCGTAGGCCCCTTTTAGGGTCGTCCCATGAGAAGCCACGCCCCCGCCTACCCCGTCCCGTTCTGGATCGACCGCGACGATGCTCCGCACGTCATCCGCCTCGTCAATATGAGTGACGAGAGGGTGACCAACCTCCGAGCGACCCTCCTCGGGTCGGGCCACCTGGTCCCGCTCGAACCACTGACCCTCGAGCCGGGCAGAAGCGCCCGACTCACCCTCATCGGGGTGGAGAGCACCGACTCGATCGTCGTAGTGCGCTGGTTCCGCCCCGATGGCGAGGAGTACCTCTGGCGCATTAGCTTCTGAGGCCGGTGGCGTCGCCGCCGGGTTGCTCCGTCAGCTGGGCTGGCGCCCGGCTCGACGACGCTGCTCGGCGACATAGTCGGCGGCGCTGAACGCCTCGAGAAGCGCCGGGAGGTGATCTGCGGTGAGTCCGGCGACGAGCTGCGCCGGGTCGATGTCGAGAACTGCCGAGATGCGCACGAGCGTGTGCAGCACGGGGTTGCCGATGCCGCGCTCGATCTTGCCGTAGTTCGAGACGTTCATGCCCGCCAGATGGGCGACCTCGTCTTGGCTGAGGGCAAGCCGTAGTCGTTCCGCCTTGATCCGTTCGCCGACGATGCGTGACGCTTCAGAACTGGGAGCAGGCATACCCTACGAATACGGCACCCACGTCAGCATGTCCAGACTATATAAAGAGGCACTCTTTATGCCTCATTTGTATATGCCTTATTCGTGACTAGTCGCGGTGAGAGTCGTCGCCGTCATCTGGCCCCGCCTCAGAAGCGTCACCCGACGGTGACGCCTCCGGGCGCGGGCTCTGTGCCGCGAACTCGTGCCACCGGCTCTCGAGAAGCGCGACGGCCGACTCGAATCGGCGGGTCGCCACCCCCGGAGTCGTGTCGCCGAAGTGGTGTTCGGCCCAGAAGTCGAGGCGCTCCCGCGCGTCGGAGTCGAGAAGCACCCGGTCGACCAATCGAACGATGTCGCTAGCCTGATCGGCCGTCACCCACTCGGCCGACCCGAGGTAACCCCCCTCGTCGACCTCGGCCTCGGGTGAGACCGGTCGTGCAATAAGCAACGGTCGACCTGTGGCCAGCCGGTCGTAGACCATCGCCGAGATGTCGGTGATCGCGACATCGGCCGCAGCGAGCTGCCAGCCGAGGTCGGGTCCGTCGTCGAAGAGGTGACCGGCAGCGGGATCCTTGCGGTTCGCCTCCTCGATCAGCCGCTTGATGCCCTCGTGAGCCGTGCGATAGTCGGGGTCGCGCACACCGCTGCGCGGATGCGGCCGATAGACGACCCGGTGCCGGCCGGTCGCCAGCAGCGCCGGCACGAGCGCCGAGTGCGACGCGATCGACCCGTACGCGGCGGCGGGACGGTCGCCCTCCCAGGTCGGAGCGTAGAGGACGACGATACGGCCGTCGGGCGTATAGGGCAGTGCGCCAGCGAAGTGGTCGGCCTGGGGGCGCCCGATCAGAATGGCGCGGCGGTCGAGGTCGTAGTCCCAGAGCTTCGCGCCGAGCCGCTGCAATGCTGCCTTGCCTGCGACGAACGCGTAGTCGTACGTCTTGAACTGGTTGGTCGTCATGTACATCTTGTCGCTCTCGCCGTGATTGACGAAGACGTGCCACATGCGCGCGTATCGCATCATCTGGAAGTTGCGAGAGTTCTGGTTGACGTACAGGGTCATCGCGATCGGCTGCGATTCGACGAAGGCCTCCAGGTCGGCGACCTGGCGCGCATAGGCCACCGGAACCGGCGACTCGGACAGCAGCGCCAGCATCGTCGCGGGGCTTCGCACGACGATGGCAACCGGGGTCGTCCTGTTGAGATGCGCCAGGGGCGCGTACCACTGCCGAATTTGGTAGAGGTTCACCGGCCCGTCGGCGAAATAGACCGCGACGCGCACGACGCCCGGCCGAGGCGCTGTCAGGGTCAGGTCGCGTTTCGCCAGCTGCTTGCGCGTGCGACGGGCGCGCACCGAGCGTTTGACCAGCCCGAGGGCGAGACCGAGATCTCGAACGATCGGCATCAGGCTCCTTCGAAATGGTTGACGGCGGTGGCGGCACCGGAGACGGGCCAGTTGGCCCGACCGAGTCCGCTCTCTCTCAGCATTGCAGAACCCGCCTTAGAGAATCGGAGCGCGCCCGGCGCGGGTCATCCGGATGACCGTCCGCCATCCCATCGACCGACGCCCCCCGGGAGCCGAAGACCACCCCTCTCGGAATCCAGCGAGCCAGGGGCGCATGCGGTCGGGCCGACGACCCCACCGCACCAGGGTCACCAGAGTCCAGGATCCGACGTAAACCGGCACGAGAGGCCACGGCAGATTGCGCTTGGCCAACCACACACGATTGCGGGCGTTGAGCCGGTAGTACTGGCTATGACGCGCCGGGTCGATGGCGGGATGGTGAGCCACCAGGTCGCCCGCGTACCAGACGCGCAGGCCCTGCGCCCAGACCCGCCAGGCCAGCTCGATGCCCTCGTGGGCGTAGAAGTAGGGCTCTCCCCAGCCGCCGCACGCGTCGAACACGCTCCGACGCAGGAGGGTCGCGCCCTCCCACACCGAGAAGACGTCGCCCGAGTCGGTGGCCGACCCCTTCTTCAGCCGAGGGATCCATCGGCGCGGGTCCCCGACACCGCGCGGGTCGGTCACGCGCGGCTGAAGCAGACCGATGTCACCCGCCGTCTCGACGAGGGCGATCGCGTCGGCCAGGAACGTGTCGGAGGCGAGGGCCGCGTCGTCGTCAAGGAAGAACACGTAGTCACCGGAGACAGCCTCGGCACCCCGGTTTCGCCCGGCCGAGATTCCGACGTTCTCAGGGAGCACAAGCGATCGGACGCCGCCCGGAAGCGCGCCGGGATCAGCCCCATTGCCCACGCAGACGATGTCGAGCTCGACGTCGATCTGCCGCAGGACCGACTCGAGCCCGGCCCGCAGGTCGTCCGGTCGACGCCCCTGGGTCAGGCTGACGACGCCCACCGTCGGCCGGACAGGCGGCGAAACGCTCAGGATCGCACCCGCTTCGACGACATGATGGCCACGAAGTGCCCGACGAGGGCCAGCAGCGACAGCGGCGTGAGAATTTGGAGGAGAAGACGGTCGGCGTGCATCTGACCGACGAAGATGCCGACGATCGACACCACGAAGATGATCATCGTGAGCTCGACCGAGTGATACAGCCGATGGAACGGCACGAAGCGGGCAGCCCGCCGCAGCCGCGCCAACAGGCGACCGCTCGGCACGGTCACTCCCCCGCGCTTGTCTTCGAGCTTGTCGAGACCGGCGTTCGCGCGGGCGACGTGCACCATGTCGTTCAGCGCCTTGTTCAAGACGATGATCAGCGCCAACGTCAACCCGAGGGTCGTCCAGAGGAAGTCGGCCGGGGCCTGGAACGGGAATCCCGCCGCCCGGAACCCCAGCATGACCGGAATGAGCGCCTCGGTCGTGTAGTGCCCGACCTTGTCGAGGAACACCCCGGCCGGCGACGACGTGCCGCGCCAGCGGGCCACCTCTCCGTCGCAGCAGTCGATCAGCATCTGCACCTGCCCGAGCACGAGAGCGAGCAGCGGCCCCGCGATGCCGGGAATTAGCAGCGAGAAGGCGGTCGCCCACCCGGCGAGAATCATCAGCCCAGTGACACCGTTGGCCGAGATGCTCGTGCGCAGCAGCACCCAGGTGAGGTACGGCGAGATGTCACGCAGGTACAGCGAGGCGGTCCAGTGCTCGGCATTGGCCCGACTCCGCACCTCCGGTGGTTGCGCGACGCGCTTGAGCTCGGCGATCGACGAGGGTCTCGATCCGGGCGAAGGCGACATTCTTACCTTCCGACGTGGGCGGTGATGTTCTTGGTCAGCGAGAGGAACCCGGCGACGAAGCCGAGCCCCCAACCGAAATGGATGCAGGGCAACACTACGAGAAACCACAGTCTCGTCCGTGCGTCTTCCTCGCGGGCGGCCGTCAGAGTGGCCACGACGACGAACACGAGATAGACGGCCGGAACGGCGAAGCCGACGAGCAGCCACCCCGCCCAGGATCCGAGGACGGCGCCGATGATGCCGACGATCCCGACCAGTGCACCGACACCCACCCCGAGCACCATCGCGGGCGGTACGAGGTAGCGGAGCGAGTTGGCGAGCTTGAATCGGCGCACGAGCTCACCGCGCCAGATGCCCGTGGCGACGAACTGGCGGACGAGCTTGCCGAGACTCGGCCGGGGCCGATACGTCACGGTCAGGGCGGGGGTGAACCACACGGTGCCGCCCGACGCGCGGAGGCGCCGATTCAGCTCCCAGTCTTGACCGCGTTTGATGTCTTCGTCGAACAGGCCGACCTCGATCAGGCGACTGCGTCGGAAGACACCCAGGTAGGCCGTCTCGGCCGGGCCCTCCTTGCCTCCCACGTGATGGGGAGTGCCACCGAGACCGACGCGGCTGCCATAGGCGCGCGCAACGGCCTTCTCGAAGGGGGTGCGGCCCTCGGCGTGCATGATGCCGCCCACGTTGTCGGCCCCGCTGCGGAGCAGGGTCTCGACGGCCAGCCGGGTGTAGTCGGTGGGGAGCACGGAGTGCGCATCGACGCGGACGGTCACGGGGAACCTCGAGGCGAGGATCGCGACGTTCAGGCCTGCGGGAGTCGAGCCGATCGGATTCGGGACCGATCGGATCCTCGGGTCGGCCTGAGCCAGTCGCGCGACGACCTCGTTCGTGCCGTCGACGCTCGGCCCGAGGGCGAGCAGCACCTCGAAGGGGCCCGCGTGATCCTGGGCGATGAGCGACGCCACCGCCGACTCGATCTCGTGCACCTCGTTCAACACGGGCATCACATACGAGACGCCGACGGTGCGACTGTCGACCGAGTCGCCGCCGAGGGCATCGTCACGATCGTGGGTGCTCATGTCGTCCTGGCATGGGTTTGACGGTCGGCCGGGCGCCGTCCGGGGAAATCCGGACGAGCTTACCAGGGCGTCTCCGTCCGGTTGCCGGGCGTCATCCCTTGAGCGTGCCGAGGGTCACCGTCAGCGACTTGGTGCTGCCATCGCGGATGTACGTCAGCGAGGCCGTTGAACCGCCCGCGAGAACGCGCACCTGGGCCGAGAGATCGGTGCCGCTGGTCACCTGGACGCCGTCGAACTTCGTGACGACGTCGCCGGCACGGAGGCCCGCCTTCTGAGCGGCGCCACCGGAGGTCAGCGTCTTGATGAGGGCACCGGTCTGCGTCGCCGACGTGTCGCTCGTCGCGTCGTCGACGGAAGCCCCGAGAAGGCCGTGCGTCGCCGAACCGGTGTCTTTGATGTCGTTCGCCACGCGCTCGACGAGCTTCGACGGGATCGAGAACCCGACCCCGATGCTGCCGGCTGCGCTGCTCGACGACGACGATCCGCCGGCACTGGCGATAGCCACATTGATGCCGATGAGCTTGCCGTCGGTGTCGAGCAGGGCACCGCCCGAGTTACCCGGGTTGATGCTCGCGTCGGTCTGGATCACGGGGAGTGCGATGGTCGAGGTCGTCGAACCGGAACTGCCCTGGCCGTTGTCGAAGCTGAACGGGCCCTGGCCGTTGTTGTCTTGCGAGCCGCCCGAGGTGTCGCCGCCCGTGTCGGGGACGGCCGACGAGGCGACCGTGATGCTCCGGTTGAGGGTCGACACGATGCCGTCGGTGACGGTGTTCGAGAGCCCGAGGGGGGCGCCGATCGCCACGGTCGTGTCGCCGACGTTGAGTTTCGACGAGTCGGCGAACGTGATGGGAGTGAGGCCGGTCGCGTCGATCTTGATGACCGCCAGATCGACGAGAGGATCCGTACCGATCACCTTCGCGGAGTACACCCGGCCGCCCGAGGTCGTCACCGACACGGTTCCGGTCGAGCTCGCTCCGTCGAGGGTGACCACGTGGGTGTTCGTGACGATGTAGCCGTCGCTGGTGAGGATGACGCCCGAACCCGTTCCACCGGAAGAGCCCGACGTCACGCCGATGGTGACGACGGACGGGGTCGCCTTCGCCGCCACCGCGGTGATCAGCGACGCGTCTTTGTAGTGGCCGATCGAGAGGGTGTCGCTCGTTCCGCCGGTGGCCGCGGTCGCCCCCCGACCGAGCAGGGCATAGCCCCCGGTGGCGACGAGAGCGCCTATGACGGCGGCCACCGCGGCGACCGCGACGAACCCGCCGAGGCCGCTCCGCTTGCGCCGAGAGGAGGCCGGACGCTGCCAGACATCGTCGGAACCTGCTTCGGCGGCCGGCTCGGGCTCGCCGTTCTCTCGGAGCGTGCCGAAGGCCGAGGAGTGAGCTCCGGCGTACGGGGCGTGCGACAGCGACGGCGGAGCCTGGTGCACACCGGAGGTCGGCGCGGGTGCGGGGCGTGTGTCGGCCAGAGAAGAGGGGGTCTCACCGGGGAGAGCCGGGGCGCCGACCGGGGCCTGCCACGGCGAGCGCCGCTCGGGGACGACGGGAGTGGTCGTGTCGGCGAGGGGCTCCGTCGGGTTCGTCTCAGACGAACCCGGGTTGTCGGAAGGGCCGGCGTTCTCGGATGAACGGTCGTTCTCGGAAGAGCTGTCGCTGCCGGGGAACTGACTCATGCGCGGAGGGATCCTTTCGTGTCTCGACGGCCCTGCCGGCGATCCTCCTGGACCTCCGACACACCGCGAGCGAACTGATTTCACATCATAGGCTGGCTCTGTAAGGGTCAGCCGAGAACGCCGACCCCGGCCACGAGCGCTTCCGCTCCGAGACCTGACGAGGATGCCATGACGACACCGGCCCCCTGGGAACGCGCCGCTCGCGGCGCCATGCTCCTCGACAGTCACGGGCACCTCGCGCCCACGATCTTCGCCGAGATGTCCGCCCTCGCCGCGGCGACCGGCGCGATCAACCTCGGTCAGGGCTTCCCCGACGAAGACGGGCCCGAAGAGGTTCTCGAGGCGGCCCGCCGAGCCATCACCGACGGCGTGAACCAGTACCCGCCCGGGCGTGGCATGCCAGTGCTCCTCGAGGCCGTCGCCTCGCACCAGAAGCGCTTCTACGGCCTCGATGTCGACCCCGTCACCGAGGTACTCGTGACCGCCGGTGCGACCGAGGCCCTGGCGGCGACGCTCCTCGCTTTCGTCGAGCCGGGCGACGAGGTCGTGACCCTCGAACCCTTCTACGACTCGTATGGCGCCGTCATCGGGCTCGCCGGTGGCGACCACCGCACTGTCGCCCTTCGCGGCCGCGACTTCGAGGTCGACGAAGACGAACTGCGTCGAACCATTACGGACCGCACCCGGATCATCCTGCTCAACGACCCGCACAACCCGACCGGCAGCGTCCTCAGCGAGACGACCAAGCGTCTGCTCGTCGAGCTGGCCCACCAGCACGATGCCCTCCTCGTCTCCGACGAGGTCTACGAGCACCTGCTGTTCGACGGCGCCGAACACCGCCCGATCGCGACCCTGCCCGGAGCGGCCGAACGCACCGTCACGATCTCGAGCGGCGGGAAGACGTTCTCCACCACCGGCTGGAAGATCGGGTGGCTCACGGCCCCGGCCGAGATCGTGACCCGGATCCTTGCGGTCAAGCAGTTCTTGACATTCGTGAACGGGGCCCCGTTCCAGCCCGCCATCGCCGTCGGCCTCGGCCTGCCCGACACCTACTTCAGCGGAATTGCCGCGACACTGCAGAGCAAGCGCGATCTACTCCGGACGGGGCTCGAGGCGGCCGGCCTGCCGACCTCGACGCCGCGCGGCTCGTATTTCGTGGTCGCCGACGCCGCTGGGCTCGGTTTCGACGATGCTGTCGACCTCTGCCGCCGTCTCCCGTCGCTGGCCGGGGTGGTCGGCGTGCCGATCTCGGCGTTCTGCCACGCCGATCTCGCCGAGGAGTACTCATCGCTGGTGCGGTTCGCGTTCTGCAAGAGGTTCGAGGTGCTCGAGGAGGCCGTCGGGCGGCTGTCACGTCTCGGCGCTTAGTCCGCTGGCCGCTCGCCGCACGCCGCTCGCCGCAGGCCGCACGCCGCTAATTTGAGAGCGATCCGCCGCTGCATTCGCACCCGTTACTGCCGTGCGGGGGTGTCTGCTCCGGATCGCTCGCAGAGTGACGCCCGTGTGCCCGCCGTCAGGCCGGAGTCACCCGAAAGCGACGCAGCGCCAGCGCCGGGTTGACCTGCCGAACGTGCTCGAGCCGTGCGCGCGAGATCTCGGCGACCGCGATGCCGGTCTCGTCGCCGAGGGTCGCGATCTCGACACCGAACGGGTCGACGATCATGCTGTTGCCCACACCGATCGGCGGCACGTGGTCGGCTGCGGCGATGTAGATGGTGTTCTCGATGGCTCGCGCCGTGACGAGTGTGCGCCAGTGGTGCTCTTTCAACGGCCCCCGTACCCACTCGGCGGGCAGCAGGACGACCTCGGCGCCGGCGTCGACCAGAGTGCGAGTCACCTCGGGAAAGCGCACGTCGTAACAGGTCTGAAGCCCGACCCGGAAGCCCTCGATCTCGAACGTCTGCGGGGCCTCGATATCGCCGGCGACGACCCATTCCGACTCTTTTGATCCGAACGCGTCGTAGAGGTGCAGCTTCGAATACGTCGCGACTACTCCGCCCCTCGGGTCGACCGCCACGAGCGTGTTGGCAAAGCGACGAGGATCCGATGGCCGCGTCTCGACCAATCCCGCCACCACGTACAGGCCGTGCTTCGACGCGATGGTGCCCAGCCCGCGCACGAACGGTCCGTCGATCGGCTGAGCGCCCTCGACGAAGTTCACCCCGAGCTGCGCCTCGAAGAACGAGGAGTACTCCGGAAATACCGCCACGCTCGCCCCGCGCGCCGCGGCCTTCGCTGTCAGCTCGTCGATGACCCGCAGGTTGGCTTCGAAGTCGGCCGTCGGCGCAAACTGGGCCACTGCGGCGAGCATGGTGTCGGTCATGTCGCCACCCTAGCCGCGCTCGGCAAGGCGCTTTCTGACACGATGACTATCGGAAAGCATCCGTTCGGGTTTGGGGGAACACTTGGCGCACCACGGCTATGCAGTGATCGACTTCGAGACGACCGGCCTTTGGCCGGCCCGGCACGATCGTGTCATCGAAGTCGGCATCGTTCAGGTCTCGCCGAGTGGCGAGATCGAGGGCGAATACGAGACCGTCGTCAACCCGGGTCGCGACCTCGGCCCGACCCATATCCATCGACTCCGTGGCAGTGACGTGGCGGACGCTCCGTCCTTTCGCGACGTGGCCGGCGAGCTCCTCGACCGGCTCGCGGGCCGAGTCGTCGTCGCTCACAACGCGCGCTTCGAGGTCGACTTCCTCCGCGCCGAACTCGACCGAGTCGGCCTCGAGTCGCCACTCGACACCGATCGTGCACTCTGCACGATGAAGCTGGCGTCGCGATATCTGCCGGGGTCGGGCCGGAAGTTGGCCGACTGCTGTGCCGCGTTCGACATCGATCTGACCGACGCGCACGAGGCGCTGGCGGATGCAAGGGCGACGGCGCAACTGCTCGGTCAGTACCTGAGAGTCGGGCAGGAGGACACGCGGGAGTGGGCGGCATGGGGCGACCGGGCAGCGACACTGCGCTGGCCTCTGACTACGTGGCCGGGATCCTCGTGGACTCCTCGGCCCCGCCTTGCTGTCGCTGACGTCGAGGCGACCGCGAACCACGTTGCACCGCAGAAATCCACCGCTCTCGCCGACGCCGCGACCCACCTGCCGGCGCTAGAGACAACCGACAGCGAATCGGAATACGCGGCCATGCTCGACCGAGCCCTCTCGGACGGCTACCTCTCGCTCGACGAAGCCGATGAGCTGCGGGAGCTCGCAGCCATGCTCGCAATCATGCCCGCGCGTCGCCGTTCTCTCCATGAGGACTACTTTCGGGCGCTTGTCGATGCGGTGTGGATGGACGGCATCCTCACGGCCGAAGAACGGAGCGAGCTTGACGCAGTCGGCCGCATGCTCGACATCCCCGCCGAGATGCAGGAGGCCGCACTCGTGCCGCCGGTGGCCGGATCCTTCGCCGGCGCGACCCTCCTTCGGACCGATTCGGTCACCCTCAATCCCGGTGACGTCGTGGTACTGACCGGAGATATGTGGCTGCCCCGGGCCGAGATCGAGCGACTTCTTGCGATGGTTGGCGTCGTCGCATGGCCAGCGGTAACCAAGAGAACAACGCTGCTCGTCGCCGCCGATCCAACGTCCCTGTCGGGCAAGGCCCGGAAGGCACGCGATTACGGGGTGCCGGTTGCGGCTGAGGCGGATCTTCGGCGTGTGCTCGCTGCCGGGTAACGCACGCCGCCGTGAGAAGCCGCGACCGGGCTCGTCTCAACGGCTGAGCTAGCCAGCGGCTCTGCCAGTCAGCGAGTCAGCGGATCGCTCAGGCCGAGCGACCACACGGCCACGCCGCCGATGCGCAGCTGCTTCGCGTAGGCGAGACGAGCACGGTACGACTTCGCATCCGACCACCACACCACCGTCCCGTTCGACAGGGTCGCGTGCCACTCGAGCTGGGTCGTGCTCCAGACGGCCTTCGCCTTCGCCCGCTTGACGAGTGCGCGCGCCGCGCCATCCGACACCTGCGTGCCGTCGCCCTTCGCGGGCCAGGTGTAGCCGTACCCGGCGATGCCGAGGTGGATCCTCGCCGCGGGAACCGTGCGCACAAGCGGCGCCATCGTCTTCTTCAGCCAGGGAAGGCCGCCCACCGGGCCGGCTTTCGTCCAGGTCGGACCGTGCTGGTCATAGGCCATGAGGACGACGTGGTCGGCCGCACGCCCCAGGCCGCGCACGTCGTAGCCGAGATCGGAGTAGCGACCCGTCGTCGCCATCAGGCAGATCGAGACGCTCTTGCCCGCCCCCAGGGCCGAATTCAGTTTGGAGACGAGACTCGTCAACCCCGTCGGGTACTTCGACGACAGGCTTTCGAGGTCAATGGTGACGCCGTCCCAGCCGTGCTTCTGCACTTCGGCGGCCAGCAGCGCCACGACAGAGTCGATATTCGTCGGCGAGCCGAGGAGCGCGTCACCGATGGCCGGGGAGAAATCGCCGAGATCCGCGTCGAAGTTGCCGACGAGCAGCTCCGCTTTCTCATGCCGCGCGTGGGCTGCCTTCAGGAGCGCGAGCGCCTCCGGCGAGACGGCGCTGAGGCTCGCTCCCCCGCGCTCGACGTTGATGCCGTCGACCCCGACCGTCGTGAGAGCGGTCTTGGATGCATCGAGCCTGCTGGTCGGCGTCGAACCGGCCTCGGCATAGCCGACGACCTGCATCGTCGGGGCCGCGCTGGCCGGTGTCGCGGTGCATCCGGAGACCAGCAGGCCGATGGCTCCGGTCAGGCTTACGAGCAATGCCAATCGGGGCGTTCGACGAAACTTCACAGCCCGAGCGTATCGCGCGAAAAACCCCCAAGATCGTGATGATCTCGGGGGTTTCTGTGACGCGTTCGTTGCGGGGGCAGGATTTGAACCTACGACCTCTGGGTTATGAGCCCAGCGAGCTACCGAACTGCTCCACCCCGCGGCACAAGAAATGACTCTAGCACGGGATCCGGCACGGGTCTAATCGAGGCCGGATCGGCTCGCGTGCGGGTGAGCTCCGGTGCCCGGGCGAAGCACTCCTGACTGCAGGCACGCGCACGGCGCGACCCTGAATTCAGGTGGCCAAGCAGCCGGCACACCTGACGGACGCGCGCTGATCGCCCCCGCTCCTGCATTCCAAGCCCCTTCACCTGACTTCAGGATCCGGCCACCCGAGATCACAACGAAACTTCTGCATCCGCGCCCTGCCGCTCCGCACCCGACCCCGCGATTGCAGCGGCCTCAACGACGAACGCCGCCGTGCACCCGAACTCGGGTGCACGACGGCGAACGTGCGGGCAGGTAGTAACTGGCAGCTAGTCGCTAGTCGCTAGTCGCCGGGATCTACTCCGACGCCTTCACAGCCGCCTCAACGGCCTTCTGCAGGGCTGCATCCGCCTCGGCAGCCGCCACCAGGTCGTTCGAGGCGTAGGCGGCCTTGCGGTCGTCGAGGGCCTGCTGTGCGTCTGCAAGCGCCGAGTCGAGGGCTGCACTGGTGCCGGCCCCGGAGCCGGTGCTGCCCGACGTCGCGCCGGATCCTGATGCGGACCCTCCACCGGTCGAGCCGCTGCCGCTGCCGGTCGAGCCGCTACCACTGCCAGTCGAGCCGTCACCCGTCGTCGGAACTCCGCTGTCGCCCGTCGAAGCCCCCGCGTTGCCACCGAAGATCGAGTCGAGCGCCTCTTGGAGGGTGTCTTCGAACGCGATTTTGCCGCCGAAGGAAGCGAGGACCTTGCTCAGGATCGGGTACGAACCGGAGGAGTTGGACTGGACGTAGACAGGCTGCACGTAGAGGAGACCTCCACCGACGGGGAGGGTCAACAGATTGCCTCGTTTGACGGACGTGTCACCCTGCCGCAAGAGCGTGAGAGTGTTCGCGACCGCCGTATTCGAGTTGAAGTTTGCCTGCACCTGGTTGGGCCCTGGCACGCTGTCGTCTTTAGGCAGGGTGAGCAGAGTCAACTTGCCGTAGTCGCTCGAGACCTGCCCCTTGGTCGACCCGGCGTCGGAATTCGCCGCGAGATAGCCCGTCAGCACATTTCGCGCGTTCGCCGCGGTCGCCTGTTGGGGTTGATACGTCGTGTACAGCTGGAACGCCGCGTCTTGACCCGGGAGCTTCATGGTCAGGTAGTAAGGCTGCTGCTCAGCTGATTTGGTCGAAGTCGTATCGGACGCGTCGGTCGGAATGGCCCAGGCGTCGTCGCCCGAGAAGAACGACCCAGCGTCTGTCACGTGGTACGTGGCCAGAGTTGCGCGCTGCATCTTGAACAGGTCTTCCGGGTAGCGCACGTGACTGAGCAGCGTGCTGCTCATCTCACTCATCGGCTTAACCGTCGAGGGGAAGACCTTCTGCCAGGTTTGGAGGATCGGATCGGTTTTGTCCCACGCGAAGAGCGTGACCTTTCCCGAGTACGCGTCGACAGTTGCCTTGACCGAGTTGCGGATGTAGTTGATGTTGTCAGAGGCGAAGGCGCTCTGGGCACTCTTATCGGCCGCAACCGTGTTCGACAGGCTCTGCTGATCGGAGTAGGGGTAGTCGTCGCTCGTCGTGTAGGCATCGACGATCCAGAGGACCTTGCCGTCGACGACAGCCGGGTACGGATCGCCGTCGAGCGTGAGATACGGGGCGACCTTCTTCACGCGCGTGGCGGGATCGCGGTCGTAGAGAATTTGCGAGTCGTTGTTGACCGCGTCGGAAAGGACGATCTGCTCGGACTGGAACTTGATCGCATAGATCAACTTCTTGAAGACGTTGTCGAGCTTGGGCCCACCATCGCCCGTGTAGTTCGTGGTGGGGTTTCCGCTTTCGTCGTTCGAGCCGGACGGATAATCGAGCTCGATGTTCTTGCTCTGATTGCCCCCCACGATCGAGTAGGCGGGATTCTTCTCTCCGAAGTAGACGCGAGGCTGGTAATCGGACGAGTCGCCGAGCTTGCCCTTGACCGGGATGTCGGATTCGAGGAACACCGGCTCACCTGAACCGTTGCGCTGGTTGCCGTAAGCGGCCACGACGCCATAGCCGTGCGTGTACACGAACGTGGAGTTGTAGTCGTTGTTAGCCGAGCCGAGGCCGGCCGTGTCGAGCTCGCGCACGCCGATGACGGTGTCTTGCACCTTGCCGTCGATGCGGTAGCGGTCGACGTCGAGCTTGTCGGCGAACGAGTAGTACTGGCGCAGCTGCTGCAGCTGCGCGAAGGTCTCGGTCACGAGCGCCGGGTCGATGATGCGGATGTTCTCGGTGGTCACCGCGTCGCTCGCCAGAGCGCCCTCTGTCGCACTCGATTTCGCCTCGTACTTCTCCTCTTTCACATCGGAGACCCCGTAGGCATCGCGGGTCGCCTCGATATTGCGCTGGATGTACGCCGACTCCACGCTCTTCTCGGACGGGACGACGGTGAAGCGCTGGATGATCC
The DNA here is from genome assembly GCF_001423105.1 of Frondihabitans sp. Leaf304. Taxonomy (GTDB): domain Bacteria; phylum Actinomycetota; class Actinomycetes; order Actinomycetales; family Microbacteriaceae; genus Frondihabitans. The sequence goes on from NZ_LMNV01000003.1 coordinate 275,050, forward strand.
ACGGGTAGATCGCCCCGATGAGCAGGCTGATCACGAGCAGCGCGACGGTTCCGATGATCGGCAAGCGCCAGCGGCCGATGACCGCGGTGACGATGAAGAGGATCGCGACGACCGCGGCGGCGTAGGCCAGGATCTGCTTGCCGGGGATGCCCGCGAAGACGTCGGTGTACGTGGCGCCGACGATGCGCTTGCCCGAGCCGTCGGTCAGGGTGGCGTACTGGTCGAGCCAGAGGCTCACCGCCTGAAGCGCGAGGTAGAGGGCTGCGGTGACCGCGATCTGAATGCGGGCGACGCGAGAGATGCGCACCTCGCGACCCGAAAAGCGGAGGGCGCCGTAGAGGTAGCTCGTTGCCAGCGCGGCGATGACGGAGAGGAGCACGACCGCCGACGCGAAGCCCACGAGCCCTTGATAGAACGGGAGCGAGAAGACGTAGAACCCAATGTCGAGACCGAACTGCGGGTCGGTCTTGCCGAACGGGGTGCGGTTCAACCACTGCAAGACCATGGCCCAGTGCGTGGAGGCGGCGATGCCCCCGAAGAGCCCGAGCACGATCGGAATGCCGAACATCACCGTGCGGCGGAGGGGCTCGATGACCTGCTGGTAGCGGTCGAGCTGCGAATTGAGCTTGGCGTAGACGGGGCGGAAGCGGAACGCGATGTCGATGCTCGCGTACACGGGAAGCGCCATGCCGAGGAACCCGATGAAGAAGAGCGCGGTGCCGGCGATCCACTGCGTCATGATCACGCTGGTGAACCCGAGCTGCTGATACCAGAGGTAGTCGGTCGCGAGCCCCGAGAAGAGGAAGAAGAGGATCACGAGACCGGCGAGAATGCCGATGGTGACGAGGACGGGAACTCGCGGCGAACGACGACCGGTGACGGCCGACGACGCTGATGCAGAGGAAGTCAAGAGGTTGCTCCTGGCTGATGGAGAGGTGGAGTGGCCATCCTATGTGCCCAACCTCCGAGCTACGCCGAGTGGCGAACAGCCTGTGGAGAACCCGTGCATCGGGTGCCGACCGACCTCATGGCAGGCCGAGTCGCGCCGGTCAGGACGCGGGGCAGGTCGGCAGCGCGGCCGTGTCGCCTTTGTCGGCGATCGTCTCCAGCACTGTGACCGAATCATCGAGATCGGACACCGCGTAGACGTCGAGACCCGACGGAATGTGCCCGGTCACCTCGGAGCAGTTGCTCTTGGGGGCGAGGAACACCGTGGCGCCCGAGTCGCGCGCCCCGTACATCTTCTGCCGGATTCCTCCGATGGCACCGATCGTGCCGCCCGCCGTGATGGTGCCCGTGCCGGCCACCTTCTTGCCGCCATTGAGCTCGCCCGGAGTGAGTTTGTCGATGATTCCGAGCGCGAACATTTGACCCGCGCTCGGCCCTCCGACGTCGGCGAGTTTCAGCGAGACCGTGAAGGGGAACGTGTAGGCCACGCTGGCGCCGATGCCGAGGAGGTACGTGCCGCTTTGCTCCACGGGGGTCACGGTGGCAGTGCGGAGGGTCGTGCCAGACGAGCCACTCGAGGATCCTCGGGTGTACGTGATCTTCGCGGGTTTCGTTCCGTTCTCGGCCACCAGTGCTCGGAGGGAATCGACGTCGCTGTTCTTCGACAGTGAAGTGCCGTTGATCGACCGGATCACGTCGCCCTTCTTCAAGACCCCGTCGGCCGGGCTTCCCTTCTCGACCGCGCTCACGGCGATCTTCGTCGTGACGTCGAACCCTTCGTGTGCCAGGGCGGCCGTGATGGCGGACTTCTGGCTCTGTTCCATGTCGATCGTGTTCTGCTGATCGACCTGCTTATTCGAGACGCCCGTCGGGTAGATGGCCTCGACCGGGATGACCGCCTTGCTGGGGTCGAACCAGGCGCTGACGATCTCTGCCCAGTTCGGTCGCTGCGCCTGGTTGCCCAGAACGCTCACGGTGAGAAGGTCGAGCGAACCCGCGGTCGGGTAGGTCTCGTGGCCCTCGATCGTGATGAGGGGCGTCTGCTTACCGTCGAACTCGTTCGTGCCGAGGGTGTCGAAGACCGGGCCCGGCTGCTCGATGAGGTACGGCGCCGGGAGGACGGAGAGGACGATGCCGATGAGGAGGGCGATAGCCAGCACCACTGGGCCGAGCCACCCTCGTCGAGCCGGGGTATTCGGGCGGGAGGCGGGGGCGACGAATCGAGCCAACTCGGTACTGCCTTTCGGGGAGCGACGAACAGCTGCGGGCTGTTCGCCCTGGGCGCAGAGGCGGACCTTGCGAGAAGCGGGCGAATCCCAGACTGTTCGTGTGGCCAGGAGATAGCGTAGTTGCCATGTCTGAAGATTCGCAGCCGGGCCCCGAAGACGAGTTCCGCGACATGCTCCGGCAGTTCCTCTCGGGTGATTCCGAGATCGACCCGTCGAAGCTCGTCGGGGCAGCTGGCCTGCCCAATGATCCCGCTTTCATGGCACGGCTCATGAGTCAGCTCCAGTCGGCCGTCAGCCGCTCGGGTGACGGGATCGACTGGACGCTCGCCACCGAGCAGTCCGCCAGCATCGCCACGCAATCGGCGATCGAGACGTCTCCCGGCCAGGTGAGCGCCCTTGAGCAGGCGTTCCACGTCGCGGCCCTCTGGCTCGACGAGGTCGCGCACGTGGCCGAGCTCACTGTCGAGCCCCGCCTGATGACCAGGGCCGAATGGGCCTCGGCGACGATGCCGGTGTGGAGCCAGCTCGCCGAGCCGGTGGCCGACTCCATCGCCGACTCGCTCACCAGCGTGCTCCGCGACCAGGCGCCCGAAGAAATGCGCGAGATGCTCGCGGGCGCCAGCCAGGTGATGCGAAACGTGGGCGGCGCTCTGTTCGCGATGCAGCTCGGCCAGGTCGTGGGTCAGCTCTCGACCGAGGTCGTCTCCGGCGGCGATGTCGGAATCCCCCTCCTCGACGACCAGCAGGCCGCTCTCGTTCCGCAGAACGTGGCCGCGTTCGGTGAAGGCCTCGACATTCCCATCGATCAGGTCCAGCTGTATCTGGCTGTCCGCGAACTCGCGCACGCTCGCCTGTTCCGCCATGCCCGGTGGCTGCGCCTGCACCTCATCTCGTCCATCCGGGAGTTCTCGCAGGGCATCTCGATCGACACCGGTCGGCTCGAAGAGCTCGCCGCCGACTTCGACCCGTCGAATCCCGAAGAGCTGCGCGAGGCCATGGCGAGCGGTGCCCTCATCCCGCCGAAGACAGAAGAGCAGCTCGCCGCCTTGGCTCGCCTCGAGACGACCCTCGCCCTCATCGAGGGATGGGTCGACGTGGTCACGGCCAAGGCCACCGAACGTCTGCCGAAGTCGTCGTCGATCGCCGAGACCGTTCGCCGGAGGCGCGCCGCCGGAGGCCCCGCCGAGTCGGCATTCGCGACCCTGGTCGGGCTCGAACTCCGTCCGCGCCGACTTCGCGAGGCGGCCGCCATGTGGCAGGCCGTCAGCGACGCCGCCGGTGGCGAGGTTCGCGACTCGCTCTGGGCCCACCCCGATATCGTCCCCACCAGCGACGACATCGACGACCCCCAGGCCCTGATCGCGCGACTGACGGGCGGCCAGCCCGAGCCCGACGACGTCGACCGCGCCATCGAAGACCTCCTCAACGACGTGAGCGACGACCGCCCCCGCGAGGCCGAAGACGGAACCGCCGAGGATCCGCGGAGCTAGCTCGACTCGGCCCCGCTGGGCCTGTGGATCGGGGCCTGTGGACAACTCCAGCGCGATCTGCGCGGATTGTCGATGCTTGTGGGCATGGACATCCGACTCGATCCCCGTCTTCCTCTCGTGTGGCGCGATCCGCAGACTCTGCAGATCGGCGTCGACCGTCCCCGAGCCGTGCTCGACGGGGTGACGACCAAGCAAGAGCGCATCATCGCCGCCATCGCCGCCGGCCACGGTCGCTCCGGCACACCGCCGATCGCGCAGCGGGTCGGCTGCCCCGATCACGAGGTCGCCGAGCTGGTCGAGCGGCTCCGGCCCGCACTGGTGTCACCCGGCCCCGGCGAGGGGCCCGTCGTCGAGGTGCCGGGATCCTCGGGTCTCTCTGCCTCGATCGCCGCGATGCTCACCGCCGAGGGGGTACGGGTCGACCGTGATCTCCCCCACGACGACGCCGGCGAGACGCCCGCCCTCGCCATCGCGGTGTCGTCGCACGTTCACGACCCGGTCGTGACGGCAGGGTGGCTCCGGCGAGACGTTCCGCACCTCTGCGTCGTCACTGGAGACTCGTTCGCCCGGATCGGCCCGGTAGTCGTGCCCGGGGTGACCGCCTGCTGCCGGTGTCTCGATTTGCACCGGGCCGACGTCGACTCCGCTTGGGGTGCCATCGCCGGTCAGCTCTGGGGGCGCCCTCCTCGCGAGCACTCGCCACTCCTCGTCGGCGAGATCGCCGTTCGGGCGAGTCGGCGAGCGCTGAACCGGCTGACGGGCAGCGCCGATCGCCTTCCCGACGCGGTGCTCGAGATGCTCGACGTCGACACCGGGGAGGTCACGACGTCGGTGAGCCGACCTCATCCCGACTGCGGATGCGGAGCTCCTCCAAGAACCGGCTCGGTCGACGCTCCTGCATCGATCGGCCCTGGCCTGTCCGGCTCCACGAGAGATTCAGCCGTTGCCGAGCTCGTGTGACGCCGACGTAGAGGAGGCGCCGCTCTTCGTCGATGCCCTCGAACGTCTTCGCGTAGCTGATCGGCATCAGCCCCTCGCTCAAGCCGACGATGTAGACGCTCTCCCACTCGAGCCCCTTCGCGGAGTGCAGGGTGGCAAGCGTCACGGCCGACATCGTGGGCTCGTGCTGGCCGACCTGGCGAGCGAAGAGCTCGTCGACGAACTGGCGCAGGGTGGTGCCCGGCACCGCCGACTCCGCCAGGCCCATGAGGGTGTTGAGCGACTCCCAGCGGTCACGGACGGCGCCCCGTTGCTCGGGGGGTTCTTGCGCCCAGCCCAGCGAGCGAAGCACGTCGCTGACGGTTTTGAAGAGGGGTTCGTCGACGATGCTCACCGCGGCGCCCTTCAGCATCATGAGCGCCTGCTTGACCTCGCGCAGATCGAAGAACCGGGTAGACCCGTGCAGGCGGGTGCTCACGCCCGCGTCTTCGAGCGCGCGCTCGAGAGCAGCGGTCTGCACGTTGACGCGAAAGAGCACGGCGATCGACTCGGGTGGTGTTCCCCCACGGATCTCGGCGGCGATCGACTCGGCGACGGCACGGGCCTCCGACGAATCCGACGAGTGGTCGGTGATGCGCGGCAGGGGGCCGGGGGCCGACTGGGCGGGATGCAGGTGGAGGGCACCGGGCCGACCCCGCATCAACTCATTGGCGGTCTCGACGATCGGCCTGGCCGAGCGGTAGTTCTGTTCGAGTCGAAGCACGGTCGCGTTGTCGTAGCGAGAGCCGAAACCGAGCAGGTACTCCGACGACGCTCCGGCGAACGAGTAGATCGTCTGGCTGGCGTCACCCACGACACACACGTCGTTGCGATCGCCGAGCCAGAGGTCGAGCAGATCCTGCTGCAGGGGCGAGACGTCCTGATACTCGTCGACGACGAAGAAGCGGTACTGCTCGCGCACCTGCTGCGCGACTCGCGCTTCGAGTTCCAGCATCCCCGCCGTCGCCAACAGGACGTCCTCGAAGTCGAGCTGCCGGCGCGAATCCTTGATGTCTTCGTAGGCCTGGTGAAGGTCGAGGGCCTGCTCCGGTGTGACGTTCTGAGGCAGAGCCCGGCTGGCGAGGGAGTGCGAGTACTCCTCCATCGTCAGACGCGAGACTTTTCGCCACTCGATCTCGGCCGAGAGGTCGCGAAGACTGGCGGTGTCGAGTCGAAGCCGGAGGGTCTCCGACGCGTGCGCGACGAGCTTGGCCTTGCTCTCGAGCAACCGCGGCATCGTGCCACCCATGGTCTGCGGCCAGAAGTAGGCGAGCTGGGAGAGCGCGGCGGCGTGGAAAGTGCGGGCCGCCACTCCCCCGGCGCCCAGCACTCGAAGACGCCCTCGAAGCTCGGCCGCGGCCCGTGAGGTGAAGGTGAGTGCCATCACTCGGTTCGGCGCGTAGACACCGGTCGCGACACCGTAGGCGATGCGATGCGTGATGGCCCGGGTCTTTCCCGTGCCGGCCCCGGCGAGTAGGCAAACGGGCCCCAGAAGTGTCTCTGCGGCGACGCGCTGCTGCTCGTCGAGACCTGCGATCAGGTCGGCGGCCTCCATCGGTCGTTCGCCGATCAGTCGTCGAGCTCGGCGCCGAACCAGTCCTCGATGATCGCGCGCGCGATCGAGGAGCGGCCGGGAAGAATCACGCTGTCGCCGGCGCCGGCCAGTTCGTCGCGGGTAAACCAGCGGAGGTCGATGATCTCCGCGCCGTCGGGCTCGAGGGTGCCGGGGTCGGCCGGATCGACGGTCGCGCGGAAGCCCACCATCAACGAGGCAGGAAAGGGCCAGGGCTGCGAACCGAGATAGACGGGGTCGACGACGCGCACACCCGACTCCTCGAAGATCTCGCGCTGGACGGCGTGTTCGAGCGACTCACCGGGCTCGACGAACCCGGCGAGAAGCGAGAACCGGTTCTTCTCCCACAGGGCATTGGAGCCGAGCAGCAATCGATCGTCTTCGTCGGTGACGCCGACGATGATCGCCGGATCGGTGCGCGGGAAGATCTCGTGGCCGTCGTCGGGGTCGATTCGCACCCAACCGCCCTTCGCCGGCACGAGGGGCCGCCCCGTTCTCGGCGAGAACCGGTGCGAGGCGTGCCAGTTCGCGATGGCGATCGCTTCCGTCGCGAGCCCGGCATCCCGGTCGCTCAGCCCGGTCGCGAACATCCGGAGGTTGCCCCATTCCTCCTCGGACGCGAGGGTCGCCGCCTGGTCGTCGTCGAGAATCGCCGCGACGATAGGAGTGCCGACGGGTTCTGGGGCATCGGGGTCGAGAGAGCGCCCCAGGTAGACGAGAGTGGACTGCGTCGGAATCGCATCGGGTGACAGCAGCGAGATCGACGAGCTCCCGGCGAAGAGCGCGCGCCCGTGCCACACCGGCACCACGCGTGTCGCCGAATCGGCGAGCAGTTCAGGAAAAAGGCCCTCGCGCTCCCGGGTGAGGTAGTCACGATCGATCTGGTGCCGAGAGAGCGGGAGCTTCGCCGCGAACGACTCCTGGCTTCCAGAGGAACGTTCAGGCATCCGACCACCAATCGACTCGAGGAACCAGCGTGGCGCACGAGGCAGGCCGTGGCTGTCGGCCTACCCTTACGGCATGGCCAGATCCCACTTCACTCTAGCCGCGTTGGCGACGGCTGCCGTCGCTGACCTCGACGTCCGCCGGGCCGGCCCGCACGGCTCCATCGGCGCCGGCGATTTCGACTCCGCTCGACTCTCCGGCTCGGGTGGCGAGGAGTGGATCATCCGGGTTCCGAGAACGACTCGCGCCGAAGCCCAGCAGTCCGCCGATCTCGTGGCCATCCGCGCGCTCAGCCAGGGCGTCCGCAGTCGTCTCTCATTCGGAGTGCCGTCGTATCGCGGCCAGGCACCCATCGCCGAGACGCGAGCAATTCTCTACGACTACCTCGAGGGCGAGCCCCTCGACGTCTCCGAGATGATCGCAGGATCCGGCCTCCCGTCGTCGGTCGGAGCCGCAATCGCGGCCATTCACTCGCTCCCCACCAGCTTCGTCACCGACTCGGGGCTCACGAGCCACACGCCCTTCGAGGCCATGCGGTCGTCCGCCAGCGTGGTCGACCGCGCCGCGGCGACGGGGCTCCTCCCCGCCGCTCTCGTGGAGCGCTGGGAGTCGGCGATTCAAGACTCTCAGCTCTGGCAGTTCCAGCCGACGGTGATCAATGGATCGCTGGAGGCCTCGTCGGTGCTGGTGTCGGGCGACCGGATCAGCGGAATTCTGGGGTGGCACGAGCTGCAGATCGCGGATCCTGCGCGTGACCTCGCCTGGGTGCTCGGAGCCCCCAACGACGACAGCGTCGATGCGGTCTTCGATGCGTACGCTGCGGCCCGCGGCACCAGCGAGCGCCAGCTCCGCAACCGCGCGACGCTGTACCACGAGCTCGATCTCGCGCGGTATCTGCTGCACGGCAGCCACACGAAGAACACCGAGGTCGTCGATGACGCCGTCGCGATGATGTCTCGGCTGGTCGACTCGGTGCAGCAGTCCGACGAGCGTCCGCTGGTGTCGGGGTCGACCGAGGCATTGGACGTCGCCGGCGTCGAGAACCTGCTGGCGGCGACGGAGCGACACCGGAGCGAGTCCGCCTGACGCGGTGCCCGTCCCGGGCTGTTGCCGACGGTTGCGCCCGGTTCGGCCAGCCCGTCGGCACGGAGGCCCATGGCTCGGTCAGAGCCTCGCTTCGACGCCACCCCACAGCTTCTCGAGCTCGTCGCGGTCGCTGACGTGGCTCGGCTCGAGCTTCTCGTCGTCGGCCACGAAGTAGAACACCGCGTCGATTTGGCCCGGGTCGATGCCCCGGAATGAGGCGTACGCCTCCCGGTAGAGCGCGAGCTGGAGCTGCTTGAGTTGGAGCTCGTCGGCGTCGCGCGGTGCCTTGCCGGTCTTCCAGTCGACGACCTGAAAACGGCCGTCGCGTTCGAACACGGCGTCGATCTTGCAGATGACGGTTCGAGAGCCGAGGGGCAGGTGGATCTCGAGCTCGACGTCGACGGGTTCGAGTTCGGCCCACTCCGACGCCTCGAAGGTCGCCTGCAGCTCTGCAAGCCGACGGGCGTCGTCGACATCGACCGGGACTCCCGCGGCGAGCACACCGCGCTCGCCCTCGTCGAGGTCGAGATCGAGCCCGCCGGAATCGAGGGTCTCGAGTCGGCCGGTGGGTCGGTATCGCGCTTCGACCCAGTCGTGGAAGAGGGTGCCGAGACGCGTGGCTCGATAGGGCCTCTCGGGCAACGGCCGCCGAAGCGCAGCGACCACTGCCGCCGGGTCGTCGACGTAATCCTTGAATCGCGACGCGGGGATGCGCTGCGGAAGAGCCGTCACCACCGCGTTCTCCCGAGCCGCCTGCCGTTCGCGAAGCAGGAGCTCGATGTCGGCGTTCCAGCGGCCCGCGTCGTCGTCGTGTCGCTCGATGGCGGTCTTCACAAAAGCTGCGGCGTTCTCGACCGCGGGTCGCCGGGCACCGAGCGGGTCGAACGGCCACTCGGGGGTGCGGTACTCCGCCGCCAGGGGGTTCTCCTCGAACGCCGACGCGTCGGGTAAGAGACCCGCGTCGATGATCTCCGCCTCGGCGAGCTCGCGCAGATAGAGGCTCGCCGTTCGCGGTCGCTTCTGCGTGGCCCAGAACGACCCGGTCAGCAGCAGGGCGTCTTGAGCACGGGTGAGAGCGACGTAGGCCAGTCGACGCTCTTCGGCGAGGTGTCGCTGCTTGAGCTCGTCACGGAACACCTCGACGGCTTCGTGGAACTCGTTCTGGTCTTCGGCTCCGCGCCAGGCGAGCACCGGGAGCTCCATCGCGTCGCCGCGGAACTCGTAGGGCAGTTCGCCGAACGCGACCCAGCCGTTGCCTTCGCGAGCTGTGCCGGGCAGCTCGCCCTCGACGAGCCGGGGCACGGCGACAAGCTGCCATTCGAGGCCCTTCGACCCGTGCACGGTGAGCAGCTGCACCACCCCGGCCTCGCTGGCGTCGGAGCGAGGCCCCATGTCGTCACGGCGCTCGGCGGCACTGATCCAGGAGAGGAACCCGGCGAGGCTGGCCGACTCGTCGGTGGCCGCATAGCCCGCGACCTCATCGTCGAACGCCTGCAGGTACGCCCGGCCGTGAACGGAGCCGCTGACCGCCGCCACCTCGATGTCGAGGAGCATCTCCTGCTGCACCAGAGCCACGAGGTCGACGAGATCCAGCCCGACCCGGTTGCGCAGGAAGGCCAGCTGTCGGGCGAGCGCCCGCAGCCTCGAGAGGCCCTCCGGGCTGAATCGCCGCAGCTGCCCGTGCGATTCGGGAGCCGTGCCCACGAAGTCGAGGGCGTCGACGATCGACCCGTCTTCGCCCGCGGCGACGGAAGCCCGCAGTCGGGCGCGCACCTCGTCGGGGAGCTTCTGCTGAGCGTGGTCGTGTTGGAACAGCCATGACGAGACCTCGCGAAGCATCGCGATGTCGTGGATGCCGATGCGCCATCGGGCCCCGGCCATCAGCCGAATCAGCTCCGACCCGGCTGCCGGGTCGTGCAACACGCGCAGGCAGCTGACCAGGTCGACGATTTCGGGCCTCGACAGCAGGCCGCCCACCCCCAGGATGTGGAACGGCACCCCGCGCGCACGTAGGGCTGCAGCGAAGGCCTGCACGTTCTTCTTGGAGCGGAAGAGCACGGCGGCGGTGCGCTTCGTGCCGTCGGGATTCAGGATCCGCAGCTCCCGTTCGAACCATTCGGCCACCGCGGCTGCCTCTTCGGGCAGGGTCTCGGCGAAGGCCGCGCTGACCTCGCCGAGCGGCGCGTTCGGGCGGGCCGCGAGCGTGCCGACCGCGACGTCGGACCTGCGGGACAACTCGTCGACGACCACGTTGGCCGAGTCGAGGACCCTGACCGGGTTTCGCCAGCTCGTCGAGAGCGTGTACGAGGCATCGGGTCGCGCGTCGAAGTCGACCGGGAAGCGCCCGAGGTTCGCTGCGCTCGCGCCCCGGAACCCGTAGATCGACTGGTGCGGGTCGCCGACAGCCATGACCGCTGTGCCGCCGAAGAGGCGCGAGAGCAGGCGAGTCTGGACGACGCTGGTGTCTTGGTACTCGTCGAGCAGCACTATTTTGAACCGGTCGCGGTACTCCCCCACCACGCTGGCGGATGTCTCGCACACCTCGAGGGCGAGGGCGACCTGGTCGGAAAACTCGACGAAGCCTCGACGCGCCTTCTCATCGGCGAATGCGGTCGCGAGGTCGACGAGCGGGGGAAGCGTCTCGAGTGCTGCCGCTGCCCGTCGCACGTGGGGACGAGGTGCTCGACCGCTGAACGGCAGGGAGGCGACGTCGAGGAATCGGTCGGCCATTGCCGACACGGCAGCGGGGTCGGCGACGTTCTCGCCGAGGGCGTGGCTCAGCGACAGGACGGCCTCGGTGATCTGGTCGACCGACTTGCCGAGGGTGGCGAGACGCTCGTCGGTGCTCCGGACGACGAGGGAGCGGGCGAGCTGCCAGGCCGATGCCTCGCCGAGCAGTTGCGACTCGCTCTCACGGCCCACGATCAACGCGTGATCGCGGAAGATCGCGTTGGCGAACGCGTTGTAGGTCGACACGGTCGGCGTCTCGAACGGGTCGCCCTGCGTGTCGAGGAGGCCGCGCTCGACGAGGAGGTCGATCCGCCGGCCGATCCTTTCGCCGAGCTCGCCGGCCGCCTTCCGTGTGAAGGTGAGCCCCAACACCTCGGGCACTGTGACGAGTCCGTTGGCGAGCAGCCAGACGACACGACTCGCCATCGTCTCGGTCTTTCCGCTGCCGGCGCCCGCGACGACCAGGGCCGGCTCGAGCGGCGCCTCGATGACGGCGCGCTGCTCGATCGTGGGCGGAGGCAGCTCGAGGGCCTCGGCGATGTCGATGGCGGAGTACTGAACAGGGAGCGTAGACACGGCGACACCCTCGTCAAAAGAATCGCTCACTGGGTGACCTCTCCGACCACGTGGATTCGGCACGAGCCACCGTGTCGTTGGAGGCAGTGCTCGTCGATCCGCGCCTCGAACACCCGCTTCGCCATGCCGCGGGCGTCGTCTTGCACGCGCTCTCGGAAAGCCGCAAGGGCCTCCCCGTCGAATGGCGTCTGCGATCGCTCGACGTAGGGCTTCTTGGCGGTCGACACCGCGACGAACAGGAGTTTCGCACCGCCCCGGGGCGAATCGGCCGACGCTGCCTCGAGCGCGCCCTCGGCGAGCGCCAGCTGGTAGCTGCCGAGCTGCGGGTTCTTCTCCGCCTCGGGCGCCGAGGGGGCGTACTTGCCGGTCTTGAGGTCGACGATGACGACGCTGCCGTCGGCCTGCTGCTCGACCCGGTCGATCATCCCGCGGAGCAGGGCGGGCGCCGCGTCGAGCTCGAAAGCCGACTCGGCGCCGAGCAGCGTGGAGTTGCTCGCGACGAAGTCGGTCAGGTAGGCCGAGAGGCTCTCGGTCATGGCGCGGGCGCGTTTCTTCTCGGCGGCTCCGATCCACTCCGACTCGAATTCGAGCTCGCCCCAGCGCGCCTCGACGCTCCTCCAGAGCGAGTCGGCGTCGATCTCGACGGCGTTCTCCATCACGTCGTGGATCACCGTGCCGAGCCCCATGGCCGTGCTCGACGACGAGCCGCCGAAGCGGTCGACGAACCAGTGCAGCGGGCACTCCTCGAAACTGCCCATGGCCGACGGCGAGACTCGCACGCGGGCCTCGGGATCGTCGAGGTCGACCAGCTCGTCGAGGGTGGAGGGCTCGTGGAGGCCGTACCACTCGTCGGGGGCGGCGCCCGCGACGTCGGCCGCTGCGAGGCGCGCCAGGCCGATCGCGGCATCGGCCGAGTCGACGGCGCTGCGGGAGGCGAGCTGCGCGTGTCGGAGGTGGCCCACGAGGCCCCGCAGCGACAGCGGCGGTCGCACGTCGACGAGCGGGGTGGTGGGCGGCAGCAGGCGGAGGAACATCGACGGCGACTCGTCATCGTTGGCCGTGCACGACAGGATGACCTGCTGACGGGCCCGCGAGACGGCGAGCGCGAACATCCGGAGCTCGTCGGAGAGCACACCGGCCCGGCGATCGACGACGGACGCCCCAGTGGAAGCCCCGGCGGAGGACCCGGCGGCAGACGACCCGGCAGGAGCTCCGGCGGGAGGCGCTTCACCGACGGACGGCACCGAAGGATCCCCCTCCGCCGCTTCGACCAGAGCGTCGGGAGAGAGCAGCCCGCCCCGCACCCGCAGGTTCGGCCACACCCCGTCTTGCAGTCGGGCCACGACCACGACGTCGACCTCGGCCGCGATGGCCCCGGACGGGGTCGTCACGAGCACGGTCTCGGCGAGCGCCTGCGGCGACAGCGTGTCTTCGGGCACATCCGCGTCGATCATCGCGTCGAGAAAGGCCAGCGCCGAGGCCTCGGGCGACCGCTCGACGAATCGCTTGGCCGAGGTGAAGAGCGCCACGACCCCGTCGAGCTGTCGGTCTGACTCGGAGGCGACGATGCCGTGCCCCCGCGACTGCGCGCTCCACTCGTCGGCGAGGCCGCTTCGCTCCCAGAGCCCCCAGAGGATCTCTTCGATGCTGAGGCCTTTCGACGCGTCGGCGCGAGCGCGGTCGAGGCTCGTCGCGAAACGCCCGGCGCGCGCGGCGAAGCGGGAATCGATCGTGGCGAAGCGGCCCGGGCCGGAGAGCGCCTCGACCAGCAGTTCGTCGGCGGATCGGGTGCCGCCGCCCGCGAGCTCCTCCGCCCGGAGAGCGAGGCGAAGGCGACGAAGGCTGAGGGAGTCGAAGCCGGCGAGCGGCCCGGCGAGCAGTTCGCCCGCGACGAGCGGCGTGAGGGCGTCGCGTCCCGTGGCGACCGAGGCGGCGAGAAGGAGGTGCCGGGCACCGAATTCGTCGCGCACCGCTCGACCGGCGATCGGCGTGCGGGTGGGCACCTCGGCTAAGTGCAGTGATCTCGCCACCGCGGGCACCAGAGCACCGCTGCGGACGACGACCATCATCTTCGACCACGGAACCCCGCCGAACAGATGGTGTTCGCGGAGCGCCCGGGCCACCGACGCGATCTCGTGCGCCGGGCTGTCCGACTCGATGCGCTGCAGCGCAGCAGGGCCCAACGACTCGGGCGCCGCCGAGAGTGCCGCGTGCTGCCGCCCGGCACCCGCCGTGCCGATTCGCTCGGTGATCGACGAGACGAACCCGCGCAGCGAGGGCTCGTGCCGGTGCACCGATTCGAGCGTGATAGTCGTGACCCGGGAGAGGCCCAGCCGGGTGGCAAGGCGGCCGAGAACGTCGGGCGAGCCGCCACGAAAGGCGTTGGTGGCGAGATCGGGGTCGCCGAACGCGACGATCGCCACTCCCCGTCGGGCGAATGCTCGCAGCAGCGCGAGGGTCGACTCGGTCGCCTCCTGGGCGTCGTCGACGACGATCACCTTCAAGTCGGCCACGAGAGGCGACGACTCGCCCCGGTCGAGCGCTGCGACCGCGTAGTCGACGAGTTCGGCGGCGTCGAGGGCCGACACCTGGAGGCCGTCGACAACGGCGTGGTATTCGTCGGCGAAGTCGGCGACGGCGCTCCATTCGGGACGACCGTTCGTTGCACCCAACTCGCGAAGCCGGTTCGCGACGATGCCGTGCTCGGTCGCGCGCATCAGCACCTCTCTGAGCTCGGTGCGGAACCCCCGCAGACCTCGGACGACCGGGCCGAGCTCGTCGGGCCAGGCAGGACCGGTGCCCTCGTCGAGATGCCCATCGAGAAGGTCGCGGATGATGGCGTCTTGCTCTCCACCCGTGAGCAGCGTGGGCGCGGGGCTCGACGCCAACCGCGCCGCGTGCCCGACGATGTCGAAGGCGAGTGACGAGATCGTTCGCGCAAGAGGGCCGGGCGACGGGATGTCAAGGCGCCCCGCGAGGGTGTCTCGGAGTGCGGTGGCCGACCCTCGCGTCGGCGACAGAGCCAGCACGGCTGCCGGGCCCCACCCGTCGCGATGCACCCGATCGAGCACGAACTCGATCAGCGCCGTCGTCTTGCCCGACCCGGGGGCGCCGATCACGGCGGCACTCTCGCCGTCGGCAAGCTCGAGGACGAGGCGCTGGGAAGCATCGAGGGGTGCGATCACGCTGTCGACGCTAGCGGCTGCCGCCGACATTGAAGCGCAGGATCCGACGGCTGGCGACCACGGGGATCCTCGGCTCTTCTGCCCAGAGTGAACGCCGCCCGCGGGCTTCGACGAAGTCGGATATCGTCGTGCTCGTGGACATTCGCATCGGTATCGCCAACAGCCCCCGTGAGATCACCCTCGAGTCGAACGACTCCCCGGCCGACGTCGAGAAGGTCGTCGCCGAGGCCCTCGACGGAAGCAAGACGTACTTCACCCTGAAAGACAGCAAGGGCAAGGTCTACATCGTGCCCACGTCGGGTCTCGCCTACGTCGAGGTCGGCAGCGTCGAGCGCGGCCGCGTCGGCTTCGTCAGCTAACCGTGGAACTCCTCTTCGCCGCTCTCGGCGGTGCCCTGATCGGCCTCATCGTGCACTTCGCCCTCCCCGGGCAGGCGACGCGCGGGTTGTTCTGGGTCGCCGGCTGGTCGACCTCGGCCGCCATCGTGGTCTGGGAAGTCCTGACCTGGCTCGAGTGGAAGTCGGACGCCGGCTGGATCTGGATCGTGACGCTCCTCGTCGCCGCGTTGACCGCCGTCGGCGTCGCGCGCGTCTTCGCCCGGCGCCGCGAGGCCGCCGATCGCGAGTTGCTCGAAGAGCTGTTCCAGGGTCGCAAGACCGCCTGAAGCGCGCTGAGCGGGTGCGGCGGTGTGCCGGATCCTGCCGTGTTGCCGGCGCGCCAGTCTCGCTGACGACTAGGCCGTCAGGCCGAGGGCGTCCATCCGCCGAGTGTGAGCGGCGATCAACTCGGTGAAGACCGGTTCGAGCCGCTCGTCGTCGGCCGACTGGTGCGACGCCGCGATCGCCGCGCGGGCCACCAGAAGAGTGTCGCCGACGAGACGGCGCCCCCAGAGGGCCAGCCGCGAGGCCAGGCGAGGATCGGCTCCGATCCCGAGCGACAGTTCGGCGACGATCGCGGTCTCATCGCTTTCGGCATCGACTTCGAGACCGGCGACCACGCGATCGCGGTAGTCGCCCGGCAGACCATCGGCGAGGCGGACGAACACGTCGTCGAGCAGACCGGCTGCCACGTAGGTCGCCAGCATGGCCTCGTGCCAGTCGCGGCCGGCAGTGCGGCGCTGGAAGTCGTCGATCAGCTCGGCGTGCGGCTGCATCACGTCGGACGCGTCTTTGTCGGCGCGCTCGATTAGGGCGAGCATAGCCTTGTGTCGCTCAAGGGTCGACGCCGCGATCACGCCGGTCAGCGCCTTCGTGCGGGTAGACGGAGCCAGGCTCGACGCGTGGCCGAGCGACTCGAACAGAGCGAGCTGGAAGTAGGCGACAAGGCCGAGGTAGACGTCGAGATCGGGAGTGAAATCGCCCAGCTCGACGCGGCTCACCGGGATGGGCCTCGGGGCAGGTCGGGGACGCTGACCGGCGGTCGACGACCGACCGAACCGGAACCCCTTCCACGACACCACGGCACCACCTTAGAGGGTTGCGGCCCGGCGTCCGGTGAGGGCTTGCATGCGACCGGCTAAACTGTGGGCTTACCCCTCTATATGAAACAGGGCCACACTTGACATTCAGCGACCTCTCCATCGACCAGGACATGGTCGATGCACTGGCGGCAAAGGGCATCGTCGAGCCCTTCCCGATCCAGACCCAGACCATTCCGCTCGCTCTCTCCGGCCAAGACATCATCGGCCAGGCGAAGACCGGCACCGGCAAGACCTTTGGTTTCGGCCTCCCGATCATCCAGCGCATCGGCCACCACCCGGCGCCCGGCGTCAAGGTGCTCGTCGTCGTGCCGACGCGCGAGCTGTGCGTGCAGGTGACCCAAGACCTCGAGATCGCCACGGCGAACCGCCCCGACACGAAGATCGTCTCGATCTACGGCGGCAAGGCGTACGAGGGCCAGGTCGAGCAGATCAAAGACGGCGCGCAGATCGTCGTCGGCACCCCGGGTCGGCTCCTCGACCTCGCGGGGCAGCGTCTGCTCAACCTCAAAGACGTCACCGAGGTCGTGCTCGACGAGGCCGACAAGATGCTCGATCTCGGGTTCCTCTCCGATATCGAGAAGATCTTCGCCCAGATTCCGCCGACCCGCCACACCATGCTCTTCTCGGCCACCATGCCCGGGCCGATCGTCGCCCTCGCGCGCCGCTTCATGACGAAGCCGATCCACATCCGCGCCACCGACCCCGACGAGGGCCTCACGCAGGCGAACATCAAGCACGTCGTCTATCGCGCGCACTCGCTCGACAAAGACGAGGTCATCGCGCGCATCCTCCAGGCCGAGGGTCGCGGCAAGACCGTCATCTTCACCCGCACCAAGCGCGCGGCTGCCAAGCTCGTCGAAGAGCTGAACGACCGCGGGTTCAGCGCTGCGGCGGTCCACGGCGACCTCAACCAGGAGCAGCGCGAGCGGGCCATGGCCGCCTTCAAGGCCGGCAAGAAAGACATCCTGATCGCGACCGACGTCGCGGCCCGAGGCATCGACGTCAACGACGTCACGCACGTGATCAACCACACGGTGCCCGACGACCACGACACCTACCTGCACCGTGCCGGCCGTACCGGCCGCGCCGGCAAGACCGGAATCGCCGTCACCTTCGTCGACTGGGACGACCTGCACAAGTGGGCCCTCATCAACCGCGCGCTCGAGATGAACATGCCCGAGCCGGTCGAGACCTACTCGTCGAGCCCGCACCTCTTCACCGACCTCGACATCGCCGAGGGCACCCGCGGCCGGCTCAAGCCGACGTCGCGCGAGGTTCCGCCCCGCACCGCACCGTCGACCGGCGGCCGTTCGTCGGGTGGGCGCTCCGAGGGGCGCTCGTCTGAGGGCCGCTCCTCCGACGGTCGCTCGGGTCGCTCGCGCACCCGGGGCGGCGACAGTGCAGGATCCTCCTCCCCCGCCACCGAGACCAGCGCGCCCGCCGAGTCGACCGAGGGCGAGGCTCGCCCCGCACGCTCACGCAGCCGCAACCGCCGACGTCGCCCGGCCGGCGAGCAGTCGTCGACCTCGCAGGCTCCTCAGGAGTAGCGAGGGGCCCAGCTCGACCGGGCTCTGTCCCTAGCCCTGTTCCGAATTTGAAGGAGATCCACGCCGTTTCGCGAAAGTGAGGCGGATCGGCGCGGCGTGTCGCCAGGATCTCCTTCGAATTCGGCAGGGGCACAGGGCGCGGGCCCCAACGCCGAGACTCGTCTGGCGAATCAGCCGACGAACGGCGCCGACCCGGTGGCTCGGTCGATAATGCGCTTCAGTTGCTCGGGCTCGGTCGTGTTCTCGCCGAGCCGGTTGGGCTTGCCCTCGCCGTGGTAGTCGCTCGAGCCTGTCACGATGAGGTCGTACTCGTCGGCGAGCGCGCGTAGCGTCTGCTTGCCGCCCTCGGTGTTGTCGCGGTGGCTGATCTCGACGCCGCCGAGCCCGGCTTCGACGAGCTCGAGCAAGTGGGACTGCGGCAGGTTCGCCTCACGCCCGCGGGTGGCCGGGTGCGCGAGCACCGGCACGCCACCTGCCGCGCGGATGATGCGGATGCCGAGCAGAGGCGAGGGTGCCTCGTGAGGTTCGTAGTAGCCACTGCGCCAGTGCAGGATCCCGGCAAACGCCGCACTGCGATCCCGGGCGTAGCCTTTCGCCACGAGGGCATCGGCGATGTGGGGTCGACCGAGAGTCGCCCCCTCGGAGGCCTGGGCGAGCACGTCGCCCCAGTCGATGTCGTAATCGGCGCCGATACGCGTGACCATCCGCTCCGCGCGGTGCAGCCGGTCGTTGCGGAGACGGGTGGTCTCCTCCACGAGTTCGGGCGAAGCCGGGTCGAAGAGATACCCCAGCATGTGCACGCTGTTGTAGCCGACCCGGGTGGAGAGCTCCATGCCGGGGATGAGGGTCAGGCCGGTGCCCACGATCGCCGCTCGCGCCTCGTCCCAGCCGCTCGTCGAGTCGTGGTCGGTGAGAGCCACGGCCGCGAGGCCGGCCGTCACCGCGCTGGCGATCAGGTCGGCGGGAGCCTCTGTGCCGTCGGAGACGCTGCTGTGGGTATGCAGGTCGATCGGCCCGGTGATCATGGACTCCATCGTAGGCGGTGCGGGAGAGGTCGAAGTCGGCGGTGTCCCCTAGGCTCGTTCCACCGTGATCCGTCGACTCGTCTCCTTCGTCCTGCTGCTGGCCCTGGCCGCGGCGCTGTTCGTCGTGGCGTTCCCCCAGGTCCTCGGGCTGGAACAGCGCTATTACGTCGCGCAGGTGATCGCGTTCCGCGGGATCCTCGTGGTCGTCGCCGTCGTCGTGGCGGTCGTGTTCCTTTTCGCGGGCCTCGCCCTCCGCGCCGTACGGAGTCTGCTCGCTGCCGCGGCCGTGCTGCTGCTGGTCTTCGCGGCGATTACCGGCGGGGTGCTCGTCGAGCGCGGCACCGGGTCGACGAAGTTCGATGCGAAGGCCGCCGGAGACGTTCGTGTGCTCGCGTGGAACACCCTCGGCGGGGCTCCGGGCGCATCGACCATCGCGAAGCTCGCCGTCAACTCGAAGGCCGACATCGTGAGCCTGCCCGAGACGACCCGCAAGACCGCCAACGCCGTCGCCGCAAAGATGAAGGCAGCCAAGCGCCCCGTCAGCGTGCTCGTGCTCGCGTACGACAAGACCGACAGCGCCAAGTCGACGGCCCTGCTCATCTCGACCAAGCTCGGCACCTACCGGGTCGTCGCCGACGATGAGGGCGGCACCACGCCCGTGCTCCCGACGGTCGTGGCACGCCCGGCCGATGGCTCCGGCCCGGTCATCGTGGCGGCCCATCCAGCGGCGCCCGTCAAGGCGCTCATGACCGACTGGCGTGCCGGGCTGCGGTACCTCGCGAAGCTCTGCTCGGGCGAGAGCATGATCATGGCCGGCGATTTCAACTCGACGCTCGACCACCAGTCCGGCCTCGGTTCGAAGCCGAGCACCACCCTCGGCAGCTGTCGTGATGCGGCGAAGGCGTCAGCCAACGGGGCAGTCGGCACCTGGCCGACCACGGTTCCCGCCCTGCTCGCTGCACCGATCGACCACGTGATGGCGACCTCCGACTGGAGCGTCTCGGGCTTCCGCGTGATCACGACGCAGGACGGCTCGGGCAGCGACCACCGACCGGTGCTCGCGCAGCTCACCCCGGCGTCGACCGACTAGAGCGCAGCCACGGGCACGACGCGACCCTGTGGAGAACGCAATCCGCTCTCGGGCGGCGGCGACCATAATGGTGGGCATGGCTGATCAGAAGGCACCTCGCGCCACCTCCAATCGTTCGACGACCCCGGGCTCCGATACGTTCAAGGAGTACATCTCGTCGCAGTGGGCCGATCGTGCCGACTCGGTCTCGACGCCCCGCGAGCAGACGGCTTTCACGGCCGATCGACGTGCGCGCCTATCGGCTCTCCACCCGGGCAAGCGGCTGATCGTGCCGGCCGGGCAGGCCAAGGTGCGGTCGAACGACACCGACTACCCCTACCGCCCTCACTCCGCCTTCGCGCACCTGACGGGCTGGGCCTCCGACAGCGTCCCCGGCTCCGTCCTGGTGCTCGAGCCCACCGCCGACGGCCACGAGGCGACGCTCTACTTCCGGGCGAGCGCGGGCCGCGACTCCGACGAGTTCTACGCCAACTCCGACATCGGCGAGTTCTGGATCGGGCCTCGGCCGTCGCTCGCCGACGTAAGCGTCGACCTCGGTCTGGCCACGCGCGATCTCTCTGACTTCGAGTCGGTCGTCGGCTCCGTCGATGCCGACACGCTCCTCGTCCGCGAGGCCGACGGCGATCTGACGCGCCGCGTCGATGCCCTGCTTCCCGTGCCGGCCGGTGAGGCGACCGTCGACACTGTGGCCGATCGGTCGGCGACCACCGACGTTCTCGCCCGCGACCTCAGCGAGCTCCGTCTCGTCAAAGACAGCTACGAGATCGCCCAGATGCGGCAGGCGGTCGCCGTCACCAAGAAGGGTTTCGACGACGTCATCGCCGACTTCGACGAGGTCTTGGCACACCCTCGGGGCGAGCGCATCGTCGAGGGCACATTCAACCGCCGCGCCCGCGCCGATGGCAACACCGTCGGCTACGACACGATTGCCGCGTCCGGCGAGCACGCCTGTGTTCTGCACTGGACCACCAACGACGGCCGCGTCTCCCCCGGCGACCTCATCCTGATCGACGCGGGGGTCGAGCTCGACAGCCTGTACACCGCCGACATCACCCGCACCCTGCCGGTCTCCGGTCGGTTCACCGACGTTCAGCGCCTGGTGTACGAGGCCGTGTTGGAGGCGGCCGATGCCGCCTTCGCGATCGTGAAGCCCGGCATTCGGTTCCGCGAGATCCACGCCACGGCTATGGCCGTCATCGCCGAGAAGACCGCCGAGTGGGGGTTCCTGCCCGTCTCGGCCGCCGAGTCGATCAAGCCCGATGCGCAGTACCACCGTCGCTACATGGTGCACGGCACGAGCCACCACCTCGGCATCGACGTGCACGATTGTGCCGCTGCCCGACGCGACCTCTACCTCGACGGTGTGATCGAGGCCGGCATGGTCTTCACCATCGAGCCCGGCCTCTACTTCCAGCCCGACGACCTCACGGTGCCCGAGGCGTTCCGGGGCATCGGCGTGCGCATCGAAGACGACATCCTCGTCACGGCCGACGGCGCTGAGAACCTCTCGGTCGGCATTCCCCGGACCGCGTCCGACGTCGAGGCCTGGATCGCCCGGGCCTGAGTCCCTGCACCCAGGGGCCGCTACTTCTGCTCCCGCGTCCGTAGCCGCTGCGGGACCGCGCCTCGTCGCCGCGAGTGCCGCTGAATGTCGCTCCGGGCGCGCCAAGTCCGGCAAGCGGCGGCACTCGGTGACTCCTGCCCGTGCTGACTCCGCCGCGCTGGGGAGCGAGTGCCGCCAAATGTCGCACCGGGCGTGCTCGGTCCAGCATTTGGCGTCAGTCGGTAGCCCATCCCCGCGCCGGTCCCCGACGGTCACCGGCACAGGCTAAATTGGTCGGGTGAGCGCCACGAGAGTTTTCGTCGCCCGGCTCGCCGGGTGCCTCGTTTTCGACCCCGCGGGCGATCGCGTCGGCAAGGTCCGCGACGTCCTCGTCGTCTACCGCAACGACGAAGCTCCGCGGGTCGTCGGTCTCGTCGTCGAGGTCCCCGGAAAGCGACGCGTGTTCGTGTCGATCGGCCGGGTCACCAGCATCGGCTCCGGTCAGATCATCACCACCGGCACCATCGCGCTCCGTCGGTTCGAGCAGCGGGGCGGCGAGGTGCGGGTGATTGCCGAGATCCTCGGCCGCAAGGTTCGACTCCGCCACGACGACTCGCTCGCCACCATCGAAGACGTCGCGATCGACGAGACCGACGAGGGCGGCTGGGAGGTCGGGCAGGTCTTCCTGCGCAAGCCGAAGGCGAGCCCCTCCCCGTTCGGCAAGGGGCCGACAGTCTTCGCCCTGTGGACGGACGTCCGCGAAGAGAGCGCCCCCGGCGAGGCCCAGAGCGCCGAGCACGTCATCGCCGCCTACGCCGACCTGCTTCCCGCCGACCTGGCGAACACCCTGCTCGATCTGGGCGAAGAGCGTCGCTACGAAGTCGCCGAAGAGCTCTCTGACGACCGTCTGGCCGACGTCCTCGAAGAGATGCCCGAAGACGAGCAGGTGTCGATCCTCAACCGCCTCGACGACAATCGCGCGGCCGATGTGCTCGACCAGATGCAGCCCGACGACGCGGCCGACCTCATCGCCCAGCTCACCGATGAGCGGGGTGAAGCGCTGCTGGCTCTGATGCAGCCCGACGAGGCCGACGACGTCCGCATGCTCCTCAGCTACGACTCCGACACGGCGGGCGGTCTGATGACGACCGACCCAGTCATCGTGTCGGGTGATGCCACCGTCGCCGAAGGCCTCGCGCTGATCCGACGCCACGAGATCGCTCCGGCGCTCGGCGCAGCCGTCTGCGTCGTGCTGCCGCCCTACGAGCCTCCGACCGGCCGCTTCCTCGGCATGGTGCACTTCCAGCGGATGCTCCGGTATCCGCCCAACGAGCGTCTGGGCACGCTTCTCGACGCTCAGACCGAGCCGGTCAACGTCGGCGCGTCCGCTCTCGAGGTGACGCGCGTCATGGCGCGCTACAACCTCGTCAGCGTCCCGGTCGTCGACGACAACCACCGACTTGTCGGGGTGGTGACTATCGACGACGTCCTCGACCACGTACTGCCCGACGACTGGCGAAGCCAGGATCCCGAGCAACCCTTGGGCCACACCCGGCCCCGCCTCAGAAGAGCAACCGCGACCGTAACCGGAAGGAGGACGACCAATGGCACGCGACAGCCGTAGCGACGTCCGTCTCGACTCGCCCAAGGGCCTCCGCACCCGCGTCCTCTCCGGCCGCAAAGGGCCGAGCCGTGATCGCTTCGGACGAGCGACCGAGTCGATCGCCCGCAACATGGGCACGCCCTACTTCCTCATCGCCCTGACGCTCTTCTGTGTCGCCTGGATGGGCTACAACACGCTCGCTCCGCTCAATCTCCGCTTCGACTCGGCCGCGATCGGGTTCACGGCCCTGACCCTCATCCTGTCGCTCCAGGCCTCCTACGCCGCGCCGCTGATCCTCCTCGCACAGAACCGTCAAGACGATCGCGATCGAGTGCAGGTCGAGCAGGATCGCCAACGTGCCGAGCGCAATCTCGCCGACACCGAGTACCTGGCCCGCGAGGTCGTGGCACTGCGCCTCGCGATGAAAGACATGGCGTCGAAAGACTTCATCCGCGACGAACTCCGGTCGCTGCTCGAAGAACTCGACCGTCGAGACGAACCGGAGGCATCGCCAGAGACCCCAGGATCCGCGCGTGACTGACCCGCTGCCCGCCCCCGAGGGCGTGTCAGCGCGCATCCGCACCGCCCTCGCCGGCGTGCTCGACCCCGAGATCCGCAAACCCATCACCGACCTCGACATGGTCGGCGACATCGCGGTCGACGACAGCGGCGCGGCGACCGTCGGCGTCAAGCTCACGATCGTCGGTTGCCCGGCGGCCGACACCATCGAACGCGACGTTCGCGCTGCGACCTCTCGCGTCGCGGGGGTCACCGCGGTCGACGTCGACATCACTGTCATGACCCGCGAGGAGCGAGCTGCGCTCACCGAGAAGCTGCGCGGCGGCCGCGCTGCCCGCGTGATGCCCTTCGGTCCCGGCTCGCTGACGCGGGTCTACGCCGTGACGAGTGGCAAGGGCGGCGTCGGCAAGTCGACGGTCACTGCCAACCTCGCAGTCGCTCTGGCCGCCCGCGGGCTCGCGGTCGGCATCGTCGACGCCGACGTCTACGGCTTCTCGATCCCCGGCCTTCTCGGCTTGGTCGACGACGCGGGTGCGAGTGTGAAGCCGACGCAGGTCGACGACATGATCCTGCCGCCCGTCGCCTACGGGGTGAAGGTGATCTCGATCGGCATGTTCGTCGACGACACCTCAACCGCAGTGGCCTGGCGTGGCCCCATGCTGCACCGCACGATTCAGCAGTTCTTGACCGACGTCTATTTCGGCGACCTCGACGTGCTCCTGCTCGACCTGCCACCCGGCACGGGCGACGTGGCGATTTCGGTCGGGCAGCTGCTGCCGAATGCCGAGGTCATCGTCGTCACGACGCCCCAGCCGGCGGCGGCCGACGTCGCCGAGCGCTCCGGGCTCGTCGCCCGGCAGACCGGGCAGAAGCTACTCGGCGTGGTCGAGACCATGTCGGGGATGCCCCAGCCCGACGGCTCAGTGCTCGAGCTGTTCGGCTCGGGCGGCGGCGCGGAGACCGCCCGGCGGCTCTCGAAGGGGCAGGAGTCTCCCGTCGAGCTCCTGGCCAGTGTGCCGTTGAGCCTGGCGCTGCGCAAAGGCGGCGACGCGGGCGAGCCGGTCGTCGTCGGCCTACCGGGTGACCCGGCGGCACAGGCGATCGAGACCTTGGCCGCGAGGCTGGCGAGCCAGGGGCGCGGCCTGGCGGGCCGCCGACTCGGGGTCACGGTCTTCTGACGCGTTCAGAAGTCTGGCAAAAGCGAGCCGAAAGGCCCCTGCCGCAGGCAAAACAGCCGGTTTTGCCAGAGTTCTGAACGCGCGCCTACCCCGGCCGGGCCGTCGTCCTGCGAATTCGGCCTGATCCGGCCGATTTGGGGCCGAGACGCGCAAAACCGGAGGCTAAAGGTTCGGGCGACCCGTCGGATCCTGAGCCACGAAAAGGACTGCACCCGACAGGCTGCATCGTTAACAGCAAAGGCGACCTCCCGCTACTGCGGGGGTCGCCGTGGGCTGCTGCTGGTCGCGCGAGCGCGTGGGCTCAGTCGAAGGAGCGCGTGGGCTGACGACGGTAGCCGTCGGTGCTGGTGCTGACGACGGTGCCGACGATACCGGCGAATGCGGCGACTGCGAGAACGGTGATTCCGATGAACATGATGCCCTCCATGGCGATGTGGTTGTTGTGTGTAATACCAGTATGAAGAGGCACATTGCAAAGGACAATCGACCTTTTCTAGGGTGACAATGTAGATTTGCTTCATGGATGTCAAGCGTCTCGAGCTCCTCCGCGAACTCGCCGAGCGGGGCAGCATCGCCGCGGTCGCCAAAGCCACGCACCGCACCCCGTCGGCCGTGTCACAGCAGCTGAAGGTGCTCGAACGCGAGGCCGGCACACCCCTCACCGAGCGGCAGGGGCGGGGTCTCGTGCTGACCGGGTCGGGGCGCGTGCTGGCCCAGACGGCGGCCGATGTCGCAGTCGCCCTCGAGCGCGCGCAGGCCACCTGGGACGACTTCCTCGTGGCACCCCAGGGGGAGGTCACTTTGGCGACGTTCCCGACGGCCGGACAGATGCTGCTTCCCGGGCTGCTCAGGACCGTGGCCGAGACGCCGGGCCTGGCCGTGCGCGCATCCGACCACGATCCGGCCACCCTCGCGTTCCCCGACCTCACGGGCGACTTCGACGT
Source organism: Frondihabitans sp. Leaf304 (assembly GCF_001423105.1). Lineage (GTDB taxonomy): Bacteria > Actinomycetota > Actinomycetes > Actinomycetales > Microbacteriaceae > Frondihabitans. The sequence continues at coordinate 300,719 of NZ_LMNV01000003.1, forward strand.
GGTCATCGCGCACTCCCCCGACGGTGAGCGAAGCTGGCGCGGTCGAGGGCTTACGATCGTGCCCCTGCTCCGCGAACCGCTCGACATCGCGCTCCCCGCCGACCACCGACTCGCCGGCCGCGCCTCGCTGGCCCTCGAAGACCTCGTCGGCGAGAGCTGGATCGGCGTGCCGAAGGGCTACCCGTACGACTGGGTGTACCGCGAGATCGAGCGCATCACCGGCACGGCACCGCGCATCTCGCAGCGCTTCAGCGACACCCGCATCACCGAGTCGCTGGTCGGCGCCGGCCTCGGCATCGCCGTGCTCCCCCGCTTCACGTCGAGCGGCGTCCGCGACGACATGGTGCTGCTGCCGCTCGAGGGGATGCGCGCAGTGCGCTACGTGTCGGTCCTGCTCCGTCCCGATCGCGCCGAACGGCCGTCGGTTCGCCGCGTCGTCGACGCCCTTCGCGCCGAGGCCTCACGAGTGGCTTCGCTGCACGGCACGGTCTAAAGAGACGAGGATCCGTGCAGGGCCTACGTCGCCTCGTTGTCGTAGGGCGGCGCCTCGCCTGCAGACAACGGCACCACCGTCGCGCGCGAGCTGCGGGTGGGCAGCCCCGCCGCCACAGCCGACGCCGCGGCAGCCGACGCCGGGGTCGAGATGACGGTCGTGGGCTCGTCGAGGAGGGCATCGCGGATGATGCGACGGGGATCGTACTGACGCGGATCGAGCTTCTGCCAGTCGACGTCGTTGTACTCCTCGCCCATCTCCTCTTTCATGCGCGCCCGGGCCGTGTCGGCCATGCCCCGAACGGTTCGGACGAGCTGGCCGAGCTTCTGCGCGTAGATCGGAAGGCGTGTGGGCCCCAACAGCATGACCGCGATGAGCGCGATCACGAAGATCTTGTCGAAGGAGGGCAACACGTGAAGAGACTAACGGCTCGAACCTCGGAGCGCCCCCTAGAGTTGACCGACGAGGAGTAACGAGTGCCACACAAAGAGTCCAGTTGGAAGTTCGCCGAAGAACTGGTCACCGAGAGCGACGCCATCGGTCTTGCGCGCCAGCACTCCCTCGAGGCGGGTGTCGAAGCGGTCTCGCCTGGTGTCGGTGCGCAGCTGGCGCTGACCACCGCCCTTATCGGCGCCAAGAACATCATCGAGATCGGCACGGGTCTCGGCGTCTCCGGCCTGTGGCTCATGGCGGGAGCGCCCTCCGCCACGCTCACGTCGATCGACAGTGAGGTCGATCATCAGCAGACGGCTCGCGAGACGTACGTGCTCGCCGGCATCCCGGCCAACCGCGTGCGGCTGATCGCCGGTCGTGCCCGCGAGGTGCTGCCGCGGATGAACGAGAACTCCTACGACGTGGTCTTGATCGACGCCGACCCCGAGGGCGTCATCGAGTACGTCGAGCACGGCCTCCGGCTGGCCCGCACGGGCGGAATCGTCCTCGTCGCTCATGCCCTCTGGAACGGCCGCGTGGCCAACCCCGCCGCCCGCGAGCAGATCACCGCCGACTACCGCACGCTTCTCACCGAGGTCTCGACGTCACCGGCCGTGATCAGCTCGCTCGCGACCGCCGGCGACGGACTGCTCCAGCTCGTCAAGCGCTGACGCGGGCACGCAAAAACGCCCCGCACGTTCTGTGCGGGGCGTCTTCTGGGGGCCGTTAGGAAGCGGCTTTGACGACGCCGGCTAGGGCGTCGTGCAGCTCTTTGGCCTCGTCATCGTTGACCGAGACCACCAGGCGCCCTCCGCCCTCCAGCGGAACGCGCACGATGATGAGCCGACCCTCCTTCACGGCCTCCATTGGTCCGTCGCCGGTCCTCGGCTTCATGGCTGCCATCAGATAGTCCCCTTTCGCGGAATGCTCATACCTATTATCGGTGATTTGCAGGCCAGTCCCTAAACGTCGGCCGTCAGGCGTCGCCGAACCGCCTGTCACGGGGGTGTCCAGTCGTACCCGTTCACCCACCAGCAGTAGTAGAGCCAGATCCACTGGGCGACGACGAAGACGGCCACGAGGCTCACGCGGAACACCTTCGACCGCGGAACGGCGAGCGCTCCGAGCAGCGGGAAAATCGGCATCAGCACACGGAACGTCGACGACTGCGGAAAGAACACCGCCAACAGGTAGAGCACGTAGGCAACCACCCAGAACCGCAGGTCGATGGGCAGACGCCGTGCCCATGGGGTGACGAGGAACAGCCCGAAGAGGACTACCGCCACGACGAGGAAGACCACCCCCGCACCACCCGGCACCCACCAGTTCGCCCCCTGGACCCACGAGGTAAAGGGCAGGAGGTGGCCGTAGCCGATGTAGTCGGCGCGCCATGACAGCTCGGTGGCCGTGTAGGCGTCGAGACGGCCGGTGACGATGGCCGCCACGACGGGCCAGGCCAGACCGAAGACTCCCGTGGCTATCGCCACGACTCCGACTTTCAGACGCTCCCGAGGCGAGAACGGCTCGCTCTCCCGCCGGATGTACCGGTGACCCCAGTGGAGCGCGAGCGCCAGCGCGAAGGCGATCACACCGGGCCGGGTGAACGACGCCACCGCGAGCACGAGCAGCATCAACCCGTAGCGCCGCTGCAGTAGCAGAAGAAGCGCGACCGCCAGCAGCAACAGGAACAGCGACTCGGCGTACGCCACCTGCAGCAGCGGTGACAGCGGGGCCACACAGAAGAGCAACACTCCAAAGAGGGCCGACCCGCCGGGAAGGAACCGGACGAGGATCCGAGAGAGCACCAGGGCGGTCGCTGCGGCCGCCAGCACCGACACGAACGCTGCCGTCGGCGCGAACGATGCTCCAGTCAGCTCCATCAGCCCACGGGTGACCACGGGGTAGACCGGGAGGAACGCCCACTGGTTCTGCGCGACGTGCCCGTCGGCGGTGAGCGGCAGCACGCTCGGATACCCGATCTGGGCGACGATGTAGTACCACTGGCCGTCCCAGATCTTCGCAAAGCTCGCGTAATCGGGTCGAGAGACGGTCCAGGGGTTGGTCGCCTGAGCGCCGGCGAACCCGAGCAGAAGCGCCGTGCTGACGAAGCGCGACGCCACGAAGATCAGCAGGACCTGGGCCCACCACGGCAGCCGGTCGACGATCGCGCGAACGCGTGACAGCGGCGTCGCCGCACTCACCTTGCTTCGCGCCGAAGGACGGCTACCGGTGATCAGGCCGTCAGCCACGCCCTCAGCCCGCGCTCGCACTCGGTGATCTGCTCGAGCGCGACGCGCTCGTCGTCGGCGTGGGCCTTCATCGGGTCGCCGGGGCCGTAGTTGACCGCGGGGATGCCGAGGCCCGAGAAGCGCGCAACGTCGGTCCAGCCGTACTTCGGCTTGGCCTCGCCGCCGACGGCCTTCAAGAATTCCTGCGCGAGGGGCGCGTCGAGGCCCGGCCGAGCGCCCTGTGCCAGGTCGACGATCGCGACGTCGTACTCGCCGAACAGCTCGTGGATATGCGCCACGGCCTCGTCGGCCGAGCGGCTCGGTGCGAACCGGTAGTTGACGTGCACCATGCACTCGTCGGGGATCACGTTGCCGGCGACGCCGCCGCTGATTCCGACGGCGTTGAGACCCTCGCGGTAGACGAGGCCGTCGACTTCGACCTGGCGCGCCTCGTAGGCGGCGAGCTTCGCGAGAATGGGCGCGGCCTTGTGGATGGCGTTGTCGCCGATCCAGGAGCGAGCGCTGTGCGAGCGGAGGCCGTAGGTGCGGATCTCGGCGCGGAGGTTGCCGTTGCAGCCACCCTCGACGCTCGAGTTCGACGGCTCCATGAGGATCGCGAAGTCGGACGCGAGCATCTCGGGGTACTCGCGAGTCAGGCGGCCGAGACCATTGAGCGCATCGGAGACCTCTTCGTGGTCGTACCAGACCCAGGTGATGTCGACGTTCGGCTCGGTCAATTCGACGGCGAGCTTGAGCGCGACCGCGCAGCCGGCCTTCATATCGACGGTGCCGCGGCCCCAGAGGTAGTCGACACCGTCGATCGTCTCGTAGCGGGTCGGAACGTTGTCGTTGATCGGCACGGTGTCGATGTGCCCGGCGATGACGACCCGCTTCGCCCGGCCGAGGTTCGTCTTCGCGACGATGGCATCGCCGTCCCGGAAGAGCTCGAGGTGATCGCACCCCTCGAGAGTGGCCCAGATGTCGTCGGCGATCCGCTTCTCATCGGCCGACACCGAGGGGATATCGCACAGCTGCCGGGTGAGGTCGATCGAGGAGACGGTCAGGTCGAGGGCTGGCATGCGCACAGCCTAGCCGGGCGGCGATAACGGGACCTCGGAGACGAACGCGACCCCGTCGGATCCTCGATACCCTTTTGCCATGAGTGCTTCTTCCGCCGCCTGGGGCTACGGCCTCGCCACCATCGCCTCCGACGGCACGATCCTCGACACGTGGTTCGGCTCGCCCGTTCTCGGCGAGTTTCCCGCCGATCGCGACCCGGCTCTCGCGCCGGCCGAGATCGGCGAGCAGGCCGGCCCCGACGACCGCCGAGCCGTGACGCTCGAGCCCGTCACGGTGCGAATCGACCTCGAGGCGGCACCCGCGTCGACCCCCGACGCCTATCTGCGCCTGCACCTTCTCAGCCACCTGCTCGTCAAGCCGAACACGATCAACCTCGACGGCATCTTCGCCCACCTGCCCGCGGTCGTATGGACGAACGCCGGCCCCGTGCACCCCGACGACTTCGGCCGGCTGCGCCGAAGCCTGCAGCGCGCGGGAATCCAGGCGACCGGCGTCGACAAGTTCCCCCGCCTGCTCGACTACGTGCTGCCCGAGCGGGTGCGCATCGCCGACGCGTCGCGCGTGCGCCTCGGCGCTCACCTGGCACCGGGCACGACCGTCATGCACGAGGGCTTCGTCAACTTCAACGCGGGAACGCTCGGCGACTCCATGATCGAGGGTCGCGTGTCGCAGGGCGTCGTCGTCGGCCACGGCTCCGACGTCGGCGGTGGCGCCTCGATCATGGGCACGCTCTCGGGCGGCGGCACCCAGCGCGTCTCGATCGGCGACCGGGCCCTGCTCGGGGCGAACTCGGGCATCGGCATCTCGATCGGCGACGACACCGTCGTCGAGGCGGGCCTCTACGTGACGGCCGGCACGAAGGTGGTCGTCGTCGGGTCAGCCTCCGACACGAACGGCAAGCAGCAGACGGTCAAGGCCGTCGAGCTGTCGGGCCGGGCCGGGCTGCTGTTCCGCCGCAACTCGCTGACCGGGGCCGTCGAGGTGCTGCAGCGCAAGGGCACCGGCGTGACGCTGAACGAGGCGCTGCACGCTTGAGCCAGGCATCCGCGTCAGCTAGTCGCAAAACGCGGGTTTAGTCGCGGAATGCCGCGACTAGACCTGCGGAACGCGACTAGCTGTCGCACGCCAAGACGGTCAGCGACCCTCGGGCCAGTCGCGCTCGGTCGCTCCGACGTACAGCTGCTGCGGTCGGCCGATCTTGGTGGCCTTGTCGACGTTCATCTCGCGCCAGTGCGCGATCCAGCCGGGCAGGCGCCCGATGGCGAAGAGCACCGTGAACATGCGCGGCGGAAACCCCATGGCCTTGTAGATAATGCCGGTGTAGAAGTCGACGTTCGGGTACAGCTTGCGCGAGATGAAGTACTCGTCGCTGAGCGCGACCTGCTCCAGCTCGAGGGCGATGTCGAGCAGCTCGTCTTTCACGCCGAGGGCCGCGAGAACCTCGTCGGCGCTCTCTTTGACGAGCTTGGCGCGCGGGTCGTAGTTCTTGTAGACCCGGTGGCCGAAGCCCATCAGCTTGACGCCCTCCTCCTTGTTTTTGACGCGCTCGACGAAGCGGGCGACGCCCTGACCGGAGTCGCGGATCTCGGCGAGCATCTTGAGCACGGCCTCGTTGGCGCCGCCGTGCAGCGGGCCGTAGAGGGCGGAGATGCCGGCCGAGATCGAGGAGTACATGTTGGCCTCGGTCGAGCCGACGAGGCGGACCGTCGAGGTGGACGCGTTCTGCTCGTGGTCTTCGTGGAGGATGAGCAGGCGTTCGAGGGCTTTCGAGAGCACCGGGTTGACGACGTACGGCTCGGCCATCGTGCCGAAGTTGAGCTTCAAGAAGTTGTCGACGAACGAGAGGCTGTTGTCGGGGTAGAGGAACGCCTGCCCGAGGCTCTTCTTGTGGGCGTAGGCGGCGATGACGGGCAGCTTCGCCAAGAGGCGGATGGTCTGGAGTTCGACCTGCGCCGGATCTTTGACGTCCATGGTGTCTTCGTAGAACGTCGACAGCGCGCCGACGGCCGACGACAGCACCGACATCGGGTGAGCCGAGGCGGGCAGCGCATCGAAGAACCGGCGGAGGTCTTCGTGCAGAAGAGTGTGGCGGCGGATGCGCGCGTCGAACGAGGCGAGCTCGTCGGCGGTCGGCAGCTCACCGTAGATCAGCAGCCACGCGGTCTCGAGAAAAGTCGAGTTCGCCGCGACCTGCTCGATCGGGTACCCGCGATAGCGGAGGATGCCCTCGTCGCCGTCGATGTAGGTGATCGCGCTCTTGGTGGCGGCCGTGTTCACGAATCCGGCGTCGAGCGTCGAGTAGCCCGTCTGCTTCATGAACGTCGAGATGTCGACGCTCGATGCCCCGTCGCTCGACGGGACGATCGGGAACTCGGCCGTTCCGCCCGGGAACGTGAGTTTCGCCGTCTGCTGCGTGGCCTTCTGGGCGTCGTTGGCAGTGTCAGTCACTCGTTCAGCCTAGTAGGAGGGGCAGCGGGCGCGAGCACCCCCGAGCGTAGGATCCGACGGCTCAGCCGGCGAGACGACTCACGGCCGCATCGATCCGCTCGTCGGTCGTGGTGAGAGCGATGCGCACATGACGTGCACCGCTCACCCCGTAGAACGTGCCCGGCGCCACCAGGATGCCCCGGTCGGCGAGCCACCCAACGGTCGCCCAGGCGTCTTCGTCGCGGGTGGCCCAGAGGTAGAGGCCTGCCTCGCTGTCGTCGATGCGGAATCCGGCGGCGACGAGGGCTCGCGAGAGCCGGTCGCGCCGCCCTCGGTAGAGCGCCTTCTGGGCGCGGACGTGGTCGTGGTCACCCAGGGCTGTCACCATGGCCTGCTGCACCGGCGCCGGAGGCATGAGACCCGCGTGCTTCCGCACACCGAGCAGCTGCCCGACGATCTCGCCGCAGCCGGCGATGAACCCGGCGCGGTAGCCCGCGAGGTTCGACTGCTTCGACAGCGAGTAGACCGAGATGACGTTTCGGCGGCTGTCGCCGATCACTCGCTCGTCGAGGATGCAGGGTGTCGCCGTGTCGTCGTACTCCGTCTCCCAGCCGAGCTCGGCATAGCACTCGTCGCCGGCGATGACGGCCCCGAGGTCGCGGGCACGGTCGACGGCGGCCTTGAGCTGCTCGATGGAGAGGACTCGACCGTCGGGGTTGCCGGGGCTGTTGAGCCAGACGAGCTTCGTCGACCGAGGCCACTCGGCGGGGTCGTCGGAGGCGAGTGCGGTGGCGCCTACCAGGGCGGCGCCGAGTTCGTAGGTCGGGTAGGCGTTCGTCGGGTACACGACAGTGTCGCCCGGGCCGAGACCGAGCCAGAGGGCCATGCCGGCGATGAGCTCTTTCGAGCCGATCGTCGGCAGCACGTTCGCGTCGGTGAGGCCGGTGACGCCGCGCCGTTCGGCATACCAGTCGATGATGGCGGCGCGGAGGGCCGGGGTGCCGGCGACCTGCGGATAGGCGTGCGCATCGGTCGCCTCACGCAGGGCGTCGCGCACGACGGCCGGGGTCGGGTCGACGGGCGATCCGACCGAGAGGTCGACGATGCCGCCCTCGTGACGGCGCGCAGTGGCCGAGGCGTCGGCCAGGGAATCCCACGGAAACTCGGGAAGAGTCAGAGCCACGCCGAGACGCCGATCAGTGCTCGGCGGCCTGCGGCGGCAGAACCGAGATGACCGGGTGGTCGTGAGCGATCACGCCGATCTTGGCGGCACCGCCCGGAGAGCCGATCTCGTCGAAGAACTCGACATTGGCCTTGTAGTACTCGGACCACTTGTCGGGTAGATCGTCTTCGTAGTAGATCGCCTCGACGGGGCAGACCGGTTCGCAGGCACCGCAGTCGACGCATTCGTCGGGGTGAATGTAGAGCGAGCGTTCACCCTCGTAGATGCAGTCGACCGGGCACTCGTCGATGCAGGCGCGGTCTTTGACATCGACACAGGGGAGGGCGATCACATACGTCACGGGCTAAATCTGTTCCTTCGCATCGGGCAGGTCGGTCGGACTCTGCGGCGAGTGTCCCAGTCTATCGACCCGCGCGGCCCGTGCGGCCCGCAGAGCCCCGAAACGGGGCCAGCCCAAGACGAACAGGGCGATCACGACCGGGCCGAAGAGCCACGCGTAGCCGAGCGCGTTGCCCGGAACGAGCACGGTTCCGCTCGACTGGGGAAGGGACAGGAGGCCGACGACGCCGACCACTCCCAGGGCGGCGAGGACGCCGACGAATCGTGAGCCGAATTGGATCCTGAAGCCGATCAGCAGTGCCGCGACCATGGCCAGCGCCAGCGTCGCCCCGACCGGGAAGCCACCCGCCGTCTCTTGATGGGCGATCGTGCCGATGGCCCCGAAGAGGGCGCCGGCGACGAGCGAGGCGCCGTAGGTCAGGCCCTTGCCCAGCGGGCCGAGCTCGTCCAAGCCGGCACCCTGCGGGAACGACGCAGGCTCCGGCTCGGCCACGTGACGGAAGGTCTCGACGACGCTGACCGGCTCGATGGCGCCGTGGGGAAACTCGAGGGCGGGCCCGCCCGGCGTGCGGACGACGCGCACCTGCGAGCGGTAAGCCTCGAGGGCGCGGACCTTGCGCTCGAGCACGGGGGCGCCATCGACGACGACGTCGGCGCCCGCCAAAGTCGGCGTCCCGGACGGCCTCCCGCCGGACGAGGTCTTCATCTCGACGGTGCCGCCCGTGATCGCGAAGAACGGAACACCCGCGATCTCGGCGGTTCGTGCTACCGCGCGGTTGACCCGGACGTGATCGGGGTGACCGTAGCCGCCGTCGACGTCGTAGCTGACGATAGCGGTCGGATGCACGTCGTCGACCACGGCCGCCAGGTCGGAGACAATCTCGCCGAAGGACGCGGAGCAGAACGCGGCCGGATGCACGTCGGCCACGGGGATAGGCATGCCGTCGCTCCCCCACTCCATGCCGGAGTCGCGGTAGGCGCGGACGGGAAGACCGGGCGTGCGAGCGCTTTCGGTACCGAGGAACCGGTGGTCGGTCACCCCGAGAACGGCCATCGCCTCGGCGATCTCGTTCTGTCGGTGCGCGGCGAGCGCGGCGTCGCGGCCGCGCAGGGCGGCGAGGTCGTCGGGCATGACCTCGCCGAGCTCTCCGCGAGTGCAGGTGACGACCGTCACCTGGGCGCCGTCGTCGACGAGGGTCGCCAGCAGCGCCCCCGTCGCGATCGTCTCGTCGTCGGGGTGGGCGTGCACCACGAGGACGCGCTCGAGGTCGCTCCCTCGGTCTCTCGATGTCGAGGCAACAGGGGCTGGAGGGTCGGTCTCGGAAGTGCTCATCACTGGACAGGATAGGCGAGCGGCCATTATGGTCGTCTCTGGTTAGGCAAGGCTTACCAACATAAGTCGACCTCACCCGGCCAGGGCCATCGCCCCGCCGACCGGCTCCGGCCCATCCGATTCATAAGGCTCGCCCGTGCTCGCCAACTTCCTCATCGGCCTCCGCGAAGGTCTCGAGGCCTCCATCGTCGTAGGCATCCTCATCGCCTACCTGGTCAAGGTCGGGCGGCGCGACGTGCTGCCCCGGATCTGGGCCGGCGTCGCCCTCGCCGCAGTTCTCTCGCTCGGCCTCGGTGCCCTGCTCACCTTCGGCCGCTACGGCCTCAGCTTCCAGGCGCAGGAGATCATCGGCGGCGGGCTGTCGATCATCGCCGTCGGCTTCGTCACGACGATGACCTTCTGGATGGCGAAGACCGCCGGCAGCATGAAGCACGACCTGCAGTCGAACCTCGACAAGGCCCTCCTCGGCGGCGCCTGGGCGATCGTCGGCCTCGCGTTCCTCTCGGTCGGCCGCGAGGGCATCGAGACGGCGCTGTTCGTCTGGGCCACCGTGTCGACCGCGGGAGGCACCGCCATTCCCGCAATCGGCGCTCTTCTCGGCATCGCAGCGGCCATCGTGATCGAGATCGGCATCTACCGCGGCTTCGTCCACCTCAACCTGGCGAAGTTCTTCACCATCACCGGGTTCTTCCTGGTGATCGTCGCCGCCGGCGTGTTGCTGTACGGCATCGGCGACCTGCAGGAGGCCGGAGTCCTGCCCGGCGCGAGCGTCTACGCGTTCGACATCTCGCGTGCGATACCGCCGACCAGCTGGTACGGCACCCTTCTCCAGGGCCTCGTCAACTTCACCCCGCGCCCGACGGTGCTGCAGTCCGTCGTCTGGCTCGCCTATCTCGTGGTCGTCCTCCCGCTCTTCCTCCGCGCCACACGGCGCCGCCCGGCCAAGACGACCTCCCCCTCGACCACCACCGCCGACTCGACGCCCGCCCCGGGTTCGCGCGAGTCCGTTCTCAGCACTGGAGCACCCGAATGATCGTTCGCCCCCTCGGCCTCGCGGCCGGAGTCGCCGTCGCCGCCCTCGCCCTGACCGGCTGCGTCGAGAACAACCCGTCCGCGGGATCCTCGTCGAATGGCGCCCCGACCGTCAGCGTCACCGGCAAAGACTCGAGTTGCGAGGTCTCGACTACGACCGCGCCGAGCGGCACGGTCACCTTCACGATGGCGAACGAAGGATCCGACAACACCGAGTTCGAGGTCCTCGCCTCGGACGGGCTCCGGATCCTGAGCGAGAAAGAGAACATCGGGCCCGGAACGTCGGGCACGCTGACCACGCAGCTCGCGGCCGGCGACTATTACACCGCCTGCATCCCCGGCCTCGTGGGAGAGGGCGTTCGCGCCAAGTTCACGGTCACCGACTCGGGCAAGACCATCAAGGCGACCGGCACCGAGCAGCAGCAGATCGACGCGGCCGACAAGGCCTACGTCGGGTACATCAAAGATCAGACCGGCCAGCTCGTGACCGGCACGCAGGACTTCCTCGACGCGTGGCTCGCGGGCGACGACGCCGCGGCTAAGAAGCTCTACCCCGAGGTGCGTGCGCACTACGAGCGCATCGAGCCCGTCGCCGAGTCGTTCGGCGACCTCGATCCCCAGCTCGACAACCGCGCCGCCGACCTCGAGAAGGGCGAGAAGTGGACGGGCTGGCACCGGATCGAGAAAGACCTGTGGCAGCCGACCGCCGCCGTTCCCGGCCGCTCCGACTACAAGACCGCTCTGACCGCCGCGGAGAAGAAGACCCTCGCCGCGCAGCTCACCAAGAACACCAAGCAGCTCTACGACGAGGTCACCGCCTCCGACTTCAGCGTCGGGCTCGACACGATCGCCAACGGCGCTGTCGGCCTCCTCGACGAGGTCGCGACGTCGAAGATCACCGGCGAGGAAGAGACCTGGTCGCACACCGACCTCTACGACTTCCAGGCCAACCTCGAGGGCGCGCAGGTCGCCTACGAGGGCGTGCGCTCGATCCTCCTCACGAAAGACAAGTCGCTCGCGACGGAGCTCGACTCCGAGTTCAAGTCACTCGACGCGCTCCTCGCGAAGTACGGCAGCCTCGACACTTCGTACCCGTCGTACACGAAGCTCACGGCAGCCGACAAGAAGGCCCTCTCCGACGGCGTCAACGCCCTCAGCGAGCCCCTGTCGAAGCTCACCGCGGCGCTCCTCGGCTAGGGCGCAGGGTGAGAGACAGGCAGACGAGCGTGCCCACAGACGACGAGACCGCTCCGCGCCCCGGACTGTCGCGGCGCGGGCTGCTCGGCCTGGCCGGAGTGGGCCTCGGCGCGGGCGTGATCGGCGCAGGCTCCGCACTCGGAATCGAGTCGGCGGTCACCAGCGCTGCGGCCGCCTCGAGCGGCGCGAACACGACCTACCCCTTCTACGCCACGCACCAGTCGGGCATCGTCACCGCGGCGCAGGACCGCCTGCACTTCGCGGCCTTCGACATCGCGTCGGGCGTGACGCGCGAGGAGCTCGTCGATCTCCTCAAAGACTGGTCGTACGCGGCCGGCCGCATGACCCGTGGGCAGGAGGTGTCGCCCACTGGCGCCACCGGCGGCTCGCTCTACGCTCCCCCGGATGACACCGGAGAAGCGCTCGGTCTGCCGGCTTCGGGCCTCACCATCACGATCGGCTTCGGCCCCTCGCTGTTCGACGATCGCTTCGGCCTCGCCTCGAAACGCCCGCCCAAGCTGATCGACCTGCCCGAGTTTCCCGGCGACAACCTCAACGCCGCGGCCAGCGACGGCGACCTCTGCATCCAGGCGTGCAGCGACGACCCGCAGGTCGCCGTCCACGCCATCCGCAACCTCTCGCGCATCGCGTTCGGCCGCGCGTCGCTCCGCTGGTCGCAGCTCGGATTCGGCCGCACCTCGTCGACCACCCGCGGCCAGACCACACCCCGCAACCTGTTCGGCTTCAAAGATGGCACGGCCAACCTCAAGGCCGAAGACACGGCGCTCGTGCGCAAAGACGTCTGGGCCCAAGGATCCGACGGTGCGGCCTGGATGGCAAACGGCACCTACCTGGTCTCCCGCAAGATCCGGATGCACATCGAGACCTGGGATCACCAGTCGCTCAAGGAGCAGCAGGTCGTCGTCGGTCGCGACAAGGGCGAGGGCGCTCCGCTTTCGGGCGGCACCGAGTTAAGCTCCGTCGACTTCACCAAGAAGCAGCACGGGGTGCCGCTCGTCGCGACGACGTCGCACGTGTCGCTCGCTCACCCCGAGCACAACGGCGGCGCTCAGCTGCTGCGCCGCGGCTACAACTTCGTCGACGGCAACGATGACCTCGGTCGCCTCAACGCCGGGTTGTTCTTCATCAGCTTCCAGCGCGACCCCGAGGCGCAGTTCGTCCGGATCCAGAACGCCCTGGCCGCGAACGACGCGATGGGCGAGTACCTGCAGCACGTGTCGAGCGGCATCTTCGCGGTGCCGCAGGGAGCCCGTGCCGGAGGGTATGTGGGCGAGACGCTGTTCGCGTAGTTCGCCCCGCTTGCGTTCACTCGCTCTGACGCTGTGAAGCACGGCGGAGCGACGCGAAACGGCCAATCCTGAACACCGTAGGGCGTCCCGGTGGCCGTTTCACGTCACCCTCGGCCGCTACGAAGCAGCGACCGGGAGGTGTTCCGCCCACCAGCCGAGGATCTCGTCGAACCTCTGCACCCGGTGCCGCGGGCGACCCGACCGCGACAACTCGTGGTTCTCACCCGGGAAGATCAGCATCTTGGTGTCGACGCCAGCCCGCACGAGCCCGAGGTAATACCGCTCAGCCTGCGGCAGCGGACAGCGGAGGTCGTCCTCCGAGTGCACGACGAACGTCGGTGTCGTCACCTGCGACACGAAGGCCTGCGGGCTCTGCGCGGCCATCGCCTGGGGGTCGGCCCCGGTGTACTGCTCCACGAAGAAGGTGCCGATGTCGGAGGTGCCGATGAAGAACTCCGGGTCGAGGAACCCGCGCTCGACGATCGCACCCGCGAACCGGTGATCGTGCGCGATCGTCCAGGCCGTGAGGTAGCCCCCGTACGAACCGCCCATGATGCCGACTCGCTCCCCATCGAAGCTCGGGTTGGCAGCCACCGCGCCCTCGAGGAAGTCGAGGACGTCGGTCATGTCGATGGTGCCCATGCGGTTCTGGATGGCCCGCCCGAAGGCCTGACCGTATCCGGAGGCGCCCCGCGGGTTGCACATGACGACGCCGTAGCCCGCGTCGGCATAGACCTGAGCCTCGTCGAAGAGCGACCCGGTGTACTGCGAGTACGGCCCACCGTGGATCACGAGAAGCACGGGGTGGGGCCCCTCCTCCGACGGAGTCAGCACCCAGCCGTGGACGGGGGTTCCGTCTCGAGCCTCGATCGTGGTCTCGACGGCCTCGCGCAGCCCGGTCGCGCGAACGTCGGCGGAGAAGTCGGTGACACGGTCGAACGACCCGCTCTCCACCACTGCGACGTCGCCCGCTGTCGACTCGTCGATGTAGGTCACGGCCGTCGTGGCCCCGGAGACGGCGTACCCGGTGACCTCCAGGCTTCCCTCCGTGAGGCGCGTCGTCACGCCATCCACCGAGACACGCAGCAGCTGAACCGTGCCGCGTGTCGTCTCCGCCACGAGCACCGCACCGTTTCCGGCGCCCACCAGCCTCGACGAGGAGAGGTCGACGTTCTCCGGGTCGGTCAGCCGCGTCAGCGCGGCCCCAGCCGCCGGCCGGACATAGAGCGCCGCGTTCGTGCCGACGAACCCGAGCCCGGTCGGACCGGTCTCGGAGGCGAGGACGAACGCACTCCCGCTCGGCTCGACGAGGATGTCTTCGACGCCGAGGTCGAGCTCGGGGCCGACGAGTGTCGCGATATCGCCCCCCGCTGCGGGCACGGAGTACGCCCCGGAGCGGAGATCCGAGTCGCTGCCCTCGTGCAGCGAGGCCACGAAGGTGATCTCGGAGCCGTCGGGCGTGAAGCGCGGGTGAGCATGGTCGGCAGAGGCCGAGGTGAGTTGACGCGCCGTCGGGAGCCCGGAAGAATCGCCGTCCGGCCGCCCTGCGTCGTTCTTCGCACCCGGATACGGGGCCGACTTCACGAAGGGCTCTGCGCCGATGTCGGGGACGTCGACGACGAACAACTGCGCATGGCGGTCGATGGTGTAACCGACGCCGTTCGAGAGGTACCGCGTCGTCGTGATCGTGCGGGCCGGCTCGGCACTCGACGAGATCCCCTCGACCGTGCCGTAGCGACCCTCCTCGGGTACGCGTGACACGAAGACGAGACGGGAGCCGTCCGGCGACCAGGAGAAGTCGGAGACGCCGAGCTTCCGATCAGTGACCTGTACCGGCTCCCCACCCGCGGCTCGGACCACCTGCAGCTGAGGAGCACCGTCGCTGGTGGCTCGGAGAAACGCGATGGTCGAGCCGTCGGGCGAGAACGCCGGGCTGAAGTCATGGAAGCCCCGGGTCAGTCGCTCGGGCGGAGAGGAGGCGTCCGCCGGAGCCTGCCACAGCTGGCCGACGTAGGCGTCACCGTCGATGTCGGGTCGCGTGACGGCGAACACAAGGCGCTTGCCGTCCGGCGAGATCGTGGGGTGAGAGGTGGACACGAGCAGATTCAGGTCGGTGGACTTCACCCCTACGACCCTACGCGGGGTCGAGTCATGGCCGTTGCCACGGGGCCGCAGCGGCTCCGGTTCCGGCCGAGCCGGAGTGAACGAGGAACGCCCCCGGATCCTGAAGACCAGGATCCGGGGGCGTTCCATCGAGCGGGAGTCGTACGACTACGCGTTCTGCTTCTTCAGGCGAGCGGTCGAGCGCTGGCGAGCCGACGCGTCGAGCTCCACCTTGCGGATGCGGATTGCGTCGGGGGTGACCTCGACGCACTCGTCGTCGCCGGCGAACTCGAGGGCCTCTTCGAGCGAAAGCACCTTGGAGGGCGTCATCGACTCGAAGTTGTCAGCCGTCGACTGACGCATGTTGGTCAGCTTCTTCTCTTTGGTGATGTTGACGTCCATGTCGTCGGCGCGCGAGTTCTCGCCCACGACCATGCCCTCGTAGACCTCTTCGGTGGGCTGCACGAAGAAGGTCATGCGCTCCTGGAGGTTGATGATGGCGAAGGGCGTGACGACACCCGAGCGGTCGGCGATGATCGAGCCGTTGGTGCGGGTCTGGATCTCGCCGGCCCAGGGGCCGTAGCCGTGGCTGATGCCGTTGGCGATGCCGGTACCGCGCGTGTCGGTGAGGAACTGCGTGCGGAAGCCGATCAGGCCGCGGGCGGGGACGATGAACTCCATGCGGACCCAGCCCGAGCCGTGGTTCGCCATGTTCTCCATACGACCCTTGCGCGAGGCCATGAGCTGCGTGACGGCACCGAGGTACTCGTCGGGCACGTCGATGGTCATGTGCTCGAAGGGCTCCTGCAGCTTGCCGTCGACGCGACGCGTCACGACCTGCGGCTTGCCGACGGTGAGCTCGAAGCCCTCACGGCGCATCTGCTCGACCAGGATGGCCAGAGCGAGCTCGCCACGACCCTGGACCTCCCAGGCGTCGGGGCGCCCGATGTCTTCGACCTTGAGCGAGACGTTACCGATCAGCTCGCGGTCGAGGCGGTCTTTGACCATGCGGGCGGTGAGCTTGTGGCCCTTGACCTTGCCGATGATGGGCGAGGTGTTGGTGCCGATCGTCATCGAGATGGCGGGGTCGTCGACCGTGATGGTCGGCAGCGGACGCACGTCGTCGGGGTCGGACAGCGTCTCACCGATGGTGATGGTGTCGAAGCCGGCGACGGCGACGATGTCACCGGGGCCCGCGCTCTCGGCGGGGTAGCGCGAGAGAGCCTTGGTGACGAGGAGCTCGGTGATGCGGGCGTTCTGAACGGTGCCGTCGTGCTTGACCCAGGCAACCGTCTGACCCTTCTTCAGCGTGCCGTGGAAGACGCGCAGCAGGGCGAGACGACCGAGGAACGGTGAGGCGTCGAGGTTGGTGACGTGCGCCTGGAGAGGGTGCTCGTCGTCGTAGGTCGGAGCCGGAACGTGCTTGAGGATCGCATCGAAGAGCGGCTCGAGGTCGTCGTTGTCGGGCAGCGAGCCGTTTTCGGGCTTGTTGGTCGACGCGGCGCCGGCGCGGCCGGAGGCGTAGACGACGGGGACGTCGAGGATGGCGTCGAGGTCGAGGTCTTCGACCTCGTCGGCCAGGTCGGACGCGAGGCCGAGAAGGAGGTCTTGCGACTCGGCGACGACGTCGTCGATGCGCGCGTCGGGGCGGTCGGTCTTGTTGACCAGGAGGATGACAGGGAGCTTCGCGGCGAGTGCCTTGCGAAGAACGAAGCGGGTCTGGGGCAGAGGGCCCTCGGACGCGTCGACGAGAAGGACGACGCCGTCGACCATCGAGAGGCCGCGCTCGACCTCGCCACCGAAGTCGGCGTGGCCCGGGGTGTCGATCACGTTGATCGTGATCGGACCGTCGGTCGCGTGCTCGCCGTTGTAGAGCACCGAGGTGTTCTTCGCGAGGATCGTGATGCCCTTTTCGCGCTCGAGCTCGTTGCCGTCCATCATGCGGTCTTCGGTGTCGAAGTGCGCGTCGAAGGAGTTGGTCTGCTTGAGCATGGCGTCGACGAGAGTCGTCTTGCCGTGGTCGACGTGGGCAACGATTGCCACGTTGCGCAGGTCACTGCGGATGGCAGTCGCCATAGTTGTACGTCCTTTTTCGAGAGGGAGGAGAGAAAGTCGATTGGGGGCAACCATGGCCCCGACCTCAAGAGTCTACCCGGAGCGGGGTGAACAGCGGGAAACGTCCTCCCAGAGCGGAACGAGGAGCACCCCGCGGCCTGCGTCGCGGGGTGCTCCTGACTGCCGTGAGCGGTCGGCTACTCGTCCGAGCCGGCCGCGAGGATCTGGGCGCGCAACTCGCGTCGCTCGCGCTGCACCTCCGGATCGGGCAGGGGGACGGCCGCGATGAGGCGCTGCGTGTAGGGATCCTGCGGGTGGCGGAGGATCGCGTCGCGCGTGCCGACCTCGGCCAGTCGACCCTTGTGCATGACCGCGATGCGGTCGGCCAGGATGTCGATCACCGCGAGGTCGTGGGTGATGAACAGGCAGGCGAACTGGAACTCGCGCTGCAGCTCCTTGAGGAGCTGGAGCACCGTGGCCTGCACCGAGACGTCGAGGGCCGAGGTCGGCTCGTCGGCGATGAGCAGCTGAGGTCGGAGAGCCAGCGCACGCGCGATGCCGACGCGCTGCTTCTGCCCACCCGAGAGCTCGTGCGGGTAGCGGGTGCGGTAGCTCTTCGGCAAGCGAACGCTGTCGAGGAGCGACTCGACCTCGTTGGTGAGCTCCTGCCCCTTGAACTTCTTCGCGAGCAGAAGCGGCTCACCGATGCTGTCGCCGATGCTCATCCGGGGGTTGAGCGACGACGAGGGATCCTGGAACACGATGCCGGCGTTCTTGTGCACCTGGCGCGTCAGCGCACGCGAGTGCTTTGACAGGTCGGTGCCGACGACGGAGAGGTGCCCCTCGGTGATGGGGAGGAGGCCGATTGCGGCTCGTCCGAGCGTGGTCTTGCCGGATCCTGATTCCCCGACGAGGCCGACGACTTCGCCCCGGCGAACGACGAGATCGACGTGGTCGATGGCCCGGAACGCCTTGACCCGACCCCGACCGGGATATTCGATGACGACGTCTTTGAAGTTCAGGACGGCATCCGTGTCGTCGCGGTCTTCCACGTGAGGCCGTCCGTCGACGGGAGACGACTGGTGAGTGACGGCGGCGACGGTCTCGGCCATGGCCTCCGTGATGTCGACGACATCGTCTTCACCACCGCCCTGCCCCAGGTGCGGCACGGCCTCCAGGAGGGCCTTCGTGTATTCGTGCTGCGGGTTGCGGAAGATCTGGAGTGTGGGGCCGGCCTCGACGACCTCGCCCTGGCGCATGACCGCGATGTGATCGGCGATGTCGGCGACGACGCCCATGTCGTGCGTGATGAGCAGCACGGCACTGCCGAGACGGTCGCGGAGACTACGGATCAGGTCGAGGATCTCGGCCTGGACCGTCACGTCGAGAGCGGTCGTGGGCTCGTCGGCGATCAGGAGGCCGGGGTCACACGAGATCGACTGGGCGATCATGGCGCGCTGGCGCTGGCCGCCCGAGAGCTGGTGCGGGTATGAGTTGAAGGCCTTTTCAGGATCCGGCAGCTCGACCATACCCAGGAGTTCGATGGCCCGCTCCCGTGCTTTCGAGGGTGCGATCCCGTAGTGCACGCGGAGCGTCTCGACGATCTGCGCGCCCACGGTGAACACCGGGTTGAGAGCCGTCATCGGCTCCTGGAAGATGACCGCCACGTCTTGACCGCGGACGCCCCGCATCTGCGCCGGCGAGATGCCGCGGAGCTCCCGGCCGTTGAGCTTGATGCTGCCGCCGACACGGGCGTTCCGCGGCAGGAGATCGAGGATCGACATGGAGCTGACGCTCTTGCCCGACCCGGACTCGCCGACCAGCGCCATGACCTCGCCGCTCTTGATTGAGTACGACAGCTTCTTGACAGCCGGTACCCAGACGTTGTCGACCGCGAAGTCGACGTCGAGGTCGGTCACCTCAAGGACGGGCACACCGTCGTTCGTCGTACGGGCGGGTGTCTCGTTGACCTGGGACATCAGTCGGTGGTCCTTTCTCGGCCGGCGCTAGCCGGTGTGCACTCTGTCACGGGCACCTCTGCGACGATGGAGTCATGTCGGACCCCGGATCGCCCACAGACGCCTCTTTTGTCTCTCGCTTCAACCGCGGGCTGGCCATCGCGATCTGGGCGCTGCTTCTGTTCGTCGCCGTGAGCCAGGCTGTCGGCAACCCCGAGTCGGCGGCGGCAGAGATACTGACGGCCGCGGCTATCGCCGCTCTGACGTGGATCGCCCTGTGGCGCCCCCGCGTCGAGGTCGATGCCGACGGCGTCACCCTCACCAACGTCGTTCGTCGAATCCACGTGCCCTGGGCCGCGCTGATCGACGTGAGCACTCGATTCGCCCTGACTCTTCACACGCCCGGCCACACCTACGCGGCCTGGGCCGCACCGGCGCCCGGTCGCACCGGAGCCGCCATGGCGCAGCGTCGCGAGAAGGGGACGCGCAGCAGCCCCCGCGGCGACCTCGGCAGCACCGTGCGGCCCGGAGACCTGGTGACGACCGAGTCGGGCGCTGCTGCCGACCTCGTCCGCGAACGATGGGAGCACCTGCGCGAGAACGGTGCGCTGGAACTCGGCCTGGCCGACAAGACGGCTGTTCGCGTCGAGTGGCTCTGGCAGCCGCTCGCGGCGGTTGCCGTTCTGGCTGTCGCGGGAGCCGTGCTGCTCGGTCGAGTCTGAGCTGGCGCTCTTCGCCCTGCGCGGGGCTACGACACCGGCGAAGCGGGTCGCCATCACTTGGTGACCGGCGGTGTCGGAGACACCTGGGTCGACACCTCGGCTGCGTCGGGCTCGGCCGTCTTGCGAAGGCTGAAGCGCTTGGAGCGCGGGTCGAACGCGTCGCGGAGGCCGTCGCCGACGAAGTTGGCACACAGGGCCAGGATCACGATGAAAGCGGCGGGCCACCAGAAGAGCCAGGGTCGGGTGGAGAAGGCCGACTGGTTGCCGCTGATCAGCAGACCGAGAGACGAGTCGGGTGACTTGATGCCGAAGCCGAGGTAGCTGATGGCTGTTTCGAGCAGGATCGCCGAGGCGACGAGCAACGTCGACGAGACGATGATCACGCCGATGGCGTTCGGCAGGATGTGGCGGAAGATGATCCGCACGTCGGAGGCGCCGGCGACCCGGGCGGCTTCGACGAACTCCCGCTCTCGCAGGGAGAGGAACTCGCTTCGCACCAGACGGGCGATGACCATCCAGGACACGACACCGAGGAGGGCCGCGAGGCCGAATGCGCCAAGGCCTCCGGCACCGGCGGATTTGCCGACGATCAGGCCGATCACCAGTGCGGGGATCACGATGAAGACGTCGGTGATCCGCATGAGGACCGAGTCGACCCAGCCGCGGAAGTAGCCCGCGAGAGCACCGACGACGACGCCGATGACCGTGGCGACGAGTCCGATCAGGATCATGACGAGGACGGAGTTCTGAATGCCGCGCATCGTCAGGGCGAAGTAGTCCTTGCCGATGCGGTCCTGGCCGAACGGGTGGTCGCCGAGGCTGAAGGGGAAGAGCTTGAGGGTGGGTGCGCCCTCGTTGACGAGAGAGTTGAGGCTCTTGTAGTCGTACTTCCACCAGCCGGGAATGGGCCCGAGGCCGATCGCGGAGATCGACAGCACGATCAGGAGGACGTAGACGATGATCGCGACGACGGCGACCTTGTTCGAGACGAAGCGCTTGTAGACGATGCGCCCTTGGCTCTCACCCGGGTTGTCGTCTTTGCGAGAGGCCAGATCGACGCCGTCGCCGATGCTCGGCTCAAGCGGGTTGCCTTGAATCGTGCTCATCGGGGGGCCTTTCGGTGGTTCGGGTTGACGGCGGAACGCAGCGGAAGGCTCAACGCGCACGCACCCTCGGGTCGAGGGCGGCGTAGGCCAAGTCAGCGAGGAAGTTGAAGGCGATCGCCGTGATGGCGATGACCAGGAAGTACCCCATGACCGGGTTGACGTCGGTCGCCGTGAGCCCCGTGATGAAGAGGTTGCCCATGCCGCTGATAGCGAAGACCGACTCGGTGATGACGGCACCGCCGAGCAGAGCGCCGACGTCGGTCGCCACGAGAGTCGCGATCGGGATCAGCATGTTGCGGAACGCGTGACGCACGATGACCGTCCGCTCGGGAAGGCCCTTGGCACGCGCCGTCCGGACGTAGTCCTGGTCGAGCACCTCGAGCATGCCGGAGCGGGCGTATCGCGTGTATCCCGCGAACGAGATGAGCAGCAGGCTGATGGTCGGAAGCAGGAGGTGAGTGTAGGTGTCGATTCCCGAGATCCAGAAGTCGCCGCCCAGCCCCGGTGTCTGCGAACCCACGGTCGCGAGCGGACGCCCGCCGACGGCGTCGACGTAGTTTCCCCACGACGCGACGAAGCGATCGAGGAGTACGACAGCCGCCGACAGCACGGCAGTTAGGGCGCCGATGCGCATCATCAGGCCACGGTCGTATCCGCCGACCAGGAAGCCGCTGATGAGCCCAACGGCGAGCGTCGCCACCGCGAGGGTGAGGATCGTGCCAAGAGTCGAGATGTTGAAGAGACCTTGCAGCGTGAAGTAGGCGATCACGGCGAGCACGACGTTGATGCCCGCGGTGATCCACGCCCGACGATTGTTGAGACCGGCGAGAAGGGCGACGACCGCGAAGGCGATGCCGAGGGAGAACAGGATGACGGCAAAGGGGCCGAGTGCCGGGCGGGCGAACCAGTCCGTCGCCGAGAGAGCGGCGAGGACGACCACGGTGGCGCCTCCGGAGATCACGAAGGCGAGGAGGCGCCGACGGATCGTTCCGCCGACGACGAGTTGGATTATGGCGCCGATCACCACCCCGGCTATGAGCAGTGTCGAGAGCGGGATCTTTGGATCCTGGAGGAAGTTGTTGTAGCCGAGGGCGACGAACGTCTTCAGCAGGACCGCCATGAGGAACGAGGGCAGCGAGAAGAGGAAGAAGCTGAACAGCGTGATCGTGTAGTCGAAGCCGCTGTAGACGCGAAGCGCGGTGATGATACCGAGCGCGATACCCAGCACGATGGCCAGGAGGAACGAGAGGGTGACCAGCTGGAGGGTGGAGCCCATGGCCGCCGGCAGCAGTGCCGTGATCGGCTGGTTCTGGAAGTTCACACCGAGGCTGCAGCTGCCGCCGATCGGGACGACACAGCGGGCGACGCCGCCGAGCCAGATGCCCCAGCGCAGGACGGGGTTGACGTCGAGGTGCTGCTGTTGGATGCGCGCCTCGATGAGGGCCTGTTTGTTCGGCGAGTTGCCGGTCTGCAGATCTCGGAGCGGGTTGTCCGAGTTGGCGACCAGCACGTACATGATGAACGACGCGGCGACCAGGACGAGGATCGAGACGAGAATTCGTCTCAGGATGAAGCTGACCATTGATTCGGGACCTTTGCGATGCGGACGCGCCCGTTCATGCCGGACAGGAGCATGACGAGGCTACTACGGGACTCGGCAGACGACGGGCGTCGAGTTCTTGTGAGAACCCGACGCCCGCCCTGTCGAGGTGTGGAACGGGATGGCCGTCCTACGGCCAACCCGGTCACGCTCTTGCTATTTGGTCCAGTCCCAGATGTTCCAGACGATTCCGGTCTGGCCACCGAAGAACTTGACACCCTTGAGGTTCGAGTTCGTCGCGAACAGGCCCGGCGTCTGGAAGAGGGGCAGGCCGTAGGCGTCGGCGAACGTGCCGGCGTCGATCTGCTCCTTCTCGGTCAGGAGCTGGTCAGCGTCAAGAGTCGTCTGCGTCTTGACCGCGAGGTCGCTGACGGTCTTGTCGTTGTACTTGTTGTAGTTCCCGCTGTTGTTGGTCTCGAACAGCTGCGGAAGGGCGGCGTTACCGGCACCCGGGTTGACCCAGCCGAAGATCGACGCGTCGTAGTCGCCACCGGCGAGGAGTTCGCTCCACTTGGGCGAGCCACCGTCGGTGACCTTGATGCCGGCCTTGGCGGCGGAGGCCTGGATGGCCTGGAAGGAGTCGACGCGGTTGGGGTTCAGCGTGTTGTAGAGGATCTTGACGGTCGGAGTCGCACCGTTCAGGAGCTTCTTGGCCTGGGCGATGTCGACCTTGTCGTAGTCGCTCGAGCCGTTCTTCGAGACGGACTCCTCGTAGCCCTCCTGGCCCGGCAGGAAGACCTGCGAGTCGAGCACCTTGGCGCTGGAGTTGATCGGGGTGACGATCGACTTGAGGATGTCTTCGCGAGGGATGGTCAGAAGGAACGCCTTGCGCACGTTCTCGTCTTTGAAGACCGACGAACCGAAGTTGAGGTCGAGGTGGTCGTAGGCGACCTGGCTGCCGTCGATGACGGTCGAGTTCGCGGCCTTGAGGGCCTTGACCGTGTCAGCGGAAGGCTGCGGCTGGATCGCGTCGACCTCGCCGTTCTGGAGAGCCGTCACCTGAGCGTTCGCATCGCCGATGAAGCGCATGACGAGCTTCGAGAACTTGACGGTGTGGTCGCCCTTGTATTCCTTGTTCGGGACGAACGTCATCGACTGCTTCGGGGTCCAGGCCGAAACCTGGAGGGGTCCGCCGGAGACGAGGAGGTCTTTGTCGCTCGGAAGCGACGTGGCGTCGTAGCCCGTGTTGATGAGCTTCGCCGCGGCGAGGATCGTCTTGTTGGGCGAAGCAGGCTTCGCGGTGTCGCCCTTGGGCGTGTCGAGGATGGCCTTCGTGAGGTCTTCGGTCGAGACGCCGGCCTTCTTCGCGACGATGTGCGCCGGGAACTGGATCGGGTTCACGAGCTCCCAGTCGACGTAGGGCTCGTCGTAGGTGTACGTGATGGTGTGGTTGTCGTTCGAGACCGTCGGGAGGTTGGTCGAGAACGGCGCGCCAGCCGCGGTGGAGAAGTACTGCGTGCCCTTGGTGACTTCACCCGCATCGTTCAGGGTGGCCGAGTCGTAGTACCCCGACGCCTGAGCCCATCCGAGGAGGAGGTCGTCGGCGGTCATCGCCGTGCCGTCGGACCACTTGTCGTCGTCGTTCAGCGTGTACTCCACCTTGAGCGGGTTGTCGCTGAGCTTCTTGTACGAGCCGAGATCGGAGTTGTGAACGATCTTGTACTGGTCGTCGAGAGTGAAGAACTGCGGCTGGGTGAGGTAGTTCACCATGCCGTTCGTGTCGAGGTTGCCCTGGGGGGTGTTGTAGTTGAACGACGAGACCTCGTTGACCTGGGCGATCGTGACGTTGCCGCCGGTCTTGGACGTCTCGTTGTCGGTGGCACCCGAGGTGGTGCAGCCGGAGAGGACGACAGTGGCCGCCCCTACGAGTGCAATGGCCCCGACGAGCGGGCGCAGTCGCTTACCAGTGATTTTCACTGAATGTTCCTCCTGATGGAATGTGACGCACAGCGGCTCCGGGCAAGGGGCACGGCGGACCGCTCTGGATAAGAAGACACTAAGGAACGGGTTGCAATTCGCCAAACCGCCGAACAAAGCGTTACGACTTGGAAACACGCCAAGCGAGTTTCTTGCACGGGTGGCCGGTAATTAGCGCGGCGCTCCTGCGCGACGCAATAATCGTGCGTTTCAGGCAGCATGCAGGTGCGTCCAAGTATTTCAAGCGGGGTAACTCGATCTGACATCATTGCCCGGTGACCCGCCGCCCGTTCTTCCGTGCCCCGCTCGATTTTCCGGTGGCCGTTCCTCTGCCGTCCGGCACCACGCGAGGTCGCCTGCGCGCCGAGATCCTCCTCGTCCTGGGCCTCTCCCTCGGGGCGAGCGCCGTGTACGCCGTGGTGCAGATCCTCGATCTGCTGACCCGGCCCACTCCTCTGTCGAGCCAGACGGCCAACCTCAACAACTCTCTCGACAGCCGCGAACTCTTCGACTTCGTCTATCAGGTGCTCGGCATCGCGTTCGACCTGGTGCCGGTCATCCTCGTCGGGTTCCTCCTCTGGCAGGCCGCCTCGCCCCACCTGGCGCGTCTCGGCCTCGACTTATCGAGCGGTCGCCGCTTCGGGCGCGATGCCCTCGGCGGTGCCGGTCTCGCCCTGACCATCGGCATCCCGGGTCTCGCCCTCTACTTCGCCGGACGCGCCATCGGCATCACCGTCGATGTCGTGCCGACGAACCTCGCAGCTCACTGGTGGACCGTGCCGGTGCTGCTGCTCTCTGCGCTGCGCTCCGGTGTGACCGAAGAAGTGATCGTCGTCGCCTACCTGTTCGCGAGGCTGCGCGACCTCGGGTGGCGACCCGTCTGGATCCTTCTGTCCGCCGCCCTTCTCCGCGGCACCTATCACCTGTATCAGGGCTTCGGAGCATTCGTCGGCAACGCTGTCATGGGCCTCGTCTTCGGGTGGCTCTACCTGCGATTCGGCAGGATCCTGCCGCTCGTGATCGCGCACTTCCTCATGGATGCGGCGGTCTTCGTCGGCTACCCCTGGGCCGCCGCCGCTTTCCCGGCGCTGTTCGGGACGCCCGGCTGACGTCGTGCCGGGCCCGCTGATTCCCTGCTGACTCGCGGGCCGGCGGCACTACCGTTGCGGCATGAGCATCCCCGATGTCGGCGCCGCGGCCCCCGACTTCACCCTTCCCGGCATCCAGCTCGTCGACGGCGAGGTGGTCCGGTCGGAGTACTCCCTGTCGGCAGCCGCCGGATCGCCGTTGATCCTGGCGTTCTACCCGGGCGACGAATCAGCCGTCTGCACCGCCCAGCTCTGCAGCTACCAGACCGAGCTCGCGGGCTTCACCTCGCTCGGAGCCACTGTCTGGGGCATCAGCAAGCAGGGCCTCGACAGCCACGAGCGGTTCGCCCGCAAAGAGGGGCTCAACTTTCCACTGCTGTCTGACGAGCAGGGCAAGGCCGTCAGCGCCTACGGTATCGGCCTCGCGGGGATCGGCCTGCGCCGGTCGGTGTTCGTCATCGACGCTGCGGGTGTGCTGCGGTGGAAGCACGTCGCGCTCGTCGGCGCGCGTTTTCAGAAGCCCGAGGTCTTGCAGAAGGCTGTCGCCGAGACTCTCGCCGCGTAGCCCCGCTTGACACCGCTTTTCGGGCCAGGCACCGCCGATGGGCGGGTGGGGCACCGAAAAGCGATGTCATGCGACTAGGCGAAGGCCTCGACGGGTGGGCACGCGCAGAACAGGTTGCGGTCGCCGTACGCCTGGTCGATCCGGCGCACCGGCGGCCAGTACTTCGAGCGGACCAGCGACTTCAGCGGGTAGACGGCTTCTTCGCGGCTGTAGGCGGCCGTCCACTCCCCCACGATCGCCGACTCGGCGGTGTGCGGGGCGCCACGGAGCGGTGATTCCTCGGCCGACCACTCGCCGGCGCCGACCCGATCGGCCTCGTGCTTGATCGCGATCATCGCGTCGACGAAGCGGTCGATCTCGGCCAGATCTTCGCTCTCGGTCGGCTCGACCATGAGAGTGCCGGCGACCGGGAACGACATCGTCGGCGAGTGGAATCCGTAGTCGATGAGCCGCTTGGCCACGTCGTCGACGGTCACGCCGGTCTCGTCGCGGAGCGGCCGGAGGTCGAGGATGCACTCGTGCGCCACCAGCCCGCCGTCGCCCGAGTAGAGCACCGGGTAGTGGTCGCGGAGACGCGCCGCCACGTAGTTGGCCGACAGCACAGCTGCCCCGGTGGCCTCGGTGAGGCCGTCGGTGCCCATCATGCGGACGTACGCCCACGAGATCGGCAGGATACTCGGCGACCCATAGGGTGCGGCCGACACGGGCACGCCGGCGTGAGCGAGGCGAGCCCCGTCGACGGCGCGAGGCGCTCCGGTGCGACGATCCGCCTGCTGCGCGAGGGGATGCCCGGGTAGGAACGGCGCGAGGTGCGCCTTCGCCGCGACCGGCCCGACTCCGGGCCCGCCACCGCCGTGCGGGATGCAGAACGTCTTGTGCAGGTTGAGGTGCGACACGTCGCCGCCGAACTCGCCGAACCGCGCGAAGCCGAGCAGCGCGTTGAGGTTGGCTCCGTCGACGTAGACCTGACCGCCGGCGGCGTGCACGGCGTCGGTGATGTCGCGGATGTCGTGCTCGTAGACACCGTGCGTCGACGGGTAGGTGATCATCAGTGCGGCGAGCTCGTCGGCGTTCGACTCGACCTTCGCCCGCAGGTCGGCGAGATCGACGTTGCCCTGCTCGTCGCAGGCGACCACGACGACTCGGAGGCCCGCGAGGACGGCGCTGGCTGCGTTGGTGCCGTGCGCCGACTGAGGAATGAGGCAGACGGTGCGCGCGTCGTCGCCGTTCGCCAGGTGGAACCCGCGAATGGCCAGGAGGCCCGCGAGCTCGCCCTGGCTTCCGGCGTTCGGCTGCAGCGAGACCGTATCGTACCCGGTGACCTCGGCGAGCCAGCCCTCGAGCTGCCCGATGAGTTCGAGGTAGCCCCGGACGTCTGCCGCGGGTGCGAACGGGTGGATGTTCGCGAACTCCGGCCAGGTCACGGCAGCCATCTCGGTCGCCGCGTTCAGCTTCATCGTGCACGAGCCCAGCGGGATCATGCCGCGGTCGAGCGCGTAGTCCTTGTCGGCGAGGTGCTTCAGGTACCGCATCATGCTCGTCTCGCTGCGGTGCGTGCGGAAGACGGGGTGCGTGAGGTAATCGCTGGTGCGCAACTGGGCCTCGGGAAGCGGCGAGCTGGATCCTTCGGGCACCTCGATGCCGAGCAGTTCGCCGAGCACCACGAGGTCGTCGCGGGTCGTCGTCTCGTCGGTCGAGATCGAGACGGTGTCGGCGTCGACCTCGAGCAGCAGGTAGCCGCGCTCGTGGGCGGCGCTGACGATCGCGCCGGCGCGTCCGGGAACCGTCACGGTGACCGTGTCGAAGAAGGGCAGAGCCGAGGATCCGAGGCCTCCGGCCTCCGCGCCCGCCGCGAGGTCGACCGCGTGCTGGTGCGTGCGCTTCGCGATGTGCTTCAGCCCCCACGGCCCGTGATAGACGGCGTACATGGAGGCCATGACGGCGAGGAGCACCTGCGCCGTGCAGATGTTGGAGGTGGCCTTCTCGCGGCGGATGTGCTGCTCGCGGGTCTGCAGGCTGAGGCGGTAGGCGGGGTTGCCGACGGCGTCTTGCGAGACGCCGACGAGACGGCCGGGGAGCTGGCGTTCGAGGCCGGTGCGTACGGCCATGTAGCCGGCGTGCGGGCCGCCGAAGCCCATGGGTACGCCGAAGCGCTGGCTCGTGCCGACAGCGACGTCGGCACCGAACTCGCCGGGTGCCGTGATCATCGTCAGCGCCAGGAGGTCTGCGGCGACTACTGCGAGACCGCCGCCCAGGTGGACGCGATCGACGACGGGCTCGGGGTTCCAGACCACTCCGGACGCGCCGGGGTACTGAACGAAGACACCGAACGCCTCGGGGATCTGATTGACGTCGATTCGTGCGAGCGGAAGTTCGACGAGGTCGATGCCGACGGCCTCGGCACGGCCGTGCAGAAGAGCCTTGGTCTGAGGGAGGGCGTCGGCGTCGATGACGAAGACGTTCGCCTTCGACTTCGACGCGCGGCGAGCCAGAAGCATGCCCTCGACCACCGCGGTGGCCTCGTCGAGCATGGACGCATTGGCGGTGGTGAGGCCCGTCAGCTCGGAGACCATGGTCTGGAAGTTGATCAGGGCTTCGAGACGCCCCTGCGAGATCTCGGGCTGGTAGGGCGTGTAGGCCGTGTACCAACTCGGGTTCTCGAGGACGTTGCGCTGGATCACGGCCGGAGTGACGGTGCCGTAGTAGCCGAGGCCGAGGAACGAGCGGTTGACCGTGTTGCGGTTCGCGATGGTGCGGAGCTCTGCGAGCGTCTCCTGCTCGCCGATGGGCTCCGGGAGCACGCTCAAGGCGAGGGTTCGGGCGTGGATGCTGTCGGGGACGGCGCGCTCGACGAGCGAGCGGACGCTCTCGGCGCCGATCGCGTCGAGCATGATGCGCTGCGACTCCGGGGTCGTGCCGATGTGGCGGTCGACGAAGCCCTCGGCCGCGGTGCCCTCGATCAGGCCGCTCGCCCGCTGCTCCGCGCTCATTCGGCGGTGAGAGCGACGTACTCATCGCGGGTCAGGAGGGCGGGGAGGTCGCCCGAGAGCGAGATCTTGACGAGCCAGCCGTCGTCGAACGGCGAGGAGTTGACGAGGTCGGGGCTGTCGACGACAGCGTCGTTGATCTCGGTGACCGTGCCGAGCACGGGGGCGAACAGTTCACCGACCGACTTGGTCGATTCGATCTCGCCGACGACCTTGCCGGCCTCGACGTCGGTGCCTACCGTGGGGAGGTCGACGTAGACGACATCGCCCAGCTTGTCGGCGGCGTAGTCGGTGATTCCGACGGTGGCGGTGTCTCCGTCGATCAGGAGCCACTCGTGCTCGGCGGTGTATTTCAGGGTGGTCAGGTCAGACACGGGGGTGGCCTTTCGACGATCTCGGCTTAGGAGCGCTTGTAGAACGGGAGTGCGACGACGGTCGCGGGAATGACGGTGCCGCGGACGTCGACACCGAGCACGGTGCCGACTGCGGACGAGGCTTGTTCGACGTAGGCCATGGCCACGGGGTGGCCGAGGGTCGGCGAGAGCGCGCCGCTCGTCACGACACCGACGACGGCGCCGGCCCCATCGACCACCGAGTACTCGGCACGTGCGGCGCGGCGCCCTTCGAGGGTCAGGCCCACCAGGACGCGGGCATCATCGGACGCGGTGACGCCGTCACGGCCGATGAAGCTCGCCTTGCTCGCGTCGACGACACGGCCGAGACCGGCCTGCGCCGGCTTGGTGTCGAGACCGAGCTCATGACCGTAAAGAGGCATGCCCGCCTCGAGACGCAGGGTGTCACGGCTCGCGAGACCGGCGGGCACGACGCCGCGCGGGGCACCCGCCTCGGCCAGGGACTGCCACAGGAGTGGAGCGGTCTCGTTGTCGATGTACAGCTCGAAGCCGTCCTCCCCCGTGTAGCCGGTGCGGGCGATCAGCACGGGCGCATCGTCGAAGGTGCCCTGGAGCACCCGGTAATAACGAAGCTCGGAGAGGGGGGCGTCGGGGGCGAGCCGATCGCGGGTGATGAGCTCGTCGAGCACGCCGACGGCCTCGGGCCCCTGGATCGCGATCAACGCGGTGTCGTCGCTCTCGTCGTCGACCGTCACGTCGAAGTCGTGGGCGCGGGTGGCAAGAGCCGAGAACGCGGCGTCGCGATTGCCCGCGTTCGCCACCACGAGGAAGTCGTGCTCGTCGAGGCGGTAGACGACGAGGTCGTCGATGATGCCGCCCTCATCGGCGAGCAGCAGCGAGTACTTAGCGCGGCCGACCGCGATCGTCGACAGGGTGCCGGCCAGGGCGTGGTCGAGAAAAGCCCCGGCGCCCGGCCCCACGACGGCGATCTCGGCCATGTGCGACAGGTCGAAAAGCCCCGCTGCCGTGCGCACCGCGTGGTGCTCCTGCAGGTCGGACGAGTAGCGGACCGGCATCTGCCAGCCGGCGAAGTCGGTGAAGCTGGCTCCGGCCGCGACGTGCACCTCGTGCAACGGGCTGTAGCGCGGCTCGACCGCGTCTTCGGCGGGAGGGACGATGGCATCGGTCATTCAGGACTCCGGGGGCGATGTTCGCGTGTCAGCTAGGGAGTCCCCCTCTGTCATGGGCCTGAGAGTTTCGCCGCGCCCAGGGGCGCGGCTTTCACCGTCGGCGAGGCGCGATGGTGTGCTCCTGCTTTTCAGAGTGGCCAGTGTGCTGCTACTTCGCCGCGGTACGTGTACCTGAGAGATTGGCGGGGATGCTTGCTCCTTCGGTGGCCGACCGGTGTGGTCGGAGGCTCTCCCGCGGCGTGTGTCTGGCCCGATGTTCGATTGTGATGTGCCTGGTGGATCGCGGTCGAGCCTAGCAACGGGATGTTTCCCGCGTGTGACTTCGAACCGATCGGCCTAGAAGTTCGGAATACCCGACGGGTCGACCTTGCCGGGGGTCGTCGTCGGAGCGGCGGGTTCGTCCGTCTGCGCCTGCTCCATCGCGGCGACCATATTGCGCACATCGTTCGCGAGCTGCTGCACTCCCTCGGCGAGCATCTCGAAGCCCTCGGGGTTGCCGGGGTTGACGACGAGCCCGGTTTCGGCCGGGATCGCCTGGACGAGATCCGCTGCGGGCAGTTGCACGGCATACGACGCGACGTCGGCGACCTGCGGAGGAATGCGGTCGATGTGGGTGAAGACAGCCAGCATCGGCATGCCCTCGCGGTCGAACAGCACGGGCTGCAGCTCGTTGAGGTCGTCGGTGACCTCGGTGGCGGTCGGAACCACGATGAGCGCGTTGACGAACTGCGCGATGACATCGTTCATGTCGCCCTGACCGGCCTGGCCGTTGGCGATCGCAGCCTCGAGCGGCGTCGACTCGCGCGCTTCTTCTTGCGTGTCAGCTGTCTCGCCGGTGGTCGATGCGTCGATGTTCTGGGGCTCGTTCGTGTCGGCACCCTCGGTGGAAGTCATCAGAACACCTTGCCCGCCCAACCTCCGTAACCCCTCAATCGACGGCGGCGAGTCGGGGGACGTCCGCGGTACCCCGCGACATCGGCGCGGAGGCTCCGTCCAGGCTCGACTGACTGACTGGGCTCCTCGGCTCGACGACGCGCCCCCGACTCCCCCCGAGAGGACACCCCCGTGCGCCCGATCGTCCGCAGCAGCCTCGCCCTGCCGCTCCTCTTACTGGCCGTCTGCGTGCCTGTCGCGTGGATCCTGCTCTCGCCCGCTGCCGCGGCCGCCCTCACGGCCCTCGCCCTGCTCGAGATCGCGATGGCCGCCGACACGTCGGTGCCGATGGCCGGGATCGCGGCAAGGATCCAGCATCCCGCCCGACGACTCTTCCTCTCTGTCGGTCTGGTCCTCGGAGTCCTCGCCATGAGGTTGCTGCTCCCGCCGACCGCCGTGGCCGTGACGCAGGCCGAGTCGCCGGCCGACGCCGCAGCGGAGGCCGTCCTCCAACCCGGCCTCTTCGCAGCGCATCTGGCGGCGGCCCGACCCGGCATCGCCGCGTTCGGCGCGGTGTTCATCTGGCTGGTGTTCTCGGAGTACCTCTTCAACGTCGAACGGACGAGCCGCCGGGCGTGGCTGGGCCGCGTCGAAGCCGCCCTCGCGCGAGTCCGCTTTCCCCGCGCAGCCGCACTCGGCGTGGGGGTGGCGGCCGCCGCGGTCTCCGTCGCTCTGGCCGACCCGTCCGTCCGGGGCGCACTTGCGATCGGCAGCGCCACCGGGATCGCGGCCTACCTCGCGAACAAGGTCGTGGCCGCCTGGTCGACCCGCGACGGGGCAGCGGGCTGGAAGCTCCACCTGCATGCCGCGACAGTGGTCTTCGAGCGCGGCCTGACCGTGTTCATGCTCTTCGAGATCCTCGACGGGTCGTACACGCTCTCGTCGACGAGCTCGTCCCCCGGGTTGAACTACCTCGAAGAAGCCGCGGTGGCCGTCGTCGGGGTGGCAATCGGAGCCGTCTTCCTTGCTCGCCTCACAGCGACAGTCAACGCCGAGCGCGGGCTCAAGCGCCTTCGCTATCTCAAGGCGGGAGCGGCCTACGTCCTCGGCGTGCTCTCCGTTCTCCTCTGGGCGAGCCTCGCCGTACCCATCCCCGGCGGACTGGCCGGCTGGTTCGGCAGCGTCATCATCGGCCTCGCGCTGCTGACGTCGATCCCTCGCAGGCGCTCGCTCCGCAACCAGGATCCGGTCGCTCCGGCTTCGTGAGCATGTCTCGATGGTCACGGCTCGGTAACAACGAAAAAT
Organism: Frondihabitans sp. Leaf304; assembly: GCF_001423105.1. Lineage (GTDB taxonomy): Bacteria > Actinomycetota > Actinomycetes > Actinomycetales > Microbacteriaceae > Frondihabitans. Next base: position 333,595 of record NZ_LMNV01000003.1, read on the forward strand.
CGAGCAAACCATTCCAGGGGTGGTGGCGAACACATGACATCGGGCAAACGCCCACTGAGTACCCAAGAGGCATTCACAATTTATCCACGTAAGGAACAGCTCATGCGCAAGTTCTCGAAAGCTACAGTCGGATTCGCTACCGCCGGCCTCCTCGTCGCCGGCG
>NZ_LMNV01000003.1:333856-334022 GCF_001423105.1 Frondihabitans sp. Leaf304
CCTCAAGAGCCTCGGCCTCACCCCCTCCACCGAGGGCAAAGCCACCCTCACCGGCAGCGACATCGCCTTCCCCATCACCGGCGGATCGCTCGTCTACTGGAGCCCTGACGGCTCCTACCGCCCCTACGTCCAGGGCATCGTCGAGCACGACGGATCCGGCCTGAAC
>NZ_LMNV01000003.1:334145-447448 GCF_001423105.1 Frondihabitans sp. Leaf304
ATAACACCCCCTCCCAGCACCATCCGAACGGCCCGTCGCACCCTGTGCGACGGGCCGTTCGGCGCGCGCCCAGCAGAAACCGGCGTGCGGGCCTCTGTCGGAGGCCGTAGCTAGGCTGGAACGACACCGACTGAGTGAAGGGCCGACTGTGAAGCCGCTGACCGAAGACGACATCCGCTCGTCGTTCGTGAACGCCCTCCCCGGCGATCTCGACCGTCTGCCCATTCCCGGGCTGCACGAGATGCTCTGGGAGGAGCGCGAATTCCTCGGGTGGCGCGACAGCCAGGCCCATCTGCGCGGGTACATCGTCGTCTGGATGGATGACCGGCCGACCGGCCTCGTCGTCCGCACCGCCTCCACGACATTGCGCCCCGGTATCGCCGCCATGTGCTCCCTCTGCCACTCTCCCCAACCCGCCACCCAGGTGCGACTGTTCACAGCACCCCGGGCTGGCGAGGCCGGGCTGAACGGCAACACCCTCGGCACGTACATCTGCGAAGACCTCGCGTGCTCCCTCCTCATCCGCGTCGCACCGCCCCATCTCAATCCTCCGGAGCGGATCGCCGAACGCGCCGCCGGGCTTCTGGCGCGCGTGCAGAACTTCACGGCCGGGGTCATGAAGACGGCAGGCTGACGCCTGTCGACCGAACACTGCTTCTCGGAGTCGGCTCGCAGACTCGCGACGTAGCCTGCCGAATCACATGAGTCGCGTAAGAAGGTCGTAGCAATGCTGCAGAAATCGAAGCTCCGGTGGATCCCCGCGATCGCCGTTCCCGCCGTCGTCATCGCGGGCGCGGTCGCCATTCCCAGCATGGCCAACGCCGGTGTCTCGCTGCCCTCCAAGTCAGCGGCGCAGATCGTGGCTCTCGCTGAGAAGAGCGTGGGCACGTCGTTCTCCGGCACCGTTGAGCAGACGGCCAACCTCGGTCTTCCCGACCTCTCGTCGTTCGCCGGGGCGACTTCGAGCGACGACGGCTCGGGCGTCTCCGACATCGTCAGCCAGCTGAGTGGCACCCACAAGGCCCGCGTGTTCGTCGACGGCTCCTCGAAGTCGCGGGTCCAGACGCTCGACCAGCTCGCGGAGCGCGACGTCATCCGTAACGGCACCTCCGTCTGGGCCTACGACTCCAGCGACAAGTCTGCCGTGCACCTCACCCTCCCCAGCCGAGACGGAGACACGCCCTCGGCCGGCGCGACGCCCTCCACCGGTGCTGTGCCGACCGACCCGGCCACCGCCGCAGCCTCGGCCCTCAAGGCGATCGGCCGCTACACGACGGTCTCGACCTCCGACAACGTTCGCATCGCCGGCCAGAAGGCCTATCAGGTCACGCTCGCACCCAACGATTCGAGCAGCCTGATCACGACCGCGACTCTGGCCGTCGATGCCACGACCGGGGTTCCGTTGCGAGTCGCGGTGACGGCCAAGGGCCAGACCGACCCGGCCTATTCCGTCTCGTTCACCTCGATCGACTACTCCACCCCGGCGGCCTCGACGTTCGCGTTCACGCCCCCGCAGGGCGCGACCGTGAAGAAGATCGCGGTGCCCGACCGCTCGGCGCACGCGGGCGGCACGACCACGAAGTCCCATCCCGGCATCACCAGCCGCAACGACCGCATCGCGAAGGCGAAGGCAGAAGCCCAGCCGACCGTCATCGGCACCGGTTGGTCGACCATCATCGGCGCGAAACTTCCCACATCGGCGATCAGTGCGCTTTCCAGCGACGACACGCTCGGTCAGGTCTTCACACCGGTCGACGGCGGACGCCTGCTGAAGACGGCACTGGTCACCGTGCTGATCACCGACGACGGCGAGGTGTACGCGGGCGCCGTGACCCCCTCTGCCCTCCAAGCCGCCGTCGCCGCGCAGTAACCCCCGCTCTGCCACCCGTGACCGCCGACCCCCTCGTGGCGACGACCGAACTCGCAATCGAGACGACGGGCCTCACCAAGGCCTTCGGACGCCAGCGGGCCGTCCACGACGTCGACCTCGCGGTGCCTCGCGGAAGCGTCTACGGCTTTCTCGGGCCGAACGGCTCGGGCAAGACGTCGACCATCCGCATGCTCCTCGGTTTGACCCAGGCGACCGGCGGCCAGATCCGGCTTTTAGGATCCCGCATGCCCGATGATCTCCGAAGCGTCCTGCCGCGTATCGGCGCCCTGGTCGAAGGTCCCGCGTTCGCGCCCTACCTCTCCGGTCGGGCCAATCTGCGCCGGCTCGACACGGCCGACCGCGATGCGCCCGGCGCGACCCGCAAGTCCCGTGTCGACGAGGCCCTCGACCGGGTCGGGCTCGGTCATGCCGCCGACAAGAAGGCCCACGCCTACTCGCTCGGGATGAAGCAGCGGCTCGGAATCGCCGGCGCACTACTCATGCCGCGCGACCTGCTCATCCTCGACGAGCCGAGCAATGGCCTCGACCCGCAGGGCACGCGCGAGGTGAGGTCGCTCATCGGCTCTCTCGCCGCCGACGGCACCACGGTGTTCGTGTCGAGCCATCTCCTCAGCGAGATCGAGCAGATGTGCACGCACGTCGGCGTGATGAGTGCGGGGCGCCTGCTGCTTCAGGGCACGCTCGACGACGTGCGGCGTCAGGGTGTGCAACGCGTCACCGTCGTCACACCGGATGCCGAGGCGGCGCAGCGGATCCTTGCGACTCTCGGCCTCGAACCCGAGCTCCTGCCGACGGGTGTCTCCGCTGCGCTGCCGACCACCGAACAGGAGCCGGAACGCCTGAATGCGGCCCTGGTCGCCGGTGGTGTGCGCGTGCGCGGCTTCTCGGTGTCGGGCGCGACCCTCGAGGATCGTTTCGTCGACCTGACCGGAGAGGGGTTCGCCGTTGCCGAATGAGACCGTGCCCGCTGGCACCGCGCCGAACAAGACGGCCTCTCGACCCGCGAGCGGTAGCTCGCTGGGGCTCGCGCTGCTCGGGTCCGAGATCCGGACGCTCTTCCGTCGAGTGCGGACCATCGCCATGCTGGGCGCGCTGGCGGCCATCCCCATCCTCTTGGCGATCGCCGTACGGGTGACGTCCGACGGAGGAGGAGGCGGGCCGGCGTTCCTCGGCGACATCACCCAGAACGGTCTCTTCGTCTCGCTCACGGCCCTCGTGGTCGCCATCCCCCTGTTCTTGCCCCTCACCGTCGGCGTCGTCGCGGGCGACACGATCGCCGGTGAGGCCGGTGCCGGAACGCTGCGCTACCTGCTCGTCGCCCCGGCCGGACGCGTGCGCCTGCTGGTCGTGAAGTACCTCGCGACGGCGCTGTTCTGCCTGACCGCGACTCTCGTCGTCGTGGTCGTCGGCGGAATCATCGGGGCGATCCTCTTTCCGGTGGGGCCGGTCACGCTTCTCTCCGGGCAGACCGTCTCCTTCGGCGAGTACGTGCTCCGCCTGCTGCTCCTGGCCCTGTACGTCACCGTCTCACTGCTCGGGCTGTCGGCGATCGGTCTCTTCATCTCGACGCTGACCTCGGTGCCTGTCGGGGCCATGGCGGCGACCATCGTGCTGTCGACGGTGGCGCAGATCCTCGGGTCGTTGCCCCAACTGGAGTTCCTCCACCCGTGGCTCTTCACCGATCACTGGCTCGAGTTCGGCGACCTCCTCCGCACACCGCTCTCGTGGGAGTCGTTCGGCAACAACGCCCTGCTTCAAGCGGGCTACATCGTCGTCTTCGGCTTTCTCGCGTGGGGTCGCTTCTCGTCCAAAGACATCCTGAGCTGAGGCGACCTCGGCGAGCGCCGCTGTCCCCCGCAAGCTGGACTCGGCACGACGTGGCGAGACTACGGTCACGGTCGTAAGGGTCGTCGGAGTCGACGCCCGGAAGGAGCCCATCATGACCACCGATCTCACCGGCCGCCGCGTTCTGGCCATCGTCACGAACTACGGCATCGAACAGGACGAGCTCGTCAAGCCCGTCGAGCACCTGCGCCAGGCGGGCGCGCACGTCGACATCGCCGCCACCACGCTCGATCCGATCGAGACCCTCGTCGACGACAAGAAGCCGGGCCAGTCGGTCACGCCGACGATCACCCTCGACGACGCCGACCCCGCCGCCTACGGTCTTCTGCTCGTCCCGGGCGGCACCATCAACGCCGACACTCTGAGGACGTCCGAGCGTGCCGTCGAGATCGTGCGATCCGTCGTCGACGCCCACGGCGCCATCGCAGCGATCTGCCACGCGCCCTGGACCCTCGTCGAGTCGAAGGTCGTGTCAGGCAAAAAGCTCACGTCGTTCCCGTCGCTCCGCACCGACGTCGTGAACGCGGGCGGCGACTGGGTCGACCAGTCGGTGGTGCGCGACGACTCGAGCTCGTGGACGCTCATCACGTCCCGGAACCCGGACGACATCCCCGACTTCCTGCGCGAGATCGACAAGGTGCTGGAGTCGCTCGAGACGCCGCAGCAGCCGGTTCTCTAGAAGCGAGTCGGCGAGCGGGGGCAGGCCGACGCGACCGGTCTCAGTAACCGGCCGTGTCGGATCCTGCGCCCGCGGTGTCGTCGGCGGCGAGCATCGCTCGCGAGCCCGAGACTCCGAGGCGGGTGGCGCCCGCGGCGACCATCCGGCGGGCGTCGTCGAGGCTGCGGACGCCACCGGAAGCTTTGACGCCGAGGCGCGGAGCGACGGTCGCGGCCATGAGCGCGACAGCGTGCTCGGTGGCCCCGCCGGTGGGGTGGAAGCCCGTCGACGTCTTCACGAACTCGGCGCCCGCGCTCTCGGCGGCCTTCGAGACCGCGACGATCTCATCGTCGGTCAGGGCTGCCGACTCGATGATGACCTTGAGCACCGTGGGGGCCGGCGCGGCGGCTCGAACCGCGGCGATGTCACGCTCGACGCTGTCGAAGTCGCCGGCCTTCGCCGCGCCGATGTCGATCACCATGTCGATCTCGTCGGCCCCGAGCGAGACCGACTCGGCTGCCTCGGCGGCCTTGACCGCAGAGGTGTGCTTGCCGCTCGGGAACCCGCAGACCACCGCGACCTTGAGGTCAGACCCCTCGGGGATCACGACGGGCAGCATCGAGGGCGAGACGCACACCGAGTAGGTGCCGAGCTCGGCGGCCTCGGCGATGAGGGCGTCAACGTCGGCGCGGGTCGCCTCCGGTTTGAGCAGCGTGTGGTCGATGAGGCGTGCAATGTCTGAGGGCATGACACCAGGCTAGTCGCCTCGAATTCGAAGGGAATCCGCCCCGCCCGATACCGTGGGGCCTGACCATGTGGGTGTTCGACGAGAGGTGGGGGTGAGCGTGAAGAGAGGGCAACTCCGCGTGTTGCTCGGCGCCGCCCCCGGTGTCGGCAAGACCTTCACCATGCTCGAAGAGGGCGCACGACTGAAAGCCGAGGGGCGAGACGTCGTCGTGGCTGTCGTCGAGACGCACGGCCGGGCTGCGACCGCCGCTCTCACCGACTCACTCGAGATCCTCCCCCGAGTGGTCTCGCGGCATCGCGGTGTCGAGCTCACCGAGCTCGACGTCGCCGGGGTGATCGCTCGCCGCCCGAGCCTCGCCCTGGTCGACGAACTCGCCCACACCAACGCCCCGGGCAGTCGCAACGAGAAGCGCTGGCAAGACGTGCTCGACCTGCTCGAAGCGGGCATCGACGTCATCTCGACCGTCAACGTGCAGCACATCGAATCGCTGAGCGACGTGGTGGAGCAGATCACCGGCGCACCGCAGCGCGAGACGATCCCCGACGCCGTGCTCCGTTCGGCCGACCAGATCGAAGTGATCGACCTCGCCCCGCAGGCTCTCCGCGATCGCCTCGCCGAGGGCAACGTGTATCCCGCCGCCCGCATCGACGCCGCCCTCTCCAACTACTTCCGGCTCGGCAACCTGACCGCCCTCCGCGAGCTCGCCCTGCTGTGGCTGGCCGACGAGGTGGAGTCGTCGCTCAAGGCCTACCGGGCCGAGCACGGCATCGACAGCAAGTGGGAGGCCCGCGAACGCGTCGTCGTGGCCCTGACCGGCGGCCCCGAGGGCGACACCCTCGTCAAACGCGGCGCCCGGATCGCCGCCCGCTCGGCAGGAGGCGATCTCATCGTCGTGCACGTCAGCCGGCAGGACGGCCTCGCCGAAACGCACCCCGGTGCGCTCGCCTCGCAGCGTGCACTCGCGGAGAAGCTCGGTGGCAGCTACCACCAGGTGATGGGCGACGATGTTCCGCGCGCCCTGGTCGACTTCGCGAAGTCGATGAACGCCACCCAGCTCGTGATCGGGGTCAGTCGACGCTCGCGACTCGCGGCAGCACTGTCGGGCCCCGGCATCGGCGCGACGGTGATCCGCGAATCCGGCGCCATCGACGTGCACATCGTCTCGCACGCCCGCGCGGGCGGCCAGTTCACTCTCCCCCGCGTCGGCGGTGCTCTGACGCTCCAGCGCCGGCTCATCGGCCTCGCCCTGACGATCGCGCTCGGGCCGCTCGTGACCTGGCTCCTCACGGCGCTCCGCTCCGACGACACCCTCACCAGCGACGTGCTCGTCTACCAGCTGCTCGTCGTCGTGATCGCCCTCGTCGGCGGCATCTGGCCGGCCCTCGTCGCCGCTGTGCTCTCCGGGCTCACCCTGGACTTCTTCTTCGTGCAACCGATCCACAGCGTGACGATCGATCAACCGTTGCACTTCATCGCCCTGGGCCTCTACGTGGTCAATGGCCTGCTCGTCTCGTACGTCGTCGACCAGGCGGCCCGCCGATCCCGATCTGCCGCCCGAGCCCTCGCCGAATCCGAGCTCCTTGCGACCGTCGCCGGGAGCGTGCTGCGCGGCCAAGACGCCCTCGAGGCCCTTGTGTCACGCACCCGCGAGGTCTTCGGCCTCACCAGCGTGCGAGTGCTCTCCGATGGAGAAGTGGTGTCGGAGTCCGGGCAACCCGACCGCGACGACCGGATCACGACGGTGCCGGCCGGGTCACACGGCTCGCTCGAGCTCCGCGGACCCACCCTCGCCGCCACCGAGCAGCGTCTGCTGGGCGTCATCGCCACTCAGGTCGACGCCGCCCTCGAACGATCCGCCCTCCGGCAGGCGGCCGACGAGGTAGCCCCCCTCGCCCAGGCCGACCAGATGCGCACCGCGCTGCTCGCCGCGGTCGGCCACGACCTCCGCCGACCGCTCGCCGCCGCCACGGCCGCCGTGACCGGCCTCCGCTCGCCCGGTGTCGAGTGGTCGGCTGCCGACCGCGACGAACTCCTCACGACCGCCAGCGAGAGCCTCGACTCGCTCGCGACCCTCGTCACCAACCTGCTCGACGTGTCGCGGGTACAGGCCGGCGTCCTCGCGGTGTCACTCGCGGCGGTCGACGTCGACGACGTGGTTCTCGGGTCGCTCGACGAACTGGGCCTCGGCCCCGACCGGGTCGAACTCGGACTGGCCGACTCCCTCCCCCCGGCGCTCGCCGACGGGGTGCTCCTGCAGCGGATCGTCGTCAACCTGCTCGACAACGCGATCCGCCACGCACCGCCGTCGACGAGGGTCCGCGTCGCGGCGAGCGAGTTCGGCGGACGAGTCGAACTTCGGGTCGCCGATCACGGCCCGGGGATCTCGAAGGAGCGACGAGACGAGGTGTTCGTTCCGTTCCAGCGACTCGGCGACACCGACAACACCACGGGGCTCGGGCTCGGGCTCGCGCTGTCACGGGGGTTCGCGGAGGGCATGGGCGGTACGCTCGACGCCGAAGACACACCGGGAGGTGGGCTCACGATGGTGGTGTCACTTCCCGTGGCGCCTGGCGCGGAGTCGAGCGGCGGTGGGCCCGGATCCTCGGCTTCGCCCGCCCCCGAAAAGGAGCCTGACGCATGAAGATCCTCGTGGCCGACGACGACCCGCAGATCATCCGGGCCCTGCGAATCACCCTCGGCGCCGCCGGATACGAGGTGGTCACCGCTGCCGACGGCGCCGCCGCCCTCGCGCAGGCCATCTCGCAGCACCCCGACATCGTGATGCTCGACCTCGGCATGCCGCACCTCGACGGGGTCCAGGTCGTTCAGGCGCTGCGGGGCTGGTCGCAGGTGCCGATCCTCGTCGTCTCGGGCCGCACCGGTGCCGCCGACAAGGTCGACGCCCTCGACGCGGGCGCCGACGACTACGTGACGAAGCCCTTCGCGATGGACGAACTGCTGGCCCGCATCCGAGCTCTCACCCGTCGGCTCGCGGGGCCGAGCGAGTCGCCGACCGTGCGCCTCGGCGACATCGCCATCGACATGGCGTCGCGCGTCGTCACCGGGCCGGACGGCGCGATTCGACTCACTCCGACCGAGTGGCGCCTGCTCGAGCTGCTCGTGCAGAACCCGGGCCGGCTCATCACGCGGGAGGCCATGCTCACCCAGGTGTGGGGTCCGTCGCACGCCCGCGACACCGGGTACCTCCGCCTGTACCTCGCGCAGCTGCGCAAGAAACTCGAACCCGTGCCGGCCAGCCCGCGCTACTTCGTCACCGAGCAGGGCATGGGATACCGATTCGTGCCGCAGGGGCTCGCGTGAGACGGCGCGGGAGCGCGATCGCCGCCAGCGCCCTCGTCGCGGCCGTGCTGCTGACCGGCTGCACGGCGGGTGGGCAGGGTGGGAGCGGTACCGAGCCGGCATCGGTATCGGCCTCCGCACCCGATGCGGCGGGCACGACCGCGCCGAGCCCGACCACGACCCCGGCAACGACCACTCAGTCGACAAGGGCCGAGTTCTCCGCTCTCGAGAACAAATACGGCGCACGACTCGGTGTCTTCGCCGTCGACACCAGCGCCCCCTCCGGCAGCGAGAAAACCATCGCCTACCGCCCCGGCGAGCGCTTCGCCTTCGCCTCGACCTACAAGGCCCTGGCCGCCGGCATCCTCTTCAAACAGTCGACCGAAGACGAGCTCGACCACACGATTCACTTCACGGAGAGCGACCTCGTCGACTACTCCCCCGTCACCGAGAAGCATGTCGCCAGCGGCATGACCGTGCGCGAGATCATCGCCGCCGCTCTCCAGTACAGCGACAACACGGCCGCCAACCTCATGCTCGATCAGCTGGGTGGCCCCGCCGGGCTCACCGAATCGCTCCGCTCGCTCGGAGACACGACCACGAGTGTCGACCGTCCCGAACCCGGCGTGAACGAGGCAATACCCAAGGATCCGCGCGACACCACGACACCCGCAGCCATCGCGGGCGACCTCCGCTCGTTCCTCCTCGGCGGTGCGCTCGCTGCCCCGCGCCGCGCCGAGATGACCACCCTCATGCTCGGCAACACCACCGGCGCGCCCTGGATCCGCGCGGGAGTGCCCTCGACGTGGAAGATCGCCGACAAGACCGGCAATGCGTCGTACGGCACGCGCAACGACATCGCCGTCGCCTACCCGCCGGGCCGCGCTCCGATCGTCATCGCACTGCTCAGTGATCGAGGCACGGTCGACGCTACGAGCGACGACGGGCTGCTGGCCGACGCCACTCGCATCGTCGTGGGCGCGCTCGAGTAGTCCCGCTGCCGGCCCCGCCGTCAATTTAAGAGCGATTCGGCCGATCGCCACCACGCTCGCCCGGATCCGCGTGGCCGAGATCTAAGATCACTCGCAAATTGGCGGCCCGGCGGCCTGACAGCCGGCGACCGAAGCACGCCCCGGACCTAGGGGTGCCTCACCCCGGCACCCGCGAGCACAGCGCGGTAGCCCTCGCGATAGGTCGGATAGGCGAACTCGAAGCCCGTGGAATGCAGGAGGGCGTTGTCGCAGCGCTTGTCTCCGGCTGCTCCCCTGGCCATCTCGGATCCTTCGCTCGGTTCGTCGACGTCGAGCTCGGCGGCAATGAAGCGCAAGACGTCGGAGAGGGGCGCCGACTCGTCGTCGACCCCCAGCACGACCGGAGGAGGCGTGGCAACGTCGAGGGCGAGGTGCACGATGGCCGCCGCCGCGTCGTCGCGGTGGATGCGGTTCGTGTGCGGAGAGTTGCGCGGGGCGTGCGCGCCCTGGCGCACCTGGTCGATGAGACGCTCGCGGCCGGGTCCGTAGATGCCGCCGAGGCGGAGGGAGACGGACTTCCAGCCCGACGCGGCGGATCGGGAGGCGAGCAACTGCTCGGCCTCGAGCAGGATCGCGGCGGTGGGGCCCGACGCCGTGGCCGGGGTGTCTTCATCGACCACGCTGCCGTCGGCCACGTCGTAGACGGCCGTCGAGGAGACGAACACGATCCGCGGCGACGCCCCCGAGGCGGCGACGGCGTCGAGCACGTGCCGGAGCCCGTCGAGATAGGTGGCGCGATAGTCGTCGGGGTCTCGGCTGCCGGCGGCGAGCGCGACGACGACCACGGCGGTATCCGCCGGGATCACGGGGGCGTCGACCGAGAGGTCGAGGCTCTGCCGGTCGAAGGAGCCGGGCAGCAGGTCGGCCTGGCGTCGGATTCCGACCACTTGCAGGCCGCGGTCGGCGAGTCGGAGGCCGACCTCGGTGCCGAGGTCGCCGGATCCTGCGATGACTGCCGTTCGCGGGGCAGCAGCACCCGCGAAACGGTGCGACGAGTCGCTCATGCGGCGCTCATCTCGAGCTCGGAGGCGGCGGCCCCGTCGGCGCCGAAGACGAGGCGACGGTTGGCGACCTTCTCGGCGAAGAAACGATCGTGGCTGACGACGATGACGGCGCCCGGGAAGTGCTGCAGGGCCCGCTCCATCACCTGCGTGCTGGCGAGATCGAGGTGGTTGGTCGGCTCGTCGAGGAGCAGGACGGACGCGCCCGACAGTAGGCACTGGGCCATCGCGACTCGCGCCCGCTGGCCTCCCGAGAGGGTGCGGATGCGGCTCTGCAGGTCGGCCTCCGAGAACTGGAACATCGTCAAGAAGCGGCCCACCGATTTGCGCGTGGCGGTCAGCGCGAGACTGTCGGGCATCGCGTTGACCGCGTGAGTGACCGTGTCGTCGCCGTCGAGCTCGTCGAGCATGCGGTTGTACGAGACCACCTTCGCTCCGGCGGCCCAGTTCGCCGAGCCGCTGTCGGCCTTCTCGTCACCCGTCAGCACGCGCAGCAGGGTGCTCTTGCCCGAGCCGTTCGAACCGAGCACGACGATGCGATCGCGACGCCGCACCTCGAACGAGACGCCCTCGAACAGCGTTCGATCGCCGTAGCTCTTGGCGAGCCCCTCGATGCGACCGAGGACGTCTTTGACGTGCAGGCCGCCGTAGATCTCGGTGATGATCTGGTCGACGGGTCGCGGCGTGCGAGCTTTCTTGATCTTCGAGAGCTCTTTCGAGAGCCCTGTACCGGCCTTCGCCGCCTTGACCGCCTCGCGACGGTCAGAGATCCCCTCCGACTCGAACGCGAGCAGCTCCGACTCGTGAGCGAACTGTTGCTCGAGCGTCTTCAGCCGGAACTGCTTCTGCACGATGTACTCGCCGAAGTTGCCGGGGTACTCGTGGAGGTGGAAGTTCTCGACCTCGACGATTCGGGTCGCGATCGCATCGAGGAAGCTCCGATCGTGCGAGACCACGATGGCGGCACCCTTGAAGTCGCGGAACCAGGCCTCGAGCCACTCCACGCCCGCGACGTCGAGGAAGTTCGTCGGCTCGTCGAGGAGGAGGACGTCAGGATCCTGCAGCACGATCTTCGCCAGGGCCGCCCGGTTGCGCCACCCGCCCGAGAGGTCGTCGATCGCGCTCGTCCGGTGCGCGTCGTTGAACCCGAGCACGCTGAGCGCCGTGTCGATGCGGCGGCCGTACTCCCAGCCATCGAGGCGATCCATCTCGGCGAAGAGCTCGGACTGGCGCTCGATCAGCGCGGTCAGCTCGTCACCGCCGTCGGGATCCATCGCCACGACGGCGATCCGCTCATCGATGGTGGCCAGCTCGGCCTCGATCGCGCGGATGTCGGCGAAGAGGGCCTCCAGCTCGTCGACGATGGTGAGCGTGCCGTCGAGCTCGGAGAACTGCGAGAAGTAGCCGACCTTCACACCCTGCTCGACCGTGACCGTGCCCTCGTCGGGATCGACCTGCTCGAGAATCAGCTTCAGCAGCGTCGTCTTGCCCGAGCCGTTGCGCCCGATCAGGCCGACCCGGTCACCGGAGTCGAGCTTCAGGAAAGCCTCTCGCAGCACGGGACGGTTCTCGAAGCGGACGGAGACGTCGTTCAGACGGATGAGACTCATAGGCGACAGTCTGACAGGAGCGCCTGCGCGGGAACTTTCTGGGCGCCCTCGGCGTTGGGGCGTGTAGACCGACAGACACAAGGAGGCACCGTGTCGAACGACTATCGCAAGACCCCCGAAGCTCTCGAGAAGCTGACGCCGCAGCAGTATCGCGTCACTCAGAAGAACGGCACCGAACCCGCGTTCCGCAATGAGTACTGGGACACCCACGACGACGGCATCTACGTCGACGTCGTCACCGGCGAGCCCCTCTTCTCGTCCATTGACAAGTACGACAGCCACACCGGCTGGCCGAGCTTCACCAAGCCGATCGAGCCCGCGAGCGTCACCACGAAGACCGATCGCAAGCTGTTCGTGAAGCGCACCGAGGTCAGGTCGGCCTCGGGCGACAGCCACCTGGGCCACGTCTTCCCTGACGGCCCGCTCGCGACCGGCGGCGACCGCTACTGCTTGAATTCTGCCGCCCTCCACTTCGTCCCCGCCGCCTCGCTCGAGGCCGAGGGATACGGCGCCTACTCAGCCCTGTTCACACCGAAGGAGAACCCCATGACCGACACCAGTGCCGCAACAGACACGGCAGCACACCAGGATCCGGCTCCCGCCACGACCGAGACCGCCCTCCTCGCCGGTGGTTGCTTCTGGGGCGCGCAGCAGCTGCTCCGCCGCCGGCCCGGCATCATCTCGTCGCGCGTCGGCTACTCCGGCGGCTCGGTGGAGAACGCCACGTACCGCAACCACACCGGCCACGCCGAGGCCGTCGAGATCGTCTTCGACCCCGCGGTGACGTCGTACCGCGAGATCCTGGAGTTCTTCTTCCAGATCCACGACCCGTCGACGAAGAACCGCCAGGGCAACGATGTCGGAGACAGCTACCGCTCGGCGATCTTCTACTTGTCGGACGAGCAGAAGAGCATCGCGCTCGACACCATCGCCGACGTGAACGAGTCGGGCCTCTGGCCGGGCAAGGTCGTCACCGAGGTCACCGCCGCCGGACCATTCTGGGAGGCCGAGGAAGAGCACCAGGACTACCTCGAGAAAGACCCCTTCGGCTACACGTGCCACTTCGTGCGGCCGAACTGGAAGTTGCCGCAGCGGAACGCCGCGTAGCCGCTTCTCGGCACTGAGACCGGCACCGGCACCGACGAGGCCGGGTCGCATCACCTTGCTAGGTGCATGCGATCCGGCCTTTTGTGCGCCAGGGCCTTTTGTGCGGCAGGGCCTTTCGTGCGCCAGGGCCCGGTGTGGAGCGCGGCTCCGCCGGATCCTGCGCCCTGGTCAGCTAGAAGCCGACGCGGCGCTGCTGCTGCCGCGGCTCGCCGAATCCCGGCAGATCGAGCGACGAGAAGTCGGGCATAGGGATCTCGGGAAGCGGCGGAATCTCGCCGTCGTTCACGACGATGGGCGCGCCGGGAGTCCAGAGCACCCACGTCGCGTTTCCCTCGGCATCGAGGAGGTCGAATTCGGCGGGCTCACCGGCGGCTGCTGCGTGGCGCAACCCGTCTTTGACCTCGACGAGCTGGGCGTCGCTGATGGCGATTTTCTGACCGGAGAAGACGATGTGCGGCATAGGCCGAGCGTAGGCCGGGCTGGGGCAGGGGGCGAGGGTGTTCGCCGCGGGAGGAACCGGGTCTGACTGGGAGGGGCCGGTTCGTTCGATCCCACGAGATCGCACTTGCGGTCGGGTGGCGGCGACCACTACTGCGATCTCGGCGCGGAGCCGTTCTTGCAGCGCAAACCTGGGCTCAGCTCAACGGAGCGAAGAGCCTCGACTGCTCGGACGACGACGTGACCACCGTGCTGACCGCGACACTGCCGAGGGGCATCGAGTCGAGCGCGCGACGGATAGCAGTGCGGCGATCTTCGCTCGTCGCCGAGACGTTCATGACGGCGCCGTTGGCGAGACGCGCCTGGATTTCGACGTGGAACACTGGGCGGCCCTCCTAGGTCGGTGGTGTCTAAGAGAAGTGTGCCCGTTCGAGCCCAAACCGAGAAACGTGAACTGACCCATTGCTTTCGGTACCGATGTGTGCTGGGCGGCTCATGCGTCCTCGTCTCCCCAACGGCCGCTTGCGTTCTCCGCTTTGCACCCTGTGGAGAACGCCCGCAGGATCCGGCACGGGTCGTCAGGATTTTCGGCATGGGAATTCGTTACTACGCCTATCCGATCCTCGCCTCCGACATCGATCTCGCCCGCCGCGACCCGGTCGGCTACCTCAACTCGCATCCCCTCGTCGACGACGACAAACCGTACGACGAGCAGCTGCGCCTCGACCTCGACAAGTCGTGGCGCGACCTCCAGGAGCTCTTCACGGTGCCGCACTGCTCGCCGGCCGAGTGGGGAATGGATCTCGTTCGTGGCAACGTCCACTACGACAGCGGTTTCGCTTACCAGCCGCACTACGCCGTGCTCACTCCGGAGCAGGTCGCGACCGTCGCGACCCAGATCGCACGCTTCGACAAGGTCGACGTCCTTGCCATGTACGTCGATGGTGGGCGAAGCCATGTGCGTGAGACGGGCCGGATCCGCGATTACACGAGCTACGTCGGGCACTTCCTGGCAGAAGCGCAGAAGTTCACGGCCGCCTGCGCGGAGGCCGGCTACGGCGTGATCTACACGATCGGGTGACCTTCATGGCCACCGATCCGTGGGTATTCGGAACGACGCAACTCATCACGGTCGGGGTTGCCGGCCTCGCGTTCGTCGGAGTGGCTCTGACCGCAACGTTGCGCTGGCGCGCCGACCGGAGCGACGAGCTCTGGCGGCGAATGAAATGGGCCTTCGATCAGTGCTGGCACGAGAGGGCAAGCGCTCGATCTGTCGGGCGCTTCGCCTTGCGGACGTTCATCGGCAGCGCCCACGAATCAGACCATCCTCAGCCTCCCGCATCGGTTTCGAGCTACGATTTAGTGCTTATAGAACGGGTGCTAAATACACTACAAGAAGAGGAGGCCCTTGATGGAAGCATGGGAGATAGCTGACGCGCAGCTCGCCGTCACAGTCTGTAAGGCTTTGAATAAACCACTCCCCGGATGGATCGCCGAACTCGCAAAAGTGGAATTGAACAACATCCCCGAGTGCACCATGAGGGAGTTCCGACTGTCACTGCCCGACACCGTGCCGAAATACGCCGACATCGTCTACTGGCGTCGCGTGCCCTGGTGGAAGGTCTGGAAGCGCTGCCAGTTCGAAGATCGGCCTCCAGAGCGGCTGACGAAGAAGAAACGCAAAGCGGCGCTTGAGCAGACGGCTGCCGAGCATGCCAACGCCGAACCGGCTAAAAGGCCGAGCTAGGCAGATCCTTCTCGTCGTCGGCGATCGCCCGGACGATGCGCTTCGCCACGTCATCGGGATCGAACCCGGCGCCCAGAGCGGGAGCAATGCCAGCAATGGGGTGCTGAGAGAGTTCGGTGCCGATATGGCCGGGCCGGGCGTCGAGCAGCCGGATGCCCTGGCGCCGATACTCGCGAGAGGCGGCGGTCATGAACGCCGCGAGGCCCGCCTTCGCCGCCGAATAGGCAGCCATGCCCGCCGTCGGAACCTCGGCGACGATGCCGCTCAGCGTGACGATAAACGGCGAACCACCCGCCTTCGCCGATTCGACGAGCGCCGGTGTCGCCGCCCTGATGAGCCGAATCGGAGCCTGGAGGTTCACGTCGATCAGCTCCTCGAGAGTGGCGTCGTCGATATCGCCCGCCGGGCCGAAGGCGACCACGCCGGCGGCCACCACGACGCCGTCGAGCCGCCCGTGGGCCTCGAGGGCCGCGGCGACCAGCGAGGCTCCCCCCTCGGGCGATCGAAGGTCGGCCAGGTAGGCGCCGTCGCCGCTGAGACGTTCCGCGGTCCGGCCACCGCGTACGACGACCGCACCCGCCTCGGCAAGCTCCCGCGAGATTCGCGACCCGAGACCTCCCGACGCTCCGACCACGAGAACGACCGCACCGCTGATGTCTGTCATTGCCCGCACGGTACCCGCTGCGGTGACGGAATGCCTGGCCCGGGGGCGACTCGCCCTCCAGGCCTGGTCAGGGGTGCTCGGAAGCGAGCGGCGTGATGCCAGACACGACGCTCTCGGCGTCGGGTATCCCGATGGACTGGAAGAGGGGAACCCATAGGGCCTTGAGACGCGCCTCGACACCCGGGCCACCCGGAGTCGGGAGGGCGCCGAGCACCCCGAAGGTGGCGTTGATGACGAGTTGTGCGGCGGCCTCTGAATCACCGAGGGGCGAGGATCGCGACCCGTCGAGTTCGGCCTCGATCTGGTCGCGGGCGAAGCGGTACCAGTCGTACCCGTCGGGCACCTCGATGTCTGCCCGTCGCAGCTCGTGCAGGAGACGAATCGATCCGGCGGCGACCGGGCACTCCTGAGCGTTGAGCGCCGACGACAGCAGCATGGTCGCGAGCTTCTCGACGCCTCGCGATGCCGGGATCGCGTCGTCGAAGCGCTGCCATCGAGCCTGCTGATCGGCGATCACAGCCACGGCGAGACTGTGCTTCGACGGGAAGAGGTGGTAGCCGATGGCCGACTTCGGCTTGTTCATCGCCGCGGCAACACCCGAGAACGACGTGCCCTCGTACCCGTGCGCCGCGAATTCGGCACCGGCCGCCTCGACGATCTCCTGTCGAGCGCGAGCCATTCCTGCTTGGCGTTGATTCATGGAACCCCTCAGACGAGCGCTGCTCCGGGTCTTTCGATTCCCGGTCCCTCACTATACGATCATCTATGTCAGACGATCGTCTGGGATAACTGCGGCGATTCAGCGCGGCGACTCCTCGTGAGAAATGAGCCCGAAGATATGAGCGCGGAGAAAAGAGCCCACTGATATGAGCGCGCACGAATCGAGCGCGGTGAAATGACCCCACACCGCCATCCGCCACACGCCGAGGTGTTCCGCAGCCTGGCTACCGGGCAGCCGATCCGCGTGTCGTGCACGTGCGATATCGCCCGCGACCACACCCACTTGGAATACCGAATGGCCCACCCGGGGCCGCCCGACCAGCTGAGAAGCGCTGCGGAGTCGATTCGCAGCTACCTCGCCTCCTGGAAGACGGCATCCGTCGCGTCCCGGTCCACTCGGCGGCAGGTGCCGACCGACTGGACCGGGTAGGCAATGCCGGCCGCGACGACGCCGTGACGATCTACCCCAGCGTTTTCTTCAGTTGCTGAAGCACGGCACGGGCCGCAGTCGGGCCCACATTCAAGAAGAACGTGTCGTCATCGACCGCGACGGCGTGCTTCGCCGACACCGCAGTGAGGGTCCGCCAGAGCGGCAAGCCGGTGAGTTCGGTCTCGTCGCCACCCTGGACGCCGTAGAACAGCCAGTCACCGTCGGCTTGCGACAGCTGTTCGGCGGAGATATCGACCGAGGTGTCGTCGGTGAACGTCTGGGTCGACGGGCGAGCGAGTCCGGCGTCTTCCGCGACGGAACCACTGAACGAGGCGATACCGAAGATCCGGGTGCGGTCGGCACTCTTTCGAAGGAACGAGACGGCCGGATCACCGTCGACGCCGCGGCCGAAGGCGGCGGCGTCATCCTGGTAGGCCGTCAGCCACGCCTCGGCCTGTTGCGTTTTACCGACGGCATCGGCAAGGAGAAGGAAGTCCTGTTTCCAGTATTTGCCCGTTCCCTGCGTGGCGACGGTCGGGGCGATGGCGTTAAGACCGGCGTACAGGCCGGCAGCATCCTTCCCGGCGATGTTCATGAGGATCAGATCCGGGTCGACATTCGCGATCGCTTCGAGGTTGGGTTCGAAGCGGTTGCCAACGTCGACGACATCGGCCAGCTGCGAGGCCTTCGCCGGGAACGCCTCGGTGAGGTACGCGGGGACGAGGTCGGCACCGTCGCCCGAGGTCGAGGCAGCCGGAGTGAGCCCCAGCGTGAGCAGGGCGTCCGCCTGCCCGGTCGAGATCACGACGATCTTCTTCGGCGCCGACGGGATGGTGGTGGAGCCCTCGAAGTGGGCGACCGTTCGAGGAAAGACCCCGTCGTCGGCATCGCTGCCCTTCCCTGCGGGCATGGTGCGCGGCGTCGACCAGGAGCCATCGCCCTGCGTCGCGGCCGACTTCTCGCTCGTGGCGGAAGCGCCGGACACCTGCGCACACCCGCTGAGAGAGAGTGTCGCGGCCGTGACGACTGCAAGGACTATGGCAACAGGTGAGGTCGTTCTTTTCATCATAAAGTTAGCTTAGGCTATCCTAATTACTCGTGATGTCTGACGAACGCCTTCGCCCCACCTCGGGCCCTCCCCGGGCGGCTATCCGCATCGTTTCCCTCGGGGCGCTCGCTACCGGCTTCGCCGTCGCGAGTCTCCTGGTGGGATCGGGCGAGCTGGGCCCCGGGCAGGTGATGCGGGGCCTCCTGGCCCACGACTCGACATCGGCGTCCATCATCGTCTGGCAGTTGCGCCTCCCCCGCACCCTGCTCGCTGTTCTGATCGGAGCAGCCCTCGCCGTCGCGGGAACCGTCATTCAAGCCCTGACCCGCAACCCCTTGGCCGAACCGGGTCTGCTCGGCATCAACGCTGGTGCCGCTCTCGCGGTCGTGACCGGAATAGCGGTCTTCGGCGGCGGTTCGGCTCTCGCTTCCACTTGGTTCGCTCTCGTGGGCGCCGCCGGCGCAGCACTCCTCGTGTTCGTCATCTCCACTCGCCGATCCCGGGCCTCCCCGACTCGACTACTCCTCGCCGGCGTCGCTCTCGGGGCGAGCCTGAGCGCACTGACCGGCATCATGATCCTGCGCGACGCCACCGCTTTCACGACCTTCAACTCATGGGTGGTGGGGTCGCTGACGTCGCGAGGCATGGACGTGGTGGTCACCGTCGCGCCGTTCTTGACGCTCGGGTTCGCTCTCGCACTCCTGTCCGGGCGCATGTTGAACGTGCTGACGCTGGGAACCGAACAGGCGACATCCCTCGGCATCCCTGTTCGCCTCGCGGTCGGAGCCGCCGTGCTGTCGGTGACGCTGCTGTGCGGGGCGGCGACCGCCGCGGTCGGCCCGATCTCGTTCATCGGGCTCGTCGTTCCTCACGTCAGTCGGCTGATCTGGGGAGCCGACCAGCGTCGGATCCTGGTCTCGAGCCTCGTCCTGGGGCCCGCGCTCCTCCTCGCCGCCGACATCGTCGGCCGCACCATCTCGTTTCCGGGCGAGATCGAGGCGGGTATCGTCACCGCTTTCCTCGGCGCACCGGTGCTGCTCTTTCTCATCGCGCGGCGAGCCTCGTGAGCGGCTTCTCCCGCCGCCGCGCTGTGCGGATCGGCGGCCTGTCGGTGGTCATCCGGCCGAGGGTGATCGGCGTGACCGGGATCCTCGCGCTCGTCGCTCTGACGGTCGCAGCGCTGTCGGTGGCCACCGGCACCTACCGGCTCGAGCTGCCCGGTGTCGTCGATGCCCTCACGGGCGGCGGAACCGCGACCGCCCGCTATCTCGTCGTCGAGCAGCGCCTGCCCCGCGCCGTGGCCGCACTCCTCGTGGGGTGCTGCCTCGGCGTCTCGGGGGCGCTCTTCCAGAGCGTCTCGCGCAATCCGCTGGGCAGCCCCGACATCATCGGCTTCACGACCGGGGCGGCCACCGGCGGGCTCGTCGTCATCCTCCTGACGCCGTCGCCGTCGGCCCTGTCGATCGCCGGGGGAACGATCGTGGGAGGCCTGGCCTGCGCCACCGTCGTCACCCTGTTCGCCGCGGCACGACGCTTCTCGGGCGACCGCCTCATCCTGGGCGGCATCGCCGTCGCCGCGCTGCTCGCATCGGTCAACGACTACGTGATCAGCCGGGCCTCCCTCGAATCGGCCGAGGCGGCGCGAGCGTGGAAGTACGGCAGCCTCAACCTGATCACCTGGGATCGAATCGTCCCTCTCGCCGCCTGTCTGCTCGTCGCGTCGGTTGTCGTGGTCGCGATTGCCCGCCCGGCAGGAATCCTCGAACTGGGCGACGATCTTGCCACCGGCCTGGGCGTGCGCACCCGACGGCAGAAGCTGATCATGGTCGCGGCCGGAACGATCCTGGCGGCCGCGGCGGTCTCCACCGCCGGTCCGATCGGATTCCTGGCCCTGGCAGCACCGCGTCTCGCCCGTGCCGCGGCAGGCTTCTCGTCAGTCGGGCTTCTCCCGTCGGGGGCGATGGGGGCTGCCCTCCTCGCGGCGAGTGATCTGGCGGCGCAGCGGATCCTCGATCCGTTCCAGATTCCGGTCGGGCTCGTCTGCTCGGCACTCGGCGGCTTCTACCTGCTGTGGATGGTCGGTTTCGCGAAGACCACCGAGAGCTGACGGAGATGCCCTCGAGATCCCGTGCGGGTCTAGCCTGATCGAGACCACGAGAGGGCGACATGGCTGACATCACGCGGGGAACGATCGAGCTGCAGGGCGCGACGATCGCGTTCTCGGAACAAGGATCCGGCCCCACCGCCGTCTACGCCCACGGTCTTTCGGGCAGCCGAGCGCAAGTGTCTCGACTCGGCGTCCCCGATCTGTCCGGCGTCGTCGACACCAACCGACTCGTCACCTACGACGCTCGCGGTCATGGCGAATCGACCGGCGCTGCCGACCCGGCCTCGTACACCTGGTCGTCGCTCGCCGACGATCTACTCGAACTGCTCGACACGTTCTCGCCCGACGAGCCCGTTGCCGGCATCGGCACGTCGATGGGGACGGCGACGTTGCTCTTCGCCGCGCTCAGACAGCCGGAGCGCTTCAGCCGCCTCGTGCTCACCGCGCCGCCGACCGCCTGGGCGACGCGGGCCGGGCAGACAGACGTCTACCGCCAGATGGCCGACCTGGTGGATGCGCGCGGCACCGGCGTGCTGGCCGGGATGATGGCGGCAGCGCCGGTGCCCGAGCTGTTCCGCGACGTCGCCGGCTACCCGCCGGAACCCGATGTCCGCCCCGAGCTCGCTGCGTCGATCTTTCGCGGAGCGGGCTCGTCCGATCTGCCGTCACCCGACGACCTCCGGTCGCTTGACCTTCCCGTGCTGCTTCTGCCCTGGGCTACCGACCCCGGGCACCCCGTGTCGACGGCCGAGATCCTGGCGTCACGCCTGCCGAATGCCGAGATGCGAATCGCCTCGTCGGCACCCGAGCTGGCCGGGTGGCGCGAGGCGATCCGCGACTTCGTCGCCGTCTAGGGGGTCACTCAGACGAGCGGGCCGCCGTCTTCTGTCGAACGGCGCGTGACGCGCTCGCCCGTCGCCGAGTCGATGCCCGAGCGCGAAGTGGTGGTCACCTGGCGGCGACGGCTGAGAAGCACGATTCCGAGGATGATCCCCAGCGCTCCCGCTGCCATCAGGATGTAGCCGATCAGGTGGATGTTGACGCCGGCGACCGTGAAGTCGACGGCGAACGCCAGAATGGCGCCGATAACGAGCAGGAAGATTCCTCCGCCGAGACTCATGGTGTTCCTTTCGTCGGGGTGACCTCGATTTCGAGGTTTAGAGGAAACCTATCGGGGCACGGCCCTCCGCGCCCGCTCACACGCGCTGCTGAGCAGCCCGGCCCGCGAGCTCTCGGGGTACTTGACGTTTCGTTTGCTACCTGACAATAATTGCGAGGTAGCAAACGAATTATCGTCGAACATGAAGGAGGGCGCCATGCCCACGGAACGCATCGCACTGGTCACCGGAGCAAATCAGGGAGTCGGCAAGCAGGTGGCGAAAGAGCTCGCCGAGCACGGGGTGACCGTGCTGGTCGGGTCACGCGATCTGGCGAAAGGCGAAGCGGCGGCTGCCGAAATCGGAAGCGGAGCCAGCGCGATCCAGCTGGACGTCACGGATCCTGCGTCCATCGAATCCGCGGCCAGCACCATCCGCGAGCGCTTCGGCCGCCTCGACCTTCTCGTCAACAACGCCGGAATCTCGAACACCCTCGGTGCGGGCCTCACCCCGGAGCAGAACGCGGCGCAGTCGACGGCCAGCCAGGCGTCGCTCGACGAGATCCGCGCGGTGTGGGAGGTCAACGTCTTCGGTGTCGTCGCGGTCTACCAGGCGATGCTGCCGCTGCTTCACGACGGGATCAACGCCCGCATCGTGAACGTGTCGAGCGGCGTCGGCTCGCTGGCGTCGAACGCCGACCCGAGCTTCCCGTACCGCGCCATCTTCGGCCCGGTCTACCCCGCCTCCAAGGCGGCGCTGAACGCGATGACCCTGGCGATGATGATCGAGCTCGAGGGCACCGACATCAAGGTCAACCTGGTCTCTCCCGGTTTCACGAGCACGGCGCTGAACAACTTCGCCGGCACCGAATCCGTCGAAGACGGCTCGCGCGAGGTCGTCCGCGTCGCCCTGTTCGGGCCGAACGACCCGACCGGCACCTTCACCCGCTGGGAGGACGCCACGATTCCGTGGTAACCATGTCGGGTGCCTGACGAACCCCAAGACCAACACGACTCGGTCGGAGCGTGGGCGAAGAAGTACTACCTCACCTCCCGCGCTCTGATCGAGTCGGTTCTGCGCGAGCACGACCTCGGGCCGACCCAGTGGTACGTGCTGTACCAGCTCGCCAACGTCAGCGCGACGAAGCAGCGCGACCTGAGCCAGCTGCTGAACATCGAGCGGGCGACCCTCAGCGGCGTCGTGGCGACACTCGTGCGCAAGGGACTCGTGGCGCAGGTGGCCGACGAGGTCGACCAGCGGCAGCGCATCCTGAGCATTACCGACGCCGGGCGTGCGCTCTGGGCCGAGCTTCCGGATCCTGTGGGGCGTGCGACGGCTCTGTCGTTCGACGGTGTCGATGCCGCTGACCTGGAGGTGGCGCGGCGGGTGCTGCGGGAGGCGACGCAGCGGCTCGTGGAGCACATGGCGGGGCCTGGTTCGGCTGGCGCTTAGCTCCTGTTGCTGATCCTTTCGCAAGGAACATCGGGCCACTGCTCCTTCCCACAGGAACGATTACTGACCGATCTCCTTGCTGGAATGACGACCGGCGTCACTTCTCCTGCTCAGCGTCGCGCGGCTCCTTTCGAGAGGACGCCCCTGTCGTCCTCAGTCGACGCGGATCCCCGAGATGGTGCGAGGGAGAAAAGCCTCACTCGGCAGACCAGAGCTCTTCGGCCTCGAGGGCCAGATCGATCAGCTGACGCAAGAGACCCCCCAGCGTCGTCGACCTCAACAGGGTGTAACTGTCGTAATCACCCAGCGGGGCGATCGCCGCAAGCTGCCAGACGGCGGCGACGGGATCGTCCGACAGCTCGATGTCGTCATCCGACATGGGCCCCGCGGCTCGGGTGATCAAGCGGCGGACCACTGCTTCGGCCTGGTCCCGTAGGGGTGCGAGCTTCTCGGACCACTCGAGATCGGGAAGCATCGAGAGCTTGGCCTGCGGGTACGGGTCTTCGTCGACCCAGCGCTCGACCGTGAACCGCTTGGTCCCCAGGCCGACGATGAACAGGTCGTCGGCACCCGCGGCGGCGCTCACGAGACGCGCCATTGTCCCGACCGAGGCGCGCTGGTCGCCACCCCCGGCCTCTGATCCGCGCTCAATGAGGACGACGCCGAACTCGGGTTCCTCCTCGTCGAGCATGCGGCCGACCAACGTGAGATACCGCGGCTCGAAGATCCGCAGCTGGATTGGCATGAAGGGGAACAGCACTGATCCGAGCGGGAACATCGGTGAGACGGCCATACCTCAGTGAAGCACCGCGGGCGGAGTGTTGGCAGGCGCCCAGAGAGCGGTCGTCCACACCTCGAGAGAGGCCTAGTTGTTGAAGCGAAACTCGACGACGTCGCCATCCTGCATGACGTATTCCTTGCCCTCGATGCGAGCCTTGCCGGCCGAGCGGGCGTCGGCGATCGAGCCGGTCTCGACGAGGTCGGAGTACGAGATGACCTCGGCCTTGATGAAGCCCTTCTCGAAGTCGGTGTGGATGACGCCGGCGGCCTGCGGGGCCTTCCAGCCCTTGCTGATCGTCCAGGCGCGGGTCTCTTTGGGGCCGGCCGTGAGGTAGGTCTGCAGGCCGAGCGTGTCGAAGCCGATGCGCGCGAGCTGGTCGAGGCCTGACTCCTCCTGGCCGGTGGAGGCCAGCAGCTCCGCGGCGTCTTCCGGGTCGAGGTCGATGAGCTCCGACTCGATCTTCGCGTCGAGGAACACCGCTTCGGCCGGCGCGACGAGCGCTGCGAGCTCGGCTTTGCGCGATTCCGAGTTGATGATCGTCTCGTCGACGTTGAAGACGTAGATGAAGGGCTTGGCTGTCAGCAGACCGAGCTCGGCGATGGGCGACAGGTCGATCGATGTGGCCGAGAGGGCCTCGCCGCGCTGCAGGGCGTCGCGGGCGGCGACGGCCGTCTCGTGCGTGATGGGCTCGACGCGCTTGAGGCGCAGTTCTTTCTCGTAGCGGACGAGCGCCTTCTCGACGGTCTCGAGGTCGGCGAGGATCAGCTCGGTGTTGATCGTGCCCATGTCGTTCTCGGGGTTGACCTCACCGTCGACGTGCACCACGTCGGGGTCGACGAAGCCGCGCACGACCTCGGCGATGGCGTCGGCCTCGCGGATGTTGGCGAGGAACTTGTTGCCGAGCCCCTCCCCCTCCGACGCGCCCTTGACGATGCCGGCGATGTCGACGAACGACACCGGCGCGGGCAGGATCTTCTCGCTGCCGAAGATGCCCGCCAGCACGCCGAGGCGCGGGTCGGGCAGGTTGACGATGCCGACGTTCGGCTCGATGGTGGCGAACGGGTAGTTCGCCGCCAGAACCTGGTTCTTGGTCAGGGCGTTGAAGAGGGTGGACTTGCCCACATTGGGGAGTCCGACGATCGCGATAGTGAGAGCCACGGTCCCCAAGCCTAACCGGCCCCACAGAACGAAGGATCCGGGCGGCGCAGGTCGCGGAGACCGGGTCACAGACCCGAGGTGGCCGGTTTGAGATCGGGGCGTCGGATCCTGAATGTCTGAGGCCCGTGTCACCATGACACCGTGCCCCTCGACTACGTAGCAATCGACTTCGAGACCGCGAACTCCTCCAGTGCGTCGGCCTGTTCGGTCGGTCTCGTCAAGGTCCGCAGCGGTGTCGTCGTCGACGCGGTGTCGTGGCTGATCAAGCCGCCGTTCGGGCACGACGACTTCAGCGAGTGGAACACCCGCATCCACGGCATCCGGCGCGACGACGTTATCGATGCGCTCGGCTGGCACGAGCAGCTGGCCGACCTGGTGACGTTCGCGGGCGACGACGTGCTGGTCGCGCACAACGCCGGGTTCGACATGGGTGTGATCCGGGGCGGGTGCGCCGCGACCGGGCTCGAACCGCCGGCGTCGCGCTACCTCTGCAGCCTCCAGGTGGCGCGCAAGACCTACGCGCTCGAGTCGTACCGCCTGCCGGTCGCGGCGATGGCCGCCGGGTTCGAGGGATTTCAGCACCACGACGCCCTGGCCGACGCCGAGGCCTGCGCGGCGATCATCGTGCACGCCGCCGAGCGGCACGGTGCCACCACGGTCGACGAGCTCGCGGCCGCGACCGGCGTGCGCATCAACACGCTCACGCCGAAGACGGCTGTCCGCTTCGTCTAGGGGCCCTCGTTCGAACGGCTCCGGGAGCTAGCGCACGACCTTGATCGTCTTCGACTCGATGTCGACGTTGCCCTTGCCGTCCGACACCTGCACGTAGAAGCGGTAGACCCCGGCCGCTGCGGGAGCCTTGATCCGATACCGCCCGGTACTCACCTTGGTGAAGTTGGCGCGCGGGGCGGTGCCGTTCTGGTCGATCGTGGCCGACGTCCGCGACACGCTCCAGGTCAACTTGTCGCGGTCAGGATCCGCCGCCGGCGCCGCGAGGGTGAACGTCTTGCCGGCCTTCACCGACCCGACCGAGAACCGCAGCGACGACACGACCGGCGGCCGGTTCGAGCCGCCCGACCCGCCCCAGGCCTTCGCGAGCGCGTAGTACGAGGCGCGCTTCTTGTCTCCCGGCCGGATGCCGAACCAGAGAGACTGCAGGTCGGTCTGATTGCTGTAGTGGAACATGGTGCCGCCGAGCGAGATACCCCGGGCCCCGGTGATGTTCGACCATGCCGAAGCGTAGGTGCGGGCGTTGGCAGCATCGGTCGGCTGGACCGGCTGACCGTTCGCGTCGCGGGCGACCTCCCAGGATCCGAAGGGGCCCGCCTCGGTGAGCACGTACGGCTTGGTGAACTTCCCGGCCCGCCACGCCTTCTCGACCGTCGGGATCCCGCCGTACATGTTGAGCCCGAACACGTCGAGCGACGGCGCGTACTTCTCGTACGCCGGCCAGAACGCCGTCTGAGCGTCGGTGGAGGTCACCAAGTGGTGGGAGTCGATGGCGTGGATCGCCTTCGCGGCCTTCTCGATGAACTTCGCGTAGCCGGCTCGCTGGGTGGCGTTCGGCAGGGTGAGCATCACCTCGTTGCCGACGTCCCACATCAGCACCGCGTTGTCGTCTTTGTAGGCCGTCACGGTCTTCTTGATGGTCGCGAGCGCCTGCTTCTGGTAGGCCGAGTTCGTCGTCCAATTCTGGTTCTGGTCGATCCACAGACCCGCGATCACACGGAGGCGGTTGGCGCGAGCCTGCGCGAAGAAGGTGTCGGTCGTGCTCGAGACATCGGTGCCCCAGTCGCGCACGGTGTTCGCGCCCATCGACGCGATGTCGGGAAGGTACTTCGCGGGTGCGTTGACGTTCGGGTCGTAGGTGACGCCCTTCACCGTGTAGGCCTGCCTCCGACAGTGAGATGCCACGACCCCTGCGATCCGGCGACGCGGACGGCCAGAGCGGTCGTAGCGGCCGCGGTCGTAGCAGCCTCGGCGGGCGCGGGTGCGGCGGCGGTGAGACCGCCCGCGACGAGGGCCGCGACGGCGGCGGCCGAGACGACCACGGCTGTGGAGGAACGGACAGTGCGCGGCATGGGGCTCCCAAGCGATCGGTTGCTCCCACGCTACGTGTCGCGAACGCACCGCGCAGTCCCCCAAAGTGCCTGCACTGATGGCCTCCGGCGCGAGCCGACGCTCCCTCAACTGGACGGATGCTATTGTCAGCACATATGCGGCCAGACCCTACGGTCTACGGGGTCGCCCGTGCAGCGGGGAGTGGCGATGACAGCGCAGGATGGCGTCTTACCAGCGGACCTCTTCATGGATCTCGACAGATCCGGGCCCATGCCCCTGTACTTCCAGGTCTCGACCCGCCTCGAGCAGGCCATCACCTCCGGCCGCCTGCCCGCCGGATCGCGCCTGGAGAACGAGGTCGCCCTCGGTGAACGGCTCGGCCTCTCGCGCCCCACTATTCGACGCGCTATTCAGGAGCTGGTCGACAAGGGTCTTCTCGTCAGGCGGCGGGGTATCGGCACGCAGGTCGTGCACGGTCCGGTCAGCCGGAAGGTCGAACTGACCAGCCTCTTCGACGACCTCAAGAACGGCGATCAGCATCCCACGACGACCGTGCTCGGGCACAGCGTCATCCCGGCCGACGAACCGATCGCCGAGGCCCTGGGCATCGACGTCGGAGACCCCGTCACCCACCTCCGACGCCTCCGCCTGGCCGACGATGTTCCCGTCGCCCTGCTCGAGAACTACCTCCCGACCGCTGTGGCCGACCTGTCCGAGGTCGACTTTGACGAGTTCGGCCTCTATCAGATCCTCCGCGGCCGGGGCGTGACGATCCGTGTTGCAAAGCAGACCATCGGAGCACGGGCCAGCTACGACGACGAGGCGTCTCTGCTCGAAATCGACGAGCACGGTGCCGTGCTCACGATGACCCGCACGGCGTACGACGCCTCCGGCCGAGCGGTCGAAGTCGGCTACCACTGCTACCGCCCCGACCTCTACTCGTTCTCCATCACGCTGGTCGAAAAGTAGCCGAGAGCCTTTGAGGCTCTGAGCCTTGTAACTGAGCCGTCTTAGGCCCTGGGAACGTTCAGCTCGCCCGTCATGTACTGCGCGGCACCGAAACCGAACGACCAGTCTTCCGGCCCGTTCTCGACGTAGCCGATGAACACGTTCTCGCCCGCGACACCGACAGCCGCGAGCCCGGAGGCGATCCGGGCGTAGAGCGCCGCCTTGTCGTCGGTCGAACGACCGCGCTGCGTGAAGATCTGGATCATGACGACACCGTCGGTACGCTCGAAGCCGAGACCGGCGTCTTGAGCGATGATCCGCGCGGCGGGCTGCTCGGTGATGATCTGGAAGCGGTCGCGGGGCGGAATGCCGTAAACCTCGACGATGGCTTCGTGGATGGCGTCGGCGATGGCGGTGAGCGTCTCGGCGGAGTGGCCCTGGATGACGTCGATACGAACGAGGGGCATGGGGATCCTTCGGTTTTGGGGGTTGCGAGTGTGGGAGTCAGACCGCGGGAACCAGGATGTCGCGCACCAGCGCATCGAGCTGAGCGTCGGCGTCGAGGAACTGGCGCAACGTCGTGACGGTGGCACCGAAGCGGTCGAACTCGTCGGGCGTCATGCCGTCTTCGTCGTAGCTGCGGCTGAACTCGGGAACCTTATCGCGCAGGATCTGGATGATCTCAGGATCCACGGGGACGTCGATGCGGTTCTCGGCCGGAAGGGCTGCTGCGTTGATATCGACCTGCCACTGGAACGGCGGGGAGACCACCAGGTCGCCGCCGACGAGCTCCGACCACTGCAGGTGGTTGCGGAAGGCCGCTGACAGCACGCGGGCACGATAGCCGCGTGCCGTAAAGAGGTGGTGCGCCTTCTTGAGCGCAGCGACGCCGGCCCACTCGAGGTAGCCGGGGTCGATCATGATCCGGTCGCGCTTGACGACGGCCTTGAGCCAGTCGTCGAGGCGCCCACCCATGATCGTGACGACGTTGCCGAACTCTTTTTCAGGCAGCCCGTCGGCGGCGCGGCGGTCGAGGGCGCGCTCCATCGCCTGCGCGACAGCGACGGCCTGAGCCACGGTGAACGAGACCGTGGCATTGATGCTGACGCCCCGGTAGACGGCCTCCTCGATCGCCTCGATACCCAGCTTTGTCGCCGGGATCTTCACGATGATGTTCCTCGCGAGCCCCGAGAAATAGATGGCTTGTGCGACCAGGGCGTCTTTGTCGCGGTGAAAGCGCGGGTCGGTCTGCATCGAGAGACGGCCGTTGCGCCCGCCCGACGCCTCGAAGGCCGGCTCGAGCAGCTGAGCGGCGCCGATCGACAGCTCTTCAACGGCCTTCCAGCCGAGCTCCGACTCCCCCGCGGTGGGGAACTCGTCGGCCAGCTGACGGATGCGCGGCACCCAGGTCTCGGGGTCGTTTTTGATGCAGGTGTAGGCGATCACCGGGTTGCAGGTCGCCCCGACGGCGCCGAACTCGGCGATCGACCGGCTCAGTTCACGAGGATCCGCGGAATCGTTCCAGAGGCTGGTGGGCGTGTCGTGCGCGGCTCGAAGTGTGCTGGGGCGCGTGTCGGTGGCAGTCGTCGTCATGGTGGGTCTCCCGTCTCGTCGACCAGCCTAGGCGCTCTGGTCTTATTGTCCTAACATATCTCGATGGCTATGGCACCGCTCTTCGGGTGAGACACCGTCGATCGACGGAGTCGTCACCGCACACCGGTGTCAAAGCTCAGGCCTAGGCGATCCGCGACCGGATCTCGGCGAGCTGATAGCGCGACACCTCGTCGGCGTTCTCGTCGTCGGCGAACACGCTCGACACCGCGACGGTGTCGTCGCGGTCGAAGAACCCGAGGCCTTTCAGCCCGCCGAAGAACTCGCCGAAGTTGACGTCGCCGCCCCCGATCGGCAGGTGCTGGTGCACCCGGACCGCGTTGCCCGGCGGATTCGTGATGTAGCGCAAGCCGTGCGACCGGTGGTGGTCGAACGTGTCGGCGATGTGCACGAGGCCGATCGACTGCCCTGCCGCCTCGAAGATGGCGGGTGTCTGATCGCCGTAGTGGAACGTGTGGCAGGCCACGAAGGCGAACCCGACCTGCTTCGAATTGAGCCCGCGGATCACCCGCACCGCCTCGAGGCCGTCCTCGACGAAGTCGTCGGGGTGCGGGTCGATCAGCACGCGGATGCCCTCGCGCTCGAAGAGCGGGAGCAGCTCTTCCATCGACTCGTAGAAGGCGCGCTCCGACTCCTCCTGCAGCTCGGGTCGGCCGCTGAACTCGGTGTTGATCAGATCGACGCCGAGCCTGGCGGTGATGTCGATCACGCGCTTCCACTGCTTCACAGCCGCGAGGCGCTCCGCCTCGACCGGGCTCGACCAGCGCAGCACCGGCAGCACCGACGCCACCTGCACTCCCGCGCTCGTGCAGGCTGCGGCGAACGCGTCGACCAGGTCGTCGTCTGCCTTCGGGTGCCGAAAGAAGGGGAGAAAGTCTTTGTGCGGGGTGAGCTGGAGGTAGTCGTACCCGAGGTCGCGCACCTTCTGCGGCAGCTCGAGCAGCGAGTAGTCGTGATGGAACGGGGTCGGGTCGAGAGCGATCTTCACCATGGCTTCAGGATCCGACTAGGCCGTCGCCGAGGAAGGGGCCGTCGCGAGCGACTGCCGCGTCTCGTAAAAGGCCGGCTTCTCGATCGCGCAGGTGACGGGTTCTTTCTTGCCCGACTGCTGCGCGAGCACACCGGCGTCGGCGACGACGCTGGCGAGGTAGCCGTCCCAGGCCGAGGGCCCGTCGATCTCACCCCGGTGCGCGGCGTCGACCCAACGCTGGATCTCGGTGTCGTAGGCGAGCCCGAAGCGCTCCTTGAACGACGGGGTCACCGACTGGCCGATCTGCCCGGCGGAGGCGATCTGGATCGTCTCGGCGCGCCCGATCGAGGCGACTCCCGACTCGAAGACGGCATCGGTGGTGACCTGGTAGCCGAACTGGATGTTGACGCTGATCTCGACGATGGCCAGCGTGCCCGACGCGGTCTCGAAGAGCACGAACTGCGGCTCCACCAGGCCGTCGGGGGCGAGCGAGTTGCGGCGCGGCTTCTTCACTTCGACCGAGACGATCGGCTCGCCGGTGAGGAAGGGCACGATGTCGATCTCGTGGATGACCGAGTCGGTGATGAGGGCCGACTCCGAGTAGTTCGGCGGTGTGGACGGATTGCGATGCGCGCAGTGGAGGGCGAGCAGTGCCCCGTTATCGCCGCGCTCCACGAGCTCTCGGAGCTGGAGGTAGCCGGCGTCGAACCGGCGCATGAAGCCCACCTGGATGTGCGGGCGAGCGAGCTTCTGCTCGGCCTCGACGATGCGAAGGCTCGACTCGACCGTGTCGCTCAGCGGCTTCTCGCTCAGGATCGCCAGACCCGCATCGAGCGCGGGCAGGATCACCGGCTCGTGCAAGAACCCGGGCGTCGCGATGATGACGGCGTCGAGTTCGACAGCCTTCAATGCCTCCTCGAACGAGGCGAAGGTCACCGAGCCGGGCGCGAGCTCGGCGGCGGCCGTGGCGCGGCCGGTGTCGGGGTCGACGACCGCCGTGACCTCGGCGCCCGAGATCCGGGTGGTGATTCGGCGGACGTGGTCGGCGCCCATGGCACCGGCGCCGACGACGGCGACGCGGAGGGGAGCGGGTGACACAGACATGGGGTCTCCTTGAGAGCGGAAGCGGATCAGTGGATGCGGGCGGCCGACGTGCAGCCGAAGATGTGCTCGCGGGTGCGGGTGGCGATGCCGAGGGGCAGGTCGATCGACGAGACCGGGAACATGTCTTGCTCGACGATTCCGAAGATGGTCGGGTCGATCTTCGCGACCGCCTCGATGATCGGCGCGAACTCGGGCACCCCCGTCGGCGGCTCGACCATGACGCCCATCGCGACGGCGTCGCCGAACGGGATGTCGTTCTTCAGCACCGTGAAGCGCAGGTCGGAGTCGACCTGCTTGAGGTGGAGGTAGCCGATGCGGTCGGGGTACTGCTCGATGAGCCTCACGTTGTCGCCGCCGTAGTAGGCGAAGTGCCCGGTGTCGAGGCAGAGGTTCGTGAACTGCTGGTCGGTCACCTCGAGGAACCGCTCGGTCTCCTGGTAAGTGCCAACGTGGCTGTCGGCGTGCGTGTGGAACTGCTGCTTCACGCCGAACTCTTCGAGCAGTGCTTTGCCGAGCTTGTCGTGGCCCGCGCCGAGCTTGCCCCACTGCTCGGTCGTGAGCGTGCGCGACTCGATCACACTCGCGTCGAGGTCGCTCCGCCAGAGGTCGGGGATCACGACGAGGTGCTCCGCGCCGAGCTTCGAGGCGAGACCCGCGACGTTCAGGGCTTGATCCCAGGCGCGCTGCCATTGGTCGTCACCCTTGTGCAGCCCGGTGAAGACCGTTCCGGCCGAGAGCTTGAGGCCCCGCTTGCCCAGTTCGTCTTCGAGCTGGTGCGGGTCGGTCGGCAGGTAGCCGAACGGCCCGAGCTCGATCCACTCGTAGCCAGCCTTCTCGACCTCGTCGAGAAAGCGATCCCAGGGAATCTGGCTGGGGTGCTCCGGGAACCAGACGCCCCAGGAGTCGGGCGCGGTGCCGATGCGGATGCCCCGGTCGACGGTGGTGGAGGTGACGGTCATGACGTCTTCGTCTTTCTGGTGGAGGTGGTGAATGGTCAGCCGAGGAGCGGACGCTGGTGGGCCCGCTCCGCGAGGTAGTCGTCGTAGGCGGCCTTCGTCGACGGGATCGTCGAGACCTCGGCCACCGGCACGTCCCACCAGCCGTCGCCGTCGGGCGCGTAGACCCGGGGGTCGCTGTTGACATGGATCAGCGTCGAGGTGTCGGACGCCTTGGCGGTGGCCAGCGCCGCCGACAGGTCATCGATAGCACGGGCCGTCGGTTCGATCTCGATCACGTCGAGGCCGTAGCTGCGCGCGTTCATGGCGAGGTCGACCGGGAGCAACTCGGCCCCCTGGAAGTCGAGGGTGTCGGGATCCTGCCGTCGATAGAGGGTGCCGAAGCGCTCCGACCCGACCGTCTCGGAGAGGTGGCCGATCGAGGCGTAGCCGTGGTTCTGAATCAGCACGACGATCACCTTGATGCCCTCGGCGACGGCCGTGACGAGCTCGGTGTGCAGCATCAGGTACGACCCGTCGCCGACCATGACGATCACGTCGCGCTCGGGGGCGGCGCGCTTGACGCCGATGCCGCCGGCGATCTCGTAGCCCATGCACGAGAAGGCGTACTCGACGTGGTAGCCGAGGCTGTCACGCACGCGCCAGAGCTTGTGCAGATCGCCCGGCAAGGATCCGGCGGCCTGTACGACGACATCCGTGGGGGCGCTGCCCGACTGGATCGCCCCGATGATCTCGGGCTGGCCGGGGAGCGCGAGGCCGCTCGGCTCGAACGCCTGGTCGACGAGGGCGTCCCAGGCGGTCTTCTCGGCTTTGATGCGAGCGGCGTAGTCAGCATCGACACGGAAGTCGGCGAGGGCCTCGGCGAGCGCGTCGAGGGCCTCGCGGGCGTCGGCGATCACCGGCAGCTGCGATCCGTGCTTGTAGGCGTCGAACGAAGCCACGTTGATGTTGACAAACGTGACGTCGGGATCTTGGAAGGCGGTGCGAGAGGCGGTCGTGAAGTCGCTGTAGCGCGTGCCGATGCCGATGACGACGTCGGCCTCCGCTGCGAGGTGATTGGCCGCGAGGGTTCCGGTCGCGCCGACCCCGCCGAGGTACTGCGGGTGATCCCAGTCGAGGGCTCCCCCGCCCGCCTGCGACGTGCCGACCGGGATGCCGGTGGCCTCGGCGAAGGCCCTCAGCTGCTGCTCGGCGTCCGAGTAGATCACGCCGCCGCCGGCGACGATGATGGGGCGCTTTGCGTTAGCAATTGCGGCGACGGCACGGGCGAGTGGCCCCCTCTCGGGCACCGGACGTCGAATGTGCCACTCGCGCGGCTGCAAGAACTCGAGCGGCACGTCGAGCGCCTCCGCCTGGACGTCTTCGGGCAGCGCGATCGTGACGGCGCCGGTCTCGACCGGGTCGGTCAAGACGCGCATCGCCGCGAGCGCGATCGAGAAGAGCTGCTCGGGGCGATCGACCCGGTCGAAGTACCGCGACAGCGGGCGGAACGCGTCGTTGACGCTGACAGAGGTGTCGTGGGGCATCTCGATCTGCTGGAGCACAGGATCCGACACCCGGGTCGCGAAAGTATCGCTCGGCAGGAGCAGGGCGGGCAGCCGATTCGTCGTGGCGAGCGCCGCCCCGGTGAGCATGTTGGCAGCGCCCGGGCCAACCGACGCGGTCGAGGCGTACGTCGCGCGGCGACGGTGCATGCGCGCGAATCCGACCGATTCGTGCACCATCGCCTGCTCGTTGCGCGCCTGGAGGTAGGGCATGAGGCCGGGGTCGGTGTCGTGCAACTGCTTGAGCGCCTGGCCGACTCCCGCCACGTTGCCGTGGCCGAAGATGCCGAACATGCCGGGGATCGTGCGCTCGCGCACGTCGCCGTCGACCGTCCACTGGTTCGCCAGAAACTCGACCAGGGCCTGGCCGACGGTCATTCGCTTGGTGTTCGGGGTGCTCATCGAGACGCTTCTTTCGGTGTTTCGGTGTAGGGCAGGCGGGGGTCGGGCTCCTGCGATTCCCATTCCGCCCGGACCCAGCCGTGGGCCGGATCGTCGGAGATGTTCCAGACCCGCTCGGGGTCGGGGCCCGCCATCACGTTGAGGTAGTAGAGGTCGTAGCCCGGGGCCGCAACGGCCGGGCCGTGATAGCCGAAGGGCACCAGGGCGATGTCTCCAGTGCGCACGAGCGCGTTGATGTCGATCTGGCCGGCCGGCGACGAGTACGTCGCGAACATGCCGAACGGGTCGGCCTCGAGGGGTGCGGTCACACCGCGCGACACCGCCGACTCGAAGTAGTAGATCTCTTCCAGCTTCGACTCGTGGCCGGGCACCGACTCGTCGTGCTTGTGCGCCGGGTACGACGACCAGTTCTCGGCCGGCGTGATGACCTCGCACACGATGAGCTTCTGCGCACGAAGGCCCGCCGGGGTGCCGTAGTTGTGCACCTGCCGGGTCGAACGACCGGCACCGCGGATCTCGACGGGAATGTCGGCTTTGCGGAGCACCTGCACGTCGAGCGCCTCGGTCGCGGGCGCCTCGGCGACCGCGACGCGGCCGGTGCCGGTGAGTGCGACGCTCGTGCCCACACCCGTGTACGCCACATCGGGCGGACCGTCGAAGACCGAAGCGCGACCGGCGAGATCGAGTGAGCCGTGGGATCCTTCGCTCGTCACGTACTCGACGTGGACATCGCCCGATAGCGGGACGATCATCCGCTCGACGTCGACGCCCTCGAACCCGAGCGACCTGCCCTCGGTCAGCGCACCGACACGGATGCCGGTGTGCTGCCACCCTTCGAGGGAATCGTCGACGACGCTCTCCCAGCCGTCGCGGGCGAGGGCGCCTCTCGGATGGAACCAGTTCTGCTGCGGAGCCATCGACTAGGCCTGCGGGAATCCGAGGTTGATGCCGCCGTGCGACGGGTCGGACCAGCGCGACGTGATCGCCTTCTCGCGCGTGAAGAAGTGGAAGCCCTGCAGACCGTAAGCCTTCGAGTCGCCGAAGATCGAGTCTTTGAAACCGCCGAACGAGTAATACGCGACGGGGACAGGGATCGGCACGTTGATGCCGATCATGCCGACCTCGATCTCGTTCTGGAAGCGCCTCGCGGCCCCGCCGTCGTTGGTGAAGATCGCGGTGCCGTTGCCGAACGCACCCGAGTTGATGAGCTCGACGCCCTCCTCATAGGTGTCGACGCGCACGACGCTGAGCACCGGGCCAAAGATCTCTTCGGTGTAGACGCGGCTCGTGAGCGGAACCCGGTCGATGAGGGTGGGGCCGAACCAGAAGCCGTCCTTCTCGCCGTCGACGGCTACTTCACGCCCGTCGACGACGACCTCGGCACCGTCTTCGAGAGCGATGTCGACGTACGAGGCCACCTTGTCGCGGTGCTGCCGGGTGACGAGCGGGCCCATGTCGCACGAGCGTCGACCATCGCCGACGACGAGCTTCGCCATGCGCTCCTTGATCATCGGCACGACCTTGTCGGCCACGTCGCCGACCGCGACGAGCACGCTGATCGCCATGCACCGTTCGCCGGCCGAGCCGAAGCCGGCGTTGATGGCACTGTCGGCGACGAGCTCGAGGTCGGCGTCGGGCAGCACCAGCATGTGGTTCTTCGCCCCGCCGAGCGCCTGGACGCGCTTGCCGTTCTTCGCCGCGGTCTCGTAGATGTACTTCGCGATCGGGGTCGACCCGACGAACGAGATGCTGGCCACGTCGGGGCTGTTCAGCAGGCCGTCGACGGCGAGCTTGTCGCCCTGGAGCACGGTGAAGACGCCGTCGGGAAGCCCCGCCTCCTGGAACAGCTCGGCCAGGAAGATCGACGACGAGGGATCCTTCTCACTCGGCTTGAGCACGACGGTGTTGCCGACCGCGATGGCGATGGGGAAGAACCACATCGGCACCATGACCGGAAAGTTGAAGGGGCTGATGATGCCCACGACGCCGAGTGGCGATTTGGTCGAGTAGACGTCGACACCCGTCGAGACCTGCTGGCTGAACTCGCCCTTGATCAGGTGCGGGAAGCCGGTGGCGAGTTCGAGCACCTCGAGGCCGCGCTGGATCTCGCCGAGGGAGTCGGAGACGACCTTGCCGTGCTCGGCGGTCAGGATCTGGGCGAGCTCGTCTTTGCGCTCGTTCACCAGCTCGCGAAAGCGGAACATGATCTGCTGGCGCTTGGTGATCGACATGTCTCGCCAGGCCGGAAAGGCTCTCTTGGCGCTCGCGATGGCCCGGTCGATCTCGTCTTGGCTGGCGAGGGCGACGTTCTTCGTCGCGACGCCGAGGGCCGGGTCGAAGACCGGGCTGGTGCGGCCGGAGGTACCGGCGACGCGCTGACCGTCGATCCAGTGGGTGATCTCGGGAAGCGCGGTGCTCGTGCTGTCGGTCGAGGGAGCGGTGGTGGTCATGGCTGCTTCTTTCTGAACTAGGCGTGTTGGGTCTGCGCGGGCTGGATCGACGCGGACCCCGTCGGCGCCGACTGCTCGGAATGGACCAGACTCGCCGCGATGTCGACGGCGCCCTGGACGTCGTCGTCAGGCGGGTAGAGGAGGGTGCGCCCGACGGTGAGGCCGCGGACACCCGGCTGCGCCAGCGCATCGGCCCACTTTGCGTAGCTCGCGTCCGGGTTCTCGGCCGGATCGCCGCCGAGGAGCAGGGTCGGGAGGGTCGTCGCCGCCATGACACGTTCCATCTCATCGACGACCGGCAGCTTCAGCCAGCTGTACGCCGTTGACTCTCCGAGGCCCGAGGCGATGGCGACCGACTTGATCACGGCCTCGGTCGAGAGGTCGTTGACGATCGCGCCGTCGACCCAGTTCGAGACGAACGGCTCGAGCATGATCGGGAGCTTCAGGGCAGCCGCCTCGCTGACCGCCCGCGCCGTGGCCTCGACCGTCGCCGCCGTACCGGCGTCTTCGAGGTTGAGCCGCACGAGCAGCTTCGCGAAGTCGAAGCCGGCGTCGACGATACCGCGGGCCGAATAGGCGGTGAAGCGGTCGTCCATCTCGAAGCTCGCGCCCTGCAGGCCGCCCCGGTTCATCGACCCGACGACGACCTTCCCGTCGAGGGCGCCGAGGAGGGCGAGGTCTTCGAGGATGTCGGGGGTTCCGAGCACGCCGTCGACTCCGGGGCGTTCGAGCGCGACGACGAGGCGTCGCAGCAGTTCGCCGCGATCCGACATGGCCAGCGAGTCCCCGCGGACCCCGAGGGCACCCCGGGCCGTGTGATCGGCCGCGACGATGAAGAGCCGTCCGTCGCCCTCGAGCAGAGGGCGCTTGACGCGGGCTGCCAGTGCGGCGCCGATGGCAGCGGGCTGTGTGGCTCTGATGTCGCGGAGCCGTGCGATGTCGATGCCGTCGTGAGTGAAACCGTCAGACATGGAGAGCCTCCTCGAGAACAGCCTCGACCTCGGCCGAGGTCGGCATGGCGGTCGAGCACTCGAATCGGGTGGCGACGATACCGCCGGCGGCATTCGCGAACCGCAGCACCCGCTCGAGCGGCCAGCCTTCGATGAGCCCGTGGCAGAGGGCACCGCCGAAGCCGTCGCCCGAGCCGAGACCGTTGATGACGGTGACGAGGTGCGCCGGAACCTCGATCGTCTCGTCGGCCGTCTTCGCGAGCACACCCCGCGGCCCCTGCTTGACGATCGCGAGTTCGACGCCGCGTTCGAGAAGAGCATCGGCCGCCCGGTGCGGATCGGTCTCGCCGACAGCGATCTCGCATTCCTCGCGGTTGCCGACTGCCACGGTGACGTGCTCGAGCGCACGGCCGACCTCGCGGGTGGCGACCTCGGGCGACGACCAGAACATGGGCCGGTAGTCGAGGTCGAGGATCGTCAGCGGGCGGCGGGCACGAGCCTGATAGGCGACGTGGTGAGCCTGACGACTGGGCTCCTCGGAGAGGCCCGTCACAGTTGTCCAGAAGACCTTGGTCTGCTCGATCGCGGCGAGGTCGAGCGACTTCACCGAGATCATGAGGTCGGGCGCTTTGGGGGCGCGGTAGAAGTAGAGGGGGAAGTCGTCGGGCGGGAAGATCTCGCAGAAGGTCACGGGTGTGTTCAGCCCGTCGACCGATGCGATGAACTTCGTCGAGACACCGAGCCGCTCGAGTTCTTTCACGACGTAGCGACCGAAGGGGTCGTTACCGGTGCGCGTGACGACGGCTGTGCGGTGCTCGTACCGCGACGCGGCGATGGCGACATTCGTGGCGCTGCCGCCGACCGACTTCGAGAACGTCTCGACCTCCTCGAGCGGAACCCCGGCTTGCTGCGGATAGATGTCGACGCCCACTCGACCCATGGTGATCACGTCGAAGGCGTGGTGCTCTGGTGTCTGCGTCATGCTCGTCTGGACAACTTCCTCGTCGTGGGCCGATCTGCGATTCCCGATGAGCGTACACCGGTTTTGGCTTAATGTCATGACATTATGTCTCAGCTCTGCTGAAGCACCGTAGAGACCAGATCCCAGGATCCGACGGCACTGTCGGTAGCTCCTGCCAGACTCCTCGCATGTCTCCCGTCATGGCCCTTCTCCTCGGTCTTCTCACCGGTGCGGTGGCCGGTCTCGTGATCGGCCGCCTGCTGCTCTCAGCTCGCGCGGCCGCCGCCGACTCGACCGCCGCCGCTCTCCGCGATCGCCTCGCCGCGCAAGAAGAGCTGCACGCGCGGCAGCTCGAGCAGCAGGAGCAACGGGTCGACGAGCTCCACGACCGGCTGATCGCCGCGGCCGAGGCCGAAACCAGACGCTCGTCATCCGACGGGCGGGTCTTGACGGCTCTCAGCCCGGTCGCCGAGACTCTGCGAGCCGTGCAGCTCAAAGTCGCCGAGCTCGAACAGCAGCGACACCGGCAGCACGGCGAGCTGAGTGAGCAGCTGCGGAGTGCCGCCGAGTCGGAGGAGCGCCTCCGGTCGACGGCCGAGTCGCTCGCGGCCGCCCTCAAGTCGAACAGCACGCGCGGAGTCTGGGGCGAGACGCAGCTCCGCAACGTGGTGCAGGCGGCCGGGCTGCTCGAACGGGTCGACTTCGACGTGCAGACCGGCATCGTGGCCGATTCCGGT
The DNA here is from genome assembly GCF_001423105.1 of Frondihabitans sp. Leaf304. Classification (GTDB taxonomy): domain Bacteria; phylum Actinomycetota; class Actinomycetes; order Actinomycetales; family Microbacteriaceae; genus Frondihabitans. The sequence goes on from NZ_LMNV01000003.1 coordinate 373,673, forward strand.
GCCCGGCGCCCCGACATGGTCATCCACCTGCCCGGCGGCAAGAACATCGCGGTCGACGCCAAGGTCCCCTTCTCCGCCTATCTCGAGGCGTCGAGCATCCCCGCGACGGCGACGGGGGCCGAGTTCGCGCGCCGGGGCGAGCTGCTCCGCGAGCACGTCAAGGCGGTCCGCGCTCACATCGACGCCCTGTCGAGCAAGGCCTACTGGTCGGGGCTCGAGTCGTCGCCCGAACTCACCATCGCCTTCATCCCGAGCGAATCGCTCGTCTCGTCGGCCCTCGAGGCCGACCCCTCCGTGATGGACTACGCCTTCCAGAAGAAGGTGGCGCTGGCCTCCCCCGTTACCCTCTGGTCGGTGCTCAAGACCATCGCCTTCAGCTGGCAGCAGGATGTCGTCACCCAGGAGGCCAAGCAGCTGTTCGATCTGAGCCGCGAGCTCTACGGCCGCCTCTCGACGATGGCCACTCACGTCGACAAGCTCGGCCGGTCGATCCGCGGCACCGTGACCGACTACAACCGCTTCGTCGGCTCGCTCGAGCGGCAGGTGTTGCCGTCGGCGCGACGGCTGAGCGTGCTCGACGAGAGCACCGTCATCGCGGCGTCCCCTCCGATCGACGACGTACCGCGCGATCTCGCTGCACCCGAGCTCATCGCCGAGCTCGACGCCGCTCCTGCGCCCGTACCCACGCCTGCACCTGCCTCCCCACCCGAGCCAACTCCCCCAGCTATCTAGGCAGCGTTCCCTCGACCGACGAAAACGGGCGGACCCGCCACCGAAGTGACAGATCCGCCCGAGATGGTCGGTCGAGGGTTTCGACCGGAAGAGCTCTTACTCGCCAAGCCACTTCGACTCGAGGTGGTCGGCGATCACACGACGCTGGGTGCCCGAGTGCGACCGCAGCACGAGCGACTCGGTGCGAATGAGGCCGTTCTTGCGCGAGACACCGGCCACGAGGCCACCGTCGGTGACACCCGTCGCGACGAAGTACGTGTTGTCGCCCGTGACCAGGTCGTCCTGGTCGAGAATCCGGTCGAGGTCGTGACCGGCGTCGAGGGCGCGCTGGCGCTCGGTGTCGTCTTTGGGCTTGAGTCGCCCCTGGATCACGCCGCCGAGCGCTTTGACGGCGCACGCGGTGATGATGCCCTCGGGGGTTCCGCCGACGCCGACACACATGTCGATGCGCGAGTCGGGGCGGGCGGCGTTGATGCCACCGGCGACGTCTCCGTCGAGCAGCAGGCGCGTGCCGGCGCCGGCCGCGCGGATGTCGGCGATGAGCTGCTTGTGGCGCGGGCGGTCGAGGACGGCGATCTGCATCTCTTCGACGGGGATGCCCTTGGCCTCGGCCAGGGCGCGGATGTTCTCGCCGATCGGGCGGGCGAGGTCGATGACTCCGCGACCCTCGGGCCCCGTCACGATCTTGTCCATGTAGAAGACGGCGCTCGGGTCGTACATCGTTCCGCGGTCCGAGACGGCGATGACCGAGACGGCGTTCATGCGGCCGGTCGCGGTCAGCGAGGTGCCGTCGATCGGGTCGACGGCGATGTCGAACGACGCCCCGTTGCCCGTGCCGACGTGCTCGCCGTTGAACAGCATGGGGGCTTCGTCTTTCTCGCCCTCGCCGATCACCACGACGCCGTCGAAGTCGACCGTGCCGAGGAATTTGCGCATGGCGTCGACCGCGGCGCCGTCGGCGAGGTTCTTCTCGCCTCGGCCGATCCACGGTGCTGCTCGGATCGCCGCGGCCTCGGTCGCTCGCACCAGCTCCATACCGAGGTTGCGGTCGGGGTGCGTGAACAGGGTGCCTGGCTCCGTAGTCGTCATATTCCGAACTTTACTAGGGCCTCGACTCGATCCCTTCGTGCGGGGTGGGCTTTCGCCTGCACGTCTGTGCATCGTCATCGCGATGGAGCGCCCATTTGGGCGGCGAGTCTAGAGTTGAGCCCGAACGCGCCCGTCATCGAAGGAGAAGTCATGCCCGTCGCCACCCCAGACCAGTACGCCGAGATGCTCGACCGAGCCAAAGCGCAGGGGTTCGCCTACCCCGCCATCAACGTCTCGTCGTCGCAGACCATCAACTCGGTGCTGCAGGGTCTGACCGAGGCCGGCTCCGACGGCATCATCCAGGTCACGACCGGAGGCGCCGACTACTTCGCCGGCCAGACCGTCAAGAACCGAGCCGCCGGCGCCATCGCGTTCGCCAAGTTCGCCACCGAGGTGGCCAAGAACTACCCGATCACCGTGGCTCTGCACACCGACCACTGCCCGAAAGACGCTCTCGACGGGTTCGTGCTGCCCTTGATCGCCGCCTCCGAAGAAGAGATCAAGGCCGGGCGTAACCCGCTGTTCCAGTCGCACATGTGGGATGGCTCGGCGGTTCCCCTCGACGAGAACATCTCGATCGCCGAAGAGATGCTCAAGCGCACCCGTGCGATCAACGCCATTCTCGAGGTCGAGATCGGCGTCGTCGGCGGCGAAGAAGACGGCGTCGAGCACGAGGGCACCAACGACGCCCTGTACACGACCGTCGGCGACGTGACCCGCGTGGTCGAGGCGCTCGGCCTCGGCGAGAAGGGTCGCTACATCGCGGCGCTCACCTTTGGCAACGTCCACGGCGTCTACAAGCCCGGCAACGTCAAGCTCCGCCCCGAACTCCTCGGCGAGATCCAGCAGGGCATCCAAGAGAAGTTCGGCACGAAAGACAAGCCCCTCGAGCTCGTCTTCCACGGCGGTTCGGGCTCGTCCGACGCCGAGATCTCGGAGGCCGTCTCGAACGGTGTCGTGAAGATGAACATCGACACCGACACGCAGTACGCCTTCTCCCGCTCGATCGCCGACACGGTGCTCAAGAACTACGACGGCTTCTTGAAGGTCGACGGTGAGGTCGGCAACAAGAAGACCTACGACCCGCGCTCCTGGGGCAAGATCGCCGAGTCCGCCATGGCCGCTCGCGTGATCGAGGCCACCAAGCAGCTCGGCTCGTTCGGCCACTCGCAGGGCTGAGACTCGACGCGAAAGCCCCGCCCACTCGGGCGGGGCTTTCGTCGTCTCGGGCCCTGGTGCATCGACCCCAGGATCCGGGTCGGTGATGCGACTAGACGGCTCCGGTGAACGACGGGTCGCCCATGACGATCGCCACGACGACCAGGCCCAGCGCGAGATTGACGATCACGCCCGGCAGCAGCAGCACCAGCCACGATCGCTTGCCGACTCGCAGGCGACGCAGAGCGACGACCAGCGCGATCAAAAAGACCGGCACCGAGACGATGGCCGCCACGAGAGCGACGGTGTCGAGGATCGCAGTGCTCTGAAAAGTGCCACTCAGGTACCCGAGCCGCGTGAACTCCGACACGTAGCGGCCGGTGAAGGTCTTGGCGTCGAACGCCGAACTGACGACGTCGTAGCCACCGAGAACGGCGAGCAGGACGGTGGCGAAGCGATTGAACGCGGCACGACGAAGCGCTCGGGGCGGAGGGCCGGCGACGGGGGAACCGGTCGGCGGAGGAGCGTCGAATCGCTGCCGGGCCTCGGGCGGTGCCGGACGTGCGTCGCTCTGCTGACGAGCCGCAGGATCCTGCGCTCGTTGCTCATCGACAGGTGCCGGGGCAACCGGGCTCACCCAGCCCGGCGGCGCGTACTCGCCGTACTCGGGGGCCGGACGCCCCTCGACCCGCACGTCGCCGTCGGGATCGGTCATCGAGTGCGGCCGCCGAGCGCCCGCGAGTCGACGCTGCCGGTCGCGTCTTTGCGGAGCTCTTTGGGCAGCGAGAACATCAGGTCTTCTTCGGCGGTGACGACTTCGCCGACGTCGTTGTAGCCGGCGTCGGAGAGCTCGGCGAGCACCTCGTCGACCAGGACCTCGGGCACGGATGCACCGGAGGTGACGCCGACTGTCTCGACGCCGTCGAGCCACTCCTGCTGGATCTCGGAAGAGAAGTCGACCCGGTAGGCGGCCTTGGCGCCGTATTCGAGGGCGACCTCGACAAGGCGGACACTGTTGGAGCTATTGGCGCTGCCGACCACGATCACCAGATCGGCGTCTTTCGAGACCTTCTTGATCGCCACCTGGCGGTTCTGGGTCGCGTAGCAGATGTCGTCGGACGGAGGATTCTGGATGTTCGGGAACCGCTCGCGGAGCCGGTTGACGGTCTCCATCGTCTCGTCGACGCTGAGGGTCGTCTGCGACAGCCACACGAGGTTGTCGGGGTCGGCGACCTCGATCTGGTCGACCTCGGCCGGGTTCTGCACGAGTGTCGTTCGATCGGGGGCGTGACCCATTGTGCCCTCGACCTCTTCGTGACCGGCGTGCCCGATGAGGATGATGTGCTGATCCTGCTTCGCGAAGCGGACCGCCTCGCGGTGCACCTTGGTGACCAGGGGGCAGGTCGCATCGATCGACAGGAGACCACGATCGGCGGCTCCCTGGACCACGCTCGGGGCGACCCCGTGCGCGCTGAAGACGATGTGGGACCCCTCGGGAACCTCGTCGACCTCGTCGACGAAAATGGCGCCCTGCTGTTCGAGCGTGGAGACGACGTGCACGTTGTGCACGATCTGCTTGCGCACGTAGACGGGCGAACCGTAGTGCTCGAGGGCTTTCTCGACGGCGATCACGGCGCGGTCGACACCAGCGCAGTAGCCGCGAGGGGCCGCCAGGAGCACGCGTTTGCGCCCGATGACGGGGGTATCCTTTAGCCTGTTGCGCACCGCGGGAACACGCGGCGTCGGAAGGTCTATGGCGAGAGCGCCATTGGTAATTCGGCTCACGAAGCGAGTCTAGGCGGGCCCGGTCCGGTCGGCCTGAGAGTCTCTCGATCAAGCGCCCAGGAGGAGCCCCCTTTGACGATCGTCACACCGCCTCCCACAGCCGAATCCCCCTGGCCGGTGGGGTTGCTCGCCGGCAAGGTCCGTGACTGGATCGACCGGCTCGGCACGGCCTGGGTCGAGGGTGAGATCACGCAGTGGAACTCCTCCGGCGGCAACGTCTACGGCAAGCTCAAAGACCTCGAGATCGACGCGACGGTCTCGTTCTCGATCTGGTCGAGCGTTCGTGGCAAGATCCCCGCCGACCTCAAGCAGGGCGATCGGGTCATCGCGGCGATCAAGCCCAACTTCTGGGTCAAGGGCGGCTCGCTCACCATGCAGGTCTTCGACATGCGCCACGTCGGCATCGGTGACCTCCTCGAACGACTCGAGCGTCTCCGACGCCAGCTCGCATCGGAGGGCCTCTTCGGTGCCGACCGCAAACGGCCCCTCCCCTTCCTTCCGGGCTGCATCGGCCTCATCACCGGCAAAGACAGCGACGCCGAGAAAGACGTGCTGCGCAATGCTCAGCTGCGGTGGCCCTCGGTCCACTTCAAGGTCGTCCATGCGGCCGTGCAGGGCGACCGGATGGTCGGCGAGGTGACCGCCGCGCTGCAGAGGCTCGACGCCGACCCCGAGGTCGACGTCATCATCGTCGCGCGAGGCGGTGGCGATTTCCAGAATCTCCTGGGCTTCAGCGACGAGACTCTCGTACGTGCCGCAGCGGCGGCCACCACTCCCATCGTCAGTGCGATCGGGCACGAGGCCGACCGGCCCCTTCTCGACGACGTAGCCGACCTCCGCGCTTCGACGCCGACCGATGCGGCCAAGCGGGTCGTCCCCGACGTGGGAGAAGAACTGCAGGGCGTTCGTCAAGCCCGTGCCCGGATGGGCTCTCGTCTCACCCACATCGTGAACGTCGAGATCGACCGACTCGGTCAGATCCGCAGCCGGCCTGTGCTCGCCCGCCCCGCCACGATGATCGAGTCTCGAGCCGACGAGCTGGTCCGCTACGTGGCCCGCAGCGAGGAGCTGCTGCGGCGAGCGCTCGAGCGTGCGAGCACCCGGGTCTCCGAGCTCACCGTCCAGCTTCGCGCCCTCTCACCCGAGTCGACCCTGCGACGCGGCTATTCCATCGTCCAGCTCCCCTCCGGCGCCGTCCTGCGCGACGCCTCCGAAGCCCCCGACTCCACACCCCTCGTCCTGACCCTCGCCTCGGGCACGCTCGGCGCCACCAGCACCGGCCCGGTCTCGGCCTGACCCTCCCCTCCCCATCGACGTCCACCCTCTCTCGATAGGATCACCCCGTGGCACAGACCTCTTCCTCCGACGCCGACGCACGCACCGCGACGGCTGACTCCAACGCCGTCGCCGACCTCTCGTACGAGCAGGCGCGCGACGAGCTCGTCACCGTGGTGAACGAGCTCGAGCAGGGGTCGTCGACTCTCGAGAGATCGCTCGCCCTCTGGGAGCGCGGGGAGGCGCTTGCCGCCCGGTGCGAAGAGTGGCTTCTCGGCGCGAAAGAGCGTCTCGAGCGGGCACGAGCTCAGGTCGTAACCGAATGAGCAGCGTTCCCCCACCCCCGCCCCCGGTCGGCAAGCAGCGCGCACCCCGTGTCGTCGCCGAACTGGGGCGGCCCGAGACCCCCTCTGAGACGGCCGCCCGCAAAGCCGCCAGTTCGCGTGCCCACCGCGAGAATCAAACAGCCTTCAACCTCACCATCGCCATCATCGTGTCCGTGGGCATCGTGGTACTGCTCGTCCTCGTCGTCGTGCGGCCGGGGGCCTCGCAGCTCAAGACGATCGATTACCTGAAGGTGGCCGCCGACGCGCAACCCCGACAGAGCGAAACGCTCGCCGCCCCTCAGCTGCCGTCGGGGTGGACGAGCAACCGCGCCGAGGTCCGGCCGGCCGGCTCGTCGGGCGTCGCTAGCTGGTACGTCGGCCTCATCACTCCGTCGACGCAGTTCATCGGGGTGACCCAGGGCTTCAAGGCCAACCCCACGTGGGTCAGCAACCAGCTCGGCGAGGCTCGTCAGACGTCGTCGAAGACGGTCGGCGGAGTCCGCTGGGCCGTCTACAACCAGCGCGACAAGACGGACGCCGGCAACACCGAATACGCCATGGTCGCAGTCGAGGGCGACTCGACCGTCGTCCTCGCCGGTACGGCCGACGACGCCGAGTTCGACCTGCTGGCCGGTCGCATCGCCGACCAGCTCTCCGACTGACACCAGACCCCGCCCACCTCCGAACACCCGCAGGAGACCGCTCGTGACCACCGCAGACACCCCCACTCGTACGCCCGGCGCCGCCTGGGACGAAATGCGAGCCGGCAACGAGCGCTTCGTCGCCGGGGCGCCTGAGCACCCCCGCCAAGATGCCGATCGACGCGCTCAGCTCGCGGGCGGCCAGACCCCCGTCGCGGCCCTTTTCGGGTGCGCCGACTCCCGCCTCGGTGCCGAGATCATCTTCGACGCCGGCCTCGGCGACCTCTTTGTCGTGCGCAACGCGGGTCAGGTCGTCGGCGACACCGTGATCGGTTCTCTCGAATTCGCCGTCGGCGAGCTGGGCATCCCGTTGATCGTGGTCCTCGGCCACGACAGCTGCGGTGCGGTCGCGGCGGCGATCCAGTCGATCGACGCCGACTCCGAGCCCCAGTCGTTCCACCTCCAGCGCGTCATCGACATGATCGTCCCCTCCGTCAAGCGGGCCCACCGCGCACTCGGCGTCCAGCCGGGCGACGACCACGCCCTCGACCCGCGAGAGGTCGGGCGCCTTCACATCGAGGCCTCGGTCGGCGCCCTCCTGGAGCGGTCGATTCTCATCTCCGAGGCTGTGGCCACCGGTAAGTTGGCAGTGGTCGGGGCCAACTACGACCTCGCCAACGGCCGAGTCGACGTCCACACCGTGGTCGGCGACCTCTAACCGGCGGTCTCGAATCACAGTCCGCTCGTGAGCGGCATGTCGTCGCCCCGATTCATCCCCGTCATCACCACACCACCAACGCACCGCTCGACGCCCCTACCGGAGCACCGGGCCCACGGAAGGACCACAACGTCGTGACCACTACCGACGCCACCAACGCAGCCGAGTACCGCATCGAGCACGACACGATGGGAGAGGTGCGCGTGCCCGCGAACGCCCTCTACAGCGCCCAGACTCAACGAGCGGTCGAGAACTTCCCGATCTCGGGCGCCGGGCTCGAACCGGCACAGATCGTGGCGCTGGCGCGGATCAAACGCTCGGCGGCCGTCGTCAACGGCGAGATGGGCATCATCGACCCCGCGATCGCCTCGGCCATAGCCGAAGCGGCCGATCTGCTGATCGAGGGGGCCCACCACGATCAGTTCCCCGTCGACGTCTATCAGACCGGCAGCGGCACCTCGTCGAATATGAACATGAATGAGGTCCTCGCGACGCTGGCCTCGGGGATCCTCGGGTCTCCCGTGCATCCCAACGACCACGTCAACGCCTCGCAGTCGTCGAACGACGTGTTCCCGACATCGGTGCACGTCGCGGTCACCGGCGCGATCCTGCACGACCTCATCCCGGCCCTCGACCACCTCGCGATCGCCCTCGAGAAGAAGGCCGACGAGTGGAGCGGGGTCGTGAAGGCGGGTCGCACCCACCTGATGGATGCCACCCCTGTCACCCTCGGTCAGGAGTTCGGCGGCTACGCCCGCCAGATCCGGTTGGGCATCGAGCGCGTCACCGGCACGCTCCCCCGGGTGGCTGAGGTTCCCCTCGGCGGCACGGCTACCGGCACCGGCATCAACACGCCGGCCGGGTTCCCGCAGCGAGTGATCGCCCTGCTCGCCGCCGACTCCGCGCTGCCCATCACCGAGGCTCTCGACCACTTCGAGGCTCAGGGCGCCCGCGACGGCCTCGTCGAGGCCTCGGGTGCACTGCGCGTTCTCGCCGTCAGCCTCACCAAGATCAACAACGACCTCCGCTGGATGGGCTCCGGCCCCAACGCGGGCCTCGGCGAGCTGCACATCCCCGACCTCCAGCCGGGATCGTCGATCATGCCCGGCAAGGTCAACCCGGTCATCCCCGAGGCCGTCCTGATGGTCAGCGCGCGCGTGATCGGCAACGACGCGACCATCGCCTGGGCCGGTGCCTCCGGCGCCTTCGAGCTCAATGTCGCCATTCCCGTGATGGGCACCGCCCTGCTGGAGTCGATCCGCCTGCTGTCGAACGCCACCCGGGCTCTCGCCGACAAGGCCGTCGACGGCCTCGTCGCCAACGTCGAGCACGCCCGCGCCCTCGCCGAATCGTCGCCGTCGATCGTCACGCCGCTCAACCGCATCGTCGGCTACGAGGCGGCGGCGAAGATCGCCAAGCACTCGGTGTCGGCCAAGATGACCGTGCGCGAAGCCGTCGTCGACCTCGGCTTCGTCGAGCGCGGCGAAGTCACCGAAGAGCAGCTCGACAAGGCGCTCGACGTACTCAGCATGACCCACCCGGGCTGACACGACCACACACCCTCGATAGCGCAAAATCCGCCCGGCAGCCGAGTGCTCCGGGCGGATTTTGCGCATTCGGCAGACGCGCGTGAGAGGTCACACGACGTTCACCGCCGCCAACGCGACCCAGTACCCGAACAACAGGCACGGCCCGTAGGGGATCTCACCAACCTCTCTTGCGGGGTCGACGCTGGCGAAGCCGTCGACCCCGTCGACGCAGCGGCTCTTCCGCCGCGCCACTCGACGCAGCCGCAGCCTCACCGCCAGCACCACCGCCCCGCCTGCGGCACCGGCGACGACCATCAAAGCCCAGGCAGCATCGGCCTCTACGAGCGACGCTGAGCCGGCCGCGGCGGCGGCGAGCTTGACGTCACCGAGGCCGACGCCACCGAGGCGCACCGACAGAAGGCCACCCGCGGCGATGAGCGTGGTGACGAGCAGGGCGAGCGCAGGATCCTTGACTCCCGTATCGACAAAGACGGCGACGGCACTCGATCCCAGCACGAGGCCGAGCGCGGGCATCGTCGCAAGGTTCGGCAGGCGTCGCCTCGTAACGTCGGATCGAATCAGGAGCGGCGTCGTGAACGCGAGCCACACCGCGGGCACGAGCGCTCCCGGCGGGCTCGGCGCGGCGACACTGAGGAGCGCGAGGACCACTGCGGCGTCTACGAAGGCGATCATGCGTCGACGCTAGAACGGGGCTCGCGCCGCAGGATCCAGGAGGTTCCGTCGGTGGAGGAACACTCCCCGCCCCGGCCCGGTGGAGACGAAGACGGTCCGGCTACTGACTACACAGGCGCCCCGAGTCGAAACCCGGGGCGCCTCGTCTTACCAGAGATCGCGGTCGATCAGGCCAACTCGTTCGACTCCAGCAGCTCGGTCACGAGGGCCGCGATCGCCGAGCGCTCGGAGCGGGTGAGCGTGACGTGGGCGAACAGCGGGTGGCCCTTGAGCGTCTCGATGACCGAGGCGACGCCGTCGTGCCGGCCGACCCGCAGGTTGTCGCGCTGGGCCACGTCGTGGGTGAGCACCACGCGAGAGTTCTGACCGATGCGCGACAGCACCGTGAGGAGCACGTTCCGCTCGAGCGACTGGGCCTCGTCGACGATCACGAAAGCGTCGTGCAGCGAGCGCCCGCGGATGTGCGTGAGCGGAAGCACCTCGAGGATGCCTCGCTCCAGCACCTCGTCGAGCACGTTCTGCGACACGATCGCCCCGAGGGTGTCGAAGACCGCCTGCGCCCACGGGTTCATCTTCTCGCCCGCGTCGCCCGGCAAGAAGCCGAGGTCTTGCCCGCCGACCGCGTAGAGCGGACGGAACACCATGATCTTCTTATGCTGCTGTTTCTCGAGCACGGCTTCGAGGCCGGCGCAGAGGGCCAGCGCCGACTTGCCGGTGCCCGCGCTGCCGCCGAGCGACACGATGCCGACCTCCGGGTCGAGCAGCAGGTCGATCGCGAGTCGCTGCTCGGCCGAGCGGCCGTGGAGCCCGAAGACGTCGCGGTCGCCGCGGACCAGTCGGACGTGACCTCGCGACGTGACGCGGCCGAGAGCGGAGCCGCGGTCGGAGTGCATGACGAGCCCCGTGTTGACCGGCTGCTCGGCCTCGCGGGTCGAGATGTGCTCGTCGTCGTAGAGCCTCTTCATCTGCTCGACCGAGATCTCGACCTCGGCGATGCCGGTGTAGCCCGAGTCGACGATCTGCTCGGCCCGGTACTCCTCCGCCGAGAGACCGATCGACGCCGCCTTGACTCGCAGCGGCAGGTCTTTCGAGACGACGACCACGTCGAGCCCGTCGGCCGAGAGGTTAGATGCGACGGCGAGGATCCGCGAGTCGTTGTCGTCGAGACGGAGGCCGGAGGGGAGCACCGACATGTTCGAGTGGTTGAGCTCGACCCGCAGCGAACCGCCCTCGCCGACCTCGACGGGAAAGTCGAGTCGTTCGTGCTTGACGCGGAGGTCGTCGAGCAGCCGGAGCGCCTGCCGGGCGAAGTAGCCGAGCTCGGGGTCGTGGCGTTTCTTCTCGAGCTCGCTCACGACGACGACCGGAATCACCACCGACTGTTCGGCGAACCGGAACATCGCCTGGGGATCGCTCAGCAGCACCGACGTGTCGAGCACGTAGGTGCGCTGACCCGTGGCCGGCACCGCCGCCCCGCTCGAAGCTGAGGTTGCCTGGGGAGTGACTTCGAATGCGGTCACGACCGACTCCATCTCCGGGTGAAGAACACCCGGTACCTACCCTCGAGTCGGCCATGGAGCAAGAGCTAGACGAACTTACGTGGCCGTCTCGACCGGGTGCCTTACCCGATGGCTTGAAGCTACGTCAGCCCACCGACATCCCACAAATCCGACACACCGTGCCGGGGTTACGGGCAGATTAACGCGCGCCACAGGGGCCCCACGAGGAAGCAGGGCCGAGGGACGAGGATCCGAGCGGCGTCTGCCGGATCCTCGTCTCCGGTCAGCCCCCGGGCCGAGAGACGGTCAGTACTGCACGGTCGTCGCGTACGACGTGAGCGCCCCCCGCAGGGCTCCGAGCGTCTCGCCGCCCGTCGAGACATGCGCGCTGAGTCGCACCAGGCCGTCACGGACGGTCGCGGTGATGCCGTGGTTGATGAGCGACGCGGTGATGGCCGTCACCTGCGGAGGCTCGGGCTCGAGCACGACGATGCCGGCGCGCTCGCTCTCGTCTCGCGAGGAGATGACGGGAAGCGCGAACTCGTCGGCGAGGTCGATGATCGACGACACCGTCTCGGTGATCGCCCCGGAGATGGCGCCGACTCCGACGTCGGCGATGCCTTCGAGAGCCGTCGCGAAACGGGCCTGCGCGATCGGGTCGGTGCGCGTGACCTGGAAGGCGGCAGCACCCTGCAGGGGCGGCGGTACCTCTTCGTACGACGAGCCGAGCGGAACGATCGTGCCGGTGACTCCGCTGATGAGCGGAACCAGGTCGGTCGCCGCGCGTTCGCTCAGTGCGAGGAAACCTGTTCCCCAGCCCGCCCGAACCCACTTCTGCCCGCCCGCCACGACGACGTCGGCCAGCTCGTAGGCGGCCTCGACGACTCCGAAGCCCTGGATCGCGTCGACGATCAGCAGCCGGTCGCCGATCACGTCGCGAATGCCCTCGAGATCGCTCCGGTAGCCGGTGCGATAGTCGACGAGACTCACCGCGACGGCGGTGGTCGCGGGCGTGAGGTTGTCACGAACCACCTCGGGGGTCACGACCCCCTGCGGCGGCTGCATCGTGATCGAGTCGACCGAGTGCAGAGCCTGGGCGGCTCGCTGCGCCGCCACGGGGATGCTCGGGTACTCCCGCGCCGAGTAGAGCACCTGTCCGGTCAAGCCGAACATCGCGTGGAACAACCCCATCGAAGCGTTGGGCTGGAACACCACCCGGTCGGTCGGGAACCCGGTGAGGCGTCGAACCGCCTCGCGCACGCGGATGTCTTGCTCGTCGAAGACGCTCCCCGCGCCGTACCGACCTCGGGCGTGGATCTCGCCGAGGGCGTTCTGCTCGGCCAAGACGGCCTTGCTCATGGGCCCGAAAGAGGCGAAGTCGAGGTACCCCGGATCTTCTGCGAACCCCTGGCGGTACTCGTCGATGGTGGTCACGCGGGCTCCTTGTATGCGAACGAACCTAACTACCGTACCTGCGGTGGCGGTTCGCGAAGTCTCGGACGGCCCGCAAGAAGTCGACCTCGCGCAAATCCGGATAGAAGGCCTCGACGAAATAGAACTCGCTGTGCGCGCTCTGCCACAGCATGAAGTCGCTGAGGCGCTGCTCCCCCGAGGTGCGGATCACCAGGTCGGGGTCGGGCTGTCCGCCCGTGTAGAGGTGGTCGGCGATGAGCTCGGGGGTGAGCACGTCGGCGAGGTCGTCGATGGTGCCGCCGCCTTCGCCGTGGGCTCGCACGATACTGCGCATGGCGTCGGCGATCTCGCGCCGGCCACCGTAGCCGACCGCGAGGTTGACGTGCAGACCGGAATGCTTCGCCGTGCCCGCCTCTGCCTCCTGAAGCGCAGAAACCAAGGATCCGGGGAGCCCGTCGACCGACCCGACGTGCTGCACCCGCCAGTCGCCCTGCTGCGACAGGTCGTGAGCCAGCTCGGAGATGATGTCGACGAGAGCTTCGAGCTCTTCGTCGTGGCGGTTGGTGAGGTTGTCGGCCGAGAGGAGGTAGAGCGTGACGACCTTGATGCCGAGCTCGTCGCACCAGGTCAAGAACTCGCGGATCTTCGCGGCACCGGCACGATGCCCGTGCGCCGCGGTCTCGAGCATGCGCTGCTTAGCCCAGCGGCGGTTTCCGTCGACGATCATGGCGACGTGGTTCGGCACCTCGGCTTCGGCGAGGCCGCGGCGGATTCGGCGCTGGTAGAGACGGTAGGCGAAACCCCGGCCCACCGGCGTCTCGGCCGTGTCGCCGCCGCCTGATCGTCGCCGTGAAGTCACGCTCTTACGGTAGCCCACTCGTCTGAGCCGGGGTATCCGCCTCCCGGGTGATGGACGGTGCCGCGCGGATGACGCCGCGTTGCTTTAGATACGCGTGAATGCGTCGATGCTGGGCATCGAGTCGCGCCCTGATCTTCACGAGGCGGTCGGCGTACTTCTCCACCAGCTTCGCCTGGATATCCCACTCGGTGTCGTAGATAGCTTCGGCGTAGCCGCTTGATTCTTGGCACCCGGCGTCGGCCGTCGCGATCCTGATCTCGTCAGCGCTCGCCTTCTCTGTGGGTGGCGCATCGGCGTCGAGGCCGAACGTCGCACGAAGGGAGGGTGTCGGCATATCTGCCGGGTCGGAGCCCAGATCGGCAATACCGAGCGGAGCCATGCAGTCGGCCCAGCGCCCGGCGGCGGCGACCACCCCGTGGTCTGCTCGGGCGCGAGCGTAGGCCTCGGCCGCGAGCTTCGTCGCGAAATGCGAGATCGGCTTGTCGAGCCCGAGACGCCGGTCGGCGCGCTCGGCACAGGCAGTCCAGGCCTTCTCGCCCGCTCGATCGAGGCGCGGTTGCCGAAAGAGCTCGTCGATCTTTCGCTGGTCGAGGCCGCCCTCGCCGATCTGCTGGTGATACCCGAAGGTACGCGCGGTCTCGGGAGTGAAGATCAGGCGGGTGACGGAGTTCCAGCTGGCGTTTCCGTCAGGACGCACCGTGCGGGGCGCGACGGACCACTTCTGGCCGGCCGCCTTCATGCAGGTGACGATCGCGAGGTCGCGGGCATAGTCGCGGTTGCCGGTCTCCGTCTCGACGAAGGCGTCGGTCGGCATGACCATTCGGCTGCGGTCTTTGGCCGGCAGCCGGACGTCGTGGCGGCCCGTCTCGGGTTCGCTGCAGGCCAGTGCACCAAAGGCCACGACGAGGGTGACCGCCACGCCCGCCAGTGCGCGGCGAGCGCGGGGCCGGGCAGTCATTGCGCGACGAATTTGCCGGAACTGATGCGATTGTCGAACACCTTCGTGATCGTGCCGCCCGCATCGCCGAGATAGCGGTCGCCGGAGCCCCGAGGGAGATCGATCGACGGGCCTTTGAAATTGGCGTCTTGCCAGAAGCGGACGGTCTGGTACCGACCGTTGTTGTAGACGGAGGTGGCGATGTCGTCGGCGTTCCACTGCCCCGAATCGCCGACACGCACCAGACGGAGATCGCTGACCGAGTTCGCGAAGCTCGTGCGGATTCCGCCATAGCTCTTCGCGTCGTAGAGACAGGCCGAACCGAGTGCACAGGTGCCAGGCGCGGGCGAGGTCGCGCGCGAGACCCCGCTGGCGAAGGCTGGGCTGGCGGCACCGATCGCGGCCGCCGCACCGGTGAGAGCGGCCACCGCGCTCACGAACATCCTCTGGCGAATGGACTTCATCGTTCTCCCTCGAGTCGTCGCCCGGCTGGGCCCCTTCACTCTATGGAACGAGAAGTGTCACATGCAAATACAGGTCTGTGAACTCCTGGCGGATAGCCAGAAAAGCCCCCTACGATCGGTGGATGACCGCTCTTAGCACCCAGCTCGAGGTCAAACCCACCTGGCGCGGGTGGATTCACGCCGCGACCTTTCCCGTGGCGATCGCCCTGGGCGTCGTCCTCGTGAGTCTGGCCGTGGGCACACCGGCCAAAGCATCGACGGCGGTGTACTTCGGCACGTCACTGCTGCTCTTCGGAGTGTCGGCGACCTACCACCGCTTCAACTGGAAGCCGAAGGCGAAGCTGCTGCTCAAGCGCCTCGATCACTCCAACATCTTCCTGCTGATCGCCGGTACCTACACTCCCCTTGCCGTCTTGAGCCTCCCGCACGACAAGGCGGTCATCCTGCTCTGGCTCGTCTGGGGCGGGGCCTTCGCCGGCATCGCCTTCCGCGTCTTCTGGACGAGCGCGCCCCGCTGGCTCTACACCCCGCTCTACGTGCTCCTCGGCGTGGGTGCTCTGCTCTACGTGCGCGAATTGATCGCCAATAACCCCGCGTCGATGATCCTGGTTCTCGCGGGCGGGCTCCTCTACATCATCGGAGCCGTCTGCTACGGCACGAAGCGTCCCAATCTCATCCCGGGCGTCTTCGGCTTCCACGAGCTCTTTCACGCCCTGACCGTGCTGGCGTTCCTCTGCCACTGGACGGCCGTGCTGCTCGTCGCGATCTAGCGCCGCTCTCGCGGGTTCAGCGAGTGGAGCCCGGGTCGTCCGTCTCGCCGCACTCGCGGGTTCAGCGAGACGAGCCCGAGTCGTCCGTCTCGCCGCGCAACTCGTCGTCGAGCCCGGCGGCCGCCCTCGCGGCCTCCTCGCGCTCCGCCTCGATCTGCTCGCGCACTTCGCCCCGGTAGCGGGTACGCCGCACTCGACGTGTCATGTCGACGATCAAGAACACCGTGGCCAGGGCGACGCCGAAGATCGCCAGGAACCCGATCCATCCGGGCGTGACGACGCTGTCGGGGACGGTCTGGACCCCCGGTGAAGACGGGTTGCCGGTTTCGGCAAGGATCCTCGTCGCCAGTGCACTGACTGACACCGAGACTGCCAACACGCTCACTCGGTCACGCCCGCGAAGAGGTCGGTCTCGGGCAGCGTGGTCTCGACCTTGGAGTCGATGAGCTGGAAGTCTTCGGTCGGCCAGACCCTGGCCTGCAGCTCGTGGGAGTGCAAGAAGAAGAATCCGGTGGGGTCGACCTGGCTCGCGTGCGCTCGCAGCGCATCGTCGCGCGCCGGGAACGAATCGGCGACGTTCACATGTGTTGTCGACGGGTCGGCTCGTTCGCCCCAGCGTTCGAACATCTCATCCATCTGCGTGAGCACGGGAGAGTCGGGGGTCTCGACCTTGATGGCCTCGTAGATCGCCCGCATGCGCGTGGTGTTCATGATGCGGTCGTAGTAGAGCTTCGACACCTGCCAGGCAGGGCCCGCGTGGGGGTAGCGCGCGGGGTCGGCGGCAGCCTCGTAGGCCGCGACCGAGACCTCGTGGGTGCGGATGTGGTCGGGGTGGGGGTAGCCGCCGTTCTCGTCATAAGTGAGGAGCACGTGGGGCTTGAACCGACGCACGATGCGCACGAGCGGCTCGGTCGAGATCTCGAGGGGAATGGTCGCGAACGAGTTGACCGCGACACTCTCGCCCTCCTCGGGCAACCCGGAGTCGCTGTACCCGAGCCAGACATGGTCGACACCCATGGCCTCTTGAGCGCGGGCCATCTCGAGGATCCGCAGCCCGGCGATGTCCCGCTCGGCGTGCGCCCGCGCCTCGAGGTGCTCGTTGAGGATCGACCCCTGCTCGCCTCCCGTGCAGCTCACCACCAAGACCTCGACCCCGGCCTTGCGGTAGTGAGCGTACGTAGCGGAGCCCTTGCTCGACTCGTCGTCGGGATGGGCGTGGACTGCCAGCAGGCGCAATGGCACGGTGGTACCTCGGATCTCGGTCACGGCCAGCGTTGCTAACCTCTACCCAAGGATAATCGGACGGAGACCGCAGGTGGCGCCCACCCCCTCGAGCAACAGCACGAGCGCACCGCAGTCGTCGGCAGCACCCGCGGGCGACAGCAAGCTCGACGTCCGTTACGGCCGCACTCGCGCCTTCCGTCTGCGGCGTCGCTGGATCGCCGCAATCGCCGGCGGCGTGGTCGTGGTCGTCTTCGGAGCCTGGGTGCTCTTCGCAGCCTTCGATGGCACGAGCGCCACCATCGAGTCGAACGACGCCGGGTATGAGATCCACGACGCCCACTCAGCAACCGTGCGCTCGCAGATCAGCGTCGATCCGGGCACGAAGGTCGACTGCTCGATCCAGGTGCTCAACTCGGGCTTCGACGTGGTCGGCTGGAAGGTCGTCCACTTCCCCGCATCGACGAGTCAGAACAACACCTACACGACCGACCTCAAGACCATGAACCGCGGAGTCACGGGCTTGATCGACAAGTGCTGGCTGCCGTAAACTCTCGTGATTCCCGCTCGAGACCGGCCACACGGCCGGTCTCCTTTTTTCAGCCACCCACCCTTCGGGGTATTGGAGCAACCATGAGCAACGCAGAAACGACCACCTGGCTCTCGCAGGAGGCCTACGACCGACTGGCCGCCGAGCTCGAGACTCTCAGCACCTCGGGCCGCGACGAGATCGTCGGGCGCATCTCGGCCGCGCGCGAAGAGGGCGACCTGAAAGAGAACGGCGGCTACCACGCGGCCAAAGACGAGCAGGCGAAGATCGAGGCGCGCATCCGCACCCTGATCAACCTCCTCAAGACGGCGACCATCTCGGAGCGCGCGGCCGACACCGGCATCGTCGGCCCCGGCATGCTCATCACGGCGACCATCGCCGGCGACGAGTCGACGTTCGTGCTCGGCAGCCGTGAGATCATCGCGCCCGGCAGCGACCTCACCGTCTACAGCCCGACGAGCCCGCTCGGCGAGGCAATCGAGGGCAAGAAGGCCGGCGACTCGACCTCGTACACGGCCCCCAACGGCAAAGAGATCGCCGTCGCGATCTCGTCGGTCGCGCCCTACAGCTTCTAGCCCGTCACGACAGAAGGCCCAGGATCCCACGCGACTCGCGCTGGATCCTGGGCCTCTGTCGTGCGGACGCGCCAGCGTCGCGGACCGTCAGCGCCTACGAGGCTGCGGGCTGCGGCGTGAAGCCGTTGTCGCGCAGACGCTCCATGACCTGCTCGGCGTGATCGGGGCCGCGTGTCTCGACGCTGAGCTCGAGTTCGACCTCGCTGATCTGAAGGCCACGGCCGTGCCGGGTGTGCAGCACTTCGACCACGTTCGCGTTGGCCTCCGAGATGATCTCGGAGACGCGGGCGAGCTGACCCGGCCGGTCGGGAAGCATGACGCGGAAGTGCAGGTACCGGTCGCTGGCGGCGAGGCCGCGGCTGATCACGCGTTCCATCATGAGCGGGTCGATGTTGCCGCCCGAGAGCACAATGACGGTCGTTCCGGTCGGCTGCACCTGCTCGGTGAGCACGGCGGCCACGCCCACGGCTCCGGCGGGCTCCACGACCTGCTTGGCCCGCTCGAGCAGCACCAGGATCGCGCGGGCGGTGTCGTCGTCTTTGACGGTCACGACCTCGTCGACGACGTCGCGGGCGATCGCGAAGTTGAGCACTCCGGGCTTGGCCACGGCAATACCGTCGGCGATCGTCGGCGTGGGAACGACCGCGGTCGCCTCGCCCAGCTTCATCGAGATCGCGTAGGGCGCCGAGTTCGCCGCCTGGACGCCGACGATGCGGATCGTTCCGCCGGTCTCGCGCCGAGCCTGGGTGACCGCACTGGCCACCCCGGCGATGAGGCCTCCGCCGCCGATGCTCATGATGATTGTCTCGACGTCGGGCACCTGGTCGAGGATCTCGAGGCCGAGCGTGCCCTGGCCCGCGATCACGTCGGGGTGGTCGTAGGGCGGGATGAAGACGGCGCCGGTCTCGTCGGAGAACTCTTTCGCCGCTCGCAGGGCGTCTTCGACGGAGTTGCCGCCGAGCACCACATCGGCGCCGTAGTCGCGGGTCGCCTGCAGCTTCGGCAGCGCAACGCCGACCGGCATGAAGATCGTCGCCGTGATGCCGAGCTCGCGAGCCGCCAGCGCGACGCCCTGTGCGTGGTTGCCGGCACTCGCCGCCACGACGCCGTGGGCGCGCTCGTCGGCGTCGAGCTGCGACAGCCGGTTGTAGGCCCCGCGGATCTTGTACGAGCCCGTGCGCTGGAGGTTCTCGCACTTGAGGTACACCTTCGCGCCGAGCGCCTGACTCAAGAAAGACGAGCTCTCCATCGGCGTGACGTGCGCCACGTGCGAGACGCGCTCGCGGGCTTCTCGGAACTCGGCAAGTGTCGGGCCAGCCAGGGTCACATCCGTCATGGAAGAAGTGTAGGCGGCGAAACCCCGATTGAGGATCCGTATGTCGGTAGCGGCATCTATCCTCAGACCGTGCTCCCGTCCAGCGTTTCTCCCGCTCTCGCCCGTCGCGTCGCCCTGGCCGCGCAGGGGTTCGGTCGCGTCCCGTCCGGGCCCGTCGCGACGCGTCAGCTCAACACCCTCATCGATCGTCTCGGCCTCTTGCAGATCGATTCCGTCAACGTGTTCGAGCGCAGCCACTATCTGCCGATCTACGCCCGGCTCGGATCCTTCGAACGGTCTCTGCTCGACCGACTCACCTTTGCCCGAGGGGGCCGCTACACCGAATACTGGGCGCACGAGGCGGCGTTCCTCCCGACGACCGATTGGCCGCTCTGGCGCTGGCGGATGGAGCACTACCGCGACTACTACGCCGCCCGGCCCGACTCGTGGGCGTCGGCCAACACAGCGACGCTCGACTGGTTGCGGGCGGAGCTCCGGGCATCCGGGCCCCTGCCGGCGAGTGCGATCGAGGCCGATGCCGTGATCGGCGCCGAGTCGACCGCGCGGCGCGGTCCGTGGTGGGGCTGGAGCGACGTCAAGCGGGGCCTCGAGGTGCTGTTTCGCACGGGCGAGGTCGTCAGCGCTGGTCGCACCCGCTTCGAGCGCGCCTACGGTCTTCCCGATCAGGTACTGCCCTCAGCGGTGCTCGATCGCACGGTCTCGCGTGCCGACGCGCACCGGGCGCTCGTCTCGCACGCCGCCCGGGCGCACGGTATCGGCACCGCGTCCGACATCGCCGACTACTTCCGGCTTAAGGCGGCCGACGTGGCCCCGGCCCTGGCCGATCTGGCCGAGGCCGGCGAGATCACTCAGGTCTCGGTCGACGGCTGGGGCCGGCCAGGGTGGCTGCACACCGAGGCGAGACTGCCCCGGCGCGTTGAGGCCGACGCACTGCTCTCGCCGTTCGACCCGATCGTGTGGGAGCGCGCGCGGGCCGAGCGCCTCTTCGGCTTCCACTACCGGATCGAGATCTACACGCCGCAGCCCAAGCGAGTCTTCGGCTACTACGTGCTGCCGGTGCTGCAAGACGAGGCACTGGTCGGTCGGGTCGACCTCAAGAGCGACCGCCAGGCCGGTGTGCTGCGGGTGCAGGCGGCGTGGCACGAGGCGGGGCAGACAATCGACGTCGAGCGGTTGGCGGCCCTGCTCCGCCGGACGGCCGAGTGGCAGGGCCTGGAGTCACTCGAGGTGATGCCGCGTGGCGACCTCGCGCCGGCACTGACTGCTGACGTCCGCGCCCTCTCCTAAGGAAGCGCCGGACCGCTCACCGGGTTCGCTTCAGAACTGCACGCGGTCAGAACTGCACGCGCGGGGGCTCGGCGATCGCCGACGGCTCTGCCACCTCGAAGAAGTCGCGCGAGGTGAATCCGAGCCGCTTCGAGAAGAGGGTGTTCGGGAACACCGTGGTCTTCGTGTTGAACTCACGCACGCCGCCGTTGTAGAACCGCCTCGACCCTTGGATCTTGTCTTCGGTTTCGACGAGTTCGGACTGCAGTTGAAGGAAGTTCTGGCTCGACTGCAGCTGCGGGTAGGCCTCGGCCACGGCGAAGATGCTCTTCAGCGACTTCTGCATGTGGCTCTCGGCGACCGCGGCCTCGGCCGGACTCGTGGCACTCAGCGTCTCGGCACGCGCCTTCGTCACGCTCTCGAAGACCCCCGACTCGTGAGTGGCATACCCCTTCACCGTGCTGATGATGTTCGGGATGAGGTCACCCCGACGCTTCAGCTGGACGGTGATATCGCTCCACGCCTCATCGACGCGCACCTTGAGGGTGACCAACGAGTTATAGGTCGCCCAGAGGTAGATGCCGAAGATGATGAGCAGCAGCACGACGATGCCTGCTGCAATGAGAATGCCGATGAGGGCGGAATCCATGGTTGAGATACTCCTTGTCGATCCGGGGATCACTATAAACGGGCTGAATGGGGGCTCCATGCGCGGGGGGCATTCTCGGAGGCAACTCACGCCCAGCGGCGGTTTCGACGGATCCTTGACCTCGTGCCTGTAGGTACTTGTAACAATTCACGGAGATTTCACGTACTCCGCCGTTCGAACGATTGACTTGTACCCCGCAACTTGGCTTACTGGGGGGCAGTGCTCACCAACACGACCCCCAGCTCCCGACGCTCCGTGGCCATGGCCAGCGGGCGCGTTCGTCGTGGGCGGGTGCCCGCAGCGATCTGCGTGGCAGCACTGGCCCTCGTTCTGATCGTCTCGGGTCTCTCGGTCGCTCCGTCCGCAGCCGAGGCGGCGCCGACGAGCGCGACGCCGACACCCTCGCAGGGCATCGGCACACCGGCCCCGCCCGTCGCCCCGACGATCTCGGTCGCCGACTCGCCGCGCGCCCGGGTGACGGTGTCAGGAACAGCCACGCCCTCGGCACACCTGCGCGTGCTCGACCCCGTCCACCCCGCATCGTCGCTCTGCACCTCGACAGCCACTGCCGACGGGCGCTGGTCGTGTGAAGTCGACCTCGTGTCAGGCGCCGGGCAGACTCTCACCGTGCGTGACCTCACCGACACCGCGCTCGGCGACGTGCAGTCGGCCCCGTTCTCGGTGCTCGCCGCCCCGGTGCTGTCGACCGGGTCGGGAGTCGACATCGGAGCCCGCGTCCAGGGAACGGGCTATCCCGGCGCTCGAGTGACGGTGACGACCGATGGCAAGGCCGCGGCGACAGCGACCGTCAGTGACGCGGGGCAGTGGAGCACCGTGCTCTCGGCCACGACGACACCGTCCGGTCGCTACAGCGTTCAGGCGACGCAGTCGTCGTCGCGCGTGCCGGCGGTTCCCGTTTCGTCCGCCTCCGCCGCGGTCACCGTCACGATCGATCGCGATGCCCCGGCTGCGCCGACGGTCGTCCACCCCGCGCAGGGCTCCACCATCAGCCGGCAACCCGTGGTCTTCGACGGCACCGGCGAGAGCGGTTCCACCGTCACCACCTACGTCGACAGCAATCCCGTCTGCACCGCCGTCGTGAAGCACGGGGTGTGGAGCTGCAGTTCGGAGGGCCTCCTCCTCCCGTCCGGAGACCGCCGGGTCCAGGCCGCTCAGCGCGACGCCGCCGGCAACTACGGTGCGCCCAGTGCGGCCGTCCTGGTCACATTCGCCCCGTCGTCGCCATCGGCCACGCCCTCGACTCCGTCGGCGACTCCGTCCGCCCAGCCCACGACGCCATCCGACTCGACGGAGCCGTCTGCCGCTCCCCCGACGGGCACGCCGACCAGCCCCGGTACCCCGGGCGGCGGGTCGCCCAGCGGTGGCCCGTCTAGTTCCGGTGGGTCGACCGGATCAGGGGGAGGCACCGGCGGCAGTGGTTCAGGCGGCGGTGCAGGAAGCGGCTCAGGATCCCTCGGCTCGGGTTCCGCCTCGACCCCCGGCGTCATCGACAGTTCGTCGTGGTCGGGCCCGACGGGCTTCGGCGGCACCCTCCCGACGCTGTCGCAGGGTCTTGGCGGCTGGTCGTGGATGTGGGCCCTCGTCATCGGCCTCGTCTTCCTCCTCCTAGTCGTCGCACCCCTGCGCCTTGCTGCCTCGGCGCTGGGCGGTCGGCTCGCCGGACGAGCCCACCGACTCGCGGGCCGCAACCGCTCACTCTCCGACCGCGACGAGCGGTCGGTCCTCTCGCCGACCGCAGGGGTCGTCCTGGCCCTCGCGGTCGGCGCCGTGCTCGTCGCCCTCGCCGCGGGCGTCGACGACCAGGTGCGCTACATCCGGCTCGTCGTGGCGATCGCCGTCGGAATCGCCCTGATCAACGGTCTCGGTGTCGTGCTCCCCACCTGGCTCCTCGGGCGTCGTCTCGGGCTGCGCCTCTCCCTCTCCGTTTCGCCCCGCCTGCTCGTCGGAGCCGTGGCGGCGTGTGTGGCAACCCGGGTGCTGGGCATCGACCCGCCTCTTGCCATCGGAGTACTCCTCGCTGCGGGCCTCGCCGACGCGGGTGGGCGCGCGCTCGAAGCGAACACGCTCGATGCACGAGGCCGCGACACCGGGCGGGTCAACGTCCGGCGAGACGACGTCCGAACAGGCGGTGTCCTCGCCACGGCCCAACTCGGATCCTTGGCCGGTCTGTCGTTCCTGGCCTGGATCGCCCACGGGCTCATGCCTGCCTCGAGCACTGCGTTCGCCGCCGAGATCACGCGGGAGGCGCTGGCGACGATGTGTCTGGCGGGTCTTGGATCCTTGATCGTCTTGCTGGTTCCGCTCGGAGCCCTACCCGGCCGCGCTCTCTACGCCTGGTCGCGGCCGACGCTGGTCGGGTTCGCCGTGATCGGCGTCGCCATGGCCTCCGTCGTCTATCTCGGCGGCCCTGACGAGACGTTCCCGATGCTGCCGCTCGTGATCGCCTCTGCGGCATTTGCGACCCTTGCCGTGGGCGCCTGGGCCTGGGTGCGCTTCGTCGAGCCCGGCGACGACGTCTGACGAGCGAGTGCCCCCGCAGGGACTCGAACCCTGACTGAAGCGATTTTAAGTCGCCTGCCTCTGCCGATTGGGCTACGGGGGCGTGCCCGTCAAGCGTACTGAACGGGCCGCGAAACGCCTGATGCCCCCGCAGGGCGGGGGCATCACGACTAACGACGAGCTACTCGGCGGCGGGGGCCTTCTCGGCGGGCGCCTTCTTGGCAGCCGGCTTGCGCGCCGGAGCCTTCTTAGCGGCGGGCTTCGACTCGGCAGGCTTCGACTCCGCAGCCACCGGCTCAGCCTTCGTCTCACCGTCGGCGGGAGTGGCGTACGCGGGGCCGGGCTGGCCGGCAACCTTGCCGATTTCAGGCGCGGGGGCCGCTGCGGGCTCGTCGGCCGGAGCCGCGGGCTTCGGGCGCGAGGCGAACTCCTCGAAGGCGGCGCGCGGCCTCGTGACGTTGTCGAGCGACGCGATGTCGCGGCCGAGCACGAAGTTGTTGGCCCAACCGGTCACGACGCGGATCTTGCGCTCCCACGACGGCATGGCCATGCCGTGGTAGCCGCGGTGCGCCATCCACGCCGGGAATCCCTTGAGGGCGAACTTGCCGCTCTGGAACACACCGATGCCGATGCCGAGACCGGCGACGGCTCCGAGGTTGTCGTGGCGGTAGTCTTTCGTGTTTTCGCCACGGAGATCGGCCGTGAGGTTCTTCGCGAGCTGCTTGCCCATGCGAACGGCGTGCTGGGCGTTCGGCACGCAGAAGCCGCCGACGCCGCCGCCGGTGAGGTCGGGCGTCGCCGCGACGTCGCCGCAGGCCCAGGCGTCGGGCACGACGGTGCCGTCTTCGGTCACGATGCGGAGGTCGGGCTGCACCGAGATGCGGCCGCGGGCCTCGATCGGGAAGTCGGTGTTGCGAACCACCGGGTTGGCCATGACGCCGGCCGTCCAGATGATGAGGTCGGACTCGAACGACTCACCGGTCGACAGCTCGACCTTGCCGCCGACGGCCGACTGCAGCTGCGTGTCGAGGTGGACGATGGCCTGGCGCTCGGCGAGGTTCTTGAGCACCCAGTGGCTCGTCTCGAGGGCGACCTCGGGCATGATGCGACCCATCGCCTCAATGAGGTGAAAGTGGGTGTCGTCGATGGTGAGGTTCGGGTAGTTCTTGAGCAGGTCGGTCGCGAAACTGCGCAGCTCGGCGAAGATCTCGATGCCTGCGAAGCCGCCACCGACGACGACGGTGGTAAGCAGGCGGTCGCGCTCGGGGCCGGCGTCGAGGTTCGCGGCCTTCTGGAAGTTGGTGAGGAGCTTGTCGCGGATGGCCTCGGCCTCCTCGATCGTCTTGAGGCCGATGGCCTCGTCGGCGACACCCGGAATCGGGAACGTGCGCGAGACGGCACCAGCGGTCATGACGATCTGGTCGTACTCTTCCGTCCACTCGGGGCCGACCTCGGGGGTGATCGTCGCGGTCTTCGTCGCGTGGTCGACCTTCGTCACCTTGGCCGTGACGACGTTGGTGCGAGTCAGGTGGCGTCGCAGCGACACGATGGCGTGACGCGGCTCGATCGAACCGGCTGCGACCTCGGGAAGGAACGGCTGGTAGGTCATGTAGGGCAGCGGGTCGACCACGGTGACCTCGGCCTCGCCCTTGCGCAGCCACTTCTCGAGCTTCCAGGCGGTGTAAAAACCGGCGTAGCCGCCGCCGACGATCAGGATTTTGGGCACGAGGGATGAACTCCTAGATAGGTGTGGACGGGAAACAGGCTAGCGCCTGCTTCGCAGACGACTGAAATGGCGAACGGCCCCGATGACGACGACCAGCACACTGACCCCGAGACCAGAATAAACCGCGAGGGGGATCCCCGCAGATCTCCAGGTCTCGACACTCGGGAGGAATCCAGCGCTTCCGTCTCTATTCGCCACCGCGGTCGTCGGGCTCGCGGTCACCGGCGCAGAGGGCTCGGGCGACGAGGTCGGCTGCGGCGAGGCCTCGGCCCGGCGGTGGAGCCGGATCCACTCTGCGAGGTCGCCGACGGGGTTCGTCGAGACGCTCGCCACGCTCCTGGTGACAGCCGCATCGGCGTCGACCAGACCGTGGCCGTAGATCGGGCCGGGCGACGGCGACCCCTTGGGCGTGGCCGTCGAGACGATTCGCTGGATCACGTCGTCGGCCGAGATGCCGGGATGGCTGGCGAAGACGAGGGCGGCAATGCCCGAGACCAGCGGGGCGGCGCCACTCGTTCCGGACCACAGCAGGTACTGCCCGCCCGGCCCCACACCGACGAGCCCTTCGCTCGGTGCCGCGACCCCGATCGTGATCCCCTGGCTCGACGCGTCGAAACTCGCGTTCTTCGACTGATCGACGCCGGCCACGGTCAGCACTCCCGGCATCGTCGCCGGGGCACCCACCTCGTCGGTTCCGCTCCCCCGGTTTCCGGCGGCGGCGATGACCACCGCACCCTTCTTCATGGCGTAGAGAAAGGCGTCGTCCCAGCTCGTGGGCCAGTCGAGGGTATTGCGCGTCAGCGACATGTTGATGACCTTGGCCCCGTGGTCGACCGCCCAGCGCACGGCCGTGGCGATCTGCCCGTCGGCATCGTTCGCCTTGGCGCCGAAACCGACCGAGATCGAGAGGATCTTCGCCTCGGGCGCGACGCCGATCACTCCGGAACCCGAACCGGTGCCCCTGCCGGCGATGAGCGAAGCGACCAGGGTGCCGTGCGCGGAGTCGTCGCCGATCGGCGTCTGCCCGTTCGACGATCCGCTCCCCGAGAAGTCCGCGCCACCGACGACGGCGCCCTGCAATTCGGCGACCGAGCCGTCCACTCCCGAATCGATCACGGCCACGGTGACGCCCTGGCCGCGGGTGGTGTTCCACGCCTGCTCGATGCCGTAGTCGCTGAGCCAGTACTCCCGATCGCGGATCGAGTCGGCAGACGCTGCGGTGGCCGGGAGGAGGACGCCGGGGATCACCAGCGCGGAGACGACAGCCACGGCGGCCGCGAACGCTCCGAGCTGGCGCACTCTGGTCAGCCCTCGGATCCTGCGGTCGCGTCGGGGCGCTCTGCGCCGTCGGCGGAGTAGTCGGGGCAGGTGCACACGTCGGGGCTCCAGGTCGCTCGTTCGAGCGCGAGGTCGCCGAACGGGTTGACGCCCGGCCCGGCGGCGAGGGCGTGGCCGGCCAGGGCGTGGAGGCACTTGACTCGCTCGGGCATGCCGCCGGCTGTCACGTGATCGATCTCGTCGACGTGCTCGATGCCCTCGCGATCGGCGAGGTACGCCTCATGAGCCGCACGATAACTCTGCTGCAGGTCGGCGCTGTCGGCGAGCATCTCGGTGTACTCGGCCATGACGCCGGTCGCCTCGAGAGTCGAGATCGCGGCCGTGGCACCCGGGTGGCACAGGTAGTAGAGGGTCGGAAATGGCGTTCCGTCGGCCAGGCGGGGCTTGGTCGAGACCACGGTCGGATTGCCGCAGACGCAGCGCGCGGCGATGCCGATCACGTTGCGCGCCGGGCGACCGAGCTGCTGAGAGACGACGAAGATGTCGTGCTCGGTGACGGGGGCGAAGGGTGGCGTGGTCATGGAGTGATCAGAATACCCGGCCCGTGCGCCTACTTGGCGCCCTTCAGGTCGGGTGACACGAGCTTCGCCGCGGGCTCGTCGGTCAGGCCCGCGTCGAGAACCGACGCGGTCATCGCCCCGACCCAGTCGACCTGCGGGTTCTGGATGTCTTTGGTGATCTTCGTTCCGGCCTCGGTCTTCGCGGCTGTCTCGGACTTCGTCGCCGCATCGTCCATCACGAGGTAGCTGTACTCGCCCGGATAGACATACAGCAGGCGATCGCGAGCCTGGGCCTCGATGTAGGCGGGGTCGTTCCACCGGGCGACGGTGTCTTTGAGATCGTCGACGTTCTGCTTCTGCGCATCGACGTCGGACTGCAGCGACGTGATCTGATGCTGCTGCTGAATCAGCGTCTTCAGGCTCGGCGCGAGGATGATCACGAACAGCACGATGATCACGAGCATCAGCAGGCTGAACCCCGAGACGCGCATGCCACGCAGCCAGCCGCCGGCCGCCGTCTCCATCGCCGGCAGGGTCACCGGCACGCGTCGGGTCGTTCCGCCTTCGCGGTCGGAGGGTGAGCTAGCCATGCCTCGACCCTAGGCGACGCCCGGCCGCCTCTGGGCCAGCGCGCGCGTGCCGCCCGAATTCGAAGGAGATTCCCGCCTCCGGCGACGAGAAATCAAGGATCCGAGGGGGTCGCCCGACAGTTTCTCCTTCAAATTCGGCAGGGGGCCGGCGCCGCGAGGGGTTCAGCGCCGCAGAAGCTCGCGAAGCGACGCGGTTCGGCCAAACCGACCTGGCTCGCCGCGTCGTTTTGGCCGAACCGCGTCGCTTTCGCCAAACCGCGTCGCCGAGCGAGCGCGCGCACGCAAAAGCCCGCCCCGCGCCGAAGCGCGAGACGGGCCTCCTGCAGCAGTCGTTACGCGGTGAAGCGCGGGAACGCCGAGGCGCCGGCGTACACCGCGGCCTCGCCGAGCTCCTCTTCGATGCGGAGCAGCTGGTTGTACTTCGCGACGCGCTCGGAGCGAGCCGGGGCGCCGGTCTTGATCTGACCGCCATCGGTAGCGACGGCGAGGTCGGAGATCGTCGTGTCTTCGGTCTCGCCGGAGCGGTGCGACATCACGGTCTTGTAGCCACTGCGCTGTGCGAGGGCCACGGCGTCGAGCGTCTCGGTGAGCGTGCCGATCTGGTTGACCTTGACGAGCAGCGCGTTGGCGGCGCCGTTTTCGATGCCCTTGGCGAGGCGCGTCGGGTTGGTGACGAAGAGGTCGTCGCCGACGATCTGCGTCTTCGAGCCGATGACGGACGTGAGGTGCGCCCAGCCCTCCCAGTCGTCTTCGTCGAGAGGGTCTTCGATGGTGACGAGGGGGTAGGACGCGACGAGCTCTTCGTAGTAGGCGGACATCTCTTCGGCCGACTTCGATGCACCCTCGAAGGAGTACGAGCCGTTCGAGAAGAACTCGCTGGAGGCGACGTCGAGGCCGAGTGCGATGTCTTTGCCGGGGGTGAAGCCGGCCTTGGTGATCGCCTCGACGAGGAGGTCGAGAGCGGCGCGGTTGCTGGAGAGGTTGGGGGCGAAGCCACCCTCATCGCCGAGGCCGGTGGAGAGGCCCTGCGACTTGAGCTCGCTCTTGAGCACGTGGTAGGTCTCGGTGCCCCAGCGAAGGGCCTCAGAGAAGCTGGAGGCACCGATCGGCAGGATCATGAACTCCTGGATGTCGACGTTGCTGTCGGCGTGGGAGCCACCGTTGATGACGTTCATCATCGGCACGGGAAGCGTGTGCGCGTTCGGGCCACCGAGGTAGCGGAACAGCGGCAGGTCGGCCGAGTCGGCGGCGGCGCGGGCGACGGCGAGAGACACACCGAGGATCGCGTTCGCGCCGAGACGCTTCTTGTTGTCGGTGCCGTCGAGGTCGATCATGGCCTTGTCGATGACGCGCTGGTCGGTGGCGTCGAGACCTTCGATCTCGGGGCCGATCTCGTCGATGACGGCGGCGACGGCCTTGAGAACACCCTTGCCCTGGTAGCGACCCTTGTCGCCGTCGCGAAGCTCGTAAGCCTCGAATGCGCCGGTCGATGCGCCGGAGGGCACTGCCGCGCGCGCGACGACACCGTCGTCGAGCAGAACTTCGACCTCGACGGTCGGGTTGCCTCGCGAGTCGAGGATTTCGCGAGCGCCTACTGCGTCGATTGCTGCCACGGATAACTCCTTAGGATCGTCTGTTTTCGCTCAGGCTCGAAGCCCGCGCCCAATCCTAGTAGGGCGCCTTAACGCCGGAGGAGGTTCTCCACAGGCTGCCCGATGCCTCTTCTACGACAGGGAGCGGAAGGAGAGATCGGCGGCCGTCGCGGTGCTGTCGGAGACCGTGGCGAACGACTCGAAGCCCTGTTCCTTCAGGCCGGCGAGCTGGTTCTTGAGGTTCTTCGCCTTGCGGTCGAGGCGGACGCGGGTTCCGTCAGCGGCGAGCTCGTGCTGCAGACGCACGAGAGCGGCCGGTTCAGCGCCCGCGTCGTAGAGGAGAACGACGCCGTCGCCCGATCCTTCACCCGCAAGCTCGACGAGGTCAACCAGACGCTCGAAGCCGAGCGAGAATCCGGCCGCAGGCACGTCCACGCCCAGGAACCGACCGATCATGCCGTCGTAGCGACCGCCGCCGCCGAGCGAGTAGCCGAAGTCGGGGTGCGCCACCTCGAAGATCGTTCCGGTGTAGTAGCCCATGCCCCGCACGAGCGTGGGGTCGAACTCGAGGCGGGCGCCGGGCAGAGCGTCTCGGAGCGAGACCAGATCGGCGAACGCGGCCGCGTCGAGCCAGTCGGCGCCGACCACCGATTCCCAGGTGGCGCCGGAGAGCTCGCGCAGAGCCTCGGCCAGACCGTCGACCGGGACCCCGATCGAGGCGAGCTCGGTGACGACACCGTCGACGCCGACCTTGTCGAGCTTGTCGACGATCACGAGCGCGTGGTCGAACCGGTCTACGGGAACGCCCCAGTGCGAGAGAAGGGCGACGAGGATCCGGCGGTCGTTGATCCGAATGGTCGTGCCCGCCAGTCCGAGCCCGTCGAGCACGGCCGACGTGGCACTGAGCAGCTCGATCTCGGCCATCGGGCCCGGCTCTCCGATGATGTCGATGTCGCACTGGACAAACTGTCGGTAGCGCCCTTTCTGCGGTCTCTCGGCCCGCCAGACGGGCGCGATCTGAATCGCGCGGAACACCCCGGGGAGAGTCGCGCGGTGCGTCGCGTAAAAACGCGCGAGCGGCACGGTCAGATCGAAGCGGAGACCGAGGTCGGCGAGCTCGAGCGGCTCGGAGGCCGCCGCGAGCTTATCGGGCGTGATGCCGCGCTTCATGATGGCGAAGGCGAGCTTCTCGTTATCGCCTCCCAGCCCGGCGTGAAGGCGGTCGCTCTCCTCCGCTACGGGCGTCTCGATCTCGTCGAAGCCAAAGGATCGATAGGTCGACCGGATGCGGTCGAGGATCAGGTCGCGGCGACGCTTGTCGGCGGGGAGGAAGTCGCGCATTCCGCGCGGCGGAGTGACGGAGGAGGCCATGCGATCAGTCTTTCAGAGTCCGGCGAGCGCTTCTGCGCTCTGATCCGGTTGTCGAGATGTGACATTTCATGTATTCTGGCAACACCCGATCGGGTGGCCAAGCGTTTCACACCGACCACCCCCCAAGACCGGCAGGCGCGAATCGGGTTGCGCGCCTTGCCTGCCCGGCAGCTCGTCCCTTCCCTGCGGTGACGAGCTGGTCCGGCCGGCGGCGCCCCGCTCCCTAGGCGGGGCGCCGCCACTTCGTTCCCGCAGACCCCGCACGGGCCCTGCTTCGATCCCACGCCTCAGACAGTGGCGGGGGTGGCTGCCATTCGCATCCGCTCGGCGAAAGTCGCGACGTGACGACGAAAAACGTCGGCGACCTCCTCCGTCGCTCCCGTCGCCAGGGCGTCGTACTGCAGGCCGTAGACGGTGTCGGTGAACAGCCGCGCCTCGACCGTGGCCACAGCCTCGGGCACTCCTTGCGAAACGCACCACTGCCGCGTGAAACCCTGCCATTTGGCGACGGCCGAGCGTGCGACGCCCGTCTCGACACCGTCGATCATCTCGAGCATGGCGGCCTCGTACTCGAGACGCTGGAGTTGAAGATTGTAGGGCGTCGACACTTTCTGCCACGCCGACTCCATGAAGTCGAGCCAACCCTGCTCGTCGAGGGTGGTGGGGTCGACCGCGAGAAGGTCGTCTTGGCGCGCCACGATGGCTCGTACGATCTCGTCGACGAGCTGCGCGCGATTGCCGAAGTGGTAGACGAAGACGTAGGTGCTCACGCCCAACGCTTCGGCGAGCGTGCGGAACGAGACGGTGGCGAGAGTCCGCCCGGCGAGGTGTTCCAAGATCTGGCCCAAGAGCTCCGGCTTGCGTGTCGGGTCGGGCTTTCTGGGCATCACACTCGTCTTTCGTACCGTCGCCGCGATGAGCCACCCTGCGCGACCCCAGCGACCAACGCTCACCATAACAGAGGGTGGACAGCAGGGGTCCGCCTGGTGAAATACTGAAAGTGACCAGGTGACATTTTACTGTGGTGTAGGGTTATTCCATCGCGCTGAACAAGCGCGGTCGAGCATGGCTGATCACCTGTTCGGGCGGGGTCCCCTCTATTCGGGTTGTGGGGTGCCCCGCCGTCTCTTCTCTCCGTCCTGCTCCACCTCGGCAACCCGAAGGGCAGCCTCGCGTCGGCGCACGGCGCCGCGAAGAGCTCGCTCGGCATCCCATCCGCGGGCCGACGCCCGATCCACCTCCGCTAAGAGGGCCGAGCCCCACGCGGCCTCGCTGTCGGCGTCGAGAAGCGAGCCGTCGGATCCTGCACTCGGTTCTGAGACGGCCAACGACTCCGCGCGCGCCGCGATCTTCTGCGCTCTCGCCAGAGCCGGCAGTCCCGCGGGCACGCCCTCGAACCGGCTGCTCCGAGCCGCCTTCTCTCGGGCCTTCGCCGCCGACCAGAGCCGCACGATGTCGTCGACCCCGTCGGCCCGGTCGTCGCCGAACACGTGCGGATGACGCCGCCGGATCTTCGCGTCGACCTCCGTCACGACTGCGGTGAGGTCGAATCCGGAACCGTTCCGCTCGGCGATGGCCGCATGCAGAACGACCTGGTAGAGAACGTCGCCGAGCTCCTCGCAAATGTCGGCCGGTGCTCCGTCTTCGATCGCCTCCACGAGCTCAGAGGTCTCTTCGACCAGGTAGGTGACGAGTGACTCGTGCGTCTGCGCGCGATTCCACTCGCACCCGGGCGGATCGAGCAGAGCGCCGACCGTCGCCTCAAGGGCGGAGAGGGCGGCCGATGCCGGGGAAGACGTCACGTGATGCCTGCTTTCTGCGCCTGTCGGTGCTCAACGATAGAATGGCTGTTGGTGAGTCGGGAAGTCTGGTCGACACTTCTCTGCCCGACCCTCCCGACAGGAACCCATGCCGAACCTGCTCCGCTCCGAGCGCGCCTCCGCCGTTCTTCTTCTCGCCGCCGCCGTTCTCGGCCTCGTCCTCGCCAATCTGTCGACCGGGCCCGGCCTCCTCGCCCTCAAAGACCACCACCTGTCGATCCCGCTCATCGGGCTCGATCTGTCGATCGGGCACTGGATCTCTGACGGCCTCCTGGCCCTCTTCTTCTTCGTCGTCGCCGTCGACCTCAAGCACGAGCTCGTCAAGGGCCAGCTCAACTCGCTCTCGAAGGCGATCGTCCCGGCCATAGCGGCCATCGGCGGAGTCGCGGCGCCCGCCGCCGTCTACCTCATCATCACGGCCGGTTCGTCGTACGCCTCCGGCTGGCCCGTGCCCACGGCCACCGACATCGCCTTCGCGCTGGGCGTGCTCGCCGTGTTCGGCCGGGGCCTCCCGGGGCGCATCCGCGTCTTCCTTCTCGCGCTCGCCGTGCTCGACGACCTGGTCGCAATTCTCATCATCGCCGTCTTCTTCACCCACGACAGCAGCCCGCTCTACCTCGGCCTGGGAGTTCTCGGCGTCGTCGCCACATTGGTGGCCGGCCGGCTGCTCGGACGACGACAAGGATCCCTCGGGGTTGCGGCAGTCGCCCTCGTGACCGTCTTGGCAGTGGTCACCTGGTATCTCGTCCTGAGCTCCGGGGTCCACGCGACCATTGCAGCCGTCGCCGTCGGCCTCGTGCTGCCGCTGGGGCCCGCGCGCAAGGCCGTGCACGCGCTCGAGCCCTTCGTCAACGGCATCGTGCTGCCCGTCTTCGCCTTCGCTGCGGCCGCCGTGGCCGTCCCGAGCGTGGGTCTCGGCGAGCTGAGCCCGGTGTTCTGGGCGATCGTCGTCGCGCTTCCCGTCGGCAAGCTGATCGGTATCACCCTCGCCGGCGGTCTCGCGTCGAGAGTGTTCCGCGATCCCGACCCGGCGAGGCGCGGGCAGATTCTGAGCACGACCGAACTCCTCACCGTCGCGATGCTCGGCGGCATCGGATTCACAGTGTCGCTCCTGATGAACGAGCTGGCGTTCGCGCGCAGCGAGGAGATCGTCGACGAGGGCACGCTCGCGGTGCTCGTCGGGTCGGGGCTGTCGATCGTGATCGCCGGCGCGCTCGTGAGCATGCTGGCGCGGGCGCACCGCAAGCGGGATCGCGCCCGCGGACGGCAACCCGCTTAGCTCGGCGCCGCCGCGCTGTCAGCCGGCCGCGCGGGCTCGGCCCCGTAGACGCTCGTCAGCAGCTGCTCGACCCAGGTGATCAGCTCGGCGTCGGGGAGGGCCTCGCCATTCTTGCGCGGCATCGGCACGCTGACTGACTTGGTCTGGGCGAAGTAGCGCGCGCCCGGGAACAGCCGGGCGAGCCGGAGCTGCACGCTGTCGGCGAGTTCCATGGCCGCAACACGCATGTTGGTTCCCATCGCGACGACCTCGCTGAGGCCGGTCTTCTGGGCCATCCTGCGAAGCCTCGACACCTCGATCAGGGCGAGGACCTCAGCGGGCGGTTCACCGTAGCGGTCGGTCAGCTCTTCGAGCACCGAGTCGATCTGCTCGTCGGAGGAGGTCGGCGACGACGCCGTCGAGAGCTTCTGGTACGCCTCGAGACGGAGGCGCTCGCTCTCGACGTAGTCTTCGGGAATGTGGGCGTCGACGGGCAACTCGAGCCTCAACTCGGTCTGCCCCTCTGCGACGTCGCCGCGGAAGGCGTTGACCGCTTCGCCGATCATGCGGAGATACAGGTCGAAGCCGACGCCGGCGATGTGACCGGACTGCTCGCCGCCGAGCAGGTTTCCCGCACCGCGGATCTCGAGGTCTTTCAGCGCCACCTGCATACCCGCGCCGAGTTCGTTGTTCGCGGCGATGGTCTCGAGGCGATCCTGGGCCGTCTCGGAGAGCGGCTTGTCGGCGTCATAGAGGAAGTACGCGTAGCCGCGCTCACGGCCACGGCCGACGCGTCCGCGCAGCTGGTGCAGCTGCGACAGACCGTAGCGATCGGCGCGATCGATGATGAGCGTGTTGGCATTGGCGATGTCGAGGCCGGTCTCGATGATCGTCGTGGAGACGAGCACGTCGAACTTGCGCTCCCAGAAGTCGACCATCACCTGCTCGAGCGCCGACTCGGGCATCTGCCCGTGCGCTATGGCCACGCGGGCCTCGGGCACGAGTTCGGCGAGCTGGGCGGCCACCCGGTTGATCGACGAGACACGGTTGTGCACGAAGAAGATCTGCCCCTCACGGAGGAGCTCGCGACGGATCGCGGCGCCGATCTGACGTTCGCTGTTGGGGCCGACGAAGGTGAGGATCGGGTGCCGGTCTTCGGGCGGCGTGGCCAACGTCGACATCTCGCGGATGCCGGTGACGGCCATCTCGAGCGTGCGGGGGATGGGCGTGGCGCTCATCGCGAGGATGTCGACGTTCGTCTTCAGCTTTTTGAGCTGGTCTTTGTGCTCGACGCCGAAGCGCTGCTCTTCGTCGATGATCACGAGCCCGAGGTCTTTGAAGGAGAGCCCCTCGGTGAGAATGCGGTGCGTGCCGATCACGATGTCGACCGTGCCGTCGCCGATGCCCTTGATCGTCTCTTTCGACTCTTTGGCCGTCTGGAACCGGCTCAGCGCTCGGAGGTGCACCGGGAACCCGGCGAATCGCTCCGAGAAGGTCTCCATGTGCTGCTTGACGAGGAGCGTCGTCGGCACGAGCATGGCGACCTGCTTGCCGTCTTGGATGGCTTTGAAGGCGGCACGGATAGCGACCTCGGTCTTGCCGTAGCCGACGTCGCCCGAGATGAGGCGATCCATCGGAATGGGGCGCTCCATGTCGGCCTTGATCTCGTCGATCGTGGTCAGCTGATCCGGCGTCTCGGCGAACGGGAAAGCCTCTTCGAGCTCGCGCTGCCAGGGAGTGTCGGGACCGAAGGCGTGACCCCGAGAGGCCATCCGCGCCGAGTACAGCTTGACCAGCTCGACGGCGATGTCGCGGACGGCCTTGCGCGCTTTGCCCTTCGCCTGCGACCAGTCACTGCCGCCCATCTTGGACAGCTTGGGGGCCTCGCCACCGACGTAGCGGCTGAGCAGGTCGAGCTGATCGGTCGGCACGTAGAGACGGTCGCCGGTCTGCCCGCGCTTCGACGGCGCGTATTCGAGCACGAGGTACTCGCGGCTGTGCTTGACGGCGTTGCGGCCGCCCGACGAGACCTCGCGGCTGGTGAGCTCGAGGAACCGGCCGATGCCGTGCGTGGAGTGCACGACGATGTCGCCCGTCTTGAGCTGCAGGGGGTCGACGACGTTCTTTCGACGAGAGGCGAGCTTCTTGACCTGACGCCCGTCGTAGCCGGCGGCGCGACCGAAGAAGTCGGCCTCACCAAGCACGGCGAGCTTCGCCTCGGGCACCTGGAAGCCGGCCTCGACACCGCCGGTGACGAGATGCACGACCCCCGGCTCGAGGTCGTCGCCGAGCGCCTCGACGATGCGTGCCGCGACCCCGCGCTCGGCGAGGACGTCGCGGGCACGGTCGACGAGGCCCACGCCTCGGGCGGTGACGACGATGCTCCAGCCGGCGGCCGCGAGTTCGGCGACGTGCTCGACGGCACCCTCGGCGTTGCCCGAAAAGCTGGGGACGGTCTCGGCGTCGATCCGCACGTAGTCGCCGGCCGACTCGATCCGCTCCTCGTCGCTCAGCACGACGCCCGAGTCGAACCCGGACAGCGACCACCAGGTGCGGTCGCCGGCCTGGAGGCGCAGGTCGCCGACCGTGAGGAAGTCGCCCGAGTCGAGGTCGATGGGCGCTTCGGCGCCGGCCGTGGCGGCACTCCAGGCGGCCTGGAGGAACTCGCGGTTGGTGTCGGCGAGGCTCTTGGCCCGCGACACGACGCGCTCCGGTGAGAGCACGGCGATGGCCGCCGACGGCGGCAGGTAGTGCGTGAGCGGCACGAGACGGTGCACGAGTGCCGGGGCAAGCGACTCCATTCCGTCGACGGGGATGCCCTGCCCGATCTTCTCGAGCATCTGCGCGAGGCTCGGGAACTCGTGCTGCATCTCGCGGGCCCGCTGGCGGACCGACTCGGTGAGCAGCATCTCACGACTCGGCGGCAACTCGACCGTCTTCGCTTCGGTGTCGAGGCTGCGCTGGTCGGCGACCGCGAACAGGCGGATCTGGTCGATCTCGTCGCCGAAGAAGTCGACGCGGACGGGGTGCTCGGCCATCGGCGGGAACACGTCGAGGATGCCGCCGCGCACGGCGAACTCGCCACGACGCGTGACCATGTCGACGCGGGCGTAGGCGAGGTCGACCAGGCGCACGGCGATCGCCGAGAGGTCGTAGCCGCGCTCCCCCACGGTGAGCCGCACGGCATCGATGTCGGTGAGGTTGTCGGAGATCGGCTGGAGCGCGGCGCGCACGCCCGCCACGACCACGAGCGGTGCGACAGACGAAGGATCCGACGCGAACGCGGATTGCCACTCGACCAGGCGCCGCAGTGCGTGGATGCGCTTGCCGACCGTCTCGGCGCTCGGGCTGAGCCGCTCGTGGGGAAGGGTCTCCCATGCGGGGAACTCGATCACCTCGGCGCCCGGCAGGTAGCTGGTCAGCGACGTGCGGACCGCCTCCGACTCGCGCCCGGTGGCGGTGATCACGAGAAGCGCCTGCGCCGCACCCGACCCTTCGGCACGGCGGTCAAGGAGACCGGCCAGAAGAGGCACGCGGAGGCCGTCGACGAGAGAGAAGTCGCTCGATCTCGTCGCCTGCTTCAGGGCAGAGTCGAACGTCGAGGCGCGCGAAAGCGCAGGAATCAAACCCTGGAGTATCACGAGTTCGAGTGTACGTGCCGCCTCCGACACCGGCCCGGGAGTCCGCGCAGGGCGAAGAAAGAGGCGGGGCGGGGCGGGCTACCGGAGTCAGGCCGTGTGGAACTTCAGCTGCGCCGCGGTCAGGCCGTCGGCCGCGATCATCTCGACGGCGTCGGCCGCATCGTCGAGGAGGTTGGGGAGCGTCTTGCGCTCGGTGCTCGAGAAATCGTGCAGAACGAAGTCGGCGGCGGGTTGACGCCCGGGGGGACGGCCGATGCCGACCCGCACCCGGGTGAAGTCGTTCGACCCGCAGGCCGCGATGATGTCGCGCAGACCGTTGTGGCCGCCGTGGCCGCCGGCCTGCTTGATTTTGAGGGTGTCGAAGGGGATGTCGAGTTCGTCGTGCACGACGATGAGCCGCGACACGTCGAGGTCGTAGTACCGGAGGAGTGCGGCGACGGGCGGACCCGAGACGTTCATGAACGTAGTCGGCTTCGCGAGGACGAAGCGCGGGCCGCCGGGGAAGCTGCGCCCCTCGGCGACCACGGCCTGCGTCTTGTGGCTCTTGAAACCGGACTGCAACCGATCGGCGAGGAGAGCGAGGACCATCTGGCCCACGTTGTGTCTGGTCGAGGCATAGTCGGGCCCGGGGTTACCGAGCCCGACCACGAGCCATCTGTTGTCGTCCAGAGCGCTGCTCCTCGCCGATCCGCTATCGCGCTGTTGTTCGGGGTGTTACTCGGAGCGCTCTTCGTCTTCGATCGACGGCACGTCGCCCTCGGCGGCCTCGTCGGTCGAGTCGGCGTCGGACTCGAGGTCGAGCTGCGGCACGGTGACGTTGACGACGAGGGACTCGCCGTCGAGAACGAGCTTGGCGCCCGAGGGGAGCTCGACGTCGGAGGCGAGGATCTGGGTGCCCTCTTCGAGGCCCTCGATGGAGACGACGACGCTCTGCGGGATGTGCGTCGCCTCGACGTCGAGGAGCAGGGTGTTGGCCTCGACCACGTGGATCGTGCCGGGAGCCGACTCGCCCTCGATGTGAACGGGGATCTCGACCTCGACGCGCTCGCCGGCACGGACGACGATGAGGTCGATGTGCTCGATGATCTGGCGCACCGGGTCGCGCTGGATGTCTTTGACGAGTGCGAGCTGCTGGGTGCCCTCGATGTCGAGCTCGAGGACCGAGTTCGCACGACGGGTGATCAGCATGGTCTCGTGACCGGGCATCGAGATGTGCACGGGCTCGGTGCCGTGACCGTAGATCACGGCGGGGATCTTGTCGGCGGCGCGGATCTTGCGAGCCGCTCCCTTGCCGAAGCTCGAGCGACGCTCGACGGAAAGCTTGTTGCTGTCGTCAGCCATTGTGTGTCTCCTTGGAAGATTGTGGGCCTCGCCGAAGTCGGCGATCTGTGGCCCGTGGATTCAACTCGAACGCAGTTGGTGAAACCGTGCGTGAGGAAAGACCGGGGCCTGCGCCCATAATCCGCCCACCGCGTCGATAACGGGTGCCGTGCACCCCTCGCCGAAGTTCAAGGGAAGAGTCTACACGGCACTCTCTCCGGCACCAGAGTGGGCCTGACAGACCCTGGATACGTGTCGGAAGTGGTGGATAGATTGACCTCACTTACTTTCGAAGGAGGCACCGTGGCCGAACACGGAAAGACCGCACAGGCGAACATCGGAGTGGTCGGGCTCGCCGTTATGGGATCGAACCTGGCGCGCAACCTGGCCAGCCGCGAGGGCAACACCGTCGCGGTGTACAACCGCTCCCCCGAGCGCACCGACACGCTGATGGAGGAGCACGGCGACGCCGGCTTCATCGCGTCGAAGACGATCGAGGAGTTCGTCGATTCACTGTCGAAGCCGCGCACCGCGATCATCATGGTGCAGGCCGGCAAGGGCACCGACGCGGTCATCTCGCAGCTCGCCGACCTCTTCGAGGAGGGCGACATCATCGTCGACGGCGGCAACGCCAACTTCCACGACACCATCCGTCGCGAGCACGACCTCAAAGAGAAGAAGCTGAACTTCGTCGGCACCGGCATCTCGGGTGGTGAAGAGGGCGCTCTCAAGGGTCCGTCGATCATGCCGGGAGGCAGTGCGGAGGCCTGGGAGACGCTGGGCCCGATCCTGAAGTCCATCGCCGCGGTCGCCGAGGGCGAACCGTGCGTCACCCACATCGGCACCGACGGCGCCGGGCACTTCGTCAAGATGATCCACAACGGCATCGAATACGCCGACATGCAGCTCATCGCCGAGTCGTACGACCTCCTTCGCCGCGTTGGCGGCCACGAGCCCGCCGCGATCGCGAAGGTCTTCGAGGAATGGAACAAGGGCGAGCTCGAGTCGTACCTCATCGAGATCACCGCCGAGGTGCTCAAGCAGGTCGATGAGAAGACCGGCAAGCCTCTCGTCGACCTCATCGTCGACCAGGCGGGCTCGAAGGGCACCGGCGTCTGGACGGTGCAGAACTCGGTCGGCCTCGGAGTGCCGGTCGGCGGCATCGCCGAAGCCGTCTTCGCCCGGGCGGTCTCGTCGAAGCCCGACCAGCGCGCTGCCGTTCAGAAGACACTGAAGAACCGACCCGAGATTCAGGATCCGGGCGAGAATTTCGAAGACGACGTCCAGAAGGCCCTGTACGCCTCGAAGATGGTCGCCTACGCCCAGGGCTTCGACGCCATCATCGCGGGTGCCAAGGAGTATGGCTGGAGCATCGACAAGGGCGCCGTCGCCAAGATCTGGCGCGGCGGCTGCATCATCCGCGCGCAGTTCTTGAACCGCATCGTCGACGCCTACGAGAACGACTCGACCATCGCCACCCTTCTCGAAGACGAGTACTTCGCGAAGGCCGTCGCCGACGGCGAAGACGCCTGGCGCCGGATCGTGGCGAAGGCAGCCCTCTCGGGGATCCCGGTTCCCGGCTTCTCGTCGGCCCTCGCCTACTACGACTCGCTCGCGTCGGAGCGCCTCCCGGCCGCGCTGATCCAGGGTCAGCGCGACTTCTTCGGAGCGCACACCTACAAGCGCACCGACAGCGACAAGGTGTTCCACACGCTGTGGTCGGGCGACCGCTCCGAGATCGAGACCGAACCGTCGACCCACTAGGGCCAAGACGGCGAGACGGCTAGACGCGGCCGAGGAGGTCGGCGCTCGCCCGGGCTGCGGCTCGAGCGACGCCGACCTCGTCGATCGTGGTCAGGCGGCCGTCGTCGACGACCCGGCGCCCACCGACGAAGAGTCCTGCCAACGGCGGCATCGACGCGAGGCCGAGTGACGCGACCGGGTCGACGAGGCCGGCGAATTCGACGCCGCGGAGATCCCAGAGCGCGAGATCGGCCAGCTTGCCGACCTCGATCGACCCCAGATCGGCGTCGCGCCCGAGCACGCGGGCACCGCCCACGGTCGCGATCCGCAGCCCGTCACGGACGCCGAACCCATCGGCGCCGGCACGCAGGCGATTCATGAGCACGGCCTGGCGGATCTCGGTGCCGAGCTGGCCCGACTCGTTCGAGGCGGAGCCGTCGACGCCGAGGCCGACCGGCGCCCCGGCGCGGAGCAGCTGCGGGATGGGCGCGATGCCGGCCGCGAGCCGGGCGTTCGACGACGGGCAGTGGGCGCTGCCGGTGCCGGTCGCGCCGAAGCGGGCGATTGCGTGGTCGTCGAGGTGCACGCTGTGCGCTATCCAGACGTCGTCGCCGAGTCGGCCGAGGCGTCGTGGTACCGCTCGACCGCGAGAGCCGACGCCTCGAGGGCTGCGGCCGTGGTCTCCACGGCGAAGTCGGGCGGGAGCCCACCGGCCGAACGCCCGAGGTCCATCGAGCCGCGCGTACCGTGGAGCCGGATTCCGACTCGAGCGGCAGCACGGACGATGCCCCCGACGATGTCGCCGGATCCTTGGGGGAAGACGTAGTGGTGATCCGCCGCGAGGGTGCAGCCCGACTTGGCCAGCACGGCAAGGGCCGCTTCGGCACCCGCCTCGACGAGGTCTTCGTCGATGCGCGCCCAGGTCGGGTAGAGCGCGACGAGCCAGTCGAAGAGGATCGAATCTTGCGCGATGCCGCGGGTGAGCCACTGGTAGAGGTGGTGGTGCGTGTTGACGAGGCCGGGCGTCAGCAGATGACCGCTGCCGTCGACGCGTTCGACCTCGACCCCGTCGGCGAACACCCAGGGCGGCGCCGGCCCGTCGCCGACCGCGATTATGCGCGAGCCGTCGACCACGACGTGTCCGCCGGCGAACTCGCGATCGACTGCGTCGACCGTGGCCACGTGCGCGCCCTCGATGACGAGGCGACGCATCAGGCCAGCCACGCCGCGATCCCGGCGACTGCCTTCTGCTTGACGGCGTCGGAAGCGCCACTGCACTCGATCGAGCTGAGCGCGCACGCCGCGATTTCTTCGTCGGTGAGCCGGAGCACCGACCGGCACAGCTCGTACTCCGATAGGAGGCCGGGGCCGAAGAGCACCGGGTCGTCGGCGTTGATCGAGCATCGCACGCCCGCGTCGAGCAGCTGCTTGAGCGGGTGCGCGTCGATCTCGGGGATCACGCCGAGCAGCAGGTTCGAGGTCGGACAGACGTCGAGGCAGATGCCCTCGGCGGCCAGCCGTGCCGTCAGGGCGTCGCTCTGAATCGCGGTCACCCCGTGCAGGATCCGGTCGGCCTGGAGGGCATCGACCGCTTTCTCGACCTGCTCCGGCCCTGCCAGCTCACCCGCGTGCGGAGTGGACAAAAGCCCCGCCTCCTTGGCGATCGCGAACGCCTCGTGGAACTGCTCGGCCGGGTGGCCCCGCTCGTCGTTGGCGAGGCCGAGCGAGACGACCCCGCGACCGGCGTAGGCAGCGGCGATCTTCGCGTAGGCCGTCGCGGTCTCGACGCTCTCGGTGCGATCGACGGTGACCATGTAGCCGACCTCGACGCCCCAGCGCTCGCCGGCCTCGCGGGCTCGGGCGATCATGGCGTCGAGGGCGAGCTCGGTCGAGCCGAAGGTGTCGACGTAGAAGTGCGGGCTCGCACCGAACTCGGCGTAGACGATTCCCTCGCGAGCGCAGTCCTCGATCGACTCGTCGATCAGGCGGAACAGGTTCTCTTTGATCGAGAGCACCTGCAGCATGCCGCGGTAGGTCTGGCTGAATGCGCTGAAGTCGTCGAACTCGGCGGGCACGGAGACGTCGACGCCTTCGGCGGCCCCCATCTCGGCAAGCGTCGTCGCCCGGATGGCGGCTTCGTGGTGGATGTGCAGGTGCGCCTTCGGCAGGGCCGTGAGGTCGCGGACGGGGGTGTCGCTCATGCGGGTACTCCTGGGTTCGGTACGGGGATGGCGCGGGTCACTTCGAGACGGCTTTTCCGGCGTCGGGGCCCCACTTGGCGAGAACGGCCGTCTCGATGAACGTCGCGATCGTGTAGAAGAGGATCGACACGACGGTGATGAGCACCACGATCGCCCAGATCATGCCGTAGTCGGAGCTCGACTTGGCGCTGGTGATGGCGGCTCCGAGGCCCTCGTAGGTGAAGAGCCATTCGTAGAGCATCGCCCCCGTGATGGCTCCGGGCACGGCGATCCGCATCGAGGCGAAGAAGTGCGGCAGCGCCGTCGGAATGGCGATCTTGCGCATGATCGTCCAGCGGCTGCCGCCGTAGACGCGGATCAGGTCGACCGACTGGGCGCTGACCGACCGGAAGCCGAGCGTCAGGTTGACCAGCAACGGGAAGAACACGACGACTCCGCCGATGAAGGCTGCCGTCACGAGCCCGTTGCCGAAGATCAGGTAGATGACGGGGGCCATGGCGAGCAGCGGAACGGTGCGCAGCAGCATGGCGATCGGCATGAACATGAACTCGATCGGGCGAATGAGGGTGAACACGATCGCGATGACGATCGATGCGCCCACCCCGAAGACGAAGCCGACCAGGGCATGCAGCAGTGTCGTGCCCAGCAGACCGAACAGCACCTCGCGGTTCTCGGCCGCGGTGGTCTGCGACAGCGACGAGTCGACGAACAGGTAGTTGTAGACGTCGAGCGGCTTCTTGGCGATGAAGGCGTTCGCGTGCAGTCCGATGATCGCGAACTGCCAGAAGAGGCCGAGGATCACGGCTGACGCGAGAATCGTCACGACCGTGCGGCCGATGCGACGCGCGACGAACCGCACGGTGGCTCCGGTCTGCGACGGCGCTCGGCTCTCACTCCGCGAGAGGCGGATCGCGGTGGCCATCAGAACCCCTGCCCGGCGCGGCTGTCGCCCGCCGACCACGGTGTGACGAGGCGACCGATTCGGCCGATCACGAAGTAGGCGAGGCCTGCGACACCGCCGCAGATCAGCGCGATCGCCCAGAGCTTGACGCTGGCAGCGGTGGCCTGCGCGGCCAGAAGAAGGATCCCGATGCCCGAGTCGACCCCGAGGAGGAAGTACTCCCCCAGCACCGCGCCGAGGAACGCTGCCGGCGCTGCCAGCTTGAGCGCCGCCATGATGCTCGGCAGGGCCGCGATGAAGCGCACCTTGACGAGCTGCGTGAGGCGCGAGCCGCCGTAGGCGCGGACGATATCGAGTTGGGTCTGGGTCGCGGCGTTGAGGCCGAGAATGGCGCCGACCACGGTCGTGAAGATGACGCTCAGGGCGGCCAGGAAGATCGACGTGGTGCGGGATCCTGCGGGCATCAGAAGCGTCACGATGGGCGCGATCGCCGTCAATGGGATGCACGAGGTGACGACCGCGAGCTGCGTCGACATGCCCTCGAACCACGGGAAGACGAGCACGAGCGCGGCCAGCACGAAGGCGATGAGGTTGCCCCACAGGAATCCCCAGCCGGCAGTCGCGGCCGTCTGG
Organism: Frondihabitans sp. Leaf304; assembly: GCF_001423105.1. GTDB lineage: Bacteria > Actinomycetota > Actinomycetes > Actinomycetales > Microbacteriaceae > Frondihabitans. The sequence continues at coordinate 418,312 of NZ_LMNV01000003.1, forward strand.
GCGATCGCGTTCCAGTAGACCGGGTCGGTGAGGTCGTGGAGGAGCTGGGCGGCGACGAGACCCGGCTGCGGCACGCTGCCCGTGACGGAGAACGCGGTGACGGCGACGATCTGCCAGACCACCAGGATCACGATGATGCCGACGACGGAGCCGACCCAGGGCGGCATCGAACGGAAGGAGTCGAGCAGCGAGCGGCGAACGGGGCCGCGGCTCGTCTCGACGTCGAGGGCGATGCTCTGCGAGAGCTCGCGCTCGGACGCCTGCTTGAGGTCAGTCATCGACGGCCGCCCCGTGCGAGCCGAAGAGGATCTCGGAGATGCGATCGACGTAGGCGTGGAACTCGGGAGTGCGAGTCAGTTCGGGGAGGCGCGGGCGCGGCAGGTCGATCTCGACGACCTCCGCGATGCGGCCGGGTCGAGCGCTCATGACGGCGACGACGTCGGAGAGGAACACGGCCTCCGAGATGCCGTGGGTGACCATCAGCGTGGTCGCGGGCTTCTCGGTCCAGATGCGAAGCAGCTCGACGTTCATCCGCTGGCGCGTCATGTCGTCGAGTGCACCGAACGGCTCATCGAGCAGCATGATCGTCGGCTGCACGGCGAGGCAGCGCGCGATCGACACACGTTGGCGCATGCCGCCGGAGAGCTGGGCGGGCTTGGCGTTCTCGAAACCCTTGAGCCCGACCAGGTCGATGAGGTCGTCGACGAGCCCTGCGGGCGGGGTGATACCGGCGACCTCGAGTGGAAGCCGGATGTTGGCCGTCACGCTCCGCCACGGCAGCAGCGCGCTGTCCTGGAAGGCGATGCCGGTCTCGTGGCTCTTCTGGATCTCGGCGGCGGATTTGCCGTTGACGACCACGGCACCGGAGCTCGGGGTCTCCAGGCCCGCCAGGATGCGGAGAATCGTCGATTTTCCGCATCCCGACGGACCGAGGAGGGTCAGGAAGGCGTCTTTCTTCGTGCCCAGGTTGATCTCGGACAGGGCCTGGACGGACTTCCGGCCGAGCTGGAACGTCTTGGTAAGACCCTGGATGTTGATGCCGGTGGCGAGTTCCGGCGAACCGGCCGGGTCGTTCGTGGCGAGCGAGAGCTGAGTACTGGGCGCGAAAGACATGGCGATCAGGCGGTCGGGATCGTGAAGGTCGTGATCAGCTCGGGGTTCTCTTTGTAGACCTCGTTGATCAGGGTCAGGTCGAACAGTTTCTCGGCCGTGATGTCTGTTCCCATGGCCTTGAGCGACGCGATGTTCTCGGCCACGAGCTCGTCGGTTATCGTAAAGAGGCCGTTCTTGTTGACGTCGTCGGTCAGGATCAGGGTGTTCTGCGCCTCGGCCTCCTTCGTCTGCTCGGCCACGTCGAGATCCTGATCCTTGCCGTACTTCTCGGCGGCGTACTTGGCGCTCTGAGCGGGATCCTTGGCGGCGTCGGTCCAGCCCTGCACCTCGGCCTTGAGGAAGGCCTTGAGGGTGTCGCGCTTGTTGTCGATCGCATCCTGCGTGGTGGTGAAGGTCTCGGCGACGAACGGGAGACCGTTGTCGGCGAAGCCCAGCACGACCGGGGTGAAGCCGTCGGCCTCGGCCAGGATCGGCTCGTTGGTGATGTACGACATGTGCGCGTCGTACTTGCCCGCCTCGAGCGGGGCGATGTCGTACTGCGTGGTGACCATCGTCACGTCGGAGGTGGTCAGGCCGTTCGCCTTCAAGAAGCCCTCGAAGATGGTCTGGTTGCCTCCGGACTGCACGCCGATCTTCTTGCCCTTGAGGTCGGCGACGGTCTTGATCGGGGTCTTCTCGTCGAGCGACAGCAGGCAGAACGGGTTCTTCTGGAAGGTCGTGCCGATGATCTTGAGGGTCGCGCCCTTGTTGATCGAGGGGGCGGTGATCGACGGCGACGACAGGCCGACAAGCGCCTGTCCGGCGAGGAGGGCTTCTTCGGCGCCGGTCTGACCGCCACCGGCGAGAAGCGTGACCGCGTCGAAACCGGCCTTCGTGTAGTAGCCCTTCTCGGTCGCGAAGTACTCGCCCGCGAACTCGATGTTCTTGATCCACGACAGCTGCACGGCAATTGTGCCGAGGCTTCCGGCAGCAGCGGCACCGGACGATTTCGGGCTCGAACCGGAATCGGTTGAGCAGGCGGCCAGGAGGGCTGTGGTGCCGACCACGAGGCCGACGCTTCCCCCGAGGCGCAGGAACCCGCGACGGTCGTAGTCCTTTTTCAGCACGGGCGGGGCAGAGAAGATGCTCATGGCACTCCAAGGGGCTCGGTGGCTCAGAAGGGATCGTTCGCGGCTGGGGCGGGTCTGTGGCCGCGGCATCGATCGGTGATCCTCGGAACGCTAGACCGCCGATGTTTCATCGGCATTTCGGTCGGATTGCCGTCGTCGCACTCCCGGCCAACCGATAGCGTCGACGGCATGGACGACGTCGACGGAGCCACTCGGGCCACGGGCGCACCCGGTCGCCGCGACGAACTGCTCGACCGCATCGTCGATCACGTCGTCGAGAACGGCATCGCCCAGATCACCCTGCGGGCACTTGCCACGGCGGTGGGCTCGAACAACCGCATGCTGCTCTACTACTTCGGCTCGCGAGAAGAGCTCATCGTCGAGGCGCTGCACGGAGCCGAGTCGCGGTTTCCGACCATGGCCGAGGTGATCACGTTTCTCGATGATGACGCCCTGCCGCTCGCGGAACGTCTCGGGGGCGCGTGGGCGATCATCGCGGATCCTCGGAACCGGGCTTTCCACCGGCTCTTCTTCGAGATCTTCGGCCTCGCCGGGTTCGAGCGCGACCGCTTCGCCACCCTGCTGGGGTTGATCGGCACCGAGTGGGTCGGTCACGTCGCCGGCGCGTTCGAAGACGCCGGCGCGTCACCCGACCAGGCTCTCGAGCTCGGCCACGAGACCGTGGCGCTCTGGCGGGGGCTCCAGGCGTCGCTGCTCAGCCTCGGCGACGACGCGCTCGTGGGCCGGGTGGCCGACAGTGCGCACCGGGCCCTCTGCGAGCGCGTGGTGTGACCGTCGTCGCCCCAACGGAGGCCAGGATCCGGCCCGCCGTGTTACGACTTCGCGCCTGCTTCGTAAACAGCCTGTTTCGCACCTAGACCCCGAGTGAACCATTTGGTTCACTGGCGCCATGAAGCAGATGCATCTCGGCGTGTTCGAAGTCGCCGGCACACAGGTCGGCGGAACGCGCAGCTGGTCGCACCCTCGAAGCGACTCCGTCCGGTACCACGAGCTCGATCTGTGGATCGGCATGGCGAAGATCCTCGACCAGGCGGGATTCGACTTCCTGTTCTTCGCCGATGGCTTCGGCTACCCGACCATCGACGGCGACCTGCCCGAGATGGCGGCGCGGGGCGGAATCAACTTTCCGGGCATGGATCCGTCGCTGCTGATCCCGACCCTGGCCCGCGAGACCACCCGGCTCGGCTTCGTGGTCACTTCGGCGACGGGGCTCGACCACCCCCTGCAGACCGCCCGGCGTTTCGCCACGCTCGACCACCTCACCGGCGGCCGCATCGGCTGGAACATCGTCACGGGCGGCTCGGCGAACGCCGTCGCCGCGCTGTTCGGCCACACCGAGATGGTCAAGCACGACGACCGCTACGACCAGGCCGACGAGTACGTCGACCTCGCCATGACTCTCTGGGAGGGCTCCTGGGAAGACGACGGCTTCCGCGCCGACAAAGACGCCGAGATCCTCGCCGACCGCTCGAAGATCCACCGCATCTCGTTCGAAGGCCAGCACTTCCGCTCGAACGGCTACTTCACGGTCGCACCGTCGCCGCAGCGGACACCGACGCTGTTCCAGGCCGGCACGTCGCAGCGCGGTCGTGCCTACGCCGCCCGCAATGCCGAAGCGGTCTTCGTCCAGTACACGACCGGCCAGCACACCAAGGCGAACGTCGCCGACATCCGCGCCCGCGCCGCCGAGCACGGCCGCGACCCGGACTCCATCGTGACGATGGTCGGGCTCTCGGTGACAGTCGCCCCGACGAGCGAGGAGGCGCATACCCTCCGGGCCGAATTCGACGCGATGCAGACCGACGAGGTCGTCGCCGTGCTCTACGCCGGCAACACCGGCATCGATCTGCTCTCGCTCGACCCCGATCGCGATCTGACCCAGCTGCGCGACGACGGCGGGCAGATCGGACAGATCGCCCAGAGCAACATCGACCGCTTCCTGCCCACCGACGGCACGGCTCCCCCGACCGTCCGCGAGATCCTGGACGATCTCAAGGGCAAGGGCACGCGCGGCCTCCAGCTCGTCGGCGATCCGATCGAGGTCGCCGATGCTCTCGAACGCATCATGGACGAGACCGGCCTCGACGGCTTCCTGCTCGAACCGCTGTTTGGCACCGCCGACTGCGTCGACTTCGCCGAACTCGTCGTGCCCGAGCTCCGTCGCCGCGGCCGCATGCCCCTGGAGCCGGCCACCGGCACCCTCCGCGAGCAGGTGCTCGGACGACCCGGAGCCCACCTCTCAGCCGACCACCCCGGCCGCACCTTCGTGGTGACGCCGAGCCCGGCACCCGCCGATCAGGCGCGCGAGGCCCAGGCCGCGATGTCGTCGTAGAGCCCCTCGAAGGTCGGGGCCCGGAAAGTGGGCTTTGCTTCGGCAGCTGCGAACCGCTCGATCAGGGCCGTAGGGGATTTCTGATCGGCGGCCGGCTCGAGGTCGTTGCGCCAGATGTCGCCCACGCTGAGCAGATGCTCGGGGTGGGCGGCCAGGCCGTGCTTCTCCCGCAGAGACGTAAGGATCCGAGGCATCCCCCTTGGTTTACCGGCATCGGTCACGATCTCGTCGAAGACGCCGTCGAGCCCCAGGTGCGTCAGCTGCCCGGCTACGCCGGTCGCCGTGGCATTGGTGACGAGCACGACGGTGACGCCGGCGCGCCTCAGGCCGGTGAGGAAGTCGGCGAGGCCGGCCGGAGCCCAGGTCTCGAGGAGGCCGTCGGCCAACTCGCGGCGGCTGGCCTCGTACGCGCGGCTGAGCGAAGCGGCGGCGACGCCGCGGGAGCGCGCGAGAGAGGCCGCAGCCGCGTAGCCGTCGGCGGCGTCGACCAGAGTTGCGAGGTGGCGAGCTGCGGATCCTGCACTCTGGTCTTGGTGCTCATGGACAGCTGCGTCGGGGCCGGCCAGGAACGCGCGGATCGTTGATTCGACGACGCGCTCGGTCTCGGGCAGGGCCTCGTCGATGTGCCGCGCGTAGCTGAGCACGGGTTCGTCGCCGAGGCAGACGGTGCCGTCGAAGTCGAGGACGAGCAGTCGCGACAGCGGTGTCACCTCAGGCGGCGCCGTCGAACATCGACGTGACCGACCCGTTGTCGAACACCTCGTGGATCGCGCGGGCGATGAGCGGAGCGATCGGCAGGATCGTGAGGCTGTCGAACATCTGGTGCTCGGTGATCGGCAGGGTGTCGGTGACGACGACCGAGTCGATGAACTCGTTCGAGAGGATCTCGGGAGCCGGGTCGGAGAAGACGGCGTGCGTCGCGGCCACGATGACCCCGAGGGCTCCGGCCTTCTTCAGCGCCTCGGCGGCCTTGGCGATCGTGCGACCCGTGTCGATGAGGTCGTCGACCAGCAGGCAGACACGACCGCTGACCTCACCGACGATCTCGTGCACCGAGACCTCGTTCATGACGCGGGGGTCGCGACGCTTGTGGATGATCGCCAGCGGCGCTCCGAGCTTCTCGCTCCAGATGTCGGCCACCTTGACGCGCCCCATGTCGGGTGAGACGACGGTCAGCGTCGAGGGGTCGAGGCGCTCCTGGAAGTGCTTCAGTAGCACGGGCATGGCGAAGAGGTGGTCGACCGGACCGTCGAAGAAGCCCTGGATCTGCGGCGCATGCAGGTCGACGCTCATGATGCGGTGCGCGCCGGCGGCCTTGAACAGGTCGGCCACGAGGCGGGCCGAGATCGGCTCGCGACCGCGACCCTTCTTGTCTTGGCGGGCGTAGGGGTAATAGGGAGCGACGACTGTGATGCGCTTGGCCGAGGCCCGCTTGAGCGCATCGACCATGATGAGCTGCTCCATGAGCCACTCGTTGATCGGCCGGGTGTGCGATTGGATCACGAACGCGTCAGAGCCGCGGACGCTGTCGTCGTATCGCGCGTAGATCTCGCTCGACGCGAAGGTGCGTGCGTCGGTGTGCGTCAGCTCGGTGCCGAGCTCCTGCGCGATGTCGATCGCCAGCTGCGGGTGCGCACGCCCCGTCACAAGGACGAGACGGTTTTCGCCGGTGATCTTGATTCCCGACACGTCACTCGCTCTCTGGCCCGGGGGCCCCGACACCGGCCGCAGGGCGGCGCAGTCATCGATTGGTGGTTCTGGGTGCTCGGTCAGCTCGCCGTCTCGCTGGTCGCCGCCGCGTCGGCTGCCGCCTTCGCCGCGTCGGTGCCGGGGCGCTTGGCCTCGACCCACCCGCTCATGGTTCGCTGCGGAGCGACGGTGATAGCCAAGGATCCGGCCGGCACGTCTTTGCGGACGACCGTTCCGGCGCCTGTGTACGCTCCGTCGCCAATCCTAACGGGCGCGACGAAGACGTTGTGCGACCCGGTGCGCACGTGCGACCCGACCACCGTGCGGTGCTTGTTCACGCCGTCGTAGTTGGCCGTGATCGTGCCGGCTCCGATGTTCGCGCCGACGCCGACCTCGGTGTCGCCGACGTAGCTGAGGTGGGGAACCTTGCTGCCCTCGCCGATGGTCGAGTTCTTCGTCTCGACGAAGGTGCCGATCTTGCCGTCGGCACCGAGGATCGTGCCCGGGCGAAGGAAGGCGAACGGGCCGACGGTCGCACCGGCACCGATCACGGCGAGGGTGGCGTCGGTGCGCTTGACGACGGCGCCCGCCCCGACCTCGGTGTCGACGAGCGTCGTGTCGGGGCCGACGATCGCGCCGGTCTCGACGACGGTGGCGCCCTTCAGCTGCGTTCCGGGCAGGATCTCGACGTCGGCGGCGAGGCTGACGTCGCGGTCGATCCAGGTGGTCTGCGGGTCGAGGATCGAGACGCCCTCGCGCTGCCAGTGCGTGACGATCGTGTCGTTGAGGCGCCGGGCCGCGGCGGCGAGCTGCACGCGGTCGTTGATGCCCTCGACGCGCCAGGCCTCGGCCACGGGCTTGGCCGACACGTGACCCCGGTTGATTGTCAACAGCCCGACGACGTCGGTGAGGTACTTCTCGTTCTGCGCGTTTGCGGCGGTCACGAACGGGAGGTGCTTGCGAAGCGCCTCGACCGTGAACACGTAGGTGCCGGAGTTGATCTCGGCCACGTCGCGCTCGTCAGCCGAGGCGTCTTTGTGCTCGACGATCTTCTGCACCCGGCCGGAGGAGCGAATCACGCGGCCGTAGCCCGTGGGATCCTCGAGGATCGCACTCAGCAGGGTCGCGTCGGCCTCGTCGGAGCGGTGCAGCTCGAGAAGGGCGAGGAGGTCGTCGTCGTCGAGGAACGGCACGTCGGCGCTCACCACGACGACGTCGCCGGTGAAGTCGGCGGGCAGCGCCTCGACGGCCTGCTCGACGGCTCGACCGGTGCCGGGGGTGTCATCTTGATCGATGAGAACGGCGCTCGGTGCGGCCTCGAGCACGCTCGCGGCGACCGTGTCGCGGTCGTGCCGGACGACGACCATGAGGTGCTCCGGCTCGAGCGACCGGGCCGTTTCGAGCACGTGGTGGATGAGCGGCAGGCCCGCGAGACGGTGGAGCACCTTGGGCGTCGACGACTTCATGCGGGTGCCCTGGCCTGCGGCGAGGACGATGACGGCGAGTGGCTGCATGGGTGCTCCTTGGTTCGACGTGCCGGGGCACGAGGTCGACTACCAGGGTAACGAGCCCGTCGCGAGGACGGTTCGTCTGTCAGGCGAGCCGAGGATCCCGCGGCACAGACGGGACTGACGAGGGTGCGGGGCGGCTCAACCGGGGGTCGACCCCCAGGCCCAGGTGGTCGCCCTTCGTCCGCCGGCGACCGTGGATTCGGCCTTGCCGGTAGCTATCAGCCCGTCGAGGCCGGAGAGCTGACGGTGCAAGTTGCCGGCGTGCGGCGCTGTGCCGGTCAGAGTCGCGGCGATGGTGGAGGCGTCGCGGGTGCTGAACGTCTCGCCGGTGACCGCACGGGTGAAGGCCTGGTCGACCCAGAGCCTGGTGCGGGCGACGTCTTTCGAAGCCTCGAGAATTCGGTCATGATCGAACGGCATGCCGCCAACGTCGCCCCAGTCGCGCCAGGTGATCAGGCGCGACGGGTGCGGTGCGATGACGGCGAGGAACGCAACACTGATGGCCTTGTCGCGGGGATCCCGCCCGGGGCCGTCGAACGCGCCGACCTGGGTGAGGTGGGTGACCTTTCCGGGGTGGAAGCCGCCCTTGTCGGCGAGGGCACGACGGGCTGCCTCCTCGAGTGTTTCGTCGGGGCCGAGGAGGACGCCGGGGAGCGCCTGCTCCCCGGCGAAGGGCTCGAATCGACGAGTGGCGGTTCCGTAGCGCAGCTTCTGCGTGGATTGGTCGTAGCCGATGGGGACGACGTCGATGGCGATAAGGGGCTGCTGGCGTTCGGTCATGCTGACTCGGTCCGGTGGTCGGCACGTGCTGCGCGGTCGGCGCGCGCACCCTTCAGGTTGGCCCGAACGTCGGCGAACGACACCGGGTTGATGAACTCGCCGTCCAGCCACACGGTCTGGATGAGCGAGCGTGCCTCGTCCTCCGGGGTGGCCTGCTGGAGGAGTTCGAGCTCTCCGGTCTCGTCGCGGATGACGGCGAGGCGACCCTTCGCGCTCTTCTTGCCGGCGCCGGTCTTCGGATCCTTCTGGATGTCGACGCTTTGCCCGTCGACGTCTGCCCAGGTGGCCTTTACGGCTGATCCGAGATTGTCACGGGTGAGGTACTGGTAGGTGAACGACCCGATGCCGAGGACGACGCTGGTGGACTCCCAGCCCTTCGCAGCCAGACGCTCGAAGGTCCGCTGGGCCCGGTCGAGGGTGATGCTGTCGCCGTAGATGAGACCGATGTGCTGGTTGAGCCGCTTGTAGTTCTTGTCGTTGAGCTCCCAGCCGAACAGGTCGCCGAGGATCTCGATCGCGCCGAGCTCTTCGGGGGTGAGGGCGCCAGCGGCCTTCTTCGCCTCGTAATCGGCGCAGTTCGAGTCGTCGACGATGTAGGTGCCGGTCATGATGTCGACGGGGTCGCCGGAGTCGGGGCGGATGACGAGCTTCCCGTCGCGGGCCAGAATGCGGCCCTTGAGCTGCGGGAGGATCTCGGTGAGGACGCCGAAGAAGTCGTAGCCGTCGGCGACCGCGGAGACGATGCCGGTGGGGAACGCGTCGAGGATCGCGTTGAACGTGTCGAATTCGCCCTGCTCTCCGCGGATGCACATGACGGAGTGCTCGGTGGCGGGCACGGATGCTCCGACCCAGCCGTTATCGCCGGGGTAGTACCGGTCGATGAAGTCGAGCGACGGCATCGAGTCGGTGCCGAGGAACGACAGCAGGTGTCCGGCACCGGACGCGGCGGCCGATTCGAGGCTGGTCTGGCCGCGCATCGAGAAGTCGTGAGCCTGGAAGTCAATGGCGTCGAGGTCGCCGCCGGTCTTCTCCGCCCAGCCTTCGAGGAGTTCGCGGTAGATGGTGGCGACGGTCGCGGTGGTGGACGGGTGCCAGATCGACGCGGAAAGCGCCGTCTCGATGTAGTTCGGCAGCCAGAAGAACTCGGGGTGGGTGTTTTCGACCAGAACGGTGGGGACGCCGAACGGTGCGAGCGTCCCCTCGGGGAGACCCTTCACGTGCAGGGGCAGGTAGCCGAGGCGGTGCAGGGCCCGAACGTGATCGGAGCCGATGTTGTTGGGCCCGAAGTACGACAGCAGCACGCGCTCGAACTCGTCGGCGACCTCGTCTTCGGTTGCGGCGAAGAACGGCGCCCACATCTCGATGAGGTAGTTCTGCAGGAATGCCTGCAGGCCGAAGTGAACAGCGTGGCTTGCGCCAGGCAGCAGCTTGCCGGAACGGTTGGTCCAGTTGATCAGGATGGTGTTGGTGCCCTGGGGGTAGACCTGGCGGTGGGAGTGCTTGTAGCCGTCGGTGGCGAGGAGGCCCGCGATGACGCTGGGCTTCGTCGGGGTGCCGAGGCGGCTGGCTGCGGATGCGGCTGTCGTGGTCATGATGTCCGTTCTGTGTGAAGTGATGAGAGCTATGAGAGGGTCTTGTCTGCTGCCGTAGTTGTGCCCGACGCGTCTTCGCGGTGCCTTAAACCTCTGCCAGGTAGGGCTCGGGAGCCGCGATGGCGCGGGTGAGGTAGGCATCGACGTCGATGGTGCGGAAGGCCGCGGCGCGGGTGTCGTCGTCGGCCATGCCGGTCGGCTTCGGGTCGGCTGCGTAGGAGTTGGTGGTCCAGATCTCGCCGAAGTAGTTCACGAGCTCGGCCGCCCGGTCGGTGTAGACACCGTGGCTGACGTAGAGGCCGAGTCGCTCGGCCGGGAGCCCGGTTGCTGACGCCAGGCCCATGAAGGTTCCGCCTCCGTCGCAGATGTCGTCGACGACGAGGAAGCGACCTGTGTCGGGAAGGGGCTCGCAGGAGAACCCGGAGAGCTGACGGGTCACGGGGTCGCGGTGCTTTTCCGCGAGGTACACCGGGATGTGGCAGGCATTGGCGACGGCTGTGGCTCGGGCGACGGCGCCCTTGTCGGGGGCGATGATGCCCTGGTAGCGCTGGGCCATCGTGTCGCTGTCGGCGCGTCCGACGATGTTCTTGCGGACGATGTGCTCGGAGGTGAGGACGGTGATGTTGTCGATGAGCGAGGGCATGACGGGCGAGTGCGGATCGAGGCAGATGACCTGGTCGAGTGACATCGAGTTGATGAGGTCGGCGTAGACCTTGGCTCCGAACGGGAGGGCGTCGGCGTGATCCTGACGGGCTCCCGGCAGGTACGGCATGACGAGAATGGTAGGGGCGTTTCGCTGGTGGGCCGCGTCGGCCCACATGGCGAGGCTGATGAGGTCGTTCCCGTCGGCTCCGTCGATGCGTGCCATCTCGGTGAGGCTGCCCTTGCCGTCGTTGTCGTTGATGACCTCGATGTGCTGCTCGCCGGCCCAGAAGGTGTGTGCGCGGAAGGTCGGTGTGGTGACGTAACCGGGGCCGATTCGGGTGCTGAACGTGACTGTCATGGCTTCCTCCAGTTTTTCTCTCCGTGATAAGAACTGGTTCCACCGTAGCAGTTATTCTCAGAAAGAGAAATACCTTCGGCCTCAAGCCCGCGAGCTACTGCGAACGCAGTACACAGCCCGGCCTGAATCGACGACGTCACAGGGCCCCGTTTTCGCGATTCTTGAGGTGCAGCAGGAGCTGCCACCCCGGACGATCAAGGAGTTTCCCATGACCATCACGACGCCCCCCACCGGCCAGACCGTCGCACCGGCCCCCACCGTCTGGGACTACCAGACCATCGCTGTCGCCCGCTCCGAGGCGGAAGAGCGACTCACCGCACTCGAGGTCTTCGGCTGGACCCTTCAGGATCAGGTCCCGACGATCCTCGACCGACGCACCGCCACCTTCTTCCTCCGCCGCGATCGCGCCATCGCCGACCGAGCTGCACTCGATGCGCTCGAAGCAGAACACATCGACGCCGTCACTGAAGTGGAGCGCCTACAGCGTTCGCCGGAGCGGATGGCGCGCACCGTGGCGATCATCGCCGGCCTCGTCGGCGTCGCCTACATGGGCGGAGCGGTCTTCGCCTACCTCGACGGCGGCGGCCTGACCTATTACATCCTCGCCGCGGTGGCCTTCGCCCACTGCTTCCTGCCGATTCCGCTGAAGAAGACCATTCTGAAGAAGCGAAGCGCGTCGGTGTCGGGCCGACTGGCCGAGCAGAGGCAGGCCGCGCACGACGTCCTCGAGGCCGCACACGCGCTCCGCGACGAGCAGGCCGTGTCGCGGTCGATCCGTCGGTGAGAGTTCCGCCTCGGGTGCGACCTGTCGTGGGCGAGAATCAACCCATGCCCTCGCCTCGTCAGCCGCTCCTGCCTCGGGTCACGCGGAACGGGATCTCGCGACTCGATGTACTCCCTGCGGTGGTCGCCGGGCTCATCGGACTCAGCCTCGCCGTCGAGCTGATCCGGATGATCGCCGACTCAGCGGAAATCGTAGCGATCGAGGGGCTCGCGGTCACGCTCGCCGGCCTCCTCATCGCGACGAAACGGCCCTTCGTCGGCCTGGCCGTGAGTTCATTCGGATGCCTCGTCGTCGCCCTCGGATCATGGAGGCCTCTGGTCGAGTGGAGCATCACCGTCTTTCTGGTCTTCATCGTCACCCTCCGCTTCGGGCGACCCATCCGGGCTGCGGCACTGGTGGTCGCTCCCACCCTCGCCGGCACGATCATCGCCGGTGACCTCGGCGACCCCCTTACCAGCGTCTTCGCGACCCTCGTCTCGTTGGCTGCAGGGTCGGCGATCGGCGCCGGACTGCGCGCGCAGCGGCTCTACCGCGACTCGCTCGAGCGGCGGGCCGAAGACGCGCTGGCCACGCGGGAGCTCGAGGCGACACGGCGAGTGGCCGAAGAGCGCCTCCGCATCGCCCGCGACCTCCACGACGTCGTCGGCCACGAGGTCGCCGTCGTCAGCATGAACCTCGGCGTTGTCGAAATGGCCCTGGTCGACACACCTCCCGACGTGACCGAGGCGCTCGATCAAGCGCGCACCGGGGTGCGCAACGTCCTTGCCGAAACGCAGCGGATGCTCGTGCTCCTCCGCTCCGATGACGAGCAGTGCAGGGCCGATCCCGTTCCCGATCTCGACTCGCTTCCGACGCTGTTCGAGTCGTATCGGCACATCGGGATGGACCTCCACGCCGAGCTCGAGGTGCCCGCGGACAGCGTGGATGCGGCGACGCAGCTGACGGTCTATCGGATCCTGCAGGAGGCCCTGACGAACGCCCAGAAACACGGGCGCGGTGCGGTGAGCGTCACGTGCGCCGCCGAGGGCCTGAGGCTGGTCGTGCGCGTGCGCAACGGCCAGCGCCTCGAACCATCCGAGCCGAGCACCGGCCTCGGCCTCGTCGGAATGCGCGAACGGGTCACCGCGGGCGCCGGAACGATGACAGTGACCTCTACCGACACCGAATTCGTGCTGACCGCCCACCTGCCTCTGAAGAATGGACGTGTCGCATGATCCGCCTCCTCCTCGTCGACGACCAGGAGATGATCCGGATCGGGCTCCGTGGGATCCTCGGCCGTCATGACCCGTTCGAGATCGTCGCGGAGGCCTCTGACGGACTTGGCGCCGTCGAAGCCCTCGCGTCGCAGCCGGTCGACGTGGTGCTGATGGACATCCGCATGCCGGGGATCGACGGTGTCGAGGCGACGCGAAGGATCCGACAGCGCTGGTCGGCGGAGGAGGTCCGGGTGGTCATGTTGACCACTTTCGAGCAGGACTCCAACGTGCTCGCGGCTCTCCGCGCCGGTGCCAACGCCTTTCTGAGCAAGGCCGCAGGACCGAAAGAGCTCATCGCAGCGATCGAGGAAGTGGCCGCGGGTGGCGGAGCGCTCTCGCCCGCCGCGGCCGCGATGCTCATCGGCCGGGTGAAAGACGAGCCGGCTACGGTCGTCGACGCGGACATGACGGCGCGCTTCGACGCGTTGACCCCGCGCGAGCGCGACGTGGTGCTCAGCATGATGACCGGGCTCGACGTCGACGCGATCGCCGCCGAACGGTTCCTGTCGCCGTTCACTGTGAAGACGCATGCGAACCGGGCGATGGCGAAGGTCGGGGCGCGCGATCGGGCGCAGCTGGTGGCGTTCGCGTACCGCGGTGGGCTCACGCCGTAGTCCGCTTCTACTGCGAACGCAGTAGGCCGAATGGGTGCAGTCGGACGATTCGTGAACGGGTCCCCGCCGGGAGGCTTGAGGCATCACCTCAGCCCCTCAAGGAGAACCGGATGTCCAGCTCGAAGCCCCCCACCCCCGCCCGACCCGCGACTATGAAGTCGACCTATGTCACCGGCCCTGGAACGACCGCCGTGCTCGACGTGACTACCCCCGAGGTCGGCCGGCGCGACGCGCTCGTGAAGGTGCGGGCCTGCGGCATCTGCGGTTCCGACTCGTTCTACGTCTCGCTCGGCGGGCTGCCCGGCCGGGAGGGCCACACGCCCCTCGGCCATGAGCCCGCCGGCGAGATCGTGGAGCTCGGTGCCGAGGTCACAGACCTCCGGGTCGGCGACCACGTCGTCGTCAACCCGATGGCCGCCCCGACGGGAATCATCGGCAGCGGTGGCTCGACCGGCGGTCTGAGCGACTACCTGCTGATCGAAGATGCCGAGGTCGGGCGCAGCCTCGCGGTCGTCCCCGACCACATCCCATGGGAGGTCGCCGCGCTCAACGAGCCGATGGCCGTCGCACGGCATGCCGTCAACCGGACGGCGCCGAAGCCAGGTGACAAAATCGTCATCTTCGGTGCCGGGCCTATCGGGCTCGGCGCAGCCATCAGCTACATGGCCGCCGGTGCCGGGTCGATCGTCGTCGTCGATGTCATCCCCGAACGACTCGAGCTCGCCCGTGAAATCGGAGTCGACGATGTCATCGACTCCCGCACCGAGAACGTCACCGAGCGGCTCGTCGAGATCCACGGCGAAGGCGAGACGCGTCGCGGCGTTCGCAAGGCCGCCTCCGACATCTACCTCGATGCCGCCGGCGCCGCTCCCGTCATCGGCGCGATCACCGCCGCCGCCACGCACGGAGCGACCGTCGGCATCGTGGGTGTGCATAAGAACCCCGTCGAGCTGGACCTCGGCCAGCTCCTTGGAAGCGAGCTGACCATCGTGCTGTCGATGGGCTACCCGACCGAAATTTTCGAGGTCACGCGCGACATCGTCGCGAACTGGGAGAAGTACGCGGCGATCGTCAGCGACGTCATCCCGTTCGGCGATGTCGAGCAGGCGTTGACCCTCGCTGCGACACCGGGCGCCGCCGACAAGGTCGTCGTCGTCTTCGACTGACCCGTACGGCACCACTCACGTCTCGAGAAGGAGAAGAACCATGCGAATCGCGGTTGATATGACCAAATGCCAGAGCTACGCGCAGTGCGCCTTCCTGGCACCTGATGTGTTCCGGTTCGAGGGCGACGAGGCCCTCGTCTACGACCCCGACCCCGCCGAGGAGTTCCGGGCCCGCGTTACGCAGTCCGCGGCAGCCTGCCCGGTGCAGGCCATTCGCCTCGACGGAGAGCACCGAAGGGCTGTGCCCAAGGCAGTGAACCCCTCGGCCCCGGCCTCCTCAGCATTGGGCCCCTCGGCGCTGACCGAGACCGATCGCGTGGTCGTCGTGGGGGCATCGCTCGCCGGCCTGACGGCGGCGGAAGCCTTGAGGTCGGACGGGTTCCTCGGCCCGATCACGCTCATCGGCGACGAGCCGGACGAACCCTACGACCGGCCGCCCCTGTCGAAACAGGTGCTGCTCGGTACGGCGTCGGCTTCGGGCACCCGCCTTCCGCAGGTCTCCGGCCTCGACGTGGAATGGCGCCTCGGCGTGGCAGCCACCGGCCTCGATGTCGACGCCCGTGCCGTTCTCCTCGCCGACGGCGCACGCGTGCCCTACGACAGGGTGCTCATCGCCACCGGAACCCGAGCCCGACCGTGGCCGGTGGCCGACGAAGCGGCTCTCGACGGAGTCTTCACCCTCCGCACTTCGGCCGACGCGGCACGGCTCCGCTCCCGCCTCGCCGCCGGACCGCGGCGAGTGCTCATCGTCGGTGGAGGCTTCACCGGCTCCGAGATCGCGTCGGCCTGCCGTCGCCTGGACCTCCCGGTCACTCTCGTCGATCGAGGCCCGGCGCCGCTCGCCCGAGCGCTCGGCGACACCGTCGCGGGCGTGCTCGCCGATGTGCAGCGCGAGCACGGCGTCGACCTGCGGTCGCTTGTCACCGTCTCCCGACTTCACTCGGACGAGAGGGGGGCAGTCGCGGCCGCCACGCTCTCGGACGGAACGACCCTCGACGTCGATCTGGTGGTAGTCGCGATCGGCGCCCTCCGGAACACCGAGTGGCTCAGCGAGTCGGGCCTGTCGGTCGGCCCGCTCGGGGTCGACTGCGACGCCACCTGCCGGGCGCTCGACAGCGACGGCACCGTACTCGACGGTGTCTTCGTGGCCGGCGACATCGCCGCCTTCCCGCACCCGTCGGGCGATGGCCGCCGAATGTCGGTGGAGCACTGGGGCAACGCCGTGGGCCAGGCCACCGTCGCCGCCGGAAACATGCTGACGGGTGCGAACGTCCACCACGACGAGGTGCCGGTGTTCTGGTCGAACCAGTTCGGCCACGTGATCAAATCCGTCGGCATGCCCGAGGCCGCAGACAGCGTGGTCATCGCTCAAGGATCCACCGAAAAGCGTTCGTTCGTCGCCGTCTACGGCGTCGGAGACCGCATGGTCGGTGCCACCGCCCTCGACCAGGTCAAGTGGCTCGAGCACTACCGACGTGAGATCAACGACGGCGCCGCATTCCCGCCGACGGGCCGAACCGTCGACAGCCTGCCCGGTACCGACCGAAGCGTGCGCCCGCATTCCCGGGCTAGTCGCCCAACCACCATCCCCGCGAAGTCCGATGAAAGGACCACACTGTGAGCACTTCTCCCGAACCCCGCCCCGGCTGCCCCGTCACGGGCGGCTCCCCCACCGCCACGGCGGTGTGGAACGAATTCCTCGACCACGACAACCGCGCCGACCCGTATCCGGTCTATGCCCGCCTTCGTGATGCCGCGCCGGTTCAGCGCCTCGACGACGGGGCGTTCCTCGTCACGGGCTACGACGAGATCCTCGAGGTCGTCCATGATCCGCGGATCAGCTCCAACCCGCTCGCCGGCCGAGACGACACCGAGGGGGCCGCCCCCGGCCTCACATCCGCGTTCGTCATGCAAGATCCCCCGGAACACGACCGCCTGCGCCGTCAGACCATGCGACACTTCGGCCCTCCTCACCACGCCGGCTACATCGACTCGCTCCGCGACGACATCACGCAGACGGCGACCACGCTCATTGACGCGTTCCCCGCATCCGGCACCCTCGATCTCGTCGAGGCCTTCGCCTACCCGCTTCCGGTCATGATGATCTGCGACGTGCTCGGCGTTCCCCACGAAGACGAGCCGCGCTTCCATGCCTGGAGCATGGCGATCATCGCGCCTCCTGAGGCCACGACACCCGAAGAGGCTGAAAGGCTGCAGGCGGAGGCGTCACGGGCCACCAGTGAACTCGGGGCCTACCTCGCCCAGCTTGCCGAGGTCCGTCGCGGAACACCCCAGGGCGATCTCCTGTCGGGACTTGTCAACGACACCGGCCCGGATGGCGCGATGTCGACCAGCGAGATGATCAGCACCACCATCATGCTGCTGATCGGCGGGCACGAGACCACGGTCAACATGATCGCCAACGGCGCGCTCACTCTGCTGCGGCACCCGGAGGCCCTCGACCGGCTCCGCGCGGACCCGAGCACGATGCCCCTGGTCTTCGAAGAGCTGCTTCGGTTGGAGCCTCCCGCCCAGGTCACACCGAAGTACATCGCCCTCGAGGATGTGCGTATCGGCGACGTGACGATCACGAAAGGGTCCCCCGTCTGGATTGCCTGGGCCGCCGCCAACCGCGATCCACGACACTTCGCCGATCCCGATCGGTTTGACCCCGAGCGGGAGAATCGTGACCACCTCGGATTCGGCGCCGGCATCCACGCGTGCTTCGGAGCGCCCCTCGCCCGCCTCGAGACCCAGATCGCCCTGGCCGAACTCTTCTCGCGACTCGAGAACGTGCGCCTCGTCGAAGACCCGCCGCCCTATCGCCGCAACCCCCTTCTGCGCGGTCCGAGTCGACTCGACATCACCTTCGACGGCATCACAGCACCGTGACCAGCCCGACGAACGAAAGTAGAGACCACGACACAATGGCGAACATGAGCGAGATCATCTCTTCCGGTGCTGCCCTCGTCGTCGTCGATATGCAGGTCGGCACGTTGGCGAACGCACGCTCGCAACCCGCCGACCGGCTCATCGTCGAGGTGGGGCGAGCGATCAACGACTTCCGAGAGGCGGGTCGACCGGTGGTTTTCGCGATCTCGACCGGCACACCGCCGGGCATAACCCAGTACGGATCGCAAGGGCGAACCTGGCCGAGCACCGACACCGAGCTCGTCGACGGCATTCAGGCGCAGGAAGACGAGCTGATCATCCACAGGGCCGCGTGGAGCGCCTTCGCGAACACGGAGCTCCATGAGCACCTGACGGCCGCGGCTGTAAACCAGGTCGTCATCGTGGGCATCGCGACAACCTTCGGGGTCGAATCGACGGCCAGGTCTGCCGCCGACCTCGGCTACGACGTCGTCGTGCTCGACGAGGCCGTCTCCGATCCGGATCCCGCCGGTCACGACCGCACCCTCACCCGGGTCATCCCCGCCCTGGGTCGAGTTCTCTCGCTCGGAGGCTAGAAGACTCGGAGGCCGCCACATCGCTGACTAGCCCGAAGCTCCGCCTCCAGGACTCGAACCTAGACCTAACAGCTCCAAAGGCTGTCGTGCTGCCATTACACCAAGGCGGACCACGCCCGGAGGCGCCGGACCATTCTGCCAGATCGCGGCTCCGGTTTTGGGGCGGGGCCCCGTGGGCGCGCGACAGGTGCGAGTGGGCGGGTGTTATGGGGAGTCGGCGGGTGCTGCAGCACCCGCCGACCCTCAACGACACCCGCCCACTCCGACCGGCACCGGCGGCACACCGAGACCACGCGACATAATGGCCCGATGCCCGAAGAACAGCGCGACGAGGTCGACCGGATCGTCGCCAGCTGGAACCGCGAGCGCCCCGACCTCGACTTCGAGCCCCTGCACGTTCTGTCGCGCGTAGGCCGGCTCGCGAAGCACCTCGACCGCGAGCGCCGCGCCGCGTTCACCGCGAGCAACCTCGAATCATGGGAGTTCGACGTGCTGAGTGCCCTTCGCCGCGCCGGATCGCCCTACGCGCTCTCGCCGAAGGCCCTGCTCACGCAGACACTCGTGTCGAGCGGGACGATGACCAACCGGATCGATCGCCTGGTCGGGCGGGGTCTGGTCGCGCGGAACACCGATCCGAGCGACGGTCGCGGGATCCTGGTGTCTTTGACAGACGACGGTCGCAGCGCTGCCGACGCCGCGATCACCCGGCTCGTCGAGGCCGAACGCAGCCTGCTCGGCGACCTCTCACCCGCCGACCGCGAGACGCTCGCCGGGCTGCTGCGTTCGCTGTCGCTCACCCTCGGCGCCTAGAAGCCGGGCCGAAACCGAAGGATCCGGCCCACCCCCGCTCAGCCCTCGAGCTTCTCGCTCACGGCAAGCCATGCCAGCTCGAGCTCGTCGGCCTTGACCTCGATCGCGGCCACCTTCTTCTGCAGCTCTCCGAGCCCCACGTAGTCGTTCTGGTCATGGGCGGCGAACTGGTCGAGGAGCGCCTGGCGTTCGGCGGCAGCCTTCTGCATGCGGCGGTCGAGGGAGGCGCGCTCCTTTTCAGCGTTGCGCTTCTCGGCACCACTCAGCCCTGAGGCCTTGGCCGCCGCCGCGACAGTCGCCGAGGCTCCCTGCGTTGCGGTGGGACGGTCGGTCGCCTCGCCCGCGCCGCTCACGGCGATCCGGCGCAGCTCGAGGTACTGGTCGACGCCTCCGGGCAGGTGGCGCATCTCACCGCCGAGCACGGCGTACTGCATGTCGGTGACGCGCTCGAGCAGGTACCGGTCGTGGCTGACGACGAGGAGCGTGCCGGGCCAGGTGTCGAGGAGGTCTTCCATCGCCGCGAGCATGTCGGTGTCGAGGTCGTTGGTGGGCTCGTCGAGGATCAGCACGTTCGGCTCGTCGAGCAGGATCAGCAGCAGCTGAAGACGGCGCTTCTGCCCACCGGAGAGGTCTTTGACCGCGGTCTGCAGCTGCGGGGTGGTGAAGCCGAGACGCTCGAGGAGCTGACCGGGTGTCAGCTCTTTGCCGCCCGAGACATAGGACGAGCGGTAGCGCGAGACCACCGTGTTGACGCGCTCGTTCGCGAACTCGTGGAGGTCGGCGAGCTGCTGGTCGAGCACGGCGAACTTGACTGTCTTGCCGCGGGTGACGCGACCCGTCGTCGGCAGAACCGCTCCGGTGACGAGCTTCAGCAGCGTCGACTTGCCGGCGCCGTTGACGCCGAGAATGCCGGTGCGCTCGCCCGGAGCGATGCGCCACTCGATGTCTTTGAGCACCTTGCGCTCGCCGTAGTCCACCGACACGTCGATGATGTCGACGACCTGCTTGCCGAGGCGCGACGTGGCCATCTGCGACAGCGAGACCTTGTCTCGCACGGGAGGCTCGTCGGCGATGAGCGTCTCGGCCGCCTCGATGCGGAACTTCGGCTTCGCGGTGCGGGCGGGCGCGCCGCGGCGGAGCCAGGCGAGCTCTTTCTTCATCAGGTTCTGGCGCTTGGCCTCCGAGACGGAGGCCGATCGGTCGCGCTCCACGCGCTGCAGCACATAGGCCGCGTAGCCGCCCTCGAAGGGCTCGACGATGCCGTCGTGCACCTCCCAGGTGTCGGTCGAGACCTCGTCGAGGAACCACCGGTCGTGAGTCACGACGACGAGCGCACCTTCGCGCGGCGACCAGCGGCGCTTGAGGTGCTCGGCGAGCCAGGCGACACCCTCGACGTCGAGGTGGTTGGTGGGCTCGTCGAGGAAGAGGACGTCCCAGTCGCCGACGAGGAGGGCTGCGAGCGCGACGCGGCGGCGCTGGCCTCCCGATAGGGCACCGATCGTCGAATCCCAGGGGATGTCGGTGGCGAGGCCCGAGATGACGTCGCGGATGCGGGCGTCGCCGGCCCACTCGTGCTCGTCGCGGTCGCCGACGATGACCTCGCTCACGATGGAGTCGAGCGGCAGGATGTCGCGCTGGTCGAGCACACCCATCGTGATGCCGCGTCGGCGGGTGACGCGGCCGGAGTCGGGCTCCATGCGGCCGGCGAGCAGCGACATGAGGGTCGATTTGCCGTCGCCGTTGCGGCCGACGACGCCGATGCGCGAGCCCTCGTCGATTCCGAGGGTCACGCCTTCGAAGATCACACGGGTGGGGAATTCGAGGTGAAGCGCTTCAGCGCCGAGAAGGTGGGCCACCCGTCAAGGGTAGGCGGTGTAGGCGCGAGCTTCGACCGTCAGACCCTCACGATCGGCGTAAACACCTGCCCTAGGAGCGGTGTTTACGCCGGCCGTGCGGGTCTGAGCCGAGCGCGCGGGTCTAAGCCGATCGCGAGGGTCTAGCCGAGCGACGCCACCCACTCGCTCGTGCCGTCGGTGAAGTCCTGTTTCTTCCAGATGGGCACGCGGGCCTTGATCTCGTCGATCAGCAGCGCGCACACGGTGAACGCCTCGGCCCGGTGCGCGCTCGAGACCGCGGCCGCGAGCGCGACGTCGCCGATGCCGAGCGGCCCAGTGCGGTGCTCGACTGCGATGGCCACTTCGGGATGAGCCCGCGCGATGTCGGCCGCAACCCCCGCGAGCACGTCACTCGCGCTGGGGTGCGCCTCGTATTCGAGCGCGGCGACCCCGCGGCCGTCGTCGTGGTCGCGGACGACGCCCTCGAACGTGACGACAGCACCGGCCGTCGCCTCGTGCACGAGTGTCGAACAGGCCGCCACGCTGAGCGGGTCGGCGGTTACCCGGGCGAGGAGCACGCGGTGCTCCGGGATCCGGCGCACGTCGTCATCCATGCCCGCCACCGCCGAGCTGGTCGAGGAGGTGGTCGAGCACACCGCCGAGAACGTCGAGGCCGTCGCGCACGCCCCCGGGCGATCCGGGGAGGTTGACGACGAGAGTGCGGCCGGCGATTCCGACGAGCCCCCGCGAGAGGAGTGCAGTCGGAGTGTGCGCGACACCTCGGCGCCGGAGCTCTTCTTCGAGCCCGAGGAGGCGCTTGTCGAGCAGCGGCGCAGTCATCTCGGGAGTGGCATCGGTGGGAGTCACACCCGTGCCGCCCGTCGTGATGATGACCGAGACGGGCTGGGCGATACCGCCGATGAGTGCCTGGCCGACCGGCTCGCCGTCAGCAACGACCGCGGGGTCGTCGAGAGTGAAGGAGCGCTCGCGGAGCCAGGCGGCGATGACCGGCCCGGTGCGATCTTCGGCTTCGCCCCGGGAAGCACGCGTCGAGGCGACGATGACGAGGGCCGTCCGCGGCACGACGACCGGATCGGAAGCAGCAGAGAGTGGGTCAGTCATTGCGCACCCTTCAAGTCGCGAGCCCAGTCGCCGCTCTTGCCGCCCGACTTCTCGAGCACCTGGATCGCCTCGATCACGGCGAACTTGTCGACCGCCTTGATCATGTCGTACAGGGTCAGGGCGGCAACGGAGGCGGCGGTCAGCGCCTCCATCTCGACACCGGTCACGCCTCGCGTCGACACGGTCGCGAGAATGCGCACCGACTCGTCGGCCGGTTCGAAGTCGATCGTGACGGAGCCGATTGGGAGCGGATGGCAGAGCGGGATGAGGCTCGACGTCTGCTTTGCCGCCATGATTCCGGCGACGCGGGCCGTGCCGAGCGCCTCGCCCTTCGGCAGGGAGCCGTCGGCGATCCGCGCGACGACGTCGGATCGCGTGCGAAGCACGGCCTGTGCCGTCGCCACACGCTTGGTCTCGGCCTTCTCGGTCACGTCGACCATGTGGGCGCTGCCGTCGGCGCGCACGTGCGACAACCCTGAATCACTCATCGAGGGCCCACACTACGACCTCGTCGCCCGGCTCGACCCGTGAGACGCCGACCGGGATGTGCGCGAGCATGGTGGCCTGCGCGTAGTGGTGCAGCAGGTGCGAGCTCGGGCCGCCGACGAAGTGAACCCGGCCGTCGGCGTCGAGCCTGGCGCGACGGATCTGGTGCTTGCCGGGCGGCGAGTCGGCGGCCTCGGCGAGAGGCGCCCGACGATCGCGGTCAGCGAGGGCGGCGTGCGCTGCGCGGGCGAGGGGTACGTGGAGAAACGCCTCGAAAGAGACGAGCGCGCTGACGGGGTTGCCGGGAAAGCACACGATCGGAATCGAGCCGTGCCCGGTGTCGACCGCGCCCCAGCCCTGCGGCCCGCCCGGCTGCATCGCCACCGAGCCGAATTCGACGCCGCGGTCGTGAAGCGCCTCACGCACGACCTCGTACGCGCCGGCGCTGACGCCGCCGGTCGTCACGACGAGGTCGATGGCGGCACCGTCGGCGGTCGTGGGGTCGGCCCCGCCGAGGCCCTGGATGAACGCGAGGAAGGCATCGACGTCGTCGGTCGCCTGGTAGGTGGACACGTGCACCCCGAGGGAGGCGATCGCCGACCCCAGAGCGGCCGTGTTGGCGTCGTGGATCTTCGCCGCGCCAAGGTTGCCCGGGCCCGTCGCCAGCTCGGCCCCCGTCGAGACGAGCATCACGCAAAGCGGGGCGATCACCTCGACCGTCTCGACACCCGACGAAGCGAGCACACCCCAGTGCGCCGGTCGCAGAACCGTGCCGCGCTCCAGCAGAACAGAACCGCCCGGCAGATCGGAGCCGCGAGACCGGACGAACTGGCCGGCGGGGACCGGCCCCGGCAGAGTCACGGAGGCCGGGCCCGCCACCTCGTCGAGAAACCGCGGCGGATCGGCGAGTTCGATCTGGACGACGGCGTCGGCGCCGTCGGGAATCGCGGCGCCGGTCATGATGGGGGCGGCCGTACCGGCAAGAAGCGGTGGCGGGGCGACGCCGGCCGGGATCCTTCGCCCGACGGTCAGCGCCCGAGGCCCCGCGGCGAGGTCGGAAGAGCGCACTGCATAGCCGTCCATCTGGGAGTTGTCGAACGGCGGCAGATCGAGCGGCGCGATGACGTCGTGCGCGAGCTCGCGCCCGCGAGAGGCCGGGCCGAGCGACAAAGACCCGGAGGCAGCCGCCGTGACAGGCAGAAACTCGGTGCCCCGCGACGCGAGAGCCGCCTCGACCAGCTCGGAGATCGCTCGCTGATGCTCTTCGATCGTGCGCACTCGCACCTCGCTTTCACTCTCGGACGGGGCTGTCCCAGTAGTCTCGCATTCATGTCGCAGGCACCTCGGGAGTTGTCCACAGGCGCGCTTCCCCGCGTCGACGTCGCCGTGATCGGCGGCTCCGGTCTCTATTCGCTGTTCCCGCGCGGGGCGTCCGACGAGGTCATCGTCGACACCCCGTACGGCCCCACGTCGAGCCCCGTCTCGATCGGCGAGCTCGGCGGCAAACGCGTCGCGTTCCTCACCCGGCACGGCGGCGATCACTCGGTGCCCCCGCACCAGATCGGGTATCGCGCAAACATCTGGGCCCTGGCAGCTCTCGGCGCCAGGGCGATCGTGTCGTCGTCAGCCGTCGGCGGCGTGCACCCCGACTACCCGCCGGGAACGATGGTCATCACCGACCAGTTCATCGACCGCACCTGGGGCCGTGCCGACACCTTCTACGACCAGGGCTCGGTGCAGCACCTATCCGCTGCCGACCCGTTCGACCCGACCCTGCGCGATCTCGCGGTCGACGCGCTCGCGAAAGAACTCGGATCCTTCGCCCCGTCCGGCACCTGCGTCGTGATCCAGGGCCCGCGGTTCTCGACCCGCGCCGAGTCGCTCTGGTGGCGGCAGGCCGGGGCCCACACCGTCAACATGACGATGGTGCCCGAGGTGCCTCTCGCCGGCGAGCTCAACATCGGCACCGTCAACCTCTCGTTCGTCACCGACGCCGACGCGGGGCTGGCCCCGAGCGACGACGACGCCGAGGCGGACGTCGAGACGGTCAGCCACGGACTCGTGATGGCGCGCCTGGCCGAGGCGCAGCCGCTCATCGTCGCGGCGATCGAGCGCATCGTCGCGTCCATCCCGAGCGACTTCACGCCTCGCCAGCTGATCCCCGCCGAGGCGGTCGACGCGGTTCTCGCGCGTCCCGTCTCGGGCGATCCGAGGCTTCCCGAATGACCGAAGGATCCGCGCCCACCGCCCCCCTGCTCCTCGTCACCGGCGGTGCCGGGTTCATCGGCTCGGCCGTCGTCGATGCCGCCCTCGAGCGCGGCTGGCGGGTGCGGGTGCTCGACTCCCTGCGGCCGGACGTCCACGGCGGGCCAGCCCCGATCGACCCTCGGGTCGACTTCCGTCGCGACGACGTCCGCGACGTCACCGCCGTCGACGAGGCTCTGCTCGGCGTCGACGCGGTGTGCCACCAGGCCGCGAAGGTCGGTCTCGGCGTCGACTTCCAAGACGCCCCCGACTATGTCTCGTCGAACGACCTCGGCACCGCCGTGCTGCTCGCAGCGATGGCTCGCGCGGGCGTCGGCCGTCTCGTGATCGCCTCGTCGATGGTGGTCTACGGCGAGGGCGCCTACCGCGGCCCCTCCGGCATCGTGCGCCCCGCGCCTCGCCGCATCGCCGACCTCGATGCCGGCATCTTCGATCCGCGCGACGACGCCGGCGACCTGCTCGCACCCGAGCTCATCGCCGAAGATGCGCCGCTCGACCCGCGCAATGTCTACGCCACGACGAAGCTCACCCAGGAGCACCTCGCTACGGCGTGGGCCCGCAGCACCGGCGGTCGCGCCGCGGCTCTCCGCTACCACAACGTCTACGGCCCCGGCATGCCGCAGAACACCCCCTACGCCGGAGTCGCCTCGCTGTTCCGGTCCGCGCTCGAACGCGGCGAGGCTCCCCGCGTGTTCGAAGACGGTGCCCAGCGACGTGACTTCGTGCACGTGCGCGACATCGCCTCGGCGAACATTGCCGCCCTGGAGTGGACGCGAGATCAGGATCCGACGGCTTACCGAGCCTTCAACGTCGGCAGCGGAATCGTCCACACCATCGGAGAGATGGCTGCCGCTCTTGCCCTCCACGCGGGCGGCCCCGCGCCGATCGTGACCGGCGAGTACCGGTCGGGAGACGTCCGCCACATCACCGCCTCCTCGGAGCGACTCCGCCGGGAGCTCGGCTGGGAACCGAGCGTGTCGTTCGACGAGGGCATGCGCGAGTTCGCGACCGCCCCGTTGCGCGCGAGCGTCTAGCCCCACCGGCCTCTCCGGCGACGGTCGATGCCACGCACGCCTAGCCGGTGACCAGCAGCAAGTCGTCACGGCTCACGAGTGCGCCGTGCCCGGCGTGAACCGGTAGCCCACGCCCCAGACCGTGAGTAGGTGCGTCGGCGAAGCGGGATCGTCTTCGATCTTCTCGCGCAGACGCCGCACGTGGACGGTGACCGTCGAGTAATCGCCGACCTCCCAGCCCCAGACGGATCGGAGCAGTTCGTCTCGGCGGAACACCCGATCGGGGTGCGTGATCAGATGCGCGAGGAGGTCGTGCTCTCGAGCCGTCAGAGTGAGGGTCGTGTCGCCGACCCTGATCTCTCGGCGAGCTCGATCGAGACGGAAGCGCCCCGCCTCGATCGTGGCCGGGGGCCCTTCGGGTGACGAGGTGCGCCGAAGAACAGCCTCGACCCGGAGCAGAAGCTCGCGCGGGGAGAACGGCTTGACGAGATAGTCATCGGCTCCCACCTCGAGGCCGGAGATGCGATCGTGCTCCTCGCCCAGGTCGGCCAGCATGATGATGGGCACGTCGGCGAGGAGGCGGATTCGCCGGCAGGCCTCCAGCCCGTCGATGCCCGGCAGCATCCGGTCGAGCAGCACGAGATCGGGTCGCGTCTCACGAACCGCCTCGACGGCGTCGATCCCGTCGACGACCAGGCGCGCAGCGTGCCCGCTCGCCCGCAGAGACGACACGAGCACGTCGGCGGTGACCGGATCGCCTTCGACGACGAGAATGCTCCGCCGAGCTGGGCCCGACGAGCGAGAGGCGGGCATAAGCGAAGGCGCGAACATCGATGAATACGACATGTTTCACATGTTACAGATCGGTTACCGAGAGGCTTCAGCCTCATCGTTTCGTTCGACTTCTGTAATACCTCGAGCGGCCCAAGACCCCCGCCGCCCCGTACTCTCAAGGAATGCCGTTTTCTGCCGTCGACGTCGTCTTGCCCTGCCTCGACGAAGCTGCCGCCCTTCCCGGCGTCCTCTCCCGGCTTCCCGAGGGCTACCGCGCGATCGTCGTCGACAACGGCTCGATCGACGGTTCAGCCGACGTGGCCCGAGCCCACGGGGCACTCGTCGTGACCGAACCCCGGCGGGGCTTCGGGTCGGCTGCCCACGCCGGCCTCCTCGCGGCAACGGCACCACTCGTCGCTTTCTGCGATGCCGACGGCTCGATGGATCCGGGCGATCTCCCTCGGCTCGCCGCCCCCGTGCTGGCCGGAGAATTCGAACTGACGCTGGGCCGCCGCCGCCCGACCACCCGCGGGGCCTGGCCTCTCCACGCGCGGTTCGCCAATCTCGTTCTCGCCCGCCTGATGCGCAGGGCCTCCGGTGTGGCGCTCCACGACCTCGGTCCCCTCCGAGTCGCCTCCCGAGAGGGGCTTCTGGCCCTCGACCTCCAGGATCGCCGAAGCGGCTACCCGCTTGAAATGGTGCTCCGCGCCTCCGAGGCGGGCTGGCGCATCCGCGAACTCGACATCGACTACTCCCCCCGGGTCGGGCGCAGCAAAGTCACCGGAACGGTGCGCGGAACGATTCGCGCAATCAAAGACATGTCGAGACTCCTCCGCGAGGCACGAGCATGACGACGCTGGTGGTGATCGCGAAGGAGTGCCTTCCCGGCAAGGTGAAGACGAGGCTGCACCCGCCGCTGACGCTCGAGCAGGCAGCGGAGGTGGCCGCTGCCAGCCTCGGTGACACCCTGCTCGCTACCGATTCGCTGCCGGCGAGCCGCCGGATCCTGCTGTTCGATGGCAACCGACCGCCGGTCGGCTCCGAACAGTTCGATGTGATCCCTCAGACGACCGGCCCCCTCGACGAGCGGATCGCCGCGCTCTTCGACCTGGTCACCGGGCCGACCGTGCTCATCGGCATGGACACCCCTCAGCTGGTCCGCGACGACCTCGCCCCCGCCTTCGACGGTGAGTGGCCGGACGACGTCGACGCCTGGTATGGCGCCTCGACGGATGGCGGGTTCTGGGCCCTCGGACTGCGCGACCCCGACGGCTCACTCGTTCGCGGCGTACCCATGTCGCGAGACGACACCGGGGCTCACCAGCTGGCCCGTCTCGCCGATGCCGGACTCCGGGTGAGCAGGCTCCGCACCCTGACCGACGTCGACCACATCGACGATGCGATCGCCGCTGCCGCAGCCGCTCCCGACGGCCGATTCGCCGCCGTGCTGAACGACGCGCTCGGGAGCCCCGAATGAGCATCGCCGAACTGGGCCGCGAGGCCACCTTCGGTGCCGGCGGCGCCGAGCCCTACGCGCACGCGCTGCGCCGCGAAGGGCGTTTGACTCTCGTCCGTTCCGATGCGAGTGGCGAAAGTTCAGGATCCCACGGTGAAGGATCCACCGAACCGGGCTCGGGCGACTACGACCTAGGCCGCTGGATGGCAGCCGCCGACGATGTCGACCGTGCCCTGCTCGCGGCCGAGCGCGGCCCCGTGCTCGACATCGGCTGCGGGCCGGGTCGCATGGTCGAGGCCGGAATCGCGCTGGGTCTCGTCGCTCTCGGCATCGACGTCTCTTCGGCCGCCGTCGCGGTCGCCAGGAACGCCGGTCTCCCCGTGCTGCGCCGAACGGTCTTCGAGCGCCTGCCCCGCGAACGTCACTGGGGTACGGCCCTTCTCCTCGACGGCAACATCGGAATCGGAGGCGACCCCGTGCGCCTGCTGAGCCGTTGCCGCGAGTTGCTGTCTGCGACCGGCGCCGTCATCGTCGAGGCCTCCCCCCGCGACGAGGCCGATTCCGTCTTCTCGGCGCACGTCGTCGACGATCACGGTCGCGCCTCCTCGGACTTCCCCTGGGCCGAGGTCGGCGCCGACGCCATGGCGCGCCATGCTGCC
This sequence comes from Frondihabitans sp. Leaf304, assembly GCF_001423105.1. Taxonomy (GTDB): domain Bacteria; phylum Actinomycetota; class Actinomycetes; order Actinomycetales; family Microbacteriaceae; genus Frondihabitans. Next base: position 447,169 of record NZ_LMNV01000003.1, read on the forward strand.
TCGGCCGGCCTGCGGGTCGACCAGGAATGGCGCATCGACGGGCGCGTGTTCGCCCGGCTCATTCGCGCGTAGGCGCTGCTGCTCCTGGGGTGTGGAGGCGTTCTCAGCTGCATTGCCTCAGGCGAGCCGGAGTCGGCGGGTGTTATGAGTAGTGGGCGGGTGCTCCAGCACCCGCCCACTCTCAACAACACCCGCCCACCTACTCGAAAGCGGCGAGCCCCCACCACGCCAACCCTCTACGACCGAACGATCCGATCCCGCTGAGCCCGCCGGCGCACCA
>NZ_LMNV01000003.1:447501-571882 GCF_001423105.1 Frondihabitans sp. Leaf304
CCCGCAGGTAGACCACGATGGCGAGCGCAGCCAGCACGGCGATAACCGCCCACAGGATCGCCAGCCGGTCGGCATAGTCGAACGGCAGCACCGTGACGTTCTTCGGGCCCTTGGCCTTGCGGATGATCTCCGGCACGACGACGAGGGTGAAGATCGAGCCGACGACGATGGCGCCCTGGATGATGCCGATGACGGCGGGCCGGACCCTGCGACCGCGTTTGCGCATCGCGAGGCTGATGGCGACGACAGCCGGCGAGATGATGCCGTCGTGGATGATCACGGCGCCGATCAGCCAGGTCACCAGACCCCAGATGTTTTTGGGCTTGACGGTATCGACCATGACGTAGGCGCCGAACAGGATCGCCGCCGCACCGAGGCCGAGAAGGATTCCGCGAGCGATCTTCACGACAGCACCTCCAGTCGGCTCAACCATTTGGTTTGAAGCACACCGGGGCGGCCGGGAGCGATCATGCGCGCCGGATACCCGTGCTCGATGTCGAGCCGGGCGCCGTTGAGGTGGAGGGCGACCAGAGTGTTCTCGTCGCGCACGTATTCGGCTCCCATGAGGGTCACCCGGTAGCCGCCCTTCTTCTCGAGGCTCGTGACCCGCAGGCTGTCGGAGTCGCTCGCGCCGACCAGCGCGACGATGTCGCGCAGTCGCGGGCCCCTCCAGTCGGCCATCTGACTCCACCCCTCGACGCAGGCGATCGGCAGCGCGGCGTCGTGCTGGGGCAGCGCCTGGAGGTCGGCGAGCGAGAACGTACGAGACGAGGATCCGCGAACCACCGTGAGCTCCCACCCCGGGTCGGTGGCGGTCTCGAGCACCTGGGCGGCCGCCGCGGTGCGGTTGATCGGCAGATCGTTCGGGCCGAGGCCGTTCTTGCGCGGCGCGAAGGCGTTGATCGGTGAGAGCGGGGTGGCCGACTGGCCCGCGGTCAGAGCGACGAGGCCGGCCGTGGTGATGCCGACGGCGCCGAAGAAGGCACGGCGAGAGGTCTTCGGGTCGATGGTGGGAGTGCGGTCGATCCACTCGAAGACGCGGCCGATGAGACCGGACGGGGCGCGAGCGGCGACGACCTCGCGGGTGACGTCTTTGGGCAGGACGATCCGCGGATCCTTGAGGTCGTCGGGGTCGACGCCCATCGTCGCGAGCTTCTCGCGCGCCACCCGCTGGGTCGTGGGCGGGACCTCGTCGACTCCGACGCTCTCGTCGACGATGAAGCGGCCCTCAGCGTCGTAGCTGTCGCGCCCCCGCCAGTAGCGAGCGATGATCGGCAGTTTGACGCCGATGTGCACCGCCAGCGAACCGATGATCACGTACGAGAGCGCGTAGTGAACCTGTTTGAAGGGGAACGGCCACGGGTAGTACTGGAAGGTGTTCAGCAGGCCGGTGAAGATCTGGACGAGCGACGCCGCGACGAAGAGCGCGATCGAGGCGCGCTCGAGGATCTGCACGGGAGACGAGATCGGCGGGTACTTGAACAGCTGCGGGAACACCGCGTAGAGCTTGCCGAACAGCAGCGGGAAGCAGGCGATGCCGGCGGTGATGTGGATGCCCTGAGTCCAGCGGTAGAGCGACACGGGCCTCGTCGGGAACGACATCCAGGCCGCGGGCTCTTGGAGGAAGTGGCTGTAGAGGCCGGTGCCGAGGCAGATGACGAAGGCCAGACCGAGGAGCCGGCCCATCACCACTGCCGTCCGCGCGTTGCGGTTCGGCGAGGTCATCGACCGTCGGAGCCCGTAGAGCAGTTCTCGCATACTGAATCTCACCATGATCGGGAGGAGCGGCGGCCCGTTTCAAGCGGATCGGCTCGAGATGTCACAGTCGCGTAAGGGGTTCGGACCGGAACGCCCTTCGGTTCGGGCAGAGTAGAAGCGTGCGCACCTTTCTCGCCCTGCTCGGCTCGGCCGTCGTCGCCGCGACCATCGCCTGGGGCGTCGTGACGCTCGGCTTCTACAAGCCGGGAGTGGGGCATTCGTTTCAGATCTGGACCATCGTCTGCTGGTTGCTGTTCGTCGGCGCGGTCGTGCTTCTGCGACGGGTTCCCGCGCGCTCCGCCACGGTCGTCGTGCTCATCGGATCGGCACTCATCGGCGGCGCCGCCATCGCGGGGCCGCCGAACACGAGCACCGACTCGGCCCGATACGCGTGGGATGGCATCGTGCAGAACGCCGGCGTCTCGCCCTACGCCCATGCGCCCAACTCGGCTGCGACGGCCCGGCTGAAGCCGGAATGGCTGTTCCCGACGCCGACGACCGCGTCCGACGGCACCCAGCAGTGCACTGGCACCCGCATCATGACCACGCACGAGAAGGGGTCAGGAGACCTCCTGTGCACGGCGATCAACCGACCCCGGGTCTTCACCATCTACCCGGCGGCGGCGGAGCTCTACTTCGCCGCCGTGCGCGCGGTCGTGCCGGTCGAGGCCGAGTATTGGCCACTGCAGGTATCGGGGCTGCTCATCAGCCTGGCGATCACCGCGGGGCTCCTCGTGCTGCTGCGACGCCGCGGCCTCGATCCGCGCTGGGCCGCGCTCTGGGGGTGGTGCCCGCTCGTCGCCTCCGAAGCCGTCACGAACTCGCACGTCGACCTGCTCGCCGCGGGGTTCGGTCTGCTCGCGACAGCCCTGGTGGCGACCGAGAGCGTCTCCCGGCTCCGGCGATGGGGTGGCGGGGCGGCGCTCGGAGCGGCCATCGCCGTCAAGCTGATCCCCGTCGTCGCGGCTCCGGCCCTTCTCCGCCGCAAACCCCTGCCGGTGATCGCCGGTTCGATCGCGGCGTTCGTGCTCCTGTACGTGCCCTACATCATCTCGACCGGGCCGAAGGTGCTCGGCTATCTGCCGGGCTACCTGCAGGAGGAGGGGGTCAACGACGGCTCGCGGTTCGCACTCGTCTATCTCCTTGTGCACGGCACGGCGACGACCGTTCTGGCGCTCCTCATCCTTGCGGCGGTCGCCGTCATCGTGTGGCGGACCTCCGACGTCGACACCGTCTGGCTCGGGCAGCTGGTGATGATCGGGGCGTTCCTCTTCGTGCTGAGCCCCCGCTACCCCTGGTACGCCCTGCTGCTGATCCCGTTCGTCGCCATGACCGGACGCATCGAGTGGCTAGCGCTGGCGCTGGCCATCTCGATCCGGCAGTTCTGGCCCTACAACTACGTGCGCGCCTCGACCCTCGGCGTCGCCCTCGTGCTCATCATCGTGGTCAGCATCCGGCGATCCGGGCCGGGCTGGCGGGGCAGGATCCGCGACCGCGCCGCGAGTGAATGGCGCCTCCTGGCGCGCCGCCCGCCGCTCGCCGCGATCGGCCGCACGCCCGGAGAGAACACCCCGTAGGCTCCGCTCATGCCCCAGCTCAGAATCAGCGAAGCGTCTCGCTACCTCGGCGTCTCGGACGACACCCTGCGGCGATGGATCGACAACGGCACGCTCGAGGCATCGAAGAACGAGTCGGGCCGCACCGTGGTCGACGGCCTCGCCCTGGCCCAGTTGGCGAAGAAGAACGCCCTTCTACCGGACGATCCGTCGGGCGTCGGCCGGTCGGCGCGCAACCGGTTCATGGGGCTCGTCACCGACATCAAGCTCGACACGGTCATGGCCCAGGTCGAGCTGCAGTGCGGGCCGTTCCGCGTGGTCTCGCTGATGAGCTCCGAGGCGGTTCGCGAGCTGGGTCTCGAACTCGGTTCGGTCGCGATCGCCGTGGTCAAGGCCACCACCGTGCTCGTCGAGACGCCGTCGCGCTGACACTCTCGAAAGAAATTCTCACCAAAGCCCAAACCGATGCGGCGAGGACTGCGAACCCCCCTGCAGCGCCGTCCCTACAACGGCGCTCGCTCTCTGCCAGGCGAGAGACCCGCAGCCTGGCATCAGCACACCGGATCGGTGAAACGCCCGGGGTCCCGCAGCGAACAACTCGCGTTGCGGTCTCCCGGGCGTTTGTTCTGCCGGGGGCCTAGAGGCCGCCCCAGTCGCTGAGGTGTTTCTTCTTGCACGCGGGGTCGGCCGCCTTGAAGGCCGGCGTCTCTTGGTCGATCCCCTCCCACGAGATGGTCCCCTGTGCCGCCTGGCTCTCGTCGAACCCGGTGATGCCGGCCTCCGCCATGCAGGCGATGTAGCCCTGCGTCTGCTTGGTCCAGGTGTCTTTCTGCGCGGTGCTGGCGCCCTTGGGCCCGCCGCAGCCGGCGGAGGCCCTCTGGAAGGCGTCTTCGTCGATGCCCTCGGGAATCCGGAGCCCGCCACTCGCCAACTCGGCGTCGGAGGGGTCTTCGATCGAGATACCGGCATCACGCATACAGGAGCCCCATTTGGCCGCGGCTCCGTCGGCGGACGGTGTCGGAGAGTCGGACGCCGGCGACGAGCAGCCGACGAGGCTCGCGACGAGGGCGGCTCCAAGAGCGAGCGCGATGACTTTCGGGCGGATGGTCGATGACATGGGATTGCCTTTCGTAGTGGGGTGGGTCAGGCCGCGGCGAGAGCCGAGGTCGGGGGAACGGAGGCGGCTCGGCTCGCGGGGTAGATTCCCGACAGCCCGCCGATGACCACGGTCGAGCCGAGACCGCCGGCGACGGCCCAGACGGGAACGGTCGGCGGCCAGCCCTGGGCGACGGCGAAGATCACGGTCACAACCGCGCCGAGCACGACGCCGCAGGCCCCACCGAGGAGGGCCAGGAGGAGCGACTCGATCAAGAACTGGTCGCGGATGTTTCGTCGGCGGGCTCCGAGGGCACGACGCACCCCGATCTCGGCACGCCGCTCGAGCACCGTGATGACCATGGTGTTCGCCACGCCGATGCCGCCGACGAGCAGTGCGACGAGTCCGAGGCCGAGGAGCAGCCCTGTGAACGAGGCCTCGGATGCCCGCTGCGCCTCGAGAGCGTCGGAGGGACGCGACACCGTGGCTCCGGCCTCGACCGCGGGGTTGGCGGCTCTCGGAAGGAGCGTGCGGACGCCGTCGAGCCGCTCGGGGTCGGCGCGGGCGGAGATCTGCGTGGGAGCCCCGTCGAACCCGAGGCGCGAGGTCGCCGCCGCGACCGGGACGAAGGCCGAGGAGTCGAGATCCGGCGCCAGGGTCAGCGGCTCGAGGATTCCGACGACGCTCCACCAGCTGCCCCCGATCCAGACGCGTTCCGCTCCGGTCACGCGGTCGATGCCGAGCGCCGTGGCAGCGCCGTGACCGAGGACGACCTCGGAGGGCGACCCGAAGGATCCTGCCGTCGCCGCTTCGCTCGGCCCCGGCTCTCGCAGCCAGCCCCCGGAGACGAACCTCGCCCGGAGCACGCCCGGGAGGTCGCCGAAGGCGGCACGGACGTCGAGCCCCTTCGTTTGGAGCGTCGGGATCTTGTCGGTGCGATAGACGTGGGCGCCGACGACGAGACCCGTTCCCGCACTCTCGAGGACGCCGGGCACCCGTCCGACCTGGCCGACCGCCGTTGCGGGCAGCGGGATCGTGTCGCCCGTCAGCGATTTGCCGGGCGAGACCGCGAGCACGTTCGTTCCGAGGCGGTCGAGGACTCCCGTGAGCTGCGCCCGGCTCGACGAGCCCAGGCCGACGACGGCCACCATCGCTGCGATGCCGATCGCGATGCCGAGTGCTGACAGGAGGACGCGAGTGGGGCGGGTGCGCAGACCGAACAGTCCCAACCGGAGGAGGTCGCCGAAGCGGACGCCGGTGCGTGGGCCGGTTGCGATCCGGTTGACTTTTGCCGCGGTCATCGCGGGAGTCCGGTGGGCTCGAGCGGAGCGGGCGAGAGGTGCCCGTCGAGCATGCGAACACTCCGCGGGAGCGCTCCGGCGAGGTCGCGATCATGCGTGATCACGACCACGGTCGTCCCGTCGGCATTGAGCTCGCGGAGGACGGCGAGTACGTTCGCGCCCGACGCGCTGTCGAGGGCGCCGGTCGGTTCGTCGGCCAGAAGCACGCTCGGATTGCGGACGATCGCTCGGGCGATCGCCACCCGCTGTTTCTCGCCGCCCGAGAGCATCGGCGGCCGGTGCGTGAGACGGTGCGAGAGGCCCACGCGCTCGAGGGCTTCTGCAGCGCGGCGCCGCCGCTCGGCGCGCTCGACGCCGCTGTAGAGAAGGCCGTCTGCGACGTTCTCCACCGCCGTCGCTCCGGCGGCGAGGTGGAAGTGCTGGAAGACGAAGCCGATATGGAGGGCGCGGAGCTCGGCGAGCCCATCGTCGGAGAGGTGGTCGACGCTGTGCCCGGCCACCGAGAGGCTGCCGGAGGTGGGGCGGTCGAGCGTGCCCATGATGTTGAGCATCGTCGACTTGCCGGAGCCGCTCGGGCCGACGATCGCGAGCATCTCCCCTGCGGTGACCGTGAGATCGATCGAGTGGAGCACCCGGGTGTCGCCGTACGACTTCGAGATCTGTCGGAGGTCGAGGACGGGGCCGTTCACGCGGGCACCACGACCTTCATTCCCTTGACGATCCCCTTTCCGCTGACCTCGACCCGGCCCTGCGCGAACAGGCCGACTTTCACCCGAAGGTGGGTGCGTCCGGAAGAAGACCGGGTCTCGACCTCGTAGCCGCCTTTCGGGTCGACGACCAGGGCCGCGACGGGCACCGACAGGACGTCCTTCTTTGCCGCGCCCGGTACGAGCACGTCGACGGCCTGCTCGCCCGTTTCGGCGTTCTCGAGAGCCGAGCCCACCTTCATCGTGACGTCGACGGTCGAGTCGGTCGACGACCCTCCCGTTGAGGGTTCCGGCTCGGAACGCGAACTCTGCGCCGAGACCTTGGCCGCGACCTTCGTGCCGTCGGGCAGACCCACCTCGACACGACGGCCGATCGCGAAGGCGGATGCCTGCCGCGCGGTGACCGTGCTGGTGACGACGCGCGTGGTCAACGTGTACTCGAGGATGGGGCCGGAGGCGCTCGACCCCGCGGGCGCGGTGACGCCGGCGATCTTCACGTCGCCCGGCACGAAGGCGATCTGGTCGGCCCCGATCACGCCGGTCGCGGCGTAGCCGTGTGCCCGCTGCCAAGCGCTGACAGCCCGTGCCGTCTCGCGTGTGAACTCGTTCGAGGCGGGAACGGCGGTGTCTCCGAGCGCACGGAGGCTGGCGTTCAGCTGCTGCACGTCGCCGCCCGTCATGCCCCACGACATGGCCCGGTAGACGGGTAGGCGCCCATGGAGAGCGACGACGGGGCGCTCATCGACCGTGTAGAGGGTCTCGCCGAGCTTCACGACCGAGCCGAAGGCGGCGACCGACGTGATGGTGCCGGAGGCCGCGGCGACCAGCGTCTCGGCCGCCCCGTAGCCGAGCGTTCCGGGATACAGCGTGCTGTCGACGAGGTCGCCCCGCAGCACCGGCGCGGTAGCGGTCGCAACGCTCGACCCCGCCGAACCCGCTGACGCCGGAGACTCGGTCGCCATCGCGACGACCCCGATGCAGGAGCCCCCGACGACGAGGGCGGTCGCGGCTGCCGTGATGACGAGTGTGCGCCGCCGCATCACAGCACCCGCCCTTCGAGTCGGGGAGCGGACGAGGGGGTGGTCGTGAGCATGCACGGGCCTTTCGTGTCGGGGCCGCGTCGGTCGACGCGTCGAGACCAGAAGACCAGGGCGCCTGTTTCGTCAGCGTCTCCCGACCGGAGAGGTCTGCGAAACACGCAGCGTCGTAGTGTGCTGAGAGACGTGCGTCCGCCGGAGAGAGAGGAACCCATGCGACTGCTCATCGTCGAAGACGAGGTCACTCTGGCCGATCTGGTGGCTCGGGGGCTCCGGGCCGAGAACGTCGCCGTCGACGTGGCCTATCGCGGCGACGAGGCCGACGAGCTGCTGACCGTGAACGACTACGACGTGGTCGTGCTCGACCGCGACCTCCCCGGGCTGCACGGCGATCAGGTGGCGCGACGGATCTCGGAACGGGGCGACAGCACCAGGATCCTGATGCTCACCGCTTCAGGAACCCTCGCCGACAGGGTGGCCGGTCTCGACCTCGGGGCCGACGACTATCTGGCCAAGCCGTTCGAGTTTCCCGAACTCGTCGCCCGGGTGCGGGCGCTGGCACGACGGTCTGCACCGGCGTTGCCCACGATGCTGACCTCGGGAGACATCGCGCTCGACCCCGCCCGGCACCGGGCGACGCGCGCGGGTCGGCCCCTCGACCTGACGCCGAAAGAGCTGATGCTGCTGCAGGTGCTCCTCGAGGCGCAGGGAGCCGTCGTCAGCGCCGAGGTGCTCTTGGAGAAGTGCTGGGATCACAACGTCGATCCCTTCACCGGGGCAGTCCGGGTCGCCCTGAGCAAGCTCCGCGGCAAGCTGGGCGAACCCGTGGTGATCACCACCGTCCAGGGGCGGGGGTACTGCCTGTGAGGCGGAGGTCGTCGCCGGCCCGACTCGGGTTGCGGGGCCGAACAGCCCTCGTCTTCGCGGTGGCGTTCCTCGTTCTCTCGGGTGGCGTCCTGGCCGGGATCAACGTGTTGACCGCCCTCGGTGTCAGCGCCCGATCGGGCGCCTCGATCACCGCCGATGTCTCCGGCACCGCGACCGGAGCTGGCATGGGCGTGGCCACAGTGGGCGTCGATGAGATCGCGCGCCAGCAGCTCCTGCTCTGGTCGCTCATCGGGCTCCTGGCCGCCACCGTGCTCGCAGCCGCCGTCGGCTGGGTCGTCGCCGGCCGCATGCTGCGTCCGGTGCGGATGGTCACCGGGGCCGCGGGCCGCATCTCGGCCGAAGACCTGCACGAGCGCCTCGACCACGCGGGCCCCGACGACGAGCTGAAACGACTCGCCGACACGTTCGACGCCCTCCTCGCCCGACTCGAGGTCGCGTTCGACAGCCAGCGACGCTTCATCGCGAACGCGTCGCACGAGCTCCGCACGCCCCTCGCGATCCAGCGGACGGCCATTCAGGTGGGTCTCGCCGACCCCGCGCCCGAGAACGTCGCCGCGACCGCAGAACAGCTGCTGGCTGCCAACCGTCGAACGGAGCGACTACTCTCCGGGCTCCTCGCCCTAGCCACCGGTCAGCGCGGTCTCGAGCGGACCGACGCGGTCGATCTCGACGCGGTCGTCACCGACCAGGTGGAGGTCCGTCGAGCCCGGGCTGCGCAGGAGCACACCGAGCTGCGGGTGCGAGTCGACCCCTCGGTGGTCTCGGGAGACGCGGTGCTTCTCGGGCAGCTCATGGGCAACCTGCTCGACAACGCCCTCGAATACAGCACGAAGCCCGGAGTCGTCGAGGTCGACCTCGACCCCCGCCGCCTCCGCATCGGCAACACGGGCGCCGTGATCGACCCGGATGCCATTTCGAGGCTGTTCGAGCCGTTCGTCCGCCTCGACGGCGACCGGCACAGTGCCGATGCACACGCGGGCCTCGGGTTGTCGATCGTCCGGTCCATCGCCCACGCGCACGGATTCACGGTGAAGGCGCAGGCACCGGCCACGGGTGGCCTCGTCGTAGAGCTCGCACTGACATAGGGTCGAGGAATGAGCATTTCGCTGGGCATGCCCACCCTGCCGGGTCAGCAGGATCCTGCGCGCCCGGGTGCCGTCTCCCGCCCCGCGGGCGTGCCGGGCCTCCTCGATCGTTTTAACCGGGTCGCGACCGACCTGCGGGTGTCGTTGACCGACCGCTGCAACCTCCGCTGCACCTACTGCATGCCGGCCGAAGGCCTGCCCTGGCTCGATCGCGAGCAGGCCCTCTCCGCCGACGAGATCGTGCGGCTCGTGGGGATCGCCGTTCGCGACCTCGGAGTGCGCCAGGTGCGCTTCACCGGGGGCGAGCCGCTGCTGCGCGCCGACCTGATCGACATCGTCAGCCGCTGCGCTGCACTGGAGCCTCGACCCGAGATCTCGCTCACGACGAATGCAATCGGCCTCGCCTCCCGAGCTCAGGGCCTCGCCGACGCCGGGCTCGACCGGATCAACGTCTCGCTCGACTCCCTCCACGCCGAGACGTTCGCCGCACTGACCCGGCGCCCCTTCCTGCGGCAGGTGATCGCCGGAGTCGACGCGGCCGCCGCAGCCGGGCTCGGGCCCATCAAGATCAACGCCGTTCTGCTGCCGGGCGTCAACGACCACGAGGCTCCCGGGCTGCTGCGCTGGGCTCTCGAGCGCGGCCACGAACTCCGGTTCATCGAGCAGATGCCCCTCGACGCCGACCACACCTGGAGTCGCGACAGCATGGTCACCGCAGCCGACATGCGTCGGCTGGTGGACGCCGAGTTCACCCTCACCGTGGCCAGGGAGCCGCGCGACGGGGCGCCCGCCGAACGCTTCATCGCGACGGCGCGCGACGGCTCCGGGCTCACCGGAACCGTCGGCATCATCGCCAGCGTGACCGAGGCGTTCTGCGAAGACTGCCGTCGCACCCGGCTCACCGCCGAGGGCAGCGTGATGAGCTGCCTGTTCTCACACGAGGAGACCGACCTGCGAGCCTCCCTTCGCACCGGTGGCTCGGACGACGACATCGCCGACCTCTGGCGAGGCGCGATGTGGGCCAAGCCGAAGGGCCACGGCATCGACGACCCCTCGTTCGTGCAGTCCGACCGTTCGATGAGCGCGATCGGTGGGTGACGCGATGTCGACCACCGTCACCCTCCGCTTTTTCGCCGCCGCTCGGGCTGCCACCGGCCTCGACGAGCTTGCCTGCGTGTCGGCGGGCGAGCCGACCATCGGCGAGCTCGTCGACGGTGTGCTTCCGGCCAAGGGCAAGGATCCCGGCGAGCTCGCCCGAGTGCTCGGCCGGTGCGCCTTTCTCGTCGATGGCGTCTCGACGCAGGATCGGTCGCGGGTTGTGCCGGCCGGTGCGGTCGTGGATGTCATGCCGCCCTTTGCCGGAGGCTGAAGGCTGGCACGGTGGGCCCTCCTGCGAATTTGAAGGAAAAACGCGGCGGGCCGAGCGTAGACATCACGATCGGCGGGGGTCGACGCGAGGTTTCTCCTTCAAATTCGGAGCGGAGCCGGGCGGCGAGACGGGGCGGAGCAGCCTACGAGTGCAGGTTCGGCCGGAAGCCGTCGGGGTCGATGTCGCCGAGCGGCAGCGGCACCCGTCCGGTCGCACCAGCACCAGCACCAGCACCAGCGGCGAGCGCGCCCGGCCGCAGATTCCAACCGAGCATGCCTCGGGTGAGCACCGTGACGTCGTACCCCTCCGCCACCAGCAGCTCGGCGGCCTGACGCGACCGCGGCTCGCGAGCGCAGTAGACGACGACGGGCACGGCCGGGTCGAGCGGCGGGTGGTCGGCGCTGGTCGACCCGAATCCTGCAGCGAGGATCGACCCGGGGATCGCCTCGACGTCGTGCTCCTGCCGTTCGCGCACATCGACGAGCGCGAAGTCAGCGCTACCGTCGGCGCGAGCGGCGAGGCGCTCCTCGAGGGCGTCGGCGGTCAGGGCCGGAACGGTGACAGGCGGGCGGGCGGCGGCTACCGGGCGGTGCGCCGGATCCTGCCGTCGTTCTTCGGCCCGTTCGGGCGATCGCCGCAGTCGCGATTCGCGCCAGCCGCCGCCGAGCGCGTCGATCGTGACGACCCGGCCCAGCAGAGACTCGCCGGCGCCGGTCAGCAGCTTGATCGCCTCGGTGGCCATGACCGAGCCGACGAGGCCGCACAGGGGTCCGAGCACGCCGACATCGGCGCACGATTCGTCCCAGCCGTCGGCGGGGGCCTGCGGGTGGAGGTCGCGGTAGTCGACGGCGAGCCCGTCGGGAGCGGCATCCCAGAAGACGCTGACCTGGCCGTCGAAGCGGGCGACGCTGCCCCAGACGACGGCGAGCCCTCGGGCGGCCGCCGCGTCGGCGACCAGGTAACAGGTGTCGAACGAATCGCTTCCGTCGACGACGAGGTCGTAGTCGTCGAGGATCCGAACGGTCGCCTCATCGAGACGGAACGCGTGAACGCGCACGGTCACCTCGGCATTGGCCTGCCGCACCCAGTCGGCGGCTGCGCGTGCCTTCGGCAGCCCCACCTGATCGGCGCGGTAGAGCACCTGCCTCTGCAGGTTGGAGAGATCCACAGCATCGTCGTCGACGATTCCCAGGGTGCCGATGCCGCTCTGCGCGAGATACTGGATGATCGGGCTTCCGAGCCCACCCGCTCCAATGACGAGCACTCTCGCGTTATGCAACCGAGACTGACCGCTCAGGCCTATCTCAGGCAACCGGATAGAGCGTTGGTAGCGTGCGAGGTCGGGTGCTTTCGCGCCCTCTTCGCTGTGTCGGGGGAAAGCACCCCCGCTCGAGCCTTTTTGTCCGTCACCCACCAGAGGAGGAAGCGCCACCATGACCAACCTCCTCTCGTCGTCGACTGCTGCGATTCCTACTGTACGGCCCTCTCAGACGGGCCCGATCGGTCTGCTTCGGCGCCTACGGGCACACCCGGGCGGCGACCCCGCGATCGCTGGTCTCTTCGGCTTTCTCGTCAGCGTGGCGTTTTCGTGGGTGCCCTCGGTCTGGTTCGACGAGTCGGCCACCGTCGTCTCGGCGACCCGCTCGTGGAAGCAGCTCTTCGCCGAGGTGCAGAACGTCGATGCCGTCCACGCGACGTATTACGCGCTCATGCACGGCTGGTTCGACCTCGTCGGCTACACGCCCTTCACCCTGCGGCTGCCGAGCGCTCTCGCGGTGGGAGTGGCCGCCGGTCTTCTCGTCGTCCTCGCCCGAGAGCTCACCACGCGGCGAACTGCCCTCGTCGCCGGCCTTCTCTTCGTGGTACTGCCACGGGTCACGTTCATGGCCACGGAAGGGCGTTCGTACGCCACGGCGACGGCCCTTGTGGTCGCCCTCACGCTCGTGTTCGTGCACGCCTCGAAGCAGACCCTGAAGAATCCTTCCCGCTTCGTTCGGTGGTGGCTCCTCTACGGAGTCGTGGCCTTGGCCTCCGGCGCGGTCTTCCTCTACACGGTGCTCATCGTCGTGGCCCACGGCGTCACCCTCGCGCTCTGGAGCCTGCGCGGGCGCCGCGCCCGCCGGGCTCAGGCCTGGCGTTCGCCCATCGGCGGCTGGTTGGTCTCCTCGGCGATCGTGGGCGCCTGCCTGGTACCGCTGGCCCTCCTGTCGAGCAGCCAGTCGAAACAGATCAGCTGGATCTCGAAGCCCGACTTCTCCACGCTCGTCAGCATCTTCACCTGGCCGTGGTTCATGCAGAACCTCCCGATGGCGGTGTTCGGCTGGGCGCTCGTCGCGGTCGGCATCATCGCGGTCGTGCGGCGGCGATCGCGTTATGACGCTCCCAACGTCGTGCAGATCGCGGTGCCGTGGATCCTCGTCCCCGTCGTCGGCCTGATCGTCGCCTCGACCGTTCTCAGCCCGCTCTATTCGCCGCGGTACGTCGCCTTTGCGGCCCCCGCTGTCGCGCTGCTGATGGCGGCGGGCCTGACGTCGCTGAAGTTCCGAGCTGTGATCGGCGCGGGCCTCATCGCCGTGATCGCCCTCACGGCCCCGAGCTATGTCGAGCAGCGTCAGACCGAGGCCAAAGACAGCTCGTCGTGGTCGGAGGTGGCCGCCCTCATCGCGAAGGAGCGCGCCCTCGAGCCGAGCGGAGCCACCGACGCGATCATCTACGGTCCCATCCGTCGGCACCCGGCTGCATCGGCGCGCAACATCGCCTACTCGTACCCCGACGCATTCGAGGGCATGACCGACGTGACGCTCAAGACGCCCGCCGCCGAGACCGGGTCGCTGTGGGAGACCCGCTACCCGCTCTCGGAGACGATCGACCGCGTCGACGGGCACCGGTACGTCTATCTCGTCACGAGCAACAGGCAAGACCTCCGCCCGAGCGTGACCTCGGCCCTCAAGGCCGAAGGGTACGACGTCGATCAGGAGTGGAGCCTGACCTGGGTGAACGTCGTCCGGTACGAGCGCTAATACCTCTCTGGCAGAACGAAGTCGGCACCGCGGATTCGGCACCGGGTAGTCGGCGCAGGTCGCTCTCGATCAGCCCGAATGGGGCGTCAGTCGGCGATGAGGCGGGCGCCGTGAACGGGCCCAGTTGCCCGCACGACTTCGAGCTTGGCCGCGCCGAGGGCGAGTTGCAGTTCGAGCGCCGCATCGAGATCGGGGGCGAGGAACGCGACGGTCGGGCCGGATCCTGACACCATGCCCGCGAGGGCGCCGTTCTGCTCGCCCAGCTCGAGAACCGCGGCGAGCCCCGGCTCGAGGTGCAGCGCGGGGGCCTGCAGGTCGTTGTACATCACGTCGGCGAGGCGGGCGGGATCGCCTGCGCGAAGAGCCTGCAAGACCGCGGAGTCGACGCGGGGTGAGCGCACGACGGGGCTGATGTCGGCCTGGTGCCGCAGCCGGTGCTGGTCGAGTTCGCTGTAGACGGCGGGGGTCGACAGGCCGAAGTCGGCCAGGGCGAGCACCCACTGGAAGGTGCCCTGGGCCAGCGCCGGGCTCAACTCGTCGCCGCGGCCGGTGCCGATGGCTGTGCCGCCCATGAGGGCGAACGGCACGTCGGCGCCGAGCTGGGCCCCGAGTCGCTGCAGTTCGTCGCGTGACAGACCCGTGTTCCAGAGGGTGTCGCAGGCGAGGAGGGTCGCCGCCGCGTCGGCCGAGCCACCGCCCATTCCACCGGCGACGGGCACGTTCTTGTCGATCGTGAGTTCGACTCCCCCGCGGTAGCCGGCCGCCTTCGCGAGAAGTTTCGCGGCACGGATGGCCAGGTTGGTGTCGTTGACGGGCACGCCGGAGAGATCGATGCCCGCGGTGGTCGAGGTGAAGCGCACCGTGAACTCGTCGGAGTCTCGGGCCCGGACGTCTTCGTAGAGCGAGACAGCCTGGTAGGCGGTGGCCAGCTCGTGGTAGCCGTCGTCTTGCAGGTCTCCGACGGCCAGGAAGACGTTGATCTTGCCCGGGGCGCGGGTGTGCACCACGGTCGAGGGCGCCACAGACGTCATACGACCAACCTACCTGGGTGCGACGGCCTCTCGTACCGACGTCGATTCGGCCCGTACGAGGGGAATGACGTCACGGGCGAACCGCTCCATCTCTTCGACCTGCGGCGAGAACTGGAGCAGCAGGGTGTCGACGCCCACCGCTTCGAACTCGAGGATCCGGTCGGCCACCTGCCGCGGGGTGCCGACGAATCCGGGCCGGAGCCCCCGGTTCGACACCGAATAGTCGCGAAGGTCGGGCTGGTGCTCGAGATGCGACTGCTTGATGAAGTCCTGGTACGACTCGTAGGCGGCCCCCGAGCTCACGTCGGTGATGCGGGCGAGCTCCTGCTCGGCCTCGGCCTCGGTGTCGCGCACGATCGCGTAGGCGGCCATTCCGAACGCCTCGAACGGCGTGGCACCCGCTGCCTCGCGCTTGACTCGCATGTCGTCGATCTTGACCCGGAGCTCGTCGACGGTACCGCCGTGCGTCAGATAGGCGTCGGCGAACCCGACGATCGCAGCTTTGCCGGCCGGGCTCTCGCCGCCGGCGTAGATGCGCGGCTGCACCCGCGGCTTCGGCTCGAGGTGGGAGCGGGTGAGGTCGTAGTAGTCGCCGTGGAAGTCGTACGGCGTCTCGTTCCACAGCCCCTTGAGGATGCTGACGAACTCGCTGGTGCGCGCGTACCGGTCGTCGTGCTCCGAGAAGATGCCGCCGTACTGCCGCGACTCCTCCTCCCACCAGGCGCTGACCACGTTGAGAGTGAAGCGACCGCCCGAGACCTCGTCGATCGTCGCGGCCTGCTTG
Source organism: Frondihabitans sp. Leaf304 (assembly GCF_001423105.1). Classification (GTDB taxonomy): domain Bacteria; phylum Actinomycetota; class Actinomycetes; order Actinomycetales; family Microbacteriaceae; genus Frondihabitans. Next base: position 463,134 of record NZ_LMNV01000003.1, read on the forward strand.
GCCGTGACTGCGGGCAGGTGGTAGCCGGGGCGAACCGCCGCCATCAACTCGAGCTTGTCGGTCACTGCAGCGATCGCGGCTGTGAGCGACCACGCCTCGAGTGAGGGCGCCGCGACGCCCTTGATGTCGTTGAGGTTGAGCTCGGGGATCAGCGTCAGGTCGAAGCCGACGCGCTCGGCCGTCTGCACCACCTTCTTCACGTAGTCGAAGGTGACGGGCATCTGCTCGTCGTCGATGTTGCGGAGCCATCCGCCGAAAATCGGTGTCCAGAAGCCGAACCTCATGCGAGGGCCTCGACCTTCGACGACTCCGGGTACCGTGCTTCGAGCAGGCCCCCGAGGAACTTCGCGATCTCGCGCGGCCCCGACTTCGGAGCCGCGGCCTCGACGTCGGGGTTGTAGTTCGTGTTGGTGTTGACGTCGTAGACGACCGTGCGGCCGTCGGTCGTCTCGATGAACTCGATGCCGGCGATCTCGATCTCGTTAGCCGCCAAGAACTCGGGAAGCCGCTTGATCAGAGGGTGCTCCGCGATCGGGTCGCCGTTCGCCGTCCGCTCGCGCAGGGCGAAGAGCGGGGCCTGGCCGGGAAGCGCGCACGCGTCGGCCGGGCAGAATTCGAAGGATCCGCCCGACGTATCGACGCGCACCGCATACACGAATTCTCCGCCGACGAACTCGGCCCGCGTCACGAATGACTCGGCGCCGACGAGCAGTTCCTGGATGAGCGTGATGCCATCCGGCGACGATTCGAAGTCCGGGCCATCGACCCAGGCCCGGAACTCATCGATCGAATCCCAGCGGCGGACGCCGAGGCCCTTGCCGCCCTGGTTGTGCTTCGAGATGAACGGAGCGCCGAACGCCTCCGCGGTCGCGACCAGATCAGTCGTGCCGAACACGGCCTTCGTGCGGGGCACGTCGAAGCCGAGCGCCTGCAGAGCAACGTGCTGCTGCACCTTGCTGACCTCGAGGTCGATGACCGTGCGGCCACCGACAGTGCGGCGACCCGCGGCCTCGAGCCACGACAGGGTCGCGCGCGTGAACTCCTTCGAGAACTCGTTGCCGCGCGTGTGGGCACTCGCCGACATGCGCGACCAGTAGACGCCCTCGGCGGGTTCGGCCGTGAGGTCGATGGCGCCGTCGGTGAGCAGGAGCTCCTCGACGGGAACGCCTTCGGCCTCGAATGCGGCGCGGAGCGGGGGGAACCACTCGGGGTTCTCGTGGATCACGTAGACGGTGGGCTGATCGGTCACCGCCTCAGCCTAGGCACTCGCCTGGGTGTGCGCGGAAGTGTTGCGCCCCGCTACGCGTCCGCAGCTCATGGGCCGCTCACCAGGGCAAGGCGACGCGGATCGGCCGAACTGACGTGCCGCGGCGCGTCACATTGGCCGATTCGCGTCGCTTCTTGCCCGAAAGGCACCGCGTCAGGCGGCATCGAGCTCAGCGCGCATTCCCTCCACGAGTCGCGACGCAGCGATGAGAAGCTCTCGAGCCTTCACCTCGCCGAGGACGTCTGCGCTGTAGTGCGAATTGGTCTTGGCGGCGAGGAGCCGCCGCAGATGGGCGGCGTGGCCACGACAGCGCGGATGAGCCGAAGCCAGCAGCCGAACGGCTTCGCCGTGATCATCGGACGACGACCTCGCAGCGAGAAAGTAACCGCAGAGGGCATCGGCGGCAGCAATGCCAGCGAGAACGGCCAGCGACCCGACGATGTTGCTCGTCGGGCTGATCTCGGCATCGGCGCCGAGTTCATCGACCAGTCGAGCGGCCGCCAGAAATGCGCCGGCGTGCCCCGCTCGAGCTGCTACGTCGGTACGGGACATCTCGCTTACCCGGGACATCAGGCGACCGAGTCGTGCCGTCGGAGTAGCGCGGGCAGCGGCCCAGCAAGCAGAACCGCTTCGAGTTGCCAGGATCGGAGCAGAGGATCGCCGTGCTCAGCCATGCGCTCAAGATCGGCCCGCTCGACATCGACGATCTGCAGCTTATTTCCGAACAAGGGCTCGAGTCGGTCATGAAGCTCGTCGATCGCAGCCCACCGCGCTTCGGTCACGAGGTCAGAGGGAAAGATAAGAAGGACGTCGATATCGCTGGCAACGTCGGAGTCACCCCGAGCTACAGACCCGAACAGGAGAGCCGAGGTCGCGGGCCCACATTTCTCCCCCACCACGTCGACGATGATGCCGTCCAGTCGCGCCCTGGGGGAAGCGACGAGGGCCTCTAACGCCGGCCAGAGGACATGACGGCGATTCGCCTCGTAGTCAATGGTTGCCGATGTCGGGGTGGCGGTGACGACTCCCGTCTGTACGAGTCGACGAAGAGCCCGTTGCGCCCCGGCGTGTGATGTGATGCCGGCAAGGCGCTCAAGATACCGACCGGAAGCCCGACCCTGCAGGCGACCCAAAGCGGCCAAAAGCGCGGATTCGTGCGCTCCAAGGAGGTCGGCACCGGGTGTGGAGAGATCCATGATGCGAGTATAGACATATTGGCTCAAAAATGATCCACATGGACCGAATCTGAGCTACCGTCGAAGATCGGGCCCAAGGCGCCCTGTGCAGTTCGGTGAGGCGACGCGAATCGGCCAATGTGACGCGCCGCGGCACGTCACATTGGCCGATCTGCGTCGCACGGCAGCAGCGACACAGGCACACTGGAGCAATGGCACGGATGCAGCACTTCGGATGGTTCTTCGGCCGAGGCTTCGGCCCGCAGGGGTGGCTCCGGCCCGACTGGCACTGGAACCTCCGCTGGGATCGCCCCGACCTCTACCAGCAGTCGGCGCGCGAACTGGAGCGCGCCGGCCTCGACCTGCTGATCATCGAAGACAGCCTCTCCCCCGGCCCCCGCGAGCAGCTCGACCTGCGCGTGCGCGGCGCGCTCGGCGCTCCAAAGCTCGACCCGCTCCAGCTCACGCCGTACCTCTTCGCCGCGACCGAGCACCTCGGCGTCGCCCCGACGATCAACGCCGGCGTCTTCCCGCCCTACCTCGCCGCGCGCCAGTTCGCGACTCTGCAGCACCTCAGCGACTACCGCGTCGGCCTCAACGTGGTGACCGACGTCAAGGGCAGCCGCCACTTCGGAATCCCCGAGCTGGCGCACGATCAGTCCTACGACCGCGCCGAGGAGTGGATGCACGTGGTCCGCCAGCTCTGGCACAGCTGGGCTGACGGGGCGATCGTCGAAGACACCGACACCTGGCGCTACGCCGACGGCTCGAAGCTCGACGCGTTCGAGCACCGCGGCGAGTACTTCTCGCTCGACGGCCCGCTCAACGCTCCCCCGTTTGACCCGGCGGCCGGCGGCGGAGACGGCGACCCGGTCATCGTCTCCCCGGGCGGCTCGGGCCGCGGCCTGGAGTTCGCCGGGCGCAACAGCGACGTGCAGCTCGCACTCGCGAAGCTCGACGTCGAGACCGTCCGGGCATACCGGCAGAAGATCCACCGAGCGGCCGAGGCCGAGGGGCGGAAGGCGACCGACATTCGGATCCTTTTCGTTCTGACCCCCGAGATCGTCGCGAGCGAGGAGGAGGTCGACCGGATCGTGGCCGCCTCGGCCCACCCGAGCGACGCCGATCTGCACGAGGTCATCGAACGGCAGTCGATCATCACCGAGACCGACCTCACCGGGCTCGACCTCGACAGGCCGCTCGACCCGGCCGTCTTCGGTCAGCACGTGTCGACGGGCAGCATCGGCGGACTCGTGGGCGGCGCCGACCCGGCCACTCCCTTGCGCGAGCTCTTCGTGGCGAAATACCGCAAGGGCCGGATCAGCGACGGATCCGGGTTCGTCGGCACGGCCCCGCAGGTCGCCGACTTCATCGAACGGCTCGGCGACGACGCCGACAACGACGGCTTCATCTTCAACGGCGACCTGCACCCGGTCACGGTGCACCGCGTGCTCGACCGGCTCGTGCCCGAGCTGCGGAAGCGCAGGATCCTGCGCTCCTCGTTCGGTACCTCCGGTCTGCGCGGCAACCTCACCGATTTCTGACCGGCCCCGAAACTGACCATCGCGTTTCTCGACAATTCGAAGTAATCTCGGGAGTGTCGTTGCTACGGCCCGACACGGCTACCCGAGCCACCTCCGCGTCAACCGCTACCCGACCGGTTCGCCCTCCCCCAGGCGAACTGGTGCCAAGACGCTGATCCAGTACCACGCACTGAAAGCACCCCTTTGTTCCTGTCCCGAAACAGGAGACTCGCCGCCGCATCGGCAACCGTTCTCGCGCTCGTCGCGGGAAGCCTGGTCGCCGCCGATGCCGCGCTCGCGGACTCCGCACCCACCGCCCCGACCAACCCGAAGACTCCGGCCACCGTCTCGGCGGTGTCTCTTCCGACGCCTCAGATCAACGGCGTCGTCTGGACCCAGACCGTCGTCGGCAACACCGTCTTCGTCGGCGGCAAGTTCTCGACCGCGCGACCCGACGGCGCTCTGCCCGGCCGGTCGACGGTCAAGCGCTCGTCGATCCTGGCGTATGACATCCGGACGGGCGCTCTGATCGCGAAGTTCGCGCCCGTGCTGAACGGCCAGGTCAAGACGATCGTGCCGTCCGCCGACAAGAAGCGTCTCTACATCGGCGGTGACTTCACGACGGTCAACGGCACGACGAGGAACCGGATCGCCGCGATCTCCCCCGCTTCGGGCAACGTCGTGTCGTCATTCCGCGCTTCCGCGAACAAGCAGGTCAGTGCCATCGGCGTCTACGGGTCGACGGTCTATGCCGGCGGAGCCTTCACGACGATGGACGGCCGGTCTCGAGTGAAGGTCGCCGCCGTATCGTCGAGCACGGGCGCTCTCACCTCGTGGGCCCCCACGCTCAAGGGTGGCGACGTGACGTCGATCGCAATCGCGCCGCGCGGAACACGGGTCGTGCTCGGCGGAGCCTTCACGTCGGTGAACGGCTCGTCGATCTACGGCTATGGCCTCGCCTCGCTCGTCCGCACCACCGGTAAGACCACGCGCTGGGCGGTCGACCGCGTCGTGCGCAACGCCGGGGCGAACTCGGCCATCACGAGCCTGACGGCCACGTCGACCGGTGTCATCGGCACCGCGTTCCGCTTCGGCACCAGTGGAAACTTCGAGGGGGCGTTCCGAGCCGACTGGTCGACCGGGGCCGTCCGATGGCTCGAGACCTGCCGGGGAGACGTGTACTCCGCAGCCGTCTCGGGCTCGGTCGTGTACACCGCCGGACACGCGCACAACTGCGACTCCGTGGGCGGATTCCGCGAGACCAAGCCGGTGACCCACCGCCGCGCTCTCGCGTTCACGCTCGCAGCGACCCAGAAGCTCAATGACCGAGGATCCGGGCCGAACGCCGCTTTCACCGGCCGCCCTTCGCCGAGCCTGCTCAACTGGTACCCCGAGCTCACCCCTGGGACCTTCACCGGCAAGCAGCAGGCGGCCTGGAGCGTGGCCGCGACGTCGAAGTACGTGCTGTACGGCGGAGAGTTCACGGCCGTCAACGGACGCCCCCAGCAGGGTCTCGCGCGGTTCGCCGCACCGGCCACCGCAGCTCAGTCGACCGGCCCCGTGTCGAACGGCGCCGGGTTCTTGCCCACCGTCACGTCGACGGTTCCGGGAATGGCCACGGTGAGCTGGAAGTCGAACGCCGACCCCGACAACTCGACGCTGACCTACCAGCTCTACCGCGACAGCCTCAATGACGCTCCCCTTTACCAGGTCAAAGCGGACTCGAGCGTCTGGTACCGACCGCGGTTGTCGTTCACCGACACGGGACTCACCCCCGGTGCCACCTATTCGTACCGAATCCGGGCCATCGACCCGTACGGCAACGCCGCCCTCGGCGACCGCGTCTCGGTGACCATTGCCTCCTCTGCGCCACCGGCGTACGCCGCGTCGGTCCTCGCCGACAAACCCACGTCGTTCTGGCGGTTCGGGCAGGCGAGTGGAAGCACCGTCCGCGACGAGACGGGACTCGCTCCGCTGACCGTCTTCGGAAAGCCCGTCCCCCGGGCCGCGGGCTCCAGTGCCGACCGCACCACCGCGACCCAGTTCACCGGTGCGACGTCGACGTACGCCGGCACCGCGGAGCCGTCGACCACGACAGCGGGAGCGCAGACCATCGAAGCGTGGGTCAAGGTACCCAAGGGCAAGGGCGGCACCGTGGTCGTCTTCGGAGACTCGATCGGCCGGACCTCGGGAGCGACCGACCGGATGCTCTACGTGAGCTCGAAGGGCCTTCCGGGCTTCGACCTTCGATCGTCGACCACCGGCGACCTGCTCGGCAAGAGAAGCATCGCCGACGGCAAGTGGCACCAGTTGGCGCTGACTGCCACGACGAAGTCGGCACAGCTGTTCGTCGACGGCAAGGTCGTCGCCTCGAGGACGGCGGCCATCTCGCTTCCGTCGCGCTGGGGCTACTGGCGAGTTGCCGGCGATCGATCGACGATCGCGAAGCCGTACCTCACCGGCACCGTCGACGACGTGTCGCTCTACCCGCGCGCGCTGTCGAGCAGCCGCATCGCGGCGCACTTCACGGCGTCGAAGAAGGCACCGGCCTCGAAGTAACAAGGATCGGCCATATCGACCCGGTTCGCCGCGTCGGTATGGCCGATTCGCGTCGGTTCGCCTCTCAGGCGGGAGGCCGAGCGGCGACGCGCTCGATGGCATGCTCGAGGCGACGACGAAGCTCGGGCACGCGTTCGGGCAGCCGGATCCTTGATTCTTCGATCGTGACCGCGCACCGCCCCTCGCGAGACGTACCCACGCGAGCCTCGAGCCGGTCGCCGCTCTCGAGCAGCCACACGGCGACGCAGCGCTCGGGTTGGCGATGCACCTCAGCTGGCGCGGCACCGCCGATCGTCGCGGCCTCGGCGATCGCGCCGTCGAGGAGGTCGGTCTGGGCACCCCGGATGCTGCGGCTCGCCGCCACCGCGAAGGTCCCGTCGGGCTGCTGACCCGGTAGCGCGATGCCGTGCGCCTGCTGATACCGGACGGCCACTGACTCGGCACCCCAGTCAGGCGCCTCGTACACCTCGACGAGCAGGTCGACGATCTGCGCGTGCGAGAGACGCGTGGCGTCTTCGGCGTCGAGGATCTCGAACCACTCGGCCACGCCTCGTCCTGACCGCGCGGCGAGCTTGGCATCCGTGGGGCCGGCCGCCGCTCGTCGCGTCGCCGGGCTCATGGCTGCACTCGACCCGCTCGGTGCGCTCCCCACACCCTCGGGCTGTCGCCTCCGCTTCGGAGACACGACTACTCGGCCCGGTCGGCCAACCGCACTCGGGCGATGGCCAGGAAGTCGTCGACCGTGAGCTCTTCGCCGCGACCCGTCGCCGCCAGGCCCGCGCGCTCGATCGCGTCGGATGCCTCCGCCGACGACCCGAACACGACCGACAGCGACTGCCGGAGCATCTTGCGACGCTGCTGGAACGCAGCGTCGACGAGCTCGAACGTGGCGGCACGCTCCGCCTCGGTGCCCTTCGGTTCGCGCTGGTCGTAGGCGACCAGAATGCTGTCGACGTTCGGCACCGGCCAGAAGACCTGGCGGCTGACCTGACCCGCCGTCGACCAGATGCCGTACCAGGCCGCCTTGATGCTCGGCGAGCCGTAGACCTTCGACCCGGGCGAGGCCGCGAGACGGAGCCCCACCTCGGCCTGGACCATGACGAGCCCTCGCGTCAGCGACGGGAAGTGCTCGAGGAAGTGCAAGAGCACCGGAACGGAGATGTTGTAGGGCAGGTTGGCGACGAGGTGCGTCGGCTCGGACGGCAGCTCGGTGACCTTCATCGCGTCGGCCACGACCACGGTCAGGTCGGCGTCGGGCTGCAGCAGACGCACGGTCTCGGGCAGCTGTTCGGCCAGCCGCTTATCGATCTCGACCGCGGTGACCGAGGCGCCGGCTTCGAGCAGACCGAGAGTCAAGGATCCGAGACCCGGCCCGATCTCGACCACACGAGTCTCGCGTGCGACCTTGGCAGCCCCCACGATCCGCCGCACGGTGTTGCCGTCGTGGACGAAGTTCTGGCCGAGCTTCTTCGTCGGCTGGATACCGAGGAGGTCGGCGAGGTCGCGGATCTCGGCGGGCCCGAGAAGCGTGCTGGATGCCACGTCAGGCCTCGATCCGGATGGGGTCGGACTCCCACGTGCCGTAGACCAGCTCGGTCGTCGACGTGATCTGCGCGGCGAGCATGCCGACGTCGGTGCCGAGGGTCTCGGCCATCGAACGCAGGGTGTGCGGGATCAGGTACGGCGAGTTCGGTCGGCCGCGGAACGGGCTCGGCGTGAGGAAGGGCGCGTCGGTCTCGACCATGATCAGACTGCGCGGGGCCTGGATGAGAGCGTCGCGGAGGGCCTGCGCGTTCTTGAACGTGACGGTGCCGGCGAACGACATGTACCAGCCGTTCTCGGCGCAGACGGTGGCCAACTCGGGGCCGCCCGAGAAGCAGTGGAAGACCGTGCGCTCGGGGGCGCCGACGCGCTTGAGCGTTGCGACGACGTCGTCGTGGGCATCGCGGTCGTGGATCTGCAGGGCGAGATTGTGCTTCTTGGCGATCTCGATGTGCGCCTCGAACGACTCGAGCTGCGCGGCGCGGGCGGCGTCGCGAGTCTCGTCGTCGGGAAGCCGGAACCAGTCGAGGCCGGTCTCGCCGACGGCACGCACGCGGGGCCTGGCGGCAAGCTCGTCGATCACGGCCAGCGCCTCGTGGAGTTCTCCGGCGGCGGCGAGCTTCGGCGCCTCGTTGGGGTGCAGAGCGACCGCCGCCAGCACGCGCGGTTCACGGCTCGCGATCTCGGCCGACCAGCGCGATGTGGCCACGTCGTTGCCGACCTGCACCACACCGCGGATGCCGACGCTCGACGCCCGGTCGAGGTGCTCGCGGTAGTCGAGGCCCTCTTCGCCGTCTTCAATCTCGAGGTGGGTGTGGTTGTCGTAGACCGGAACCGTGAGGGGCTGCGGCAGTGGCGGGTAGCTCAGATCGCGCTTCTGGCCGCCCGATTCGTCGCTGCGCTTGCGGATGTGGGTCGCGCCGGCGTTTTGGTCGTGAGACGGGGGCATCGTCGCTCCGTCGCCGGATTCTGCGTCAGTCACGCTGTGGCCGGCTCCGGCTGCTCGATGCGCGGGAACAGCGTCGACGGAAGCGGCTGAACGTTCGGTGCCGACGACCACTCGGGAGCGCGGTCGACGTTCTGGCTCGTCAGCTCACCCTGGCCGATCGACGCCCACAGCTTGCGCGTGGCATCCGGGATGAAGGGGCTGAGCAGCACGGTCAGCGTGCCGAGACCCCGAAGCGCCGTGTTCAGCACCGTCGCGAGACGATCGCGCTTGGCTTCGTCTTTCGCGAGAGCCCAGGGCTCTTGCTCGGTGATGTAGCCGTTGAGGGCATCGACGAGCTCCCAGATGGAACCGAGGGCCTCGTGGATCGCGAACCGCTCGATCGCCGCGTCCGCGGCGGCGGTCACGCGCACCTCGGTCTCGCGGATGGCGAGGTCGGCCGCGTCGAGGTCGCCGGCGACGGGCACGGTGCCGTCGAAGTAGCGGGTGATCATGGCGATGATGCGAGACGCGAGGTTGCCGAATCCGTTGGCGAGCTCGGCCTGGTAGCGCGCCGAGATGTCTTCCCACGAGAAGTTGCCGTCGTTGCCGAACGTGATGGCGCGCATGAAGTAGTAGCGGAACGCGTCGACGCCGAAGGTCTCCGTGATCTGTTGCGGCGCGATACCCGTCAGCTTCGACTTCGACATCTTCTCGCCACCGACGAGCAGCCAGCCGTGGCCGAAGACATGCTTCGGCACGGGCAGACCAGCGGCCATCAGCATGGCGGGCCAGATGACGGCGTGGAAACGCGCGATGTCTTTGCCGACGATGTGCGTGGCGGGCCAGCGGCGGTCGAACTCGGCCTGCTGATCGGGCACGCCGTAGCCGACGGCGGTGACGTAGTTGAGTAGGGCGTCGAACCAGACGTAGACGACGTGCTTGTCGTCCCACGGCACCTTGATGCCCCAGTCGAACGAGGCCCGCGAGATCGAGAGGTCGCGCAGACCCTGCTTGACGAACTGGACGATCTCGTTGCGGACGCTCTCGGGCTGAATGAAGTCGGCCTGCGACTCGTACAGATCGAGCAGCGGCTTCTCGAAGTCGCTCATGCGGAAGAAGTAGTTGCTCTCCTTCAGCAGCTCGACGGGCTTCGAGTGGATGGCGCAGACCTGCTGGCCCTCGAACGGACCGGTGCCGTCGACCAGGTCGGACGCCTGCTTGTACTCCTCGCAGCCGACGCAGTAGAAGCCCTCGAACTCGCCCTGGTAGATGAAGCCGTCGTCGTAGAGCTTCTGCAGGAAGGTCTGCACACCGGTCTCGTGCCGCTGGTCGGTGGTTCGGATGAAGTCGTCGTTGGCGATGTTGACCGTCTCGAGGAGCGGGATCCAGGCCTCTTCTACGAGCTTGTCGGCCCACTCTTTGGGCGAGACGTCGTGGCTCGTCGCCGTGCGCAGAATCTTCTGGCCGTGCTCGTCGGTGCCGGTGAGCAGCCAGGCGTCGTCACCGCGCTGGCGGTGCCACCGAGCGAGCACGTCGGTCGCGACCTCGGTGTAGGCGTGCCCGATGTGGGGCACGTCGTTGACGTAGAAGATGGGCGTGGTGATGAAGAAGGCGTCGCCGGCGGGCATGTCGTCCATCCTAAAGCCGCGCGGCGGTGCGTTTCGGCGTGTGGGAGGGGTTGGCGGGTGTTCACACCTAACGAGCGGCGAGCGCCCCCTGGTACAGGTCGCGCTTCGAGAGACCCGTCGCGGCCGACACCTCGGCGGCGGCCTCCTTCAGGCGGTCACCGGCAGCAACGGCCGCGAGCACGAGAGCGACGCCGGCCGAGAGGTCGACGTGACGGGCCGCGGATCCTTCGATCACGATGCAGATCTCACCCCGAACCCCCTCGGCAGCCCAGGCGACGAGCTCGGCCGCGGTGCCCCGCTTGACCTCTTCGTGCAGCTTCGTCAGCTCGCGGCAGACGACCACGCGCCGCGACTCGCCGAGCGCTGACGCCACGTCGACGAGCGAGTCGGCCAGGCGGTGCGGAGACTCGAAGAAGACCATCGTGCGGCGCTCGCCCTCAAGTTCGCCGAGCACCCGCAGACGATCGCCCTGCTTGCGCGGCAGAAACCCCTCGAAGGTGAAGCGGTCGGTCGGCAGCCCTGAGACGGCGAGCGCCGTCAGCACGGCCGACGGGCCGGGAAGAGAGGTGACGGTCACTCCCGCGGCGGCGGCCGCTTCGACGAGCGGGAACCCAGGATCCGAGATGGCCGGCATCCCGGCATCGGTCAAGACGAGCACGTCGGCATTCCGCGCCAGCTCTACGACCTCGGAGGCTTTCTCGCGCTCGTTGTGCTCGTGCAGCGCGATGAGCCGCGGACGGTTCTCGACGCCGAGGGCGCGCATCAGGTGGATGGCCGTGCGGGTGTCTTCCGCCGCGATCACCTCGGTGTTCGAGAGGGCCTCGATCAGGCGCCGGGAGGCGTCGCCGAGGTTGCCGATAGGAGTTGCCGCGAGAACGATCACCCGCCCATTCTCCTTCGTCGGGCCATCTACGATGGCCGAATGACATTTCGGCCGAGCGGCGACTTCGACCAGCTGGTCGGAAGCGCGCCCGTCGAAGGCCCCGGCGGCGAATCCTCCCACGGTGACGAGCCCGACCGGGTCGAGCGACCGCGGAAGCCGGTCGCGCATCGCTGGGGGCTCACGCCGATCGACGCCTGGTGGGGTCGCGTACTCTCTACCCCCGCCCGCCAGCGCGCCTGGCGCTGGGGCGGCCCGGCACTCGTCACCCTGATCGCCGCGCTGCTGCGCCTCTGGCACCTCGGCCACCCGAACACCCTGGTGTTCGACGAGACCTATTACGTCAAAGACGCCTGGACTCTGCACAACCTCGGCTACGAGGGCACCTGGCCGGGCGACGTCGACGCGAAGTTCGCGGCCGGTCAGACAGATCTCTTCACGAGTTCCGCCGAATTCATCGCCCACCCGCCCCTCGGCAAGTGGCTGATCTCGCTCGGCATGGCCGTGATGGGGCCGGCGAATCCGGCCGGGTGGCGGTTGAGCACGGCGGTGGCCGGGATCCTTGCTGTCCTTCTTGTCACGCTGATCACGCGGTACCTGCTCAAGTCCGACGTGCTCGGAGTGCTGGCGGGGTTCTTCTTCGCCATCGACGGTCAGGCGATCGTGATGTCGCGGGTGTCGCTGCTCGACAACTTCGTGATGCTCTTCGCGTTGCTCGCATTCGGGGCGGTTCTGCTCGATCGCGCGCACAGCAAACGACGTCTGGATACTTGGGTTCGACGGAGGAATGCGCGCGGGCGCGACCTTGCCTGGGGGCCGACGCTGTGGAACAGGCCGTGGCTGATCGCGGCCGGAATTATGCTCGGTGCCGCCTCGGGCGTGAAGTGGAACGGCATCTACTTTCTCGCCATCTTCGCGCTCTACACGGTGGCCGTCGACATGATGGCGAGGCGTCGTGTCGGAGTCGAGCTGTGGGGCACGGGAACGCTCATCACGCAGGGTCCGGCGACGTTCCTGCTGATGGTGCCCGCGGCGGCAGTCACCTACATCGCCACCTGGACGGGCTGGTTCGTCACCCGGGGCGGCTGGAACCGCACCTGGCTCGAAGACGGCAACGGGGCCACGCCCTGGAAGGGCCTGCTCGCCTGGGTGCCCGACGTCGCGCAGAACTTCTGGCACTACCAGGCGAGCATCTACGCGTTCAACGTCGGGCTGTCGACGGCGCACCCCTACCAGGCGAACCCGCTGCTCTGGCTGCTGATGCAGAGACCGACGAGCATGTTCTACCTTGGCCTGTCAGAGGGTCAGAACGGCTGCACGGTCGACCGCTGCGGCCAGGCCATCAGCGGCATCGCGAACCCGCTGATCTGGTACGCCGCCGTGCTCGCCTGCCTCTACCTCTGCTACCGGCTGGCGCGCTACCGCGAGTGGCAGTCGGGGGCCATCTTGATCGGCGTCGCCGCCGGCTACCTGCCCTGGATGATGTACCTCAACCGGACGGTCTTCCAGTTCTACACGATCGCGTTCGAGCCCTATCTCGTGATGGGGCTGGTGGCCGCTCTCGGCATCATCCTCGGCAAGCGCACCGACGATCCGCTCCGCCGCCTGAGCGGGATCCGCGTCGTGGGGGTGATCGTGATCGTGGCAGTCGTGCTGACGATCTTCTACTACCCGATGTGGACGGCGACCCAAGCGCCGTGGACCTTCATCAACCTGCACTACTGGGTGCCGAGCTGGAAGTAGCCCGCTGGCCCCTGGTCCGCGTGCAAATTTGAAGGAAAAACACGCCGCGGCGACCGGAAACATGCCGATCCGGGGCCTCCAGCGCGAGTTTCTCCTTCAAATTCGGGCAACGGCGGCGAGCTGCTCCTCGAACTCGGGCACCGAGCCGACCGGCAGCCGACACACGAAGTCGCGGCAGACGTAGGCCGTCGCGGCAGCTCCAGCACCGGCGCCGAGCACCCGTCCCTCGAACAGCTCGAACCCGGCGGCCGACCACTCTGCCACCTGAGCTTCTGGCACGACGGCCACGACGGCGCCGGGCCGTCGCACTCGTCGGGCGGAGTCGGCGAGCGGGCCGTCGGATCCTTCGCTCCCGTCGGTCACGACGACGACCTGAACCGCAGGATCCGACAGCGCGACACCGACCGACAGGATCGCCCCGAAGGCGGTCGGGTTGTCGAGCGCCAGGTCGTGCACCGAGCGGACGGCGCGCGCGGCGGCCTCCCGGTAGCGGGCGTCGGCCGTGAGCTGTGACAGGGTCAGGGCCGCCGAGGCCATGGCCGACAGGCCCGACGGGTAGGCGCCCTCCGATGGGTCGCTCGCGAGCTGGAGCCCCTGCGCGGCGAGTACCGGGTCGCCGCCGCCGGGAGCCGCGAACACGCGGGCATCGCCGGATGCTGGGAGGCACTGCTCGACGAGGTCGCGCGCAGCCGTGGCATACAACACCTCGCCGGTCGCGGTTGCGAGCCGCAACAGCCCGTCGGCGAGCATGCCGAAGTCTTCGAGGGTCGCGACCGCGTCGGAGGCACCCCGCTCGGACGTCGCCCGCAGCAAGACGCCGTCGGTCGACACCGAAGACCCGAGGATCCGATCCGCCGCCGCTCGTGCCGCCACGATCCAGTCGGCTCTCCCCTGCCGCACCCCGGCCTCTGCCAGCGCGCCGATTGCGAGGCCGTTCCACCCCGTCAGTACCTTCTCGTCGACCTTCGGCGGTGTCGCCGCGGCCCGCCCGTCGGCGTCAAGCGCGTAGTAGCCGCCCTCGCCGAGGTCGCTCTCGCTGTCTTGGGCCGACCCGAAACCACCGCCAGGCCGCTGCAGCGTCGTCAGCAGGAACTCGGCGATGCCCGCGGCCACGTCGAACGATCCGACGCGGGAGTAGGCGTCGAGCAGCACGGCATTGTCGTAGAGCATGCGCTCGTAGTGCGGCTCGTGCCAGTCGCGCCGGACGGAGTAGCGGAAGAAGCCGCCCTCCACCGAGTCGCGGAGAGGCGACGCGGCCATGGCGTCGAGGGTGCGTCCGACCAGCGCTCGCGCGGCCGGTGCGGCCGGCGACGAACTCGTCGCCACGTCGACGAGCAGGCGCTGCACCGGCGCGATCGGGAACTTGGGGGCGCGACCGAAGCCACCGAACTCGTCGTCTTCGAACGACGCGAGCCGAGTGACGATCGCCTGGATCTCGTCTGCCGTGACGTCGGATCCTGCGTTGTCGCCCGTGCCTGCGCCTGTGGTCGTCGACGCTGCGGCGAGCGCGGCGGCGATCTCACCGGCGTTCTGCTCCACCTCGTCGCGGCGGTCGGTCCAGGCCTCGGTGACGGCATCGAGCACCTGACGGAACGACGGCGTGCCCTGCACCGGAACCGGTGGATAGTAGGTGCCCGCGAAGAACGCGCGGCCCTCGGGCGTGACGAAGACGGTCAGCGGCCAGCCGAGGTTGCCGGTGAAGGCGCCCGCCGCCGCGAGATAGCTGGCGTCGACATCGGGGTGTTCCTCGCGGTCGACCTTGATGGCGACGAAGCGCTCGTTGAGGTGCGCGGCCAACTCGGGGTCGGAGAAGCTCTCGCGGGCCATGACGTGGCACCAGTGGCAGGTCGAATAGCCGATCGACACCATCACGGGAAGCCCGCGGCGGGCGGCCTCCTCGAACGGGGCGGCTCCCCACGTGTGCCACGCGACGGGGTTGTCGGCGTGGCTGCGGAGGTACGGGCTGATGGCGTCGCGGAGCTCGTTGGGCACGGGGCCACGCTACGCCGCCGGCCTGGCACCGGCTTTGGCCTTACCTCGGCCGAGGGGTTGCGACACCACCTTTCGGCCTCACCACCGCCGATGGGCGGCGCCCTGCCCGAAACCCGGCGCCGCGCCCTGCCTCACGACAAGGGAACGTCGCGATACCCCTCCCCCACATACTCACTCAGCGGCCGGATGAGCGCGTTCGCGCCGCGTTGCTCGACGACGTGTGCCGTCCAGCCGGCGACCCGCGCCGCGACGAACAGCGGCGTGAACACCTCGGCGTCGAACCCGAGCAGGTGGTAGGCGACGCCCGACGGGTAGTCGACATTCGGCTTGAGGCCCTTCCGGTCGAGCACGCCCTGCTGAAGGGTGTCGTAGAGGTCGCGCAGCCGCTCGTTCTCCTGCCCGGGGCGCTCGTCGAGGAGCCGCCCGAGAGCGACCTCCATCGTCGGCACGCGACTGTCGCCGTTCTTGTAGACGCGGTGCCCGAAACCCATCAGGGTGCGCTTCTCGGCGAGGGCCGCATCGAGCCAGGCGTCGACCCGTTCGGGGTCGTGGATCTCTTCGAGCAGAGCCAGTGCCGCCTCGTTCGCACCGCCGTGGAGCGGGCCCCGAAGCGCGCCGATCGCGCCGACGAGGGCCGAGTGCAGGTCGGAGAGAGTCGAGGCGATCACGCGAGCCGTGAACGTCGACGCGTTGAACGAGTGCTCCGCGTAGAGGGTCATCGACACGTCGAACGCCTCGACGTCGCGCTTGTCGGGCTCTTCGCCGAAGACGAGCCAGAGGAAGTTCGCCGAATACCCGAGGTCGTCGCGGGAGTCCAAAGGATCCTGCCCTCGTCGTCGACGCTGGTCGTACGCGATCAAGGCCGGGATCTGCGCGAAGACACGAAGGGCACGTTCGTAGGTCTCGTCGGGCGACGGCTTCGCCGGTTCAGGATCCAGGGTGCCGAGTGCGCTCACGGCCGTCCGCAAGACATCCATCGGGTGCGTGGACTTCGGCAGCGAATCGATCAGCGAGCGGAGGGTCGGGTCGAGCGCCCGGGCACCGCGCTCGGCAGAGCGGAACGCCTCCTTCTCGGAAGCGGTCGGAAGCTCACCGCGCCAGAGCAGCCACACGACGTCTTCGAACGGCACGGCGCCGGCGAGCTGCTGTACCGGATACCCGCGATAGAGGAGGGAGTTCGAGGCGGCGTCGACTTTGGAGACGCGGGTCTCGTCGACGACGACGCCGTTCAGGCCCTTGTGAATTTCAGGTGCGGTGTCGGTCGCTGCGGATGTCGTCATCGGTCACTCCTTCGTAAGGTCGAACGTGTAGATCGAGTCGTCGAACTGCGAGTAGCCCTCGTAGTCGATCAGGTCGTACAGGTCTCGGCGGTGCTGCATCCGGTCCAGGAGCGCCGCCTGCGTGCCGGCGGCGGCGATCTCGTCGAGACCGCGCTCGGCCTCGCCCATGGCCAGGCGCAGCAGCGTGACCGGGTAGATCACGATCTTCACCCCGGCGCTCGCGAGCTCGTCGGCCGTGTGCAGCTCGCCCTTGCCGAACTCGGTCATGTTGGCGAGGATCGGCACGTCGAGAGCATCGGCCATCGCCTCGAACTCGCGGAGCCCCTCGAGCGCTTCGGGGAACACCGCGTCGGCGCCCGCGTCGACGAGGGCCTTCGCCCGATCCACGGCCGCCGCGAGACCGTCGACGGCGCGCACATCGGTTCGGGCCATCACCAGGAAGTTCGGGTCGCGACGACCGTCGACCGCGGCGCGGATCCGCTTGACCGCCGTCTCGGCGTCGACGACGCTTTTTCCGTCGAGATGCCCGCAGCGCTTCGGATTCACCTGATCTTCGATGTGCAGGCCGGCCAGCCCGGCGTCTTCGAGCGTCTGGACTGTGCGCGCGACGTTCATCGGCTCGCCGAAGCCGGTGTCGGCGTCGACGATCGACGGCAGGTCGGTCATGCGGGCGATCTGCCCGGCCCGGGTGGCGACCTCGGTCAGGGTCGTCAGGCCGATGTCGGGCAGGCCGAGGTCGGCACTGATCACGGCACCCGAGATGTAGACGCCCTCGAAGCCCTTGCGTTCGATCAGCCGTGCGCTCAGCGGGTTGAAGGCACCCGGCAGCCGCACCAGACCCGGGCCGTCGAGTGCCCGCCGCAGGGCGACGCGTTTGTCGGCAGCCGAAACCGAGGAGTACAGCACTACAGCAGCCCCTCGCGCACGGTGAGCCCCTCGAAGTACGCCGAATCGGGCATCACGGTCAGCCCGCCGAGCTCGTCGGCGGTCAGCTCAGGAAGACGCTCGGCGAGGTCGATGAAGGCGTCGATCGACGACGAATCGAGGATCCCACTGGCCAGGGTCCGGAACTTCGTCACGTAGTCCGCTCGCTGGAACGGCCGTGCTCCCAGGGGATGCGCATCGGCCACCGCGATCTCGTCCACGAGAGTGCCTCCGTCGGTGAACGTGACCTCGATGCGTCCGCCGAATGCCTGCTCGGCCGGGTCGAGCGAGTGGTAGCGGCGAGTCCAGTCAGGGTCTTCGACCGTCGTGATGGACCGCCAGAGAGCGACCGTGTCGGCGCGGGCGGCCCGCTCCGGGGCGTAGGAGCGCTCGTGGTGCCATTCGCCGTCCTGCAGCGCCACGGCGACGATGTAGGGGATGGAGTGGTCGAGGGTCTCGCGGCTAGCGGTGGGGTCGTACTTCTGCGGGTCGTTCGCACCGGAACCGATGACGCGGTGGGTGTGGTGGCTCGTGTGCAGCACGATGCTCGCCACGCGCGCGGGATCGCGGAGCTCCGGGTGCTCGCGGCCGAGTCGGCGGGCCAGGTCGATCCAGGCCTGCGCCTGATACTCGGCCGAGTGCTCTTTCGTGAAGGTGTCGAGGATGGCGCGCTTCTGCTCGCCCGCGGCCGGCAACGGCACCGAGTAACCCGCCTCGACGCCGTCGAGGAGGGTCGCGATCACGCCGTCTTCGCCCTCGTAGATCGGTGACGGGCTCGTCTGGCCGCGCATCGCGCGGTCGATCGCCTCGATCGCCTGCTTCCCGGCGAAGGCCGGCGCATAGGCCTTCCAGGTAGAGATGAGGCCCTTGCGCGACTGCCGCGTCGCGGTGGTCGTATGGAGGGCCTGGCCGATCGCCTGGTAGATCGTCTCGGCGTCGAGGCCGAGGAGCGTGCCGAGGCCCGCTGCAGCGCTCGGGCCGAGGTGCGCGACGTGGTCGATCGTGTGGCGGTGCAGGCTGATCGCCCGAGCGAGGTCGACCTGGATCTCGTACGCGGTCGCGATGCCACGCACCACGTCGGATCCTGAACGGCCCGCGTGCTGCGCGACAGCCAGCAGCGGCGGGATGTTGTCGCCGGGGTGGGAGTATTCGGCGCTGAGGAAGGTGTCGTGGAAGTCGAGCTCGCGGACGGCGACGCCGTTGGCCCAGGCGGCCCATTCCGGGGCGAAGCGGAGAGTCGGGTCGGTGCCGAATACGGTCGCTCCCCGGCGCCTGGGGCCTGTCGCGGGGCTGATCGGATGTGCCTCGGCCTGGGCGCGCGCCGCAACCACCGACGCGCGACGGAGCGACGCGGTCGCCACCGCCGCGTTATCGATGACGCGGTTGATGATCATCTCGGTGACGTCGTCGGCGACGGGCACCGGGTCGACGGCCAGCTCGGCGAGCTGCCACCCGAGCTCCTGCTCTTTCGGGAACCCCTCGTCGCTTCGGTGGACGCGGACCTCGACGTCTCTCACGCGTGAGCCGGGGCGAATCGCTGGACGAGCTCGCGCTTGAGCACCTTGCCGCTCGGACCGAGGGGCAGGGCGTCGAGCACGTGCACGACGCGAGGGTACTTGTAGGCCGCGATCTCTTCGGCGACGAAGGCAATGAGGTCGTCCGGGCTCGTCGTGCTTTCGGGCGCTAGGACGACGGCCGCCTCGATCTCTTGACCGTGGGTCTCGTGGGGCACACCGAACACGGCGGCCATGCGCACGTCGGGGTGGCTGGCGAGGACTTCTTCTACCTGCCGGGGATACACGTTGTAACCGTTGCGGATGATCATGTCTTTCGTTCGGTCGACGATGGTGAAGTAGCCGTCGTCGTCTTTGGTGGCGAGGTCGCCCGTGCGGAACCAGCCGTCGACGATCGCCTTCTCGGTGTCGTCAGGGCGGTTGAGGTAGCCGTTCATGATGTTGTGGCCGCGCACGACGATCTCGCCGATCGAGCCGTTCGGCATGAGCACGATGCTGTCGGAGACGCTGGGGTCGGCGACCTCGACGTCGACTCCCCAGATGGCCGTGCCGATCGTTCCGGGACGCGGCGTGCGGCCGACGTGGTTGAAGGTCGCGACGGGCGACGTCTCGGTGAGGCCGTAGCCCTCGTGGATCTCGGCCCCGAAGGTTTCGCGGAACCGGTCGATGATCGCGACGGGAAGCGCGGCACCCCCGGAGATCGCGTATTTGAGACTCGGCCGCGACTCGGTGCGGGTCGCCGCGTCGAGCAGAGCCATGTACATCGTGGGGACGCCCATAAAGATGTCGCAGTGCTGCTCGACCATCACCCGGAGGGCCGTGTCGCCGTCGAACTTCGGCACCATCACCATGGTGGCGCCCGCCCGGAAGGCGACGTTCATGGTGCAGGTCTGGCCGAACGTGTGGAACAGCGGAAGCGCACCGAGAAGGCGATCGCCGGCCTCGATCTTGAACGTGGAGAGAAGCAAGGCGTTGGTCTGCTCGAGCAGGCTGAAGTGCGACCCCTCGGCGCCCTTGGGCTGCCCCGTGGTGCCGCTCGTGTACAGGATCGTCGCGGTGTCGAACGGGTCGCGGGGCACGTAGGTGTCGATGGGTTCGGCCGCCTCGGCGAGCGCCTCGAGGCGATCGAAGCCGGTGACGAGATCGGGCGGTGCCAGCACGGTGACCACGTCGACGCCGGCCAGACCGGCGCCGGGCGCCCCTTCGCCGAGGAGTGGTGCGGCGCAGACCAACATGGCCGATCCGCTGTCGTGGAGGACGTATTCGATCTCGTGCTGCTTGAGCAGAGCATGGATCGGAACGGCCACGGCCCCGAGCGAGAGAATCGCGTAGTAGACGCGGGGGAAGTCGGTCACGTTCGGCACGAGCATGGCGACGCGGCTGCCCTCGGTGACGCCCTTGGCACGGAGAGCGCCGGCGTAGGCGCGGGTCTCGGCCCACAGCTCGGAGTAGGTCGTCTCGGTCGGACCGACGACGACGGCGACCGCATCGGCGTGACGGTCGGCCGACTCTTTGAGGATGGAAGCGACCGACGCGGTGGCACGAGAGGGGGAGGTGCGGGAACTACTCATTGGAGCTCCAATTTCGTCTTCGTTGACGACTCGGGTTCGAGCGGTGATCACAGCATACGGATCGCTCCTGATCGTCGCGAGCGCCTCATTCGAAATCCCAGATCGCCTCCTGCCAGTCGCTCCATTCCAATCGACAGCACTGCTCAGGGGGTCGAGTCGACGTAGCGACGGTGGGCCCGCGCCACAGCAGACACAGCGGCGTCGACCCGAGGCTGAAGCCACGGCCAGGCGAACCAGACGCCCACGGCACAGGTCAGGAGCGCGAAGAGCCGCGAGACCCAGAACAGACCGTCGGCCGCGATCTGCACGTCTCTCGGGGCGAGAGCGGCGAGGACGAGGTACGGAAGCACGGAGGAGACGACCGCCACGAGAGTGAGCGCGACCAGGCCGTTGCGAGCGCGGGCAGACGCGTCGGGAGCGCGACCAACCAGGATTGCACCAGCGACGAGAAGAACCAGGGCCGCAAGCTCGACCACCAGGAAGGCCCATGAAAACACCTGAACGGCCGGCGACTCGAACCTCTCGGAGGGCACGCTGCCGAAGCTCGATGCGATGCCTGTCGCGAGCGAGAGCGAAGCCGCTCCCACCAGTAGCAGCCGCACCGCCCTGCCCGAGCCCAAGGCACCCGCCCTCCCGGGGAGCCCCAGGGCGAGCACCGCAAGCCCCACCGACCACGCCAGCGCCCCGAGAAGGAAGGCACCTGAGACTCGGCCTGCCCCCAACGAAGCGACGCCTGCCAGGAACACCGCCCCGCCGCCGACGAGGGCCACGACCGGATCCGCTTTCAGCTCCACTGCCTCCATGCGCGCCAGCCTGGCATGAATATCGCGTATCGGCGACCCCCGGCCTACCCCGCCCTCTTCCGCAACCGCAGGAGCGCGAAGGGCTCCCCCAGCATCTGACTCTGCATCAGGTCGTCTAGACGACGGCCGTCTTCCGACCGGATGAACCGCCTCGCGCTCTTCTTGCGCACCGGGTCGGCACTCCGGGCATCCCATGCGCTGTCGAGAGCGCGCTCCAGCAGGTCGGCCTGGGCATGGTCGCCCGCCAGGCGCAGCCCGACCAGATGCCGACGAGCGGCGGCGAGTTCGTCTCGGAAGCGAGCCTCGTCGAGACCTCGGTAGCCGCCCGAGCGTTCGCGCGTGACGAAGTCGTTGCGCACGAGATTCTCGAGCACCTCCCGTGCGTGCGAGGTCGGGATGCCGAGCCGGCCGGCCGTCCGCTGCGTGAGGTCTTTCTCGCTGGTCACGCCGGTGAGGAGCAGGTCGAGCAGGTGCAAGACGGCGGGGCTGAGCAGGAGGATCAGGGCCCGTCGGTCGGGCGACATCATCACGCGCGCGCCCCCTCGGCTACTCCGACCGCCGAGACGTGCCCGAGACTCCGGGCCTCGAGCCTCGCGGCGTGCCGACGACCCGCCGCCGACGCGCGAAACTGCGCCGCGCTGAGCCGTTTCGCCGGATCGGCGCTGCGGGTGTTCCAGGCGGCGTCCAAGGCCACGAGGATGTCGTCGACCTGGCGCCCCTCCCCCTTCGATCGCAGCCATTCCAGCTGATCCATCGCCTTCTCGAAATGCGCGGCGAAGTCGTCGAGCCCGAGATCGGCGATCTCGGTGAGACCGGCCCGCCCGATGTACCCGACGCCGATCAGCCCGTCGAGCACCGCGGCGGCGTGCTCGACCGTGACGCCGATGCGCTCGGCGGCACGAGCGGCTATCTCGGCCTCGGAGGTGAGGCCCTCGTGCACGAGGTCGAGACAGTAGACGCAGACGGGATCGGTGAAGACGATGAGGGCTTGAACGCCCTCCGAGCTGAAGTCGAACGAAGAAGTCATGCGACGAGGATGGCAACCCGGGCGACTCCCCCGCTGGCCCCGGCCACCACCCTGTGGATAACTCCTCGCCGACCCGCGCGGTAAGCTGGAGGGCTCATGATTCCTGCCATCACCTTCCCCCCGGAGCTGCCGATCTCGCAGCGACGCGACGACATCGCGGCTGCCATTCGCGACAATCAGGTCGTCATCGTGGCGGGTGCGACAGGCTCGGGCAAGACCACGCAGCTGCCCAAGATCTGCCTCGACCTCGGTCGCGAGATGATCGGCCACACTCAGCCGCGCCGTATCGCCGCCCGCACGGTCGCGGAGCGCATCGCCGACGAGCTCGGCAGCGAGATGGGCGACCTCGTCGGCTACCAGGTCCGGTTCACCGACCATGTCAGCGACGCGACCCGCATCAAGCTGATGACCGACGGGATCCTTCTCAACGAGATCCACTTCGACCGTGACCTCACCAAATACGACACGATCATCATCGACGAGGCGCACGAGCGCAGCCTCACGATCGACTTCCTGATCGGCTATCTCAAGCAGCTCCTGCCCCGCCGCCCCGATCTCAAGCTGATCATCACGAGCGCGACGATCGACCCGGAGTCGTTCTCGAAGCACTTCGACGGCGCCCCCATCATCGAGGTCTCGGGCCGCACCTATCCGGTCGAGGTGCGCTACCGCCCGTTGGTCGCCGATGAGGTCAGTGCTGACGGCGAAACCGAAGGATCCAGCACCGACCCCGATGACCTCGACGCCCGGGGCGACCGACCGGCCCGAGCCGACGACCGCGACTACCTTCAGGGCATCAACGACGGCCTCGACGAGCTGGCCCGCGAGAGCTCCGGCGACGTGCTCGTCTTCCTCTCGGGCGAGAACGAGATCCGCGACGCCGAGGAGTCGATCCGCGGCCGCAACCTGCCCTTCACCGAGGTGCTTCCCCTCTACGGCCGGCTGAGCGCGGCCGACCAGCACCGCGTCTTCGAGACGAGTCGCACACCGGGAACACGTCGGCGCATCGTCCTCGCCACCAACGTCGCCGAGACGAGCCTCACCGTGCCCGGCATCCGCTACGTCATCGACGCCGGCACCGCGCGCATCAGCCGGTACTCGACCCGGGCAAAGGTGCAGCGCCTGCCCATCGAGGCGATCTCGCAGGCGAGCGCCAACCAGCGATCCGGCCGCTCCGGCCGCACGAGCGACGGCATCGCGATCCGTCTTTACTCCGAGCAGGATTTCGAGAAGCGACCGGAGTTCACCGAGCCCGAGATCCTGCGCACCAACCTGGCTGCGGTCATCCTCCAGATGATCTCGCTCGGCCTCGGCGCGATCGAGAAGTTCCCCTTCTTGCAGCCGCCCGACTCGCGCGGCATCAAAGACGGCGTCGACCTGCTGCGCGAACTGCGCGCCGTCGAGTCGCGGGGTGCGACCGACGAGCCGCGGATCACCCGGCTCGGCCACCAGATCACGCGCCTGCCGATCGACCCCCGTCTCGCGCGCATGGTGCTCGAGTCGAAGCAGCACGGCACCACCCGCGAGGTCATGGCCATCGTCGCAGGGCTCAGCATCCAAGATCCGCGCGAGCGTCCGCTCGAACGCCGCGCCCAGGCCGACCAGCAGCACGCTCGGTTCACCGATCCGTCGGGTGACTTTCTCAGCCTGCTCAACCTTTGGAACTACCTCGAGGAGCAACAGAAAGATCTCGGCTCAAGTGCGTTCCGCCGCCTGTGCAAGGCCGAATACCTCAACTACCTCCGCATCCGCGAGTGGCAAGACGTCTACCGGCAGCTCGTGCGCGCTTCGAAGAACCTCGGGCTCCACGTCGGCGAGCCGAGCGCCAACCCCGACGGCGTGCACAAGTCGCTCCTGGCTGGGCTCCTCAGCCAGATCGGCCTGAAAGACCTGCAGAAGAAGGACTACGTCGGTGCGCGCCAGTCGCGCTTCGTCATCTTCCCCGGATCGGCTCTCGCAAAGAAGCAGCCGAACGCGATCATGGCCGCCGAGCTCGTCGAGACCTCACGCCTGTTCGCCCGCGTGGCCGGCTCGATCGATCCCGCGTGGGCCGCCCCGATCGCGGGCGACCTGGTCAAGCGGAGCCACTCCGAACCGCACTGGGAGAAGAAGCAGGGCGCGGTCGTCGCCTTCGAGCGGGTCACGCTCTACGGGGTGCCGATCATCCCGCGCCAGCGTGTCCAGTTCAGCCGCATCGACCCCGTCTACGCCCGTGAGCTCTTCATCCGGCACGCCCTCGTCGAGGGCGACTGGGAGTCGCACCAGAACTTCCAAGACGCCAACGACCGCCTGATCGACGAGCTGACCGAGCTGGAGGAGCGCACCCGCCGCCGCGACATCCTGGTCGACGGCGACGCCGCGTTCGAGTTCTACCACCGCCGCATCCCCGCCGATGTCGTCTCGACCCGCTCGTTCGAGGGCTGGTGGCGTAAGGCCCGTGCCGAGACCCCCGACCTCCTGACCATGCGCGCCGACGACCTCCTCGGCGACGACGAGCCCGAGGTCGACGAAAAGGCCTACCCGACCACGTGGCGGCAGGGCGACCAGGCCCTGACCCTCCGCTATCGCTTCGAGCCGGGCTCGCACGACGACGGCGTGACCGTGCTCGTGCCGCTACCCCTGCTGGCATCGCTCAAACCGGTCGGCTTCGACTGGCAGGTGCCGGCGTTCCGCGACGAGCTCGTGACCGCGCTCATCAAGTCGCTGCCGAAGCAGCTGCGCAAGAGCGTGGTTCCTGCAGGCGACTGGGCTGCGAAGATCACCGCAGAATTGCCTGACGAACCGCAGGATCCTTCGGTCCCGTTCACAGCCACCGTCGCGGGCGTCATCAAGCGGCTCACCTACGCACCCGTAGCTGAGACCGACTTCGATGTGTCGCGCGTGCCCGCTCACCTGCGCATGACGTTCGCGGTGGTCGACGAGAAGGGGCGAGTCGTCGGGATCGACAAAGAGCTCGGCGCGCTGCAGCGCTCCCTCGCCGCCGACACGCGCCGCAGTGTGGCCCGGGCGACCGAGACCGCTCCCGCCTCTCGGGTGACGATCCAGCGCGACGGCATCACGAAGTGGGACTTCGACGACCTGCCCGCCTTCGTCGACACCAAGCACGGCGACACGACGATCCGCGCCTACCCGGCGCTCGTCGACGATGGCGCGTCGGTGTCGATCCAGCTCATGGCGACGGCGGCCGACCAGGCTCTCGCCACCCCGCGCGGAGTCCGGCGTCTGCTCATGCTCGGCACCCCGTCTCCTATTGCCTACGTGCAGCAGCACCTGACGAGCGCCGAGAAGCTCATCCTCGCGACGAGCCCGTACCAGAACACCGCCGCGCTTTTCGCGGACTGCCTCACGGCGGTCGTCGACGACGTACTGTACCGGGTGAAGCCCGACGGCATCGTCTTCACGAAGAAGGAGTTCGAGACCGTGCGCGACCGGGTGTCGGGAGCCGTGATGGATCAGATGTTCCAGACCGTGTCGCTCGTCGCCCGCACGCTGACGGCCGCTCGCGACGCCGACAAGGCGCTGAAGCAGGCCACGAACATGGCCCTGCTGCCGGCGCTGACCGACGCGCGCGAGCAGCGGTCGCGCCTGCTCTACCCCGGCTTCGTGTCGGCCACCGGTATCGCGCAGCTGCAGCGGGTGCCGGTCTACCTCGTCGGCATCCAGCGCCGCGTGACGAAACTGCTCGAGAACCCCGCACGCGACCGCGCCTGGATGGTCGAGGTGCAGCAGGCGCAGCAGCGGTACGTGGATGCGGGTGGGGCGTTCCCGCCCGCGGCCTCTGCTCCGGCGCCGCTCGTGCGGGCGCGCTGGATGATCGAGGAGTTCCGGCTGTCGCTCTTCGCGCAAGACCTTCGGCCGGCCGAGTCGGTGTCGTTGCAGCGGATCCAGAAGGTGCTCGCGACGGCTTCGGCCTGACCCCGCGCTGCCGAATTCGAAGGAGATCCGGCCCCGGCGAGACCGATTCATGCCGATCGGCGGGGTGCCAGCCCGGGTTTCTCCTTCGAATTCGGAACGCGCCGGCCCGCGCCGCCCCGCTAGCCTGGCCGAATGCGCGCAACCGTTCGAGACGTGGCGACCCGGGCCGGGGTAAGCCCGAAGACCGTCTCCAACGTGGTCAACGGCGTCGTGTTCGTCCGGCCCGAGACGCGCGAGCGGGTTGAGGCCGCCGTCAAAGAGCTCCAGTACGTGCCGAACCTCAGCGCCCGCGGCCTCCGCAACGGGCGCACCGGCGCGATCGCACTCGCGTTCCCCGACCTCGGCACCATGTACACCGCCGAGATGCTGCACTGGTTCGTCGAGGTAGCCCACGAGTTGGGCTGGGCCGTGCAGCTCGAAGAGACCGGTCGGCGCCCCGAGCGCGAGCGCGAGCTGCTGTCGCGGGGCCGGGAGCACCTCGTCGACGGCCTCGTGCTCAACCCGGTCACCCTGGAGGCCAGCGCCATCGTGGGTGCCGACTCGCTCCCGCCGGTGGTGGTGATCGGCGAGGTCGAACAGACCCTCGTCGACCAGGTGTCGGTCGACTCGATCTCCGCCGCGCGTGACATGACCGCGTACCTGCTGAGCCTGGGGCACCGCCGCATCGCTGCGGTGGGAGCCGTGGGGCCGGCGTTCAACAGCGCCTCTAATCGACAGCGAACCGAGGGATACCGGCAGGCGATCGCAGCAGCCGGGCTTCCGACGGATCCTTCGCTCGAGCTCTCGGGCGAGTGGTCGCCCGAGTCGGGCCGTCACATGGTGCTCGAGGCGCTCGACCGCGGGCTCGACGTCGACGCCTTCTTCTGCTTCACCGACTCGATGGCCCTCGGGGCGCTGTCGGCACTGGCCTCCCGTGGCATCAGCGTGCCGGGCGACGTCTCGGTGGCGGGCTTTGACGACATCGCCGACTCGCGGTTCTCGACGCCGCCGCTGACCACCGTCACCTTCGACAAGCGGGCCTTCGCCGATCAGACGCTAAGCCTGCTCGCCGCTCGGGTGTCCGACCGGACCCTGGCGCCGCGATACGTCGCGATCCCGCACGACATCGTGTCGCGGGCGTCGACCCGCACGCGGCACTGAAACCGCCCGCCGGCCGTTCTCAGGCTGCATGAGAACCGCCCGCGGGCCGTTCTCATGCAGCCCGCGAGCGACGATTCGCGCAGGGCACTTGACGCAGGGTTACAACGATGTAATAGTCGTCACCAGCGCAGCGCGGCGCAGTCGACACTCCCCCCGACGGCGGCACCGCAGACTCACGTTGCCCACCGACAAGGAGGTCGAAATGGCACCCCGTCCATCGTCCACGTTCACCCGGCGCAGTCTGCTCACCGCGGGTCTCGCAACGGCCGGAGCGGTGGCCCTCGCCGGCTGCTCCAGCACCCCGCTCGGCGCGGGCCTCTTCGGCTCGCCACTCAACCCCGAGCAGCTCATCTTCTGGAACCTGTTCGGCGGCGGAGACGGCAGCCGCATGCAGACCATGGAGGCCGGCTACCGCAAGGCCAACGGCGGCACCAAGTCGCTGCAGGCCACGGTCTTCGCCTGGGGCAACCCGTACTACTCGAAACTGACCCTCGCCACGGTCGGCAACAAGCCGCCGGATGTCGCGGTCGCCCACCTCACCCGCGCGAAGCCGCTCTACGACGGCGACATCCTCGAGCCCATCACCGACGCCGACCTCGCCTCCGTCGGGCTCTCGGCCGACTCGTTCAACGCCAAGTCGTGGGACGCCCAGAAGACCGACGGCAAGAACATCGCGATCCCCCTCGACACCCACCCGCTGGTGATGTTCTACAACAGCGACGTGATGAAGAAGGCGGGCCTCCTCGACAGCGACGGCAAGCTGAAAGACCTCACCGGGCTCGACACCTTCGAGGCAGCTCTCGCGGCCATCAGCAAGGTGACCGGTGGCACGGCGATCACGGTCGCCAACGTCAGCGAGACCGCGACGCCGTGGCGCGTGTTCCAGACGCTGTACTGGCAGATCACCGGGGCCACCCCCTTCCTCTCCGACAACGGCTCCAAGATCACGGTCAACGACGACGCCTACGCGAAGGTCATGGAGCGGATCGCTTCCTGGGTCAAGAAGGGGTGGCTCAACAAGGGCCTCGACTACGCCGGTGCCCAGACTGCGATGTTCACGGGCAAGTCCGGTTTCTTCCTCCAGGGAGAGTGGGAGATCACCACGGCCCAGTCGATCAAGGGCCTGAAGTTCGGCATGGTTCCCGTGCCGACCCTGTTCGACAAGCCGGCCGCGCAGGCCGACTCGCACACGTTCGTGCTCCCCCGCAAAGACCGCACCCCGGCGCAGCGCAAGCAGGCGATGGTCTTCATCAAGTCGATGCTCGACCAGAGCCAGACCTGGGCGATGGGCGGTCACGTTCCGGCCTACCTGCCGACCCTCGACAGTTCGGCGTACAAGACCCTCGAACCCCAGGCCGACTACTCGAAGGCGGCCGAAGACGCGGTCTACGACGACCCCGCCTGGTACGGAGGATCCGGCTCGACGTTCGAAGTGACAGTCGGTGCTCAGCTAGCTCTCGTCCAGCAGCTCTCGAGCTCGCCGCAGGCCGCGCTGTCGGCCATCAAGGGCCAGCTCAAGGTCTACACCAACACCCCCAGCCCGCTGTGATTCCCCGCACCCCGACCCCAGGAGGTACAACGTCGTGACCGCCGCTCCCGCTCTCACCCGCCGCGCAGCGGCCGCCCCAGAAGCCCGA
Source organism: Frondihabitans sp. Leaf304 (assembly GCF_001423105.1). Lineage (GTDB taxonomy): Bacteria > Actinomycetota > Actinomycetes > Actinomycetales > Microbacteriaceae > Frondihabitans. The sequence goes on from NZ_LMNV01000003.1 coordinate 492,182, forward strand.
CCGAAGAGGCACTCCGTGCTCTCGCGCGGCGACGGCCGCGGCGCGTGGCTGTTCCTCGCCCCGTTCGGTCTCTTCTACCTGGCGTTCCTGCTCGGGCCGACCGTCTGGATGTTCGTCACCAGCTTCTTCAACACGTCGACGGTCCGCACCGGGCTCGGGTCGTTCGCGGGTCTCGCGAACTACGCCGAGATGCTCGGTCGCGCGGATTTCTGGAGCTCGATGTGGCACACGCTGCAGTTCACGCTCTACACGACGCCGCCGCTGGTGGTCCTGGCGTTCTTCCTGGCCATTCTCACCAACCGGGTGCGCCGCGGGCAGTGGTTCTTCCGCCTCGCGTTCTTCCTCCCGTACATCCTTCCGTCGGCGACCATCTCGCTCATCTGGGTGTTCATCTTCACGCCGGGGTCGGGCCTCTGGGCGAGCGCGCAGAGCATCTTCGGCATCACTCCGGGAGCCGGCGTGCTGGCCAGCCCGAACACGGCCATGATCGGCATCGCGATCGCCACGATCTGGTGGACGCTCGGCTTCAACTTCGTGCTGTACCTGGCCGGTCTGCAAGAGATTCCGCGCGAGCTGTACGAAGCCGCCGCGGTCGACGGAGCGACGACCTGGGAACAGATCCGCTACATCACGCTCCCGCTGCTCAGCCGCACCACGACGCTCGTACTGCTGCTGCAGATCGTCGCCAGCCTCAAGATCTTCGACCAGGTCTACCTGATGACATCCGGCGGTCCCGGTATCTCGACGTCGGTCGCCCTGACGCTCGTCACGGGCACGGGCTTCACCGATAACCGTCTCGGAGCTGCCTCGGCCGCGTCGGTCCTCCTCCTCATCGTCATCATCGCGATCGCCATCATCCGACAGCTCGTCGACCGCGCGGCAGTTCGAAAGGCGGCCTGATCATGGCTCTCACCACAGCTCCCGAACGCCGCACCAAATCGCCGCTGTCTGCGGCAGCCCCGGCGGCCCGCCCCACCGGCGCCCGCATGGGCACGAGCGGTCGCACGTTCAGCATCGTGTCGGCCATCGTGCTGACCGTCTTCGCGATCGTCTGGTTGATTCCGAGCGTCTTCGCACTGAAGACGTCGCTCTCCGATAACGGCGTCGCTGCTCTCGGCGCAACCGACATCCTGAAGACCTGGAACCCGACGCTCCACTCGTACGCCGCGCTGTTCCAGGCCGGCGACATCTGGAACTGGTACCTCGCGAGCGGAGTCACGAGCGTGGTGACCGCGGCCCTGACCGTGCTCTTCGCGTCGATGGCCGCGTTCGCTCTGTCGCGATTGAAATTCCGCGGCCAGAACGTCGTCTTCCTGCTGATCATCCTGGGCATCATGATCCCCAGCCAGGTGCTCATCGTGCCGATCTTCCAGGAGCTCGGCGCCGTCAACCTGCTCAACACCTACTGGTCGGTCATCTTCCCGCAGGTGCCGGCCGTCATCGCGGTGTTCATCTTCAAGCAGTTCTTCGATGGCATCCCGAAGGAGCTGGAGGAGGCGGCCCGCATCGACGGCGCCGGCCTCTGGAAGGTCTACTGGTCGGTCATCATGCCGCTGTCGCGCCCCGTGATCGCGGCCGTGATCATCCTCACCTTCGTCGGCGTCTGGAACAACCTGCTCCTGCCGCTGTTCGTCCTCTCCAACCCGAACCTGATGACCATCCCGGTCGGTCTCGCCACCGTGCAGGGCAGTTTCGGTCAGCGCTACGCCGACATCCAGGCCGGCGCTCTCCTCGCGGCTCTGCCGCTGGTCATCCTCTACCTGGCGTTCCAGCGTCAGATCGTCGAGGGGATCACGGGGTCCGGCCTCAAGGGCTGACCCCGAGTTCGATACGCGACGGGCACAGGATCCGCAGCACCGGGATCCTGCGCTCTCGTTTCTTCTGCACCACACCACCCACCACCCACGTAAGGATCCCTATGCCCTCCGCGCGCATTGTCATCGACCGCGACTTCACGATCGGACCGGTGCCCCGCCGCCTGTTCGGCTCGTTCGTCGAGCACATGGGACGCTGCGTCTACACCGGCATCTACGAGCCGGGTCACCCCGAGGCCGACGAGCGCGGCTTCCGCCAGGACGTGCTGAAGCTGGTCAAGGAGCTCGGCCCCACGGTCGTCCGCTATCCCGGCGGCAACTTCGTCTCGGGTTACAACTGGGAAGACGGCGTCGGCCCGGTCGAGGAGCGCCCGCGCCGCCTCGACGGCGCGTGGCACACCGTCGAGACCAACGCCTTCGGCCTGCACGAGTTCGTCGAGTGGTCGAAAGACGCCGACGTCGAGGTGATGGAGGCGATCAACCTCGGCACGCGCGGCGTCGACGCGGCCCGTGAGATCGTCGAGTACGCGAACCACCCCGGTGGCACCGCGCTCTCCGACAGGCGCATCGCGAACGGTTCGAAGGATCCCTTCGACATCAAGCTCTGGTGTCTCGGCAATGAGCTCGACGGCCCCTGGCAGATCGGCCACAAAACCGCCGAGGAGTACGGCCGCCTCGCGCAGGAGGCCGGTAAGGCCATGCGCTTCGTCGACCCGTCGATCGAGCTCGTCGCGGTCGGCTCGTCGAACTCGGGCATGCCGACGTTCGGTTCGTGGGAGCACACGGTGCTGTCGCACGCCTACGACGAGGTCGACTACATGTCGATGCACGCGTACTACCAGGAGCACGACGGCGACGCCTCGTCGTTCCTGGCGTCGGCCGTCGACATGGACTACTTCATCGAGTCGGTCGTCGCGACGTGCGATGCGGTCCGGGCGAAGCGCAAGGCCAAGAAGTACATCAACCTCTCTTTCGACGAGTGGAACGTCTGGTACCAGACCGGGCTCGAGACCGACGACCAGCCCGGCGCCGTGTCACAGTCGTGGCGTGAGCACCCCCGCCTCATCGAAGACACCTACAACGTGACCGACGCCGTCGTAGTGGGCACGCTGCTCAACTCGCTGCTGAGGCACGGCGACCGCGTGTCGATCGCGAACCAGGCGCAGCTCGTCAACGTGATCGCCCCGATCCGCTCCGAAGAGAACGGTCCGGCCTGGAAGCAGACCATCTTCTGGCCGTTCGCCCGCATGGCGGCTCTGGCGCGCGGCGAGATCCTCCGCACCGCGACCACGAGCGACAAGGTGTCGTCGAAGCAGTTCGGCGACGCCGACCAGGTCGACGTGAGTGCGACCTTCGACGAGCAGAACGGACGCGTCGCGCTGTTCCTGGCCAACCGCGGACTCGACGAGGCGGCCGACGTGACCGTCGCGCTGAACGGGTTCGTCGGCGGACGGGTGCTTCGCGCCGAGCTGCTCGAGATCCCGTCGGGTGGCACGCGCCTGACCGCCAACACGCTGGACGCTCAAGACGCGGTCGGCCTCGTGCCGCTCGACGGAGTCGTCGTTGACGGCTCGACCGCGACGCTGCGCCTGCCGGCTCTCTCGTGGGCGGTCGTCGAGATCGAGGTGTCGAAGGGCTAGAAGCGCAGGTGCATGACGTGCAGGCCGACGGCTGCGGATCAGCATGCGCCGAGCGTAGTGCCCGGGTTCGGCCAGTGCCGCGCTGCTCACCGGCCGCCGGTACGCCTGAGTGGCCATCGAGTGCCGCCTAATGCCGTCTGCGGCCTGGCCTCCCCGGCATTTGGCGTCACTCCGGGCGCCGACAGCGACGCCGATCGGCGGACGAGCGGCCTGTCGCGGACGATGTCGGCGGAGCACGGCAGGATGGAGTCATGCTCCTCACCTGCGACGACGCCTGGTTCGGCGGCTGGCGCGGGCCCAGCGCGCTGACCATCGAGGCCGGGCGGCTGCGATACGCCGGGCCGGCCCACGCGCTCGCCAGCGACCCGGGCAGCGACTCCGACAGCGACCCCAGGAGAACAGAACCCGACGGCCACCTCCGGGGCGTCGTGCTCGCCCCCTTCACCGACTCGCACGTGCACCTCGGTCTAATCGATGCCGGCGCTCTGGTCGCCGGTGGCATCGGCCGCGTGGTCGATCTGGGGTGGGATCCCGCACAGGCAAAGAGCTGGCCGAACCTCGGCGCCGACCCCGAGAGCGGCTGGCCCGAGGTGTCGATGGCGGGCCCGCTGCTCGGAGCACCTGGCGGCTACCCCAGCCGGTCGGCGTGGGCTCCGGCAGCGGCGGCCGTCGCCGTCGCAACCAGCGACGACGCGAAGCACGCGATCGACGACGTGAGAGCCGTCGGCGCGAGCATCGTCAAGATCACCCTCAACTCCGACGCCGGCCCCGTCTGGAGCGACGAGACTCTCGACGCCGTCGTCGGTGTCGCCCACGACGCCGGCCTCCCGGTCGTCGCCCACGCGCAGGGCCTCGGCCAGACCCGCCGCGCGGCCCGAGCCCGCGTCGACGCCCTGGCCCACACGCCGTTCTCGGAGCGCCTCGACGACGACCTCCTCAACGACCTCGCCCGCTCGATGACCTGGATCTCGACGCTCGCGATCCACGCCCGCCCCTCCGGCGCCAACGGCCAGGGCGGCGACGCCTACGACATCGCCGTCGACAACCTCGCCCGCTTCCACGCCCGCGGCGGCTCCGTGCTCTACGGCACCGACCTCGGCAATGGCGAGCTACCGCTGGGCCTCAACGGCATCGAGCTCGCGGGGCTGAGCGCCGCCGGGCTGACGCCCGACGCCGTGCTGGGTTCGCTGACACCCGGCAGCGGTGAGCCCGGCTACGACACGCGCCTCGTGACGTGGATGCCCGATCGACCCGCGACGATCGCCGATCTGGCGACCAGTCGGATCCTGACTTTGCCCGCCCTCGTGAGAGAAGCCGAATGACGCACCCGACCATCGCCCCCGAAAGCAGCCGCTCCGATGAGAGCCACCTGGACGCCGCACCGCTCGACGCAGCCGACCCGCTCGCGCACTTCGCCGAGCGCTTCGTGCCAGCCGAGGGCGTCGTCGCCTACCTCGACGGAAATTCGCTCGGCCGGCCACTCAAGGCCACCGGCGAACGCATCGCGTCGTTCCTCGCCCACGACTGGGGCACCCGCCTGATCCGCTCCTGGGACGACCAGTGGATGGACGCACCGACGTCGCTCGGTGACCGTCTCGGATCCTTGGTGCTCGGCGCAGCCGCCGGTCAGACCGTGATCGGCGACTCGACGACCGTGCTGCTCTACAAGCTACTTCGCGCCGCTCTCGACCACGGGCAGGAGTCGGGCCGCGACGAGATCGTCATCGACGACGACCAGTTTCCGACCGACCGGTTCGTCGTCGAGGGCATCGCGCGCGAGCGGGGCGGCTCGATCCGCTGGGTGAGCGTCGACCCGACTCTCGGCGTGACTCCCGAGCTGGTGGCCGAAGCGGTCTCCGAGCGCACGGCCGTCGTGCTCGTCAACCACGTGTCGTACCGGTCGGGCTACCTGGCCGATCTCACCGAGATCACTCGAATCGCGCACGACGCCGGGGCACTCGTCGTCTGGGATCTCTGCCACTCGGCGGGAGTCGTGCCGATGTCGCTCGACGACTCGGGCGTCGACCTCGCCGTCGGCTGCAGCTACAAGTTCTTGAACGGTGGCCCCGGCGCTCCCGCGTTCGCCTACGTGCGCCGAGAGCTGCAGGAGGTGCTCGAGCAGCCGATCCAGGGCTGGATGGGCGCCGCCGACGTCTTCGCGATGGCCGCGTCGTACGAGCCCGCGCCGAGCGTCCGCCGCTTCATCAGCGGCACTCCCCCGATCGTCGGCATGCTCCCGCTCCGCGACATGCTCGATCAGATCGAGGAGGCCGGAATCGAGGCGATCCGCACCAAGTCGCTCGCTCTCACCGACTACGCCTTCGCTCTGGTCGACGAGTGGCTCGTGCCGCTCGGGGTCCGTGTGGCGACCCCCAGAGACACCAGGATCCGAGGCAGCCACGTTACGGTCACACATCCGGCGTTCCGCGAGATTCTGCCGTCGCTCTGGCAGGCCGGGGTGATCCCCGACTTCCGCAATCCCGACGCCCTTCGCCTCGGTCTCTCGCCGCTCTCCACCACCTTCGCCGAGGTGCGCGCTGGCGTCGCTGCGATCCGCTCCGCCCTCGCGTAGGTCGCCCGTGAGACCTCAAATTCGACCGTCGAGCGGCGACAGGATCGGTTGTTTCTGAGGTCTCACGACCAGGCTCGAGTGGCACAGTGGAGGCATGAACTCCGGCGACGCCTTCGAACCCGACCAGCGACATGCAGCCAACGCCACCTCCTTCGGCTCGGCCGCCGACGTCTACGAGCGAGGGCGCCCGTCGTACCCGGCCGAGGCCGTCGAGTGGCTCCTACCCGAGGGCGCCCAGCACGTCGTCGACCTCGGGGCCGGCACCGGCAAGCTCACCCGGCTGCTGGTCCAGCGGGTGCCGCGTGTCACCGCGGTCGAGCCGTCCGAGAAGATGCGCGAGACGCTCATCCGTGCCGTGCCCGGGGCGCAGGCGCTTCCGGGATCGGCCGAGCGCATGCCGGTCGACGGTGAGAGCGCCGATGCAATCTTCGCCGCCCAGGCCTGGCACTGGGTCGATCCCGAGCGCGCCGTCCCCGAGGCAGCGCGTGTGCTGAAGCCCGGCGGAGTCCTCGCCCTGCTGTGGAACATCCGCGACACGAGCACCCCGTGGTCCAGAGCGCTCGACGAGATCATCGACGCGGCGTCCGAGAGCGAACTCGAATCAGAGGAGCCGCGCGTGGGCCCGCCCTTCCTCCCCGTCGAGCGGCGCGACTTCGCCTGGGTCAACCCGATGACGCACGACGAGGTCGTCGCCATGGTGGCCTCGCGCAGCTACGTCATCACGTTGCCCGAGGCCGAGCGGGAGGCGCAGCTCGCCCGGGTGCGCGAGCTGCTCGAGACGCACCCCGACACCGCAGGCCGCGCGACGGTCGACCTGCCGTACGTGACGCGCTGCTCGCGGGCCGTGCTCCCCGCCTGACCGCTTCAAGCCCAGTAAGGTCGCTCCGTGCCCGCTCGCCGAACTCTCGCCATCATCGGCATCGTCGTCGTGCTGGCCCTGTTCGTGAGCATCGGCATCGGGGCGATCCTCGTGGCCGGTCGCGAGTTCTCGAAGACCGACCCCCAGCGCACCATCTCCCCCTCCCCCACTCCGACGTCGACGATGGCACCCTGAGACCAGCGGCACCCTGAAGCCGGCCGGTCAGACGCCCGAGTAGCGGTGCTCGGGCCGCCCGGTGGTGCCGTAGTGCAGCCGCATCCGGGCCAGCCCCTCGGCCGACAGGGTGGCGAGGTAGCGCTGTGCCGTCGCTCGGCTCACCCCGACGCGCTCCGCGACCTCCGCCGCCGACAGCTCGACGCCCGGGGAGAGCACGTCGAGCACACTCCGCTCGGTCGCCGCGCGCGACGGTGAGCCCGCTTTCGAATCGCCGGAGTGCAGGATCCTCAGGCCCCGCTCGACCGCCTCTTGATCGAGGGTTCCGCGGTCGTCGAGCACGTTGCGGAACCGCAGGTACGCGCGGAGCCGCTCGGCCAGCAGGTCGGCCGAGAAGGGTTTGATCAGGTAGGCGAGAGCTCCGCGGCGAAGGGCCGACCGGACGGTCGCGGGATCGGAGGCGGCGCTCACCACGAACACGTCGGTGTCGAGGGTGCGGAGCAGGTCGAGCCCGGAGCCGTCGGGCAGGTAGACATCGAGCAGCACGAGGTCGACCGCCGATTCCGCGACGACGCGCCTCGCCTCGGCCGCCGTACCCACGGGGGCGAGTGCCCGGAATCCGGCCAGCTCGTCGACCTGCCGACGATGCAGGTCGGCCACGTAGAAGTCGTCGTCGACAACGAGGACGACGAGATCGGGGTCGTTCACGAGAGACCTCCCGGGGTCATGACGGCGACGAGGCGGGCGCAGAAGATCGCGCCGTGATCGTCGCCACCGGCGGATGCGAGCCACACGTCGCCGCCGCTGCGACGAGCCAGCTCGCGCGATAGGGGCAGACCGAAGCCGAGGCCGTGCGCCGGATCCTTCGCCCCCGGTTGCGGAGGCGTGTCGGTAGGGCCCGGCCGCCGCTCGAACGGATCCGCGGAGGCAGCACTCGGCCTGAAACCGCGGCCGGAGTCCATCACCGAGAGGTGCAGATCGGAGCCGTCGTCGAGCACTTCGATCTCGACCCACGCCGGGCTGACGTCGCCCGCCACCGCCGCGGCGACCGCGTTGTCGATGAGATTGCCGAGCACGGTCGTGACGTCGCCCGGCTCGGCGACGACGCCTGCGACGAGCGTCTCGGCACCGAGCTGCAGCAGCACGCCGCGCTCGGCTGCCTCGACGCCCTTCGCCCCGAGGAATGCCTGCAGATATGGCTCGGTCAACCGGTCGGCGTGCTTCACGGGATAGCGGAGCGGCCCTCGCTCGAGGACGTCGGCGAGGTAGCCGCGCGCCTGCTCGACCTGACCGATCTCGAGCAGCCCCGACACCGCGTGCAGGCGGTTGGCGAACTCGTGCCGCTGAGCCCGCAAAGCCGTCGTCATCGCGCCGACCGCGTCGAGCCGGCGCGAGAGCGCCTCGACGTCGGTCCGGTCGCGGACGACGGCCACGACCCCGAGGTCATGGCCGTCGCGCGCAACGCGGCGCACATCGACGAGCAGCACGTGGGCGCCGACCACGAGCGTGCTATCGCCCTCGGACGACGGCGAGCCCAGGATCCGACGGAACTCACCCGGAAGCGAGGCCTCCTCGATCGGTCGACCCGTCGGATCCTGAATTCCGAGTAGCGCGGCCGCCCTCTCGTTGCAGACCGTGACCACGCCCGTCGGTGACACCGCAAACACCCCCTCCCCGAACCCGCCGAGCACCGCCTGCTGGTTCTGCACGAGTGACACCAGGTCTTCGGGCTGGAGGCCGAGCGTGAGGCGAACTAGGCGTCGGCGGATAAGAATCGACGCGACGATGCCGATCAGAAGCGCGAGCAGGCCTACTCCGAAGACAGGAATCGCGTCGCGCATCAGCGAGTCGTACACGCGGGCTCGGGCGAAGCCGACGCTGACCTCGCCGACGGGCTTCGAGTCTGCTCCCGCGCCGGACGCGTAGATCGGTACCTTCGCGCGGGCCGACTCGCCCAGGGTGCCACGATCCCACGACACGGTCTCTTCGCCGCGGAGGGCCGCTGCCGCACTCGTGCTGACGAGCTCGCCGATCCGGTCGACGTCGGGGTGGGCGAGACGGATTCCGTTGTCGTCGGTGACGACGACGAACAGCGCGCCCGTGCGGCGGGCCGTGTCGAGAGCGCCCGCCTGGACGGGGCCGTCGGCCAACGCCGCGCGATCGAGGTCGGTGCCGTCGACGCTCAGTCGAGCGACCTCGCTTCGCAGGTCGGTATCGCTGGCGACGCTCTGTGCAATTGCCAGCGCTGTCGATTCGGCACCGGTCTCGAGGCGGTGCACTGCGATGCGGAAGAAGACGGCGCTGGTGAGACCGACCACGACGATCACGACGACGAGCTGGAGCACCAGCAGCTGCGTCGCAAAGCGCGCACCGCGGCGGGCGGGTCGTGCCGTCTCCGGCCTCGTCGTGTCAGCGTCGATCACGCGACCCAGCCTAGGCACTCTCGCCCCACCCTCGTGAGCAGAATGCGCAGAATGCGGCCAACGCGCTGTACTCGACCAATGCGCAAAAGCACGACGCAGCCACGCGACCCCCCTAGCGTGCTGGGAGCACACCACCGGACAAAGGAGTCCTCGCAATGCTCGTCCTCCTCGGCTACGGCATGGTCATCGCCTTCATGGTGCTGATCATGACCAAGCGCCTCTCGCCCATGCTCGCCCTCATCATCGTGCCGACGATCTTCGGCCTCTTCACCGGGGCCGGTCTCGGGCTCGGCGACATGATCCTCGAGGCCATCGGCACGCTCGCGCCGACGGCGGCCCTGCTCATGTTTGCCATCATGTTCTTCGGGCTCATGATCGACGTCGGGCTCTTCGACCCGCTCGTGCGCTTCATCCTGCGGGTCACCGGCAACGACCCCGCCAAGATCGTGCTCGGCACGGCCCTGCTCGCCGGCGCCGTGTCGCTCGACGGCGACGGATCGACGACCTTCATCGTCGTGACGGCCGCGATGCTGCCGATCTACCTGCGCCTCGGCATGAGCCCCGTCGTGCTCACCTGCGTCGCCGGTCTCACCAACGGCACACTCAACATCGTCCCGTGGGGCGGCCCGACGGCACGCGCCGCAGCGGCACTCAAGGTCGACGCGGCTGACATCTTCGTGCCGCTCGTACCGTCGCTCGTCGTGGGCCTGATCCTCGCGTTCGGCTTCGCCTGGATCCTCGGCCTCCGCGAACGCAAGCGCCTCGGGCTGGTCGAGCTCGGTGAATCGAAGGTGCTCTCCGCCGGTCGCGCAGCCGGCCGTGTCGGGAAGTCGCGCGCTCTCGCCCTGGCCGGGGGCGACGGATCCTCGATGTTCACGAGCTCGACAGTTGCCCTCGGGCTCCGCGGCGGAGTGGCCGATGGGCGTCGCGCGGGGGCCGACGGCACCGACGAGGTGGGCGACGGCGAAGGATCCGGCCCACGGGGTGAGGCTTCAGGAACCCTGGCCGACACGATGCTCGATCCCGACCGCCCCACGCTCCGCCCGAAGCTGATCTGGTTCAACCTCGCGCTCACAGTCGCCGTGATGGTCGTGCTCGTGCTCGACGTCGTGCCGCTCGCCTACGTCTTCATGGTCGCGACCGCCATCGCCCTTTTGGTCAACTTTCCGCAGGTGAAGAGCCAGTCGGCCGAGATCGTGGCCCATGCGCCGAGCATCGTCGGCGTCGTGTCGATGGTCTTCGCCGCGGGCGTGCTCATCGGGGTGCTCGACGGCACCGGCATGGTCGATGCGATGGCCGACTGGCTGGTGCGGGTGATCCCCGACTCGATGGGCCCGTATCTCGCCGTGATCACCGGCGTTTTGAGCCTGCCGCTGACCTTTTTCATGAGCAACGACGCCTTCTACTTCGGTATCTTGCCCGTGCTGTCGCAGAGTGCTGCCGCGTTCGGCATCACCCCGGTCGAGATGGCCCGCGCGTCGGTGGTCGGGCAGCCGGTGCACCTGCAGAGCCCGCTCGTGCCGGCCATTCTGCTGCTGGTGTCACTCGCGAACGTCAACCTCGGCGACCACCACCGGAAGGTGCTGTGGCGTGCGGCCGTCGTGGCGTTGGCGATGCTCGCGGTCGGCGTCATCGTGGGGTGCATTCCGTTCGGCTGAGCTTGCTCGGGGTCAGGGTTCCGACGCACTGCGCTACCCGACGCCAAACGGCCAAAACCACCTGCCGCGGCAGGTGGTTTTGGCCGTTTCGAGACTTCTAGCGAAGAGAGCCGACTTGTTAGAAGTCCCAGTCCTCGTCTTCGGTGGTCTCGGCCTTGCCGATCACGTACGACGAGCCGGAGCCCGAGAAGAAGTCGTGGTTCTCGTCGGCGTTCGGCGAAAGGGCCGACAGGATTGCCGGGTTCACGTCGGTGACGTCTTTCGGGAACATCGGCTCGTAGCCCAGGTTCATCAGCGCCTTGTTGGCGTTGTAGTGCAGGAACTTCTTGACGTCTTCGGTCAGCCCGACCGAGTCGTAGAGGTCTTGGGTGTACTGCACCTCGTTGTCGTAGAGCTCGAAGAGGAGATTGAACGTGTAGTCCTTGATCTCTTGCTTGCGCTCGTCGGAGGCGCCTTCGAGCCCCTTCTGGAACTTGTAGCCGATGTAGTACCCGTGCACGGCCTCGTCGCGGATGATGAGGCGGATCATGTCGGCGGTGTTGGTCAGCTTGGCGCGCGACGACCAGTACATGGGCAGGTAGAAGCCCGAGTAGAAGAGGAACGACTCGAGCAGTGTCGAGGCGACCTTCCGCTTCAGGGGGTCGTCGCCGGTGTAGTAGTCGAGAACGATCTGGGCCTTCTTCTGAAGGTTGACGTTCTCCTCCGACCAGCGGAACGCGTCGTCGATTTCGGGGGTCGACGCGAGGGTCGAGAAGATCGACGAGTAGCTCTTGGCGTGAACCGACTCCATGAACGCGATGTTCGTGTAGACCGACTCTTCGTGCGGCGTGATCGCGTCAGGGATCAGGCTGATCGCGCCAACGGTGCCCTGAATCGTGTCGAGCAGGGTCAGCCCGGTGAACACCCGCATGGTGAGCTGCTGCTCTTCGGGGGTCAGCGTGTTCCACGACTGCACGTCGTTCGACAGCGGGATCTTCTCGGGCAGCCAGAAGTTGTTGACCAGCCGGTTCCAGACCTCGACGTCTTTGTCGTCGTGGATGCGGTTCCAGTTGATCGCGCTCACGGCACGCACGAGCGGGATGCTCTTGCCGATGGCGTGGGCCGGGTCTGTAACAGTCATTTCAGGATCCTGTAGTCGTTATGCGATCAAAACGGGGGAAGACAACCGCGGGTGCGCCACACTCGGCGCCGCACCCGCGGCCGTCAGAGCACACCGAGCTTGTCAGCGTGCCGGGGCTTTACAGCATGCAGCTGACGCAGCCGTCGACCTCGGTGCCCTCGAGTGCGAGCTGGCGAAGACGGATGTAGTAGATCGTCTTGATGCCCTTGCGCCATGCGTAGATCTGCGCCTTGTTGATGTCGCGAGTGGTCGCGGTGTCTTTGAAGAACAGCGTGAGCGAGAGACCCTGGTCGACGTGCTGCGTTGCCGCGGCGTACGTGTCGATGATCTTCTCCGGCCCGATCTCGTACGCGTCGGTGTAGTAGTCGAGGTTGTCGTTGGTCATGAAGGGCGCGGGGTAGTAGACGCGGCCCAGCTTGCCCTCCTTGCGAATCTCGATCTTCGAGGCGATCGGGTGGATCGACGAGGTCGAGTGGTTGATGTACGAGATCGACCCGGTCGGCGGCACAGCCTGGAGGTTCTGGTTGTAGATGCCGTGCTCCATGACGCTCTGCTTGAGTGCGCGCCAGTCGTCTTGCGTCGGGATCGTCACGTCGGCGTCGGCGAACAGCGCGGCGGCGCGGGCCGTTGAGGGCACCCACTCCTGCTCGGTGTACTTGTCGAAGAAGGATCCGTCGGCGTACTTCGAATCTTCGAAGCCCCCGAAGGTGACTTTGCGCTCGATGGCAATCCGGTTGGATGCGCGGAGGGCGTGGAACAGCACCGTGTAGAAGTAGATGTTCGTGAAGTCGATCGCCTCTTCGCTGCCGTAGTGCACGCGCTCGCGTGCCAGGTAGCCGTGGAGGTTCATCTGGCCGAGGCCGATGGCGTGCGACGAGTCGTTGCCGACCTCGATCGAGCGGACGGAAGCGATGTGGCTCATGTCGCTGACCGCGCTGAGGCCGCGGATCGCGGTCTCGACGGTGCGGCCGAAGTTGTCGCTGTCCATCGACAGGGCGATGTTCATCGACCCGAGGTTGCACGAGATGTCTTTGCCGATCTCGTTGTACGAGAGGTCTTCGTTGAAGGTGGTCGGCGTGTTGACCTGGAGGATCTCAGAGCACAGGTTCGACATGTTGATCCGGCCCTTGATCGGGTTGGCCTTGTTCACCGTGTCTTCGAACACGATGTAGGGGTAGCCCGACTCGAACTGGATCTCGGCGATGGTCTGGAAGAACTCGCGAGCGTTGATCTTGGTCTTCTTGATGCGGCTGTCGTCGACCATCTCGCGGTACTTGTCAGAGATGGAGATGTCGCCGAAGGGAACCCCGTAGACGCGCTCGACGTCGTACGGCGAGAAGAGGTACATGTCTTCGTCTTTTTTGGCGAGCTCGAAGGTGATGTCGGGCACGACCACGCCGAGGGACAGCGTCTTGATGCGGATCTTCTCGTCGGCGTTCTCGCGCTTGGTGTCGAGGAACCGCAGAATGTCGGGGTGGTGAGCGCTCAGGTAGACGGCGCCAGCGCCCTGGCGGGCTCCGAGCTGGTTGGCGTAGCTGAAGCTGTCTTCGAGGAGCTTCATGACGGGGATGATGCCCGACGACTGGTTTTCGATCTGCTTGATCGGGGCGCCGGCCTCACGGATGTTGGACAGCGACAGGGCCACGCCGCCACCGCGCTTGGAGAGCTGCAGCGACGAGTTGATGCCGCGCGAGATCGACTCCATGTTGTCTTCGATGCGCAACAGGAAGCAGCTGACGAGCTCGCCGCGCTGCGCCTTGGCCGTGTTGAGGAACGTCGGCGTCGCGGGCTGGAAGCGCCCGGCGATGATCTCTTCGACGAGGTCGACGGCGAGCTTCTCGTCACCCTGGGCGAGGCCGAGAGCCGTCATCACCACGCGGTCTTCGAAGCGCTCGAGGTAGCGCTTTCCGTCGAACGTCTTGAGCGTGTACGAGGTGTAGTACTTGAAGGCGCCGAGGAAGGTCTGGAAGCGGAACTTCTTGGAGTAGGCGAGCTCGTTGAGCTTCTCGATGAAGTCGAACGAGTACAGGTCGATCGTGGCCTGCTCGTAGTACTGGTTCTCGACCAGGTAATCGAGGCGCTCCTTCAGGTTGTGGAAGAAGACGGTGTTCTGGTTCACGTGCTGCAGGAAGTACTGCTTCGCTGCCTCGCGGTCTTTGTCGAACTGGATTTCACCGTTCGGGCCGTAGAGGTTGAGCATGGCGTTGAGCGAGTGGTAATCCATCCCGCTGTTCGGCCCGGCGATTACCTCGAGGTCGTCGACTGCTGTGTCCAAAATCGATCCAATCCTTCTTGCACTGCTTGTACGTCGTCTGGCGTGCCGAAGACCTCGACACGGTAGAGCAGGGGCACTTGGCACTTGGCGGCGATGATGTCGCCGGCGAGGCAGTACCCCTCTCCGAAGTTGGTGTTCCCGGCCGCGATGACTCCGCGGATTAGGTTTCGGTTGCCCTCGTCGTTGAGGAACCGGATGACCTGCTTGGGAACGGCACCTCGCCCTTCGCCGCCACCGTAGGTGGGGAGGACGAGGACGTAGGGGTCGCGCGCCTGAAGCGGCTCTTCACTGGGGAAGAGCGGAATGCGCTCAGCGGGGAGCCCGAGCTTCTCAACGAATCGGGCGGTATTGCCCGAGACGCTCGAGAAGTAGATGAGGTGAGTCGATGTCGTCGCGAGTTGCACGGCCGGACTCCTCTCGATCGGTGGGGAAAGAAACGCGCTTTACGCGATCGCGGCGGCGAGGCCGGCGATCTTGTCGGGGCGGAATCCGCTCCAGTGGTCTTCGTCGGTGACGACGACGGGCGCCTGGAGGTAGCCGAGGGCCTTGACGGTCTCGAGGGCCTTCTCGTCGACGGAGACATCGAAGATCTCGTACTCGATGCCCTTGTTGTCGAGGGCGCGGTAGGTAGCCGTGCACTGGACGCAGGACGGCTTGGTGTAGACGGTGATCGCCATGGTTCTCCCCTAGAAAAGAAGTGCGGTGGGTGGTGCCGAGTGGTGTTTGCTCGTGTGCTTCGATACTACATCTAGGGGCCGACATCGGGAGGCACAACTAGATGATGTGTTACACCGCTGTAATTACCCGAGGACGATTATCCACAGGGGTTCTCCACAGAAGCCCCGGCTTATCCCCGGAAAATCGGCGTTGTCCACACCTTCCTCCCCACCACCGACACTCGGATCTGTGGATAACCATTTGCGCTTGGGCGCCGTCCCCAGTTCGGGGCACGGCGTGTCGCGACCTGCGACGCAAGGCCGGCAGTGGAACGCGACCAGCGTCGGATCCTCGGCCGTTCTGGGGCGGGGAGGAGCGTGGCGGAATGTCGACGCGGATCCGTAGACTTGTCCCCTTGTGGGCGCCTATTCGAATCTTCTGAAGACGCCGGGAGTCGCACGGATCATCGCCGCACAGCTGACTGCCCGGTTCCCGTTCGGCATGCTGTCGCTGGCGTTCCTGTTGCACGTCGAGCACCAGACCGATTCCTACGGCGCGGCGGGCGTGGTCCTCGCCGCGACGAGCGTCGGCCAGGCCATCTCAGGCCCTCTCACCAGTCGCTGGATGGGCATCTGGCGCATGCGACCCGTGTTGCTGCTGACGCTCGTGGTCTGCCTGACGAGCCTCCTGGTATTCGCACTCGCTCCGCTGACTCTTCCCCTCTATATGGTCGTCGGCTTCTTCGCCGGGCTGAGCGTGCCGCCGATCCAGCCCGCCGTCCGCACCATCTACCCCAAGATGGTCAACTCGACGCAGCTCACTCCCCTCTTCTCGCTCGACGCCTCCGCCCAAGAGATCATCTGGGTCGCGGGCCCCGTCGTCACCACGTTCGTCGGCACGCAGATCGGCACCGTCTACGCGATTCTCGTGGCCGCGGCGTTCCTCATCGGGGGTGGAGCCTGGTTCATCGCTTCTCCCGAGGTGGGCCGCGTGCGCATTCCGCAGAGCAAGCGTGCCTTCGGCAAGGTGCTGCTACGCCCGACCGTGCTCCTCTCGACGATGACCGGCTTCCTCCTGATCGGCACGTGCGCCGCGGTCGAAGCCGGAGTCATCTCGGCGTTCGGCGACGGCAGCCCCAACTCCGGCTTCGTGCTCGCCATCTTCGCGATCGGGTCACTCGTCGGCGGTCTCCTCCTCGGCCACCTCGCCGTCGGGCCGTGGTCGCTGCCGATCCGGATGCTGATCGTGTTCGTCGGCATCATTCTGACGATCGTGATGCCGACGTCGTTCGTCTGGCTGTGCGTCACCCTCCTGATTGCCGGTGTCGGAATCGCGCCCGCTCTCGCCGTGATGTTCGCGATCATCTCGTCGAGCGTGCGTTTCAGCGACACCGCCGAGGCCTACGGCTGGTCGGGCACCGGGCAACTGATCGGCGCTGCGATCGGCTCGGCCATCGCCGGCGCCCTCATCGACTCGAAGGGGACGGTCGGCGGACTCTACGTCGCCGCCGCGTTCGCACTCGTCGGGGTGCTCGTGCCCGTCGTCTTCAAGCGCTGGCTGCCCGATCTGCGCGGCACCGATGCGAGCCCGCTGGCCGACACCGAGCCGGTGCCGATCCAGACGAGCTGACGCGGTCAGTAAACAGGCCCGCCTTCGAATTTGAAGGAGATCTGTGGTGGCGACCCCGACGGATCCTTGATTCTTCGTCGCACGGCAGGCGTTTCTCCTTCGAATTCGAGCCCGCCGTCGAACCCTGGCGGTGCGGCAACCCTGCGCGGCGATAATCGAGTCATGACTCTCGACGCGGTCCCCAGGATCCGGCTCAACGACGGCAACACCATCCCGCAGCTCGGCCTCGGGGTCTACAAGGTCGACGACGACGAGGCGGAGCGCAGCGTCGAGGCAGCCCTCCAAGCCGGCTACCGCCACATCGACACCGCCGAGTACTACGCCAATGAGGCGGGCGTCGGCCGTGCCCTCGCCTCATCCGGCATCGCGCGCGACGACGTCTACGTGACGACCAAGGTGTGGAACGACCAGCAGGGCTTCGACTCGACCCTCTCGTCGTTCGACCGCAGCATGACGAAGCTCGGCCTCGACGTCCTCGACCTCTACCTGATCCACTGGCCGGCACCCCGCCAAGACCTCTACGTCGACACCTATCGCGCTCTCGAGCGCCTCCGTGAGGAGGGGCGGGTCCGGTCGATCGGCGTCTCGAACTTCCAGGTGCACCACCTCGAGCGCCTGCTCGGCGAGACCGGCGTCGTGCCCGTGATCAACCAGATCGAAGTGCAGCCGTGGCTGCAGCAGCGCGAACTCCGCGACTTCGGCGACACCCGCCACATCGTCACCGAGGCGTGGTCGCCGCTGGCGCGGGGCAGGATCCTCGACGAACCCGTCCTCACCACGCTGGCGAGCGCCCACGGAGTGTCGGTCGCCCAGCTCGTGATCCGCTGGCACCTGCAGTCGGGGCTCGTCGTGATCCCGAAGTCGGTGACGCCCTCGCGGATCGCCGAGAACATCGACGTGTTCGGCTTCGAGCTCTCGGCCGACGAGATGGCGTCGATCGCCGCGCTCGATGCCGGCGAGCGCGTGGGGTCGCACCCGGACGAGGTCGGCTAGTTCCGCAACGCGCCGGCCCGTTAGCCCGCCGACCCCCGTTGCAAATTTGAAGGAGATTTGGGCACGCGACCCCGCCGGATCCTGATGTTTTCGTTCCCGGCCGCGCGTTTCTCCTTCAAATTTGCAGGAGCACGCTGGGCCCAGGCACCGAGCGCAGGATCCGACGGCGCAGCTCCCAGCGTCAGCCCCGGTACCGTTGCAGGGCACGCGCACAGCACACCGAAAGCAGCAGTGATGCCCGACGACCGAGGCTTGCCCGAGGTCCGGCACGCGGACGCTCTCGGAGAAGAAAAAGAGCACAAGGAGCACCCATGACGATCACCGCCGCAGCAGACGGTTCCGCCCTCGGCAACCCCGGGCCCGCCGGCTGGGCCTGGTACGTCGACGACTCGCGATGGGCGGCGGGCGGCTGGCCGCGCAACACGAACAACGTGGGTGAGCTGACGGCTGTGCTCGAGCTGCTCCGTGCGACCGCCGACGAAGACGACGACCTGCACATCCTCTGCGACAGTCAGTACACGATCAAGGCGTGCACCGAGTGGCTGCCGGGCTGGAAGCGCAAGGGCTGGCGCAAGGCCGACGGGAAGCCGGTGATGAACGTCGAGATCATCAAGGAGCTCGACGAGGCCCTCCAGGGTCGCCGCGTGAAGTTCGAGTGGGTCAAGGGGCACATCGGGCACCCGATGAACGAGGCGGCCGACATCCGGGCACGCACGGCGGCAGAGGCATTCCAACGCCGGAGCGAGGTGCCGCACGGCCCCGGGTGGCCGGGCCGGCCCGTGACGACGGTGTCGGATGCGGCTTCCGCGGATCCTGAGGCCCCGGCCACGCTCTTCTAAGACGTCGCCCGACGTCTCGCGGGCTCCCCGCGCTGCCGCGGCAGGTCGCCTAGTCCGCCCTACGTCGTGCGGACACGCGCCCCGGCCGCGAACTACCCGCCGACCGGACCCACAGCGGTCACCCGCACGACCGCCTCGCCCTGCTCGTTCGATTCGGCGAGGTCGACGGTCGCCGAGATGCCCCAGTCGTGGTCGCCCGCGGGATCCTCGAAGATCTGTCGCACCAGCCACTGGGTGGCGCCCTCCTCGACGACGAGCATCGCCGCGCTGCGGGCACTCGGCCCGGTGCCGATCGCGTCGTACTCGTCGTAGTACCGGTCGAGCGCGGAGCCCCAGGCGTCGACGTCGAATCCGGCCGCGGCATCGAGTGCGCCGAGAGCCTCCGCGTCATCGAGAGCCGCGAGCTGCACCCGGCGGAACATCTCGTTGCGGACCAGCACGGTGAAGGCCCGATGGTTCGCGGTGAGAGTGCGGAGGGTCGGCGGCACGATCGCCTCGTGCGACGTGACCTCGGTCGGGTTGACCATCTCTTCCCACTCGTCGAGCAGAGACGAGTCGACCTGCCGCACCAGCTCACCGAGCCACTCGATGAGGTCGAGCAGTTCGTCGGTCTTGGCCTCGTCGGGAATCGTCTGCCGCATGGCGCGGTAGGCGTCGGAGAGGTAGCGCAGCACGAGGCCCTCCGAGCGCGCGAGCCCGTAGAAGTTGACGTAGTCGCCGAACGTCATCGCCCGCTCGTAGAGGTCGCGGACGACCGCCTTCGGTGACAGCTCGAAGTCGCCGATCCACGGCTGAGACCCCTTGTAGGTCTCGAACAGCGCACCCAGCAACTCGTCGAGCGGCTTCGGCCAGGTGATCTCTTCGAGGCGCTCCATGCGCTCCTCGTATTCGATGCCCTCCCGTTTCATCTCGGCCACCGCCTCGCCGCGCGCCTTGAACTGCTGCTGCGAGAGGATCGGCCGCGGGTCGTCGAGGGTCGACTCGACCACCGACACCATGTCGAGCGCGTAGGTCGGCGACTCCGGATCGAGCACCTCGAACGTCGCGAGCGCGAACGGCGAGAGGGGCTGGTTGAGCGCGAAGTTCGGCTGCAGGTCGACGGTGAGCTGAATGGTCGGACGGGGCGAAGGATCCGCGGCACTCGCGACCCCGGGCACCTGCTCGACCACGCCGGACTCTCGCAATGCCCGGTAGATCGCGATCGCCTGCCGGGCGAGGGCGTATTTCTGCGCCTTCGTCGAGTGGTTCTCGAACACCAGCGACCGGACGTTGCCGAACACGTCGCCGCCGCGGGCGATCACGTTGAGCAGCATCGCGTGGGTGATCTGCATGCTCGACGTGAGCGCTTCGGGTTCGGCCTCGACGAGTTTGAAGAACGAAGGCTCGCCCCACGAGACGAACCCCTCGGGGGCCTTCTTGCGCACGATCTTGCGCTTCTTCTTGAGGTCGTCACCGGCCCGTTTGATCTGGGCGAGGTTCTCGATCTCGTGCTCGGGCGCCTGAAGGGTGACCGTGCCTGCGGTGTCGTAGCCCGCCCTCCCCGCCCGGCCGGCGACCTGGTGGAACTCACGAGCGCTCAGCTGCCGCATGCGCGTGCCGTCGAACTTCGTCAGCGCAGTGAGCAGCACCGTGCGGATCGGCACGTTGATGCCGACGCCGAGGGTGTCGGTGCCGCAGATGACGCGCAGCAGACCGCGCTGAGCCAGTTGCTCGACGAGGCGGCGGTACTTCGGCAGCATGCCGGCGTGGTGAACGCCGATGCCCGCGCGCACCAGCCGATTGAGGGTCTTGCCAAAGCCGGTCGAGAAGCGGAATCCGGCGATCAGCTCGGCGATCTCGTCGCGCTGCTCTCGCGTCGCGATCTTGATGCTCGACAGAGCCTGCGCTCGCTCGAGCGCGGCCGCCTGCGAGAAGTGCACCACGTAGATCGGAGCCTCGCCGGTGCTGAGGAGCTCCTCGACCGTCTCGTGCACGGGAGTCGTCGCATAGAAGTAGTGGAGCGGAACGGGACGCTCGACGCCGGTGACGAGGGCGACGGGCTTGCCGGTGCGACGCGCAATGTCGTCGCTGATCGTCTCGACATTGCCGAGCGTCGCGCTCATCAGGAGGAACTGCACGTCGGGCAGAAGCAGCAACGGCACCTGCCAGGCCCAGCCGCGCGAGGGGTCGGCGTAGAAGTGGAACTCGTCCATGACGACCTGCCCCACCTCGGCAGCCGGGCCGTGACGCAGGGCGAGGTTCGCCAGGATCTCGGCGGTGCAGCAGATGATCGGAGCATCGGAGTTGACCGACGAGTCACCGGTGACCATGCCGACGTTCTCGGGGCCGAACAACTCGACCAGCTGGAAGAACTTCTCGCTGACGAGAGCCTTGATCGGGGCCGTGTAGTAGCTGCGTTTGCCTGTCGCAAGCGCCGTGAAGTGGGCACCGGCAGCCACCAGCGACTTGCCGGTGCCGGTCGGTGTCGAGAGGATCACGCTGGCACCCGACACGAGCTCGATCATCGCCTCGTCTTGGGCGGGGTAGAGCGCCCTGCCCGACTCCTCGGCCCAGCCGGCGAAGTCGGTGTAGACCGTGTCGGCGTCGTAGCTGCCGTCGCCGTGCGTGTCGTTCGGCCCGTAGTACTCGGACAGGAGGGCTTTGAGGGGGTACTCGACAGTCGGCATGGTGTCTACGATCCTGCCGTACTCCCCTGCACGGTGCCGGATCGCGTGGGCCGGGCTTGTGGAGTGGGCGGGTGTTCCCCGCAAGTGGGCGGGTGTTCCCCGCGAGTGGGCGGGTGTTCCCCGCAAGTGGGCGGGTGTTGTTGAGGGTCGGCGGGTGCTGCAGCACCCGCCGACGCCTAAGAACACCCGCCCACTCGCGCGAGCCCGCCGCGGCGCAGCCGCCAGTAAATACGAGAATGCGCCCCCGTCAACGAGCCGCGAGGCTCGGACTGGGGGCGCATCGACACGTCCCTGGCGGGCGACCGAGCGGAATCGGATCAGGTGACTGCCGCGCGATCGAACCAGTTGATGGACGTGCTGCCTCGGTAACCAGCCGAAAGCTTTCCTAAGCTATATGCCAACGCATACGACCAACGGGTGATCATCGGGTGATAGATCGGGCGGGTGTGGGTACTTATGCCTACACGGGGCACAGAATTCAGCGTTTCGGGGCACAAGGTGGCTGGACGATCCGACAACCAAAGGATCCGGGGCGTGCCCACCCCCTCCAGGCGCCGAGTGGCCCGTCTCAGCTGGCGAGGATCGCCGCCCGAGCGGCCGCGTGCTCCGACTCGGTGATGATGCCGCGCGCCCGGAGGCCGTCGACCTCGCGAAGGCGCTCCTCGAGCGTCAACGTCGACGGCGGTGTCGGAGCATCCGCCGAGGCAGTTGCTCCGGAGGCGTCATCTGCGGAGGCAGCACCCGACCCGACCTTCTGCGCCTGCAGCGTGTCCAGGGCCGCCGCGCGGATGTCGTTGTCAAGCGTCAGCGGGTTCTTGCCCTGCTGGGCGAGCTTGACAGCCCGATAGATGGCAAGGCCGATTCCGATCACGATGATGATCACGATGATTGTGAAGAGCGCCGAGAACGCCTGTCCCGGCCCCGACTGCATCAACGGGTCGCTGCTGCCGCCAAACGGATCGGAGCCATCGACGAACGGATCGTCGGCCGAGCCGTCGCCGGTCGTCAGAGCCGGATCGAAGGCCGAGGCGAAGACCATCGCGTGCGTGAAGAGTTCCCCCATGCGCTGATTGAAGCGCGCGGAGCCCCGGCGGCGCAAGTCGCGCGCCGCGTGTCAGACCCCCACAACGGGCCGCCGGATCCTGGGCTCCCCCGTCTGCGATGCTGTAGAACGAAAAGATGCGGTTCTTGCCGCCCACCCCCACTCAGAAGGATCGACGATGTCGTCAGCCCCTACCCCCGTCCGCGTCGCTGTCACCGGCGGTTCCGGCAAGCTCGGCCGTGCGGTCGTGCGCGATCTCGCCGAGCACGGCTACGAGGTGGTGCTGCTCGATCGCGTGCCGTCGCCCGACCCCGTGCAGGGCGTCTCGTTTACCCGCGTCGACCTCTCCGACTACGGGCAGGTGCTCGAGGCGCTCACGCACATCGACGACCGCTACGACCACATCGACGCCGTCGTGCACCTCGGGGCCATCCCGGCGCCGGGGCTGGTGCCGAACGCGGCCCTCTTCACGAACAACGTCACGTCGAGCTACAACGTGTTCGCGGCCGCTCGCGCCGCCAAGATCCGCAACGTCGTCTGGGCCTCGAGCGAGACGCTCCTGGGTCTCCCGTTCGCCATCGACCCGCCGTACATCCCCGTCGACGAGAACTACCCGGTGCGCCCCGAGTCGTCGTACTCGCTGGGCAAGGCCGTCGACGAGGAGATGGCGCGGCACTTCACCCGCTGGGATCGCCAGCTCAAGCTCATCGGCCTGCGCTTCTCGAACGTGATGGACGACGCCGACTACGAGGCCTTCCCGTTCGACGACGACCCGGAGTCGCGCTCGTTCAACCTGTGGTCGTACATCGACCACCGCGACGGCGCTCTCGCGGTGCGTCTGGCGCTCGAGTCGGATCTCGTCGGATTCGAGGCGTTCATCATCGCCGCGTCCGACACGGTCATGAACACGCCGACGGCCGTTCTGGCCGATCAGTTCCTGCCCGACGTCGAGCGTCGTTCGGCCGTCGAGGGCACGATGCCGCTGCTCTCGAGCGACAAGGCCCGCGACCTGCTCGGCTTCGTGCCCGAGTACTCCTGGCGCGGCTGGGGCGATCGCTCCGGCAAGTAGCGCGAGTGCGTGACTGTCCCCGATCTGCTGATGTCAGGGATCTGCCATCAGCAGATCGTGGACGATCACCCGGTTGTGTGAACGGGTCAGTGATCAGCGGGTGAGAAACTCAGGATCCCGCCCACCACGAGGTCACGCACCTGCGGCAGCAGCTCGGCCCGCAGGTCGGCCTCCGGCGCCTCGAGCAGCTGCGCGAGAGCGCCCACGATCGCCCCGACGCTGAGCTCGCCGTCGCTGGCCCCGACGAGCGCCGTCAGGGCCGTGCCCGCGTCGACGGTCCGCCCGAAGCCTCCGCCCTGCCGCAGCGTGATCACCGTCGGGTCGTCGTTGCCCGGCCAGTAGTGCCGCTCCTCCGTGACGTCGCCGGCGACCTGCAATGTCGTCTGCGCGAGGTCGGCGTCCGACAGGGTGCGCAGCCGGTCCAGGGTGTCGAGCGTCGCACCGAGATGGGCGCCGAGCCCCACGTCGGAGCGGCCGAGGGAGCCTCGGAGACTCTCGATCCGTGTCTCGGGCCGCGCCGTGGGATCCTTCGGTCTTCTCAGCGTGACGTACCCGAAGCCGACCTCGACGACCCCGCGCGCATCGAAGTCATCGAGCCATGCCCCGTAGAGCCGCTCGAATTCGGGGCTGCCGGGTCTCGTGCCGCCATCGCGGATCCAGGTCTCGGCATACGACGCAGGATCCTGCGCCTCGCGCTCTACTACCCAGACGTCCACCGCAACACGACCGCGCTCGGCCCAGTCCCCCACGCTGAACGGACCCCGCTTGTCGCTCGTCGCAGCCCCCGTCTCCCAGTTGCCGAGCAGCTGGGCGATGCCGCCCGGCGCGAGGTGCTCCCCCGCCTGCTCGACCACCGTGGCGACGAGCGCATCGCCGACCATGCCACCGTCGCGATACTCGTAGGCGGGAACCCCGTCGACCCGCGGCGTGATGACGAACGGCGGGTTCGAGACGATGTGGTCGAACGTCTCGCCGGCGACCGGCTCGAACAGGCTGCCGAGACGGAACTCGATGCCGTCGATCAGGTTGAGCTCGGCGTTGAAGCGGGCGAAGTCGAGGGCGCGCTCCGAGATGTCGGTCGCCACGACGTGACGCGCGTGACGGGCGGCGTGCATCGCCTGGATACCGCAGCCGGTGCCGAGGTCGAGTGCCCGATCGACCGGTCGGGCGATCATGAGGCCGCTCAGAGTGGCGGAAGCGCCGCCGATGCCCAAGACATGGTCTTCGCGAAGTGCACCCTGCAGGGCGAGCTCACCGAGGTCGGAGGCGATCCACCAGTGTGCTTCGCCGGAGGCATCCGTGAACGAGTAGGGGCGCAGGTCGACCAGGGCGCTGACCATGCCGCTGTCGTCGCGTGCCACGAGCTCGAGTTCGATCGCGCCGTCGAGTCCGAGCGTCGGCAACGCGGCAGCAACGGCGTCGGCGGGCTGCGGGTAGCCGAGCACGAACAAGAGCGCCAGGGTGTCAGACGCGCGTTCTGCAGGCGTCTCCGGGATCCTCGACGCCAGCGCCCGTCGCGCCGCGATCCGCTCGCCCCGGAACA
Organism: Frondihabitans sp. Leaf304; assembly: GCF_001423105.1. Taxonomy (GTDB): domain Bacteria; phylum Actinomycetota; class Actinomycetes; order Actinomycetales; family Microbacteriaceae; genus Frondihabitans. The sequence goes on from NZ_LMNV01000003.1 coordinate 517,155, forward strand.
ACGCAGCACCTCCCTGCGCGCCCCAGGCCCCGGCACCACTCAGATGCGACACGGTGAAGAGGGAGGTGGAGAGGTCGGAGCGGAGGCGGGAGATCAGGTCGGAGCGCACCGGTCCATCCTGCCGCACTCCCTTCGTCGGTCGGCGCGGGCTCTCCTAGTCGCGTATCGCAGGCTTAGTCGCGCTTTTTCGCGACTAACCCTGCGATTCGCGACTAAGTGCGAGCCAGTCGGCCCGGCAGGAACGGCAGCAGCGGCGCCCGGTAGCGGATCGTCTTGGTGCCCTGCTCGACCGTGAGCTCAGCGACCCCGAATCGCCACAGCCGATTGAAGAGGAACACGCCGATCGTGTCGCCCGGCTCGACCTGCCAGGTGCCGACGCCCCACTGCGCCGGCTGGCCGCGCCCGTCGATCACGACGGTCGGCTTCGGATACCACCCGATCGGCGGCTTGGCGAGGGCGAGTTCGATGCGAAGCGTCTGCGATTCGGGCACGCGTTCAGCCTAGGTGTCGATGGCTCCCGCCCCGCCTGTAGCGCCAACGAAGCGACCAGACCAGCACATGCAAATGGCCCTCCCGTAAGGAAGAGCCATTTGCAGGGTGGAGCTAAGGAGATTCGAACTCCTGACCTTCTCATTGCGAACGAGACGCGCTACCAACTGCGCCATAGCCCCAAACTGCTCCTCAACGATATCACCCCGTCGGCGGCGCTACCGACACAGTCAGCAGGCGCGATCCAGTCCGGCAGTGACTCGACCGAGGCGGGCCGGCCTATCGTCAGCGAAGGCGCCCACGACACCGGAATCCGATTAAGACACCGCCGAAGGGCGGCGTCGCTACCGAAACGCGGTGCCGCGACCGGAAAGCGGTGTCGGCGCGAAAGGTCAGACCGCGCGACGACGCTGCAGAACGTCGTCGAGGCTGAGCTGCTCGATCTCGCCCTCGTCGTAGAAGCCCATGCGCGCGAAACGGCTCGTGGCAGCGGGTGCTTCGGCAGCAGGCGCGACAGCAGGCTCAGGATCCGCGGCAACGGCCGCAACAACCGGCGCATCCCGGGCCGATCCGTCCGAGCCAGCCGACCCCACGGACCCAGCCGACCGCGCCGACCGCTGCGCCTGCAGCGCCGCTTCCGCCCGCGCCACCTCGCGCAGAGCTTCGCGCTGGGCGTCCTGGCTCGCGGCCTCCTGCTCCTGGCGCAGGGCTTGCTCCTGACGCAGCGCCTCCGCCGAGGCGGCCGCGGCCTCCTGCAGAGCGGCGGCGTCGGCCGCGTTCGTCGCACTGCCCGCGACCGCGGCCGAGCGAGCCAGCGCGCGCGCCGAGCCCCGTCGCAGATACAGGGGACGGGGCATGGCGACGGGAGTCCACTGTCGTGACGCGGTCTCGGAACGCGACCCCGCAGGATCCTGCGCTTCGGCCACGACCCCGTCCGCCGCCTGCGACGGGGCGAAGTCGTGGAACGCCTGCGCCACGGGAGTCGCCGAAGCGGTCACCGCGGGCGCGACTCGGGCTCGGCGTGCACGGGCGCGCGACACCGCCGACAACTGCCCGAGCATGACGACCGAGCCCGCTCCGGCGATGGTGCCGGCGACGAGGAGGAGCCACGCCGACGGAAGGCCGACGATGCCGGCCACGAAGGCGATGAGAGAGGCGACCAGCACGAGCGTCGACACGAGGCGGGTGCGACGGAGACGACGCGCGGCAAGAGCCGGTTCGGCGTCGGCGGCGCGGAGAACAGGAGCGGTCGCGGCGAGCTCTCGGGTGACCGCACGCTGGCGGGCTGCCTCCTGGGCGCGGCGGATGGCCTCGCGCTTCGACTCCTCGGAGCGAAGGATCTTCTGCGCCGTCGCGACCGACTTGGCGTTGGCTTCCACGCGGACCTCCCCGGGCAGCTCGGCGGTCTGCGCGAGAATGCGCAACGTCTGCTGCAGGCGCACCGCGTTGCGCTCGGTGGCGAGGTACTGCTGACGTTTCGCCCATGACGGGATCAGGTAGACCAGCCAGAGCACTGCGACCAGCCCGAGGACAATGCCTCCACCCCACGACCCGATTCCCATGCTGGCAAGGGTAGGAGGGCGGTGCGCGCCAACGCGGCTGATCGCGGGGTGTGTCGAGCCGCCACTGCCGAACTAGTAGCTGCGAGCGGCCTCGTCGAGAGCGTCGGGGGGCACGGATCCTTGGCCCGGAGGAATCCGGCCCTCGTGCCAGCGGCGCAGGACCCCCTCGGAAACCTCTTCGGCGACCAACCCGAAGCAGAAGTGGTCGCGCCACTCGCCGTTGATGTGGATGTAGCGGCGACGCAGGCCCTCGTAGCGGAAACCGAGCTTCTCGACCACGCGGAGGCTGGGGCCGTTCTCGGGTCGGATGCAGATCTCCATCCGGTGCAGGCCGAGGCGCTGGAAGCAGTAGTCGGTGGCCAGCGCGACGGCCGTGGGCGTGGCGTTGTGGCCGGCGGCCGACTGGGTGACCCAGTAGCCGATCGTCGCGGAGGCGAGCGAGCCGTAGGTGATCCCCGACACGTTGAGCTGACCGACGAAGCGCCCGTCGAGCTCGATGGCGAACGGCAGACCGAGGCCCGCGCGCGCATTGGTCTGCAACGAACGGATGCTCGACCGCACGTCGATCGTCGTGAAGCCGTGCGGGTTCGTGGCCTCCCACTGCCTGAGCCAGGAGCGGTTCTCCGCCAGCGCCCTGTCGAGGTCGCGTGCGTCCCGCAACCGCAGGGGTCGGATTCCGATGCGCCCCGACACCAGCGTGGGGATGGTCGTCACTTGGTTGCCAATGGTTCTCGGGAGGTGCGGCCCCTGTCAGGGCCGCACCCACGTGGTGTCCGGGTTGTCGTCAGGCCCGGGTCAGGCCTTTTCGAGGCCTGCCGTGAAATCGATCAGCCACGATTTGAGGTCGTCGCCGAGGTCGTCACGGTCGCTCGCAAGCTGCACGATGGCCTTGATGTAGTCGAGTTTGTCACCGGTGTCGTATCGGCGCCCGCGGAACACGACGCCGTAGACGCCGCCGGTCCACTCTTCGGCGGCAGCCATCTTCTCGAGAGCATCGGTGAGCTGGATCTCGCCGCCCTTGCCGGGCGCCTGCTTCTCGAGCACGTCGAAGACCTCGGGGCGCAGCACGTAGCGCCCGATGATCGCGAGGTTGGAGGGGGCTTCGCCCTGCGGGGGCTTCTCGACGAGACCGGTGATCTTCACGACGTCGTCTTCGTCGGTCTTCTCGACCGTGGCGACACCGTAGAGGTGGGTCATCGACTCGGGCACCTCGAGGAGGGCAACGACGCTGGCGTTCTTCTGACCCTGGACCTCGATCATGCGGCTGAGCAGCGGGTCGCGCGCATCGATGATGTCGTCACCGAGCAGGACGGCGAACGGTTCGCGGCCCACGTGCATGGAGGCGCGAAGGACGGCGTGACCGAGGCCGAGCGGGTCGCCCTGGCGCACGTAGTGCATGTCGGCGAGGTCGGTCGACTGGTTGACCTTCGCGAGTTTCTCGTGGTCGCCCTTCTTGCGAAGCGTCTCTTCGAGCTCTGACACGTGGTCGAAGTGGTTCTCGAGCGCGTTCTTGTTACGACCGGTGATCATGAGCACATCGGTGAGGCCGGCCGAGACGGCCTCCTCGACGACGTACTGGATCGCCGGCTTGTCGACGACGGGGAGCATCTCCTTTGGCATGGCTTTGGTTGCGGGAAGAAAGCGTGTGCCCAACCCTGCTGCTGGAATGACGGCTTTAGAAATCGTGAAACCCATGCCGCTCAGCGTATCTATTTCCTGCGTTACGGAGCGGTTAAGTTTGGTCTCCGGTCGTCTTCGACCGGGCGGTTACGATTGCGGGCATGACCGATCTGGTGTCCGATGCCAAACGAGCCCTCCGAAAAGAACTGCGCTCCCGGCGCCGCATGATGACCGACACGGAGGCCGACTCGTCGACCGAGGCGCTGACCGAGCACCTCATCGGCCTCGCCACCGAACTCGGGATCACCTCGATGTCGGCGTATCTCTCGGCCTCGTTCGAGCCCAACACGCGCCCATTCCTCAACTGGGCCCACGACCGCGGCATCCGGGTGCTCTACCCGATCACCCGCGAAGACGGGCTGCTCGACTGGGCGGTCTCGACCGACTTCGAATCCGAGACCGAGGGTCTCTTCGGCCTGCCCGAGCCGATCGGCGAGGTGCTGAGCCCGATGGCGATCAACGACGTCGACCTGATCATCGTTCCGGCGGCGCAGATCGACCACACCGGCATGCGCATGGGCTGGGGCAAGGGCTACTTCGACAAGACGCTCGGATCGATGGAGAAGCGCCCGCCGGTTTATGCTGTGGTGTTCGACTCCGAGTACGTCGAGTCTGTGCCGAGCGAGAGGCACGACCAGCCCGTCGACGGCGTCGTCACCCCTTCCGGCATCGTCCGGTTCTGATTCCGCTCCACCCTTCTCTTTCCCCCGAGGCTCCGAGGTCCTGTGCCCACCTACAGCTACCGCTGCACCGAGTGCGGCAACGCGTTCGACATCCAGCAGTCTTTCTCTGACGACTCGCTCACGGTGTGCCCCGTCTGCTCGGGCAAGCTCCGCAAGATCTTCTCGGCCGTCGGCGTGACCTTCAACGGGTCGGGCTTCTACCGCACCGACTCGCGCGCCAAGCCGTCCGAGGGATCGGGGTCGGGTTCGCCCAAGACGCCGAGCAAGAGCGCAGGATCCGACGGATCCTCGTCCGGCACGGCGTCCGGCACCGCGGCAGCGCCGTCCAAGCCCGCCTCCTCCGGTTCGGGCTCCGGGTCGGGCTCCTCGAGCTCGGGCTCCTCCGGTGGCGGTTCGTCGCCCTCGAAGTAACGCCGATACGCTCGGTCTGGTTGAGTCGACGGAGATTCACGTCTTTTCCGTCTACCTCGAGGAGCACCCGTGAAGGGCTTCAAAGAATTCATCCTGCGCGGCAACGTCATCGATCTGGCCGTCGCGGTCGTGATCGGTGCCGCGTTCACGGCGATCGTCACCTCGCTCGTGACCAACATCTTCAACCCGCTCATCGGGGCTCTCTTCAACGCGTCGATGCTCGACGAGGCACTGAAGGTCGATATTCCCACCGTGGGCGGCGGCAAGCCCGCAACGCTTCTCTTCGGTGCAGTAATCGGCTCCGCAATCAACTTCATCATCATCGCCGCGGTCGTGTACTTCTGCCTCGTACTTCCCGTCAACTCCCTGCTCAAGCGCTCGTTCGCCAAGCAGAAGGCGGACGAGGGCAAGCCGCAGGAGGTGCCGCCGACCGACGTCGAGATCCTCAGCGAGATCCGCGACCTGCTACGCGCGCAGAACACCTCACTCGGCGACACGCACGGGTCGCACGCGGCCCCCGTCGCTCCCCCGACGGCCACCGGCACCACGGGCGTCCCCGGGATGCCCTCGGCCTAAGCGGCCGTTCAGCTCTGCAGCGCCTCGGTGGGTGGGATTCGCGCGGCGCGCATGGCGGGATACAGCCCGGCAAGGGCTCCGATCACGAGCGTCGCGCCCAGACCGCCGGCCAACACCACTGGCGGAATTGAAATCGGCCAGCCGTTGCCCACGGCGAAGGCGGCCGTGACAGCCGCCCCGATCACGGTGCCCGCCACGCCGCCGAGAAGCGACAGGAAGAGTGCCTCGGCGAGGAACTGCCGCCGGATGTGTGGTCGTGCCGCCCCGAGCGAACGGCGGAGGCCGATCTCGCGGCGGCGTTCCAGCACCGAGATGACCATCGTGTTGGCGACGCCGATGCCGCCGACCAAGAGCGCCACCGACCCGAGGCCGACCAGCAGGCCGGTGAAGGCCTGATCGGAGGCCTGTTTCGCCGCCAACGCGTCGGAGGGACGACCCACGGTGACGTCGGAGGGAGACTGGGGCGCGACCGTGCCAGGAATCAACTGCCGCACGCTGTCGATGCGCTCCTCGTCGGCCCGGATGTAGACCGAGGTCGGATGCACCCGCTCTCCTGCGTTCGCCGATGTGCCCTGCCGTTCTCCGAGAAGCACCGAGGTGTCGATCTCGGGGGCGAGCTCGCCGCACTCGAGGATTCCCCCGACGGTGTAGACGTCGTCGCCGAGCAGGATTTGCTCGCCCGGCCTGGCCACTCCGAGCTTCTCGGCCGACTTCGCGCCGAGCACCACCACCGGATACCGGCTGGTGCCATCGGTGAGCCACGAGCCGGCAGCGATGTGCCCGCCGATCACCCGGAGCAGATCGGACGATGCCGTCATGACGCCGAGCCCGTTCGTGTCGGTCTTCAGCGTGGCTGCGCTCCGGTAGGCGTGGAGGTCGACGAGGAGACCGGTCGTGCCGACGGATTCGACGCCGTCGACGCGTTGCACGAGTCCGCCGACGCCGAACGGCAGGGGCTGCTCCTCGCCGAAGACGGAGGTTCCGGGCGCGACGGTCATCAGGTTGGTGCCCAGGCGGTCGAGGGTGGCGCTCAGCTGTGCCTGACTCGACGACGAGATGCCGACGACCGCGATCATGGCCGCGATGCCGATGGCGATGCCGAGAGCGGAGAGGATCGCGCGGGTGGGCCGGGCGATGAGGCCGGAGAAGCCGAGGCGGTAGACATCGGACGCGAGGAGGCGCGAGTGCATCGGCGTCTCGCGGACGGCCGAGACGCTCACGGTGTCGCTCCGGCGGTGACGACGACCCGCTCGGAGGTCGACGAGCTGTCGGCGGTGAGTCGACCGTCGCGGATCATGATCCGGCGGGGCAGCTTTTCGGCGAGCGCATTGTCGTGAGTGATGACGATGATCGAGGTGCCTTCGCCGTGCAGTTCGTGCAGGAGATCGACGATGCCGGCCCCCGACTTCGAATCGAGGTTGCCGGTGGGTTCGTCGGCCAGCAGCAGCGGAGGACGGTGGACCACGGCACGGGCGATGGCCACGCGCTGGCGTTCGCCTCCCGACATCTGGTTCGGTCGATGGCCGAGGCGGTGACCGAGGCCGACCTGGTGGAGCGCCTCGACCGCTCGGATCCTGCGCTCTCGAAGCGGGACGCCCGAGTACAGGAGCCCGTTCGCCACGTTGTCGGTCGACGTCACGCCCTCGCTGAGGTGAAACTGCTGGAACACGAAGCCGATCCGGTGGGCGCGGAGGCCCGCGAGCTGCGCGTCGGTCTGCGCGGCCACGTCGATACCGTCGATGAGCACCGTGCCGGCCGTCGGGCGGTCGAGGGTGCCCAGCACGTTCAGGAGGGTCGACTTGCCGGAGCCGGACGGGCCGACGACCGCGAGCATCTCGCCGCGCTCGACCGTGAGAGAGACGTCGTCGAGGGCTCGGGTGGGTGGTTTGCCGTACTCGCGGCTGACTCCGCGGAGCTCGATGACCGCGCTCATGCCGGCACCACGACCTTGTCGCCGGCTTTCAGCGCGCCGCCCGTGACTTCGACCCGATCGCCGGCGAACAGGCCGACGGTGACGGGAACCGACTTGGTGGCTCCGGCGGTGCCGATGACCTCGACGACGAATCCTCCGTCACTCGCGGCGCCGAGGGCCGTCACCGGAACGGACAGCACGTCTTTGCGGGTCTCCGAGACGAAATCGACCGTGACGTCGACTCGGTCGAGATCGCCGATCTTCGACGAATCCAAGGATCCGATGGTCACGGGGGTGGTCGTCGCGCCTTCCTCGTCGGTGACGGGGTCTCCGAGGGCTTCGACCTTGCCGGCCACCCGTGGCCCCGTCGGCAATACAACGGCGACCTTGCCGCCGATTCGCAGAAGCGGCGACCCCACGGGCAGATCGACGGTGACGACCTTCGTCGTGCCTTGGGTGTCGTACACCGGGGCGCCCGGGCTCACGGTGTTGCCGACGGACAGCTTGCGATCGGAGACGACCTGGTCACCCAGCCCGAACCAGATGCGCCCCTGCTCGATGGTGCCCGTGACCTTCTGCCCGGTGTCTTTCTGCCACTTCTCGATGGCGACACGGGTGTGCCAGTCAAAATGGCGGGTGGCCACCTCGTCGAGATAGCCCCAGGCGAAGAGGTTCTCTTCGAGCTGCTGGACGTCAGGGCCGTCGTCCATTCCCTGCTCGAAGGGGCGCCACTGCGGCAAGACACCGCTGCAGTAGACGACGGGTGTGTTGTCGACGCGGTAGAGGACATCGCGGGGCTTGATGACGTCGCCCACGCTCGGAATGCTCGTCAGGGTTCCCTCGGGCCCGCCCGGCACGGTCGCTCCCGGCGTTCCGTGGAGCTTGCCCTGCTTGGTGCTCGTTCCGCTGAGGTCACCGCGCTCGACGGTGGCGGAGTCTGTCATGATCGAGCGGCTGAGAGCGTCGGCGTCGGCGGGGTGGTCGACGCCCTGGGCGAGGAGGACTCCTCCTGTGCCGAGGACGGCGGCTCCGGCGATGCACGCCGTCACCACCAGGTTTCGTCGGCGGTTCATATCTGTGGTCCTGTCTGTTTGTGGCCGCGGGTCTGAGAAATCGCGAGACCGGCGTCGGTGTCTGTTCTTTCGACAAGGACCCGCCGGCGGTCAGCGCAGCGCGCTTCGTCGGTCGGTGTCAGCCTGCGGAGTTGAAGCCCTCCGGCGGTGGCGCGATGTCGCACTTCGTGAGAGTCGAGGCAGGGACGCCAGAGAGGTCGACCGCACCGGTCGTGGGAACATCGACGCCCTCCTTCCGGAGGCAGTCGTCTTGCGCCTCGCGGTCGCGCTTCGCCTGCTCGTCTTTCTCGGCGACGGGCCTTTTGCCGAGCTTCTTCTCGACGGTCTTCGTGCAGGTCGTGGAGTCCGCCATCAGCGAGTCCGCGGTCTCGCCCTCGCCCAGGCTGAAATTCTGCGTTCCGTCGGCCTTCGGATCGGCGTACTCGTGCCCGGCGTCGCGCATACACCGGGCGAATTCGAGCTGCCAGTCTTGGAACGTGGCGGTCTCCTTCTCGCCGGAAGCACCTCCCGACGAATCGGAATCGGCGCTCGAGCAGGCGGAGAGCCCGAGGAGAAGAGGGGCTGCGACGAGCACGAGGGCCAGAGGCGCGAGAGGGGTTCTCATGGTGACGACTTTCTGATCGAGACGGCGAAGCTGCTGCGGCGCCGGTCGCGGTAAGCGACGAGACCTAGTTCATCGAATCGATCGCTTCGAGACCGTCAAGAAAATTGTTTATTTCATTTTGACATGTCGGAATCTAGGCTGAGAGCGACCCGACCCAGACAGGGAGTAATCAGTGCGCGTGCTCATCGCCGAAGACGAGATCTATCTCGCCGAAGCCATCCAGACCGTTCTCGCGCGAGAAGGAATGGCCGTCGATGTCGTCCACGACGGCGATCAGGCTCTAGAGCGCCTCGCCGTCAACGACTACGACGCCGTCGTGCTCGACCGCGACCTACCCGGCACTCACGGCGACGACGTCTGCCGCGCCATCGTGGCGGCTGAATCCGGTTCGGCCGTTCTCATGCTCACCGCGTCCGGCCACCTCGACGAGAAGGTGGCGGGCTTCGAGCTGGGCGCCGACGATTACCTCACCAAGCCCTTCGCGTTCCCGGAGCTCATCGCTCGTCTCCGGTCGCTGGCTCGGCGCCCGCGAGAGGCGCGCCCGCCGGTCTTCGAAGCGTCGGGGGTCAAGCTCGATCCCTTTCGGCGGGAGGTCTACCGTGACGGCCGCTACGTCAAGATGACCCGCAAAGAATTTGCAGTCCTGGAGGTGCTGATGGCCGCCTCGGGAGGTGTCGTCAGCGCCGAGAGGCTGCTCGAAAAGGCCTGGGACGAAAACGCCGATCCGTTCACGAACTCCGTGCGGGTGACCATCTCCACTCTCCGGAGACGACTCGGCGAGCCGTGGGTGATCGAGACGATTTCGGGTTCCGGCTACCGCTTCACGAACACGTCGAGGGCTCTATGAGAACCGGCTCTCGGCTCCTCCGCCTCCTGGCGCCGAATGCCAGTGCTCGGCTCCGGCTCACGATCGCCTTCACGCTCTTGGTGACGACCGTGGGCGCCGCAATCGTCATCTCGATCTATCTCGTCATGACCTACGTGCCCACCTACCGCATCCGCAGCGCTGAGAGCGACGTCCCGGCGAGCGAGGAGCCGTTCGCCCGCACGGGGTTGGGCGAGGGCACGACGACCCGCACATCCACCGACTCGGTCACTTTCTTGAGCGTCTCCACCGAGACCGACATCCTCCGCACCCTGCTCACCACGTCGCTGATCGTCTTCGCGGCCGTACTCCTTATCGGGGTCTTCTGCAGCTGGATCGTCGCGGGCCGTGTGCTGCGACCGGTCGAGCAGATCACCGAAGCCGCCAGGCGGGCCTCCTCCGGCAGTCTCGACCACCGCATCGAACTCACCGGCCCGAACGATGAGTTCCGCCGCCTGGCCGAGACCTTCGACGACATGCTCGAACGACTCGACCGCTCGTTCGAGGCGCAGAAGCGGTTTGCCGCCAATGCCTCCCACGAGCTCCGCACTCCGCTCGCCACGACGCAGGCGATCCTTGATGTGGCCCTCCTCGACCCCTCGGAAGTCGAGGTCGAGAGCTTCTGTACCAAACTGCGAGAGACCAACTCCCGCAACATCGCCATGGTCGAGGCGCTGCTCGCATTGTCGGACGCCCGGGCAGGAACGACTGCAGGCGAGCGGGTCGAGCTCGACGACGTCGCGCGCGAGGTGATCGACACGGCCCGCGCCGATGCCGAAGCCAGGGGAATCGATGTGCACTCGGCCGTCCTCGGATCCTCGGTCACCTGCGATCCCGCCCTGATCCGCATGCTTGTAGGCAATCTCATCGCAAACGCGATCCGCTACAACGTGACCGGCGGCGACATCTGGATCACCGTCTCGGGCGGCCGAATCCGCGTCGAGAACACGGGGGTGCCGGTCGCCGACGACGACCTCGCCCGACTCAGCGAGCCGTTCTTCCGCTCCGCGGGCCGGATCGCAGGATCCCACGGGCTCGGCTTGGCACTCGTCGACGCGATCGCGACGGGGCACGGCGCGCACCTCGACGTCTCGGCGCGCGACACGGGCGGCCTCGTCGTCGAGGTCGAATTTCCTCGCTGACGCCGATCAGCGCGCTTGAGAATTAGGGCGGCCGGGCCAGCAGGCCGGAGGCGCTACCAGTGCGGAGGCTTGTCGGCCTTGAGTCGCGAGTCGTTGTCGCCCGAATCGCGGCGCCGGTCGACGGGGGCCGGGTTCGGGTCGGATCCGGGAGCGGGGTCGGTGGTCACACGGCGGCCGGAGCGACGCTGACCGCGCACCGGAGAGGTGGCCCGCGGGGGTGCCGCGGGATCCTGAAGGTCGTCTTCGGCCATGACTCAGGCGTGGTTGACGTGCGAGCGGGCCCCCACGACCGGTGCCTGCTGGATGGGTACCGGCTGCGTGTGGGTCGCGCCGATCCCGAGCACGTCGGCGATGCGAGTCGCGACGGCGTCGGGGTCGGTGAAGAGCTGGAAGGCGTGCACGCGCACGTAGTGCCAGCCGAGACGGCGAAGGATCTCGGGGCGCTCACGCAAGGACTCACGGAGGCTCGAGGTGACGAGCGTCGAGTCGGTCTCGATGGTGACGCAGACGCCGTCGTTCGCGCAGACAAGGCCGAGCTTGCCGCGGTGTCCGAGCGCCACGGGAATGCCCTTGGCCTCGAGGCGCCGAGCGAGGTCGACCAGCATCGGATCGGAATCATCGGGAACGTGCTCGGCCGTCGTGCGGACCTGCACCTCGCTCAGGATCTCGGAGAGCGCGACGGTGCCGTGCCCCATGCGGTCGGCGTCGATGTGCGACGGCTGGAAGCAGGTGACGATCACCATCGAGCGGCGGGCCCGGGTCATGGCCACGGCGAGGAGTCGCTCTCCGCCCGGCTGCCCGAGCGAACCGAAGTCGCTGAGTACGCGGCCGTGCGGTGTGCGGCCGTAGCCGATCGAGAAGATCACGTGATCGCGGCTCTGGGCGACGCTCTGCTCGAGGGTCGCGACGACGAAGGGCTCGCGGCGGTCGCCGATCACGAACTCGGTCAGGTCTTTGTGTCCGCTCACGGCGGTCAGAACGGCCTGCTGCACCCGGATGGCGTGCTTCGCGCTGGCGGTGATGACCATCAGCGACTCGGTGGGGCGCGAGCGGGCGTGCTCCAGGACGAGCGCGACGACCCGGTCGACCTCGGCGTCGACGCTTTCGACGGCACCGGACTCGGGGTCGGGCACAGCGGTGCCGCCCGACACGTAGTCGAGGGCGATGCTGCCGTGACCGAGGAAGCTCCCGGCCCACGGAAGCGACTCGATTCGACCTCCGTAGAAGCGACGGTTGACGAGCTCGGCGAGGTCTTCGCCGCCGGCGCGATAGCTGCGGGTCAGCGACAGCGTCGGCAGCAGGGTCGAGAGACGAGCGAGAGCCGACTCTTCGTGCAGCTGCTCGAGGCGCGACTCGGCGGTCGCGACGGCGTCGAAGTCGTCACCGGATTCAGGATCCGTCGGCCCGCGTTTCACGACTCGGGCCGGCGCCTCGTCGACGTACGGCGCGATCGCGATCGAGAAGTCGGACGGCGTCTCGGTCACGGGGTCACCGAAGGCCACGGTCTGCTTGCCGCGACGAATCGCGCCTACGTTCTCGGCAAGCGTGGTGGCCCCGGCGTCGACGAGGATCACCGTGTCGAAGGGCACGGTGTCGGCGATGCGGTGCACCTCGTAGGGCGAGGCGATCCAGACCGGTGCGACGGAGCGCGAGAGGTGCGGGGCGGCGTCTTGCAGCATGCGGCTGGAGACGTTCGGGTGCTGCAGCAGGCGCTTGAGCTGCGCGGCCTCTTCGGGCCAGTCGACGAGACCAAGCTTCCAGTTCTCGGCGAGCTGCCATCCGAGCGACTGGGCGCTTCCGGCGGCGTGCGCCTCGTCGACGAGACGGAAGTCTGCTTCGAGCCGGTCGAGCATGCCGGTGTTGGCGCCGAGCAGTGCCCGATCGGCCTCGAGGAGCGACTCGAGAGCGGAGCGCCACCAGGCGAGCTCGAGCTCGGCGGCGACCTGCGCTTCGGGCACGTGCCGGTTGGCGAGGTCGGTGATGAGCGGCGAGAGCTCGAGGTCGCGCAGGGTCGTCATGAGCTCGGTGCGCTCCTGCAGGTTGCCGAGCACGTCGCTGTCGGCGGCCAGCACCTCGAGCTTCTGCTGCAGCTCGTCGATGCCGATGGCTTCGAGGAGATCTTCGCCGGTGAGCCCGAGCGGCTTGTCGAGCTGCGCCAGGTCATCGGCGACGTGGCGATAGAGCGAGATGGTGTCGGTGACGCCGGTCGGCACCTCGGGCGGGGTGCCGGCAGCGACGTAGCGCTGCCAGAGGATGCGCTGCTGCTGCACGCGCTCGAGCGCCTCGTGGAGATCGGCTACGTGCATGCCCGGGCGCACATACTCGCGGGCGAGCTTCTTCAGACGGCGGCGATCTCCGCCGGACATCTGCCCATCGCGACGCCCCGAGGTCGCTTCGACGAGCTCGGCGACGCTGCGCTCGAAGACGACGGGGAGGAACTTGTCGAGGGTGTCGCGGACATCGGCGAGCAGGCGCAGGTAGATGCCGAGCTCGTGGATGCTGACGAAGGGACGCATGCGCGTCGCGCCCACGACCTCGTTCGCCCGCTCGAGCAGGTGCGGCACGTCGCGATGGAAGAGGTTCTTGGCCAGCTGGTGGGCCTGGCCGGCGGTGGGCCCGGATCCTGCACCGTCGTCGAACCGCGCGCCGTACCAGGGCGAGTCGCCCGGCCCGTAGAGGAACTCGCCGAGGTTGGCCGCGTTGACCATGGTCTCGGCGACCCGACCGCGGCCCTCGACCATGGACTCGACGCTCTTGCGGCTCAATCGGGCGGTGGTCGCCGGGGAGGCCGGGAGCAGCGCGAGACGCGCGAGTTCGGTCAGGCAGTCGAGAACCGAGACGCCGAGCACCGGGTCTTTGCGGCTAAGCGCACCGCGGTAGTCGACGAGCACCCGGCGCAGGCGCACGAGAGCGTCGTCGACCTCGGCCATGCCGGGCTGCTTGGCCTTCTCGTTCCGGCCGATGGCTCGGATCACATCGCGGCGCAGCGTGGTCGGAGAGACGGCGACACCGTTCAGACCGATCTCGGTGAGGCGCGACGAGATCGCCCCGAGCGTGGCTCGGCGGGCGCTGACGACGAGCACGCGCTTGTTCTGCGCCACCAGGGTGCCGATGGTGTTGACGATCGTCTGCGTGCCGCCGGTGCCGGGGAGCGTCTTGACCACGACCGAGTTGCCGGCGGTGATCTGCGCGACGACGTTCTCTTGCTCGGTGTCGGCGTCCAGGAGGAGCGTATCTGTTTCGGGGCTGCGCTCGTCCTGCGGCGTCGGCGAGACGGGGCGGTATGCCGAACGGATCTGCTGCTGAGCGCTGGGGTTGCCCGCCAGAGCGTCGAGAACGAGGTGCGAGAGGTCGCCGGCGTCTTCGACCATGGCGTCGGAGACCGCGGCGAAGGTCGAGACGACGAGTCGCGGCTGCACGGTGAAGCCGTCGAGGTGAGCGGTCAGTCCGCGCAGGCGGTCGATGACCGGGTTCGGGGTGAAGGATCCCTCGCGGTCGGCGAGCGCGACGAAGGCCGGCGCGTCGAGCGTGATGCCGAACTGGTCGTGCAGCGCATCGGCCAGCGCCGGGTTGAGGAACGGGGCACCCAGCAGCTTGACCTCGAAGTCGCGCCCGTGGCGGCGGATCGCCAGGGGGCGGAGCAGCAGGGGTGCACGGAAGGTCTCGCCGGCGTATGCCCACTGCGCGATGCCGATGGCGAGGTGAACGGCATCGATGCCGCGGACGGTAGCCAGCTCGAGTCCCTTGGCGGCGATCTCGCCCGCGGCGATCCGGGCCGTGCGGAGGGCGAGGTCGTCGCGAATCAGGCTGGAGAGGAGAGTCGTCTTGCCCGTGATGAACTGCGCGAGGCCACCGGGATGGGTCGTGCTCAGCTCGATGCGTGTGCGGGGCGCGTCACGGAAATGCAGAAGGGTGGATTCCCCACCGACCGCATCGAGGCGGGCCCGCCAGCCCTCCCACACCGGGTCGGCGACGTTCCCGACCGCGAGGGAGGGATCGCCGAGACTCAGGGTGTGCGGTTGAGTCTGGTTCGACCCCGGGGTCGAGTCGGAGAGGGGCGGCAGACCGGAGTCGATTCCGTCGCCGTCGCCGTCAGTACTGTCGAGACGCCACACATATCGACCTTAAGCGGTGCGACCCGGGAATGTGGGGAGGACGAGCTGTTTTTCGTCAGACGAGACTCCTTCGACGACGGCTTCTGCGAGGCGACGTAATAACTCGTCGATGCTGCGCACACAGAGTCGAGCATCTTTCGCATATTGCAAAAGCCTGTTACCGCAATGAAGATGCCGTTACATATCGATGTATGCCATGATATGCGCATATAGCCGGAGGGCCTCCGGCACATATCCGTCAGCACACGTCGAGAGTCAGTCATGCCATTCGAACAGAAGTACTCCCCCGACACGCGTGAGGCCTCGCTGGCCCGCGTGCTCGAGCGCCGCGAAGCCGAGCCGGGCAATCGCGCCATCATCCGCGAGACGGCCGACGAGTTCCAGGTCGGCGAGCAGTCGCTCCGCGGCTGGATCCGTGCACACGAGAAGGCGAACGCCCCCGACGAGCTCGCCTCCGAAGCACCCGAGGTCGTCGAGACCGCCGCGGCTCCGGTCGCAGCGGCCCCCGAGGCGCCGGCCGAGCCGTCGGTCCGGCGGGGTCGCCCGAGTGCCGCCGCGTCGGCAGACGCGCGAGTGGCCGAGCTCGAGACCGAGGTCGCCAAACTGCGCCGTGACCGTGAGACCCTCAAGAGCGCCCTCGCCGTCCTGCTCTCGGACTAGTCTTCATCCACCGTCATCGACAAGGGGTACTCATGCCTGGCAAGTTCGTCCTCACCAAGACCGAAGACGGAGCCTTCCGCTTCGCCCTCGTCTCCACCACCGGGCAAGTGATCGCCACGAGCGAGAACTACAGCACCAAAGGCGCAGCGCAGAACGGCATCGATTCCGTTCGCGATCACGCGACTGACGCGGTCGTCGACGACCAGACCGGGCGCGACCTCCTGCTCTAGCCACGACGTCACCCCTCGACATCGAGGGATTCTCGAACATCGCTGCCATGCCGACCGCTAGCGTCGAGCTATGGCCTCGCCGTACGAGTGCATCCTGGGGGACGAACTCGACAATCTGCACCCGCGTCTGCGGGCGTACTTCGGCGCGATCCCCGAGGGGTCGGTCGGCCGGGGGCAGGGCACGTTCGACGTGGTGGGCACCCCGCGCCGGTGGCTGTGGCCGGCGCTGCGGATCCTGAGTTTTCAGGGCATCGCCTTTCCGGTCTGGGCCGCCGACGTTCCCTTCGACGTCGAGAACCGCCCCGTGGTCGACGCAGCCGGACACACGGCAGTCGCCGCCGTACGGACCTTCCACTTCGGCGCACGCCACGGCGGTACGCGCACCATGGTCGATGCCATCACGGCTGAGCCCGCGGGCCTCGTCGATCACCTCGGCCCATCACGTCTGCTGGGCGCGGAGCTCTCGGCGACCGTGCGGGACGGGTCGTTGCGCCTGGATTCCCGCGGTCTCACCATTCGGGTCGGACGCCGCCGGATGGCACCCCCCCGTGCTCTCGCCCCGCGCGTCGCCCTCACCGAGCGCTTCGACGACGACGTCGACCGCCAGCACGTCACGGTGATCCTCTCGCTGCCACTCGTCGGCCGGGTCTACGAATACTCCGGCCACTTCGACTACGCCATCACTCTGGAAGAGGCACCATGACCGACCGCATCGTCATCGCCGGGGCTTCGGGCTTCATCGGCGACCACCTCGCCCACGTGTTCCGCGCCGAAGGCTCCGACGTGAAGCTGATCGGGCGCACCGGCCCCGATGCGCGCTGGGGAGAGACGACCAGGATCCGGCAACTCGTCGATGGAGCCGACCTCGTCATCAATATGGCCGGCAAGAGTGTCAACTGCCGCTACGACGAGGCGAATCGGCGGGAGATCCTCCGGTCGCGCATCGAGACGACACGCGAGCTGGGCGAGGCGATCGCTGCGAGCGACAACCCGCCGCCCCTCTGGCTCAACTCATCGACGGCGACCATCTACCGCCACGCCGAAGACCACCCGCAGACCGAGTCGACCGGCGAGATCGGCCGGGGCTTCTCGGTGTCGATCGCCACGACCTGGGAGGACGAGTTCTTCGCGCGCGACCTACCCGGCACCCGCCGTGTCGCCCTGCGCATGGCGATCGTGCTCGGCGACGGCAGCGCGCTCGTGCCCCTTATCAACCTCGCCCGCGCCGGCCTCGGCGGCCCTCAGCTCGACGGGCCGTGGCCGTCGACGGCAGCTCGACGCGAGGCCGGCACGTATCACGCGTTCGGTGCGGCGGGAGGGCGGCAGAAGTTCAGCTGGATCCACATCGACGACGTCGTCGGCAGCATCCGGTTTCTGCGCGAGCACGACGAGATCGAGGGCGTCGTCAACCTCGCCTCCCCGAACCCCAGCGACAACCGCACGATGATGCGCGATCTGCGCCATGCGCTCGGCGTCCCGTTCGGCCTGCCCGCGTTCCGGTGGATGCTCGAGCTCGGTACGGCGGCGATCCGCACCGAGGTCGAGCTCGTGCTCAAGAGCCGCTGGGTCGTGCCCGAGCGGCTGACCGCGGCCGGCTACGAGTTCGAGCACCCGTACCTCGACGAGACGCTCAAGTCGATCGTGGCGGAGCGGGCTGCGCGCGCCTGACGGTGAGGTGTAGCCGGCGCCTTAACGCGTATCGCGGACTCACAGACCTGCCGCGGCAGGCCTGCGAGTCCGCGATACGTGGTGCGGCGTCAGGGTTGGCTAGAGAACGTCTTCGTCGACCCAGTCGAAGGTCTTCGTGACGGCCTTCTTCCAGAGGCGCATCTGGCGCTCACGCTCGGCGACGTCCATCGACGGCTCCCAGCGCTTCGACTCCTGCCAGTTGGCGCGGAGTTCGCCGAGGTTGGCCCAGAAGCCGACGGCGAGACCCGCGGCGTACGCGGCGCCGAGGGCGGTGGTCTCGGCGACGACGGGACGCACGACGGGCACGTTGAGCAGGTCGGCCTGGAACTGCATGAGCGCGTCGTTGGCAGTCATGCCGCCATCGACCTTGAGCTCGGTGAGGTCGACACCCGAATCGGCGTTGACCGCGTCGAGCACCTCGCGGGTCTGGAATGCGGTCGACTCGAGAGCGGCACGAGCAATGTGGCCCTTGTTGACGTAGCGCGTGAGCCCCACGATCGCACCGCGGGCGTCGGAGCGCCAGTACGGCGCGAAAAGACCGGAGAACGCCGGCACGATGTAGACGCCACCGTTGTCGTCGACCGTCGTCGCGAGCGTCTCGACCTCGGGCGCCGACTTGATGATGCCGAGGTTGTCTCGAAGCCACTGGATGAGCGATCCGGTGACCGCGATGGATCCTTCGAGGGCATAGTGCGGTGCCGCATCTCCGAGCTTGTAGCCAAGCGTGGTGAGCAGGCCGTTCTCGGAGTGGACGATCTCTTCGCCCGTGTTGAAGATGAGGAAGTTACCGGTGCCGTAGGTGTTCTTGGACTCGCCCTGGTCAAAGGCAGCCTGACCGAAGGTCGCCGCCTGCTGGTCGCCCAGGATGCCGGCGATCGGCACCTCGCGGAGAAGCGACGAGTCGCTCGCCATTCCGTAGACCTCGGACGACGACTTGATCTCGGGGAGCATGGAAGCCGGGACGCCGAACACGTCGAGGATGTCTTGACGCCACTGGAGCGTCTCGAGGTCCATGAAGAGGGTGCGCGAAGCGTTGGTCACGTCGGTGACGTGGACGCCGCCCTTGGTGCCGCCGGTGAGGTTCCAGAGCACCCAGGTGTCGGTGGTGCCGAAGAGCAGGTCGCCGGCCTCGGCCTTCTCGCGGGCACCGTCGACGTTGTCGAGGATCCACACGATCTTCGTTCCGGCGAAGTAGGTCGCGAGCGGCAGGCCGACGATCGGCTTGAAGCGCTCGACGCCGCCGTCCTTGGCGAGGCGGTCGACGATCGACTGGGTGCGCGTGTCTTGCCACACGATGGCGTTGTAGACGGGCTCGCCGGTGTTCTTGTCCCACACCACAGCGGTCTCGCGCTGGTTCGTGATGCCGATCGCCTTGATGTCGTGGCGGGTGATGTTCGCCTTCGACAGCGCCTGGCCGATGACCTCGCGGGTGTTGTTCCAGATCTCTTTCGGGTCGTGCTCGACCCAGCCCGCACGCGGGAAGATCTGCTCGTGCTCGAGCTGACCCGTCGAGACGATCGACCCCGAGTGGTCGAAGATGATGGCCCTCGTCGAGGTGGTGCCCTGGTCGAGTGCGATGACGTATTCGCTCACTGCTAACTCCATTGTTGTGGGTGTGAGCCGCCGACTAGGCGACTGCGCGGGTCGGCGCACCTCTATCCAAGGTGAACCACCTTTGAAATTAGTGGAGCGTGCACGGTCGCTACCAGCATGTGCACGGATGTGCAGTGCCGAGCTGGTGGGAGCTGCCGGCGCGGAGCCGGAGCGCCGGTGACGTGAACATCCGTGCACCCGGGGCCACTGTCCGCGCGCCCGACTTCCGAATTCGAAGGAGATCTGTGGAGGTGACCCCGTCGGATCCTGATGTCTTCGTTGGCGCGAGGCGGTTTCTCCTTCGAATTCGGAGCAGGGCCGGAGTCGGAAGCAGGGCCGGGGCCGGGGGCTAGTCGGTCGGGTCGCCGCGCATCAGGCGTTCGGCGTCGACCGATGCAAGGGCCGCGATCTCGCGCAACTGCTCGGCGACGCGCTCGTACCTCTCGACAAGTGGCATGCCGAAGCCAGCATCGGGGCTCTCCGACAGTTCGCGATATCCGGCCTGGGTCTCGGCGACCACTCGGAGGGCATCAGCGAGAGATCGGAGTTCCACCGCCACTGCCTTGTCGTAGGCCCGGGGCAGCCAGGCCATGCCGAGAATGTAGTGATCGGCGATGTCTCGAGCCGCGCCGATCCGGTCGGTGCGCGGCAGTGCGTCAAGCCACGCGAGGAAGAATCGCTCGGAGGCCTCGGCATGAGCATCGACGAAGGCCTCGTCGAGTGCCGAGAGGACGCCCCCGATCGGCCTACGAACGGCTATGGCCACGGCTTCCGTCGGGTCCGCCAGGACGGCCTCGCGGAGGGTACGGCCTTGAGCAGATGGGTTCATATAAGTATTCAACATTGGAATAGGAGCAATCGGGCCGGCATTGCCCCCGAATTCGAAGGAGATCCGTGGAGGTGACCCCGTCGGATCCTGATGTCTTCGTTGGCGGGCGGCGGTTTCTCCTTCGAATTCGGACAGCGACGGCTACCGTCGACGCGTGACGACCACCCTGCCCGCGGCCCACGAGCACGGCGCGCCCCGCGACCCGGGCGCACCCCGCGACCCGGGCGGACCCCGCGACCCGGGCGCACAGCACGCACACGGGCCGCGCCGCGCATCCCGCCGCCTGCTGGTCGCGGGGCTCATCGTCGTCGCAGCTCTCGCGCTCGTCCGGATCACTACGGCGACCCTGCCGGCCGGGATCCTGCCCGACCATCTGCAAGATTTCGTCACTCTCACGCTGAGCGTCATCGTCGAGTCGATGCCGTTCGTGCTGCTCGGCATCGTGTTGTCGATCGTGGTGCAGGTGTGGCTGCCCGCCGGATTCTTCGCGGCCTGGCTGCCGCGCAACCCCACCGCGAGGCGGGCCGTCATCTCGCTGCTCGGCGTCTTCCTGCCGGTGTGCGAGTGCGGCAACGTGCCTCTCGCACGCGGACTCGTCGTGAAAGGCTTCTCGGTCTCCGACTCGATGACGTTCTTGATCGCCGCGCCCATCGTCAACCCGATCACGATCATCACGACCTATCAGGCGTTCGGGTGGAGCGATGGGATCCTCGTCTCGCGCGTTCTGGGCGGCTTCGTCGTCGCCAACCTGCTCGGCTGGCTCTACGCGAAGCAGCGCGACGAGCGGTCGCTGCTGACGAGGCAGTTCGATGCGGAGTGCAGGATCCCCGAGACCCCGCACGACCACCCGCACTCGCGACTGACGTCGTCTGCTGTGCTCTTCCGCCGCGAGATGTCGACCATGCTCCCCGCTCTCTTCGTCGGGGCCGCGATCGCCGGCGGTGTGCAGACGCTCGTGCCGAGATCGGTGCTGCTGACTCTGGGGTCGAACCCGCTCTGGTCGATCCTCGCGATGATGGCGCTCGCCTTCGTCATCTCGATCTGCTCGAACGTCGACGCGTTCTTCGTGCTGCCGTTCGCGTCGACGTTCTTGCCGGGATCGATCGTCGCGTTCCTCGTCTTCGGGCCGATCGTCGACATCAAGATGCTGACGCTGCTCCGCACCACGTATCGACCGGTCGTGCTGGTGCAGATCTCCCTCGTCGTGGCGCTGGTCGCCGCGGCGCTCGGGCTGGCGGTGAACGCCCTTGCCTAGGTTCTCGCTCGCTGCACTGAGTGCTCGGTGGCGCGGGGTCGCCCTCACGCTGATCATCGGGGTGACGACGCTGTGGCTCGCCGCGGCGGGTCAGCTCGTGCTCTACATCCACCCCAGATACGTCGTGTTCACGGTCGTGCTGACGGTGATCGGGATGGCGCTGGCGCTGCTCGCACTGGCACTGTCACCCGACGGCGATGACGAGCCGGGCCACGGCGGAGAGGACGCCCCGGCCGCCCAGCACGATGCAGCCGCGGGCGCGGAGGCACCCTCCCGCCGCAGCCGCATCCTCGGCACCGGCGGTCTCGTCGTCACGGCGGCCGTCGCGGCCAGCCTCGTCGTGCTGCCGCCCGCAACGCTCACCAGCGCCACCGCCGGCACTCGGGGTCTCGGTACGGCCGTCGTCACGACCTCGGGCGGCGATGCTCCCGCGACCGGCCCGACCTCGACGTACACGGTGCTCGACTGGGCGACGCGACTGCGCCAGTCGACCGACATCGGCACCTACGAGAACCAGTCGGTGGATGTGACCGGCTTCGTCAGCCCCTCCCCCGACGACCCCGACAACTCGTTCTTCGTCACGCGCTTCGTCGTCACCTGCTGCGCCGTCGATGCCCAACCGGTCGGCGTGCCCGTCTACGACCCGGGGTGGAGCAAAGACCTGAAGAAGAACCAGTGGGTCAGGATCCGCGGATCGTTTGCCACCAACCCCAGCACCGCGTCGTCGGCCCCGATCACCCTGGCACCCCGAACCCTCACGAAGATCGCCCAGCCCCGTGACCCGTACCTCTACTGACTTCGGAGCGGCCGGCCCGGATGCCGACGACACCCCCCGCCAGCCGTCGTTCGCCCGTGCGTTCACCGTCGTCGTGATCGTGCTGGCGCTCATCTGCACCGCCCTGGTCGTCGTGACTCAGAGCCGCGGACCCCGCCTCGACGAGACGCGCGTCGACGCCGCCGCGGTCACTCAGCGGACCGACCAGCAGGCCCGGCTGTTTCTCAACGAGTCGGTGTCGACGGTGCGCTCGAGCCAGGTGCGCGTCACGCCGACGACGCCGTTCACCGTGTCGACGGCCGGCACGGTGGTGACCGTCCAGTTCTCCCGGCGGCTGCACTCGGCGACGAGGTACTCCGTGGCCGTCGACGGGGTGACGAGCATCTTCGGGTCGCGCGACGCCGACGTCGAGACATCGTTCACCACAGCGAACGCCGAGGTGCTGACCCTCGACCGGTCGGCCACCGCCGGTGGCGTCGATCGCATCGTCGAGGCCTCGGTGAACACGGTCGGGCGCGACGTCGTCTACGAGGCCCGGGGTATTCAGGCCTTCGCCTCGATCGGTACCGACCTCGTCGTCGCGGCCGACGACGGGGGCGCGTCGACCCTGTCGATCGTCGCCCGTGACGGAACCCGCGAAGACCTGCTCCTGCCCGGCCCCGGGCTCGTACGGAGCCTGTCTCTGGACGCGCCCACCGGGATCCTCGTCTTCGGGTTCACGGCCACGGGAGCCTCGCCCGACTCCGCCGAGCGTCTCTACACGATCGACCTCGCCGGCGTGCACCGAGCCGAGCCGCTCAAGGGCGCGGACCGACGGGCTCTCGTGACTACCGCCTGGGGCATGACACCCGGGGCACCGGTCGTCGTGACGCGCGCCCCCGGCGGCACCATCACGCGCGCCGATCTCGGACTCGAGGGCACGACGACGACTGTCTCGGCTGACTCTCTGACGGTGGGCGAACGATCGCTGATCGAGTCGGCGGGCACCGTTCGCGCAGGATCCGACACGGCTCGCCTCGCGATCTCGGCCCGGTCGATCGTCGTCGGTTCGCGCGCGCTCTACACGGCGCCCTCCAGCTCGCGCCTGTCGTCGCTGGGCGTCTCGCCGAATGGCCAGTATCTGACGGTCGTGTCCGCTCCTGTCGGCGCTCGGTCGGATGGCGCGACGATCGCGCCGGCTCCCGTGGGGGCGACGACGCTCGTGCTCGACGCGGAGTCGGGCGCACTCGTCGCGAGCTTCGCGGGGGCGTCGCTGCACTGGAACTAGCTGGCTGGGAGACGCGTTGCGGACTAGCGGAGGCGCCGCGGACTAGCGGAGGCGCCGCGGCGCCTCGGGGAGTCCGCGCGGCGTTTGCCGACGGGCGCGGGGGCGGTGGCGGGCCTAAGGTCCTGAATCCAGGTGCACTCGGCGTCGCTCTGTGCCGAGGTCCCGAACTCAGGACCAGCTGACCTGAGTTCAGGCGCATCCTCTCGCTCGTGCGGCCGACTCAGGACAGCACGCCACGATTGGCCCCGAATTCAGGATCCGGGGCGCCGAGCACCTGAGCTCAGGAGCCCCCGGCCAAGGCGGCGTCGCACGAGTCACCGAATTCAGGCGCGCGAGGCGGCCGCCCTTGACTACGTAGACAATTGCGTGTTCACTAGCTGCAGTCCCTGAATTGACTACGCAGTCAGCCAATTAGACACACCCACGGCAAAGGAGCCGAGATGCCATCGACGCCCGCCGACGACAGCGCGAATCGCACCGCCCGCCCCGTGTCGATGATGGACGTCGCAGCAGCAGCCGGCGTCTCGCAGAAGACGGTCTCGCGGGTCGTCAACGATGAGCCGCACGTCTCCCCCGTCATCCGGGAGCGCGTCCTCGGCACGATCGCCGAGCTCGGTTTCCGCCCCAACTCCGCCGCCCGCGTGCTCAAGGGTCAGCGGTCTCGGCGCATCGGCGTCATCACGATCGCAACGACCCTGCACGGCCCGGCGTCCACCCTCGCCGCGATCGAGCGCGAGACCCGCACGCGCGGTTTCTCGCTCACGGTGGTCCGAACCGACGAGACGTCGCCCGAAGACCTGCAGCCCGCCGTCGACTCCCTCCTCGATCAGAACGTCGAGGCGATAGTGATCTCGGAACCGGTCGACCACCATCTGTCGACCCTCAGGATCCCTGCCGACGTCACCGTGCTCACCTTCGGACAGGGGCCCGACGAGATTCGCCCGGGCTCACTCGCCATCGCCATGGACGAGTCGGGCGGCGCTCGCGCGGCAACCGACCACTTGCTCGCTCTCGGCCACGAGACGGTCTGGCACATCTCCGGCCCGACCGACTGGATCCCGGCCAACCGCCGGGTCGCCGGCTGGGCCGCCTCGCTCGAAGACGCCGGAGCCGCCCGCCACGAACCGCTCGTCGGCGACTGGAGTCCGCGCAGCGGTTTCGAGGCGATGAGCAAGCTGCTGCAGCGCCCCGACGTCACGGCCGTGTTCGTCGCCAACGACCAGATGGCGATCGGCGCCATGTCGGCCATCCAGGCGAAGGGCCTTCGCGTGCCCGACGACATCAGCATCGTCGGCTTCGACGACAACCCGGTCGCCGAGTTTCTGGCCGTGCCCCTCACGACGATCCATCAGGACTTCGCCGAAGCAGCGCGCCAGGCGATGCACCGTCTCTTCCGCACCCTCGACGGCCACCCGCCGATCGAGAGCGCCCGGCTCTTCGCTCCGCAGCTGGTCACCCGCAGCAGCACGGCGAAGCCGTCCCCCGACCGCCGCCGGGTGCGCCCGGTCGACTGACACCCGCGACCTTCTCCCCTTCCCTCGACGACGACGTCAGGAGTCACCGATGACCCCCTCTCCCCCCACCCGCAGAGACCTGTTCCGCTGGGGCGCGGCAGCCGGAGGCACAGTCGCGCTCGGCGCGCTCCTGTCGGCCTGCTCGACCGGACCAGGATCCACGGCGGTCACCTCGGGTGCCGCCGACCTGTCGTTCTGGACTCACGACGACGGCTACGTGAAGTTCTTCACGGAGGCTCTCCCCACCGCGGACGCCGCCACGAAGTACCAATACGCACTCGACATCACGAAGATCGCCGCCGCCGACATTCCGACGAAGCTGATCGCGCAGGCGGTTGCCAACACGGGGACGCCCGACGTGGTCGGCCTCGAGATCGGCGCGTTCGCCCGCACCCTTCGCGGCGATATCGCGAAAGAGTTGCTGGTCGACCTCTCGCCCTCGATCGCCGACTACAAAGACGACCTCATCGGCGCACGGCTGACCCCGTTCTCGAAGGAGGGCAAGCTCTACGCCCTCGACTCCGACACCCCGCTCTGCGTCTACTACTACCGACCCGACCAGTTCAAGAAGCTCGGGATCCCCGACGACCTCGCGACGTGGGAGGAGTACGAGGCGGCGTTCGCGAAGCTGAACCCGTCGAAGGGCGTCTCGATGCACGCGGTGGCGACGAACGACCCGGGCGGGGCCGTCCAGAGCTACCAGATCATGCTGCTGCAGCGCGGCGGCGATCTCTGGGACGTCGACGGCAACCTGACGATCGAGACGCCCGAGGCCGAAGAGACGCTCGCGTTCATCGCGAAGGGCGTCCAGTCCGGAGCCATCGCGACCGTCGCCGACATGTACGGGCCCAGCCTGCAGTCCGGCCTCAAGAGCTCGTCCATCGTGGGCGTCGACATGCCGTCCTGGTACGCCAGCTACGGCATCAAGCCGAACGTGCCCGAGCAGAAGGGCACCTGGAAGGTGCGGAAGCTGCCGGTGTTCGCCGGAGGCGGCCGGACGACCAGCGTCGGAGGCGGAACCGGGTTCGCCGCGATTCGCAACAAGCCTCTCTCTCAGGCGGGTGTCGACCTCGTTCTCTCGACTTACCTGAATGCCGACCAGCAGGTGAAGCGCTACCGCGACCTCGGCTACCTGCCCACGCTCCGGTCGGTCTTCGACGATCCGCGGCTCTCGGCTATCAGCGACCCGTACTTCGACGGCCAGCGGCTGTTCGGCGTCTACAAAGACGTGATCGACGACGTCCCGTCGCAGCATCAGAGCGCCGACACGGCGATCCTCCAGACCGTGCTCAGCGGCTACCTCCTGCAGGCCTACAAGGGTCAGCTCACCGCCAAGCAGGCACTCAGCGCCGCGGCCGACGATTTCCGCGGCCAGGCCCGCGCCTAGAAGGGACGACCATGTCGACATCCACTGCGACCGGGGTCCCGGTCGCCGCGAGCCCCGAGTCGAAGACCCGCCGCCGCAAGCTCAACACGTCAGGCGGCCGGGCGCCGTACCTCTTCATCGCGCCGTTCTACGTGCTCTACGGGCTGTTCATGATCGTGCCGGTACTGGCAGCGGTCTACCTCAGCCTCACCGAGTGGGTCGGTCTCGGCTCGCCGAGGTTCATCGGGGTGACGAACTACGTCAACCTCGTGCAAGACACCAGCTTCGGCACCGCGCTCGTCAACTCGCTGATCTACACGCTCATCGCCGTCTTCATCGTGGTGCCGTGCTCGCTCCTCGTCGCCCAGGCTCTCAACGCCAAGGGGCTCAAGGCTCGCGACCTGTTTCGCGTCGCCTTCTTCATCCCGATGGTGCTGTCGCCGATCGTCATCGCGCTCATCTACAGCCTCATCTTCGACACCGACTACGGTCTGCTGAACTCGGCGCTGAAAGCGCTCTTCGGGCTGCCGAACACCGACTGGCTCGGCGACCCGACCCTCGCCAAGCTCGCCATCGGCTTCGTGCTCCTCTGGCGCACGGTCGGCTACCTGACGATCTTCTTCCTCGCCGCCCTCCAGGCGGTCTCGCCCGAGCAGTACGAGGCGGCCTCGCTCGACGGGGCCGGGCCGATCCGCAAGTTCTTCTCGGTCACGCTGCCCGAGATCCGCCCGGTGACGAGCTTCGTCGTCGTCACGAGCTTCATCAGCGCGGCGCAGTTGTTCGACGAGCCCTACCTGCTCACCAAGGGCGGGCCCGGCGAGGCGACGCTGTCAGTCGCCATGTTCATCTACCGAGCGGCCTTCGAGAGGCAGCAGTTCGGGTACGCGGCCGCCGCCGGCGTCGTGCTCTTCGTCATCGTGTTCGGGGTCAGTCAGATCCTCAACCGCGCACTCGCCATCGGGAGGACCTCATGAGCGCCAGCAGCACCACCACGAGAGCCGACGCGCGCCGCGTCCGTGCCGAGAGCGGCACCGGTTCGCCGCAGCAGAGACCGAAGAAACGCGCCAACGGCGGCTGGCTCGCCCGGCGAGGGCTGCTCTACGTCACCCTCAGCGTGCTTCTGCTCGTCTTCATCTTCCCGCTCGTCTGGGCGCTGTCCGGGTCGTTCAAGAACCGCGGCGACATCTTCGCCACCCCGCCGAGCCTGATCCCCGACCCGGCCACGATCGCCAACTACGTGAATCTGCTCACGACGCAGCCGTTCTGGAAGTGGTTCGGCATGAGCGTCGGCACCGCGGCCATCGCCACAGTCATCTCGGTCTTCGTCTGCGCCCTCGCCGGCTATGGCTTCGCTAAGTTCCAGTTCCGCGGCAAGAAGGCCCTGTTCACGATCATGTTCTCGTCGCTGTCAGTGCCGTTCGCGGTGATCCTGGTGCCGCTGTTCATCCTGGTGGTGAAGTCAGGGCTCTCGACGCCGTGGTTCGCTCTGGTGGTTCCCTGGGTGGCACCGGCCTTCGGCATCTTCATGATGCAGCAGTTCATCGTCCAGTCGATCCCCGACGAGATCATCGAGGCCGCCCGGATCGACGGCAATTCCGAGTTCGGCACCTTCTGGCGCGTCGTGCTGCCCCTGCTCCGCCCCTCGCTCGGAGCCCTCGCGGTCTGGGGCTTCCTGCAGAGCTACAACTCGTTCCTCTGGCCGCTCGTGCTGCTCTCCGACTCGAACCAGTACACGCTGCCGCTCGGCCTGAACGTGCTGTTCGCCGCCGAGAACCGCTCGTACGACCTCGTTCTGGCCGGCTCCGTGCTGGCCTCGGTGCCCACGATCCTCGTCTTCTTCCTGCTGCGGAAGCAGCTGCTCGACGGGCTCACGGCAGGCGCCGTGAAGGGCTAGAAAACCGGCGACAAGGATCCTGAACCACCGCATCTCGCATCACCGTCATTGAAAGGCACACCCATGCAGCACCTGACCGACCGCGTCCTCTTCGGCGCCGCGTACTACCACGAGTACCACGCCACCCCCCGGCTCGACGACGACATGCGCCTCATGAAGGAGGCCGGGTTCAGCGTGATCCGGGTGGGCGAATCGGTGTGGTCGACCTGGGAGCCAGAGAACGGCGTGTTCGAGCTGGAGTGGCTCGCGCCGATCCTCGACGCCGCGGAGGCGAACGGCATCAAGGTGATCCTCGGCACGCCGACCTATGCGATTCCGATGTGGCTGGCTCGCCAGTTCCCCGAGATCAACGTCGAGCGGAAGGCCGGCCACGCGATGGGCTGGGGCGCCCGGCAAGAGATCGACTACGCGCACCCGGCTTTCCTCTTCCATGCCGAGCGCGTCATCCGCAAGATCGTCGCCCGCTACGCCGAGCACCCCGCGGTAATCGGCTACCAGGTCGACAACGAGCCCGGCAACGAGATCATCGCCAACCGCGAGGTGTTCCAGAAGTTCGCCGACCACCTGCGGCACACCTACGGCACCGTCGAGAAGCTCAACGAGGAGTGGGGCCTCACCTACTGGTCGCACCGACTGTCGACCTGGGCCGACCTCTGGACCCCCGACGGAAACGTGCAGCCGCAGTACGACCTCGCCTGGCGCAAGTTCCAGGCGTCGATCACCACCGACTTCATCGCCTGGCAGTCGGGCATCGTTCGCGACTACTCGCGGGCCGACCAGTTCGTCACCACGTGCAACTCGTACGAGCGCCCCACCCTCGAGGACGATGCCGAGACCGTCGCCCTCGACATCACGGCCGGCAACCCGTACTACGGCATGCAAGACTCCCTCGCCCTGCCCTCCACCGAGAAGACGAGCCAGTACTGGACCTCGTCGGGCACCTGGTCGCTCTTCTCGAGCGGCGACCGCATGTACGGCTCGAAGCAGGCACCGTTCCTCGTGACCGAGACGAACGCCCAGGCGATCGGCTTCTCCTGGTCGAACAAGCCGGCGTGGGACGGCCAGTGGCGACAGGCTGCGTGGGCACTGGTGTCGCGTGGGGCGACGATGATCGAGTACTGGCACTGGCACACGACGCAGGCCGGGGTCGAGACGTACTGGGGTGGGATCCTGCCGCACTCGCTCCAGCCGGGCCGGGTCTACCGCGAGATCGCCACGATCGGGGCCGACTTCGCCGCTGCGGGCGACCGCGTGACCGAGCTGACGCCGCACGCCGACGTGGCGCTGCTGTTCTCGAACGCGTCGAAGTGGGCGCTCAACGAGCACCCGGCGCTCAGCCTGGAGGGCACTGGTCACGGGCCGGAGGCCGACCGCCGCTCCTTCCAGACGGTGTTCGACTCGTTCGCCCGCGGCGTCTTCGAGGCCGGACTGCAGGCGAACACGGTGCACCCGTCGCAGATCTTCTCGCTCGACCCGGCCGCATTCGCCGCCGACCACCCCGTGCTCGTCGCCGCCGCGTTCACCATCGCCTCCGACGCCGAGCTGCAGTGGCTCGTGTCGTACGCCGAAGCCGGAGGGCACCTCGTCGTCGGCATCCGCACCGGCTACGAAGACCACGAGCAGCGCGCCCGCCTCGAGCGGAAGCCGGCGTTCCTCGATGAGGCCGCGGGGGTCTGGTACGACGAGTTCTCGAACCTCGCCGACCCGGTGCCTCTGACGTCGTCGCGATCCGACGCGCTCGGCTTCGTCCTCCCCGCCGGCGCCACGGGAACGCTCTGGGCCGACGGCCTCCACAGCGAAGGATCCGAGGTGCTCGCCTCCTACGACCACCCCCACTTCTCGAAGTTCGCGGCCGTCACGACCAAGGCACACGGCGCCGGACGCGTCACGTACGTCGGCACCGTCCCCGACCTCGTGCTGGCGCGCGCGGTCATCGACTGGGCGGTCGCGGTCGGTGCCGGAACGCCGAACTGGCGTCCGCAGACCGATTCGCAGACGGTGTCGTCGTCGGTGAACCGCCACGGCGAGACGATCCACGTCGTGCACAACTGGTCGTGGGAGCCCTCGACGTTCGAGTTGCCCGGTGCGGCGGCGGACGTGCTCGCGGGCACGGCGTTCGAGGCGGGTGCCGAGATCGAGCTCGGCGCCTGGGATGTGCGGGTGTTCGCGGCCCGGTAGACCTCCCGCCCGTCGCCGAGTGGCGGCAAATGCCTCCCAGCCCCTGGCTGGCGCGGCATTTGCCGCCACTCGGCAGTTGGGGCAGGGCGGCTGGCCATATGCATAAGCCAGTTATATAGTTGAGCTATGTCACCCGCCGAGAACGCGCCGTCCACGACCGACGTGGCGCACGCGCTCGAGGCCGTCGTCACCTGGCTGCGCGATTCGCGCGAGCCCGTCGGAATCTCAAAGAGCTCCCTCAGCACGCTGGCGCGCCTCGACGTCGTCGGCCCGCTGCGCATCACCGACCTCGCCGAGCGCGAGGGCCTGACGCAACCCGGTATGACCACGCTCGTCAACCGACTCGTGCAGACCGGCCTCGCTGAGCGCCGCGCCGATCCGGGCGACGGGCGAGCCGTGCTCGTCGCACTCACGAGCGACGGCCTGGCCCGGTTGACCGAGTACCGCGTCTCGAGAACCGAGCTGATCTCCGCTCGGCTCGAGCAGTTGGATCCTGAGTCGCGAAGCGCCCTGGCCAAAGCCGTGCCGGCGCTCCATCGTTTCGTCGACGACTCCCACGTCACCGAGGAGAAATAGCAGCTATGTCGCACCACACCAGCACCGGCGCCACCCCCGGCGAGAAGCCACCGAGCC
The DNA here is from genome assembly GCF_001423105.1 of Frondihabitans sp. Leaf304. Taxonomy (GTDB): domain Bacteria; phylum Actinomycetota; class Actinomycetes; order Actinomycetales; family Microbacteriaceae; genus Frondihabitans. The sequence goes on from NZ_LMNV01000003.1 coordinate 548,150, forward strand.
CGTTCACGCAGCCACGCGCCGTCTGGGCCGTCGCCTTCGCCTGCGTCGTCTCGTTCATGGGCATCGGGTTGGTCGACCCGATCCTCAAGTCGCTCGCGGGTCAGCTGAGCGCGACGCCGTCGCAGGTCGAGCTGCTCTTCACGAGCTACCTCGTCGTCACGGCGGTCTGCATGCTCGGCACCGGCTGGATCTCGAGCCGCATCGGCCCGAAGCGCACGCTGATCGCCGGGCTCACCATCATCGTCGTGTTCGCGGCCCTCGCCGGGTCGAGCGGATCGATCGGCGAGATCGTCGGGTTCCGCGCCGGCTGGGGTCTCGGCAACGCGCTGTTCATCGCCACCTCGCTCTCGGTGATCGTCGGCTCGGCCTCGGGCGGGTTCGCCGGGGCCATCGTGCTCTACGAGAGCGCCCTCGGGGTCGGAATCGCGCTCGGGCCGTTGATCGGCGGCCTCCTCGGCAACATCTCGTGGCGTGGCCCGTTCTTCGGCGTTTCGGGCCTCATGTTCATCGCTCTGCTGGCGACCATTTTCCTGCTGCCGAAGCTGCCCACCCCGGCCCGCAAACAGAAGCTGTCCGAGCCCCTGACCGCCCTGAAGCACAAGTCGCTCCGCACGACGAGCATCGTGGGTTTCCTCTACAACTGGGGATTCTTCACGGTGCTCGGCTACTCGCCCTTCTTGATGGGCATCGACAGCCCCATTCAGCTCGGCCTCGTCTTCTGCGGTTGGGGCGTGCTCGTTGCCCTCTTCGCCGTCTGGGGTGCTCCGTGGCTACAGCGCCGCTTCGGCACCCCGCGCACCCTCTACGTGAACTTCGTGCTGATGGCGATCGACCTCGCCGTGATCGGCATCTTCCCCTACAGCCACGTCACCGTGATCGTCTGCGTGATCGTCGCCGGCGCCTTCATCGGTATCAACAACACGCTGGTCACGACGGCCGTGATGAGCATCGCTCCCGTCGAGCGGCCCGTCGCGAGCGCCACCTACGGCTTCGTGCGGTTCATCGGCGGCGGCATGGCGCCGTTCGTCGCCGGCCTGCTGGTGACGGCGTTCAACGAGCACGTGCCGTTCCTGCTCGGAGCCGCGACACTCGTCGCCGCAGCGATCGTGCTCAGCACGGCCCACAAAGCGCTCACTGCGGCCGACCGCGGCGAGGTGGCGCAGCCCGAGATCGACGAGCTCGATCGGGTCGAGAATCGCGACGTGTTCCCGGCGGCCGAGGCGATCGGTAACGCCGACTAGGCCCGTCACCCCCTCGCCGGCACCCCCTCACCTTCCTCCGTCCGAATTCGAAGGAGAAACGTCGATCCGGTAACGAAAACATCAGGATCCGGCCCCGCCGTTGCACGCTTTTCCTTCGAATTCGGAAGCGCTCCCCTGCCATAACGCTCTGCGGCAATTCGATCCGAACTCATATATTCGCTAGGCTGACCAGCATTTGCTTGCGACCGATCTATTCGGAACAAGCGAAAAGCGTGACGAATGTGCTGATGACGATGTGAATGGGTAGACGACAGATGTTGTGGAATTTCGTAGTGGAGCGGTGGGACCAAATCTGGTTCGCCTCCTGGCAGCATCTGTCACTGGTGATCCAGTGCCTGGTGCTCGCCGTCATCCTGGCTCTGGTGATCGCGGCGCTCGTCTACCGCAGCCGCACCTGGAGCGCTGTCGCCAACGGCGTCTCGGCGGTCGGTCTGACCATTCCGTCGTTCGCGCTGATCGGCCTCCTGATCGCGCCGCTCGGCTTCGGCGTCGTGCCCTCGGTCGTCGTCGTGACCTTCTTCGCCGCGCTCCCCGTTCTCCGCAACGCCGTGGTCGGCCTCAACGAGGTCGACCCCAGCATCGTCGAGTCGGCGCGCGGCATCGGCATGAGCAAGTTCCGCACCTTCCTCACCGTCGAGTTGCCGCTCGCCTGGCCGATCATTCTCACCGGGGTGCGCATCTCCGCGCAGATGGTGATGGGCGTCGCCGCCGTCACCGCCTACGCACTCGGCCCGGGTCTCGGCGGCTTCGTCTTCTCGGGGCTCTCCCGGCTCGGTGGCGCCAACTCCCTGCAATCAGTCGTCGTCGGGGTGGTGGGCGTCGTCGTCCTCGCCCTCGTCCTCGACCTCCTTCTCCTCGGCCTCGGCCGCCTGACCATCTCGCGAGGTATCCGTGTCGCACGCTGACTCCAAGAACGCTGACCCCACCACCACCATCGACAAGACCGCCGACTCCGGCCGCAGCATCCTGCTCGACCAGGTCACCAAGCGCTACCCGGGCCAGGCGAAGCCCGCCGTCGACGGCATCACGCTCGAGATCCCGGCCGGCCAGATCGTCATGCTCGTCGGCCCCTCGGGCTGCGGCAAGACGACGACGCTCAAGATGATCAACCGCCTGATCGAGCCGACCGAGGGCCGCATCGTCCTCGGCGACGACGACGTGACCGGTATCGACGGCGACGAGCTCCGCCGCCAGATCGGCTACGTGATCCAGGCCGGTGGCCTGTTCCCGCACATGACCGTGAGCCAGAACATCGCGGTCGTGCCGAAGATGCTGGGGTGGTCGAAGGAGCGCATCAGCGCCCGCGTCGACGAGCTGCTCGAATTGGTGTCGCTGGATCCTGCGGTCTACCGCGATCGGTTCCCGAAGGAGCTGTCGGGCGGACAGCAGCAGCGCATCGGCGTCGCCCGCGCACTCGCCGCCGACCCGCCCGTGCTGCTGATGGACGAGCCGTTCGGCGCCGTCGACCCGATCACGCGTCAGCGCCTGCAAGACGAGCTGATCAACATCCAGCACGAGCTGAAGAAGACCATCGTGATCGTCACGCACGACTTCGACGAGGCCGTGAAGCTCGGCGACTGGATCGTCGTCTTCTCGGAGGGCGCGCACATCGTGCAGTACGACACTCCGGAGCGGATTCTGGCCGAGCCCGCCAACGAGTTCGTCGAGAACTTCATCGGCGCCGGTGCCGGCCTCAAGCAGCTCACGCTGAACCGCGTGCGCGACGTCGAACTGGCCGAGGCGATCGTCGCCCACCCGGGCGACACCGCGTCGTCGGTGCTGGGCCGCGTGGAAGAGGCGGGCCACGGCCACGCAGTCATCGTCGACTCGCGCGAACGTCCGATCCGGTGGCCGTCGCGCCGTCAGCTCGGCCGCCTCGACACGATCCCCGCCGACGTCGACCCAGCGCTCCCCGTCGTCAGCCAGGGGTCGACCCTGAACGACGCGCTCGACACCATGCTCGTCTCGAGCGCGGGTGCCGCTCTCGTCACGGGTCAGCGCGACCGCTTCATCGGGGTCATCACGGTCGAGGTCGTCATGGAGGCGATCACGCGCTCGCGCCGTCTCGCCGCCGACGAGGCCTACAAGCCGGTCGGCACGAACACGGGAACGCTCGACGCGATTCCCGCGGTGACGCAGGCCGACGACTCCGAGCCGACCGAGGCTTCAGGATCCGCGTCCACCGTCGAGGCACCCCAGTGACCGACGTCGTAGCGGTCGAGAGGTCCAGCGGTACGACGAGCTGGCGCGGACTGCTGATTCAGCCCGCTGCCATCGCCCTCGTCTTCGTCGGCTTCGTCGTCTGGTTGATGACCGCCGACCTCACGCCGAGTGAACGCTCGACGCTCAACCCGTCCGACCTCGTCGACTACGCCGGTCAGCACCTCGCGCTGACCTTCGTGTCGGCGCTGATCGTGCTCGTGATCGCGATCCCTCTCGGGATCCTGCTCACCCGTCGCCCGTTCAACAAGGCCAGCGGCATCATCCTCGCGATCAGCAACTTCGGGCAGGCCGCACCGGCCATCGGCCTCGTCGTGCTCCTCGCTTTCTGGCTCGGCTTCAACTTCCGCTCGGCCGTCGTCGCGCTGGTGCTCTACGCGATCCTGCCGGTGCTGCGCAACACCATGATCGGCGTGCAGAGCGTCGATGCCCGCACGGTCGAGGCCGGGCGCGGCATGGGAATGTCGTCGTTCGCCGTCCTGATGAAGGTGGAGCTGCCGCTCGCCGTCCCGGTGATGCTCTCGGGCATCCGCACCGCGCTCGTGCTGCTGGTCGGCTCGGCCGCCCTCGCGACGTTCATCGGCGCGGGTGGACTCGGCCTGCTGATCACGACCGGCGTCACGCTCTACCTGCCCCGCGTGCTCATCTCGGGCGCCCTGCTCATCGCGCTCCTCGCGCTGCTCATCGACTGGCTCGGCCGTCTCGTCGAGCATTTCGCCACTCCGAAGGGACTCCGATGACCCGCACTCCTTCTGCCTCCGCTGCTGCCCGAATTCGAAGGAAAAACCGCCTCGGCGCAACGGAAACATCGCGATCGCAGGCCATCCAGCCGAGCTCTTCCTTCAAATTCGGACGCAAGCGACCCCGCGCCCTGCGCGCCTCGCTCGTCGGCGGCCTCGCCGTCGCCGCGCTCGCCCTCACCGGCTGCGGCCTCCAGCCCGCTACCGCGTTCGTTCCCGCCGTCGCGCCGGGCTCGATCAAGCACATCGACGGCCTCCCCGCCGACGCGAAGCTGACCGTCACCAGCAAGAACTTCACCGAGCAGCTGATCCTCGGCAAAATCGCCGTGCTCGCCGCGAGCGCCGCCGGCTTCGACGTCACGGATATGACCAACGTGCCCGGCTCGGTCCCGGTGCGGCAACTCATGCTGACGGGCGGCGCCGACGTGACGTACGAATACACCGGGACCGCGTGGCTGTCGTTCCTCGGCAACGCCGAGGGCATTCCCGACAAGGCCAAGCAGTACGCGGCAGTACGCGATGCTGACGCGAAGAATGGCCTCGACTGGCTCCAGCCGGCCCCACTGAACAACACCTACGCCATGGCCATTCGCTCGGAGGCCGCTAAGAAGCTCGGCGTCACCAAGGTGTCGGACATCGCGAAGCTCCCCGTCGCCGATCGCACCTTCTGCGTCGAGTCGGAGTTCAACTCGCGGGCCGACGGCTTCAAGCCGATGCTGAAGCACTACGGCCTCGAGCTCGGTGGATCGGGGAAGAACGGCGTGCCGTCCGGCAACGTCAGCATCCTCGACACGGGCGCGGTCTACACGGCCACCGACCAGGGCAAGTGCAACTTCGGCGAGGTCTACACGACCGACGGCCGCATCAACTCGCTCGGCCTGACTGTGCTCGACGACGACGAGAAGTTCTTCCCCGCCTACAACGTCGCGCCGGTGTTCCGCGCAGCAACGCTCGACAAGTACCCCCAGCTGAAAGAGGTGTTCGACCAGATCTCGCCGAAGATCACCGACACGCAGCTGCGCAAGTTAAACCTCCGCGTCGATGTCGGCGGCGAAGAGCCGGCCGACGTCGCCTTCGACTGGATGAAGAGCGAAGGGTTCGTCACCGCCGGCTGACCGGCCGGCATCTTCGCCCAGAGTGCGCATTTGGGGCTTCCGACTCGTCGTCGGGGCCCCATTTGCGTCCTCTCGGGAACCAGACGGGAGTCCAGGATCCGGGGATTGGCCCTTTCGACCGAACCGCGGGGCCCTCTACCGTGACCCTGTGCCTACCCCCGATTCCTTCCACGCCCCCGCTCGTATGAGACCGTTCGCTCAGGTCGACGTCTTCGCGTCGGATCCTTATCTCGGTAACCCGGTCGCCGTCGTGCTCGACGCCGACGGAATGACCGACGAGGCCATGGCGTCGTTCGCCCGCTGGACGAACCTCTCCGAGACCACGTTCGTGCTGCCGCCCACCTCGCCCGACGCCGACTACCGTTTGCGGATCTTCACGCCGAGTGAAGAGCTGCCGTTCGCGGGGCACCCGACGCTCGGGTCGGCGCACGCGTGGCTGGAGGCGGGCGGGCTGCCTCGGGCCGGCGGTGCTGACGGCTCCGGCTCCGGCTCCGGCTCCGGCTCCGGCGTGATCGTGCAGGAGTGCGCGGCCGGTCTCGTTACTCTTCGTCGCACCGACGGTCGTCTCGCCTTCGGCGCTCCCCCGACCATCCGCTCCGGCCCGGTCGACGAAGCCGACCTCGCTCGTGTGGCCACCGCACTCGGTGTCTCGCGCGCCGACATCGTCAGCCACCAGTGGATCGTCAACGGGCCGGAGTGGATGGGCATCGAGCTCGCCTCCGCCGACGCCGTGCTCGCCGTCGAGCCCGATTTCAGCGGCGTCCTCGATCTCGCGATCGGCGTCTTCGGCGCCTACCCCGAGGGCTCCCGACACGCCTTCGAGGTGCGCGGCTTCGTGCCGAACGTCGGAGTGGGCGAAGACCCCGTCACGGGCAGCCTCAACGCCGCCCTCGCGCAGTGGCTCCAGCGCGAGGGCCGGGCGCCGGCGTCGTACACGAACGGCCAGGGCACCCGGCTGCGGCGCGACGGCGTCGTGTCGATCGACGTTGATGCGGCGGGAGACGTGTGGGTCGGCGGGGCGACCACGACGATGATCCGCGGGAGCGTTCTGCTGTAGGTGCGTGGGGCGCGGATCCTGCGCTCTGTGTCTGTGCTCGCTTCTTTCTCTGCGCCGCTCTCGACGGCGCCGAGACTCCACAAATGGCCCATCCTGCCGCTGACGATGGGCCATTTGTGGAGTCTCGCCGCAGGAGCGCCGCTCGCCCGGGCGGCGAGACTCCACTCGTTGCGGGTGGCTGGGCGGCAGACCCGCAAGTGGTGGAGTCTCGCCGTAGGAGCGGCGCTCAGCCGGCGTCGAAGGCGAGAGGTCCGGCGAGCTGCGAGATCAGGAGGACGTGCTCGCGCATCTTCAGGCGCTGGAGGTTTTCGACGCGCTCCGGGCCACCGAGCGCAAGTAGCGGCACGTAGCCGAAGCACTCGTCGAATTCCGGCATACCCAACCGCTCGACGGCCGGGGCATACGAGCGCGCATCCAGCTCCGTGTCGAGGAACTCCTGGTCGTCGATCACCAGGAACAGCACCTCTAGATCAGCCACGAGCACAGTAACCACGCCGCGGCGGAATCGGAGGATGTTCAGGTAGCCGCGCTCCCACACGACCACGTCGGCGAAGGCGGTTGCGAAGACAGCCACCGCGTCGTCGTGACCGGGGTAGGTCTCGGCCAGAATCGGTGCCCACTCGGCCGGGTCGACAAGTCGGAGGTATCCACCCGCACCGGTAGCGAGGCCGGCCTCCCGCCACAGGGCCGAGATCTCGTGAGGAACACGAGCCGAGTGTTCCCGGATCGACGTCTCAGGCATCGCGGCGACAGAAGCAAACGGAGGCATTGAGTTCAGCTTTCTAGAGACCGAGGTCAAGCTCGCGCAGCGCGAGCCCCTCGGGAATCTCACCCGTCTCGTAGTAGGCGAGGTAGATGGCGGCGGCCTCTTCGGCGGCGAAGACCTCGGTCGGCTGTACCTCGAGAGTGTGCTGCCCGAAGGGAATGCTGACCCACGGGACGTTTGTCGGGCTCGACGACGAGGATCCGACGGCGAACTGGCTGGCGACTCCATCAACCGTGCGCCGCAACTCGATAGACATCGCGGTGGCTGATCCCGCCGACTGCAGGTAGTTCTCATCGGCTGCTCGAGTGGCTGATGCATCACCGAGAGCGGCCCCCGCCGGAAGCTTCCAGAGCGCAAGAGAGAACAGGCTCGTCCCGTTCAATCGGCCGAGCATCCCCGCGAGGGTGTTTGAGACGGGGCCTTCCGAGTCGTCGAGGGGGATCTTGGTAAATCCGTTGACGGTCGTGACATGCGTTGCGATCAATTTATGGAACCTCAATTACTTTGACGGACGTTATCGTTATCCGTTTACCGTGCAGGATCGCAGTTGCGGGGTGATCCAGACTCACCGATTCATCAAAAAGTCGTTGGGGATTTGTCGCTGACCTGTACTTCGACATGGCGTTGCCGCTCTTCACTTCGACTCCCGTGTAGCTGAGGTCTGCGTTTTGGACTAGCCCGTCATATCGACGGCCCTGAACGAAGTTCTCACTCTTTGCTAGAACCTGGTCGGAGATCGGCGTCTTTCCATAGATCTCCGCGTACTGCTGCAATCCAAACGCTTCTTTGTTCTTGCTGAGCGTGTCGGCTCCCGTGTAATGCCCGAAAACGTCTCGGCCATCCCCGCGGTCGATACCACGAAGGGCTTCTTTCTCCTCTGCGGTCAACGTCCTCGAGGCCGCGGCAGAACCTCGACTCGAAACGACCGCGCTCTCCACCACCACCTTCTCGCCGACACGACGCGTGCCGGCGGCGACCGCACCGCCGCCCGGCAGGAGCATGCCCCACAGCAGGTCTTCGCCGATGTTGGCCTCGGAGCCGTAGACGGCACCGTCGACGACGGCTCCCGAAGTGCTGGCGACGACTCCCTGGAGCACGTAGCCGGCGGCCATCGGCGCGATGCGCACGGCGAGCGCCTCGATGGCCACGCTGAGACCGCCGACGCCGGTGACGGTCTCGGCGACGACGCCCGCGGCGGTGATGGTCGACTCGACGGCCTCGGTCAGCCAGACGACGATGCGTCCCACGCTCGTGGCGGTCTCGGCGGTCACCGCGCCGGCGCCGACGGCGTCCGAGATGCCGAGGGTGAGCGGGGTCAGCAGTGCGCTGGCCGCGACGGTCCCGGCGATCATGGCGGCGAGCTTGGCCAGTTCCGCAGTGGTGTCGTTGCGCGCCTTCTCGATGGCGTCGGCGCGCGCCCGGCAGCCCGTGGCGATAGCCCGGGCCTGGCTGGCGAGGCCGTCGACGACGGTTCGCACCGACTGCATCTTCTGCTCGATCGACGGGATCTCGGGCGAGGTGAAGCCCGACACGTGCGACAGCGGCCCGGTGGTGTCGATGCCGTCGAGCGCACCGGCGTAGGTCTCCCAGGCGCTCCCCGCAGACCGGAGCTTGCCGGTGTCGCCGTCGGGCCAGGCCATGCCGATGAGGTCGGCGACGTAATCGAAACCCCAGGGGAAGTCGCGGTTGCCACCGTGGGACGACGGCGGAGAACCGATGCTGATGGTCGAGGGGGTGGCGGGAGCGGCCACGTCGGATCCTGCTCTCCCGTTCGAGGCGTGAGCCTCGGCGAGCGCGTGGTTGTACCCGGTGACGTGCAGCCCGACGGCGAGGGAGTCGATCGCGGTGAGGAGGGAGCCGGTGTCGGTCGTCACGCTCCGGGCGGCCTCGTCGTAGCTGGTGGCCCAGGTCTGACCGGCGTCGTCGGATCCGGCCATGCCTCCGCTCCCGCCGAGCGACGAGAGCAGTGCAGAAGAAGACGAGCTCAGGATCCGAATGAGGTCACGGGTCGCGACCCCCGCATCCACGTATCCGGTCGGGTCGACGTCGATCAGGTAATCGCCCATGCTCACGACCACCCCGCCCGGTTGTGCGCGGCGACGGCGTCGTAGGCCGTTCCCGCGGCGGCTGCGATCTTCGCGATGTCGGCCATGGCCTCGGCCATGGTCGCGGCTCCGGCAGACCACTCCTGGTGGAGAGCAGCGAACTGGGCTTGCGCGTCTCCTGACCAGTCGCCCGAGACGCGCCCCGCGGTCCCCTCGACGTGATCGCGGAGGGCGTGGCAGTACTCGGTCATGCGGCCGAGTTCGACGACGAGTTCGTTCAGCGAAGCGCCGACGGCTTTGTGGCGGGTCATCGGGCCTGCCCCGGGGTGCCGATGCGACCGCTGGGTGTTGCAGCCGGGGTCGTTGTCACCTCAGAACTCGCTGAGGCGGAGGCGACGTGGGTCTCAGTGTCGGCGTAGGTCGACGCGGATTCGGCGAGGAGCCGGGAGATGCCGGCGAGGGCGTCTTGCACCGTCGCTGCCCCCTGCAGCCACTCCGTCCAGTCGCTCGCGAAGGCGTCGGCCGCGCCTCCCGCCCAGTCGGCTCCGATCAGCCCCGAGACGAGTGACTGGCAGGCGGCGACCCGACCCTCGAACTCGACGAGGTGCTCGGCGACGTCGGCACTCGCAGCCTCGACCGCCTCCGATGACACGCGGAATTCCGCCATGCTCTCCCCCTTCACCCGCTTTCGACGCTAAACGAGGTGATGCGCAGGCCGCAAGCCTGCAGGGGGTGCACTTATGCCCCCGAAATCCTTATGCCCCCGAAATCGAGACTCCAGTAGATGCGGGTGCTGACGACGCCTACCCGCATCTACTGGAGTCTCGCGACATCGCCGCGCAGCAGCGCGCGAGCGAAGCGGGGCAGCGCGCGAACGGTAGCGTGGAACCATGACCGAACTCGACGAGGCCATCGAACGATTCGTCCGGCCCCGGCGCGGAATCGAGGCGCTCCCCGTCGAATCGGAGGAGGTCGCCGGGTCGTGGGCCCTCCAGTCTCTGCTGGCCGAGACCGCGATCGCACTCCGCCGACGCGGGATCGAGCCCGTCACGACCGTCATGCTCGGTCGGGCCGCGAACGGTGCGCCGATCTACAAGAGCGTTGCGCCGTGCTGGCCGCTTGAGATCTTCGCACTCACGGCCCGCGGGGTCGCGCTGCCGTATTCGATGCTGACGCAGGATGTTCCGGGGATGGATCCGCCACCGCGCATCGACGCTCCCGTCGTCTGCGTGCGCCCCACTCCGATCGCGGTCGGCCCCGGGCCGGGCGGCGTCGAGGTGAATCGGCGCGGGCAGCTGCTGTGGCGGTGGGCCGCGACGGGGTCAGCGAATCCTTCGGCTCTGCCGTGGACGACCGGGTTCCGCGAGCGCTTCGACGCCAACTGGTCGGAGCACCGCTCGGGCCCGCTCGTCGAGCCGGTCGCGTTCGCCGTGGTGGATCACCTGGCGGGCCGGATCGAGCGCGGCGTCATCCACTGAGCCCCGCGCGGGCGGCGCACGGTGTCGACGCACCCCCTGATGGCCAGATAACCCCCGATTGCCAGGCTGATTGAGGCCAACCGGGGGTGCGTCGCGAGCTACCCGCCCACGCGCAGCGACGACCGAGCTGAGTGACGGGCCGCCGGATCCTTTGGTCGTCGAATCGACAGCGCGAGCACTAGCGACGCGATCACCACCAGGAGCGCGAGCGTGACCTCTCCGGTTCCCCAGCCGAGCCCGCTGCGGGCGGGCGAGACGCCCATCCAGTCGGCGAACGAGGCGCCAATCGGTCGGGTCACGATGTAGGCGAACCAGAACGCCAGGATCGGGCCGAAAAGCCCCGACGCGTACCCGGCTGCGGGAACAGCGATGACGACCGCGAACAGAATGCCCGAGGCCAGATAGCCGAGGTGCAGAGTCGAGGCGGTGAGGTCACCGGTCGCCGTTCCGAGGGCGAACGTCGCGAGCACGGTCGCCCAGTAGAACGTCTCGCGGCGCCGGGTCGTGACGCTGTGGATCGACAGGGTGCCCTCGCTGCGACGCCAGGCGACCAGCACGACCGCGAGCGTCACCGCGAAGACCGGTGCCGACACCAGGTAGGGCACGTCGAGCCCGACGTGGATCACATCGGCGCACATCGTGCCGAAGACGCTCACCATCACGACCGCGAACCAGTACAGCGCGGGAATGTAGCGGGCCGACCGGAACTGCAGCACCATCGCGGCCACGAAGAGCACGAAGCCGATGCCGACACCCAGCACGGGGTTCAGGTGGGTGACGAGAAAATCCGAGCCCGTCTCGCCGGCGCCCGTTGTCACGACCTTCACGATCCAGAACAGGGCGGTCACCTCGGGAACCTTGCTGAGGGCAATGCGGGAGCTCGTCATGCCCGAAGCCTGCGACCGCCCCTCTCAGAATCGACGAAGAATCGGCGAGGAATCGAAACCAGGATCCGCACCTCACTCGTCGATCGGCAGCTCAAGGGCCATGGCCGTACCTGCGGCCGACGTGTGTTCGACTCGAACCGTGCCGCCCTGACGCGTCGCGATCTCCCGCACGAGCGCGAGCCCGATTCCGAAGCTCTGGCGCCCACCCTCGACGCCGTCGCCGCCGGAGTGGGCGAACCGATCGAAGACCCGCTCCGGGGCGATGCCCTGGATTCCGGCGCCCTCGTCGGCCACGACCAGCCGAAGCGACCCGCCTGCCCGGTCGAGCGCGACCGACACCGTTGATCCGGTCGGCGAGTGCGCGAGGGCGTTGTCGACGAGCGCGACCACGCAGCGCCGAAGGGCCGCCACCGAGATGCGGACGCGGGCGAGATCGTCGACGTCGACGCTAAGCCGCACCCCCCGTTCGGCGGCGAGGATCCGCAGCGAGTCGACGGCCTCGACGATCACCGGCCCGGCGACGAGCGGGTCGGGGCGAGCCTGACCCCCGCCCGCCGCCAGCAGCAGGTCGGTGACGATGTCGACGAGCGCGCGCGAGTCGGCTCGGAGCTCGGCGACCGTCGCGGCCGCGTCGCCGGTGCTCGGCGGGTTGGCACTGGCGAGTCGGCGCTCGAACACCTGGATGCGCGCGTCGAGCACCGACAGCGGAGTGCGCAGCTCGTGGCTCGCGTCGGCGACGAACTCCCGCTGCAACCGCAGGGCGTCACCGAGCGGCCGGACGGCCCGACGGGCGATGAACCAGCTCACGAGGCCCGCGAAGAGCACCGCGCCGATGCCGATCACGACGAGACCCTGATAGACGTCCGACGTGTCGACGTAGACCCGGGCGACGCCGGACGCGTCACGGTCGATCTGCTCGCGCGGCAGCGACTGATGGAGGATGAAGACGATGGCCACCACGACGATGCCCAGCACGAGGATCGCCGAGGCCAGCATGATCTGCAGGCCGATCGAGAGCGAGGCGCGGCGGGTCGCACGCGAGTCGGCATCGGGGGTGGCCGCGGATCCTCGTCGTCGTGACCGACTCACAGTGCCCCCAGTCGGTAGCCGCGATTGCGGACGGTGAGCACGACGTCGCGCTCGGTCTTCTTGCGGAGGTAGTGCACGTAGGTGTCGACCGTGCCGAGCTGCTCGCCGTCGGGGAACACGGTGCGCAGCAGGTGCTCTCGAGAAAAGGTGCGCTCCGGCTCGCGGGCCAGGACGCGCAGCAGCTCCGACTCGCGATCGGTCAAAACGACCCGGCTCCCATAGGGCGACGACATCACCCGGTCGTCGGGAGAGAACGACCACTCGCCGATCGGGAGCATCGACGCCCCACCCGAGAACGACCGAGTCAGTGCCCGCAGTCGAGCGAGCAACTCGTCGAACTCGAACGGTTTGACCAGGTAGTCGTTCGCCCCGCTGTCGAGGCCATCCACCCGATCGCCGACCGTGCCGAGGGCGGTCAGCATCAACACCGGCGAAGTCATGCGCCCTTTGCGCAGGGCCTCGACGATCTGGAGCCCGTCGAGCGAGGGCAGGCGACGGTCGACGACCATCACGTCGAAGTCGCCGTCCAGGCCCGCAATGAGCCCCGCCCGGCCATCGACGTGTCTCACCACGTCGTAGACCTCGGCCAGCACCTCCTCGATGAGCGGCCCGAGCGCGGGGTCGTCCTCGATGAGCAGCAACCTCTGCCGAGCGGACGATGGCGTCATGACTGCAGGCTAGCTGGCCGTACCGGCGGCGCGCCGGCCGCGGACGTAGCGCAGGATCCCACTGATCACGATGGGCAGGACGGAGACGATCACGACGAGGATCGCGAGCACATCGATGTGAGTCCGCACGAACGGGATCTGCCCGAGCACGACGCCGAGCACACTGACGACGAGGGTCCAGGCGAAGGCGCCGGTCAGGTTCCAAAGCAGGAATTGGCGGTAGGGGTAGAGACTCGTCCCCGCCGCGAGCGGCACGTAGGTGCGGACGACGGGCACGAAGCGGCCGAGGATCAGGGCGGGGCCGCCGTACTTCGCGAAGAACGTCTCGGCCTCCCCGAGATACCGGGTCTTGAGCACTCGGGCGTCGGGCTGGAAGAGCCGTCGCCCGAAGCGGTGGCCGAGCCAGTAGCCGACCTGGTCGCCGAGAGACGCTGCGGCGAAGGCGACCAGGATCACCGACCAGACCGGCACGTGGATGACGCCGCTCGAGGCGAGAAGCCCCGCCGTGAAGAGCAGCGAGTCGCCCGGAAGGAACGGGAAGAGGAGCCCCGACTCGACGAAGACCATCAGGCCGAGGCCGACGAGGACGGCCGGGCCCATCGAGGTGAGGAACGACTGCGGGTCGAAGATCATGCGTTCTCCCGGTGGGCTGCTGTGCGGTCGGTGGGGTGGGCGGCGCGACGGGTCGCGGATCGATAGGTCAGCGGCAGGAGGAATCGATTCGACGCGGCCACGACGCCGGGCGCCACGGCGAGCGACCACGCGATCGAGGCGATGACGTCGCTCGGGTAGTGGACGCCGTCCGACACGAGGCTGAGCGCGACCACCGCGACGGCCACCATGCCGACCGCCGCGACGGCCGGCCGATAGCTCTTGCCCGCAGCCAGCAAGTAGAAGGTCAGGGCGAGGGTGGCGATGAACGCCATGTGCCCGCTCGGATACGACGGGTCGACCTCGGCGACGCCCAGGTGGTTCGCGAAGGCCCACGCGTCGGGCCGCGGGCGCTGCACGATCAGCTTCACGACGTCGCTCGAGATCCAGGTGACGGCGACCGTGAGGGCGAAGGTGCCCGCGAGACGGAGGTCTCTGGTCGCCAGGGCGATCACGCCGACGATCACGACGGTGATGCTCACCGCCTCGATCGGGCTGAACGCGGCGTACACCCCCGAGCCGACCGCCCCGACGAAGCCGATGTGCAGCGTGTTGAGCGCCTGCACGCCGGCCAGGTCGAGTCGAGTCATCGGCCCCGTCTTGGCGACGAGCAGGCCGAATGCCACGACGATGACGATGGCGGCGACGCTGAATGCGTTCCGGTTGCCGAGACCCGGCCGACACCGGAGGAGGGCAGGTCCGCCGGACGCGCCGAGTGATGGATTCGTTGAGAGCATCGAGACGGTGGGACTCGTCGGGGGCGCGGCGTGGGTCATGGACTCACCCTCCGGGCCGACCTCTGAGAATTCATGAAGAAACGGCGCGGTCAGCACCCGACTCGGTGCTCGTGGGGGCGCCTCGGCGGATCCCCCCCCTGAATCGACAGGCCGGTCACGAGCACCAGGATGACGCCGAGGAACAGAACGCTCGTACCGGTGGTTCCGAGCCCGAGCCCGCCGTCGGCGCTTGGCTGCGACAGAAGGTCACCGGTGGAGGCACCGAGCGGACGGGTGAGGATATACGCGATCCAGAACGCGACCACGGCGTTGAGCTTCACGACGTAGTAGAGGAACGCGACGACAGCAATTGCGGCGGCGAAGACGATGAGCGACAGGACGTAGCCGAGATTGAGACGCTCGGCGAGAAGGTCGCCGGCCGCCGTGCCGAGAGCGAAGGTGAACAGCACCGTCAGCCAGTAGAACGCTTCCCGGCGGGTGGAGCGGATGGAGTGGATCGAGAGGGTTCGTTCGACGGCGAACCAGGCCACAAAGGTTCCCGTCAGCAGCACTGCGAAGACGGCGGCCGTCACTGGAAGGGGTACGCCGAGGTTGTCGGTGAGGTTGTCGGTAATGAGTGTGCCGACGACGCTGATGAGCACGATCGCGAGCCAGTAGACGGCTGGCACGTAGCGCTGCAGACGGAACTGCGCGATGAGGGCGATGACGAGCAGAACGGCCATGAAGATCGAGGTCAGAGCGAGGCCGAAGCCGAGGGTCACGTTGAGGTAGTCAGCGAAGGTCTCGCCGACCGTGGTGGCCAGCACCTTGATGATCCAGAAGACGGCGGTGACTTCGGGCACCTTGTTCAGCAGCTCCCGCGGTGAGCGAGGGAGCCTAGCGGGCTGGAAAGAGTGGGCGGCGTTGGTCATGGGGTCGACTTCCTATCGTGGACGGCGTGGTAGGCGTGGGGTGACGGGAGCACTCCATCGGAGACCGTTCAGGCAGTCGACTCTCGCGACGCGAAGAATCGTCTAAGAACCCCCGCCGCGGCCGCCTCGCGACAAGGACCACGGAGACTCGCCGTAGGCTTCACTCATCACCTGTGTTCACCGACGAACAGCCCCCGGCTCCTCGGCAATCGACGATCAGTCAGTCACGACCCTCCCGCCTTCGCGCGGTCGGCATGCGATGGGGTCCACGTCTCCAGACTGAAAGATCCGCCTCCGCATGCACGAAATCATCTACACGCTGACCGACGAAGCGCCCCGCCTCGCGACTGCCGCTCTTCTCCCCATCGTGCAGGCGTACGCGGAGAAGGCCGGTGTGCACGTCGAGACCCGTGACATCTCGTTGGCGGCGAGGATCCTGGCGAAGTTCCCGGAACACCTGCGTCCGGAGCAACGTCAGCCCGACGCCCTCGAGGAACTCCGGGCCCTGATCTCGGAGCCGACGACGAACATCATCAAGCTCCCCAACGTGTCTGCGTCACTGCCGCAGCTGCAGGCTGCGATCGCGGAGCTGCAGCAGGCCGGTTACGCCGTGCCCGACTACCCAGCCGCTTCCTCCGACCCGGCGAGCGAGACGATTCGGTCTCGGTACAACGCCCTGAAGGGGTCGGCCGTGAATCCGGTCCTCCGGCAGGGCAACTCCGACCGGCGTGCACCGGCCTCCGTGAAGGCCTACGCCCACAAGCACCCCCACCCCATGGGCCCCTGGAGCCCGGAGTCGAAGACGCACGTCGCCACCATGACTGCCAACGATTTCCGCGACACCGAGAGATCCACCATCGTCCCGGCCGACGGCCCGGTCACCATCGAGTTGGTCGGCGACGACGGCACCCACGCACCACTGCGAGAGCCCCTGATGGTCGGAGCTCACGACGTCATCGACGCGGCGGTCCTGCGAGTGGGGCCTCTTCGCGAGTTCCTCGCCGAGCAGCTCGACCGCGCGCGAGAGGACGACCTCCTCTTCTCGGTGCACCTCAAAGCCACGATGATGAAGATCTCGGATCCGATCCTCTTCGGTCACGCCGTCCGCGCGTACTTCCACACCGTTTTCGACGCGCACGGCGATGCCCTGGTAGCCGCCGGTATCAACCCCGATGACGGCCTCGCCGCACTGTTCGCCCGGCTGGAAAACCTTCCCGACGGTGCGACCATCCGGTCGGCCTTCGACGACGCTCTGGCCGCCGAGCCGAAGCTGGCCATGGTCGACGTGGCCCGTGGCATCACGAACCTGCATGTGCCGAGCGACGTCATCGTCGACGCCTCCATGCCCGCCATGATCCGCTGGTCGGGTCAGATGACAGGGCCGGACGGATCCAGCCACGAGACCCTAGCCGTCATCCCCGACTCCAGTTACGCCGGTTTCTACCAGACCGTCATCGACGACTGCCGCATCAACGGCGCCTTCGACCCGGCGACTCTCGGCACCGTGCCGAACGTGGGCCTCATGGCCGGTGCCGCCGAAGAATACGGCTCGCAAGACACCACCTTCGAAATCCCCCGCGACGGGAGGGTGCTCGTCAGAGACGCTGCCGGAACGGTCCTCTTCGAACATGAGGTGGCCCAAGGCGACATCTGGCGGATGTGCCGCACCCGCGACGACGCCATCAGAGACTGGGTCGCTCTCGCCGTCAAGCGCGCCACAGCAACCCACGCCCCCGCCGTCTTCTGGCTGGACTCGTCGCGCGCCCACGACACCGTCATCGCGCGGCTCATCACGAGCTACCTGGCTCTGCACGACACCACCGGGCTCGACGTCACGATCATGGCGCCCGTCGACGCGATGACCTTCACCCTGGAACGATTCCGCCGGGGGGAAGAGACGATCTCCGTCACCGGGAACGTGCTCCGCGACTATCTGACCGACCTCTTCCCCATCATGGAGCTCGGCACCAGCGCCAAGATGCTGTCGGTCGTCCCCCTCCTCGCCGGCGGCGGACTCTTCGAAACCGGCGCCGGCGGAACCGCCCCGCGGCTCCTCGACCAGCTCCGCGACGAGAACCACTTCCGGTGGGACAGCCTCGGCGAATATCTCGCTCTTGCGGCCAGCTTCGACCACCTCGCCACCACGACCGGCGACGCCGGAATCCGTGCCCTCGCCGACACCCTCGACCGCGCCACCGCGACGCTGCTCGACGAGAACAAGAGCCCCGCCGACGACGTCGGCACCATCGACAACCGTGGCAGCCACTTCTCCCTCGCTCTCTACTGGGCCCAAGAGCTGAGCCGCCAAACGACCAGCCCCGACCTCAAGGCCGTGTTCACCCCGCTTGCAGAACAGCTCTCCTCCCACGAGGCCGCTATCGAGGGCGGCCTCACCGGGGCGCAAGGCCACGAGCAGGATCTCGCTGGCCACTATCTACTCTCCGACGCGGTTCTCGCCGACGTGATGCGGCCGTCGTCCCTCTTGAACGAGATCGTCGACAGCTTCGGCACTCACCAGTTCGGGGCACCGGTCAGCACGCGAGCCTGAACGCCGAGAGGCCGTTCGCCCGGACTGGGGGGTTAAACCACCCCTTTCCCGTTCGCCGTCTGCCCTAGGATTCAGAAAAAGCAGCCGAGATCACATCGGCCGCGCCTGACAACACGGGGGAACACCATGTCCGCACCACGTCTGCGCCGCCGCGCGCTCACGATCACCGCCGCTCTCGCCGGCACCGTCGGGCTCGCGCTTGGCGGCATCGCACCCGCGAACGCCGCGGCGCCGGTTGCAGCAGCTCCGGCAGCGGCTCCGGCCCAGAGCGCGACCGCGTCGAGCCGCGCCCTCGACGCGCTGCACAACACCGACTTCGGAACGCCCGCCAGTCGAGCGGCCGTCGCCCAGGCGTTGAACGGGACCGCTGCCGGATCCTCGACGCTTCCGTCGTCGTCGCTCCAGCGCAGCGCGACCACCGACGCGGTACGCCCGGCTCCCGCCGGCGCGATCCCGGCCGCGAAGGTCGACCCGAACGCGGCCGCTGGCGGCGGGTTCGCCCAGGCCGTTCTGGGAGACGAGCTCTACGGCGTGAGCTTTGACTGGAACGGCGGCGAGACGAGCCTCGAACGCTGGACAAAATTCGGCTGGAAGCCCGTCGCGGGCGCTCCCGAGGATCTTGATGACCAGGTCGTCGTCGTCGGAAACCGGCTCTACATCACGGTCACCACCTACTCCCGCAGCGGCAACGCCACGGTAAACCTCATGAGCTACGACGGCACCACGTTCACCTCGGTCAAGACCTTCAAAAACGACGTCACCCTCGCTGTCGCAGGGTCGTACCTCACCATCGTGGAAGACGCCGGCGAGTACGGCGAGGACTCCTATAGCGAGAAGTCGATCCTGACCCGCTACGACGGCACGACCTTCTCGACGCCGATCGAGACGACGAAGTCTCTCGACGACTCCATCGCCATTGGCGACACACAGTACTTCTTGGTCCTGAGCCGGACGTCGAGCGCTGCCGCAATCTACCGTGTCGACGCCGCCGGGCTCACCCGTATCGGCTCGTCGCCTTATGCGCTCTCGGGCGCTGAGTGGAAGGGCGCCTACTACTTCGGCGGCGTCTCCGGGAACTCCGATGCCGCCGCCCTCTACCGGTTTGACGGCAAGGGTGCACCGACCCCGGTCACCACTGGCGTGTCTTTCAAGAACGCCATCTCGGTGCCGGCCGTCGGCGTGTACGACGGCGAGCTCGAGTTCACCAACCAGACGAAGGGCAAGCGCGCGACGCTCTACAGCTTCGACGGCACGACGACGTCGAGTGATGGCCCCATCGGGGGAAGCGGCGAGCAAATCGGTTTCTTCCAGGAGTTCGACTCGAAGCTGTTCTACGCCGCGTACGACTACGAAGACGGCATCAGCACCTACATCTACGACAAGAACGCCAAGGCCGGCACCCCGATCGAGTCGACCGTCCCCACCGTCGCCGGAACCCCGAAGGTCGGCAAGAAGCTGACCGCTGTCCCCGGCGACTGGACCGCCACCGCCAAGCTCTCGTACCAGTGGTCGGTCGACGGCAAGGCCATTGCCGGGGCGACCAAGCAGTACCACACGGTCGCGCCCGCCGAGCTCCGTCGCACCCTGACCGTCAAGGTCTCAGGATCCGGCCCGGCCTTCGTCACAGCCACCCAGACCAGCGCCTCGACCGCTGCCGCCCTCCCCGGCACCTTCGCGCTGAAGCCCGTCATCTCGGGCAAGACCGTCGTCGGCTCGAAGCTGACCGCTGTCACGTCAGGCCTTACGCCGAAGTCGGCCACGCTCACCTACCGCTGGTTGCGCGATGGCAAGCCGATTTCCGGCGCCACCAAGAAGACGCACACCGCGTCGAAGGGTGACGTCGGCACGAGCCTGACCGTCAGCGTCAAGGCGTCAAGCCCCGGCTACAGCACCGCCTCGGCGACGAGCGCGGCCAAGAAGGTCACGACGAAGAAGTAGTCGCGCAACGCCAAAGGGCGAGTGTTCGGTGGCCTGGTGAGGTCGGATCCTAGGATCCGGTTCTCTTACCACCACCGATCACTCGTCTTTGTGCTGTCGTGCCCGACTATGCGGCGGGCTGCAACCCGCCGAGGTCGAGGGAGGCCGTCAACTCCCGCAGAATCATGATGATGCGCTTGGACTCGCGCGGAGAGAGCCCCTCGAGCAATGCACGGATGCCGTGCCGAGAGTCGCCGAGCGCATCGTCGAGCGCAGTGGTCGCGGCGACGGTCAGGTGCAGCAGATGGCCCCGCCCGTCTCGGGGGTTCTCGGTCCGGGTCACGAGGCCGCGCTCCATCAGACGTGCCACGATGAGCGTGCTGGCGCCGTTGGTCACCCCGAGGGCCCGCGCGATATCGAGGGCCCTGACGGGCTGGTCGAGATTGTCCAGGCGGGCCAGGTAATCGAGGGCCATGATCTCGTTGGCCCGGAGGTGCAGCAGATCTCGAAGCCGCCAGCGAAGGAGAGCGTCGGCGGTCTGGAGGGCAGACACAGCTTCGAGAAGCGCCACAGGCGTGGCAGGGGCGACGGGCGTTACTTGCGGTTCGCTGTCGTCGTGCTCGTCGACGAGCGGAGCGGAGCGTGAGCTCATGGAGGACCTTCCGTAGTGGGGTCCGCGAGCATCCGTCATCAGTCGGTGAATATCCGCAGGAAGCAATCGAAGCACACTTCTCTTGCCGCGCTCTCACCTGCCCCGTCTCTCAGGCCCTCCGCACCACCCCCGAGGGAGCAGGAATGACAAAGCGTCGAGGGAGTGGCGGTATGCGCATCCAGACGGAACGCTCCTCCCCCGTGTGATCGACCCAGCGGACCAGAAGCTCTTTGCCGGCGATGAACTCGACGACCTCGGCTCCGGAGCAGACCCCGAGCCCGCTCTGCTTTCGCAGGCGCCCCGCCGTTGCCACGGCTGCGGTGTGGAGGAGCGGTCGCACGTGGACGTCTCTCACCGTGTTTCGCCCCGTGTTGCGGAGCACCAGAGTCGTGCCGGCAGTCGAAGTGCGCGTACGCCTCTTCGTCGGTTCGTCAAGGTAGGTCAGGGTGAAGGGCCCGGCCCGCTGCCCGGTGATGGCCTGCACGATCGGGATGACGGGGTGGTGCACGTCAGACCTGTGGCCTGAAATCGGCAGGACCGTCACGGTCTAGGCGCGGTGAGTGGTCGCGACGCGACGGCGACGGATGCTCGTCACCAGCAGCGCGATGCCGCCGATGAGAAGGAGCCCTGCTGCCGCGAAGGCGCCGACCGAGTTGCTGCCGGTGTAGGCGAGTTCGGTGCCTGTCCCTGTTCCAGTGCCGGTGCCTGTCCCTGTTCCAGTGCCGGTGCCTGTCCCTGTTCCGGTGCCTGTGCCGGTGCCGGTGCCGGTGCCCGTGCCTGTCCCTGTTCCAGTGCCGGTGCCGGTGCCCGTCCCCGTGCCTGTTCCGCCTGTGGGAGTGCGGACGGTGACGACGTAGGTCTCCGAGTCAGGCGGCGTGGTGCCGTTGCTGGCCGTGACCGTGACGGTGGTCTTGCCGGGGGTGGTCGGGGTACCGGAGATGACGCCGGTGGTGCCGTTCAGCGTCAGACCCGCGGGAAGAGGTGTGGACGTATAGGTGGGTGTCGGGGTTCCGGTCGCGGTGACGGGGAACGAGTACGGCGTGCCCGCGGTCGCGGTCGTCGGAGCGCCCGAGGTGATCGTGGGCGCAACCGTCTCGGACGGGGTTCCCGGAGTGGGGCAGCCGGTGGGTGCGGTGATCGTGTTCGTGTCGAGCGTCACGGCCCCGGTGCGAGCGAGAAGCCGACCCACGATGGTGGCGCTCGTGGTCGCCGTCACCGACTGCTGGGCGAGGACCGTGCCACGGAACTGCGCGGCGGTGCCGATCGTCGCCGAGCTGCCGACCTGCCAGAAGACGTTGCACGCCGATGCGCCACCCGTGAAGGTGATGCGCGTCGCGGAGCCGATGGTCAACGTCGAGGCGGCCTGGAACACCCAGACCGAGTTCGCGCTGCCGGCGAGAGTGAGGGCGCCGTTGTTCCTGAGCGCGAGTGCTCCACCTGTGTAGACGCCGGGGCTCAAGCTCAGACCGTTGAGCTCGCTGAGTCCCTTACGGGTCGGCGTGAGAGAGGCGGCGACGTTGTACGCCGTCGTGGTATCGGCCTGCGCCTGGGTCGCCGCGGCGTCAGTCTGATGGACCGTACCGTTGACGACGCCGTTCGGAGCTCCGCCGAAGCCGGTGATCGAGGTGCCGGGTGAGACGCCGAGGTCTCCGGTGACGACGGTGGGGCCGGTGTTGGTCACGGCACTGGCGCCGAGGACTCCATAGGTGGCGGCGGTGCCGAGGTTGACCGGCCCATCGATGACGGTCGCCGCCGACGCGGTCGATGCGGCGCCGAGCGCGAGAGCAGAAGCGAGTCCGATGCCGGTCGCAACCACGAAGAGCGGGCGGAAGATGGGCGTTCTGGCCATGATGGCCCCTGCCTAAGTGGGAGAGGCACGTGTGCGGTCGTCGACGACGCCCGCGTGATCCCCGGTACTTGAGGTATACCCCACGAGTGGCCGTACGGGAAGACTGGTTCACAGATTCACCTAAGTCGTCGCAATTCGGCTGTCGTTTGGTTCACGAAATCAATCAACCTGGCAAAGTGCCTGGCTTTTCGGAGAACGGGAGAAAAAAGCGCTTACTTGACACATGTCGGCCGGCATCCCCAGGGGTGGGGCTGTTTAGCTGGGCTCGGTCAGAGCCCCACGGCATAGGTGCAGGTCACGCGATTTCGGGTCGCACAACCGCACCTTGATGGGGGTGACACGCTTCGGGTCGTGGCACCCCATCAACCCCCGCATTCCGCGGGCTGGACATCACCCCGCTGGGGTGACGCAGAAGGTATTCCAGGCCGTATGGACGGCCTTGCGGTGCAACGCGTCGATCCCGGCGTACGACTGTGACCTCGCGGCGTCGACCGCGTGCGAGCAGCGCGGGGTTGCGGCCACATCTTCGGCGTCGCCGAGGGAGTCGACGAGAGCGTCGTCGATCGCGTTGAGCTGCTGACGGATCGTGGCCAGGTCGGGAGCGGTGCTCGGCGCCGTCTCGGGATCGTGGGTCCACCGGACGAAGAGGCCGCGCTGAACGACCTTGCTGGCATCGATCTGCGCTCTTACGACTCGGGTGACGAAGGCGGGGTCGATGCCGCGCTGGGTTGCCCGGGCCACTGCGGCGTCGACCACGGCCTGCTCGCGGACGGGGTCGCTGATCGGCCTCCCACTCACCCATTTCGACTCGGCTACGGGGTCGGCGAGAAGAAGGCGACGAAGAACAAGCGCGGAGATCGCCGAGAGGCGGTCGCGCTGTGACACGACCGTCGTTGAATCCGACGCGGAAGCCGACGCCGCCTGGTCGGCCTGCACTGCCGATGCCCGGCTCGGCCCTGCCGCCACCAGCACGCTGGCGGCGACCAGACCCACTGTCGCTATGACGGCACTTCTCCGGAGGCGACGCGCTGAACCTTGTGCGGGCCGCGCACCCGATGTCGAGGAGCGAAGGGAAAGGGTGGTCATTGGCGGGGTTCCTTTCTGAACCAGGCACGAACGCTCCGCCAGAAACCAGCTGCGG
>NZ_LMNV01000003.1:571924-626983 GCF_001423105.1 Frondihabitans sp. Leaf304
GGAATGCTTTCGAAATGGTCGTGCGACAGGCCACAGGTGCATTCAGCGATGACCGGCTCATCCCAGAAGGGAACCCAGTAGGTCACGGAGTGTGGGATGCCCCACGGGTCGTCCGGGCTGTACATGCGAACAGCTCCTCTTCCGTCAGACGATCGTCTGTCGGAAAGACCGTATGGCTTGAGAAGACTCGTTGTCAACGACTTTCCCCACCGTCGCGACCCCACCGGGGCTGGCCCGTGTACCGTGCGCGCCATGACCGAGTCGAACCCGGGCGAGCAGGCCGCCGCTCACTCCGACGCCGACGACGAGCGCTGGCTCGTCATCAACGGACGACGGTGGCGACGAACCGACCCGAGCCTGCCCGACGACGTCGCGTCCGCTCTGAGGTCGCACCTCGGCCGCGGTCGCTCGGGAGTGGGTTCGGCGAAGCGTGCTGGCGACGAGACGGCGGTGACGGACGCGCGAAAGCGGGTGGGTCTCGCCAAGCACGGTCTCGGCGAGCGGGGCGACTATTGGTGGGAGCGGCCGGTGGCCGACCGTCTGGTTCAGGCCGAGCAAGCCCTCCGCGACTTGGATGCACTCGACGGCTGAGCCTCGTGCTCGGCCACGGGCCCGCGATGCGCGGGTGACCGTGGCAGAGGAGGCCCGCGCGAACCGCCGGGAGCGCCTACAGTTCGAAGTTCGTGCACGTCCGGTGCAGCAGGGGTTGACCGCGTCGCGAGACGGGTGGGGAAGTGACTAGTGTCGTCGATAACGGCTCTGTGCGCTGTGGTGCCGGCTCACAATGAGGAGGGCCTCATCGGCGCCTGCCTCGAAGGTCTCAGTGCGGCCGCGAGCGCTCTGCACGCCGCCCGCCCCGACGTAGCTCTGCGAATCGTCGTGGTGGCAGACAGCTGCAGCGACGACACGGTGGCGATCGCCTCGTCGTTCTCCGGCGTCGAGGTGCTGACGAGCATGGGCGGCACGGTGGGTGCGGCTCGGGCAGAGGGCATCGACCACAGCCTGGCTGCCCTCCGTGGCCATGCTGAAGGCGGGCCTCTCGGGCGCGGTGTCTGGATCGGCAACACCGACGCCGACTCGGTAGTTCCGCCGAATTGGTTTGTCGAGCAACTCCGGCTCGCCGACTCCGGTATCGACGTGATGCTCGGCACGGTCACACCCGACTTCGCCGATCTCACCGAGGCCCAGATCGCCGCGTGGAAAGCGAAGCGCGTTCCAGGGAAGCCCAACGGGCACGTTCACGGGGCCAACCTCGGGGTTCGAGCATCGGCATATCTCGAGGCCGGTGGCTTTCTCCACCACGACGAGCACGAAGACAACGACCTGGTCACGAGGCTGCGAGCGCAGGGCGTCACGCTCGCCGCATCGGATGATTGCGACGTGATGACCTCCGGCCGACAGGTGGGTCGCACTCCGGGTGGCTACGCCCGATACCTTGCCGAGAACCTCGTGCCGGCTTGCGTGGCTCCGTCGTTCTGACCGGGTCTCGACCTGTCAAGTGGCCTCGAATAGCCGCGTGACCGAGCCTCGGTTCCGCCATCGAGCTACCGTCCACGTCACACCGATCACAAACCAGGAGATCTCCATGGCACAAGCAATCGAAACCATCGACGTCAACGTTCCCGTGTCCGTCGCCTACAACCAGTGGACCCAGTTCGAAGAATTTCCGAAGTTCCTCGACGAGGTCGAGTCGATCGACCAGGTCACCGAGACCCTGACCGTCTGGAACGTCAAGGTCGGTCCCGTCGAGAAGCAGTTCGAGGCCGAGATCACGGAGCAGCACCCCGACGAGCGCGTCGCCTGGAACTCCACCGGCGGCGAGGTCGACCACGCCGGCGTCATCACGTTCCACAAGCTCAGCGACTCCGAGACCCGCCTGACCGTGCAGATCGACTGGGAGCCCACCGGCTTCCTCGAGAAGGTCGGCTCGACGCTCGGCGCCGACAACCACGCGATCAAGAAAGACCTTAAGAACTTCAAGGAGTACATCGAGTCGCAGGGCAAGCCGGACGGCGCCTGGCGAGGCGACGTCAAGGCCTGAACGGTCTAGCCGACCGCTACTCTGCCCTCGTTCTCCACGACGAAGACCTCCTCCGGGCGCTGAAAGTGCCCGAGGAACCTCTCGTGAAGAACGGGGGCAGAGCCGTGTACCTGCGAGCGGTATTTGCCTAGCGCACGAGCTTTGGCGGCTACGTCGTCGCCGGTCAGCGGCAGCGTGGCCATCGTCGACCACGGGGTATTCGCGTGCTCGGGGTTGCCCCAGTGCCACAGCCAGATCGGGTACGCCCACAGCTGCCGTTGCTCGCGCCGACACACCTCGAGGGTGATCTCGCCCAGAACACGGTGGTCGCGGTGCCCGTCGCCCTGCCACGGTGCGACCACGAGGGCGCGCGGAAATTCGCTCAGGATCCCACCGGTCGCCCGGGCGACAAGGTCACGGTTCTCGCGAATGGCACCGTCGGTCACTCCGAGAAACCGGACGTCGTCGATGCCGAGGTCACGGGCTGCCGCCTCCGCTTCCGCGGTGCGAACCGCTGCGAGCGTCTCGCCCGGAGAGACGTCCCCGGCGCCGGAGCCGTCGGTGACGACGACGAAGGTCACCGCGATTCCGGCCGATCGGGCAGAGGCCAGGAGCCCACCGGCACCGAGGGTCTCGTCATCCGGGTGGGCGGCGAAGACGATCACGTGATCGATTCCGCCGAGGCGGAGTCGGGGCAGGCGCTGCCACCTCGGATCCTCGTCCCATTCCCGTGCCGCCGTGCCGGGGTCGGCGGAGTCGAAGATCACCACTCGATGTCGGAGTCGCGCACGCTTCGACCGAGGGAGGCGTCGTCGCGCTCTCCGTGGTGCTGGCGAATGTAGACGGTGAGGTCGGCGACCCGCTTCGCGTGCGATTCGTCACGCACGAGGGGCTCCGGTCCGAGGGCGTGTCCGACGTGGAACATCGCGCCCTCCGCGGCTCGGGCTACGGTGGAGCGGAGGCGCTTGCCGAGCACGACCGCCTCGTCGCCGGAATCGAGCACGGCGGCCGCTGCCGCGAAGGCCCGACGGGATTCGGCAAGGCGGGCGTCGACCACGCCGAGATGCATGAGCGTGATGTCATCGCCTCGACCACCCGGTCGTCGAGTCGCCTCGAGCAGAGAGCGGCCGAGCCCGGTCGCGCCGCCCAGCCAGCACGCGGCGACACTGATGCCGCCCCAGGCGAACCCGGGGCGATCGAGGTACCAGCCGGTCGCGCCCACGGGAGTCGCCGGGCTTTCGTCGAATTCGACGGCGTTGCTCGGGATCTCTTCGAGACCTCGAGAGTGCCACTCGGCCGACGACACCCGCACACCGTGCTCCGACAGCTTGACGCGGAACAGTCGCCGCTCACTCTCGCTCACCCAAGCCGTCACGAGGGCGTCCGAGAGCGATCCCCCGAGCGAACACCACTGCTTCACGCCGGTGAGACGCCAGCCGGTGTCGCTTTCGCGAGCTTCGACGCGATGACCGGAACCCTCCGACGCGAACACTCCCCAGGTGCCGCCGCGCACATGGCTCGACGCCTCCTGATCGAGGATGGTCTGAGCGTCGATGTGCGGCTCGATCGCGCGCGCGAGAGCGAGATCATGCGAGGCGAGAGTCGCCAGCGCCTCCCACACATCGAGTGTCGCGCCCTGACCGACGAAGGGGCGGAGCGGATTCAGGGCGACGCCGAGGTCGAGCGCGTCGTTCACTGTCTGGGGGTTCGCATCCAGGACCGCCTGGGTGATGCGACCCACGGGTGCCTCGGAGAGAGCAACTCGTTTCATGTCGTCGCCTTTCTGGTGAGAGTCACGACGTCGAGGACGAAATCGGGCTCTTCGTGGTGCACAACCGTCGTGAACTCGGGGTGCTGCGTGAGCGCCTGATGGACGGCGTAACCGGATTGCCGGAAGTCGGACGCCGGGTGCCGCCAATGGCACGCCACCACCGTGCCGCCCTCGGTGAGCTGAGACGCGATCGCCCCGATGAGGTCACGCCAGACGTCGTCGTCCAGGTAGTAGGCGACCTCCGACACCACGACGAGATCCCACTGCCCGGCCGGCAGCCCGTCCGACACGTCGCCCTGCGCGACCCGCACATGAGCCAGACCCGCGAGTCGCTCGCGGGCCCTCTGCACGGCGCTCTCGGCCAGGTCGACGGCGAGGATCCGATCGCTCCGGCCCGCGAGCTCCTCGGTCAGCACCCCGGTGGAGCAGCCGATCTCGAGCACCGCGCCGTATCGCTCCCGGGGCAGGGCGGCGAGCAGCACGGCACGCTTGCGAATCTCATACCAGCTCGTCTCGACCGACCACGGGTCGGTTGCATGCAGGTGCGTCGCCTCGAAGTGCGATCGCAGGGCGCCGTGTGACTCGCCGCTCACGGCTTCGCTTCGTGGTGCGCTCGGCCGTGGCTGCGGCGATCCTCTTTCATCTCCGCTTCGAAGAGGTGGCGCTTGCCGCCGGCCAATTCGTCACGGGCCTTCGACTCGGCGGCCTTGAACGCGGCGTAGTAGTTGTCGTCGTAATCCTCGACGACCTGGAACGTCCATCGGCCGTGGATCACGTTGCGCCCTACGAGCTCGTTCTCGATCTCGTCGGCAATCGACTCCTGGCCGGCCTGGTGGAGCATCTCCACGGCCTCCCCCAGCGCGAGATCGGCCTTGCCGGTGAGTCGATGGAATCCGTAGAGGTAACCGCGGGCGTGCTCCACGACCTCAAGGGCCTCGGACAACTTGCCGAGCGCCGCCACCGTCGCGTCGTCGAGACCGGCCGGTCGGCGGTGTGCTGCGTCGGGACCGCCGGATCCTTGTCGTGGGCTGTCTTCGCTGGCGCTCATACGTCGAAGTATGCCCCTCTCTCCCGGGGTGTCGCCCACCGTGGACGGGCACAGACCGGCCCCAGCCACCGCATGCCACGATGAAAGCCACCCCGACCCGAAGGATCCGATGCGACTCCTCCTCATCCGCCACGGCGAGACCGCTGACAACGTCGCTCGCACCATCGGCTCGCACCTGCCCGGGCCGGCCCTCTCGCCGACCGGCATCGAGCAGGCTCGCGCCCTCGCCGATCGTCTCGCCGCCGACGAGGTCGCGGTCGTGCATTCGTCGCGGGCGCTGCGGGCGTCGCAGACAGCCGCCGAGGTGGCCGCCGCCCGGGGTCTGGCGCATCACGAGATCGACGGATTCCACGAGATCGACGCCGGAGACCTCGAGGGGCTCCCCTACGCCGAGGCCCTCTCCGGCTACGCGGGCACGATGCAGCGCTGGTGGCACGATCCCGACGCCCGCATCCCCGGTGGTGAGAGCGGCACCGAGTTCATGGCCCGCTTCAGTGCTGCCATCGATGCGGTCGCGAATGAATCGAACGAGGTCGCCGTCGTGGTCTCGCACGAGGCCGCGATCTGCGTCTGGGCCTCCTCGACGGCCACGAACCTCGATGCCGAGTTCAGTCGCACCCACGGCGTGCAGAACACCGGCGTCGTGGAGCTCCACGGCTCCCCCGCCGAGGGCTGGCGAGCCGTCTCGTGGGATGGCGCGCCCGTCGCCTAGTCGCTTCGGTTAGCGCGGTCGGCACGCTCCCTGAGGGCGTCGAACACCGGTGCGCAGGCTGCCCGGAGCTCCTCCCACGACGCATCCATCAGCTCGGCCGGCGGGGTGTCTACCACCGCGGCATAACCGTGCTGCGCCCTGGGCACTGGATCGCCCGGCAAGACCAGCGACTGCACGAACGCGCCCGTGTCTTTCTCGAAGGTGAGGGTGTGCGACGCCACGTTGCGGCCCCAGTCGGCGGATGGCCACGACAGGAAGGCGACGTGTCGCGGATCGGCCGACAGGTCGGTCGCCGAGACGTAGCTGCCGAAGTGCTCCTCGCCGAGCGAGAGGATCTTGTAAGCGCCGTTGTCGAGGTACACCAGGAGCGCCTCCGGGAACGGCTTCGGCCCGTACATCGCCGTGTACCGCAGCGCTTGTGCGAGCACTGGCGTGCCCAACGGCACCTCGATCTGGTGCTGCGCGGGTGAGTTGACCTGGTCGACCATCATGTCTCCGATCGGAGTAGCTGGGGTTGCAAACGACGCCCACAATAGCGGCACCACCTGTCGCGAAAACGACTCCGTTTGCGGCGAGCGCGAAGGCACTTTTGAGCCTTTTTTGAGCTACGACCCCGGCCACGGTTTTATATTTTTGGTGTCTGAATCCGGGAGGGTTCGGCACCACCAACTCCACACGCAGCACCCAAGAAAGGGGACTCTTCATGGCTATGTCTTTTGATCCTTTCACCGAGATCGACCGTCTCACCGCCGGTCTTCTCGGAACCCGGCAGGGGCCCAAGTTCATGCCCGTCGACCTGTATCGCGATGGCGATCGGTACGTCTTGAACGCAGACATGCCCGGTATCGACCCCGGGTCGGTCGATATCGACGTCGATGGTCAACTGCTGACCATCCGCGCCAACCGGACGGCCGACACCCGCGACGGCGTGAAGTGGCTCAGCCAGGAACGTCCGCATGGCTCGTA
Organism: Frondihabitans sp. Leaf304; assembly: GCF_001423105.1. GTDB lineage: Bacteria > Actinomycetota > Actinomycetes > Actinomycetales > Microbacteriaceae > Frondihabitans. The sequence continues at coordinate 578,442 of NZ_LMNV01000003.1, forward strand.
CCTACGCCAGTTCTCGGTCGGCGAGGGCATCGACTCGACCAAGATCACGGCGCACTACGACAACGGCGTTCTGTCGCTGGTGATCCCGGTCAGCGAGAAGGCCAAGCCTCGCAAGATCGAAGTCACCACCGGCCAGGCCTCCGAGCTCAGCTCGGGTCAGGGTTCGGAACAGCACTCACTCAACAGCTGACGGCGAGGGTGGGGGCCCTCCATGAGGGCCCTCACCCCACCCTCTCACTACGCACCGGCGAGGAGGCCACCATGCTTCTGGTCGCAGCTCTCGACACTCCCACCCGGGATGACATCGACGACGTCATCCGCGAAGCGGAACAGATACTCGTCGACGCCGTCCTCGACGACGCAACCCGCGTGACCATCACTCGGGCAGCACCGCCACTGACTCCAGCCCGTGCAAAACCCGCGGCCACGCCCGGTTGCTCGACGACGTCATGGCGCCGCATCTCACGTCCGACAACCTCGACGCCTTGGGCCCGCTCACCTCCGAGGCGGCCGACACACGACTAGCTCCTCCCGGGGCGGGAACCGGCCTTTGCCAGTTCCCGCCTCGGCCTTTGCGACTGAGGAGGAGACAGCTCACGCACAACGCTGCAGACTGTTCCCTGCCTCGCTCACTTTTGGCCCCGGACCAGCAGAGCTGGCGGTGACGCCGCCCATGCGCTACATTCCGAGCAGAGGGAAAAATCCCGTTCGGCTTCGGTCGGCGGAAATGCGCACGCGTCTCATGGGAGTCGCCACTTCTTCCTCGAAGGAGTGCGCCTATGTCCGTGCAAACAAGTTCCTCTCCCCGTATTGCCGCCCCACCGGAGCGGCTCCGCGACGCGTGGATCGCCCTCGCCGGGCTGTCGGCCGTTTTCCTGTTCGAGATGCTCGACAACTCGATCCTGAACGTCGCCCTGCCCACAATCGGCCGCGACCTCGGCGCGGCAACCGCAGCACTCCAGTGGGTATCGGGGGCGTACTCCGTTGCATTCGGTGGCCTCATGCTCCTGTTCGGGGCCGTGGCCGATCGCTTCGGCAGGCGCCGAGTCATGCTCACCGGTCTCGCCCTCCTCGCCATCGCAAGCGTCCTGACCGTGTTCGTCACGTCGATGGAACAGCTCATCGTCGTCCGAGCCCTCATGGGAGTCGCCGCGGCGATGACGACCCCCGGAACGATGGCCCTGGCTTTCCGCCTCTTCACAAGGGAGGATCTCCGGATCCGGGCATTGACCGTGATCTCCACTGCCGGGCTCGTCGGTCTGGCCATCGCACCGACTGTCGGCGGATTCGTGCTCGCGGTCGCCCCCTGGCAGATGCTCCTGCTGGCCACCGCTCCCATAGCCGCCCTCGCGTTCGTCGCAATCCGTGTCGGTGTCAGCACCGATCAGAAAGCCGACCTGCACCGTGATCCGATCGACATCGTCGGCGCATTCCTCGGCAGCGTGACCGTCGTCGGGATCCTCGTCACACCCACGCTCTTCGTCACCCACGCTGGTACGGGTTTGTCGTGGGGGTCAGTTGCCGTCACTGCCCTCTCGATCGCCGCTTTCGTGATCCGGGAGCGGTCGGCCCGCTTTCCGCTCCTCGACCTGCACCTCATCGCCACGCCCTTGGTCTCCAGCGGTCTGGCTTACAAGGCCGCGGCGGGCCTTGCCATGGCGGGCCTGTCGTATTTGGTCACTCTGCAGCTGCAGCTCGCGTGGGGGTGGTCGCCAGCTCTCGCCGCCGTCGGCACCCTGCCCCAGGTCGTCGTCCTCCTCGCAAGCGGACGGTTCGTGGGTCCCTTCGTCACCCGGGCAGGTCTTGGCCGTGCCGCGTGGATGAGCGCCGCCTCAGTGGTCGCCGGCCTTGCCGTGTTCGCTACCCTCGCCCGGTTCGGCTACGTCTGGGTTGCCCTCGCGCTAGTCCTCGTCGCAGCCGGCATGCGAGTCGTCGGTGTCGTCGCCGGCAACAACGTCCTTCGGGGCCTGCCAGAGAACCGCACCTCGATCGGTGCCGCCCTCGTCGACACCGCCAGCGAGATCGCGACCGCCGTCGGGATCACCGCCACCGGCACCATCCTCGCCGCACTCGTGAAAGGCAGCATCACCAGCGGGGCCTGGACGCCGACGCGAGTCGACTCGTTCGAGACCGCCCTCACCATCGCCGGCCTGACGATCACCGCCTTCGCCGTAGCCCTCGTCGCGCTCGGCATGGTTCGTGCCCCCCACACCACCAGCCCGTCGTCCGCCACCGCCACCACTTCTGCCACTGCCACCGCCACCGCCACGGAGCCCACTCATGTCTGACCCCACCATTCGCCCCACGTTCGACCCCGAGCTCCAGACGTTCCTCACGGCTCTCGAAGCTCGAGGACCCTTCACCCTGTCGACCGAGATGCTGCCCCGCATGCGCCAGCTCGACACGACCGAAGAAGAGCTCGACGAGAAGCTCCGCGACCGTGGTTACGAACGCCGAAGCGTCACCGTGCCCGGGCATTTGGGCGACCCCATCGAGCTGGCCGTCATCCAGAGAATCGGCCGCACCGGCGCTACGGCCGCCGTCTACTCGATCCATGGCGGCGGGATGATGTTCGGTCACTACCTCGGCAACCTCGACTCCTATGACGACTGGCTCCTCGACCACGACGTCGTCCTTCTGAGTATCGACTACCGCCTCGCCCCCGAATACCCCGACCCCTACCCCGTCGAGGACTGCTACGCCGGCCTCGTCTGGGTCGCAGCCCACGCCGACGAGCTCGGCATCGACCCCAATCGGATCGTCATCGCCGGCCAAAGCGCGGGCGGCGGGCTCGCCACCGGCACCGCACTCCTCGCACGTGACCGGAAAGGTCCGGACTTGTTGGCACAGATCCTCGTCTCACCGATGCTCGACGACCGCGACAACACGGTGTCAACGCTCCAGATCGACGGGGTCGGAGTTGCTGACCGGCAGATGACTCGCTTCGGCTGGGACGCCTACCTCGGCGCTCGCCGCGCCACCGACGACGTCTCCATCTACGCCGCACCCGCCCGCGCCGAAAACCTCTCTGGTCTGCCAAGGACCTACATCGACTGCGGCAGCACCGAGGTGTTCCGCGACGAAACCGTCGCCTACGCCAGTGCCCTCTGGGCCGCAGGAGTCGACGCCGAACTGCACGTCTGGCCGGGCGCCTTCCACGGATTCACCAGCATGATGCCCGAGGCCGTCATTTCGAAAACCGCGACCGCCGCCCTGGGCGACTGGACACGACGAACCCTCGGACCACCCGCGCCGGTCGCAGATCTTTCAAGTCGGGCGCTCCAGGTGTCTCTTAACTGAAGCGTGCCGGGCGTCCGGTTTACGTACGCCTGCGTACTTTGTTCGCGCCGCTAGTACGAAGCGGGGCCGCTCACCGTGGACTAGCGAGCTCGAACGCCCGCCACATCTGCTCAGGCCGAGTGACGATGCACAGCATTCCCAAGACTGCACCGCCCACGTCGTCGTACGCTGAGTCGCCGATCATCAAACAATCGGTCGGGTCCGTGTCGAGCAAATCCGCCGCGAGTTGAAAAATACGTGGATCCGGTTTTACGTATCCGACTTCGTAGGACAGGACCACTGCATCGAGGGCCGAGGCGATGCCCCAACCCTCCAGAGCGGGGCGGATGTCCAGGGCAATGTTTGAGACGATCGCCAAACGCACCCCCGCGCCCGACGCGCGAACGATGAAATCCGACACTCCTCGGTTCAACTTCCACTGGTTCGGCATGGTCTCGTACAGCGCTCCGGCGAAATCGAGGGCGATTGCGCCGTCTTGGCTCAGGGCTGAAACGAAAGCGTGCCTGTGAGCCGCGGGATCGAGGTCCCAATCCAGAGCCGGGAAGAGCTTTCTCGCGTCACCCCACACGTTCCCGAGCCGCTCAGCTGCCGTCGACCTCGACGCAGGACGTCTCGCCAGCCGGGATCCTGCCTCATCGACCCACGTCTCCATGGAACGAACAACTGCCATCGTGTTATGAAAATCCAGGAGCACAGCGCGAGGATGAGCACTCGATCCCCTGGACCTCGGCGTCGCGCCTACCCAACGTCCGACCCCGGACTGATCGAGAGGCGCTTGGTTGCCGCCGTGTCCGCTCATAGACCAAACCTAGGCCGCGCAGATCGCTCATCGAAGAGTTGCGCCTGCCGGACGAAGAACTGAACCGGGAGCGGGTGGCGTGGGCCACCGCGCATGGTTAGGTCCGGTCTGGCTCCGGTGCATCGCGTTCGTCGCGAACGACAGCGTCGGGGTCGGTGTGACCATACGTGGCGAGTGAATCCACGTTTCGCGTCGTGGAAGAAAACGTGCCAGCTCGTCGGCCAAAGACTGCTTTACGGAGTCGGCTCATAAGCGGGCGAGGTTGCTCCGGTGCGGTCATGCAACGAACCTAATCATTCACAGCAGCATTGGCCAGACAACGATTTGAAAGGGTCCGACTCGGCGGCGAAAGAACAGGGCCGCCTCGTTGAGCTCTCCGGCCAACGCAACTTCTTCCTGCGAAGCACGCCAGGGTTTCAGGGAGCGGGCGCTGGTGCAGCGTTACTAGCTCCGGCAGGCTTGAACGATGAACCCTCTACTCGCGCTTGTCGTGAACACTGGACCCTTGGAGCGGCGACGACGGGCATAACCATTGGGCACTAGCGCGCGAGTATGCCACCCATCACGTAAGCCGGGCCGACCGCAAGACGTTCGGCTAGCGAACGCCGGACTTGGCGATCGCTACTCGGAAGTAAGTGTCGGCCAGGGCCTGAACTTCAGCGGCTGGCCTCATCAAGGTGTCCGAGTCGAAGTGCTCAGCCCGCTTCAACTCGGTATCGACGAAAGCCTGCAGCACCGGCGGGGCTGACCCCGACCCCATCTCCCGAGTCACAGCCTTCACCGCGATCAACTCGGCCGCCGCGGCACGGACGTCGACACTCGCTTCGCTCTCGGCGAGAAGCGTAGGAAGGTCCATTGGGGGAAGGACTGCGCCCGGATGGTCGAACAGCCACCGCAATGCTGCCGTCGTCCGCAGAACATAGAAGAACCGCTTTAGCGTGGGTGAGCCCGTCTGCTGCTGACGAGCGACGTGGAGGTAATGGCGGCCAATGTGGGCCCGATCGACCACGGCCGACGCGAATGCGAGCAGATCGTCTCGGAATGTAATGTCGCCGGAGTACACGATCGGAGACCGCAACCACTCGATGGCCACCGCGTTGCCCTTCACGATCAGCCGAACGGTTTTGGCAAGATCCCAACCGTTAACATCGAGCACGCTGTCCAAGGGTGTCTCGAGGACATCTCGCTGCGGCCACAGCGACAGATACTGCTCCGCCGGTCGGATATAGATGAAACGGCAGTCGTAGTCGCTGTCGGGCGACGGGAACCCCCACGCTCGGCTACCGCTTTCGATCGCCCAGCCGATACGAACCCCAGCCTCTTGCTCAACTGCCGCAAGGCGCTCGTCGATCCGAGCGACGACAGATGCATCAAGATCCCCAGGCACGGCACGCATGGCAGGACCCTACCGCTGTGCAGGTGTGCCGCCGTCCGTGGCCGTCGGAATGGCGTGATCACTCCATCCCCGCCGGGAGGACCCTGGGCAAACCCTACGTACTCACCGCGCGATCGATGAGGGTTGCCGAGCCCGAAGGACTGACGGGAGCCGATCTCCAAACCCGAATGGTCGCGGTTAAGCCCACTCTTGGCCCGGCTCGAACGGGCTGCCTCCCTCTCCAAAACTCGGCCGGGCCCTGTGGGCGGGTTGCCGGCTAGGGCAAGTCGAAAGCACCTTAGTCCAGGCACGGACGAGGTTCCCCTGCGGAAGACTGAGGTTCCTTGGCGACTAAGTCGTCACGCTTTATGGAGCCACTCGACGAACGCGGGACCGACCGTCTCGACGTTGCCGGTAGGGAGCAATGCTCCGTCGCTGATCGCTCTCCACGTCGCACCCGGTAGTGCGAGGGGAAGACGAAGGGGTTTGGTCGGCCGGACACGTCTCACCATCTCGCTCAAGGTCATCGACTCCGGGCCCGCGAGGTTGATCATGTCGCTATGGCGTTGCCCCACGGCAACATCGGCAATGACTTGCGCGACGGCACTCAACGCAACGGGCTGGATGAGCATTCGCGGAACTAGCGCCACGGGCCCCGCACCCATACGTTCAAGGGTCTGCTGCGCGAATTCAAACCACTGCGTGGATCGAACTGTTGTAAGGTCCGCGCTCAATTCGTGCGCCAAATGCTCCTGGGCTGCTTTGCCGGCGAAATACCCGTATCCCTGAACCTCAGGCAGCTCGCAATTCACAATTGACAAGAGCACGTGCTTTGCTCCGGCCAGTCGTGCGGCTTCCGAGATGGCGCGCGTGGACTTCGTAAAGAACTCGGTCGCTCGCTTCCGGCTCGTGGTGAACCGGCCCGTGGCTTCCACGACGGCATCCGCGCCGACGAAGAGAGCGGCTGCGTCGTCCAGGAGAACGTCGAATCCTGTTGATCGCGACAGCAGCTTGACGGTCGCGCCTCGCTCCACTAGCGCCTCCCGGATTGCTTTGCCCGAGCGCCCTCCGCCTATAACTATGACTTTCACAATATGTCCTCCCACAGCGATCAATGCTCTACAAAAGTAGAGACTCTAAGATTGTAGAGGGTGGGTGATGAGGAGTGATATGACGCGGCTAGACGACATCGGGGACGCGGGAGTGCGCCTGATCGCCCGCGGAGGCATTCGAGCGCTCACGCATCGTGCAGTCGATACGGAGGCAGGACTCCCGCCCGGTTCCACGACCTACTACGCCAAGACCCGCCGCGACCTCACGGCCTTACTCGTCAACCGGCTAGCCGACTACACCCAACAAGACCTCGAAGGTCTCGTAGTTGCGCCGAGCCTCACGCCAGCGCAAGCGGCCGGAGTTGCCGTGGGCTTCCTTGAGTACCTGTCGCAGCGCGAAGATGCCCAGGCTGCGCGGTTCGCGCTCCTGTTCGAGCTGCGACACGACGATGAGATGCGTGCCGCTCTCACCGAGCAGGCTCCTGTGCGGCAGCTTCTAATTCAAGCCGCGGAAGCAGTGCTGCGAGCGTTGCACGTCCTTGACCCGTCTACTCATGCACGAGATCTCGTCGCCATCGTTGATGCGCTTTTGATGTACGGCACGGCACGAGCAGCGACATTCGACGCCACACGGATTCTCACCTCGTACCTCTCCGGGCTCCCTCGCAAGACTCAGGACCACGATAGAAAAGCACTCCGGCATTAGCGCAGGATGGTTGTGTCGGCGAGAACGAAAAGTCCTGAGCCAATTGAAAAGGGAGGGGAGCAGCAGGATTTGAGGGCAGCCGGGTACTTCCCGGGCCGACCAAGGTCGGCGGTGGCCAAGAGTGCGCCTTAGATCTTCGGCTTGCGCGCAATGACATGTGGCCGGCGGACCTCGGTCACCGGGCCGAACAACGTCTAAACGCAGACAAGCTATGCCGTAGGTGAGTAGGGGTAACCTCCGGGGTATTAGAGGAGCGGATCATGTTGATAAAGATCGGCAAGGCAATCGCTTGGGTGACGCGGCTCGTGACTGACGCGCTCACGCAACTCGGTGGTGAAAATGGCGGGCACTCCCAGGATCCGTCGGCCCGCAAGCTCTACGAGGCACCTGAGAAATACCGGCCTTAGCCGAAACCGAAAGCTCCGAACTGTGAGGGTCGGGCTACCGGGCGGCACGAGCCCACTCGTCTCGGGCTTCTTTTGCTCTTGAGGCGAAATAGTCTCGCGCCTGTGGATTCTTCGCTCGACGTCCAGCCCGGACGCGTTCTTGGCGACCATCGGCCCACAACTCGACTTCGAATTCGTCACCGATCTCCTCAGCGACGCGACGAGCTAGGACGAGACCTAGCTCGTTGAGGGAATGCGGAAGACCAACCGGAGTGAAGTGATTCGTTTCGTCAGTTTCTCCACTGGAGCGGAGATGCCACCATCGCAGGTCGCTCGCGAGCGCCGCGCTGAGTCCGCTCTCCTCGAAACCAACCGCGTCAGGAAACCAAAGGACCTCGTCCGCGTGATCAACCTCTAACCGGATGACCGACGTCTCGTATTCATCTGGCTCGGCACTGACATCCATGTCGGGAGCCTAGCCACCGCCCAAATCGACTCACAAGCCGATACCTCTCACTGCGTGCAGAGCAGCGACAGCGCGCTAGCCATCCCCTCTCGCGCACCCGAATCGTCTTATAACTGGAGGGTGCCGAAGGAATCCAGTACCGTCATCTCACCCACCCGAGGAGCTGAGACCATGTCGAATCTGCAGCGCCCTTCCGCTTTTCAGGACGGGGACACGGGTGTTGGGAAGACGCCCCCGAAGCGCGAGAGATGGCCGTCGTGGGCGCGGATCCTGGTCGTATTGGTGGCGGTGGTCGGCATCTTTTTCGGATTCGCGCAGTGCACCGAGTACCAGGCGCGGCTCGTGCCGCACCTGCCCTCCGGGGCGAAGCAGGTGCTCGCCCGCCCCGCCACCGACGCGGGGGTGATCGGGACCTCTCGCACCAACAGGGACATCACTGTCGTGCAGAAGGAGGGCAGGATCCCAGCCGACCTCATTCCCGTGCGCTGGAGCACCGGCACGCTCCGCCCGGCCTCCCGCGACCTCCTCATCACGGGGGGGGTACGGCAACTGCGGTGCGCCCGCCCGCGAGACCGACGTGTTCCTCCTCGAGACGCCCGACTCGGTGCTCATCGACGTGTGGGACGACACCCGCAAGGACCTTCCACTCGGAACGGCGTGCTCTGGCGTCGGCCTCACCGGCACAGCGACCGTGCACCTCGCAGAGCCACTTGGCTCCCGGACGCTCGAGCTGCACGAGATCGCTCCACGCTGACGCACGCTGGTAATAGTCAGTGCTCGGCTTCGCGGCATGACCAGCTTAAGTTTGGGGAGGGTTCCGTTCTGCGCACGTCAAGGAGACGTCTAAATCGACAGCAGCCCCCTTCGCCAGATCCACCCTCCGGCCGATCCATTGACCTCTTTGGGCCGATGCGACACCGTCCAACCTCCCCGTAGCGTCGAATTGTGACAACGGGATGGGACGACACCGGCGAGCTCTACAGAGAGCGGACGACGCAGCGCACCGCCGCCCAGTCCTGGATCCTCGCACTCATCGCCATCGGACTACCTGCCGCATGGTTAGCCGGCATAGTCTTCGCACGCTGGTTCGAAGGGCATGTCGGTTACCAGGAGGCACCGTTCGGTCCCTACCCCGGTTACGTGCACCCAACCGACGCGCAAACGAGGGTGCATCTCACCGCTGCTGCCCTCGAGACGTTGACGCTGCCAGCGATGGTCGCCGGGATGGTGTGCGGCTTCCTGTCGCTACGGCGGCCGCGACCGGACGTGCTGCCGGTCGCCGCGACCGTCATTAGCTGCGTCGCCGTGCCACCCGGCGTCTACGTGACGGTGCTCGGGTTGGTCGGGTTCGTCTTTCAGTCGTAGCCGCCGCCTGGTTGGGCCGAGAAACACCCACTCGAACCGGTTTCTCTTTTTCCACCGATGCAGGGCTCGTGCAGCCAGGAACCGGAGATAGGTAACTCCCGTTAGGACCACAAAGCTCAAGGGGCGAACAGCAAATCCACCGGTGGTCGACTAACTACCAAAGGGCAAAAGGATGCCGAGCAAACACAGGGAGAAGAAGCGACAACTTGGTGTGTGGGGCCTGGCTATAGTCCCACCTGGACAGGAGTGCCATTCTGGTAGGCGTCCAGCCGATAAAAGAGCAGCGAGGCAATGAGCCCCACCGTCGAGGAAGTCCAGAGATCCGCGGATGCCCAACGCGAGCTCGCGCTCACGCTCTTCCGGGCCGTCCCCGAGAGCGACTGGGTCACAGTAGTCGCCACCTTCGTTGAAGGCGGAGCAACCAATATCGGACGCGCGGAATTCATCCGACCGGATTCCTCGTTCGGATCCATCAGGGGAGGATGGGCCGTCTTCGAGGCCTGGACTGCTGTCCGAGCGTCCATGGTGGACGGCACGAAAGGCACCTGGCTGTCGGCCGAGATCACGCTCGAGGCCGCAGGCAAATACCATTTCGACTTCAACTACGACGTTCGACCCTATGGCGGAAGAAGCGCCGGCCTGTTCGCGCCGCTGGACGACCCCTCCACCGCTATGCCGACGGACGACGACTGGCGCGAAGACCTCCGCCGATACCCGCGCTCGCCTGAATTTCTCCCCAACTGGCTCGCCGCCCTCGCGGGTGAGGGCGACGCGCCGGTCGTCGCGCCCCACGAGGCGCTCGACTCGTCCCTCATCATCGCCGCCCTCGCAGCACCAATCACCTGGCCGGAAGAGCTCGCCATGCTCGAAAGCTCGCCCGAATGGACAGAACTGTACGACGCAGTCTCGGCCAGCACCGCGGTGCAACTCGACGTGAACCGCGACATCACCTCAATGCTCGCCTCCGAGAGCAAGCGCGCCGAGTGGGGCGGGTGGCTCGACAGCCTTCTACAGGCTGTGTTCAGCGACGTATTCGCAAACCGCATCGAGTCGGGCGACGTCGCCGGCCTCGAGCGGGTGTGGCGTCCTCTTGAGGCCGCGGGCCTCGCGAAGGCGCCGACGGGACTCGAGAACATCGACCGGTCGGCACCCGTCACCGGGATCGGCGGCAACATGCCCGACGTCGTGGTGCGACTCATCGATGACGTCTCCCACGCACTCGGTGTGCTGATCGCAGGCCAGTTGATCAACCGGTTCGGGTTCGCGCCGGAGGCGTGAGAAGCGAGGGATCTCAGCCCCGATGCCGCGAACCATTGACGCCGCAAGGCATCAGGTATCCAGTGGCATCACCTTTCTCGCTGGCTGAAGTCGACACCCGGCTGTCCCGAGGGCCAGACCGGTGTCACCCGCTGACCGTCAGTCGGCAAAGTCGTGGAACACGGCTCGGAGCTTAGGTCGTCCAAGGCGAGCCTCGGCGATAGGGTGTCGAAATCAGTTGGGGAGCGCGTGGGGGCACAGTGCAGTCATCAGACAGCGAGTCAGCATCAGGATCGATAACCCAGTTCGCAGGCGTGGCTGGCATGAGGGGGCGCCGGGCCTCGACGATCACGGGAGCCGCAAGGGCATCCTCCGATGCCCTTGTATCGCTCATCGTCAGGGTCATCCGATGAAACACGACACGACTATTCCTAGGCGTGGTTTCTTGGTCGCTGCAGCAGCCGTGGCGCTTCTGGTCGCGAGCGGATGCACGATGTCCACACCCTCGGTGATTGCGACCTCACACCGCGCAACCGCGGTAAACCCCTCCCCGAGCCAGATGTCCGCGCCTCTCCTGCCGGCCAAGGATCTGGGCCCCCGAGAAGGGGCGGACGGAGAAGCGACACCTGGGAAAGACGGTGTCTTTGAATACGTGGTGGCGTCGGGCGACACTGAGACAGGCATCGCTTCGCGGTTCCGAATTTGCGTCGGTGACGTTCAAAGCTCCACCGGTGATTTGTCTATCTTTGCCGGTGATCGGATTAGTCTTGAAAAGACGACAGGTGTGCCTTTGGGCTCATCGAAATGTGTCCAGCCTGGCGGATAAAAAACCGTCGCTCCGACGCCTGCTCGTGGATCCGATGGGGGGGAGGACACCGCGGTCCCCTTTGTGTCGGTGGCCCTGCCTCGAGAGACAGAACCACCTCCCACGCGACGAGATGGACGAGCGCGTCACCTGGAGGATTGCTTAGTCTCCGGCGATATCTCGAAGAGCTGCCAAGTGTGCCTTCCACGCGGTACGGCCCTCGGCGCTCAGGGCGAGAGTCGTGCGTGGCATCTTGCCGACGAACCCTTTCTGAACTTTGAGGTAGCCGGCCTGCTCGAGAAGAGCGACCTGCTTGCTCAGCGCGGAGTCAGTCACCTCGATCGCATCGCGCACCTCACGGAAACTGAGCTTCTCGGCCTTATCGAGGGCTGCCGCGATCGAGAATCTGATCGGATTCTGCAGCACGTCGAAGAGGCGATGCCTGGGATGCACGTGTTCGTCGGTGGCCGTCAACGTTTTGCCTCAACAATGGCGGCCGTGAATGTCACAAAGAACACCAAGCCCGAGGCCAGAGCTGCGAGAGGAAGGGAACCATGGGCGAAACACATCACACCGATGGCGAAGAGGTAAGGGACAAGCCACGCGCCGATGTAGATCGCCCATCTCTTGCTCCATGCGAAGGCGAGACTTCCCTGCGTCGTGATGAGGAAAAAAATTATTGACGCAAAAAAGGCGGCGAGCGTTGCGACATAGACGAGACCGAACGCGTTGCCTTCTGTCATCGCCATACCGAGGGTTCCCATGGACGTCGTGAGCCCCAGCGCGAGGAGGAAGGTGATGTAGGGCCAGCGGACCGCATTGTGGGCACGGTCACTGATTCGGCGAGCGTCCTCCAGAAGGGAGCGGGCGGCCACAGGGCTAAGTTGTGCGTTTTCGTCGGACATGAGGCTCCTTTGCTTGTCTCAAGCATCACACGTACTTTCCAGTACGGCAAGTAGTTTTTCGACGCGCAACTGACACGACTGTCTCATGTGTAAAACCAAGCGGATTCCCCGCAGAGGGTGCCTCAGCCCGACGGCCGAATACCCTCCAGACACCAGCCGAGACCAACGCTGGGAGTCCGCGCAGCATGGGTCGGGCGTGTGGCAGGCCAGCCTTCGCGAAATCGTGCGACGGGTTAGCGGGGCGAAGGTGTTTTCGACCGCTGCGTCGCGGCGGCTGCGACTTCCCGGAGTGCCTTGAGGACCCTGCGGACGGGGGCGTGCGCAATGGCGTCGGGACGGGCGAGAACGTCGACGTGGCGAACGAGAGTCACGCCGATCACTGGGCGTAGCACCATCCCGTCGACCGCAAGGGAGGCGGCAGTCGTCTGCGGCATGACAGCGATCGCCGCCCCGGCGCGGACAACCTCGGCGGCGACAGAAAACTCGTTGATGCGATGATCGACCCGAGGGGCTTGGCCGATCACGGCTCCCAGGTAGTCGAGCACACCGGTGAGGGGAAATCCCTCATGGGTGGATATCCACCGCTCGTCTCGTAACTGCTCCGGGCTGATGCCGGGCAATACTGCCAACGGGTGGCCAGCGTGCAGGGCGATCACGAGGGGTTCTACGAGGAGCGGTGTCACCACAAGACGCGTGGTCGGCCATTCGGGGTCGTGGGCGAGACGGTGTGCGATGACGAGGTCGTAGTCCGCAGTGAGGCCGGCGAACTTCTCTTGCGCGACGTCGGCGTCCGCGAGGGAGACACGCGGACCGTCGCCCAGCTCGATGAGGAGCGGTCCGAACAGGGCGAGACCGGCACTGTGAAAGGCGGAGATGGAGACGGGTCGCGCCTCCTGGTCCAGGAAAGACCCGACGGCCCCCAGGGCCTCGGCGAGAGCCTCGTCGACGCGTGCCGCAGCGACTGCTAATGCTTCACCGGCTTCGGTGAGCACAAGTCGGCGCCCCTGCTTGACGGTCAACGGAACGGGGATTCCCGCCTGCAGCGCAGTGAGCTGTTGCGACACTGCGGATGCACTGACATGCAAAGCGGTAGCCACGGCCGCGACACTGCCCCGGTCTCCCAGCTCGCGAAGGAGACGGAGGCGGGCAGGATCCATAAGTTGAGACTAAAGCGTCGATGAAGATGGTGGCCGTTGTTCTTCACGATCCATATACGGACAGTAGTGGGATGGCTAGTAAGCGCCCTGAACTCATCGTCGATCTGCTCCTGCTCGGCGTCGCTGCAGTGTGGGGTGCCAGCTTTCTCGCGGCTAAGGAACTCGCCGCCGAGACCGGGGTTCCAGCGGCCGTCGCTCTCCGGTTCCTTGTTGCTGCAATCGCAGTAGGGGTCGTGTGTCTCGTGCGGAGGGAGCGACTCCCTCGGGGACGAGGCCTCGTGATCTCCGCCGGGCTGGGTTGCTCGCAGGCGGCCGTGATCGGGCTCGAGACCTGGGGCGTGCACCTCACCTCGGCGACCAATGCGGGGTTGCTGATCAGTCTGGCGCTAGTACTGACGCCAGTCCTGGATGGCATTGCGTCGCGATCGTGGCTACCCCGGTTCTATTTCATTGCCGCCGTAGGTGCCGTTGTCGGCGTTGCCCTCCTCGTCTCCGAGGGTGGCCTGCGCACACCGACAGCTGGTGACGGCCTGGTCATCGCCGCGGCGGTTATCCGCGCCTTTCACGTGACGGCAAGCTCCCACCTGACGCGCAAGCGCGCGGAGGGCAGCTTCGGCGTTGTTCTCGTACAAATGGTGGTGTGCGCGATCGCCTTCGCCACTATGGCCGGACGCAACCTTCCTGCCGCCGTCGTGCAGATGGATCCTTATCAGTGGGCTGATGTCCTGTTCCTGGGGCTGCTGTGTTCCGTGTTCGCCTTCATCGTTCAGCTCTGGGCGGTGAGACGCACCTCGGCTTCCCGCGCGAGCATCCTGATGGGCACCGAACCGGTGTGGGCACTGCTCGTCGGAGTCCTCATCGCCGGCGAAGCAATCGGACCGCTCGGGGTGTGCGGTGCAGTCCTGATCATCGCGGCGAGCTATGCCGGGCAAGCCATTGAGCGCCGGCACCGACAGCAGACCAGCGACTCAGTTGGTCGGCCGACCTCAAAGGCTGCTCCTGAGCGAACCTTCGCGACCATCTCGGAAGACAAGAGGCCGAGTAGAGAGCCGTCTCGATAAATCGATGGACGAGACCTGCACGGACCGGATGCCGAGTACCCGTAGTTCCGTGATCAGTCCGTTCGCGCGGCGCTTCGTCGAGTGAGACGAGTCCCCTGAAGCGGCACGCGGGCGTCCCGCAATCGGTTGCGAAGGGGGTCTGGGGCAAGGAGCCCCTATCGAGCGAGCTCGTCCTCAACGAAGGCCGGCCGCGCCAATGTCACGGCCGGAACAATCGCCACGAGTGCGACGACGAGTAGGAAGAGCAGCGGCAATGTCCAGCCGTCGCTGACGTCATGCAGGAGCCCGACGAGCAGTGGGCCGAGCGCGCCGAGCGCGTACGCGACCCCCTGCGCGAAACCGCTGAGTGCGACGGTGCCCGCGGGAGTTCGCGTGCGTCCATTGATGAGCACCAGGCAGACCGGGAACAGGATCGAACCCAAGCCGATGAGCAGGACCCACAGCAGCGTCAGCGGCGCGGGTGCGAGGAGAAGGCCGAGGTAACCAAGCACGAAGCTGACGATGCCGGCGCCGATCAACCAGCCGACGTTCCGCAGCCGGGCGACGAGGAGGGGCGCAAGGAGTGCGCCGGGCACGCTGACCAGCCCGGTCACGGCGAGTAGCACGCCTCCCTCGGCCGGGGTCGTCCCTGCGACATCTCCGAGGATCTCAGGGAGCCAGGCGAAACTGGCGTACGTGAGAATCGTGCTGGTCGAGAAGGCGAGGGTGATCGACAGCGCTACGCGTGATCGCCACAGGCCCGTGACGACGGTCGCGGTCGACGGCGGGGCGGTGCCGTCATGTGACGCTCGTCGATGGCGCTCCCGCAGGATGACGACGAGCCATGGAACGAGCGCGGCGATCGAGGTGACCGACCAGACTCCGAGGGAGAATCGCCAACCGGCGAACTGCGCGACCGGCGCTGCGAGGGCGGCGGGCACGGCGGTACTCACGCCGACGGTGCAGACGTAGACCGCGGTCAGCAGGGCGACGCGATCGGGAAAGTACCGCCGGACGACAGACGGCAGCAACACATTGCCAATGCCCGTGCCGGCGAATGCAACGATGCTCCCGACGAGTAACCCCCCGACGCCCGGTGCCGCCGCGCGGATGAGGTGCCCCGCGGTGATGAGAACCAGCGCGATGACGATGCCGCCATCAAGACCGAATCTGCGGGCGACCCGGGGTGCAATGAACCCCGAGCCGGCAAACAGAAGTGGCGGGAGAGTTCCGAGCCAAGCAATGTCGAGGGTCGAAAGAGGGATGTCCACGAGGACGTCGCCCAGGATCGGAGAGATCGCGGCGACAGCCTGGCGCAGGGAGAACGCAACGAGCAGGATGCCCACGAGAGCGGCTGTGCGTCCCGCCCACAGCGGCAGGCGACGATCATCAGGCACCCCGCGATTCTAGAGTCCTGCTGACACGCAACTCGATCGAGGGATGCGCCTGGGCCGGTCGACAGGGATACTTAGGCATCGGCCTATAGCCGCGCGTGAAGGGGGATTCACCATGTCACACGACCAACAGCCCTATGCGGGCCGCCCCAATGCCAGCGAGATGTCGCACTACGGGGGCGTCGCCTACTCTCCGCCCGAGCGAGTCGAGTCACGGCTCAGCGACCAGATCGCGCCTCTGTCGCGCTGGTCTCTCGTCTGGCGCCTCGCCGTCGCTGGAGTCCTGGCGCTCCTCGGGGTCGTCGATCTCATCCGGTTCTTCGTGCTGCTGTCGTCGGGTTCGAGCGCGAACCCGGCCCTCATCGTCGGATCCTTGGCTCTCGCCGTCGTCTTCTTCCTCTACCCGGTGTCCGTCGCGGTGAAGCTCCGAAGGGGCACGCTTTAGAGCGTATAAAGCGACATAACGCCGGCGCAATGCGGGGAAACTTCCCCTTGGCCGCTTAGGTGCGCTGTTCCTAGCTCTTCGCCCGCTCCACAATTCACGCGTTCTGAAAGGCGCACACCTTAGGATCCGATCCGCTCCATTTGATCATCGGGCGCCAGTTCTGTTTTTCGACCGGCGCGACTCCTAGTCCTTCCGCGAGGGGTGCGAGTAGTTGCTCGCTCGTCTTACCCGTTGCTCATCCGCCAGGACGAGGCAGAGCCCCACGAACGCTCCGGCTACGGCGACGCTACACACGATGAGCAGAACCATGCCTCAAGTCTCCGTCGCGCACCATATGACCGCAACAACGGCGTGAACTTGATCGGCCCCGAGGGCACACGGGTGACCTGGGCAGAAACAGTCCCACGTTGTTGGTCGCAGATCGCCCATCTGCCCTAGGTTGAGCAGTGGTGAGGAAGCCCGAATCTTTCTCAACTGCCTTTGAGGGGGATCCGTATGTCTGGTGAGTCGCGCCCGGGTGCCGGTCCTGGTGCCGGGTGGTACCCGGATCCTTCTGGGGGTGCGGGAACTCGCTGGTGGGACGGCGTCAGGTGGACGGATCTCGTGGCTCCCCCCGGTGGCTCCCATGCTGTGGGAACCCTTTCGCCCGACAGGCCAAGGCTCGATCCGAAGACCCCGATCTATGGCCCGCTGATCTGGCTGATTGTGCTGCTGCCCGTGGTGGTCTGGCCGCTCAGCCTGTCGTACCGGCCGACGATCCGCGTGATCGAAGTGGGCCCCTCTGGCGTGCCCTCCGTCGACCCGGCATCGATCTACACACCGCAGTACATTGCCGTGCTTGCCGCGGGTTTCGTTCTGTATGGAATCAGCGTGGTTCTGGCGTGGGGAGACTACCGACACCTCACCCGGGTCGGCGTCGTGCGCCCCTTTCACTGGGCCTGGAGCTTTCTCTCGTCGCCGGTGTACGTGATCGGCCGATCGGTGATCGTGCACCGCGTCGCTCCGGGGCGGGGCTTGTGGCCGGTGTGGGTGTTCATCATCGTCGAGGCCGGTGGGCTGGTGCTCGGGGCAATCAACGCGGCCAGTTACGCCCAGCAGCTCTCTGACGTCTTCCGGCCCGGATCGTGAGACGGCTTTTTCGAGATCTGCGCGTGCGGCTTGCACTTGGAGCACTCGGCGGTGGTGTGCTCATGGGTGCATTCGTCCTGGAGTTCGGGGAGAAGTACTCCTGGGATCACCGCGGGTGGATAGCTGTCGTGGCGGGCGTCGTCTTCGCCGGAGTCGCCGCGGCCCTGATCCGCTTCGATTCGAACCGCGACACCACTATTGGTGCCCAAGAAGTCGACGACTGGGTGGAAAGGAACGAACTCCCCTCCGACATCCCGCTCGGTGAGGCCTTGTCTCGGCTGGCAGCGCGCGTCGACCAGGTCCGCACGGCAGTGTGGGCCAACGGTGTCCTCCTTCCCCTGTGGCTCTTCCAACTCGGACTCATGCCCGACCACCCGACGCTGATCAGCATCGGGATCCGGGTAGCGATCAGTGCTTTCTACGCCGTAGCCCTGGGATGGGCCATCCACGCCCGAGTCCGGCAGGTTCCTGTCATGCAGGAACTCATCCTTGAAGGGCAACGATGCTTTGCCGGTATCCCCTCCCCCACCGATTAGCAGTCTCCCCGGCACCACCCGACATTCCTCCCGAAGAAAGCACTCTCATGTTCGTCTTTGCTCTGATCTGCCTCGTCGCAGGCGTCATCACCCTCGTTCTCGCCCGCCGTTCCCGAGCAAACAAGCTCGCCCTTCCCGGGGGCAGCGAAGCACCGGGCCCAGACAAGACGGGAAACCGCATCGCTCTCGGCGCCGGTGCACTCCTTGTAGTCCTCGGCTTGGTACTGGGGGTCACGTCGTCCGTGTACGCCCAGGATGCCGGCGAGGCGAGAGTGATCCGCTCGTTCACTGGTCAGATCGTCGGGCAGACGACGTCGACCGGCCTCCACGTCAAGGCGCCGTGGGATTCGACGGTGAACTTCAACATCCGCAACCAGACGGTCACCTACATCAACGGGACCGGGGGCAGCGACAGCGACAACAACGGTGGCATCCGCACCGGCCCGTACATCACTGTTCAAGACAAAGACGGGGTCTCGGAGAACGTGTCGCTCACCGTCCGCTACTCGATTCGGCCCGCGTCGGTCACGACGATCTACACGTCGTTCCGCGACGAGGAGAACTTCAAAGCATCTTTCATCACTCAAGACGTCCGGGCCGTCGTGCGCGAAGTGCCGAACAACTACTCCACTCTCGAGGTGCTGACGAAACGCGCCGAGATCGAGACCAGTATCGAGCAGGCGCTGACCAAGCGGTGGGCGGATACCGGTGTCGAGGTCAACTCGATCAGCCTGCAAGAGATTCAAGCTCCGAAAGCCGTCACGGAGAGCTATGCCGAGGCCCAGCAGGCGCAGATCGACGTCACCAAGCAGCAGGCCAAACTCGATGCGACGAAGGTCAGCGCTCAGCAGGCAGTCGTCACCGCCCAGGCCAACGCGAAGGCGAACGATCTGCTGACGAAGTCGCTTTCGAGCCAGGTTCTCACCCAGCACTACATCGACGCCCTCGAAGCCTCCGCCGACAAGGGTGGCCTGGTCGTCGTGCCGAACGGATCGTCTCCCCTGATCAACATTCCCAAGGCGACCAAGTAGTCGTTCGCGACACGTCGCTCGGAGCACGCCAGCCGCAGACCGCATGCCGCGACCCGGCGAATACCGCTGGCGGTCGTCTCGTCGAGATCGACGGACGTAAGCGGTATGTGTGGGGCTCGGCCGAGCGCTTCCGGGCACCCCGTTTCTCCCGCCGGCGCCCTAGGTCACGCGGCTTTTTTCTCTACCCCAAACCCCGCTGGCAGCCGGCGGTCAAGCAGAAAACCGCCCACGAAACCGGCAACTGCGACGACGACGCCAGCAAAGAGCGGAATAGAGAAGACCCCCACGCGCAGCTCCGTGCCCATCGCCTTCGACAAGACGAACAGGCCGATCACCACAGCGAGGGCCACCACTGTCATCACAACAACAAAGCGACGGCCAGCTGCATGAGCCCCGCCCTTTTCGAAGTTCTCTGCGAATCGGTCTGGCGGCCCGAACTCATGAGACGGATCTTGCCCCGCCTCCGCCGAATGCATTCGAACGTCGTCCAACGTCGATCGAATCGTGTCTTCCGACAGACCTCGAACCCTCAGTGCAAAAGCTAATTCCCGGTAGTAGTTCACGAATTACCCCTCCTTCGTCGAGACGCCACGACGTCCAGTGTTTTTCTGACTAACTGCCATTCGTCGAGGAGCGCATCAGCGTGTTCCCGACCAGCCCCCGTCACCCGGAACACTTTTCGTCCGGGACCCGTCACCTCGTGCTCCCACGCGAACTCAACCCATCCTCGGTCGCCGAACCGGGCCAACAGCGGGTAGAGCGTTCCACCCGTCACCGGAACGCCGGTAGCCTCCGTCAACCGCTCGAGAAGCAGATAGCCATGAGCCGGCTTCTCCTCCAGAAGAACGAGAACCGTCAGCGGAAGGACGACTCGAGTCCAATCCGACGACCATGGGTTGTACATACCTAGATGGTGTCACAACCTATCTAGGCATGCAACGTTTTCGGGTGTGTCAAAGCGCAGCGTTCCGTGTCTCGCGGCAGGGCACTTTCGCCCCAGACGGGATGTCAGCATTACGGAACTCGGGCCCACACGACAGGCGACGACCCGGGCGGAATCACCAAACCGCTTCAGGTCGAGACCAGCGCCCCACCCGCCCCCTACTCGTCCGACAACCCGCGCAACCCACGATCGACGAACGCAACCGTCCAGGCGAAGCTCTCGTCGACGTCGGTGTCCATCTGGAATCCGTTCGATGCCTCGAGGGTCGCGAAGCCGTGCACGACACTGCGCAGCAGACGGATCGCGTGGATCTCGTGCTCCGGGGCGAGGTGGTAGCCGCGCAGCACAGCCGCGAACGAGCCGAGCGTGCGTTCGAGAGCGATGGCGAGGGGATCCTCGGGCCCCGTCGGGGTGATTCCGACGGTGGCGGCGTACCGGCCGGGGTGCTCCTTGACGAAGGTGCGCACCACTTGAGCGGCTGCGGCGAGCGCATCACCGCCGGCCAGGCCCTGCATGGCCTCGCGCAGCGCGTCCCCCAGCTCGGTGGCGCCGAGAAGGGCGATCCGGCGGGTGAGGTCGGCGAGGCTGTCGACGTGTTTGTAGAGCGACGGCCCCTTCACCCCGAGGCGCTCGGCGAGCAGACTCATGCTGAGCGGGGCCGGGCTGATCTCGTCGGCGAGGTCGGCCGCCGCGAGGGTGACGGCCGCGGGAGCGAGCCCCGCCCTAGGCATTGGTCGGTGCCGCGGCGTGCGTCCGGCGCAGGAACGGGACGACGAGCTCGAGCACTGCCCCGGGAGTCTCGGTGTGCGGGTAGTGCCCGGCACCGTCGATGACGGCCAGTTCGCCGAGTCCGGCAGGGAGGTCTCCGAGGATCCTGGTGCCCTCTTCGCGAGGATCGGTCCAGTCCGGGTCGGCACTCCCCTCGATGACGAGCACCGGGCACTGCACATTGGCAAGTTGCGCACCCGCGTCGACCGGCGCGGACTTCGTCATGCCTCGCAGGGCCTTCATGCGCTCGGGCTTGGACAGCTCCGTCTCGATGCGCGCTCGCTCGGCGGTCCAGTCGGCGGGCTTCGCGGGGATGGCGATGTCGAGGTAGGCCAGCCAGCCCTTCACGCTGCCGCTCAGCATCACCCTCATGAGCTGGGTCGTTCCCGTGCGAACGCGCTTCGTGCGGAGGATGCCGATCAGGTCGAACGACTGCTTGCGGGTGAACGGAGCAAGCTCGACGACGCCGACGATCACGTCGGGTGCGGTGGCGGCGGCGATCGTGGCAGCCCCACCGCTGATCGACTGGCCGACGATCACAGCCGGGCCACCGAGGTGACGCACGACCGCGACGAGGTCACCCGCGATGTCGGTGCGCGAGTAGCTCGGCCAGTCGGCGCTGGAGTCTCCGCAGCCGCGGATGTCGACGTTCGCCACCCGGTAGCCGGCCGCGACGAGCTCAGGCACCAGGAAGCGGTACGAGTGTCGACTGTCGCCCATGCCGTGGGCGAGGACGACGAGGGGGCCTTCGCCGGTGAGGTCGTAGGCGATTGTTCCTTCGCCGATGGTGAGGTGCTCGAGCATGATGTTCTCCGTTGGTTGCGCGTTGGCTACTGTGTGTAGCTAAAAGCTATTGATCGTAGCCAAGCGTGTCAACCCCAGATTCAAAACAGTCTTCGCCTCGGGCGTCAGCCCGCCCGGCGGGGCGCGCTC
Organism: Frondihabitans sp. Leaf304; assembly: GCF_001423105.1. GTDB lineage: Bacteria > Actinomycetota > Actinomycetes > Actinomycetales > Microbacteriaceae > Frondihabitans. The sequence continues at coordinate 600,233 of NZ_LMNV01000003.1, forward strand.
GTGGTCGAGCCAGAGGCGCCGATCACCTTCTTCGCACCGGGGGCAAGAATCTGCGAGACCCGACCGGGCGACATTTCGAGCGCCCCGCTGATGTCTCGCACTGAGTACCCCTTCGATTGCAGCAACTCGGCGACCCGCGCCGTGTTCCGCACGAGCTCAGCGGCCCGCTCTTCGAGCGAACGCCTTTGGCGCCCGAGCTCGATCGCCGATACAAACTCGGCTTCGACATTCTCGAACGTCCACTTAGTGTCGACGACGGCCCCATCGTCGAGGTCGTCCATCACGTGAATGGCCTCCGCCAGCGCGGCCCGAAGCCCGGAATAGGTGCGCGAAAACGTTTGAATACCCTCTCGGTTCGTCACCTCACCGAGCCACGTGCCGTTCTCGCGCGTCACTAAGACCTCGTAGGTCGATCCACTCATTTCAGCCACCCCTTTCCAAATGCGGGTTCGAGCGATCTTTGAATACTTGCCAGCGTGCCGGCGGGAATGTCGTGCGGTCCGTGCTGAGCGACGATCGTGCGGTACGAGCGGCCATTGGCCCACACCTCGTACTTTCGATGCGAGCCCCGTTGACCCACCTGAACGCCTCCGAGCTTTTCAATCCGCTCGTTCACTTCACCCGCCTTCATAAGGCTAAGTTTAGGAGCTAAACACCGCAACTGTATAGCATCTAAACACTTGCGTGAACTAGTGCTCGCGGCAGAGGGACTAAGCCGGTCAGCCCCGTGGCGAGACCCTCAGATCGGGCTCACACCCTCGATATTGGCGGAGACACCGGCCCTAGGCAGCGGGTTTACGCCGATCGAGCGGGTCCACGCCGAGCCAGCGGGTTTAGGCCGAACGCGCGGGCCCCCGCGGCCTCAGAGCGCATACCCGACGCCCGCATCCGCCGAGAACGCAAACCACGCCGTGTCGCCGGGGGCGAGGTCGAGGTCGGCAGCCGCAGCGGGAGTCACGTCGGCTGCGAGCATGTCTCCGCGGATCCTGATGCTGTCTCCGCGCGGTTCGACATCGAGAATCGTCTGCCACACAGCGTTCCCCTCCGCACGCCCCGGCTTGAGATGCGAGACCCGCACCAACGACGGCTTCACCACGATCGCCGACGACGCACCCCTCGCCACCTCGGCCTCGAACGGCGCGACGACCTTCCACCCGTCCGTCGCCTCGATGCCGTCGGCACTCCGCACCCCGGTCACGAGATTCATCCCGGCGAGACCCGCCACGAAGGCCGTCCGGGGGTGCGCGAACACCTCGCGGGTCGGTCCGTCGTCGACGAGTCGGCCACCTTCGATCACCAGCACCCGGTCGGCGAGCACCAGCGCATCGAGTGGGTCGTGCGTCACGAGCAGTGCGGTCCGGTCGGCCAGGACCCTCTTGAGTAGCCGACGGAGCGCGGGCGCTGCACCGATGTCGAGGGCCGACAACGGTTCGTCGAGAAGAAGAAGCGAAGGATCCGCGGCCAACGCCCGCGCAACACCCACCCGCTGGGCCTGTCCGCCCGACAGCGCTGCCGGTCGCCGCCCTCCCAGCTCGGCCGCATCCACTTCGGTGAGCCACTGCCGCGCCACCGCCCGGGCCTCCTGCCGCGATGCGCCCGTGCTCCGCGGCCCGAATGCCACGTTGTCGAGCACGCTCAGGTGAGGAAAGAGGAGGGCCTCCTGCGCGAGCAGCGCGACACCTCGGCGGTGGGGCTGAGTCCAGGCCCGCGAGCCGGCCGTTGCGTCGAAGAGTGTGCGGTCGTCGAGTCGGGCGTGACCCTGGTCGGCATGGACGAGCCCGGCCAGCAGACCGAGCAGGGTCGACTTGCCGGCGCCGTTCGGGCCCATGACGGCGATCGTCTCGCCGGTTTTCACACCGAAAGTGAGGTCGAACCCTCGGGCGCGCACCCGCGCTTTGAAGTCGAGCGTCATCGGTCGGCTCCCGAGGGGCCTGATGGCACGGAGCCGTTGCGGTAGGCGAGCCCCACCACGAAGACGGCGACGGCCACGAGCACGAGCGACAGCGCGACCGCCGTGTCGGGGTCGGTCTCGAGCTGCAGGTAGATCTCGAGGGGAAGGGTGCGCGTCGTTCCCTGCAGGCTGCCGGCGAACGTCAGCGTGGCGCCGAATTCGCCGAGAGCGCGGGCGAACGACAGGATCGCCCCCGACACGAGCGCCGGCAGCAACAGCGGCAGCGTCACCCGCCGGAGCACGGTGGTCGGGGCTGCGCCGAGGGTGGCGGCGACCGCCTCGTAGCGCGCGCCCGCCGTGCGGATCGCCCCCTCCAGGCTCAGGATCAGGAAGGGGATGGCGACGAACGTCTGAGCCAGGATCACGGCCGTCGTCGAGAAGGCGATATCGATGCCGAGAAACTGGAAGGTGCTGCTGAGGAGGCCGCGCCGCCCGAACGTGTAGAGCAGGGCGATGCCGCCGACCACGGGCGGAAGCACGAGCGGCAGCAGCACGAGCGACCGAGCAATGCGCTGCCCGGGGAAGGTCGCGCGGGCGAGCACGATCGCGATCGGCACGCCGAACACGACGCAGAGCGCGGTCGCGGCAAGCGACGTTCGCAGGCTGAGCAGCAGAGCCGCGACCGACGAGTCGGACGTGATCAACGGAACGAAGTCGACCCAGTTCACTCGGCTGACGATGGCGACGAGCGGGAGCAGAACGAACGCCGCTCCCACGCCTGCGAGAACAGCGACCCACCGGGGAACGCCGGCCAGGTGCGCCCGGGTTCGCGTCATCCTCCGATTCTGGTCCATCCGCGCCCGCGGTATCGGGGCTGACCCGATCAGGGCTGGCCGAAACCGGCCGCCGCGAGCACCTTCTGGCCCTCGGCCCCGGCGACGTACTTCACGAACGCGTCTGCCGCCGCCTTGTTGCTGGAGTCTTTGAGGGTGGCGATCGGATAGGTGTTGACGGCCTCCTTCGAGTCGTCGAAGGTCACTCCGTCGACCTTGCCGTCAGCACCCTTCACGTCGGTCACGTAGACGAGGCCCGCGTCGGCCTCGCCGGTCTCGACCTTGCTCAGCACCCCCGTCACCGCGGTCTCCTCGCTGACCGGCTTGAGGGTGACGCCGGTGGCCGCCTCGATCTTCTCGGTGGCCGCGCCGCACGGAACCGCCGACGCGCAGACGACGGTCTTCACACCCGACTTCGCCAGGTCTGTGAAGGTCGAGATGTTCTTCGGGTTGCCCGTCGGCACCGCGATCTCGATGGTGTTCGTCGCGAAGTCCGTCGGGGTGCCCGTCACGAGGTCGGCATCGGTGAGCTTCGCCATGTTGGCGGTGTCGGCCGAGGCGAACACGTCGGCCGGAGCACCGGACTGGATCTGCGTCACGAGCACCGACGATCCGTTGAACGTCGTCTTCACAGTGACGCCCGGGTTGGCCTTCTCGAAGTCGCTCGCTAGCTGCGTGAAGGTCGCCGTGAGCGACGCCGCCCCGTAGACGGTGATGGAGCCCGAGAGATCGCCCGACCCGGCGGTCGTCGAGGTCGTCGCGGCGGGGGTGCCGCCGGAGGAGCAGGCGGCGAGGCCGAGAGCGAGGGCGGCAGTCACGGCCAGGAGGCCGGACGTACGGGCGAGGGGGCGCATGGGATGGCCTTTCGGATCCTTCAGTGTCGCGTTTGCGGCGCTAAACCCACTCTAGATGCGCTTTTGCGGTTTCGTCGCGACAAAGCCCGCGGTCATTCGGGGTGAAGTCGCGTGAATCGGCCGAGGTCGCACCGCCGCGGCGCGCGAGGTCGGCCGTTCCGCGCGAGGTCGCCGCACCCCCCACGCCGCCGTCGGTACGCTCGTGGGAGCGACAACTGGGTCACTCTGGCCCTGGCAGCTACGTTAATCGCAGCGAAAGCATCAGGCTCTAGCCCCTCGAAGGAGAGACCCCCATGAATTCGACTTCATCTGCTCCCACATCGGGCCTCTCTGAGTGGTCGTTCCTGCTGCCCGGTGCGAGCACGGCCTGGCTGCAGGCCTGATGACGCTCCATCTCGCCGACTCGTGGGTGTGGGACTTCTGGCTCGTCGACGACGGCGCCGAGTACCACGCGTTCTTCCTCTACGCGTCGAGAGCGCTTCAGGATCCAGACGCCCGCCACCTGAGAGCGTCGGTCGGGCACGCGGTCTCGACCGACCTCCGCTCGTGGACCCGGGTCGCCGACGCTCTCGTGCACTCGGACGCCCCCGCGTTCGACGACGTGGCGACCTGGACGGGCTCGATCGTCAGGCACCCCGACGGCCGCTGGTTCCAGTTCTATACGGGCACCTCGATGCCGGGCGGCCGGAACGTGCAGACCGTCGGCTACGCCACCTCCGACGATCTGCTGACTTGGACGAAGAACCCGGCGAACCCCTTGCTACGGGCTGACGAGCGCTGGCATCACCGGCTCGTCGACGGCGGCTGGGATCATGAGGCGTTCCGCGACCCGTGGGTGTTCGCCGATGGCGACGGCTGGACGATGTTCGTCACCGCGCGAGCGGTCGGCGCCCGCGCGGGTGAGTGCGGCGGCGGAATCGTGGCTCGGGCGCACTCCACCGACCTCGAGCACTGGCAGGCGCTGCCGCCGCTGACGACGCCGGGCCACGGCTTCGAGCAGCTGGAGGTCGTGCAGACCTTCGCCCTCGACGGCCAAGCCTTCATCACGTTCTCCTGCCTTGCGCCCGAGCTGGCGGGGCCGAGGCGCGAGACGACGGCGACCGGCGGCATCTGGGTGGCCCCGGGCGAGAGCCTCAGCGGGCCGTTCGACCTCGAGGCCGCGCAGCTGCTCACCGACGACTCGCTCTACGTCGGCCGCGTCATCGCCGAGCGCGAGACGGGCCGACCGCTCTTCCTGGCGTTCCGGCACAACGCGCCCGACGGCTCGTTCGTCGGCGACATCAGCGACCCGTTCGAGATCGGCGTGGTCGACGGCGTCGTGCGCATCGAACCGTCACCAGTCGTGAACGGTGCCGTCGGCTAGGCGGTTGTAGGGCAGGTACGCCTTCTCGTAGGGGTACTTGCCCGCCGCGTCGACGTCGAGCGCCACTCCGAGGCCCGGCTCGTCGCCGGGGTGCAGCATGCCGTCCGTCCAGGTGAAGGTCTGCTGGAACACCTGGTTCGTGGCGTCGCCGTGCTTCATGTACTCCTGGATGCCGAAGTTGTGGATCGCGAGCCCGAGGTGCATCGCGGCTGCCATTCCGACCGGCGAGATGTCGGTGGGCCCGTGCATGCCCGACTTGATCTGGTACTGCGAGGCGTAGTCGAGCACTTTGCGCAGGTGCGTGATGCCGCCGGTGTGGGTCACGGCGCTGCGGACGTAGTCGATCAGCTGCTCGCGGATGATCTGCTGGTAGTCCCAGACGGTGTTGAAGATCTCACCGATGGCCAGCGGGGTCGTCGTGTGCTGGCGCACCAGGCGGAGCGCCTCGGGATTCTCGGCCGGGGTCACGTCTTCGAGCCAGAAGAGGTCGTAGGGCTCGAGCGACTTGCCGAGGCTTGCGGCCTGGATCGGCGTCATCCGGTGATGGCCGTCGTGCAGCAGCGGCACCTCCGGCCCGAACTCGTTGCGGACGGCCTCGAACACGGTCGGCACGTGGCGGAGGTACGACCGGGTGTCCCAGTCCTCCTCGTTCGGCAGAGCCCCGCGCTGGGCGGGCTCGTGGTCGTAGCGCACGCCCCTGTTGGCCTCGAAGGTGGCGTTCGAGGCGATGCCGTAGATCGACTTGAGCCCCGGCACGCCGGTCTGCACTCGGATGGCCTTGTAGCCCTGCTCCTGGTGCGAGCGGATCGAGTCGAACAGCTCGTCGGTCGTCTTGCCCGAGGCGTGGCCGTAGGCGAGCAGACCGGTCCGCGACGCCCCGCCGAGCAACTGGTAGAGCGGCATGCCGGCGGCCTTCGCCTTGATGTCCCACAGGGCGACGTCGACCGCGGCGATCGCGGCCATCGTCACCGGGCCCCGCCGCCAGTAGGCGCTTCGGTAAAGAAACTGCCAGGTGTCTTCGATGCGGCTGGCATCCCGGCCGACGAGGAGCGGCACGACATGCTCCGAGAGATAGGCCACGACGGCGAGCTCCCGGCCATTCAAGGTCGCATCCCCGAGACCCGTGAGGCCGTCGTCGGTCGTCAGCTTGAGCGTGACGAAATTGCGGTCGGGGCTGGTGACGATCACTTCGGCTTTGTTGATGATCACGGGAGAACTCCTTCGTTCTGGGTGGCGCGGGCGCACCATCGAGCCTACGGGCGCCGGTCGCGCCTCGAAGGGCTGGTCAGAGCGAAGGATCCGCGGATCCTCGTGTGCGACCCGGCCGACCCTACGCGCGCTGCGGCCGCCCGAGCACCCCGGCGCGCACCCCGAGCAGATACATCTGGCATCCCAGGCAATAGCCGAAGACCGAGTTGAGGAACGCCGCGACGAACGCCAGAGCCGCGAAGAGCGGCACGGCCCACGCGAGCCCGACGAGGCCGAGCACGACGCCGATGCCGGTGATGACGAGACCGACCCCCTGGGCGAACGTCGGCGGTGTGGGGTCTTCGAGCTCGGTCGGTGCCGGAAGTCGGGGCCGGACGACGCGGCGGAAGAGGGCGCCGTAGGGGTGACGGCGGATGCCCGCGAAGGCTCCCCAAGCGAAGAGGAGGGCGATCGCCGTCAGCACGATCACGGCCGCCACGGACGCGCCGATGAGCGAGAGGAAGATCGTCACGAGGAGGAGGATCGCGGTGATCCCGGCCCCGAAGCGGGGTGAGCGCGGGTCGATGCCGGATCCTCGGTCAGTTGGCGTCATGGTCGTCTCCCAGTAGTCGAGCGAGTTCGGTTTGGAGTTCGCGAGGTTTCGGCGGCCCACCGATTCGTGCGCGGATCGCCCCGCGCCGATCGAGGATCAGCGTCGTCGGCGTCTGCAGAACGTTGTAGCGCGTCGCCACGTCGGGGGCCCGGGTGAGGTCGACGTCGATGTGCTCGACGCCCTCGTGCCGCGCGGCCTCGGCCGATAGCAGCCGCCTCGTCGCCGGGCAGTAGGTGCAGAACTCGGTCGAGAACTGCAGCAACGTGACGCGGTGGCCGAATGCCTCGGTCGTGCCGACGTCGGCGGGCCTGACGAGATCGCTCTCTCGGGTGTCGTCGTCATTCTCGGGTCGGCGACGCACCCGGCCGGTGGACCGCCGCCACGCCAGCCCGACGACGGTCGCCAACGCGACCAGCGCGAGGAGCGCGACGAGAGCGAGGCCGGGAGTCATCGCTCGACGATAGGTCGTTTTTCTGGTGCTTCGCCCACATGACCGCATGTGACGAAGGATCCAGCACTGGTTACGCTTGCGATATGAGCCGCTCCCCGATCGTTCTCTCGCCGGGTGCGTCCATGCCGGGCACCACGGTGCCGGCCACGTCGGGCCCGCGCACTCTAAGTTGCGCGTTCGGTGCGAACTGCGCCTGTGTCTTCGCACCCAAGCCGGTCGCGGCGGATCCTGCGCTGGCGTCCACCGACGTCGTCGACGTGGAGGTCGCGAAGCTGACCGACCTCGGCTACACCGTCGTCGAGTCGAGCCCCGACGAGGTGCTGATGGAGCGCCGCATGGGCATCCCCTTCTGCTACAACCTCGGCCTGGTGGTCGTGACCGGGTTGCTCTGGCTCGCCTACTGGATTCCGCGCATCCGCCACCCGCGGTTCGACACCCGGCGCCTGACGCGCGCCGCCGACGGGTCGGTCGCCGTCGAGCGCGCAGTCGTTCGTCGCTAGTCGCGTCGCCAATCAGAAAAACGCATGAACAAACGCCTCGCCTTTCTCTTCGCCCTCGCCGGCGGGGCCGCTGTCGGCAACCTCTACTGGTCGCAACCGCTCCTCGACTTCATCGCGCGTGACCTCCAGACAGGTACGGCCCACGCGGGCTGGCTCGTCACTGCGACGCAGGTCGGCTACGCCATCGGGGTCCTGCTGTTCGTGCCGCTGGGAGACATGCTGAACCGCCGGATCCTCGTTCCGATCGCCCTGCTATGCGCGGCCGCCGCCCTCCTCGCCAGTGCTGTCGCCCCCACCTTCGCCGTTCTGCTGGTGACCCTGTCGCTCGTCGGCCTCACCACGATCTCGGGTCAGATCCTCGTGCCACTCGCCGGCGACCTCGCGGACGACGGTAACCGGGGCCGGATCGTCGGAACGGTCGTCTCCGGAATCCTCATCGGCATCCTGGTCTCGCGCACGGTGTCGGGCCTCGTCGCCGGAGCCGCCGGCTGGCGCGCCATCTACTTCGCCGCCGCCGGCCTCGCGGTGGTGCTTGCCGTCCTGCTCTGGATCGCCATTCCGACGCTGCCCGCCCGGGCAACGATGCGATACCCGGCACTGATCGGCTCGGTGTTCGCCATCGTTCGCCGCGAGCGCACGGTGCGGTGGAACCTCGTTCTCGGCGGCACCTCCTTCGCCGTCTTCACGATGTTCTGGACGGCGCTCACGTTCCTCTTGAGCGCCCCGCCGTTCTCCTTCCCGGTCTCGATCATCGGGTTGTTCGGGCTCGTCGGTCTGGCCGGCGCCGCAGCCGCCCAACGCGTGGGCCGCCTGAGCGACCGCGGCCTGGGCCTGCCCACGATCGGCGGAGCCTGGGCGCTAATCCTCGTCGCCTTCGTCGTCGCAGGAATCGGGCAGCGCTCCGTCGCCGTCATCATCGTCGCCATCCTGCTGCTCGACGTCGCCATTCAAGGGCACAACATCACCGTCCAGTCGCGGATGTTCCTCATCGATCCCCAGGCGCGCAGCCGTCTGAACACGGCCTTCGTCACGAACAACTTCATCTGGGGTGCCGTCGGCTCGGGGCTCGCGTCATTCCTCTGGACGCAGGGCGGATGGACAGCCGTCATGGTCGCCGCCGCCGCGCTCAGCGGCTTCGCCCTCACGGTCTGGTTCATCATAAGGCGGAGTGCCCTCCGCCTGCCCCACGAGAGGTAGCTCCCTCGTAGTGGTCGCTGACACCGGCGAGGAACCCGCTGAGAACCATCCCGCGTTGTCAACCCGTTCGGCCGTGAAGAGCCGATCGACCGCGACCGGGCCAGTGTCGAGGGATGAGCCAATACGACAAGAAGAACCCGATCACCCTCTACCCGGCCCCGCCGTTCCCGAAGCAGGAGCAGTCGTTGCCGGGCGCGGCCTGGAAGATGGATCCGAAGCCCGACCACGGTGAGGAAAGCTACGTCGGTCTCGGCCGTCTCAAAGGCTTCCGCGGTGTCGTCACCGGAGCCGATTCCGGCATCGGGCGGGCCGCCGCCATCGCCCTCTCTCGCGAGGGCGCCGACCTCGTTCTCTCCTACCTGCCCGACGAGCAGACCGACGCCGAGGAGGTCCGCGACCTCCTCGTCAGCGAGGGTCGTAAGGCGATCCTGGTGCCCGGCGATATCTCCGACGAGCAGTACTGCGCGGATCTCATCGAGACGGCCGTCCGTGAGCTCGGCGGACTCGACACCCTCGTGATGGTCGCCGGCCGCATGGAGAGCAACGACGACATCCTGACCCTCACGACCGATGCGATCGACTCGACCATCAAGACGAACGTGTACTCGCTCTTTTGGCTCTGCCAGGCGGCGATTCCGCACCTCGAGCCAGGATCCAGCATTGTCACCACGGGCTCCATCCAGGGCGCCCAGCCCTCCCCCGACAAGATCGACTACGCCCTGACCAAGGGTGCGATCGGTGTCTTCACCGCGGCACTTGCCCAGCAGCTCGCGCCCAAGGGCATCCGCGTGAACTCGGTGTCGCCCGGCCCCGTCTGGACTCCCCTGCAGCCAGGATCCGACGACGCCGAGACGGTATCGACGTTCGGCGAGCAGGCCCCCTTCAAGCGTCCCGGTCAGCCGGCCGAGCTCGCTGCGGCGTATGTGCACCTCGTCAGCCCGGAGTCCAGCTACACCTCCGGTGCCACGATCACGATCGCGGGCGGCACTCCCGCGTTCTAGTCGTCGCGGGCGGGTCGGCCCCGGTCGAGATGTTCTGCGCTGCGTCGAGGTCGATGCCGCGCAGAACATCTCCACCGGGGTCCGCGCCCCTGCCCGGACGCCCCGCCTAGAGGCGTGGAGCGAGAAGCGCCGTGATGACGTCGCGAAGCGGCCCCTCGAGGCCGTCGACCCCGGTGGAGGCCAGCGGCTCGAGACCCGTCGACGAGGCGCGGAGCAGGGCAATGCCGAGCATGGTCGACAATGCGATCTGCGCTCGGAGCCGGAGGTCGTCGCTCGAGACGTCTTCCACACTGCGCCCGGCCGCGACCGCCATCTGATCGGCGAAGTAGCGAAGCGTGTTGAGGCGGATCGCGTCGGCCGTCTCGTCTCCTGACGACCGCAGGAGGAGAAGAAGCTGAAGCGAGCGGTCACCGTTCGCCGGCCCCGCGACCTGCCGAGTGAGGGCCTCCACGAGATCGTCGAGCGTCGCCGACGAGCCGTCGGACCGCCCCAGCTCGTCTCGGGCGTGGGCGAGACAGGCTTCGAAGAGGCCCTCTTTCGACGAGAAGTAGCGGTTGATGAGCGCGACGTTGACCCCGGCGTCGGCGGCGATGTCGCGCACCCGGGTCGCCGAGTAGCCGTCCTGCGCGAATCGCCGACGAGCAGAGGAGAGAAGGAGTCGTCGGGTGTTGGCGGCGTCCCGCGACTTCCCTGTCGTGGCGTCTGCGTCGACGGCGTGCGGCGGTGCGTGCATCATGGCTCCTTTGCGATTCTCCCCCACCGTACAGGTCGAGCCCAGAGCCTGTAAACGACTGTTGACTTTGATCCGATTCTGGATAGAGTCGCTAAGTCATCACTTGTTTACATCGACTCGGAGCCTCATGTCGCACACCCTTCAGGAACCCGCCACCGGTTCCGTTCCCGTCACCCGCGGGCACAACCCGAACACGACTCTCCTGGTCGTCTACCTGGCACTCGGCGGCCTCGCGTACGCCGTCCTGCAGTCGCTCGTCGCACCGGCCCTCTCCACGATCGGCCGTGACCTCAACGCGTCGACCGCCAGCGTCAGTTGGATCATCACCGCGTACCTCCTGTCCGCCTCCGTGCTCACACCGATCTTCGCGAAGCTCGGCGACATGATGGGCAAGCGCAAGATCCTCATCGTCGTGATGAGCCTCCTGCTGATCGGAACGGTCGTCGCAGCTCTCGCCCCCAACCTCGGCGTTCTCATCGTGGCGCGCATTCTGCAGGGCGCCGCCGGCGCGGTACTGCCCCTCTCGATCGGCATCGTCCGCGACGAGCTCCCGAAGGAGCGCGTCAGCGTCACGATCGGGATCCTGTCGGGCATCTTCGGCATCGGAGCGGGCGTCGGCATCGTCGCGGCCGGCCCGATCGTGCAGAACCTCGACTATCACTGGCTGTTCTGGTTCCCCCTCGTGCTCATCTTCGTGGCCCTCGTGGGCATCATCTTCGGCATGAAGGAGTCGCCGATTCGCACACCCGGGCGACTCGACCTGGCGGGCACCGGGATCCTGACGGTCTCGCTGGTCTCGCTCCTCCTCGCCATCAGCGAGGGAGAGAGCTGGGGCTGGGGCGACGTCAAGACGATCGGCCTCCTCGCCCTCGGCGCCGTCGCACTCGTCGCCTTCGTGCTGGTCGAACTTCGCGTCACCAGCCCGCTGATCGACGTACGGCTGTTCACGATCCGCGGCGTCTGGACGGCCCACGTCGTCGCCCTCGTCTTCGGCTTCGCGATGTACGGCACCTTCGTGCTCGTGCCGACCCTGCTACAGCTGCCCACGTTCACCGGTTACGGCTTCGGCAAGACCGCCTCGGTCGCGGGTCTGTTCCTCCTGCCGACGGTCCTGATGCTCGTCGTCGTCTCGCCCCTCTCGGGCAGCATCGTCCGCAAGTACGGGCCGAAGCCCGCACTGGTCATCGGCGCCGCCTTCTTGACCGCCGCGTTCGTCTTGCCGGCCATCTCGCATGCATACCTCTGGCAGATCCTGGCCTCGGGAATCATGACGGGTGCCGGCATCGGATTCGGGCTCGCAGCCGCCTCGAACGCCGTCATCGAGAGCGTCCCCCTGGCTCAGACCGGCGAGGCGATCAGCGCCAACACGATCGCCCGCACCATCGGCTCGAGCGTCGGAACCGCCGTGATCGCGGCCCTGATCTCGTCACACACCCAGGTCTTCCCGCTTCCGACCGGCTCCATCGCGCTGCCCTCCGACGACACCTTCACGATCGGCTTCTGGACGTCTGCCGGCGTAGCCGTCCTGGCGATCATCATCGCGCTGATCGCTCCGTCGATGAAGAAGCGCGCTCACGATGCCCGCGCCCTCGGCGTCGAAGACACCGATGCGATCGTCACCGTGAAGTAGGTCGCGAACGGGCCCCCTGGCGGGTCGCCAGAGACCGACAACCTCAGGATCCGGCGGTCCGCCCCCGCAGAATGCCCTCCGCCGCGGCCCGTGCGACGGCGAACGGCTCGGCGAAGGTCTCCATGCCGACCGTGACGAGGGCCCCCTCGTACAGCAGCATGAGCAGCCGCGCCGTGTCGTCCGGGTCGGTGACCCGGGCGGCACGGCAGAGCTCGGCGAAGACATCGAGCATCCAGACCTTCTGCCCGGAGACCTCGGGGAACACCGGGTGGCCGTCATGGCCGTCACCGATCTCGGCGCGGGCATTGATCGCACTGCACCCCTTCGGGCTGTTGTCGCTCATCCACGAGTTCGATGCATCGAAGACCGCGAGTACCTGGTCGACGCCGGGCTCGGGCACCTGAGCGAGGTTCGCGGCCACATGGTCGCGCCACCTCGCGTCGCGGTGCTGGAGATACGAGACGACCAGCGCCTCCTTCGAGCCGAAGCGGTCGTAGAGGGTCTTCTTCGTCACCCCCGCCTCGCTCGCGATCGTGTCGACGCCGATGGCGTGGATGCCGTGGTCGTAGAACAGGCGCGACGCCGCTTCGAGCACGCGGCGAGCGCCGGGGGTCAGCGCCGGGAGGTCGCGAGCGGTGAGGAGCCTGTCGAGAGGACTGCGAGAGCCCTCGTCGACGGCGGTGGCGGATGATGGCATGCCCAAAGTCTACCGACCTGTATAGTCGGCGGCATGAGTAAACAGATCGGTGTACTTCGCGTCGGTGCCCTTCGTGTCGGAGTCACCGCACTGGCCTCGGCGGCGTTCGTCGCCTCGTGGAGCTCGGGCTTCATCATCGCCAAGGTGGCCACCGTCAACGTCGGCTTGACGACCCTGCTCGTCTGGCGATTCGCGCCACTGGCCGTCGTGCTCCTCGTGGTGACGGTCGCAGCCGGGGGCTTTCGAGGCGTCACCCGCTCCGATCTACGACACCAGGCCACAATCGGCCTGTTCGCCCTGTTCGGCTATTGCGTGTTCGTGTACGCCTCCGTCGGCGCCGGAATCGCGACGGGCACGACCGCGCTGATCGACGCCATTCAGCCCCTGGTCGTCGCCACGCTCGTCGGCCCGCTGCTCGGGCTTCGAGTGCGCGGTGCGCAGTGGCTCGGTCTCGCGGTCGGCGCCATCGGCGTGGCCACGGTCGTCGGCTCGCAGCTCGGCGGGTCGTCTGCGCCGCCCATCGCGTACGGGCTCCCCGCGCTCGCCATGCTGTGTCTGGTCGCCGGCACGTTCGTCGAGCGCCGGTCAGAATCCCGCCTCCCCGTCGTGACCACTCTGACGATCCACGTCGCGGTGACGGCCGCAGCCCTGATCGTCTTGGCAGCAGTGACCGGCACGTTGGCTCCGCCGGCGAGCTCGACGTTCTGGCTCGCCGTGGCGCTTTCGGCGATCGTGCCGACCCTGATCGCGTACGGCCTCTACTGGTGGCTGCTTCGCCGAGTGGGCATCACGGCCCTGAACGCCCTGCTGTTCCTCGTGGCGCCGACCACCGCCCTCGCCGGCAACCTACTGCTGGCCGAGCCGCTGACCGGCCTGACACTGGTCGGCTTCGTGCCATGTGCCGCGGGAGTGGCGCTCGTGCTGGCCAGCGAGGCCCGGGCAGCCCGCGCGGCTCGGGCAATGCAGGCGGCGCGGCCGGATCCTCGGCCCCGTCGCACTGCGCTGATCAGCCGAGCAGCTCCACGCCGAAGCCCGCGACGACCGCCCTCACTTCGGCGAGGTAACGCTGCGCCTGCTCGGTGAGGGGTATCGCCGAGTGGCCGATCCAGCCGATCTCGATGCGTTCGTCGACGTCGAGCGGCACGGCCACGATCTCGGGGTCGAGGTCGTCGCTGACGATGCCCGTCGAGATCGTGTAGCCGTTGAGGCCGATCATGAGGTTGAAGATCGTCGCGCGATCCGAGACCCGGATCTCGCGCTTGCTCGACAGGGTGGAGAGGATCTCCTCGGCGAAATAGAAGGAGTTGTTCGCGCCCTGATCGAAGGTGAGCCGTGGCAGGTCGGCGAGGTCGTCGAGGGTGGCACGCTCTCGGGAGGCCAGCGGGTTCTTGCGGGAGATGAAGATGTGTGGCTCGGCGACGAAGAGGGGGTGGAAGACGAGCCCGGAGTCGCGGAGCAGCTTGTCGATGACGTTCCGGTTGAAGTCGTTTCGGTAGAGGATGCCCAACTCGCTGCGCAGCGTACGGACGTCTTCGATGATGTCCCAGGTGCGGGTCTCTCGAAGCGAGAATTCGTACTCCGCCGCCTCGGTCTCTTTGACCATCCGCACGAACGCGTCGACCGCGAACGAGTAGTGCTGCGTCGATACCCCGAGCAGGCGTCGCGACGGCGGCCGTCCGAGGTAGCGCTGCTCGAGAAGCGCCACCTGCTCGACGACCTGCCGCGCGTACCCGAGAAACTCGGCACCGTCGGTGGTCAGCGTGACTCCGCGAGCCGAGCGGAGGAGCAGCGAGCGGCCCACCCGGGTCTCGAGGTCTTTCATCGCCGCCGACATCGTTGGCTGTGCGACGTAGAGCACATCGGCGGCCGCCGTGATCGATTCCTCCGCGGCGACCTCGATGAAGTAGAGAAGCTGCTGCAGCGTGATTCCGCTCGTCCGTCGGGCCATAGCGAGAGCCTATAGGTAGGCATAGCAGCGCCGAATTACCTGATACCCGCGCCGAAGCACCACGATGGCTGTACCGACATTCACCAGGCCCTTCCCGGCCGATCAGCTACCGGATTGGCCGCTCATGGCGAACGACTTCACGTTCAACATCACCACCACCCGATTTGACGAGAACTACGCGCCGTCCGAGACCTCGCGGGCCACCACGAACTTCGCGAACCTGGCCCGGGGCGAGCACCGTCAGCAGAACCTCCGCAACGCTCTGACGATGATCGACCGGCGGTTCAACAGCCTCGCGCACTGGGACAACCCCGGCGGCGACCGGTACACCGTCGAGCTCGACATCGTCACCGCCGAGCTGCAGTTCAGCGCGGGCGGCGAAGACCGGGTGTTCCCGCTTCTCGAGGTGCTCGACATCCACATGGTCGACAAGCAGACCGGCGTGCGCCATCAGGGCATCGTCGGCAACAACTTCTCGTCGTACGTGCGCGACTTTGACTTCAGCGTGCTCCTGCCCGAAGTCAACCGCGACGCGACCGAATTCACTGTGCCCGACGACTTCGGCGCCCTCCACGGCAAGCTCTTCCAGCACTTCCTCGACTCCGCCGTCTATCAGGAGCGCTTCCCGATGACGCCGGTGATCTGCATCAGCGTCTCGACCAGCAAGACGTACAGCCGCACCTCGAACAACCACCCGATCCTCGGCGTCGAATACCGCCAAGACGACTACTCGATGACCGACACGTACTTCGGGCGGATGGGCTTGCAGGTGCGGTACTTCATGCCGCCGGGTGCCGTGGCGCCGCTCGCGTTCTACCACCGCGGCGACCTGCTGAACGACTACACCAGCCTGCAGCTCATCGGCACGATCAGCACCATGGAGACGTTCCAGAAGATCTATCGGCCCGAGATCTACAACGCCAACTCCGCCGCCGCCGGCGTCTACCGACCGACCCTCGAGCAGCACGACTTCTCGCGCACCGAGATCTCGTACGACCGCACGGAGCGCAACCAGCTCGCAATCACACAGGGCAAGTTCACGGAGGAGCACTTCGTGAAGCCGCACCGAGAGGTGCTCGAGCGCTGGGCCGCCAACTACCCCGTTCCTACTCGATGACCGCCGGAGGATCCTCGTCCATGAACACTCTTCTGCCCACCTCGCCCGTCGGCAGCCTGCCGAAGCCGTCCTGGCTCGCCGAGCCGGGCTCTCTCTGGTCGCCCTGGAAGCTCGAGGGCGAGGCGCTGGTCGAGGGCAAGACAGATGCTCTCCGCATCTCGGTCCAGGAGCAGAGCCGTCTCGGCATCGACATCATCAGCGATGGGGAGCAGACCCGCCAGCACTTCGTCACGACATTCATCGAGCACCTCACCGGAGTCGACTTCGAGAACCGCGAGACCGTGAGGATCCGAGACCGGTACGACGCGAGCGTCCCGACCGTTGTCGGTGACGTGAGCCGCGAACATCCCGTGTTCGTCGACGACGCGAAGTTCCTCCGGCAGCAGACCGATCAGCCGATCAAGTGGGCTCTGCCCGGCCCGATGACCATGATCGACACCCTCTCCGACCGTCACTACAAGAGTCGCGAGAAGCTGGCGTGGGAGTTCGCCACGATCCTCAACCAGGAGGCCCGCGAGCTCGAGGCCGCCGGCGTCGACATCATCCAGTTCGACGAGCCCGCCTTCAACGTCTTCCACGACGAGGTGCAGGACTGGGGCGTGGCCACGCTCGAGCGGGCGACCGAGGGACTCCGTGCCGAGACGGTCGTGCACATCTGTTACGGCTACGGCATCAAGGCGAACAACGACTGGAAGGCGACCCTCGGCGAGGAGTGGCGGCAGTACGAGAAGTCGTTCCCCCTGCTGCAGCAGTCCAGCATCGACACGATCTCGCTCGAATCGCACCACTCGCATGTTCCGGTCGACCTCGTCGAGCTCCTGCGCGGCAAGAAGGTCATGCTCGGGGCCATCGACGTGGCGAGCGACACCGTCGAGACCCCGGAGGAGGTCGCCGACACCCTTCGCACCGCGCTCCAGTACGTCGATGCCGACAAGCTCATCCCCAGCACCAACTGCGGCATGGCGCCGATGACTCGGGGCGTCGCGCTCGGCAAGCTGGCCGCGCTCAAGGCGGGGGCTGACATCGTTCGTGCGGAGCTGGTTGCGGCGCGGTCTTAGGGGCACAATTTCTGGCGAAGCGCACCTGGGGAAAGCTTTGACCGTAGCGCCCACCGGCATACTTCTTAGCGAGGTCGGGGCCCTCCCCCGCTCGGCGAGCGGCGGAACTATGCTTTGTCGGAATCGTCGTTCGGGGACTTGAAAGTAGTGATGTCTGAACTCGTCGTGTGAGGAGTAGACAGCCGCACACCCATATCCTCGGGTGACGGTTCAGGTCTCGGCTCAGGGGGTACATACGCTTCGTTCACCCATCCCCACCGTTGGCAGGTGCCACCGGAGAGGCGGTACGAACCGCAGTCCTCACAACGTGCAGGCGAACCTCTTTGGTGCCGGAGGATGCTGACCGTGAAGACCGAGATGAGATGCGAAACGTTCGCTACGGCAATTTCGGCATCGATAAGAGATGCGTGGGTTGCGTGAGTCAGCCAATTGACGTGCTGCCACGTTTCCTTCCCGGCGACCTTCAGGTAGGTGCGTAGGCGAGAGTTCGAGGAACCCGGGGCAATGTAGTCCGCGAACAGCCCAAGCCACGCGTTGTCTGCGTCCTTTGGCCGCTCAGTCCCGTCGGGTAGAAGATCGTCGTCTGCCACCATTTTGAGCATGGACACGTACGCCTCACGGAGCCGCATTCCGACAGCCTGAAAATCCTCTGCTTCTCGTGCGGTCTTTAACGTCTCTACCGCGTCCTCCCACTTGCGCCACGGCTCAGTGAATGCGTCTGCGAGTTCAGGCGCAATGGGTACGTCGTCACGGGAAAGGATACGAGCAACCATCCCTACATGGAACGTGAGAACGACATCCGCACTCTTGAAGTCCTTCTGGGAGTAAAAGTTCATGAGCGGGGTGAGAACCCACCAATTGCCCTGATTGGTGATGCAGTTCCACAACTCGTAGCGGTGCCCCGCGATGTTCTCAGCGCTAATTTTCTCCACGTGCTGCACGGACAGTTTGCGCTGTGTCGACTTCCCGAGTTGCGCCTCAAGGTATTCAGTGACTTCTTCTTTCTCCTTGCCAGAGGTAGCAAGTGCCATTAAAAGGGCGTTTCGTCGTCGTACGTAGACGTGCGCCAAGCGTCGCTTTGCACCTGAGCCGCTTGTGCCTGCGCGTGCCGCGCCACCTCCTCGGCTTTCTCTGCAGCGGCAGCCTCCGCTTGACGCTTATCCCGCGCCCTCAGAATATTTCGCGGTTCCTCGTTTGAGAGCCTGACCATGAGGGCAGCAGCGACGTGGACGGCGAGCCACGCGTCACTCTTTGATGCGTCACCTTCTCGATGGTGATGAGCATTCCCCCTCTCAGAGCGATCACTATTCGTCCAATCCACGATGGGCTTGAGAAGGTGACGGTCATAGGCGGTGATGACCCCTGCCTTCTGCGCGTTGTCGAGTTGGTTGGAGATGCTGTTGCCCTGAACATCAAGCGAGCGAAAGAACTCTTGGACTGAGGAGGCAGCATCTGTAATGGCAACATCCGGCTTATTCTCCGCAAGCCTCGTGATGGCAGCTTGAAAACCCGCTGAAGCAGACAGAAACTTTGGGTCCGCGTCGAGAAGAACGGACGCAGGCTTGACCACTTCCGCGTAGAGAACAGAGTTTCCTCGCGGGGTGAAGTGCCCTTCGTCGAAGTGCCACTCAACCCGAGCCGCGAGCAAGAAGTCGTTGACCATCGAAATGAAGTGGGGGTCGTACTGAGGCGGGACATTGTTGTGCCAACCGTCGTCAGTAGGAGCTTCATCGCGGACACGGAGGTCTTCGAACGAGTAGAGGACAGCCGCAAGGACATCCAAGCGTTCCTCAGCGCCTCCCTCGCCTTTCAAGACATCCGCCGCAGAGACCTCCACGGGGCTTCCGTCATTGGCTACGCTCCGGTGTTGGTCAGCCGCCTCGAATACGTCCCAACGCTTATTGGTCATGTGCGGCAGTAACGCCGTAACCTTGCGTCCAAGCTCGACCGGACAGTCGTCGCGCCACACGACACCCGTCAGCGCCTCCGTCTCAGCTAACAGCCGCCGCCGCCGAAGTTCCGAAGGGAGGGGCGCGAACCGGTTGTCGGTACTCATCCCCTCAGAGTAGGGCGTGCTCAACCTGCGGAAGCCGTTTCTGTAGCCACTGCTGTGACGTGACCTGTCTTGCTGATGCTGACCTTAGAGAGCTCAACAAAGCGGGACACACACCACAGAGCATTACCTCTCGCCACGGCTTTAGAAGCTCATCTTCCGAGTCGAGGACGTGAAGAGTAAGCAAGCGGACGCTGTACCTCGTGGCAACGATCACGATGTGCAACGCGGAGCGCTCAGGAAAGGCTCCGAATACGCTTGCTCCTACGTCCTTTACGCCCGCTCCGCTGGAGCCCTAAGTCAGGCGTCCTGAATCTTGAGTCGTAGCAAACTAGCGGGCGCGTCATCAGCAGCCGGTGCTTCCAACCTTGGTTTGTCCTGCGCCGGGCCTCGGGTGCGAGAACCAGTGTCTGTAGCCTGTGGGACGATGCATTCTTAGCTTCCAAAGCGTCGCCTTTATGGAAATGATTAGGAGTCGTACAAGTGCCTGAGCCTTCACAGCTCGTCGAGATAATCGACGCAAGGGGCACCGCCAGCTTTCGGGTACTCAACCGAGAGGGCACAGATACTTCCGCCAACCGACTAAGGCTCGCAGGTGCTGAACTGCACTTGACCGGAAGTGACGAGATAGTCCGAATCGCTGGTGCGGCTCTTCGCTTGAACGTCGACACTCGACGGTTCCTCTTTTGTGACCACAGGGCACGGCTCCTTGAGGAGGATGAACAGGAGGAATACTCGCAACTTCTCCGTGAGGCGGTGCAGACGGACCTGCGAGCGGTCGGTTTCCTCATGAGCCACACGCTTCGTGGCCTCTACGTCTGCGGCGTGGACCTGTACTCGCGGGAATTGGGCGCTTCAACAGTCGAAGTTGGCGGGATCGTTAGAACGAACAAGCCTGAGGCCCTGGCCGACTTCCTTACTTCAGCCCTGCATCGTTGGGCATGGCCGCTGGCATGACTCGACTGAAAAGCGTGACCGCCGGAGCCTTAAGAATTGGCTTCGCCCTCGTACTTACACTGCTCATCGACCCATTCTGGCAAGGCGCATTCGCATTTCTTGATCCTCGCAGACCACCGAGCGGTGCCCTCCTGCCATCAGCAGTCGTCGGCACCGCGGTAGCCGGTGTCGTCAGCGCTGTGGTTGTGGCTCTTGGCTCAGAGTTTCTCACCTTTCACACAACCCTTGAGATCCTCTGGAAGGACGTATCCACAAGCCGGGTCCTGCCGGGTCAGGTTCTCGACATAGCGCTGCCAGAGCATCACACTCAGCCCCTTGGTGCCGTGTTCGACCTACAAGTTCAGCAAAACTGCTCCTCGTGGTTGCAACGCCGACTGGTGAACGCACTCCTAAGACACAATTTGCAACTGCTAGTGACGATTCCACAACCTGAAATCAGCGCGATTGTGATGACTCCCGTGACAGACGTGCGTCGCGACGGAAAAAGCCTTGTCTTCCCGCTCAGCTACTTGCCCTCGTTAGGGGAATGGGCGTGGGTCACTGTGGGGCTGACCACCGGCGCGCTTCCCGCATCGTGGCGCGTAGATGTGGAAGTCTCATTTAGGAGTCAGGGCCATTTCACCCATCTTCTCCGATGGTTCTGTCTTTCGGGTCACTCCAGCATTCGTTCAATTCAAGTTAACAGGAGTCAGTAATGCCGAACCTCGTCAGTGGAATCTTCAAGGTTCAGCCCCTCCTCGTCACAGCCGACGTCACGCTGTCGCAGCTCGCGACTCTCATGGAACAAAGTCCGCCTCGACTCGAGTCCTTTACGCCAGGTTGGGGCGGTCCGGATGACTCACTACATTTCCTCGGCAGGACGGCAACCGAGCCGGCCGTTACGAAGCCTGTAATTGTACGGAGCTTCAGGGACTACCCGGATACCCTCCTGTCGCGTCTCTACTGGTACGAATCGGACCCTCGTGCCAAGTACTACGTCGATGGCGATCTCACACTGGAGCAGCGCCGGGCGCTGCATGCCTGTGACGTGCTCATTGCGCCCGATGGCCTTGGCGGGTGGACCGTTCTCGTAACAACGAGAACTAAGGCCACGCTGAACCGGTTCGTCCTGCCGGCTCTGCGCTCGGTCTTTAGCTCTGCCGATGGCGCCTCACTACTCCAGGCCGACACGTCAAGACTCGCCCTTGGCAACGCCGACTTTTTCCTCTGGCTCGTCTACCGGTCGATGGGTGACCCTTCCTTGAGCGAGCATGTGAGAGTCGAGCGAGTGCATCAAGTAAACACGCAGACCGCTGGGACGCTCCACGGGGCCGTTTTCCGGTACGGCATCGATCCTGATCGCCACGATGTTAATGCCACGCTTGCGAGCAACCGTGCAGTCCTGGGACCGGCGAAGCTGCTGCTTCGCGATGACGAACTTGGACTCACCGTCGATTTCGAGCTCTTCGAAGACGGCGGATTTGGCATTAAGACCAGTGAGACGTCCTACGACGACGAAGCCCTCGACGCCGACTTGCGCCTGAACGCGGTTTTGGACCTCGCGTTTCACGTCACGCCCACCCTCCGCAACTTCTACGAGTCGGAGGAGGACTGGATGGCGGTCAAACGGGACGCGTTCAGAGCCGCTCGATGGCAACGACTCATCGACGGCCAGCAGGCCGAGCTAGCAGACTAGACCGACTCACTCTGCCTCGAAGAGGGCAGAGCCGAGGCCGCAAACCGTCAGGTTAGAGCACTGCGTGGGGTTTACGCGGGACACGGCAGCCCATCGAGCGCTGACCGCTGTTGATCTGTGCAAACTGGGTGCCCCTGGAGGGACTCGAACCCCCAACCCTTTCCTTAGGACGGAACTGCTCTTCCATTGAGCTACAGAGGCTGACGACACCAGCCTAACCGACCTCGGATCCTGAGTTCCTGCCCGCCCGCCGCGCGCCCGAACCCTCGCAGTCGGCCTCCGAGGTGGTCCTAGGCGGAGTTTCCCTTCCGACCGCGAGGGTTTAGCCACCTGCACCCCCGCGCGGCCGAATCATCCGACCGCACGGTGGGTCGCGAGACCCCTAGGGGGTGCGAGTCACACTCAGCGCCGTCGCACCCCCGCGAGCAAGCCGCGACCCCGCAACCTAAGCAGCAACCGCCAGATACTCGTCCCACACCGCTTGCGGCTGCTCGACCCCGCGCACGACCCATCCGACCCCGTGCGGCGCCTTCGGCTGCCAGCGCAGCGACCAGCCCATCTCGAGCGGCGTGCGGTTGCTCTTGAGGTTGTTGCAGCGGAGGCAGCAGGCGACGAGGTTCTCCCATGAGTCTTGCCCACCGCGCGACCGGGGCTGCACGTGGTCGATCGTGGTCGCGGTCTTGCCGCAGTACGCGCAGTGGTGTGAATCTCGCCGCAACACTCCGCGGCGCGACACGGGGATCTGCCGGGTGTGCGGCAACCGCACATACCGGGTCAAGACGATCACCGACGGGCGATCGAAGGTGAATGTCGCTCCGAGCACCGGGTGTTCCGCGTCGGCCGCCAGCACGGTGGCTTTCTGGCTCATGACGAGCACGAGTGCTCTGCGGAACGACACGACGGCGAGGGGCTCGTAGCCGGCATTGAGGACGAGAGTGCGCATTGCTTCCCTTTCGAAACGGCCTGGACGGCTTCCAGGCATTCGATGCAGACAGCTCGGGGCTTACCGGTCGGGAGACGAAAAAAGCACCGTCGAAAGACGATGCTTCACACGCGGGCGCTGGGGCGCACACCGAAATGGTGCACGTTCCGGCGGGTGGTCCGTATGGCACGGGTCAGCAACGCACCCATGGTGCGGGAGGCTGCTGATCGTGACACGGGGATCTCCGTAACGGCTCGTCGAACTGCGTGCGCTCAGATTACGTCACGACGCCCGCGAGACCTAGACCCGCCAGCAATGCTTAACACGGAGTTCACGACCCCAAAACCCAAGGATCCGCTCCGCCGCCTCACCCCCGTCCCGCTCGTCGCCCCCGCGTCGCTCCCCCGCGCCCGACTGCAGGTGCACCAGCCCCCACAAACAGCAGCCCCCGCAAACAGCAAGCCCCGCTCCACACGGGAGCGGGGCCAGCGGTAGCAGCAGAGGTGCGGCCTACTTGATGCCGAGGCGCACGAAATGCACGTCGCTCGTCCAGAGCGGGCGGACGCTGACTGCGCCGCCGGGCTTGGGAGCGTCGAGAATCATGCCGTTGCCGGCGTAGAACCCGTCGTGCGAGCCGTCGTTGAGCACGACGATGTCGCCGGGCTCGGCGTCGGCCTGCGAGATGATCGTGCCGGCAGCGGACTGCGCGGGCACCGAGTGGGCCAGCGAGATGCCGTACTGCGCGTACACGTACATGACGAAGCCGGAGCAGTCGAAGCCGGACGGGGTCGCCCCACCGAAGACGTAGGGCGTGCCGACGTACTGCAAGGCCGTCTGGTAGACGGCCGCGAGGCTGAAGGCGGGGTGGGCGGGCGACGCGAGGTAGTCGGCGGCCGTCTTTCCCGTGTACGCGGTGCTGGCGGCGAAGGAGGCACGCTCGGCGGTGGCTGCAGTGGCCTGCGTGTCGGTCAGGGTCGACGCGGTCGACGTGGTCGCGGTCTGAACAACCGGTGCGGCGACGACGGGTGCGGTGGCCGTATAGCTGTCGCGGCTGGTGCTGGCGGCGGTCACGCCGGAGGCGACCGTGGCCGACTGCGACCCTGTGGCGAGCTCGGAGCTCAAAGCCGAGGTCGAAGCGTCGACAGACGAACCGGCGACCGGGCTGGCGGTCTGGGCGAAGGCCGGAATGGCCATGGTGCCCATGAGTCCGGCAACGAGAGTGAGGGCGCCGACCGAAACGACTCCGCGCTTGACCGATCCAGCCTTGAAGGAGCGACCTGCAGCACGGTTCCGCGCGGCTGCCTCATCGGCGGCGCGAGCGGCGCGACGTGTCGTGGGTGCGACGGCGGCGGTGCTCGTGACGGTGTCGATGGGACCGGTGCGGATCGGGTCGGTGCGGGGGGTCGACCGACGCGTGGCGACCGAGGTCGTTTGGGTGGTCGTAGTGATGCCAGTGCTCAAGAGGGGGGCTCTCCTGCGTCTCGACGCTGTTCCGGGCAAAGCGGTGGCTACCCGGGTCAGACGACCCATCCGTTCGTTGGATCAACGACTAGCGGCAAGAGATGGGGATCGAGACGTCTTGCCACGGGTCCGGCAACCGGCTTCCTGGTTGTTTGGACTTGGCGAGCGTACCCGAGTACGACCCCGGTGTCATCCTGAAGGAGGACTTTTGTAACGAAAAGGTAAACGAACGGGGCGAAAGTCAGGCGCTGAGGTAGATGTGCGCCGCGACGTCGTTAGCCAGCTCGAGCGCCTCGTCGTACCCCTCCACGTGCACGCGAACGTACGATCCCGCCTGAGAGATGGTCGCCGTCTTGCCGGGCTGTACCCCACTGTCGTGCAGCTGCTGCAAGAACTCCGGCTCGAACTGGACCGGCTCGGCAAGGCGCCGAATCGTTCCTGACTTTCCGCTGGGATTCTGCGCCGCCACGTCGACGATCGAGATCACGCCGTCCATGAACCGGCCCGCGGGCGAGTCGCCGAGCTCGTCGAGCCCCGGGATCGGGTTGCCGTACGGCGACTCGGTCGGGTGGTCGAGCATCTCGAGCAGGCGGCGCTCGACCTGCTCGCTCATCACGTGCTCCCAGCGGCAGGCCTCGTCGTGCACGAAGGCCCAGTCGAGACCGATGACGTCGGCGAGCAGGCGCTCGGCGAGGCGGTGCTTGCGGATCACGTGCGTGGCCTTGGTGCGCCCCTGCGTGGTCAGTTCGAGGTGGCGGTCGCCGGTGACGACGACCAGGCCGTCGCGCTCCATGCGGGCAACGGTCTGCGAGACCGTCGGGCCGGAGTGGCCGAGTCGCTCCGAGATCCGCGCGCGAAGGGGAACGATGTTCTCCTCTTCGAGATCGAGGATCGTCCGAAGGTACATCTCTGTGGTGTCGACAAGATCAGTCAACGGTGCCTCCCCGATAACGCAATTTTCACCAAGACTACTGCTCGCACCTTATGGGCCGGATCACCTGGGCGTCCTCTGATGGTGAACTTCCCGTGTAGCGGCCCTGGATACGATCGAGCGCATGGCCGACACCCACACCCCCTCCGACATCACGATCCCCCGCGACCTTCTCCCGACCGACGGTCGCTTCGGTTGCGGCCCCTCGAAGATCCGCGGCGCTCAGCTCGAGCACCTCGTGACGGCGGGCTCCACCATCCTCGGCACGTCGCACCGGCAGGCGCCGGTCAAAGACCTGGTGGGCAGGATCCGGGCCGACCTCTCTACGCTCTTCGCCCTTCCCGACGGCTACGAGGTGGTCCTCGGCGACGGTGGCTCGACCGCGTTCTGGGATGCCGCGTCGTTCGGCCTCATCGAGAAGCGCGCCGAGAATCTCTCCTTCGGCGAGTTCGGCTCGAAGTTCGCCAAGGCGGCCGGCGCCCCCTGGCTCGACGCGCCCCGGGTCATCACCGCGCCGGGCGGCTCGCGCGCCGAGGTCGAGGTCGAGGCGGGCGTCGATGTCTATGCGTGGCCGCACAACGAGACCTCGACCGGCGTCATGGCCCCCGTGAAGCGCGTGCACGGCGACCCGGGCGCCCTTACCGTGATCGACGCCACCAGCGCGGCCGGTGGAGCGGCCTGCGACGCCGCCGAGGCCGACGTCTACTACTTCGCCCCCCAGAAGAACTTCGCCTCCGACGGCGGCCTCTGGTTCGCGCTCATGTCACCCGTCGCCATCGAACGCGTCGAGCGCATCGCCGCGTCCGACCGTTACATCCCCGAGTTCCTCAGCCTGAAGAACGCGGTCGACAACTCGCGGCTGAACCAGACGCTCAACACGCCCGCCCTGACGACGCTCCTTCTTCTCGAAGACCAGACCCGGTGGATCCTCGACAATGGTGGCCTCTCGTGGGCCGACGCCCGCACGAAGGAGTCGTCGGGAGCCCTCTACGACTGGGCCACCACGTCCGACTACGCGACGCCGTTCGTCGTCGACCCCGAGCACCGCTCGCAGGTCGTCGCGACGATCGACTTCGACGACTCGATCGACGCGGCCCTCGTCGCGAAGGTGCTCCGCGCCAACGGCATCGTCGACACCGAGCCGTATCGCAAGCTCGGCCGCAACCAGCTCCGCGTCGCCACCTTCACGGCGATCGAGCCCGATGACGTCCGCCAGCTCATCCGGTCCATCGAGTTCGTGGTCGCCGCCCTCGCTGCCTGAAGCCGCACCCCCTCCGAATTTGAAGGAGAAACGCCTACCTCGGGCCCAAAACTCAAGGATCCGACGGCTCACTCCCACAAATCTCCTTCGAATTCGGTAGCGCTCCACGTCGAATGCACGAAAACCGCCCCTCGGCCGAAGCTGGGGGGCGGTTTTCATACTCTCGATCAGCGTCTAGGAGCGCGCGACGTCGTCATCCTCGTCGTCGCCGTCCGACCCGTCGAGGCCGGCGGCCTCGGCTGCCTCCTCGACGTCGACGCCGTCGAACTCACGGCGGAGGCCGTCGCGGGCCTTGCGGGGCGAGTTCTCGTCGTAGTCGTCGTCATCATCGTCAGAGTCGTCATCGTCAGAGTCGTCCGACTCATCGTCATCGTCGTCGTCCGAGTCGTCTTCGTCCGACTCATCGTCGTCGTCGTC
>NZ_LMNV01000003.1:627045-650423 GCF_001423105.1 Frondihabitans sp. Leaf304
TCGTCGTCATCCGACTCATCGTCATCCGACTCATCGTCGTCGCTCTCCGACAACGCACCCTGCGCGGCCTCATACTCCGCAAGGCGCTCGACCCACGGCACCCAGTCGGGTGCGAGCAGGGAGGTGTCGCCCGGGAGCAGTTCGGTCTCGAGCACCGAGGGCTCCTCGTCGCCGACGACAGCGATGCTGACCGTCCACAACCAGCCCGGGTAGCCCGGCAGCGTGTTCGCGAAGCGAACCGTCGAGACGCCTTCGCCCTCGTCGACCACTTCGAGCGGCTCGCCGATCGTGTCGTCGCGGGTGATTTCGAGGAGCGCCTCGCGGGCCAGCGAGTAGAGGTCTGCCGCGTCAGCCATCGAGTTGGTCCGCGATCTTGCGCAGCACGGCGGCGACCTGCGCGCCATTTTCGGGGTAGCGGCCGCGGCGGAGGCGGTTGCCGACTCCGTCGAGCATCTTCACGACGTCTTCGACGATCACGGCCATGTCTTCGGCCGAGCGACGGTTGCGCTCGACGAGGCTCGGCGCCTTCTCGAGCACACGCACCGACAGCGCCTGGGCGCCCTTCTTGCCGTCGGCGATGCCGAACTCGAGCCGGGAGCCGGCCTTGATCCCGGTCGTGCCGGCGGGCAGAGACGACGCATGGAGGAAGACTTCTTGGCCGTCATCGCTCGCGATGAAGCCGAAGCCCTTCTCTTCGTCGTAGAACTTGACCTTGCCGGTGGGCATGACTGAACTCCTAGGTAGTGGGGCCCGACAAGCATACGGGCCCACGGCTAGCCGTGCCCCGACTACGCTGAGCACCGTGGCACAGAAGAAGCAGGTCGTGAACGCTCCCGACGGAATCCGTCGAGCCGAGCGTGTCCTCGTGTACGCCGCGATCACCGTGGCGGTCTTCTCTGCTGTCTGCATCGCCATCTACCTCATCGGTGGCGCAGCCCACGTGACAAGTGCGAGTGGCATCTGGCCGGCGATCGCCGTGCTGCCCGTTCTCGGATTCCCGATCGCGATCCTGCTCATCATCGCGTTCGTCATCGTCAGCGCGATTCGCCGTCAACGCGAGATCCGGGGCGACACACGCTGACCGGCGGCCGCCAGAGCACCGGGGCAGAGGCGCCCCGTGGCTAGCGCCCTCGACCTCGCCGGCGTGCTCCGCGCCCTCGACGCCGAAACCCTCCGAAGTCGACTCCTCGGCCGCACCGTGCCGCGACCGAACACGGTCAAAGACGCCTTCGACCTCGCCGAGACCCTGCTCGACCGGGCATCACTGCGCGAGGTGCTGAGTCGCCTCGACCGTGTGTCGCTGATCGCTCTCCGCACGACGGCGACCGCTGCCGACGCCGCACTGGTCATCGAGCGAGCCGAAGCCGCCTTCGATCTGTCGACGGACGATGTCGAAGCGGCCTTCGACCGACTCTCCGAGCGCCTGCTCGTCCTCCTGTCGACCGACGGCGCCGACAGTACCGACAGCAGCGAACCCACCCACGCCACCACCGGCATAGACGGCACCGGCTCACCAGCCACCGACACCACTACCAGCGCAGCACCCACCGCCACCGCCTTCGACACGGTCACCGAGGCCCTCGATGACGACCCACTGCTCACGCTCGCCCGCCTCGCCGGCATCCGTCCGCCCGTCGTGCTCGAGGCCGTCGAGCAGCTCGACGACGAGGCGAAGGCCGCACACGATACGGCGAGCGCCGAGCGTCTCTACGCGATCGTCGTGGAGGTCGCCGAGATCGTCCGCGCTGTGACCGACGCCCCGGCGCGCGAGCTCGCTCGGGGCGGCCTGGCGCTTCCCGAGAGCCGGCGCCTCGCCGAGGCCGCTCGGATCGACGTCGACGACGTGGCACCGATCCTCGTGGCGGCCCGGGCCGCGTCCCTGGTCGAGCTCGGCCCCGAGGGCTGGATTCCCGGCCCGAAAGCCGAGGCGTGGCTCCTCTCGACCTGGGCCGACCGATGGGCCTCGCTCGTGTCGGCCTGGCTCGACGCGCTGCCCGCCGAGGTGCGCACCGTCCTCGCGCAGCGCAGCTCGACGTCCTGGGGCGAGCCGCTCCGCACGTTCAGCGAGTGGCTGTTCCCCGCCGGCGGCTCGTGGGTCGTCGAGCGCCTCGATGCCTTCGCTCGGGCGGCCGAGCTCTTCGGCCTGACCTCGGGGTCGCGCCCGACTTCCGCCGCCGTCGCGCTGCTCGGCGATGGGGTCGAGGCCGCCACCGAGATCGTCCGGGGCCTCCTCCCCCAGCCCATCGACCAGGTGTATCTGCAGCACGATCTGACCGTCGTCGCTCCCGGCCCTCTCGCACCCGACCTCGACGCTCGTCTCCGCCTGATCGCCGATGTCGAGAGCGCGGGTCTCGCGGCGACGTATCGAATCACCGAGACAAGGATCCAGGCCGCCCTCAGCTCGGGCGAGACCGCCGACAGCCTCCGCGAGTTCCTCACCTCCCTGTCCTCTACCGGCATCCCCCAGCCGGTCGACTATCTGCTCACCGAGACGGCAGACCGGCACGGACGCTATCGGGTGGCTGAGCTCGGGGCCGCCGACCTGGATCCTCAGGCGACGTCGTTCGGTGCTGTCAGCCAGCTTCGCGCCGACGATCCGGCCCTTCTCGACACCGCCCAGGTCGATCAGGCGCTCCGGCCGATCGGCCTGTTCCGGGCGGGCCCTCTCGTGATGCTGAGCCGGTTCGACGCGGAGACGGTCTATTGGGCTCTGCTCGACGAGCGCTATCCCGTTCTGCTCGAAGACGCCGATCGCCGACCGACCAGGCCGCCGCTTCGCCGCCGCCCGCGGCGGTCCGCCCCGCCGGTCGGCGTCGATCCGCTCGTCGCCCTGGTGGAGCGCGTTCAGGCCTCCTCCGGCACCGACGACGACACCGAGCGGGCGTGGATCTCCCGCCAGCTCGACTCGGCCGCCCACGCTCGATTGACGGTCTTGATCACCCTCGCGCATGCCGACGGCACGACGAGCCAGCTGACGATGGAGCCCACGGGCGTCGGTGGAGGCCGGGTGCGCGGGCGCGACCGCAAGTCCGACATCGAGCGCACGCTGCCCCTGTCGAGCATCGTCGCCGTCGCTACTCCGCCTGCCTGATCGCGGCTCCGGCGCAATCCGGAGCCGCTCACAGGCCCCGCGCATAGACTGACCGGTTATGCCAGGCCCGTTGATCGTCCAGAGCGACCGCACCGTCCTCCTCGAGGTCGCCCACCCCGATGCGGAGGACGCCCGACACGACCTTTCGGTGTTCGCCGAGCTCGAGCGCGCACCCGAGCACGTGCACACCTACCGCATCACGCGCCTCGGTTTGTGGAACGCCCGTGCCGCCGGCCACTCCGCCGACGACATGCTCGCGACCCTCGACAAATACTCGAAGTTCCCGGTGCCGCAGAGCGTCTCGGTCGACATCGCCGAGACCGTCGCCCGGTACGGCCGCATCGTCATCGAGCGCGACGGCGATCAGCTTCTGCTTCGCGGTACCGACAAGGCCGTCTTGAGCGAGGTGACGCGCGCGAAGAAGATCGGCGAGCTGCTGGGCGTCAAGCGGGCCGACGATCTCTGGGAGCTCCTGCCGTGGGCTCGCGGCGAGGTGAAGCAGCAGCTCATCAAGCTCGGCTGGCCCGCCGAAGACCATGCCGGCTACACCCCGGGCACCCCGCACGCCATCGACCTCGACACCTCCGAGTGGAACCTCCGCGACTACCAGCAGAAGGCGGTCGACAACTTCTTCGAGGGCGGCTCGGGCGTCGTCGTGCTCCCCTGTGGTGCCGGCAAGACGCTCGTCGGCGCCGGTGCCATGGCGCAGGCGAAGACCAACACGCTGATCCTCGTGACCAACACGGTCTCGGCTCGGCAGTGGCGCGACGAGCTCCTCAAGCGCACCTCACTGACCGAAGACGAGATCGGCGAGTACTCGGGCGCGGTCAAAGAGATCAAGCCCGTGACGATTGCGACGTACCAGATCCTCACCGCGCGCCGGGCGGGCAAGTACACCCACCTGTCGCTGCTCGACGCTCTCGACTGGGGCCTCGTGGTCTACGACGAGGTGCACCTCCTTCCGGCGCCCGTCTTCAAGCTGACCGCCGAGCTGCAGGCACGGCGGCGCCTCGGCCTCACCGCGACGCTCGTACGTGAAGACGGCCGCGAGGGCGACGTCTTCAGCCTCATCGGCCCGAAGCGCTTCGACGCCCCCTGGAAAGAGATCGAGGCCCAGGGTTTCATCTCGCCGGCCAACTGCTACGAGGTGCGCGTCGACCTCCCCCAAGAGGAGCGCCTTCAGTACGCCGCCTCCCCCGACGAAGAGCGCTACCGGCTCGCCGCGACGGCGCCCGTCAAGATGAACGTCGTCCGCCAGCTCGTCGACAAGCACGAGGGCGAGCAGATCCTCGTCATCGGGCAGTATCTCGACCAGATCGACGAGCTCGCCGAAGCCCTGAACGCCCCCAAGCTGACGGGATCGACACCCGTCGACGAGCGTCAGCGTCTCTTCCAGGCCTTCCGCGATGGCGAGGTGAAGGTGCTGGTGGTGTCGAAGGTGGCCAACTTCTCCGTCGATCTGCCGGAGGCGACGGTCGCAATTCAGGTGTCAGGATCCTACGGCTCGCGTCAAGAAGAAGCGCAGCGACTGGGCAGGCTCTTGCGCCCCAAGAAGTCCGGCATTCCGGCCTCGTTCTACACGCTGGTCAGCCGCGACACGGTCGACCAGGATTTCGCTCAGAACCGCCAGCGGTTTCTCGCCGAGCAGGGCTACAGCTACACGATCCTCGATTCGCCAGCCCTGGCCGCCTAAGCCGGGCTTAGCACCAGCGCGCAGACATAGGGCGCACGTCCAGCTCTCAGCAAACGCTTAGACGGCGCGCAGATACTTGACCCATGAGCGATGGCCCCAAGATCCTGATCGTCGACGACGAGCCCAACATCCGCGACCTCCTGACCACGAGCCTCCGGTTCGCCGGCTTCGCCGTGCGTGCCGTCGGCAACGGCGCTCAGGCGATCTCCGCGGTCCTCGAAGAGGAGCCCGACCTCATCATCCTCGACGTGATGCTGCCCGACATGAACGGCTTCGGCGTCACTAAGCGACTCCGCTCCTCCGGCTACACGTCGCCGATCCTCTTTCTCACCGCCAAAGACGACACCGAAGACAAGATCACGGGTCTTACGGTCGGTGGCGACGACTACGTCACGAAGCCGTTCAGCCTCGACGAGATCGTCGCGCGCATCAAGGCCATCCTGCGTCGCACCATGAACGAAGACGAAGACGCGATCATCCGCGCCGGCGAGCTGACGATGGATCAAGACACGCACGAGGTCACCATCGGCGAGACGGCCATCGAGCTCAGCCCGACCGAGTTCAAGCTGCTCCGCTACCTCATGCTCAACCCCAACCGCGTGCTGTCGAAGGCGCAGATCCTCGACCACGTGTGGGAGTACGACTTCAACGGCGACGCGGGCATCGTCGAGAGCTACATCTCGTACCTCCGCCGCAAGCTCGACCAGTTCTCGGCCGAGCCGATCATCCAGACCAAGCGTGGCTTCGGCTACATGCTGAAGGCCGCCAAGGTCTGATCGACTTCGCACACAAGAACGCCGTGACCCAGTTCGGGTCACGGCGTTCGTGCATTCCGGTCGCGGTTACGCGGCCTTCGCGCCGTCCAGATAGCCGTTCGGGTTCAAGACGTACTTCGTCGCCGAGCCGGCGTCGAACTCCTTGTAGCCGCGCGGGGCATCCTCGAGGCTGATCGCCTTGGCGTTGACGTTGTCGGCGATGTGCACCCGGTCGTGCAGGATCGCCTGCATCAGACCGTGGTTGTACTTCATCACCGGGCACTGGCCCGTGGTGAACGACAGCGACTTGGCCCATCCGGTTCCGAGCGACAGCGACAAGGATCCCTTCTTGGCCGCTTCGTCAGCGGCGCCCGGGTCGCCCGTGACATACAGCCCCGGGATTCCCATCGCCCCACCGGCCGCGGTGATGTCCATGAGCGAGTTGAGCACGGTGGCCGGCGCCTCCTTGGCGTCGTGGCCGTGCCCCTTCGCCTCGAACCCGACGGCGTCGACTGCACAGTCGACCTCGGGAATGCCGAGGATCTGCTCGATCTGCTCGGCCGGCCCACCCTTCGAGAGGTCGACCGTCTCGCAGCCGAAACTTCGCGCCTGCGCCAGACGGCCCTCGTTCATGTCGCCGACGATCACGGCCGCCGCGCCGAGAAGGAGCGCGCTGGTCGCGGCGGCGAGGCCCACCGGGCCTGCACCGGCCACATACACCGTCGAGCCGACGCCCACGCCTGCGGTCACGGCCCCGTGGAATCCGGTCGGGAAGATGTCCGACAGCATCGTCAGATCCATGATCTTCTCAAGCGCCTGGTCTTTGTCGGGGAAGCGCAGGAGGTTCCAGTCGGCGTACGGCACCAGCACGAACTCGGCCTGGCCACCGACCCAACCGCCCATGTCGACGTAGCCGTAGGCACTTCCGGGGCGATCCGGGTTGACGTTGAGGCAGATGCCGGTCTTGCGCTCCTTGCAGTTCTTACAGCGACCGCACGAGATGTTGAACGGCACCGAGACGAGGTCGCCCACCTTGATGAACTCGACGTCGGGCCCGACCTCGACCACCTCGCCGGTGATCTCGTGACCCAGCACCAGATTGGTGGGAGCCGTTGTCCGACCGCGAACCATGTGCTGGTCGGAACCGCAGATGTTGGTGGCGACCGTCTTGAGAATCGCCCCGTGCTTGACCTGCCTGCCGACGTTGGCGGGATTGACCCCCGGGCCGTCTTTCAGCTCGAATGTCGGGTAGTCGGTGTCGATGACCTCGACCTCGCCCGGCCCCTTGTAGGCGACGGCTCTGTTTCCTGCCATTGCGATCCTCCTTGATCACGCGGTCGCGGTGTGCTCCCGCTACACCCGACGCTAGAGGTCGAAACCGGTGCGTGCGCCGTGAATCCGACTTCTCGCCCCGAGGCTTCTCCAGGCCCCTCCGCTAATCTGGCGCAGTCATGCACTCACGCCTCTCGCAGTGGTGGAACGAGATCTCCATCCGAACCAAGATCACCGGCATCACCGTCTGCCTGGTGACGCTCGGGCTGCTCGTCGCCGGCCTCGGCACGATGACGGTGCTCAGCACGTATCTCTATGGCCAGGTCGACCGCGATCTGAAAACGGGGGCGGCAAGCATCAAGTGGGATGGCGCCGACTCCTGCACCTCGAACTTCGGCAATTACAAGACCAGCTACGTCGCGATCTTCTCCAACGACGGAGAGCTCCTCTGCGACAACGGTGCGTCTCTGCCCGCGTCGTCCACGCCGTATCTTCCCGACTTCACCGAGCAGTCGGCCGCCACACACCCGACGGCCTTTAGCACCTACAACGCCCTGGGCACGGAGGAGTGGCGCCTCTACGCGGATCACACGACCCTCACCGACAATTCCACGGGCCAGTCGGTCGAGGCGACCGTGGTGGCCGGCACGAACCTCGCGACCACCAACGCGACGATCACCCGGTTCTCGTACATCTTCCTGGGCTTCGGCCTCTCCGTGGTCGTCCTCGGCGCTGCCATCACGAGACTTCTGGTGACCTCGACCTTCGCCCCCTTGCGCGACGTCGAAGACACCGCCGCCCGGTTCGCCGACGGCGACTTCAGCCAGCGGCTCGACACCACGACGCCGAACACCGAGGTGGGCAGACTCAACCGCTCCCTCAACACGATGCTCTCTCGCATCGACTACGCCTTCGACGACCGCGCGAAGACCATCGACCAGATGCGCCGCTTCGTTGGCGACGCCAGCCACGAGCTCCGCACGCCCCTGGTCTCGCTCCGCGGATACGCCGAGCTCTACCGCATGGGCGCGCTCACCAAGCCCGAAGACGTCGCCCAGGCCATGGACCGCATCGAAAAAGAGGCGATCCGTATGGGCGTCCTCGTCCAAGACCTCCTCCAGCTCGCGCGTCTCGACGAGTCCAAGCCCCTCGAGCTCGGCCCGGTCGACCTAGTCACCATCGCCCGCGATTCCGCGCTCGACACGATGGCGTCGAACACCGACCGCGAGATCCGCGTCTTCGTGCGCGAGCCGGTCGATCCGGGCCACGAGTCGAGCGACGAGTACGTCGTCGCCCCGGGCCCCGTCGCACCGCTCGCTCCCGGCACGACCGGTCCGATCGCATTCGCCGGTGCGACCCTGGCCCGGCTCAGGATCCGACGCGCCCGCGCAGCAGAAGCGGGCACCGACGCGCTGGATGCTCCGAGTGCCGATGGCTCCGGCGACGGCGTCGTCAGCCCGGTGATCCTCGGCGAAGAGAACAAGATTCGTCAGGTGGTCACGAACCTCATGGGCAACGCCATGCGATTCACCGACCACGACGCTCCGATCGAGCTCGCCGTCCAGGCCGACCCCGGCCGCGGCATGGCGACCATCGACATCATCGACCACGGTGAGGGCATCCCGCCGCAGATCCGCGAGAAGATCTTCCAGCGCTTTTGGCGGGCCGACACCTCGCGCACCCGCGACACCGGCGGCTCGGGTCTCGGCCTCGCGATCGTCTCCGGTATCGTCGCCGCCCACCATGGCGACGTCGACGTCTTCGACACCCCCGGCGGTGGCGCCACCTTCCGCGTCTCCCTGCCCCTGATGCCTGCAGGCCCGGTTCCCACGCTCTCCTGACGCCGCGCGCGCCGTTGACGCCCGGCCGGCGGAACCCTGCAAACCGACGCGCTTCGGCCAAACCGACCCGGCGCGCCACGTCGTAATGGCCGATCCGCGTCACCTTACGGTGCGCCAGCTCGTCACCGTCTGCAGAGCGCCCCGCGGATCCTGCGAGCTCTCCCGGCCGGCGCCACCCCGCACGAACCGACGCGCTTCGGCCAAACCGACCCGGCGCGCCACGTCGCAATGGCCGATCCGCGTCACCTAGCCGACACGCAGAGCGGCACCGGCAGCACACCCACCGGCAACGGCAAAGGCCGGCTCCCCCGAGGGGGAACCGGCCTGAGTCGTGAAGCGAAGCGGACTTAGAAGTCCATGCCACCCGTGGGGTCGCCGGCCGGGGCCGGGTTCTTCTCGGGCTTGTCGGCGACGACGACCTCGGTGGTGAGGAAGAGGCCGGCGATCGAGGCGGCGTTCTGCAGAGCGGAGCGCGTCACCTTGGCGGGGTCGATGATGCCGGCGGCCAGCATGTCGACGTACTCGCCGGTCGCGGCGTTGAGGCCCCATCCGACGTCGAGGTTGCGCACGCGGTCGACGACGACGCCGGGCTCCATGCCCGCGTTGAAGGCGATCTGCTTGAGCGGAGCGTCAATGGCGACACGCACGATGTTCGCACCGGTCGCCTCGTCGCCCTCGAGCTCGAGGGTTGCGAGAGCGGTCTTGCCGGCCTGGATCAGCGCGACTCCACCACCGGCGACGATGCCCTCTTCGACGGCGGCCTTCGCGTTGCGAACGGCGTCTTCGATGCGATGCTTGCGCTCTTTGAGCTCGACCTCGGTTGCAGCGCCGGCCTTGATGACGGCGACGCCACCGGCCAGCTTCGCGAGGCGCTCCTGGAGCTTCTCGCGGTCGTAGTCGCTGTCGGTGTTCTCGATCTCGGCACGGATCTGCTTGACGCGGCCGGCGATCATCTCTTCGTCGCCAGCACCCTCGACGATGGTGGTCTCGTCTTTGGTGATGATGACCTTGCGGGCACGGCCGAGCAGGTCGAGGGTGGCGTTCTCGAGCTTGAGTCCGACCTCCTCGGCGATGACCTGACCACCGGTGAGGATGGCGATGTCCTGCAGCTGCGCCTTGCGACGGTCGCCGAAGCCGGGAGCCTTGACGGCGACCGACTTGAAGATGCCACGGATCTTGTTGACGACGAGGGTCGCGAGAGCCTCTCCGTCGACGTCTTCCGCGATGATGAGGAGCTGCTTGCCCGACTGGATGACCTTGTCGACGATGGGCAGCAGGTCTTTGATGTTCGAGATCTTCGAGTTGACGATCAGAACGTAGGCGTCTTCGAAGACGGCTTCCTGGCGCTCGGGGTCGGTGACGAAGTACTGCGACAGGTAACCCTTGTCGAAGCGCATGCCCTCGGTGAGCTCGAGCTCGGTGCCGAACGTGTTCGACTCCTCGACGGTGACGACGCCCTCTTTGCCGACCTTGTCGATCGCTTCGGCGATAAGTGCGCCGATGGTGGGGTCAGCGGCCGAGATGGACGCGGTAGCGGCGATCTCGTCCTTGGTCTCGATCTCTTTGGCGTTCTCGAGCAGCTGGGCGGAGACGGCCGCGACGGCCTTCTCGATGCCGCGCTTGAGGCTGATCGGGTCGGCGCCGGCGGCGACGTTGCGGAGGCCCTCGCGCACGAGTGCCTGGGCGAGAACGGTAGCCGTCGTCGTGCCGTCTCCGGCGACGTCGTCGGTCTTCTTCGCGACCTCTTTGACCAGCTCGGCGCCGATCTTCTCGTACGGGTCGTCGAGCTCGATCTCTTTCGCGATGGAGACACCGTCGTTGGTGATCGTGGGGGCGCCCCACTTCTTCTCCAGAACGACGTTGCGACCGCGCGGGCCGAGGGTGACCTTTACAGCGTCGGCAAGAATGTTCAGGCCGCGCTCGAGGCCGCGTCGGGCCTCTTCGTCAAAAGCAATGATCTTAGCCATGTGGTTTTTCGTCCCTCCCGGACGTCGTGGGGCACGCTGCCCCGGCTGGTGCCGTATATCAGGTGAGTCTTTTGGCACTCCCTCATCGAGAGTGCCAATTGATTCTGGCACTCTGCCGTATCGAGTGCAAGTGCTCTCAGGAGCCCCTTGGGCAAGGATCCGAAACCCCCGAGACCGCCCGCCCGTCGCCTCCCGAAACGGTCACCCACACGAAAAACGCCGCCCTCGCGGACGGCGCTTCTCTGCTCTGACGACTCAGGCGAGGCGTACGGCTTCGGCCTGGGGCCCCTTGTTGCCCGTCCCGACCTCGAACACGACGGCCTGGCCCTCTTCGAGCACCTTGTATCCGCTCATGTCGATGGCTGAATAGTGGACGAAGACGTCCTGCCCGTCCCCCTCGACGGTGATGAATCCGTAACCCTTTTCCGCGTTGAACCACTTCACGGTTCCGTTGGCCATTTCGTACTCCCTAGCTGTGTCTGTCGGTGGCGCTGCCCAGCCGGCACGGACCGGTGCGGAGGGGCCGACTGAACCCAGATAGTAATAAAGAGCCGGGCCGAAAAGGGGGGTGCCGCCCGAAAAATCGGACCGGGAGGCGCCAAACGGCCTGTTGTTTACACGGCCGTAACCGAAGGCGTCATTTCCCGTCACGCAGAGCTTCGAAACGCTGCTTACCGACGGCTCACGACTGGGCGTTGAAGTCGGCTCCGAGGATCACCGTGATCGTCGCGCCGGGGAACGCCGTGCTCTGCTCGACCGTGTTGATCCCGAGCGACTTCGCGATGCCGAGGGCGATCGATTCGTTGTCCGCCGCCGAGTCGTCGTAGTAGACCACGGAGGTCGAGACCTGTGACGACGCGTTGCCCATGTTGCCGACGACCCAGCCGGCGTTCGTCAGGGTGGTTCCGGCAGTCGAGGCGAGGCCCGTGGTGGTGGTCGCGTTGAGCACGGTGATGGTCGTCTTCGTGGAGTCGACCTTCGATGGGTCGGCGAGGGGCGTGGCTGTCGGAGTCGCCGCGGGGGTCTTCGTCGCCCCGCTGGTGGCGGTGCCCGTCGTCGTGGATTTCGGCGTCGCACTGCTCGAACTCGTCGACGCCGAGCTGCGGAACTGGAAGCTGTCGTTGGTCACGGTGAGCCAGGCGATGCCGCCCGCCGTCAAGACGCCCACGGCGAGGAAAGCCCACGCGAAGATGATCAAACCGAGGTGCCGCCGAACGCCGGAGCGGTGGGCGCCGACGCGCAGCAGCGAGTCGGGGACGCCATCGAAACGGTCCTGAGGGAACTTGGCCATGCGGTGTCTGGTCTTCCGTGATCGGGCGGTCAGCGGCCGAAAGTCCGGGCGCTGCGCGATGCGGCGCGGGAGTCGCGCAGGCGCAGCAGCCTCCCGACCAGCATCGGCGCGTAGGCAAGTGCATCGGGTCTTTCTATGAGCGAACCGAGCAGCTGCTGGTATCGCGGGGCAGAAAGGCCCAATTCAGACCGGATCGCCGCCGCTTTGCGCGGAGGTGAGGCGGGGGCATTCTGCTCGAAGTCGAGAAGGCGCCGATCGCGGTCACTGAGACCGCGCACGTACTCCTCGTCGCTCTGCATCTGCACCCTCCGGTTGCCGTCATCCTAGATCGCACGGGTAGCGAGCCCGGGCCGACACGCGTCAGACCGGCTGCACTCGCGTCCCGTGCGCATCTCCCACGGCGAGCGCGACACCGTCGAGCGAAAGCGTCGCGAAGGCCTCCGGTCGCCCTGTGAAACGACCAGGATCCGACACGGTCGCCTGCACTCCCGACAGCAGCCCGGTGCGCTCGTAGGCGATCCACCGCACGCCGAGCCGGGTCACCAGGTCGACGAACGCCTGGCGCCTGGCTCCCGGCAGGTAGACGAGGGTGCCGGTCGAGACCACCACCGGCGTGAGCCCCCGCGGCGTGCGGGCGACCAGCTCTTCGAGCCCGTCGACGGCGTCTCCTGTCACCAACGTCGGCGGATCCTGCACTGCCACCCGCAGGGCCGCACGGAGCAGATCCACGCGTTCCTCTTGACCCGGCCACAGCAGCGTCTCGAGCCAGCGGCGGGCGTCGTCGTCTGTCACGGCGAGGGGCTGCAGGTCGAGGCCGAGCCGTGCCTCGATGCGCGGCAGCGTGGGATCCTCGTCGCCCCACCAGAGCCCGGCGACCTCGGTGGCCAGGCGGACGTCGCTCGTGGTGTCTCCCAGCGTGAACGCGGACCCCTCGGCAGTCACCGCGAGCGCGAACCGGTCGGGGTAGAGGCCGAGTCCTGCCGACGCTCCCACCTCGAGCAACGCGATCGGTCGGGCGATTCCAGCGGAGGCCAGCGCGAGAGCGACCGGCCCCGACCTCCGCACATCGTTCGTTTGCGTGAGCCGTCGCCCCAGTTCGAGCACGAGGGCGTCGGCATGGTCGAGCATCCAGGCCCGGAGCGAGCCGAACGACGAGAGCTGCGCCCCCAGGATCCGACACACGGCCAGCACGAGCACGGGCTGCCTCGACCCTGCGGGTGCCGCGTCGACGATCTCGACGAGCCTCGGGTCACCGGCGATCCCGCCTGCCGAGTCGGCGTAGATCGGCGAGCCGCCGGCCGCCGCCACCGCCGCGAATTCCTGGAAGCGGTCCGCCGTGCTCATGCCGCCGAGCCTACGGCCCGCTGTGCGGGCGGCGTTCCGGGTGCATACACGGAATCATCACCGGGCGTGCAGTGTTGAATGGGGTGGCCGGATCCTGCACCCAGCGGTCCCGGCCCCGAACGAAGGAGCACCCATGGAGTACAAGGTCGAGAAGAGCGACGCCGAGTGGCGCGAAGAGCTCAGCCCGGAAGAGTTCGCCGTGCTGCGCGAAGCCGCAACCGAGCGCCCCTGGACGGGCGAGCTGCTCGATGAGAGCCGGGCCGGTTTCTACACCTGTGCCGCCTGCGGCAACGAGCTGTTCAAGAGCGGCACGAAGTTCGATTCGAACTGCGGCTGGCCGTCGTTCTACGAGTCCGTCAACCCCGACGCCGTCCAGCTGATCGAAGACAAGTCGCTCGGCATGGTCCGCACCGAGGTCCGCTGCGCGAACTGCGGTTCGCACCTCGGCCACGTCTTCGACGATGGCTTCGGCACGCCCACCGGCGATCGCTACTGCATGAACAGCATCTCGCTGAACTTCAAGGCCGACGAGCAGGCGTGAACCTCTCCGACACCGCCGGAGCGTCGTTGACGGCCTCGCCCGTCCGCGAAGCCGTCCTGCGTCGCCGCTCCCGTTCCACCGTCACCGAGGAGGCCCCGTCACACGACGAGCTCCTCGAGCTCGTGGCGGCCGCGGCGACGGTCGCCGACCACTCGCACCTCGCGCCCTGGCGACTCATCGCTTTGCGCGGTGACGCGCGGCTCAAGGTCGGGCGCGCTCTCGCAAAGGCGGGCGGCGCGAACGGCGACTCGGTCGAGAAGGGTGCCCGCAAGCTGCTTCGTGCGCCGCTGGTCATCGCGATCGTGTCGTCGCCGCGAGAGAGCCGCAAGGTTCCGGAGTGGGAGCAGGAGGCAGTCGCCTCGGGCGTCGCGCACCTGCTCAGCCTGCTGCTCGACGAGGCCGGCTGGGGGGTCTTCTGGCGCACCGGCTCCGACACGCGTGCCAAGAAAGTCAGAAAGGCACACAAGCTGTCGAAGGGCGAGAACCTTCTGGGCTGGCTCTACGTCGGCGGAGTCGACCACCGCGAACGCAAGCCGCGCAAGCCGGTCGACGCCTCGGGCTTCGTCACCGAACTCTAGAAGCACTCATAACGAAGACCGGCTCTCCGCTCGCGGCGGGCCGGTCTTGTCGTTGAGGCGAGCGACTGCGTTGGTGCGAGCCGGTGCTCGTGCAAGCCACCGTGCTCCTGCGAGCGACTGCGCCTCCGCGAAGAGGCTGGGCTACCAGGAGCGGTTGCTGCGGCCGATGAAGTTCATCGGGATGAACAGCGCCACGGTGCAGGCCACGATTCCGCCGAAGAAGGTCAGGAAGCGCCAGGCCTCGGGCACCTGGAAAGCCAGGCCGAAGCAGAAGATACCGAAAACGAAAAGCGCGATGGCGACAACGGCGATGACGATGTTAGACAAGCGGGGCTCCTCAAAGGCTTCGAACTCCCCCTAGCGTAAGCCCTCGAGAGACTCACCGCCTCGCGAGGCGGCACCGGGGTCGACCAGGGTCGAAAACGAGTGGGGCCGACTGCGGGACTTGAACCCGCAACCTGCTGTTTACAAGACAGCTGCGCTACCAATTGCGCCAAGTCGGCAAGTGCGACCAGTGTAACCGCCCCGAGCGGACCGGACGACGACGACCCCCGCTGAGAGTCGGTTCGGCCCGGAATCGTCTCCACTTCGGTGCCGAGCAAGGCGACACGCCGACGGGCCCCCGAAGTGGGGCGACCCGCACTGGGGGAAGATCATCCTGCAGGATGATGCGAGGGTCGTTCCATGATCACGGGAACCCTCGAGCCGACGATGACCTCGGCCTCACGACTGCGGGCATTCACCACGCCTCGCCGCGTGGCACTTCTTGCACTCGCTCTCCTGCTCGCCTTCGGCCTCGTCGTCGGCACGTCCGCCACCCCCGCCCACGCCTGGGGCGGCTACACCAATGGCAAGATTCCTCTCTCCAAACTCATCGCCATCCCGAACGGCTATCTCCGCATCGACGCGGCGGCTGGCTACGGGTCGATGAACAAGGCCTTCAAGAAGAAGTTCGGTAAAGAGCTGGGTGTCAGCGAGGGCTACCGCAGCTACGACAAACAGGTCTCGATCTGGAACTCGCGCTACGTCAAGCACTCGAAGAAGGTGGCGAACAGCGTCGCGTACGCCGGCAAGTACTGGACGAAGAAGAAGAACGTGTCGGTGGCCGCCATTCCCGGCACCAGCGTCCACGGGTGGGCGCTGGCCATGGATCTCAATTCGGGCGTGCAGACCGCCGGAAGCGCTCAGAAGCGCTGGGCCGACAAGTACGGCCCGAAGTACGGCTGGAAGCCGGTCGGCAACAACTTCGGCGAGCCCTGGCACTTCGAGTTCACTCCCGTCAAAAAGTAGGGCGCCCCGCATATGCCAGCCACGGCATATGGGGTTACAGGGCATCCGGCAACCATCCAGTCATCGCGGTCGTAAACTCCAGGGGGTACAAAATCGACCCGCGACAACTGGACAGGGAGCTCCGTTGGACGGAAATGCAACGACGAGGCACAAAAACGTCGCCCTCCTCTCGGT
Source organism: Frondihabitans sp. Leaf304 (assembly GCF_001423105.1). GTDB lineage: Bacteria > Actinomycetota > Actinomycetes > Actinomycetales > Microbacteriaceae > Frondihabitans. Next base: position 642,883 of record NZ_LMNV01000003.1, read on the forward strand.
AACAAGCGAGCTGGCGCAGCGTGTAACCACCTCCGACGAGCTCGATCGACGACTTCAACCCGTCTTGAAACGACTGAAGCTTCCTAAGGGGCTGCTGCAGCGCGTGGCCGGCGTCATGGAGCGGCGCAACTGGAGCGACGGTCAGACGTTCGAGGCGGCGGCCATCGCCGCCGGCAAGCGCGCGCTCGACGAGGCCGGCATCCGGCCTGATCAAATCGGGCTGCTCATCAACACCTCGATCACACGCCGCAACCTCGAGCCGTCCGTTGCCGTACACCTCCATGACGGGCTCGGGCTCGGCTCGGCCGCCCTCAACTTCGACATCGCTAACGCCTGTCTCGGTTTCGTCAACGGGATGAACCTCGCGGCTTCGCTCATCGACGCCGGTCAGGTCGACTACGCCCTCGTCGTCGACGGCGAAGATTTCGACGACGTGCAGACCAACACGGTCGACCGTCTCCTCAACGGCGACATCGCCCGCCGCGACTTCATGAGCGAGTTCGCGAGCCTCACCCTCGGCTCCGGTGCCGCCGCTGCCGTCCTCGGTCGCGCTGACCGCCATCCCGAGGGGCACCGCATCATCGGCGGCATCACGCGCTCGGCGAGCCAGTACAACGACCTCTGCGTCGGCACGGTGAACGGCATGTTCACCGACGCGGCCGGGCTCCTCAAGCACGGCATGGAACTGGTGGTCCATGCCTGGCGCGATGCCGCGAAAGACTGGAACTGGTCACACATGGATCGCTATGTGATGCACCAGGTCTCCGACATCCACACGGCCGACTTCGTCAAGTCGGCCGGTATCGATCGCGATCTCGTCCCCCTTACCTACCCGACGCTCGGCAATGTCGGGTCGGCGTCGATCCCCATCACACTCGCCCAGGAGGCGAAGACGCTGTCCAAGGGGGATCGCGTGCTCCTCATGGGGGTCGGCTCCGGCATCAACACGGCCATGACCGAACTCGCCTGGTGATTTCTCGCCTCCCCCGGGCGGCTCGGCAGGTCGCCCCCGCTTCGCTCCCCCCTCGGGGCCTGCCCGGCATGGACGACTCGTTCTCCCGGCTGGTGCCGGCCGCCGGTCGCACCTGGTATGTGCTCGACTCCGGCCCCGTCCTCACCGACGAGGGTCTGGAGCCGGTGGGCACGATCCTCTGTGTGCACGGCAACCCCACGTGGTCGTACCTCTGGCGGTCTCTGGTCTCGGCGGCCACCGACCAGGCCCGATCCGGCGGCCCCGTCTGGCGCGTCATCGCCGTCGACCAGCTCGACATGGGCTTCTCCGAGCGCACCGGCGTAGAGCGCGACCTCACCCTCCGCGTCGGCGATCTCTCCGACCTCACCGATGCGCTCGCGCTCTCCGGCCCCGTCGTCACCTTCGGCCACGACTGGGGCGGCGTCATCTCGCTCGGCTGGGCCGTCGACCACCCTGACCTCCTCGCCGGCGTTCTGCTGCTCAACACCGCCGTGCATCAGCCGGAGTCGTCGAAGATCCCCGCCCCGCTCCGCCTCACTCTCGGCAAAGGAGTTCTCGGAGCCGCCACCGTCTCGACCCCCGCATTCATCGAGACCACGCTCGCGCTCGCGCACCCGCCGCTCGCCCTCGACGTCAAGGAGGCGTACCGCGCCCCCTATCGCTCGGCCGATCGCCGCGGCGGAGTCGGCGGATTCGTCGCCGACATCCCCGTCGACGCCTCCCATGTCAGCGATGCCGAGAGACGACGTGTCGCCGAGGGCCTCCGCGCCCTGACCGTTCCCGCCCTCTTCCTCTGGGGCCCCCGCGACCCGATCTTTAGCGATCGCTATCTCGACGATCTCGTCGACCGTCTCCCGCACGCCGACGTGCACCGCTTCGAGGGTGCGGGGCACCTCGTCGCCGAAGACGTCGACTTCGCGAGCGCAACGCTCTCCTGGCTCGGGGATCGATTCGGTGGTTCCGAACCCCAGGATCCCCCGGTGCCGGCGACCGCACAGCCCGCGTTCCGTTCTCTCCTCAGCGCCCTCGACGAGAGGCGCGAGTCCGACGAGGTCGCCCTCGTCGAAATGCCGACCACGCCCGGCGGCACCCGTACCTCCGTGACCTGGCGCGGCCTCGCTCGTCGCGTTGACCGGCTCGCCAAGGGCCTCGCCCTTGCCGGGGTCGAACGTGGCGACCGCGTGTCGCTGCTCGTGCCTCCGGGGGTCGATCTGACGGCCGTCCTCTACGCCTGCCTTCGTCTGGGGGCCGTGGTCGTCGTCGCTGACGCGGGTCTCGGCGTCAAGGGGCTCACCCGCGCCGTGCGTGGAGCGTGGCCGGCCCATCTCATCGGCGCCCTCCCTGGGCTGAGCGCCGCTCGTGCCCTCGGCTGGCCGGGCCAGAAGATCTCGACGACCGCGCTCCCCGCCGCAGCCCAGAAGGCCCTCGGAGTAGCGCACTCCGTCCCCGAGCTGTTGTCGCTGGGTGCCGCTTCAGCGATCGGCCTGCCCGAGGCGCCCGGCGCCGACGATCTCGCGGCCATCCTGTTCACCTCCGGGTCCACCGGCCCGGCGAAGGGCGTCGCGTACACCCACCGCCGGCTCGCAGCTCTCTGCTCGACCCTGGGGGAGACGTACGGCGTCGGACCCTCGACGGGCATCGTCGCCGGCTTTGCGCCCTTCGCGCTGCTCGGCCCCGCCCTCGGCGCCCGCTCCGTGACACCGGCCATGGACGTCACCTCTCCCGCCACTCTGACCGCGACGGCGGTGGCTGCAGCGGCCGCCGAGATCGACGCCACGGTGCTGTTCCTCTCGCCCGCGGCCCTGACGAACGTCGTTGCCACCGCGGGCGACCTCTCGGAGGGGCACCGGCAGGCGCTGAACCAGGTCGGCACCTTCCTCTCGGCGGGCGCTCCCGTCTCCGCCGCGCTCCTCGAATCAGCCGCGACGCTCATGCCCAATGCCGTGCCACACACGCCCTACGGCATGACCGAGGGTCTCCTGATGACCGACGTGACTCTCGACGAGGTGCGCGCTGCCCGAGAGCAGACCGAGGCTGTGCAAGGCGTCTGCGTCGGTCGCCCGATCGCGGGCGTCGAGATCCGCATCAGCGATCTTGACCGCGACGGCGTCGCCGTCGGCGAGCCCTCCGAAGTCGTCGGCACCACCGGCGAGATCGTCGTCTCCGCGCCGCACCTCTTCGACCACTACGACCGGCTCTGGCTGACCGATCGCGCCTTCCGTCGAGATGTCCCCGCCGGACGATGGCACCGTACGGGCGATGTCGGCCACATCGACCGCGACGGTCGGCTCTGGATCGAAGGCCGCCTGCCCCACGTGCTCTCGACGCCTGACGGGGCGGTGACCCCGGTCGGGCCCGAGCAGCGGATCGAGTCGGTGCCCGGCGTTCGGCGTGCCGCGCTCGTCGGGGTCGGACCACGTGGAACGCAGGTCGCGGTGGCCGTGGTCGAAACCGAGCCGGGTGCTCGGAAGGTGGCCCTGTCGGATCCTGAGCTCGCCTCCGCCGTTCGCGACGTCGCGGGCCTCGAGGTCGCAGCCGTTCTGGTCGTGCCGCTTCTGCCCACCGATGTGCGCCACAACTCCAAGATCGACCGCACCGCCCTCGCCACGTGGGCCGCGTCGATTCTCGAGGGCGGCCCGCTGGTCGCTCCGAGATGACCACGCTCGTCACCGGCGCCTCGGGTCTGCTCGGTCGAGCGGTCGCCGTCGAGCTGCTCCGCCGGGGCGTCTCGGTCCGCACGTTCCAACGGCGCCCGTCGGGTGTCGATGGCGCTGAGGGCTACACCGGGTCGATCACCGACCCCGCAGCGGTTGAGCGTGCCCTCGTCGGGGTCGATTCGGTCGTGCATCTGGCGGCCAAGGTGTCGCTGGCAGGTGATCCCTCCGAGTTCGAGGCGGTCAACGTGGGCGGCACGAAGCTGCTTCTCGCGGCGGCGGCGCGCGCCGGAGTGAGGCGCTTCGTCTTCGTCTCGTCGCCCTCGGTGGCCCACTCGGGCTCGTCTCTGTCAGGAGAAGGCGCCGGCCCCGCCGATCCGCTTCGGGCCCGCGGTGATTACGCGCGCACCAAGGCCGAGGCCGAGCTCCTGGCGCTGGCCGCCGATGCCGCCGGCTTCTCGGTCGTCGTGGTGCGTCCGCATCTCGTTTGGGGCCCGGGAGACACCCAGCTCGTGGCTCGGATCGTCGATCGCTCCCGCTCGGGGCGCCTGCCCCTTCTCGCGCACGGTACCGCCCTGATCGACACGCTTTACATCGACAATGCGGCGACCGGTATCGCTCAGGCGCTCGCACGCGCGGTGGATGTGCATGGTCGGGCGTACGTTCTCACGAACGGGGAACCTCGGCCCGTTGCCGAACTCCTCGGGGGTATCTGTCGCGCCGCGGGTGTGCCCGCGCCCGAGCGCAGCATTCCGGCTCGCCTGGCGACCACGGCGGGTTCGCTCATCGAGGCTGTCTGGCGTCTTCGCCCCGGCCTCGACGAGCCCCCGATGACCCGCTTCCTCGCCGAGCAGCTGTCGACGGCGCACTGGTTCGATCAGCGTCGCACTCGCCACGATCTCGACTGGCACCCGTCGGTCTCTCTCGACGCGGGTTTCGCTAGCCTCGCTGCCTGGTACGCCTCCGGCGCCCCTGCCCTCTGACTCCCTAGCCCTGCCCCGCCAGCCGGCCCCGCCGACCTTGCCCCGTTACCGGTCCGAGCGAAGCGAGGACTCGTCCCGGACGCGCCAGCGTCCCTCTTTAGCGTCGTTTAAAGGAACAAACAGCAATCCCCCGGGCTCTCGCTTGCGAGTGCACAGGGGATTCGATGGCGGACGCGCCAGCGTCCCTCTTTAGCGTCGTTCAAAGGAACAAACAGCAATCCCCCGGGCTCTCGCTTGCGAGTGCACAGGGGATTCGATTGCTGGGGTACCTGGACTCGAACCAAGAACAACTGAACCAGAATCAGTCGTGTTGCCAATTACACCATACCCCAATGACTGTTATGCATTGCTTGCAAGCAGTGCGTTTCAGTCGCTGTAGCTCGTTGCCGAACCGGATCTACTGTACAGCATCGGCGAGCTCGTGCAGGCCACCGACGAGATCGCGGTTGATGGTGGCCGCCGTGCGCGCACCGGCACCCGCGGCCACGATGAGCTGCTGTGGGCCGGGGGCGGTCGACTCGCCGGCGACGTAGAGCCCGTCGACGGACGTTCGACCGTGTCCGTCGGCGACCAGCAGACCGTCGGTGTCGAATGCAGGATCCAACGGGGCCAGGTAGCCGAGTTCGCTCGCCCACGCGGGTCGCACGAAGCCTCCCTCGATGGCCACGACGTCGCCGTCTTCGAACCGGATACCGGTCACGCCTTCCCGTCCGCCTTGGATCTCGGCGATGCCACGTCGATCGACCGTGAACCCTCGGGCGTCGAGAGCCTGCTCGTCGAGGAGGGTGAGACTGTCGGCGCCGTTCGTGCACACGCGCAGGTCGGCGCTCCACTGACTGAGGAGCAGAGCGCGCTCCGCCAGGTCGGGCTCCTCCCCGATGACCGCCAGCGCCTGATCGCGCTTGTCGTATCCGTCGCATTCGATGCAGCTGTGGAACGCCGTGCCGTAAAACGCGCGGAGGCCTTCGATGTCGGGGAGTGTCTCTTGCAGGCCCGTCGCGACGAGAACGACCTTTGCCACGGCCCGACTCGTCTTGCGACGGAGCTCGCACTCGAGCACGAAGCCGTCGTGGCCCCGGGTGATCGACTGGACCATGGTCATCCGGTGTTCGGCGCCCTCGTATGCGAGGAACTCGTCGCGTCCGAGCTTGCGGAGCTCCAGCGGAGAGATGCCGTCTCGCGTCAGGAATCCGTGCGACATCAACGTGGCGGAGTTACGCGGGCGGTTGCTGTCGATGAGCAACACGCTGCGTCGCGCGCGGATCAGGTTCAGCGCGGCACTGAGCCCCGCCGGCCCGCCACCGACGATGGCGATGTCGTAGACGGTCTCTGTCTCAGCCTCGGTCACAGTTGCCCCGCCAGCTTCTCGAGCCGCGCCACCGTCGACTCGCGCCCGAGGATCTCCATCGACTCGAACAACGGAGGGCTGATACGGCGACCCGAGATGGCAACGCGGAGAGGGCCGAACGCGTTCCGCGGCTTGAGGCCCAGCTCGTCGACGAGGGCACTGCGGAGCGACTCCTCGAGGGCCGCGTGCGTCCACTCGTCGATGCCTGAGACGGCAGTGATCGAGGCGCGCAACACATCCGGGGCACCGTCGCCCAGCGTCTTGAGCGCATCCGCCGCGTAGTCGAGGTCGGTATCGGCCGTGAACAGGAAGCCGAGCAGACCGGGAGTCTCGCCGAGGAGCTGCATGCGCTCCTGCACCAGCGGTGCCGCAGCGTCGAGGATGGCCCGCTCCGCCTCGGTGGGCGGTGTCGAGATGTACTCGCCGAGATAGGGCACCAGCCGCGACGCGAAGTCAGCCGGCTCGAGAAGACGGATGTGATCACCGTTGATCGACTCGGCCTTCTTGTGGTCGAAACGAGCGGGGTTGGGGTTGACGTCTTCGACGTCGAACGCCGCAACCATCTCGTCGAGCGAGAAGACGTCGCGATCGTGGGTCAGCGACCACCCCAGAAGAGCGAGGTAGTTGACGAGCCCTTCCGGGATAAAACCATTGCTTCGGTGATGGAATAGATTCGACTCGGGGTCGCGCTTGGAGAGCTTCTTGTTGCCCTCCCCCATGACATAGGGAAGGTGGCCGAATCGCGGAATGAACTTCGCGATACCGATCTCGTACAGCGCCTCGTAAAGGGCGATCTGCCGCGGCGTCGACGAGAGGATGTCTTCTCCGCGAAGCACATGAGTAATGCCCATGAGGGCATCATCCAGGGGGTTCACGAAGGTGTAGAGAGGAATCCCGTTGGGGCGCACGACGACGAAGTCGGTGAAGGATCCGGCAGGGAACGTGATCTCGCCCCGCACCAGGTCATCGAAGCTGAGGTCGCGGTCAGGCACGCGCAACCGGAGGGCCGGCGCCCTCCCCTCGGCTCGGTACGCCGACCGCTGCTCGTCGGTGAGCTCGCGCTCGAAGTTGTCGTACCCCTGCTTAGGATCCCGCCCGTTCGCGATGTTCCGAGCCTCGATCTCTTCACCGGTCGCGAAGCTCTCGTAGAGCAGCCCCCGCTCTTTTAGCTGCTCGATGACGCTCTGATAGATGTCATGGCGCTCCGACTGGCGGTATGGGGCATGCGGGCCGCCGATCTCGACCCCCTCGTCCCAGTCGAGCTTCAACCAGCGGAGGGCCTCGATGATCTGCCCGTAGCTCTCCTCGCTGTCGCGAGCCGCGTCGGTGTCTTCGATTCGGAACACGAGCTTGCCGCCCGTGTGGCGGGCGTAGGCCCAGTTGAAGAGCGCCGTGCGGATCAGACCCACGTGAGGGGTTCCGGTGGGCGAGGGGCAGAACCGGACGCGTACATCGGCGCCGGTTGCGGTCGTAAAGGAGGCAGACATCGACAGCAATCTTACCTTCGACCGGGGCAACCGATTGGTGGGTTAAACGCAAGAAAGCCACCCCGTCATGGGGTGGCTTTCAAGGTGTTGCTGAAG
>NZ_LMNV01000003.1:650534-651056 GCF_001423105.1 Frondihabitans sp. Leaf304
TCTTCTCAAATTTCCTACGCGCGCAGCGGATAGGGACCGAACTGTCTCACGACGTTCTAAACCCAGCTCGCGTACCGCTTTAATGGGCGAACAGCCCAACCCTTGGGACCTACTCCAGCCCCAGGATGCGACGAGCCGACATCGAGGTGCCAAACCATGCCGTCGATATGGACTCTTGGGCAAGATCAGCCTGTTATCCCCGAGGTACCTTTTATCCGTTGAGCGACAGCGCTTCCACAAGCCACTGCCGGATCACTAGTCCCGACTTTCGTCCCTGCTCGACTTGTCAGTCTCACAGTCAAGCTCCCTTGTGCACTTACACTCGACACCTGATTGCCAACCAGGTTGAGGGAACCTTTGGGCGCCTCCGTTACTTTTTGGGAGGCAACCGCCCCAGTTAAACTACCCACCAGGCACTGTCCCAGAACCGGATCACGGTTCGTAGTTAGATATCCAAAGTGACCAGAGTGGTATTTCAACGATGACTCCACCTGAACTAGCGTCCAAGCTTCACAGTCTCCC
>NZ_LMNV01000003.1:651061-654267 GCF_001423105.1 Frondihabitans sp. Leaf304
CTGCTGCGCGTAACGAGCATCTTTACTCGTAGTGCAATTTCGCCGAGTTCGCGGTTGAGACAGCTGGGAAGTCGTTACGCCATTCGTGCAGGTCGGAACTTACCCGACAAGGAATTTCGCTACCTTAGGATGGTTATAGTTACCACCGCCGTTTACTGGGGCTTAAATTCTGAGCTTCGCTTGCGCTAACCCTTCCTCTTAACCTTCCAGCACCGGGCAGGCGTCAGTCCGTATACATCGTCTTGCGACTTGGCACGGACCTGTGTTTTTAGTAAACAGTCGCTTCCCACTGGTCTCTGCGGCCTTCCCCGCTCCCGGAGTAAATCCGTTCACGGTTCCGGCCCCCCTTCTCCCGAAGTTACGGGGGCATTTTGCCGAGTTCCTTAACCACGATTCTCTCGATCTCCTTGGTATTCTCTACCTGACCACCTGAGTCGGTTTGGGGTACGGGCGGCTTGAACCTCGCGTCGATGCTTTTCTCGGCAGCATAGGATCACTGAATTCCCCCAATCGGGGTATGCATCGGGTCTCAGGCATCATTGACGACGGATTTGCCTATCGTCAGCCCTACATCCTTACACCAGGATCACCTTACGGATACCATCGCCTGGCTCAGCTACCTTCCTGCGTCACACCTGTTAATACGCTAAACGCACCAGCATGGGGTCGAGCGTTAGACCGGCCGGCATCACCCCGAAGGGATCCACTCAGCCGGGTTAGGACTCTTAGCACCACTGGATTATCTTGGGCGGTTCTTCGCCGGTACGGGAATATCAACCCGTTGTCCATCGACTACGCCTGTCGGCCTCGCCTTAGGTCCCGACTTACCCAGGGCGGATTAACCTGGCCCTGGAACCCTTGGTCTTTCGGAGGACGGGTTTCTCACCCGTCTTTCGCTACTCATGCCTGCATTCTCACTCGTGTGGCGTCCACGGCTGGTTTCCACCGCCGCTTCACTCGCCACACGACGCTCTCCTACCAATCCGTACGACTGAACCACGAAGGCTTATCGAAAGTACGAATTCTACAACTTCGGTGGTGTGCTTGAGCCCCGTTACATTGTCGGCGCGGAATCACTTGACCAGTGAGCTATTACGCACTCTTTCAAGGGTGGCTGCTTCTAAGCCAACCTCCTGGTTGTCTCTGCAACTCCACATCCTTTCCCACTTAGCACACGCTTAGGGACCTTAGTTGGTAGTCTGGGTTGTTTCCCTCTCGACGATGAAGCTTATCCCCCACCGTCTCACTGCTGCGCTCTCACTTACCGGCATTCGGAGTTTGGCTGACGTCAGTAAGCTTTTAGGCCCCATCGGCCATCCAGTAGCTCTACCTCCGGCAAGAAACACGCAACGCTGCACCTAAATGCATTTCGGAGAGAACCAGCTATCACGAAGTTTGATTGGCCTTTCACCCCTATCCACAGCTCATCCCCTCCATTTTCAACTGAAGTGGGTTCGGTCCTCCACGACGTCTTACCGTCGCTTCAACCTGGCCATGGATAGATCACTTCGCTTCGGGTCTAGGACATGCGACTGAATCGCCCTATTCAGACTCGCTTTCGCTACGGCTACCCCTCACGGGTTAACCTCGCCACATATCGCTAACTCGCAGGCTCATTCTTCAAAAGGCACGCTGTCACCCCTACTAAGGAGGCTCCAACGGTTTGTAAGCAAACGGTTTCAGGTACTATTTCACTCCCCTCCCGGGGTACTTTTCACCTTTCCCTCACGGTACTTGTCCGCTATCGGTCATCTGGGAGTATTTAGGCTTATCAGGTGGTCCTGACAGATTCACACGGGATTTCTCGGGCCCCGTGCTACTTGGGATACGCATTCAGCCAGCAACACCATTTCGGCTACGGGGTTGGCACCCTCTATGACCCGGCTTTCAATCCGGTTCGCCTATAATGCGCTGTAACTGTTCCAGTCCGGCAGAACTGAACAACACGTCCCACAACCCCGACCATGCAACGACCGCCGTCTATCACACATGACCGGTTTAGCCTCTTCCGATTTCGCTCGCCACTACTCACGGAATCACTGTTGTTTTCTCTTCCTGAGGGTACTGAGATGTTTCACTTCCCCCCGTTCCCTCTACCCGCCCTATATATTCAGGCGGGAGTCACCAGGTCAGCACGCCGCCTGGCGGGGTTTCCCCATTCGGACACCCTCGGATCACAGCTCGATTATCAGCTCCCCGAGGCTTATCGCAGATTTCTACGTCCTTCTTCGGCTCCAGATGCCAAGGCATCCACCGTTTGCTCTTAAAAACTTGACCACAAAGAACCACGACAACAAGGCCACCCAAAGGCGACCCGATTGACGCGGTTTATCAGTGTTATCTCGTTACCCCACCAACCGGTCGAAACCAGCTGCTGGGGAAGAAATTGCACTCGAACATCACCCCACAACACCACCCCGAAAGGCGATGAAGGAAATGACGCTCAAGATGCTCGCGTCCACTGTGTAGTTCTCAAAAAACGGGCGACCCCAAGAATCCCCGGCAAGTGATGCCAGATCATCAAGGTCCGCATGAGGAGTTCACCCCCCAACACCATCAAGGCGCCAGGAAAGGCTTGGTCCCTCAGGACCCAACAACGTGCACGCCCCCGAAATCCCGATCCCGCACCGTTCCAATCCCCCCAAAGAGGAGATGTACTGAGCACGAAACCTTCATCCGAAGGCCACTGTCAAAGTTCCACCCATGAGCGCCACCCACAACATTCGCTGTGGCGTGACTTGACTCGTTGATCCCCGTGGCGAGTGTGTACAAAGACACAGCCCGTGGGGCGAGTACATGCTCCTTAGAAAGGAGGTGATCCAGCCGCACCTTCCGGTACGGCTACCTTGTTACGACTTAGTCCTAATCACCGATCCCACCTTCGACAGCTCCCTCCACAAGGGTTGGGCCACCGGCTTCGGGTGTTACCGACTTTCATGACTTGACGGGCGGTGTGTACAAGGCCCGGGAACGTATTCACCGCAGCGTTGCTGATCTGCGATTACTAGCGACTCCGACTTCATGAGGTCGAGTTGCAGACCTCAATCCGAACTGAGACCGACTTTTTGGGATTCGCTCCACCTCGCGGTATTGCAGCCCTTTGTATCGGCCATTGTAGCATGCGTGAAGCCCAAGACATAAGGGGCATGATGATTTGACGTCATCCCCACCTTCCTCCGAGTTGACCCCGGCAGTCTCCTATGAGT
>NZ_LMNV01000005.1:0-44728 GCF_001423105.1 Frondihabitans sp. Leaf304
GACCGACGCCGTCAAGGCCGACCTCCTCGTCGGAGTCGCCACCATCAGCGCCCAGATCACCGAGTAACACCCCCTCCCACGTAGAGCCCGCCGCATCCCCGCGGCGGGCTCTTCGTCAGTTGCCAGCCCGCCCCTTCATTCGGCGGCCAGGAGTCTCCCGCTGGCGCATCGGCGGGGGATCAGCCCGGAGACCGGATTCCTCCGGGCGCCCGATAGGGCCCGCCTCACCCTCGGGTGCGGCGGGCTTTTCCGCTGTCCGGCGTGCGACGCAGAACCTCATCTGCTCGACTAGCGCGCCCGAGCCTCGAGGTGCGCGTAGTCGGGCAGCTCGATCTTGTCGGACGGCGGCCGGAAGAACCGCCCGCCGAGCGCCGAGATCACACCACTCGACGCGACCCGCAGGCCCGCGCGGAACACCGCCAGCCCGGCCCTGGTGCGTGGATTGGCGATCTGCGGAACCCCCGGCGGCAGCTTCTGCGCCTGCTCGACATACGGCCGCATGATCCGCTCGTAGCCGGCGAAGGCGTCGCGGTGATCGACGTGCGCGGCGAGCTCGCCGGCGAGAACGTAGGCACCGACGATCGACAGGCTCGTGCCCATGCCGCTCACTGGCGAGGCGCACCACGCCGCGTCTCCCGTCAGCACCACACGGCCCCTCGTCCACGACGGCGCCTTCACCTGGCCCAGCGTCTCGAAGTAGATGTCATCGGCGTCGTCGAGGGCGTCGAGCACTCGCCGGGCCTCCCAGCCGATGTCAGCGAAGTGTTCGCGCAGGTGCTGCTTCTGCTGCTCGGTGGTTCGACGCTTGTCGCGCGCCGACGACGGATCGCCGTAGATCACCGACGACAGCACTGCACGTGTGGTTCCGTGCCGGTCAGGCCGCAGGGTGACGGCCCGACCGTCCGGCTCGTTGTACCAGCGCCACCACGGGGTGTCGCTGTCGGTGCGCGGAATCGTGAGATAGGTCATCTCCATGCCGATCGGATCGACGACGGCGTCGCCGAAGACCAGCGAGCGGGTCGACGACCCGATGCCGTCGGCCGCGACCACCAGATCGAAGGATCCGCGGGCACCGCTCTCGAACACCACGTCGACGGCCGACCCCGTGTCGTCGAGCTCGGCGATCCTGTCACCGTAGAGGTAGGTCGTGCCGGGCTCACCGTCGACGCTTTTCGAGGCCTCGATGAAAATGCGCGACAGGTCACCACGGAGAATCTCGAGCTCGGCCGTCGCCCCCTCGGTGTCGCTGGCCTTGACCGGGAACTCGGCGACGACCGCTCCGCCCTTGCCGAGGAACCGCGTTCCGACCTCGCCGGTCGTGCCCGCTCGGACGGCTTCTTCGAGCCCCGCTCGGCGGAGCACCTCCCGGGCAGCGCCGCGAATGTCGATGTTTTGACCGCCGCTGCGGAACTCAGGCGCGCGCTCGACGACGGTGGTCTGCCAGCCGTAGCGATTCAGCCAGAACGCGAGTGCGGGGCCTGCGATGCTGGCCCCGGAGATCAGGGCGGTGGGACGGCTCATGGGGTGCCTTTCGTCGACGTCCATTCTTGCGACTGCCGTCTACTTTGGCCCGGGGCCCGCGCTCCTAGTCGGGTTTCGCGGGTTTAGTCGCGGAATACCGCGACTAGACCTGCGAAACGCGACTAGACGGCGCCGAGCCCCTAGACCCGAGCGAAGCCGACCGCAGCACCGAACTGCCCGAGCGCCATCGCGTTGTAGGCGTCGACGTCGAACGGCTGCGAGGTCACTTCGCCGCGCAGGAACGCACGAATCCCCTCGGCGAGGCCGTCGACCGAGGCGGGCACCACGTGGATGACTCCCTCGGGCAGCGCGTCGGCGATCGACCCGAATTCGGTCGACACCATCGGCAGACCGAGCGTCGCCGCTTCGAGCAGCACCATGGGCTGGCCCTCGTAGTCGCTCGAGAGCACGAAGCAGTCGGCTGCACGCAGCACCGAGAACGGATTGCGCAGGGCACCGGTGAGAAACGCGACGCCGCGAAGCCCGAGCCGCTCGATCTCAGCCTCGAGCTCGGCCTCGAGCGGGCCGTGCCCGACGAGCAGCAGCCGGAGCGCCGACCCCTTCTCGGACGACGAGCGCACCGCCGCGAACGCCGCGAGCAGCCGCTTCTGATTCTTCTCGCGCGTGTAGCGGCCGACGGTGACGAGCCAGACGGAGTCGTCGTCGCGCCCCAGGGCCTCGACCCACTCGGGGACTGCGCCGTCAGCGGGCAGCGGCTCGCCCTCGAAGACGGGTGCGGGGGCGAGCCGACGGATCCTCGTGGCGTCGACGAGGTTGACCGCGGAGTCGATGGTGCGCGACCCGAGAGCCGAGGGCGGGAGCTTCCGCTGGTTGATCGCGGCGAGCGCCGGCGACACGGCCACCAGCGAGTCGTACGACGGGTAGAGGCCGAAGAGGGCCGGCAGGCTGACGGCGAGCGGTCGCTTGCCCGCAACCTCGCGCCCCACCTCGGCGGCGAGGTCGTTGTGCAGCCAGATCGCGCGCGGTGCGTCGGGCGAGTGCAGCAGCAGCGTCGCCCAGAAGGGGCTGTAGCCGCTGAAGTCGACGACGTAGTCGAAGGTCGACGATCCGAAGCACCGCGTCCACTCGTCGTCCCAGAGGGTCTGCTGGCCGGCATCGGCCGTGTGCGCGTCGGCGACTCCGCGGCGGTAGAGCAGCCGGCGTCGCAACTGCTGGGCTTTCGGGCCGTTCATGCCGCCTTCGCGGCGGAAGTGCCGCACCGATCCCGCCACCGCGTCGGCGTTGTGCACCTGCTGCGGCGACTTGGTCACCGTGTAGGCGATGCTCACGTCGTAGCGGTCGGTCGGCAGTGCGGCCAGGAGGTTGAGTCCCGCCGACGTGATCCCGTTCGAGGCGAGGTCTCCGACGTGCACCAGCACCGACGTGCGGTTCGAGGCCGAGGCGGACGCCGACAGCTCGAGGATCCGATACCCCTCGGTTCGATCTCGGAACACGACGTCGACCACTCGAGCGGCGCTGTGCTCGGGGCGTGGCACGAAGCGGGCCTGCCAGGCGGCACGGACGTCGGTGCGGAGCTCGGGGTCCGCCGGATCCTGGGCCGTGATCACCCGGGCGACGTCGACGATCTCGGAGCAGACCGGGCCGGGGAGCTCGTCGGCCTCGAAGTACATGCCGCGATCGGCGCCGTACGACGACGCGTCGGGGGCGAAGAACACTATGCGGCGACCGGTCGCCAGGAAGTCGAAGAAGATCGACGAGTAGTCGGTGATGAGGGTGTCGACGACGCCGAGGAGTCGGTTGGTCGGAATGCGCCCCGGCACGAGCACCCGTGCGAGCTGCGGGTTGCCGCCGACGAAGCGCTCGAGGATCTGGTGGGTCTTGAGCAGAACGACGAAGTCGCTGCCGAGCCTCGCCTGCAGGTCGGTGACCCGGGCGAGCAGCAGGTCGATGTCGTCGGACGGGTCGCCGAACGACTCGCCCCTCCAGGTGGGCGCGTAGAGCACGACGCGACGGCGGCCGATGGCGAGGCCCGCCGAGACCAGCTCGTCGACGACGCGCACCCGGTCTGCCTCGGTGAGCTCTTGGCGGTCGACCCGGGGGTAGCCCTCCTCGAGGATCCGGCCCCGGAAGAACCCGTCGAGCTTGTAGGCCGAGCCGTACATCGTCTCGGTCATGAACGGGTTCTGGGCGAGTAGGTAGTCGGCGGCGACGAAGTTGCGGAGGGTGTTGCCTGACTGCCGTGCCCCACCCGGCATGTCGAAGCCCATCGCCTTGAGCGGGGTGCCGTGCCACGTGTTCAGGTAGACCTGACCGGGCCGTTTCGAGAACCACTGCGGGAACGTCGCGTTGTTGATCAGGTACCTGCTGGTCGACACGGCGCGGAGGTAGGCGAGCGACTCGCGGAGGACGAAACGCACGCGAGGATCGCGGCGAAATTCGCGCAGCGTGGCCTCGTCGTCGATGTGCGCTCGGTCGAGCACCCAGACGTGCTTCAGGTGCGCGAAGTCGGGTGCATCGAGCAGCTCGCGGAAAAGCGCCTCGGGGTTGCAGAGCAGGCCGGTGCCCGCGAACGCCTCGTAGAGCACGGTGTCGTCGCGGATCGTGTCACGCCGAAATCGCGCGAGCGCCTCCATCCGGGCGGCCTTCAGCCCGATGCGGGCGGTGCGGTTCAGTACGGACGGCACGTTCATGGGATCTCCTCGCGGGGATCACTGCCCCCGGAGCATTAGACCGTGAACTGGCAGAGAAACGCCTAAGAACGCGCCGAGCCGGGCCGGACGTCAGCCTTGGCGGTCTCGCTGAGAGCCACCCAGAAGGGGTGCCGGGTGGCGACCACGACCGCGTCGAAACGGCTGCGGCCGAAGAGGCGCCGCAATTCGGCGCGCCACTGCGACGGCGGACGCCGGCCGGTGACGCGAGCGGCGAATGACCAGAACTTCGAGCCCTCGAGGCCGCCCTGCCGCACGACGACACGGATCCTTCGGTCCTGGCTTTTCTGCCACGCGATGAACTCCCGCTTACGCGAATCGGAGACGAGCACGGTCAGGTCGGTCGTGTCGAGGTCGATCGTGGCGATCTCGCGGTCGACGACGGCGGGATCCCAACGATCGGTCGGGCCACCGGCGACGAGGAGCACGCGACGTGCGGTCGACTCGTTCAGAGCTCGCGACCGGTCGGGGTCGACGACACCGCGGAACACCGCGTCAACGACCCGTGCCGTTGCGCGCCCGTCGTCGTCGCCGGTGAATCGTCGCCGTGCCGCCGCGAGTCGTTCGACACCCGCCTCGTCGAGCGGAGCCCGAACCGAGTCGGCCAGCTCGGCCAGGGTGGTCGTGACGCGGCCGGGCCAGGTCGACGGCTCGAGATACAGGCCCCGATAGTCGCCGTAGTCACCGATATCGGGCACGAAGAAATGCAGGGGCCGACCCGTCGTCAGAAAGTCGAAGAAGACGCTCGAATAGTCGGTGACGAGGTGGTCGGTGACCGCGAGCACGCGGTTGGTCGGCAGGTCGTTCGGCACGAGCAGACCGGTGCCCGCTCGCTCGCTCACGCTGTCGTGCACCACCTGATGCGCCTTGAGTGCGACCCGGTAGTCGTCACCGAGCAGGTCTTGCAGTTCGCGGGCCTGGTCGACAAGGATCCGGGGATCGTCGGGGCGCACGAACGACGTGCCCTTCCATGTCGGTGCGAACAGCACCAGCCGGCGTCCGTCGAGGTCGAGGCCGGCGTCCCGGAGGGCCGCGATCGTCTCCTGGCGCTCCCCCGTGTCGGCGAACTGGGCGTCGACCCGGGGCAGCCCGAGCTGCAGAACCCGCCCGTCGAACAGCCCGTCGAGCCGGTGCGCCTGCCGATACAGGGTGTTGGTCATGTAGTCGCCGCTGGAGAGCAGATAGTCGGAGTGCAGGAAGGTGCGCAGCACGTTGGCGACCCGGGCGGGCTGGTCGTCGATGTCGAAGCCCATCTTCTTCAGCGGCGTCCCGTGCCAGGTGTTCAGCACGACTTGGCCGTCTCGACGGCTGAACCAGCGCGGAAAGGTGGAGTTCGTGACGAGGTAGCCCGCCGTCGACACGGCTCGGGCGTACGCCTCCGAGCCGGGCTCGACGAACCGAACCCGGGCGTCGCCTCCGAACTCGGTGAGGACCAGGTCGTGATCGTGCCCGGGCCGGAGAGACCAGACGAAGCGGAGGTCGGCGAAGCCGGGATCCTTGACCAGTGTTCGGAAGATCGCCTCGGGGTTGCAGAGAGCGCCGTTACCGTCGAACGACTCGAAGAAGACCACTCGCCGATCGACCGGACGCCGCTGCGAGAAGGCGCGCGACTCGACCTCCATCGCCCGGTGTGCCGTGCGACGAAGCGAGGTCAGGGTGGGGGTGGCCATGGCAGGTCGAGACTACTGCTTTCGACCCTCGGGCTTATCAGGGCGTCGTGATGCTGACGGCGTCGTGAAGGGTCGACTCGGGGGCCACAGCCCGCGGCAGCTCGAGCCAGAGATCGACCTGGTCGTCTTCGCCGTCGAGGCCGAGCGCGACGGCCACGGGGTCGACCGACATGGCCGCCACGGTGATCGCGGTGGGTGAATCGGCCGGCGCCGTGCGAATGATGATCCGATCCGAGGTCAGCCCTGTGATCGCCGCGGCGACCTGCCCGAGCAGACGCTCCAGATCGACGGGATCGAGGTCGTCGAGGCCGCCGTCGTCGTTCACCTGGACCACGGCCCCGCGTCGTCGATGGAGCATGACCTGCTCGCGGATCTCGCGGCTCAGCAGCTGACGTCCGCGGATCTCGTCTCGAATGGTCTGTTCGAGCAGCCGGCACTCCGCCCTGTCTTCCGCGCTGAGTCGACCGCGCTTGTCGCTGATGGCCCGGAGCATCGGTGCGGCGACCAGCGCGGTGGTGCCGAGGCGCACCTGGCGTTCGGCGTGGAAGGCCTCCTGTGCGGCGCGCCACGTCGCCGCTTGGCGCTCCGATTCGACGTGCCGGGAGATCTCCGCGCCGGTCACCCCGATAGCCCACGCCGAGACGGTGACGACGGCCACCATCAAGATCGTGGCGATGATTCCGAAGTGCAGAAGACCCCACGGGCCGGCCCAGACGAGGGTCTGCACGACGAGCCCAGCCAGAACCAGCCAGGCGAGTCTCTGGCGGTGACGCAACAGCAACTCCACGACCAGACACACGACGCCGCTGACGTACCAGGCGCCGTTCGAGAACGAGTCCGTCGACGGGTTCAGGGCGGCGCTCCCGAGAACGGGAAGCAGGAGCCCGACGATCGCGATGAAGCCGGCACGGCGGTGAGACGGAGCGGCGTTCTGTGGCGCGAAGACGCACATGGTGAACGCGGTCGCGAAGAGCGCGAGTCCGATCGCCGGCTGCACCACCTCGGGCTTTGACACCACGACCACGAGACCGAAGACGATCGCGAACAGCGCGAAACTCGTGACCAGGCCGAGAGTCAGCCACCTCGGGACGTTGATCATGGAAGCACCCGTCGTTCTTCTTCGGTATAGAGGTCGGTGCCGACGATGGCCACCGAACCCCAGCTCAAGACGATGCGGGTCCCGGCTCCCGGGGCCGACTCGACATCGACGCGCCCCTCCAGGGCTCGAAGCTCTCGAGCCGACTCATTCCCGCGCCCACCGCCCTGAAGCCCGATCGCGCCAGGGTCGAAGCCGCACCCGTCGTCTTCGACGATGAGTCGAATGCCGTCGGATCCCAGCGGGTGGCCCCGAAGGGTTCGACGAGTGGCTCCCTCGGCATGCTGCACGCTATTGGCGAGCGAGTGCGCCAGCACGCCCACGAGAGCGTGAGCGACCTCCGGGGGCAGCATCACGACCTCCACCGCGGTCAGATCCTGGTCGAAATGGCTCAGCCAGATGCCGAGTTGCTCGCATCGCTGGGCGAGCACCTGCCCGAACGGCAGGACCTGCTCGTTGCGGCCGACCGCGTTGACGTGCATCAGCACGCGCAACGAGTTCGCCGCCATTCGCGACGCGAGGTCTTCCGATTCGGGGTCGCCCGCCGAAGCCGCAGAGAGGAACGTGGTCAGCACGGCGTCGTGGAGCAGCGCGTCGGTTCGGTTGCGCTCGTGCTCGGTCGCATCTTCGAGCTGCGACGCCGCGAAGGTGTCGACCGCCAGCTGCTGCCTGTTCGCGGCGGCCACGACCCGGTGGCGGACGGTCCCGAGCAGCAACACCAAGACGAGGGAGAGGCCGACCATGAACAGGCCGTCCACAGCGACATCGGAGAGAGCGACGTCGCCGCGGATCCTGAGACCGATGCTCGCTAGAGCACTGACGACGAACGCGAACACCATCGGCACGACACGGGAGCGGGCGCCCCGCGCAAGGTACGCCGCACCGACCGGCGACAGGGCGATCAACCAGGGCATGGGATCGGTCGACACCGGCGGTGTCAACGTAGCCGCCCACAGCAGCAGCGCACCCGCGTAGACCGCCGCACCGAGCAGAAAGAACAGCCTGGCGCGGGCCGGCACGACGAGAGGGCCGAGCCCCGCCAGGATGGCGAGGCCGACCATCGACATGACGACGCCGCCGAGCGGATCCGCCAACGACGGGGCATCGGCGACGAACGAATCGGCGGTCTGCAGCGAGTAGAGCACGCCGAACCCGCCGACAATCAGGTCGAAGAGACGATCGAACCGACGCATTCCGGCATCGACGATCCGGCCCGAAGCGGAAACCCGGGGCACCGGCCATCGCGAAACGACAGAGGACGAAATCACGCTGATTCCTCTGTGTACTGGATTGCCCGTCACGATCAAGACCCGCCTCCCCGGCTAAGTTGCTCAACCGTAAATGCTGCGTCTCGCCGGCGCACGAACCCACTTAGGGGCATCGCGCCCCCACTTCGCGGCGCACCGCGACCCCTGCCCACCTCCGATCGGTGGACGACCGCGGCCGACTCAGACCGCCGCGACGACCACCCACGCCACGGCCGACAGACCGACGATGCGCACACTCGTCGCCACGATCGCGGACCCCCGCCACACGGCGACGAACTCCCCGATCGCACTCGCCAGAGCCAGCAGCGTGATCAGCACGATCGTGACGCCGACCGGGCTCCCGACGATTCCCGCCCCAACCTGATGGAACGCCACGATGCCCCAGGGCACGATTCCGACCGCCGCGCCGTAGCCGAGCGCCCGACGCGACCCCGTGCCACTGCCGGCACCTGCTTCAGCTCCGGCCCTCTCGCGGGCGCTGACCGCATGGACCATCCTGAACAGCACCCCGGCCGACGCGAGCGCATAGATGCCGACGAGCGCCCCGACGTCTCTCACGCCGTTGAGCTCGGCGACCACGAACACCGCGATGGGGGTGGTCAGCAGCGGGTCGACCCACGCTGCCCACCTCGGCGGCAGAAACCTCGCGAGCGCGAGGAGGGCGACCACCACGGCGAACGCGATGCCGACGTCGACCCGCGAGACGAGCTGGGCCGTGTTGCCCCCGAGGGTTGCCGTGACCGGGCGGAGCGCAGGATCCTGGGCTCCCGCCACCACGACCAGCACGACCGCCTGCAGTGCGAGCGCGATCCCGGCTCCGCGTCGCGCGCGCTCCGACCCGGCCGCCCGGCTCACGGCGTGCTCGCTCCGCGCGGCGGTGTCGGCAGCTCGATCTTCACGCTGCCATCGATAACGCCGGCGGCCACGGCAGACAGCGACGTCTGGCTGGACCGGGAGTGGTAGCGGATCAACCGGTAGGCGGAGTCCATGTCGAGCTGATGGGTGTGCGAGATGACACCCTTGGCCTGCTCGATGACGACCCTGCTGTCGAGGGCTCTCTGGAGCTGCTCGCGGACCAGGGTGCTGTCGCGGATGACCCTCTCCTGCAGGACGCTGATCGTCGCGACATCGGCCAGGGCCTGAGCCGCGGTGGCATCGGACTCGTTGAGGGCGCCCTCGAGGTCGCGGAAGAGGTTCAGCGATCCGATCGTCTCTCCGCGGAGGCGGAGCGGGATCGCGTGCACCGAGACGTAGCCCGACTCGGATGCCGCGTCGGCGAACGTGGGCCACCGGTCGTGCATCTCAGCCCTGCTCGACACCGACACCACCCGACCGCTCGTCACCGCTTCGACGCAGGGCCCCTCGCCGGCCCGGAGCTGCATGAGGCCGATGCTGCGGCTCGCCTCGCCCGTCGAGACGATCACTTCGAGGTGTCGGTCGTCTGGGCCGAGGATGATGCCGGCCGCGGATGCGTCGAAGAGATCCGTACAGCGATCGACGAGGGTCTGCAGCAGGTCGATGATGTCGTAGTCGGCCACCAGGGAGTCTGCGACGGTCACGAAGGTGCGAACGAGAAGGGTCTCGCGAGAATCGGACACGGTTTCCTCAAATCCTGGAATCAATTGTCGAAGGCGGTGAAGTCAAGTCTGCGGGCAACGACATCGGCGGCGACGTCGCGGACCGGGCGGCCGCTGGCGAAGGCGTGGCCCTGAAGAACGAGGAGTGCATCGACCGGAGTGATGCCCATCTGAGCGAGCACCATTCCGGTCGCCTGGTGCACTTCACGGCGGGAGTAGTCGCCCCCGCCACCTCCAGCATCCTCGTCCTCGCTTTCCAGTGCCCGAAGGGAACGGCGCAGAACCTGCCGGGCGAGGATCGTCGACAGCAGACCCGCGTCGGCCACCTGCCGCGAGCTCATCGCCCCCGAGACGCGCGAGTAGAGGTCGATGGCCCCGACGTTGATGCCGGCGACGACCAGCGGAAAGGCGAACACCGCTGCCAGCCCTGTCTCGTAAAGAGCCTGCCGCGCCAGAGGCCACGAGGTTTCCGACGAGTGCTGCAGGTCGGGCTCGAAGACGGGAAGGCGGGTCGAGAGCGCCTCCCAGCAGGGCCCCTCGCCGAGGTCGATCTGGATCTCGTCCCACTGGGCGGCCGAGTCGTCCGTGACGCAGATGATCTCGGAGCCGAGAGGGTCGCCCAGGGTCGACACGGCCGCACCGGTCACACCGATTGCCGCTACGAACGGGCCGCAGAGGTCGGAATCCGGTTCGAACGCCTGCGCCAGAGCGAGAGCCGCATCCGAGAAGTCGAGCCGCTCAGCCACAGGCGCACCAAGGCCCCGCTGGCACGAGTCGGTGCGTCGTCATGGGGCCTCCAGGAGCCTGCGTTCATCCGGTGATCGGGTCACGGAGCGCTGGGCCTAGGTGCCGGCCGTGCCTCACCTTAGCCGTGGTGGGCGCCTGCTCGGTCGCTTGGAGTCGAACGCGCGCGGCTAGTCGCGCGAAGCGTGCCCGTGCGAAGCATCGGCCGCGAGACTGCGATGCGGCCGAGCGGCGTCAGCTCATCGGCCGCTGAGGTCGAACGGCGCCTGCCCCGAGTCCACCGTGGTGAGGTAGCCGCCATCGGCGAGCGCCGAAGGAAGGGCGACGGCACCGCGCACCCTCGGCACCCCGCGCACGAGGTCGATCTCGACGACCGTTCCCGTGCCGGCGCGCGTCACGAAGAGCTGCGAGCCATCGTCGGTCGCCGCGAGAAAGCGTGCCTGCGACCCGGTGTCGGTGGTCTGACCGAGAGTGGGCAGAACAACGCTCTTCTTCGCGCCGGTGAAGAGCCCGTCTCGGCCCCTGCTGACGAGAGTGAGCGTGTCGGTGCCGTCGTGGGTGACGACCGCGGCCGCGAAGCCCTTCGCGACGGCCGCCCGCGTGGCGACTCCGGTGCCGAGCGAGACGGTCGCGACGCGCGAGGTGCGGGTCGACGAGGAGGCCAGCAGCGCCCCGATATCGGCAGCCGGCTGCGTCGATGTCGGCGCCGACTGAGCCTGCGTTCCGACCGCCGTCGTGCCGTCGGGAGCCATGCGCGGGCGGTAGCTCTGCACCGCGACCTGCGGGTAGGGGGTGCTCGTCGAGCGCCCGAAGCCGCGCTTGGTCACCGGCACCGTCTCGAATCCGTCGTGCAGGGTGGAGCCGATCACGCGGCCGTCCGCACTGACGATCGGGCCGTGCGGATACGCGCCGAGCGCCGTCGTCGCGGTGACCGGCGGGGTCGAATCTCCCTTCAGGATCCTCGACACCGAGTACGAATCGAACCGACCCCCCGCGGTCACGACGAGCCGGAGCGGCGACCCGACCAGGAACGTCTCCATCTCTTCGGTGCCGGTCTCCCCCGTCGTCGCCAGCTTGACCTCACTGGTCGTGATCCGCGCCGTCTCGACCCCCTTCTTCGCGAGGTCGATAACGCTGACCTGCTGCTTCGTCGACCCGTCGAAGTCGGAGCCGACGGCGATGTACCGGCGTGACGGGTCAGCCGCGAGCCAGCCCGCGCGCTCCCACCGCCCATCCTTATTCAGGATCCGATAGCTCGCCACGACCGACGGACGCCCCGTGGCCGAGATGCTCACCACCTCGAGCTGGGGCTTCGACTCGTCCATGAAGGCGATGCGCCCGTGCCCGAGCTGCACAGTGCCGGCGTGCGTGCCGAATTCGATGCCCTTGAGGCTGCCCGTGCGTCGTCCCGTCCCGGGGTCGACGACGTAGACCGCGTGTGCCGCGGGGTCGGCGGCGACGAGCCAGTCGTGGCCGGCCGAGGTGGTGTGGGCTGCTGCGGTGTGGGTTGCTCGGGTGGGGGCTGCCGTGGCCGCGGTGGCCGCCGTGGCTGGCAGGGGCGCGCTAACGGCCGCGCCGACGAGCAGCGCGAGGCCGACGGTCGCCGCCTGGATGCGGGTGAGGGAGGGAGATCTCATGGGAATCTTTTCTAGTCAAGAATGATTCTCAGAGCTTATCGATAAGTCTTCTCATTAAGCGAGCTAGCTGGCCTGGCAGAAACGAATCCGCTCAGCGCGCGGCTACAGACGCGCAAAGCGTGCCCGGGCGAAGCTGTACACCCCGTAGCAGATGAGCCCCACCCCGACGGCGATCAGAATCACCTGCCCGAAAGGCAAAGCGGCCAGCGCCTTCAGCGCGCCGTCGAGACCGGAGGCCTTCTGCGGGTCGAGCGTGGCGGCAGCGACGATGAAGAGAATTCCGACGACGAAGACGGCGACGCCTTTCGCCACGTAGCCGAGAATCCCGAGGCCGGTGATGGCACGACCCGTGCTTCCCGACGGCAGGGCGATGTCATCCAGGAACTTCCGCCTCGATCCCTTCGCCACGAAGTAGGCGCCCACGCCGATGGCGATCAGGCCGACGACGATCAGAAGGATCCGACCACCCGGCAGCGTGAGAATCGATGCGCTGGCATTGGTGGACGTGCTGGTGGAGCTCGTAGCGCTGCCGAGAGCGGTCTGTGCCGCCGTCAATCCGAGGGCTACGTAGGCTGCCGCCTTCGAAGCGGAGACCAGGCTGCGCACCCAGCGCTTCTTCGACGACGAGCCGATTCCGAGCACCGCCTGGATCACCAGCCATAGCCCCAGCGCGAACAGGCCGACGACCGTCAGCCACAGGATGATCGTGCCACCGGGGAGCTTGGCGACCTGAGCGAGGGCGCCCGACTGGTCGGACTTACCGCCCTGGTGCAGGGCGACGCGGATCGCGAGGTATCCGAGAAGGAGGTGGACGAGGCCGCTGGCGGCGAATCCGGCGCGTGCGAGCACTTCGAGGGCGTGGCTGTCGCCGACCTTCCCGGCGGCGGAGCGGATCTCACTGGGGCTGGTCATGGCGTTCTCCGATAGCTGGTGGTGCGTCGTGGGGCAATTCTGGGCCATGACGGCACCATGCTCGCGCCCTTTGGCCTCATCCGTGCCGAGATCGCACTTGTAGTCGGGTGCACCCGACCGCAACTGCGATCTCGGCGCACGACTTAGGCGCCGGCGAGGTGCTCCTCGAGGACGTCGCGGACGGTCGTCCAGGTGTGGGTGCCGTAGCGGTCGTTGTCGACGTGCAGCAACTGCGCGTGGCCGCTGAACATGCTGACGAAGTACTGCATCCCCTGCCAGGCCGGGAACGTCTCGTCGGGGTTCTTGGACAGGCGCTTGACGACCTTGCTCATGACAGACAGAGTTCCGGTCGTGCCGGCCCACTGCAGCTTGAACGGCGTGCCGGTGAGCTCGGTCAGCGTGCGGGCGATGTCGCGGGCCGTCACCTGGGCTCCGGCGATCTCGATGACGCGGGGCGCCGTGTCGTCGAGAGCTGCCAGGGCGGTGACCCGGGCGACATCGTCTTTGGTCGTGAAGTCGAGAATCTGGTCGGCGGACGACCAGAAGAGGACCCGTCGACGGTCGAAGAGGATCATCGGCGCCTCGCTGGCGATGAGGTCGGTGAACATCCCGTTGAGGATCGATGTCGCCTGGATTGGCGCCGCGTCGACCTCGGCCGCGAATTCACGACGGATCTCGAAGTTGCGGTTACTGCCGGGGGCGATCGAGCGGTAGTCGGCCGAATAGTCGGACGGGATGAAACGCGGCACTCCGGCGGCGGGATCGTTCGGTCAGACTCATGCCTACCTGACAAGGCTCACTCGTGAGCGTCGAATGTACGATCCGACTCAAGGAAGAGCAATCACTCCTCCCTCAGGCCGGGGTCGTCTTTTCCGAGTCTCCGAGGCCGCCAACCAAAGACCGAGTAGACCTGAAGAATGAGAGCTCTCACGTACCAGGCCGTCACCAAGGTGTCTGTCGAAGAAGTCCCCGATCCCACCATCATCGAGCCCACCGACGCCGTCATCCGAGTCACCTCGGCAGCAATCTGCGGCAGTGACCTGCACCTGTACGACGCCCTCGGCCCCTACCTCGACAAGGGCGACGTCCTCGGCCACGAGACGATGGGCGTCGTCACCGCCGTCGGAACCGAGGTCTCGCGCATCAAGGTCGGCGACCGCGTCGTCGTCCCATTCGTCATCGCCTGCGGTCACTGCTTCATGTGCGACCGCGGCCTGTTCTCGCAGTGCGAGACCACTCAGGTCACCGAGTACGACTCCGGCGCCACCCTCTACGGCTTCTCGAAGCTCTACGGCCAGACCCCGGGCGGACAGGCTGAGCAGCTTCGCATTCAGCGTGCCGACTTCAACCTCATCACCGTCGGCGCGACCCTGCCCGACGAGCGGTACCTGTTCCTCAGCGACATCCTTCCGACCGCCTGGCAGGGCGTCGAGTACGCCGAAGTTCCCGACGGCGGCACGCTCGTCGTTCTCGGTCTCGGACCGGTCGGCCAGTTCGCCAGCCGCATCGGCGTCCACAAGGGCTACCGAGTGATCGCCGTCGACCCCGTTCCCGAGCGCCGCACCATGGCCGAGCGCCACGGTGTCGAGACGCTCGATCTCACCGACGACGTCTCGGCGATCATCAAGAAGATGACCGACGACCGGGGCCCCGACTCCGTCCTCGACGCCGTCGGAATGGAAGCCCACGAGCACGGTGCGGTGGGGCTGTTCCAGAAGATGGCCGGCGTTCTTCCCGACGCTGTCGGCCAGGCCGTCATGCAGAAGGCGGGCATCGACAGCCTCGGCGCCATGCACCTCGCGTTCGATGTCGTCCGCCGCGGTGGCACGGTGTCGCTCAGCGGTGTCTACGGCGGCACCGCCGACCCGACCCCGTTCCTGAACCTGTTCGATAAGCAGATCAGCCTCCGCATGGGGCAGTGCAACGTTCAGAAGTGGACGGAAACCCTCATGCCACTGGTCGAGGATCCTGCGGATCCCCTCGGCACCGAAGACCTCGTGACGCACCCCGTGCCGCTCGAGCAGGCCGCCGAGATGTACGACCTCTTCAAGACGAAGGGCGACGGCTGCATCAAGGTCGTCCTCAAGCCCTGACCTGGTCGCCAACCACTAACAGTGCTGTGACACCGGCCCTAGCGAGCACTTGCTAGGGCCGGTGGTGTGTTGCCTTGCGTCGCAGGTCGACGAGCCCGAGCGTGAGCGCCGCGCCGGAGAACACCAGCGAGACGATCAGAGCAAGACTGAGCGCATCGGCGAAGGTACCTACCTCGGATGCCGGCATGCCCTCGGTCCGGGAGGCGACAGCCGAGCCGAGCAGGGCGAAGAACACCGTGCCGAGGACGGTCTGCCCGGTAGCCGACCCGATCCGCTGAGCGGTCTGCAGCACACCGCCCGCGGCCCCGCCCATGCGCGGATCGACGTCCATCAGGGAGAGCGTCTGGTTCGGGGTGACGATGGCGCCACCGGCGATTCCGAGCACGAACAGAGGAACCGCGAGACGCAGGATCACGGTGGCCGGGTCGGTGAGGTCGGGCTCGCCCTGGATCACGACACCGATCACGATCGTGCCGGCGAAGAACACCGACACCGCGCCGACGACGAGCGGGCGCCCGATCCGGGGCACGAGTCGGCCCGCGACGGGGGCCCCGAGCACGGAGCCGAGCGCCAGCGCTGACACGCCGAGGCCCGATTGCAGGGCAGTGAAGCCGAGGCCGTTCTGATAGTAGAGCGACAGGATGAGAGGGATCCCGGTGTTGCTGCAGAAGAACACCACAGCGAAGGCGACCCCGGTCACGAAGGTAGGAACGCGGAAGAGCTGCAGGTTCAGGAGCGGCGACGCTGCCTCGCGCGTGAGCCGCGACTCGCGGCGGAGGAACAGGACGAGGAAGACCGCCGCGGGGATGAAGACCACGAACACCCAGCCGCTGTGCACCTCGTTGACCTCGACGATCGGGAACAGGACGAAGAACAGTGCTGCGCCGAGGAGCACCGCACCGGCGATGTCGAGCCGGCCCGACCCGGATCCTTTGGGCTCCTGTTTCGGCACCCATCGACGCGCCAGGATCACCGCGACGATGCCGATCGGCACGTTGATGAAGAACACGAGTCGCCACCCGAAGTCGGAGCCACCGAGAGCGATCAGGAGGCCGCCGATGACGGGTCCGAGAGCTGTGCCGACGCCGACCGAGAGCCCGAGACCGCCGAACGCCCGGCCGCGCTCGGATTTCGGGAACGCGTTCTGGATGTAACCGGACACCTGGGGCCCGATGATGCCTCCGAAGAGCCCTTGCACGACCCGGGCGGCGATGATCACGAGCGGCACGGGAGCGAGGCCCACGCAGGCGCTGGCGAGCACGAAGCCCGAGACTCCGATGATGAACATGCGGCGCCGCCCTCGGGTGTCGCCGAGCCGTCCGCCGATGACGGGCATGAGGCCGAACGCGAGGATGTACCCGCTGACGATCCACTGGAGCTCCGCCGGCCCGGCGCCCGTCGAGCGTCCGATCGACGGGAGGGCCACGTTCGTGACGCTGACGTCGAGCAGCGCGGCGAACTGGCCCATGAGCATGACGAACAGCGCCCGCCAACGTCGGGGATCGAAACCCTGGGCAGGGGACGACTCGTGTGCCGTGTTCGAGACCGTGAGCTAGCGCCTCCGCAGCGTGAAGACGAGATGCAGCAGAGGTACCGCCGCCGTCGCCATGAGAACTGTGCCGAGCACCTCGTCGGTCGACCGCAGGAAGACGCCGCCGACGAGGAGGGCCGCGAAGACGATTGCCGAGCCGAGTCGGTTGACGGAGCGTTCGACCGACCGAAGACGGCGGTCGACCTCGGGTGTCCGGACGGCGAGTTGACCGCGCTCGATCCGGGTCGCGAGCTCGTCCATCCTCCTCGGTAGCCGAGCGAGAGTGGTGCCGTAGGCCAGCGCCTGCTGGGGCAGATCGCGAAGAGCATCGCGGCCATTAGTGCTGAGGATGGTGCGAGCGAAGGGGTCGACGGCGTCCCACATGTTGAAGTCGCGATCGAGGGCGCTCGTCACTCCCGAGACGAGCGAGATGGTGCGGATCAGGAGCAGGAAGCTCTCCGGCAGCTGGAACGGGAGGACGCGGATCGTCTCCCCGAACTGCCGCCCGAACGCCTCCAGCTCGCGCGGATCGATGGTCTGGAGCTCTGCAATGCCCAAGCCGCCGAAGCGATCGAACAGCGCCGACATGGCCCGTTCCAGTTCGTCGGTGTCAGCCGTCGACAGCAGCACGCCGAGTTCGCCCAGCGACGCGACCAGGGCTCGGCTGTCGCGTCCGACGGCGGCGAGGATGAAGTTTCGCAGGCCGGCGCGGAGCGGGTCGGAGATCTCGCCCATCATGCCGAAGTCGACGTAGGTCAGATGCCACTTCACGCCGGCACCGGTGTCGGATCTTGCCGTCGCGGATCTTGCCGTCTCGGATCTTGCCGTCTCGGATCCTGCGCTGCTGGATCCTGCGGCGACTGCGGCGACCGGGGTGACGAAGATGTTGCCCGGGTGAGGGTCGGCGTGGAAGAACCCGGCGACGAAGATCTGCTGGAAGGTGACGCGTGCCAACTCGTCGGCGACAACCGACGGATCGATTCCCGCTCTCTTGAGGGCCTCGACATCGGTGATCTTGATCGCCGAGACGTCGGAGAGGGTCAGCGCTCTCAGCGAGCTGCGTTCCCACACCACCACCGGCGCCTCGACCACGGGGTCTCCGGCGAAGTCGGCGGTGAAGCGCTCGGCGTTCGCTGCCTCGTGCAGGTAGTTGATCTCTTCCAGACTCGTCACGGCAAATTCCTCGACGAGTGCGGGGGCGTCGGCGCGCTTCGACACGAGGCTCACGTGCGAGAGCCAGCCGCCGATGCGGCGCAGGGCGGCCAGGTCGACGGCGACGATCTCGTCGATGCCGGGTCGCTGGATCTTGACGATGACGTTCTCGAATCCCAGGTCGGCCGCGAGCGCTGGCGACAGCCGCGCCCGGTGCGCCTGACCGAGGGATGCCGCGGCTATCGGAGTCGGGTCGAAGAAGGCGTAGGCCGACTCGAGCGGCATGCCCAGCTCGGCGACGGTCTGTTCGCGGATCTTGTCGAAGGGCTCCGCAGCCACCTCGTCTTGCAATCCCTGCAGTTCGTTCGTGACCTCCGGCGGGAGGATGTCGAGTCGCGCCGAGAGGAACTGCCCGACCTTGATCATCAGGCCGCCGAGGTCGACCGCCAGCACGCGAAAGCGCTGGGCGAGAAACTGCAGCCTCGCGGTTCGACCTCGCGCGGCGAACCGCCGAAGACCGATGCGCGGGAGGAAGAGCTCGTACCACCAGGCCTGCGCGAGGAAGATCCAGGCGAACCGCACGATCTTGCGGTAGCGCTTCCGGGAGGCTCGGCTGGTCTGCGGCGCGGCGGGCGTGCCACTGGCCTGCGGCATGCCCTACTCCTCGGCGAGGATCGCGTAGAGCTTGCGGCGCGCCTCATCCACGACGGCGACGGCCCGCTCGGTCTGACGCGGCGTGCCGGTCTGGGCGACCAGCGTCATCACCTGGGCCAGTTTCGCGGCGGACTTCGTGAGAGCGAGAGCTCCGTGCACACCCTGACCCCACGGTTGCTGCGGTGCCTTCGGTGAGCCGGAGGCGGCGTAGGCGGAGCCGCCGTTGGCAGAGTCGGCAGCAGCAGAGGCAGCGGCAGCAGAGTCGGCAGCAGCAGCGGCGAAGCGCCCCGTGTCGGTCAGCGAATAGACCTTGCGTTCGCCGACCTGCGCGGCCGAGACCAGTCCTTCATCGTCGAGCACCTGCAGAGTCGGGTAGACCGTACCGGGGGTCGGTTTCCACGCACCGCCGGATCGGGCTTCGATGGCGCGGATGATCTGGTAGCCGTGCATCGACTCCTCGCTGAGTTCGCGGAGAATGGCCGCCCGAATGTCGCCGCCTTCTCCGTCGCCTTCTCGGACGTCGGGGCTCGCGTCCGCCATGGAGGGGGAAGCGAAGGTCTGCCGGAGACCTTCGACGGCACCCCGCAGATCGAAACCGGGCGAAGACGACGAGCGCATAACAGGGTGTCCCTTCAGGACGCATGGCGGATCTTGACGATACATCTCGGCCCTGGACGGCGTGTCTCGTCTGACTCGTCCTCAAGCGTTCGGGCCTAGCCGGCGGATCCTGCCGTCTCTCTGGTCACAGCGAGGGCGCAACACCCAGCTGACGAACCAGCGTCGGAATCTGCTCTCGGAACGGGAAGAACCCGCGCGACGCGTGCGGCCACGCCAGGCTGTCCCACCGACGGCGGACGCTGACGAGGGCGACCCCTTCCGAAGCGAGGATCGGGCGCAACTTCTCGAGCCTCTCGTGGACGGGGCCGACCGGTGCGAAGGGGACGACCACGGTGTCGAGCTGTTCGGACTCCGCCCAGCGCAGGACGGTCGAGGGGAGCGTGTCGGCGAGGATCCGTGCCGGGCGTGCGCCGGCGTCGAGAGTGCGGGCCGCTGCATCGTCGAGCGCCGTCGCCGTAAACGCCGCCACGGCCTCCGATGCCTCGAACGGAGATCGCTCTCCCGAGTCGGCGACGGCGGCAGTCGCCACCAGCCGATCGGCGAGCCCGGGCTGCTCCGCGAGCAGGCTGCCGGCCTCGAGGTCTTCCTCGTGCAGCAGCAGGCCGATGCGATCTCCGAGCTGCCCCACGACGTCGTTCGACTCGATCGCCGCCCGGGGCGGGAGGGGATCCTCGGCGAGCGCTCGGGCCTCGCTCGCGAGTCCGGTAGGCGAGAAGCGCCCCTCCGTGTACTGCGCGATGTTGGAGGCCGATGCGAGGTAGGTCTTGCCCTTGGTCTGCAGGCCGGCGACCCACCGCCATGAAAGCGTGTTCGACGCCGCGTCTCCGTCGAGCAGGTGCCGGTAGAAGAAGTCGGCTCCGAGCTGCCAGGGCAGGCCGAGGGTGAAGATCCAGATGCTGGCGAACCACATCCGCGTGTGGTTGTGCAGGTAGCCGGTGTCGATGAGCTCGTGCGCCCAGACGTCCATTGCGTCGATGCCGGTGCGCCCGGCTACGGCGTCGCGGTAGGCCTCCGGGAGATCGCCGGTCGCGAACTCCCCCACGTCGCGGCGATAGCGACGCCACACCTCGGGGTTCTGTTCCAGCCAGCCCTTCCAGTAGGTGCGCCAGAACACCTCCTGCACGAACTTGTCGGCGCTGCGGAGGCTGTGTCGTTCGAGGACGGCGGCGACGACCTCGTGCTCGGTCACCAGTCGATGGCGCACGTAGGGCGACAGCTCTGAGACGTTGTCCCTCGACACCCCGAGGTCGTGATTGCGGTTGCGGGCGTAGTCGGAGCCCGCGCGGGGGACGAACTCTTCGAGCGCGTCGAGGCCGGCGGATCGGGTGGGGATGAACACTGCTCCATCGTGCGCCCCGCGACGCTGCAAAGGCCGACAAAGGGGACGGATTTGGCGAGCGCCGGTGTCGCGACTCGACTAGCTCGGGCTCAACGCTTCCTCGTCTGCCGCGACGTTCTTCTGCACCGCGAACTGGGTCCGGTGGAGTTCTTCGTACCGCCCACCCATGGCCAGCAGTTCCTCGTGCGTGCCGCGCTCCACGATCGATCCGTCCTCGATCACCAGGATCGTGTCCGCGCTCCGGATCGTGGAGAGGCGGTGTGCGATCACCATGGCGGTCCGTCCCTCGAGCGCCTCGCTGAGCGCCGCCTGCACGGCGGCCTCCGACGTCGAATCCAGGGCCGCCGTCGCCTCGTCGAGGATGACGACGCGCGGCTGGGCGAGCAGGAGTCTCGCGATCGTCATCCGCTGACGCTCACCCCCGGAAAGCCGGTAGCCGCGCTCCCCCACCATGGTGTCGAGCTGGTCGGGCAACGACCGGATGAGCGGTTCGAGCCGTGCTCGTCGGACGGCGTCCCACACCTCGTCGTCGGTCGCCTCCGGCCTCGCCAGGCGGAGGTTGGAGAGGATGGTCTCGTGGAACAGGTGGCCGTCCTGCGTCACCATGCCGAGGGTGTGCCGCATGGACGCGAAGCTGACGTCGCGGACATCCGTTCCCGACAGGCGCACGGCGCCGCTGTCGACGTCGTAGAGGCGAGAGAGAAGCTGCGCGATGGTCGACTTTCCGGCACCGGACGTCCCGACGAGCGCGACTGTCTGCCCCGGTTCGATCCGGAAGGAGATGCCGTGCAGCACCTCGTCGCCGCCGCGGGTGTCGAGCGTGGAGACCTCCTCGAGGGAGGCGAGCGACACCTTGTCCGCCGACGGGTAGGCGAAGCGGACGTCGTCGAACTCGACGGCAACCGGCCCGTCGGGAACGGCGGCGGCGTCGGGATTTTCCTGGATGAGCGGTTCGAGATCCAGCACCTCGAAGACGCGCTCGAAGCTGACCACCGCGCTCATGATCTCGACTCGGGCGCTCGCGAGGCCGGTCAACGGAACGTAGAGGCGGGTGAGGAGGAGCGCCAGGGTGACCACGTCGCCGGTGTTGAGCTGGCCGCGGAGAGCCAGGAAACCGCCGAGCCCGTACACGAGCGCGAGGGCGAGAGCGGAGACGAGCGTCAGGGCGGTCACGAAGACGAACTGCAGCATCGCGGCCCGCACCCCGATGTCGCGCACGCGGGCGGCACGCACGCGGAACTCCTCGGCCTCGTCGTCGGGCCGGCCGAACAGCTTGACGAGGGTGGCGCCGGGGGCCGAGAAACGTTCGGTCATCTGCGTACTCATGGCGGCGTTGTGGTCGGCGGCCTCACGGCGCAGCGCGGCGAGGCGACTGCCCATCCGGCGCGCGGGAATCAGGAAGATCGGCAGCATGACCACGGCGAGGACGGTCACGATCCAGGAGGTGCTGAGCATGACGATCAGGGTGAGGATCAGCGCCACGACGTTCGTGACCACGCCCGACAGCGTGCCACTGAAGGCCTGCTGCGCCCCGATCACGTCGTTGTTGAGGCGGCTCACGAGGGCGCCCGTCCGGGTGCGGGTGAAGAACGCGATCGGCATCTTCTGCACGTGGTTGAAGACCGCCGTGCGGAGATCCAGGATCACACCCTCCCCGATGCGTGCCGAATACCAGCGCGTCACGAGCGACACACCGGCATCGGCCAGGGCCACCCCGGCGATGCCGATCGCGAGCCAGACGATCGTGGCGATCGCGCCGTTGGCGACGATGACGTCGACGACCCTGCCGGCGAGCACCGGCGTCGCTACCGCGAGGAACGCTCCCACGACCGACAGGAGGATGAAGACGATCAGCTTGGCCCGGTAGGGCACCGAGAACGTCAGGATCCGACGCACAGAGGCACGCGAAATACCGTGCTTTCCGTCTCGGGCGGACGAGATCTTGTAGAGCGAGCTCCAGGCCGCGGACTCCATGCTCATTGCGATTCCTTCCGTCGACCCCCGGCCCAGCCTGGTCGGTGCACGTGGCGGTGGTGCAGCCGGGAGCAGGCCGAGACTAACCCACCGCGCGCCGTGCCGTGAGCGTGTGCGCGCTGCGAACGGGAGGGACGGGGGCAACCGAGTCCCGCATCTCGGCGTCCCTGCGAGACTGAGGGCATGC
The DNA here is from genome assembly GCF_001423105.1 of Frondihabitans sp. Leaf304. Lineage (GTDB taxonomy): Bacteria > Actinomycetota > Actinomycetes > Actinomycetales > Microbacteriaceae > Frondihabitans. Next base: position 22,643 of record NZ_LMNV01000005.1, read on the forward strand.
CCGTCCACGGTTCCCCTCTCCAACGTCTCGGCTTCCTCACGATCGGGTCGTTCGACCCCGCGTCTCCGGCCGCCGGCCACGAAGACACCCTGCGCGTGATCGAGCGCGGCGAGCATCTCGGCTTCGACAGTGCGTGGCTCCGCCATCGGCATCTGCAGCCGGGTATCTCGTCGCCGGTCGCGATCATGGCCGCCGCGTCGCAGCGGACGAGCCGCATCGAGCTCGGTACCGCAGTTACGCCGATCGGAGCAGAGAACCCGTTCCGCCTCGCCGAAGACCTGGGCACCGTCGACGTGCTGCTGGGCGGCCGACTGAACCCCGGCTTCTCGGCGGGAACCCCGATGAACTTCGACCTGTACCGCGACGCGATCTACCCCGACACCGCCGACCACGAAGACCTCGGCTACGATCGCCTCCTTCGCTTGCGCGACCTGGTGCGGGGTGACGTCGTCAACCCGGCGCCGGAACGACGCGGCATCGAAGAGTTCAGCGACATCGTGCAGCCCCACTCCCCCGGCCTCGTCGATCGCCTCTGGTGCGGCGTCGGCAGCACCCGGTCGGCGGTGTGGGCGGGTGAGAACGGCTTCCACCTGCTGGCGTCGAGCGTGACTCGCGCCGATCAGGGCACCGACTTCGCCGTCAACCAGCGCGCTCAGATCGACGCCTACCGAGACGCCCATCAGCATTCCGCATCCGCCCGCGTCTCGCAGGGCCTCGTCGTGGTGCCGACCGACTCGGCGACGCCGGAGCAACGGGCCCGCTACGCCGCGTACGCCGAATCGCGAGCGGGTCGCGTGGGGGTGCCCCAGGGCCCGGGCAAGTTGCTCTTCGCGGCCGATATCGTCGGCACCTCCGCCGAGATCGCCGACACGCTACACGCCGATCCGGCCTATCAGGCCGTCGACGAGGTCGCGTTCGCGCTGCCCTTCGCGCTCGAGCCCGACGACTACGCGCAGATCCTCACCGATCTCGCCGAACACCTGGGCCCGGAGCTCGGCTGGGCGCCCGCCGCTGCCTAGTCAGATGTCGTCTGAGACGCTCGCCGTCCCGGATCCTGCAGCATCGAGACTCACTCGTCGTCGACCGCGAGGGTGACGACATAGCCGAACGGGAACTCGACATCTCCGCTGCCGTAAATGCTCGAGTATGACCGCCACCCGGTGTCGAGACCAGCAAGAGCAGGATCCGCCTCCACCGGCGCCATGGTGTCCGCTTTCCATGAGCCCGACGTGTCGAGCACCGGGCTCATGACCGCCGCACCCGGACGAGGCCCGAGACCGTCGCTGTCGTGGACCAGGACGCACCGGACACGGCGAACATCCACCACCGCACCACGAACCCGCCGCGACGGCTGCTCGACCGCATCGCCATCAGTGTCGAACTCCCACTCGACCGCGAGGCGATCACCGAACAGGCGAGTCACCCACGCCGCGTCGGCCGGGTAGAGCTCCCACTCGACGTCGTCGCCGACCGTAATGTGGAGCCGCTCCTCGGCGAGCTGCCAGTCACTGAACCACACGAGCATGGGGCCATGCTCGCAGGTCGGGCCTCGGTCGCAACACACTCCGCACAGGAGCTCAGGATCCCGGTGGTCCCGAATCACCCCTCCCCCACCCACATCTCGCCGTCTCGGTAGGTTCGGTCCATGGCCACACTCCTCTACGGCACCGACCGCTTCGAGCTCCCCGACACCTACAGTCGTCGCGACTTCGAGAAGGAAGCCCTTAAACGCCGTTCAGTGTGGCGTGGACAACTCCCTCTGACTTTCCCACTCAAGGGTGGAGGCGCAATCACGATGTACATCTTCACCGTTCCTCTCGCGTTCATCGAGAGTGAATCGGAGTCGCGCAAGCTCCCCTAGGAGCAGGAGCAAGAGGCGCCGCGGCGGATTCGCTGCGGCACGAAACACCTAGTCATCGCTGATCACTCCTAGGGTCAACGCTCGGTGATTGCGTCGAAGCAAGAGCCCGCCGAAGCCGCCACTGATGACAAACAAGCCCGCGCCTGCGGCCCCGAGCCACAAGCTACTCAGGATGGGATAGCCCAGCCCCGGAACAGTCACCACGAGGGTGCTCTGAAAGCCGGCTCGCCATGCTGTCAGCAGAGCGCATCCCGCTATGAACGCAACAGTGAAAAATACGTACGGAATGACGGCACTAAATCGCTGGCGCAAACCCGTCGCGGCGAGATTGCGCTGCTCCGACCTCGTTGGCCGCGAACGATCCTCGACCTCAGCTCCTTCCAGGAGCGTTTGAAGCAGAGCCTCGCCGTGGACGCGACGCCACCGGGCCGAGTACCAGCGCATGCTGGCTCGGTACTGCCGTTCGAGTTCTTTCATGCCCCAACCACCCCTCCATTGAGCCGGCGCAGAGCAATCTCGGCGCCTTGTTGTCGACGATGAGCCGCTTCGGCCAGTCGCGTTCGGCCGAGACTCGTAAGACTGAACGACCGCCTCAGCCGCCCTTGAACGATGTCTTCGGACGACACTTCGACGAGGCCATCGACCCGAAGGCGATCGAGGGCGGCATAAAGCGTCCCCGCCTGGAGACGAAGTGCACCAGAACTCAGGGCCGCTACGTCGGTGATGATCCCGTAACCATGGCGAGACCCACTCGCGAGCGACGACAGAATGACGAACGTCGGTTCCCGCATCTCTGAGCTCATGATGCGACTATATGCAGATCAACTGACTATGACAAGAGGCCGATTTCTGGTCGTTGAGCTTGCTCTACAGGTCGGCGTTGGGCCTGAAACTGGGACTGGCTCCGCCTTGCGGCGCACGTATCATCGCGACATGCGGATCAACCACAGCTAGCTTTATCTGTCTCTCGTAGTGCTCGCGATCGTGTGGGTCGTTCTCGAGGCCGACTTGTTCGGGTCCAGCAGCACCCGCCGCCGCCTCCTAATCCGCCCCCGGCACCGCCACGATCCGGTTCTGGTACGCCCACACGACCGCCTGAAGGCGGGAGCGCACGCCCAGCTTCGGCAGCATGCGAGCCAGGTGCGACTTGACCGTGGACACCTCGACGACCAGCTCGGCCGCGATCTCCTCGTTCGACATGCCCTGGGCGAGAAGCATCAAGACCTCGCGCTCACGAACAGTCAGGAGGTCGTCGGCCCGATCGCCGGTGACCGGCTGCAGACTCCGCCTCGACACGAACTCGCGCAGTACCCGGCGCGTGAGCGCCTGGTCGACGGTGCCGTTCCCGGCGGCGACTTGGCGCACCGCCCGGATGATCACGTCAGGGTCGGCGTCCTTGAGCAAGAACCCGGATGCCCCGGCCTCCAACGCCCCGAACAGGTAGTCGTCGAGACCGAAGGTCGTGAGGATCAGCACCGGCACGACCGGGTCGGCGTCCGGGCCACACAGTTCGCGCGCGACCTCGATCCCGTTCCGCACCGGCATGCGGATGTCGAGGCACGCGACGTCGGGTGCGGTGCGCCGAGCGAGTTCCAGCGCCTCTCCCCCGTCGGCGGCAACGGCCACCACTTCGATGTCGGGCTCAGCACCGAGAAGCGCGGTGATCCCGGCGCGCACGAGCGGCTGGTCGTCAGCGACGAGCACCCGGATCATGCCGACACCCCCAGGCCCTCGTCCTCAGCGGCAAGCGGCGCCTCACGGGTCAGCGTGAGCTCGACCAGCCATCCACCGTCGTCAGTCGGCCCCGCCTGAAGCTGAGCTCCGACGAGGTCGGCCCGCTCCTGCATTCCGCGCAAGCCACTACCCCCAAAAGACGAGGTCGAGGCGGCCGGCGTAGCAGCCGGTCCGTTCTCGATCCGAATCGTGACCTCGGCCGAGTCGAGATCGTCGATGGTCACCCTGACCAGAGCCCCCGCGGCATGCAGGGCGGCGTTCGCGAGCGCCTCCTGAGCGGTTCGGTACGCGGCGAGTTGGGCAAGCGGTCCGACACCGCCGGCGACGTGCGTCTGATCGCCGACGGTGCGGATCTCGAGCCGCACATCAGAGCGGAGCGCGGTCCGCTCGACAAGGTCGAGGATCCCCGCGACAGTCTCGACGGCCCGCTCGGCCGGGGCGTCGTCGCGCAGCAGTCCGACCAGTCGGCGCAGGTCGTCGAGAACGGCCGTGCTCTCTTCCCGAACCTGCCGCACGCCCTCGTGGGCCCGCTCCGGGTCGGAGTCGATCTGACGGTCGATCACGGCGGCCATCAGCGCGATTCCCGAGAGGTGGTGCGCGGCGATGTCGTGCAGCTCGCGCGCCATGGCGGTCCGTTCCCGCGACACCGCCGCGTCGATCCTCGCTTCCTGCTCTCGGCCGATCGCCGACGCTTCTGCGGTGCGGGCTGATCGCTCGTCACGACGCGAGCGGATCACGAGGGCCACGAGCAGAGGCAGTCCGACGGTCCCGGCCGCCTGCAGCAGTCCCTGCCCCAGGGCCGCCGCGAGCGGCGCATCGGCCCGAAGGATCCCACCGGTCACCTCCGCAACGACAACGAGGCCTGCCGTCGTGGCGAGCGCGGGCCAGAGCACGCCGAGCCGCACCCGGACTACGGCGAGCGCGACGGAGACGATGACGGCGAGTTCCGCCAGAGTGTGGAAGTCCCCCGGCGAGACGGCGGATCCTGCGACCGCGAGAAAGGCGACCGCCACCGGCGTCGCTCGAAGAGTGCGCCCCGAGGCGAGGAGCGCCGCGGCCTGGGCGAGCAGCACGAGGGCGAAACCGATCCACTCCCCGCTGAGGGGTGCAGGGTACGACCCGACCGGCCCGACCTCGTCGACCCGGTCGAGGGCGGGCAGTCCGACGAGGAGGCCGATGGAGACGAGTGCCGTGCCGCTCGCAACGGCGACGGTCGTTCGTCGCCGGCGTGCGTCATCGGAGGTCATCGGTCGATCCTACGAGTCGGGCCCCGGCGGCCGTCGGTTCGTCGTCGCGGGCGGGGTCGTATCCCAGGCGACCCCGTGTGATCACCAGCAGCAGGGTCGCGCCGATCGTCGACAGGATCGCGAGGCCGATCAGCATCGTCGAGGCGGTGATGCCGGGATACATGTCTGCCCAGAGCGTCGAGATGGTGTTGTTCACACCGACGTGCAGCAGCAACACCAGCGGCAGGCTCTGCCCGGTGCGGTTGAACACCCAGATCATGATCACGTTGAACGTGATCGTGAACGCGATGAAGACGAGAGGGTCGGTCCAGGGCGCGGTCGGCCAGCCGCCCCAGTCGCTGAGGTAGAGGGGCATGTGCCAGAGGGCCCAGAGCGGTCCGAGCACGGCCGCGGCACCGAGGGCGCCGAAGCGCGATTGCAGGCGCGGCAGGGCGAAGTCACGCCAGCCTGGCTCTTCTGACAGCCCAGTGGAGAAAATTTGCACGATCAGGCCCGGCACCAGGGCGCCCAGCGCGAGAGCCGACGGCGCCTGCACATTGCCACCGGAGAACGGCAGCCCCGACAGCACGATCAGAGCGGGCACGCCCACGAGAGCCAGCGTGTACCAGTACCAGCCGACCCGCCACCGCCAGAGCCGGCCGACCCAGCGTCGAAGGCCCGGACGCCCGTCGGCGACCGCTGTCACCAGGAAGGCGCTGCCCAGCGGCCCGAGGAGTGCTCCCGGAAGCACGCCAGAAAACTGAGCCGACCCGAGGAACTCTGCAAAGTGGATGTTCCACACCCCGAGCCCGTGCGGCGAGAGGATGTACGGCACCCACGCCAGCCAGCTCAAGCCCAGCGCAAGGGCGAAGAAGCTGACGAGGGGGCGCCGGGCTATGACTCCGCCGATCCCTCCTCGTGCACGGGCTTCCGTGCCGGTCTTGGGGCGGTTCTCGATGATCGTCGCCATGATGCCTCCGTTCGTCGGGTGGCCCGGAACGACCACACCCCAACGCTAAGAACGGGCCGTCGCCCGAACGACCGGCAAAAGAACGCACGGCTGAACCTTGCGTCGAAAGATGCAAAGGATCCGACGCGCCGTCCAGGCAGACATCTCACCTCGGTACTCGCGGCACTTCTCGCTCAAGGGGCGTAGAGCTAAGTGAGGGTCAGACGTGCTGACCGAAGAGAAGCGGGATGAACACATGGCACATGGAGTAGCAACCGTCTGGGTTCCTGTGACGGATATGAAACGAGCGGTTGCGTTCTACCGCGACACTCTTGGACTCGAAGTGAAGAACGAAGACACCGACTGGTCGGAGCTCGACGCGGGCGGCCTCATGATCGGGCTCAACGGCCGCGAAGACGCCTCGGTGTCGTCGTCGGGTGGCGCCGTCATCTCGTTCCAGCCCGACGGCTCGATCGAAGACGAGCTCGCTCGCCTGAACGACCACGGCGCCGACATCCAGGGCGAGATCAGTGAGCACCCGTGGGGGCGGATCCTGCCCTTCAAAGACACTGAAGGCAACGACCTGCAGCTGTACTCGCCGCCGCAGGGCTAGCAGCCGACGTCACCATCGCCAATGCATGTAAGCCGGCAGTAAGCCCGAGGCTGGCCTCCGTGTAAGAGACCGATGAAGGTCTGGCAAACAAAGAGGCCCTCTTCGCCGCACTAACGTGCGCCGGAGAGGGCCTCATTGTTTGCTGTTTGCTTAGCTTTTTTCCCGTGCAGCTAGCACGGCGAAGGGCTCAGTTTCATGCCGAGAAGGTTTTTCGGCCCACGATCGTGAGCGCTAGCGCGACTGCGCCGAGGACCGCCATGAATAGGCCGAGGATCAACCCGCCGGAGAGACCGAGCAGCAAAGCCCCGACCAAGCCTGCGGCGAAGATTGCGAGGTTGAACGCCACAGGGAGGAATGAGTTGGCAAGGTCCGATTGGGAACCGCCTGCGATGGAGAGTGCGCTTTGTAACTGAGGGGACGCGCCCCCGAATGCCAACCCCCAGAGCGCGGCCGCGAGTAGCACTGCAACCGGGGATGCGTGCTCGGTGACGAACACGGCGGCCGCGATGATGAAGGCAACGATGCTTGCTTGCAGCAGCAGCCGGGGGTGATGGTCAATCACAAGGGCAGTCACGATGACACCGCCGATAGAGGCGACCCCGTAGACAAGGAGCACGAGGTCCGGGGTCAGGCCGCTGCCGCTGTCACGGAGGAACGGTGCGATGTACGTGTAGATGGTGTTGTGGCCGAGCATCCAGACGAAGATCACCAGGAGCACGATCGGGATGCCCGGCAGCAGGAACACCCTTGCAAGAGGTTGACGGTGGGCCTGGGGTTGCCCTGATAGGCCAGGCACGATGACTGTTATAACCCCGACGAGGATGATCCCCAGGGCGGATAGTCCGGCGAATGACCAGCGCCAGTCGAGGACGCCGCCGACAAAGGAACCGAGCGGGGTGCCGAGGGCGAACCCGACCGGTGCGCCCGTGGCGACGACCGCCAACGCCAGACCGCCACGGTTGGGCGGGCTGATGCGGCGTCCGTACGCGGCGAGCATCCCCCACAGGATGCCAGTGAAGGCACCGCCGACGAACCGGGAGGCCAGCGAGATGACGACGTCAGACGACAGCGCGGTGACGGCGTTGGCAAAGACAAGCCCCGAGAGCGCTCCTAGTAGTAGCGGCTTTCGTCGGAAGCCCTGCGTGTAGGTGATCGCAGGAACGGTGACGACGACCGTTCCCAGAGCCCAGACGCTGATGAACTGTCCGATGACCCCCTCGCTGACACGGAGGTCGTGCGCCATGACGGGCAGCAAACCGGCGGGCATGGTCTCTGCGGAAAGCAGAACGAATCCGATGGCCGCTAACGAGATCAGGGAGAGCCACGGCATCCGATCCCGGGTCGCCGGTGTGGCAGCCGAGGGGGCCCGGGCAGGTATGGAGGTGGTCACTTCTGTCCCGTAGCTAGAGGCGGATGAGGACTTTGAGGGCCTCGCGGTCGTCCATCAGCCTGTAAGCGTCGGCGATCTGATCGAGGGGCATCTCGCGGTCGAAAACACGGCCGGGGTCGATGGTGCCGTCAAGGACCTGAGGAATGGCGGCCTCGAGGTAGGCGCGGACGGTCGCGGGCCCGCCGGTGAGGGTGGCGTTCTTCCCGAACAGAGAACTCATCCCGACTGCGGCTTCCTCGTACTGGGGCACGCCGACGCGGCTGATGGTTCCTCCGGGTCGGACGATGCCGACGGCCTGTTCGTAGGCAGGCATGTGCCCGACCGCTTCGAGGACGACGTGCGAGCCCTCGCCCCCGGTGATGTCCATCACCTTGGCAACGCCCTCATCACCACGCTCGGCGACGACATGGGTGGCGCCGAATTCCCGACCGAGGTCCGTGCGGTCGGTGTGGCGGCCCATGAGGATGATGGTCTCGGCGCCGAGCTGCTTCGACGCCAGGACGGCCGAGAGGCCGACGGCGCCGTCACCGATGACGGTGACGGTCTTCCCCGGCCCGACGTCGCCTCGGATGGCGGCGTGATAGCCGGTCAGGTAGACGTCCGACAGGGTCAGCAGGGACGGCATGTACGACTCGTCAGTGCCTGCGGGGATCTTGACGGCGGTACCGTCGGCTTCGGGGACGATCAGCTTCTCGGCCTGGGTGGCGGAGGGAGCACCGTCGAAGAACCCGCCGTGGATGCAGGAGGTGGTGATGCCGTCCTGGCAGAAGGCGCAGGTCCCGTCCGACCAGGCGAACGGGACAATGACAGTGTCACCCACAGAGAGGGTCGTGACATCGTCTCCGACCCCCTCGACGACGCCGATGGCTTCGTGGCCCATGCGGCGACCCTCGGGGGTCTCTTCGAGGTCGTGGTACGGGTGCAGGTCCGACCCGCAGACGCACGCGTAGGTCACACGGATGAGCGCTTCGGTGGGGTGCTCGATGACGGGGTCGGGGACCTCGACGACGCGGACGTCGCCGGATTTGAACATGAGGGTGGCTTTCATCGCTACTTCTTTCGATCGTTCCGCTGGTGACGCGGTTGCTGGGTCTGTTCTGGGGGGGCGGCGCTCAGGCGGCGCCGTTGTAGTCGTCGTCGCTGATCTGCTCGAGCCAGGTGGTGGTCTCGGCGGGATCGTCGGCGGCTTCGAGGATGGCGATGTGCTCCATGAAGGTGTCGCCGCTGGAGGCGTGGAAGTGTTCCTCGCCGGGGGCGATCGAGATGGTCTGCCCGGGGTGAACGTCGACGACGTGTCCGTCACGGGTGCCGAACCGGGCGATGCCTTCGGTGACGTGCAGGAACTGGCCGCGGGCGTGGTGGTGCCACGCCGTCCGGGCACCGGGTGCGAACCGAACCTTTGCCACGGTCACTCGCTGGTCGTCGGTCTGGGGTGCCACGATCGGGTCGACCCACACCTGACCGGGGAACTGCGCTTCGGGGTTGAGGCTGGTTGGTTTCTGCGGCTGGATCTGCATGAGGGCGGTTCCTTACTTGTCGTCGGTGAAGAGGTTCTTGGCGACGCCCATCGCGGCCATTCCGCGCGGCCAGCCGGAGTAGAGCATCACGTGGGTGATCGCTTCGATGAGTTCGTCCTGGGTGACGCCGTTCTCGACGGCACGGCCGAGGTGGAAGCCCAGCTGCTCGGTGTTGCCCTGCGCGGTCAGGACCCCGACGGTGACGAGGCTGCGGTCCCGGGCGGACAGCTCGGGACGGTTCCAGACGTCGTCAAAGAGGACATCGTCGGTGAGGGCGGCCATCTTGGGGGCGAAGTCGCCGAACATGGCGCGACCGCCACCGACCTGCTTTTTCTGTTCCGGCATGACGCTCTCCTTCTCCTCCTAGAAACCCCGCGTTCGGGGCTCATCACTCAGCCAACGCGGGACGGGAGCGGAAAGGAATGCCCTGCTGTGACGTGTACTGAGAGGGCACCCCTCCCCCGAGGTGGCCACAATGGGGTCATGGCACGCATCCTTGTGACAGGCTCCGCCGACGGTCTCGGCCGGGCAACCGCAGACACTCTCCTCGCCCAGGGCCACGACGTCATCGTCCACGCCCGAAACGCCGACCGGGCCAAGACGCTCATCGACTTCGTCGATCGTGGCGCAGCCCTGATCATCGCTGACCTCTCAAAGCGGCGGGAAGCCCTCGATGCCGTCCATGGGCTGAACGACGTCGAAGCGGTGGATGCAGTTATTCACAATGCCGGCGTCTACTCCGGCGCGGCCGTCATCCCCGTCAACGTCGTCGCCCCTTACCTCTTCACCGCTCTGCTCCGCACACCGACGAGGCACGTCTATCTCAGCAGCGGTATGCACCGTGGCGGGCACGCCGATCTCGGCCGGCTGGACTGGGACGGTGAGAGGCCTTCGGGCAGCTATTCCGACAGCAAGCTGCTTGTGACAACCCTCGCCCTGGGCGTGGCCCGACGGTGGGCCCCCGCGGTCCTGGCGAACGCGGTGGACCCGGGATGGGTGCCGACAAAGATGGGAGGCGCTGGCGCGACCGATGATTTCGACCTCGGCCACCAGACGCAGGAACGACTCGTCACCGATCAGGGGCTGACCGTCACCGGGGGTTATTGGTTCCACGGGCAGCAGCAACAGCCGCACCCGTCCTCGCAGGACCCTAAGGTTCAGGATCAGCTGCTAGCGGCCCTCGCCGGAGCAACTGGGATAGAGCTACCGCGTCGCTGACTCTTGACCCTCGGCGGTCTCGGAGGCCCGCATTGGCGCATTCCACGACGCGAGCAGCCGCAGCCGATCGGCGGTAGTGGACCCGGGCTCGGCTGTGTAGACCATGAGGACTAGACCTGGGTCTGCCGTGATGACGAGTTCTTCATAGGAGAGGATCAGTTCCCCGACCTCGGGGTGGTGGAACCGCTTCGTCCCGGACCCATGCGAGCGGACGTCATGGGCGCCCCACAACTCACGGAACGTGTCACTGCGCGTGGACAGTTCCCCGACGAGGTCCTGCATTTCGCGGTCGTGGGGGTCCCTTCCCGCATCTGCCCGCATGACCGCGACGCACATACCTGCGAACAGCTCCCAGTCAGGGTAGAAATTGTGGGACTCGGGGTCCAGGAACTGGAACCTGGCCAGGTTAGGGACGCCCGCCCCGTCACCGATGACAGACGTGTAGAACGCCCGAGCCAACGCGTTGGTTGCCAGGATGTTCTGCCTTTGATCGCGGACGACGGCAATCCCGTCCGTGATGACCGACAGAACCTGTTGCAAGCTCTGGCGGTGCACCTGATGAGAGCCTCGCCGCCCACGTGGCCTGGCCGCGAGACTGTCCCCGTCCGCGGCCCGCGCCAGATCAAAGAGGTGGCTTCGCTCGGGGTCCGTGAGCTGCAAAGCTCGAGCGACCGCCTCGAGGACACTGGAAGATGCGCCGGCAATCATGCCGCGTTCCAACCGGGCGTAGTACTCCACGCTGACCCCGGCAAGCGTGGCGACTTCGCCCCGGCGAAGGCCCTCCACGCGACGACGCCCACCCGCAGCAAGACCAGCCTGCTCAGGGGTGAGCCGTGCCCGCCTGGACATTAGAAACTCGCGAACGTCCTCTTTGTTATCCACAACCCAGACACTACGACGGGCGATCAGGACAAGGCACTCCCTGACAGGGAACGGCTTATCGCGCAGACTTGTAAAGATGCAATTTGCCTCCGCACTAGGCGAGGCGCGAGCCCGCTGCTTCGGTCTATACGTCAGAGCAGTGCCACCCTTTAGCGATCGGTGACTAAAGCACCTATGAGCGGGTGAGCTGTCTGACCCTTAGTGACTGCCGCCGTTCCAAACCACAACGGCGGAACCCCGTTTTGTTTCAACATCCTCGGGGCCCTTTTCATCGTCATCGTGATGGCCGTCGTCGTCTTAGGGCAGAGGCGCAAGTAGAGGTCACCTCGCCTCGAGCGGGGTTCCGGGCAGAGAGAAGCCCTCGACGAGCCCGGGGGCTACGAGTCGGGGGCTACATGCCGCCGGGTGAGGGGGGTCACTGGCGGCTCCCTACCGTCCTGGGGGCAGAACGGTGACGCCGACAGTACACGGGCCGTGCCCGGTCAGTACGGGGCGACAGAGGTCATCACGTGGCCCTCGGGGAGCGTCGCGCGGGCCTGCGCGATCGCGTCGGCTGGGGTCGCCGCCTGCACCTCGATCACGGCCGCCGCGGCGGTGGTGTCGCCCTTGGGGCGGTGTCGCACGAACCACGTCACGACGTCGACGTGACCCGCGCCGACACCGGCCACTCCTCGGGCTCGGGGTGCAAGGAGCTGGTGAGGGCTGACAGCTCGTCCTCGTGCTGGATCATCCACGCGACGGCGCTGTTCAGGCTGTCCGTGCGGCGTAGCCACGGGCGGCCGCCGGCGTCATCTCGGCCGTAGGCACAGCAGTGGTAGACCACGACGCCGTGCTCGGTGCGGCTGAGGACGTAGCCGAGCGGGGCATCACGGACACGGCGAACCTGCCACACCCCGAACGTGCCTGGTGCTGGCGGGACTGCGAGCGGGTGCGATGGGATTGGGCGGCGCAGAATCATCGCCGCCGCTTCACCTGACCCCTGAACTCCCACAGCGGGATGGTACGTCTGACCTCCGACGCCGAGTGAGTGTCAGCCGGCGTCTTAGGGTGAGCCCATGAACGAAGAGGGTGCGAACCGGCGTATTGGCTGGCAAATGACACTGCTTCGTTCAATCGAAGCACACGCGAAAACCATCTCGGAGGTAGACATAGCTCCCGCCGGCTCCGAACTCGCCAGCGACGATTTGAGCTTGGCCCCGCATTACACGAGCCACCTGGTCACGTTCTGCCTCGGGATTGCCCATGACGCTTTCCACACCGCACGAATCATCTGTGACACCGAGAATGGCAACCGGATTCCCTTCATCGGCTTGTACCCGCTTCTTCGCACCGCGATGGAAGCGTCGGCACTATGCACCTGGGTCTTGGCTCCAGACCCCCAGTCGGAGCGTCTGCGCCGATCTCTTGGCGCAAGGTGGTCCGATGTTATTCACGACGACCAAGCCGTTCGAGCAACTCTCCCCGCATCTTCGCTCGACGACAAAGAAGAAGCCTCGTCGAAAAACAGGCTCCTCAAAGAGAATTCAGCCAAAGTCCGTGCGCAGAAAAGCGAGCTTCGAAAGCTTGCAGAACGGCTTGACCTCGTAATCGAGGAGCACCGTGGAGTCCCAGGATTTGGCCCCATGTTCGATGACATTGCTGCTGACGTGAAGCTGCCCCTCGGCGAAGTCCGCGGCTCGTGGCACTTCATATCTGGCCTCACACACCCATCTCTTTCAAGAGCGACCGCGCTATCAGACATTAGGCGAATGTCGGCGTCAGTCGACGGAGTCTTCAAGGCGCGAATGACGGCAAACTCTGAGACTGTCGCTTTGGCCCTCGACGCTGCGCTGGTTGTCTATATCCGAGCCACTGGTTTGGTCGAAAAAAGGGGCGGACTCAGAAACATTTCCTGGCCTCAGCCCGGGGACATCAACCCGGCTCCGGTATGGAATGACACCACGAGCCAATCCCCATCGCAGGCCCACCGCGGGGCCTCTTTCCACCGCTGACCACTGTCTGCCGCGGCGGGTTTGAGACACACCGCGTGGAGTAGGCGGCAAATTGACCTGTGGATAACTTTTTTGGAAAATAGACCTGTGGATAACTTTGTGGGGGACGCAAAAAAGACCCCCGCAAAAGCGGGAGTCTTTTTCACAGTTTTCGACCCATATTCCGGCAAGAATCCCTGGGTCGAGTGTTCGGACTAACAAGTTCACAGTACACGGGCTTGCCCCCAAAGCAGAACTTTTTGGCCTTGTGTTTTAGCTCTGCTTCCCAGTCGTGGCGCGGGATTTGAGGCTGGAGCCGTGCCCCCCGAAGGGGCTTCGAGAGAGCCTGTATTTGTCAAAATAGTTGAGCATGATCAGCCAATGTGGTAGGACCCTTCGATGCCTCATTTATCAAAGGTTTTGACGTGCGAGCGGGTGAATCCAGGAGTTGCGACACGCCCGAGAATACAAAAATCGCTGTGGAGAACTACAACGATGTAGTTCCGAACCATGATCCCGCTGTCGAGTGTTGGTGGCGCCGCTTAGGATTAGAGCACCTGACCAACAGGTCAGTCACAGTTCGCAACCTGGCATTCCGGCAGAATCCCACCAGGTTGCTCGGCTAACGAACGGATGGCTATGTCCACCACCGCACCGCAGGAGCCCTCGCGCTCCTTGACCGCACTCGCCGCCTGCCTTCGAGAAGTACGTCTAGTTGTGCCCATGCTCGCTGCCGCGTCCGTAACCGTATGGGAGGCGTTCGGGCACTAGCCCCAGCTTGTTCGCGCTGGAATCGCTGCCTGCTCAACAATGGTCGCCCCCGGGCGGCCATTGTTGTGCGACGGAAGAATCAAACTCCACCTTTGAACGGCATCAATCGTGGTCGCGGGATGCACGTACCGTTCGATAGCCGAGTAGCTATCGAGACGACCCTTTCATCGAGTACTTGGCGGGTGGCGAACGCTGATCTGCCCTAGCGTCTATCTCAGGCATCGTCTCGATGCTGAGAGGCAGAGTCATTAATGCAACCCATCCCTCCGCCTACGCGCACGCTGCCCGGCTTTGCAGACCGCCGCGGTCGCAGCGGCGAGATGGGCTTTGGTCCCGGTAAAGACCGATAAGTCGAGTCGAAAGGGCCTTGGAGCCGTTGCATCCAGGCTTGACGCGGTCTTGTCCATCAACCCGACCCTTGATCTCCTCGGTGTTATGCTCACCGCCGTGGGATTGGGAGCGTCGGCTGTTCAGCGCGAAGCCCGGGAACAGATCGCGGCGCTCTTCAATGCTGATCATGAGGTCGTCTTCACAGCCATGGTCCGGCATAGTGAGGCCACTGCCCAGGCGACCAGGGAGCGGGGCCTTCTCGTGCACGAGCTCGACGAGCAGGTTCGAAAAGGGCCCAAATGGCACGAGATTCGACGTGGCGACGCTAAAGCGCAGTCTCAGGCACCCCGGAGTGCGTCTTCCGTGGCAGACGATCTGCAGGCTGTAGCTCAGGAGATCGTGTCGCGTATGAGCGCTGCTGAAGCTCTCGAGGTCACGGCATGAGCGACACCCCTGATAGGTCTATCCGAGGGCTGGCGCCTCGCGGGGCGACCCCCGACTTCTCCCGGCTTCAACGACGCAACCGCATCACCCCCGCGGAACACGTTTTTGAGGCGATCCCCGATGCTCTCCCTGTCGAGGTGGCAGCACCCGAACGAGGGCCGCTGGCGCCAAAACCGACCGCACTTGTGACCAGCGAGAGGGATCGGGTGGCGATGTACCTGGACGGGCGTCTTCGTGCCCGGGCACGGGAGGCGTACCGGGCGACCAGCCACCTCGAGGGAGACAAGAACTGGTCCGATTTCGTGGAACGGGCAATCCTCGCGGAGGTACTCCGACGAGAAACAGTCCACAACGATGGCCAGACATACGCTGGCGACACCACACCGCTCTCTCCCGGCCGGCCACTCGGATAGACCCATCTTGTTAGCAGAACCGTTGTCTTAGGGACTGAGGAGTCAAAAACTACATCAGCAGTTCCCATTGTTGAATGGTGTGACCGAGACACTCGGCATGGTTCTGCATGCTTCGGGCATGACAAAGGCGGCAGTAGCCCTAGGCTCCTGCCGCCTTCTTGCGGACTTGGACGAGGTTATGTTTAAAAAATCGGCTTCAGTCTCGGCGGACCCATGACGGGACCGAGATTCATAAGTGGAGCTGCAGTCTCGCGAGTGCAGACCTGTTCTAAATCGATGCAGCCGCGTTTATCCAAACCACGCAGAGGACAGTGACGACTACAAGCACTCCTGAAGACGCAAGCGGTACCCAGGTCTTGCTTGATCGTCGTACCTGAAGAATCAATGAACCAACCACCGTAAACAAAGTACAGAATATTAAAGCCGAAATAAAAATTACATTGGTTTTGTCCACTACCGAATAGTCGCATTGCTTGCCGGTACCGGATCCAGGACCGCATCCAGTAAAGGCGAACGAACTAGTGACGAGTTCGTAGGCGCAAACCACTGAGACGAAAAGCTGCAGAACGCAAGCCCCCACGAATCTGCTAAAGCTGATTCCCGGAGCGGGCGGTTTTCCGTCGAGTGCTGAGTTGTCTTTCACGAGTCCGTCCATTTGCTTCTTTCAATCACCCGTAGAGGAAGGAGACGATGTAGTCGTGCATCCTCTTCCCTTGGGCCTGTGTGCCGTAAGAGCCGTGGATTGTTGATCCCTTGCTGGTGAGGTTCGTTTGGCAGAAATAGTCACCTGCGTAACAGTAAGAACGAACGGATTGGTAGAGCTTCGTCGTGCTTAGCCCAGCTCCCGCCCTGGTTCCTTTCCAGCCGTCCATGCTTCCCCTCTTCCGCATGATGTTCAGCAGGCCCTGGCCAGTTCCACTGCCCGCAGCGTCGATTGCCTCGTCTCTGTAGTACGTCGGGTCACCCTCGAGGACAACGGCTGCAATCTTGTCCGTCACAGACTTTCCGAGAATGGATGACGTCGGACTGCTCAAAACGCGGCCGATCACCTGGGCGCCTTGCGAGTAACCCGCAAGAAGAATGTTCGAATGTGGGCACCTTTTGGCCAGAGCTTTCAAAGCGCCGACCAGGTTGCTGGTCCCGTAGTTGAGACTGTCCGCGTAGCCAAGCGAAGACAGTGATGGGGCAATGTTCGCCGGATACTTCAACGATTCGGCGTAGATGTAGAAAGTCGGGTCACGAAGGAATTGCGTGACGAGAACGCCTAGCCGGCCGTAGCCACCGCTCGCGTAGGCGTATCCATCGGCGGTCAGTGTCTTGCTGCCCTTTCCTTCATTGGACCCTCTGACGATGATGAGAGTGGCAAGCCCGCACTCGGGTCCGGTGATCCCCTTCGTGCTAACAACCGGCTTACGTGCCCTGGTTGAACTTGTCGAATTTGAAGATACCGCGGCGGCATCAGGGTCAACCGTTGCCGTAAACGACCACCAGGGGGTGCTCACGTTGGCTGTTGCGGTTTTGGTGTTGTTGGGTCCACTTATGTCCGCGTGCCAGTAGTAGGTGCTGCCTGCATTGAGCAGTCCACTCGGAATGGCAAAGGGGTCGAAGGTTGAGTCGGTAGTCAGGATGGGGGCGCTGCCATCGGGGTTGCCTGAAAGGCTAAATTTGGCTTTCACATTCTCGGCAAAAGGTGCCGCGTCTGTGCCAATGGTTAGGGTTGGCGTGAGTGAATTTGAGTTCGCTCCGTTGGGCAAGCTTGGAATGATGTTCGCTTTGGACCAGTCGCCGGAACCAAAGTCGTAATCAGCCTCTCGCGTTCGATCTAGAGAATCACTGCGGACACTCGCCGTGATGTGATGGGCGCCAGGTCCGGCGGCAATGCTTATATTTTTCGTGGTTGTGACCTGGTCCGAGAGCAGCACGTCGTCTTGGTCTTCACCGTCGACAACGAGGGAGAGAACCCCATCACCCATGGAGACTGGCGGGGCGACGACTTGGCATGCGGTCGTGGTAGTGATCGGTGCTAGTGACCAGTAACCGTCGGTCGCGGGACTGTTGCAGCTGATTTTGGGCAATGGAATGTCTTGGTACCAGCCCTGCACGTCGAGAACAAAGTTGACTGCATCTGTCGTTTTATTTCGGATGACAACTTTTCCGTTGTCTCCTAGGGGGACGGTAATTGTGTTGGTTCGAATGGAGTTCGGGGCGTAGTTAATCGAGGTTGTTGCAGGCTCCGTGTCTCCGTCTGCCCAAACCCGCGCGTAGCCGCCTGCCGTCAGTTGCGGCCGCAACGCTGTGATGCTTAGGACGACTGCGCTGACACCAGATCCGCTGACGGGGACGCCTCGGACACCGGCCACTTGCACTGCCAGGGTGTCGCCGCCTGCTATAGCCGTGTTCGGGCTTACGCGGGTGTCGAGAACGCGACCTGTTCCAGGAGTAAAAATTCCTCCTTCTTCACTGGCTGTGAAGAATCCCTGTATGTCGACCCAAAGGTCGATAGTGGACGAGGCTGCGGCTGGGTTGGAAATTGACATTTGGCCGTCAGCACTCAGGGCGACTTGGGCTCCGATGCCAGTCTGAATACCGTTTCCACCGGGGTAGTTCAGGGACGTGTTCGGACGAGATCCTCCCGTTGGGAAGGGTGTTACGTAACCCGCATTGCTTCCGCGGTTTGTCACGGTGATGTTAATGGCGACCGCCGACGCGTCGATTGGCACAGAAGCAGTTCCGCCTACTTGAAAGGCGATTGTGTCCCCGGGCGCCAGCCTGGCTTTGGTCACTCCCACCCCGGTGGCGGTGTCGAGGATGCGTTTCGCGTCGACCGGTACGAAACCACCCGGCGCAATGCCCGAATCATCGGATGTGAAGTAGCCTTGAAGATCGAGGTAAACGGTTTCTGCGGTCGCTGATTTGATCTGCACTGTGCCGTCTGAGGCCACGGCGAGAATGGCTGTGTTTGATGTGTTGCCGAGCCCCCCGCCGCCGTAGATCAGCATTTGGGTGGCTGCCTCATCAGCAGACGGGCGACCGCTAAGGACACCCTGCGCCGACGGGTTCGCAACCGTAGCCATGAGAGAAACGGCAGATACTTCGTCCGTAGGGATGTTTCCCTTCCCGGTGATCTGAACGGAAGTCCAGGTGTTGGCGCTGAGCTTCGTACCGAAAACGCGACCCTGGCTCGGGACAAACTGGCCTCCCGTACCTGTTTCGCTAGCTGCTTGAGCAGGATCGGCAGTAGAAACAAAATTCGAGCTGATGAGCACGGCTGAAACAGTGAGAGCAACAACTGCCCACCATTTCGGCGCGCGACGAATAGACGGACTGAACCGCATGGCTTTCCCCCAAGTAAGGCGCCACTTCGAACATGGCGAGATAGGGGAGACAGTATCCAACGAGGTCTCCAAAGCGCGACTTAAATGGGCCAGAAAGGCATAAGTGCCCCCGCTGGCGTGGTGTCCCTCTCGTGGGGAGGCAGCAACGCGATAAGGCTAGTTTCTGTCCCTTCTGTTGTATTAGCGTCCTTAGACGCGGTCGCGCAAGGTAGTAAAACCGACCGAGGTTTTGTGTCTCGTATCCCTACGGTTCTGATCCGTCCCACCGGCCGACTTCCCGACCGCGCTACATCGGGGCCTCTCGTGTCCCGCAACCATGTGCCGAATGCCGTCGGCCGAATCTTGTTGCGGTCGACGGTTATGGGATTGTCGCCGCAGGTGCGGGTCCAGTCCGGGCGGCATGAGCGTTCTGGTGTCGGTAGAGCGTCGGTCGGCTCCACCCCACGAGGCTGGCGGCTTTCTCGGCGGTCTTTCCTTCGGCTCGAGCTGCGGCCACAATTGCGAGTTTCTCGGCGACCACGGCCGGGTCAATCTTGGGTCGGCCGAACTGGGTACCCGCTTCTTGAGCGACGGCGACGCCAGCTCGGACTCGTTCAACGATGAGCTCGCGTTCGTACTCGGCGAGGGTGGCGAGCATGTTCAGCATGAGCCGGCCGGTCGCTGTGGCTGGGTCGATCCCGTCAGAGATGGAGCGCACCTGGATGCCTCGATCGCGAAGTCCCGAGACAGTGTTGAGGACGTCGAGCAGGGAGCGGCCGAGCCGGTCGATCCGCCAGACCACGAGGGTGTCTCCGTCGGTGGCGTGCTCGAGCAGCTGCCGCATCCCGGGCCGGTCGGCAGCGTTCTTTCGGCCCGATGTGACGTCGGAAAAGATGTCCCGTTTTTCGACCCCTATAGAGAGGAGCGAATCGATCTGAAGTTGCGGGTCCTGGTTGGTGGTGCTGATCCGGGTGTAGCCGAGAAGCCTCATCCGGCCATCATGTCTCAGAAACCCCTAGATACAGGTCGACACGACGAAAAGTGGTGAGACAGCATTGCGAGACAATGGCGCGGTCCGACGTTTCGGGTCAGATGCGGGGGAGTGGCGTCGACCCTCACCGACCATTGGTGGGCAGGTGAGACGTCTCGAAAAACTGAGATTTTTGAGACACACCCTCTGTTCCTGCAATTTACGAAGTCGCTTCGTTTTCGGCTGCTGTCGACGCCGCCGTCCCCTTGCTGCCATCTGCGTTGTGGATCAGTCCGTATGGCGGACTCAAGGGATCGGCGGAATACGTCACGACGATGTCGGTAGAAACGAGTTCGGGCGGTTCGTTGTCGACAACAATGATTTGCGCGGTCGGATGTTCGTCAAGCCATTTCTGCATGTGACCGTAGATCCGCTCGACAATGCTCTCGTGGTCGGCCAAGATCCACGCCGATTCATCGTCGTTCAGCGCACGAGTGACGCTTACAGGTCGTAGATTTTTTTGCGGACTATCGATTAGAAGAAAACCGGGGTGTCCCTCGCCTGTCTCGACAGACATCTCAAAAATGGTCAGCTGCCATGCCAATGCGATCAAGGTCATAGCTCCAGAAGAGCCGACGAGGTCGTATCGGCGGTTGCGAACCACTGGAACTAGGTTCTTCTGAAGTCTTAGTTGCTCGACCTTGGGATAGCCAAATGCCTTGAGGGTCGCTTCGAGGCGCTCTGACAGGCCCGCGAGGAGGACATCGCGCGGTTGGTGCGTTTGCTCGAGACTGCGTTGGCGGGCCAGAGCTTCTTTGAGACTGGCCTCTGCCTGCCGGACTTGATTTTCTCTTTGCTGGAGTTGCAACGCGTTTCCAGTGCCATGCGGTGCGAGCGGGCGTTCCGAAAGGCGGTCGGCACTTCGGGGCTCGATAACAACCTGGCGCTTCGAGATCAAGTTCTCGTGGAACTCATCCGCAATCTGCTGACTGGCAAGCGGTCCGAAAACGAGGCGCTCTCCGCGGGCCTCCGCCACATTCGCCACGCGCACCGGTCCGATGGCTGATCAGCACGCGCTCGTCGACGAGCGCATCGGTCTCCTCGGCGATCCGCACGCTGACTTGCAATGAATCTTGCTCGAGGTCCGGAATCTCGCCCGCGCTAGCGTCCGGTAAGCACCCTCGGTATCCAGACACATTTCTGTCGGAACCGCTTCTACAGCCGGTATCCATATAGCAATACTAGCTGTATGTAACTAAGCTACTTATATCAATGGTGGGTTGTTCAGTCCTCTAGACTCGCACCCAGTCACCGCAGACCAAACCTCGAAAGGTGGTGACTCCATGGTGATCCTGACAGGATTCTGAAATGGCGATGCCGTCCTTCATGTCAGTCCAGATCAGCGCAATCCGAACTCTCCCCACGGGGGGGCATAAGTGCGTGATTGCGGGTACCGGCTTCCTAGTCAGTCACGAAGACGACATGTACCTCGTTACGAACGGTCACATAGTGACGGGTAGGCACCGGCTGACTGACAACTACCTCGGGTTGCCGGCTCTGCCTGACTTTTTAGAGGCAACGTTTCCTATCTCGGGGGTTCCGCTAGGCGAGACTGGTTCGTCGCCAATTGGCACTCGAACACAGAACATACCCCTCTACGACGAGAAAGATCGGTCGCTCTGGCTCGTCGATCCTAGGTTCGGACGCCGCACGGACGTCGTCGCTATACCCCTTAGCGGACTCCATAAGCAGCGACTCACCCCGCAAGTACCAACGCTTATCCCCTACTCGATGGCAGACAGCGTGCCTGTGTCTGACCTCGAGCCAGCGCAAGACATCAGCGTCGTGGGGTTTCCTTTCGGACTGACTGCGGGCGCGCGATCAGCCATTTGGGTTCGCGGAACTGTGGCGTCCGAGCCTTGGGCAGGCTTCGAGGGAGATGCATGCTTCCTTATCGATGCTCGCACCAGGGAAGGCCAATCTGGTTCGCCTTGCATCGTCCCCCGGTCATCCGAGGAGGGCGCTGCCGCCGCAGACGAGATCCCGTGGCGCCTCGTCGGGATATATTCCGGACGTACTGACTCCGCCTCCGACCTCGGCCGAGTGTGGCCGGTTTCGGTTCTATCAACCATTCTCGACGTTCGCTCTCGGGACAAAATGCAACTCATCTGACGCGCTTCGGGTGTGAGAATTACGCGAGCGACGAACGACCCGCTCATGAGGCAAACAGCGGACAACCAGCCTCCCCAGCACAATTCACGAGGCCCAGCTCCGCTCACCAGGACATACCCGAGCGGGACGGCTTTGTGCCGGCGGACCTGCCAGGCGCCCTCGGATCCCGGTACCGGCGGGATCGCAAGCGGGTGAGCGGGAATGGGGCGGCAAGGGATCCGCTCGACGCTTTCCCCTGGACCCTGCACATCCATGACCGGGAGCGTAGGAGTGCCCCCCCCCCCCCCCCCCCCCCCCCCCCCCCCCCCCCCC
>NZ_LMNV01000005.1:44776-67389 GCF_001423105.1 Frondihabitans sp. Leaf304
GCTTGCTGAGCAAGTAGGGGTCGACGTCGCGTTGAAGTAGTGGGACACCGTTTCTTTGGGTCATGGTGTCGTCGGTGTACCAGTAGAGGCGGCGGACGTCTTTCGGTGACCGCTGCTGAGCGAGTTTCTGAGCCTCAGCAGCAGTGAAAAGCCAGACGACATCTTCCTCAAGGAACGTGAACGCCAGCAGCTGCGCGGTCGTGTCATGAGGGAAATTCCATCCAATGGCGTGTCTGCCGGTGCCTCCGGCAGGCGTAGCGCGCTCCACGGTTTTTATCTGAACGGTCGTGGCCGAGCTTGTTGCAGGTGCGTAGACGACGAGGTCGATTCCGGAATCGGTGGTCAGCCGTGCGCTGTCGATTCCGAGCTTGAGGAGCTGGTACTGCACGAGCAGTTCGCCTGCGGCACCGATGTGTTGCGTTGTCCTTCGGCGGATCGGCGTCTCGTCACTCACTGACGACCTCCGCGAGGTTTTGGTTTTGCCAGTCGCCGTATGTGAGGCCCGTCTGTTTTTCGAGCCAACTGGTCCGCCCGTTCGCGGATCGACCGGCGACAATGGAAGCCGCCGCAGAGGGACTGGCGAACACCTGGTTCTTCGTCAGAACTGCAGGTTCTGCTGCCGTGTCGATAGTCCCGTCGCGTTCTAATCGATCCCGGAGAGCGACGTACGACCCATTTCCGTTATGCCGGGTGCGCACTTGGGAGCCGGCGAGCACCGTGAATTCGCCGTCCTTCTCGACCGCGTAGGCGATGCGCCCCTCATTGCGGTTCTGGAGAATAAACCGGGTGCCAGCGTCTTTTTCCTCGGGAAGCTCGGTGGGCACTGCCGTCAATGTGGTCGGCGCTACCGAGGTGCGGAGAACGTTGACGCCGAGGACGGGCAGCGCGATGAGCGCTTGAGTGATGAAGTACTCCATGTCCGAGACATCGCCCTCGGGGAGGGCGATGAGGGGCGGGGCTGTTCCGTTGACGAGCTCCGAGCGTTGCGCCTCGCGAGCGATCTGCAGGAAGCGTGACTCGAGATATCTGGCGTGCGCTTTCGTGAGGTTCGCGTCTTTGCTCGTCAGTACTACTGCGCGCTCCCAGAAGTCCTTTTCTCGGGCGTGATTTGTGAGGCGCGTGCTGATGTCGTCGCCCTCGCCGATGTAGACCTGGAGACCGCCGACGCTATCGGGCGCGTCTCCCAGGAGCAGGTAAACGCCCGTGCGACGCGCTTCTTCGCGGCGAAGCAGCGCAGGCAAATCAGAACGCGGGCCCGCGAGAAGATGACCGGTCCAGTTCATGATCTCCGCGGTCACTAGGCCGCCTGGTGTTCCATCCACCAGAAACAGCCGAACGGACTTTCCTGACTTCGCCACAGCTCCCCCTCGTCGTTGATCCGCCCGCAGTTTATGGCAGGTACGGTGCCGGTTCGAGAGCGGCGAGTTGGGCGGGTTGGCACCGAACGTCGGCGGTTCACCCAACAATAGAGTTGTGAGTATGGCGCCCCTCCCCCACGTCTCGGACACGGCGGACCTGCGAAAGGCGCGAGGCGTATTCTTTTACGGAACCCCTCACCCGCTTTATCACCAACTGGGCCGTCCGCACACCCCTCGACCCCGTGATGGAGCCCTCGGCCGGCGATGCGGCCTTCCTCGTCGAGGCCATTCGTCGGCTGAGCGATCTTGGGGCGAAACGTCCGAAGGTTGCCGGGGTCGAGATTCACGCCCACAGCGCGAAAATCGCGTTAGGCAGGTCGACGTGGCGATCTCGGATTGGGCCAATGGCCCAGAGCTCCTCATCAGCACAGAGCGTATGGATGCCAGTTACGCGAACAACGCGCTAAACCGTGTCGAAGAAAGTTATGGCGACGCCAAGAACCTCCGATTTCGTCACCCCCTCGCCGCGCTCGGCTTCGTATTCGCTCTTATCTCGGGCATTTACGACAAGAACGGCAACCTCGGTCCTAAGGTAAAAAAGTTGCTCGCAAAACTTGGGCAAGAAGACGATGCCTACCACGCGGTCATGCTCGTCATGCCCGATTACAGCAAAGTCCAGTCCGGCCAGCTCACAGACGCATCCACTGTCTCAAACGCCATCCTGACCGACGTTGATTCAGTCTTGGTCCAAGTTCCCCTGGTCGGCATCCTCTGAAAAGAGTCGCCCTCCGACATTGCCCCGGGCACTTTCTTCGAGAAGATCATTGCCAGGATGCTGAAAAACACGCCCGTTGACTTTCACGCCGGTGCCAGCCTCTTGCGAGCCTTGGCCGAACTTCGATAGCACGTCTGCCGTCCGATTGAAAGCCGGTTCGGACGACGGCTCAGATGAACCGCAGCCGCGCTCCTGCGTCGTGGGCACCGCGCAACGTTTGATCAGAAGGGGGAGCCAGTAGTATTCTCTCGTGGCGAATATGGTGGGTCCAACTAATGCTGTGACTGACGCCGACATTCAGGTCGAACGCAAAAGCAACGAG
The DNA here is from genome assembly GCF_001423105.1 of Frondihabitans sp. Leaf304. Taxonomy (GTDB): domain Bacteria; phylum Actinomycetota; class Actinomycetes; order Actinomycetales; family Microbacteriaceae; genus Frondihabitans. Next base: position 47,232 of record NZ_LMNV01000005.1, read on the forward strand.
ACGTATAGAGGCCGAGCTCGCGGAACCTCAGCTCTCACAGCCGCTGCCGCCGGCGCCCTAGCCGCCGGGCTAGTTGTTTCTCCATCGGAGGGGCTACCCGAGCTTGCAAGGACACTCGGACTCGTCGCGATTATTCTGCTGGTTGTTTCAACTGGCACTTTCGTAGTTGCTTCATTGGTTCATGCGTACTCTCCACAAGGCAACGAGCAACATTGGCTGGCAGGGTTTGCCCGGCCTTGGCGAATCGCGCACCATGAATCCTCGGGAGTCGCAAATCAGGCGTTGGCTCCGCGCTTAGATACGGCCCAGCGAATGTCCAAGCGCATACGTCTGTTTACAGACTTGGGCATGTGGTCGGCCTTCGTCGCTGTTGTTTCCCTCATCTTGGCGTTATTTTTCATTACGACCTCGGCTTCCACGTCCGTACCCGTGCAAATTACTCGTACCGGCGGAGCGAGCCTCATGGTGCCGGGCTGCGGTCCAATAGTTGGGGCGATAAAGGGCGCTGTTTTGCAGCAGGATCTGCATGGCGACACGGCATCGATACGAGTTGCGATTGACCCCAGCCAATGCTCCATCAAGGCTCGCGGTCCGATCGACATTTACCTGGAACGGACGTCAATTGCTGTCATTAGTTCGAGCTCCTCAAGGTGACAGTTCCAGTGACGGTGGCCTGGGCTGCACTCCTATCACTCGATGGCACGGAGTGGCATGGAGCGCTCGACACAGCCATCTTAAACGGGGCCTCAGGTGGCGTCGAGGCGATGGAAATCCGCATATCTCAGGCTTCTCCTGCAATTCTGATTGTGAGTTACATGGCCATCAATCACGAGCAAATCGTTAGCGATAGGCACCTGGAGACCCTCCTCGCCTCACTCACATTGACTTCGCTTCAGACCCTCATGGTCGTCGCTTGTGGACGAGTCCCCAGGGGAGGCAAAAAGGTGGCAATCCAGGACGTACGCGATCTCCTAAATGATCAAGGCTTCAATGCCGGTTCAGAACGCATGGCGTATCGGTTTCCAGGCGATCAACAGCTCAGCGACGAAGCGCGCAAATTGATCACTCAACAATTTGCCCGGCTGAATCCCCCTGCCACTTACGTGCCCGCATCGATAGGGACAGCGACTACTAATGATTCTCCGGCCTTCCGTGCAGAAAGCGGCCTCAATTGAAGTTTCCAGATCTCGGCATCGAGTGGGTCGTCGCGGTCCTTGCGCCGTGGACCATCTCCCCTCATCCAAACTTCGGTCAAAAAGAAATCACTCCGGCGTCCAAGCTGGCGCTTGTGACGGAATTTCGGGTCTGGACCGAGCGAGCCAGGTATGAAGTCATCTCGTCTGCTCCCAACGACGACCTAGAACTTGCCCTCGTCGAGCAGGCGGCGAAGTCCTTGGAGAACACCCACCAGGCGGAGGCTGCCGAAGAATTGTGGCGCCTTGCCTTTGACACGAGATTGATTCCTGGCGCGCGGGTCGCTGCCGCCCTGTACGCAAGCGTCGCCTACGGGGAACTTGAACTTGCCAATGAGGCAGCTCAGCGAGTGATTGACCTTGCCCCACAGTTGCGCAGTACGGATATGAACGTAAAGTCGCCCAGCTTCGGCATCCTCATGGCTGCGCTGCTCCAACAACTAGTCACGCGGCTCCAGGATTCCTCCCGCTTCCGTGAGGCCGAGGAATACACGCGAGAAATTCTCCGGGTTCTTCCAGCCCCTTCCGCGAACGAATACGAAGAGTTTGAAGTTTCAAAGGGAATCAGCTGGGGTTCTAGTCGAGTCCAAAAGGACGTCATAGTTTCCATCCGTGAACACGCATGGGCGACACGCTCCTCGCTGGAGGGGATGTCGGGAAATTTGTGGACCCGGGTAGTTCGGTCGAGACAGGGTTGGATTGATAGCCGAATCCGATCAAGAGCCGGGGCCGCCAACGAGACGGTCATGGAAAACGACTTTGAGGCGACATTTGAATCCCTGTCAGGCAAAAGAACGTTTGGCAAGGCCACGCCTGCGGAAAAAGGCTACGCCTCACTACTCCTCGCCGAGCTATCGGGACATCCCGGTCTGCGAAACGAAAGAGAGTCGCTCGGAAAAATTTTGATGCTCGCGATGCCGACAAGTGTCCTGATGGCTCAAGAAGCATTGAGGCTGCTTAGACAATCTCAACGAGTCACGGGTTTGCAGCCGGCGGTGACTTGGATTCGCAATCAGGGTCCAACCCAAGCCCTTGTATTCGAGGCGCAAAGTATTCTTCAGCGGGCAGCACGCGCAGAAGGCATGACGGAGGCGGACCTGGTTCTCCTGGAAGCGGCTGCCGAGTTCCTGGCCCCAGAGGACCTCTCGAGTGGTGTCAGGGCCGTTCTAACATTCCCCCAAACAGAGCGGGTTTGGGGCAAGGTCGGATGGTCTGTCTACGACCGCATGTGGAAGACGCTAGCGCGCCTTCTCGAAGGCTCCAATAACCAAGACGATGTCGCGAGCCAGGCTGCTCGTGCTCTGATCGCTCACGAAGTAAACGACGTGCTTGCAGGTAGCTTGTCGGACGTCCTAAACACGCTGGAGTGGGAAGCGCTGTCGGATTCAACTCGCAATCTATTTTTGGAGTGGTTGAAGACTCCCTCCTCGCCTGATGTTGATTTAAGAACGATTCGCGCGCTGGTTTCGAAGAGGTTGGGCGTCGACGAGACCCCCCCTTCCGATTACCAAGGGCTGGAACGCATCGTTTGGTACTTAGACCAGGAGTCGCCTGGGTCAGAAGGTAATGACGCTCTTATCGAGACTTACGGGATGGAGCTTGGCAGAAGATTGAGGGACGAGGCCAAGCAGGCTCAGGCTGGCGTGGTCTCCTTTGGCGGTCTAAATACGGGTGAAGTGGCAGCTGCATTCGCTGAAAGGTTCGAAGACGCAGCTCTGTGGAGAAACCTCTCTCGCTACCTCGCCAATCAAGGCGTCGACAATGCCTTGAAAGAGAGAGCACTGGAGCGGATCGCAGCTCGTCCGACTCAAGTTCCTGCCGCGGCCAGAAAATTGTTGGCAAACGCTTGGCCGACAATTGTGGACGCACCACAGACCGATCACTTTTTGACCCCTTCGCCCCTTCCGGTTTTCCCCGCTGCTTTGCGAGCTGGGGGCGCACTCCAGCTCCTGACCGAGCAGCAGGCCATGGAGCGAGTCATGCAGCTGGCCGCGTATAACTCAAAGGGCCGTGTAGAAGCGGCGCGATCAATACCCTTTGTGCTGCCATTAGGCGACGCAACATGGGGCCATGTCCTGCTAGCGCAGATGTCCTACGATGAAAGCCCCGAAATTAGGGGCGCCGCTGGACGCTCTTTGGTGCTGACTTCGAACCTCGATACACCATTGTCATCGCAGGTAATCAGTCGCGTAAGCGAATTGTTAGCATCCGACGGCATCCGGGTGCCTCTCGCGATTCTTCACGGCTTTCAACAGCTTCAATCGCTCAACATAAATCCGCCGATGGCGTTCAGGGAGCCCGTCTTTGGCCGCACGCAGAAGCAGACGCCACGAGTCGTACGAAAAGCGGCTGAGCTCGTCATGGCCGGTTGGAGCAATTAGACGTGGCGCGATTCTTCTGGGTGACGGCCAACAGGAGGCAATGGTGGGGACTGCTGTCGGTTTGGTTGACTCCGATCGGTAGGAGCATTTGCTCCTGCTGGAAGGATGTTCATCATGGTGAAGGCCTATCCACCGGAGTTCCGGCGTGACGTGATCGCGGTCGCCCGCAGGGGCGAGGCATCGCATCGACAAGTCGCGAAAGACTTCGGGACATCCGAGACGTGCTTGCAACGGTGGCTCCGAGTGGCCGATCATGTCGACGGCCTCGATCCCGCATTCGCGTCGACCGCAGCAACGACAGCAGCTGAGGAAGCGGCGCTGAAAGAGGCGCAGAAGCGGATCCGGGTGCTCGAGCAGGAGAACGAGATCCTGCGCCGGGCGGCCGCGTATTTCGCCCAGTCTCAACTCCCAAAATGAGTTGCCTGGTGGTCCTTGACCTTGCCGCTGGGCGTTCGCGCACGGACTCGTCGCCCTCGTCCGCGACGGAACCCTTCAGAACATCAGCGCCGGCACCAACGGGCGGGGCACTGACTGACGACCTCGTCGCAGTATTCAACCGCACCGTCCGATAGAGGATCGTCCTCCGGACAATCGCCGACCGCAACCAGTCCCTCGGAGCTGCGGCGATCCGGCTGTCTCAGTTGGTGGACCGAAAAACGTTCCGGTGACGATGCCCCTTCTGAGGCTGCCCCGGCATGACCTCCTCGGGCCATTTTGGTTGACCCGTATGGACCGACGTTTAGGAGCTCACCGCGCAGCGCGGCGCCCTGACTACGCTCGGGGAGCCGGAATTGGAGTTGCCCGAGTGTGCGTCGAGGGTGGCGTGACCGCATGACGCACTCGCGACGGTCTCTTTTCTGTGTCGTCGTCAGGCGCGCATGCCGGCGGCAGCGCCCGTGATCCGGAGATGCGAAAGAGCCAGCCACACCTCTAGCCGTCGATCGCACACACGTCGGCGATATCGCCCAAGGGAGAGGGAGGCAGCGGCCGAGGTGGGCGACCGACCAACGCCGAGTAGCGCCGGCTACATCGTGGGTGCCGCGGCAAGACAGTCCGGCGATGCGTTCTCGTGCTTCTCGCTGCGGGGCTGAAACCTCTGACCCGGCAGCGGGAAGAACAACCCTAAGAAGTTGCAGAGTTAGCTTCGTGGCCGAGAAAGCCTCCAACCGTGGATGCCCCGGCTCCGAGGCCCTGACAGATTGACTTGTCGCCCTTCACAGGAACAGGGGCCCATCTGCAGCAGCCACCGCAGTCGTTTAATAGTTTCATCACCGGACAGCGGCAGTGCCAGCAGTCGTCAACGGTCGCTGGCGACGGGGAAGATCACGACCCAAACGCCCGGGTGATCGCGGTAGAGCCACCAGCCGGCACACCGTGAAACCGCGGATCCCGTTCAGTGAGGCGAGACATCGCTGCCACGAACCCACGACTGTATGTCTCGGACATAAGAACAGTGCAAGGGCAGATCATGCGGTCGCCGTAAGGCAGGGTGAACCCGCGTTCAGCCGTACGACACGGAAGTCTGGAAAGCGACACTTCGTTTTGGAAACCACGCAACAACTGTCGACCGCCTCGCTCCGTGCCCAGAGCTAGGACCGATTCGTGATGGATCGCCTCACGCGGGCTGCGTCGAGACGGCGGCCGATCGCAGTCGCGGGCGTGGTCAGATCGGCACCGAGTCGAACCGCTCGTCGATCTGCGGGTCGTAGAGCGGGAGATGCAGCGTCGCCATCGCCTGGATGACTAGGTTGTACTGCTCTTCTGACATCCACGAGCAGCTCACAGTGACGCTCTCGGGCGAGTAGCCGGCATCGATGCTGGCACGCTGGTCCGGCGAGAAGAGCATGGTCTGTTCACCGCCGTCGGCACGACGCGCCTCGACCGTCCAGTCCGGGAGTACCCCGATGAGCGCCTGCTCCGCCGCGTCGAGGTCGAGCAGATCGAGCCCCACGACCGGCTCGCCCTCCATCAGGGCCTCGTACACGGCGCGAGCGTCGAGGTGCTCGCTCGTTCTCCAGAACACGAACTGCTGGCTCATCGCATCTCCCTCTCGGCGGCGTCCACAGACTCCGCTCCCACCGTGCCACACACCAACTCCGCCGGGAGCGCGACACATTGCAGAGTTGCGTCATGCAGACGTGGGGGAGCGGCAGCCGGGTTCCGGCATGGAGTGAGCAGTCCGCTGTGCCGACTCGGCGTCGAGGCTCTGCGTGGGCAGTATCAGGCATCGTCATCGCCGCAACGGGGCTCACGGCAGCACTGATCGGCGCGGTGCTGGGGGTGGCGGCGCTGCTGGGCAGTGGTCTCATCTATGCCGCCAGCCAAGGAGAGGCCGGCCACGGGCACCTTTTCAAGGAGATCACCCGGATCGGTGGCTTCTATGTCGTCCTGCCGTTGGCCGTAATTGCTGTGGCGTGCACGGTGACAGCGTGGCGACGTACGCGAGCGCCGGACCGGTCGCGTACGACGACCGTAGTCGCCACCGTCTTGACCTCCTGTGTGGTGCTGGTGTCGCTGGTCACAACCCTGATCGCCAGTTGACGGACCGGCTCGACAGCTGCACCCCCATGAGCCCAGCACGCTACTCCCGAGGGTGCCAGGGCGATAGGGCCGTCCGCGTTTCGATCTCGGACACAGTGGCTGGCAGTCGAACAAGTTAGTTGGCAGCCGACACGACAGGCCGCCAGCAACCAAGGGCAACGACTCGCGACATCATCCCGTCAAATGCGACTCTGAATCTTTCATGTGTCGACAACCCCTGTCGGGACAGCTGCGTCACACAACTTGTGGCCCGGTGAGTTCGATTAGACATCCTCTAGGCCAGCGGCACTCTGCGCGTCCGTTTGAAGTGCGAACAGTCGGCCACGGCAGAGGTACGACTCTTCAACCGCGTCATGGTCAACAGTCGGCTGCAGCACTTACGACTGAGCACGCACCTTCACTCGGAAGACTAGGACCCCAACCGCCACGCAACCCGTCACGATTTTGACATAGCGACGAGTTAAGTGGCAAAGCGACGCTTTAGATGGCGGACAACAAGCACCTAAGCGCTAGGCATATCCACAAACCGCGAGAACATGCCGTGGAAGGCCACGGTGATGGTGTCGGTCGGGCCGTTGCGGTGCTTGGCGACGATGAAGTCGGCCTCGCCCTGGCGCGGGTTGTCTTTCTCGTAGGCCGACTCGCGGTGGAGCAGGATGACCATGTCGGCGTCTTGCTCGAGCGAGCCCGACTCGCGGAGGTCGCTGATCGCGGGCTTCTTGTCGGCACGCTGCTCGGGGCCACGGTTGAGCTGCGAGAGGGCGATGACGGGCACCTGCAGCTCTTTCGCCATCAGCTTGAGGGCACGCGAGAACTCCGAGACCTCCTGCTGGCGGCTCTCGACCTTCTTGCCCGAGGTCATCAGCTGGAGGTAGTCGATCACGACGAGCTTGAGGCCGACCTGCTGCTTGAGGCGACGGCACTTGGCGCGGATCTCGACGAGCGTCATGTTGGGGGAGTCGTCGATGTAGAAGGGGGCGTCGTTGATGCGGCCGCGGGTCTGGGCGATGGTCGTCCAGTCGCGGGCGTCGACGGTGCCCTTACGCATGTTTTGCAGCGGCACACTCGACTCGGCTGAGAGCAGACGCATCGCGATCTCGGAGCGCCCCATCTCGAGCGAGAAGAAGACGGAGGGCTGGTCGTACTTGATCGACGCGGCACGGCACAGGTCGAGGGCGAGCGTCGACTTACCGAGCGCGGGGCGCGCGGCGACGATGATCAGCTGGCCGGGGTGCAGGCCGTTGGTGAGGGCGTCGAGCTGGGCGAAGCCGGTCGGCACGCCCGTCATCTGCCCGTCGCGGCCCTTGGCGGCCTCGATCTCGTCGATGGCGACCGTAACGGCGTCGGTGAGCGGCACATAGTCTTCGGTCTGCACGCCACCGGCGACGTTGTAGACCTCGGCCTGCGCGTTGTTGACGAGGTCGATGACCTCGCCCTCGCTGGCGTAGCCCATCTGCACGATGCGCGTGCCGGCCTCCACGAGGCGGCGCAGTACAGCCTTCTCGGCGACAATCGACGCATAGTACCCGGCGTTCGCTGCGGTCGGCACAAGCCCGGTGAGCGTGTGCAGGTATTCGGCCCCACCGGCGCGGCTGAGCTCGCCGGCCTTCGTGAGCTCGTCGGTGACCGCGATCACGTCGGTCGGCTCGCCGTGCGAGTACAGCCCGAGCAGCGCGTTGAAGATGACCTCGTGCTTCGGCAGGTAGAAGTCGGCCGAGCGCACCGTCTCGATCACGTCGGCAGTGGCGTCTTTCGACAGCAGCATGCCGCCGATGGTGCTCTGCTCGGCGAGGAGGTCGTGCGGGGGAGTGCGGCGGTCGTAGCCGCCTCCGTTGCCGCCGTCGTAACCCGGCTTGTCGCCTCGACCGTCGCCGGAAGCGTTGGGCGCGAGACCAAGATGGGCTATCGACACGGGGGCCTCCTGCAAACGTTGAGTAACAAAAACCGTTCTACCGCCACCCTCCGACACCACAGCCGGAGAGCACGACGACCACGCCGCCGGGCACGGCAGAACTGCCCGAGATCACAGGCAGAAAACACCCCTGAGCCATCGTGTCGGGCGATGATCGCTGGCCCGCTGAGGGGCGCTGTCACACCATAGAGACTTGGCCCCCGCGAGACCAAATGCCCCTGTGGATAACTCTGTGGAAAATGTGGGAGAAACGCCGGGGCAACCTGGGGAGAACTGTGGACAGACCTGTGGAGAGAAAAGAATATTGGTGACCATTTAGGATCCTGACCAGGGGTTTCTGTTTCCACAGAGGCTGTGCGCAAAGTTGTGTGAATGCGGGGTTGAAGGTTGCGGAAACAAGACGCCCCTGTGCACAAAACACTTGACAGCCTGTCCCCTGCGGGGGTAGCTCCAGCACGTCTGTGCCCGTCCATCAGACCGGGTGGCAGGGCCCTTAAACGCCAGTAGCGGCAGACACCGGAGTGTCTGCCGCTACTGGGTCTCTGCGAGGCAGAGAGGAGGTGTTACTTCGCTGCGACGACCAGAAGGGCGATCGTGGCGACAACGTCTTCACGCAGACGGATGGTGGCTTCGTGCTCACCGGTCAGCTTGATGGCGTTGGGGATCTCGACCTTGCGCTTGTCGATCGTGCCGACGCCCTGCGCCGAGACGGCGTTGGCGACGTCAGCCGGCTTGACGGAGCCGAAGAGGCGCCCGCCGGTACCGGTCTTGACAGGAAGCGTGATCTTGACGGCCTCGAGGCGGGCCTTCATGTCTTTCGCCTCCTCGATCGTCTTGAGCTCGCGCGAGGCGCGGGCCGACTTGATCTGCTCGACCTGCTTCTCGCCGCCACGGGTCCACACGACACCGAAGCCCTGGGGCACGAGGTAGTTGCGGGCGTAACCGTTCTTGACGTCGACGACATCGCCGGCCGAACCGAGGCCGGAGACCTCGTGGATGAGGATTACCTTGGACATTCGCTACTCCCTAGCGGATCAGCGGCCGGAGCCGGCGTAGGGGAGGAGCGCCATTTCACGGGCGTTCTTCACGGCACGGGCGATGAGGCGCTGCTCCTGGACGGAGACGCCGGTGATGCGGCGAGCACGGATTTTTCCGCGCTCGGAGATGAACTTGCGAAGGGTCGCGACATCTTTGTAGTCGATGACGCCGACGCGGATCGCCTTCGCGGGGGCGGCGTTCTTGCCGCCCTTTCCGCGGAGGGGCTTGCGGCGGTCGCCGCTGCTCTTTCCAGCCATTGTGTTCTGCTTTCAGTCTTAAGAAGTGAAGAGGATCGAGGGCCTAGAAAGGCGTCTCGTCGTTGTAGGTGCCGCCACCGCCGGGGGTGTTCCAGACATCACCGGACGACGTGTTGCCGCCCTGTGACGCACCGGCACCCGCGGGCTGACCCCACGGCTCGCCGGCCGGGGCCTGCTGGCCTCCGCCGACTGCACCCTGGCCCTGCGGACGACCGCCGCCGAACGACCCGCCGGCGGCGCCGTCGCGAGACGACGAGGCACGAGTCACCTGAGCGGTGGCGTAGCGGAGCGAGGGGCCGATCTCGTCGATCTCGAGCTCCATCGAGGTGCGCTTTTCGCCCTCTTTGGTCTCGTACGAGCGCTGCTTCAGACGACCCTGCGCCATGACGCGGGAGCCCTTCGTCAGCGAGGAGGCGACGTGCTCGGCGAACTCGCGCCACACACTGGCACGCAGGAAGAGCGCCTCGCCGTCCTTCCACTCGTTCGACGCGCGGTCGAACGTGCGAGGGGTCGACGCGATCGTGAAGTTCGCAACTGCGAGACCGTTCTGCGTGTAGCGCAGCTCGGGGTCGGAAGTCAGGTTGCCCACGACGGTGATGACGGTTTCGCCGGCCATGACTACTCGGCAGCCGTAGCTGCGGCGGGCGCCTTGGCGGGAGCGGCAGCCTTGCGGGCGGCCTTCTCGTCGGCGAGCTTCTTGGCCTTGGCGACCATCTCGATGCCTTCTTCAGCGCGGAGGACCTTGGTGCGCAGAACGGCCTCGGAGAGACCGAGCTGACGGTCGAGCTCTTTAGTGGCGTCGGGGTTCGCGGTCAGGTTGACGACGGCGTAGATGCCCTCGGTCTTCTTCGCGATCTCGTAGGCCAGGCGACGACGGCCCCAGATGTCGATGTTGTCGATCGATCCACCGTCGTTGCGGATGACGTTGAGGAACTTGTCCAAGCTCGGAGCGACAGTGCGCTCGTCGATCTCGGGGTCAAGGATCACCATCAATTCGTACTGATGCATGTCTAACCCACCTCCTTCGGACTTAACGGCCACAGTATTTCTGTGGCAGGAGGGTAGTTGCATAGCTGCTCAGGCAAGGCGCGAAGGATCCGCGGCCACCGTAAGCAACCTTGACAGCCTACCGGGTCAGCGCTCTGACCACCAGGTGAGCAACCGCCTCGTGGCCTCTTCGGCGCCGAGCGGCCCCTCCTCGGTGCGCAGCTCGAGCAGGTAGCGGTACGCCTCGCCCACCTCGCGCGACGGCTTGATGCCGAGGATCTCTTGAATCTGCACGCCGTCGAGGTCGGGGCGGAGGGAGTCGAGCTCCTCCTGCTCCCGCAGCTCGGCGATGCGCGTCTCGAGGTCGTCGTACGCGAAGCCGAGGCGGTCGGCCTTGCGACGGTTGCGCGTGGTGACGTCGGCGCGGGTCAGCATGTGCAGGCGTTCGAGCTGGTCGCCGGCGTCGCGCACGTAGCGCCGCACGGCCGAGTCGGTCCAGGCGCCCTCGGTGTAGCCGAAGAAGCGGAGGTGCAGCTCGATCAGCCGGCAGACCGCCGCGATCGTGTCGTTGTCGAAGCGAAGCGCCTTCAGCCGCTTCTTGGCAAGCTTCGCCCCGACGACGTCGTGGTGGTGGAAGGTGACCACTCCGCCCGGCTCGAGGCGGCGGGTGGCCGGCTTGCCGCAGTCGTGCAGCAGGGCCGCGAGGCGGAGGGTGAGGTCGGGGGCGTCGCCGGGGTGGCGCTCGGCCTCGTAGCCGATCGCCTGGGTCAACACGGTGAGGCTGTGCTCGAAGACGTCTTTGTGGTGGTGGTGCTCATCGCGCTCGAGGATCATCGCGGGGAGTTCGGGGAGAACGAGGTCGGCTATGCCCGATTCGACGAGCAGGCGGACACCGGGCACGGGATCCTTCGTTTTGAGGAGCTTCGACAGCTCATCGTTGACCCGCTCGATCGACACGATCGACAGGGTCGAGGCGCGGTCGGTCATCGCCGCGAGCACGGCGGGGGAGACGGTGAAGCCGAGCTGCGAGGTGAAGCGGGCCGCGCGCATCATGCGCAGGGGATCGTCGCGGAACGAGTCGACGGCGGTGCCCGGGGTCTCGAGGGTGCGTGCGAGGAGGTGCTCGACGCCTCCGGATGGGTCGACCAGCACTCGCTCGGGCAGGCGCAGCGCCATCGAGTTGACGGTGAAGTCGCGGCGGATCAGGTCGCCCTCGAGGGTGTCGCCGAACTCGACCTCGGGCTTGCGCGTCTCGCCGTCGTAGACGTCGCTGCGGTAGGTCGTGATCTCGACGGTCTCGCCCTCGATGCGGGCGGCGATGGTGCCGAAAGCGCGACCGACATCCCAGTGGGCCTCGGCGATCGGCACGACGATCGCGAGGATCTCGTCGGGGGTCGCGGAGGTGGTGAAGTCGAGGTCGTTGACCCGGCGGCCGAGAAAGGCGTCGCGCACCGGTCCGCCGACGAGGGCCAGTTCGTGACCGGCCTTGTGGAAGGCCCGAGCGAGGCGGTCGACACGGCTCGTCTCGGCGAGCTGGCCGAGTCGTTCGAGTGCTTCCGCGACGGAATCCATGACGACCAAGCTTGCCATAGGCACGGCGCCCAGGGTTCCTTGGAGTCTTTCTCTAGACTCGTGCCTGCCCGCACGAGATCCACCGCTCGCAGGGCGCACTCCTTATCTATGAGAAAAATTGCCGCCGCCGCCGTCACATTCCTGGCCGCCGTCGCCCTCGTGGCCGGTCTGCCGGGCATGTCGTCGAGCCCTGCCGATGCGGCAACCGGCGACGACGTCACGGTGTCGGTCGCGCCCGCGGCCAGCGGCGTGATCGAAGAGGGAGACGACCTCAAGGCAACGATCACCGTGACCAACGGCACCGACGACGATCTGGGCGAGGGGGCGGTCCGTCTCTATCTCGACCGAGCGACCTTCGCCAGCCGCGACCAGATCGAGTCGTGGTTCGACCGCTCGCCCTCTGACGTGACCGATGCCCTCGGCTCGTTCATGACGACCGTCACCGTTCCCGCTCTCTCGGCCGGCAGCACCAGCGCCTCGATTCCCGTCACGATCCCCGAGTCGACGCTCTCGTTCGCCGGATCCGACTGGGGCGCGAAGGCCTTCGGTGCGCGGTACAGCGCCGACGGCATCGACATCACCGAGGCGCACTCCAGCGTCGTCTACTACCCGAACGACAGCTTCGAGCCGACGGGTCTGGCGATCGCCGTGCCGATCACGGTGCCCGAGTCGACCAGTGGGCTCATCTCGGCCGAGGCTCTGGCGTCGTACACCTCGCGCAACGGCATCCTGACGCAAGAGCTCGATGCCGTCCGCGGCCGCACGGTGGCCCTCGGCATCGACCCGATGATCCTCGCGTCCATCCGAATCCTCGGCAACGTCGCTCCGCCGTCGGCCGTCGAGTGGCTGCATCGGCTCGAGACCTCTCCCAACCAGACGTTCGCCCTCGCCTACGCCGACTCCGACATCTCGGGCACGCGCCAGGCCGGAGCCACCACCCTCGCCACTCCCATCGACTTCGACGCCGAGATCGCGGCTCAGCAGAAGAGCGAGCCCGACTCCTATACCTCCGAGCAGTCGGCGAGCCCGGCGTCCGATGCCCCCTCCGCCACAGCGACCTCAGGATCCGGCACAACCGCCCCCGACTCCACCGGCAGCGGCAGCACCGCGACTCCCGACCCCACCGCGACCACGATCCCGCCGACCTCCGAGGTGCCCACCACCGACTCGCTCCTCGCCTTCGACTACACCCAAGACGGCGTCGCCTGGCCTATCGAGGGCACCGTCTCATCCGACGACCTCCCCGTCTTCTCCTCCAGCGGCTACTCGACGACGATCCTCTCCAGCACGAACGTCAAGTCGCGTGGCACCGCGACGGAGAACGCGGCGACGACGATCGGCGGGCGCGGGGCGCTCGTCTCCGACTCCACCCTCTCGGGCCTCCTGCGTGACGCCGTGTCGGCGGAGACGACCCCGGAGTGGCGCGGCGACATCGCCGAGTTGTCGGCAGAGCTCGCCACCCTCACGCACGAACGGCCGAGCGACGCCCGCGCGCTCTTCGCGACGGTCGGTCGCGACTGGGCCACGACCGGCTCCCGCCTCGAGTCGACGCTCCGCGCGCTGTCGAAGCTGACCTGGACGAAGCCGAACACGCTGACCCGGGCCCTCAGTGCGACGTCCTCCACCGCGTCGCTCCAGTCGAAGTCGGCCGCCAAGGCCCGGGTCGACGCCCTCCGTCCTCTCATCGAGGCCGACAGAGACGTCGCCGAATTCGCCTCCGCTCTGAAAGAGCCCGCCGTCGTGACCGCGAAAGAACGCCTGCGCATGCTCGCGCTGTCGTCGAACGCGTGGAGCGGCAACATCAGCGGCCTGAAGACCGAGATCGCCAAGGCCGTCACGCGGGCCGACGCGATCACCCGCCAGATCTCGGTCGTCGACGGCAGCCCCATCAACGTGCTCGGCGACCGGTCGTCGCTCCCGATCTCGCTGCAGAACGACACCGACTCGGCAGCGGTCGTGAAGCTCCGCGTCGTCCCTTCGAACGGCTACCTCAACGTCGAGAAGAACGACGTCGCCGTGACCATCCAGGCCAAGTCGCGCACGAGCGTGACCGTGCCGGTGCAGTCGGTCGCGAACGGCAAGGTCACTCTCACGCTCACACTGTCGAGCAGCGACGGAACCACCATCTCCACACCCTCGCAGGTCGAGATCAACGTGCGCGCCGGCTGGGAGACCCTGATCACCCTCGTCTTCGCAGCCGCGGTCATCGCCCTGTTCGGCGGCGGCATCTACCGCAACATCCGCCGGCGTCGCCGCGGGCGCGGCGCGACCGCCGGCCCCGCCGAGGCACCCGCACAAGCAGACACGAAGGATCCCACGGCGAAAGTGACCGACGAGTGACCGCCATCGATCCCACCAGCGCGTCCGCGTCGGATCCTGACCCCTCGACCGGCGTCATCCCCGTCATCCGCACGCCCGCTCCGCGCAGCCTCGGCAGTGCGAGCGCCCTGCTCGCCTCGGGCACGATCATCTCGCGTGTGCTCGGCTTCGCGAAGACGGCCGTGCTCGCCGTCGCGATCGGCCAGGGCGGGAGCAGCGTGGCAGACGCCTTCGCCGTCTCGAACCAGCTGCCGAACACCATCTACGCGCTGGTCGCGGGTGGCCTCCTCAGCGCAGTCCTGATCCCGCAGATCGTCCGCGCGAGCAAGGGCGCCGATGGCGGTCAGACGTACATCAACAAGATCGTCACGCTCGGTCTCGCCGCCTTCGTCGCCGTGGCGCTGATAGCCACCCTGGCAGCGCCCTTCTTAGTGAACCTCTACGCCTCGTCGAGAGGGGCCGACGGGGGAGCGGGCTTCACCGAGCGCGGCATCGTGCTGGCCACGGCCTTCGCCTACTGGTGTCTGCCGCAGATCCTCTTCTACGCGGTCTTCTCGCTGCTCAGCGAGATCCTCAACGCCCGTCAAGTCTTCGGCCCCTTCACCTGGGCTCCCGTGGTCAACAACGTCGTCGCGATCCTCGGGCTCGTCGTCTTCATCGTGCTGTTCGGATCGCGCAACACCCTCGTCGACGACTGGACGACCGCCAAGACCGTCGTGCTCGCGGGCACGGCGACCCTCGGAGTCGCGGCTCAGGCGGGGTTCCTCCTCTTCTTCTGGAAGAAGGCCGGCCTGACCTTCTCGCCCGACTTCCACTGGCGCGGGGTGGGCCTCCGCGACACCGGTCGGGCAGCCGGCTGGATGTTCGCGTTGATCCTGGTCACCCAGCTCGCCGGCATCATCCAGAGTCGCGTCGCGTCGCTCGGCACCGACGTCGGCGCGTCCAACGCGACCCTCGCGGCGTCGTGGCTGATCTTCTTCCTGCCGCACGGCATCGTCACCGTCTCGATCGCCACGGCCTACTTCACGAGCATGACGAAGCACGCCGATCGCGGCGACCGTCGGGCCGTTCGCAACAACCTCTCCGACTCGATGCGCACCATCGGCCTCTTCATCGTCTTCGCGACAGTGGCCATCTCGGTCGTCGCCTTCCCATTCGCCCGCATCTACGAGTCGGAGTTCGCGAACGTCGAGTCGATGGCCCACGTCATCCTGGCGTTCATGCCCGGGCTCATCCTTTTCAGCATCCTGTTCTTGGTGCAGCGAGTCTTCTTCGCGTTCCACGACCAGCGCACCGTCTTCTTCTTGCAGCTCATCCAGTCGGGCGTCTTCGTCGCGATCGTGGTCGTCTGCTCGGTCACGGTGCCGGCAGACCGCATCGCCGTCGCGATCGCCGTCGCCACCTCGATCGCCGGCAGCGCCCAGACGGTCGTGGCGCTCCGCCTCGTCAGCCGCAAGCTCGGCGGCATGGACGGCCGCTGGGTGCTGCGCCGCCACGTGCAGTTCCTGCTGTTCTCGCTCATCGCCGGCGCGATCGGCTTCCTCGTTGTATCCGGTATGGGGGGTTACAGCCCGGACGGCTTCGGGCAATCCAACCCGGCCAATGCCCTGATCACGATGCTGGTCGCCGGCCTCATCATGGCGTTCGTGTACTTCCTCCTCCTGACCGGCGCCCGGATTCCCGAGCTGTCGGCCATGACGCAGCCGGTGTTCCGTAAGGCTCGGAGGCTGCTGCGGCGCTGAGCGGCTCCTCGCGCTGACCACCCGCGGCGTTCCCCGGATCCTGCGCCCTGGCCCGCTGTCTTGACGCCGCCTGTGAGCGCGCGGACGCGCGGAATAACCGGAAGTTAGGATGGGTTTCACCGCACAGGCGATCGGGTAATTCGATCTGCCACCCAATCGAAAGGTTCCGAATGCGCCAGGTCATCATCATCGGTTCCGGCCCAGCCGGTTACACCGCTGCGATCTACGCCGGTCGAGCCGGTCTCGCGCCCCTCGTGGTCGCCAGCTCCGTCGAGGCGGGTGGTGAGCTCATGAAGACCACCGAGATCGAGAACTTCCCCGGTTTCCCCGACGGTCTGCAGGGCCCCGAGCTCATGTTCAAGATGCAGGAGCAGGCCGAGAAGTTCGGCGCCGAGGTTCTGCTCGACGACGTCGTCAGCGTCGACCTGTCCGGTGACGTCAAGAAGGTCACACTGGGCTCCGGAGCCGTCGAAGAGGCGCTCACCGTCATCTACGCGACCGGGTCGGCCTACCGCAAGCTCGGTCTCGCCGACGAAGAGCGTCTGTCGGGCCGCGGTGTCTCGTGGTGCGCCACGTGCGACGGCTTCTTCTTCAAGCAGAAAGAGATCGCGGTCGTCGGCGGCGGCGACTCGGCTATGGAGGAGGCGACGTTCCTCACGCGCTTCGCGACCAAGGTCTACGTCATCCACCGCGGCGACACCCTCCGTGCCTCCAAGATCATGCAAGACCGCGCGTTTGCCAACGACAAGATCGAGTTCCTCTGGAACAAGACGGTCACGGCGATCACGGGTGACGAGAAGGCGGCCGGCGTCACGCTGACCGACACCGTCGACGGCACCGAGTCGCACCTCGACCTCGAGGGCCTCTTCATCGCGATCGGCAACGACCCGCGCACGCACCTCGTGCACGGCCAGCTCGACCTCACCGAAGACGGCACGATCGCGGTCCAGGGTCGCTCATCGAAGACCAACCTCCCCGGCGTCTTCGCCGCGGGCGACGTGATCGACATCACCTACCGTCAGGCGATCACCGCTGCCGGTTCAGGTACCGTCGCCGCCCTCGACGTCGAGCACTACCTCGCCGGTCTCGACCAGCAGCTCGTGGCCCAGGCCCTGGGTGAGCAGCCCGCCGAGCCCGTCACCGTCAGCGCCTGATTCAGGCCGACTGACCCTCTCGCTTCACAATCTTTGACTCTCCACGAAAGGGGAAGACTATGAGCACCGCAACAGCAGTCACCGACGCCAACTTCGAGGCCGAAGTCCTCAACTCCGACGAGACGATCCTCGTCGACTTCTGGGCCGAATGGTGTGGCCCGTGCCGCGCCGTCTCGCCGATCCTCGACCAGATCGCGTCGGAGCACTCCGACAAGATCAAGATCGTCAAGCTCAACGTCGACGACAACCCGCAGACCGCGATGAAGTACCAGATCACCTCCATCCCCGCGATGAAGGTCTACCGCGGTGGCGAGGTCGTCAAGACCGTCATCGGCGCCAAGCCCAAGCCGGCCCTCGAGGCCGACCTGGCGGACTTCCTGGCGTAGACAACCGTCAGAAAGCCCGCCCAGCAACCACGCTGGGCGGGCTTTCTTTTGTTAACTCACTAACCTTGACCGAAACCCCTCACACAGACAGGGCATCGCATGACCAACCAGGGCACCAACCTCGATCCGTGGTACGACAGCTACGCCGACCGCACCGCAGGCCTCAGCGCCTCTGAGGTCCGGGCCCTGTTCGCCGTCGCCTCCCGCCCCGAGGTCGTCTCCCTGGCCGGCGGAATGCCCTTCGTCTCGGCCCTGCCCAAAGAGATGGTGATGGGTTCGATCGAAAAGGTCATGCGCGATAACGGCGCGATGGCCCTGCAGTACGGCTCCGGCCAGGGCACCCCGGCGATCCGCGAGCACATCATGGAGATCATGGCCATGGAGGGCATCCGGGGGAGCGCCGACAACGTCGTCGTCACCACCGGCTCGCAGCAGGCCCTCGACCTCGTCACGCGCCTGTTCATCAACCCCGGTGACGTGGTGCTGGCCGAGTCTCCGAGCTACGTCGGAGCGCTGGGCGTGTTCCGCGCCTATCAAGCGGACGTCGTACACGTCGAGATGGACGACGAGGGGCTGGATCCTGAGGCTCTCCGCCAGGCGATCACCGCCCTCGAAACCGCGGGCAAGCCGATCAAGTTCCTCTACACGATCCCGAACTTCCATAACCCCGCGGGCGTCACTCTGACCTGGGCTCGTCGCCTCGAGATCCTCGACATCTGCCGGTCGCACGGCATCCTCGTGCTCGAAGACAACCCGTACGGTCTGCTCTACTTCGACCAGCCGGCGCCCCAGGCGATGCGCTCGGTCGACGACGAGGGAGTCATTTACCTCGGCTCGTTCTCGAAGACACTCGCGCCGGGTTTCCGGGTCGGCTGGGCGCTCGCCCCCCACGCCATTCGCGAAAAGCTGATTCTCGCCAACGAGTCGGCCACGCTCTCGCCGTCGTCGTTCGGTCAGTTCGTCATCACCGAGTATCTCGACCAGACCGACTGGAAGGGCCAGATCGACACCTTCCGCGGCATCTACGCCGAACGGCGCGACGCGATGCTCTCGGCGCTAGGGGAGTACCTGCCCAGCCTCTCGTGGACCAAACCCGACGGCGGCTTCTTCGTCTGGGTCACCCTGCCCGACGAGCTCGACGCGAAGGCCATGCTGCCCCGCGCGGTCAAAGAGTTGGTCGCGTACACGCCCGGCACGGCATTCTTCTCCGACGGTCAGGGTCGCAACAACATCCGTCTCTCGTTCTGCTACCCGACGCCCGAGTCGATCCGCCTCGGAGTCTCTCGACTCGCCACCGTCATCAATGGCGAGCTCGATCTGCTGCGCACTTTCTCGGGTGCGTCGATCACCACGCAGACTCCAACGCGTCAGAGCGTCGGAAACCCGCCTCCGAACACCCTCTGACCAGCAAAAACGCAGGATCCAGCCCCACGCACCGAAATGAAGGCGCCACTCTCATGACCACGCCCCTCGTCCCCGCCTCCCTCCGCACCGTGACCGTCCTGGCGGGCGGAATCAGCCATGAACGCGACGTGTCGCTCCGCTCCGGTCGACGCGTTGCCGACAGCCTGGTGTCGCACGGGGTGAAGGTCGAGCTGCGTGACCCCGATGCCTCGCTGCTCGAGCACCTCCGCACGACTCGTCCCGACGTCGTCTGGCCTGTCCTGCACGGTGCCAGCGGCGAAGACGGTGCTCTGCGTGGCTTGCTGGAGGCCGTCGACATCCCGTTCGTCGGGTCTCGCGCGACGGCAGCTCGGCTGGCCTGGGACAAGCCGACAGCCAAGGCCCTCGTCGCCCGCGCCGGCATTCACACGCCGCGGAGCATCACCCTGTCTCACGACTCGTTCCGCGAACTCGGCGCCGCCGGCGTGCTCGAGGCGATCGCCGAGGAGCACCCGGTGCCCGTCGTCGTGAAGCCGGCCCGCGGTGGATCCGCGCAGGGTGTCACGGTCGTCGACACCGCCGCTGGTCTACCCCGCGCCATGGTCGATGCCTACACGTACTGCGAAGACGTCATCGTCGAGCAGAAGATCGTCGGCACCGAGATCGCCATCGGAGTGATCGACACGGGCGATGGCCCCATAGCCCTGCCTGCCGTCGAGATCGTGCCGACGTCGGGGTTCTACGGCTTCGAGGCGCGGTACAACGCGGGGGAGACCCGCTTCTTCACGCCCGCCCGCCTGTCGTCGTCGGTTGCCGAGGCTGCCGCCGCCGCTGCGGTGGCCGCGCACGAGGCCCTCGGGCTTCGCCACCTGTCACGCGTCGACATCATCGTCGACGCAGCCGGGACGCCGTGGTTCCTTGAGGTCAACGTGCTGCCCGGGCTCACCGAGACGTCGCTGGTGCCGCAGGCCCTCGAGGCGGCCGGCTACGACCTCGGATGGGTCTACGCCGAGCTCGCGCAGAAGGCGATCACTGACCACAGCGCCTGAGGTTCGGTGCTGGGGGGGGTGGTGGTGCTGGTGGCGCTGGTAGTGGCGCTGCCTTCTGTGTTGACGTTGGGTTCGCCCCTTCGACCTGGACCCAGGCGCCCGGCCTAGACACGCTCACTCGGCCCAAACCCGCACAACCGGCCTAAACACCCGCCCTAGGTTCGGGTTTTATGCCGCCTTTGCGGGTCTGTCCCGGCCTAGCGGGTCTGTCCCGGCCTAGCGGGTCTGTCCCGGCCTAGCGGGT
>NZ_LMNV01000005.1:67421-134962 GCF_001423105.1 Frondihabitans sp. Leaf304
AGCTACGTCGCGGGTGTCTGCCGGCCTAGCGGGTCTGTGCCGCTACCTTGGGTCCAAGATGATGTCGAGGTTCGGCGCCAGCACCGCCGCCGCCAAGCTGACTCAATACCCCGCGGTTGTTTCACGTGAAACACTGCCGCGCCTACCGCTCGAGACTCACCCAACGCTCCGTGATCCGGTACCCCAAGGCCTCATTCATCCGAACGCTGGCCTCGTTGACCGCTGCGCCCCCGGTTCCAAACAGTTCCACACCCTCGAGCGCCAAGGCCAAGATCGACGATGCCTTCACAGCCTTAGCTAGACCTCGGCGTCTGTACTCGGGGTGCACCGACGTGAACTCGGTCTCCGCACGATATGCGGCCGAACCGACGAGAGTGACAGCCACCAAGGATCCGTCGTGGCGAATTCCAAAGGACCGCACGCCTCCATCGCTTAGCGCCTCCAGTTCTCGCAGACTCGGTGCCTCGTGGACTGTTGCGGGAGTGCTGGGGTAGTCGCCCGCAACGAGTGACTCGAGATGAACGACATCCCCGAGATCAGACCGCCCGAGCTCGCCGTACATGAAGCCGCTGGCCTCGGCTCCAACCACAATCTCTCTGCACAGCAACAAGACCGACGGGCTCACCTCGAGTCGCGCACCCCATGACTCGCCCACGGGACGAAAGCCGCTTTGGAGGAGCTCGTCATGCCGGCTCGAGCCGAAAAGCACAGTCTCGGTCTCAGTCATCGGCCCTCAGATCGACGCAGGGCTACGAAGTGGGTAAATACCCTGATCAACGGCACCTTGACTAAGCCACACCAAAGGGGTCTTGCCCGATTTCACTCAAAATTCGGTTGAGGTCTCCCACTGAAGCGAAGTCGATCGTGATCGAGCCCTTTCGAGCACCCAGGGTCACCTTAACTCGCGTGTCGAGTCGGTCGCCGAGTCGATCAGCGACCTCGTTCAGATGACCCTGCGTTGCCCCCGACGTCGAACTGGCCTTCTTCGGCTTCGTCGAGATTCCGGCTGCGGCCGCCTCTGCCGCTCGAACGGAGAGATCTTCATTGACGATCTTGTCGGCCAGCCGCTCCATGCCGGCAGCATCACCGACCGAGAGGATTGCCCGAGCGTGACCGGCCGAGAGAACACCCGACGCCACCCGGCGCTGCACGGGGGAGGGGAGTCGAAGCAAACGAATGGTGTTGGTGATCTGCGGTCGGCTTCGGCCGATACGACCGGCCAGCTCTTCCTGAGTGATCCCGAAGTCAGCCAGTAGCTGCTGATATGCGGATGCTTCTTCGAGTGGGTTCAACTGTGCGCGGTGCAGGTTCTCCAGAAGGGCATCCCGGAGCATTGCGTCGTCGGCCGTGTCTTTGACGATCGCCGGAATCGTCGCAAGGCCGAGCTCCTTGGTGGCCCGCAGGCGCCGCTCACCCATGACGAGCTCATAGGGGGCAGAACCCTTTGCCGGATCCTTGATCGCTCGAACAACGATCGGCTGGAGAACGCCGACTTCGCGGATCGATGCCACGAGTTCGCGCAATTCTTCGTCGCGAAACTCCGTGCGGGGCTGCTGTGCGTTCGGGACGATGTCGAGCGGGTTCAGGTTGGCAAGACGGGCCCCGGGAACAGCCACCAGCTCTTCTGCCGTCTGCTCGCGCGTAGGAAAGAACACGTCGACGGGGCGACCCTGAGTCTCGTCGGTAACGGGAATGAGGGCGCCAATTCCGCGGCCGAGCCCAGTTCTCTTTGTTGCCATCAGGCGGGTGCTCCTCGGTGTGCGATTTCAGCGGCGGCTTCGAGATACGAGAGCGAGCCGGGGGAGTTGGTGTCGTAGCTGATCACTGTCTGGCCGTATCCCGGTGCCTCAGAGATGCGCACGGACCTCGGAATCATGGTCTTCAACACCTCTTTCGGGAAGTGCTCGCGCACATCAGCAGCAACCTGTTGCGAAAGATTCGTGCGACCGTCGTACATGGTCAGCAGAATGCTCGAGACCGTGAGCGCCGGGTTCAGGTGCTTCTCGATGAGCTGGATGTTACGGAGCAACTGGCTCAAGCCCTCGAGGGCGTAGTACTCGCACTGGATGGGGATCAGAACCTCTTGAGCGGCAACAAAGGCGTTGATCGTCAGGAGCCCCAGAGACGGCGGGCAGTCGATGAACACGTAGTCGAAGCGCTCTCCGGCCTCCTCGGTGGCCGACAGGAAGGCATCCAGAGCAGTACGAAGTCGCTGCTCGCGGGCGACGAGCGAGACGAGTTCGATCTCCGCTCCCGCGAGGTGAATCGTGGAGGGCACGCAGAAAAGGAGCTCGAACTCCGGGCTCTTTTGAATCACGTCGGCGATGGCGGATTCGCCGACCACAACGTCGTAGACACTTGCGGTCTCAGCGCGATGCTCCACTCCTAGTGCAGTAGAGGCGTTACCCTGCGGATCAAGGTCGATCACAAGGACTCGAGCTCCTCCGCGCGCCAGACCCGCGGCCAAGTTCACGGTCGACGTCGTCTTACCGACGCCGCCCTTCTGATTCGAGATCGTCATCACACGCGTGCGCTCGGGCCGGGGGAGGTGATCCGCGCGCAGGGCCTCACGGCGTCGCGATAAATCAGCCAACTCACGAGCCAGGGGAGTGGTGGCGTCAAAAGCGACCGGCCCTTTGGGCTCAGAAGGGGTGGAGGCAGTAGTCACCGGATGCGTCTCCGAATCGCTGTGTTTCACGTGAAACGGTCATTGAGAGTGGCGCAAAAACAGCCAGCTCGTTACCGCAAGTCAGTCAACTGTAGCCCGAAAGACTCTCGTGGTTTCGTCGAGTACACCGACCCCAAGCTCCAGCACCTCGAAGTCACTGAGGTGGTTCTTGGCGATTACTTTGCGCGCTGCTGTCACTTCGTCGGCCACTCGAGCACCCTTGAGGAAAAGCAACTGACCGCCCGTCTTTACCAATGGAACGGTGAGCGGGATGAGCTTCGAGAGTGCGCTCACAGCACGGGCAGTGGCCTGATCGAGCCACGGAGAGATCTCGGCCTCTTCGGCGCGAGCCCGGACGACTTCCACATTGGTGAGCCCGAGGCGATCCGCCTCGGCGCGCAGCCAATCCGTGCGGCGCTCCATCGGTTCGATAAGGATCAACGTCGAATCCGGTCGTGCCGCGGCCAACACGAGACCGGGCAAGCCGGCCCCAGAACCAATATCTCCCACTCGCCCCGCGACGAGAAGAGGCGCTAGGAGACCACTGTTGATCACGTGGCGAGTCCACAGCCGAGGGAGCTCCAGGGGCCCGATGAGCCCTAGCTCCTCGCCGTACTGAGCGAGATCTGCAGTGAACTGCCGAACGACGTCAATGCGATCGCGGAAGAGATCAGCCGCGAATGCGGGCTCGGGCTCAAGATCGGGAAGGACGGCGGTCATCGTTTCACGTGGAACATGCGAGCGGAGGTGACGCTTACCAACGTGGAAGCTGCGATCACGGGCGGGTCACGACAGTGTGCCGGTCGCGGCCTTCGCCCTCTGACTCCGACGTGAAACCTCGCGCGGCCACGATGTCGTGGACGAGCTTGCGCTCGTACGACGACATAGGAGGCAGGGACGCCGACGTGGCTCCCTCTTCGAGGCGTTCGGCAGCTCGCTCCACGAGGGCGGCAAGCTCCTGCTCACGTGTCGCGCGAGAGCCGCCGACGTCGAGGATCAAGCGGGAGAACTCACCGGTCTTGGCCTGAACGGCGATACGGGTCAACTCTTGAAGAGCTGTGACCGTCTCCGGCTTGGACAGAACGCGGAGGTCGTTCTCACCCGACGAGTCGACGGAGATGTAGGAACGCCCACCGCGGGTCTCGATGTCGATGTCGCCATCGAGATCGAGGATGTCGAGCAGCTCTTCGATGTAGTCGGCAGCGATGTCGCCCTCGTCGGGCCCTGCATCGTCGCCCGCGTCGACATCATCGTCGTTGCGCACGTCGCTCTGCCCCTCGGAGGCATCCGACACGTCGCCGGTCGAGGATTCGGCGTCTGACACAACCGACGCGACCTCGAGCGCCCCACTCGAAGCAATCGCCTCGTCAGTGGTCTGAGATGCTGCGGCGAGGCGGTCTTCGGCGGACTCGTCAGTAGGGAGGGGAGCGGAAGTCATCGTGCTTGGCCGTTCTGCTTCTTGGAGCGCGCCTTGCCCACGGGCTGGCTGCGCTGGGTGGTCACTCGCTTGGGAGTCTCGATCTCGGTCACCGTGATTTCGGTGAGCGACTTGAGGGGGTTTCCCTTGCCCCGCGCCTCGCGGTCCTGCTGCTTCTTGGCAAGCCGTGCTTCACGCGCGAGAGCGGCATCGGAGCCAGGCGTCGGGCTGTTGCGGATGACGACGTACTGCTGGCCCATGGTCCAGAAGTTGGAGGTCAGCCAGTAGAACATGACGCCGAGCGGGAACGAAAGACCGGAGAAGAGGAAGACAAGGGGGAGCACGTACAGAAGCATCTTTTGCTGCTTGTACATGGGGCTCGCCTTGGTCTCGGGCGACATGTTCTTCGTCGTGAGCTGCAGCTGCGTGAAGAACTGCGAGGCCGTCATAAGCACGATCATCGCGCCGGCGATGATCTTGACCGAGATGACGTCGGAGTTGGTGAAGGTCTCTTTAAGGGGAGCGCCGAACAGGGTGGACGTCGCGAACGCGTTGCTGAGGTCACGGTTGAGGAGGCCGATGCCGACCTTGTCGAGCTGAGCATTGTGGAGCACCGTGTAAAGGCTGAAGAACACGGGCATTTGAATCAGCAGCGGAAGGCACGACGAGAGAGGGTTGGTGCCCGTCTCCTTGTACAGAGCCATCGTCTCGCGAGACATGGCTTCGCGGGAGAACTGGTCTTTCTTGCCCTTGTACTTGTCTTGGATCTTCTTGAGCTGGGGCGCTACCTCCATCATTCGGCGCTGATTCTTGATCTGGCGCACGAAGATGGGGATGAGGCAGACGCGAACCACGATCGTGAGCAGCACGATCGACAGCACCCAGGTCACACCGGCGTCGGCGTCGAGGCCGACAGAGGTGAGCACGTAGTGCCACCCGACGAGGATCGCCTCGACGACCCAGCGGATCGGCCAGAGGATCGTGCCTATGAAATCGAGCATGCGGGTCAGGCCTTTCTTTCGCTGCGCAAGTGCAGCCTGTCGCTGCTGAAGTGCAGCCTTTCGCTGCCGAAGCGCAGCCGGGGACTAAGGGGGAGCGGGCTGGTCGCACCAGAGGACGACTCTTTGTCAGCGGCTACAACGAAACCGCTGGTCAAGACGCTGATTTCGTGCCCATGAGCCGTGTGACGGTCGGGAACATCGTCGATCCCGCCTGCCGCCCACGGATTACATCGCGCGATTCGCCAGGAACCAAGGGCGATCCCCTTGAGGGCTCCGTGACTCTGGATCGCCTGGAGCGTGTAGGTCGAGCACGAGGGGTAGTAGCGGCAGACATCGCCGTACAGCGGCGAGATGACCGCGCGGTAGGCACGAAGAAGCGCCACGCAGACGTTGCGCGGGAGAAGTGCCACGAATCGGACGATCTTCACGCTCTCACACCCTTGTTCACCGCTCCGGTGATCTCTTCGAGCAGGGTAGACCACTGAACTGCATCCGACCCTGGCAGTGCGCGGATCACGATATCCGTTCGCTCGAGGGGGAAATCATCGTCACCGAGCAGCGTGTGGGCGACTGCCTTGAGACGTCGCCGCACGGTGTTGCGCACCACGGCGTTGCCGACGTTCTTCGCGACGATGAAGCCGAAGCGACCAGGCGCCAACGCCCCCGAAAGAGAAGGATCCGCGGAAACCACCCTCAGGTACACGACACAGTGCGCCGTAGCCGACTTACGGCCACGGCGCACGGTGTTGCGGTAGTCGTCAGCGCGGACGATCCGATTGGCTTTAGCCAACATGAGGTCTCGTCCGGCTCAGACCGGTCGATAAGACCGTGTCGATCTACGCGCTGAGCTCGGTGCGGCCCTTGCCACGACGCGCGGCGAGGATGGCGCGTCCGGCACGCGTACGCATGCGGGCACGGAAGCCGTGCTTCTTGGCGCGACGACGGTTGTTCGGCTGGAAGGTGCGCTTGCTCATGGTTTTGTCTCCAGAAGGAAAGGGACCGAGCTGAACGCGCCGGAGACACGTGCCGCAGTCCGAGAAGTCTTGTCAGCCCAAAGTGACTGAAATCAACTGGTTAAAACTACGCGAGCGGGGCCCTGTGGTCAAACGACGAGCAAAACACTCATTATCCACAGTGTGGAAAACCTGGGTTGTGTTCGGCCCGCCGTGTCGAACTAAGGTGGGGGAGCCGCAGCGGCGGGGGCTCTGTAAATGCGTATTCCGCCGCGGAACATCAGGGGTGGCAGTCGGTGGGCGCGGATCCTCGGGTCTTTTTGCCACCGGTGGAAAACCCTGTGGAGAACTCCACCCGCGCGACCACGCCCCCGTCACCCCCAAGACACGAAGCGAGAACACAGTGACCAGCACCATCGACCCGGTTCAGGGCCTCTGGAGAACGGTTCTCGCGCGCCTGACCACCGACGACCGGATCACGCCACAGCTGCACGGGTTCATGAGTCTGGTCGAGCCGAAGGGCGTGCTCGGCGACACCCTGTACCTCGAGGTGCCGAACGAACTCACTCGCGGAATGCTCGAGCAGCGGATTCGCGAGCCTCTTCTCGACGCGATCGCGACCCTCGACGATTCTCCGGTCGCCAGCTTCGCCATCACGGTGAACCCCGACATCACGCCCGACACGCTCAGCCAGCCGCACGAGATCGCCGAGCCGGCCCAGTACGTCGAAGCGCCCTTCGTGCCGGCGCCCGTCCAGAAGACCTCCCCTGGCAAACGCACCGACTCGCGGCTGAACCCGAAGTACAGCTTCGACAACTTCGTTATCGGCGCCTCGAACCGTTTCGCCCATGCCGCCGCGGTCGCGGTCAGCGAGGCACCGGCCAAGGCGTACAACCCGCTCTTCATCTACGGCGAATCCGGCCTCGGCAAGACCCACCTCCTCCACGCCATCGGTCACTACGCCGAGAGCATGTATCCGGGCATCCGCGTCCGGTACGTCTCGAGCGAGGAGTTCACCAACGACTTCATCAACTCGATCGCGAACAACCGGTCGAGCCAGTTTCAACAGCGCTACCGCGAGATCGACATCCTGCTGATCGACGACATCCAGTTCTTGCAGGGCAAAGACTCCACGCAAGAAGCGTTCTTCCACACCTTCAACACCCTGCACGACCACGACAAGCAGCTCGTGATCACCTCCGACCTGCCGCCTAAGCACCTCACCGGCTTCGAAGACCGGATGCGATCGCGCTTCGAGTGGGGTCTCATCACCGACGTGCAGGCGCCCGACCTCGAGACTCGAATCGCGATCCTCCGTAAGAAGGCGCAGAGCGAGAAGCTGCAGGTGCGCGACGAGATCCTCGAGTACATGGCCTCGAAGGTGTCGAGCAACATCCGCGAACTCGAGGGCACCCTCATCCGCGTCACCGCGTTCGCCAGCCTCAACCGCACGGCCGTCGACATGGCTCTGGTCCAGACGGTCCTGAAAGACCTGATCACCCTCGACGAAGACAACGTCATCGCGCCGGTCGACATCATCAATCACACCGCCGACTACTTCAAGCTCTCGGTCGACGATCTCTACGGGTCGTCGCGCTCTCAGGCGATCGCCACCGCACGACAGATCGCGATGTACCTCTGCCGCGAGCTGACCAACCTCTCTCTGCCCAAGATCGGGCAGCTGTTCGGCAATCGCGACCACACCACGGTCATGTACGCGAACAAGAAGATCTCCGAGCTGATGAAGGAGC
This sequence comes from Frondihabitans sp. Leaf304, assembly GCF_001423105.1. Classification (GTDB taxonomy): domain Bacteria; phylum Actinomycetota; class Actinomycetes; order Actinomycetales; family Microbacteriaceae; genus Frondihabitans. Next base: position 75,212 of record NZ_LMNV01000005.1, read on the forward strand.
GCCGGTCGATCTACAACCAGGTCACCGAGCTCACCAGCCGCATCAAGCAGGATCACCGCTACAAGTAGCCCGTCCTAGCCCCGGCGGCGCCCGGCCCCGCCCGGCCCCGAATTCGAAGGAAAAACCGCCGCTCGCCCCCGCCCGATCGCGATGAATCCGTCGCCGGGCCGGGGTTTCTCCTTCAAATTCGGCGGAGCCCCCGAACTGAAACGCTCGAGCCGAAGCCCCAGGATCCGACGTCCCGGCCTCGCGCTCGAGTGTTAACCCCTGCCTGAGCGCCTCCTCCGGAAGGCCCCACGCCCCCTCCACGCGCCACTGACGCGCCCCCACGATTTCGGGCGTTTCCCCCAGTGTGGATAACTTGTGGAAACTTGGGGAGAATCGGGGGACGGATTGTTCACTCCGACGCCTCGGGTGTGAATGACACGAATTTGTCAGTCGGTCGCGCTCACAGGTCGGGGGCCTCGATCCCACAATCCATCAACAAGTCACACGGATGTAGTTCCCAGTGGCCAGGCGGTTATTAACAAGTTATCCACACTGTGCACAACGGTTAAGACTGTTACTCCTACTTAGAAATGAATGAGGGAGAAAGCAACCTTGTGGATGAGTCGGCACCCCGGAGCAGCCTGGGAGTCACCGAAACCACCTGGAGAATTGCTGTGCCAGTATTAACCGCCGGGCAGCGCTCTGCACGGGCACGGTTTGCACGGGCGGAGCCCTGCACTCGCAGGGCCCATGCTCTGTCGGGCATCGACTGCAGTTTTCGAATAGGGGTCACCGCGTGAAGTTCCAGGTCAACCGCGACGTCTTCAGCGACGCCGTCTCGTTCGCTGTGAAGCTGCTGCCTCAGCGAACCACCCTGCCGATCCTCAGTGGTGTGCTCATCGAGGCTCACGAGGGTGGCCTCACGCTCTCGTCGTTCGACTACGAGGTCTCGTCTCAAACGAGCATCGCGGCCGAGGTGGACGAACCCGGCACGATCCTCGTCTCCGGCCGGCTCCTGGCCGACATCGCCAACCGCCTTCCGAACGCACCCGTCACGTTCACCACGGAAGACACGCGCATCAGCGTCTCGTGCGGCTCGGCCAACTTCTCGTTGCTGAGCATGCCCGTCGAGGAATACCCCACGTTGCCAGCACCTGGTGAGCAATCGGGCGTCGTTCCCGGCGATGCTTTCTCGCTCGCCATCGCTCAGGTCGCTGTCGCGGCGAGCCGCGACGACGTCACACCGGTCATCACGGGCGTGCAGCTCGAGGTCACCGAAAACGCCCTGTCGCTCGTCGCCACCGACCGCTACCGTGTCGCCGTCCGCGGCATCGACTGGGATCCCGGCACTGCCGCCTCGACCCAGACTCTCACCGCACTCGTACCGGCTCGCACCCTGCAGGAGGTCGGCAAGACCTTCGGCAACGCGTCCACGCTCTCCGTGGCGATCACGGGTTCCGACGACCGTGAGCTGATTGCCTTCCAGGCCGACAACAAGATCGTCACCTCGCTCCTGATCAAGGGCAACTTCCCCCCGGTCAAGCGACTGTTCCCCGAGACGGTCGAGAACTACGCGGTGATGAACACCGCCGATCTCGTGGAGGCGACCCGTCGTGTGTCGCTCGTCCTCGAGCGCGAAGCAGCTTTGAGATTCACGTTCACGATCGATGGCCTCACCCTCGAGGCGATCGGTAGCGAGCAAGCGCAGGCGTCAGAGTCGATCGACGCGCTCCTGACCGGAGAAGACACCGTGGTTTCGTTGAAACCGCAGTTCCTCCTGGACGGACTGGGAGCCGTTCACTCGGAGTTCGTCCGCATCTCGTTCACCAAGACCGAGAACCCCAACAAACCGGGGCCCGTACTGATCACGAGCCAATCCTCGAAAGATCAGCCCGGTGCGGACAGCTACAAGTACCTCCTCCAGCCCAATCTCCTGCTGCGCTAGCCGCGCACTCCACCGCCGCGCTCCCGAACACCGGCCGCGCGTCACCTGAACGAAGGATTCTCATGCACATCGGCCTCATCGGTCTCGGCAAAATGGGCAACAACATGCGCACCCGCCTGCGCGAGCACGACATCGAGGTGACCGGGTACGACCACAACCCCGATGTCTCCGACGTCGCCAGCCTCAAAGAGCTTGCCGCCGCACTCCCCGCTCCCCGCATCGTCTGGGCCATGGTGCCGTCGGGCGCCATCACCGCGGGCGTCGTCAAAGAGCTCTCCGAAGTCCTCTCCGAGGGCGACATGGTTATCGACGGTGGCAATTCCAAGTGGACCAGCGACTTCGACAACGAGAAGCTGCTCGGCGAAAAGGGCATCAAGTACGTCGACGCCGGTGTCTCCGGTGGCGTCTGGGGCCTGAAGAACGGCTACGGCCTCATGGTCGGCGGTTCCGACGAGAACATCGAGCTGGCCATGCCGATCTTCGATGCGCTCCGCCCCGAGGGCCCCAAGGCCGAGGGCTTCGTGCACGCCGGCCCCGTCGGTGCCGGTCACTACACGAAGATGGTGCACAACGGCATCGAGTACGCCATCATGCAGGCGTACGGCGAGGGCTTCGAGCTGCTCGAGGCGAAGAAAGACCTCGTCAAAGACGTTCCCGGCACCTTCAAGGCCTGGCAGCGCGGCACCGTCGTCCGCTCCTGGCTCCTCGAGCTCTTGGTCGTCGGCCTCGAGGCCGACCCGAAGTTCGACGAGATCTCGGGCTACGTCGAAGACTCGGGCGAGGGCCGCTGGACTCTGGCCGACGCCATCGAGCTCGCCGTTCCGATGCCGACCATTTCCGCCTCGATCTTCGCTCGCTTCGTCTCCCGCCAGGGTGACGGTTCGCCGACGATGAAGGCCGTCGCAGCCCTCCGCAACCAGTTCGGCGGCCACGCGGTCAAGAAGGCCGACTAGCCACCGCTCGATTTCGAGCAGGCGCAGCTGCGCCGGATGGGCCCGCGTGCGAGTACTCCACCTCAGTTTGACCGACTTCCGCAATTACGAGTCGGCTGAAGTGACCCTCGCGCGTGGGCCCAATCTCTTTGTAGGCCGCAACGGCCAGGGCAAGACAAACCTGGTCGAGAGTCTCGGCTATCTGGCCACCCTTGGTTCCCATCGGGTATCCAGCGATGCGGCACTCATTCGGGCCGGCCGCGACTCGGCCATCGTGCGTGCCCGCATCGAGAGCGGCGACCGTGAGCTTCTTGCCGAGGTGCAGATCAACCGGTCGTCGCCGAACCGGGCCCAGATCAACCGCGGGGCGATCAAGCCTCGCGAGCTGCCCCGCTATTTCTCGAGCATCCTGTTCGCCCCCGAAGATCTCGCGCTGGTGCGCGGCGATCCCGGCGGCCGGCGGCGGTTCCTCGACGAGCTTCTCGTCGCGCGCAATCCCCGCCTCGCCGGAGTCCTCTCCGACTACGACCGGGTGCTCCGTCAGCGCAACACCCTGCTCAAGTCGGCCCGGGCCTCCGGGCTCAAGGGCGACAAGCTCTCGACCCTCGACATCTGGGACGAACGGCTGGTGACTCTAGGATCCGAAATCATCGCGTCTCGAGAACACCTCGTCGAGCTGCTGCGGCCGGAGGTGCGTGCGGCCTACCGTGCAGTCGCCGGCGACGACCACGCGGCCGACCTCGGTTCCGTCCTGAGCATTCGCGGCACGGTTCGTGACGATGACGATCCCGTGGAGCAGCCCGACGCGGCCGTTCCGGCCGCGGAGATCCAGCCGGTCTTCCAGGAGGCGCTCGCGCGTGTCCGGCGATCGGAGCTCGATCGCGGGGTGACGCTCGTCGGCCCGCACCGTGACGATCTCTTCCTGTCTCTCAACGGCCTTCCCGCCCGCGGCTACGCCAGTCACGGCGAATCGTGGTCGTTCGCGCTGGCGCTCAAGCTCGCATCGGCCGCCGTCCTCCGGCGCGACTCGTCGACGGGCGATCCGGTGATCGTGCTCGACGATGTCTTTGCCGAACTCGACCGGTCGAGGCGCGAACGTCTGGCCGATGCAGTCGCCGACTACGAGCAGGTGCTGATCACGGCGGCGGTCGAGGAGGACGTGCCCGAGCGTCTCGCTGCACACACCGTGCGGATCTCGAAGGGCACCATCGTCGATCAGGTGACCGGGTCGGATCCTGAAGTCGTTCCCGAGGTGTCGCCGTGAGCCCGCGGCCCACCGGGCCGAAAGACGACAACGAAGCGCAGCGCGTCTACCTGCGGTTTCGCAAGGTCTTCGGCGATCCGTCGACCCGGTCGCGAGATGCCCGCCGACGTATCGCGCGGGCGGGTGCGCCGAGCCAGCCGTTCTCGTCGGGGCGCGACCCCAAGGGGATTGCCGACGTGATCCTGGGCGTGACCACCGAGCTCGGCTGGAACAGCACCCTGGCGCAGTCCGACCTGATGACGGCCTGGCCCGACATGGTGGGGGTCGAGCTCGCCGACCACTCCGTTCCGGTCGGCATCGAAGACGGCACGCTGACCGTCCAGTGCGACTCGACGGCGTGGGCCACGCAGTTGCGTCTGATGCGCGCTCAGATAACTACGTCGATCATGGGCACCTACCCCGAGGCGGGGATCCAGTCGATGCGTTTTCTCGGCCCGAACGCCCCCACCTGGAAACGCGGTCCCAGATCTGTTCCAGGGCGTGGTCCTCGCGATACTTACGGTTGACAGGGCTCAATCGGTCAACCCACTCGTGAAAATCGCTCTGAGGGCCGATTTCGCCCCGGAGGAGGGCCTCCTGCGGTAGACTCGGAAGGTCGTCCGGAGGCCTGTTTCGCGCAGGTGACGGAGGCGTCACGAGAAAAACGGCAGGAGCCCCACAAAGCATGTCACCGAATTCGCCTGACGGTACCGACCACTCTTACGAAGCAAGCGACATCCAGGTACTCGAGGGCCTCGAGGCCGTTCGCAAGCGCCCCGGCATGTACATCGGCTCCACGGGCCCCCGCGGCCTCCACCACCTGGTCTACGAAATCGTCGACAACGCCGTCGACGAGGCACTCGCCGGCTACTGCGACACGATCCACGTCACCATGCGCGAAGACGGCGGCATCCGCGTCGTCGACAACGGCCGCGGCATTCCCGTCGACATCCACCCCGTCGAGAAGAAGTCGACCGTCGAGGTCGTCCTCACCGTGCTGCACGCCGGTGGAAAGTTCGGTGGCGGCGGCTACGCGGTCTCCGGTGGCCTTCACGGTGTCGGCTCGTCGGTCGTCAACGCGCTGTCGACCGAGCTCGACGTCGAGGTGCATCGTCAGGGGTCGGTCTGGCGTCAGAGCTTCACCAACGGTGTTCCGGTGGCCCCGCTCGCCCAGGGCGAAGACGCCTCCGACACCGGCACCACGATCACCTTCTGGCCGAACGCCGAGATCTTCGAGATCGTCGAGTTCGACTACGAGACCCTGCGGGCGCGCTTCCAGCAGATGGCCTTCTTGAACAAGGGCCTGCGAATCACGCTCGTCGACGAGCGCCCCGTCGCCGACGACGCCCCTGACGGCACCAAGGCCAAGAGCGACGACTTCATGTACGAGAAGGGGCTCGAAGACTACGTCGAGTACCTCAACGCGTCGAAGAAGGTCGACGTCGTTCACCCCGACATCATCTCGTTCGAATCCGAAGACACCGAGAAGAAGATCGCCCTCGAGGTGGCGATGCAGTGGAACTACTCGTACCAAGAGAGCGTCCACACCTACGCGAACACCATCAACACTCACGAGGGCGGCACGCACGAAGAGGGCTTCCGCGCCGCGCTGACGACGGTGGTCAACTCGTACGGCATCGCCAAGGGCCTCATCAAGACGAACGACAAAGACAAAGAGAAAGACAAAGAGGCGCGTCTCACCGGTGACGACGTGCGTGAGGGCCTCACCGCCGTCATCTCGATCAAGCTCGGCGAGCCGCAGTTCGAGGGTCAGACCAAGACGAAGCTCGGCAACACCGAGGCGAAGTCGTTCACGCAGAAGGTCGCGTACGACCAGCTGAACGACTGGTTCGACAAGAACCCCGTGCAGGCCAAAGAGATCATCAAGAAGGGCATCCAGGCGCAGCAGGCCCGGATGGCCGCTCGCAAGGCCCGCGATTCGACCCGCCGCAAGGGCGTGCTCGAGTCGAACGGCATGCCCGGCAAGCTCAAAGACTGCCAGTCGAAAGACCCGGCGCTCAGCGAGATCTTCATCGTCGAGGGCGACTCGGCCGGTGGCTCGGCCGTTCAGGGCCGCAACCCCGAGACGCAGGCGATCCTGCCCCTCCGCGGCAAGATCCTCAACGTCGAGAAGGCGCGGCTCGACCGGGCCCTCGGCAACAACGAGGTCCAGGCGATGATCAAGGCGTTCGGCGCCGACATCGGCGACGACTTCGACCCCGAGAAGGCTCGGTACCACAAGATCGTGCTCATGGCCGATGCCGACGTCGACGGTCAGCACATCACGACGCTGCTGCTGACGCTGCTCTTCCGCTACATGCGTCCGCTCATCGACCTGGGCTACGTCTACCTGGCCATGCCGCCGCTGTTCAAGATCAAGTGGTCGAACGCGCCGCACGAGTACGTCTACAGCGACCTCGAGCGCGATGCTCTTCTGGTCGCCGGCAAGGCCGAGGGCAAGCGGATTCCGAAAGACAACGGAATCCAGCGCTACAAGGGCCTCGGCGAGATGAACTACAAAGAGCTGTGGGAGACCACCATGGATCCCGACACCCGCACCCTCCGTCAGGTCACTCTCGACGACGCCGTCGCGGCCGACACCATCTTCAACACCCTCATGGGCGAAGACGTCGAGCTCCGACGCAACTTCATCCAGCAGAACGCGAAAGACGTTCGCTTCCTCGATATCTGATTCGCTCCCCGAGCGGGGTCGCGTCTCTGACTGACGCGCGACCCCGGGCGGGGCGCTCAGGCCGATCGAAGGATCCGATGGGCCGGCTACCGAAAGAAAACACCTGATGGCAGACGAGACAGACGACACCACCGGCGGCATCCCCGAGGGTGTCGAGCCGGCACAGTTCGCGGCGCAGCTGAAGCGCGACAGCATCGAAGCGGTCGACCTCCAGCTCGAGATGCAGCGCTCCTACCTCGACTACGCGATGAGCGTGATCGTGGGCCGTGCGCTCCCCGAGGTGCGCGACGGCCTCAAGCCGGTTCACCGCCGTGTGATCTACGCGATGTTCGACGGCGGCTACCGCCCCGATCGCGCCTTCTCGAAGTGCGCCCGCGTCGTGGGCGACGTGATGGGCAACTTCCACCCGCACGGTGACTCGGCGATCTATGACGCGCTGGTGCGTCTCGTCCAGCCGTGGAGCCTGCGCTACCCGCTCGCCCACGGCCAGGGTAACTTCGGTTCGCCGGGAAACGACGGCGCCGCGGCTCCGCGATACACCGAGACGCGCATGGCCCCGCTCGCGCTCGAGATGGTCCGCGACATCGACGAAGACACCGTCGACTTCCAAGACAACTACGACGGTCGCACACAAGAGCCCGCCATTCTCCCGGCGCGCTTTCCGAACCTCCTCGTCAACGGCTCGGTCGGCATCGCCGTCGGCATGGCGACGAACATCCCCCCGCACAACCTCCGTGAGGTCGCCGCGGGAGCGCAGTGGTACCTCGACAACCCCGAGGCCACGCGCGAAGAGCTCCTCGAGGCGCTCATGCAGCGCATCAAGGGCCCCGACTTCCCCACCGGAGCGCAGATCCTTGGCGTTCGCGGCATCCACGACGCGTACCGCACGGGTCGCGGTTCGATCACCATGCGCGCGGTCGTCAGCGTCGAAGAGATCCAGGGTCGCACCTGCCTCGTCGTCACCGAGCTGCCGTACCAGGTCAACCCCGACAACCTCGCGATCAAGATCGCCGACCTCGTACGCGAGGGTCGTGTCGCCGGTATCGCCGACATCCGCGACGAGACTTCCGGTCGCACCGGCCAGCGCCTCGTGATCGTGCTCAAGCGCGACGCCGTCGCGAAGGTCGTGCTGAACAACCTCTACAAGCACACCTCGCTCCAAGAGAACTTCGGCGCGAACATGCTCGCCATCGTCGACGGCGTGCCCCGCACGCTTCCGCTCGACGGCTTCATCTCGGCGTGGGTCGACCACCAGGTCGAGGTCATCGTGCGTCGTACCTCGTTCCGACTCCGCAAGGCCGAGGCCGACGCGCACATCCTCCGCGGCTACATCAAGGCGCTCGATGCCCTCGACGAGGTCATCGCCCTGATCCGTCGTTCGCCAACTGTCGACGAGGCCCGCACCGGCCTCATCGAGTTGCTCGACATCGACGAGCTCCAGGCGAACGCCGTCCTCGCCATGCAGCTCCGTCGCCTCGCGGCTCTCGAACGCCAGAAGATCCAAGACGAGCACGACGAGCTCGAGCGCAAGATCCTCGACTTCAAAGACATCCTCGCCAAGCCGGAGCGCCAGCGCACCATCATCGGCGACGAGCTCAAGGCCATCACTGACAAGTTCGGCGACGACCGTCGCACCGAGATCATGTTCGGGTTCGACGGCGACATGAGCGTCGAAGACCTCATCCCCGAAGAGGAGATGGTGGTCACGCTCACGCGCGGCGGCTACGTCAAGCGCACCAAGAGCGACAGCTACCGCTCGCAGCACCGCGGTGGCAAGGGCGTCAAGGGTGCCCAGCTGCGCGCAGATGACGTCGTGGAGCACTTCTTCGTCACGACCACGCACCACTGGCTGCTGTTCCTGACGACCAAGGGCCGCGTCTATCGCGCCAAGGCGTACGAGCTGCAGGAGGCCGGCCGCGACGCCAAGGGCCAGCACGTGGCGAACTTCCTCGCCATGCAGCCCGACGAAGAGATCTCGCAGGTGCTCGACATCCCCGACTACGAGGTCGCCGACTATCTCGTGCTCGCAACGCGCGAGGGTCTCATCAAGAAGACGGCCCTCACCGAGTACGACACCAACCGCACCGGCGGCATCATCGCCATCAACCTGCGCGAGGGCGACGAGCTCGTGTCCGCGCTGCTGGTTGACGAGCACGACGACCTCCTCCTGGTCTCGCGTCACGGCATGTCGCTCCGCTTCACCGCGACGAACGAATCACTCCGTCCGATGGGTCGCTCGACCTCCGGCGTCAAGGGTATGACTTTCCGCGACGACGACTCCCTGCTCTCCGCATCGGTGGTCGGCGAAGAAGGATTCGTGTTCGTCGTGACCGAGGGCGGCTACGCCAAGCGCACTGCCGCCGACCAGTACCGCATCCAGAACCGCGGTGGGCTGGGCATCAAGGTCGCCAAACTGGCCGAGGCGCGTGGCGACCTGGCCGGAGCCATGATCGTCTCCGAAGACGACGAGGTGCTGGTCGTTCTGTCGGGCGGCAAGGTCGTCCGCTCCGCGGTCTCCGAGGTGCCGGCCAAGGGCCGCGACACCATGGGAGTCGTCTTCGCGCGGTTTGCCGCCGATGACCGGATCATCGCCGTTGCGCGCAACACCGAGCGAAACCTCGAGGGGCCCGACGACGAGACGGCGATCGAAGATGCGACCGTAGACGGAGGCGCTGCCAGCGCGGAAGGTGACACTGTAGATACAGTGTCCTCCGACGCCGACAGCGTCGAGGGCACCGACACATCGCCCGACACCACGGGTGAGACCGCCGGAGAGGACACGACCGAAGCATGACTAGCGTCGCAGAAAAACTGCAGAGCAAAGCCAAGAAGCCAGTCGGAACAAAGCAGGTTCGACTGAAGCTCGTCTACATCGACTTCTGGTCGACCGTGAAGCTGTCGTTCCTGATCGCCGTCGCCCTCGGCATCATCACCGTCGTCGCCACGTTCCTCGTGTACGTGATCCTCACGCGCCTCGGCATCTTCGACACCGTCGACAAGCTGCTCCAAGAGGTTCTTGGCGACAAGGGCTTCACGCTCCAAGACACCCTCTCGATCGGGCAGGTCATGCTGTTCGCGATCGTCGTCGCGATCCTTAACATCGTGATCGGCACCGTCCTCGGTGCCATCGCCGCGCTCCTGTACAACCTGAGCGTGCGCATCACCGGCGGCTTGCTCGTCGGTTTCACGAACAACTGATCCAGCCGGGGCCTCAGAGGCCCCGCTCGATTTAGTGAATCGGGCCGAATAAGGTACTGTCTTATTCGGTCCAGGGGGCTATAGCTCAGGCGGTTAGAGCGCTTCGCTGATAACGAAGAGGTCATAGGTTCAAGTCCTATTAGCCCCACGGTGTCTCTTCACGACACTGAAGAAACACCCCCAAGACCAGGCACCATTCGGTGCCGCTCCTGGTCAGTGACCGGGGCCTTAGCTCAGTTGGTAGAGCGCCTGCTTTGCAAGCAGGATGTCGGGAGTTCGATTCTCCCAGGCTCCACAGTTTGTTGTACTCGCCCTCGCTTCGCTCGGGCTCGCAGTGGGTTCTGTGCTGGTCTGGCGGCTTCGCCGCAGTGGTCGATTCGGCTTTCGTGTGTTTGGTTCGCCTTCGGCTCACCTCACATCAATCTCGTCGTGCTGGTCTGGCGGCTTCGCCGCGGCACTCGCTGCGCTCGTGCGGGCGAGAGTGCTCAAATGGGCCCCCGACAGCCACCGGACGGCCCGTTTGCGCACTCTCGCGGGTTAGGCGGGCAGAGGCAGGGCTGAGCGGGGGGGGCCGGGTGGCAGGCCCGGGGCGCGCCCGGCGGGCGGAAGCTGGCAGGCGGGGCCGCCGGATCCTGAGGTCGGAGACTGCCCCGGGAACGACGAAGGCCCGCACCCCTGTGAGGATGCGAGCCTTCAATGCGGTGACGCGACGATCAGGCCTTGGGGCTGTCTTCGTCGTCGGCAACCCACAGCTCGTCGTCGGCGCGGAGCGTCTGAGCTGCCGCATAGATGACGGCGCCGAGTCCGACCACGCCCAGGATGATGAGGAAGACCCCACCCTTGCCCAGGCCCTTCTTCTTCTGCGTCTTCTTCTGAAGCTTCTTGGCCTTGAGAACCGTCTTCGCGATGTTCTTCGTGGCCTTGGGGTGCTTGCGAGCCTGCTGCGCGGCCTTCTTCAGGGCCTTGCGCTTGGCCTTCTTGCTGAGCTTCTTGCCGCTCTTGAGGAGCTCGTCGAGGTCGATGTGCTCGGCCAGCGGGCTCGAGGCCACGGCGGCGGACACAGCCGGGGCCACGTCGTTCTTCAGGCGGTCTTTGGCGTGCGTAGCTGCCACGGAGGCGTTGGCAACACCGGTCGACACGGCAGGCTTGACCTGCGCGTCGTAGGCGGCCTTCACTCGGGGTGCCAGGTCGTTCTTTGCGCGCTCGGCGGCTTCGGCGCCGGCGGCCTTCCAGAATTCACCGGCGTGGCCGAGAAGCTCGCGCTGCTCACCCCAGATGCCGGCAGCGTCGCTCCGGAGCTTCTTCAGTTCGCGTGTGCTCTTGCGTGACGTGGCCATGTGCTCTCCCTTATGGTTCCTGCGGCGTTGCGCCTATCTTGGCACGGGCTCCCCTGATAGGTCACAGGATGATGTCTGGGGGACGACTGAATCATCATGTCGCTGTGAAAGAATCGGACACATGTCTACGCACACCGCTGTCGCCACCATCACCACCACTCTCGGCCCCATCAAGGTCGATCTGTACGGCAACCACGCCCCCAAGACCGTCGCCAACTTCACCGGCCTCGCCACCGGCACCATCGAGTGGACTCACCCGAGCACGGGCAAGGTGTCGAAAGACAACCTCTACGACGGCGTCGTCTTCCACCGCATCATCCCCGACTTCATGATCCAGGGCGGCGACCCGCTCGGCCAGGGCACCGGCGGCCCCGGCTACAACTTCGACGACGAGATCCACCCCGAGCTCACCTTCAAGGAGCCCTACATCCTCGCCATGGCCAACGCGGGCACCCGCGGCGGCAAGGGCACCAACGGCTCGCAGTTCTTCATCACCACCGTCGCGACCCCGTGGCTCCAGGGCAAGCACACCATCTTCGGCGTGGTCTCCGACCCCGAGTCGAAGAAGGTCGTCGATGCCATCCAGGCCGTCGACACCGACGCGCGCGACAAGCCGCTGAAAGACGTCGTGATCGAGAGCGTCACGATCGACGAGGTCTGACCCTTCGGTGACGAACATCCCGCGCAACTCCGATAACTTCTGCTATCGCCACCCCGACCGGCAGAGCTTCATTCTCTGCCAGCGGTGCGGCCGGACGATCTGCACGCAGTGCCAGACACCGGCCGCGGTGGGAGTGCACTGCCCGGAGTGCGTCCGCGAGGCACGCGGCAACATGCCCAAGGTGAGGCCTCAGGTCGTCACCCGCATGAACAGCCTCGCTACCTCGGGCGGCCCTACGGCCACGTATGCGCTGATGGGGTTGTCGGTGCTCGGGTTCCTGGTGAGCCTCGTTCCGTCGGCCCAGGGCGCTCTGCTCTTCTATGGAGCCGGCGCTCTCACCGAACCGTGGCGGATGCTCACGGGCATCTTCGTCTACGGCGGTCTGAGTTCGATCATCCAGTTGGCCTTCAACGTCTACATGCTGTGGGCGTTCGGCCAGATGATCGAGCAGCAGCTCGGCCGGGTTCGCTACATCGGGCTCTACTTGCTCGGTGCTTTGGGCGCCGAGGTCGCGGCCTCCTTGTTCTTCCCGTATCAGCCCGTGTTGATTAGCGGAGCGGCCATGTTCGGCCTCTTCGGGGCGTTCTACGTGATTCTGCGGTCTCGCGGCGAGCAGGCGGTTCAGATTCTGGTGATCATCGCCCTCAACGTCGTCATTGGCATCTTCTTCGGTACTCCGTGGCAGAACTACATCGGTGCCGCCGCGATCGGGGCCCTGACGGCCCTGATCTACATGCGCACTCAGCACCGGTCGCAGGCGATGCAGCAACGCCTGCTTGCCGGTGGGCTGGCGGTCGCCCTGCTCGCGATCCTGCTGGTCCGTTCGGCGTCACTGGTCGGCCTGGCCGCCTAAGTCGTCACGCGAAAACGCCCCGCTCCTCAATGAGAGCGGGGCGTTTCTTGTTCGCAGGCTGCTTGGCAGAGTTATCCACAGGTTCATCCACATTGGGGATAGTTACACCGGTGTAAGACACCCCGTTATGAATGACAAGGATCCGGGCAAAACGGCGATCGCACCGGCCACAGGGCCGGCTTCGCGTCGGGCCGAACCCGGCCGAACTGGTCAGACTTTGGGCGGTAGGTCAGCGCCAGCGGGTCGTCATCAGGAAGCCGATGAACATGATGCCGAAGCCGACGAGGATGTTCCAGGTGCCGAGCGACGGCACGGGGTAGACGGTCTGGCTGACGTAGTAGACGATGATCCAGGCGAGACCGAGCAGCATGAAGCCGAACATGACGGGCTTGAACCAGACGGCATTCGGCTGGTTGGCGTTCGACTGGGAGTCGGTTGCGGTCGCGCCGGCGGCTCGCGAGGTGCTCGCGGTGGTCTTCTTCTCTCTGGCCATGGGCAGAAGTGTACCGGTAGGGGGTCTGTGGATAGCCTCTGCGTTGCAACTTCGCGCCCGTAGAATCGGGGCATGTCCGATTTAGAAGCGCCCGCCGCCAGCAGACGCGCCCGTCGCCGTTCGCAGCGGCGCCGCACGTCGGTGATCGGTGTCTTGGGCGAGGTGCTCATCACCATGGGCGTCGTCGTGCTCCTCTTCATCGTCTGGCAGCAGTGGTTCAACGACATCGTCGTCGCGCAGGGCACTCGCGATCAGGCGTCCAAGATCAGCGAGCAGCTGCACGACGCGGCACCGCCGGTCGGGTCGAACAACGTCACGTTCGACAGCAGCAAGCCCAAGGTGACTCCGAAGCCAGCCGACGGCGTTGACTTCGGCGTGCTCTACGTGCCTCGCTTCGGCTCCGACTACCGCGTACCTCTCGCCGGGGGCACGGGCACGGCGCAGACCCTCGACAAGGGCGATGCCGGGCATTACGACTCCTCGCAGATGCCGGGTGCCGTGGGCAACTTCGCGATCGCCGGCCACCGGACGACGCACGGGGCGCCCTTCGCCAATATCGCGGAGCTCAAAGTGGGCGATCACTTCTACGTGCAGACGAAGACCGGCTACTACACCTACACGTTCCGCAATCTGCAATACGTGCAGCCCACTCAGATTCAGGTTCTGCAGCAGGTTCCCGACGCACCGAAGGTCGACACGACGTCGGGCGATCGACTCATCACGCTGACGAGCTGCAATCCGAAGTTCAGCGCGGCCGAGCGAATCATCGCCTACGGTGTCTTCGACTCCTGGCGGCCCTTCTCGGCCGGCGCCCCGTCTGAGATCAAGTCGCTGGTGAAGGGCTGACGCATGTATTCCGCACTCTGGCGCGTTCTCCCCGGCCCCTGGTGGGTTCGCGTTCTCATCCTCCTCGTGCTCCTCGCCGCGATTCTCTACGCCTTGGTCACCTGGGCATTCCCGTACGCCGACTCGTTCATCGATTCGCCTGAAGTGACAGTGGGTTCTTCATGACGCGCATTCTCGTCATCGACAACTACGACAGTTTCGTCTACACGCTGAACGGCTACCTGCACCAGCTCGGGGCCGAAACAGACGTCGTGCGCAACGACTCGTTCACAGCGGGGGAGGCCGCTGCGCGTATTGCCGAGTACGACGGTGTTCTGCTGTCACCCGGCCCGGGCACTCCTGCCGCCGCCGGCGTGTCCGTCGACGTCGTCCACGCCGCTCTCGCGGTCGACAAGCCTCTTCTCGGCGTTTGCCTCGGCCACCAGGCGATTGCAGAGGCCATGGGTGCGACCGTCACCCACGCCGAAGAGCTGATGCACGGCAAGACGTCGAGGGTCGAGCACGACGACAGCTCGTTCTACGACAACGTGCCCCAGCCGTTCCTGGCGACGCGATACCACTCGCTCGCCGTCGTCGACTCCACCGTGCCCCAGGTGCTCGAGGTCACGTCCCGCACCACCGGCGGCGTCATCATGGGCCTGCGGCATCGCGACGCGCCCGTGTTCGGCGTGCAGTTCCACCCCGAGTCGGTGCTCACCGAGGGTGGCTACAGCATGGTCGGCAACTGGCTCTCGGTGGCCGGGCTTCCGTCTGCCGTCGAGGCCGCGAAGGGCTTGAGCCCGCTCGTCAACCTGGGGTAGCTCGGCCGGCTGGGCTTGGCCGAGCTCGGGTGTGACTCGGGCCCGCGAGGCTGGCCCATGCTCGCGAGGCCGTTCCACGCCCGCGAGGCTAGCCCATGCCCGCGAGACCGGCTCAGACACGTCTCTTCGGCACACACCCGCACGATCGGCTCACGCCCGTGACCTAGGCGGCGGGTTCAGGCCGGCTGGGCGGGTCTGCGCCTAACAGGGGGTTTAGGCCAAGGCGCCAGCCGAGCAACCGAGCCTCAGACGCCCGGTACTACGAGCCGCTGCAGATCGTCAGCGTGATCGTGGAGCCCTGCGGCTGCTCGCCGACCGGGAGGTCTTGGGTCTTGACCACGTTGCCGGTGCAGGTGCCGTCGGCGACGGTCTTCACCTGGAGGCCGAGCGTGTTGAGCGTCGACATGGCGTCGGCGACAGGTTTGCCCGTCACGTCGGGAACGGCGACGGTGCCGCTCGAGACGACGAGGTCGATCGTGCTGCCGACGTCGACGCTAGTACCCGACTCGGGCGTCGTCTGGATTACGTTGCCCGCGGGTACCGTCGGGCTGTCTTGCTGGCTGACGGAGCCCTGCTGAAGGCCGAGACCGGTGATTTCTGACCAGGCGTCGTCGGTCGACTTGCCCGAGACGTCAGGCACATTCACCGACGCGGGGCCGGACGACACATAGACACTGATGGTCTCGTCTTTGGCGACGTTGGTGCCCGCCACCGGCGAGGTCTTGATGATGTCGCCTTCGTCGACCGAGTCGCTGGCGATGTCGTTGCGGTCGGGAACGAGGCCGAGCTTGGTGAGCTCGGCAGCCCCAGCGTCGTACGACTCGGAGGAGATGATCGGCACCTCGACGCCGGCGTTGGTGGGGAGCTCGACCGGCGAGAGACGGCCGACCCAGACGACGACGGCCACGACGATGATGACGACGAGCACGATGCCCGCCCAGATCCACGCGACCGGAGGCCTGGTCTGGGTGCGGGAGGGCCGATTCGCGTCGGTGCTGTCGAGCTCTTTGAGAGCCGCCTCGGAGCCGACGGCGGCGCGCGGATTGACTCCGAATAGCGTGGTGTCGGGGGAGGTGACATCGACGTGCTGTCGGCGGGCCGGAAGGTGACCGGCACCTGCGTCGACGACGTCGTTACGGAACTCGGCAGCGCTCTGAAACCGGTCGAAGCGGTTCTTCGCCAGGGCGTGCAGGGTGACGGCATCGAGAGCGGGCGACACGGCCGGGTTGATGACGCTCGGCGGCACGGGCGGTTCGCTGACGTGCTGGTACGCGACGGCGACGGGGGAGTCTCCCCGGAACGGCGGCCGCCCCGTCAGGAGCTCGAAGAGGAGTACTCCGGTGGAGTAGAGGTCGGAGCGGGCGTCGACGGTCTCGCCGCGGGCCTGCTCGGGACTGAAGTATTGGGCGGTGCCGAGAATTGCGGTGGTCTGCGCGACCGTGGCCGCCGAGTCGGAGACGGCTCGGGCGATACCGAAATCCATCACCTTGACCTGGCCGGTGTGGGTCAGCATCACGTTGCCGGGCTTGATGTCGCGGTGGACAACGCCGGCCCGGTGCGAGTATTCGAGCGCGGTCAGGATGCCCTCGGTGACGCGGACGGCCTCTTTGGGGTCGAGTGGGCCTTCGGCGACGATGTCTTTGAGGAGTCGACCCTCGACGTACTCCATGACGATGTAGGGCACGAGAACCGTG
This sequence comes from Frondihabitans sp. Leaf304, assembly GCF_001423105.1. GTDB lineage: Bacteria > Actinomycetota > Actinomycetes > Actinomycetales > Microbacteriaceae > Frondihabitans. The sequence goes on from NZ_LMNV01000005.1 coordinate 91,894, forward strand.
TTGCCCATGGAGTCGCGGGTCTGCTCTTCACCGGCGTCGAAGACGCGCACGATGGTCGGGTGGGCCATGCGGGCCGCAGCCTGGGCCTCTTGCCGGAAGCGAGTGCGGAAGGCGGGATCGGAGGCGAGCTGCGACTTCATCAGCTTGATCGCCACCTGGCGGCCGAGCCTGCTGTCGGTGCCCATGTAGACGTTGGCCATACCGCCGTGACCGATCAGGTGACCGATCTGGTACCGGTTGGCGAGGAGGCTGATCCCCTCGGTCACGCCTTCAGCCACGAATTGCCCTCCCACTGCCACGGTCCCGACCAGTCTACCTGGGCGGGACCGTGTGAGTCGGAGCCGGTGCGCGTCACGGCCGATCGAGACCGGAGTGAGATCAGGGGGTGCCGGGGTCGTCAGCCGGCGTTGAGGGGCCTGCCGGGGGTGTCGTCTCCGCAGTGCTTTCGTTCACAGTGATCGAGACGCCCGCCGACGAAGGCGAGGTCACCGACGAACCGCACTTGGCCTGATAGGTGAACGTGAGGGTGCCCACGTCAGACGACTGCACGGTCACGCTTGTCGCGTTGGCGCCGACGGTGTTCTTCGTCTTGCCGGCCAAGTCGGTTCCGCCCGAGATCGAATAGGTAAAGCCGGTGACCGAGTATCCGGCGGGGCAGCCCGTGTAGGTCGGGATCGTGACGACCGCTTGCCCAGTTGCCTCGGAGCCGCTGTTGTCGATCGCGGTCGGCGCAGCCGTGGGAGCACCGGGATCACCGGCGGTCGGAGCGGCCGTGTAGGCGTAGAGCACGATCTCTTCGGTCTTCTTGACGAGCCCCGTCGGCGACACGCGGTACACCTGGTTCTCTTGCGCGGCCGTGGGTGCCGGCGATGAGTCGGGTGAGATCGTCGTCTGGAAGCCGAGGCGTCCGAGAGACGCCTGCACCTCGTCGACGTTCTTGCCGGTGTAGTCGGCGCCGTTGATCACTGCGCTGTCGGCGACCGGGGTCTCGCTCGGCGTCGGGGAGGGTTTCGGCGTCGACGACTTGGTCGTCGCGGGCTTCGAGGTCTCGATCGTCTGCGGCTTGTCGCCGTTGGTCAGCGAGAAGGCGGCGAAAGCGATGCCACCCACGACGACGATGATGCCGAGCACAATAAGGGGCCAGAACCAGGCGCTGCGCTTCTTCTTCTCGGGCTCGTCTCCGTCGACGGTGTCGTTGAGACCGGTGGACGAGGATCCTAGGCCCAGCGTGGCTGCCGTCGGAGGTGCCTGGCGCTCGGGCGCCGGCATCATCCTGGTCGCAGCGTCTTGCGCCGCGAAGACCTGCGTCGCAGCATCGCCGTTGCCTCCGACGCCGAGCATCGGCACGGCCGCGGTGGCTGCCGCGACGTCGCCCCGACGCAGAGCGCGCGCCGCTTGGGCCAGCGCGGAGGCCGATGCGGGTCGCTCGGCGGGCTTCTTGGCGATGCACGAGTAGACGAGCTTGCGCACGGCCTCGGGGATGGTGCTCGGGAGATCGGGCGGCGTCTCGTTGATCTGCGCCATCGCGATGGCGACCTGCGATTCGCCGGTGAAGGGTCGCCGGCCGGCGAGGGCCTCGTACGCCACGATTCCGAGCGAGTAGATGTCGGTCGAGGGGGAGGCGGGGTGGCCCGACGCCTGCTCGGGCGAAAGATATTGCACCGTGCCCATGACCTGGCCGGTGGCCGTGAGGGGCACCTGGTCGGCGATCCGCGCGATACCGAAGTCGGTGATCTTGACGCGGCCGTCGGGGGTGACGAGCAGGTTGCCGGGTTTGATGTCGCGGTGGACGAGGCCCGCCGCGTGGGCAGCCTGAAGCGCCGACGCCGTTTGGGCGACGATGTCGAGCACCTTGTCGGTCGGGAGCACGCGGTCGCGCTCGAGCACGGTCGACATGGCTTCGCCGGGCACCAGCTCCATGACGAGGTAGGCGCTGCCCTCTTCTTCGCCGTAGTCGAAGACGTTGGCGATGCCCTCGTGGTTGACGAGAGCGGCGTGACGCGCTTCGGCGCGGAAGCGTTCGAGGAACCCGGGGTCGCCCAGGTACTCGTCTTTCAAGATCTTGATCGCGACGGTACGACCGATGACGAGGTCGGTGGCTTGCCACACTTCGCCCATGCCGCCGATCGCGACACGGGACGACAGCTCGTAGCGTCCGCCGAGAGTGAGTCCGCTGTATGGCCTCATTTGTTGAGCACCGCCTCCATGACTTGCTTTGCTATCGGCGCGGCAATGCTGTTGCCGACACCGGATTGTCCCTGTCCTCCGCCGTTCCCCACGACGACCGCGACGGCCACCTTGGGGTCGTTCGCCGGAGCGAATCCTGTGAACCAGAGCGTGTACGGGTCGCCCGTGCCGTTCTCGGCAGTCCCCGTCTTACCGGCCACGTCGACGCCGTCAATTCTTGCATTGGTTCCCGTGCCCTTGGTGACGACCTCCGTCATCAGCTCGGTCAGGGTCGACGCCGTCTCGGCGCTGATCGGCTGACCGAATTCGTCGGCCTGGAAGTCTTGCAGGGTCGAGAGGTCGGGGTTCACGATGTTGTCGATGAGCGTGGGCGTCATCTCTTGCCCGCCGTTCGCGATCGCCGCCGTGATCATCGCGACCTGGAGCGGGCTCTCACGCACGCTGCCCTGGCCGAACGACTGCAGCATCAGCGTGGCGGTGTCGGAGGTCTCGGGGAACACGCTCTTCGCCGTCGTCTGCGGAATCTCGAACGCCGTGTCGAAGCCGAATGCCTTCGCCATGTCGTTGATGCGGTCGTAGCCGAGCTTCGCTCCGAGTTCGGCGAACGGGATGTTGCACGAGTCGATCAGTGCGGTCTCGATGGTCACCTTCGACCCGCCACCGCAGGATCCGCCCTCGGCGTTCGTGATGCGGAATGTCGAGCCGGGGAGCTTCAGTGATGCGGGGTTGTCGAGCTTCGAGTCTTTGGTATAGCTGCCGCTCTCGAAGGCGGCGGCCGCGACGACCAGTTTGAACGTGGATCCGGGGAAGTACAGGTTGCCCTGGATCGCCCGGTTGATCAGCGGCTGCGTCGAGTCGTTGATCAGCGAGTCGTACGCCTTGAGCACACTGGCCCGGTCGTGGCTGGCGAGAGCGTTGGGGTCGTAGGAGCCTTTCGACACCATGGCGAGGATCTTGCCGGTCGATGGCTCGATCGCCACGACCGACCCCGTGTTGTCGCCGAGTGCGTCGTAGGCGACCTTCTGCACGGTGGCATCGATCGTCGTGTTGACCGAGGCGCCCTCGGGGTCTTTGCCGGTGAGGAGCGAGTTGAGCTTGTCGAAGAACTGCGAGTTGGACGTGCCGGAGAGCTGCTTGTTGAGGGCGCTCTCGATGCCGGTCGAGCCCTCGCCGAGGGTGTAATAGCCGGTGACGGGCGAGTAGAGGTCGCCGTCGGAGTAGGTGCGGAGGAACTTGTACTGGTCATCGACGGGCTTGGATTCGGCGACGGCCTGACCATCGACGAGGATCGCACCGCGCTGGGCCGAGTAGCTCTGCAGAATCGCTCGCGTATTGCGCGAGTCGGACTTCAGCGAATCGGCCTGGATGCCGGTGATGTACGTGCTCGAGGCAAGGAGGGCGATGAACATGGCCAAGACGACCACGCTCACGCGCTTGAGTTCTTTGTTCATCAGCCGACCACCATCCTCGGGCCGCTGCGGACACCATCGGAGAGGCGCAGGAGCAGCGCGACGATGATCCAGTTCGAGAGGAGCGACGACCCGCCCGCGGCGAGGAACGGCATCGTCAGCCCGGTCAGGGGGATAACCCGGGTGACCCCGCCCATGACGACGAAGACCTGCAGGGCCATGGCGAAGGCGAGCCCCACGCCGAGCAGCTTGCCGAAGTCGTCCTGGCCGACGAAGCCGATGCGGAACCCGCGCGACACGAGCAGCAGATACAGCGCGAGGATGGCGACGAGACCGGCCAGACCGAGCTCTTCGCCGAGGGAGGCGATGATGTAGTCGCTCTGAGCGAGCGGCGTCGTCTGCGGGCTGCCCTGGCCGAAACCGGTGCCGATTAGACCGCCATTGGCGAGCCCGAACAGCCCTGCCACCAGCTGGAAGCTGCCACCGATGCGGTTGTAGGCCTCGGTCGAGAACGGGTCGAGCCAGGCCTCGAAGCGGCCGTGCACGTAGCTCATCGTGAGGGCGGCGACGAGCGCACCGCCGACGAAGAGGATCATGCCGAGGATCACCCAGGAGCCCTTGCCCGTGGCGACGTAGATCATCACGACGAAGAGGCCGAAGTAGAGCAGCGAGGTACCGAGGTCGCGCTCGAAGATCAGCACGAGCATGGCGACGGCCCAGATGATGAGGATCGGGCCGAGGTCGCGGGCCCGCGGAAAGCGCATGCCGAGGATCTTCGGGCCCATCAGCGAGATGCTGTCGCGCGCCTGAACGAGGTAGCCGGCGAAGAAGATCGCGAGCGTGATCTTGGCGATCTCACCGGGCTGGAACGACAGGGGCCCGACGTCGATCCAAACGCGCGCGGCGAGACCGCGACGACCGAGACCCGGCACGAGGGGGAGGAGGAGGAAGACGATCGAGATGAACATCGCGATGTAGCGGTAGCGCGCGAGCACGCGGTAGTTGCGGATCACGAGAAGCACGGCGATCGCGATGATCAGCGCTGCCGTGGTCCAGAGGATCTGCCGCTCACCCGCGTGGGTGGGATTCTGGGTCGTCCACGAGGCGATGTCGATGCGGTAGATCTCGGCGATACCGAGGCCGTTGAGGGTCAGCGCGATCGGAACGAGGAACGGATCGGCCTCCCGCGCCACGACGCGCAGGATGACGTGGAGCACCAGGGCGAGCACGAGGATGATGATCTCGGACCAGAGCACGTCGGTCCGCAGTTCGCCGAGGGCACCGAGCTGCACCAGCACGAGCGCGCCCACGGCGATTCCGCAGGCGATGAGCAGCAGACCGAGCTCGATGTTGCGGAGCCTCGCCGGCTGCCGCAGACGGATCGAGATCGCCTGCGTGAGGTTTTGGGCCTTGCCTCCGGGATTGGTGGGCTTGCTGATGGCCTCGGTCGCGCTGTCACTCACCGGACTTCGCCAATCTCTCGACGATCATGCGGGCGTCGCTGAGGTTGTCGGCGTTGATGGTGCTGTCGACGGTCTGGCGGTTGTAGGCGGAGAGCCCGGAGACCGACACTGTCGTCGTCTCGTAGACACTCGACAGCTTGATCGGGCCGAGGGCCTGCTGCACACCCTTGTAGATGACGACGGTGCCGTCCTGCTCGCCGACGTAGTAGTGGTCTTGGGTCCAGCGGTAGGTCGAGAACACGCCGACGGCCACGATGAGGATCGCGATCACGAGGGCGGCGAGCCAGGTGATGCGTCGTCGACGGGCCCGGCGACGGTCTTCGGCGATGAGCTCGGCCAGGTACTCGTCGGATTCCGGCTCGAAGTGACTGTCTTCGGGCGTGGTGGCGACCTTGAGCGGGTGCACGAGGATCGACGAGAGGCGCAGCGGTCGTCGACCCTCCTGGCCCTCGAAGGTCAGCGGCGCCGCGGCCGAGCCGACGGTCGTGGGCTGGTCGGCGGCCGACGAGTCGTCGTCGTCGACGTCGACGACCACGACGGTGACGTTGTCGGGGGCACCGTGGTCGAGCGTTTCTTTGACGAGGCGACGCGACACGGCCTCGGCGTCGAGGCCGGAGGCGAGGGCCTTGCGGATGCGATCCTCGGCCAGGTAGCTCGAGAGCCCGTCGGAGCAGATGAGCCAGCGGTCGCCCGGCTGCGTGCCGAGGGTCGCGGTGTCGATCTCGGGAGCCGCGTCGACATCGCCGAGCACGCGCATCAGCACGGAGCGCCGCGGATGCACGGCGGCCTCCTCCGGGGTGATCCGGCCGGAGTCGACGAGACGCTGCACGAAGGTGTGATCGGCCGTGATCTGGCTGAGCTCCCCCTCGCGGTAGAGGTAGATGCGCGAGTCGCCGATGTGCGCGATGGCGATGCTGTCGCCGACCCGCATCATCGCGCTGACCGTCGTGCCCATGCCGGTGAGCTCGGGGTGCTCGAACACGGTCTCGGCTAGAAGTTGGTTCGCGGCGATCAGAGACGACTGCAGAGCGAACTCCGCGTCGCCCGACGAGCTGTAGACCTTGTCGGTCTCGCGAATGCGCCGGATCGCGATCGCCGAAGCGACGTCACCGCCCGCGTGCCCACCCATGCCGTCGGCCACGACGAAGAGGTGGTTGCCCGCGTAACCGGAATCCTGGTTGTTAGCCCGGATCTTTCCGACATTGGAGAGGGCGGCGCTTTTGATCGACGACGTCACCCGGTTACCGCCGCAACTCAAAGCTCGTGGTGCCGATGGTGATCGTGGCGTTCGACGGGACGGGGGTCGGGACGGTGATGCGCTCGCCGTTCAGGAACGTGCCGTTCGTGGAGTCGAGATCCTGGATCACCCAGCGGCCGTTCCACAGCATGAGTCGGGCGTGGTGGGTCGAGGTGTAGTCGTCGCGGATGATCAGGTTGCTCTCGTTGGAGCGGCCGATCGTCAGGGGCCCGTCGCCGAGAGGCATCTCGAGGCCGTTCTTCGCGCCCTTGGTGATCACGAGGCGGGTCGCCGCTGCACCGGCCGGGGCGGACGGCGGCGGGGTGCGAGGGGCACTGGGTGCGGCCTGGGGTGTCGGGGTGGGCGGCGTGGCCGCGGATCCTGCGCCCTGGTGGCTCTGGGCCTGCTGGTCGGCCGGAAGACGCTTGGCGCGTTGACCGAACAGGTCGCTGCGGAGGGCGTAGACGATGAAGAAGATGAACAGCCACAGCACCACGATGAACGCGAGGCGGAGGGCGAGGAGAGTCAGCTCAGAGGTCATCGGCGGCCTCCGGACGAGCCGCTTCGACCGGGGTCGGCGGAGCCGCGAGGGGGCGTCGAGACGGGAAGCACTCGGAACACGATACGCGTACGACCGATTTGAATGACGGAATCCGGCTGGATGACCGCCTTCGTCAGGGCCTGACCGTCGAGTTTCGACCCGTTCGTCGACCCCAGATCGGTGGCCTGGGCGTGCGTGCCATCCCACACGAATTCGACGTGCTTGCGGCTCGTGCCGGTGTCTTGCACGGTGATGTCGGCTTCGCTGCCTCGGCCCACGACGGTGCGGCCCTTGGGGAGGGTGTGGCGACGGCCGTCGATCTCGAGGATCCCGGACCACGTCACATCCTCTTCGCGCACATTGGCCGACTCGACGCGGATGATCCCCACCGTCAACTGCGAGTCTTCTTCGAGAGCGATGCGAACGGGCCCGGCGAACGAGTAGTTCTGCGTGGAGGCGTGCTTCTCGACCAGGGCATGGAGCTCGTCGATGAGGGCGGCACCCATGCCGTCCATCTTCGCGAAATCCTGGGCGGCGAGCTTCACCCGGAAGTCGTTCGGTGCGAGGATCCGCTCGCGCGACACCACGGCCGCTTTGACATCGAGCTCGCGCCGGAGGGCCGCGGTGATCTCGAGAGGCTGCACGCCGGAACGGAACGTCTTGGAGAAGGCGCCGTTGACGGCACGCTCCAGGCGTCGTTCGAAGTTGTCGAGCAGTCCCATGGGTCTCCTGGTCGGTGTGGCTCATGCGGGCGCGGGGATGCCCTGCCCTTGCAAGAGTAGGGGCCGGTGCATGCTATCGTTTTCAGGTTGGCCCAGGCGGCCAACGCTGGCGCGAGTGGCGGAATAGGCAGACGCGCACGGTTCAGGTCCGTGTGCCCGAAAGGGCGTGGGGGTTCAACTCCCCCCTCGCGCACCAGCAGCACTGAGACACTAGATACTCAGATAAGAAGAGGACCAGCCGAAAGGCTGGTCCTCTTTTGTGCGTTTCAGCGGCTTCAGCGCATCTGGGTGCGAAGCGCGAGTCGGCGGAGAAAGCGGAGGAGAGGCAGCTCCTCCGGCCAGTGGAGCACAACCGAGTGCAGACCGCGGCGCATCCGCAGACGGCCTTTGCCATCGAAGAGCGGGCGCATCGAGATGCCCGGGCGCAGACGCACGAGAAAGCGGATTCGGTGGCGTCGACCGAGGTGGTACGACAGATCGAAATCGTCGTGGACGGCCTCCGAAGCGTGCACCTCGTCGCGGACGTCCACCCAGGCCTGACGCCGCATGGCGAGGTTGGAACCGAAGACGGGCACGTGCGAGAGAGCAAGCCCGGCGAAGAAGAAGTACGCCCCCAAGTAGACCAGTGCTGCCGGGCGACGGAGCCAGGTCGGGCCGTCGAGAAAGTACGCGCCTCCGGTGACCGCATCCACGTCGGGCCGCCGGTCGAACTCCTTCATTACGGTTTCGATCCAGTCGGCCGGTACGACGGTGTCGGCATCGACCCGGGCGATGATGTCGCCGCGTGCGGCGTCGTATCCCGTTCCGCTCGCTGCCGCGATGCCTCGCTTTAACTCCGGGATCACGACCGCTCCCGCCCGGGTCGCGACGAGAGCGCTCGCGTCCGTCGAGCCGTTGTCGACGACGATGATCTCGAGCATTCGCTGCGACTGCAGCGACAGCGCCCGCAGGCAAGCGATGAGCACTGCGGCATCGTCTTTGACCGGGATGACGATGGAGACGGTCAGGGGCGGTGTTGCGGTCATGGTGGTGCTCCGTCGGCAAGCGATCGTGGCGCGTTCCCGCGGGCGCGGGAGGGGGCGTCATGATGGCACGGTAGGCGCTCCGGCCGGTCTGGGTCCGGTCCGTCTCCGTCAGTCCGGCCCGTCTCCGTCAGGCAGCGTCGGTGTCGTCCTCATCATTCGCCAGCGTGCGATCGACCCGGCGCCGCCGAGTCGGGGTCGGAGGAATCAACCGGTAGATGTCTGACCAGCACGCCTCGAATTCGACCGGGGTGATCGCGCCGAGGGTCAGTGCCCTATCCATCTCGCGAAGGACTTGCAGGCACGCCCTCATGAGCTCGAGGTCGCCGGTTAGCTCGTACCGATCGCCGATGTCGACCACGGCGACGACGAGGTGCCGGCTCCCTGCGCGAAGACGCCTGGTGACCCGCATGAGCGGCCAGAATCCGGCCGCGTACAGGGCGAGTCCGATGGCGAAAGCCTCAGGAGCGGGCAACACATGAAAGGCGATCATCAGCAACAGACCGAGGACTGCCCCGATGAGCGGCCACGCGTGCACGATCCGAAGCAGACGGCGCTCCGACCTGCTCGTGCCGGGGGCGTAGACGGTCAGGTGCGTACGGCTCCACACCGACCGGTTCGCGGGACTCACATCGACCGTTCCCCACAGGTGCTCGCCGTCCGACAGGCGATTGAGGATCCGAGTCAGGCGCGACGGGTGCGGGGACGATGCTCGTCCTTGATCGTGAAATGGTGCGATGGCCACGGTGCGACCGTAGATCGGCGGGAGTGCCTCTCTGATGTTCCTAACGGCATCCCTACGCGAAAGCGCTGAATACTCACGGTTTCCGAACGACGCGTGGCTGAGGTCGCGGGGTGTCACACTTCGATCATGAGTATCGACGAATGGTGGCCCCGACTCAGCCCCTCGACACAGGCGTCGATTATCGCCAACAACGGCGACGCCCTATCGGACGGCATTCGCGACGAGGTAGTCGCAGCAGGCGGTCTTCCTCTCCGCGCTGAAACCGGGGAGGAAGAAACGGAGGGGTGGTTCCTCGACGATGCGGCGGTGGACTGGATCGAAGCCCGGGCCAACGACGAAGAGTGACCTCGACGCCCCAGTCACCGGGGTGGCATGCGAGAGTAGAGGCCACACCGAGAGCAGGGATTTTCCGATGTCGAACGCCGAACGGCCGAGTAAGAACGCCCGCCGCGAGCACGCTCGCGAAGTAGCGAAGAAGCGCCAAGAACAAGAACGCAAGCGCCGTCTACGCAATCGCATCTTCTTACAGGGGGGTATCGGCCTCGCCATCGCGGCGATCGTCGTGGTGATCATCCTGGTGATACAGGCGTCGAACAGCGGCAGCACCACTCGCGTCTCGAGCGACGCCGGCCCGAAGAACATGGTCACCGACGGCATCCAGTTCCAGGGTGTCGACGGCAAGGTCGAGCCGGTCGCGACAGCCGGTGTCAAAGCCAGTGCCGCGCCGTCGCCGGTGGCCACGTCGAACGCCGATGGCGCGGCCAAGGTCGTCACTTACATCGACTGGGCCTGCCCGGTCTGCAAGCAATTCGAGGCCAGCTACTCGAAAGACATCCTGTCGCGCGTCGCGGCGGGCAAGGCGACCCTCGAGATCCACCCGGTGTCGATCCTCGACCGCAACTACCAGAACAGCCGCTACGCCAGCCGCGCAGCCAATGCGGCGGCGTGCGTCGCGAACTACGACCCCGACAACTTCCTCTCCGTCCAGACGGAGTTCTACGACAATCAGCCGGCCGAGGGGTCGAACGGGCTGAGTGACACGCAGATCAAGAAGCTCGTTCGTGATGGAGGGGTGACTGACGCGTCGGTCAGCTCGTGCATCGACGACGAGGAGTTCGGCAGCTGGGTCACCGCCGAGACGAACCGCGTGCTCGCCGACAAGTCGCTGGTCAACCCGGCGCAGGGCGGATTCGGCACGCCGACCGTGTTCGTCAACGGCACCCTGTGGAGCGGCTCGACCGACCTGCTGGCCGAGATCGACAAGTAGGTCGCGCGGGCCCTTTCTGACGCGGATCGGCCATAACGACGGGGTTAGCCGCGTCGGTATGGCCGATCCGCGTCGCTTTGCTCGCAGGGCACCACCGCTCGATGTCGGAGGCTCGTCGTAGCCTGCTGCCGTGCCCGAGCCGATCCTCGCCTGGTGGGCGCGACGTCAGCTGTCGCGCCGGTCCGCCGTGCCCTATCCCGTCGGCACCTACCGAGACGCGTGGGCGCCGTACCCGGTGCTCGTGCGCCAGTACCACCCCGAATACAACGGCGGCATCATGCTGACCCAGGTGCCGCCCGCGGCCGACGTGTTTCTCTGCTGGCAGTGCGAGACGGGGCATGTCTTCGTCGCGACGCCGGAGGAGCAGCGGGCGCGGCCGGGGCGAGAGCGGCGCCGATCGTCGTGGTGCCCGGCGTGCCTCGAAATGGCGGCACCCCGCCGAACGTCGGAGTCAGCGGCGCTGGCGGCGGCGCTTGCGCCGGATCCTCCGGTTTCACGCCCGTCGGCGCCCGCTCGACGACCCGCCAGTGCGCGTCGTGCCTCACCCGTCTCGGCACTCTGTGCCAAGACGCCGGCCCTTGCCGTCGGCGAACCCTTCGCGAGCCTCTGCGCGCCCCCGCCCGCATCGGCCGTCGAAGCGCAGCTGCGGGCCGATCTCGCGGCACGGCTCGAATTCACGGCCGGGGTCAACGCGGTCCGGCTCGCTCAGCCATTCTTCGACCACCTCGAGGCGTGGCCCGACATTCTGCTGCCCGAGCTCCGCGTCGCGATCGAGTACGACTCGACGGGTCGGCACGGGCTCGAGCACGTCGGCAAGCGCGAGGTCGCCGACCGCCGCAAAGACCGTCTGCTGCGTGCCGCCGGGTGGGAGGTGATCCGGATGCGCACCGGCAAGTTGCAACCGCTCGGCCCCTACGATCTCGTCGCGTCGGGCCTGACGAAGCAGACTGTTCCGGCGCTGCTCGACCGGCTGCGCGACATTCGCGGGTCGCTCTTCGTCGATGCCTACCTGCGGCCGGCCTCAGGTTCGTAGCGCCATCGCCTCGCTGACCCACCGGGCGTACAGACCCCAAGGATCCGGCCCGGCCGCCCCCACCACGGCGATGTGTTCCGCTAGGGCGTCGCTCGGCCGGAACCACTCCGTCCGGTCGAACCTGTCGGCCGCGAACTCGGCGTGCCGCTTCTGCTCGACGTCGCGCCCACCCCGCTCGAATGCCAGCACGGCGTCGTGCCAGATCCGCGTGAGCCTCTGCCGCGGATTCGACGACGTGCCGATCTTGATCCGGTCGTCGAAGCGAATGTAATAGACGACGTCGACGCGGGGCGTGGGCAGTTCGCCGTCGGGAACCTCGCCGTAGCGCCACTCGCACACGGCGCAGAGCCAGCCGCTCGGGTAGCGGACGCCGAGGCGCGACCCGCACGCGAGGCAGGGCGACGGCAGGGTGTCGGTGACGCCGTCGGTGCGTGCTGACCACTCGGCGGCGATGTCGAAGTGCCGGTCGCAGAGGGGGAGGGGTGCGTCGGCGGCGGCGGGTCGCGGGCAGCCCGGTGCGACGCACGCGGGCCCGACGGTGGCCGGTGCCGCTGAGGTGTTCGACTTCATGCTCGTACGTTAGGGCCGGCCGCCGACATCGCGGTCGGTGATCGCTCGCCGGCACCGCCGATGACCGCCGCGACGACGAAAGTGCCCAAATCGGCCTCTCTGAGCAGGTCAGACGACGATTTGGGCACTTTAGGCAGCGGCAGCGGCGACGCTCCTAGCGCTACTCCTCGTAGTCGCTACCGAACAGCGCGAGCTGGCTGGTCGACAGGGCGAGGATCAGCAGCCCCAGCCCGACGCAGAAGTCGAGAGCGTAGTCGTTGAGGTTCGACGGGAAGATGTTGCCGCCGAAGTCGCTGTTGCCGAAGAGGATGCCGTACAGCCAGAGGGTCAGCATGAGCATGCCCGCGCCGGCGATGTAGAGCGTCGAGTTGAGACGCTTGCCCGCGGCCCCGAGACCGGCGAGGCCGATCAGCAGGTACAGGGCGTTGCGCAGCACGGCGGTCTGGAACAGCCCGAAGATCATCGCGTCGGAGTCGGGCCCGGCGAACCGGATCGACCCGAGGTTGGTGGTGATGCCGGGAATGAACCCGGCGATGCCGAGCAGGATGAAGAGGATCGCGACGACGAGCGCGGCGACCTGGGCCGGGCCGGCGGCATAGCCGTAGCGGATCTTCGAGGTCGTGGTGGTGGTCATCGCGGGGAATCCTCTCGAGGGTGCAGTACGCCTCTATTCTTCACCCTCTCGGCCCCCTGCGCCGACACCCCTCACCCCAGCGGCTCGATCAGCTGCGGACCGTTGTTGCGCACGCTGTTGGCGTCGCGGGAGACCTCGTAGTGCGTGAGGGCGTGCGCGACCTCGAGACTGTCGCCGTCGAGCAGGGCGAGTGCCGAGTCGGCATCGAGCGCAGGATCCAGCCATGCGTCGAACGACTCCGGCGTCAGGCAGGCCGGCATCCGGTCGTGCACCTCGCCTGGCGCCACATGCGCGTCGCGCGTGATGATCGCCGTCGACAGCACCCAGCGGTCGGGGTCGTCTTCCGCCTTCGATCGGTCGGGCCATGCGGTCACGATGCCCGCCATCGCGAGTGCCGCTCCGGGCTCGAAGATGTAGTGCGGCTGCTTGCCGGTCTCGGTGACGACCCACTCGTAGTAGCCCTGCGCCGGAATGATGCAACGGCCGCCCGCGAATGCCTTGCGGAACATGCCGCTCGTCGAGACCGTCTCGATCCGCGCGTTGATCGGCTGGGGGCGTTTTTTGAGGTCGGGGTACCACGACGGCACGAAGCCCCAGCGCGGAGAGGCGAGCTCGCGCTCGCCGTGGCGCTCGCGAACGGCCGAGACCCGGTCGGTGGGCGCGACGTTGAACGACTCGGGGAGGCCGTGGTCGGCCACCTCGGCGCGTGCTTCGGCTGACGCCAGCGAGTCGAGCAGGCTCGGTAGAAGATCGGATGTGGCTCGGGCAACGACGAAGCGACCGCACATGCCGCCATTCTGCTCCCGAGCACCGACAACCGGGAGGCTCGAGTGGTTGGCTGACCCCATGACAGACCAGCCCCAGGATCCGGCCCTCCCCGCCCCCACAATCGCCGTCACCGGCGCTTCCGGCCACGTCGGCGGTGCCGTCGCCACGATGCTCTCGGAGGCGGGCGTTCGTCAGCGCCTCATCGTCCGGAACGCCGCCAAGGCACCCCAGCTCGATGGGGCGGAGGTCGCGGTCGCCGCGTACGGTCAGCGCGAGTCGAGCATGGACGCCCTTCGCGGCATCGAGACGCTCTTCATGGTGTCGGGCGCCGAGGCCCCCGACCGGTTGCAGCAGCACCTCGACTTCATCGAGGCCGCGGTCGACTCGGGCGTGCTGCACATCGTCTACACGTCGTTCATCGGCGCCGCCGAAGACGCGATCTTCACGCTGGCCCGCGACCACTGGGCAACGGAGCAGCGGATCAAAGACACCGGCAAGCGATTCACGATCCTTCGCGACAGCTTCTATCTCGACTTCGTGCCGGAATTGGTGGGCGAAGACGGGGTGATTCGCGGGCCGGCGGGCGAGGGGCGGATGGCAGCGGTCGCCCGGGCAGACGTGGCGGCGGTGGTGGCGCGGGTTCTGTCGGATCCTGAGGCTCATCGTCAGAAGACGTACGAACTGACCGGGCCGAACGCGTTCTCGCTGGCCGAGGCTGCGGAGCTCCTCGCCCGCACGACCGGCAAGCCCGTCACCTTCCACGACGAGACCGTCGAGGAGGCCTACGAGTCGCGCAAGAAGTGGCAGCCGGAGCCCTGGCTCGCCGACGCATGGGTGTCGACCTACACGTCGATCGCGTCGGGAGAGCTCGAGTCGGTGTCTCCCGACGTCGAGGCCATCATCGGGCGTCGGCCAGTGTCGCTCGAGGATCTGCTGGGCTGAGCCCGCGCTGACCCGAGATGGGCGGGGTCAGCGGACGCGGCGGGCCGACAGGACGCCGCTCACTCCGAGAGTCAGCACCGAGAACAGCACGACGATCATGGGGGCCGTCCAGGTGCCGGACGAGTCGTGGACGGCTCCGACCACGATCGGTCCGAGCGCCGCGATGGCGTAGCCGCCGCCCTGTACGAGTGCCGAGAGGCGTCGTGCCTCGCGGTCGCTCGTGACCATCCGCACGATGATGATGAAGATGATCGTGATGCCGCCGCCCTGAGCCACGCCGCCCGAGATCGACCACAGGAGCCAGAGCTGCGGGGCGAGGAGGAGGCCGAGGGGCATGACGATCCAGAGCGCGCTGACGATCCCCACGATCACGACCGGGCGCACCCGCAGGGCGAGGAACGGCACACCGAGCGCCCCGACGACCGCGAGGATCTGGAAGACCGACGAACTCGCACCGGCGCCGGAGCGGCTCAGACCCACCTCGTCGTGGAGGAGCGTCGGGATCCACGCGGTGAGGCCGTAGTAGCTGAACGCCTGACCGGCGAAGGCCAGCGTGAGGCCCCAGGTGGAGGCCCGCCGCAGCAGACTCCGTTCGTCGTCGACCGAGACCTGCGGGATGCTCGCGGTGATGACCTCGATCGGCCCGGTCACGACATCCTTGTCGGTGCGGCTGCCCTCGCCCGTGACGGCGGGGCGGATTCCGACGGCGAGGATCCAGACACCTCCGGCGATCACGGCGAACGTGCCCCAGATGATCAGCGCCAGAGGCCACCCCGTCGCGTCGGCCAGCGGGGCCGTCCCGAGAGAGGTGATCATCGACCCGACGTTGAGGGCCGACGTGTAGATGCCGGTCACGAACCCGACGCGCTCCGGAGAGAAGTCGCGGCGGATGACGACGGGCAGCACGACGTTGCCGATCGTGATCGAGACTCCCAGAATCACCGTGCCGACGATGAGCATCGCCTGCGATCCGCCGGAGCGGATCAGAGTGCCGGCCACGACGCCGAGGAGGCCGATGGTGACGGCTCGTTCTGCGCCGAGTCGCCCGATGACCCCCGCTGCCAGCGGGCTCGCGAGAGCGAAGCACAGCACGGGGATGCTCGTCAGGAGTCCGGCGACGAGCGCGCCGATGCCGAGGTCGGATTTGATCGTGTCGATGACGGGTGCCGTCGCGACGATGGGCCCGCGGAGGTTCAGCGCGATCAGAACGATCGCGAGGGTCAGAAACCAGGCGGCAGGAGACCGCACGGTCGACCGGGCCAGAGTGCGGCGGCTCACCGGCGGGTCTGCGCTGGCAGCCCCAGCAGAAGGGCGAGCTCGTCGGGGTCGGAGGCGACGGCGATCGCGCCCGCCTGCTCCTCGACGCTGCCGTAGCCCCACTCCACAAAGATCGTGGGAACCCCGTGTGCCGCACCACCGTCGATGTCGTGGTGCCGGTCACCGACGAGGACGGGGCGCGACACATCGGCTCCGCGGGCGCTCAGGCGATGCAGGGCCTCTTCGACGACGTCGGCCTTGGCCCCGCGCTTCTCGTCGTCGCTGGCCCCCGTGATCACGTCGAGGTAGCGGCTCAGCCCGAAATGGTCAAGCATCAGCGTGGCCGGGGTCTCCGGTTTCGAGGTGGCCGTCGACACCGGCAGACCCGCCTCGTGGACTCGGCGGAGCAGGTCTTCCATGCCGGGAAAGATGACGCTGTCGAGCGCACCCCGGGCGAGGTACTCGCGTCGATAGAGGGCCATGGCATAGTCGAGGTCGTCGCCGACGAGGCCGAGCCGACGGGTGAAGCTCTCGGGCAGCGGCGGGCCGACCCACTCGAGAAGCTGTGCCGGGGCGGGGACGGGGTGCCCGAGTTGCTGGAGCGTGCTCGCCAGGGTCGAGGTGATGCCGGGTGCGGAGTCGGCGATCGTCCCGTCGAGATCGAACAGCACGGCCGAGTAGGGGAACTTGTCGCTCATTGTTTCCAGCCTACGGGCCTGCGTCGCGCGTGCCCTACTGGACGGAGTGGAAGGGCCAGCGGCGGGTGGCCTTGGTGTCGTCGTCGAGCATGCGGACGATCAGGCCGGCGACCGTAGTGCCGGCCTCGGTGGTGCGGGCCGCCGTGGTGCCGGCCTTCGGGAGGATCGGAGAGAGGGGGCGGGTCGATGCGGGGATCTTCGCGGCCAGCTCGTCGAAAAGGGGGCTGTTGGAACGGGCGGTGCGGTTGCGGGCACGAGCACGAGTGGGCGCGGTCTGCACGGAGGTCATTGGAGAAGCCTTTCGGATTGGGTATATCAAATCCTACAAACTTGTCTCACAATGTCAATATGTATTTCAGTTGGATCGACTGTTCCGGTCGGCCCCGCTCAGCTGCATTCAGCGGCGCTCAGAACAGGCGCGAGTGCCCGTCGTCGAGCCCGCGCATCGCGTCGTAGTCGAGAACGACGCAGCGGATGCCGCGGTCTTCCGCCAGCGTCCGCGCCTGCGGCTTGATCTCTTGCGCGGCGAACACCCCCTGAACAGGCTTGAGATGAGGGTCGCGGTTCATCAACTCGAGATAGCGGGTGAGCTGCTCGACCCCGTCGATGTCGCCGCGGCGTTTGATCTCGACGGCGACCGCCGCCCCCTTCGCGTCACGAGCGAGGATGTCGACCGGGCCGATCGCGGTCATGTACTCGCGCCGCACCAGCGTGTGGCCGTCGCCGAGCACCTCGATCTGCTCGGCCATGAGCTTCTGGAGGTGTGCCTCGACGCCGTCCTTGACGAGGCCCGGGTCGACGCCCAGCTCGTGGGCGGAGTCGTGCAGGATCTCGTAGATCGACACGAGCAGGACGTCGTTGGTCTTGCCCTGGACGACCTTCCAGACCTCGGCGATTCCGGCCTCGGCCTGCTCGTCGTCGGGCTCGCCCATGGTGATGGTGCAGGGCGGGCTCATCCAGTTCAGCGGCTTGTAGCTGCCCCCGTCGGAGTGGACGAGAAGGCTGCCGTCGCTCTTGACCATGAGGAGCCGGGTGGCGAGAGGGAGATGAGCGGAGAGGCGCCCGGCGTAGTCGACCGAGCAGCGAGCAATGACGAGACGCACCCGGGAAGCCTAGTCGCTGCGGCGGGCGGGCTCCTTACCGGCTCCCCCTCCGAATTTGAAGGAGAAAACTGCGTCGGCGGGCCCGGATCCGCATGAGTTCGTCGCCCCAGGCCGAAATCTCCTTCAAATTCGGGGTGGGGGGCAGGTCAACGGCGGGCGGGCTCCCTCGCGGCACCGGATGCGAGGCCGGCGGCGACGATCAGCACGAGCACCACGAACAGCGCATTCAGGAGCCCGAAGTGCTCGCCCAGGAATCCGATCACGGGAGGCAGCACCAGGAAGGCCACGTAGCCGATCGTCGCGACGGCACTCACGCGGGCGGCGGCATTGCGCGAGTCGTCGGCGGCGGCCGATAGCCCGACCGGGAACCCGAGCGCCGCACCGAACCCCCAGAACACGACACCGACGATGGCGAGCCAGACGGTCGGGGCGAGGATCACGAGCAGCAGCCCGACGACCGCCGACGCTGCTGTCACGCGCAGCATGGGCACGCGGCCGTATTTGTCGATGAGCGGCGATCCGGCGATGCGAGCGACGGTCATGGCGGTGAGGAACACGAAGAGGATCGTCGTTCCCGCCACGTTGCTCACGTCGTGCCCGTCGACCATGGCGAGGGCGAGCCAGTCGTTGGCCGAGCCCTCGGCGGTCGCCATGCCGAGCACGATGAGGCCGATCAGAAGGGTGCCGGGCGTGGTCCAGATCGCGAGGCGCGACCGCCAGCCGGTCGATGCAGGGCCGTCGTCTTCGCGTACGGCGTGCCCGAGCTCTTCGGACTGGTACCAGCGCGTGACGATCACCCCGACGACCGCGACCACCACGGCGATGACCGACACGTGCACCGAGACGGGCAGGTCGATCAGCTCGGCGCCGGCGCCGAGAGCGGCTCCGACCATCGTGCCGAGACTGAACGAGGCGTGGAACAGCGGCATCACCGTGCGCCCGAGCACGCGTTCGGCGGCGGCCCCCGACACGTTCATCGCTACGTCGAGCGTGCCGTTGCCGTAGCCGAAGACGGCCATGCCGACCAGGATCGCCCAGAAGCCACCGCCGAGCGCCGTGCTGAGCCCGGCGAAGACGAGCCCGAAGGCGACCAGCATCAGGGCGTAGAGCGAGGTGCGCCGAGCCCCGAATCGAGCGATGACGTGGCTCGAGAGCGTCACGCCCGCGATCGACCCCACACTGATGCCTCCGGCGAGAAAGCCCATCTCGAGCGTCGACGCGTGCAGCAGGTCGCGGATGCTGGGGATGCGCCCCAACCAGCTCGCGATCGAGAGGCCGGAGAGGGCGAACACAATGAAGAGGGCGTTGCGCCAGCGCACCACGTCGTAGCGGGTGAGGCCACCGTCGTAGGTGCGGGTATCGAGGGAGGGGGACGCCATTGGTTCACTCACAAGTCAAGGGGGAAAGCCGGAGTCGAATCGATTCGAGGATCCGACTCCGTCACGCTAGCAACGTCTCGTCACGCCCCGCAAGTGCCGCGTCGAATCGATTCGACTAAGGTCGGTGCATGACCGAGAGAGCCCGAGCATGACCGAGCCCGTGCGAGCCACTCTGGCAGCCGTAGCCAAGCTGGCCGGCGTCTCGCCGTCCACGGCGTCGCTCGCCTTCAACGGCTCGGGGCCCGTGGCGGAGGCAACGCGAGAGCGAGTGCGCCAGGCGGCTCTCGAGCTGGGCTACGACGGGCCGGATCCTCGTGCTCGATCCCTGAGGCGAGGCCGCTCGGGCATCATCGGTGTCGTGCTCGAAGAGGCGCTCCGCGAGGCGTTCCGCGATCCGATGAACCTCGCCATGCTCGACGGCATCGCCGACGTGACCGGAGCCGCCGGCAATTCGCTTCTGCTGCTGACCGAATCGGCCGGGCCAGGGTCGGCGCTGGTCGACGCGCCCATCGACGCGGCCGTGCTGTTCGGGTGCAGTCCGGTCGTCGACGACAAGGTCAGGATCGTGCAGAAACGTGGGATCCCGGTGGTCGCCATCGAAGGACGCCCGCTTCCCGGCGTGGTCGACGTCGGGCTCGACAGTCGCGAGGCGACGCGCGCGCTCGCCGCGCACCTGCACGACCTCGGCCATCGTCGTGTCGCTCTCGTGACGCTCGAGCTCGACCGCGACCGGCACCGCGGCGTCCTGAATCCCGCTCGAATCGACCGGGCGACGTCGTTCACGGCGCTGGAGCGGATCCGGGGGGCGCAAGAGGTCTACCCCTCGATCGGCGGAGTAGCGACCCTCGGCAGCACGATCGACGAGGGACGCCTGGCGGGCCACGCCCTGCTCGACCCGGGTGCGGGCGAAGCGGCGGAGCGCCCGACCGCGATCATCGCGCAGAGCGACCTGCTCGCGGCCGGGGTGATCCGTGCGGCGCACGAACTCGGCCTCGACGTGCCCGGCGACCTCAGCGTCGTGGGCTTCGACGGCGTGCGGGTCGACGATCCGCTCGTGCCGGAGCTGACGACGATGGTGCAGCCGGGCCTCGAGAAGGGGCGCGCGGCCGGGCGGGCGCTCGTCGATCTGCTGGCGGGTCGTGAGGCGCGATCGGTGGCGTTCACGAGCGCGTTCCGGCGTGGGGCGACTACGGCTCGGGCTCGCTGATCTGTTCCGCGTGAGCCGGCCGAGCTAGCGCGCCGCGCCCGTCACGATCCACCGGCCCGACGCCCTTCGCAGACCGAGCGTGACCGCGCGAGCCCCGATGTAGCCGAGACCGAACGCGATCCACAGGGCGACCGGCCGACCGTCGACCGGAGCGGTCAGCGCCCACGCCAGCAGCGGCAGGTAGACGCCGACGTTCACGAGGCCCGTCCAGGCGAGGTAGCGGGCGTCACCGGCACCCAGCAGAACGCCGTCGAGCACGAACACGAGTCCCGCGAGAGGGATTCCGATCGCCATCGCGCGCAGCACCCCCGGCAGCAGCGCGCGCACGGCCGGATCGGTCGTGAACACCGACGGCAGGATCCCGGACACCGCCATCAACACCGCGCCGAGAGCCGCCCCTCCCATCACGCCCCAGAACTCCAGGCGCTTCGTGATGGCCTTCACCCGACCCTCGTCGCCGGCGCCGAGTGCGTGACCGACCATCGCCTGGCCCGCGATCGCGAGTGCGTCGAGGGCGAAGGCCAACGTCGAGAAGAGGGTCAGCGCGACCTGGATCGAAGCCAACCCGGTCACGCCGAGAGTGCCGGCGGCCCAGACCGTCAGGAGCATGGCGAAGCGCAGGGCCGCGCTGCGGATGAGGAGCCAGCCGCCCGCCGACGCGGTCCGACCGACCCCGCCGAGCCCCGGGCGCAGCGACGCGCCGACCCGACGGGCGGCTCGCACCGCGATCACGACGTAGACCGACGCCATCGCCCACTGAGCGACGACCGTGCCGATGGCCGAGCCTGCGATGCCCCAGCCGAATCCGTAGATGAACAGGGCGTTGAGGGCGGCATTCGCGGCGAAGCCGGCGGTCGCGACGACGAGCGGCGTGCGGGTGTTCTGCAGGCCGCGCAGGAGGCCGGTCGTCGCGATCACGAGGAGCATCGCGGGGAGGCCGAGCACCGAGATGCGGAGGTACGTCGTCGCCTGCGAGGCCACGTCGGGTGCGGTGCCGAAAGCCGTGATGAGGGATCCTGCGGTCGTCAGCCCGACGAGGAGCAGGATCGCGCCGACAAGGAGGGCGAACCACATGCCGTCGATTCCCGCGCGGATGGCTCCGGCGAGATCGCCGGCGCCGAGACGTCTGGCGACGGTCGGGGTCGTGGCATAGGCGAGGAACACGAGGAGGCCGAGCGCCGTCTGCAGCACCACGCTCGCGATGCCGAGACCCGCGAGGGGCGCGGCGCCGAGATGGCCGACGAGGGCGGTGTCGGTGAGGAGGAAGAGCGGTTCGGCGACGAGGGCGCCAAGCGCAGGCACTGCCAGCCGGGCGATGTCGCGGTCGAGCGCCCGCGTCACGTGGGAAGCCCACCCGAATTTGAAGGAGAAACCTCGCCGCGGCAACGGAGAATCAGGGATCTGAGGGGGTCGCCGGCCCGGATCTCCTTCAAATTCGGCACGGGGCCCGAGACTGCGGCGCTCACTCGGTCTGGCGAGCCCTGCCGACGGCGCTCATGAGGTGGTAGACGACGACGGCCGCCACCGTGCCGAGGATGATGCCGCCGAAGGTCGCCCCGCCGACGGTGAAGGTGAGGTTCGCGATACCCATGGCCAGCGCGATACCCGCCGTCAGCTGGTTCTTCGGCTTCGAGAAGTCGACGCGGTTCTCGACCCAGATGCGGATTCCGATGATGCCGATCAGGCCGTAGAGAGCGATGGTGACGCCGCCGAGGACGCCTGCCGGAACGGTGTTGATGATTGCTCCGACCTTCGGAGAGAGGCTGAGGAGGATGGCGATGATGCCGGCCACCCAGTAGGCCGCCGTCGAGAAGACGCGCGTGGCGCTCATGACGCCGATGTTCTCGCCGTACGTGGTCGTGGCCGAGCCGCCGCCGACACCCGCGAGCACGGTCGAGATGCCGTCGGCGAAGAGGGCACGACCGGTCACCCGGTCGAGATCCCGGTTCGTGAGCTGCCCCACGCCCTTGACGTGCCCGACGTTCTCGGCGACGAGCGCCAGGACGACCGGGAGGAACCCGGCGTAGACGGCCAGGTTCGAGACGTCGAAGGAGGGAGCCGTGAAGTGGGGGAGGCCGAACCACTTGGCCGAGTCGACCTTGCTGAAGTCGACCACGCCTCCGATCACAGCTGCGACGTAGCCGACTACGAGTCCGATCACGATGGAGAGGCGGCCGAGGATCCCGCGGAACACCACGGCACTCAGCACGACGGCGGCCAGCGTGATGACCGCCACGAGTGGGGAGGCCTGAAAGTTCTTGCCCGCGGTCGGGGCCAGGTTGAAACCGATCAGGGCCACGATCGAGCCGCTCACGACGGGCGGCAGCAGCGAGTCGATCCACTTCGTGCCGAGCAGGTGCACGACGACCCCGACGATCGCGAGCAGCGCCCCGACGACGATGATGCCGCTGAGCGCGAGCGGAATGCCGCCGATCTTCGTCGCGGCTCCGATCGGGGCCAGGAACGCGAACGACGACCCGAGATAGCTCGGCAGCTTGTTCTGCGTGATGAGGAGGAAGAGCAGCGTGCCGATGCCCGAGAAGAAGAGGGTCGTCGACGGCGGGAATCCGGTGATCAGCGGAACGAGGAACGTCGCACCGAACATGGCGACGACGTGCTGCCCTCCGAGCCCGATCGTGCGAGGCCAGGTGAGGCGCTCCTCGGGGAGGACGATCTCGGACTGACCGACGTTCTTACCGTCGCCGTGCAGCTTCCAGGGGAGGGGCATGCAGAGACTGTACTGGCGGCGGAGAGGCCGCTGTCGGACGGCGCGCCTAGGCTTGAGCCATGACAGACGTTGCTGCTGCATCCGGAATCCTGACCGACGACCTCGACCCCGCGGTCCGCCCGCAAGACGACCTGTTCCGCCACGTGAACGGGCGCTGGATCGCCGAGACCGCGATTCCCGAAGACAAGGCGCGCTGGGGCTCGTTCTACCTCCTGGCCGAGGCCGCCGAGAAGGCCGTCCGCGAGATCATCGACGAGTCGCAGGGCGCCGAGCCCGGCACCGAGGCTCGCAAGGTCGGCGACCTGTTCACCAGCTTCCTCGACGAAGACACCATCGAGTCGCTCGGGGCCACGCCCATCCAGCCGTTGCTCGCCACCGTCGACGACGTCACCACCGTCGACGCCCTCCTCGAGACCGTCGGCCGCTTCGAGCTGCAGGGTGTCTCCGGCTTCGTCCAGCTCTTCGTCGACAACGACCCGGGCAACCCCGAGCGCTACATCGTCTTCGTCGAGCAGGGCGGCCTCGGTCTTCCCGACGAGTCGTACTACCGCGAAGAGAAGTTCGCCGACATCCGCACGGCCTACCGCTCGTACATCCAGACCATGTTCGAGCTCTCAGGATCCAGCGCGGCCGCCGAGCGCGCGGCGCGCGTCCTCGAGATCGAGACTTCGATCGCGTCCCACCACTGGGACAACGTGGCGACCCGCGAATCCGAGAAGACCTACAACTTGCTGCCGTGGGCAGACGCCGCGGCGCTCGCCGACGGTATCGACCTCGGCGTCTGGCGCGACGCCGTCGGAGCGCCGGCCGGCACCTTCGACGAGATCGTCGTGCGTCAGCCGTCGTTCGTCGAAGGTCTTGCCTCACTGCTCACCGAAGACAACCTCGAGGCCTGGCGCGACTGGCTGCGATTCCAAATCATCCGGTCGTTCGCGGCCTACCTGTCGAGCGGCTTCGTCAAGGCGAACTTCGACTTCTACGGCAAGACCCTCACGGGCACGCCGGTGCAGCGGGTGCGCTGGAAGCGCGGGGTCTCGCTCGTCGAAGGAGCGATGGGTGAGGCCGTCGGTCGCATCTACGTCGACCGCCACTTCAATCGAGACGCGAAGACGACGATGGACGTCTTGGTGGCGAACCTCGTCGAGGCCTACCGACAGAGCATCACGGGCCTCGACTGGATGACCGACGAGACCCGGGAGAGGGCGCTCGACAAGCTGTCGAAGTTCACGCCGAAGATCGGGTTCCCCGTCAAGTGGCGCGACTACTCGGCGCTCGAGATCGACGCGGGCGACCTCGTCGGAAACATCCGAGCCACCGCCGTGTTCGGCTTCAACCGCGAGCTCGGCAAGATCGGCAAGCCGATCGACCGCGACGAGTGGTTCATGACCCCGCAGACGATCAACGCGTACTACAACCCTGGATTCAACGAGATCGTGTTCCCGGCGGCGATCTTGCAGTTCCCCTTCTTCGACGAGACCCGCGACCCCGCAGCCAACTACGGTGCGATCGGCGCGGTCATCGGCCACGAGATCGGCCACGGCTTCGACGACCAGGGCTCGAAGTACGACGGCGACGGCCGACTCACCGACTGGTGGACGTCGGCCGACCGCGAGGCCTTCGAGAAGCTGACGACGTCTCTCATCGCTCAGTACGACGCACTCGAGCCCGCGCAGACCCCCGGCCACCACGTCAACGGCGCTCTCACCATCGGCGAGAACATCGGCGACCTCGGCGGGCTCTCGATCGCCTGGAAGGCCTACCTCATCTCGCTCGACGGTGAAGAACCGCCGGTGATCGACGGCCTCTCGGGCGCCGAACGCTTCTTCCTCAGCTGGGCGCAGGCCTGGCAGATGAAGATCCGCGACGAGGAGGCGATCCGACTGATGTCGATCGACCCGCACTCGCCCAACGAATTCCGGTGCAACCAGATCGTCCGCAACATCGACGAGTTCTACGAGGCTTTCGGCGTCACCGAAACCGACGCCCTCTGGCTGCCCGCCGACCAGCGAGTCACGATCTGGTAGGAGCAACATGGCCGGGGAGGGTGGTGCGGAGCGGAGTCGCCGCGCTCGCGACGCTGATCCGGGGCGGCACCGCATCGATCGCTCAGGTTCGTCGGCGCACGCTCGGCTGAACGGCGCCGAACACCGCTCGGCGCCGTTCGAGCGCAGCTTTCGGGCACTCGGATCCTTGGCTTTCGCAAATGCGCGAGTATCGGCGGCGGCGGCCGACCTCGACACGGGTGAGACGCTGCTGGCAATCGACGAGACCGTCGCCCTGCCGACGGCGGAAGTCGGGAGGCTGTTGCTGCTCGTGGAGGTCGCGGCCCAGCTCGGCGCGGGCCGCATCGCACCGCTCGACCAGGTGGCGCGCGAGGCGGGCCGAGACGCCGACGACCCACGCGCGGGTGGGCTGTGGTCGTCGCTGCTGCTGCCGAGCCTCGGGGTGATCGACGCGGCGACCCTCGTGGGTGCCGTGCGCGATCCGGTGGCCACCAACGGGCTGATCCGACTCGTCGGCCTTGACCGGATCCGTGCCCGAGCAGAGTCGCTCGGCCTGCGTCGAACCGCGCTACTGGACTACACGCGTGCCACCCGCGGCCCCGACGATGCCCCGCAGTCGTCCGTCGGCTCGACCGCCGAACTCCAGCAACTGTTCGGCGATCTGGTGGCCGGTCGCTGCGTCGACCGCGGCGCCAGCAATCGCGTGCTCGGATGGCTCGCGGCAGGCAGCGACCTGTCGCTGGTGGCGTCGGCGTTCGGTCTCGACCCGGTCGCACACCGGGCAAGCGACCATGGGCTCCAGCTCGTCAACATCACGGGGGCCGACCGCGGCGTCCGCAGTGAGGCCGGTGCACTGCGAGGGAGCCACCGAGGCGTCTCGTACGCCGTCACCGTCGAGTTCGACGACGCCGACCTCGAGACGCGCCTCGGGGTGCTCGACGTGTTCCGCACCGTCGGGCTCGACCTGCTGGAACGTGTCAGTTGAGCCCGTTCGAGCCTGCCGTTACTGGTGCAATGCGCCCACGGTGAAGAGCGACACCGACGTCGACTTGCAACCGGTCACCGCGGCGTACGTCGCGAAGATGGAGGATTTGCTGCCGGGCGGGTAGACGCGGAACCCGTCGCCCTTGGCGGGCTTGCACTGCGACCGCTCGTAGTTGTCGGCCTGGACGATCTGCAGCTGGGCCTGGGCGGATGCACCAGCCTTGAGGCTCACGGTGGCGTGCGCCGAGCTGCGGTCGAGCTTCGCGGCCTTGCCGATCTGGGTGCCGTTGCCCGACCCGACCAGAGAGACTCCGGGCCACCCCTGCAGGGTGCAGGTGCTCGAGCCCTTGTTCGTGAGCGAGAGGTTCACGTACGTGCTCCCGGCCGCGCCGCCCGAGCCGCTGACGATCGCCGCGGAGAGGTTCGACGAGGTACAGGTGGTGACGGCCGGAGCGGTAGTGCTGCCCGACCCGGAGGTCGCCGACGGGCTCGACGTCGTCGACGGCGTGACGGAGGGCGTCGTCGTGGCATCGGGGGTCGCCGGTGCCGCGGTCACGGTATCGGTGACGGTAGGGGTGCTCGCGGGGTCGTCGTTCGACGACGAGCAGCCGGCCAGACCGGCGACCACGATGGCTGAGGCGGCCAGCACGGAGAGGGAGGTGGGGATACGCATGGTTCTACCCTGCCACCAACCCGGTGTCAGTCGATCACTCCGAGGAATGACATTCGCCGGAGCGTCTCTACACCCGCGGGAGGGCAGCGATCGGCATCCGCCGTCGTGACCCAGGCGAGAGAACCGATCTCGCTGCTCGGACGGGGCTCCTCGTCGGTCTCGGCGGAGTAGAGCGTCATCTCGACGAGCCGCCCGTCGGGCTCGCCGTGCGCCTGTTCGGAGACGGTAAAAAGCGGCTGGACACCGGCGGGGTCGAGCGTGAGCGCGACCTCCTCACGCGCCTCTCGCACCAGCGCGTCGGCCCCGCTCTCGCCCGGTTCGACTTTGCCCCCGGGCAGGTACAGGACGTCGCGGCCTCGCGCCGTCACCATCAGGAGTCGGCGATCACGGACGAGGGCGAGTGCGCTGACGACGATCGGATCCATCCGTCAATCCTCTCGCGGAAGGCGCCTCGATCGATTCCCCTGAGCTTCTTGACACCGCAATATAACTGTGAAATATTCAATTCCGCAGTGATCAACCCCCCTCTTACTTCACAGATCAGGACTCAGCCCATGCCCGCAGGGAACACCACCACGACTCTCCGACCGACCTTGATCGTCGAGCCTTTCGACTACTTCCTCGTCGACATCGCCACCGGCCGTTTTCTGCCGGGCGACGGGGTCCATGCCGAGCAGCTCGCCCACGAGCACGGTCTCAGCGTCGAGGATGCTCACGAGGTGATCGAGACGGCCTGGCGCCTCGGGTTCGTCACGCGTCAAGGGATGGCGACCGGTGGGATCCTGATCTACACGCCCGAGGCGTCGCAGGTGCACCTGCACCGGCTCGCCCGAGCGCTGGTGTCGGCTGTCTCCTGCGGCCCGCGCGGAGCCGGCACCATCGGCCTCATCGACGGCGAGCAGACCCGCTTCGGTGCGGTCGAGCTTTTCGGCCTCACGACTCCCTGCGATGTCGAGCTGTTCCTCGAGCTGTGCCGCGCGCTTCTCGGCACCTGGGCACCCCACCTCCTCGAGGAGCTCGCCGTGCCCGTCGCCGTGCTCTTCTCCGAGTCGGCCCAGGCCGTTCACGGCATCGAGTTCGCTGCACCGCCGGTTGTCCGACGAGAGCTGGTGTGCTCGATGGTCCGGTCGCTCATCGACGGGCGGCCCGACGACTTCGCCGCTCACGTCGCCGACTACGTTGTGGCGATGGCGGTCGCTTGAACCCTTTCGTTCCGCGGAGGCTCTACCTAGCGGGGGCGGAGGTCGTGGCGTTGTCGCCACTCCGACGCGAGGATCGCGTAGATGCCGGTGTCTGACCATCGTCCTTTGTAAAAGAGGTCTTCGACGAGGTGGGCTTCCTGTCGCATCCCGAGCTTTCGGCACAGCGCCACCGAGCCGGCATTGAGCGGATCCAGCTCGGCGTGAACCCGGTGGCTGCCGAGGTCGTCGACGCACAGCTCGATCATGCGCGTGGCCGCCTCGAAGGCGTAGCCGCGACCCTGAAATGCAGGGTTCAGGATCCAGCCGACCTCGCTCTGCCGCGAGTCGACGCTGGTCAGGCGCACGTTCACCTCGCCCATCACCCGGCCGGGCTCGCTCTTCGTCGTCACCGCGAGAACGAGCGAGTCGCCGTCGTGCTCGAGGTGCGTCATCGTGCTCCGCCGCGCAAGGTGCTCGGCGGCCTCGCTTCGAGAGCGAACGGGCCAGAGCATGAACCGAAGTGCTTCGGAATCGGACTGATACGCGAAGACATCGTCGAGATCAGCCGGCGTCAGGGGACGCAAGAGCAGGCGATCGGTCTCGAGAGAAGAGACGGTGACGGGCACGGGTGAGCGGGTTCTGCTCAGCCCGCCGTGGCCTCGCGGCCATCGGCGTGACCCGCTTCGCGGCGGGCGGATGCCGGGCGCAGAGGCGTCGGAGCCGTCGCGGCCCGAGTGTCGGTGAGGCCGAACAGAGCCTCGAGCCCATCGCGGAAGTCTTCGCCGCGGCCCTCGCGCGCGAGTTCGCGCGCTCGAACCGACGGCGTGTGGAGCAGCACACCGGCCAGGTGCCGGAGAGCCTGCTCCGTGCGCTCGGTCGAATCGCCGCGACCTCTCGCCCGCTCGATCTCGGCGTCGAGGATGTCGAAGACGTGCTTGCGCAGAGCGACGACGGCCGGTGAGAGCGACTGCTCGGCCGCGACCGCCTGGAACTCGGCGGCGGCCGTGGAGACCAGGGCACGCGCGTCGTCGGCAGCGGTCAGCTCTTTGAGCGGGGCATGGAGGCTGATGGTCTCGAGGTCGAGCAGCTCAACGCCGACGACCTTCGAGACGAGCGGGTCGACGTTGCGGGGAAGGCCGAGGTCGATGACGAGGCGTCGGGCGCCCGCGGCGACGACGTCGGGAGTCACGAGCGGCTCGGTCGTCGTCGTGCACGTGATCAGAACGTCGCTCCAGGCGATGGCCTCGGCGAGGTCGGTGTGCGGTGCGACGTCGTGCTTCGCGCCGAACCAGCTCGCCCGGCCCGAGGCGGAGTACACGCCGATCTGCTCGGCACCGCGGTCGCGGAGGGCGGCAACGGTCGTCGCGGCGTACTGGCCGGTGCCGACGAGCAGGATCCGGGCCTGGCTCCAGTCGGTCACTCGACTCGACGCCAGCTCGAGGGCGAGACGCACGAGCGAGCGACTCGCACCGCCCACGTTGGTGAGGTTCTTGATGCCGCGCGACGTGTGCGAGGCCTTCTGGAACAGACGCTCGAGGTCGGACGAGGTGGTGCCGTCGGTGCGGGCACGCTCGAGGGAGCGGCGCACCTGGCCCGAGATCTCGTCTTCGCCGACGACGACCGACTCGAGGCCGGAACTCACGGCGAAGAGATGCTCGACGACGCCTTCGCCGGTGATCACCGTGATGCTGTCGCGGAGGTCGTCGGGCTCGACGCTCGAGGCCTCGCTCATGGCCTGGATGGTGGCCTCGACCGCGAGGGTGCTCGCCGCGGTTAGGGGCTTGTCGACGTCGAGGTAGGCCTCGAAACGGTTGCACGTCGCGAGCACGACGGCGCCCGAGACGAAATCACTGGAATCGACGAGGGTGGTGGCTGCCGTGGGTGCGCCGACGCTCAACTTCTCGAGGAGGTCGAAGCTGGCGTTCTGATGAGACGCCGTCAGGCAGATGAGCACGACAGATATGGTAACTCTCGCTTCTCGGCTGTGCATTGGCTGGACTCGCCGTCGAGAGAGTCGGTGCCCCGACGGCCGGTAGATTCGGGGGCGTGCTTCTATCGCGACAGGCCACAGAGAACGACATCGATCCGCTGGTGGCGCTCGTCACGTCGGCCTATCGCGGCGACGCGAGCCGCGAGGGCTGGACGACCGAGGCGCACCTTCTCGAAGGGCAGCGAATCGACGCCGACCTGCTCACCGCCGACCTCGACAACCCCCACGGCCTCGTTCTGGTCTGGGTAGATCAGGAGGCAACGGGAGAGGGGGCCGCTGACGCGATCGTCGCCTGCTGCAACCTCGTACGGAAGCCCGACGGCGTCGCCTACTTCGGCATGTTCGCGGTCTCGCCCGGGCGGCAGGGTGCGGGGCTCGGCAAGCAGATCTTGGCCGAGGCCGAGCGGGTGGCCCGCGAGGAGTGGTCGGCGTCAGCCCTCGAGATCACGGTGCTGGAGCCGCGGAGCGAGCTCCTGGCGTTTTACGACCGGCGCGGCTTCACGGCCACTGGATCTTTCGTGCCGTTCCCCTACGGCGACCCGCGGTTCGGCGAACCCCTTCGCGACGACCTGCGGATGGTCGTGATGCGCAAGGCCCTTTAGCGGTCATTCGGCGTTCGCGCCCGGGCAAGGGCGGGTCGCGCCACTCCGAACCCGAAGGCGAGAGCCAGCACGTTCATGACGAGCACGTAGACGGCCGCCGGAACCGCCGCCTCGGGCAGGCCGAGGGCACTGGTGGCGACGAAGATCGCGACTCCGGCATTGTGGATCCCGATCTCGAACGCCGCGGTGATCGCTCGTCGCACGTCAATGTCGGCCAGTCGGGGCGCGAGGTATCCGACAGTGAAGCTCCCCGCCCCGAGAAGGGCGGCCGCGGCGACCAGCCCGCCCAGGTTCGCCACGACCGTCGGCCAGGCGGGGACGACCGCCGTGATCACCAGGAGCGCGAGGACGACCATCGAGGCGATCCGAACAGGGCGTTCGGCTCGCGCGGCCGTCGCGGGTCGGAGGTGGCGTAAGAGCATGCCGAGTGCGACCGGAAGCAGCACGGTGGCGGCCATCTCGACGACCTTGCCGGGTTGGAGGCCGACTCCCTCGCCGTTCGGCAGGTAGAGGGAGGTCGCCAGGTGGACGAGCACGGGAATCGTGAGCAGTGAGATGACGCTGTTGATCGCCGTGAGGCTGATGTTCACCGCTACTTCTCCGCCGAAGAGGTGACTGAAGAGGTTCGCTGTCGCGCCGCCGGGAGAGGCAGCCAGGATCACCAGCCCGACCGCGAAGAGGGGCGGCAGCTGCAGGGCCGCGACCAGGCCGAAGCAGAAGGCGGGCAGCACGACGAGCTGGCAGGCGAGCGCGACGATCAGCAGCCCCGGGCGACGCAGGGCGCGCGCGAAGTCGGACGGCGTCAGCGTCACCCCGAGCCCGAACATGATGATCGCCAGGGCGACAGGAACGAGCATCAGTTCGAGCTCCGCCCGAGTCGAGGGGGCCGGGAGAGGGTCGGTGGGTGGTCGCCGTGGCGATGCAGGATCCGCCAGCCCTCGCTCGTCTTTCTGTAGATGTGCGTGACCCGGATGGTCACCTCCGTCGCCGGAGCACCGTCGACCGAGACGACTCCGCGTTCACTACCCACTGTCCACGCCGTGTCTCCCGTCTCGACGACGACGTCGTAACGGGGAACGAGCGGCCCGCCGGAGAAGCGCGAGGCGACCCAGTCGAGCGTCGCGTCGATGTCGGCCCGACCGCGTTCCATCGTTCCCCAGGCGCCGAACAGCGTCGAGTCGGTCGTATCGGCCCAGCAGGCCTTGTACGCATGGGCGTCGCCCCTTCCCATGTCGGCGAGGCCCTCTTCGACCTGCCGAAGGACCCGGCTGAATTCGTCGTCCACTTCCCACTCCCTTGTACGATATGAAGAGGGATACACTCTACATACGATTGACAAGGCGTGGCAGGGTTTCCAGGGCGAAGTGCGACAATTCAGCACGTGAACACGACCGCCAGCCCGACGCTCCCCGACTCGCACCCGCTCGCCTCCGGCTTGACCGCCGGATCGCCTCTGGTGCGCGCCCTCCGCGGCGATCGACCCGAAACTCTGCCGGTGTGGTTCATGCGACAGGCGGGGCGGTCTCTGCCCGAGTATCGCGAGCTGCGCGTCGGCACGAAGATGCTCGACGCCTGCCTGGATCCTGCGCTGTCCAGCGAGATCACCCTGCAGCCGGTACGACGGCACAAAGTCGACGCGGGCATCTTCTTCAGCGACATCGTGGTGCCGATCAAGCTGGCGGGGGTGGGCGTCGAGATCGTTCCCGGACGCGGTCCCGTGCTCGACGAGCCGATCCGGAGCGCGAGCGATGTCGCCAAGCTGCGCCCGCTGGATCCTGACGCTCTTGCTCCGATCGCCGAGGGCGTCGCCCGCACGGTGGCCGAGCTGGGTGAAACCCCCCTGATCGGTTTCGCCGGTGCCCCGTTCACGCTGGCGGCCTATCTCGTCGAGGGCGGACCGTCGAAAGACCACATCCGTGCCCGCACGCTCATGCACTCCGACCCCGAGACCTGGGACGCCCTGCTGACCTGGGCGGCCGACGTGACGGGGGCGTTCCTCCGGGCGCAGATCCTCGCGGGGGCGAGCGCCGGCCAGCTGTTCGACTCGTGGGTCGGATCGCTCTCGCTGCGGGACTACGTCGATCGCGTGGCCCCCTACTCGGCTCGGGCCATGTCGCACATCGACGGGCTCGAGGTGCCGCGCATCCACTTCGGTGTCGGTTCGGGCGAGGTGCTGGCCGCCATGCGCGATGTCGGCACCGACGCGGTGGGGGTCGACTGGAGGATCCCGCTCGACGAGGCATCCCGACGTCTCGGAGGCGACACGGTCGTGCAGGGCAACATCGATCCGGCGCTGCTGCAGGCGCCGTGGTCGGTGCTCGAGGCGCACGTCCGCGACATCGTCCAGCGCGGAAAGTCGGCTCCGGCCCACGTGCTCAACCTCGGCCACGGTGTGAACCCCGACACCGACCCGAGCGTGCTCACCCGCATCGTCGAGCTGGCCCACACGCTGTGACCGCCGGCTCCCCCTTCAGGCCCGACGTCGGCGAACACGCGACGGCGGTCGTCGTTGGCGGCGGAGTCGCCGGGCTCGTCGTCGCACGCGACCTCGGCAAGGCCGGTCGGCGCGTCACGCTGCTCGAAGCCTCCGCGCGCCTCGGCGGCGAGGTGCAGCGGCACTCGGTGGCGGGCATCGACCTCGACTCGGGCGCCGAGAGCTTCGCCACGAAGACCGACGCAATCCAGACCCTTGCCACGCAGCTCGGGCTCGGCAACGAGATCGTGAACCCCGACCCGCGCGGAGCCTGGGTCATCCAGCCCGACGGCACAGCGTTCGAGCTGCCGAAGACCGGGCTGCTCGGCATTCCGGGCACGCCGATGGCCAAAGACGTGATCGACGTGATCGGCACCGGCGCCGCCCTGCGCGCTGAGATGGACTCCCTCCTGCCCGGCCCGGTGGGGGCGAAAGAGCAGAAGCTCGGCCCGCTCGTGCGGCGCCGCATGGGTCGCGCGGTGCTCGACAAGCTGGTCACGCCCGTGGTTCAGGGCGTCCACTCGGCGCACCCCGACGACCTCGACGTCGAGCGGGTCGCACCGGGGCTCCGCCAGGCGCTCCTCCACGAGAACTCCCTGGCCCGCGCGGTCCGGGCCCTCCGCGAGGCGTCACCCGCGGGGTCGGCCGTCGGCGGGATCCGCGGCGGCACCGTGCGACTGGTCGACGAGCTCGCCGCCGACCTCGAGATGTACGGTGTCGAGGTCCGGTTCGGCGCTCGCGTCACGGCCTACGAAGCCCACTCGGTGACTCTCGACACCGGCGAACAGCTCGCTGCCGACACGGTCGTCGTCGCACTCGGCGGCCGCGACGCAGCGCGTCTCGACGGCGCCCTCGACGACGGCACCAGCCAAGGATCCACCGGCTCGGCGAGCGAGACCGGCCTCATCACGCTCGCGACCCTCGTCGTGAGAGACCCCGCGCTCGATGCGGCTCCCCGTGGCACGGGCGTGCTGGTGGCACCGGGGGCGCCCGGAATCCGCGCGAAAGCCCTCACACACGCCACCGTCAAGTGGGACTGGGTGGCCGAGCGGGCGGAGGGGCGCCACGTGCTCCGGCTCAGCTACAGCGCGCCGGCGGTGGGGAGAGCGACGTCGGACGACGAACTGCGGTCGCTCGCGATCGACGATGCGTCGCGGATCCTCGGCCTGTCGGTCGACCCGGCGTCTGTCGAGGGGTTCGCGCGAGTGGAATGGGACGGCCCCTACCGCGGGGCGGGATCGGCGGGGCGCGAGGTTCCCGGTGTGGTGCGCGTCGGCGGTGCCGTCGCCGGTCGTGGTCTCGCGGGAGTGGTCGCCGACGCACGACTCAAGGTCGCCGAGATCCTGTCGCCGGAGGTGTAGCGGAGGGCTTCCGGACCTGTTGCGAACTCGTGCGGCGAACGGCCCCCGGGTCGGACTAGCCTAGAAGCACTGCGCCGGTGTTCTCCGTGCAGTCCTGACTTTTGGAGGCTTCATGCGAGGCAAGCTGATTTTCGTCGCGGGAGCGGCCGCCGGGTACGTTCTGGGTTCGAGGGCGGGCCACCAGCGCTACGAGCAGATCGCCAGCGGCGCCTCGAAGGTCTGGAACAGCCGTGGCGTGCAGAAGCAGGTCGTCAAGGTCGAAGACGCGGC
Source organism: Frondihabitans sp. Leaf304 (assembly GCF_001423105.1). Taxonomy (GTDB): domain Bacteria; phylum Actinomycetota; class Actinomycetes; order Actinomycetales; family Microbacteriaceae; genus Frondihabitans. The sequence continues at coordinate 126,343 of NZ_LMNV01000005.1, forward strand.
CGGTCAGATCCTGCCCCGCGTCGTCACCGGTCTGTTCCACCTCGTCGTGTGGGGCGTCAAGAAGATCCTGGGCATCCAGTCGAAGCCCAAGACGACCAGTACCGCCGCACGCCGCTGACGCCGCTCCGCCCCGGCGGAACCGATTTTCTGAAGTACCGCACCATGACGCACCGCACTTCCTGAGGGGGAGCACATGACCGAGTCGACACGCGCCGACACCATCAAGCACGCCAAGAAGAACCGCTCCCTGCTCGGCCTGCTCTCCGACATCCCGACGCTGGTCACCGACCTGGTCAAGGGAGAGATCGCGCTCCTGAAGAAGGAGCTGATCGACAAGGCGAAGGTGTTCGGTATCGGAGCCGGCCTCGCCGTCGGCGCGCTGCTGTTCCTGTTCCTGATGCTCCTCTGCCTCATCGGCGCGGGCATCGCGGCGCTGTCGCTGGTGATGCCGCTCTGGCTGGCGGCGCTGCTGGTCGCCGCGCTGTTCCTGGTGATCGCCGGGATCCTCGGCTTCTTGGCGTACAAGCAGATCAAGAAGGGCCTGCCGCCGCTGCCCAAGCAGACGATCGACAGCGTCAAGAGCGACATCAAGGCAGTGAAGGGCGTCGGTCGAATTCCGCGCTCCGACGTGGGAGGACGATCCTGATGAGCAGCACCGAAGAGATCCGGGCCGGCATCGACCGCACCCGTGCCGACCTCGCGGCGACACTGAACGAGCTCGAAGAAAAGCTCAACATCCCCAAGCAGCTGGGCATCAAGGCCCACGAGGCGAAGATCTCGTTCGGCAAAGACCCGAAGCCGTGGCTCGCCGGTGCGGCTACCGTCGCAGCGGTCGTGGGTGGCATCGCGCTCATCGCACTGAAGCGTCGCTAACCTCTTCTCCGGGCCGGTTTCGCGGTCACTCGACGGCGAGCGTCGCGGTTCGCGGCTCCCAGCCGAACGGAGGAAGATAAACGCATGAATTCCAGCGCCGACGCGCCAGCGAGCACGCAGCACTCCACCCCACCCGCACCCGCCGAAGCCCCCGCCGAGCGTCTCGGCTATACGCTCTGGGCGGTTCTCCGGCGTGATCCCGCCCGGCCTCTCGTGCCCGGCGTCGACGACGCCGCCGAGCTCGATGAGGCCGTCTCGCGTCTCGCCGCGAAGGGCGTCGTCGTTCGAGGGTTCTACGACGTCAGCGCGGTCAAGGCCGATAGCGACCTCATGATCTGGTTGCACGGCGAGGTGCCCGAAGACATCCAGGCCGGTTACCGCGAGCTCGTGCGCACGAACCTCCTGAAGAATCTGCTACCGACGTGGAACGCCCTCGGAATGCACCGCGAGGCCGAGTTCGCGAAAGACCACAGCCCCGCCTTCATGCGCGGCAAAGAGCCCGAGACCTGGCTCACGGTCTACCCCTTCGTCCGTAGCTACGAGTGGTACCTGCTGCCCGACGCGGAGCGCAACCAGATGCTCCGCGACCACGGCATGAAGGGCGGCGCCCACCGCGCTGTCCTGACCAACACCGTTGCCAGCTTCAGCCTGGGCGACTACGAGTGGATCCTCGCGCTCGAGGCCCCCGAGCTGGTTCAGCTCGTCGACCTCATGCGCGATCTCCGCTACACCGAGGCGCGCATGCACGTGCGCGAAGAGGTTCCCTTCTATACGGGGCGTCGAATCCCCACCACCGCTATCGCAGAGGTTCTGAGTTGAGCAACATAACGAACAACGAGATCGGGACGCCCGGCGGGTTGGTCCCGTCGGCCACGAAGGCTGCCGAGAGCGGCCCCGAGTGGGTCACCGAGGGCACCGACTACGACGCCATCCTCCTTGCCGGCTTCGGCGGACCGGAGGGGCAGGACGACGTCATCCCCTTTCTCCGCAACGTCACCCGAGGTCGCGGAATCCCGGAGGAGCGCCTCGAGGAGGTCGCCCACCACTACCGGCACTTCGGCGGGGTCAGCCCGATCAACGAGCACAACCGTGAGTTGAAGGCGGCCCTCGAGGCCGAGCTCGCCCGTCGCGAGATCGACCTTCCCGTGATCTGGGGAAACCGCAACTGGGATCCCTACATGGCCGACGCGGTTCGTGAGGCGGCGGATCGCGGCTTCACGAAGCTGATCGCCGTGGCAACCAGCGCGTACAGCTCTTATTCGTCGTGCCGGCAGTACCGCGAAGACTTCGCGATGGCGCTCGACGACACCGACCTGCGCGACCGCGTGCAGATCGACAAGGTCCGTCAGTTCTTCGACCACCCCGGGTTCGTGCAGCCCTTCATCGACGGCGTCCGCGACGCCCTGGTGAAGGCGCAGACCGAGATCGAGGGGATCGACCTCGGCACCGAGATCCAGGTGCTGTTCTCGACCCATTCGATTCCGTCCACCGACGCTGCGAAATCCGGCCCCGAGGCGCGCGGGTTCGACGGCGACGGCGCGTACGCCGCTCAGCACCGGGCCGTCGCCGAAGTGGTCATGGCGGCAGCCGAGGCCGCTCTCGAGCTTCCGTCAGACACGACTGTCCCGTGGCAGCTCGTCTTCCAGTCGCGCTCCGGCCCGCCCTCCATGCCGTGGCTCGAGCCCGACATCAATGACGCGATCCACGCCCTGAACGGCGGCCCGACGAAGGCCGTCGTCATCGTGCCCCTCGGGTTCGTGAGTGACCACATGGAGGTCATGTGGGATCTCGACAACGAGGCGCTCGAGTCGTGCGAAGAAGAGGGCTTCTGGGCCGTTCGAACGCCGACCCCCGGCATCGACCCGAACTACGTCACCGGTCTCGTCGACCTCGTCCTCGAGCGTCGTGACGGTGTGCCCGCTGCCGACCGCCCGCACCTCACCGACCTCGGCCCCTGGTACGACGTCTGCCGTCCCGGCTGCTGCGAGAACGTCCGCCTCGGTTTCAAGCCGGCCGTCTCCGGCCTGGTTCCGTAGGGCAGCCGTGACAGCACTCCGAATCGGCACGAGAGGGTCGGCGCTGGCCCTCGCTCAGTCGACCCTGATCAAAGACCGACTGGCCCAGGTCACGGGCCGCGATGTCGAACTGGTCACCGTCACGAGCGAGGGCGACACCTCGAAGGCCTCCCTGGCGACCCTCGGTGGCACCGGCGTGTTCGCCAGCGCCCTTCGAGAAGCGCTCCTCGCCGACGAGTGCGACCTGCTCGTGCACTCGCTGAAAGACCTTCCCACCGCGCTGTACCCGGGGCTGATTCTCGGCGCCATCCCGAAACGCGTGGATGCGCGCGACGCCCTCTGCGCGCGCGACGGCCTCACCTTCGACGCACTTCCTGCCGGTGCCCGCGTCGGCACCGGGTCGCCGCGCCGAGTCGCCCAGATCCGCTCCCGGCGCTCCGACCTCGAGGTCGTCGACATCCGCGGCAACGTCGACTCGCGGCTCTCCCGAGTCGGCGACGACCTCGACGCCGTGCTCCTGTCGGCCGCCGGTCTCTCGCGCCTGGGGCTGCTCGACGTCGCCACCGAACTGATGCCTCTCGGCTTCTGGCCGAGCGCGCCGGGCCAGGGCGCGCTGGCGCTCGAAGTCCGCGAGGGCGAAAAGGCCGCCGATCTCACAGCCGGGCTCCGCGCCATCGACCACCGCGAGACGCGTCTGATCGTCACCGCCGAACGCGAAGTGCTCGCCGGCCTCGAAGCGGGGTGCGCGGCGCCGATCGGCGCTTCGGCCGTGATCGACGCGGGCCTCCTGCTGCTGAGCGCGAGCGTCTACCGGCCCGACGGCACGGAGCGTCTCACTGCCTCGCACGGAGTCACGCTCGAGCCAGGCACCCTCGCGGCGCAGCTCGCCGAGGTGCACGACGTCTCGTCGCGGGTCGTCGACGAACTGCTTGAGAACGGCGCCGCCGACCTCGTGCCGCGCGGAAGTGTGACCGACCAGGGCGGCTCGGCATGACCGACACCCGCGCCAGCGACAAGCCGCTTCGCGGCGTCCGGGTGCTGGTGCCCCGCGGAGGCAAGTGGGGTGACAACGTCTCGGCCATCCTGCGCTCGTACGGCGCGAGTCCCGTGATCGCACCACTCATCAACTTCGCCCCGACAGCCGACCAGCACGAACTCATGATCGCGCTGCTCCGGCTGGAGGCCGGCGAATACGACTGGCTGGTGGTGACGAGCGCCACGACGGTCGACGTCCTGATCGGCAACAGCATCCGCCCGGCGCCCACGACCAAGGTGGCGGCGGTCGGCGAGACCACGGCGGCCGCGCTGACGCTGGCCGGGATCCGGGTCGACTTCGTGCCCGAGAACGACAACTCCGCGCGCGGGCTCGTCAAGGAGTGGCCGACCGACCAGATCGTCGGCCGGGTGCTGGTGCCGCAGTCCGAGATCGCCGAGCCCCGTCTCGTCGAAGGTCTCGCCGCGCGGGGCCTCGACGCCGAGTTCGTCGCCGCCTACCGCACGGTCGGTGTCTCGATCGACGCGAGCGTCAAGGCCGAGGTCGCCGACGGTTCCATCCGGGTCATCCTCGTGACGTCGGGCAGCGTCGCCCGCCAGATCGCCGAGCAGCTCGCCCCCCTCCCGAGCGACGTGCTCGTCGCGTGCATCGGCCCGCGCACCGCATTCGACGCGCGCGCCGCCGGGCTCCCCGTCCACGTCATCGCCGAGACCCGCTCCGCGCCGGCGCTCGTCGAGGCCGTCGTCGACAACGCTCTGGCCGGCTGGCCCGAGCACACCGATCAGGTGACCCCCGGGTCGCCGAATTCCGAAAGCATCTGATGTCGCAGTTCCCACTGGTCCGAGGCCGCCGCCTCCGGGCCACCCCCGCCCTTCGCCGCCTGGTCGCCGAGACCCGCCTGCACCCCGCCGACCTGATCCTGCCGATGTTCGTCCGCGAGGGCATCACCGAAGACGCGCCGATCACCTCCATGCCGGGCGTCGCGCATCACTCGCTCGACACGCTCAAGCCGGCCCTGCAGCGCGCCGCTGAGGCGGGCATCGGCGGCGTCATGCTGTTCGGGGTGCCTCTCGACGAGAAGAAAGACGCCCAGGGCTCGGGTGCCACCGACCCCGACGGGATCCTGAACGTCGCCACCCGCATCGCCGCCGCCGAGGTGGGCGACTCGCTCGTCGTCCAGTCCGACCTGTGCCTCGACGAGTTCACCGACCACGGCCACTGCGGAGTGCTCGACGCCCACGGCTACGTCGACAACGACGCGACGCTCGAGCGGTACCGCGACATGGCTGTGGTGCAGGCGGAGTCAGGATCCGAGTTGGTCGCCCCGAGCGGGATGATGGACGGCCAGGTCGCGGCGATCCGCGATGCGCTCGACGCACACGGCTTCGGCAACACGGCGGTACTCGCCTACGCGGCGAAGTACGCGAGCGCGTTCTACGGCCCGTTCCGCGAGGCTGTCCAGTCGTCGCTCGTCGGCGACCGACGCACCTATCAGATGGACAACGGCAACCGCCGCGAGGGCCTCCGCGAGGTCGCCCTCGACCTCGACGAGGGCGCCGACATCGTGATGGTGAAGCCCGCGATGAGCTACCTCGACGTGCTGGCCGACGTCGCCGCGACCAGCGACGTGCCGGTGTGGGCGTACCAGATCTCGGGCGAGTACTCGATGATCCAGGCCGCCGCCGCGAACGGCTGGATCGACCTCGACGCCGCCAGCTACGAGAGCGTCCTCGGCATCAAGCGGGCCGGGGCCGACGCGATCCTCACCTACTGGGCGGTCGACCTGGCCGAGCGCCTGACCGGCCGAAGCGATGCGAGCAGGAACCTTCGATGAGCCAGCAGCAGAACACCAACGAGCGATCGTTCGCCCGGGCTCGTGCGTCGATTCCCGGCGGGGTGAACTCGCCCGTCCGGGCCTACGGGTCGGTCGGAGGCACCCCGCGGTTCCTCGTCGGGGCCGAGGGCGCCTACGTGACCGACACCGAGGGCACGAAGTACGTCGACCTGGTTGCGTCGTGGGGCCCCGCCATCCTCGGCCACGCTCACCCCGCGGTTGTCCAGGCCGTCCAGGAGGCCGCCGCGCGCGGGCTCAGCTTTGGTGCATCGACACCGGGTGAGACTGAGCTCGCCGAGATCGTCCGCGAGCGGGTGAGCCACGGCGACCGGCGTCCTATCGGCAAGATCCGCATGGTGTCGACCGGCACCGAGGCCACAATGACCGCCATCCGCCTGGCTCGCGGCTACACCGGCCGCGACCTGCTCGTGAAGTTCGCCGGGCACTACCACGGCCACTCCGACTCGCTGCTGGCCGAGGCGGGCTCGGGTGTCGCCACTCTCGCCCTGCCCGGGTCAGCGGGCATCACCGAGGCGACCGCGGCACAGACCCTCGTGCTGCCCTACAACGACCTCGACGCCGTCCGTCAGGTGTTCGACGAGCACTCCGAGCGCATCGCCGCCGTGATCGTCGAGTCCGCCGCGGCCAACATGGGCGTTCTCGCACCCGAGCGGGGCTTCAACCGGGCCCTGTCTGAGATCACGCGTCGAAACGGCGCACTGCTCATCGTCGACGAGGTCCTCACCGGGTTCCGGGTCGGGCCCGCCGGCTGGTGGGGCCTCGAGGCCTCGCAGGTCGTGCCCGACGGCGCCGGCTGGGAGCCCGACCTCATCACGTTCGGCAAGGTGATCGGAGGCGGCATGCCTCTCGCGGCTCTCGGCGGTCGCGCCGAGGTCATGGACTTCTTGGCACCCCTCGGGCCGGTGTATCAGGCCGGAACGCTCAGCGGCAACCCGGTGGCCGTCGCCGCGGGCATCGCGACGCTGCGGCTCGCCGACGCCTCCGTCTACGAGCGGTTGAACGCCGCAGCCGAGATCGTCTCGCGGGAGACGAGCGCGGCGCTCTCGCGCGAGGGCGTAGCCCACACGGTCCAGCACGCCGGCAACTTGTTCTCATTCGCCTTCAGCGACACGGCCCCGAAGAACTACGACGACGTCCGCGCGCAGGAGGCCTTCCGGTACCCGCCGTTCTTCCACGCCATGCTCGATGCCGGCGTGAACCTTCCGCCGTCGGTGTTCGAGGCGTGGTTCTTGACAGCGGCGCATGATGATGCGGCGATCGGCCGGATCCTCGAGGCTCTTCCCGGCGCGGCGAAGGCTGCCGCCGCCGCCACGTCACCCCGCTGAGCCGGGCCGCCCGGGCAGGTCAGGCGCGTCGAGCGACCCAGCGGCCGGCACGGCGCTCGATCGAGAGCGGAAAGTCGAACGCACCCGACACGAGTTCGCTGGTGAGCACGTCGTCGGCCGTTCCCGATGCGAAGACCCGTCCGTCGCGCAGCAGCATCGCGTGCGTGGTCGACGCCGGAAGGTCTTCGAGGTGGTGGGTGACGGTCACCGACGCCATCGACGGGTGCCGATGGCGAAGGGTGTCGACCGTGTCGAGAAGGTGCTCGCGAGCCGCGACGTCGAGCCCGGTCGCCGGCTCGTCGAGGAGCAGGAGCGCAGGATCCGACACGAGCGCGCGGGCGATCAGGGCTCGACCCCGCTCGCCCTGCGACAGCGTGCTCCACCGGGCGTCCACCCTCGCTCCCAGCCCGACCGACGCCGCGAGATCGACGGCGTGCTGTCGCTCGGCCGCAGAGGCCTGCCATCGGGGCACGGGATCGCTCGATCCCGTCAGGCCGGTCAGGATGACGTCGACGACGCTGTTGTCTCCGAGCATGCGATGCCTCGGGTCGACATGGCCGATGCGCGTGCGGAGGGCGGCGAGCTCGACGCGGCCGATTTGCCGCCCGAGGACGGCGACGGTGCCGCCGGACGGGTGTCCGAGCGCGCCGCACAGCGTCAGGAGCGTGGTCTTACCGGCTCCGTTCGGGCCGATCAGCGCCCAGTGCTCACCGACTCCGACTCGCAGGTCGACGTGCTCGAGCAGGTCTCGCCCGGCCCGGGTGACCCGGACGTCGTCCAGATTCAGGACGACGCCCGGGTCGACGGTGGAGGTCAGCGGCTTGAGGTCGCTGCCGGGAACACGCCGGCGGCCGCTACCGAGGAGACGTAGTCACCCATGCCGTCGATGGTGTCGAGGAACGCCTTGGCGCCGGCCTTGCCATCGCGGTCGTCAACGGCCTTGCCGAGCGCCTTCATCAGCGCGCCGGAGATGTTGAAGACGACGTCGCGCGAGGCGATTCCGAAGAGCAGGGTGGCGCGGTCGCCCACCGTTTCGAGCACGCGCTCGAGGCTGGGGCTCTTCGAGGCCGCAGCGAAGATGAACATCGCCCGCGAGAAGTTGACCAGGGCATCGGGCTTGAGGACACCCGACTTGTCGCGTTCGACGGTGCTGAGCAGCGTCTTGACCTCTTTGGCCTGGGCCGAGGTCAGTGCCGGGATGCCGCGTCGGGCGACGATGCCCCAGACGTCGAAGGCCGTCGTCGTTGTGTCGGCGAAGTCATCCATCGTGGGCGAGATGATGCGCGTGTACCGGTTGGCTTCGATGTCGACGAGACCGTAGTCGGCGAGCTTGGCGATGGCTTCGCGCACGGGGGTGCGGGAGACGCCGAGCCAGCGGACGAGCTCATCATCGTTGAGGCGTTCGCCGAGTTCGAGGGTGCCGTCGCCGATGGCGGCCAGCATCTTGTCGAAGACGACGTCGCGGAGGAGGCGGCGAGGTGCGGGGGCCTCGGCAGTGGGTACGGGAACGGGCATGAGTGTCTTTCTGGCTGGCGGGCCGATTGGCGGGGGGAGAGGG
>NZ_LMNV01000005.1:135018-407288 GCF_001423105.1 Frondihabitans sp. Leaf304
TTGTCCGGCTGGTTCGCGACGAGCTCGGCGGCGCGGTCGGCGTCGTTCGCCTTGATCGCCTTCGCGAGCTCTTTGCTGAAGGTCGCGCCCGGTTCGAACGGGAAGATGTCTTTCGCGCCGGCCCGCTGGAACAGCAGGGCGGTCAGCGGACCGGTCGCCGCCCAGAGGCGCGAGAGCATGGGGCTGTTCGCCGCGGTCACGACTCGGAGGTTGAAGGCGTCGAGCGTCGCGAGGTCTTCGCGCTTGTGGGCGGCGAGGTCTTTGGCGCGCTGGCCGAGGGCGTTGACGACGAAGGTGCGGTCGGCGTCGGTGAGGTTCGGCACGCCGCGCTTCATCACGATCGACCAGAGGTCGTAGCCCGTCCGGATCGTATCGGTGAACTGCTCGAAGCTCGGGGCGACGACGCGCGTGTAGCGGTTGGCCTCGATGTCGACGAGGCCCTGTTCGGCCAGTTTGGCGATGGCTTCGCGCACGGGGGTGCGGGAGACGCCGAGCCAGCGGACGAGCTCGTCGTCGTTCAAGCGTTCGCCGAGTTCGAGGGTGCCGTCGAGGATGGCGAGGAACATCTTGTCGTAGACGACGTCGCGGAGGAGGCGGCGAGGTTCCTGGTTTTCCGGGGTGGGGCGGGGGACTGGCATCGGGGCTCCCTGGTACATCGGATCGGTGGTCGCCGGGGGACGACCGACGGTCAATCGGGCTTGACTGCTGCTGCACGGGAGCGGGTGCGGGCGGGCATGCCTCACCTTCCATGCAGTTGAATGTATCGAGTATCTCAGACTCTAGGATAACTCCGACCGGTTGTCGAGCCACCGCGCTCGTGCTCTGGGCGGAGTCAGCGACGAACGTCGATCACCGTTCGACCACGAATGCGTCCCCCGAGAATCTCCGGTCCGAGATCGATGGCCTCGGCCAGCGAGGCCTCCTCCGTCACAGAGTCGAGCAGTGCCGGATCGAGGTCGCGGGACAGTCGTTGCCAGGCGGTTCGGCGAAGCGACAGCGGAGCCTCCACCGAGTTGATGCCGACCAGCGAGACGGCCCGGAGGATGAACGGGAGCACGGTGGTCGGCAGGTCGCTACCCTGAGCGAGGCCGCAGGCGGTGACCGTCCCGCCCCATCTCGTCTGCGCGAGGACGTTCGCGAGGGTCGTGCTGCCGACGCAGTCCACAGCCCCGGCATACAGGGCGCGCTGCAAAGGTTTTCCGGGCTCGCCGAGCGACTCCCGCGGGATCACCGAAGCCGCTCCGAGACCCCGGAGGTAGTCCGTCAGCTCGGCTCGACCGGTGCACGCCACCACGCGGTAGCCGAGGCGGGCCAGGAGGGCGACCGCGATCGAGCCGACACCGCCCGTCGCCCCGGTCACCAGGATGTCGCCCGCGTCAGGCGCGACGTCGCGCTCGAGCTTCAGCACGCTGAGCATCGCGGTGAAACCGGCCGTGCCGATCGCCGCCGCACGCCGAGGAGTGAGTGCCTCGGGCAGCTCGACCAGCGACGCGGCATCGACGATTGCCCGCTCGGCCAAACCTCCGTGGCGCGTTTCGCCGATTCCCGCTCCGGTGAGGACCACCTGCTGTCCCGCGACGAAGCGCCCGTCTGCATCGCCCGCAGCGACGGTGCCGACCAGGTCGATACCGGGAATGAGCGGAAGGATCCTGGCGACCCCGCGGTCACCCCCGAGCGCCATCCCGTCTTTGTAGTTGAGGCTCGACCACGACACGTCGATCGTGACCTCGCCCGGGGCCGGTTCGCCGCCGCCCCGGAGGAAGCTGTCGTCGACCTCTTGGAGGGTCGCTGGTTCGGACTCGGAGACGACTACGGCGCGGGTCATGACTCGACGCTACGCCAGGTGCGTCGAATAACGACGGGCACATTGCCTCTCGGCAGCCCCGACCTAGCCGAAGAGGATGGCCGCCTCGTCGTACCGGTTCTGCGGCACCACCTTGAGGGTTCCGAGGGCCTCCTCGAACGAGACGTGCTCGATCTCGGTTCCGCGGAGGGCGACCATGCGCCCCCAGCGCCCCTCGGCGACCGAGTCGCTGGCGGCCATTCCGAGGCGTGTCGCGAGAACCCGGTCGTACGCCGAGGGCGTGCCGCCGCGCTGGATGTGCCCCAGGGTCGTGGCTCTCGTCTCGATGCCGGTCAGCTCTTCGATCAGCGGGGCGAGGCGCTCGCCGATGCCGCCGAGCCGCGGTCGGCCGAAGGCATCGAGGCCGCGCTCGGAGTGGGCGTCGTCTTCTTCGTCGGGAACGAACCCCTCGGCGACGACGACGAGCGGCGCCCGTCCGCGGTCGTAGGCCGAGCGGACCCACTCGGCGAGCTGCTCGACGCTGGTCTTCTGCTCCGGGATCAGGATGGCGTGCGCGCCGGCGGCCATGCCCGAGTGCAGGGCGATCCAGCCGACGTGACGGCCCATGACCTCGGCGACCATGCAGCGGCTGTGCGACTCCCCGGTCGTCCGGAGGCGATCCATCGCGTCGACGGCGATCTGGACGGCCGTGTCGAAGCCGAACGTGTAGTCGGTGGCGCCCAGATCGTTGTCGACCGTCTTGGGAACGCCGACGATCTTCAGACCGGCGTCGGTCAGCCTCTTGGCCGCCGCGAGGGTGCCCTCGCCGCCGATGGCGATCAGGGCGTCGATGCCCCGCCGCTCGAGGTTCTCGGTGATCCGCTCGACCCCGCCGTTGCCCTCGAAGGGATTCGTGCGGCTCGTGCCGAGGATCGTGCCGCCCTGCTTGGCGATGCCCTGGATCTCTTTGCGGCCGAGAGGCACGATGTCCGACTCGACGACCCCCCGCCAGCCGTCGCGGAACCCCACGAACTCCTGCCCGTGGATCTGGATCCCCTTGAGCACCGCGCCACGGATGACCGCGTTCAATCCGGGGCAGTCGCCGCCACTGGTCAGAATTCCGATTCGCATCATTGCTCTCCGTGGGTCGTCGCAGCCACCGGGTTCCGGCCGCACTCGCTCCATCATGGCCCACCGGCGTAATAGGGTCGAGGCAATGGCTCCTCCGGCAGAGAACGATCCGCGCCTCACGCGCTTCCGACGCGGTGCGCCCGGCGGCGAGACGCAGCACGTCGGTGCCCCGGGCCCGCCGCCCGTGCTGCCGGAGTTCGCCGGTCAGCTGGAGCCGGCCGCGTCGGATCCTGCGCTCCCGCCGGTCGCGCAGACGACCCCCCAGCCGCCGGCGTTCGCGCCGCCGGTGGCGCCGCCCGTCGACTGGGCTGCACCGCCAGCGCCCGACTCGTCGGTGCCCTCGCGCGAGGCGCCGTCGAGCGAGCACCTCTTCGCCGAGTTCGAGAGCGAGAAGGGTGCCGAACCGCTCTACGAGACTCCCGCGTACGACTGGATGCCGGTCGAGGTCGACCCCGGTCGGTCGACCGGAATCGCCTCGATCGCCGTCGGGATCTTCTTCGGCATCATCGGGCTCTTCATCGGGGTCCACTCGATCCGGAAATCCCGTGCCGTCGGGCTCACCGGCGGCATCGGCATCGCCGGAGTGATCGTGTCCAGCCTCAGCGTGCTGCTGTTCGGCTCGATCGTCCTGTCGTGGGTGCGCTATGAGGTCGAGCTGGCACAGCAGTGCTCGCTCGTCGGCCCGGGGCAGTATTACACGTCGTCGGGCGACCTCGTGACCTGCAGCTAGCCCTCACGCGACCGGAGGGCAACGCGGCTAGAGCGAGATGGTCTCGTTCTCGCCGACGTTCTTAGGGTGGCCGCCGGTCGCGGCCGCCTTGGCGTACTTGAAGAGGGTGATCGCCTTCGGCTCGGTGCTCGTCCACGACTCGATGGTGTGCGCCTCGACACGCAGCAGCGAGACCTGCGGGTCGTCGCGGCCCTGATCGAACCAGGCCTCGGCACCGGTGTTCCAGAGCTCGTCGATCTTCGCGGAGTCCTGTGTCAGCGACGCCGTGCCCGAGATCGACAGCCAGCCCTTCGACGTGTCGACGGCGACGTTCACCTCGGGGGTGGTCTCGATGTCGTGCACCTTGTGGCTGTCTTTGGCGACGAAGAACCAGACGTCGCCGTCGAACGGACGGTCGATGAGGGCCAGCGGGCGGCTGACGAGGTGCTTCTCGGCGTCGACGGTGGTGAGCAAGCCGATGCGCGCCTTGTCGAGCACATCGGAGACGGTCTGGAGTTCTTCAGCGGTGGCAGTCATGTGTCGGACGCTACGCCCGGGGTGCGTGCACGTCGCACAGCGGAGCCTCAGGCGAGTGCTCGTCGCAGACGACGAGCCGCACCCGGCATGACGGGTCGGAGCAGTTCTGGAGGTGCGAGGAGGGCGCGCCACAGAGAACGCAGGATCCGAGGACCTTCGCGTGGTCGCTGAACTCGACCTTCTCCCGTCCGTCGAACACGGTGAGCGCGCCCTCCCAGAGGCCGTCGTCGCCGAAGCGCTCGCCGTAGCGGACGATGCCTCCGTCGAGCTGATACACCTCGCGGAACCCGCGATCGATCAGGAGCGAGGAGAGGACTTCGCAGCGCACGCCACCGGTGCAGTAGGTGACGATCGGCTCGTCTTTGAGATGGTCGTAGCGGCCCGAGTCGATTTCGGTCACGAACTCGCGCGTGTTCTGGACGTCGGGCACGACGGCACCGCGGAATCGACCGATCCTCGCCTCGAATTCGTTGCGTCCGTCGAAGAAGGTCACGTCTTTCTCGGCGACGAGGGCGTGCAGCTCCTCCGGGCTCAGCCTCACCCCGCCTCCGACCACCCCGCCGCTGTCGACCTCGAGCTCGCCGGGAGCGCCGAAGCTGACGATCTCGTCACGGACCTTCACGCTGAGCCGAGGAAAGTCGTCGCCCTGACCCTCGCTCCACTTGACGTCGGCGTCGCGAAACGGTGCGTACTCACGCGTCTTGCGGAGGTAGCGCTTGACGTTCGGCAGATCGCCGCCCACCGTGCCGTTGATGCCCTGCCGAGAGATGACGATGCGCCCGGTCAGCCCGAGGAGCTCGCACAGGTCGCGCTGCCAAAGCCGAATCGCCGCCGGGTCGGGGAGGGGGGTGAACACGTAGAACAACAGGATCTTCGGGGTTGCCACTGCAGGAGTCTAGCCATGCCGTTCTCCCCGCCTGCAGTAGTGTGTGACATGTGTATTCTCCATCCATTCGAGCAGTTAGGGAGCCCGATGCCGATACCATCACGCCCGACAGTCGATTTTCATCGGAGACTCCGAAAAGACGAGGTCTTCGACCGTCTGTTCCAGGCGATCCTCGACGGAACACTCCAACCGGGTGAGCGAATCCGCGACGTCGAACTGCAGGAGTGGCTGGGAGTCTCGCGCACCCCGATCCGTCTGGCCATCGACCGTCTCGTCGAGATGAACCTGATCGAGAGCCGACCCAACCGCTTCACCCGGGTGAGCCCCGCGGCGCCCGGCCGGATCCCCGAGCTCCTCCAAGTGATGTGCGCCTTCTGGGAGCTCGCGACCCGCCTCACCATCGAGACCCTCGACGAGACGAGCGCTCTCGAGTGCCGCGAGCTGCTGGCCGAAGCGGCCCGGGCCTGTCGAGAGCACGACGGCTCCCGCGCCGAAGAGGCGGTCGAACACATGCGCCGCGCGATGTTCTTCTTCAGCGAGCACTCCGACAACGAGCTCCTCCGCGTTCTGGTCGTGCGGATCGGGGCCGCGCTCCGGTTCCAGATGTCACTGCAGGGCGATTCCATGGACAAGCTCCTGCTCGAGAGCGTCTTCGAACGGCTCGACGAGGCGGTCGAGGCGCGCGACTCCGCGGCGGCCGGGGAGGCGATCCGTCACGTGCAATCCACGGGTCGACGGCTCTGTGGAGTGACCGCGTGAGCCCCGTCCCCGGGGCTGCGCCCTCGGCACGCACCCGCGAGCTGCTCAGCGACGGCGCGCGGCGGAGCCTTCTCGTGGCGATCCTGAACGGCACCCTCGTGGCCGGGGAGCGCCTGCACGACGATGAGCTGATCCAGTGGCTCGGGGTCTCGCGCACACCCATCCGCACCGCCCTCGAGCGCCTCGCCGAGGTCGGGCTGGTCGAGATGGCCCCGAACCGGTTCACGCGGGTCGCCGTTCCGACGCGGTCGTCGCTGCTCGAAACGCTGCAACTGTATGCCGCCTTGCACGCGTGGGTCGCAGAGGCGGTCGTTCCCGGTCTCGGCGACGACGATCTCGCCGAGCTCCACCGGTGCTTCGGCCGGGTAACCGAGCTCGCGGCGCAACAGGGCGAGCACGCATGGTCGCGCGCCGATCTCGCCCTCGTCGACGAGGCGGTCTCGTTCTTCGCCCACCGGACGGGCAACCCCCTGTTGCTCGACCTGCTCTTCGAGATCCGCGTCCGGTTGGCGTTCTCCTTCTCGAGCCTGCGCGCCTTCGGCGACGGGGCCGAGCTGACGGCCTTGGCGGAGGCTCTGCTCGCCGCGGCCGATCGGCGCGACGGCCGCGTCGTGGCCGACGTGCTTCGCGAGCGGTTCTCCTGGCGGATCGTGCGCGTCGGTGGCAGCGGTTAACCTTCTGCCATGTCGACGATCACCGCTCCGGGGTCCGCCCCGGGCGGTGAGCCGGTTCGCGAAGTCCGCACCGTCTACGCGCCCCGCGATCCGGTTCATCTCGGCCAGACCGTGCGTTCGCTCTCTCGGGGCGCCGGCGATCCGACCTTCCGCGTGGTCGACGGCTCGGTCTGGCGCGGTGTCCGAACCCCGCTGGGCGCCGCCACGCTCCGGCTGACGGCACGCTCATCCAGCGTCGAGGCGGTTGCCTGGGGCGCGGGTGCCGACTGGGTGATCGGCGCGGTCCCCGATCTTCTCGGCCACGGCGACGACTGGTCGTCGCTCGACGTCGCGGCCAACTCGTTCCTCGCCGACGCCCGGCGACGAAACCCGGGCCTTCGACTCACTCGCACCAATCAGGTGCTGCAGATGCTCGTTCCGGCGATCCTCGAGCAGAAGGTGACGAGCCGGGAGGCCTGGGGTGCCTGGCGCTATCTCGTTCGCCGTTTCGGCGAGGCGGCGCCGGGGCCGGTCGCCACCGTGCCGGGCCCGTCGGAGCTGATGGTGCCGCCCGACGCCTCGACCTTCAAGTCGATCCCGAGCTGGGAGTGGCACCGTGCCGGGGTCGGCCCGCAACGATCGGCGACCATCATGCGGGTGTGCGCGGTCGCGCCGGGCCTCGAGCGCACTCTCGCGCTCGGCCGAGGCGGCGACGAGGTGCAGCGAAGGCTGCGGAGCGTCGTCGGCGTCGGCGTCTGGACCGCCGCCGAGACGAGCCAGCGGGCTCACGGCGACCCCGATTCGCCGAGTGTCGGCGATTACCACCTCCCGGCCCTGGTCGGTTGGGCGCTGATCGGAAAGCCGGTCGACGACGACGGCATGCTCGAGCTCCTCGAACCGTGGCGGGGCAATCGCGAGAGGGTGATGCGACTCATCGGGGTGAGCGGATTCCGCAAGCCGAGGTTCGGACCGCGCATGACGATCCAGGATCACCGCGGCCACTGAGTTCGAGCCAGCGCTCGGGGCACGGTGCTGCGAGCACCTAAGGCCGGGGGTCAGACTCCGCCCGGAGGGCTCCGAGCACCCGCTCCGAAAACGCAGACAGCCGATCGGCGTCATCGCCCAGCAGGTCGACGAAGTAGCGCTTGATCGCCTCGTTGTGGCCGCGGCTCGCCTCCAGCATCGCGCGTCTGCCGTCGGCGGTCATCTCCACCCAGGTGCCGCGGCCGTCCGAATCGCAGTCGCTTCGGCGGACGAACCCACGCCTCTCCATCCGGGTGACCTGATGGCTGACGCGACTCTTCTCCCAGCCGATCTGCTCGGCGATGTCGCGTACTCGGAGCCGGCGGTCACGGGAGCGGCCCAGGCCGACGAGCATCTCGTATTCGGGAGCCGAGACCCCGCTCTCTTCGTGCAGCTGCACTTCGAGGGCTCGATCGAGGCGGCGGCGCATCGAGTAGAAGGCGTCCCAGACGGCCCAGTCGTCTTCCGTCAATCCCTCGGCCATTCGCCCAGTGTAGGGACGGGGGTGCGGCATATCCTCGAATCATGTCCGACGTGCGCACCACTGACCTCGCCTCCGAGACCGTCGAGACCGTTCGGCGCTGGCTCGAGGCGTCGTCCGAGGTCAAGATCGACCCGTCGGCGGCTCGTCTCGCCGGCGTGCTGCGCAATCGCGAGGGCCTCGATTTCACCCTCGATTTCGTCGACCGAGTCGTGCGCCCCGAAGACCGCACCGTGGCTGCCCGCAGTCTCGAAGAGCTGAGCCACTCGATCCCGAAGTTCTTGCCCTGGCACCTCCGCGCGGCGTTCTCGGCGGGTGGCGGTCTCGCATCCGGCGCCGCCTGGCCGACCGTGCCGTTGGCCCGGCGGGCCCTTCGCAAGATGGTCGAGCACCTGATCGTCGATGCGACACCGTCGAGGCTCGGCTCCGCGCTCACGAAGCTGCGGGCCGACGGGTCGCGGCTGAACCTCAACCTCCTCGGCGAGGCCGTGCTCGGCGAGGCCGAGGCGGATCGCCGCCTCCAGGGCACCCGCGATCTCCTCGAGCGCGACGACGTCGACTACGTGTCGATCAAGGTCAGCGCCGTCGCCAGCCAGCTCTCGCTCTGGGCGTTCGAAGAGACGAGTGACCGCCTCGTCGATCGCCTCCGGCCGCTCTACGAGCTCGCCGTGGCGTCACCCACGCCGAAGTTCATCAACCTCGACATGGAGGAGTACCACGACCTCGATCTCACCATCGATGTCTTCACCAGGATCCTCGACAGCCCCGAGATGCTCGGCCTCGAGGCCGGTATCGTGCTCCAGGCCTACCTGCCCGATGCCCTCGCCTCTCTCCAGCTGCTGACCGACTGGTCGCGCAGTCGGGTCTCGCGCGGCGGTGCCCCGATCAAGGTCAGGATCGTCAAGGGGGCGAACCTCGCGATGGAGCGGGTCGACGCCGCGGTGCACGGCTGGCCGCTGGCGACCTGGTCGTCGAAGGTCGAGACCGACACCAACTACAAGCGCCTGCTCAACTGGGCGCTGACGTTCGACAACGCGGCCGTCGTCAAGATCGGCGTCGCGGGGCACAACCTCTTCGACGTCGCCTACGCCTGGAACCTCGCCAAAGCGCGCATGGTGACGAACCGCGTCGACTTCGAGATGCTGCTCGGCATGACGACGGCTCAGGCCGCGGCCGTCCGAGCCGACGTGGGGGAGCTCCTGCTCTACACGCCCGTCGTCCACCCGCGCGAGTTCGACTCCGCCATCAGCTACCTGGTGCGGCGCCTCGAAGAGAGCGCATCACCCGACAACTTCCTCTCGGGGGCCTTCGACCTGGCGACCGACCAGGAGGTCTTCGACCGGGAGAAATCGCGCTTCCTCGCCTCGCTCGAGGCGCTCGACGACCGGGTGCCCCGGCCGAACCGTCGTCAAGACCGCTCGCGGCGTCTCGCCTCCGAGACGGCTCCGGCGGCGCTGACGACCGGCGGATTCTCGAACAGCAGCGACACCGACGCCTCGCTCGAGGCCAATCGCACTTGGGCCCGACGCCTCCTCCGTCGCGCCGGCACCTCCGAGCTCGGAGTCGAGACGATCGACGAATCCTGGATCGACGACGCCAGCGCCCTCGAAGAGATCATTGCGCGCGTGGCCGAGGCCGGGGTGAAGTGGGGCCGCGAAGACGGGTCGACGCGCGCCGAGCTGCTCGACCTGGCCGGAATGGCCCTGGCGGCCCACCGTGCCGAGTTGATCGAGGTCATGGCGAGCGAGACCGGCAAGACGATGGCGGAGGGCGACCCCGAAGTCACCGAGGCGATCGACTTCGCCCACTACTACGCCGAGCTGGCTCGCGAACTCGATCTCGTCGACGGCGCGGTCGCCGTCCCGCCGCGGGTCACCGTGGTCGCCCCGCCCTGGAACTTTCCGGTCTCGATCCCGGTGGGCGGGATCCTCGCTGCCCTCGCGGCCGGGAGCGGGGTGATCCTGAAGCCAGCACCCCAGGCTCATCGCTCCGCGGCCGTCGTCGCCGAGATCCTCTGGAAGGCGGGCGTGCCCCGTTCTCTGCTCGCAATCGTCGACCTCGACGAGGAGGCCCTCGGTCGCGATCTCATCGCCCACCCCGCCGTCGACCGGGTTCTCCTCACCGGCTCCTTCGAGACCGCCGCCACCTTCCGCTCCTGGCGGGCCGATCTACCGGTCAACGCCGAGACCAGCGGGAAGAACGCGATCGTGGTCACCCCGACGGCCGACCTCGACCTCGCCGTGGCCGACATCGTCTCGAGCGCCTTCGGGCACGCGGGCCAGAAGTGCTCCGCGGCCTCTTTGGTGATCCTCGTCGGCACCGTGGGCGAGAGCGCCCGCTTCCGGCGTCAGCTGATCGATGCCGTCGAGAGCATCCGGGTCGGCTACCCCGACGTGGCGACGACCAGGATGGGCCCGCTGATCGACCCGCCGGAGGGCAAGCTCGCACGAGGCCTCGGCGTGCTGTCGGCAGGCGAATCCTGGATCCTTGCCCCGAAATCCCTCGACGAGACCGGCGTGCTCTGGAGCCCCGGCATCCGCGAGGGGGTCCGGCCGGGCAGCGAGTTCCACCTCACCGAATACTTCGGCCCCGTGATCGGCATCATGCGCGCTGAGACGCTCGAGCAGGCCATCGAGTGGCAGAACGCGGTCGAGTACGGCCTCACCGCCGGTCTGCAGTCGCTCGACCCCGACGAGATCGCGATCTGGTCGAGCCGCGTGCAGGCCGGCAACCTGTACGTCAATCGCGGCACGACCGGGGCCGTCGTTCGCCGGCAGCCCTTCGGCGGCTGGAAGCGCTCGTCGGTCGGCACCGGGGCGAAAGCCGGTGGGCCGAACCACGTGGCCGCCCTCACCGACTGGAAGCGCGTCGCGCGCGAGCCGGCCACGTCGATCAGCCTCGACGGGGTTCCGGGCGTCGGAGTCGAGATCATCGAGGCCACCCGCTCGGTGCTCTCGTTCGAAGAGTTCGACTTCGTCCGCTCCGCCGCGGCCTCCGACCTCCGGGCCTGGCGTGAGCGCTTCGCCGTCTCGAGCGACGTCTCCGCCCTCGGCGTCGAGCGCAACGTGCTGAGGTACCTGCCGGTGCCGGTCATCGTGCGGCTGTCGACGGGTGCTCGAATGGCCGACCTCGTCCGCGTCGTCATCGCCGCGGCGGTCTCGGGTTCGGCCCTCACCATCAGTACGGCCCAGCCCCTGCCGTCGACGCTCGTGCAGCTGCTGCGATCCAACTCGACGCCGGTGCGGGTCGACGACATCACCGTCGAGAACGAGGGGCTCTGGCTCGCGCGAGCCGCGGCGGGCCTCCTCCAGGGCGCACCCGACGAACCCGTCGACGACGACCTCGCCCTGATCGAGCGGGCCACCCGAGACTCTGGTCTGATCCAGCTCGGCATGCAGAACACCGTCTCGCTCGACCGAGCGGCACTTCTGGCCCGAGACCCGTCGTCGAGGCTCGACGGCCCGGGCCCATCGACGTACCGCGGAGTCCGCATCCGCCTCATCGGGGGCGACGCGTCGGCGCTGGCGCGAGCGGTCGAGGGCAGCCTCGATGTCGCGATCTACGCCGGCGAGGTGACCGAAGCGGGGCGGGTCGAGCTGCTGCCGTTCCTCCGGGAGCAGGCGATCTCGCTGACGGCGCACCGGTTCGGCAATCCGGTGCCGGCTTTGGAGCGACTGCGCTTCTAGGCAGTGCCGACTAGGCGGGCTGCCGGTTGATCAGTTTCGACAGCACGATGGCGCTTCGCGTGTGATCGACGTTCGGCGCGTTCCGCACCCGCTCGAGCGCGCCCTCCAGCGACGGAATGTCGCGCGACCGCATGTGCACGATCGCGTCGGCGCTGCCCGTCACCGTTCCGGCATCGACGACCTCGGGAACAGTGCTCAGGATCCGCTGCAACTCTGCAGGAGACACCGTTCCTCGGCAGAACAACTCGACATAGGCCTCCGTCGCCAAACCGTCGACGGCCGGGTCGACCTGAACGGTGAACCCGCGAATCACCCCGTCGCCGACCATGCGATCCACCCGCCGCTTGACAGCTGAGGCACTGAGGCCGACCACCGCGCCGATGTCGCCGTAGCCGGCGCGGGCGTTCTGACGGAGCAGGTCGATGATGCTGAAGTCGAGATTGTCCACGCCGCGACTGTACCGGTCCTTTATTGCGTGAGCCGGGGGATCCTGCAGGATAGTTGCGTCTAACGCTTCCAGCATGCGCGATTGACGTGTGACACTGGCAAGCGTGAGCATCGACACCGATTCCCAGCAGACCACCGTCCCGACGCGCGTCGCGTCCCACCGAACCATCCTGATGTGCCGACCGGACTTCTTCACCGTGAGCTACCGCATCAACCCGTGGATGCACCCGGAAGACCCGACCGACACCTCGAAGGCCGTCGCCCAGTGGCAGACGCTCTATGACACCTACGTCGGCCTCGGCTTCGACGTCGAGCTGATCGACCCGATCGACGGCCTGCCCGACATGGTCTACTCGGCCAACGGCGGCTTCGTGCTCGACGGCAAGGCCTACGGCGCCAGCTTCACCTACCCCGAGCGCCAGCCCGAGGGCCCCGCCTACATGGAGTGGTTCGGCGCCAACGGCTACGACGTCAAAGCGCCCGAGCAGATCAACGAGGGCGAGGGCGACTTCCTCCTCGTCGGCGACGTGATCCTCGCCGGCACCGGCTTCCGCAGCGACTCGACGTCGCACGAAGAACTGGCCGCCATCTTCGGTCGACCCGTCATCACGCTGAAGCTCATCAACCCGAGCTTCTACCACCTCGACACGGCGATCGCCGTGCTCGACCCCGAGCCGGTCGACGGCCACAACAACATCGCCTACCTCGAGAGCGCCTTCGACGAGCCCTCGCTGGCCATTCTGCGAGAGCGCTACCCCGACGCGATCCTCGTCAGCGAAGAAGACGCCGCGATCCTCGGCCTCAACTCGTACAGCGACGGCTACAACGTCGTGATCGCCGCCCGCGCCAAGGGCTTCGAGAAGCAGCTGCGCGAGCGCGGCTACAACCCCATCGGCGTCGACCTCTCCGAGCTGCTGCTCGGCGGCGGCGGCGTGAAGTGCTGCACGCTCGAGTTGCGGCGATGACGACGTCGACCGGAGCGGCTTCGGCCGGATCCTCTGCCCTCCCGTCGTCGGGCTCGTCGTCCGCCGCCATCGAGGTCGAGGAGCGCACGCTCGCCCACAACTACCACCCGCTGCCCGTCGTGGTCGCCTCGGGTGACGGCGCCTGGGTGACCGACGTCGAGGGTAATCGCTACCTCGACTGCCTCGCGGCGTACTCGGCCGTCAACTTCGGGCACGGCAACCCGCGGCTGATCGAGGCCGCCCGGGCGCAGCTCGACCGCGTGACGCTCACGAGCCGGGCGTTCCACAACGACCAGCTGGGGCCGTTCGCCGCCGAGCTCGGCACCCTTCTCGGCAAAGAGATGGTCTTGCCGATGAACACCGGCGCCGAGGCCGTCGAGTCCGCGATCAAGATCGCTCGGGCCTGGGGCTACCGGGTCAAGGGCGTGGCAGACGGTCGCGCGAAGATCATCGTGATGGACGGCAACTTCCACGGCCGCACGACGACGATCATCAGCTTCTCGGGCGACCCGGAGGCCCGTGCCGACTTCGGCCCGTACACCCCCGGGTTCGTCTCGGTGCCGTACGGCGACGTCGACGCGCTCGCCGCAGCCATCGACGACGACACCGTCGCCGTGCTGCTGGAGCCGATCCAGGGCGAGGCCGGAGTAGTTATCCCGCCGGCGGAGTACCTGCCGGCGGTGCGCGAGCTCACCTCGGCTCGCAACGTGCTCATGATCGCCGACGAGATCCAGTCGGGGCTCGGCCGCACCGGCACGACCGTCAGCTCCGACCTGAGCGGCGTCGTGCCCGACCTGTACCTGCTCGGCAAGGCGCTCGGCGGCGGGATCGTTCCGGTCAGCGCCGTCGTCGGCGACGCCGCGGTGGTCGGCGTGATCCGGCCCGGCGAACACGGGTCGACGTTCGGAGGCAACCCGTTGGCCGCTGCGGTGGGCCGCGAGGTCGTCGCGATGCTCTCGACGGGGGAGTTCCAGGAGCGGGCGTCGGTGCTCGGGGCGCGGCTGCGAGAGTCGCTCGACGGCCTCCTCGGCCGCGGAGTGGTCGCCATTCGCACGGCGGGACTCTGGGCGGGTATCGACATCGACCCCGCAATCGGCACGGGGCGCGAGGTCTGCGAAGGGCTCATGCGTCGCGGCGTGCTGGCCAAAGACACGCACGGGTCGACGATCCGCCTCGCGCCGCCGCTGGTGGTGACGGGCGAGGAGCTCGACTGGGCAGTGGAGCAGCTCGCGGGCGTCTTGGACGAGCTGCGCTGAGGCTTGCGGTGCCGCCTGCTGCGGTGCCGCGTGCTGCGGTGCCGCGTGCCGCGCTGCCGAGTGCCGCCAAATGCCTCTTCGCCGCGGGCGTGAGCGGCATTTGGCGGCACTCAGGAGGCAACCTGGGCTGGCCGGCGCCAGCTGGCGCCGGCAGGTAGGCGGGGGCGGGAGGCCGGCCGTACCCAGCCTCCCGCCTGCTCGGCGAACCCTCACGCCGGCATCTGAAGTATACATGCCTGAGGCATAAATGCCCTGCCGCTGATTCGGCACCGCGTTTCGGCGAAAACACCGTCGAAAGGCGGTGACATTGCCGGAAAGTGGTGGGCGGGGCAGCGGTTAACCGAAAAACCGCCCTCAGGGGGCGGCTTTTCTGTGCTTCTGCGAGTCGTGATGACTAGCACGTGGCTGGACGCGGCATCGATCCGCGGACCTTTCGATTTTCAGTCGAACGCTCTACCAACTGAGCTACCCAGCCTTGGCGACCCTGACCGGACTTGAACCGGCGACCTCCGCCGTGACAGGGCGGCGCGCTAACCAACTGCGCTACAGGGCCAAACGATGTTGCTGATGAATCTGTGTTTGTTGCGGTGCTGCGACTTGCTCCAGCGTTGTCTTCGATACTACTGCCTTGTGACCCCAACGGGATTCGAACCCGTGCTGCCGCCGTGAAAGGGCGGTGTCCTAGGCCACTAAACGATGGGGCCGTGAAGGCTTGAAGGCATTCCAGCAACCGAGGGACAAGCATACGGATCGAGACCGGAAATGCAAAATCGTGAGGATCCGGGTCTGCCGCGCCGTCGGATCCTGGGCCCCTCGTCTCCCCAGTTGGGGGGACGTCCGATTTGTCCACAGATGCGCCACTCCGACCGGGTGCACCCCCGGCAACCCGTGCCAGCATTAGCTTCATGCAGTAATCGAGGCTTTCCGACGGGGAGCCCGGTCGGTTGCTGTGCCGCTCCGAGGGTCGTTTCGTCCCTTGGGCGGCAGACCCTGCGTTGCTACTGTTGCTCGTGTTGACGGTGTGACTGGCGGGTTCCGACCTCACCGTGACGACGATTCGGGAACAATGACTCTCTACTTCCGCTCCTCTCGCACCGCTCGCCCCACAGGGCCGCGTCGGAGTCGATCGCGCGCGCGAGGCCCCGTGGCCATGCTCGCGGTGGGCGCCCTTCTCGCCGCCGGTGCCGTGCTGGGCACTCCCCTCGAGGCGAGTGCGTCGACGAAGTACCCCTCGTGGCACGACGTGCAGGTGGCCGTGCAGAACCAGGCGGTGAAGAACCGCGAGGTGAAGTCGATCCGGGCGCTTCTCGTCTCGCTCGACGCCGATGTGAAGGCCAAGCAGGCCGTCCAGGCTGAGAAGGGTGACGAGCTCCAGAAGGCTCAGCTCGCCTACGACAACCAGGAAGACATCCGATCCAAGCTCCAGGCGAAGGCCGACTCGGCCGATCGGGTCGCGAAGTCGAGTGAGACGCGAGCTGGTCAGCTGGCGGCACAGCTCGGGCGATCCGGCTCGAACGACATCTCGTCCGACCTCATCGCGAACCCCGGCAAGGCCAGCAACCTGCTCTACAAGCTCGGGGCCATGAGCAAGCTCACCGAGCAGGCCAACGGCATCTACTCGCAGGCCGTCCAAGACCGCAACACGGCGCAGGGTCTCACCGATCAGGCGACAGTCGCGACGAAGGCCCTCGGCGATCTCAAGGCGAAGGCCGACGCCGCCCTGGAGACGGCTCAGGCGGCCACCGAAGAGGCGCAGGCGGCTGTCGACGAGCAGTCGGCCAACGCCTCTCGCCTCGAGGCGCAGCTCGCGTCGATCAAGGCCGATCGAGTGCTCACGCAGACCAAGTACAACAAGGGCGAGAAGATCCGCAAGGCGAAGATCGCTGCGGCTCAGGCGAGGGCGGCGGCCGCGGCAGCCAAGGCCAGCGGTGCCACCGGCGTCGCCAACGCTCAGGGCTGGACTCGCCCCGCCGGCGGCTACATCACCAGCGGCTTCGGCTACCGCCTCGACCCGGCGATCGGCGTCTACCAGCTGCACGCCGGCACCGACCTCGGCGCCTCGTGCGGGTCGAACATCTATGCCGCCCACGCCGGCACGGTCATCTACGCGGGCCCCTACGGCGGCTACGGCAACTTCGTGCTGCTCGACAACGGCGACGGCATCAACACCGGCTACGGCCACATCGTCGACGGAGGCATCCACGTCTCGGTCGGTCAGACCGTGACGGCCGGGCAGATCATCGCGCAGGTCGGTTCGACCGGGTGGTCGACCGGATGCCACCTCCACTTCGAGACCCGCGTCAACACGGTGGCGCAAGACGCCGTCCCCTTCATGGCCGCACGAGGAGTGACTCTGTAATGAGACCCCGCACACCCAGATCGATCGCTCTGTGACGCCCCCGCGTCGCACACTGGGTGTGCTCCTCGTTCTCGCCGTCTGCACGGGCGTCGTCACCTCCACCGCCCTCGGAGTGGCCACTCCGGCACAGGCCTCGCCGTACCCGTCGTGGTCAGAGGTGCAGGCCGCCAAGGGCCACGAGGCCAAGGCTGCCAAAGCGGTCGCCGAGCTCGACGGTGCCATCACCACGCTGCAGCAGCGATCGTCCTCGGCGAACGACAGCGCTCTCGGAGCGGGTGAGCGGTACCAGATCGCCTCGCTGGCCGAGCAGAAGGCCGCACAGACCCTCGCCGGGCTGAAGAAGCAGCAGAAGGCCGCGGCCTCCACCGCCACGAAGTCACAGCAGCAGGTCGGGCAGCTCGTCGCCGAGCTCTCTCACGCGGGCGGTGGCCAGCTCACCGTCACCATGCTCACCGAGTCCGACAGGGCCGGCGACCTGCTCTACCAGCTCGGCGCGATGACCAGCCTCACCTCGCGCACGAGCGGCCTCCTCAAGCAGGCGAAACAAGACGAAAACGTCGCGGCGTCGCTCAGCGATCAGGCCGGTGCCGCCGAGAAGGCTCTGGCCGACCGGAAGGCCGCGGCTTCGGCAGCGCTCGAGCGGGCCAACTCCCTGGCCTCGACGGCGGCTGCGGCTGTCGCCACGCAAGAGAAGAATCAAGACCAGCTGATCGAGCAGGTGGCCTTCCTCAAGGGCACCACCGCGGCCGTTCAGAAGAAGTACTACGCGGGCAAGGCCGCGGGCACCATCGCGGATGCGAGCCCGGCCGGGACCGCAACGGGCAGCAGCACGGGGTCGGGGTCGGGCTCGGCAGGGTCGGGCTCAGGCTCAGCGGGATCGAGCGCGGGCGGCAGTGGATCGGCGGGGTCGGGCGCCGGATCCTCGGGTTCGGGTTCGGGTTCGGGCTCTGGTTCGGGTTCAGGTTCGGGCTCGGGGTCTGGTTCTTCAGGCTCGGGTTCGTCGTCGGGCAGCACGGGCGGGAGCACCACGCCGACGAAGAAGCCCGCGCCGGCGCCGAGCAAACCGGCGCCCGCGCCCGCCCCAGCCCCGGCCCCGGCACCCAAGCCCACCCCGCCGGCGTCGACCGGAACGCCCGCGGCCGTCACGACGGCGATGGCATTCGCCAAGGCCCAGCTCGGCAAGACGTACGTGTGGGGCGGCGCCGGCCCCGACGTCTGGGACTGCTCCGGCCTGATGATGGGCTCGTACAACGCCGCCGGCGTCTACATCGGCGGGCACTCCGTGCGCTGGCAGTACGACTACCTCAACGGCCAGGGCCGACTCGTGTCGATCGGGTCGATGAAGGCCGGCGACATCCTCTTCTACTACAACGGCACCGACGGCATGTACCACGACGCCATGTACATCGGCGGCGGTCAGATGCTCGAAGCACCGAACCCCAGCGCGAAGGTGCGGATCGTGGCGGTGCGCTACTTCCAGCTCTCGTACGTGGGTCGCCCCGTCGGCTGAGCCGCACCCCCCCCTCGCCGCGCCCAGCATGGCAAAACCCGCACGCCCGGCATAAACACCAGCCCTAGGGCAGGTGTCGACGCCGATCGTGCGGGTTCAGGCCGATCTGAGGGGTCTAGTGACCCGAGCCGGCGCCCTCTTCCTCGTACTTCTTGAAACCGGCCTCGACGATGGCCTCGGCCTCAGCGGCATCGCCCCAGCCGTCGGCCTTGACCCACTTGTTGGGCTCGAGGTCTTTGTAGCGCTCGAAGAAGTGCGCGATCTCGGCGCGCGTCTGCTCCGGCACGTCGTCGATGTCTTGGATGTGCGCCCAGCGCGGGTCTTTCGCGGGCACGACGAGCACCTTCGCGTCCGAGCCGGCCTCGTCGCTCATGTTGAACACGCCGACGGGACGCACCGAGACACCGACGCCCGGGAACACGGGGTACTCGAGCAGCACGAGTGCGTCGACGGGGTCGCCGTCGAGGCCGAGCGTGTTCTCGAAGTAGCCGTAGTCGGTCGGGTAGACGAACGCGGTGAAGAGCACGCGGTCGAGGTAGACACGCCCGGTCTCGTGGTCTACCTCGTACTTGTTGCGGGATCCTTTGGGGATTTCGACGACGACGTCATACGCGGTCATGGCTACTCCTAGATAAGTGGGGAAGGCGATGGCACGCCTGCAATAACGTTACAAGGTGCCGTCCCGACCTCGCCTGACTCCCGCTATCGCCGATGTCCGCCGTGCCGTCCGTGAGGCGCTCGCCGAGATCGCCTCCGGCCCCAGATCCGAACCGAAGGATCCGTCGGCCGCGCCCGCAACAACCGGCGCCTCGGCCGATGTGCTCGTCGCTCTCAGCGGCGGCCCCGATTCGCTCGCCCTCGCGGCCGCTACGGCGTTCGAGGCGCCGCGCGTCGGCTCCACGTCGAAGGAGCGCGGCGCCGGCGGCGGCCTTTCGACCCTTGACGGAGGTCTGCGCGCGGGTGCGGTCGTGATCGACCACGGCCTCCAGGCCGGTTCCGCCGAGGTGGCCGCCGCGGCCGCAGCTCAGGCGGAAGCGCTCGGGCTGTCACCCGTGATCGTGCGGCCCGTGGTCGTCGGTACCGATGGCGGGCCCGAGGCCGCGGCGCGTACGGCGCGGTACGCGGCGCTCGCCGAGGTCGCGCGGGAGACGGGCTCGCGTGCAGTGCTGCTCGGCCACACGCTCGACGATCAGGCCGAGACGGTGCTGCTCGGGCTGGCTCGAGGATCGGGGCCGCTGAGCCTCCAGGGCATGGAGCCTCGCGCCGGACTGTATGCGCGCCCGCTGCTCGGTCTGCGACGCGAGTCGACCGAGGCCTTCTGCGCGGATTCGGGGCTGACCCCGTGGATCGACCCGCACAACTCGGATCCTGCGTTCTCGCGCGTGCGCATTCGCACCACCGTGCTGCCGTTGCTGGAGCGGGAACTGGGGCCGGGTGTGGCCGAGGCTCTGACCCGGACGGCCGATCAGCTCCGCGAAGACAGTGCGGCACTCGACCACATGGCCGAGGAGCAGGCGGAAGACCTGGCCGACCATGCCGAGGCGGGTATCTCGCTGAGCGTCTCGGGGCTGAGGGCGAACCCGGCGGCGCTGCGGCAGCGACTGATCCGGCTCGCCGTCTCGAGCGAGTTCGACGTGACCCTGAGTCGGGCCCAGACCCTCGAGGTGGCACGCCTGGTCACCGACTGGCACGGCCAGGGTCCCGTCTCGCTGCCGGGCATTACAGTGGTGAGAAGCGGTGGAGTCCTGCATTTCGAGGCCGCCGCGGACCGCCAGAACCACCCCTGACACGAAAGCACCGTTCCTCATGGAGACCAGCGACATCGAGGGCGACCTCACCTCGATCCTCTACACGGAGGAGCAGATCCTCGCGAAGATCGCCGAGGTGGCGCGCCAGGTCGAGCACGACTACCAGGGGCGCGACCCGCTGCTCGTCGGCGTGCTGAAGGGCGCGGTCATGGTCATGGCCGACTTCGCTCGCGAACTGCGTATTCCGGCGACGATGGACTGGATGGCCGTCTCGTCGTACGGCTCGGGCACGAAGTCGTCGGGCGTGGTGCGCATCCTGAAAGACCTCGACGCCGACCTGCACGGGCGCGACGTCATCATCGTCGAAGACATCATCGACTCCGGGCTCACGCTGTCGTGGCTGCTCGCCAACCTCCGCGGTCGCGGGGCGGCGAGCGTCGAGATCTTCGCGCTGCTCCGCAAGCCGGAAGCCGCCAAGGTCGAGGTCGACGTGAAGTACGCGGGCTTCGAGATTCCGAACGAGTTCGTGGTCGGCTACGGCCTCGACTTCGACGAGCGATACCGGAACCTCCGGGCGATCGGCATCCTGGCTCCCCACGTCTACAGCTGATTCTTTTGGCGCGACGCGGGTCGCGGCAGCGGACCTCGTGCGAGCCTCGGTCGTCCGCTGCCGCGACCCGTGCCGCGCGGACCGCTCACTGGCATCGCGCATTAGGCCTACGGCGAACACCCATCCGATGGCAAGGAACGGCGAGGTAGCCTACAACTCACGTTCTTTCCTGCAGAAAGGTGTCGGGCGCCCCCCGGATCTCTATGGACTTCAAGCGCTTACTTCGCGGCCCCTGGCTGTATGTCATCATCGCCCTGGTTGGCATCGGCATCGGCTGGAGCGTCATCAACGCCGGCGGCACCACCAAGATCACCACCCAGGAGGGTCTCGCCGACCTGTCCGGTGGCAAGGTCGCCTCGGCCCAGATCTACAGCAACGAGCAACGCGTCGACCTGACGCTCAACGACAAGTCGACGGCGCAGTTCTACTACGCGACCGACCGCGGTTCCGAAGTGGTCCAGGCCGTCTCCGACGCCAAATACTCCGGCTCGAGCGACAACAAGGGGTACGACGACGTCGTCTCCCAGTCGAACCCGCTCCTGTCTCTGCTCGGCATCCTCCTGCCGTTCCTGCTGATCGGCGTGATCTTCTGGTTCCTCCTGTCGAGCATGCAGGGCGGCGGAAGCAAGGTCATGCAGTTCGGCAAGTCGCGCGCGAAGCTCAACAACAAGGAGACCCCGCAGGTCACCTTCGGTGACGTGGCGGGCGCCGACGAGGCGATCGAGGAGCTCGAAGAGATCAAGGACTTCCTCAAGGAGCCCGCCAAGTTCCAGGCCGTCGGCGCGCGGATCCCGAAGGGCGTCCTGCTCTACGGCCCTCCCGGCACCGGCAAGACCCTTCTCGCTCGCGCCGTCGCAGGCGAGGCCGGCGTGCCGTTCTTCTCGATCTCGGGTTCCGACTTCGTCGAGATGTTCGTCGGTGTCGGCGCCAGCCGCGTCCGCGACCTGTTCGAGCAGGCGAAGCAGAACAGCCCGGCCATCATCTTCATCGACGAGATCGACGCCGTCGGTCGCCACCGCGGCGCCGGTATCGGCGGCGGTAACGACGAGCGCGAGCAGACCCTCAACCAGCTCCTGGTCGAGATGGACGGCTTCGACGTCAAGACCAACGTGATCCTGATCGC
Source organism: Frondihabitans sp. Leaf304 (assembly GCF_001423105.1). Classification (GTDB taxonomy): domain Bacteria; phylum Actinomycetota; class Actinomycetes; order Actinomycetales; family Microbacteriaceae; genus Frondihabitans. The sequence goes on from NZ_LMNV01000005.1 coordinate 156,685, forward strand.
CGCGACGAACCGCCCCGACGTGCTCGACCCCGCGCTCCTGCGCCCGGGCCGCTTCGACCGTCAGATCGGTGTCGACGCACCCGGACTCCAGGGCCGCAGGCAGATCCTCGAGGTTCACGGCAAGGGCAAGCCGCTCTCGGCCAGCGTCAACCTCGAGGTGCTCGCTCGCAAGACGCCGGGCTTCACCGGTGCCGACCTCGCGAACGTGCTGAACGAGGCCGCGCTGCTCACGGCTCGCAGCAACGCGCAGCTGATCGACAACCGCGCCCTCGACGAGGCCGTCGACCGAGTCATGGCCGGCCCGCAGCGACGGAGCCGCGTCATGAAAGACAGCGAGAAGCTCATCACGGCGTACCACGAGGGTGGTCACGCTCTGGCAGCCGCCGCGATGCGCCACACCGACCCGGTGACGAAGATTACGATTCTTCCCCGCGGCCGTGCCCTCGGTTACACGATGGTGCTCCCGCTCGAAGACAAGTACAGCGTCACGCGCAACGAGCTGCTCGACCAGCTCGCCTACGCCATGGGCGGTCGCGTCGCCGAAGAGATCGTCTTCCACGACCCGACCACGGGTGCGTCGAACGACATCGAGAAAGCCACTTCGACGGCTCGCAAGATGGTCACCGAGTACGGCATGAGCGCGAAGGTCGGCTCGGTGAAGCTGGGCAACGGCTCCGGCGAAATGATGATGGGCCGCGACGGCAGCGACCGCGACTACTCGGAGAAGATCGCCGAGACGGTCGACACCGAGGTGCGACTCCTGCTCGAGCAGGCGCACGACGAGGCCTGGGCCGTCATCAACGACAACCGCGACATCCTGGACCGCCTCGCTGCGCTGCTTCTCGAGAAGGAGACGCTCGACCACGACGAGCTCGCCGACATCTTCAAAGACGTCAAGAAGCTCCCGGAGCGCCCCGAGTGGCTCTCGAGCTCGAAGCGTCCGTCGTCGAACCTGCCGGCGATCCAGATCCCGTCGCGCATCCCGGTCGACGCCGGAGCCGTCGACGGCGGCGTCGATTCCGAGCCCGAGTCCAAGCCCTCGCTTCGCAAGCGCCCGCCCCGCACGACCCCCGGCATCGCTCCCGCCTAGGCCGTGACCGAGCCCACCCCCGACGAGACGATTCGGGGAGCGCATCGCGCTCCCACGAGTGACCTCGACCCCACCGCAGCCACGTCGCCCGACCTCCACCCCGAGATCGAGCAGACGTGGCTGCGGCCGCGTGGTGCGAAGCGGTACCCCGGCGCCACCTGGCCTCAGAGCGACACTCGTCGATCGGACCGCCCCGCAAGCCCGGCGCCCGAGGCATCGCCGCCCCCGGCGCCCCGCCCGAGCGGCCGGCGTGCCAACCCCGTGGTCGCCCCCGAGGCGGTGGCCGCCGAAAAGCTGGCCGCCGACCGGGCGACGGTCGCTGCTCAGGGCGAAGCCCTGCGCCGCGTGGCCCGCGGCCGCCGCGAGGCCGACGCCGTCAAGCCCCCGGCGACGATCGAGGGGGCGGTTCAGCAGAGCGTTCCCGACGATCGGGCGGCGACCCCGAGCCGCCGACTGATCGCGGGCGGCCTGTTCGTCGAACCCCTCGCTCTGCCGGGCGTCGAGCCGAGTCGCGCCCCGCAGGTCTCGCCGGTGGGCGACCACCAGGATCCTGCGCTCCCGCCTGCCACCCCCTCGCCGACGGCGGCGGCTGATGACGTCGCGACCCGCGCCATCGCCGTCGTCCGTCGCGCCGGCCCCGTGGCCGCGCCCACCGTCGCTGATGCCCCTCCGGCACGCACGCTCGTGATGGGCATCCTCAACGTGACGCTCGACTCGTTCAGCGACGGCGGCCGATACGCCCGATACGACGACGCGATCGCGCACGCCCGCTCGCTGGTGGCCGACGGTGCCGACATCATCGACGTGGGCGGCGAGTCGACCAGGCCCGGGGCAGCTCGCGTAGAGGTGCACGAAGAGCAACGGCGTGTGATCCCCGTCATCCGCGAGCTCGCCGCGCTCGGATTCCGCATCAGCATCGACACGATGAACGCCGCGACCGCCTTCGCCGCCGTCGAGGCCGGTGCCGACATCGTCAACGACGTCTCGGGCGGCCTCGCCGACCCGAACATGGCCCAGGTCGTGGTCGACACCGACGCGACGTACATCGCCATGCACTGGCGCGGCCACAGCGACACCATGAACTCCCGCGCGGTCTACGGCGACGCGGTCGCCGAGGTCAAGGCGGAGCTGTTCCAGCGGGTCGCCGAGCTCGTCGTGCAGGGCGTTGACCCGGATCGCCTCGTGATCGACCCGGGGCTCGGCTTCGCAAAGCGCGCCGAGCACAACTGGCAGCTCCTCGGGCATCTCGCCGAGCTCTCCGAGATCGGACTGCCGGTTCTGGTCGCGGCCTCGCGCAAACGATTCCTGGGGGCACTTCTTCCCGAAGAGGCGGGCGTCGGCGAACGCGACCCCGCCACCGCCGTCATCTCGGCGCTCAGCGCTCAGGCCGGCGCCTGGGGCGTGCGAGTGCACGATGTCGCAACCACCCGCGCCGCACTCGACGTGTGGGACGCCTGGCAGAAAGGCTCTCGTGCCTGACCGACTCACCCTCACCGGTGTCCGAGCGACCGGGCACCACGGCGTCTTCGACTTCGAGCGGGCCGACGGCCAGGAGTTCGTCGTCGACGTCGTCGTCGAGATCGACGCGACGGCCGCCTCGTCGGGAGACGCTCTCGACCAGACCGTGCACTACGGAATCCTTGCCGAGCAGATCGTGCACGACATCGAGCACGAGCCGGTCGACCTGATCGAGACGCTCGCCGAGCGCATCGCGGCAACCGTCCTGTCTCACCGCGCCGCCCTGCGCACCACGGTGACCGTGCACAAGCCGGGAGCGCCGATCACGGTGCCGTTCACCGACGTCTCGATCATGATCGAGCGGAGCCGCGCGTGAGGCCCTCGTCGAAGGCGGTGGTCGCTCTCGGGTCGAACCTCGGCGACCGCGACGCCACGTTGCGCCGTGCCGTGAGCGCGTTACGAGCCACCCCCGAAGTCGAGGTCGTGGCCGCCTCCGTTCCCATCGAGAGCGTCGCCCTCACCGTCGACGGACTCGACGAGAGCAAACCGGCCTACCTCAATGGCGCCGTACTGCTCGCGACGACGCTCGAGCCCGTGGCGCTCCTCGACCAGCTGAACCGCATCGAGAACGACGAGGGCCGGCTCCGCGTCGAACGCTGGGGAGACCGCACCCTCGACCTCGACCTCATCGCCTACGACGACGTCGTGCTCGACACCGAGCGGCTCACACTGCCGCACCCCCGAGCCGCCGAACGCTCGTTCGTGCTCGAGCCCTGGCTGCAGGTCGACCCCGAAGCGGCGATCCCAGGATCCGGCCCGATCGCCCCCCTCCTCGCGCAGCTCTCCGACCCGGTGTCTCGCGTTGCCGGGGCCGCTCGCCTCGACGCCGACCTCGCCGACCACCACACCGGAGCCACCCCATGAAGCGCACGAGCCCTTCCACCGTCGTCGCCTTCCTTGTGGTCGCCCTCGCGGCAGGCTTCGTCTTCAATGCCGTTCTCGCCTCGACGCAGCGCCCGGTGGCGGTTCCGTCGATCACGCTCGGCCTCGTGCTGCTGGCGATCGCGGCCATCGTCATCTCGCTGGCCGTGCCGGTCTTCCGCGTGGCTCGGGGCCGCACGAAAGAGCGCATCGATGCCTACTACGCGACCCGGGTCGTGCTCATCGCCAAGGCGTCGAGCCTCTCGGGCGCGCTGTTCGGCGGCTTCGTCGGCGGCATGCTGATCTACATGCTGACCCGCGGCGTCAGTGTTCCCGCGAGTTCGCTCGTGCCGACCGTCATCGGCGTCGTCGGGGGAGTGGTGCTGCTCGTAGCCGGACTCGTCGCCGAGCACATGTGCTCGATCCCGCCCGAGGACGGCGACTCCGACAAGGGGCAGCCGCAGCAGGCGCGGTTCTAGTGGTTTGCCCCTGACTTCAGGATCGGCTGGGGCGTGCTGGGGTGGCGGCACTCCTGACTTCAGGAGAGCTCCGGTTGGCGGCCTGATTTCAGGAGGCCAGGGAGACCGTGATCCTGAAGTCAGGACGAGTTTTGCCGCCATGGCCTGAGTTAGCCACCGGCGCGCCTGAGTTCAGGATTGGCGGGGAGAGACTGGTGACGGAGGCGTCCGGTAGCCTGCGACAGTAAACGGCAGCCCGCCCGATAGGCAGAGCAGCCACGACCTCAGGAGCCCCCAGTGACCGACCGACTCGACCTCGACGGTGCCAGCTGGACCCGCATCTCGCCGAAATACAAGTGGCCCGAGATGGCGAGCTACGCACTGAGCGGCCTCGTGCTGGCGGGGGTGTCGGCATTCACGTGGTTCACGGGCCAGTGGTGGGGCTATGCGCTGACGGCCGGGATCCTTGTGGTCACGATCCTCCTGGTTGCCTTCACGCCGCGCCGAGTCCGATCGATCGGCTACCAGTTGCGCGATGACGACCTGCTCGTGCGCCGCGGCATCTTCTTCTTGCGCTTCGTCGCCGTGCCCTACGGCCGCATGCAGCTGATCGACGTCAACCGCGGGCCGGTCGTGCGCGCTCTCGGCCTGAGCGACCTCAAGTTCGTCACCGCGGCCGCGGCGTCGGCCGTGACGATTCCGGGGGTCCCCGCCGCCGAGGCCGATCGGCTGCGCGACAAACTCGTCGAGCTGGCCGAGACGCGGCGGGCCGGCCTGTGAGCGGCTGGACGCCCGGGCCCGAATACCCGCCGGAGCCCCCGCGGCCGCCAGCCAAGCCCGGGGTGTCGTCCAAGACCGCTGCGCCCGCCATCGACTTCACCGACGGCGAATGGCACCGGCTGCACCCGGCGACCCCGCTGCTCAAGGGCGGCCTGGCACTCATCGTCATCATCGGTATCTTCCTGAACAGCGCGCGGGAACAGCTCGTCGAGTTCTTCCTGCCCGGGCCCGACGGGCGCCGCGGTGGCCAGAGCGACGATCCGGTCGGGTATGCCGTCGACCATGGGCTCCTCCTCTTCGTCGTGCTGGGCATCGTCGCCCTGCTCGTCGTGATCGTCGCGATCTTCTACGTCTCGTGGCGGATGAACACTTTCCGGGTCACCGCCGACACCGTCGAAGTCCGGAGCGGAGTCTTCTTCCGCACCAACCGTCGGGCTCGACTCGACCGCATCCAGGGCATCAACGTGCAGCGGCAGCTGTTCGCCCGGATCTTCGGGGCGGCGAAGCTCGAGATCAACCAGGCGGGCAACGACGCTAACGTGCCGCTCGCCTACCTCCGCTCGGCGTCGGCCGAAGAGGTGCGGTCCGAGATCCTGCGCAGGGCCAGTGGTCGTGCAGAGTCAGAGCGCGAAGCAGCGGGGAGAGCGCAGCCGGGCATAGCGCAGCCGGCCGGTGCGAGCGGGGTACTCGAGAAACGCCTCAACGAGTTTCTCGCCGAGCCGCTCGGCGAAGGAGAGACCGAACCGCGCTCGGTCGTGCGGATGCACCTCGGGCGCCTCATCGGCTCGGCCGTGCTCAGCGGTTTCACGCTCTTTCTGGTGGCGATCATCGTGGCCGTCGTGGTCAGCATCGTCACGACGGGCGAGTACTTCCTGCTCTTCGTGTTCTTCCCGACGCTCCTCGGGTCGTTCAGCTACTACTCGCGTCGTGTGGTGAAGTCACTGCGCTACTCGATCGCCTCCACACCCGACGGGATCCGGATCGGCTGGGGTCTGCTCTCGACGAGCAACGAGACGCTACCGCCCGGCCGGGTGCACTCCATCCGCCTGAGCCAGCCCCTCGCCTGGCGGCCGTTCGGCTGGTGGGAGGTCAAGATCAACCGTGCCTCGCACTCGTCGACCAAGGGCGCAGACAACCAGGCCAACACGACGATCCTGCCCGTGGGCAGCAAGGAAGACGTCACGCGCGTGCTCGAGTTGATCCTGCCGCAGCTCGTCGGGCTCTCGGCCGCCGAGGCGGACGCGGCCGAGGCGCTCGCTGCCGGGCACACGACCGCCGAAGACGTCGTCGCGGCGCAGCCCGAGCTGGCGGTCGAGAAGTCGTCCGAGACGCTGTCGCTCATCGAGGCGGGCATGACATCGAGCGGCGACGAGGGGGGCTTCACCAACTCGCCCCGCCGGGCCGCCGTGCTCCGCTGGTTCTCGTGGCGCCGCAACGGCTTCCGCGAGGCCCCGGGTGCCGTGCTGCTGCGCAAGGGGGCGATCTGGCGCCAACTGATCGTCGTTCCGCTGCCGCGCGTGCAGAGTGTCGGAATCACGCAGGGCCCCCTTCTGCGCCGACTCGGGTTGGCCGCCCTGCAGTTCCACACCGTGCAGGGCCCCATCACCGCGAGCATCGGCGCGCTCGACCAGGCGCAGGCGGCCGAGTTCTTCGAGACGTCGGCGGCACACGCCGTGGGCGCGGCTCGAGCCGACCAGACGCACCGGTGGCTGGAGGGGGTCGGGGATGCGCCCAGTACCTCGGGTCAGCAGTGGCCGGCGCCGGATCCTTCGTTCCGCCGTGTCGACGGAGAGACCTCGTGAGCCCGGCCGACCGACCCTCGGGGCGACTGGGCGTCGGAATCGTCGGTGCCGGCCACGTCGGGCCGATCCTCGGAGCCGCGCTCGCCGCAGCCGGGCACGCCATCGTCGGCATCTCGGCCGTGTCGGAGGCGAGCCGCGACCGGGCCGACGCGATTCTGCCCGGCGTACCGATCCTGTCGGTGCAAGACATCGTCGAGCGGAGCGAGCTCGTGCTTCTCGCCGTGCCCGACGACCAGCTCGACGACCTCGTCTCGGGGCTCGCCGCGACCAAGGCCTGGCAGGCCGGGCAGCTCGTGGTGCACACGTCGCCCGGTCACGGTCTCTCGGTGCTCGACCCGGCGAGGGCCGCGGGAGCCATCCCAATCGCCATCCACCCCGCCCTGCAGTTCACCGGCACCACGATCGACCTCGTCCGGTTGCGCGAGGCCTACTGCGCCGTCACGGCACCGGGCCCGGTGCTGCCGATCGGGCAGGCGCTCGTGGTCGAGATGGGCGCTGAGCCGGTCGTCGTCGCCGACGCCGACCGGGCGAAGTACGCCGAAGCGGTCGAGACGGCGACGACCTTCTCGGCCGCGATCGTGTCGCAGTCGGTCGGCATCCTCCGCGAGCTCGGACTCGACGAACCCGGTCGGGTCATCGCGCCGCTCGTGCGATCCGCGATGGACCGCGCGCTGGGCACGGCCGACGGGTCGCTCGGCCCCGGTACCATCGAGATGCCGTCTTTCGATGACGACGGCCCCCTCACCTGATCTTTGGAGTTCGAGCGATGACCGACGCGCCTGCCGACCTGACAGAAGACGAGGTCTTCGAGCAGAAGGCCGTCCGCCTCGAGAAGCGCCTGCGCCTGATCGAATCCGGCGAGGGCGCCTACCCGGTCGCCGTGCCGGTCACCACCACGATCCCGGCCGTCCGCGCGCAGTACTCCGAGATCGAGACCGACACCGCCACCGGCGACATCGTGGGTCTCGCGGGGCGCATCGTGCACTTCCGCATCGGCGGCAAGCTCTGCTTCGCGGCCCTGCAGTCGGGCGACGGCGAACGAATCCAGGTGATGGTGTCACTGGCCGAGGTCGGCGACGAGTCGCTCGCGCGCTGGAAGGCCATGGTCGACCTGGGCGACCACGTCTTCGTGTCGGGCGAGGTCATCTCGTCGCGGCGGGGCGAGCTCTCCGTGTTGGTCAAGGAGTGGCAGATCGCCTCGAAGTCGATCCTGCCGCTGCCGAACCTCCACTCCGAGCTGAGCGAAGAGACGCGCGTCCGTAGCCGCTACCTCGACCTCATCGTCCGCGAGCAGGCGCGCGCCACGGTTCGCACTCGCGCGGCCGTGATGAAGTCGCTCCGCGCCACGTTCGACGAGCACGAGTTCCTCGAGGTCGAGACCCCGATGCTGCAGACGATGCACGGCGGCGCCTCAGCCCGACCCTTCGCCACGCACTCGAACGCCTTCGACACCGAGCTGTACCTGCGCATCGCGCCCGAGCTCTATCTCAAGCGCGCTGCCGTCGGCGGCATCGAGCGCGTCTTCGAGATCAACCGCAACTTTCGCAACGAGGGCGCCGACTCGACGCACTCGCCCGAGTTCGCGATGGTCGAGGCGTACCAGGCGTACGGCGACTACAACCAGATCGCCGACCTCACGCAAGAGATGATTCAGAAGGCCGCTTTCGCGGTCGCAGGATCCCACGTGGTCACTTGGGCAGACGGCACCGAGTTCGACCTCGGCGGCGACTGGGATCGCATCTCGATGTACGAATCGCTCAGCGAGGCCGCCGGCACCCGCATCACCGTCGACACCCCGTTGCCCGAGCTGCAGGCCATGGCCTCCGACCTCGGCATCAGCGTCGCCCAAGAGACCCACGGCAAGCTCGTCGAGGAGCTCTGGGAGCACTTCGTCAAGGGTTCGCTCGAGCGCCCCACCTTCGTGATGGACTTCCCGCTCGACACCTCGCCGCTCGTGCGCGCGCACCGCAGCAAGCCGGGCGTCGTCGAGAAGTGGGACCTCTACGTCCGCGGCTTCGAGCTCGCGACCGGCTACTCCGAGCTGGTCGACCCCGTCGTGCAGCGCGAGCGCTTCGTAGAGCAGGCGCAGCTCGCCGCCCGCGGCGACGTCGAGGCCATGCGCCTCGACGAAGACTTCTTGAAGGCGTTGGAGCACGGCATGCCGCCGACGGGTGGTATGGGCATGGGCGTCGACCGTCTGCTCATGGCGATCACCGGGCTCGGCATCCGTGAGACGATCCTCTTCCCGCTCGTCAAGTAGCGGCCCTCACACCCCGATCGGGTCGTAGGAGGCCCATGCGGTGGCGTTGGTCCACAGCGCGAACAGCGCCTCGGCGGAGGCCCGATCGCGAGCGGCGAGCACGCCGCCCTGGGCCGGGAAGAGCGTGTCGCGCCCGTCTTCGTCGAGGACGACACCGCCCGCCTCCCGCACGATGAGGCAGGCAGCCAGGTGGTCGACGGGACCAAAGGATCCGATCACCGACGCTGTTCCGTAGCCGAGGGCGATCCCGGCGACGGTGAGTGTTCCCGAGCCCATGATGCGGGTCGTGCAGAAGCGGGCGGCGAGCTCGTCGATGAGCCGGATGAGCCCCGGCCACGGTCGGTGCCCGGCCAGTTCGGTCGAGACGATGGCGCCGCGGAGAGGGTCGGAGGAGGCGGGCGACGAGCTGGGGGCGGAGCCGAGATCGAGCTGCCGCCCGGCTGACCAGGCGCCCTCGCCGGCGGCCGCCTCGACCACGAGGTCTCTCCACGGGTCGGCGACCACGCCGACGACGGGCACGCCGTCTTCGACGAGGGCGAGCGAGAAGCTCGTCCACGGCACTCCGTTGGCGAGGTTCGCCGTGCCGTCCACGGGGTCGAGGTACCAGCAGGGCGCCCCGTCGGCCTCCGCTCCTCCGAACTCCTCGCCGATGAAGACGTGATCCTCGAACTGGGCGCCGATGATCTCGCGGACGCCGAGTTCGATCGACCGATCGACCTCGGTCACGTGGTCGGCCGGGTTGGCCTTCGTGTCGACGCGGAGGATCGCGTGCGTCCGGACGTAGTCGACGGCCCACTCGGCGAGCTCGCGCGCGACGAGGCGGTGACGACGGCGCTCATCGGCTGAAGAGAGGGGGATGAGTTCGCCGGTGACCTCCTGTCGGATCCTTGTCAGGTCGTTGGTCGTGATCGAGTCGACGCCGATCGCGCGGAGACGGCGGGCCTGGACGGCGTCGTCGACGGTCCAGCACGAGACGCGGGCACCGAGACGATGGACCGCCGTCACCAGCGCCGCGCCGACGACGAGGTGGGGGAGGTTGACCACGGCGGGCCGGAGCTCCTCCAGATCGTTCGCGGTCGGAGGCGTCGAACGTGACCAAGGCAGCCAGATCTCGGCGTCAGGGTCGAGGCCGCGGAGGAGTCGCATGGCGTCGATGTCGCCGCACCAGGCGATGCGGGCGGAGCCGGCGTGCCGGGCGACGACCCGGTGCGCGGCCGGCGCGGGCACGTCGGAATCCATGTCGATGAGGAGGACGGTGTCCGACCCGTCGAACAGGGGCAGGACCTCGTCGAGGAACGGGATTCGGAGGTCGCCCCCGCCGAAGCCGCGAACGGCGTCGGTCGAGACCTCGCAGAGGGCCCGATGGTCACCCCAGAGCCGCTCCAGGGTCGCGTCGTGGAGGAGCGCGACGTCGCCGTCAGCGGTCAGGCGGACGTCGATCTCGACGATGTCGGCACCGGCCGCCAGCGCCGAGCGGATGGCGGCAATCGTGTTCTCGCGATAGCGGGAGGAGTCACCGCGGTGCGCTGCGACCAGGGTCATCGGGCCTCTCCGCTCGCCGTGAGGAGCCCGTCGCGGTAGTGCTGCACGCGGGTCAGGGTGACGTCGCCGCGATCGCCCTCACGCGGGGCCTCGCCGGTCACGACGGCTCTCAGCTCGAGACCGCCGGCGTCGAGGACGACCTCGGTGAAGTGGCCGTGGGGCAGGATCCGGCGGACCTCGATCGGACCGCCCGGCGCTGGCCGAAACACGACGTGCTCGGGGCGCACCGCCCACGTCTCGCCTTCTGCGTTGAAAGGCTCGCCGGCCTCCAAGGGCTCGCCGGCCTCCAAGGGCTCGCCGGCGGCGAAGGGCCCGCCGGTCTCGGAGGGCCCGGCGGCTTCGGCCCGGCCGTGCCGCACCCGATCGAGTTCGGCGCTCGTGAGGACGTTCATGCTTCCGATGAACGACGCGACGAACGACGTCGCGGGGGTGGCGTAGACCGCCGACGGGGCGTCGACCTGCTCGACGCGGCCCCCGTTCATCACGGCCACCCGATCAGAGATGGCCAGGGCCTCCTCCTGGTCGTGAGTGACCATCACCGTCGTGATCGCGAGGCGCTGCTGGATCTCGCGGATCTCTTCTCGTACACGCACGCGCAGCTGGGCGTCGAGGTTCGACAGGGGCTCATCGAGCAGCAGCAGGCCGGGTTCCTGCACGATCGCGCGTGCCAGGGCGGCGCGTTGCTGCTCGCCTCCGGAGATGTGCGCCGGACGGGACTGCGCGTGGTGGGTGAGGCCGACCGTCTCGAGCGCATTCATGACACGTGTCGTCACCTCGGCCTTCGGCAGACGCTTGACTGTGAGGGGAAAGGCGACGTTCTTGAAGACGGTCAGGTGGGGCCACAGGGCGTAGTTCTGGAACACCATCGCGCTCGGTCGCTTCTCGGGGCCGAGGTTGGTCACATCGCGGCCGTCGATCGTGACGGTTCCGCTGTCGGGCGCGAGGAACCCGGCGATCATGCGGAGGGTCGTCGTCTTGCCGCAGCCGGACGGGCCGAGCAGCGTGACGAGCTCGCCCGGTCGCAGACGGAGATCGAAGGAGTCGACGATGGTGCGGCCGCCGAGTGACTTCGTCAGACCGGAGACGACGAGGCCAGCCCTGTGATCTGCCGAAGGGGACGCGGCCCCGAGCGGGGCGACCGGAAGTGTGTGGCGAGAGGTTTCGAGGGTCATGGTGGGGCACCTATCGGATCTGGAAGCCCTCGGCCAAGCGTCCGCCGAGGATGTATTTGCGGGCGACGAGAAGCAGGGCGACGGAGGGGATCGACAGCAGGATCGCGAACACGGCCGCAACCTGCTTGGGGTAGTTGAGCACCAGGGAGTACATCTCGGTCGGCATCGTCATGAACACCGGGGCGCCCACGAGATACGTGCCCTGCGCCTCGTCGAACGAGGCGAGGAACGACATGAGGAGCGCGACGAGGATCCCGGGAAGAGCGAGCGGCAGCGTGACGCGCAGGAAGGTCTGGAACGCTCCGGCTCCCGCATCGCGCGAGGCCTCCTCGAGCGCCCTCGGCACAGAGGAGAAGGCCGCCGCCGGAATCCAGGTCATGAACACGACCGTGCCGATGAACTGCACGATCACGATGCCGGCGATCGTGTTCATGAGGTGGAGGCCGTAGAAGAGCGACGCCATCGAGACGAAAAGGCCCATCTTCGGGAAGGCATTGGTCGCGAAGAGACCGATCAGGAAGACGCGTCTGCCGGGGAACTCGAAGCGAGAGAACGCGTAGGCGGCGGGCAGGCACACGATCGCGGAGACGAGAACGGTGAGCGGTGAGAAGTAGAGGGAGTTCTTGACGGAGGCCGCGAGCTGGGGGTCGCTGAACACGACCGACCACCAGTGGAACGTGAGCCCTTCGGGAAGAAGGCTCGGGTACGTCCACGAGGTGGCGAAGGCGTGAGCGGCCAGCCACAGCAGCGGGCCCAGGATGAAGACCGCCACGAGGGCGAACAACACCAGAGATGTGGCGCGCCGGCCGAACAGGGAGGCGCGCATCAGATCCGGCCCTCCTTCTTCGCCGACCGGAAGTTGGCCCGCACGTAGACGAACGCGATGCCGGAGGCCAGAGCGAAGACGACGACGGCCATCACGGCGGACTCCTGCGGCCGGTTGAAGGCCTGGAAGTACTTCGAGATGTCGACTCCCAACACGGTCGGCGCATTCGGCCCGGTGAAGTAGGGAACGGTGAACTGCCCGAGGATCCCGATGGCGGTGAACGTCGTCGCGATGACGAGCGGAATACCGGCCAGGGGCACGAGGATCCGCGTCACGATCGATCTCGTGGACGCCCCGGCATCCTTTGCCGCCTCGATCATCGCGTCCGGCACCGACTGGAGCCCTGAGGTCGCCATCAATGTCGCGAACGGCAACGAGGTCCAGACCGAGCCGATCACCACGGCGATGGTCGTGTATCCCCAGGTCGGCCCCTCCAGCCCCACCAGGGCGAAGGCAGTGCGGACGAATCCGTCGGCCGAGTAGAAGGTCAGGATGGCCCAGGAGGCGATCACCACGGGAATGAAGAGGGGAACGACCGCGAGACCGGCGAAGACGGTGGCCAGACGCCCGCCTCGGAGTCGGAGGTTGAGGGCGATGGCGAGCGACGTCGCGATCACCAGGAGCGTCGAGACCACCGTGACGAAGACGGTGACCCCGAGATCGCGGAGGAAGCGGGGATCGGTGAAGACGTCGACATAGGCCTGCCCGGTGCCCCACCAGCTCGTGGCGGAGTGGGTGCCTGTTCCGATGTCGGCGATCGTCGAGTTCAGGCCTCCGTTGTGGCCGAGGCTGAAGCCGATCGCCAAGACCACCGGAATGCCGACGAAGACCGCGAGGAGAAGCACGGGAGGCAGCGCGAGCGTGAGGCCGAGGGCCCGCCGGCGGGACTCCGAAGAGACCCGCCGACGAGCGACGACCCGCGCACCCGCGCCGGATCGAAGAGCGGTCACTGGCCGGGGACCTTCTGATCCCAGAGGTTGCTCATGTCAGACGCGGTCTCGCTGTAGTACCCGGGGCGGAGGTTGTTCGGGTCGGCGCCGGAGAACTTCGCGACGGTCGACGCTTTCAGACCGTCCACCTTGACCACGGGGTAGCCGGCGATCTTGGAGGCGATCAGAGCCTGGCCCGCGGGGGAGAGGACATAGTCGGCGAGCTTCTCGGCGATCGCCGCGTGCGTGGACGTCTTCGGGATCCCCAGGTACGACGGGCTGCCAGTGAAGGCGGGGTCGGAGATCTGGGTGTACTTGATCGTCTTGGGGAGGGTCCCGTTGTCCTGGGCGGAGATGACCTGGTCGCTCCACACCGGCGCCATCGAGATGCCGCCCGATCCGAGCAGATCGATCACCTGCTGGTTTCCGTTCGGGTAGACCCCCTTCTGGTACACGGAGGAGTTCAAAGCAGCGAGCGTAGTGAAGCCCCTGTCCCACTTCGACTCGAGAGATTTGTCGTACTTCGTCTCGAGGGTGGTGCGGTCGGCGTCCGACAGGTACCGGTCGAGCACGGTGGTCACGAATGCGCCGCCAGCACCGCCGGTCGAGGGCGAGTTGTAGGCGAACTGGCCGGGGTTGGCTTTGATCCAGGCCAGGAGCGCGTCGAGAGTCTTGGGCGGAGTGCTCACCTTGGTGGAGTCGTAGGCGAGCAGCACACTGGAGGCGCGGTAGGGGATCCCGTAGCCCTTGCCCGCCGCGACGGTCGTCGACGGGACGGATGCGAGGTTCGGGATCGTCGTGCTGCTGACCTTGGTCAGGAGCCCGGAGTCGCCCGCCGCCTGGATGAAGCCGGAGTCGATGAGGTCGTACCCCGGGGCGTCTCCGGCCTTGGTGGCGCTGGCCAGCTTGGCGAGCGTCTGCGCGTCGTGCTCGCCGTGCAGATCGAGGGTGGTCTTGACGGTGGTTCCCGGGTTGGCCTTCTCGAACGCGGGGATGAGGGCGTCCTGCCAGAGGGTCTGGATGTTGGTGTCGCCCGAGATGAAGACGGTGACGGTGCCCTTGGCACCGGCGGACTGGGAATCGCCCCCAGCGGAGGCGCTTGTCGTGGGCGCGCAGCCGGCGAGGGCCAGAGTGACGGTCGCGGCCGCGGCGACGGAGAGCATGGAGCGGCGTCTGAACACGGGAGGGGCTTCCTTCGGTTGGGGGTGGGGTTCGTTCGATCGGACTCCGCGCAGGGTTGCGGGAACCGATCTTCAGGGCGACTCGGGGGGCTAATCGCACCGTTTCGATTCTCGGGAGAGGCGGTTGCGACCGTCTTAACGAAACGTTGCGATTCGGTGTGGTGCTCACGAACACGGACCACGGTGGCGAAGGCTCTCACTACAGTGATTTCGGGGGCGGCCAGAGCCGATCCCGGCTCAGTCGAGGAGAAGCGTGACGAGTACCAGACGGCGGTCCTCCGTCACGATCGCCGACGTGGCATCCCGTGCCGGAGTCTCGACCTCCACCGCCAGCCTCGCGTTCCGCACCACCGGATCCATCACGGAGCGCACGCGCGCCCGCATCCTCTCGGCCGCCGGCGAGCTCGGTTACGCCGGGCCGAACCCCGTCGCACGCTCCCTCAAGAGCGGACGAACCGGCATCGTCGGGGTGGTCGTTGCGGAGAGCATCCGACGTGCGTTCCAGAGCCCCGTGACGATCGCGACCATGGACGGCCTGAGCGAAGAGCTGGACGCCCTCGACGTCGGCCAGCTGCTCGTACCCGGACGAATCGGCGCGGGGGCGAGCTCCTCGCGCCTCCTCGACTCGATGCCGGTCGATGCCGTGGTGTTTCTCGCGCGCGGCGAGCAGTTCGACGATCTGCTGCCGGGCCTCCGGGCGCGAAGGATCCCCATGGTCGGCATCGAAGGACCGCATGCCGACGACATCGTGCTCGTCGGCATCGACGACGACCGCGGGGCGGCGGAGCTGGCGCGGCACGTCCGGTCGCTCGGGCATACCCGGGTCGGCGTGGTGATGCGCACGACCCGTCTCGGTGCGTCCGCGCCCGCTGGCCAGGTCGTGCCGATCGCATTCGAACTGGAGGCGATCGCGAACCGGACGATCCGGGGTCGCCTCGCCGCCACGGCCGAGGTGTTTCCCGACGCCGTGCGAGTCGAGGCGGGTGGGCGCGACCTCGAGGCAGGAGAAGCCGCGGCGGCCCGTCTTCTCGATGTCGCCAGACCTCCGACGGCGCTTCTCGCCCAAAACGACCTGCTGGCCGCCGGAGCCCTGCGTGCGGCAGCGGCCCGCGGCCTCGACGTACCCCGGGATCTCACGATCACCGGCTTCGACGGCGCGGACCTCCCGTGGCTCGACCGACGCCTGACGACCGTCGAGCAACCCCTCCGCGAACGAGGCCGAGTGGCCGGCAGGCTGGTGAGCGAGTTGCTGCAGGGGGGATCACCCGGCGGCGTCGTGCTGCCGGTCTCCTTTCGCGCCGGAGACACGGCTGGCCCCGTCGCACCGTCTCAGCCGACGTCGAGAGAAGGGCGCTCGGCCCGGTAGGCGTCCGGGCTTCGGCACCGTACCCTGGAGGCATGCCTGATTCCCTCGTCGGCGGGATCGTGTTCTCGATCGCCCCGACAATCCTCGTCGGCCTGATCTTCTGGTTCGCCATGCGCGCGATCTTCCGCGCCGACAAGAACGAGCGAACGGCCTACGCCACCATCGAGGCCGAAGAGCGCGCGAAGGCCGAAGCTGAAGAGGCCCGGCCGGCGGCATAAGCGGGCTTCCGCGACGACACCCCCGCAGCAACCGACACCCCCGCACCTCGAGTGCGGGGGTGTCGTCGTCGTGCGGGGCGGACGGTGGGTCGAGCGGCGGTGTCGCGGATCCTGATGTCCCCCTTCTGGATGGGGCTCTGGACATCGGAACGAAATGCGCCGGACACCTTCGTGACCCCCGGCGTCCCCCAATCAGCGAGAGCGGGGGTACGGAACCTTGGGAAATCAGCGCTATTGCCTGGGTCTGGCGTACCCCGTTGAGAGAGAACGGGTCGTACACCCGAACAGCACTGCATGTCAAAGAATGTGCATTGGCGTACCCCAATACGCCGTCTTTTCTGGGAGCGTCCCCAAAGATTACTTGGGAACGCCCTGAACGATTTTGGGAGGGCTGTACCCGCTCGGAAGACTCGTAGTGCGGCGAAAACATCCGAGCATCGGAGCTTCACCGTCGAATCGGGGTCTCAGCAGGGGCCTGATCTCGCTAGGGATGGAGAAGAAAACATGTCGACAACTATCGATAGCAACGTCCGCGCGAACACCAAGGGCGCCACCAGCGCCGCACAGACCACCACCTCCACTGACGACGACGTCGAAGTCGAAGTCCTCGGGCAGGTGCGGGGCGCCTCGACCGACCAGGTCGGCGACTACCTCCGCCACATCGGCCGCATGCCCCTCCTCGACGCCCAGGAGGAGACCGAGATCGCCCGCCGCATCGAGGTCGGCCTCTTCGCCGAGGAGAAGCTCGCCGAGCTCGACGCCGCCGGCAAGGTCTCGGCCTCCGACCGCAGCGACTACCGCTGGCTCATCCACGACGGCGAGCGTGCCAAAGACCGCATGATCACGGCGAACCTCCGCCTGGTCGTCTCGATCGCCAAGCGCTACACGCAGCGGGGCCTCCCCTTCATGGACGTCATCCAGGAGGGCAACCTCGGCCTCGTCCGCGCGGTCGAGAAATTCGACTACACGCAGGGCTACAAGTTCTCGACCTACGCCACCTGGTGGATCCGCCAGGCCATCGCCCGCGGCCTCGCCGACAAGGCGCGTGCCATCCGCATCCCGGTTCACACCGTCGAGCGCATCAACCGCATCTCTCGTGCCGAGCGCGACCTCACCGTCGACCTGGGCCGTGCGCCCACCGTCGACGAGGTGGCCGCCGAGGTCGCGATGGAGGTTGCCGACCTCGTCGACCTCAAGTCGCGCTCGCACGAGCCCGTCTCGATCCACACCGTCGTCGGCGACGCCGAAGACTCCGAGCTCGGCGACTTCATCGAAGACGAAGAGACCCCCTCGCCCGGCGAAGCGACGGAGACGTCGCTGCTGAACCGCGACATCCACTCGCTCGTCGAAGGTCTGCCCGACGACGAAGCCCGCGTGATCCGCATGCGCTTCGGCCTCGACGACGACCAGCCGATGACCCTCGACGAGATCTCCAAGCGCGTCCACTCGTCGCGCCAAGCCGTCTCGCGCGTCGAGTCGCGAGCCCGCCTGCGCATGTTCGCGAAGGCCGTGTCGCAAGACCTGCAGCTGTACCTGCAGTAAGAGCGTCTCCCGGGGCCGCCCCGTCCCGTTTGTCGGCGTTATTAGGCCCGTCCGTGCTCAGCACGGGCGGGCCTTTGCCGTGGGTGGGTGGGTGGCGGCCGGCCTCCCGCCGAGTGCCGCCTAATGTCGTCTCCCGGCCTTGCCCGGCGGCATTTGCCGTCACTCGGGGTGTCCGGGTTCGACGGCTGCTGCGCGAGTGCCGCCTAATGCCGCCGCCCGAGGCAGGGCGGCTGCAATTGGCGGCACTCGAGAACGCGGCCAAGCCCCCACAGGGAATTACGCGCCCGCATCTCTCCACAGAATTGGGTGCTCGCCGTACGGGGGCAGCCCCGATCGCCAGGCTTGATGCATGAGATCTCCCCTCCCTCCCCTCCTGCTTGGCGCTCCCTTCGCCGTGGCAGAGGCACGCGCTCTGGGCCTCCGCCGGGCACGGATCGACGCCCCCGATCTTCTAGCGCCGCACCACGGCATTCGCGTCGCCGGGCCGGTCTCCACCATCGAAGAACGATGTGCGGCCCTCATGCCCGCTCTGCGGTCGGATCATCTGTTCAGCCACCTCACGGCCGCCGCGTTATGGGGTCTTCCTCTTCCCTGGGGCGCAGGATCCGGCCCGCTGCACGTCATCAGCCCGAGTGGGGCGCACCCGAGCCGCCCGGGTGTCGTCGCCCACCGCTCCCGAGGGGTACGCGGTCGGTTCGTCGACATCCTCCCCGTTGTCGACCCCGTCACATGCTGGCTGCAGTGCGCCGCGCTCCTGCCGCTCGACGACGTCGTCATCATGGGCGACGCGCTCGCCGGGCGGTGGTCGCCGTTCGAAGCGGCGAGGGAGCTCCCGGTCGAGCGGTTGCAGGCGGCGGCTCGGCGCTGGGGTAGCCGGCGCGGGGCTCGGAAGCTGCGGGAGGCCCTGGGGTGGATCCGGCCGAACGTGTGGTCGCCGAAAGAGACCGAGCTCAGGCTTTTGATCGTGCGGGGCGGATTGCCCGAGCCACCCGAGCTTAACGGAGAGGTCACCGACGACGGCGGGAGGGTGCTGGGGCACGGCGATCTCGTTTACCGACGGCAGAAGAAGGTGATCGAGTACGAGGGTGATCAGCATCGCAGCGATCGGGGCCAGTGGCGTCGAGACGTGCTGCGCTACGAGAGCTTCCACGACGCGGGCTGGCGAGTGCTGCGAGTGACCGACGACGACTTCGGTGCGCCCAGGGCGCTGATCGACCGTCTCTCTCGACACATCGGGGCGGAGGCGCTAGCGTGACGAGCACCGGCGGAAGACGCCCACGAGCGACCGAAAGAGGTGAAGACCATGACTGCATCGAACGAGAGCGCCATGAATCCTTCTTTCCCCGAGGTCGCCGCCTTCTAGAAGCCGCGGTGGCCTCCGTCCTGGAGACATCCGTTGACTTTTTCCGACGATTTCGTCGTACCCACCTTCACCGAAGCCGCTCTCGGCGACGGCCAACGCTGGTCGACCTGGCCGGCTACCCAACCCCTCGAACGAGGCCCGCGTCCGTTCCCCGACTGGGTCGTGACGAGCGCCGCCGCGATCGACACCGAACTCGGCATCGTCAAGTCGGGCAAGGAGGCCGACGTGTTTCTCATCGAACGCCGAGTTCCCCTCGACGTGCGGGCGAGAGACGGGAGTGCCGGATCCTCGGTTCTCGCCGCGAAGCGGTACCGGGGCCCCGAGACCAGCGATTTCCACCGCGGCGCTCAGTACCGCGAGGGCCGCCGCACCCGCAATACGCGAGACGGCAGGGCAATGGCACGAGGATCCGCCCACGGCCGCTCGGTCCAGGCCGGGCTGTGGGCCTGGGCCGAATTCGAGGCCCTCTCTCGCCTCTACGCGCGAGGTCTGCCGGTGCCGTACCCGGTGCAGATCTCGGGCACGGAGATCCTGATGGAGTTCATCGGCGACGGGGCTACCGCTGCGCCGCGCCTGGCTCAGACGAAGGCCGACGGGGCCGACCTCGAGCCGCTGTACGAACAGGTGGTCGAGATCCTGCTCGGGTTCGCGAGAGCCGGGTATGCCCACGGCGACCTCTCGCAGTACAACCTGCTGGTGCACGAGTGGCGGGTCGTGGTCATCGACCTGCCGCAGCTGGTCGACGTGGTGAGCAATCCGAACGGGGTGGCCCTGCTCGAACGCGACTGCCGAAACGTCGCCGCGTGGTTTGCCCGGAGGGGGTTCGTGCGCGACGTCGACCAGCTGTTTGCGAAGTGCCTGGGGGAGGTGTTCGGCGGCTAGAGCGCAAGCCAGAGCTAGAGCCCGAGCGTGGGCTGGGAGGGCGCGGCGAGCGGGTCAGTGCTGGCGCAGGAAGCGGGCCCGGACCGCCGGGGGGACCAACTCGAGCAGTTGGTCTTCTCGGAGAGGGAGGTCCATGAGGCTCAGCTTCAGTCGACCCTTGCGGCCGTGGCGACCCGCGTCGAGGCGGGCCACGATCCCCGCGTCTTCGCGGAGGCGCACCTTAATGACGGCGCCCTCGCCGACGTCCGACACCACGCGTCCGTCGAGTTCGAGTGCCGCCGACCGGGTGCCCGCGCCGACCACAAACTTGAGGAGCTCCTTGGGCCCGAGCACGATGGTCCGGTCGATCCCCGCCATCGGAGCGACCGGGGTCACGATCGTCGCGGCAACAGCGGGGCTGACGACCGGGCCGCCCGCGGCGTAGTTGTAGGCCGTCGAGCCCGCGGGCGTCGACACGACCACGGAGTCGGCCTTGAAGTAGCCGTAGGGCGTGCCGTCGACGAGCAGATCGGCGGTGACGACGCCCTGGCCGGGGCGGCGCGTGACGGAGAGATCGTTGAAGGCCAGGAAGGAGGATTCGAATCCGGTCGACGAGACGACGACCTCGATGGCGTGGTGCGACTCGAGTGAGAACTCGTTCGACGCGAGCGTGTCGAGCACTCCAGGCAGTTCGGCGGGCTCGATCTCGACCAAGAACCCGACGTTGCCGTAGTTCACTCCGAGCACCGGCACAGGGCGCTGTGAGACCAGGCGCATGGCCCCCAGCATCGTGCCGTCACCACCGAGCGACACGACGACGTCGACCCGCTCGACGAACGTGGCCTCGTCGACCAGTTCGATGCCCTCGCCGACCCGTGCCGCATCATCGGTCAGCGCGATCAGGTGGGCGCCGACCGGCTCCTGCCATTCACGCAGTACGTCGATCGACGGCGTGACCGGCTTCGTGGGGTGGGGGATCAGACCGACCGTGTAGTTGCCCATGACCCGAGGCTAGTGAGCGACGCTTGGAAGACCGTCACGCCGCCAGCGAACAGGGGCAGACTCCCGCCCGTGCCGTGGTTACTCTCGACATACGCGACGCCCACCCCCTCGGGGCGTCGACCGTCATATCGGTGACGTTCCAGCCCGTCACCAAGGGAGTTTGAAGATGTTCGAGAGATTCACCGACCGTGCCCGTCGCGTTGTCGTCCTCGCTCAAGAAGAAGCGAAGCTGCTCAACCACAACTACATCGGCACCGAGCACATCCTGCTCGGCCTCATTCACGAGGGCGAAGGCGTCGCCGCCAAGGCGCTCGAGTCGCTGGGCATCTCGCTCGACGCCGTGCGCGAGCAGGTCCAAGACATCATCGGTCAGGGCCAGCAGCAGCCGACCGGCCACATCCCCTTCACGCCCCGTGCGAAGAAGGTCCTCGAGCTGAGCCTGCGCGAAGCGCTGCAGCTCGGCCACAACTACATCGGCACCGAGCACATCCTGCTCGGCCTCATCCGCGAGGGTGAAGGGGTTGCCGCACAGGTCCTCGTCAAGCTGGGCGCCGACCTGAACCGGGTGCGCCAGCAGGTCATCCAGCTTCTCTCGGGGTACCAGGGCAAGGAGGCGGTTGCAGTGGGCGGAGAAACGCAGGCTGGCCCGCAGGGTGGGTCGCAGGTGCTCGACCAGTTCGGTCGCAACCTGACCCAGGCTGCGCGCGATAACAAACTCGACCCGGTCATCGGGCGCGAGAAGGAGATGGAGCGCGTCATGCAGATCCTCTCCCGCCGCTCCAAGAACAACCCCGTGCTGATTGGTGAGCCCGGCGTCGGCAAGACCGCCGTCGTCGAGGGCCTCGCCCAGGCGATCGTCAAGGGCGACGTGCCCGAGACGCTGAAAGACAAGCAGCTCTACTCGCTCGACCTCGGGTCGCTCATCGCCGGAAGCCGCTACCGCGGTGACTTCGAAGAGCGCCTGAAGAAGGTCACCAAAGAGATCCGCACTCGCGGCGACATCATCGTCTTCATCGACGAGATCCACACCCTCGTGGGTGCCGGTGCCGCCGAGGGCGCCATCGACGCGGCCTCGATCCTCAAGCCGCTCCTGGCCCGAGGCGAGCTGCAGACCATCGGCGCGACCACGCTCGACGAGTACCGCAAGCACTTCGAGAAAGACGCCGCCCTCGAGCGTCGCTTCCAGCCCGTCCAGGTGCACGAGCCTTCGCTGCCCCACGCGATCAACATCCTCAAGGGGCTGCGCGACAAGTACGAGGCGTTCCACAAGGTCTCGATCACCGACGGCGCGATCGTCGCCGCGGCGAACCTCGCCGACCGCTACGTCGCCGACCGCTTCCTGCCCGACAAGGCCATCGACCTGATCGACGAGGCCGGCGCCCGCCTGCGTCTCTCGATCCTCTCGGCCCCGCCGGAGCTGCGCGAGTTCGACGAGAAGATCGCTGTCGTCCGCGGCCAGAAGGAGGCCGCGATCGAAGATCAGGACTTCGAGAAGGCTGCCTCCCTCCGCGACGAGGAGAAGAAGCTCCTCGGTGAGCGTCTCCGCCTCGAGAAGCAGTGGCGTTCGGGCGATGTCGGAGCATCCGGCACCGTCGACGAGGGCGTCATCGCAGAGGTCCTGGCTCAGGCCACGGGCATCCCGGTCTTCAAGCTCACCGAAGAAGAGACCTCGCGTCTCGTCTTCATGGAGAAGGCGCTGCACCAGCGGGTCATCGGCCAGGAGCAGGCGATCGCTGCGCTCTCGAAGACGATCCGACGCACCCGTGCCGGTCTGAAAGACCCCAAGCGCCCCTCGGGCTCGTTCATCTTCGCCGGCCCGACCGGTGTCGGAAAGACCGAGCTGGCCAAGGCGCTCGCCGAGTTCCTCTTCGACGACGAGAACGCTCTCATCAGCCTCGACATGTCGGAGTACGGCGAGAAGCACACCGTCTCGCGTCTGTTCGGTGCCCCTCCCGGGTTCGTCGGATTCGAAGAGGGCGGCCAGCTGACCGAGAAGGTCCGCCGCAAGCCGTTCTCCGTGGTTCTGTTCGACGAGATCGAGAAGGCCCACCCCGACATCTTCAACTCGCTCCTCCAGGTGCTCGAAGAAGGTCGTCTGACCGACGGTCAGGGTCGAGTCGTCGACTTCAAGAACACGGTCATCATCATGACGACCAACCTCGGAACGAAAGACATCACCGGTGGCCCCGTCGGCTTCCAGATCGAGGGCGACACGGCGACCTCCTACGAGCGCATGCGCTCGAAGGTCACGGAGGAGCTCAAGAAGCACTTCAAGCCGGAGTTCCTGAACCGCGTCGACGAGACGATCGTGTTCCCGCAGCTCACGCAGCCGGAGCTTCTCCAGATCGTCGACCTGTTCGTCAAGCGTCTTTCCGACCGCCTGCTCGACCGCGACATGACCGCCGAGCTCTCGCTCGCGGCCAAGGAGCAGCTCATCAAGGTCGGGTTCGACCCGTCGCTCGGTGCTCGTCCCCTCCGTCGTGCGATTCAGCACGAGGTCGAAGACCAGCTGTCGGAGCACATCCTTCAGGGTGAGCTCAACGCCGGCGACCACGTGAAGGTTGACTACGTCGACGGCAAGTTCACCTTCGAGACCGGGCGTCAGCCGGGCCGCGAAGAGGTCCTGGTGCTCGACAAGGGCGCCGAAGAGGCGTAGGTCTCAACCGCACCACTTCGAGGGCGGCTCTCCCACTGGGAGGGCCGCCTTCGGCGTTCCCGTAGGCTTGCGACTATGACGTCTGCCGCTATCACCACCCGCAAGGCGCTGGCGAGCGACGTGCCCCACATCCAACGGTTGATAGCGCCGTACGTGAGCCGACGGATCCTTCTGGGCAAAGACAACGTCACGCTGTACGGCAGCATCCAGCAGTTCCAGATCGCGCTCGACCCCGACGGGGTGCCGATCGGCTGCGGCGCCCTCAATGTCTTCTGGGACGACCTCGCCGAGGTTCGCACCCTCGCGCTCGACCCCGAGTGGATCCATCACGGAGTCGGCCACAAGCTTCTCGAGGGGCTCGAGAACGACGCCCGCTCGCTCGGAGTCGGCCGTATCTTCTGCCTCACCTTCGAGGTCGACTTCTTCGTCAAGCACGACTATCTCGAGATCGGCGAATCGGTCGTCTCGCCCGAGGTCTATGCGGAGCTCGTGCGGTCGTCCGACGAGGGCGTCGCGGAGTTCCTCGACCTCGCCCGCGTCAAGCCGAACACCCTCGGCAACACGCGCATGCTCAAGGTGCTGCCCCCGGTCTGAGCCGCGGTCGAACCGCCCGACCTAGGCTCTGCCTGACGATCCGCCGCACGCCCGCGTGACTCGCCGGGCGCATCCGGGTCGCGGTACCGGCAGGCGCTTACCCTGTGCGCATGTCGTCGATCAAGCATCCCGTCGGCTCGGAACCGAGCTCGGTGTACTGGCGTCGCCGCGCAATCGTCATCGGGGTGCTGGTGCTCGTGGTGATCATCGTCGTGTTGATCGTGGCAAAGCCGGGTTCAGGATCCGACGCGACGCCCGCTTCGGCCCCGACCACGTCGGATCCTGCGGTTTCGCGCACTGCCACGCCGAAGCCCGCCCCCACGGCCGCCGCCACGTCGAAAGCCACCGACGCCCCCACGGCCTCGGCCTCGAATGCCACCTGCGACGCCGATGCGATCACGCTCAAGCCCGTCGCCGACCAGGCCTCATACACCTCGCTGGAGCAGCCGCAGATCTCGATGTCGATCACCAACACGTCGACGTCGGCGTGCTCGCTCGACCTCGGATCGGCCGAGCAGGTGCTGTCGATCACCTCCGGCGCCGAGACGTATTGGTCGTCGAAAGACTGCCAGGTCAACGGCACGCACCAGAAGATCACGGTTAAAGCCGGTCAGACGCTGACGACCCCGGCCATCGCCTGGGATCGCACGCGATCGTCGTCGTCGACTTGCAACAGCTCGCGGGCATCGGTGCCGGCCGGCGGAGCCAGCTACCACCTGTCCGTCGCCGTCGGGTCGATCAAATCGGCCACGTCGGCGCTCATGATTCTGAACTGAAACGGCACCATCGAATGGCATCCCCGAAACCTGAATTCCGCTCGGAGCAGCTCGAGCAGGCGCTCGCCGCGCAAGACGTCGCCGCGGTCGCGTTCGCACTCCGCAACGACGTGGTCGTCGTACCGCGCCTGGTGCTCGCTGACCGCAAAGACGAGCAGGTGCGGGTCTTCGGGCGGGAGAACACCGATAAGCGGATCCTGCTGCTGTTCTCGTCGGCCGAGACGTACAAGGCCATGGTGCCGAATGAGAAGGTGCGACTCGTGATGCTCTACGACGGGGCGAAGCTGCGCGACTTCATCGAGGCGCACCTGGACGTGCTGGAGCAGGTGTTCTTCGACATCGCCGGGCCGCACACGATGGCCGCGAACCCGGAAGATCTGCTGCGGGCGTTGCGGGCGTAGGTGCGGCTGGCGAGCCTTCGGCCTACCGAACTGGGCGATTGAGGCGGGTTGCGGGCCTGAAAGCGCCGAAATCGTAGGGTGACGGTTCAGAACTCTGGCAGAAGTGGCCCGCGGGACGGTTCCAGGGCCCGGATCGGCCGGTTTTGCCAGAATTCTGAACGGTCGGGGCTCAGAACGCGGCGTCGAGCTCGCGGTCGCGGTCGCTGGACGCGCTGGAGAACGCCTGCCGGAGCGCTTCGCGCAGGTGCTCGGACGACGAGTCGATGATCTGCGTGAAGCCGAGCCGCGCGGCCTCGGAGGCGCGCTGCTTGCCGGAGGAGACGGGCCGGATCTCGCCCGCGAGGCTGATCTCGCCGACGGCCGCCAGGGTGTGGGGGTAGGCGCGTTCGCGACTCGCGGAGGCGAGGGCGAGCGCGATGGCGAGGTCGGCGCCGGGCTCGGTCAGCTTGATGCCGCCGACCGTCGAGACGTAGACGTCGGCATCGCCGAGGCGGATGCCCGCGCGGCGTTCGAGCACGGCGAGGAGCATGGCGACGCGGGAGGCGTCGACGCCGTTGACCACGCGGCGAGGCTGCGGCGCGGTGCTGGAGACGATGAGCGCCTGGATCTCGACAGGCAGGGCGCGGCGACCCTCCATCGAGATGGTGATGCAGGTGCCGCTCACGGGAGCGCCGCCCCGCGACATGAACAGGCCCGACGGGTCTTTGACCTCGGCGATGCCGTCGCCCGTCATCTCGAAGCAGCCGACCTCGTCGGTCGGGCCGAAGCGGTTTTTGTGGGCGCGGATGAAACGCAGCGCGGTCTGGCGGTCGCCCTCGAACTGGCAGACGACGTCGACGAGGTGCTCGAGCAGGCGCGGACCGGCGATGCTGCCGTCTTTGGTGACGTGACCGACGAGCAGGATCGGCAGGTTGCGGTCTTTCGAGACGCGCACCAGGGTCGAGGCCACCTCGCGCACCTGCGACGGACCGCCCGCCATGCCCTCGCTGGCCGACGACGACACGGTCTGCACTGAGTCGACGATCACGAGCGATGGCTTGGTCTGCTCGATCTGGCCGAGGATCACGGCGAGATCGACCTCGGCGGCGAGAAAGAGGTTGGGGTGCATGGCGCCGGTGCGCTGAGCGCGGAGCCGCACCTGCGAGGCCGACTCTTCGGCGGTGACGTACAGCACACGAGCACCCTGCGCGGCGGCACGCGACGCGACCTCGAGCAACAGGGTCGACTTGCCGACGCCCGGCTCGCCCGAGAGCAGGATCGCGGCCCCGGGAACGATGCCGCCGCCGAGCACCCGGTCGAACTCGGCGATGCCGCTCGGCCAGTGCGAGACACTCTCGGCCGGGATCTCGGTGATCGGTCGCGCGGCGCGATCGGCCGGCACCGCGATCGCGCTCACGCCGCGGCTGGATGCGACCGCGGCCGACGCATCGACGACGGTGCCCCACGACTGGCACTCGGCGCATTTGCCGACCCATTTGATCGACGACCAGCCGCACTCGGTGCAGCGGAAAGTGGAGGTGGGGCGAGCCATGGGGCAACTCTAGGTGGTGCCACCGACACCGGCGGGTGATGCTCACAGGGGCCCGGCTGGTGGGGGTGGAGCGAGCGGGGGTGGCCGCGGATCCTTGGTTTGTCGGGTTGGGGGTTCGGCTCAGGAAGTCGCGGTGACGTCGTCGTCGGACCGCGCGATCGCAGCCCCGTGAGCCCGGTCGGCGACGGCCGAAGCAACACTCGTGACCCGGCGCGACGCGGTCACGTCGGCTGCTGCCCGTTCGGCGGCGATCCGGGCCAGGCGGGCGTCGATGGCGGGGAAGAACGCCGACGCCCACACCGTGTAGCCCTTGTCGTTCGGGTGGAACAGGTCTTTCGCGGTGTTGCGGTAGGTGCCGATGTAGCCCTGCCGGCGGGTGGTCGCATAGAGCGGGGCGACGGTCAGGCCGAGCTCCCCGGCGACACGGCGCACGATCTCGTTCGCCACGGCGACCTTCTTCTCGAGGTCGGGCAGCAGCATGAACGGCAGGTCGGCGACGATCGCGTGCGGGGGGAGGGCCCCGTAGATGGTGCGGATGTTCTTCTCGAACTTCGCGGCGTTGAACTCGCCGACATCGTTCGAACCGATCGCGACCGTGACGATGTCAGGAGTCAGATCGGCGAGGCGCGGCACCTGGTTGATCTTGCACAGGCGCGTCGTGGAGCCGCTCACCGCCAGATTCTTGACGCCGACCGTTGAGCGGGTGGTGCGCTTGATGTGCTGACCGATGCGGCCGACGTAGCTGCGCGACGGAGCCGACGCGCCGATGCCCTGGGCAGCCGAGTCGCCGAGAGCCACGTAGCTAAGAGCGCCCTGCTGGGCGAAGCGCTCACGCCACCACTTCGAATGCACGGGCAGGGTGCTGTTGAGCACGTCGGCCGCGACCTGTCGGCGGGCCATGAAGCGGCGGTAGTAGGCCGTGCCCGCGACGGCTGCTGCGGCTGCTCCGCCGACCGCTCCGGCGATTGCCTTCGTGTTGGTCATTCCGGCACGATACGCCCTCGCGGGTGCGCGGCCGCTCGGCCGTCTGCGCCTGGCCAGAGCGCAGGATCCGACAGCTCACCCGGGCGATTCGGCAAGCTCCCGAATCTGTACTAAACTCGCTCTCGGTACCGTGTCCGAGCGGCCGAAGGATCATGTCTCGAAAACATGTGTGGGGGTTAACTCCACCGTGGGTTCAAATCCCACCGGTACCGCAACAGAAAACCCCCGTTCGCGCGGGGGTTTTCTTATTTTGTGGGTGTTTTTGGTGCTTCTGGGGTGCAGCTTCCGGCCTGTACAGGTCGTACTCCTACCGGGAGGCGCCCTTGGGCTGTCGTCGGGAAGGTGGTTCCCAAGGCCGAGGTCGAATCCCTGAGGCCGGCGGAAGAGGATTCTCTTCCGTTCCCCTAGCCCGCCGCCAGCGAACGCCGCTGACGAACTCGGATGACGATAAGTACCACTGTCGCCGCGGCCGCTGGTATCGCGAAGACACCACACGCTCCGCCGAGGATGAGGAGGGTTCTCGCCGGGGATGTATCGGGCGCGTGACTGAAGAGTACGAGAATGCAGGCGGCCACCGCCACGGCCAGGAGCCAGGAGACGACGACGGCCCATGTGAGTGCGACGACGCTGCCGTCCTGTCGCTGACTTCCATTCAACGGGTGTCTCATGTTGCGAGCTAACCAGAGGCGACTTGCCGTTACAACGGGGGAACCTCGCCACTCTTTCCGGCGCGTGGTCGAGCCCGTCAGTTATTCAGACACCCGAAGACGCGGAGGGGCGTGAATCGATCTGGAGTTGCGGTTCTCTGGTGCGGCTCCGGGCGAGCGGTCCTGTGCGCTGATCGTGTCTCAAAAATCCCCAGGGGCGCTTCGCCGTCACCAAATATGTTGAGACGACATTTCAAGACAGTCAGTGATCTCTGACAGCCGTGCAAGTGAGGGGGAGTGGCTGTGCCGTTCAGATGGTCACGGTGAGAGCTTGGGACGTCTCAGAAAACTTTAGTTTTTCGAGACCCCTCGCTGCGCCGCCCGACCTCACTGATCTGGCCCTCCCGAGCATGGCACCAACGAATGGTCGACTTATGGGATGGGCGTAGCTCTCGGCAAGTAGAGGAGGCAGTCAGCGTGCCCCTCAGGTCTCGGCGCATTAGGTCGAAACGGCGTTGCACTTAGCCCCCGCTCACCGCGCATCGTCACCGTACGGGGTAAACGTGCATCCCCATGTCTGCGGCGATTTTGCTCTCGCAAACGACATTCGATGAGCGGTGCTCGTCCGGTCAACGTGCACCACACGGAATTACCCGTTCAAAATATGCAGAAGGCCACGACTGATCGGTCGATGCCTCAAGCTGGAGGAATGACGATCCCCGATGTGCCCTCTCGGACTCCGGAGCCGGCTGTTCCCTTCCGACCTCATCCTCGTGACTTCGAAGGTTTCCCCATGCCCTCGTCCGTTCCACCTGGGATGCGCCTCGAGCTGAGTCGCGCGCCGATCAAAGCGGGCCAGGAACCTGTCTTCGAGAAGTGGATGTCGGAGCTGAACGCGCGGTACGACGAATTGGAACCGGCGCTTTCGGACGAGCGGCAACTGTTTGAGGCGACCTTCAAGAGCACGGAGGCTGATGGGCAGGTATGGATCTACCACCTCAGTCTCATGGGATCAGACGGCACAGGCCTCGACGAGCAACACGCGATAGCGGCCACACATGCTGCCTACAGCCGTCAGGCCAAGGAACCCGGATGGGAAGAACTCGAGCCCAAGTTCATGCTCACCCCGAACCACATCCGAGACACCATGATCCGCTGGGCAGCCACCGGCTCTCACTGAACGCGCCACGAGTGGGCCGCACGTGACTAAGAGTCGGCCACCCGATGCTCAATACTCAGCAAGGCTCGAGTCTGCTCACCGTCAGAGTTGGCTATGTGCGCCCATCAAACCGGCGGCAGTGCTCAACCTTGTAGTCACAAAGCGGAAGACCGAAAGGGAGACGTGGAGTACGTCATCAGGTTCTCGACGAAGGAAAGCGTTGAGTACAGGGAAGGCCCCGCGCGGTTCGACTTCTGGATAGGCCCATTTCTGGATATACCCAGGGTGGAGGATTGGGACCGTGTCATGCCCTTGCCTTTTCGGGGTCGGAGGAATGAGATCCTCGAGCGTTTAAGGGCCGACAGCCGACTCCTCGGCACACCGTTCCGCGACGTCCTAGTGTGAGGTTCCCCATTCACCAAGGCTGTCTCCCACGATGTGCACTCTCGTGAGTACCTTCCGCGCCTAACGGTGAGGGTTGCCTCCCGCACGATGGGCGTTCGGCTTCCGTGCCGGTCGCGTAGCCTCGCTCCATGGATAACCCAGAGCTCTTCCCTTCGCGAGGCTTACGTGGGTAGACGTCGACCTCCCGTAGGAACTCTTTTGGAGTTTCCGCTACCAGACGGCACCTTCGCCTACGGACGGGCACTTCGTGACTCTTCCGTCGCCTTCTACCTACAACGTAGCTCGGAGGCGGGCACTGTTCCCAGCCCAATGGGCGAGGTGGATTTTGTAGTGGGCGTCTACAACGACGTTCTGACATCCGACTGGGTAAGTCACGTGGGCAGTGTCGCTCCATTGTCCGGAGAGGACGAGTGGCCGCCGCCCCAGGCGATCTATCACCCAGGCGGCGGCTACTCCGTGTACCACCGCGGCCTTATAACCCGGGCCGAGGAGTCGGAAATCGAAGGCCTCGAAGTGGCCGCCGTTTGGAACCGCCAACACCTCACGGACCGCCTTTTAGGCCAAGGAGATAAATGGCTTCCCCGCCGAAGTTACATCCGCGACTGATCGTTCCTTGAATGATTTCCGTGTGAACGGTCCAGCCGCACGCATGAGGTTCGGATTGAGTGCGTCAAGTAGCCTCGCTCCATGCAGAGGGTAACGGGCGTCGTCATTTCGTGGAGCGAAGACGAAGGATGGGGTACCCTGCGAACGGACTCGGCTCCTTCCGACGTGTTCGCCCTCTTCTCCGACCTGGACATGGAGGGATATCACGCCCTGCAGTCGGGCCAAAAGGTCGAGTTTCTTCTCGAGGACTACCCGCGGGGTCAAGATGGATGCGTGTTTCGAGCCGAAGAAGTTCGCGTCATTGGCCGATGACGCGCAGACCGAAAGCCGCGGCGGGCGAATGAACGGTAGCGGTTGGCTCGTCGCTCGAAGGACTCGGTCCATCCCTGGGCAGTCCTAGGCGCCTGCAGTAGTTCAACTACACGGCTAGATTACTAAGCTCATCCTGTGCCCACATACTCCCGGCTCCGACGCTATCTCCTGGGGGTAATGGCCCTCCTTTGGCTGGCCTCATTGCTTCTATTCGTAAGCCAGTTTTTGCTCGACCACGAAATTAGGTGGTGGGGAATTCTCTGCGTCGTGGCGGCAGCCATCAATCTCATCGATGTCTACCAAGTCCGCAGAGCTCAGAAACGCGGCGGAGAAAAACAGGCGTTCCCTTCGGCGGAAAGGAAGTAAAGGCGCGGCAAAGCCACTAGTTCCTGTCGCGCGCGGAGAGGGTTACGCCAACACTCCTCGACTCCTTCTCTAGAGTGGGCGTGTGCGCCTCGCCCCTACTCTTCTGATCGTCTCGACCTTGTGTGTCACCGTCCTCGCCGGGTGCTCGTCGGAACCTGTCGTCGATCAAGCCGCCATGGATAAATGGAGCACGAAACAAGATGCTGCCGCCCGTGGCGATGGGGTCCTTGGGGCCCTATCCGCGCCTATCAGTACCCGGAATCCGAAGCCGGGTGTAGACAAGGGGATCACGATCACCTTTGCCAAGGCGACAGACATCGAAGGGTTTGATTTCTCCTGCTTCGGCGGCGGAACCATGAGCGGAACCCTGACGACTTCTGCCGGAAGTCTCGGCACGACCAACACGGTCGAGTCCTTGTCCTGCAGCAAGGGGGCGCAGCCGCTCCACCTCTCCAGAGCGGGACGCACGGGCGTCGACAAGGTCGGCTTCAGCGCGTTCGACGCTAGCCAAGACAGCGCCTGGCAAGTCATCATCCGCGGCAACTAGACCAGCACCGTCACACCACGGCTCGAGCGTCAAGTATCTGAACAAGTCAATCTAGAGTCCGCGATGACGTGCGCGCGGTCATCCGCGAAGTTCACTCCGCACCAGGAGGCACGTTCTCATGAGCACTGA
The DNA here is from genome assembly GCF_001423105.1 of Frondihabitans sp. Leaf304. Classification (GTDB taxonomy): domain Bacteria; phylum Actinomycetota; class Actinomycetes; order Actinomycetales; family Microbacteriaceae; genus Frondihabitans. Next base: position 188,569 of record NZ_LMNV01000005.1, read on the forward strand.
CATGCACCCTGACACATCCGCCGCCATTCGCGCCGAACTTGCTGCCATTGGCACGGGAGGCAGCGGCCTCCAGCGCCGGCAATGGCACCGCCGTGTCGTCGGTACTCTGCTTGGTCTTGCAGCTACTTGTTGGAAAGTCTTGATCTGGAGGTAGTGAGGCTGATCCAGGCATGCCGGGCTTCGCGTTGCGGCATTCCTGACCTATGGTTTGGTAGTGATCGAGGAATTCTCCACTTACTGTCTTTACGCGGCGTATTCAGCCATCGGCGTTTACGTCATCTCGTTCATTGCGTTCGCGCTTGACCTCGCGAAGCGTTCTGGCGAGGCGCAGATCGCCTCGACGGCCGCGCTGAAAGCCGCTTCGGCAGCATCTCCGGCCATTCAGGCCGAGACCATGTCCATGGCGGGGGATTCTCGGGGCGGATCCACGACCCTCCTCCGGACCGGAGAGAAAACAGACGGGGAAACACCTCGCCGCTCGTCGAAGTTCGAGCGCGTAGGAATGTCCCTTATGGCCTTGGGGCTCCTGGTCCATATCGCGTCCATTGTCCTCCGCGGGCTTGCGGCAGACCGTGTCCCCTGGGCCAACATGTTTGAGTTCGGCCTCACCGGCACAGCGCTCATCGTCGCGGTCTTCCTAATCGTCAACCTCGTCATTGACCTGAGATACCTCGGCGCCTACGTCATGGGTCTAAACGTCCTGCTCTTGGGCGTGGCTGTCGTCAACTTCTACGTCACGGTCTCTCCACTCGTTCCCGCCTTGCAGTCCTACTGGCTTGTTGTTCACGTGTTCGTGGCGTGCCTGGGAACAGCTTTTTTCGCCATTTCCGCGGGACTTTCTGCAGGTCAAATTGTCCAGGCGAGACGCGAGACCGCCCGAACGGCGAAGCTCAAACTTCTTGACACCCTCCCGGAAGCTGACCGGCTTGAGGATTTGGCTTACCGCATCGCTCTCGTCGGTTTTGTCCTCTGGACCTTTACCCTCATGGCAGGAGCCATCTGGGCGCGCAGCGCCTGGGGACGCTACTGGGGATGGGACACGAAGGAAACCTGGACTTTCATTATTTGGGTCATTTACGCCGGGTACATCCACGCTCGAGCAACTCGGGGCTGGAGAGGTACGCGCTCTGCCTACCTGTCACTCATCGGATTCTCGGCTGTGATGTTCAACTTCTCGATTGTCAACCTGTTCTTCCGTGGACTGCACGCCTACTCGGGCTTCGAATCAACGGCCCCCTAGAGAGCTTGCTAAAGCAGCCGGGACAAGACGGGGCGCTCGTCATCGATCCTCCCGACCAATGCAACTGGATCCTGGGAAGCACTCGAGGGGTTGGTCACCGTGCACGGGGACACCGCCACTCAACGATCGCAGAGCGCCGCCATCTGACGATGAACTCCACAGATCGAGCAGAACATCGATACAGGCACAGCAGAGGGCAATGGTGGCTGCCTTTGCCGAGTTCGAGCACGCCATGATGGTCAGCCGCGCAAAAAATGGTCTGGCCGCCGCAAGGTCTCGAGGCAGACAAGGCGGCAGACCCGCAAAAAATGACACCGGAGCGGGTCGCTGAGGCCAGGCATCTCTACGAGGCGCGATCGAAAACGGTGACGGAAATCGCCAATCTTTTCGGTGTCAGTCGTCCCACGGTCTACCGGGTCCTGGGCGACACGTCAGGGCAGGCTCTCTGATGGTGGCCGTGGGTCCATGGCTATCCGCTGGTGTCGGGTTGCTGACGTTGGCGTGGGCGATCGTCGCTTACATACGCGAAAGCAGCGGAAAACGACAAGCGGACCAAGCCGAACGCGCCGCTCGCATGATCACTCTGCTTCGCGAAATAGATCTGGGCGGCGCCGACGTCGGGCTCGACTCGACCGCGACACGAACTCTCCACGAAGAACAGATCAGGTCCTTACAACGAGTGATACGACTCGGCGCAGTGGATTTCTCTGACCGAGCATTGCGCAGTGGGCTTTCCATCTTCGCGACCACCGCCATTGCTGGATACTCCGTCTTCTTCGGAGTTTTAGGGATCAACATATCCGGCAATAACGGGGTCACCGACCCCGCCCAGAAAGTCGTCAATAGTGTTTCGAGCTTAACGCTTGTCGGACTAGGTGTTGCGGGTCTAGTCGTCGTAGTCATGTCTTGGCGGCGGCGACGAAAATCCTCCCGTCGCCAACGGGCCGCAGGCACATTCGTTCCCACCGTACGCCAATCCATTGAACGCGAGATCTCTGAAATTTTGACTGCGATGAGAGTGCGCAGTGTCCGCCGCAAGGAGCGCGCTGCCTTGAAAGCTGCGGGGCCATCCTCTCGAACGGCTCCGTAGGTGAGAATGCCGCGGTTATCCTCTGGGAATGCCTCTCCAAGTCCTCGCCGCAGCCCCCGCAAACGTTTGGGAATGGATTAACTTCTACGGTTCCGGAATCGGTGCGGTGGCAGGCGTTGGTGCGGCCGTCATTGCCATCCTTACCCTCGTTTCGGCCGCTCTTGATAATCGGGCGCGGAGTCAGCCCATGATCACCGCGGAATTTAGGGCAGCACCGGAAAGCGACACCTTCGCCGAACTGGTCATCACAAATCTTGGGCAGACTCCCGCTCGAGATGTGGTGGTGCGCTTCATACCGGAACTGGAACTTCCCGCAGACACCACCGGGGTATCAGCCCGGTACATCGTCCAGCGCTACTCAAAACAAATTCCGGTCTTGAACCCCGGACAGGTCCTCTCCAACACCTGGTGGGCTGGCGAAAACAGAGGCGGGCCCCAACTCGTCAATGCTGAACCCACACCGGACGACGTCATAATCGTGATCACCTACCGTGGCCGTGGGCGACGCCGTCTCAAAGATTCGTTCCCACTCAGCATGGATACCGTGAAACTGACCACGAGCAGCTTCTCCTCCACATCTCAAAAGGGCCTCATGACGTCAATGAACAAACACCTAAAGACCCTGGCAGACAAGACGGCGGCGATCGCGACAGCCATGAACAAGAGTCGTTCTTAGGCTGCGACGTCAGCGGCAGATGAGACCATGCCGGTAACGGCTCTCCGGTCGTGGACGCTACTCACGCCATAGTCTGAGAGCGTGTCCGATCGCATTGCATGGCAGACCTACAAGGGTGAAGCCATCGAGACTCTCGTCGCGATCTTCCTTCTCCGCCTGCACCCACACGGAGAACGGCGAAAGCCATCCACAGGTGACAAAGGGATCGACATTCTCGTCCGCCAAAAAGACGGAACCTGGGATGTCTACCAAGTGAAGCGATACACCTCACGACTCGACGCCAAGCAAAAAGCTTCCATCACGGAATCGTGGACACGACTTCGTGACTACACTCTCGAGCGAAAGATTCAGGTCAGCAACTGGATTGTTGTCCGACCTCGCGACGCCACAACGGAAGACACGGAGTGGCTGGAAGGCCTCACCTCCGATAGCGGAGTCCCGGCTCAGTGGCTAGGCGAGACGAACTTGGACGCGTGGGCCACTCAGTTCCCCGAAGCGGTCGACTACTACCTCAAAGGTGGTGAACGACGAGCGTTTAACATGGCCATGCAACTCTTCCAGGCCGTCAAGCTTTCCCACGATGCCGCCGGCGGCATTGCTCTGAACCACTCGGAGGCCCGCGACGGGCTCGAAGCAATCTACAAATCGGTTAATGCCGTCGACCCACACTTCCGATACGAATTCGCTGTAGGGGCACCCCGCAAGGACCCCCTGACAGACGTTCCTGAAGACTCGGACCTTGCCGCGACCTTCGACGTCACCCGTGGGAAAGTCCGAGTCCGCACAAATATCTACCGCCGCTACAACCTTGCCGAGGAAGACAGCCCCCTTGACTTGGAACTCAATATTGCCTTCCGCCCGCACACGGACGCATAGGCACATAGCGTTGCCGCGTTTCAGGGGTTCGGGGCTCCTCTAGCCAACATGCCTGCCGAAGTGACGGGAGGGTTCCCAGGCGTTGATTTCTTCGATGGGCTTGCAGCCGAAGTCACCGTGGTGCCTGTCGAGGCCGGGCAAGACGGTGGCAATTACGAACTAACAGTCACCTCAGCTAGCGGCGACACTCTTACCGACCGGGTCGTTATGGACCGCATGAACAGAGGGGAACGAGGCTGGAGCTGGACGGGGATGATCGACGGCGCGTTGTCTTTGACTGTCTATGGCTCCTTTGACGGCGAGGAAAACGGGCTGTCGCTGCGGCCCTTCACGGTGCAGGGGATGCGCCCCCGCAGCGCCGAACTAGCCCTGCGACTCCAACAAGTCCTGTCCCAATCCGGGGAGTTCAGCATCGCCATAGCGGGAGGACCTCCCGTCATTGCCATGATTGCCACCGCCGACTCACGATGAAGAACGTGATGCGGCCCTCGCGAAGTCAATCGCGGCCATGCATGCGCTCACGCTTATCCAGCAGGGCACCCCAGCAGTCATCCGGGTGCCCACGCCCGCCGAGCTGCAACCCGGTGAGGTTCAGAGCTGGCTACGCGCCGGCGAACTCATCGAAAAAGGACACCGATCCACCGCCTGGGACCACCTCAACTTCACAGTCGACACTGCTGAAGCGTTCCCGCTCCTGCCCATCGAGCTCATGGCCGTCACCCGGGCTGTGGCCCGAGTAGGGGGGAAGCCCTTTTCCTACGGGCACGTGGTGCAGAGATGTGTCGCAGTCTCCAACCGTCCGCTCCAAAATGGACAAACTCGGCTTGAGCCCGGGCCCGACAACCGGGTCATCGAACGAATGACCACGGCCGCGTCGGAACTGGCCCTAGTCGGGCGCGTCCTGGCTCGCCCTGCCACTTTCCTCCCCGTGCGTAACGTCAGCTCGTGAGTCCTTGACGGTCTTAGGTCGTCGTGACGGGGCTTCTGCCGGCAACGTTTTGGCCAGGCTTTTCACGATGACGGGACTGGCACCACCAAGACCGAAGGGCTGATCGACCTAACGCGTCCGGAGCAGGATCATCTATTGAGACGGTGAAATGGACTGATAGTCGTATGTCTGCTGCAGCTGGTTGCAAGTCTGTTCGACAGTTTTGCCAGCTCGGAGGTCTGTGGCGATGCCGCGCGCTAACGCTCTGCTTTCGAGGCGGGCGGCGTCAAAGCGGGGAAGAAGAGCACCGTTCTCCTCGTCGAAAATATATATCAATGATAGCCACCTAGGAATCAACTAGCCGAACGCCAGTTACACAACAAATCTGACAGACCCCGGCCGGCCGTGACGGGTGACTCGTCGTCATGGTGTGTCGTTCTTCCCGTAGTCCCAGGCGAAGTCTCGACGGGTGAACGTCGACTCGCCGCTCTTTGGCGAGTAGATGGTCAGGGCTGTCGTGTACGGAGTGAATGCCAGCACGACATCACCGCTGTCCGCCCCCTGCCCGACGCTGCTGGAAGACATGTAGCCGGTCATGGTCGTCACGGCGACGACAGTTTTGTTTGTTGAATAGCTGGGGCTCGAGGATGTCTCCGTGAACTTCAGTGTCTTGATGCGCCCATCGACGAGGATCGCCACACCGGGCCTCGTACTGTGAATGGTGAAAGCGAGAGGCGCCGAGCTGGTTCTGCCAGCGCCCTCAGTCGAGCTTTGCCTCAGTGTGGAAACGCACACACCTGTGGGAGATGCGAACCCCAGACTGTTGGATTGACCATCAGGTGATGGAACCGGTATGTCGCCGACCAGGGAAGTGCGATTTGAGCCTGTGCCGTTTGAGATGTTGACGAGTGTGGACGATTCCGGTGCTGCTGTCGCGCATGTCGTCTGCGTCAGCTCGGGGTTGGCGTCCGGAATGCTTCCAGGACTGCCTGCGTCCGTGTCGTTGGTGTAAACGCTTGAGCTGGTGGCGGCACCCAGGCGCGTGATGCTGATGCCTTGCCATGCGAAGAGGACATCGACAGTCCCGTTGACGCTCGGACGAACGGAGATGTTGACGACAACAGTCGCGGGGAACGTGTAGGTGAGCGTGCCTTTCGGGTTCGTGCAGGTCGTGTCGCTGGCAAGGCACGGGCTGAGCTCGACAGTCAGCGGCGCGCTGGTGCCCCTGTGCTGCAGCAACTCGAGATATGTAGTGGCGTCGGTGGATGAAAAGGTCAGGTGAACGCCGGACCAACTGGTTTTTCCAGTGCCACCGCTACCGCCACTCCCAGCAGGCTCGATTACGTCGACAACGCTTTGGAGGCAGAACCCGGTGGCGTCGAGCTTCGACGTCGAATAACCGGTCATGGTCACAAGCGAATGAACCCCGGGGGTGCAAGTAGCTGGGTCGCTACTGGCCGAGGTAGCACCTGCCCCCGCGGGGCCCGCGGGGCCCATCGGTCCGGTCGCTCCCGTGTCGCCCTTGGGGCCCTGGGCGCCGGTCTGCCCGTCAGCGCCGTCCTTCCCGTCGGCACCGGCAAGGCCTGCAACTCCGGGCATCCCCTGCGGGCCCGTCTTACCCGGGGCGGCAATTTGAAGCCACGCACTCTTGTTCGTATCCGGGAGGACACCCGTCGTGTTCGCGACAGCGACGTACGCACCGCCGCCGTAGCTGACGACGCTGGCCGGGGGCCCGGCGACGTAGGAGGTCGAAGCATCCCAGGTAGTGATGGCGGACCAAGGGTTTACCCCTTTGGCACCCGCGGGGCCCGTACTTCCGGTCTTGCCGGTGGCGCCGGTCGCCCCGGTTTTCCCAGTCGGTCCGACAACCCAGAAGACGGTCGTTTCTTTGGTGGTGCACTTTGAGGTGGCCGTCGTGAGAGTCCGCAACGCACCGCTGGAAGCCGTGTAGCAACCCTTGCTCACTGCCGCTTCGGAAGGCCCAGCGACGGCGACGACAGCGACAGCAGCGAGCCCCATGACTGCCGCTGCCGAGAGTGCGCGGGCGAGACGGGGGCGGGCAGTGTTCAAGAAGGGCAACTTCATGCGTGTTCCTTGCTGCAGGGCCCGTTGTGATCAGCGCCGGGCATTCAGGTTTCCGCAGGTGCATAGGAACCCCCCGGAATAGCCACAGTGTGGCAGGGGCCAATCTGGGCAACAAGACCCCCAGACGGGTGAAGAGATGGCTGCCGCTCGCCCCGATGCACAGACCGCGTCTACCGCCGAACCAACCCGCGGAGAGCGTCCGAGAACTAGAACCCGCCGATACCCCAGATGTCGGTGGACTGCGCAATCGTCTTCGGTGTCGGCAGGAGCTTGCCTTCCGGGATGGTCTTCCCGGCGGCGAGTTTCTTCTGCTGCGCGGCGTACGCCGACCATTCGCGGGCGTTCTTGACCGCGGCGTTCATCTGCCCGATGGGGCTGTTCGCCTTCGCTTTCAGCTCTATCTTCCTGACTGCCAACAGTTCCTGGCGCACCCGGAACGTCTCCTTCCGGGCAGCTTCCCGCAGCTCGAATAGCTGCCGGCGTTCCTCACGGGACTTCATGGGAAAAACGTAGTCGTCGTCGGTCCCGACAGCTAGAGCTGGTCCGGTTCTTGCATCGTCGTCAACCAGTACCTCGCCGATGCCACGGCGACATTCACGTACCCGGACGGCCGAGTCGTCCGCGCCGATCAGGTCGCCGGTCTCGAGCAGATGCGAACCTTCTACACCCAGCCCGAATAGCGGGTGCACGAGACGAAGCGACGCCCGTCCGGGTCTTTGGGCTTCTTAGTGGCGCTTCTCTCGGGTGCCACGTTTCGCTTCGGAGTCACGAAGTCGCGTATCTCCATGCACGGCGGACGAAAGCTGAGGCCCCGAGAAGGACACTCATTTCCAAAGCGTCTCGGAGCCAAGACCATATTCTCGTCTTTTTCGAAACATGGAAATCCGGGTCGTAAGGCTCTTTCTTGAGAGCGTCCGTGAACCACTCGGTTGTGATGTCCCCGCGATGCCAAGAGATTAATCGTGCCTCGATGTTCATTACGCAGTCGATGAACGGCTTGCGGCGAACTATCTGAAGCCCTCGCTGTACCTGGCCTGCGCACCAAGTCGCCACGGGCAGATCCGCTTCGGGAAGCTCGACGAGCAGTCTGGGTAGCGCGAGTAGTACATCCGTATTGGGGTCTCGAATCCCACGGACCAGCGGCAGCGACAATCGACCACGCACTGCGCTGTCCATCGTGTCGAGCATTCGAACGACGGTAACGCGCTGCTGCTCGCGGGCTGCATCTCGAGCTCGGCCCCGCTCGCCACGACGATAGATCGTCACTGCCACAACGGCGCTGGCCGCAGCCGTGACAAGGGTGGTTCCACTCCCGATCAGAGCTACTGCAATCGCTGTCTCCACGTGGGCTCCTCACCACTCAGGAGAATTGTGGCACGCAGCTGGTTGCTGTCCGATAGACGGTCCTTCATCGGGACGCCTGATCGAGTTGGTGCCGGCGCACGCGAATCAAGTGGCACCTAATCTGCGGATTCGCGTATGCCCGTCCCGCAAAAGTGCCCGGTGATGGGAGTTTAAACGCTACAGGCGTCGGATGCTGATCGGATACGCCCGCGTCTCGACCTCGGGGCAAGATCGCCCGACGAACCATCTATCAAAGTCGCAATGGACGGATCGGCTTGAACGCGGGCTGATGAGGTGGTGTCGGACGCATGTCTGAGTGTCGTGCTCGTGTTGTGGAACCTTTTCGGGGTGATCGGACAATACGGGTATGGATGAAGTCATTGGGGACCGGGCGGATTGGCTGTTAGCCGCAGCGGGTGACGGGCGTGCGTTTGGCCGTATTTTCGACCGTCACGCGCCACGTCTGGTGCGCCACGTCGCAGGTCTCGTCCCGGCGTCCACCGATGCGGACGATGCTGTCGCCATCGTTTTTATGGAAGCGTGGCGTCACCGCGATCGCGTCCGGTTCGTCGACGACTCGTTGTTGCCGTGGTTATTGGTCACGGCCACGAACACCGCCCACAACCTCACTCGGTCAGCGCGGCGACACCGGCAATTCCTTTCCCGGTTCCCGGTCGATGACCCCGCACCCGACCCGGCTGACCGGTTCACCGAGGGGGCCGCCTCTGCGGCTCTCCGGACTCTCTCGCGAACCGATCAACAGGTCTTGACGTTGTGCGTCTTGGAAGGCCTCAGTGAGCGAGAAGCCGCGGTGGCCCTTGGAGTGCCACCGGGCACCGTCAAATCACGACTTCACCGCGCTAAAGCGCGACTGCATCAGCACTACACAACCGCGGAAACTCTCGGAGGCACACTGTGAACGACAACCCCATCTCCCCCCGCCTGGCCTCGATGCGAGATGCCCTCATGGGAGAAGTTGATTCTGTCGAGGCTGCGGAAACACCCCGGCGGCGTCTGCGGAAACCGTCCCGAAGTACGGCGGCTGCGGTCGCCGGGGCTTTCCTTCTCGGGTCAGCGCTGACCGGTGGGTTGACAGCTGCAGCGTTCGCCGGCCCCGACACGAATGCTCTCCTCGAGACCGCGTTGGCGACCTCGACCCGGTACCAGGTGGAAGTCGGCAATCACGGCTCTCTTCTTGGCACACCGGCCTTCGAAGTGACTCAGGGGCAATCGACGCTTTCGCTCGGAACGCGACCTGCGGGCGCTGACCGGGTGGCATTCACGTGGGAATGCCTTGATTCCGGCACCATTACCGTGACCGTGAACGGCACAACCGACAGCGACCCCGTCACCTGCACACCGTCGTCTGGTGAGCAGACCGATTCGACGGGTTCGCAGTGGAACATGCGACCGGTGAGCTCAGGGACCGCGTCCATCAAGGTCTCCGCCGAGGGCTCGGCACGGTATGCGGTGTGGGCGTCGTGGGCGAAAGCTGCCAGCATCGCCACCCCGTCCGCGCAGCAACAGGACGAAACCGCGGACGGGGTCGTCACCCTCACGGAATACACCGCCGCGTTCAACCGGCTCGAGGCGTGTTCAGCGCAAGCCGGGCACCCCATGTCGAACGTCCCGCTCTCCTGGTTCTCGGGCGGTGTGTGGACGGGGAAGCCCGGCGGAACTGGGCCGTGGTACCTGTACTCGACACCGTCCGACGGCCTCGAGACATTCGACACCCAGTGCTACCCACGCGAGTTCCAAGCCGTCGACAACCTGTGGCAAACGGAGCACCCGATGCCCGCAGACCCGCCGGCGCAGCCGACACGCAAGTAACCCAGCCACATCAGCCGGGGATGCGCGGTCCTCACCCAGGCATCCCCGGCTCTGCTGAAGCTCGGCTCGCGACCACAGCCCCTCGAGCGCTTCCGTGCTGGTAAGAGAACCTCCCGGCGACTCGTCCCAGCAGCCCGTTGTCTATCGAGAGAGGTTCCTCACCTTGGAAACAAGCGGGCGAGTGAGAGGAAGATCGGACGATGCGAGTCTTAAGAACTAGCGGAGGGGTCTCTCTAGGTGTCTCTCCGAGTCAAGAGGCTGCGTGGCCCGATCTTTCAGCCGCCGCCATCGACGCGGTCCGAAAAGGTCTGCATCTTGTGCCAGTCGTCCGGTTCAGGACTGACGCGGGTGCCTTCGGCAGCATCCCAGTGGACCCTCTCTTTGTAGTCGATTTCGTCAACGATGACGAACCCACTGAATTCCTCGGCGCAGTCACACACTTCGGACATGAGGCAGAAACCGTTACCTGACCTAGCCCGATTGGCCATCCTCCACAGGTATGTTGCGCTCAGCGGGCAGAGGTGAGAGGTTCGAGCCGTGAACCCCGAGATCTCGGCCGCGGCCTTTCGGTGGGCCTTCCAGGAGGCTAATGGGCTGGAGCCGCTGGTTCTTCCTGATGTTGAAGTGATCGATTCCCTCGAGGCTGACATTGACACGCTGCGCGACGCTCTCAGGGGCGCGCTCTGGACTCGGGTTGAGGAGCAACGCGCAGGTGACGAAGCCGAACGATTCGTTGTCTGGCCGATTGATGGCGTCCAGGTCAACTTCTTCTTCGGCTGGGGAGCGCCCATCGAGTTTGACTTCGACCTCCGGGAGATAGTCGACGATGAGGCCGTCAACGGGCTTCTTCGACTATTCAGGCTGGTGAGTTCAGCCTTGGGCAAGGATGTCATCGTCCGAGCCGAGGGGGATCAAGGCGGACCACCGGTCCTCCACATCGACTCGGGTACAGGCGACATCGTTCTTAGCCCGCTTTCCTAAGCAACGGACCGTGCGACAGGGAATCCTTGTCCGGGATGCCTTTCGGACTGGTCTATCAAGACGTCTGGAGCCGAGTGACCGCGGGGGAGTGGATGACCTGCGCGATCGTTCGGTGACCGATGGTTTGCCGAGACGCGGGAGCGCCCGCGGAGGCACGTGCCCGCGGGCGCTCCCGATCGACTTTTGCCTGGTTCAGGCGGGGCGCATGGTCCTCATGGTTGGGTGCCAGCGGAAGAGCTCGACGAGGCGGGACAGGCCAGGGGTGTGTGACACCACGATGAAGATCGCATAGCCGACGGCTCCACCAACGGTGTTCCAGAGGAAGTCGTTGACGTCCGCGACGTGGCCACCGCCGAAGAGTCCGTCCGTGACGATCTGGATGAGTTCGATCGTGAGGCTGACGGCAGCGGCGGTGGAGATCACCTTCACCCAGGACGGTCGGCGCATCAGGAGCGGAATCAGAATGCCCAGCGGGGCGAACACGATCACGTTCGTGATCGCGTCCATGACCTCATAGTCGTAGAACGGGATCAGTGCCAGCTTCGGCGTCCAGGGTTCTAGCTGCGGGGGCCGGTTGAGGTAGATCGGGAGCACCGTGTTCGCGAGGATGCCTGCAGCGTAGACAGCGAGTGCACCGGCGACGGCAGTACGGGGCCAGGTGAATCGTCCACAGCGCAGCAGGAGCAGCAGTTGGATGAGGAAGGCCATGACGCCGACTATGAGGGCAACGGGAAGAGCGGGAATCTCGCCGAACGGGTTGTCAGACATTTGACAGATCCTAACCATCCTCTGGCACCACTCAGTGGCCATCTGCGGGAACCAACTGTCCGCTTAGCGCGACCCCGCCCGGGCCGAGCAAAGTTAATGTCCGTTAGCCGATCGGCTATCGGACGGTCGCGTTCGTCGGACTAACTGCTTTGGTCATCCGGTAGTTGGTCATTTCGATTCCGTCTACGACGGGTCGCTGCTCTCGGACGACCTCGAAGCCGATGCTCTCGAAGAAAGGACGAGCGGCGACACTGACATTGGAAGTCAGCTCGCTGGTCCCTGCCTCTTGTGCCCGCTGCTCAAGGAACCCGAGCAGCGTGCGCGCGACACCTCGGCGCACGTACCTAGGCGCGACAAACAGCATGTCAATGTAACCGTTCCCGTCGATGTCCGAGAACCCGACGACCTCCGACCCGATGACAGCTACGACGCTCGCACGTCCAGCCATTGCCACGTGCCAAGTGCCCGGACTGCGCCGTCCTGGCTTTGCCCATGCGTCGACCTGATCCGCTGAGTAGAAAGCGGCGGCCGTCTGTGTGATGGCGTCCGTAAAGATGGAGAGCGTGGCGGCCGCATCGGCCGGTTCGTAGGGGCGCAGGCTGACGCGCTGAGTCTCCGAATTAGTCACCCGGACACTCTGCCATTCCTGTCTCGGCCGACCATCGGCCACCGGACGGTGGCGTGATGCCACCCAGGTGTACTCAGTAGCCGCGGCGGTAGAGCGTGCTGAACACGAAGACCCAGACGACGAGGGCGGCCAACCCGATCCCGCCTATCCACTTCCCCGCCGCGCCCCCGTTAAACAGCAGCCAGAAGCAGAGCAAGGCAAGGACGCCACTTCCGATTGCGATCGCAAGCCTGTATCGCGACGTCCATGTCTTTGGCTTCGAGTCAACAGCTTCGTCAGTTTCGCTCACGATGTGAGGGTAGTCGCCTCATCGATGGGCACGAGAGCATGAGCTAAACCATAGGGTTTCAAGCCGTGGGTGCGTCCGGTAGCCGATCGGCCATCGAGACTCGGCCGCGAAGTTCGTCGATCTCTCGAAACCTGAGCTTGGGTGGGCCGTTCAGGTGCCCCGCGGTCCGACGAGGGGTTCGGAGCCTATGACTTCCAGTAGGGCGAGGTCCTCAGCGTCTCGGGAGCCCGCTGGCGCGGTGTAGAGCACGAGGTGCTGGTCCCGCTCAGTGATGGCGAGAGAATCGCAGTTGACGGTGATCGCCCCGACGGTTGTGTAGCGGAACGTCTTTTGCAGGGGCGGTGGTGTCTGAACGTCGTGTCGCGCCCAGAGCAGTGCGAACTCAGCGCTGCCAGCGTGGAGGTCGTCGATGAGTTCGCGGACGCTCGGGTCTGACGGGTAGACAGCCTGGGCGCTACGGAGTTGGGTCACGACACCTTCCCGGAATGCGGCCTCGTCGGAAATTCCGTAGATCGCCTCTGACGGCTGCCCATCGTCGAGGAAAGTCTTCCTCGCGAGGTTGCGATCGCGGGGAACGAGCCGGGAGAAGTCCTCCATGAGAGCTGCCGCCAGGTCGTTCCAGGCGAGCACCTCGAAGGTGGCCGAAAGGACGATCCCTGCGGTGTGCGGGAGCCGTTCGAGCAGGGTCAGGATGCTCGGCCGTACGTCGCGACTATGGAGTCCCGTCGGAGTGGGGGCGGTGCCGGCCAGCCGGTGGAGGTGTGCGGACTCCTCGGGGGTGAGACGCAGTGCGCCCGCGATGCCTGCGAGGACGACGTCTGAGGGCCGAGGCGCGCGGCCCTGTTCGAGTCGGGCGTAGTACTCGGTGGAGACGTGAGCGAGGACGGCGACCTCCTCTCGCCGAAGACCTGGAGTCCTTCGCCGAGACCCAGACAAGAGGCCGACGTCTTCGGGGCGGAGACGCTCGCGGCGACTCCGGAGAAAAGCTGCGAGCTCACCCTTGTCCATGCCACCATTCTCCGCCAGGTCAGGCTGCGGACCCTCGTACCGTTTGTGCCTGGATGCGGATTCCGGAGGCGAAGACGCTCATCACATGACGAACAACAACGAGTCCACGCCGGTCGGCCTGCTGGCCGGGAAGGTCATCTTCATCACCGGAGCCAGCCGCGGTATCGGTGCCGCGGCGGCCCGTCTCTTCGCTCGAGAGGGGGCTTCCGTCGTGCTCGCTGCCCGCGGCACGGGGGCGCTCGACGCCCTCGTCGACGAGATCCGCACCCAAGGCGGCACGGCTGACGCCGTCGCGATGGACCTCGCCGACCGGGCCGGCATCCGTGCGGCCATCAAGCGAGTCGAGGAACGCCACGGGCGCCTCGACGGGGCATTCAACAACGGAGGCACCAACCAGCAAGAAATCGGCCCACTCGACACCACGTCCGATGACGACATCGACGAGCAGTTCGCCGTCAACTTCCGCGCACACTGGGTCGCGATGGTCGCCGAGGCGGCCCTCATGCGTAAATCCGGCGGCGGCGCGATCGTGAACACCTCGAGTATCGGCAGTCGACGTGCTGTGCCGCCGCTGCCGGCGTACGGGGCCATGAAGCGGGCACTGAACAGCATCACGGAGACCGCGGCTGTCACCTGGGCTTCCGAGGGCATCCGGGTGAACGGCCTGACGCCCGGGGGGACAGCGACCGAGATGATGGACGAGTGGGAGGAGAAGACCCCGGGGATCATCGACGCCAACAACGCGGCCAGCCCCATGGGCCGCATGGCGACCGCCCTCGAAGTCGCGGAGGTAGCCGCATTCTTCCTGAGCGATCGTGCATCGGCCGTGACGGGCGCCATCGTGCCCGTCGACGGCGGCGCCGGCGCCTGAGACCGGGGCCACTCTCACGTCAGACGCGCCGCCGGTCGTCACCGACGAGAGACATTTCGGCCAGGCGATCGTTGGCCGGCCGCGGAAAAGATTTGGAGGGTCGGGCGTCCCTACACGAATCTTCTCAACCCGAAATCGACACGAAGTCGATAGCCCAAAGTGTCCCGATAGCCGATCGCTCAGCGACATTCCTGGTTCTCGGCGCTATTCGTCTGGTCCGGCGTATGCGTGGGGCCGGTTCAGCGCGGCTTGCGTCGGGGAGGCGTCGCGCCGCCGTGCACGCGCCCCGGTCCCCAGGGATTCAGACGGTGTCGATGATTGTGCCAGCGACGGCTGCGAGCTTGAAGAAGAGGACGGCGTACCGATCCTTCTTCGACGGTCACGGTAGCAAGTAGGTAGAGCGCGGAAACCGAGTTATTGACTAAGTAGACAATTATCGAGGTACAGTGGCCTGCTGGCCCGGACGGTCCGTGGTCACGGAGGAGAAGGCAACATGATCTCGCACACCAAGCACAGCCCGACCAGCAAGGTCATCAGCGCGTACTACACGGTCCACCCCGACGATCGACAGGCATTCAGCGACGCCGTGATCCCTCACCTGACCACCACTGCGCACCAAGACGGATGCACGTACTACGTCTTCGCCGAGGATCTCACGGACCCGAACACGATCCACCTCACCGAGGGCTGGCGTGACCAAGCCGCCGTCGACGCCCATATGGCTGATGAGAACTTCCTTGAGGCGGCTACAGCCGTCCTCGGGGGCATCCGCATCCTCGACTACCAGGCCGAGTACTATGACGTGGCCGCCCAGACAGCTGGCGCCCTCCCCAGCGTGAGCTGACAGCACCACTAAGCGACCTGCGGAACGTAGGCCGAGCCCGCCTTGGCCCCGCATAGGATCGAGCCATGCCCCGACCTCGCAAATTCGACGAGGACACCGTCGTCGAAAAAGCCGCCGGTGTCTTCGCTGCCGTTGGCTACGGCGGCACGACGATGGAGGAGCTGAGCCGCGCCACCGGGCTCGGTAAGCAGAGCATCTACAACACCTTTGGGGGCAAGCGAGACCTTTTTCTGCGCGCACTCGAGCGGAGCACCTCCACGCAGGTTGATCGCCTGACTGTCGAGCTCACATCGGGGACGGCCTCTCCGCTCGAGCGGATCAGAGCGCACCTGGATGCACTCGCCATCACTTTCACCTTGGAAGGGCCGTTGGATTCGCTGTTCACGAAGGCCACGGTGGAGCTGGCCGACCGCGATCCGGAGGTCGCCGAAGCCGCTCGTTGCGCCTATCGGCGCCTCGAGGACGAGTACGCCGGGTGCATCGAGCAAGCGCAGACAGCCGGGGAAGTGGACGCGGCTCTCGACGCCCGGGCCCTGGCGACGTACTTCGTGGCGGTCACTCGCGGCATGGAGGTCCTCGGCACTGCCGGCGCCGACCGGTCGGTGCTCCTCGGTGTCGGCCGAGCGGCGTTCACCCTGCTCACTTGAAGCGCGAGGCAACCCAGACCCGGTCAAGTGCTTGTAGCGACCACGCTGGAGGTGACCGACAGGAGGTGGGCCGAAACTCGACGGGAAACCAGGGCGCTCGTCGAGCGCGACCTCGACTTCGTCCATCGGTGTGCCGTCAGGCCAGGCTCTGGAGCTACCTGTGCTGGTGGCGTCTCTGCGCGGCGATGGTCATGAAGCTCATCGCAGCCAGGACGATGGTGACCCCGACTGCCGCGACGGTGATGGCGTCGGGGTGGATGACCGATTGTCCCCGCAACGCCTGCCACAGGGCGATCGCGGTGACGGCAGCGTACGTCGCTCCGGCCGCGACGACGATACGGAGCCGATCGGCCTCACTGAGCGCCCGGGGGAGCGTGATCGCGAGGATCGGCAGCACCTGCAGTGCGTGCATGCCGATGAAGTGGGACACGCGGAGATCTCCGTGGGCGGTGTTCCAGCCGAGGAAGAAGATGCCGCCGGTCGCGTCGTCACCGCCCACGGAGTGGGAGCCGTAGGTCGACGATGTCGGGTCGGCCAGCTGGGCCGCGGTGGGGATCACCATGAGGAAGCCCACGGACAGGCCGACCAGGGCGATGATCAGTCCGAGCCTCAGGGACCACGCCAGCGCCCTGTCCTCGATCCGGGAGAACATGGCCAGGAAGGCTCCGATGACCAGTGTCGCGCAGTACATGAGGGTGACCCCACCGGCCATGAGCTGGTAGAAGAGCTGGTTCGTCGGAGTCGAGACGTTGAAGTGGCTTCCCACGCCGCGAACCACTTGGATCGAGATGACGACGATCTCCAGGAGGGACGCCGCTGCGCCGACGGTTCCGGCCCACCAACCGATCCGACGCAGGACAGGCCGCTGCACCATCGAGAGCATCCACGCAAGGGTGATCGCGTAGAGCGCGAGGGAGATCGAGAACTTGAGAGGTTTGGCCCAGATCGGGTCGTCTGCCAATGTCCGCGGATCGAGGATCAGCCCGACGAGGCACACCACAGCCCAGAGGCACGTCACTGTGGTGAAGGCGACGAGAGGTCGGTGCCATCCGCGTAAAGCGGTCCAGAGTGCGCGGGGACGGTCCTGGACGAGGCTCACGGGCGGGTGCCCGCTGCCGTCATCCGCTCGGAGATCGACCAGAGTCTCGCTGCGGTCTCCGGCTTCCGTGCCTGCTTCGACTGGCTGATCACCTCGGCCCCGCCTCGCATGTGCATCATCCGCTGGGGTCCAACGAAGGTGCCGCCGGGGAGGTCGGCTGAGGCGGCGAGCAGCGACGGCAGCGCACCGTCTTCCGGCTCCTGCCCCAAGATCGGGACGAGCCGGTCCCAGAGGTTAGGGCGCTGACCGGCCGGCCGGTCGTAGATGGCTGTCTTGACCAACCCCGGGTGGGCGGCCAGCGCCCGCACTCGAGAGCCCGACGTCTGCAGCCGCCGGTCCAGCTCCGACGTGAACAGCAGGTTGGCGAGCTTGGAGTCCGCGTACGCCCGGCTCGCCTGGTACGGGCGTCGGTGCCAATCGAGGTCGTCGAGGTCGAGACGAGCCATCCGTTCCGCCTGGGACGCGACGGTGACGACGCGGTCGGTGATGTGCGGCAGGAGCAGCGTCGTCAGGAGGAAGTGCCCCAGGTGGTTCGTGCCGAACTGGAGCTCGTGACCGTCGGCCGTCCGCTGGAGGTCCTTCGACTCGACGCCTGCGTTGTTGACGAGGATGGCGATCGGTTCGTCGATCCGGTCTGCGAAGTCGGGCACCGTCTCAAGCCGCGCGAGGTCGAGTGGCAGGACGCGGTGCGTTCCCGGAGTGCCGGGGAGGGTCGCTGCCATGGCTTGCCCCTTCTCCTGATTCCGGACAGCGAGGATGATGCGTGATCCGGACCTGGCCAGGGCGACCGCGGTCGCTCGGCCGATTCCGCTGGTGCCGCCGGTGATGATGACGGTTTCGTTGGTCGGTGCCTGGCCTGCTCTGGTGTCGTCCATGCCCCCAATGTAGACACTGGCCACATTGTTGTCAACGTCTACACTGTTCGGATGGCACAGCAAGCACGCTCCTACCACCACGGGTCGCTGCGTGAAGAGCTCGTCCGCGAGGGGCGCGCGCTCCTGATCGAGGAGGGGCAACAGGCGGTGACGGTGCGAGAGCTCGCGCGCCGCGTGGGCGTCAGCCATGGTGCGCCGCTCCGTCACTTCCGTGACCGGGACGCCGTCCTCGCCGCGATCGCCGCGGACGGTTTCGACGAGCTGCGTCGCTATCTCGAGGCCGCGCGGCAGGTGGGCACCCTCGAGCGCAGGCTCACGGAGTACATCCGCGCTCATGCTCGCTTCGCGCAGCACAACGGCCCCCTGATGCAGCTGATGTTCGCGTCGACCGACGACGGCACGAATGCGGGGCGCGAGCCCGAGGCGCAGTCCTCGGCCGAGCGCTTCTTCGCAGTGGGCGCGGAGCTGCTCGGGGAGAGCAGTCCGGAGTCGATGGGCCCGATGCCGTTCCTGGTCGCGGCGACGACAGAAGGCATCAGTGCCTTGGCCGCCACCGGCCGGCTCCCCGAGGATCGCGTGGACGAAGTCGTCGTCGCCGCGGTGCGGGCGCTCCTGCCGCAGATCGAGCAGCAGCTCGGAACGGCCGCCCAGGGACCGGTCACCGCCCCCGACGGGTGAACCGGGACCGGCGCGCTCGAGTCGCGGCAGGCTCGGTGCCGCGAACGCGATGAGGGGCCCGGTCGCCCGGGCCCCTCATCCTGCGACATGCGGTACTAGACGCGGCCGAGCATCGCTTCGTTGAGGATGGTGCCGCCGAGCATCCAGCCGCCGTCGGCGACCTCGTCGAGGATGACGAGGGTCGTCGGGCGTGCTCGTTCTCCGTAGACGTCGACGATGGCGTCCGTGACGGCGTCCTGCAGCTTCTTCTTGGACTCAGGCGTGAGGGTGTCCGCGGGGACCTTGAGGTTGGCGAAGGGCATGGTGGTTCCTTTCGGTGGTGGCCCGGACGTTCCGGGGGTCAGAGGGCGGCGTTCGAGGGCAAGAGATCCTCGATGCCGATGCGGCGGTAGAACTCGGCACGGATGCGGTCGGTGACCGCGGACACGACTTCGCTGCCGTCGCGGGACGGGTCGACGTGCGACCGGAACGGGCGCGTCCCCTGGGGCAGGCCGACCAGGCGCACGATCTCGTCGGCGACGTCCTGCACGTCGGCCTCGGGCGGCACGATCGCGGTGAGGCGGTGGGTCAGCTGGCGGCGGAGCGTGCCGTACTCGGCGTCGTGGTCGGTCACCCGCGCCTCGTCCGCCGGGGTGGTGGCGTTGGTGAAGTGGTTCGTGCCCGAGGTGAACGCCCCGGGGACGACGATCGAGCTGTCGATGCCGAAGCGGATCGTCTCGGCCGCGTAGCTCTCGGCGAGGGCGTCCATGCCGGCCTTGGCGGCGAAGTACGGGGCGAGGAACGGAGGGTGCCCGCCGCGGGTGGAGGAACTGCCCACCCATACGACGAAGCCCGAGCGCTGGGAGCGCATGTGCGGCAAGACGGCGCGGGCTACCCGGTGGCCGCCGACCACGTTGACGTCGTACAGGTACGCGAACTGTTCAGGCGTGAAAGCCTCAGCGGCACCGAAGGCCATGTGGCCGGCGTTCTGCACGACGGCGTCGATGCGGCCGTACGCCCTGACGACGGTGTCGACCGCAGCGTCCACGGATCCCTGCGACTGGACGTCGAGCTCGACGCCGCCGAGCCTCAGCCCCTCACGAGAGGCGAGGTCGGCCAGGGCGTCGCGATGAGCCGCGTTCCTCCCGTCGACGGCGCGCATGCCCGCCGCGACGACGTGGCCTGCGCGTGCCAGCGATTCTGCCGTGAGTCGACCGAATCCTGTGGAGGCGCCGGTGACGAGGATGACCAGCGGCACCGTCATCAGACCATGCCGCCGTTGATACGGATGGTCTGGCCGTTTACCCAGCGCCCGTCCGGCCCTGCAAGGAACGCCACCACGCCGGCGATGTCCTCCGGGGTCCCGAGGCGCTCGAGCGGCGGGACCTTGGCCAGGGCGTCGATCTGCTCCTGCGTCTTGCCGTCGAGGAACAGCTCCGTCGCGGTCGGGCCCGGAGCGACGACGTTCACCGTGACGTCCCGGCCACGGAGCTCCTTCGCCAGGATCAGCGCCATGCCCTCGACCGCGCTCTTGCTCGCGACGTAGGCGCCGTAGGTGGGGAACTGCGTTCCGACGACGGATGTCGACATGCCGACGAAGGCACCCCCGGAGCGCAGTCGACGTGCTGCCTGCTGTGCGACGACGAAGGTGCCGCGGACGTTCGTCCTGTGCAGGTCGTCGAGGGCGTCGAGGTCTTGCTCGGCGATGGTCGACAAGCCGAGGCGTCCGGCCGCGTGCACCACGACGTCGACGCCCCCGAAGTCGTTCGCGACCCTGTCGAAGATCGCCGCCACGGCGTGCTCGTCGGCGACGTCGGCCTGCACGGCGATGGCATGGCCGCCGGCGCTCGTGATCTCGTCGAGGGTCGCGGCGGCCGCGGCACCCCCGCTGGCTGATGCGACGACGATGGTGAACCCGTCACGGGAGAGTCGGGTGGAGATGGCGCGGCCGATGCCGCGGGAGCCACCCGTGACGACGGCGATGCGCTGGGGATCAGTGCTCATGATCTGCCTTTCGTTGCTATTGTTCGGCAGTTTCGCCGATACGCAAGAACTATCACAGATACGACACGCGATAGCAAGTGCCCTAGGCTGGGGGCCATGATCCGATCCGACGATGACCTCCGGAGCGCGCTGCTCGCGGCGGCCGAGGAACAACTGGTCGCCGCGTCCGATGGCGAGATCGCCACACGAGCGGTCTGTGAGGCTGTCGGTGTGACCCAGCCGGTGCTGTATCGGCTGTTCGGCGACAAACGGGGACTCCTCGACGCCCTGGCCGAGACGGGCCTGCAGCGCTACGCCGCCCGCAAGGCCGAGCTCGAGGCCACCGACGACCCGGCGGCGGACCTGCGCCGCGGGTGGGGTGACCACCTCGACTTCGCGAGGGAGAACCCCGCCCTCTATCGCCTGATGTTCGCGCCGCGACCCTGGGCGGGCGGTCGCGCAGCGGACGGTGTGAGGGCGCTGCTCGAGCGGACGCTCTCTCGGTGCGCGGCCGCGGGGCTTCTCCGTCTCGAAGTCGACGTCGCATCGGGGATGATCTTGGCGGCCAACGTCGGGCTCGCCCTCGACGAGATGACGACCGTGCGTCCCGCGCGACGGGCGAATGCGGTCGCCGACGCGCTCCGCGACGCCGTCCTCGGCGCCGTCCTCGTCGCGGGTTCCCCGCCGGCGTCGTTCGACGCTGCCACAGCCGCCCGGCGGCAGCTCCGTGCGCAGCTCGCTGAGGGCGGGCCTGGCGCCCTCCTCCCCGAGGAGTCCGCGCTCATGAACGTCTGGCTCACGCGCCTCGACCGAGAAAGCGACGGCCCCCGGTGATCTCCACGTTCCTCGTCGAACACGCGCCCCTCGTCCGCATCGGCTTCTGGGTCGCCGTCGCGGCCGCCACCCTGCTCGCCTGGGTCCTGCTCCGGCTCCGGCTCCGGCGTGTCCTCCTCGGCCTCTCGGCTGTCGCGCTCATCGCGGTGCTCGTTCTAACCCTGCTGCCCGACGGAGCTCGGCCCGGCGGTGTCACCTGCACCGTGCAGTTCAGCGTCCCGTTCCAGGGCATCGACACGCTCGCCAACGTCGCGATGCTGCTGCCGCTCGTGCTCTTCCTCGGGACGGCGACGAACCGGCCGCTGACAATCCTCACCGGTGCGGTCGCCCTCTCCGCCGTCATCGAAGTCGTACAGGCCCTCGCGCCCGTCCTCGGTCGCCGGTGCGACACGAACGACTGGTTCATGAACACCGTCGGAGCGGTCCTGGGGGCTGTCGTCGCCCTGGTCATCTGCGCGCTCGAGCGGCACCGTAGGGCCACCGCTTCGTTGGGATGAGTTGCTATTCGCCAGCGGTGCACCCGACCAGTGGCCTACATGCCTACTGGCGATCTGGGCGCGATCTGTACGGGCTCATCGGCCACGGTGAGGATGGTGGTCTTTTCTCTCTAGGTGGGGACGCTCGATGTATTTAGGAGCTACGGCGGCGGCTCCATGAAGGTGCCCGATAGAGGATCGGCTATCGGGACTGTGCGCTTGGAACGTCGCGTGGTGGGGCCGGGGCGCCGGAATCGAGAGCGCGGAGCAGTTGGTGGAACGCGGCGTCGGCCCGGGCGAGATCTCCGGTGGCATCGAGATCCATCATGAGCCCTCGGATAACCGCGAGGACCAGCGTGGCCGAGCCGGGCCGGTCGATGCTCGCCACCCCGGTCTCGATGGGCGCAAGCCAGTCCGTGGTCGCGAGACGGCGGAAGCCCGGCCAGAGCGACCGCTCAGACTGCTCCCTCAACTGCCCGAACATCCGAAGGTACGGCGCCGCATCCGGACTGGTCATGGCAACCCACGCACGCCCGAGCGTCACCACATAGGGCTCGTCCGGACGCGACTTCAGGTGGTCGCCGAAGCTCGCCAGATGACGCTGCCGCGCACGACGCAGGATCGCCAACAGCAACTGGTCCCGGGTCCCGAAGTGGTACAGGAGCATCCGCGCCGAGCTCCCGGTCGCGCGGACGAGCGGTTCGAGGCGATCAGGGAGCCCATGCTCCAAGCAATGGTCGGTGCAGCGCTCCAGCAGCTGCTCAGCGATCTCCGGCTGCGGTCGACGTCCCATCTGCCGATCTTTTCACGTAACGATCGCTACAGATAACGTTGAAGGACCATGATCACCGATCCGAGGAGGATCAGATGGACCTCATCTTCATACACGGAGCCCTCGTACGGGACGGAGCGTGGTGGTGGCAGCGGACCGCCACGCTCTTGGAAGAGCGGACAGGGATCACGAGCCACGCGCTCGCCTTGCCGTCGTGCGGCGAATCCAGCCCGGACGAGACAGCAGGCGGGCTCGTCGCCGACGCTGCGGCGCTCCGCCAGGCCCTGGACCGGGTCGACGAGGCGATCGTCGTGGGTCACTCCTACGGCGGGACCGTCATCGCCGAGGCCGGACGCCACCCGGCCGTGGCGCACCTGCTCTACGTGTCGTCCTACCTGCCGGACGTGGGACAGGCGCAGGGCACGATCATGAGCGGAGAGCCGGACCCGGTGACTGTCGGGGACGTCGGCGACGGCGTGGTCGGCGTGCAGGGCTACGACGCGGCGTCGTTCGGCCAGAGGTTCCTGCAGGACGCGGACCCGTGCGTGCAGCAAGAGGCATGGGATCGCGTCACCGCACAGGCGGTCGCGTCATTCGGCACGCCGACGACCGCAGCGGGGTGGCAGGACGTCGACTCGACGTACCTGGTCTGCGGAGAGGACCGCAGCACCTCGCTCGAGCTGCAGCACTTCCATGCTGCGCGCGCGCACCGGTCCGTTACCCTCCCGACCGGGCACCACCCCTTCATCTCGCGTCCGGATCTCGTCGTGACGGAGATCGAAGCACTGCTTTCCATGCGGTGACGCAGATTCCTCCTACACAAGACGCGGAGGCCTGGCTGATCGCCCGCTGGTTTTCGTCGTCCGTTGAGGGATGGTTCTCCGGATGCGGCGAGTCTTGCGCGGCGGAGCAGCCGTCGCCTTCCTCCCTAGTCTTGCATTATGGACGCATCCAACTCTTTGCCCTCTCTCGATGGTTACCGCTTCGCAGCTGTCCGCGACACTTCGGGCGGTGAGGTGGGACCTGAGACCGTCTTTAACTACCACGAGGCGGATGGCGAGGTGTGGGCCACCTACGCCGGCGGCGCAGTCCGGCGGGGGTTCCTTGTCGGCACCCGGACCGGTGACACGCTGACGTTTCGCTATTGCCAGCTCAACCAAGGCGGCGCCACCTCGACGGGATCCTGCGTCTCCACAATCACCCGCGACACTGCCGGCAAGCTCCGGATGAAAGAGACGTGGGCCTGGGAATCGAAACCCGGCAAAGGCACCAGCGAAGTCGCGGAGATGACCGCCCCTTAGCCGCGCCTCTGCGGCGATAAGCCGGAAACGCCGGTTCGGTACGGTCTCTCCATGACCGAAGACGTCCGTAACATAACGACCGCACTAGCAACGATTTCCGAGCACTGGCAGCCCCACCGGCTGCACAGCATTAACGACTACGACGTAAAGGTCGTGAAGCTCCAAGGCGAATTCGTGTGGCACATTCACCCCGACACGGACGAGATGTTCCTTGTCCTGAGTGGCCAGCTGACCATCCAGCTCCGCGACCGCGACGTTGTACTCGGGCCGAACGACGTCTTCGTCGTTCCTCGCGGAGTAGAGCACTGCCCCAAAGCTGCCGAAGAAGTGCAAGCCATGCTCTTCGAACCACAGGGCACAGTCAACACCGGTGACGCCGATGGGGAGATGACCAGTCGGCTTCGCGAGTTCTGCGAGGCTTAAACCTGTCTCAGGAGCCGATCGGCTATCGGACGCGGTGGCGACCTCGCAAAGCAGCCACCGCGCCGCCAACGATGAGTATGAAGCCCAAGGCCCCTAACCCGAGGCTTGGCAGCCCACTAAGCCCTGAATTGTTGAAAATCGCGTGAGCGTCAAAGTAATCGGCGAGAAGAGCCCCGTTGATGTAGGTCAGGACGATGACAGCTACACCGATGAGGGCGGTAAGCCAGTTCCAAATTGTCGTCATGCTGGGCCTTTCTAGTTGCAGGGAGGGTAGCGCCAGAGGTAAGCGTTGCGGGATCGGCTATCGGACGCCGGCCCCGACAAATTCGAGGGCCATTGTGGCCATTTCCGGCACGGGCATGGTGCTGTCAAGCACGAGTCGTTCGTCACTGCGCGCTTCGTACTCAGCTCGCGTGGTTTCCACTTCGTCCCACGTTGGCAGCACGAATCCAGGAAGGTCGTTCTTGCGCTCTTCGACTCGGCGTCGGTGCTCGATGAGGTCAGGGCAGACGAGCTCGATTATTCGTAGGGGAACACCAGCCATCTCGGCAGTCGACACCCAACCGGCCCGTGCGGGTTCACTTCCACTGACTGCATCCGCGATCACCGTCTGGCCCCGAAGAAGGTTCGGGACGGCGATCGCGTGCATTGCCGAGTATGCAGCGATACCAGATTGCTCCCGAGGGATGCCGTATTTCCACATCGCCGCTTCGATCGCATCGACTCGCAGCATCGTCGCCGGCACTCGATCCGCGAGTGCGGCTGACAGTGTGGACTTCCCAGAACCGGGTAACCCGCAGACCTGAATCAGCATCGGCAACTCCTTCGATAGACCGTCGTGCCTGTCTAGTGCCTAGACGCGCGGTTGACCATGGCCTGTCGGACGGAATCTGGACGGTCCTGGGAGCCAATTGTCATTGCGCCTCACCGCACGCCGCGGAGGTGCAACACGGCGGGGGGTTCGCGACACTTCTGGGTATGGGAGTAAAGAGCACGGACGATTCGCTGTGGCAGCGGAGTCTCAACGGTGACAGCGACGCCTTCGGGTCGCTGTTCATCGAACATCGTGACCGTGTCTACCGCCACGCCTACCGATTGACGAGTGCCGTTCAAGATGCGGAAGATGTCACCGCGACGGCGTTCCTTGAGCTCTGGCGTCGCCGGGAGTCGGTCCGAACCGTCAACGGGTCAGTCCTCGCCTGGCTTCTCGTGACGGCGACGAACACCGCTCGTAACGTCACCCGGAAAACCGCGCGGCATGACCAGCTCCTTCGCACGCTCCCGCGAACTGAACCAGCGCCGGGTGCCGATCGGCAGCACGAAGACGCCAGCCTCGTCGCCTCACTGGATCCGGCCTTGCTCGCGGAAATGCGCAACCTGCCTCCCCAGGACCTCACGCTGCTCACACTCGTGACGTACGAGGGGCTGACCGTGGCCGAGGCAGCAAGAGAGCTCGGGCTCACTGAGACCGGTGCCCGAACGCGGCTGCATCGCGCGCGCGTCCGCCTCAGACGCCATCCGAGCCTGAACCCCACACTCACCGCTGCTGCCGCCAGCAACATCGAAGGGACTACCCCGTGACTCCCACGCTCGACCCGGTTTTCGCCGATGCGGTGGAAGCTGCCCTCCGTAACGAAGTGGATGCGGCCCGCGGGGTGCCTCGCCCGTGGTGGCGACGGCATCGCAAGCTCGCGATCGCACTTCCCCTTGCCGCTCTAGCTCTCGGCGGGGCATCCGCGGCCACAGCGGCAGTCCTCGGGGCACCGGGGAGTGTCGTCATCACGACGCACGGCACACCAATCATCGAAACGCATGCGGGGCCAGCAACGATCACCCTCGACTCCTTACCCCGAGGGGCTTCAACACTGGAGGTGGAGATTGGTTGCCTCAGCCGAGGCACAGTCACCGTAGTAGGGCTGACGACCATCACCTGCGACCAATCGCTCGTTGATGCTGCCCGCACGCACGGGGCTACCGAAGGCGGCAATATGGCGGCAGGCCGGACGCACCTCGACGTGATCGCGACACCGGGCACACAGTGGGAGATCAGGATCGCCGCCACCGACGAGGACACGGTCCCCTGGGCGAAGAACTCCCATGGTCAGACCTACGGCCTCCCCAACGAGCACGGCAGGCCAGACCTCATCGCCACAACCGGTACCGACCCACAAGGTAATTCGATCACCGGCTACACGCGTCGTGCAGACACACCTGAAGCCGCCCCCTCGCCATCCGCAGGAGCTCATTCGCCCTCGTCAACGACGCACGACATTCCCCTGTACGCCGTGGACGGGACCACACGCATCGGAACAACCCACGCATCCAGATGAGCCTGGCGCCCGGTAGCCGATCGCCTATCGGACACCTGGAGTGGGCATGACGAGGTGCATCCCGGTTCGTCCGGGGGCGACGTCGACGAAGAAGCGTTGTTCGTAGAGGCGCCTGCCCGGTGGGTCCGCCGTCAGAGTCACGTAGGCCCCCGAGGGCGCGTGCTCGGCGATGTGAGCGAGGAGGGCGTCCAGGATTGCGCCTCCGATCCCTCGGCCTTGGTGCTCGGGGAGGGTGGCCATGTCGGCGATGAGGAAGTACCAGGCGCCATCGCCGACGACACGCCCCATCCCGACGACGTCCCCGGCGGCGTCGACGACGTGCCGGAAGGTCCAGGAGCCCGTCAGCGCGCCGGCACCCTGGGCTCCGCTCTTGGGCGACAGGCCGCTCTCGACTCGCAGCCGGAGGTAGTCGGCCAAGGGTGGCGGCCCATCGAGGAGGCGGTAGTCACGGTGCAGGGGCATGTCTCGAGTCTTCCCGACGAGAGGCAGCAGCCCAAGGAGCGCCGGGGTGCAGATGGGTGCCGGGGTGCAGATGGGTTCTGTGAGCCGCCATGTGTCAGCTGCTTCTCGCGTGGTCTTGACGACCGATGCGGTCACATAAGTGCACTCGAGAGCGAGCGAGCAGAGAAGGACCTCGAGACCAGCTGGGTCTCCATCTGTACGCGTTCGAGACGCCGGCTCTTGACGGCGCACTTGTAGGTCGTACCCAGCAGGTTCGTGATGGGGATGAGTGCCACCCCAGCGCGGACGGTTCTCGGTGGGTTGCCCGGCTGATAGCTCGGGCAACGTGACTAGTTGAGCAACTTCGCCAGCAGTCGCTGAAGTTCGGTCTGCTCGTCCGCGTCAAGTCGTACGAGCCATTCATCGAATTTCACGGAGAGGATCTCGAGCGCCTTGTCGAGGGTCTGTGTGCCTTCAGGGGTGAGGGCGAGGCGGTGCCGGCGAAGGTCGGCGGGATCGATCTCTCGTCGGACGAAGCCCTTGGCTTGAAGGTTTTTGAGGTACACGGTCACGCTGGGCTTGGGGAGGACGAGCCGCACGGCGAGTTCTGCGGGGTAGGGGCAGTCATCGATCTCGCCGAGGACGAAGAACTCCTTCGCCTCCAACCCGAGCGACTCGATCTCCGGAGCGCAGTCGTTCATCACCCGGGTCAGCACCTGGTGGTTCAACGACCAGATCCGGGCGGCGCTGGAGGTGTGCATCGAGGCTCCTGATGAATAGTGGTACAGTTTCGAAGTAGTTCCAAACGGAACCGTCGTGGTCTCGGACAACCTCGTCCGACGAACAGTCTACTACGGGGCCTTAAGCCCCCGGAAGGATCGACCCCCATGTCGACCACGCAGGACATCACCTTTAGCAACGACACCTTCGACCTCGCCGGCCAGCTCCACCTGCCGGACGGCTTCGACCGAGACGGCTCCTACCCGGCGGTCGTCATCTCCACGCCCGGGAGCAGCGTTAAGGAGCAGATCGGCGCGAACTACGGACGAGGCCTCGCCGACCGCGGCTACGTCGCGCTCGCCTTCGACCCCGGATTCCAGGGCCAGAGCGGCGGCCACCCCCGGGACCTTGAGAACCCGGCCGCGCGCGTCGACGACATCCGCTTCGCCGTCGACTACCTCACGACGCTTCCGTACGTCGACAACTCCCAGATCGGCGCCCTCGGCATCTGCGCCGGTGGCGGCTACGCGGTCAGCGCCACCATGACCGACCACCGCATCAAGGCCCTCGGCACAGTCGTGCCCGTCAACGTCGGGCGAGCATTCCGCCAGGCCGACACCTCCTCCAAGGGCTCCGCGATCGCGATGATCGACGGCGTCGGCGACAAGCGCACCGCGGCAGCGGCCGGCGAGGACATCGACCGCAACATGTGGATCCCCGACACCGAGGACCAAGCAACGGCCTTCGGTATCACCGACATCGACACGCTCCAGGCGGTGCGGTTCTACCGGACCCCGCGCGGCTACAACGAGAACTCGACCAACCGCCGCTACTTCACCAGCGACGCCATGATGCTTGGCTACGACGCGTTCAACCTCGTCGACGAACTCCTCACCCAGCCGCTGCAGGTCATCGTCGGCGGCCGCCTCGGAACGACGTTCTCCTACTCCGACGGCCTCGCCCTCTGGGAGAAAGCGCCCAACGCCAAGAACTTCCACGTCATCGACGGGGCAGGGCACTACGAGATGTACGACGAGCCCAAGTACGTCAACGAAGCCGTCGAGACCCTCGACGTCTTCTTCCGGGAGCACCTCGCCAGCTGATTCTTTCGACAGGGTGCGATGCAAACACCAAGGGGCGCTGTCGCTCATGACTCTCGTTGAGTCGCAACGCCCCTTGGGATCATCTTGTGGAAGCGATCCTCTGAACGACGCGACTCGAGCATCTGTCCCGATAGCCGATCGGCTATCGGACACCGAGACGACCCGTGACACCTGGCCGGTGCCGCGGGTATTTGGGGTGAGTCAGCCGCGGTCGCGAGCCATGCCTGCTTCGGTGTTGCGAGTGCCGACGGCCACGCCATGCGGTGAGGCCGCCTCGATCCGCTCAAGGTCGTTCGTGGTGAGCACCACGTCCGCAGCGGCGGTGTTCTCCTCGACACGGGATGCCTTCGTGGTGCCGGGGATCGGGACGGTGTCGGCCTGGATCAGCCACGCGAGGGCGAGCTGAGCGGTGGTGACGCTCTTCTCGTCGGCGATGACCTTGAGCGCGTCAACGACGCGGAGGTTCGCGTCGATCGCTTCGTCGGAGAACCGGGGGAGGTTCCGTCGGGCATCGCCCTCAGGGAGGTCGTCCTTGCGAGCGAGGGTGCCGGAGAGGAACCCGCGGCCGAGCGGGGAGAAGGGCACAAACCCGATGCCGAGCTCACGAGCGGTGTCGAGGACGCCGTTATGTTCGGCGTCACGCTCGAACAGGCTGTACTCGGACTGGATCGCGGTAATCGGGAACGTCGCGTGTGCTCGACGCAGCGTCTCCGCGGAGGTCTCCGAGACGCCGATGTAGCGGGCCTTGCCCGCGGTGACAGCCTCACCCATTGCGCCGATGGTGTCTTCGACCGGCACGTTCGGGTCGACACGGTGCAGGTACCAGAGGTCGACGTGGTCGGTCCCGAGATGGCTGAGGGAGCGGTCGATTGCGCGGCGCGCGTGCTCCAGAGAACCGTCGAGGCCGACAGGGGCGCCGTCGTCGGTGAAGTCCGTGGCGAACTTCGACGCGACCACCACGCGGTCCCGGTCAGCGCCGAGGACCCGGCCGAGTAGCTTCTCATTCTCGAACGGCCCGTATGCCTCCGCCGTGTCGAACAGGGTGATCCCGAGGTCGAGAGCCCGTTGGATCGTCTCGACAGAGCCGGCCTCAGTGGCGCCGCCGTAGAAGGCGCTCATGCCCATGCACCCGAGCCCGAGGGGGGACGTGACGAGGCCTTGAGAGCCGAGAGGAATTTGCTGCATGGAGTTCTCCGTTCATTGCCGGGTCGATCCGGACGTCCCGACTCTCGACCCTGGTGTGCACACCATGTCAAGTGGAAGACTGAGTGCATGCTGCTTCCCGAGGTCCGTGTCGACGATCCGGTCACGATCAGCGTCGCGGCGGAGATGCTCGGCATCACCGTCGACACAATCAGGTACTACGAGAAGGAAGGCATCGCGCCGGCACCCGAGCGAGGCTCAGACGGGTGGCGTCGTTACGACACGTCGGCGCTGAGCTGGCTCGCGGGAACGGTGATGCTCCGCGGCACGGGGATGAATGTCCAGGAAATGCGCGAGTACGCGTCCGCGTACCGGGCCGGCGCTGACGATGCCGAGCGTCTCGCGCTTCTCGAACGGCACCACGCGACCGTTCTCGAGCGACAGGCGGAGGTCCAGCGGCACCTTGGCGCGCTGGAACGGAAGATCGACGCGTACCGCCAGACCATCGCGGCGAGAAGTGCGAGCGAGAGCACCCGCTCGGCCGCCTGATGACACTGTCCGCCTGCCCATCGGCTATCGAAACAGCCTGCGTGGCCCGATCCGAGGTGGGGTGGTCGCAATGAGCTCTGCGACCGCAGTATGGAGACCGTCTCGTGTGGCCTAGCCGTGCACAGCGTTTAGGCGAGGCTTGACGGTGTCGCGGTATCCATTCCTCTGCTGATATCGAATCAAGCGTCGGCTCGAACGCTCCCGGGTCTCAACCCGGTGCGGAGTTGGAAGAAGCTCGAGAAGTTCGAGGGGTCATCGAAGCCTAGGTGCCCACCTACTTGAGCGACCGGCTGGGTGGTGTGGACGAGCAGTCGTCTGGCTTCGAGCACGAGACGGTCGTCGATGATCTGCTTGGGTGTCATGCCGTGTGCTGCGGTGGCGCGTCCGAGGGTCTTTGCCGACCAGCCCAGACGACGGGCATAGTCCGACACCAGGTGGAAGTCGCGGTAATGCGCCTCGACCTCGGCAACGAAGGCGGCGTAGATGCCCTCGCGGTCGTCCGTCGTACCGGAGGGCGTCTGGGTGCGATCGGATGCCGAGGTCGCTAGTCGCAGCAGGACCGCCGACAACGCGACCTCGCGCAACAGCGACCGCACGGCCCGGTGGTCGCCCGGCGAGTCGCCAGCGTGCAGTGCTCGCCAGGCCGCCGTGACCCCCGTCCGGTCAAGCGTCGATGCTTTCCACGCGGTGACCCGCGAGGTGGAGCCCGCGTATCCAAGCTCGACTAGCGCTTCTTGCACGTCTGGGGGAATGGCGTGCGAGGGGAACAGTGCGACCCAGCCCGACAGTGTCGAGATGTCTCCCCAGCGGTGCACCTGACCGGGGCGCACCCACAGGGCGTCGCCGGGGCCGAGCTCATACGAGACGAAGTCGACCTCGTGCACGGTGCTGCCTGCGTCGATCAGGTAGAACATCTCGAACTCGAGGCGCTGGGTCGAAATGAACTCACGACGGCCACCGCGCCGAATGATGTCCCGCAGCCCCGTCAGCTCGATCGACGGCCCAGGGGTCGGTAGCGAGAAGCGCACGCCACGTGGTTCATCTTGTCCCATATTCACCATTCTGGCACCGGTCCGCACCGTGACAGGTGGCTCTCCTCATTTGAGACTTGACCCATCAGAACAACCGAGAGGAACCACATGACCACCCTCAACTACACCGTCCTCGACTCCGGCGATAAGGCTCTCGAGAAGACCCTCACGCTCGTCACGGGCGACACCGAGGCTGTCCTCGTCGACGCCGGATTCACCCGTTCCGCCGGTCACCGTGCCGTCGCCGCGACCCTTGACTCGGGCAAGACCCTGACCACCGTGTTCATCGGCGCTGGCGACCCCGATTTCTACTTCGGCGCCGAGGTCGTGCAGGACGCGTTCCCGAACGCCCGCTTCGTCGCACCCGCCGCCGTGATCGAGCACATCGAGCACAGCTACGAGGGCAAGCTCAAGGCCTGGCAGAGCCTCGGCGAGAACCTACCGACCCGCAAGGTCGAGCTCACTGCGCTCGAAGAGGACCACATCGCCATCGACGACGCCGCCCTCGAGGTCCGCTTCGCCGACGTCGACCCCGCCGACCGCGGCTGGTACCTCTTCGACGCCGACAGCCGCACCCTGCTTGGCGGCATCCTTGTCTTCGGCGGCCTGCACGTCTGGACCGCCGACACCGCCACCGTCGAGCAGCGCGCCGCATGGACCGCGGCGCTCGATCTGTTCGAGGCGCTCGACCCGACGCTCGTGATCGCCGGGCACCGGGATCCTGCGTTCCCCGCCGATGTCACCGCCATCCGTCACACACGCGACTACCTCGCAGCCTTTGACGCCGCGGTCGCCTCGAGCGACACCGCCGACGGGGCCGAGAAGATCCTGCAGGCCGCCTACCCGGGCGCTGGTCTCGGCGTCGCCGCCCACCTCGGCACCCGCGTTGCCAAGGGAGAGATGACATGGGGCTGACCCCGATCGACGACTCGCCCCGCGCCGTCGTCCGTCGCCAGTACCTTGCCTCCGCCGCCGGCGACCTCGACGCGCTGCGGGCGACGCTCGCCCCCGACGTCGAGTGGACCGAGATGGCAGGCTTCCCTCTTGCCGGCACCTACCGCACTCCCGAGGGCGTCACCGTGGCCGTCATGGAGAAGCTCGGTGCCGACTGGGTCGAATGGACCGCTCACGACGACACCTACGTCGTCGACGGCGAGAATGTCGTCGTGCTTGCCCGTTATACCGCGACCCACGGCGCGACGGGCAAGACACTCGATGCTCGCGTCGCTCACGCGTTCGTCGTCCGGGGCGGGCTCATCGTCCGCTTCGAACAGTTCGTCGACACCGCCCTCGTCCGCGACGCCATGGCCTGACGCTGATTCCCGTGACTGTCTTGCTGACTGGGGATAGCAGGCTCCAGTCAGCGAGGCGGTCCCGATCCGGACTTCACCTTGTGTCCGGTAGCGGATCGGCTATCGAGACGGTGAATTGTCGCCCGCGAGGGTGTCGAGCACTCTGGCCAGGGCGGCCCGGTCGGGTTCATCAAGCGGGGCGAATATGTTGCCGAGCACGTCGGCCGAGATGCGTTGCCCTTCGGACAGGGCTGCTCGTCCGGCCGCGGTGAGCGTGTGGCCGATTCGGCGCCCGTGACCCGCGTTCCGTTCGATCAGCCCGCGGTCGACCATCCTGTTTGCAAGGGTGCCGAACGCTTGATCGCTTTGAAAAGTGGCGACCGCTAATGCATGACCGGATGCGCCAGGCATCCTGTCGATCGCGCGCAGCGCGTCCCATTGAACGAGCGTCACGCCGGCGTCGCGCAGTGCGGCGTCCATTGCCCGATGGTTGCGGTACTGCGCTCGTTTGATTGCCTGACCGAGCTGTTCCAGATTCGTGGTCACGGTGCTACTGTATCAGCACACGTAGATAAACATATTGAGATACAGAGGTAGTAATGACCGACAAGACGTCCATGCCCCGCACCGCACTCGTTCTCCATGGGGGTGGCGGACCCCGCACCGTCGCGCCGATTATCGCGCACCTCAGTCCGACCATGCGCGTCCTCGCCCCAACCCACCCGGGCTGGGATGGCATTCCTCGTCCGGACAGCATCTCGTCCGTCGCCGATCTCGCTGCGTCCTACCTCGAACAACTCCGTGAACAGGGCGAGCATGACGTGGTGCTGGTCGGCTCCTCGATCGGCGGGTGGATAGCTCTCGAGATGGCACTCCAAGCCGGCTCGGACGCCCGGTACGCCGACGTCGTGGGTGCCGTTGTCAACATCGACGGTGTTGGGGCCGTCGTGGACGGTGAACCTATCGCGGACTTTTTTGGCCTCGACGCGCGGGGGCTCGCCGAAGCCGCGTGGCACGATCCCGAGCGCGGCTATATCGACCCGGCTACCCTCACCGACGACCAGCGCGCCATCCAGCAGTCCAACGGGCGGACCATGGCCGCAATCGCCGGTACCAGCATGAGCGACCCGACGCTCCTCGCGCGCCTGCCTCAGATCACAGTGCCGACGCTCGTCGTGTTCGGTGCCAGCGACCGGATCGTCACATCGGCGTACGGCCGCCGAGTCTCGGCCGCGATCCCCGGAGCGTCCTTCGCCGAGGTCCAAGCTGCGGGACACCTGCCGCATCTCGAAGCCCCCACTGCGACGTGGGCGGTAATCGACCCGTTCCTCGCTCCGGCCTGATTCGGGACGCCCTCGACACTCCCTCTAATCGATCAACTATCGGATGCCGTGGGGCTGGTACGCCTGCGCGGTCCGGGGACATGTCCGGTCTCCCGCATCTTCCACGAAAGGAAGCGACGTGAGGGCAAGTCCGACAGGCAGGCTCTGATCACCCCGGCGCGAAAGCGGATCAACGTCATCTGGGCCCATTGCAGAGACGGCGCCACCTACAACGCACCGGCACCGCCCGCGGTATCAGGATCCCAGTTAATTCCAGGTTCCGGAAAGTGGAACGAGTCAGTGAGCCAGAAGGATTGGTCCGGGCTAAAGCCGGCCATGAGCGTGTGGCCACCAGCAACGGCCAGGGGCCGGCCGGCAGCGTCGGTCTCCCGAACGAAACGAAGTCAGCGTCGACTACGAAACCGAAGGCCTCGACCGCGGCCTCGGGTCGGCCGAGACCGGGGCGGGCTCTCGCACGGCTACACCAGGCAGTGCGCCCCTAGGATCGAGCCGTGGAGTCCAAACCCGCATCCGTCCTCAAAGCTCTTCGCGCTGAGATCATCGCTGGCAGTCTCGCCAGGGGCACGCGCCTCAAGGAGGATGCGATCGCCGAGCGGTTCGGGGTCTCCCGAGTGCCGGTCCGCGAGGCCCTTCGCCAGCTCGAGACCGAGGGGTTCGTCGTCTCGGAGAAGTTCAAGGGTGTGAGCGTCGCCGATTCATCGGCTGATGCGGTCATCGAGCTCATGCAGATCCGCCGTGCCCTGGAGGTTCTGGCTGCGGAGCTCGCGGCCGGACATCGAGGCGGAGACAGCGCCGACCTTCTTCGCGCGGTCATCAACGAGCAGCGCTCCGACCAGGAGGTCGAAGTGCAGTCACCCCGCTTCACGTTCCACCGGCTGGTCGCCCAGGCATCCGGAAACGCCCACCTGGAGTCCATGATCGAGCGCCTCCTGCACCAGACCGCGTGGGCCTTCGAGCGCGTCACCCAAGAAGAGGTGGCGGAAAGCGGCGGAGACCACGCCGCCGTGGCTCAGGCGATCCTCCGCGGATCACCCGTTCAGGCCGGCCTCCTCATGGAGGAGCACCTGCGGCGCGACGAGGCGACCCTGAGCACCCTCGGTAACTGAACGTATACGAAACAAGGATCCCTGACGAAGACTTTCCGGGGAATCGTTGACTCCACCAGGTCTTGCGCGGGTCTGTAACAAAGCGTTTCTTCGACGAAACCAGCCGGAAACACCTTTTCGTATACAAAAGAGTGTCCGCACGATGCAGAACGAATTCTGGCATCGCAACCCTCTTTCCGCTGGAGTCACCCATGACTGCTGTAACGCGCACCACAGTTCCCCCAGGTACGACAGCTCCCATCGGCACCACACCTCCCACCTCCTCGGCCGACACCAGCAACGGTGTGGCCTCCGCCCTCGACTCGATCGGCTTCACCCGCGCCCAGTTCGCGGTGCTGATGCTGATCCTCGCCGGAGAGTTCTTCGACACCCTCGAACAGAACTCCGTCGGCGCCATGGCCACTAACATCAAGGCGTCGCTCCAGATCGGCGACCTCCAGCTCACGACCATCAACACCGCGACCGTCATCGGCGGCCTGGTCGGACGCTTCCTCGCCGGCTGGCTGGCCGACAAGTACGGCCGTCGATTCTCGCTCGGCCTCAACCTGCTCATCTACACGCTCGGCGGTCTCCTGAGCGCTCTCTCGTTCAACTACGACATGCTCCTCGTCAGCCGCTTCATCGTCGGCATCGGCGTCGGCGGCGAGTTCATGATCGGCATCGCCATGCTCTCCGAGATGGTCGCCACCCGCTACCGCGGCGGCCTCATCGCCACGATCAACGTCGGCGCCGGAGGCATCGGTAACTTCATCTCGTACGGTCTCTTCCTGCTCCTGCTCGGACCCCTGGCGGTTCCGCTGGGCGGCGACGGCCAGGTGTGGCGCTGGAGCTTCGTGCTCCTCGCCCTGCCGGCACTGCTCGTCGTCCTCTACCGCCGCAGGCTTCCCGAGACGCCCCGCTGGCTGCTCTCCAAGGGGCGAATCGACGAGGCCAACCGCTCGCTGGCGATCCTCGCCTCGAACAGCCTGCGGCCTCCGGCCGACGCGAAGTCGCCGGTCACCTTGACCCCGGCCGACCTTCCCCCGGTCGCGCTGCACTCCTCGCCGGCGGCCGTGTTCCACCCGCTCGTCCTCAAGCGCACCATCGCGATCGGCGTCGCCTCCTGGATGGCGTTCGGCTCGCAGGTCACTCTGAACTTCCTGATGCCAACGCTGCTGGTTGAGCGCGGCTACACCGTCTCGCAGAGCCTGCTCTACACGATGATCATGAACATCGGCTCGCTGCTCGGCTGCACGGCGGCCGCCCTGCTCGCGAACCGGGTCGGACGGCGGGCCATGGTCACGTCGGCCGGGATCCTCGGCTGCCTCACCGCCCTGGCATTCGCCGCCTTCGGCAATGACACCGGCGCGATCCTGGTGCTCGGCGCTCTCTTCCAGTTCTTCACGATGCTGACGAACACCACGCTCGCCGCGTGGACGGCGGAGGTCTACCCGACCGCCATCCGCGCCTCCGGTGCCTCGATCGTCAACGGCATCGGCAACATCGCCGGCGCGGTCATGCCGTTCCTCGCCATCGCGCTCTACGGGTCGTTCGCCTTCGCCGGCGTCTTCGGCCTCGCCGCCGTGATGTACGCCATCCTCGTCGTCGCCTCCCGATTCGCCCCCGAAGCTCGCGGTCGCTCGCTCGAAGACGTCAACGAGAACGCCCTGGCGACCAGCCGGGTCTGACCTCTCGGGCGGGTCGGAGCCTCCGACCCGCCCTTCCACCCCTCGATTCCTTTGGAGGAACACATGGACACCCTGAAGATCTCCGCAACAGCCAACGGCCTGAACTACCTGCCCGAGTACGTCGCCGACCAGGGCGGGCTCTTCGCCGAGCGTGGCCTGAACGTCACCGCCACGGCCTGCGACCCGTGGACGGGAGTGCTCGACGACATCGAGTCGGGTGCCGCCGACCTGGCCCTCGGAGGACTCTGGGTTCCCGCCATGTACGCGGGGACGTCTCGCAAGCTCAGCGTCGTCGGGCAGCTCAACCGCATGTTCCCCATGACGATCGTGTCGCGCACCGAGACGGCACCGATCACCCTCGACCAGCTCGCAGGCAAGGTGGTCCTCGCCCCCGGGGCCGGCGGTAGTGCTCCCTACGAGTTCACCGCGGGCCTCATCCGCGAAGCGGGCTTCGACGTGTCAAAGACCCGCTTCGTCCGCGACCTCTCGACCGCGATGCTGATCGAGCTCTACCAGAGCGGCCTCGGCGACGCCATCATCCTCGACCTCGTCTCGGCCGAAGAACTCGTCGCGGCCGGCGGCGGCACCATCGTCTTCCGGCACCTCCAGTCGGGAGGCGTCATGCCCAACAGTGTCTACTACTGCCTCACCGAACGGGTCGAGGAGCTGAGCGACCGGATCGACCGCTTCATGGACGGCATCGCGGCCGGGATGACGAAGATCACATCCCACGACGCCGACGTCGAGATCGAGGCGGTCCTCGCGGCTCGCTGGCCCGACAAGGATCAGGCACTACTGCGCCGTGCTGCCGATGAGATGGCGGCCGGAGGCGTCTGGGATTCCGCCGTCGTCGACCGCGACGCATCCGACCGATGGATGAGGATCCTGTTCGACGGAGGCCTCACGACGCACGTCCCGACCCTCGACGAGCTCGTCGGCGCGTACTCCGCCGTGAACGCCTGATGACCGTCGTCCTCGGCGCAGCGGAGATCGGCGCGGTCATCGGGGCCGTCGACGTCGTCGAGGCGGTCGAAGCCATCCACGCCGACCTGGGTTCCGGCAGTATGCAGCAACCCGCGCCCGTCGCCCTGACCGGGGCCGACGACGCGCTCTTCCTGCCCATGGCGGTGCGCTCGGACCGACTCGGGCTCGTCGCGGTCAAGCTCATGGCCGACATCCCCGACAACGCCGACCGGGGGTTGCCGACGCAGCGCTCGACGATCCTCGTGTCGTCGTCGGTGACCGGGGAGTGCATCGCCGTGCTGGACGGCATGGCCATCACGCGACGGCGGACGGCTGCGGCCTCCGTCGTCGCCACCCGTCACCTCGCCCGCCCCGACAGC
The DNA here is from genome assembly GCF_001423105.1 of Frondihabitans sp. Leaf304. GTDB lineage: Bacteria > Actinomycetota > Actinomycetes > Actinomycetales > Microbacteriaceae > Frondihabitans. Next base: position 227,162 of record NZ_LMNV01000005.1, read on the forward strand.
CGGACACTCGGCATCATCGGTGCGGGCAACCTCGCGATCGAGCACGCGAGGGCGTTCGCCGCCACGCGACCGTTCGAGCGGATCGTGCTCTGGTCGCGCTCCTCGGCCACGATCGATCGGTTCTTACAGGAGGTCGGCGGAGATCTGCCCGGGCGATGCGTCATCGCCGCGGGGCCACAGGAAGTCGTCGAAGAATCCGACGTGCTCTGCACGCTGACCCCGTCCGTCGATCCGATCGTGCTCGGATCCTGGCTGCACGCAGGCCAGCACATCAACGCCGTCGGAGCCCGACCCCGGCCGACCCACCGCGAACTCGACGGACAGGCCATGGCTCGCGCCACCGTCTTCGTCGACAGCCGTGCGACCGCGCTCGCCAAATCGGGCGACCTGCTCGAGGCCGTAGCCGAAGGCGCGCTCAGCGCGGGCGCCCACTATGCCGAGCTGGGGGAGGTCATCGCGGGCACGGCGAAGGGCCGGACGAGCCCGGGCGAGATCACCGTGTTCGACTCGGTCGGGCTGGGCGCGCAGGATCTGGCCGTCGCTGCTCGCGTCATCCAGCTTGCCCAGGACCGCGGTATCGGGACGCCCGTAGCGGTAGCGCCCGGATCCTCGGCCCCGTTCTCGACCCTGGCCGGGGCCGCCTCGTGATCCGCATGGCGGTCGTCAACTGCAACACGACCGAGTCGATGACCGAGACCGCGGCGGCACGCGCCCGGCTCGCCGTCGGCCCGGACGTGGAGATCGTCGGCATCACTCCCGCCTGGGGTGTGGCCTCGGCGGAGGGCTGGTACGACAGCTTCATCAGCGCCGCCGCCGTTCTGCAGACTCTCGAGAGCCTGCCCGACGACATCGACGGCGTCGTCATGGCCGGATTCGGCGAGCACGGTCGGGAGGGAGCTCGCGAACTGCTGTCGATCCCGGTCGTCGACATCACCGAGGCCGCCGCCCACCTCGCGATGCCGCTCGGACGTCGATACGGAGTCGTCACCTCGGTGCGGCGAGCCGTCGGACAGATCGAGGACAGCCTGACTACCGCCGGCCTCATCGACCGGTGCGCCGCGATCGAAGACACCGGCCTCGGCGTACTCGAGCTCGACGAGGATCCCTTCGCCACGGCTGAAGCGTTCGTGGCGGCCGGACAGCGAGCAATTGCGAAAGGGGCCGAAGTCATCTGCCTCGGCTGCGCGGGCATGGCCGGCCTCGAAGAGCACGTGCGGGACCGCCTGCCCGTGCCGGTCATCGACGGGGTCGCCGCCGCGTCGGCCCTCGTCGAAACCCTGATCCGCCAGGGGCTTTCAACGAGCAAGATCGACTCGTTCGCGTCTCCTCGGGCGAAGCGCCGCAGCTGGAGCGTTTAGAACACCTGTAGGTCAAAGCGCCGACTACCACGGGGCACGGATGGCGTCCTCTGGCCACAGAGCGCCTGTGCGGGTTGGTCTTCCGCATGCTCGCTATTGGCCGCAGGTGAACAAATGTGCACAACGATGCTCATCCAGGGGTGCGACGAACCTGTGCAGGGCAACTTCCCCGGCGGGGAACTCGCACGTATGTGCGGATGAGTTGCATCATGCGACCGAACCGTTTTGTATTCATAAGGAACCACAAGGTTCTTCTCAGTTCCGATTCAGAATGGTCTGGTCGGTCCCGACAATGAAGTAGGGAAAAGTGCACCTCACGAAACACAAGAGACCGCTGTTCTGGCTCGTTCTATCTCTGGTAATCATGTTGGTCTCGTCAATTGGCGCCTCCATCGTGCAGACCGTCGGTGGAGCGGTCAAGATCCACGACATGAGCTGGGTGACCGGCTCGGGCAAGACCATGAGCGCTCTCCTGCTCGTCCCGGACGGTGCCAGCGCCGACGACAAGCGCCCCGCCATCGTGCTGGCCCACGGCTGGTGGAACAACAAGCAGATGCAAGACTCCAACTACGTCGAGCTTGCCCGCCGTGGCTACGTCGTTCTGTCTATCGACATGTACGGCCACGCCTCATCCGACCCGTTGCAAGAGGGCCACGAGATGGACGCGGCCACCGGTATGTACGACGGAGTCAAGGAGATCGCCAGCCTGCCGTACGTCGACACGACGCGAATCGGCATCAGCGGACACTCGAACGGAGCCCGCGCGGCCAACTTCGCCATTCCCATCGACGACAAGGCTGCGACCCCCCTCATCTCGTCGGTCTACCTCGTCGACAACGATCCGATCTACACGGACGAGACGGGTAAGTACGTCAACTACTACGGCGATCGCGACGTCGGAGTGCAGGCCGACCAGTACGACGAGTTCTTCTTCCGCAGCTACGACGCCAATGGGGTCGCACTCACCGCCCCGCGCGACTACATCGGCACCCCGAACGCCCAATCGTTCCTCCACTTCGGTGCCGACCCGTCGGGCCAGGCCGCTCGCAAGCCGTACACGACCTATACCCAGTCGGTCGATGGCCGGGATGCCGTCCGCGAGATCGACAACCCGGCCCAGACTCACCCCTGGGGGCCGTTCTCGAAGCAGGAGGTGACGTCGCTTCTCACGTACTTCGACAAAACCCTCGGGGCACCCACCGCCATCGCCCCCGGCTCGCAGATCTGGCAGCTGAAAGAGGGCTTCAACGCTCTCGGCCTCGTCGGATTCGGGATGTTCCTCATCGCCTTCGCCACCTCCCTCCTCGGCACCAGGGCGTTTGCCGGGTTGCGGGCCGGCCCCGCTCCGGCACTCGTCCCCCGCGAGGGACGGGGGCTGCTGTGGTTCTGGGGCAGCCTCGTCGTCTCGGCGATCGTGTCGGGCGTCAGCTATTGGATCATCAGTGCGAACACCGCAGTCGGTACCGTCAGCTTCCTGGGTGATCCCCCGATCAACCCGCAGGGTGCGGTGTGGATCATCGCCCTCTGGGCGGCCCTCAACGGCCTCGTCGCGATCGTCATCATGACGGTGTCGTACCGCGTCGTCGGCAGGCGCACCGGTGTGAGCCTCCGCGACATCGGCGTGCTGCCCGGCTGGAGGCGATTCTGGCAGGGAATCCTCCTGGGAGCGATCGTGGTCGCCTCCGCGTTCCTGATCGTGTTCGTGCTGGCGTACTTCTTCACGACCGACTTCCGACTCTGGGTCATCGCGATCCCGACCTTCACGCCGAACAAGCTCGCGATCGCCGGCATTTACCTGCCGTTCTTCCTCCTGTACTTCCTGGCCAACTCGGTTGCCATCAACTCCTTCAACAGGTTCGCCATCCGCGGACGGGAATGGGGCAACACCGCCGTCCTCGCGCTCGCTAACGGGATAGCCCCGATCATTCTCGTGATCGCTCAGTACTCGCACTTCTTCATCACAGGCGAGCTGATCTCCGGCTTCGGCGGCATCAACAGCATCTGGCTGTTCCCGATCGTCGTGATCCTGCCTGTCGCGGCTGTCGTCACGAGAAAGATCTACCGCGCGACCGGTAATCCGTACATTGGCGGCTTCATCATGGCCTGCGTCGTCACGATCGTGTCGGTCTCGAACACCTTGACCTACACGCGTTAAAGCAATTCTGTAGTCGAGCAACCACAGAAAACCCCCGAGAAATCGGGGGTTTTCTGCTTCGAGCTCGACTGACCGTCCTGTCGCGCGCGTTTGAGCAAGTCCCGGGCTGGCGACTTCGACGACTCGAAGAAGCGACCGCCCGCCAGATCACGCAATCATGAATTCGCCCGGCTCGAGGGCGCGACCGACGATCCGGACGTCGCCGATCGACCCGACGAACACCTGGTCGAGTACGCCGCCGTAGCGGTACCCGCCGAGCAGCCACGGCTTGCCGATGGTGCTCAGCCCACGGTTGCGCGTCGACGGGTTTCTCACCACCGGGCATCCGTCGACGTACATCACCGTGTGTGATCGGTCGTTGACCACGGCGACGTGCCACCACTTTCCTAGCGGGAGCTCGTGCCCCCAGTTCGTCAGCGAGCCGTCCTGGCTTGCCGGATAGACGCACCACTGCAGCTCGCGGTCGCCGGAGAGGCTCAGCGTCACCGCGGGCTCGTCGGGGTCGCCGCCCGCACCCCGGGCCTTGCCGGCCTGGCCCGCACTCGAGAACTGCGAGAGCAGGGCGCTGAAGCCGTTTGCGCTGGGGTCGAATGTCGTCGGCAGGAAGAAGAACGCCTCGACGGTGTACCCGCCGGTGAAGCGCTGTGTGTTGATCGGCGCGGCGTTCACCGTCCGCAGATGCTGGCCAGCGGGCTTACCGCCCTGCAGCGCGAGGCTTCCCGCACCCGGCTGGTCGGGGTGGTGGTCGGTCGACCAGCGCAGCGCCCCCGCGACGGCGCCGGCCCGCGGGGCCACTTCGAGGTGGTTCCCGTGGCCGCTCTGGTCGCGCACTCGCGTCGACGAAGCGAGCGCGGCGCCATCCGAGTGGCCCTCGAAGCGCCAGTACGCGAGGGTTCCCGGCACGAGCATTCGGGCCGCCGGGCGAGAGGGGCGTGGTGCGATCGGCGCGAAGCCGGCGAACCGGGCGTCGAAGTCCACCTCCATGGTGAAGCGGTCGACGTCTCCGCTGAGCGTGAGCTCCTGCGCCGCGAGCTCATTGGAGGCGCCGAGGCCGCCGCCGAGCAAGAAGGGAGACAGGGTCTCGACGTCGATCACGTTCCTTTCGAGATCGACGTGATAGAGCCGGATCATTGCCGCCCCGCCGTAGTAGCGGTTCTGATAGTTGGTCAGGTGCAGGGCGACGTCGTGGCCGGCGGCGTTCTGCTTCGTGGTGCGCCCCGGCCCCCAGTAATGGCCGTTGAGGGTGAGGAACACCTGGTCGTGGTCGGCGATGAAGTCATCCCAGAGCTGCTGCCCGTAGGCGTCGAACGCGGCGCCTCCGTTCGGATCCGAGTCGACGAGCGTGTGCGTGGTGAGGATCACCGGCGAATGCGGTCGTGCCGCCAAGACCGAGCTGGCCCAGGCGAGGCCGCTCGCGCTCGTCCGCCAGTCGAGGGCGAGGACGATCCATTCGCGACCGGCCGCGGTGAAGCGATGCGCACTGTTGTAGCCGTCGGGGCTCGACCCGATCCAGCCCGGCGCTCGCCGGAATCGCTTCGGGCCGAACACGTCGAGGTAGGGCGTCGGGCCGCGCTGGTCGGTGGTCGAGGAGTCGATGTCGTGGTTGCCGGCGAGCACGCTGTAGGGCGCGTGCGCTCGGTCGAGCACGTCGAAGACCGCCCCGGCCGCCGTCATCTCGGACGCCGCACCGTTCTGGGTCAGGTCGCCGAGGTGCACGAGAAAGACGGTGTTGTGACGGGCCTGCTCGCGAACGACGTACTCGAGCGAGGCGCGCATCGGCGCCTCGTCGACCGCCGCCCCGTCGAACATGTACTGGGTGTCGGGCATCACCGCGACGGTGAAACGCGGGGAGGTGGTGTCCGGCTTCCAGCGCCCCGACTTTCCTCGCGCGGCCGTCTGAGTGGAAGTGGCTGTGGCGGTTAGCGGGACGGCTGCGCCGGCGGTCGAGGGGAGGGGTGCGGCGACAGCGGGCGCGCTCTGCAGGGCGCTAGCTCCGGCGAGGCCGGCAGCACCGACCAGGCCGGAACCGACGAGGAAGCCGCGGCGGGAGAGGGGCGTGTGCTCGGGATCACGGGGCGAGTTCTTCACAGCGCCGCACGATAGTGACCGGCGCGGAACGATATGCGACCGCGTGGTGAACACGAGTCGTCCCGTCCGTCGCGGGAGGGCGACAGCCTCGAGCCGGATGGCGGGATGCGGCTACCGGTCGCTCACGTGCCGCGAAGCCGCGTAATGCGCTCGCGAATCCGCGTGTCGAGGTCGTCGAACTCGTCGAGGATGTCCATCGCAGCGTAGGCGCGACCACGGATTCGTTCGGTCACGGCCTGGACAACGTCGTGCTCCTTGAGCGTCTCGACTGCGCGGTAGACGTTTCTCTCCGGAACACCTGTCGCCTGGGCGAGCTGCTCGACGGTGAAGACCGGTAGGGCGAGGAGCGCAGGCAGGATCGTATTTATTGCACTGTCCGCGCGGGGCGAGACTCGCGCGCGCCAGGCTTCCTCGTACGCGGCGAAGGCGCGGGCGGTGCCCCGAGCCTCTCGGGCGGCGGTTTCGACGCTGAGGGCGAGGTCCGAGATGATCGGCAGGGCGTCGCCCGAGCGGTACGCCGTGAGCAGCGCGAAGTAGTGCGCGGTGTCGGCGGCGAGAGCGCTGGCAACCGGGAGGACTGTGTGGGGGGTTACACCACGCCGGCGGAGGATCGCACCGATCAGGGCTCGGCCGATGCGGCCGTTGCCGTCAGTGAAGGGATGGATGCTCTCGAACTGTGCGTGCGCCAATGCGGCCTGCGTAATCGGCTCGATATCGTTCCGGTTCGAGAACACGATGAGGTCGTCGAGCAAGCCGGGGACGGCCTCCGGCGGTGGCGGGACATAAAGCGCATTCCGTGGGGAGTACTGAGAGCCGCCGATCCAGTTCTGCACGTCGCGCACCTGACCGGCGTAGCGCCCCTCGGAGGCACCGGCGTCATGGTGCATGAGCGCCTGGTGTGCGGCCAGGATTTCGTCGAGCGAGATCGTCTCGGTGGAGGCTTGGATGAGTGCCGTGATCGATTCGCCAGCTGCGACCATCGACGTTGCCGAGGTGTTCTCCTTGATGCCGCCGATCGCCCGTGCGAACGCGACGGGTGTCGCTTCGACGTGCTCGATTCGGCTGGAGGCGACGGATTCCATGCGGATCAGGAATCCGGCCAAGGGGCTGAGCAGGCCGTCGGCGACCCGTTCGAGGTCGCGTGCTTCCCACCGCGCCCTGGCGAGGTCGCGCCCTGATGCGCTCGGCGGCGTGAGGTCGGCGATCTCGGGCGGCAAAGACACCGTGACTGAGCTGAGCGTGCGGTCATCGCGTGGACCGCGTCGGCCAGTACTCGTCCATGGCACTGTGTGGGCTGTGTGCTTTGGCCACGCGGACATTCCAACTCCTTCGTGTCAATAACTTTGCCAATAATGTCACTTATTCGCGATAAGTGTCAATAACGTATAAGTTGCCGCCACTTTCTTCTCGGCTCAACTCTCGACGGTCGGTCGATGGCAGCGAGACGGCAGCGATGCAAGGATCCGCGGCACGTCTCACGGACTGACCCTCCGGGCGGAGTCGGCCTGCGTCGGCTGAACTGCGCTGGCGACGCTTCTGAGTTTTACTTGATTTTCGGTGACGAGTCCCCCACTATGGGGACACGCGCAGTGCTTACCCGAGCACCGCGCGTGAGATCACAACCCGAATTCCGCGATACCCGATCGCGCCGTCCACCATGCTTACCCGGCAGCTCTCTTTGGTGTGCGCTCGCCCGGCTATGGCGCTCAGCTGAAGGCTCCCGAAAGCCATGCCCGCACCCTTTTCTGCGCCCGATTTCTCTGCGCCCGCTTCCACTGCACCGTCGACTTCGCCCGAGTCGTCTTTGCGACCCCGCCCGCGTGCTCGCACGAGAAAACGCCTTCACGTCGCCGGTGCGGCGCTCGGCATCGCCGCCTTGGCCGCCTCGGCGCTCCCGCTGCAGAGCGCCTTCGGTGCGACCGACACGACCGCCCCCTCGGCGCCGAGCAGCCTGGCGACCTCCTACTTCGGTGGCGTCGGAGCCGTCGTGACCTGGGGCAAGGTCTCGGCCTCCGACCTCGCCACCTACCGCGTCTACCGGTCGACGTCGACGAGTGTGACCACTTCGTCGACGCTCGTGGCCTCGACCACGGCCGTCAAGGTGACCGACCCGGCGGCGACCGGCGGCACCTCGTACTTCTACGCCGTCGCGGCGGTCGACAAGACCGGCAACGTCTCGAAGCTCTCGAGCGTGAAGAGCATCGTCGCCAAAGACACGACCAAGCCCGATGCGCCCGCGAGCGTGAAGTCCTCCGTCTCGGCTGGTGGCGTCTCCCTCGACTGGGCCGACAACGACGAGCCCGACCTCAAGGGCTATTCGGTGTCACGTGCCGCATCGTCGAGCGGCACCTACACGCTGCTCACTTCGAGCCCGCTGTCGACGTCGCAGTTCACCGACTCCCAGGCTCCCTCGGGCACGAAGTCGTATTACCGGATCACCGCCGTCGACCTCACCGGGAACGTGTCGAGTGCGACGAGCGCGACGGCCACCCGCCCGGCGGGTGCGCCGGTCGCGCCGGCATCGCCGACGGGCTTCTCGGTGAAGCTCGGCTCGGGCAACGTGCCCGCCCTGTCGTGGACCGCCTCGACCGGTGCGACCGGCTATGTGCTGTCGCGGGGAACGAGTGCCGGCGGATCCTTCTCTCGGATCAACGCGGCGTCGCCCACCGCCACGAGCTTCTCGGATGCCGGCGCCCCGGCCGGCGCCACCTCGTACTACACGCTGACCGCGACCAACGCCGTCGGCTCGAGCTCCGTCGTCACCGCGAGCATCGTCGTTCCCGGCGACACGACGCCCCCGAAGGCGCCGTCGAGCCCCAAGGTCGTCGTGCTCGCCACGGGCGGAGTGACCGTCACCTGGAAGGCCAACACCGAGGCCGACCTGGCCGGCTACCTCGTCACCAAGCGCAACGGCGACGAGGTCTACGTGCCGTACCTGCCGACCGGTAGCGCCAAGGCCCTGGTCGCGACGACCTTCACCGACGTCTCGGTGACGGAGGGGGAGACCGACTACTACCGGATCCGCGCGGTCGACACCTCGGGCAACACCTCCTCGTATCTCGCTGTGACGGCCAACAACCCGAACGTGGCTCCCGGAGCGCCGTCGTCGTTCAAGGTGACCCAGGACGCCACGGCCGGTCTCGACCTCGCCTGGACTGCGCCGAAGGACCTCGACGTCGCCGGCTACTCGGTCTCGCGCAGCACCGCCTCGTCGGGCACCTACGTGCTCCTCTCCACCGTCTCGACCGCCGACGCGGGCGTCTCGCCGCGCTTCGTCGACTCGAGCGCCCCCAAGGGCGTGACCGTCTACTACCGGATCACCGCGCGCGACACGGTCGGCAACGTCTCGAAGGCGAGCAGCACCGTCTCGGGCACCTCACTCACCACCCCCATCCCGATCCCGCTCGTGCAGACGGTCCTGACCGTCGGCCCCCAGGGGCTCTTTCCGACCATCACGGCGGCGCTTGACTCCATCCCGAAATCATCGCTGGCGAACTACCGCGTCGACATCGCGCCCGGCACCTACGACGAGTCGTTCGAGATCGCGCAGTCGAACGTGACCCTGCACGGACTGGGCGCCAAGCCCGGTGACGTCGTCATCCGTTCGGCCCGCGCCTCCGGCAGCTCCGACCCCGACGAGCCCGAGTCGACCCTCGGCACCGCGGGCAGCGCCGTCGTCTTCGTGACCGGCTCCAACATCACCCTCGACCACCTCACCGTCGCGAACACCTTCGACGAGGCCGCGAACCCGCAGATCACCAGCGCGCAGGCCGTCGCCCTCCGCGTCGAGGGTGACCGGTTCGTCGCCGACACCGTTCGTCTGCTCGGCAACCAGGACACCCTTCTGGCCGACACCCCGAAGCCGACCACAAGGATCCGCCAGTACTACGTCGACAGCTACCTCGAGGGCGACGTCGACTACCTCTTCGGTGCCGGTACCGCTGTCTTCCAGCGCGACACCTTCAAGTCGCTCGACCGCGGCAAGGCGAACAACGGCTACTTGACCGCTGCCAGCACCGACAAGGGCAGCAAGTACGGCTTCTTGATCACCGACAGCAAGGTCGTCAGCAACGCCGCCGCCGGCACCATCAACCTCGGCCGCCCGTGGCACCCGAGCGCCGACCCCTCGGCCCTCGCCTCCGTCGTGGTGATGAACACCTGGCTGCCCGCCGCCGTCGACACCGCCGCCCCCTGGGACGACATGGCGTCGACCAACTCCGCTGGCGTCAAGGTCAACTTCACGTGGCAGAGCGCCCGCTTCGCCGAGTTCGGCAACACCGGCCCCGGCGCCACCGTCAACGCGAACCGCCCGCAGCTCACCGCCAAAGACGCGGCCAACGCCACCCCGGAGAAGTACCTCGCCGGCAAAGACGGCTGGAACCCCGTCACCGCGGCGCCCACGGCCGTCCCGACCACCCCGACCGACCTCGTCGCCGCCCCCGATTCGCGGGTAGTCCACCTCACCTGGAGCGACGACACCTCGGCCGCAGTCACCGGATGGAACGTGCTGCGCGCCGACGAAACCGGTGCCTTCTCGAAGATCGCCTCGGTCGACTCCCCGACCTTCAGCGACACGACGGTCGTCAACGGCGCCACCTACCGCTACGTCGTCGTGGCTACCTCGCGCACCGGCGTCTCGTCGCTGCCGTCCGCGGCGGTGACCGCGGTCGTCGCCGCCGCGCCCCTCGTGACCGACATCACCGTCGATCCCGCGGGCACCTCGGACGGGGCCACGCACTTCACCACTCTTGCCGACGCACTCGCCGCAGCCCCGGCGGGAACAGCGACCGACCCGACCGTCATCTCGCTCGCCGCGGGCCGCTACGCCGAGTACGACACGATCCAGAAGCCGTACACGATCGTGGTCGGCGCAACGGGTCGCGCCTCCGACGTCGTCATCACGGGCAACCGCGCCGCGGGCACCCCGACCGGTACCTCGACGAACGGCGTCGCCGACACCTACGGCACCTCGGGCAGCGCCACCCTCGTGATCACCGGCAACAACGTGCAGCTCCGCAGCCTCACGGTCGAGAACTCCTACGTCGAGGGCACCTATGCGAACGGCCAGGCCGTCGCGCTCCGCACCACCGGCGACCGCCTCACTTACGACAACGTGCGTCTGCTCGGCAACCAAGACACCTGGTACGCCAATAGCCCGTCGTCGGCCACCCCGGCCCGCTCGTACTTCCACGGCGGCTACGTCGAGGGTGACGTCGACTTCATCTTCGGCCGCGGCACCGTCGTCATCGACGACTCCACGCTGAAGGCGCTCGACCACGGCACCTCGCCGAACGGGGCGGTCACCGCGGCCAGCACCGACCTGTCGCAGAAGTTCGGGATCCTGATCACGGGCAGCCGCATCATCGGCAGCGCCCCCGACGGCTCTCAGAACCTCGGTCGCCCGTGGCAGCCCGGCAAGGCCCAGGCCGACGGCACCTCCGTCGCCGACACCAACGCCGTGGCACAGGTCGTCGTGCGCGACACCTGGCTCGGACCGGTCGTGAGCTCCACCCAGACCTGGACCAACATGGTCAACAGCGGCATCACCACGCAGTGGCAGAGCGCGCGATTCGGCGAGTACGCCAACTCGGGCCCAGGATCCGGCGTTTCCGCCACCAGGCCCCAGCTCTCTGACGCGCAGGCGTCCGGCTACACCTCCGCCACCTATCTCGCCGGCTCCGACGGCTGGAACCCGGTCGTCGACCCCGCCGCCGACATCGCTCCGGCGAGCGTCACCGGTCTCGTTGCGACCCCCGCCGAGAAGCAGGTCGGCCTGTCGTGGAACGACTCGGTCGAGGCCGACGTCACCGCGTACCGGGTCTACCGCTCGGCCGGCTCCGACGATGTCGAGGTCGATGCAGCCCACCTGGTCGCCGAGGTCGCCAAGCCGACCTTCGTCGATAAGGGACTGACCAACGGCACCGACTACCACTACCTCGTCGTGGCCGTCGATCGCGCCGGCCTCGTGTCGGACGGGGCGAAAGCCTCGGCCACCCCCGCCGTCACGCCTCTCGTCGCCGACCTCACGGTCGCCGCCGACGGGTCGGGCGACTACACGACCCTGCAGCAGGCGCTGACCGCGATCACTGCGGGAACGGCGACCAAGCCGAAGGTGATCCTGGTCGAGCCGGGCACCTACCGCGGCGTCGTCTCGTCGGCCAAGGCCAACGTGATCATCGCCGGCACCACCGGAAACGCCCGCGACGTCGTGCTGACCTTCGACAACGCCAACGGCACGGCAAGTTCCTCCTCCACCTGCCCCGCCGTCACGGCTGCGACCTGCGGCACCGCGGGCAGCGCCACGGTCACCCTCAGCGGTGCCGGTGTGCAGGTGCGCGATCTCACCATCCGCAACTCGTTCGACAGCGCCTCGCACCCCGAGATCGGCAACTTCAACACGCAGGCCGTCGCCCTCCGCGCCACCGGCGACCGCCAGGTGTACAGCAACGTGCGACTCCTGGGCGTGCAGGACACCCTGAACGCCGACGCCAACGGCAACATCTCGGCCGACGGCTCGGGCTACCCGCGCCAGTACTACGTCAACAGCTTCATCGAGGGCAACGTCGACTTCATCTTCGGTCGCGCGACGGCGGTCTTCGACCGGACGACGATCCACGCCACCGCCCACAACGGCGGCACCATCTTCGCGCCGAGCACCGCGAGCAAGTCGCACGGCTACCTCGTTGTCGAAAGTCGCATCGCGAGCGACAACGACGGCTCGTTCGCCCTCGGCCGCCCGTGGCGCTCCTGGAGCGACGGGGTCTACGCCGACAACTCGCGCGGCGAGACGACGATCAAGAACACCTGGATGTCGGCCGGCATCTCGACCGCGCAGCCCTGGGTCGACTTCGCGCCGAACGTCTGGACCGACGGCCGCTTCGCCGAATCGGGCACGACCGGACCGGGCGCGACCACGAACGCGAACCGGCCCCAGCTGACCGTCGCCCAGGCGGCGCAGGCCACGCCCGCGATCTACCTGGCCGGCACCGACGGCTGGAACCCCGTCGTCGACCCCGCCACCGCTGCCGCGCCGTCCGCCCCCGTCGGCGTCACGGCCGGTGCCGGGAGCTCGCAGGCCGTGCTCGCCTGGCAGGAGAGCACCGAGGCCGACGTCGTCGGCTACCGGGTCTACCGCGAGGGTGACCTCGTCGGCACCACGACCACGGCCGGTTACACGGCCACCGGCCTGACGAACGGGCAGTCGTACGACTTCCGGGTCTCGGCCATCGACTCGGCGGGCAACGAATCCGCCCTCTCCACCGTGGCGACCGTGACCCCGAGCCTCCGTATCGACGCCACCGTCGAGGCCGGCACCCGGTATCCGACGCTCCAGTCCGCGGTCGACGCGGCGACCGGCACCGCCCCCTGGGTGATCAAGGTCCAGCCCGGCACCTACACCGGCACGACCACGATCGCGCGCTCGAACGTCACGATCATCGGCGCTGGCGCAGGATCCTCGGACGTCACGCTGACGAACTCGACCGCGACGCCGACCGTCGGTATCACCGGATCGAACGTCACCGTCTCGAACGTCGGCATCGCGAACACCTCCGGCGTCAGCAACGGCCCGGCGGTCTCCATGACCGGCGACAAGGTGCTGCTCACCGGCGTCGCTCTCAGTGCCACCGACCGGGCCGTGTGGGCCGACGTTCCGACCGCCGGGGCGACCAGCCGCCAGCTGATCGAGTCGTCGACCATCCAGGGCGCGACCAACATCGTCCTCGGTCGTGCCACGCTCGTCATCCACGCCACGACGATCACCCCGACCCGCACCTCCGGCACCGTCTTCATCCCGTCGACGACAGCCGCGGGCGGCAACGGGATCCTGGTCATCGGCGGGGCGATCACCCCGGCCACCGGAGTGAGCGACGTCCGCCTCGGCGGGCCGTACGCGCAGGGCACGACGACCTCGGCGAACGCCCCGCAGGCCATCGTGCGCGACACCGCCCTCGGTGCCGGAATCAAGTCGGCGCCGTGGCAGGACTTCAACGGGTACGCCTGGCTCAACGCGCGCTTCGCCGAGTACGTCAACACCGGAGCTGGCTCCACGGTCACCGCGTCGCGCCCGCAGCTGTCTCCCGCGGAGTCGACGACCGTCACGGTCGCGAACTGGCTCGGCGCGCCGACCTGGTACCCGGAGGTCGCCGACCCGGCCACCCCGGCCGACGTTACGGCTCCGGCCCCGGTCTCGGCGCTCGCGGCCAGCACGGGTGACCGGTCGGCGACGCTGACCTGGACGGCTCCCGGGGACAGCGACCTCGGCGGGTACAACGTCTACCGGTCCACCGGGGCGAGTGTGACGCCGTCGCAGGCGACGCTCGTCGGATCCTTGGGTCTCGTCGGCAGCTTCACCGACACCGGGCTCGTCAACGGCACCGCCTACACCTACGCCGTGGTGGCCAAAGACGCCTCGGGCAACCGTGCCTCCGCAGTCACGGTCTCGGCGACTCCTGCCGACACCGCGCCGCCTGCGGCCCCGGTCGGTGTCGCGGGTGCCGCGGCCGACTCGAAGGCGATCCTCTCGTGGACTCCGAACACCGAGTCCGACCTCGCCGGTTACAACGTCTACCGCGATGGCACGAAGGTGAATGACAGCCTCCTCACCGGTGCGACGCGCACCGACCAGGGCCTGACGAACGGAACCGAGTACTCGTACCGGGTGACCGCGGTCGACGTCTTCGGCAACGAGTCGGCTCTCTCGGCAGCCGTGACGGTGACGCCCGCCCCGGGCGACAGCATCGCCCCCGCGGTTCCGTCGAAGGTGCAGACCCTGCTCGGCAAAGGTTCCGTCACCGTGAGCTGGGCCGCCGACTCCGACGACGACCTCGCCGGATACGACGTCTACCGCGTCGCGGGCACCGGGGCTGCGACGCTCGCGGGTTCCACCGGCGCCTCGACGACCAAGTTCGTCGACTCGACCGTCGTCATCGGCACCGCCTACACGTATTCGGTGGTCGCCCGAGACGCCTCCGGCAACGTCTCACTGGCGTCGTCCGGTGCCACGGCGACGCCGATCAAGGTCGACTACGTGGTCGCGGCCGACGGTTCGGGCGACGCGACCTCGATCCAGGCGATCCTCGGCCAGGTCGACGCGTCGGGTGCACTCGTGGCTGCCAGCCCGGGCCTCCTGGCCAACAACGCTGACTACTCCGCGCAGGGCTTCCGCACGATCCTGGTGCAGCCCGGCACGTACACCGGCCCGATCGTGAGTGGTAACCGCTACGGCGTGAACATCGTCGGCGCCACCGGGGATCCTTCGGACGTCGTCATCACCGCCCCCGGCGGAACCGTCGCCGCGATGACCATCTCGGGCAACCAGTGGACGCTGCGGGCGGTGACGCTGAAGAGCGTCGCCACCACGGCCGGCGCGCAGGCCACCGCGGTGCAGGTGAAGTCGGGCGACAAGCAGGTCTTCGACAATGTGCGACTGCTCGGTGACAAGCAGACGGTTCTGGCGTCGACGGCGAACGCGGCGACATTCAGCCGCATCTCCATCACCTCGTCGTACATCGAGGGCGGGTCCGACCTGATCCTCGGACGGGCCGTCACCGTGGTGAGCCGCAGCACCATCCACGTGCTCGACCGGCCCGGCGCGACCCTCACCGACTCGTCGGTGGGCGCTGCCTCGCCGTTCGGCTTCCTGATCGCCGACAGTCGGATCCTGACCGACGGTGCCGCGAACACGGTCTACCTCGGTCGCCCGTATTCGACTCAGGGCCAGGCCCAGGTCGTCGTGCGCAACACCGAGCTCGGAGCCGGCATCGTCCAGGCCAAGCCCTGGAACGACTGGGACGCCGTCACCACGTGGAAGGCGGGTCGGTTCTCGGAGTACCAGAACACGGGCGCCGGCGCGACGATCGTCGACCCGGCCACGCGACCTCAGCTGACCGACTCCGCGGCGACGGGCTTCACCGCTTCGAGCTACCTGGCCGGCACCGACGGCTGGAACCCGACCGCCCGATGAGCGCCTCGATCCTGCCCCGCCGTCTGGCCGCGGTGACCCTCGCGGTCGCCGTGGCCGGGAGCCTCGCCTTCCTTGCCGCTCCGGCGGCCCATGCCGACACTCTGCCCGCGCCCGTTCCGGGCATCTCGGACACCTGCTCTTCTCTCGTCGTGAAGCCGAAGGGCTTCGTCGACAAGGGCGAGGTGCGGGTGGTCGTCGACGGAGAGATCCAGACCGACGGGTCGACCCAGCGCGACTCGTCGGGTGATGACTGGCGCGTGTTCAAGGGCAGCTTTCCGGGCGTCTACGACTTCGACCCGACCGTCGCACACCGCTACTCGGTCGATCTCAACTCGTTCGGCGCGGATTCAGCTGGGCGCGACTTCACACCGGGCTCAGGATCCGACGCGACCGTCTCGGGCACGACCACCCCGTGCTCGCCGGTCTCCCTCCGGGTGGCCACCACGAACTGCACCAACCCGGACCGCAGTGCGCAGCAGGGTCTCGATCTCAGCGTCGGGTCGCTCCGCCGCAGCACCACGTATCTGATCGAGGTGCTCACTGGGGGAGAGGTCGTCAAGCACTTCCAGTTCCGTACCCAGCCGGAGATCACGAAGCACTTCTCCGGACTGACCGCGGGAGTCGACTACGTCGTGCGGGTCACCGACCAGTCGGACGACGGGCTCTCGACCGTTGAGAGCGTCACGCTGCCCGGATGCGCCGCGCCGGTGAGCCTCGAGACCACCATCTCGGAGTGCACCGCGGTCGGCGGCTCGAGGTCGATCACGGCCGACATTGCCTCGCTCGTAACCGGTCGAGGCTACGACGTCGCTCTCACCAGGTCTGGTTCGGGCAGCGGTCAGCCCATCGTGTCGCTCGTCGGCGACGACCTCGACCACCGCGTCGAGTTCGCGGGCCTTGCGGTGGGCGCCTATCGCGTCGAGGTGAGCGACGACGCGGCTCCGCGCACGACGCGCAGCGCCGAGCTGCAGGTCGCGTCGTGTGCCGACGACCCCGCGCAGCCCGGTTCGCCCGCGTCTCCGGTGACTCCCGGGTCTCCTGTCACGCCGGGGTCTCCTGTCACTCCGGGGTCTCCGGTTTCGTCTTCGCCGGCGCCCGGTGCAAGTGGGACGTCCGGGTCCGCCGGATCCGATGGATCCTCCAGCTCATCCGGATCGAGCGGGACGACCTCGGCGGCAGCCCAGGCGCGGCAGCCGGGCGGCACCACCTCGACGGGCTGGGCCAACCGAGCCTCTCACTCCGTTCGTTCGCACGTCGCCGTCAGCGTCGACGGCACCCCCGTCGCGATTGCCGCACCCGGTAGCGCTTCGGCACCGGCCGCGGGTGCGCCGACCGCGGTGCTGGCCGCTCCCTCCGATTCGGCGCGGTCCGCGCTCCTGCCGATCGTCGCCGGTGTCGGCGGCGGCCTCGCCCTTCTCGGCGTCGGCGTCGGTGCGTGGCTGCTGTGGCGGCGGCGCCTGCTGGGCCGCGTGCTCTAGCGGCGCGCCCTCGCGGCGAGGGAGGTCGCGTGAATCGGCCGACCTCGCGCGCCGCGGCGCTGTGACATCGGCCGATTCCCGTCAGGTCACCGGCGAGCCGTCTAGGGCAAGATGATCGTCATGTCGACTCCCACTCGAAGCGATCGCCGGCGGCAGGCGACGGTCGCTATCAGCGCCGTGATCGCGATCGTCGGTTCGTTCGTCGGGTCGGGCGTGCTCTTCGGCACTCCCATCGCCGAGGCCGCAGGTGGCGCGCTCGCCGCCGACGCCACGCTGGTTGCTCCCGGCACGGGTGCGTTTCAGATCTGGGGTCTGATCTACCTCGGCCTCGTCGCCTACGCGGTCTGGCAGTTCTTGCCAGCGCAGGCGACCGCGGAGAGGCACCGCCGACTCGGCTACCCGATCGCGTGGTCGCTCGTGCTGAACGCGGCCTGGATCCTGAGCATCCAGTTCGATCAGCTGTGGCTGAGTGTGCCCGTCATCGCGGCACTGCTCGTCGCGCTCGTCATCTCCTTCCGCATCACCGCGACGACGAAGTCCGCGAGCGTTGTCGACGCGGTCGTCACCGACGGAACAGTCGGGCTCTACCTCGGCTGGGTGTCGGTGGCGACGGCGGCCAACGTCACCGCTCTCCTCGTTGCGGAAGGCTTCGAGGGCTTCGGCATCTCGCCCGATCTCTGGGCGGTCGTGATCGTCGCGGTCGCCGGCCTGGTGGGCCTCGCCGTGGCCACCCTCGGCCGCGGGCGCATCGCCCCGGCCCTGTCGCTCGGGTGGGGGCTCGCGTGGATCGCCCAGGCGCGGCTGTCCGGCTCGCCCGAGTCGACACCCACCGCGGTGGCCGCGATCGTCGCTGTCGTCGTCATCGTGGGCGCGACAGTCGTCGTCCGGCTGCGATCGGCGCGAGGAGCGGCGAGCACGACGCGAGCGTAGCGACAAGGATCCGCGGAACGCCTTCAAGGGTTACCGTTGAGGCGTGAACACCATCGGATCGGCGAAGCCCAGCGGGCGTCGGGAGGTCGTCGGCGGCATTCTCGCCGGCGGCAGGTAGCCCCGACCCTTCCTTCTCCGGCGTTCCCACCGCCGGCTTCCGATTTCTTTGCGCCCTCGCGCGCCTTCTTCTGACTGGTGTTCAACCGTGCTTCCTCTGACCGAAAAAACCATCCGCTCCTCGTTCTCGAACGCCTCCCGCAAAGAGGTCTCCGACCTGACGCTGCCGCCCTCGTTCGGCGAAATCGAGTGGGACGCCCTCGACTTCCTGGGCTGGCGCGACCCCAAGATGCCGCGCCGGGCCTACGCCGTGATCCCGTCCGTCGGCGACGGAGTCACCGCGATCCCGTCCGGCGGCGGCGGAGTCACCGCGATCCTCCTGCGGCAGGGCGACGTGGCGCCGACCGCTCGCGCCCAGTGCGCCTGGTGCCAGGACGTCACGCTGCCGAGCCCGGTCGTGTTCTACAGCGCCAAGCGCTCCGGCGCTTTGGGTCGCAACGGCAACACGCTCGGCACCCTCGTCTGCGCCGACTTCGAGTGCTCCACCAATGCCCGGCGCCGTCCGCCCCAGGCATACCTCGGCTTCGACGCCGACGCCGCCCGTGACGAGCAGGTCGTGCGGCTGCGGTCGCGGGTGGCTGCGTTCGCCGCGTCGGTGTAGGTGCGGTTAGCCGACAGTCAGCATGGCTAACCGTTTCACGCATCGCGCACCGAATAAACGGTGAGTGATGCGTGAAACGGTTAGTGACGCGCAGCACAGTGAACGACACCCGCGGCCTAGGCTGAGCCGGTGAGCACCCGACCCGCACCCGACGCCGAAGCGCGCGCCGAGAGCCTTAAGGAGCGCATCTACGTCACCTTCACGAGCCTCGCCGTGGTGCTTACGCTCCAATCGCACGCCTCCGAGACCACTCCGGGTCAGGCGGCGATCACGCTGCTCATTGCTGTTGTCGGCACCCTGCTCGCCGTCTTCGTGGCCGATCTGCTGAGCCACCTGACCGTGCATGCCAAGCTGCCGACCGCGCCGGAGCTCCGGCACATGATCGGGGTGAGCATCGGCTCCATCGGCGTCGTCGTGCTGCCGATGGTGTTTCTGCTGCTCGCGCAGCTCGACGTGTGGTCGATCGAGGCTGCGATCCAGGCGGCGGTCGTGGTGCTCATCGCGACGCTGGCCTTCGTTGGATTCCTCGCCGTCCGTCGGATCACCCTGCCGTTCTGGCAGAAGGCCGTCGTGCTGCTCGCCGAAGTCGTGCTCGGCCTCGCGGTGATCGGGCTCGAACTGCTCGCGCACGGCTGACGGCGGCCCCTTCGCCTGGGCGAGGCCCGTGCGAGGCCCCGCGAGAGGTCGGCGGGTGTTCTGAGGAGTCGGCGGGTGCTCCAGCACCCGCCGACACCTAACTACACCCGCCGACTCCGAGCGGAGCCGAGCGGAACCCAGCGGAGCGCGGGGCCAAGCGGAGCGCCCGGCACAGAGCGCGAGCGGCACCGACCTCAGCGGCGGTGGGCCGGATCCTGCCGTTCTACCTCGGCGATGATCCCGGGCAGCACCCGGCGCATATAGGGGCCCCAGAGCAGCGACACGATGCCGCGAAGCACGAGCCCGGCGCGTGGCCTCGCGAAGAACGTGTAGGTCCAGTCGATTCGTGTGCCGCCGGGCACCTCGCTGTACTCCCACTCGGCGCGGGCGCTCGACACGAGCACCCCGAAGAGCTTCTGGAAGTCGCTGAGCTCGTACACGAAACGGCCGGGTCGATCGACGAGAACGGTGTGCTCGACGACGCTTCCGCCGTCGGACAGCATCAGCTGGCGGGTCTGCCCCGGGGCGTCCCACGCACCGGTCTGATCGCGCACTTCGACGACGGCGGGCAGCAGGCCGGAGCGGGGGTAGAAGCCGACGGGGGTCAGGGGCGTGCTGACGTCCCACGTGGCCTCGAGACCCGAGCGGGCCACACCGTGGGCGGAGGCGGTCGACGACGACGTTGTGCTCATGACAGGGGTTCGGAGCCGACACCCGACCCGGGTTGGCCCGCACTCATGGTGGGATCAGGCAGGTCGGGCACACTCGTGGCATGGCTCATCACCTCGTCCGACCCAAGCGCGGCACCGTCATCGCGGGTGTCTGCGCGGCCATCGCCGACCGCTTCCACTGGAGCCGCTTCGTCGTGCGGCTGCTGTTCGTCGTGTCGATCATCCTGCCCGGGCCGCAGTTCCTGCTCTACCTGGCGCTCTGGATCCTGATCCCCAAGCAGAAGTAGGCGTGCCCCACGGCCGAGCGGCGGCGCTGATCGCGGGTTTGATCGTGCTCGGCGTGGCCGGTTCGACGGTGCTTCAGGATCCAGGCCCGTCGCGAGCGGGGTCACCGCCCGTTGCCGCCGCCGCGCCCTCCACCTCCTCGGGCACGGCGTTGCCTGAGCAAACCGTCCCCGGCCTCGACGTCAGCGCCTACCAGCACGGCGTCAGCTTCAGAAAGGTCTATGCCCGGGGCGCACGGTTCGTCTACATTAAGGCGACCGAGGGCGACACCTACACGAGTGCGCGTCTCGCCAACCAGTACACGACCGCGAAGGCAGCGGGTCTCATTCGTGGGGCCTATCACTTCGCGAAACCGAACACCTCGACCGCGGTGAAGCAGGCCGAGTACTTCGTGGCGTCGCTCGGCGAGCTCGGCGGTGGCCGCGTCGACGGCGGCTGGACGCTGCCGCCGCTTCTCGACCTCGAGTTCAATCCCTACGCCGCGTCAGACGGCACGAACTCCTGCTGGGGCCTGACACCGAAGCAGATGCAGCGCTGGGTGTCGGCCTATCTCGACACCGTGACGGGGCTCACCGGGCGCGTGCCGGCCATCTACACGAACGCGAACTGGTGGAAGACCTGCACCGGAGGATCGACCGACTTCACGTCGTACCCGCTGTTCCTCGCCCGCTACGTCGACGATGTCGGCGGCGGATCGATCGACCTCCCGAACGGCTGGCCGGGCTGGACCATCTGGCAGTACACGAGCACGGGGTCGCGCTACAAGGGCATCACGAACCGCACCAAGGGTGACGTCGCGGCGTCCGATGAAAACCTCTTCGCCGGGTCCTTCGACGACCTCGTGGCGCTCGCCGAATCGCAGTTCGAAGCCCTCCCCGAACTACAGACCGATCGGATCACCCCCGCATCTGGGGACTAGCCTCGGGGGTGACGCACGGGTGATAGTCAAGAGTCACCTGTGTCAGCGCCTCACCCGCAAGCCGATCGGAACCACCGTGCCCTCTCTGCCGCATTCGCTTGCCCTCCCGTTCTTCCGGGGGCGCTTCGCCGGCCTTGGCGCTCGGCTGACGCTGCCCCGCCCGGATGACGCCCCCTGGGCGCACGCACCGGGAGTCGATCCCGACCGCATTCTGATCTTCGGCAACGGCGAGGCCGTGGGCTGGGGTGTGCGGAGTCACGACCTGGCGCTGCCGGGTCATCTCGCACGCAGCGTGAGCATGCGCACCGGGCGTGGCACCGACGTCGATGTCGTGGCCGACCCGACAATGACCATCACCTCCGCGGCGGCCGCGTTGCCTCTCGGCCGTCTCGGCGCCTACGACGCGATCGTCGTGGTGCTCGGGCTGAGTGATGCCCTGCGCATGACGTCGGTTGCGCGCTACCGCGAGTCGCTGGCGGCCGTGCTCGCCCGGGCGATTGCGCACCGCCATGACGGTGCCGAGATCGTCGTGCTCGAGATCGATCGACCCTCGACGCTGAGCCTCTTCGACATCACACCGGGCAGCATCCTCGACGAGCACGCCGATCGACTCAACGCGGAGGCCGCCGACCTCTGCGACGAGTTGCCGGGAGTACGTTTCGTCGCCCTTCCCCATGGGCAGGCATCGGACGCCCATGCAGCACCCACGAAGTCTTCCGACGTCTATCGCGCCGTGGCCGACATGCTCGCGGCGCGCCTCCGGGCACCCCTCGACGAGCAGTTCGCGGCGGGGCGAGAGATCTGCCCGCTCCGTGATTCACCCCAGACCGAGTCCGAGCGGCTCGGCGTCATCTACGACCTCGGGATCCTCGACTCGCAGCGCGAGCGACGGTTCGACGACATCGTCGAGCGGGCGCGGATCCTTCTGGCTGCGACCGGCGCGGCCTTTTCGATCGTGGGGCCCGATCGCGTGTGGAACAAGGCGATCGCCGGTGCCTACGCCAGCGAGATTCCGCTGCGCGGAGCGATGTGCGCCGAGACCATCAAGGGGTCGGGGCCGTTCATCGTGCCCGACCTCTGGGCCGACGACCGGTTCGTCACACACCCCGCCGCGCGGTTCTACGCCGGCTACCCGATCGAGGGGCCCGGCGGAATCCGGATCGGTGCGCTCTGCGTGATCGACTCGCGGCCGCGTCCGGCCGACAGTGTCGACCTCGTTCTGCTTCGCGAACTCGCTCTCGCGGTGCAACGCGAAGTCGCCCTCGGCACTGTGCCCGCCGTCACCGCCTGAGCGGGACGACGGGCGCAAGGCGCCAGGGCAGCGCCGGATTACGGCGTGGGCATACCGCCGTTGACGTGCAGCGTCTCGCCGATCACGTAGCTCGACTCGCCCGACGCCAGGAAGACGTAGGCGGGAGCGAGCTCGGCCGGCTGACCCCAGCGACCGAGCGGCGTCTCGTCGCCGACCTCGGGCAGGGCATCGGCGGGCTGGCCGCCGGCGGGCTGCAGCGGGGTCCAGATCGGGCCGGGAGCGACCGCGTTGACCCGGATGCCCTTGGGGGCGAGCTGCTGCGAGAGGGCCTTGGAGAAGGTGTTGATCGCGGCCTTCGTCGACGCGTAGTCGACCAAGAACTCGGCCGGGCTGTACGCCTGGATCGAGGTCGTGTTGATGATGCTCGAGCCGGGCGTGAGGTGGGGGAGCGCCGCCTTCGTGATCCAGAACATGGCGTAGACGTTCGTCTTGAACGTGTCGTCGAAGTTCTTGGTGGTGAGCTCGAGGAGGTCTTCGACATGCTGCTGCTTGCCTGCGTTGTTCACGAGGATGTCCAGGCCGCCGAGACCGTCGACCGCCGTCTTCACGAGCTGCTCGCAGAAGGCTTCGTCTTTGATGTCACCGGGGATGGCCACAGCCTTGCGCCCGGCCTTCTCGATGAGGGCGACGATGTTGTCGGCGTCCTCCTGCTCTTCGGGGAGGTAGCTGATCGCGACGTCCGCGCCCTCGCGGGCGTACGCGATGGCGACAGCCGCGCCGATGCCGGAGTCGCCGCCGGTGATGAGCGCCTTGCGCCCCTCGAGGCGGCCGCTGCCGCGGTAGGTCTCTTCGCCGTGGTCGGCGGGGATCGCGAGATCCTCGTCTTTGCCGGCGCCCTCGAGATACTGCTCGGGCGGGGTCATCTCGTACTTCTTGCTGGGATCTTCGAATGCGTACTGATCGGGAGCCATGGAGTGCCTTTCGCTGTCGCGGGAGATACCGGAGCACGGGTATCCGGGCCCGACGGTAGTCCGGTGAGCGAAGCGGGGTACAGGGGGTTCGGCCGTGCCGGTCGCGCGCTCCTTCGCGGTCGTGCCTGGCCGTGCGCGACGCTCGTAGGCTGACCGCATGGAGTCGACCAGCGCAGCCCAGTTCGACGCGAGCGCGGCATTCGATGTGCCGGGCCTCGAACGGGTGCGCGTCGACGTCTGGGCTCTCGGCCAGCCGATGCCGGGCGAGCATCTGCCGGCGTCGCTCCTCTATCTCCTCCGCGACTCGTCGGGCGGATTCCACGTGATCGACCCCGGCACCGACGGCGACGACAACTGGAGCCGCCTCGTCGACGCGCTGGCCTCCCTCGACGCCCGACCCGACGCGATCCGTTCCGTGACGGTCACGCACCTGCACGCCGACCATCTCGGAATGGCGACGAGGATCCAGCACGCCTCCGGCGCCACGCTCGCCCTGCACCATGCTGAGGCGGCGGCCCTGCAGACCCTGGCCGAGCACCCGCCGACCCGCGAGGGCACCGCTCAGCAGGCGCGCGAGTGGGGAGTCCCCGTCGAACGCTCGGCCGAGCTCGTCAACGTCGCCGACGCCATGCCGCCCGTGATCGTCCCCGCGATCGACCTGCTGCTCTCCGACGGCGACCGCCTCGACGTGCCCGGCTTCGCGCTCGACGTCGTGCACACACCCGGCCACACGCCCGGTCACCTGTGTCTGCGCGACACCGGCCGAGGCCTCCTCTTCAGCGGCGATCACCTGCTGCCGACCGTGTTCAGCGGCCTCGGTCTCGGCGGAGCGTCGACGACCAATCCGCTCGCCGACTACCTGCAGGCGCTGGAGCGCATCTCGCGACCGGAAGATGTAGAGGTGCTGCCGGGGCACGGCTTCCGGTTCACAGGGGTGGCCGAGCGGGCGGCGGAGACGGCAGAGCATCACCTCCGGCGGACGGCGGAGGTGCGGGCTACGGTGGCCGCGGATCCTTCGCTCTCGATCTGGGAGATCGCCTCAAAGCTCACCTGGACTGCGGGTTTCGACAATCTCACCGGGTTTCAGTTGTGGTCGGCGCTGTCGCAGACCGCGCTGCACCGTGAATACGTCGGCGGGCGACGGTAGTTGCCTGTTGTCGGGCCTAAACTCGGCGGAATGGACCTCTTTACACCCGCCGTCTTCGGCGACCTCCGACTCGACAACCGAGTCACTATGGCGCCGCTTACGCGCCTCCGCTCCAGCGAGAGCGGCGTTCCCGGCGACCTCGTCGTCGAGTACTACGCGCAGCGCGCCTCGTTCGGCATGATCGTCAGCGAGGGCGTCTGGCCCGTACAAGAGGGCAAGGCCTACCCGGGCCAGCCCGGCATCGAGACCGACGAGCAGGTCGAGGCCTGGCAGGTCGTCACCAGCGCCGTCCACGCCCGCGGCGGCACCATCGTGCTGCAGCTCATGCACGGCGGCCGCGTCTCGCACACCGACATCACCGGCACCGACCGCATTGTCGCCCCGTCGGCGATCGCGATCGAGGGCGAGACCCACACCGCCGAGGGCAAGGTCGCTTTCCCCGTGCCGCACGCCCTGACGATCGACGAGCTCGCCGACGTCAAGGAGCAGCTGGTGGTCGGAGCCCGCAACGCGATCCGCGCCGGCTTCGACGGCGTCGAGATCCACTCGGCCAACGGCTACCTGCTGCACGAGTTCCTGGCACCCGGCGGAAACGAGCGCGACGACCAGTACGGCGGCAGCCCGGAGAACCGCGCCCGCTTCGTCATCGAGGTCGTCAAGGCCGTCCGCGAGGCGATCGGTGCCGGCCGCACCGGCATCCGCATCTCGCCGGCGCACAACATCCAGGGCATCGCCGAGACCGATCCCGCCGACGTGCACGAGACCTACGGCATCCTGATCGACGCCCTCGCACCGCTCGACCTTGCCTACGTGAGCATTCTGCAGGCCGACCTCGAGGGTGCGCTCGTCACCGACCTGCACGAGCGGTTCGGCGGCGCGTTCGTCGTCAACTCCGGCTTCGGGCAGGTCACCACCCGCGCCGAGGCCACCGAGCTCATCGAGTCGGCCCACGCCGACGCCATCGCCATCGGCCGTCTCGCGATCGCGAACCCCGACCTGGTCGAGCGCTGGCAGGCCGAGGCCGACGAGAACGAGCCGAACCCCGGCACGTTCTACGGCCCGGGCGCCGAGGGCTACACGGACTACCCGAGCCTGCAGGTGCGAGCCGACGCGTAGAGCGTCGCCCGCGTCACGAGGTGCTCTGGTGTGACCTCGCTCGAATCGGCCGACATCGCGCGCCGCGGCGCTGTGATGTCGGCCGATTCGCGTCAGGTCGCCGGCTGGGCCATGGCGAGAGTCTCGCCCGCCCGCTCGAGCCAGCGCGTCGGATCCTGAAGCGCACTCGCCGTCTCGCCCGCCAGCTCGCTGAGTGACACGGTTGCAGCGAATCGCGTCGTGTCGGCCGTGATCGACCCTGCGACGAGCAGCGCGGGCACGTCGGCCTGTTCTGCGAGGTCGAGCACGACCGACGGGGCCTTGCCCGCGGCCGACTGGTCGTCAAACCGGCCCTCGCCCGTGATGACGACGTCGGCCTCCCCGATCGCTCCGGGCAGGTCGAGCAGGTCGGCGACGAAGCCGGCGCCGCTTCGGATAGTGGCTCCCCAGGCGAGGAGCCCGAACCCGGTGCCGCCGGCCGCGCCGGCACCCGGCGCGGTCGCTGACCCCGGGTCGCCCGGCATGAGCTCGGCATAGTGGGTGAGCCAGCGGTGGATCAGCACGACGTCGTCGGGGGTAGCTCCCTTCTGCGGACCGAAGACCGCGGCGGCCCCGGTCGGCCCGGTCAGCGGGTTCGTCACGTCCGACAGCACGACCGCTCCTCCCGCGGGCAGTGCCGGCAGTCCGTCGAGATCGACCGAGGCGAGGTCGGCGAGGCCTCGCGCCCCACGGGCGATCGGCCTGCCGTCGGCTCTCGAGAACCGCGCACCCAGGGCGGTCAGGGCGCCGGCGCCGCCGTCGGTCGAACACGAGGATCCGACGGCGAGCAGCACACGGACGGCCCCCGCCCCGAGGGCACTCGCGACCGCCTGCCCAAATCCCGTCGTGGTCGCGTCGAGCGGCCGGAGCCCACCTTCCGGCACCAGCGTGATGCCGCTCATCGAGGCAAGCTCGACGACCGCGGTGCCGTCGGGCAGTGTGAGGAACGACGCCTCGTGGGCCTCGCCGAGAGGCCCTGTCACCCGGATCGGATGCCGGACCGCACCGGGAACGCCGGCCTCGAAGGCGTCGAGCGTGCCCTCGCCGCCGTCGGCCATGGGGCGCACGATGATGTCGTCGGCCGGTCGCACCCGCTGCCAGCCACGGCGGAGGGCGGCGCACACCTCGGCGGCGGTGGCCGAGCCCTTGAACGAGTCGCAGGCGATGACGATCCTCATGGGTTGACCCTACGGTCCCCTGCCCCAGCCCCGCCGTCCCACCTCCCGACAGCCGTCGCCCCACGTCTATCCCGAAAACGCCATCTCGAGCCAGACGCCGTAGACCGCTCGGTCGCGGTCTAGCATGAGCACGCACGGGTCAGGCCGTGTGGAGACTGCCAATGAGAAAAGACGGCGGTGACATCGTGAGTGATGACGATGGCGTCACGAACAACGGGCAGGGGCACGGCGACCGACCAACGCCCCCGGCTCTTCCCAAGCCGCGCCAAGAGCGTGCGCAGGCGACTCAGAGCGCCATCATTCAGGCCGCGGCGACCGTCTTCGCCGAACGGGGATACGCCCGGACGACCCTCGACGTGGTGGCCGTCGAGGCTGGGGTGACCAAGGGTGCTCTGTACTTCCACTTCTCGTCGAAGCGCGACCTCGCAAATGCCGTGATCGCCGAAGAGACGCGGCTGACTGCGCTTCGGGCGCAAGAAACCCTCGATGCGGGTTACTCCGTGATTGAGACGATGATCCGGCTCCACCGCAACCTCGCCGCGCAGATCGTCGACGATGCCGTCGTCGCGGCCGGCGTCAAGCTGACGACGGAGGAGCTCGTCGCCCAGCTCGACATCAGCGCGCCCTACGACTTGTGGACGGATCTGACCGTCGACCTCCTCCGGCGCGGCGTCGAGAACGGCGAACTCCGGTCCGGCCTCGACCCGGAGAAGCTCTCGCGATTCGTCGTCGGAGCCTTCGTCGGGGTCAATCTCGTCTCGAACTCACTCGGGCACGGGCCCGATCTGTTCGTGAGGGTCCGCGAGATGTGGGAGATCCTGGTCTCGGGGATCGCGGCGCCCGAGTATGTGGAGGCGTCGCAGCTGCTGCCGGCGCTGATCCGGCCGTAGCGGGGTTGTGTGGCGCAGCGGGTCTGAGGTGAGGTCGGCGTGCCGGATCCTGCGGTCCCTTCGAATTTGGCGGTCCCTTCGAATTTGAAGGAGAAACGCGAGGTGCTCGACGAAGTTATGCGGATCGGCGGGCCCCCGGGTGCGGTTTCTCCTTCGAATTCGGAGGCCGCCACACCGCAGTGCCGCCACACCGCAGTGCCGCCACACCGCAGTGACGCGGCGGCGCCAATAGGGTCGACGCATGGAGTTCACCGCGCTTCCCACCCTCGTCGGCGACCGGGTCCGGCTCGAGCCGCTGGCGGAGACCCACGCCGCCGATCTCGCCGAGGCCGTCGCCGTCGGAGACCTCTGGCGCACCTGGTACGCGACACACATCGCGGCGCCCGACGACATGGCGGACGACATCCGAGCGAGGATCGCACTGCACCGGGCCGGAACGCAGGTGCCGTGGGCGGTGATCGACACCCGCAGCGGCCACGCCGTCGGCATCACCACGCTGCTCAACCTGGAGCCGGAACACCGCCGGCTCGAAATCGGCTCTACCTGGCTCGGCCGTGAGGCGCAGCGCACCGGCATCAACACCGAGGCGAAACTGCTGCTGCTCCGGCACGCGTTCGAGAGCCTTGTCTGCATCGCCGTCGAATTCCGGGTGCACTGGCACAACCAGCAGTCGCGGGCCGCGGTGGCTCGTCTCGGCGCGAAGCAAGACGGAGTGCTGCGCAATCACCGGGTGTGGCCCGACGGAACGATCCGCGACACCGTCGTCTTCTCGATCATCGACAGCGAATGGCCGACCGTGCGGCAGTCGCTGACTCAGCGTCTCGCCGGGCACGCCTGATGGCTTCGTATCGAGTGACCCTCACCATCGGACGGCTGGCGCGCGGGGTCGCTCCCGACGCCGTTCTGCCCCGCGCAGCCGAGGCGGCGGCGGCCGAGGTCACCGTCGAGGCGCGCGATGTCGCGGTCGTGCGGGGCGAGGCCCGACTGGTGGTCCGCTTCACGGCGGATGCCGACCGCCAGGCCGCCCGCGTGGCCGACCTCGTGGCGACGGCGACGACGGCGCTCGCCGAGGTGCAGCGGGTGGCGCTGACACGGCGCGATGGCGGCACCTGGACGCGGCTGCCGTACGCGTAGCTGGCAGCTCGCAGCTCTTGCAAATTCGAAGGAGAAGCCGCCGCCGCTCGACGAAGACAAGCGGATCGGCGGGCCCCCGGCCACGGTTTTTCCTTCAAATTCGGTGCAGGCGGCAGGCGGCAGACAGACCCGCTCAGTCGTAGGTGCGCAGCAGGCGCCAGCGCGAGTTATACGGCTCGCGGCTCACATCGAAGACCAGGGTCTGCCCGCTCTCGGCGGTGGCCTGGAATCGCCATGATTCGCGCGGCTCGGGCGGGTGCGTGAAGGCGGGGTCGAATGCCGCCTCGGTCTGCCAGCCGGGATACGTGGGATTCAGCCGCGTCGGGGTATCGCTCACCCGAAACCGCTCGGCCTTCCACACGATCCGCTGCGGGATGCCCTCTTCGGACACCCACACAGACACCTCCTCGTCGACCCGGGTCATGACGTCCACCTCGCCCCTCTCATTCGAACGTACGTTCGATTACCGGGACTCTACGTCGTCGAGCGACGACTCGCCAACCGAATTTCGAGGACGAGGATCCGCCAGCCCGTCGCTACCCTCTACCGACGGGGTCGGCCGTCGCGATCTGCCACAGCGCGACGCCGTGTAGGCCGGCCGATTTCGCGGCATTCGCGCGCACTGTGAGCGACCTCGCGTCAGACCACCAGAGCACGGTGCCGTCGGCGAGTTTGGCCGTCCATTCCCCCTGGGCGGAGACCCAGTTGGCGCGGCTTCCGGCCTGATCGCGGGCCTCGGCGGGCGAGATCACGCCACCCTTGCCAGTGGTCGGCCAGGTCGAGCCGTAGCCCGCCACCGCGAGATCGACCGTCTTCGCCGGAACGAGAGTGAGGAGCGCCGCCAGCGCCTGCTGTGCCCAGGGAAGCCCGCCGACCGGCCCGGCTTCGCTGAACGAGCTGCCGTGCTCGCCGTAGGCCAGCAGCGCGAAGCGGTCGATCGACGCCGTGAGCTTCGCCAGGTCGTAGCCGGCGGCGAGGTAGCCGCTCGCCGACGTCTGCGCGGTCAGCGCCATCGAGATCGTGGCCTTCGCCGGAAGCGTCTCGCGGAGTTCGCTCGCGAACGAGACGAGGTCGTCGGAGTTCGACGCCGACAGGCTCTCGAAGTCGAGCTGCACGCCGTCGTAGCCGCCGTGCTCCACTTCTCCGGCGAGGCCGGCGATGACGAACTGCCGGTTCGACTCGCTCGAGAGCATCTTGGTCGCGATCGCCTGGCTGTAGACGCCCTTGCTCGCGTCGATGTTGTCGACGACGAGCTCCGCCTTCTTCGTCGCGGAGTGCGCCTTCGCGAGCAGGGCGAGCGCGTCACTCGACGACGCAGCCACTCCGCCGCCCTCCGAGGTGAGGCTCACACCCGAGATGGCGACCGTGTCGAGGGCGGCGGAGTCGCTCGCGAGAGCCTTCAAGGCCGAGTCGCCGGCGACGGCGTAGCCCTCGAACGCCACCCCGGTCGGAATCTCCGCCGTGTTCGCCGGGCCAGCCGCACTCGAGCAGCCGGCGAGGGCGAGGAGCGCCGCCACTCCCGCCGAGGCGATCAGGAGCCGGAGCGGCGATCGTGTGGTCATGGATCGAGGGTAGTGGGATGCCCAGTGGTCGACCTGCGTAATCGGCCGCTGCTGCACGAGACGAAAACGTGCCCCCAGTTCGGGTGACAGAGCCACTTCGAACGCAAGGCTGGGGGAGGGGTGGGGCGCGGCTGAAAAGGGGTCAGAAACGTCGGTTCGAGAGGCGTGGGCGGCGGATCCTTGGAGCCGTCGTCTCGAGGGTCGAGGGGTACAGGGTTCGCGCGTGTCCGCACAATGGAGGACTCCCGATGGAGGCGTGGCGCAGCTCGGGGTACAGGCGTGTCCTCCTCGTCGAGGACTCGGGTCAGCCATCACCCCCTCCATCGGGTGACAAAAAGACACCCGAACGGGGTCTCGAACGGTTGTCGTTCGTCTGCCCACCCCCCGAGCGGGGGGTTCGCGCAGGCCAGCGTTCGAAGCTAGCTTGTGCGGTACCCGACGGCGCACCGAGGTCTTACCCAGGCCGAGGAGCGTCTGCACCACTCCCGAACGCACCGCCTACCCGAATGGGCTCCCCGACATGACGTTCCGCACTGCCCCGCGCCCATCGAACCCGACCATCTCGATCATCGTTCCCGCTCGCAACGAGGCCACAAACCTCGAGGTGATCCTGCCTCAGCTCCCCGACGCGTACGAGGTCATCCTGGTCGACGGCGACTCGGTGGACGGCACCGTCGAGACCGCCCTCCGCGCCTTCCCCGGGATCAAGATCGTCCAGCAGACCCGCACGGGCAAGGGCAATGCTCTCGCCTGCGGCTTCGAGGCCGCGACCGGCGACATCATCGTCCTGTTCGACGCCGACGGGGCAGCCGACCCCGCAGACATCCCCGCCCTGGTCGACACTCTCGTCAAGGGTGCCGACGTCGCCAAGGGCTCGCGCTTTCGCAGGGGTGGCGGCTCCGCCGACCTGAACCTCTTCCGCTCCGGTCGGGATCTCGGCCTGAACCTGATCTGCAACGTGCTCCTCGGCACCCGCTACTCCGACCTGTGCTACGGCTACAACGCGTTCTGGCGCGACGTGCTCCCCGCCCTCGAGATGGTCGACTCGGCGGTCGAGGCTCCCTCCGACGGCGCGATGCTCTGGGGTGACGGCTTCGAGATCGACACGATCCTCACCTGCCGTTTCGCGGCCGCGAAGCTGCGCGTCGTCGAGGTGCCGTCGTTCGAGAAGCACCGCGTCCACAGCGAGTCGAATCTCGACGCCATCGGTGACGGCATCCGTGTGCTGAAGACGATCTTCGACGAGAGGCGCCGCGAGAACGCCGCTCTCGCTCACATCCGTCGCGAGCCGATCGTCGTGGCCGCCCCGATCGTCGCCCCCTTCCGCGTCGAGGTCGAACAGCGATTCGCCCGGCGCTGACCCGTCTGCCCCGACCGTCGGCCCCGCAATTTTGCGAGCGAAACCAACCTCGAGTCACTCCCGTCACGCGTGACTTCGGGCCCTGTCTTCCGATCGGTCGCAAATTGGCGAAGGGGGGGATCGAGCAGGGCGGGGGAGCGGCGATCCCTGGCTCGGCACCCCGCGCGGGCGGAGAATCGACGCATGGACATGGACCGCGCCCAGCTCGCCGACTTCCTGCGCCGCCGCCGCGAGGCGCTCAGCCCGGCCGACGTCGGGCTCGGCGCCGGAGCCCGCCGCCGCACGCCGGGCCTCCGCCGCGAAGAGGTCGCAATGCTCGCCGGTATGAGCGTCGACTACGTCAGCCGCCTCGAGCAGCAGCGCGCCACCCAACCGTCCGAGCAGATCCTCGGGGCGATCACGCGGGCGCTCCGGCTGACGGTGGACGAGCGGGATCACCTGCACCGCCTCGCCGGCCACAACCCGCCGCAGCGGCAGGCGCTGAGCGAGCATGTGCACCCGACGCTCCTTCGGATCCTCGACCGTCTTCACGACACCCCCGCCCAGGTGATCGACGACCTCGGCACGACCCTCGCCCAGAATCCCGCCGCGCAGGCGCTCCTCGGCGACGACTTCCGCTACGAGGGGCTCGACCGCAGCCAGGTGCACCGCTGGTTCACGCACCCCGAGGGCCGCGACGTCTACCCCGCCGAAGACCACGATCACCAGAGTCGGGTGCAGGTGGCCGACCTGCGGGTCTCGGTGACACGACGGGGAGCCAAGGATCCGCGCGCCCACGCGATCGTCGACAGCCTCCTCGAGCGGAGCCCCGAGTTCCGGCTCCTGTGGCAGAAACACGACGTGGCCGAACGGCGCGGCGAAGAGAAGCGCATCGTCCACCCGGAGCTCGGGGTGATCGCGGTCGACTGCCAGATCCTGACGCCGAACGATGACTCGCAACGACTGCTCGTCTTCACCGCCGTGCCGGGGAGCGAGTCGGCCGAGAAGCTCGATCTGCTCGCCGTCGTCGGACGGCAGTCGTTCGCCGGCGGGGCCGCTTAGCTGTCTGAGGGTTCATTCTCTGGTCGCTGCAAGGATCCTCGACCTAGGCTGGGCGACGAACGACCCCGTTGTCGACCTGACGACGACGCCACGCTGCGTCACTACTGCAGCTGCGTCACTACTGCAAAGGAACCCTCGTGACCGACTCGACCGGAAATGCACTGCCGCAGCCCGGCTGGTATCCGAACCCGTCCGGTGATCCCGGCTACCGCTGGTGGGACGGCCGCGCCTGGACGGAGCACGTCCGTGGCCCCGAACCTCAGGCGCCGCTGCACCAGCACGACGCGCCGCCGCAGCAGGCCGCTCGGCCCGAACCGCAGGCCGAGATCGCTTCGGTAGCCGCGCCCAGCTCGGCCGTCGAGCCCGAACCTCAGGCGCCCGCCGCTCGAGACGACCGCGATCGGCCCGCCTACGGCGAGCGGATCCCCGGGTACCAGACGCCCGGGTCGGCGCCCGAGCAGAGCTCGGCCGGTTCGCAGGGGCAGTACGGTCAGCAGCAGCCGTACGGCCAGCAGGGCCAGGGCCAGCAGGGTCAGTACGGCCAGCAGGGCCAGTACGGTCAGCAGCAGCCGTATGGACAGCAGGGTCAGCAGCCGCAGCAGGGCCAGGCGCCCGCACAGTACGGACAGCAGTCCTACGGGCAGCAGAACCAGTACGGCCAGAACCAGTACGCCCCGAACCAGTACGGTCAGCAGCAGAACGGCCAGCAGCCCTACGGCCAGCAGAATCAGTACGGCCAGAATCAGTACGGTCAGCAGCAGTATGGCTACGGCCAGGAGATCCCGAAGGCGCCGAAAGACGCCAAGGTCACCAACATCTTCATCTGGGTCATCGTGGGCCTGCCGATCATCTCGCTCATCATCAGCCTCCTGTCGTTCGCGAGCCTGCAGCCGGTCCTCGAAGACGCCATCCGCCAGATCGAGGCGAACCCGAACTCGGCGCAGGGCTTCGGAACGACGACTGCCAGCTCCGGGCTCACCTCGATCCTCGGGCTCCTCATCGCCGCCGCGACGGTCGTGCTCGCCTACTTCGACTGGAAGGCTCTGCAGCGCCAGGGCGTCGTCAGGCCGTTCCACTGGGCCTGGTCGTTCTTCGCGCTCTTCACGCCGCTGGTGTACATCATCGGCCGTTCGGTCGTCGTGCACCGTCGCTCGGGCCGTGGCCTGCTGCCGCTGTGGATCAGCATCGCGATCGTCGTCATCAACATCATCGCCTTCACGGCCCTGATCGTCGGCGTCTTCTCGGCGATCGGATCGTCGCTCTAGCGCCTTTCGAGCGCGACACCACAAATCGGGCCGGACACCGTCGAAGGATGGAGTTCGGCCCGATTTGCGGTGTCAGGGCCCTCGACCTGGGAGACGCCTCCGGCCCCGCACGGCCGGGCGGGGTACCGTGCACGGCATGGACCACTTGACCGAACGCGAAGCAGCCGCGCTGGCGCTGGCGCTCGTCGCGGTGGCCACGGCCTCCCTCGACGGTGGCGACGATGCTCAACAGTCCAGCGAACGCGGCCTGATCGAGCTCGTGAACACGCTGAGCGACGAGCCGCTCTCGGCACGTCAAGCCGAGGTCGTGAGCGCCCTGGCGGTGGCGAGTGCTGCGATGACGACCGGCCTGAGCGGTGCGGTCGCCGAGCAACGCCGCTGCGATGCACACGACGTGTTGCAGGTCGCGGCGCGCGCCGTGCTCGAGCATGCCCACGACGGAAACGGGCGCTCGGCCTAGAGTCGATCTCGACCGCTGGCGGCGTCGTCTGGCGGGTGGTGGGATCCTGATGTTCGGTCTCTCACGATGTTCAGTGGTACCTGCGTGCCGACCGATAGTTCGAAGGATCAGTCTTGAGGCTGATGCACCTTCTTGGCGGGTGCTGTGGACTAGTCACACGGAACGACTGACGGAGCGGGGGCTCGGTTATGAAGCAGGGGCAGATGAACGCGTATGGCGAGCTCGCCAGCGATCTCTGGCGAGCGGCCGATGAGCGTCGCTTCCTCGACATGCCGGGCCGTGATGAGTTCTTCGGCGAGCTGGGTGATCGGATCGCCCGTCGGGTCGACGAGTTGCGACCGCTCTTCGCCGGTGACGCCCCCGTGAACGAGCCAGCGCGTCGCCGCGACCTGCGCTTGCGCAAGGCGCAGAAGCAGGCCGAAGAGCTCGCCTACCAGGAGCTCCTCTTCTCGCAGTCGGTCGTGCCTGTCGACGAGCTCGTCGACGCGTAGCGAAGACCTGGAATGATCGAGGGCATGCCCTCGACCTCTGCCCCCGCCCTTGGCCTGCTCCTCGACGTCGACGGCCCCATCGCCAGCCCGATCACCCGCACCATCGACCTCCCGGCCATCACGCGCGATCTGGTCGCGCTCGCCGACGCGGGAATCCCCCTGGTCTTCAACACCGGGCGCTCTGACGCGTTCATCCGCGAAGAGGTCGTCGGGCCGCTCATCGCTGCGGGCCTGCCCGATCACGCCAGGGTGCACGGAGTCTGCGAGAAGGGCGCCGTGTGGTTCTCGATCGGGCCGCGGTTCGACGGGGGCATGGGTGAGCTCGAGATCGACGAGTCGCTCACCATGCCCGCCGACTTCGCGGCCGAGATGGAGGCCGTGGTCGCCGAGCGATTCGCCGACCGGGTCTTCTTCGATCGCACGAAGAGGGCGATGGTGTCGGTCGAGCAGCTCACCTCGATCGAGAACTCCACCTATCTCGCCATGCAGCCGCTCTTCGACGAAGTCGCCCGGGAGGCGCTCGCGCGGCGCGGCTTCGGCGTGCGCCGTCTCGACGACGTGCGGCCCGACGCTCACGGCGACGTGCAGTGGCGAATCGACCCCACGATCATCTCGACCGACATCGAATCGGTGCTGCTCGGCAAAGACCTCGGTGCCCGTCGGGCACTCGAACTCCTCGCCCTGGACGGCGAGCTGCCACTGGCGTGGCGCACGGTCGGCGACTCCCGCAGCGACTACGCCATGGCCGACTGGCTGCACGCCGGTGGTTACGAGGTCGAGCATGTCGACGTCCGGCCGGGCGACGGCGTGCCGGAGAAGGCATACCCGATCCGCACCAGCGCGACCGGGGCGATCCACGACGAGGCCGGCGCGGAATTCCTGGCGGAGTGGCTGACGCAGGTCTCCTGACCATTCGACGCGTGTACCCCGAATGGTGTCGTCCTCGCGCGTAAAACCGCCTGAGACGGGTGATCGGAGCGGGTGAGAGGCCCGGAAAATTGGGAACAGGGCATACCCCATCCTTTTTTGCACCCCAAACGGGGGCCCTCCGAAAGGGGGACCGTCCCCTAGTCTGTTGACACCCACAAGATCGGCCTACCCAGCCGGTTGCTGCTTCACCAGCACACGTGGCGCGATTCCTGTCGCGTCGCACACTCAGTCGCCGCCGTAGCCGACATCGTCTCGTCTCGATGGCCGCTTCCGCACGACGCCCTCGACACGCGGCACCTCCCCTGAACCCGAACCAGGAGAACACCCCCGCATGTCCCGAACCATGCCCGGCGACCGTAGGTCTGCCCGCCGCAGCGCCCAGAACGACGCATCGCGTCTCGACGCGGAGCGCCGTCGCCTCGAGGCCGAGCGGGCGGAACGCAAGCCCGTGAAGGCCCGGAAGGTCCACACCACCGAGCACATCACCGCGGGCGGACGGCCCGAGGGACGGACCCACTCTCCGGTGATGGTGCTGCTCGTGCTCGTCTCGACGCTGGGGATCCTGGTCTACGGCCAGTTCCTCCTCAACCCGGCGAACCGCGGTGACCTGCTGCCGTACACGATGGTCATCGTGGCGGAAGCCGTCGTCGTGATCCAGGCACTGCTGGCGATGTGGACGATCCTCTCGGGAGGCGCCGACCCGCGCGACTTCGACTTCCACAACACGCAGGACACCCTGTACGACGAGGAGGCAATCGACCGTCTCGGCATCCGCGACCAGCCGCACCTCTGGCCGATGCTGGTCGACGGCGAGCGGAAGATCATCGACGTCTTCATCACGGTCTACGGCGAAGAGATCGCCAAGATCGAGGCGACGCTGACCGCGGCGATCGCGCTTCAGGGCGAGCACCGCACCTGGATCCTCGACGACGGCAAGAGCGATGAGGTGCGCGACCTCGCGGCCCGCCACAACGCCCGCTACGTGCGCCGCCTGACCAACCACGGAGCCAAGGCGGGCAACGTCAACCACGCGCTCTCTCTCGCCAAGGGCGACTACTACGCGATCTTCGATGCCGACTTCGTGCCGAAACCCGAGTTCTTGCACGAGACCGTGCCGTTCTTCATCGACGAGAAGGTCGCGTTCGTGCAGACGCCGCAGGCGTACGGCAACCTCGCCTCGCTCGTCTCCCGCGGTGCCGGCTACATGCAGGCCGTCTTCTACAAGTTCATCCAGCCGGGCCGCAACCGCTTCAACGCGGCGTTCTGTGTCGGCACCAACGTGATCTTCCGCCGTGCCGCCATCGACGATATCGGCGGCATGGTCACCGACTCGAAGTCGGAAGACGTCTGGACCTCGTTGCACCTCCACGAGGCCGGCTGGCGTTCGATCTATATCCCCCTGACCCTTGCGGTCGGCGACGCCCCCGAGACCATCGAGGCGTACTCGAAGCAGCAGCTGCGCTGGGCCTCCGGCGGATTCGAGATCCTGTTCCAGCACAACCCGCTGTCGCCGAAGCGCACCCTGACGATGGACCAGCGCCTGCAGTACATGGTCACCGCGACGAACTACCTCACCGGAATCGCGCCGCTGCTGCTTCTGCTCGTGCCGCCGATGGAGATCTTCTTCGACCTTCGCCCGATGAACCTGACGATCTCGCTCGGTCAGTGGATCCTCTACTACTGCAGCTTCTACCTGATGCAGATCCTGCTGGCGTTCTACACGCTGGGATCGTTCCGGTACGAGGTGCTGATGCTGGCGACGGTGTCGTTCCCGATCTACGTCAAGGCGTTCTGGAACGTCATGACCGGCAAGGACGTCGGATGGCACGTGACGGGCGGTAAGAACGTGCAGAAGTCGCCGTTCAACTTCATCATCCCGCAGGTGCTCTTCTTCGTCTTCCTGGCGCTCACCAGCGTCGTCGCCATCTACCGCGACATGCAGAACGGGGTGTGGACCCTGGCGACCTTCTGGAACCTGCTGAACACCGGGATCCTGCTGTCGTTCCTCATCGTCGCCGGCCGTGAGGCCAAAGAGATCCGCAAGGCGAACAAGCTGGCCGCGAGTGGCGACCTCGTCGTCTCGGCGAACCTCGACCAGGCCACGCCGAAGCACATCACGACGACCCCGACGCGCACCCAGATCTCCCGGCCGGCGCCGCGCACGCCCGAAGAGGTCGCGCTGCTCGCGGCCACGTTCGAAGACACCCTTCCCCGCGAGCAGATCCTCGCCACCCGCACCGGTCGCCGCAGCGCCACCTCCGACGAAAGGGTCGCGTCATGACCTGGTCCAGCCGTTTCAAGCTCCTCGCCGGAATCCTCGTCGTGATCGTTCTTGTGGCGGCCTTCACCGTCATCTTCACCAAGCGCCAGTCGCAGGTCGTCTCCACGAGTGCCAGCATCCAGGCGGAGGAGTACGAGATCGGAACCGACTACTCGGGCTCGATCGTCAAACAGTTCGTCGAGGTCGGTGACAAGGTCACGAAGGGCGACAAGCTCTTCCAGATCAAGAGCCTCTCGGTGCTGCAAGACGTGCGGTCCGACCTGCTCAGCTACAAGAGCACGAGCTACACCGTCACCCCCGACGGCACCATGACGTTCTTGGCGACGGTCAGCGGAATCGTCTCGAAGATCGACACGAAAGAGGGCGGCTTCGTGCAATCGGGCGCCGACCTCGCCACCATCGACCGGGCCGACAGTCTGTATGTGCTCGGCGACTACAAGCTGACGCCGCGCGACTACGAGCGGATCCAGGACGGCGCCACCGTCGAGCTCATGCTGCCGAACCAGACGACGGTCGACGGGACGGTCAAGAAGGTCTCCGTGCAGACGACCGAGGGCAACGCCGAGACCGAGATCGAGGTGGCCAGCAAGTACCTCGTGCAAGGTGCCTACTCCGGTCTCGTCAACCCGGGCACGCCGATCACGGCCACCCTCTCCCTGCGTCAGGACGGCATGTTCGCCGGCGCGCAGGATGCCATGCTCGCGTTCGTCCAGAAGATCGGCCTGTAGCCATCGCGTTCCGCACTCGTGCCACCGCACTCCTCGCCCTCACCGCAGCCGTCGCCCTCGTGGTGACCGGGTGCACATCCGCAGGGCCCACTGCCGACCCCACTCCGTCGAAATCATCGGTGCCGCTCGGCGCCGGGCAGAAGGTGCTCGGTGACGACACCGTCGGGCCGCTCCTCGACAAGCTCGTGACAAGGTCGATCGCGGCGACGCCGAAGATGCGCCTCGCCGAGGGGCTCACCCCGCCGACGAACAAGTGGTTCTCCGGCCTGGTCTTCGGCGACACCCCGATGGCCGTCTTCCCCTACCCGCTGTCGTTCCAGCAGACCGCCACCGGGTTCGACACCGGTCTGCCCACCGTCACGGGTACCGAGAACACCGTCTTCGGTGAAGCCGTCACCCAGGTCTCGGCCGACCTCGGCGCCGACAGCGCGATCGTCAGCGCGTACGACTCCGTGTCGGTGACGATCGAGTATCTGTCGGGCAGTCGGATCCTCGGCCATGTCACCATCGCCGAGGGCTCGCCGCTCGTCTCGTACACCGCGGCGCGTGCCGGTTCGGTGACCCTGAACGGGTCGATCGACACCTCAGGATCCGACGGCACGCTCACGGTCTCGGGCCAGAAGTGGTCGGTGGCGACGAGTGATGCCACCATCGCGGGCCCCGAGGTCACGCTGCAGAAGGGCGGCTCGCTGACCCTGTTCCCCGTGCCCGAGGGGACGTCCGCGACCGATCTCACCGCTCTGCAGAAGGCCGCGGCCTCGCCACTGACCGGCGTGACGACGACCTACGCGTCGACGTCGGCCGGGCAGAAGACGAAGCTCGCCTACCGGACCGCGGCGAGCACGACTAAAGCCCCCGGCAGCACTCTCGTCGTGCCGCTGCCGCACCAGGGCGCAGACGCTTCCGCCGGCTGCACCTCCGCCTCGTATGCCGGCCTCTACGGCACGACGCCGCTCTGCATCTCGTCGGGCCTGTCGTTCACCACGCCGACGATCGCGGCCACGTCGAGCCTCGACCTGACGAAGGTCTCGTCGTCGAACAAGGCCGCGCTGAAGTCGCAGCTCGAGGTCGACGTCAAGCTGCTGCCGACCTTCGCCACCGACACCTACTACGGCGGAAAATCGCTCTACCGCGCCGCCATGCTGCTGCAGCTCGCCCGCGAGCTCGGCGACGACGCCTCCGAGAAGACGCTGACGACCGCTCTGACCACCCAGATCGACAAGTGGATGGAACCGGGCGGCTGCACGACGCGCGCACAGGAGTGCTTCGTCTACGACGCGAAGCTCAAGACCATCGTGGGGCTCGCGAACTCGTTCGGGTCGGAGGAAGACAACGATCACCACTTCCACTACGGGTACTTCCTCTACGCGGCCGGCGTGGTCGCCCAGTCGACGCCGTCGCTCGCCGCCAAGTGGGCACCGGTGATGAACCTGCTCGCCGCCGACATCGCCACCAACACCGGCGACGGCTCGGGCAAATATTTTCCCGACACCCGCGTCTACGACCCGTACTTCTCGCACAGCTGGGCGTCCGGCTACTCGCCCTTCGCCGACGGGAACAACCAGGAGTCGTCTTCCGAAGCCGTCAACGCCTGGACGGGGCTCGCCCTCTGGGCCAAAGCCTCCGGAGACACGGCCCT
Source organism: Frondihabitans sp. Leaf304 (assembly GCF_001423105.1). GTDB lineage: Bacteria > Actinomycetota > Actinomycetes > Actinomycetales > Microbacteriaceae > Frondihabitans. Next base: position 267,827 of record NZ_LMNV01000005.1, read on the forward strand.
CGAGGGCGAGGCGAACTGGCTGCTCAGCGGCGAGACCGCGTCGGCGCTCGCCTACTACGTCAACCCGTCGCTCGACGAGCCGCAGTTCGACGGTTTCTCGCATGACCTCGTGTCGCTCAACTGGGGTGGCAAGCGCGACTACGCGACCTGGTTCTCGGCGGCGCCGAGCGCGATCATCGGCATCCAGTTGATCCCGATGAGCCCGGTGTCGACGTACCTCGGGTCGTCGGCGGGCGGGGGCGCCTCGCACATCAAGAAGCTGGTCGCGGCAGCTCTGACCGGGGGCGCAGACGAGACGCTGATCGACTACGTGCTCATGTACGAGTCGCTTGCCGGTAAGAATGCGGCGGCCTCGGCACTCGCGGCGGCGAAGAAGCTGCCGTCGACCGCGATCGACAACGGCAACTCGCGCACGTACCTGCTGGCGTACATCATGGCGCAGGAGGCCGGGGCGTAGCTGGCGCCTTACGACCGGGCGTGACCTCGCGCGAATCGGCCGATGTCACAGTGCCGCGGCGCGCGACGTCGGCCGATTCGCGTCACCTCGCTGGTGCGGGTCGGCGTCAGGCGAGGGTTTCAGGTCTGGCAGTGCGGGCACCAGTACGTCTCGCGCAGTTCCAGCTCGGATTCGCCGAGCTCGCCCCGCTTGATCTTCGTTCCGCACCGGAGGCACGGCTTGCCGGCTCGGCCGTAGACCCAGTCGGTGGTGCCGCGGAGGGTGCCGGTCGTGGTGCGCTCCACCCGGTCTTTGTTGGCGTGAATCAGCCGATGCGCGAGGTCGACCATCTTGGGTAGCTGCGGCACCTCGCTCACCGGCCGGGTGGGAAGCACGCCCCGCAAAAAGCAGAGCTCGTTGCGGTAGACGTTGCCGACGCCGGCGAGGACGCGCTGGTCGAGCAGGGCGAGTCCGATCTCGCGGGCGGGGTCGCGTTCGATGTTGGTGAGGGCGATCTCGGCGTTCCAGTCGGGGCCGAGCAGATCGGGGCCCAGGTAGGCAACGACGCTGTCGTCGTCGTCGCGGGGAACGAGCTCGACGATTCCGAGGTCGAAGCCCACAGCGACCCACTCCTCCGTCTCGAGCACGACTCGGGCCTGGTACGCGGGGCGGCGCCACTTGGTGCCGTGCCGGTACACGTGCCAGGATCCTTCCATCTTGAGGTGGGTGTGCAAGGTCACGTCGCCGATGTGGTGCAGCAGGTGCTTGCCGCGGCTGATGACGTCGTCGACGATCTCGCCGGCGAGGTCGATCGTGGCGAACTCGGGCACCCGGAAGTCGGATTTCGTGAGCCGTTGCCCGCGCAGTACCGCATCGAGGTTTTTGGCGGCGCGGTAGACGGTGTCGCCCTCAGGCATGGTCGGCTCCGGTCGGGGTGGCCGGCGCGGTCGGCGTCGTGGAGCCGGCGAGCGAAGCGACGCGATTCGGCCATGACGACGTGGCGCGCCGGGTCAGATTGGCCGATTCACGTCGGATTGCGGTGACCATCTCGGCCGCGGGGCCCGTCACGGCCGCAGTGCCCATCACGACCGCAACCGCACGCCGCTCGGGGTCGGCGCGAACCCGGCCTCCCGCAGTGCGTCGCCGAACCGGCTGCCGAGCACGAACTCTCCGTCGACCCGCTCGACCGCGAGCTTGCCGAGCCTCGCCCGGACGACACCGGCCAGCGACGCAGCGGCGACGGCGAGATCGCGCTCGGTCGGATCGCCGAAGGTCAGCACGGTCTTGCCGCCCCGCTCGACGTAGACGACGAGCCGCCCGTCGACGAGAACGACGAGCGCCCCGGCTTTGCGGCCCGGGCGGTGGCCCCGAGGCGCGCCCTCGGGCGCATCGTCGGGTGCGGTCGGCCACGGCAGCGCGGCACCGTACGGGTTGGCGGGGTCGGTCGCGGCCAGGGTGACGACGGGAACGGCGTCGCCTCGACCTGCGGACGCGAGCGCCTCCGAGCCCTCGCGGTCGTCGTCGCGAACGAACGCGCGAAGACGGTCGACGGTGGGTCCGGTGGCGAATTGCGCGGCACCGAGGCCCTCGACGAAGTAGCCGCGACGCGCCCGGCCGGTCTCTTCGAACGTCGAGAGGACTTTGTAGACCGTCGAGAAGCCGCCGCGAACTCCCTCGTTCGTCACAGCGCCACGGGTGACCACCCCGTGACGTTCGAGCAGCATCTCGGCCTGAGCGGCGGCGCGGACGGTGGCGTCGGGTTCGGCGAGGGGCAGCAGCGACCAGCGCCCGCCCACGGTCGGAGGCCCGGCTTGGCGCGGCATCGCCGAGCGCGGCACCCGTCCGCGATAGGAGGCGCGGGAGCGAGTGGTCGGCGTCCGGGTGCGCGGCGCCTTGCCGCTGACCTGGGTGCGCAGCGGCGCGAAGGTGTCGTTGGTGATCTGGCCCTGCCAGACGAGATCCCAGATGGCGGTGACGAGGTCGGTGTCGAGCAGGGGTGATGATGCGGTGGCACCCACCGAGTCGCTCAGCTGCCGGAAGAAGTAGGCGCCACCCCCGGCCAGTGCGCTGAGGATCTCGCGTTGCAGCTCGGTGGTCTCGTCGCCGGAGGGCTCCGCCAGCGTGACCTGGGCCCCGTCGGCGAGGTGCAGGCTGACCCAGCCGTCGTTGCCCGCGAGCGAACCGGCACCCGACCAGATGACCTCGCCCGTCGCCGTCAGCTCGTCGAGCATGCCGGTCGAGTAGTCGGTGACACGCGAGGGCAGAATGAGTGTCTCCCACGACGAGGCCGGAAGCGCGACGCCGCTGAGCTGGTCGATCACCTGAACGACCCCGTCGATGCCGCGCAGCCCCGACCCTTTGACGCCGGTGGCGACGTGCTGCCACGCGGGCAGGAAGCGGCCGAGCGTGTCGTGCGACACCGGCTCGACCTCGTGGCGCAGCGCAGCCAATGAACGACTGCGGAGGCGTCGCAGCACCTCGGCGTCGCACCACTCGCTGCCCTGACGGTCGGGCCGGAACTCGCCCTCCATCACCCGACGCTGAGTGCCCAGGCGGCGGAGTGTCTCGAGCACCACGGCCGTGCCGAGCCCCAGTCGCTGCGCCACCTCGACGGGCCCGAACGGCGCGTGCGTCCGCGCGAATCGGCCGACGAGGTCGCCGAGCGGGTCGTCGACGGGTTCGACGAATGCCGAGGGCACGCCGATAGGCAGGTTCACGCCGAGCGCATCGCGCAGGCGACTGGCGTCTTCGATGCCTGCCCAGCGCTCCACGCCCGCGTGGGTAAAGCGCAGGATCCGAGTCGACCGCACCAGCTCACCCAACGCCGTGTCGAGCTCGCGTCGAGCCGCATCGAGTGCGTCGGGTGCGGCGGCCGCGCCCTCGGCCAGCCAGCTCCGCTCCACGATCTCGTCGGTCGCGAGTGGCCCCAGCAGCCGCAGCAGGTCGACGACGCCCTCGATGTCGCGGGCGCGCCGCTCGGGCACGAGCTTCTGCAGCTCTCGCTCGTGCTGGTCGATGACGTCGGCGTCGAGCAGCTCGCGGAGTTCGGCCCGGCCGAGGAGTTCGGCCAGCAGCGACGAGTCGAGCGAGAGGGCTGCGGCTCGCCGTTCGGCGAGGGGCGAATCGCCCTCGTAGAGGAACGCCGCGACGTAGCCGAAGAGCAGCGACCGGGCGAAGGGCGACGGCATCTGCGTCTCGGTCTCGACGACTCGGATCTCTCGCCGGGCGAGGGCATCGGTGAGACTCATCAGCGCCGGGAGGTCGTAGACGTCTTGCAGCACCTCGCGGACCGCCTCGAGCACGATCGGAAATTGCGGATATTTGCGGGCGACGTCGAGCAACTGCGACGCTCGCTGGCGCTGCTGCCAGAGCGGGGAGCGGCGACCCGGGTTGTAGCGGGGGAGCAGGAGCGCTCGCGCGGCGCACTCGCGGAAGCGCGACGAGAACAGGGCGGAGCCGCCGACCTCCTCGGTGACGATGGCGTCGAGGTCGTCGCGTTCGAACGTGAAGAGGTCGGCTCCGGGAGGCTCGGCGTCGGTGTCGGGGATGCGCACCACGATGCCGTCGTCAGCCGCCATCGCCGAACCGTCGATGCCGAGCTGATCGCGGATTCGTGCGCTCACCGCCAGTGCCCACGGTGCGTGCACACGCATGCCGTAGGGCGAGTGGAGGATGAGCCTCCAGTCGCCCAGTTCGTCGCGGAACCGCTCGACCACGAGCGTCGTATCGGTCGGCACGTGCCCCGCGACGTCGCGCTGTTCGGTGAGGAAGGCGAGGAGGTTCTTCGCGGCGCGTTCGTCGAGCCCGCCGGCGACCACGCGCGCCGTCGCGTCGGCGAGGCTCGAATTGGAGAGCTCACGCGTGTAGGCGCCGATCGCGCGGCCGAGCTCGGCCGGACGCCCGATACCGTCGCCCTTCCAGAAGGGGACGCGGCCCGGCTGGCCGTAGGCGGGAGACACCAGCACCCGGTCGTGGGTGATGTCTTCGATGCGCCAGCTGGTCGCACCGAGCGCGAAGACGTCGCCGACCCGGGATTCGTAGACCATCTCTTCGTCGAGCTCGCCGACGCGGGCGGCCTTCTCGCCCACCATGAAGACGCCGAAGAGGCCGCGGTCGGGAATGGTGCCGCCGCTCGTGACGGCGAGGCGCTGCGCGCCGGGGCGCCCGGAGAGCGTGCCGTGCACGCGATCCCAGACGATGCGGGGGCGCAGCTCGGCGAATTCGTCGGACGGGTATTTGCCGCTCAGCAGGTCGAGGGTCGCGTCGTAGGCCGACCGCGGCAGGTTCGCGAAGGGCGCGCTGCGGCGGACCGTGTCGTACCACTCGTCGGCGTCGATCTCGTCGAGGGCCACCGCGGCCACGGTCTGCTGGGCGAGCACGTCGAGGGGGTTCGCCGGCATCTGGAGCTCTTCGATCAGCCCGGAGACCATGCGCTCGGCGGCGACGGCCGAGTGGATGAGGTCGGCGCGGTGCTTGGGGAACAGCACGCCGCGCGATACCTCGCCGACCTGGTGGCCGGCGCGGCCGACCCGCTGCAGCCCGCTCGCGACCGAGGGCGGAGACTCGACCTGCACCACGAGGTCGACGGCGCCCATGTCGATGCCGAGCTCGAGCGAGCTCGTCGCGACGACGCATCGCAGACGACCACTCTTGAGGTCGTCTTCGATCAGGGCGCGCTGGTCTTTGCTGACGGAGCCGTGGTGGGCCCGGGCGAGGAGGGGCTCGGCTCCCGTCGTCTGGCCGGAGCCGCCCATGACTTGGGCCGGCACAGCCTGGGCGGGCACAGCTTGGGCTGGCACAGCCTGTGCGGGAGGGGAGCCTGCCGGGGCGGGTGTGAGCGGGGTCGGGCGGGATCCTGCGCCCTCGATCGTCTGGGATGTCTGCGTGTGCGAACCGACTTCGACGAGCTCGGTCTCGGCCTGCTCGCCGGCCTCGGCTGCCTCGCCGAAGGTGCGCTCGACGTAGATGTCGTTGAGGCGGGCGGTCAGGCGCTCGGCGAGGCGGCGGGAGTTGGCGAAGACGATCGTCGACCGGTGCTCGAGGATGAGATCGACGATGCCCTCTTCGACGTGGGGCCAGATCGACCCCTGGGGTGCCGCGCCGGCCGCGGAGCCTTCGAGCGGAGTGGCCGTGCCGAGCTCGGTCATGTCGTCGACCGGCACGACGACCCGCAGGTCGAACTTCTTCTCGGACGGGGGAGCCACGATCGTGACCGGGCTCGAGCCACCCAGGAATCTCGCGACCTCTTCGGGCGGGCGGACCGTCGCCGAGAGCCCGATCCGTTGCGCCGGTTTGTCGAGCAGGGCGTCGAGACGTTCGAGGGAGACGGCGAGGTGAGAGCCCCGCTTGGTGGAGGCGACGGCGTGAACCTCGTCGATGATGACCGTCTCGACGCCCTTGAGGTTTTCGCGGGCGGCCGACGTAAGCATGAGGTAGAGCGACTCGGGCGTCGTGATGAGGATGTCGGGGGGTGTGCGCTGGAGCAGCCGACGATCGGACGACGTGGTGTCGCCGGACCGCACGCCGACCGTGATCTCGGGGGCCTCGGTGCCGAGGCGGCGTGCAGTCTGCGTGACGCCGACCAGCGGGGAGCGGAGGTTGCGCTCGACGTCGACGCCGAGCGCCTTGAGGGGGGAGATGTAGAGGACCCTCGTGCGGTGCTGCTTCTCTTCGGGCGGCGGAGACGACGCCAGCTTGTCGATCGACCAGAGAAAACTCGCGAGGGTCTTGCCGGAGCCGGTGGGCGCGATGACGAGTGCGTTCTGCCCGCCCGAGATGGCCTCCCACGCCCCCTCCTGGGCGTGAGTCGGACGCGCGAACGCCCCGCGGAACCACGTGGCGGTGGCGGGCGAGAAGCGGTCGAGGACGTCTGTCATGGTCAGGCCATCCTGCCCCCACCCACTGACATCGGGCTCGTTCACGCTCGGAGTCGGCGGGTGTTATCGAGAGTGGGCGGGCGCTGCAGCACCCGCCCACTCCTCAGAACACCCGCCCACTCGAAACCTCCGCCGGCCGAGGGCTACCGTGAACGCATGCCCACACTCCTGCAGCTCGACTCGTCCGCCGACCTCACGACGTCGCGCTCGCGTTCCCTCACGGCGACCTTCGCCGACGCCTGGACCGCCCTCGGCGAAGATCACGTGGTCGTCCACCGCGATCTGCACCGCGAGCCGCTGCCGCACCTGGCCGACGCCGACCTGCACTTTCCGAAGGCGCTCCGCCCAGCGGGATCGCACATCGATCCTGCCGCCGAGTCGCTCCAGGCCGGGGTCATCGCCGAGCTGCTCGCCGCCGACGTCGTCGTGATCGGCGTACCCCTCTACAACTACTCGATGCCCTCGACCCTCAAGGCGTGGGTCGACCACATCCACGTGCCGACCGTCACGGCGCCTTTCGGCGACGACCCGACCCAGCCGATGAAGGGCAAGACCGTCGTACTTATGTCGACGCGGGGTGGCGCCTACGACGCGGGCACTCCGAGCGAATACGACGACCACGCGGTTCCGGCTCTCTCGATCGTGCTCGGCGCGGCCCTTGGAATGACGGTGGAGACGATCATCGCCACGCGCACGCTGACCGAGCGGTTCGGGGGCCCGAGCGGCGAGGTCGAGAAGCAGGATGCCGAGCTGGCGGCGGGGCACGAGCGGGCCGTGGCCGCGGCCAAGCGGCTGGGCTGAGGCGGGTCGCGCAGGATCCTGCGGTCCGCGTTCCCGATGTCGGTCGCGGCCCGTAGTGTGACCGACATGGAACAGCGCACACTCGGACGAACCGGCCGCGACGTCAGCGTCGTCGGCCTCGGCACCTGGCAGCTCGGCGGCGACTGGGGCGACGTTCCCGAGAGCGATGCGTTCGCGGTGCTTGACGCGTCGAGCGAGGCGGGCGTGACCTTTTTCGACACAGCCGACGTCTATGGCGACGGCCGCAGCGAACAGACGATCGCCAAGTGGCGGCGCAGCAACGAAGACGCCCCGCTCACCATCGCCACCAAGATGGGGCGGCGTGAAGCGCAGGAGGCCGCGAACTACAACCGCACGAACTTCATCGCCTGGGTCGACCGGTCACGCCGCAACCTGGGCATGGACACCCTCGATCTCGTCCAGCTGCACTGCCCGCCGACCCCCGTCTTCTCGAGCGACGCCGTCTACGACGCCCTCGACGAGCTGGTCGAGCGGCAGATGATCGCGGCCTACGGCGTCAGCGTCGAAGAGACTGCGCAGGCGCTCAAGGCGATCGAGAGGCCGCACCTCGCCACGGTGCAGATCATCCTGAACGCGTTCCGGCTCAAGCCGCTCGACGAGGTGCTGCCGGCGGCCGTCGAATCCGGCGTCGGCATCATCGCCCGAGTGCCTCTTGCCAGTGGTCTGCTGAGCGGCAAATACACCGCCGAGACGCAGTTCGCGCCGAACGACCACCGTTCGTTCAACCGTCACGGCGAGGCCTTCGACCAGGGCGAGACCTTCTCCGGCGTCGACTTCGAGACCGGCGTCGAGGCCGCGCTCGCGTTCGCCGAATTCGTACCCGAGGGCGTCACGACCGCGCAGGCGGCTCTCAAGTGGATCATCGAGCAGCCCGGAGTCACCACCGTCATTCCCGGGGCCCGCAACGTCGAGCAGGCGCGCTCCAACGCCGAAGCCGGTCAGGTCTTCGACCTCGGCGAAGAGTTCCACGATCGCGCCGAGCGGCTCTACGACCGGTACTTCCGGGCGGCCGTGCACCACCGCTGGTGAGCGAGGCGCCCTCCAAGTCGGGTGGGGCGGGCGGTGGGCCGGATCCTTCGTCGGGTCTCACCGGCTACCGCGAACTGCTCGGGCCCGTCGACCGCCGCGCGCTGTTCGCCGCCGGGGTGGTCGCGCGTGTGCCCTTGGCGATCGTCGGCTACAGCGTGCTGTTCTTCGTGCAGGCGTATTCGGGTTCGTTCGCCGCAGCGGGGTTCGCGTCTGGGCTCGCGATAGCGGCGATGGCTGTCGTCAGCCCGCTCTTCGGGCGGATCGCCGACCGACGCGGTCAGCGCGGGGCGCTCATAGTGGCGGCGGTCGCTCACCCCGTGATGGTGGCGCTCCTCATCTGCCTCGGCGTCTGGCGCGCGCCCACCGCGCTCGTCTGCGTGGTCGTGGTGTGCGTCGGCGGGTCCATCGCGCCGGTCGGCGCCTTCATGCGGGCGCGCTGGTCGGGGCAGCTCGGCGCCACCCCGCTCCTGCAGGTCGCGTTCTCGCTCGAGGCCATCGCCGACGAGCTCGTCTGGGTCTTCGGCCCCGCTCTCGCCGCACTCGTCGCCGGCACCATCAGCCCGTCGGCCGGCCTCGTGCTGTCGGCCCTGTTCGGAACGGCCGGCGCAATCTGGCTGCTGCGCGGTGCCGACGTGGCCGTCATCCCGCCTCCTGCGAGTGGCCCTCGGCACACCTTCCGGCCCTGGCGTTCGCGCCGTCTCGTCGGCGTTCTGCTCGCCAATGCCGCCGTCGGCGTCATCTTCGGCGTCAACGACGTCACGGTCGTCTCGTGGACGACGAGCATCGGGGCACCCCAGATCGCCGGGCTGGTGCTCACCGCCTACTCGATCGGCAGCGTCACCGGCGGCTTCTTGATGGGGCTCGTTCCGGGCAGGATCCCGGCCTACCGCCTCTTCGTCGTCTCGTCGCTCGCGCTCGGGGTCTTCTGGGGTGCGCTCTCGCTTGCACCAAACCCCTACTGGCTGTTTCCCATCGGCCTGTTCGCCGGTGCCACCATCACGCCGTTCACCATCTCGACCAATCGGGTGGTGCACGACGCGGTGTCTCCGACGGTCTTCACCGAGGCGCTGGCGTGGGTGTCGGCGTTCGTCGTCGGGGCCATGGCCTTCGGGTCGTTCATCGGCGGGGTGGTCGACGAAGCCGGGCCGCCCGACGCCGGTTTCGGGGTCGTTGCAGCCCTGTCGCCGCTACCGGTCGTGGTGGCGCTTGTTGCAGGTGTCCGGTGGCACCGGCGGCGCCGGGTCGAGGGGCTGCCGGTAGGCGGATCCTGAGCTGTGAGACCTCACAATCGACCACCGAATCCGATATAAAGAGGTCGATTCTGAGGTCTCGCGAGCCGGATCGGGTGTGTGAGGCGGCAGCCGTGGCGTCGAGGGGCTCGGCCGGGTTGCGCGGGGCGCCCCTCTCCTGGGAGTGTTCCTCTGATGACCGATTCAGCGATGCAGCAGCCCATCCTCGTGATCATGGGGGTCTCCGGCTCCGGTAAGTCGACGGTCGCCGAGGCGCTGTCCACTGAGCTCGGCTGGGACTTCGCCGAGGGCGACGCAATGCACCCGCAGTCGAACATCGACAAGATGGCGGCCGGCATTCCCCTCGACGACGACGATCGGTGGCCGTGGCTCGACAAGGTCGCGGCGTGGATCCGAGGGCACACCGAACACGGTCGCCCGGGCATCGTCACGTGCTCGGCGCTCAAGCACGCCTATCGCGACGTACTGAGGGGGCCCGACGTCGTTTTCGTTCACCTGCGGGGCGAGGCCGAGCTGATTGGCGAGCGAATCTCGCACCGCACCGGCCACTTCATGCCGTCGACCCTGCTCGCCTCGCAGCTCGCAACCCTCGAACCCCTCGGCGACGACGAACAGCACATCGTCGTCGACGCGGGGCGCGAGCCAGCGGTCGAGGTGGCCGACATCATCCGCAAGCTCGGTCTTTCGCCCGTCGCGCAGGGGTAGTCCCCCACGCCTTCGATCCCTTCAGGTGCGGGGGAGTTATCTGTCTGCATGGCACAGAAATGGATCGTCTCGACCTTCGGCTCTCTCGACGGTCTCGAGCTCATCGTCGTCGACCCGCCCGCACCGAAAGCGGACGAGGTCACCATCCAGGTCAAGGCCGTGGGTATGAACCCCGTCGACGTGAAGACCGTCCTGACCGCCGAGGATCCCGGTTCGCTCATGACGCCCCTCGGCTTCGAAGTCGCGGGAATCATCACCGCCGCCGGGGCCGACGCCCCGTTCGCACCGGGTGACGAGGTCATCGCGTTTCGGGTGACCGGCGGGTATGCCACCGAGCTCACGGTGCCCGCAAAAGACGTCTTCGCCAAGCCCGAGTCGCTCGGCTGGCCGGAGGCCGCGAACCTGCTGCTCGCCGGGGCGACCGCCGCCGAGATGCTGCACGTCACCGGTGCGAAGGCGGGCGAGACGATCCTCGTGCACGGGGCGTCGGGAGCTGTCGGCGTGAGCGTGCTGCAGCAGGCGGCACTCTGGGGCATCCGTTGCATCGGCACAGCGTCCGAGCGCACTTTCGGCGTCGTCGAAGAGTTCGACGCGACCGGCGTCGTCTATGGCGACGGGCTCGAGGAGCGCGTTCGGTCGCTCGCCCCCGACGGCATCGCCGCCGCACTCGACTGCGTCGGCACCGACGAGGCGATCGACGTATCGCTCGCACTGGTCGAGGATCGCGGGCGCATCGTCAGCATCGCGGCGTTCGGGCGGGCAGAGCGCGACGGCTACCGCGTCATCGGCGGAGCGATGCCCGAGAGTGCGCGGTATCGCGACGAGATCCGGTCGTCGCTGGTGGCGCTCGCCGGCAAGGGCGACCTCGTGGTGCCGGTCGCGAAGACGTTCCCGTTCGCCGAGGCGCCGGCCGCGTTGGAGCTGCTCGCGACGGGCCACCCGGGCGGCAAGCTCGCGCTCGTCCCCTAGGGCGTCTGCCGAGATGCGTGGGCCTGACCGTGATACGTCGTGCGGACAGGCAGACGTGCCGCGGCGCGTTGGCGTGACCGCGATACGTCGTGCGGCGGGCCGGGCAACGCCCCGGTCAGGCGGGGTGCACCTCGGCGAGGAACGCGTTCACGTCGCCGAGCTCCTCCTGCGAAATGCCGTGCGTGAGGCCCGGGTACACCGAGAGCGTCGCACCCGGCACGTTCGTCTGGAGCCACTGCTCAGTGCGCTCCACGGCATCGGCCGGGATGATCGGGTCGGCATCGCCCCGACCGTAGAAGACCCGAGGATCCGAGGCGGCCACCGCTGCATCGACCGCCGTATCGGCGCCGGGCACAACGAACCCCGCAAGCACCACCGCGAAGTCGAAGAAGCCGGGGCGGCGGCGGAGAAGCTGCAGCGAGAGCGAGCCGCCCTGCGAGAAGCCGAGGAGACCGACCGTCGGATGCGCGTCGGCCAGCGAGTCGACGTAGGCCAGCACGGCGTCGGCAGCGGCATCGACCGGTGCCGGGTCGGGTGCGCCCGGCAGCGACAGCGGGTACCACGACCAGGCGCCGCCGGCCGGGCCCTGGGGCCACGGGAGCGGCGCGCGCAGGGAGGCGTAGACGAATTCGGGCGAAAGGTGCGGTGCGAGGCCGATCAGGTCGCCCTCATGTGAGCCGACTCCGTGCAGGAGCAGCACGAGCGGCTTGCCGCGGCGCTCCTCTTCAGGGAGGGACCACTGGACGGCGGAGGGATCGATCGAGACCATTGCTCCAGCGTAGTGACGCCCCGCTACCCTGGTGCGACTCGATCACACCGCACCACCCAAGGGGAACCCATGAACTCGACGCTCGCCCTCCTGCTCGCCACGACGGATCCTTCGGTCTCTTATTCGCCGACAACCAACGCGGCGGCCTCGCCCGGCGGCCTGCTCTTCACGGTTCTGACGATCATCGGGCTCTGGGTGACCTTCAAGAAGGCGGGCCTGCACGGTTGGGCCGCGATCATCCCGTTCTACAACGCCTACACACTGGTGAAGCTGTCGGGGCGCAACGGCTGGCTCTTTCTACTGTTCATCATTCCCCTCGTGAACATCGTCTTCGCCATCATCGTCGCGCTCGGTGTCGGACGGGTCTTCGGCAAGGGAGGCGTCTTCAGCTTCTTCCTGCTGTTCCTGCTCCCGTTCATCGGCTATCTGATCCTCGGCTTCGGCAGCGCGCAGCCGAACCGCAACACGAAGGGGTACTAGCCCCGAATAGCCAGGCCCGACCGGTAAGAATGGCGCATGGCTTCCGTTCAGACTCCCGACCCCAACTCCGGCTGGCTCTCCGAGGAGGAGCTGTTCCAGATCCGGCAGCGCCTCCCGATCCTGTACGTCGAGGCGGTACCCGTTCGCATCGACGGGCAGGGGGTCGTCACCGAGGTGGGCGTGCTGCTGCGTGCCGACAGCGAGGGCACGATGACGCGGATGCTCGTCTCCGGGCGCGTCATGTACGGCGAGTCGCTCCGCACCGCACTGTTCCGCCACCTCGAGAAAGACCTCGGGCCGATGGCCTTTCCGCAGCTCCCGCCGTCGCCGGTGCCGTTCTCCGTCGCCGAGTACTTCCCGTTCCCGGGGGCCTCGGTCTACACGGATGAGCGCCAGCACGCCGTGTCGCTCGCCTACGTCGTGCCCGTCACCGGCACCTGCGAACCGCGCCAGGACGCCCTCGAGATCACCTGGATGAGCCCCCAGACCGCCGCGAGTGCCGAGGTCGCGGCCGAGATGGAGGGTGGACGCGGTGCTCTGCTGCGGACTGCGCTCGCGTCGGTCGGTGCGCTGACGTAGCTCGCACTTCTGCGGCGTGTGCCCGCTCGGGCCGGGTCTCTGAGTCGGCGGGTGTTTTCGAGAGTGGGCGGGTGCTGGAGCACCCGCCCACTCCGCGTAACACCCGCCGACTCACGGGCGGCACCCGCCCACCCGCGCCAGCACAGCGCGGCCGCCCGTACCCCGAGCCGGTTCGGTGTCGGCGGCTCGGCGTACTGTCCAAGGTGTGCCCCACGACGACCGCCCCACACTCTTCTGCCTCCACGCGCTCGGCTCCAGCGCTCGTGAATTCGACGCTCTGCGAGAGCTGCTCGCCGACGACTTCGACGTCGTCGGCATCGACCTGCCCGGCTTCGGCGAGGCGTCGGCCGCCACCGGCACGAGTGTCGACGAGATGGTCGGCCACGTCGTCCGTAAGATCCGGCGCCACGGCTCCACGCGTTTTGTGCTCGTCGGGCACAGCATGGGCGGCAAGATCGCGAGCCTCGTCGCCGCGCGCACTCTCGACGGCAGCTCGGGGCTCTTCGGCCTCGCCGGTGTCGTGCTCCTCGCGGGCTCACCGCCCTCGCCCGAGCCGATGGGCGACGACGCCCGAGCGCAGATGCTCTCGTGGGCCCGGGCGGGCATCTCGGGCGACGGCCACCTCGCGACCGCCGACGCGCGCACGTTCATCGACGACAATGTCGGCGCACCGCTGAGCCCCGAAAACGACGACCGCGCCCTCAGCGATGTGCTGCGCTCGGCGGCGGAGGCGTGGCTGGCCTGGTTCGAACGCGGCAGTCTGGAAGACCGAGCGGCGGAGGTCGGGATCCTCGATGTTCCTGCCCTGATCGTCGCCGGCGGGTCTGACGGGCCCCTCGGCGAGGCCGGCCAGCGCGAGCACAACCTGCCGATGTACCCGCGGGCAACGCTTGAGGTGCTAGCCGGTGCGGGCCACCTGCTGCCGCTCGAACGACCCGACGAGCTGGCCGACCTGATCCGCGTGTTCTGGCGCGAACGCGTGGGCTCGGGGCCGTTCGTCTCACCGGGATTCGGCCGCGTCATCGGGTCGGGCCGCACGAGCTCGCAGACGCGCGCGATCCTGGCCGGACGGGCCCTGCCCGACGACCCCGACTACACCCCGCAGGTGCTCGACGCCGCGCAGTTCGCGACGCTGCGCCTGGTCGCCGAGCGGGTGGTGCCACAGGGCCCCGCCCCCTTTGACATCGCCGGTCGCGTCGATGCCGCGCTCGCTCGAGGCGTGAGCGACGGGTGGCGCAATGCCGCCCTGCCGCCCGACCAGGAGGCCTACCGGCTAGGGCTCGACGCACTCGACGATTTCGCGACCCTCGACGACGAGGCAAAAGACTCAAGGATCCAGGCCATCGTCGATCAGCAGTACGCCCCTCGGGCCGGCACCCTCACCGCCGAGCAGATGACGCTCTGGTTCGAAGACTGCCGCGTCGACCTCACCCGCACCTGGCTGGCCCACCCGGCCACGATGGAGCGCATCGGTTTCGACGGATTCGCCAACGGAGGCGACGTGATTCGCATCCAGGGATTCACCGAGCTGGGCGCCGATCGCCGCGAAGCCTGGGAGCCGGCGATGCCAGGCCCTTCCGCTCGCGACACCGGAGCCAGCACCACCGAAACCACCGACACCGGCATCACCGACACCGGCATCACCGACACCGAGAAGGAGACCGTTCGATGAGGCTCGACGGAATGCGCACCTACGACGACTCCGAGGTCGTCGACGCCGTCGTGATCGGCACCGGTGCCGGCGGGGCGCCGATCCTCGCTTCGCTCGCCTCGCGCGGGCTCCGAGTCGTCGCCCTCGAGGCGGGCGCCAACTTCGACGCGTCGAAGTACACCTCCGATGAGACCGAGGCGGTCGCCATCAACTGGATGGAGGAGCGCCTCAGCGACGGCGAGAACCCGACCGCGTTCGGGCAGAACAACAGCGGCAAGGGCGTCGGCGGCTCCACGTTGCACTGGGGAGCGTTCACGCCCCGGCCCGACGCCCGCGATCTCAAGCTCAAGACCGACTCCGGCCTGGGCGAAGACTGGCCCATCGACCCCGACGAGCTGACCGGCTACATCGAGAAGGTCGAGAAGTTCGTCGGTGTCGCCGGCCCCGCGCACTATCCGTGGGATCCCACCCGCCGCTACGACCTGCCGCCGGTCGCGCGGAACGCGTCGTCCGACATGATGATCCGCGGTTGCGAGGCCGTCGGCATCACCGCCACCGACGGGCCCGCCGCCCTCGTCACACGCGACTGGCATCAGCCCGAACACGGTGTGCGACCCGCCTGCGCCAACTGCGGAAGCTGTCACCAGGGCTGCCGCTCGGGCGCCAAAGTCAGCATGGACACCACGTATCTGCCGCTCGCCGTCGCGAAGGGTGCCGAGATCCGCGCCGATTCGATGGTGCACGGGATCGAGCTCGATGCGTCCGGGCGCGTGTCCGCCGTGGTCTACACGCGCAATGGCATCGAGCACCGCCAGCGCACGAAGGCGCTCTTCCTCTGTGCCGGAGGGGTCGAGACGCCTCGACTGCTGCTGCACACCGGCCTCGCCAACTCGAGCGACCAGGTCGGCCGCAATTACATGGCGCACGGCGCGACGCAGGTGTGGGGCAAATTCCCCACCGAGATGCGCAGCCACCGCGGCTACCCGTCGTCGATCATCACCGAAGACACCGTGAGGCCGGCCGACGCCGACTTCGCCGGGGGCTACCTCATTCAGAGCCTCGGCGTCGTACCGCTGACCCTGTCGACGACCCTCGCGCGTGGCGGCGGGCTGTGGGGCCGCGACATGGTCGACATGATGGACTCCTACCGGTACATGGCCGGCGTGGGCATCAACGCCGAGTGCCTGCCGCACGAAGACAACCGGCTCACTCTCACCGACGAGCTCGACGACTTCGGCATTCCGAAGGCGCGCATCTCGTTCACCGCGCACGACAACGAAGACGCGATCGAGAAGCACGCGATCCGCACCATGACCTCGATCGTCGAAGCCGCCGGCGCCACGTCGACGACCGTGCTGGCGCGCACCGCCCACACGATCGGCACCGCGCGCATGGGCACGTCGGCCGACAGCGCCGTGGTCGACGCCGACGGGCGCAGCTTCGACATTCCGAACCTGTGGATCGCCGACAACTCGGTGTTCCCGAGCGCCGTCATCGCGAACCCGGCGCTGGCGATCATGGCCCTGGCGCTGCGGACGGCCGATCGCTTCGTCGCTGCGGGGGCGTAACCGCCCGTTACCGCCCACAATGCGGACTCCGCACCACGCTCATCTGTGGTGCCGAGTCCGCATCGTGGGCTTCAGCGGCGGCGGCGGGGCGGAGCCCCGGATCCTGGTATCTTCGGTCAACGCCTCCGATCACGAGCGTCGACCCGTCGCTCGGGGGTGGGTCTGAGCGGCGCGAACACAGCCAGGCCCACGCCGAAAGACGACCCGACCGATGAAGAAATCCCGGGCTCTCGCCCTCAAGGCGGTCGCTGTTCCGGCCGTCGTCCTGATCAGTATGGGAGGCGGCCTGCTGGTCAGCGCGCCCGCCCTGGCTGCAGGCACGAACACGACGGCGCCTGCGGCCGCCGCGGCGACATCAGCGCCTGCGACCGCCGCCCCGACGCCAGCCGCAGCGCCAGCACCGACCGCGACAGCCACCCCGATGGCCTCAGCCGCGCCCACCCCGGCCACCAAGCTCCCCACCGACCTCACGGTGACGTCGCCCGCGGGCATCTCGGACGACTACGACTCCGACGACGCCATCGTCGTCGACAGCCGCACCGTCGTCTTTGCCGGCAAGGCCCCCGTCGGCGCGAAAATCGCCATCACCGACATCGACGACAACGACCTCGGCACCGCCGTCAGTGACTCGGCGGGCAAATGGACGGTCTCGGTCACCTACGCCGACGACCTCGCCTACAACCAGTACGTCTTCATCGATGGCACGTCGCGCAGGGGCGGCGAGCTCACGTCGTACTTCGCGAACCTCAACCTGCCCGCTGCCTCGAGCGTCACTCCCGTGATCACCTCGCCCGCAGACGGCGAGAGCCTGGCCGTAGCCCCGGCGCCGTTCAATGAGGGCGCGCTCGTGACCTTCACCGGAACGGCCACCCCCGGCGACTACGTCTCCGTGACACCGGTCGACGGCGACGCCGACGAGTCCTTCACGTTCCCCGTGCTCGTGAAGAAAGACGGCACCTGGTCGCAGTCGATCCTCTCGCCCTACGGCACGAAGGCGTTCACCGCGGGTGCCCAGGCCTTCGACGTCGACGGTCAGGGAATCACCTACCCGTCCGATCCCTCGGCCACGGTCTCCGTCGACCTCACCACGCCGGCCGGTTTCATCGCCGCACCGCGCATCACGAGCCCGTCCGATCCCGATTCGCTCTTCTCGTCGTCTGAGGGCGAGGTGACCTACTCGGGATCGTCCGTCCCCGTCGAATCGGCCGCAAAGGCCCCGCTTCTCGAGACACAGTCCGGTTCGTCGACAACGACCGAAGGATCCGCCACGGCCGCCACCGCAGCCGACACTCTGGGGCGGGTCAAGGCCGCTGCGGCAGCCCGCGGCATCACCGTCTCGGCGGAGTCTCTCGCCGCTGATGCAGCCGTCCCCGTCGAGGCCTCGGCGGTTGCCTCCGCTGCGGCTGCTGCCGGAGATGCGACGGCCGACGCTCCCGCCGCCTCGGGTGACGGCGACGCTGCTGCCCAAGCGCCCGCTGCCGAAGCGCCCGCTGCCGAAGCGCCCGCTGCCGAAGCGCCCGCTGCCGAAGCGCCCGCCGCCGGAGACGAACTGACCTACCCCGGCCCCGGCGTCGTCCTGACCCCGGCGCAGGCGAAGCTCCTTCTCGACGAGTTCGACGAGATCGTCGCCGGCAGTGGCATTCAGGTCAAGGGCCAGCCCGACCCCACCGAGCCGGGCAAGCTGCTGGTGACCGTGTCGGGCACCGGAACCGCTGGCCAGGGCATCCAGCTCTACGCCGCGAAGCCGTCGGTCGCCTACCCGTACTTCCAGGGTCTCTACCCCGACTACTTCGCGCAGAGCTTCCTGTTGCCGAACGTGCCCGAGTCGACCGTTCCGGCCTATGACGGCAGCGTGACGGTCGGTGCCGACGGGAAGTGGTCGACGACGCTCGCACTCGCCAAGGGCGCGTACTTCGTGACGGCGTTCGCTGTCGACAAGGCCGATCCGGCCGCGTTGCGGTACTCGGCTGCCGGAGACGTCATCGCGATCAACCTGACCGGCACGCCCGCCGTTGCCGTTGCCGCGGCCACGCCCGGCACCCAGCTCGCATTCACCGGCTCCGACGTCGAGGGCTCGCTCTGGGCAGCGCTCGCGTTGCTCGGCGGTGGCGTTGCCGCGATGCTCGCCGCGTCGGTTCGTCGCCGGGGTCGCTCGATCCGCTGACTCGGCAGGGCCCGGAGCCCGACCGCAAAAACGTCACCCGACCGCGAATAAACGCGGTCCGGTGACGTTTTTGCGTTCGTTGGTGGCGGAGCGTAGCCCCGGACCGCGTCCGGCAACGACCGGCGCCGCGTCAGCTCGTGCGCGGCGCCTTGCCGGGGACGACCTTCGCCGTGTCGGCCACGTCGATGCGAGTCGTGCCGTCGGGGGCCTCCGATTTCGTGATGCGCGGCGCGGCATCGCTCTCGTCGGATTTGGGCGCCCGCGTCAGCTGGTCGTGACGCTTCTCGTCGAAGGTCATCTCGTCGTCGGAAGTCATGCCTCGACGTTACGCCGCGGTGCCCCAGAACGGGGCATATCGCCGGAACCCCGGCCCTGGTTATCTGGTTCTCGTGCCAGAACTTTCCACCCCCTCGCCTTCCTTCGTCGACCCCCTCAACGCCGCCACCGAACTGCGCATCGCGATCATCCACGCCGCGATGGAGGTCTTCCGGGTCACCACGTTCCACGAAGCCTCCCTCGAGGTCGTCGCAGAGGCCGCGGGGTTGCCGCTCGAGAGGGTTCAGTCGCAGTTCCCGACCTGGGACAGCCTCGTGCTCTCGACAGTCGACCGGTGGAACGCCGAGCGGATGGCGCCGCTGCGGGGCGTCTCGGCTTCGCACGGGACGGTCGCGTTCCTCCGCGGCATCGTTCAGGCCAACATCGACGACCCCGCGCTGATGCGGCTTCTCACGTCGCTCCTCGGCATTGCCGCAACTCCCGGGCACCCGATGGCGCCGCTACTCCATCAGGACTGGCACCGCTTCCACAGCATGGTGCAGGCGAGCCTGGCCCGCGACGTCGAGATGGGTCGTGAACCCGAGACGATGGATCCTACGCGCGGAGCTGAACAGCTCATCGCGCTCTACGAGGGGTTGCAGTTGCAGTCGATGGTGCGGCCCCGCATGGATCTGCTTGACGCCTACGACCGTGCCGTCACGCGGCTCCGCCACGGGTGGAAGCGCGCGTACGTCGCGCCGGTCTGGAACCTCGACTCCTGACGAAGGCCCAGTCGGGTCAGCTGGGTCACGTCAGGCGGGTCGGGTCGGGTCGGGTCGGGTCGGGTCGGGCAGGTCGGGTCAGTCAAGTCGCGTCTCGAACCGCGAGTCGTCGTCGGCCACGACGACGCCCACGACGCGCGTGCCGGCGGGAACCTCACGTTCGGCTACGGCCAATGCCCCCGCGCGCGTGCCAGCCGTGCCCTCGGCGTGGTGGACGCCGCCGATGTCGCCCTCGTAGAGCATGGTCGCTCGGTAAGTCACGGTGATCCGTCCTGATCCGTCAAAGCGGGTTGGAGCACAACGGTAGGCCGACGCGATCGTGGTCGACCCAGGTCGTACCCCGTTCCGGGCGGGGCGACTCGGCGACACCCGTTGTCGTCTGAAAGTCGGCTGCTCTCGACACCCGGATTGGGGGACAGCACGGTGTCCTCATTTCTGCCACTCTGGTGTCACACCCGCACCACGGCTCGGCCCCCATCCCGGGCAGAACCGTCTCGTCACTCGACATGATCGCTTGAACCTCCCATGACCCGCGCATCCCACCTCCCCGCCTGGATCCTCCAGGCTCTTTACCTGGCGGCCCGTCCGCTGCTGTTCATCCACTTCGTGATCTACTCGCACACGGTAAGCAAGGGGATCTTCCCCGACGGCGATCCTGCACCGGCTCGACCCGGGCCCGACCCGGTCCGCTTCCTCTTCGTCGGCGACATCGCGGTCAGTGGGTTCGGAGTTCTGCACGACGGGATGGCCGTTCCGGCGCAGGCAACGGCCTGCTTCGCTTCCGAGACCACCCGGGGTGCCTCCTGGCACGCGGTGGGCACGCCGAGTCTCCGGGCGGTCCGGGCCGAACGGCTCCTCCCGCAACTAGACGCCTTCGACGTCGCCGTCGTCATGCTCGGCATCCCCGACGTTCTGCTCATCACGCGCAGCACCGACTGGGGTGACGACCTCGAACGACTCGTCGTAGCAATCCGCGCGCGCTACGGCTCCGACACCCGCGTCGTTCTCGCAGGCATCCCACCCATGCAGGATTTCCGGCCGATTGCCCCCGCCGGACGTGCCGTCATCGCCGCCCAGATCGCCCGTCTCAACCGCGAATCGGAGCGGGTGGCGAGTGCGCTGGGCGCCGAGTTCGTCCCCTTTCCGTCGTGGCGCGTCAGCGAGATGCTCCACGAGCAGGTCTTTTCGTTCTCCACCATGCACCGCATGTGGGCTCAGGCGCTGGCCCCGGCCATGGTTCGGGCCGCCAGCCCCGCGCGTCCCGCCGCACCAGCGCCGCTCGTCTGAGCTTCTAAGCCTCTCCCCAGGCCGGTGAGTGTCCACGATCTGCTGATGCAGCGTGCGTCAGACCAGCAGATCGTGGACACTCACCGCCCCCGGGGCGACAGAACAGCCACCCGGGGGCGACAGAAGAGTCAGGCCTGGGGCGCGACGTGCGACAGGATGTTCCGCCATGACGCGACCAACGCCAGACGGCCGGCGCCCTGCACGCGGATCGTCGTGGCGTCGGGGATCCTGCTCTCGTACCAGTGCCCGTCGTCGACGGTCGCCACCGGGTCGTCGTCGCCGTAGACGAGCTGCACCGACGCGGTGATCGACCCGAGCGACTTCGCCCACGAGTCGTCGTGGATTGCGGCGAGGTCGGTGGCTACGCCGATATCGCCCTGCAGCACGGCTTCCTCGAGCATCAGCTCCAGGCGTGACCGGAGCCCTTGCGCCTCGTAGCCCTCGAGGCCCGCGAGCGTGGGGTCGTCGTCGGCGATGCCGAGGTCGGCAAGGCGCCAGAGTGTCTGCCCGGCCGAGTCGCGGTCGACCGCGCGACCACCCGCGGTCGAGCGGTCTGCGACGGCGGCCGAGAGGGTCTCGATCGATGCGTTCGACTTAACGGGGAGGAACTCGAGGGGGTGGGATCCTCGGCTCTCGGGTTTCGACCGCTTGGGCGACGACGTGCCGACCACGGTGACCCTGTCGACGAGGTCGGGGTGCCGGGCGGCGAACGCCAGCGCCACGCGACCGCCGGTGCCCCAGCCGACGACTCCGACGGCGCCGAAGTCGACGCGCTGCGTCTCGTGCGCCTGGTCTTCGGAGCGGCGCACGTATTCGGCGATGTCGTCTGCGCGATGCTCGAACGTCGCCTCGGAGTCGCTGCTCAGCGGGTCGGAGACACCGTAGCCGGGGCGATCGAGCGAGAGCAGGTGCACGCCCCACGGGCCGGTGACGAGGGGATCAGGATCCAGCCCGCCCGCCCCCGGGGTGGGGTGGCAGAGCACCACGAGTCGCCGGGCACCGGGGTCGCCCGCCGCCGAGATGCCGATGCCACGGCCTGATTCGAGCACGAATTGTCTGTCAGCCATGCCTCTAGGTCACCACGTTTGCCGTCGTTCGGTTCGGCTCGGCACGGCTTTGCGGCAAAGGCACCGTCTTTCGGCGGCGGTTTCGCCGAAAACCGGTCTCGACGCCGTGAAGTGGCATCGCACACGACGAACCCCCGCCGCAGTGAGCGACGGGGGTTCGTTGAGGTGCGGGTGGGTCAGCGGCCGCGGCCACCGGCCGAGCCGCCACGGGGCGAGGATCCGCGCACGAGCGAGCCGACCTTCAGCGAAGCGGGGCGACCGCCGGCCGACGAGGCACGACGCGAGCCGCCACCGTTGCGGTCGGAACCGCCGCGGGGGGCGCCACCCGACTGCTCGGCCGCGAACGCCGCCTGGTCGTTGCGCACGCCGTTGGTGCGGCTGGAGCCGCCGTCGCTCTGAGCGCGGCGGGGCTGACGCTCATCGCGGCGCTCGTCGCGAGCCGTGGCCGCCGAGGTCGAGCCGGAGCCGGACTCGGTCGAGTAGAAGCTCTTGCTGCCGCTGCGGGGAGCGTCGTCGCGACGGCCGTCACGGCCACCGTTGCGCCCACCCTGGGCCGAGCGCCCGCCAGCGGACTGGCCGCGACCGGAGCCGGCACCCTGGCGACGAGCCGAGCCGTCGGATCCTGCGGAGTTGTCGGACGCGGGGCGACCCGAGCGGTCTTTGCGGGCGATCGGCGAGCCGTCAGACGTCTGGCGAGCAGCGCGCTTGCGCTGAGCGTTGGCGCCCTGAGAGCGACCGCCGCCCTGCTGCTCGTGCACACGCTCCGACTTCGGGGCGGGCTTCACGTACGCGGCGACCTCGCCGACGAGAGCCTTGACCTCTTTCGAGTCGGGCTTCACGGCGACCGGGGTGGCCTTGATGTCAGCCTTCTTCATCATCTGAGCGACGTCGCGACGCTGGCTCGGGATGATCAGGGTGACGACGTCGCCCTCGGCGCCGGCACGAGCCGTACGGCCCGAACGGTGCAGGTACGCCTTGTGCTCGGTCGGCGGGTCGACGTGGATCACGAGCTCGATGTCGTCGACGTGCACACCGCGGGCGGCGACGTCGGTGGCGACGAGCACGCGGGCGGTTCCGTCTTGGAACGCGGCCAGGTTGCGGTCACGCTGCGGCTGCGACAGGTTGCCGTGCAGGTCGACCGCGGGGATGCCCGATTCGGTCAGCTGCTTCGCGAGCTTCTTGGCGTGGTGCTTGGTGCGCATGAACAGGATGCGGCGACCCTTGCCCGAGGCGAGCGTGTTGATCAGGGCCTTCTTGGTCTCGACCGACTCGGTCTCGAACACGTGGTGGGTCATCTTCGCGACGGGCGAGTTCGCCTCGTCGACCGAGTGCAGCACCTCGTTGTGGAGGAACTGCTTGACCAGCTTGTCAACGCCGTTGTCGAGCGTCGCGCTGAACAGGAGTCGCTGGCCGTTCTCGGGGGTCGACTTCAGGATCCGGGTCACGCCGGGCAGGAACCCGAGGTCGGCCATGTGATCGGCTTCATCGAGCACGGTCATCTCGATCGCGTCCAGCTTGATGAAGCCCTGCTTCATCAGGTCTTCGAGGCGGCCGGGGCAGGCCACGACGATGTCGACGCCCTGCTTCAGCGCCTGGACCTGGCGGTTCTGCGAGACGCCACCGAAGATCGTGGTGGTGTTCATGCCGTAGGCCGCGGCCATCGGCGCGAGGACGGCGTCGATCTGGGTGGCGAGCTCGCGGGTCGGGGCCAGCACGAGGCCGAGCGGGCGGCCCGGGCGGCGCTTGCCACCGGCGAGCTTGCCGCCGAGACGCGCAGCCATCGGGATGGAGAACGCGAGGGTCTTGCCGGAGCCGGTCTTTCCGCGGCCGAGGACGTCGCGGCCCGAGAGGGTGTCGGGGAGTGTGTCGACCTGGATCGGGAAAGCGGTGGTCTTGCCGTCGGCGAGAAGCGCCTTGACGATCGGGGCCGGAACGCCGAGCTCGGCGAACGTGGTGAGGTTTTCGTCGTCGGTGATGGCGACGTCGGGGGTGGTGAGGGTGTCAGTCACTGGTGCCTTTCGGGCATCGGTTTCGAGCCCCTTCGGCATACGCCTGTCGGTGGCGTAGCTGGACTCGAGATGTGGCGACGGAGCAGTTTTGCTCGATCGTTTCGCCGCAGAGTGAGCTTCGCGAACCCCGGTCTGGCCGGGGTGTGGGAGGGGCGTACTACGACGCAGGGAGCCGATCGGGTCGACTCGCAAGTGGTTCAAGCGTACAGCATGCGCATTTTCGGGTGGTTCTCGGTGCCCTGAGCCTGCAAAATCGGCGGAATGTGCCCGATTCTGTGGTGAACGATTCGAATTCGCAGGCCGAGGGTTCACCAGCCCGAGCAGACTGGCCTCATGCACGTGCAGCTCAAACTCCTCCTCGCCTGCTCGCCCGAAGCGGCAGCCGACGCTCTCGCCAACCCCGAGGTCATGGTCGCGGTCACCAAGCCACTGGTGGTCTATCGGTCGGAGGAGGCGAGTGGGTTCCCGAGGCGCTGGGACGACGTGCCGAGGCGGGTGAGCGCCCGGATCCTTGGGCTCGTCTCACTGGGCACCACCCACGTCGACCTGCGCTGGTACGAGGTCGAGGGCGCACGAATCCAAGAAGACACGGGCCGCGGGGTCACGGGGCAGTTCTCCCGCTTGACGATCAGGCACCGCATGGCGATCTCGCGCGCACCGCATTCGAGCGGCTTGGCTCGGGGAACCCTCTTGCGCGACCGGCTCGAGTTCGACGCGGGGCTGCTCACCCCGGTGCTGTGGCCCGGACTGTGGGTGGTCTGGCAGTGGCGAGGCTGGCGGATGCGGCAGCTCGCCCCCACATGGAGTGCGCCCGCCGACTCGGCGACCGCTCCCGCCGCTGCCACGGGAGAGACGAAGTGACCGACACCCGCACCACCGCCCAGCAGGCCCAGTACGCCCTCGACATCGCGTCGTGGCGGCGCACGATCCACGACACGTATCGCGCGATCCGCGAGGCGACCGACCTCGAGGCGGCGCACGACCTGTGGCGGCGCACCCGCGACGACCTGTTCGCGAACCACCCGTCGACGCCGCTGCTGCCCGAGGATCGCCCCGACTTCACCGGACTCCCGACCAAGCCGTACGACCGCGACTGGCGCTTCGAGGTCGAGATCCAGCCGGCCGACGAGCACCGGATGGTCGTGCCGACCGGCACCGACGGCGACGTACTCTTCGACCGGGTCGGCCTCGTCGACGTGCCCGGTGTCGGATCGCTCGACGTGTGGCGACTCGCGACCTACGGCGGTGGCATCTTCGTACCCGTGAAAGACGCACTCGCGGGCAAGCCCGGTGGCACCTACGGCGGCGGGCGCTACCTGCTCGATACGGTCAAGGGTGCCGACCTCGGACCAGGATCCGCGCCGACCTCGCTCGTGCTCGACTTCAACTTCGCCTACAACCCGAGCTGTGCCTACGACCCGGCCTGGGCGTGCCCGCTGGCTCAGCCGGGCAACACGGTCGCCGTCGACATCCCGGTGGGGGAGCGGTACTCGGGCGCGCACTGACGCCGACGGTTCAGAACTCTGGCAAAAGCGAGCCGCAGCCGCCTCGATGGGCCCGATACAGCCGGTTCTGCCAGAGTTCTGAACGGTCGAGCCGCCGCTACCCTGGATCAATGCATCAGCAGCGCTACCAGGTTCGGTTCGAGTGGGGCGAGGCGGGCGCCCGGCGCATCGCGCCGGGAGCGCACGTCATCGTCGTCGCGGATGAACTCGACGGGCACGGCGAGGCATCGGGAGCGCAGCTCGTCGCAGCCATCGCCGAGGCGTGCCCCGGTGGCCCGGCCGTTCTCTGCGTCACCGAGGCCAGTGCCGGTGACGCGGCCAAGTGGATCCTTCGCCTTCAAGCGCAGCTCGGTGACCGGGCTGTCGTCGCAGTGATCGGCGCGGGCTCACTCGACCCCGACGGGTTTCGCACTGCCGTCGAAGACCACCTCGCTGCCGGGGCCGTGATCGACGCGCTCGCCGCCCGAGGCCTCGACTCCTCGTCTCCCGAGGCGGCCGCGGCCTGCGCTGCCTGGCAGGGGCTACAGAGGGCGACGGCGCACCTGCTCACCGCGTCGGTGTCGGCGACCCTCGGGGGAGCGGATGATCCGATCGCCCAGCGCGAGTCGCGCCCCGCGTCGGCGGTCGTCCTGCGGGAATTCACCTCGCGCGCGTAGCGTTCGGTCCAGTAGATCCCGATCCCCTGGAGGACAACATGAAGGCAGTACTCGACGACGGAACCGTGGTGGCTGAGGCCCCCGAAGCCGACCTCATCAAGATCGAGGGCAACTGGTACTTCCCGCCGGCCAGCGTCAACGACGCGCTGCTCGAGAAGACCGACACCCCCTACACCTGCCCGTGGAAGGGCGAGTGCCAGTACTTCTCGGTGAACGGCCTGCCCGACCGCGCGTTCAGCTACCCGACGCCGTTCCCGACCGCGTTCGACCGCGTCGGCAAAGATTTCTCGAACTACGTCGCGTTCTGGAAAGAGGTCAAGGTCGTCGAGTAGACACCTTGCGAGACCTCAAAAACGACCGCTGATCGCCGAGATCTGCGGTCGTTTTTGAGGTCTCAGGCGTGTGCGGCCGCAACACGCGCGCGGTGGGCGCGCACTTTCGAGCGATTGCCGCACTTCGGCATCGAGCACCAGCGGCGCGTTCCGGCGCGGGAGTCGTCGTAGAAGACGAGCCCGCAGTCGTCCGCAGAACACCGAAGGATCCGGCGGCCCGGTTCCCCGACAAACCCCACCCCCGCGAACAGCGTCACTGCATCCCGCGCCACCGAGGCCAGCGCCTGCCCCGTGCGCAGCCGACCCGCACCCGCCTGACGGCGACCACCCGCGAGCGACGGAGGAACATCGGGGAGCGCCGCGAACAAGTTGACGACGTCGATGTCGTCGGCGTCGGGGGTGTGGCCGTCTGCGGCGCAGAGCGCCAGGCGGGCGACGGCGCCACGGAACGAGCGGGCGTCGTGCAGCTCACGGTCACTCGGCGCCTGACCGAGGCCCGGGTAGCGCTCGCCGAGCCAGTCGCCGAGGTCGGCGGGCACGAGCAGGCCGTCCCACCGGGGTGAGCCGGGTGCCGCGGTGGCTCCGGGGAGGCCGGAGGCGGGGCCGAACGCGCCTTCGGGAAACCCGCCGAGGTAGGCGAAGTCGAGGCACAGGGCGCCGGTCTCGAACTGCCAGCGGACTCCGGCATCGGAGCGGAACCACGTCTCGACCGTCATGTAACCAGCGTAGCCGGTGACAAGAGAGGTCGTCCTCGCTGGTGCTCAGACCTCGCGCTTCTGCCAGACGATGAGGTTCGCGAGATCGAAGCGGCGCGCGCACCGGCCGCACGCGAGCGGCTTCCGCGGCGCGCGGTAGCGGAAGTGCTCGTGGCCCTGCGGGCAGAGCCCCACCCAGGGGGCGAGCTCAGAGGCGATGGCGCCGTCGTGCAGGCGGCCCCCGGCATAGCCGAGGCCCTCCGCGACGGTGCGCCATTTCGGGCCGTGACCCGCTGCGGATCCTGCGATCGCGTGCGCGACCTCGTGCAGCAGCACCTGGTGGATTTCATCGTCGTCGTAGCGTTCGGCTAGATGACGCGAAACCGTGATGCGGTGCTTCGTGTAGTTGCAGAGTCCGGCGCGGGTGGTCGCGCGGTCGAAGTCGAACGTCCAGACCCCGGGGTCGAGGTGGAGCGCGATCAGGGATGAGGCCCAGTGGCGGACCTTGGCCAGATCGGCCACCCGCTAGGAGCGGTCGCTCGGCGGCGTCTTCGACTGCGAGGCGTCGAAGGCGCCCCAGATGCTGCGCGCGGCCTTCCGGGCGCGATTCACCTCGGCGTCGAAGCCATTGGCCGGCTCGTCGTCTTCGTTGCGGTCTTCGTCGTCGATGTCGCGGCGGCTGCGGCCGGGAGCCGTGGCGTGCGGGATCGCGATCGCCTGGGTCTCGACTCCGATCGACGCTGCATCGGTGATCGACTCGGAGGTCGGAGCCGACGGGTCGAGGCGCGGGGCCGACGGGTCGAGTCGGGCGGGGGAGCCCTGCTCGGACGGCGAGACGAGGAACGCGGGGGAGCCGGTGGTGCGGAAGAGCGGGGCCGGGTTGGTGTCGCCGGTGGCGTCAGCGTCGTCGCGGTCGTCGGTGACGCGAGCGTCGGTGTCGTCTTCTGAGGTCACGGCAGTGGTCTCGGCGGCCACCTCGTCGGCGAAGACGGGAGCGTCGACGACGACGGTCGAGACCATCGGCTCGGCGGCGGGCTCGGGCTCGGTTTCGATGATCGGCTCGGGTGCGGCGGGAGCGGACCCCTGCAGCACAGCGCGCATGACGCCCTCGATGGCGACGCGGAGGCCGTTGGTGCGCTCGGCGGGAGCACCGGCCTTCTCGTAGGCCTCGAGCGCAGCGGCCAGAGACTGACGGGCCTCTTCGTAGCGCTGCAGGTCGTAGAGCGTGTAGCCCTCGAGCTCGGCGGCGGCGGCCTCGAGCTCGTGCCATTCTTCGGTCGAGGCGCTGAGGCGGCTGGTGTGGAGGTCGCTCAGAGCACGCTCGAGGCGGCCCTGCTCTTTGAAGACGTAGGCGCGGCGGATGCGCGCGGCAGTCGAGTCGGCCCGGTCGCCGGTGAAGTGCGCGAGCCGGAAGGCCTCCTCGCTGATCGCGAGGGCCTCGTCGAGGCGGCCCAGCATGCGAAGGAGGTCGGCGCGTTCGCCGAGGGCGGCGGTGCTGCGGCTCGCCCCGAGCTCGGCCAGGCGGTCTTCGAGCGCCGAGGCGTCGATGGCGGGTCGCAGGCTGACGGGATCGAAGTGCGAGGTGCCCGAAGGGCCCGTCGGCACGATCGGTGCGGTCAGGCTCGAGGGCACAGGGTGGCTCGTGGTGCCGCCCTGGGCGTCGTCGGTACGGTCGTGCTCGGTCATCGGTGTCGAGGGTAGTCGAGCGCGGGGCTTTTGGCCTGATCGGCGCGCGAACGGGCCCGAGCTAGGCCGGAACGGCCACGCGGGCCGGGGCGACGGGCTGGGCGACCGGAGCGGCCGACACCGGCATGAGAGCGGCCCGCAGCGGGAAGTCCTGGTTCTCGAGGATCACCTGCGCGGCGGCACCCGAGACCGAGTTGACGACGATCGGCGCCATGAGGTTGACGGTGGTGCCCGACGCGGCCGGGTTCGCGACGACCAGGAGCAGCGCGTTCTCGGGGCCGGAGAGGCCGAGGGCCTCGCCCTGCTCGTCGCTGATCTCGGGGGCGTAGTCGGGGAGGTGGATCGCGGCGTCCACGACGAACATGCGCGTCGACGGCTCGGCGACCGCGTGCAGGGCATACAGGCCGTTGGCGCCCTTGACCTCGTCGAGGGAGAAGTCGACGACGGGGTCGAGCCCGGGCGGAGGAGTGACGAAGGAGAGAGAAGCGCTCATCGGAGGAAGTCCATCAGGGTCGGCTGGATCACCTTGGCGGTGACAGCGAGGGCGGCTTGGTAGGTGACTTGCTGGGTCTGGAGGTCGAGGGCGACCTTGGCGAGGTCGAGATCCTCGATTCCGGATCGCTGGTTCTCGAGCGAGACGGAGGTGTTTTTCAGGGTGTCCTGGGCGCGCTCGAGCTGCGCCTGGCGGGTTCCGACGTCGCCCCAGGCGCCGCGCACGGCGGTGAGGCGGGTGTCGATGTCGGCGAGCTTGCCGCCGATGTTGACGCCGGCTCGCAGATCGGCCGAGATCGAGTCGATCATCGAGAAGACCGAGTCGGCTCCCGTGCCGAAGACCGCTGCACCGTCGGTGTCGACCTGGACTGTCGTGCCGTCGGCGATCCGACGCTGCACCGAGCTGCCGGCGATTCCGGTGAACGCCGGCGGCGTGCCCGGGGTGAAGGCCGCGCCCGCGTCGGACGAACCGGCGAAGACGGATCGGCCTTGGAACGACGTGTTCGCGGTCGCCAGCAGGTCGGTCTTGAGGCCGTCGAGCTCGGTCGCGATCGCTTCTTTGGCGGTGGCCGACATGGCTCCGTCGTTGGCTCCCTGCACGGTGAGGAACCGCACCCGATCGAGGATGTTCTTGGTGTCGCTGAGGGCGGAGTCGGTCGTCGCGAGCCAGCCCACACCGTTGTCGGCGTTGCGGGAGTACTGCGCGTTGGCGGCCTGCTGACCACGGACCAGCAGCGACTGACCGGTGGCGGTCGGGTCGTCTGACGGCACCGAGATCGCCTTGAGCGACGAGGCCTGGCCCTGCAGCTGCGCGAGTCGAGCAGCGTTGGCCTGCAGCATCCGCGATGACGCGAGGGCGGCGGTCTGGTTGGTGACACGTCCGAGCATTACAGGCCCACCCGTCCGGTGCGGTTGATCAGGGTGTCGAGCATCTCGTCGATGGCCGTCATGACGCGGGCGGCGCCCTGGTAGGCGTGCTGGAACGTCAGCATGTTGACGTTCTCCTCGTCGAGGTCGACACCGGCGGTGGAGGTCTGCTGAGTCTTGGCGGCGGTGGCGGCCAGCGTCGCGCGGTCGGACGAGGCGATCTCGGACTTCGCCGCAGCCCCGGTGGACGTGACGAACGAGGCCCAGACGCGGTCGGGAGAAGCTGCTCCGACGCCGAGGGTGGAGAGCTTGTCGGCGACCCCACCGGTGTTGCCCGAGCCAGGTGCGCTCGCCTGGATGCCCGAGGCGGAGGTCGGAATCACGCCGAGGCCGAGGGCGGCGGGGCCGGTCGACGAGACGGAGAAGAAGTCGGCGCCGGTCGTGCCGCTAGGCGAGGATCCACCGGAGTACACCGCGTTGACACTCGTCGCGAGCTTGGTCGCGAAGGCGTTGTAACTGGCGGCCGCCTCGGCGAGGACGCCACCCGAGCCCGAGCCGTCGGCGGGGGCGAGAACCGAGAGCGTACCGGCCAACTGCCCGCCGTCGAGGCCGACGGAGGCACCCGGTCGGTGCGTCCATTCGAGCGTCACGGGAGCTGCGGCGGCACCCTCGAGAGTCGTCGACCCCGAGACCTGGACGGTGCGCGGGGTCGTGCCGCTGACGATGGCATTGCCTCCGATGAGCACATCGACCGTGCCGTCGGAGTTGGCGTGGACCGAGCCGCCGGCGAGCGACGAGATCTTCTCGGTCAGGAGGTTCCGCTGGTCGACGAGCTCGTTGACGCTGCCGCCGGTGGTCAGACCCTGCTGGATCTGCCCGTTCAGGTCGGCGACCTGCTTGGCGGCCGCGTTGAGGTCGCTGGCCATGGTCGCAACGCTGCTGCGCGCGGCGCTCCACTGGTTGCTGACACCCTGGTAGCCGGTGGCGATCGTGCTGGCGATGCCCTGCGCCTGGCCGAGCAGGTTCGCCGCCGCCGAGGTGTCGGTCGGATCGTTCGAGACGTCGCCCCAGCCGGCCCAGAAGTTCGAGAGCTGCGTCGAGAGGCCGTTCTTGCCGGGCTCGTTGAGAGAGGTCTCGAGAGTCGAGAGCACACCGGCGCGGACCGAGCCGTATCCGGCCGACGAGGCGGTGCCGCGCACCTGCGCGTCGAGGGTGGCGTCGCCGATGCGCGAATAGCCGTCGATCGACACGCCCTGGCCGATGGCCGTGCCCGTCGAGAAGAGGCCTGGCTGCACCGCCGAGATCGACGACGTCGTCACGCGCTGTCGGGTGTAGCCCTCGGTCGTGGCGTTGGCGATGTTCTGGCCGACGACGTCGAGGCCGGCGCGCGCGGCAGTGAGGCCCCGGTACGCGGTGTTCAGCCCGGAGAACGTGCTCACTACAGCCGCCCGTCGAAGAGGTGGCTCGACGAGACCGTCGCGGCGCGACCGGCGCCGTGCGAGTCATAGAGCGAAGGATCCGACGACACCGTCGCGAGAGTCTCTTGCGTCGAGCGCGCGGCGGCCCGCAAGAACTGCTCGTTCTCGTCGCGAAGCTGCTTGATCTGACGCGTGAGCTCGGTCATCGCCCGAAGGTGCGACGAGAAGATATCGGCCCAGGGGCCCTCGGGAGCGTGGTCGACGAGCTCGCGCAGAGGCGCCTCGGACGAGGTGCCCCATTCCTCGGCGACGACGGCGACCTCGACGGTCCGCTCGAGGCCGGCGGTGCGGAGGCGGTCGAGGACCTGCTCGACCTCGCGAGTGGCGTGCTCGATCCAGCGGGATTTTCCGGCGGTGAGGAGCAGCTGCTCCTCTTCCAGCTTGAACGTGAGCAGCTCGAGGAGCTCTCTCTCACGCCAGAGCACGGCGGACAATTCGTTCACGCCCACGGTCCCTCCAAGTGTCGGCTGCGGTGCCGGCCGCCTTTTCGAGTGGCCGCCGCAGGGAGCTGTTTTGCTCTCACCGGCCACTATCGGCCGGTGGCCCGGCGTCGTTAGGTGAGCACCGGGATCCTTCGCCCTCTTTTCTCCGAATTTGAAGGAGAAACGCACCGGGCCGAACGGATTCATGCGGATCGGGGCGGGCCAGCGCGAGTTTCTCCTTCGAATTTGCAAAGGAGACCGAACCAGGTGGTTGGCGGGGGCCTCACAACACCCCGTCCGGGGGTAAAAATTCGGGAAAAACGCTGGCTGTCCCCCTAAATGATGACACCTCAAACCCCCGGAGTGGGGTCTTTTACGCCTAGTTTTCGGCCCCCTGCTCTCACTAGCGTTGAGGGTGTCGCCGAGATCACCGGCGGCACCGACCGACAGGGCCATCGGCTCAGCGGTCAGCCCATCACTTCTTCCGATTCACTCCGGCGCGCCGTCATGCCGGGGTGCTTCGCCATGCCGATTTCCACTCGGCCGACAACGACAGGGTTACCGCGATGAACAAGACAGAGCGCAACACGATGGTGGTTCAGAACCTCCCGCTCGTGGGCTACCTCGTCTCGGAGGTGTGCGCCAAGGCGACGCACCTCAGCCGCGACGACCTGGCCTCGGCCGGTGCCCTCGCTCTCGTCCAGGCGGCCGACGCCTTCGACCCCACCCAGGGTGTGCCGTTCGGCGCCTACGCCCGCACCCGCATCATGGGTGCCTTCGCTGACGACATGCGTTCGAGCGACTGGGCCAGCCGCGGCACCCGCAAGCGCATCAAAGAGACGCTTGCGACGCAGGAGACCCTGACTGCCGCCCTCGGCCGCACCCCCAACGTCGACGAGATCGCTTCGTCGCTCGGTGTCGACCGCAAGACGGCGACCGACGCTCTGACCGATGCCGCCCGCACCGTTACGGCCATCGACGAGACCGTCGCCGACCAGCTCGCCGCCGACATCATCCTCCCCGAGGAGACGCTGCTCGAGCAGGAGCGCACCCGCTACCTGCGTGCCGCGGTCGACGCTCTGCCCGAGAAGATGCGCTTCATCATCGACAACGTCTACTTCGGCGACCGCAGCGTCACCGAGGTCGCCGACGAGCTCGGCATCACCCACTCCGCGGTGTCGCAGCAGCGCACCGAGGCGATCCGCCTCCTCCGCGACGGCCTCAACACGCACTATGCCGGCGCAGCCGCCGACGAGACCGCCGAGGTGTCGTACGAGTCGCGTACCGCTCCCGCCCGCCGCGCCGCCTACCTGGCCCGCGTGGCCAGCAACGCGGTCGTCGGTATCGGTACCGCCATGCGCGAGAGCGTGCCTGTGCAGCAGACCGCGGCAGCCTCGTAAAACTTTTTCACCATTCCGCTAACGGACCGGACACCCCCGCCGATAGCTATCCATGTCAGCCCACGGATGGGCGGCAGCACCACACCCCATAAATCACGGAAGAGAGAACCATCATGGGTTTCCAGATCAACAACAACCTCGCGGCGAACAACACCTACCGCAACCTCAACAGCACGCAGGGCGACCTGTCGAAGTCCCTCGAGAAGCTCTCGTCGGGTCTCCGCATCAACCGTGCCGCTGACGATGCTGCGGGTCTCGCCATCTCTGAGGGCCTCAAGTCGCAGGTCGGTGGCCTCACGGTCGCCGCTCGCAACGCTCAGGACGGCATCTCCGTCGTCCAGACGGCTGAAGGTGGACTGACCGAAACGCAGTCGATCCTCCAGCGCATGCGCGACCTCGCTGTTCAGTCCGGTAACGACTCGAACAACGCGACCTCGCGTGCTGCGATCAAGACCGAGACCGACTCCCTCACGACGGAGCTCACTCGCATCTCCGCCTCCACCAACTTCAACGGCATCCAGCTGCTGGACGGCAAGGGCGGCACCGGCGGCGACGGCAAGCTGAGCTTCCAGGTCGGTGCTGGTTCGGACGCGGCCTCGAACACGATCACCGTCGACCTCGCGCCGGCCGACGTGTCGAAGACCGCGACCGCTGTCGGAGCAATCGACCTCTCGACCGCTGCCGGATCGTCGGCTGCGATCAAGACGATCGATGACGAGATCACCAAGATCTCGACCGCTCGCGCCAGCCTCGGTGCGGTCCAGAACCGCTTCGAGCACGCCATCAACAACACCAACGTCGCCAAGGAGAACCTCACGGCCGCCTC
Organism: Frondihabitans sp. Leaf304; assembly: GCF_001423105.1. Lineage (GTDB taxonomy): Bacteria > Actinomycetota > Actinomycetes > Actinomycetales > Microbacteriaceae > Frondihabitans. Next base: position 301,884 of record NZ_LMNV01000005.1, read on the forward strand.
CTCGCGCATCACCGACACCGACATGGCGCAGGAGATGGTCAAGTACACACGAGCCAACATCCTCAGCCAGGCCGGCACCGCGATGCTCGCTCAGGCGAACCAGAGCACGCAGGGTGTGCTGAGCCTCCTCCGCTAGTCCCTAGCGAGCCGGTAGCACCACAGCACCACCCATCCGCGGCAGGCGGTGAGGAGAGGAAGTTCGGGTCTTCTCCCCACCCCCGCCGCGGACCACCCCTTTTCGCCCTCATCGCCTAGGAGCAGGTCATGGCAGGACTCGCCGTCGACGGCCTCGTCTCCGGCCTCGACACGACGTCGCTCATCAACTCGCTGATGACCGCCGAGTCGCAGCCCCAGACCCTCCTCAAAGCCAAGGTCACCTCCACCCAGAGCACCATCACGGCGCTCCAGGGTCTCAACTCTCAGGTGGCGGCACTCGCGACCGCCGCGACGTCGGCCAAGTCGGCCACCTCGCTCTCCCTCTTCACGGCGACGAGCTCGTCGACCGCCGCGACGGCAACAGCCGGAAAGTCCGCGGCCGCCGGTTCGATCGAGTTCACGGTCGGGTCCGTGGCGCAGGCGAAGACGGGGGTTACGGCGGCCCTCTCGACGTGGCCCGCGGATCCTGCGAAGCTCACCATCGTCTCGGCCTCGGGCAAGTCGTTCGACATCTCGGCCGCGTCGACATCGCTCGACGACGTCGTCACCGCCGTCAACGGTTCGGGCGCGGGAGTCAAGGCCGTCAAGGTCTTGTCGGGCACCGCCGCCGACGGCACCGCGCAATATCGCCTCCAGTTCACGTCGCAGACCACCGGTGTCTCGGGCGGATTCGACGTCTACCAGGGCACCGCCGCCGACGTCGCGTCGGGCACGGCCACCAACCTGCTCACTGCGCCGGGCGCCGCCGTCACCAAGCCCGCGCAGGACGCCAGCGTCACCCTCTGGGCCGGCACCAGCGCCGAGCAGACGGTCACGTCGAGCACCAACACCTTCAGCGACCTGCTTCCCGGGGTCGCCGTCACGGTCAGCAAGACCTCCGCCGATCCGGTCACGATCACGATCGGGCAAGACACCGCCGCCGCGTCGAAAGTGGCCTCGAGCCTCGTCGACGGTCTCAACGGAGTCTTCGGCCTCATCTCGACCAAGAGCGCCATCGTCAACAGCACCGACTCGGCCGGCAAGGCCATCGTGTCGGGCGGACCGTTCACCGGCAACAGCACGATCCGGAGCGCCAACCAGTCGCTCATGGACGCCGCCTCCCTGCCGATCGACGGAAAATCGCCGTCGCAGATCGGCATCAGCATCACCCGCTCGGGCACGCTCGAGTTCGACGCCGACAAGTTCGCCGCCGCCATGGCCGCCGACCCCGCCGGCACCCAAGCGATGTTCTCAACGTTGACCGCCCGTGTCGCCACGGCTGCGAACCAGGTCTCCGACAAATACAACGGCCAGCTGACCAGCGTGATCACCGGCCAGCAGACGCTCGTCACCTCGATGAGCAAACAGGTCGACGAGTGGGATCTCCGCCTCACCGACCGCCGCGCCTCGCTCGAGAAGCTCTACTCCGCTCTCGAGGTGCAGCTCTCCAACCTCCAGTCGCAGTCGTCGTCGCTCACGTCGTCGCTCGCGAACCTGCCGACCTACAGCTAGGCACGCCATGACTATGACCTTCGGCGCCGCAGCCAAGCAGCGCAACGCTTACGGCCGCGAGGCAGTCCTCTCGGCCACGCCCATCCGGCTCCTCACGATGCTGTACGACCGCCTCCTGCTCGACCTCGGTCGTGCCGAAGCGGCACAGAACCAAGGATCCTGGGCCACCGCCTCTGAAAACCTCGTCCACGCCCAGGCCATCGTCTCCGAGCTCACCACGTCGCTCCGCGTCGAGCTGTGGGAGGGCGGCGTCGAGCTCCAGGCGCTCTACACCTACGTCTCGGTCGCCCTCGTCAATGCCAACGTGCACCGCGACGTCGCGCTCACTCGTGAGAGCATCGTGCTGCTCGAGCCGCTCCGGCAGGCCTGGCACGAAGCTGCCGCGCTCGTTCCCGCCGCACCGGCCGCATTCGGCGGGAGCCTCGGAGTTGCCTAGGTCGGACGAGACCCGCGCCGCCTGGCTCGAGGCACTCGCCGAGATGGAAGCCGTAGCCGGCGCTTCGGGTGACGGCACCTTCGTGCCCCCTCGCACCCTGGCCCGGCCCGTCGCCGACCTCGGACCCCTCCCGGCCGAGCTCGCCGACCGTGCCCGCGAGGTGCAGCGGGCGCAGAAGTCGGCCATCGAGCGCGTGCTCGAGGCCCGCCGATCGGTGTCGAAGCACCTGGCCGCGCTGCGGTCGGTGCCGCCCGCGCGCGAGACCGATCGGGCTGTCTACCTCGACGCGACCGGCTAGCCCCTTTTGGCGCGACGCGGGTCGCAGAGCCGGGCCTGCGACAAGCTCCGGCCGTCCGGCTTTGCGACCCGCGCCACGCCGACCTTTCTGGCGCGACGCGGGTCGCGAAGCCGGGCCTGCGACAAGCTCCGGCCGTCCGGCTTTGCGACCCGCGCCGCGCCTGGCTCTGTGGCGACCCGGCCGGCAAATTTGAGAGTGATCCGAGGCGGGCCGCTATATCTGCGTGCAACGGGTGTGACTGAGAGGCCGGATCGCTCTCAAATTGGCAGGGTGACTCGGCAAATAGGATGGACGCATGGACTGGACGACGCTGTGGATGCAGATCGTGTCGCTCGCGATCGCCCTCATCAACTCGCAGCTCGCCCGCAGTAAGGGCCGCTCCGGCACCGTCTGGTTCTTCGTGTCACTCCCGCTGGGGATGCTGGCGACCGTGCTCATTCTGGTGTGGCCGCGCCCACGGCAGAGCTATTTTCAGGCGCTGCGGGCGGGCTGGTCGAAGTCGGCTAGGTGACTTCGGGTGTGCATGGTCGTGCCGGATCCTGCGCCCCGATCGCCCATCATCCCGACCAGCTGGCGACTGCTGCGTCGAATGCCGCCGGGTCACTCCAGACCACGTGCGACACGAGCATTCTGTGTGCGCCTAGCTTGTGGACGACGTGTTCGTCGACCGGTATGACGACGAAGTGATTTAGCCCCCGGCGCCAGGCTTCGACCAGAGCCGCCGAAGGGGTCTCGGGGAGCTTGTCGTCAATTGCGGCCTCGATCCCGTCCATCCATTCGTGGAATGACGTCAGCTCGTCGGGGCTGAAGCGATCGCTCCAGGGAGCGGGGGTTCTGGCCACGTGATCTGCATACGCGGCAGCGAGACCTTCTTGCCCGTCGAGTTCCAGATCGCGATCGTCGAAGAAGCAGATCGACGACAGGCGTCTAGTCCATGCTTCTTGCCACTGGGGTGTTCGAGCCGCGTCACCCTCGATCAGCTTCGTGAACAGGAGGGCTGAGAGCTCGGGGTCGGCCGCCTCGACCGTGAAGTGCATTTCTGGCGGCCAGGATGAGGGCTCGCTGGGTGTCACTGGGGCTAGCTCCGTCGCTCAGGGAATCTCACCGAGATCGCTATCGGCGTCGCCTTCCCCGTCTGGGCAGGCACGGCAACCCTAGAACGCACTGTTTAACATGTCAATACTTGCTCGTTGACGAGCCAGTTAGCCTGCGCCTGCAAATTTGAGAGTGATGTGCGGCGACGCGCCCGCAATCGCGGCAACAGGTGTGACTGAAGGGCCGGATCGCTCTCAAATTGGCGGCCGGGAGGCGGCAGGCGAGCGACCCAGGAGGCCAGGCCCGAGCGAGAACTAGCGGCGCGTCGACCAGAGCGACACGGCCACCAGCACGGGCTGGAAGACGAGGCGCACGGCGCGCTTACGGTCGGTGTCGAGCCCGAACGCGTCGGTGCGCGTGACGAGCTGCGAGATGTTGCCGGGGAAGATCGCGGTGAAGAAGGTCGCCGCGAGGTTGCCGACGGCGTGGCGCTTTACGCCGGAAACGAGCGCCGCGCCGAGTGCGATCTCGACGACGCCGGAGGCCAGCACGACCTGGTCTTCGGTGAGGGGCGTCTTGGCGGTGAGCCAGGTGGGCACCTGGGCGCGGAACGCCTCGCGCGCGGAAGTGAGGTGGGTGGTGCCAGCGAAGACGAGGGCGCCACCGAGGGCAAGGCGGGCGAGGGTGCGGGGAACAGACATGCAGACAAGTCTGCCGCACACCACGCGATGTCTAGCAAACCAGCCTTGCCGCCAGCCCGGGCCACCCAGCCCCGGCCAACCCGGCCCCCGCCCCCCTGACCCCCGAAGACGGGGGCGCCTGAATCGGCAGACCTCCTAACGCCACCCCGGCCCGAGTCGATAGAGCAACGTGAGCACGGATCGCTCACTCCTCAGGCCACGGATCGGCCGCCTCTCCCTGCTACTTGCGAAGCGAGCAGACGTGCTGGAATCCGTGACCTCCCGAGCTCTCGAAAGTGCCCTCGACGGCCTTTCGATGCGCCAGAAGGCGATCTCGAACAACATCGCCAACATCAACACCCCCGGCTACACGGCCGAGCGGGTGTCGTTCGAGGACGCGTTGAAGGCCAGCGTCGAGAAGGGCAACGGAGCGACGACCGCCACGATGGCCCGCTCGCTCGAGCCCACCAACGAGAACGGCAACAACGTCAATCTCGACACCGAGACTCTCAGCAACACGACCACCGTGCTGCAGTACCAGTTCGCCGCGCAGGCTGAGAACAACGTCATCACCAGCGTCCGCGCCGCACTCAGGACCAGCTGATGGGCATGTTCGACGCGATCGGTATTGCGAGCACCGGCCTCACCGTCCACCGCAAGTGGATGGACGCCATCTCCGACAACATCGCCAACGTCAACACCGTCAAGCCGATGTCGGGCGCCGCATTCCAGGCGCGCTACGTCGAGGTGCAGGAGGGCGAGGGCGTCTCGGGCGTCTACGTCAAGGCGGCCGCGTTCGGTTCGGCCGAGGGGCGGGTCACGTACTCGCCCGACGACCCGCAGGCGGACAAAAACGGCTATGTGCGCATGCCCGACATCGACCTCGGCACGCAGATGGCCGACCTGATCATGGCCCAGCGCGGCTATCAAGCGAATGCAGCGGTCGTCGACCGCGCCAAGACGAGCTACGAAGCAGCTCTCCAGATCGGACGCAACTAATGCCCATCTACCCCGTCTCCGGGACTTTCCCGACCGGCTCGACCGCCCTCAACTCCGGTGTCGGCTCCGTCGGCGCCACGCAGGACGCCTCGGCGATCAACGGCCTCGACGCCACTCCCACCACGGGCGCCTCGAGTTTCGGCAACGTCATCGACGGCCTGCAGTCGCTGCAGGGTCAGTCGCAGGATCTCGCGGTCAAGGCCGTCACCGGGTCGCTCGACGACGTCCACACAGCCACGATCGCCGCCACGCGTGCCCAGGTCACGATGGAACTCGTCGCGGCCGTCCGTAACAAGGGCGTCGACGCGTTCAACGAGATCATGAGGATGCAGGCCTGATGCCCCCCGCTCTCCGCTCCATGTTCACCGGCCTCTCCGACCGGATCAAGGCGTTCACCGTCGCCCAGCGCACGCTCGCGATCATCGGCGTGGCCGTGCTCGTGCTCGGCTCCGTCGCTCTCACGTCGTTCCTCACGAAGCCGTCGTATACGCCGCTGTTCACCGGCCTCGCCGCGACCGACGCCTCGGCCGTGGTCGACCAGCTCACCACCGACGGCGTTCCGTACCAGCTCACCGACGGCGGATCCACGATCCTCGTGCCGCAGTCGCAGGTCTACTCGGAGCGCCTCAAGGCCGCGTCGGCAGGCCTCCCCGCCGACAACACCGGCGGTTACTCGCTGCTCGACACCATGGGCGTCACCTCGTCGGAGTTCCAGCAGAACGTCACCTACAAGCGCGCGATCGAGGGCGAGCTCGCCAAGACGATCGGCGCCATGGACGGCGTCCAGGCGGCGAGCGTGCAGCTCGCGATCCCGCAGGAGACCGTCTTCGCGGAGAACACCAAGGATCCCACCGCTTCCGTCTTCGTCCAGGCCAAGTCGGGCGTCACCCTGTCGACCGACCAGGTCGATGCGATCGTGCACCTGACGAGTGCCTCCATCGAGGGCATGAAGCCGACCGACGTCTCGGTCGTCGATTCGAAGGGCGTCGTCCTCTCGGCGGTCGGCACGGGCACGACCGGCAACTCGTCGCAGCAGTCGAGCGACTACGAGAGCCGCGTGCAGGCGAGCGTCCAGGCGATGCTCGACAAGGTGCTGGGCGCCGGCAACTCGACGGTCGTCGTCGCGGCCGACATGAACCAGTCGTCGGGCACGAAGGTGTCGGAGTCGTACGCCGACCCGACGGGCGGGGCGCAGCCCCTCAGCGAGTCGAGCACCAAGGAGTCGTATGCGGGAGACGGCGCTGCCGGATCCTCGGGGACGACCGGTGTGCTCGGCCCCGACAACATCGCCGTCCCGAGTGGGTCGGCCACCTCGGGAACCTCGTCGGCCAGCGGCAACGGCTACGTCAACGAGTCGGCCACGAAGAACAACGCCGTCGACAAGACCACCGAGACCACGAACATCCCCGCCGGTCAGCTGAACAAGCAGACCATCTCGGTCGCACTGAACAGCTCGATCGCCGGCTCGCAGAACCTCACCGCGATCTCGGACCTCGTGTCGAAGGCCGCGGGCGTCGACACCAAGCGCGGCGACTCGGTCAGCGTGCAGGCCGTGTCGTTCGACACCTCGGGCGCGAAGGCCGCCGCCGCCGCGCTGAAGGCCGCCGACGCGCAGGCCGCCAGCGACAGCATGTGGGCGACCATCCGCACCGTCGGAACGATCGCCGCCATCGCGATCCCGCTGCTCATCGCGCTGTTCCTGCTGACCCGCAAGGGCCGCAAGCAGGAGCGCGAAGACATCGACCTCGGCGAGATCTCGTCGGTCGCCGGCACCTGGCCGGGCGAGGCCGAGACCCAGTCGATGGCTCTCGCCGACGCCGAGCGCCGCCGTCTCGAAGCCCTCTCGGCGAGCAACGCCCCGACCGTGCAGCTGCCCTCACTCGCCCCCGAGGGAGCCACGATGGAGCGCAAGCGCGCCGAGATCGACGCCCTCGCGGCCAGCGACCCCGACCGCACGGCCGAGCTCCTCCGCGGCATGCTCGAAGACAAGCAGACCGTATGAGCTCCGCAGTCAAGCCGGTCGAGCTGACCGGGGCGCAGAAGGTCGCCGTGATCCTCATGCAGATGGATCAGGCGCGTGCCGCCACGGTCATGCAGAAGTTCAACGAGACCGAGGCCGACGAGATCACCGCCGAGCTGGTCAAGATGCGTCGCGTCGAGTCCAGCGTGGCCGACACGGCCGTGGGCGAGTTCCACGAGCTGTCGACACAGGGCCGGGTCACTCGCCGTGGCGGCCGCGACTTCGCGGTCGGGCTGCTCGAGGCCTCGTTCGGATCGGAGCGTGCCGCCGGCGTCATGGAGCGTCTCGCCTCGTCGATGGCCGGCAAGTCGTTCGAGTTCCTCGACGCCGCCGACTCCGGTCAGCTGCTGACCCTGCTCGACAGCGAGCTGCCGCAGACCATCGCGCTCGTGCTCGCGCACCTGAAGGCCGACCAGGCCTCCGCGGTGCTCGTCGGGCTCGACGTCTCGCTCCGTACCGACGTCGCCCAGGCCATCGCCACCATGGGCACCGCGACCCCCGAGGCCGTCGGCATCGTCGCCCAGACGCTGAAGGTGCGGGCCGGCGCCGTCGTCGCGCCCCGCGAGCAGGTCGAGGCCGTCGGAGGCATCCAGCCGCTGGTCGAGATCATCAACCGCTCCGACGCCGCGACCGAACGGATCCTCCTCGAAGGGCTCGAGGCGCGGGATCCTGCGCTCGCGGAAGAGGTGCGCTCGCGCATGCTCACCTTCGTCGACATCGTCAAGCTCGACCCGCGCGACGTCCAGCAGGTGCTGCGCGGCATCGACGCGGCCGTGCTCGCGATCGCCATGAAGGGCGCGCCCGAGGCCGTCACCGAGGTCATCCGCGGCAACGTCTCGGAGCGCAACCGGGAGCTGCTCGACGACGAGATCCGCGCCGCCGGACCCGTGCGCCTGTCGCAGGTCGAAGAGGCCCGTGCCTCGGTGGTCAGCGCGATTCGCGAACTCGAGGCCCAGGGCGCGATCACCGTGCAGCGCGGCGACGAGGAGGCCCTCGTTGAGTAGCGACACCCTGTTCACCCGCGTCGCGTTCCCCGTGCTCCGCAACCCGCTCTCGGCGGCGCGCGAAGACGAGGCCGCCCAGCGCGGCGAGGCCGCCGGGTACGCGGCGGGGCTCCGTGCCGCCGCGGCCGAGACCGCCGCCCTCCGCGAGGCGCTCGCCGCCGAGCAGGCCGCCGTGATCGCCCACGCGAACGCCCGCGCCGATGCCGCCATCGCCGTGCTCCACGCGGCCACCGCCGCTATCGACGCCCGTCAGGCAGCCCTCCGCACCGAGGTGCAGCAGACCCTCCTCGCCACCTCCCTTCAGCTCGCCACCGCCGTGATCGGCTACGAGCTCGAGACGAACCCCGAGTCGACCGTCGTCGCCGCGCTCACCCGCGCGCTCGCCGAGGTCGATCCCGCCGACGTCGTCTCGGTGCGCCTCAACCCCGCCGACCTCTCACTCCTCGACGGGCAGGGCGACGCGCTCGGCGTGCACCTCGTGGCAGACGCCTCCCTCGCTCGCGGCGACGCCCGCGCCGACCTCACCGCCGGGTTCATCGACGCCACGCTCGGCTCGGCGCTCGATCGCGCGCGCCACGAACTGCTCGGGGGCGCCGCGTGACCTTCGCCGCACCGACCCTCCTCGCCCCCTCGCTCGACGTCGCCGCCCAGGTGCGTGCGGCCTCGCGTGCGGCGCGACCGCTGCGCGTCGGCGTCGTGTCGAGTGTCGTCGGCCTGGGCCTCGGCGTGACGGGCCTCGACTCCGCTCTCGGCGAGGTCGTCGCGGTGGGCGAACCGTTCGTCGATGCGTCCGGCCAGCGTGTCGAGCGCCTGGCCGAGGTCGTCGCAGCGACGGCCGACGGGGTGCGCTGCATGCCGCTCGGTCCGCTCACGGGTGTTCGCGCCGGAATGGCCGTGCGCCCGACGGGTCGCCCGATCCTCGTCCCCACCGGCCGTGGCCTCTTCGGTCGCGTGATCGACGGGCTCGGCCGTCCTCTCGACGGCAAGGGCCCGCTCGACTTCGACGAGCTCGTCTCGATCGACCACGCGACCCCGAACTCGATGCAGCGCGCCCGCATCGACACGCCCCTCCAGCTCGGCGTCCGCGCTCTCGACACCCTCACCACGGCCGGTCGCGGACAGCGCCTCGGTCTCTTCGCGGGCTCCGGCGTCGGCAAGTCGTCGCTCCTGTCGATGATCGCCCGCGGCACCGACGCCGAGGTCAGCGTCATCGCCCTCATCGGCGAGCGCGGCCGCGAGGTGCGCGAGTTCCTCGAAGACGACCTCGGCCCCGAGGGGCTCGCCCGCTCCGTCGTCGTCGTGTCGACCTCCGACGAGCCCGCCCTCATGCGCCTCCGTGCCGCGTTCGCCGCCACCCGCATCGCCGAGTCGTTCCGCGACGGCGGCTCCGACGTCGTTCTGATGATGGACTCGCTGACCCGCGTCGCCATGGCTCAGCGCGAGATCGGACTCTCCGTCGGCGAACCTCCCGCCACCCGGGGCTACCCGCCGTCGACGTTCTCGACGCTCGCGAACCTCCTGGAGCGCGCCGGCACGGACGTCACCGGCTCGGTCACCGGCCTCTACACGGTGCTCGTCGATGGCGACGACCACAACGAGCCCATCGCCGATGCCGCCCGCTCGATCCTCGACGGCCACGTCGTGCTCGACCGGAAGCTCGCCGTCACCGGGCACTTCCCGTCGATCGATGTGCTCGGTTCGATCTCGCGCGTCGCGTCGAAGGTCATCTCGCGCGAGCAGTCCGCCGCCGCCAAGCACCTTCGCACCGTCATGGCCGCTCGCAAGTCGGCGCAGGATCTCATCGACGTCGGCGCGTACCAGCCGGGCACCAACCCGCTCGTCGACGCGGCGGTGGCCCACCAGGGCGAGATCGACGCGTTCCTGCAGCAGAGCATGGACGACCAGACGCCCGCGGCAGACGCGTGGGCGAGGCTGGAACGGCTCGCTCGGATCCTCGGCGGTGCCCTATGAAGCAGTTCTCTCTCGCCGGGCTGCTCCGCGTCCGTCACGCCCAGCAGCAGAAGGCGCTCGCCGAGCTGTCGGAGGCGAACCGAAGGATCCGCGACGTCGCCGAACGCCGTGCCCGTGTGGAGCGCACTCTCGTCGACGCCGCCGGCTCCAAATCCATCGTCACCGATGCGGCCACCCTCATCGCGGTGGCCGCGGCACGCGCCTCGACCCGCAGCATGATCGCCGAGCTCGACGCCGTCGCCGACGCGCACCGGATCGAGGCGGCCGAGGCGCAGTCCGAGTTCAACGGGGCCCGGGCCCGGTCGATCGCCCTGGAGAAGCTCGAGGAGCGACACAACGCGCTCGCCCTCGCCGAGGAGCTCCGCGACGAGCAGCTCGCGCTCGACGAGATCGCCTCGAACAACCACCGTCCCAGTCAGTTCACCGCCCGTGAGGGGGAGCAGTCATGAGCGTCACGGACGTGATGACCCGGATCTCGCAGATCCAGAGCACCATCGCCCAGATCCAGTCGGGGGAGTTCTCCACCCCCTCGAGCACTTCGTCGACCGACAGCGCGTCGACGTTCGCGTCGGCGCTGGCGTCGGCGAACGCCACCACCGGCACGACGGGTGCAACCGGAGCGGCTGCAGCGACTTCCGCGGCCTCCACGACCGGCCTCGATTCGACAGCCGGCACGAAGGCGACCCCTGCCAGCCCGACCGGCGGCCTCGTCGACAACGGCGTCACCGGCGACGACATCGTCGCCGACGCCAAGAAGTACCTCGGCGTGCCCTACGTCTTCGGCGGCACCACGACCTCTGGCATGGACTGCTCGGGCCTCGTCCAGACCGTCTTCAAAGACCTCGGAATCACCATGCCGCGCGTGGTGCCCGACCAGGCCGAGATGGGCGTCAAGATCCCCGATCTCGCCCACGCCAAGGCCGGCGACCTCATCAGCACCAAAGACGGCGGCCACATCGTCATCTATCTCGGCGACGGCAAGATCCTGCACGCGCCCCGACCCGGCAAGGACGTCCGCATCATCGACAACTACCTCAAAGACAGCGACATCGGCGAGATCCGCCGCATCGTGCCGTCGACCGCATCGGCGTCGGTGTCGGCGGCGTCGACCGCGAAGGCGACCGGTTCGCAGTCCGACCTCGTCACGGCGGCCCTCCAGCAGCTCATGGCATCCGGAGCCTCCGCGTGAGCCCCGCCGTCGCCGACCTGCTCGGGGCGCGCCCCGCCTCGTCGCCGTCCATGCCCTCGCGGTCGTCCGGTTCGCCCGCCTCGGCGTCCGCCTTCGGCGACGCGATGCACGCGCAGGATCCCTCGGCTCCCGCCCGCGAGCCCGTCGCGCCCCGCACCGCTGCCGCGCGTTCGCTGCAGCGCGACACCCGCGACCCGTCGTCGCAGGGCGGCTCCGGTTCCGACACGACGCCTGCCGACGCTGCGAGCCCTGCCGCTGCCGCAGACGCCGCTCCGGTGGCGGATGCTTCGGCGGCCCCGGCCTCGCCCGTGTCTGGCCTGCCCCTTTCCGCGCTTTCGCTCGTCGCGGCACTTCAGCCGTCGGCCGTGCCCTCTTCTGGCGCGACCGCGCCGTCTGCGACCACGTCGGCTGCGACCGCGCCGGGCGCGACCCTGCCGGCCGCGCTGGCAGCTCAGACCTCCCTCGTCACTGCCACTGCCACTGCCACGGTCGCAGTACCGCTCGGCGGCGTGCTGGCCGAACCCGCCTCCGTCGTGGCTGTCTCGCCATCCCCGGTCGTACCGACGCCGACGGCCACCTCGTCGGCGGCGTCCGCTCCGGTGGCACCATCGGCAGTAGCACCAACTGCCGGCCTCGCCCCGGCTGCCATCGCCGCGGCGCCGGTCGACCCGGCCGCGCCCGCCACGGCCCTGCCCTCGGCGTCGCAGCTGCCAGCCGCGCTGGTCGCCGGCACGACGCCCCCTGGCTCGAGCACGCGCCCCAAATCGGAATCGACGACCGCGGCCGCCAGCGGTGACGCGAAGTCCAGCTCGGCCACCGGGCTCGCGGCGGGCGCGACCACCGCAGTGCCGACTACCGCAATCCCGAGTACTGCTGTGCCGACCACCGCTGCGCCGACTACTGCAGTGCCGACCACCGCAGCGCCGACCACTGGCCCGGTAGCCGCCGCCGTCCAGCCGGCTGCCACTCAGCCCGCTTCCCCGGCCCTCGCGTCATCCGTCGCAGCGGCGTCGGGCGCAGCGAGTGCTCCGACGGCGGCCACCACGCCGATCGTTCGCACCGTCGTCGCACCCGCCCTCGACACCGAGCCGCCTGCCGCCGCACCGTCCGGTGCTACCGCGACCGCGGCGCAGCCGACCGTCCCCGACACCGCCGCGGCCTTCGCCGCTGTCCAGGCGCCGCAGGCCCCCGCCCCGGCCGCGATCACGACCGCCACCCCGGTCGCCGCAGCCCCGGCCCAACCGGCGGCCCCTCTGCACACCCAGCTCGCCCGTCCGGTCTTCACGCTCGCGGCTGCGGGTCACGGCGAGCACGTCGTGACCGTTCAAGTCAGCCCCGACGCGCTCGGGCCGGTCACTGTCCGAGCCCACGTGGGTGCGGAGGGGATGAGGGTCGAGCTGTTCGCGCAGTCGGACGCCGGTCGAGAGGCGGTCCGCGGGATCCTCGGCGACCTTCGCCGCGACCTGCAGTCCGCCGGTGTCTCGTCGACCGTCGACCTGTCGAGCCAGAACCAGCCGCAGCAGGGTCAGAGCGCCCTCGGGCAGGGCCAGGGTCAGAGCCAGGCCGGCCGCGGCCCGCGCACTGACGGATCGGCGACACCTGCCGATAGTGAGAACGAAGAGTCTCCGTCGAGCGCGCCTCGTGCGCACTCGATCTCCGCCACCTCCATCGACGTGATGGCCTGAAAGGACTGAACGAATGGCACTCGAAGGCATCACCGGCACGGTTACGACAAGCGTGCCCGCCTCCACCACCGCGACGTCCCGTGCGCCCAAGCAGTCGATGGACAGCGAGATGTTCCTGCAGCTGCTGGTCTCGCAGCTGAAGAACCAGGATCCCTCCAGCCCGATGGACACCAATGCCATGATCAGCCAGACCACTCAGCTGGCGATGATGGAGCAGGTCACCAACAACACGACCACCGGCAACGAGAACTTCTCGCTGCAGATGCGCATCTCGGCAGCGAACCTCGTCGGCAAGCAGGTCACCTACGACGACGGGACCGGCACGCAGGTGTCGGGCACGGCCTCGTCGGTCTCGTTCACGGGCACGGTTCCGACCGTCAGCGTCGGCGGCAAAGACATCCCGCTCGACTCGATCTCGGGCATCGTCGACAAGACCTCCGCGGCGGCCACCACGCCGTAGACCCTCTTCTCAGTCGCGAACGACGACCTCGACCAGCGACGCGCGACCGGCGGCCTCAGGGCCCCGGCGCCATAGACACCGAACACGACGGCTGCCACGGATGGCGACCGGCTTCACGGCCACGGAAGGCCGCACCACTTCACACTTCCTTCCTCCCTCTTTCTTCTCGAAAGGCATCCGCCATGCTCCGCTCGCTCTACTCCGGCATCGCCGGCCTCCGCGCACACCAGACCATGCTCGACGTCACCGGCAACAACATCGCCAACGTCAACACGGTCGGCTTCAAGGCCTCGTCGACGGTGTTCCAAGACACCCTGTCGCAGATCACCCACGGCGCCGGCGGCGCCCAGGAGGGCCTCGGCGGCACGAACCCGGCACAGGTCGGCCTCGGCGTGCAGGTCGCGGGCATCACCACCAACTTCTCGCAGGGTTCTGCTCAGGCCACCGGCAAGGCGACCGACCTGATGATCTCGGGCGACGGATTCTTCGTCACCCGCAACGGCAACGAGAGCGTCTACACCCGCGCCGGCTCGTTCGACTTCGACAGCCAGGGCCGCCTCACCACCACCGACGGCAAGATCGTCCAGGGTTACCCGGCGACCGACGGCGTCGTCAACACCAACGGCGGTCTCGCCGACATCATGCTCCCGGTCGGCGCGACGTCGGCCGCGCAGGAGACGACCACCGCGAAGGTCGCCGGCAACCTCCCGGGCGACGCGGCCAACGGCACCGTCATCACCCGCGACGTCGACATCTACGACAAGAAGGGCACGAAGCACACGCTGACGCTCGACTACACGAAGACCACGGCCGGGTGGAGCGTCGCCGGAACCGACGGACAGGGCAACACCGGCACCACGAACCTCGCCTTCGTCAACGGCAAGCAGACCACCTCCGGCTCGCTGACCGTCGGCGACATCACCGCCGACATGTCGAGCCTCACCGGCTTCGCCACCCTCTCGACCGCCGCGATCTCCGACGTCGATGGTCGCCAGGCCGGAACGCTGAACGGTTACACCATCTCGGCCGACGGAACCCTCATCGGATCCTTCTCGAATGGCACCACCTCGAAGCTCGGCCAGCTCGCCCTCGCCACCTTCACCAACCCCGCCGGCCTCGAGAAGGTCGGCAACTCCGGCTACGTCGTGTCGTCGAACTCGGGAGCACGCACCCTCGGCGCCCCCGGGCAGCCGGGCCGCGGCGCGCTCGCCGGCGGCACCCTCGAGATGTCGAACGTCGACCTGTCGCAGGAGTTCACCAACCTGATCGTCGCCCAGCGCGGCTTCCAGGCGAACGCCCGCATCATCACCACCTCCGACGAGGTGCTCCAGGAGCTCACGAACCTCAAGCGCTAGCCGCTTCCGCTTCGCCTGACACCGGTTTCAGTCGTCGACACCGCCCTTCGGTGGTGTCTTCGCCTGAAACCGGTGTTTTTGCGTTCCGACGAATTCGGTGCACGACCACCTAACGCACTCCCGCCCCCGGCCGATAGTGGGTAGTGAGCAGCACAGGACGTGCGCTCCCCGGAGCACGGATGCGCCGGGAGACACAGACCTAGGACGGGCCGATGATCGTCGTCACACGACTCAATGACAGTCAGTTCGCGATCAATCCCGACTTGATCGAGCGAATCCACGAAACCCCCGACACCACCCTCGTGATGGTGGACGGCGCGAAGTTCATCGTGACTGAGACGATGGCCGAGGTCATCGACCTGGTCGCCCGGTACCGCTCGCGCATCGTCGCACTCGCCTACGACGACCAGCCCGTCGCGCAGCCTGTCGCCCGCCAAGCCGCGCAGCCTGTCGCCCGCCCGGTCGCACAGGCCGCAGCCGCCAGGAGCTCCGCCACCCGCCCCGCCCTCGGCCTCGTGACCGCCGGCGCGTTCGAGCAGAACGGCGGTCGCTGACATGGATCCCGCACTCCTCATCGGCGCGGTTCTCGCGTTCGGCGCCCTCGTCGGCATGATGACGATCGAGCACGTCTCGATCACGTCGATCTTCTTGCCGGGGCCGCTGCTGCTGGTCTTCGGCACGACGCTCGGCGTCGGCATCGCCTCGGGCGCCCTCAAAGACGCCATCAACTCGTTCAAGATCATCCTCCCGTCGATCCTCGCCAAGAAGGCGAACCCGGCGAAGTCGATCGAGGAGCTCGTCTCCATCTCGGAGAAGGCCAGGGCCAACGGCCTCCTCGCTCTCGAGCAGGAGGCGGAGGGCGTCGACGACCCGTTCCTCAAGGGCGCGCTGCAGAGCGTGGCCGACGGCACCGACGCCGACGAGCTGCGCGAGCTGCTCGAAGACGAGATCCAGGGCCGTACGGCTCAGGCCCGTCAGGGCGCGAAGTTCTTCATGAGCATGGGCGGCTACGCCCCCACCGTCGGAATCATCGGCACAGTTGTCTCGCTCACCCACGTACTCGAGAACCTCTCCTCGCCCGACGAACTCGGCCCGCTGATCGCCTCGGCGTTCATCGCGACCCTCTGGGGCCTCATCAGCGCCAACCTGATGTGGCTGCCTCTGGCCGGCCGCGTCAAGCGCATGATGGAGCTCGAGGTCACCCGCATGACCCTGCTCATGGAGGGCGTCCTCGCCATACAGGAGGGCACGCAGCCCCGCCTCCTCGGTGCCCGCCTCCGCGCGATGGTGCCGAAGGTCGACCTGCCCGCCGAGGGCAAGACCGTCAAGTCGACCAAGGTCGGCGACAAGGAAGACATCGCGGCATGAGTGCCCGCCGCAAGAAGGCTCACGCCGAGGAGCACGGCGACGATCATCCCGACGAGCGCTGGATGGCCTCGTACATGGACATGATCACCGTGCTCATGTGCCTGTTCATCGTGCTGTTCGCGATGTCGAGCGTCGATGCCAACAAGTTCGCCGCCCTCAAGGAGTCGCTCGCCACCGGCTTCGGCCAGACCAAGTCCGAGACGGTCGATACCGCCTCCGGCACGATCGTCGAGGCCGCCGACGCCACCAAGGAGGGCGAGGGCTACTCCGCCTCCAAGACCGACGCCAAGACGGCGACGGCGGCGAGCGGCACCGACTCCACGAACAGCGATGCCGCAGGATCCGGCCAGGCCGCCGCAAAGGCCGCCGCCGCGGTCCCTCAGACCAAAGCTCAGCAGAAGGCCAACACGAAAGCCGCCACCGCCGAGGTCGACGACCTGACGGCGATCAAGAAGGCGATCGCCGCAAAGCTCGCGCAGAAGGGTCTGTCGAAAGACGTCGAGTTCGCGATCACCTCGCGTGGCCTCACCGTCCGGCTGGTCGGCTCAGAGACGTTCTTCGGCTCGAACTCGGCCGACCTCTCGGGCACCGCCAAGCGGGTGATGGACGCGATCGCACCGGTCTTGAAGACCGCGAGCCACAGTGTCTCGGTCGAGGGTCACGCTGACTCGCGAGCGTCGACGGCGCCGTATGCCACCAACTGGGAGCTCTCGGCGTCACGGGCCACCGCGGTGCTGCGCGACCTCGTCGAGCGCGGCGGGATGCCGGGCGAAAGGATCCAGTCGGTCGGCTTCGGATCCTCGAGGCCCCTCGCGAAGGGTGACTCGGACGCCGACCTGGCGAAGAACCGGCGCGTCGACATCGTGGTCCTCTCGAACCAGAAAGACGAGGTCAACGCCCTGATCCCGAAGATCGCAGCGGCCGAGGCGGCGGCCACGGGAGCCGCGCCCACGGCGTCGAAGACGACAGAGTCGACCACCGAGGAGAAGGCGACGTCCACCGAGGCCGAGGGCGGTCATTAGCTCACTCGGCGAGATAATTCACAATCGTGGCTAACGCCCGGCGCGGTCCGGCCGATAAGGGTTTACGTGACCCTCCTCGATCAGACCGCCCCGAGCGTGCTCAAGCCTGCGCCCACGCGCACCGGCTCCGCCCGCTCGATCGAGGTGTACGACTTCCGTCGACCGACGACGCTGGCCCGTGAGCACTCGCGCGTGCTCGAGCTCGGCTTCGAGACGTTCGCCCGCCAGTGGGGCACGCAGCTCACCGCCAAGGTGCGCGTGCTCTCGCAGGTCACCTGCGACCAGGTCGAGATGACGACCTACGACGACTTCGCCGCGTCGCTCCCGGCGACCACGGCGATGGTGCTGTGCCCCCTCGAGGGCGTCAGCGCGAAAGCCGTCATCCAGTTCTCGTCGGCGGCGGCCCTCGGCTGGGTCACCCACATGCTGGGCGGCAACACGCACGCGTCGACCGTGCTGCCCGAGCGCAAATTCACGCCCATCGAGCAGGCCCTCGTGCGCCGCCTGATGGACGACGCGCTCGAAGACCTCCGCTACTCGCTCGGATCCCTCCTGGTCACCCCGATCTCGGTGGGCGGATTCCAGTACAACTCGCAGTTCGCCCAGGCCGCCGCGAAGAGCGACCTCATGATCGTCGCCTCGTTCGAGATCCGCGTCGGCGAGCTCGCCACCCCGGCCACCCTCGCACTGCCCGCCGAGATCCTCCTCCCGCAGCTCGGCGAGACGAACCCGACCTCCACGGCGCAGAACTCCAGCGAGCTCATCGACGCCCAGCTGGCTTCCGTGCCGGTCGACGTCGCCCTGCAGTTCCTCCCGGCGCAGATGCGCCCGACCGCCGTCCTCGACCTCGCGGTCGGCGACCTCATCTCCCTGCCGCACCCCGCGCACCGCCCGCTCGACATGACCGTCGGCGGCATCTCCGTCGGTCGCGCGGCCGTCGGCGCCAACGGCTCGCGCCTCGCCGGCATCATCGTCACCACCGAAGAGAGACTCGCATGACCCCGACCGTCACCGCCCTGCACGCCAGCGCGGCGAAGGCCCTCGCCGGCCTCCTGCCCTCGAGCGTCCCGCTCACGACGCAGATCGTCCAGTCCGCCCCCTACGGCGCCCTCGCCGAGGCCGTCACCGCGACGTTCGTCGGCGACGTGTCGGCCGACTTCGCCCTCGTCCACACCGACGCCTCGGGTATCGCCCCGGCCGGCCTGAACGCCAGCGACCTGCTCCGTCCCGCTCTCGAGGGAGCCGCGAACGCCCTCGGCGCCGGCGTGCTCGGCGACGTCCGCCAGGAAGACGCACAGGCGCTCGCCGCCGACCCGGACAGCATCCTCTTCGAGCTCACCGACGCCGGTCGCCCGGCCGGCTGGTTCGTCGTGCGCATCCGCGAGTTCGGCGCCGTCAACCCGGGGCAAGGATCCGCAGCGGTCCCGTTCCAGGGATCGGTCGCCGACAAGCTCGGCCGCATCAACAACGTCGAGATGGCGTTGACCGTCGAGATCGGTCGCACCCGCATGTCGGTCCGCGACGTGCTCGGCCTCGAGCCCGGTGCCGTCATCGAGCTCGACCGCTCTGCGGGCGCCCCGGCCGACGTGCTCCTCAACGGCCGCCTCATCGCCCACGGCGAGGTCGTCGTCGTCGACCAGGACTACGCCGTCCGCATCACCCAGATCCTCGACCTCGCGGACGGGCAGAACTGACCCGTGGACACCCTCTTCCTGGCCCTTCGGGTCGTCATCTCCCTCGCCGCGGTGCTGGGCCTCCTCTGGGCTATCCAGAAGAAGGTCGCCACCAAGACGGGTCGTGGCGCGAAGCAGGCCAAGCACGTCACCGTGGTCGCCCGCCAGGGCATCTCGGGCAAGGCGTCCGTCGCGGTCGTCGACGTCGAGGGTGTCCGCTACGTCCTGGGCGTGACCGAGCAGTCGGTCAGCGTCATCGGGTCGACCGTGGCGCCGGTCGACGCGACGGTCACGGCGATCTCGGCGGCTCCGGCCGCGGGGAGTGCATTCGCTGCGGTGCTCGAGCAGACGCCGGCGCCGATCGCGGTGCAGCCGGATCCTGAGCCCGTCGTATTGAGTCCGCGGCGGGCCGCCCGCGCCGCCGCCGCAACGCCGGTCGCCGCCTCGCCGATCGCCGGTTCGATTCTCTCCGCCAGCACCTGGAAGCAGGCGGCGGCAGCCATGCGAACGCAGAAGAGGGCATGACGCCCCCGCCCCTCCGCCGCTCCTCGTGGGCCGCGGCTCCGTTCGGCGCGCCCGCCGTCGTCCTTTTCGGCACTCCTCGCCGCCGCCCGGCCAGCCTGGCCGAGGCCCTCCGCCTCGGCTTCGAGCACTCGCTCGCCGGCCGGCTGGTCGGAGCAGCCAAGCCCGCCGCGCTCACGAGCCGTGTCGTCACCGCCCGCGACCGCCGCGAGCGCCTCGCCCGTGTGCTGCGCGTCGTCGCCATCGTGATCGCCGTCCTCGCCCTCGTCGTCGGCATCCTGCTGATCACCGCGAACGCGGGCCATGCCGCGCCGGTCGAGCCGACCGCGCCCGTCACCCCGACCACGCCGACCGCCCCGGCGACGACCGGCACCGGCGGCATGTCGGTCAACATCAACGGCCCCGACGGCACGCCCTCCTCCGCCGTCGTCACGCTGCTCGGCCTGACGCTGCTCAGCGTCGCCCCCGCGCTGCTGCTGATGATGACGAGCTTCACCAAGATCTTCGTCGTGCTCGCGATGACGCGGAACGCCCTCAGCCTCCAGTCGATCCCGCCGAACCAGGTCATCGCGGGCCTCGCGCTCTTTCTCAGCCTGTTCATCATGGGGCCGGTGCTGATCCACATCAACGACCTCGCGCTGCAGCCCTACCTGAGCGGCAAGATCGACTTCCAGAAGGCGATCGAGCTCGCCGAGGGGCCGCTCCGCACCTTCATGACGGCGCACACCCGTGAAGAAGACATCGCGCTGATGACCCGGGCCGCAAAGAAGGCCAACCCGGAGAACATCCAGTCGGTGCCGATGCTCACCCTCATCCCGTCGTTCATGATCTCGGAGCTCCGCGCCGCTTTCATCATCGGCTTCGTGATCTTCCTGCCGTTCCTCGTGATCGACCTCGTCGTGTCGGCCGCCCTGATGTCGATGGGCATGATGATGCTCCCGCCGGTGATGATCTCGCTGCCGTTCAAGATCCTCCTGTTCGTGCTCGTCGATGGCTGGGGCCTCATCATCAAGAGCCTGATCGAGAGCTACAACTGATGAACACCACCGGAGTCCTCGACATCGGCGTGCAGGCCCTGCTCGTCGCCGGCAAGCTCGCCGCGCCCGTGCTCATCACGGCGCTCGTGGTCGGGTTCGCGATCTCGCTGCTGCAGTCGATCACCCAGATCCAGGAGCCGACGCTCGCGTTCGTGCCGAAGGCCATCGCCGTCGCCATCGCCCTCGTCGTCTGCGGCAACTGGATGATCTCGACCATGGTGAGCTTCACCACGGCGCTGTTCGACCGGATCCCCGGTCTGCTCGGCGGTGGCTGATGGGCATCGACTTCTCGATGGGCGCGGTCGAGGCGATCATGCTCGCCGGCGTGCGCATGGTGGCGTTCCTCGTCATCGCCCCGCCGTTCTCCTACAAGGCCATTCCGGCGCGCGTGAAGGCGATGCTGTCGGTCGGTCTCGCCATCGCGGTTTCCCCGGCGGTCGTCCCCGGCTACCAGCTGCAGACGACGGGATCCTTCTTCGTCTCACTGGTGCTCGAGGTCGTCGCCGGGGCCGTCCTCGGCTTCCTGGTGTGGCTCGTCTTCGCGGCCGTCCAGGCGGCCGGCAGCGCGGTCGACCTCTTCGGCGGGTTCCAGCTCGCCATGGGCTACGACCCCGGCTCGCAGGTCAACGGCGCTCAGTTCACCCGCCTCTTCCAGATGACCGCCCTCGTGCTGATGTTCACCTCGGGCGGCTACCAGCTGATCATCGGCGGCCTCACCCGCACCTTCGACGCCATCCCCGTCGGCGTCGGCCTCGATCTCGCCCACCCCGTGCAGCTGCTGGTGTCGACCACCACGCAGATGTTCCTCTCCACCCTGCAGATCGCGGGGCCGCTCATCGTGGTGCTCTTCCTCGCCGATGCCGGCCTCGGCCTGCTCACTCGCGTGGCCCCGGCCCTGAATGCGTTCCAGCTCGGCTACCCGCTCAAGATCATGATCACGCTCGGCCTCGCCGGCATGGTCTTCGTCGCTCTTCCGCAGATCGTCAACAGCCTCTCGAAGCAGGCCGTCGACGCGATGATGGGGGCGGTGAGCTGATGGCCGACGACAGCGGCGAAAAGACAGAGGACGCCACCGAGAAGCGGATGAAGGAGGTCCACGACAAGGGCCAACTCTCCAAATCGACCGACCTGAGCGCGTGGGTCGGCGTCGGCGCGGCCGTCATCGCCATCCCCGGCGCGATCGACCGCTCGACCGTCGCGGGCCTCCACCAGCTCATGACCCTGCAGGACGTCATCGACGACCCGACGCCCGCGCGCGCCACCGCCGCCATGATGGACGCCTTCTCGTCGATCGGCGGGATCGTAGCCCCGATGCTCGCCATCGTCGGCATCGCGGTGCTCGTCACCGCCGTCGTCCAGGGCGGTATCCACTTCAAGAAGTCGATCATGAAGTTCGAGCACTTCAACCTGCTCGCAGGCATCAAGAACATGTTCGGCCTGCAGGCGCTCTGGCAGGGAGCCAAGGTGCTCCTCAAGACCGGCGTCGTCGCGCTCGTGCTCTGGATGGTCATCCAGAACCTCATGCCCGTGCTCATGACGGCCAACCTTCCGCTGGCGTCGCTGATGTCGGCCGCCGGCGGGGGAGTGTCGTCGCTCGTCGTCGCCGCGGTCGTCGCCGGTCTCGCGCTCGGTGGCCTCGACATGATCGTGGTCATGCGTCGCAACCGGAAGAAGACGCGCATGACCAAGAAAGAGATCAAAGACGAGAGCAAGTCGCAGGACGGCGATCCGCTGATCAAGCAGCAGCGTCGCTCGCGGGCCCTTGCCATGAGCCGCAACCGGATGATGTCGACCATCGCCGACGCCGACGTTGTCATGATCAACCCGACGCACGTCGCCGTCGCCCTGAAGTACGAGCCGGGACGATCCGCGCCCCGGGTCGTGGCGAAGGGCTCCGGCGAGGTCGCCCGCCGCATCCGCGAGAAGGCCGAGGCCGAGGGCGTGCCCATGGTCAAAGACATCCCGCTCGCCCGGGCCCTCCACGCCGCCTGCGAGCTGAACGACGAGATCCCGGTCGACCTCTACTCGCCCGTGGCCCGCGTTCTCACTTTCGTCATGGCCCTCAAGGCACGAGGATCCCGCGCAGCGCACGGCGTCCACACCATGCCGGGCGGCACCATCGCCGCCGCACCCGAACCTCCCGCAGCAGCACCCACCACCCTCGTTGGAGCCACCTCGTGAAGAATTTGCCGAAACTCGCAGTCCCGGTCGGCGTCGTCGGCATCGTGATGCTGCTCGTCGTCCCGGTGCCGAGCATCCTGCTCGACGTGCTGATCATCGTGAACATCCTGCTCGCGCTGGTGATCCTGCTCACGACGATGTTCGTGAAGAAGCCGATGGACTTCTCGGTGTTCCCGTCGCTGCTGCTCATCGCGACGCTCTTCCGTCTCGGCCTGAACGTCGCGTCGACCCGCCTCGTGCTCAGCCAGGGCTTCGCCGGCGACGTCATCCAGGCGTTCGGCCACGTCGCCGTCGCTGGCAGCGTCATCATCGGCGCCGTCATCTTCCTGATCCTCGTGGTCATCCAGTTCGTCGTCGTCACGAAGGGCGCCGAGCGCGTCGCCGAGGTCGGCGCGCGCTTCACCCTCGACGCGATGCCCGGCAAGCAGATGGCGATCGACGCCGACCTCAACGCCGGCCTCATCACCGACGAGATCGCCAAGCAGCGCCGGGCCGAGGTCGCCGGCGAGGCCGACTTCTACGGCGCGATGGACGGCGCCTCGAAGTTTGTGAAGGGCGACGCGATCGCCGGGATCCTGATCATCATCATCAACCTCATCGGCGGCATCGCGATGGGTGTCACCACGGGCGGTCTCGCCATCGGCGACGCCGTGCAGAAGTACGGCATCCTCACCATCGGCGACGGTCTCGTCACCCAGATCCCCGCGCTGCTCATGGCCGTCTCGACCGGCATGATCGTCACCCGCTCGAACGCCGAGTCGGACCTCGGCTCGACGGCGTCGACCCAGCTCACCCAGTCGCGCGTCGCGATCACCATCGCCGGCGTCGCAGCCCTCGCCATGGCGTTCATCCCCGGCATGCCGAAGATCCCCTTCATCATCGTCGGCGTCATGCTGCTCGTCATCGGTCAGCGCATCAAGGCCCGCACCGCCGCCGAGCAGGCCAGCGCCGAGCTCGCCGCGCAGACCGCGGCGATCGCGCCCGCCGAGACGACCGACGACCTGCTCGAGCAGATGCGCGTGCACGCCCTCGAGATCCAGCTCGCCCCCGACCTCGTCGACATGGTCTCGGGCGCCTCCGACGACCTCCTCGGCCGCGTCAAGGCGCTGCGCCGCAAGATCGCGATGGAGCTCGGAGTCGTCGTGCCGCCGGTGCGCACCCGCGACAGCGTCGAGCTGCCGCCGTCGACCTACGCCATCCGGATCGCCGGTGTCGAGGCGGGCCGGGGCATCGCTCCCGCCGGCAAAGTGCTCGCTCTCGGCGACTACCTCGACGCGCTCCCCGGCGTCTCGACCGTCGAGCCGGTCTTCGGCCTCGCCGGCAAGTGGATCCCCGCCGAGATGCGGCACTCCGCCGAGATGACCGGCGCGACCGTGATCGACCGCGTCTCGGTGCTCGTCACCCACCTGTCGTCGATGATCTCCGACAACGCGGCTCGCCTGCTCAGCCGCGAAGACGTGCGCGTGCTGGTCGAGGGTGTGAAGACGGTCAACGCGCCGGCGGTCGACGAGCTCATCCCGTCGATGCTGAGCATGGCCGAACTGCAGCGCGTGCTCCAGGGCCTCCTGCAGGAGCAGATCCCCATCAACGACCTCGGCCGCATCTGCGAGGCGCTGACCCTCCGCGCCAAGGTGTCGAGCGACCCCGAGGGTCTGATCGAGGCGGCTCGGGCGGCGCTCGGCCCGGCGCTCGCCGCCCAGTACCTCGACGGCGCCATCCTCCGCGTCATCATGATCGACCCCGTGCTCGAGCAGTCACTGCTCGAGGGGCTGCGTCCGTCCGAGAACGGCACCCAGATCCTCCTCGACGCGAACCGCATCGAGATGATCCTCGGGTCGCTCAAGGCGCAGGTGCAGAACGTCGAGGCCTCGGGGCTCTCGGCCGTGCTGGTCTGCGCGCCGGCCCTCCGCCCCGCGATCCGCCGTCTCGTCTCGGCCCAGACCGGCGGTCTGCCGGTCCTGTCGTACCAGGAGGCCACGGCCGGCCACGTCACGATCGAGACCGTCGGCGTCGTGCGCGGCGCCGACTCGCTCGCGGCCTGACCGGTGGGCTTCCGGGGTCGCGGAGGTCGTGAGAGGCTGACTCCATGACCGGCCAGCGCATCGTCCTGAAGGGCAAGACCCTCGACGAGATCGCCGCTCGCGTCCGCAGCGAGCACGGCCCGAGGGCCCGGATCGTCGCGGCCGAACGGGTCACCTCGGGCGGTCTCGGCATCGCCGGGCTGTTCTCGAAGCGCTACGTCGAGGCGACCGTCGAGCTTCCCGAGCGCGGCCGCCGGGCGGCACCGGCGAAGGATCCAGCCCGACCCCTCACCGGCCCCGACGCCGAGCGCGCTTTCACGCCGACCCCGGCCCAGCGCGTCGGGCTCGCCGCTCTGCTGGCCGACGCCGAAGAGGCCGAGGAGGGTTTCGCTCAGGAGTCCGCGTCGGGCTCCTCGGCGGGCACGGGTGCGCCCGCCGCTGCCGGGTCGCCCGCGTTCGCCGCTCCCGAGCCAGCGGTCTCGACCCGGTCGGGAGCATTCGCCGACCTCATGGACGATCTCGCCTTCAACGGCGTCGCCCCCGCGATCACGGAGCCGAGCGCTCCCGCCGGGCCGGCCCCGTCGGATCCTCTGTTCGCCGTTCCGATCAGGCCCGCGCCGACCGGCCGCGGTCGTCGCGCCGCCGCTGCTGCCGCGGGCCCGCTCGCCCCGTCGCTGCTCGAGGGCCCGGGCGACCTCGTGGTCGTCGTCGGCGAGCGCCCCGACACGTCCGCCACCGTCCAGGCGATGGCCGAGGGGTCGAGCCGCACCAGGGCGGCGGTGCGGGTGGCCGGCACCTGCGCCGACGGCCGATTCGTCGCCGTCTCGGATCGTCGGGGTGCCCTCGACGCGCGCGCCTCCGGGGTCGAGCTCGACCGGGCCACCCTCGTCGCGGTGGGGTGGGATTCCCGCGCCGCCGACATCGTCCGCGATCTGGCGCCCGATCAGATCTGGGTCGTCGTCGACGCCGCCCGCAAACACGCCGACACCGAGCGGTTCGTCGCCCAGGTCACGGCCGTCATCGACGCTGACGGTCTCGCCGTGACGGGGATCGCCGAGACGTCGAGCCCCGACACGGTGCGCGCGCTCGGCCTGCCGGTCGGGTGGGCCGACGCTTAGCTGCTGCCGGGCTCCTTTGCCTGGTCGCTCCGCCGCACGGTGTCGTACGGACTGCCGCTCGTGCCGCGGCACGTCGCTCCGTCCGCACGGCGTCTTGCGGCAGCGCCCCGCGCCGGTAGTCTTGCGGGATGCTGGTGCTTACGCGCAAGGTCGGGGAGAGGATCCTCATCGGTGACGACATCGTCCTCACCATCCTCGATTCCCGTGGCGACGGCATCCGCGTCGGCATCGACGCCCCCCGCGGCATCAAGGTGCAGCGCGAAGAGGTCGTCCGGGCGGTGACCGAGGCCAACGCCGAGGCGGCCGCGGCCTCTGACGACGCCGAGGCGCGCCTGCTCGACCTGCTGGGCGACAAGCCGGCCCCCGACGCTCCGCCCGCGCCTGACTCGAAGTAGCCCCGCCTCTCCTTCGAATTCGAAGGAGAAACCTCGCTCGGCCGCCGAACTCTCGCGGATCCGAGCCCGCAGGCGCGCGTTTTTCCTTCGAATTTGCACCAGCCCCCGCCGCTAGCGCCCTCCGAACACCGACCGCGACGGCTCCGGCGATGGCACGGCGGTCGCATCCGTCACGACCGGCGCCCCCGCGATGAAGTCGCGCAGTTCGCGCCCGGCCACGACCTTCGCCGGCAGCGGATCCGCCGAGTACACCCGCGGCATCTCGCCCAGCGGCAGTTCGGCGTGCGACCCGATGAGTACGACGTTGCCGAACCGGCGCCCCTTGAGCGTGCCCGGATCGGCGACGGCCGCGACGTGCTCGAACACCGTCGCGAGCGTCGACGCCTGGCCGCGCGCGAACGCGAGGCCGGCTCCGTCGGCCGAATTGACCACGAGGATCCCACGCGGAGACAGAAAAGCCGCAGCCGCCGTGTAGAACTCGAGCGAGGTGACGTGGGCGGGGATCCTCGATCCGCCGAAGACGTCGACGACGAGCAGGTCGACGGTCCCGCGCAGGCCGGCCGGGAGCTTCTCCATCACGGCACGGGCGTCGCCGTACCGGACCCGGATCGAGGCTCCGCGCGGAAAGGGAAGCTCGGCGCGCACCAGGTCGATGAGATCCTGCTCGAGCTCGATCACCTGCTGGCGGGAGCCCGGCCGCATCGCCTCCACGTAGCGCGGCAGCGTGAGAGCGCCGCCGCCGAGATGGAGGGCGGTGATCGGGCCGTCCGGCAGCGTATCGATGGCGTGACCGATGCGGCGGACGTATTCGAAGACGAGGTGGGTGGGATCCTCGAGGTCGACGTGCGACTGCGGCGTTCCGTCGACTATCAGCGTGAACGAGCCGGGGCTGTACTTGTCGGGGTCGATCCTCGCCTGGCCCGCACCGATCGTGATCTCGGAGGGCGCGTCGGAGTCGGGCGAGGAGGGGGAGGCCATGTGCCTAGCCTGCCACGCGGCGTGAATCTCCACCCTGGTCACCGGTGTCTCCACCCTGGGGTGGTGGGGTCGACGGCCCGACGCGGCGAGGCTGGAATCACCTCCCCACCGGCCCCGTCAGAAAGGCTCCCCATGTCTCTTCACCTGCTCACCAACGTCCTCCTCGGAATCGCGCTCGTCGTCTATGTCGGCTCGAAGCAGCTCCGCTGGCGCCGGGTCGACCGGACGAGCGTGTGGCGTCTGCCGGCGATCCTCGGGATCCTCGGCCTCGTCAATCTGTCGTCGGCGGCCACGACGCTGGCGGCCGGTCCGGTCGACGTGGCGCTCATCGCAGTCGAGCTCGTCCTCGCGGTCGCGGTCGGCCTCGTCATGGGGCGCATCACGACGTTCCGCGCTGCGGCACCCGACGCGAAGGGCGTCACGATCGAGGCCAAGACCGGCGGTGCCGGAATGGCCCTGTGGATCGGACTCATCGCCTTCCGCATCGGTCTCGACGTCGTCGGCGGACTGCTGGGCGCGCACCTGCTCACCGCCACCGGCGTGATCCTTCTCACGGTCGCGGCCAACCGCGCCGCCGCCGCCTTCGTGGTCGACGCCCGCCTGCCGCGCGCCGTCGCCAGCAGGGCATGATGGCAGCGTGACGACTGCCCCGCCGATCCACCCCGGTGCCCGGGGATTCAGCCCCGCGCTCAACTGCGTCGGGGCTGTGGTCGTCGGCTTCTGGGTCGTGACGCTCGACGCGTCCGCTTCGCCCGTGGTGCTCGGGGTCAGCCTCCTCGCTGTTGTGGCCTGGCTGGTTCGGGCGATCACCCGGTCCGAGGTCGTCGCCGACGTCGCATCGTTGGTCATGGTCGCCGGGGGTTCGGCGATGGTCCAGCCGACGGATGCGCTCCTCATCACGCCGGCGATCGTCGCGATCGCCGGTGTCACGGCGACGACGAGGCACCGATTCGTCACCGGTCCGCTGCTCGGGGCGGCGGGCTTCACGATCGCCGTCGTGGCGGGGCTCACCGCCGAACGGCCGCTCTCCTTCTTCCTCGGCATCCTGGCCGGGTACGCCCTCGGTGTCGTCGTGGGCGTGAGTCGTCGCCAGAACGCTCTCGCGGTCGACCGAGACCGCGCCCTGGCCGAGCGCGAGCTCGAACTCGAACGCCAGCGGAACCGGTCGGCACTCCTCACCGATCGGGCCACCATCGCCCGTGACATCCACGATCTTTTGGCGCACAGCCTCGGCGGCCTCGTCATCCAGCTCGACGCCGTCGAGGCGCTCCTCGAGAACGGCCGCACCGACGAGGCCGCAACCCGGGTCGCGGCCGCCCGCACTCTCGCGGCGGAGGGGCTCGGAGAGGCGCGTCGCGCCGTCGCCACCCTGCGCGACCCCGGCGCCGACAATGGTGCCACCGTCATGCCTGCCGCGGCTGCCGCCGCCGATCCGAAGGCCATCGAACGACTTCTCGAAACCCACGTCGAACTCGGTGGCCACATTGCCGTTGCGGGGGAGGTTCACCTCGACCTCCTCGACGAGAGCCACCGGAGGGCGTTGGCCGGGGTACTGCGGGAGGCCCTCAGCAATGCACGTCGGCATGCGCCGGGTCGCGCCGTGCAGGTGACGTTCTCGGTCGAGGCAGGCGGTGGGATCCTGCGCGCGGTCATCGAGAACACCGCGGACGAGAGCCACGGCACCCCCGCGAGCCCGGGTGGCGGTGCCGGACTCCCCGGCATGCGCTCCCGCCTTGCCGAGCTGGGCGACGGCTCTCACCTCGAGGCAGGACGGCAGGGCGACTCGTTCCTGGTCGTGGCCGAACTGCCCGCGGGGGTCGGTCGGTGAGCGCCGCCATCCGGATGCTCGTCGCCGACGACCAGGCCATCGTCCGCGACGGCCTCGTCACTCTGCTGTCGCTCGTCGAGGGCTTCGAGGTTGTAGGGGAGGCCGCCGATGGGTCTGCGGCGGTCGGCCTCGCCGACACGGTGCGTCCCGACGTCGTGCTGATGGACCTCCGCATGCCCGGACTCTCGGGTGCCGACGCCACCGCGCTCATCGTGCGCTCCCACCCCGAGATCGCCGTGCTCGTGCTCACGACCTTCGCCGACGACGAGTCGATCATCGGAGCCCTCCGCGCCGGTGCCCGCGGCTACCTCACGAAAGACGCGGGTCGAGTCGAGCTCAGCAGTGCGATCCGCGCGGTCGCGGCCGGGCAGACGACGTTCGACGCGTCGGTCGGGGCTCGTCTGGTCGAGAAGCTGACTCGAGGATCCGACGCGCCTACCCCGGTCGCCGACTCGGCGCCCGCAGCGACCCCGCGTGCTTCTGCCGACGCGCTCCGCACCCGGCACCCTGCTCTCACCGCCCGCGAGGCGGAGGTCTTCGCCCTGATCGCCGAGGGAGCCTCGAATCCAGAGATCGCGGCACGCCTGTTCGTGAGCGTCGCCACAGTGAAGGCCCACGTCAACACGATCTTCGCCAAGCTCGGCGTCTCGACCAGGGCACAGGCGATCGCGCTCGCTCTCGCCTGAGGGTCGATCGTGCTCGTGCTCGTGCTCGTGCTCGTGCTCGCTCTCGCTCTCGCCTGAGGGTCGATCGCCGACACGACACGCCCCACGTACCCCCAATAGACGTGCGTTTTGCGCCTCGGGCTCCTCACCAGACCTCTCGCCGATTAGTGTTCGAACCGTCCGGTAATCTGACCGGCCAGTCAGCTCGACCCGCTCCCCGCCACCGATTCCCGTGAGAACCGCATGACCGTCCCCGTGTCCGCGCCTGTGACTGCGCCGCAGATCGCGCCTCCGACCGCGCTTGCGCTCGGCGAGCCGACGCTCGAGCGCCCGTCGGCGCGCCGGGGACCCAAGCCTGTTACGGGCCTGCTGATCGAGCGCATCCTGAGTCGCAGCCTCGCGATCTTCTGTCTCGTGTTCGGCGGGCAGGCGATCCCCTTCGTGCTTCAGCAGCGAGACGAGCTCGAACCGGTGTGGACGATCGTGCTCGTCGTCGCGCTGTACGGTTCGTTCGCCGTGATGGCCGTGATCGGCCTCCTCGGCCGCAGCATCGCTCCCGCCTCGATCTTCGTGTCGATCGCCTACCTCGCCGCTCTCATCACCTGGCCGTTCGCGACTCTCGACCACACCGTGGTGCAGAGTTCCGTGCCCTGGCTCTGGTACATCTGCAACCTCGTCATGGCCGCCGCCGTGTCGGCATTCGTGACGTGGATCGCCGCGGTCTACGTGGTCGTGGTGCCGGCCATCTTCTTCGTCGTGCGGCAGACGCCCTCGGGGGGTAACGGCGCCGCCGACCACGCCCTCCTCGAGAGCTTCTACGCGTTCCTGCTCGGTGCGGCCATCCTGATCCTCGTCACCCTGCTCCGGCGTGCAGCGGCCGCGGTCGATTCCGCCCAGTCTGCGGCCGTTCTCCGATACGGCGATGCCGTCCGGCAGCACGCGACCGAGGTGGAACGCGTCGAGGTCGACGCGATCGTGCACGACGGGGTGCTCACGACGCTGCTGTCCGCGGCCAAGGCCGACACGACCGCCGCGCGCGGGCTCGCTGCCTCGATGGCGCGAGCGAGCATGGCCCGCCTGACGTCGCTCACCGCCGAGACGCCTACCGGGGATCGACCCGTCCTCCTCGCCGAGGTGCGCAATCGCCTCGCCGCCACACTGATGACGCTCGACCCGACGGCGGAGCTCACACCCGCCGAAGAGATCCCCGCCGTGCTGCTGCCGGTCGATGTCGTCGAGACCCTCGCCGATGCGGCGAGCCAGGCCCTCGTCAACAGCTGCCAGCACGCCGGCCCCGGCGCGTCCCGGCTCGTCGACATCCGGGTGATGAACGGTGCGGCGCAGATCACGGTCATCGACGACGGAGTGGGATTCGACACCTCGATCCCGTCGGAGCGGCTCGGCGTCCGGGTCTCCATCCTGGAGCGCGCGCGCAACGTCGGGGCCGAGGCCTCGATCCGCAGCGCTCCCGGCTCGGGCACCCGCGTGACGCTCCGCTTTCCGGTGCCGGCGGGCGCCTCCCTGTCCTGACCCCGCCCCGCCCCTCCTGCTCGTCCCGCTCGCCCCGTCCCGCCCCGCCCCGCCCGAATTTGAAGGAAAAACGCACGGTCGGCAACGGAAAATCAAGGATCCGACGGGGTCACGCGGCCGTTTCTCCTTCGAATTCGGGAACGCACCCCTGAGCCGCCCGACTCGGTACCATCGGCGAATGGCCTCCCACCGCAGCTCTTCTGCCGATCGCCCCAGCCCGGCCCGCCGCCTGACGACCGCCCGCACGGCCCTCGTCACCGGCGCCTCCACCGGCATCGGCGCCGATTTCGCGCGCCGTCTCGCGAGCGACGGCCTCGACCTGGTGCTCGTCGCTCGCAGTGCCGACAAGCTGAAAGCGCTCGCCGAATCCATCCGCTCCGATTCGGGGCGTCACGTCACCGTTCTCGCCCGCGACCTGGGCCGGCCGGGAGCCGCCGCCTCCCTCGTCGAAGACGTCGACGCGCTCGGCATCGAGGTCGACTTCCTGCTCAACAACGCCGGATTCGGCACCCACGGACCAGTCGCCCTGGCCGACCCCGACCGGCTGAGCGACGAGATCCGCCTGAACTGCGAGGTGCTGACCGAGCTCAGCCAGCGCTTCCTGCCCGGCATGACGTCTCGCCGCCGCGGCACCATCGTCAACGTCGCGAGCAACGCGGCGTTCCAGCCGCTGCCGCAGATGGCCGTCTACGGAGCGACGAAGGCCTACGTGCTCTCGTTCACCGAGGCACTCTGGCACGAGACGCAGGGCACCGGGGTGCGGGTGCTCGCTCTCTGCCCTGGGCCGACCGAGACACCCTTCTTCGCTATCGCGGGAGAGGATTTCGCCCGCACCAAGCGCACCACCGCCCAGCTGATCGTCACCGCCAAGCGTGCTCTGGGCGATGGCCGGCCGAGCGTCGTCGACGGCACTTACAACGCTCTCCTCGCCCGGGTCGGCGTGCGCTTCTTGCCGAAGCGGGTCGCGCTCTGGGCTGCGGCGAAGACGGTGGGCTCCCGCTCCTGACCCGAGAGCGTTCTCCTGAAGCGCCGCCCCGCCGGTTTCCGGCTCACGCTTGCCGCAATGCCGCCCGCGCCGCCACGCGCACTGCTTCCGACACCGCATCGAGCGTCACCGAGGTCAGGTTCCACCGCTGCCAGTAGAGCGGTACATCGACGGGCTGCGTCGGTGCGAGTTCCACGAGCATCCCGTCGGCCAGCGGCCCGGTGCACTGCTGCTCCGGCAGCACACCCCACCCGAATCCGAGCGTCACCGCCCGCGCGAAGTCGTCCGACGTCGGAATGTAGTGTCGCGGCCCGGCATCCGTCCGGAGCTCGAGCCGCCGGAGAAAGGCGAGCTGCAGATCGTCGTTCCGGTCGAAGTGAACGACCGGGGCCGTCTCGAGTCGCCGCAGCGAGGGATCCTGGGTGCCGTCCAGAACCGAAGGATCCGGCGCAACGCCCCACCGCTCAGCGAATGCCGGCGAGCACACCGCTCGGTACCTCATCGCGCCCAGCGCTTCGGTGGTGCAGCCCTGGACGGCGTCTCTCGTCGAGGTCACCGCGGCCATCACGGTGCCAGCGCGCAACAGGTCGGTCGTGAGCTGCTGGTCTTCGCGGCGGAGGTCGAACGTGAGGTGGCGGTCGAGCCCCGCGAGCGCTTCGAGGAACCAGGTGGCGAGGCTGTCGGCGTTGACGGCCAGGGGGATGAGCGTCGCCCCGCTGTCACCGGGGGAGCCCGAGACCCGGGCGAGAGCCGCGGCGGTCTCCGTCTCGAGGAGTTCGACCTGGCGTGCATACCGCAGCACCACCGTGCCGGCCTCGGTCAGCGTCACGGGTGTCGTCCGACGCACGAAGATCTGGCCGGCATTCTGCTCCATCGCCTTTACCCGCTGCGAGACCGCCGAGGCGCTGATGTGCAGTCGGCTCGCCGCGGCCTCGAACGTGCCGCTATCGATCAGCGCGGCGAGTGTCTCGAGTTGGTCCCGGTGCATAAGGCAAGCTTAAGGATCCTAAGGAACTTTAGCTGGCCTGCATTCCCCGATCGGCTCTACGGTGACTCCGTGCACCTCCTTCCCGCGCTCTTCGGACTGCTCACCGGTCTCTCACTCATCGTGGCCATCGGCGCACAGAACGCGTTCGTGCTGCGCACCGGCATCGAGGGTCGGTTCGGCGTCGTCGCCCCTGTCGTCGTGATCTGCGCCGTCTCGGATGCGGTGCTCATCGTCGCGGGCGTCGTCGGGGTCGGCGCGCTCGTCGAAGCGGCGCCGGTCGCACTGGTCGTGATCCGAGTCGTCGGGGCGGCCTTCCTCCTCGGCTACGGGCTCCTCGCCGCGAGGCGTGTGTTCCGCCCGGCTGTCCTCCTGGCGTCCGACGCGTCGACCGGGCTGTCGGCGCGACGGGCCGTGCTGACCGCCCTCGCGCTCACCTGGCTGAACCCGCACGTGTACCTCGACACGATCGTGTTTCTGGGGTCGGTCGCCAACCGTCAGGGCCCCGACGAGCGCTGGTGGTGGGCCGCGGGAGCAGTGCTGGCGAGCTGCCTCTGGTTCGCCGGGCTCGGGTTCGGTGCGCGGATCCTTCGCCCCGTCTTCGCCCGCCCGTCGGCCTGGCGTGTGCTCGACGCACTGATCGCCGTCGTCATGATCGCGCTGGGTCTGCGGCTGGCCCTCGGCGCCTGACCCTTCGGCCCGGATCTGCCCACCGCGCGACGCTTATACCGGTCGATGAGAAAAAGGTCAACGACCCTACTGGACAGGGCGCGTCACACCCACATATAGTTGACCTTTGCGCTCCCCATGCTTTCAGACGTCATATTGCGGTCGACTGAGGTGCTTCGAGACTGTGTTAGCTGACACGGTCGCTGTGTCGGTTCACGCCGCCACCGAGGTGGATGTTTTGTCTGAGGTCTCGGCCTCCCGACACCTGGCGAGCTCCACTCCACACAACCACAACGTACTGTCCCAACAGACGACACGTCCCAACAGACGACAGGGCCCTATGGGTCCACGGAGGTAGTTTCCTTGGCTGCTGCGCCCAACGCACAAACCAACTCACCCAAGAACGGCCGCGCCGCATCACGGCTTTCGTTCGCGAAGATCACCGACACGCTCACGGTCCCCGACCTGCTGGCGCTTCAGACGGAGAGCTTCGACTGGCTGGTCGGCAACGACGTGTGGAAGGGGCGACTGGCCGATGGCCAGGCTGCCGGCCGCACCGACCTCGCCGTCAACTCCGGCCTTGAAGAGATCTTCGAAGAGATCTCGCCGATCGAAGACCTCGGCGAGACGATGCAGCTCTCGTTCACGGCTCCCGAGCTCGAAGAGCCCAAGTACTCCATCGACGAGTGCAAGGAGCGCGGCAAGACCTACGCGGCTCCTCTCTACGTCAACGCCGAGTTCATGAACCACCTCACCGGTGAGATCAAGACGCAGACCGTGTTCATGGGCGACTTCCCGCTCATGACCGAGCGAGGCACCTTCATCATCAACGGCACCGAGCGTGTCGTCGTGTCGCAGCTCGTCCGTTCGCCCGGCGTCTACTTCGACCGCACCCCCGAGAAGACCTCCGATAAAGACGTCTACTCGTCGCGCATCATCCCGAGCCGCGGTGCCTGGCTCGAGTTCGAGATCGACAAGCGCGACCAGGTCGGTGTCCGCATCGACCGCAAGCGCAAGCAGAGCGTCACCGTGTTCCTCAAGGCCCTCGGCCTCACGAGCGAAGACATCGCCGAGCAGTTCAAGGGCTTCGCCTCGATCGAGGCCACTCTCGAAAAAGACACGGTCCTCACCAAAGAAGAGGCCCTCAAAGACATCTACCGCAAGCTCCGCCCGGGCGAGCAGGTCGCTGCCGAGGCTGCGCGTGCGCTCCTCGACAACTTCTACTTCAACCCGAAGCGCTACGACCTGGCGAAGGTGGGTCGTTACAAGATCAACCGCAAGCTGGGCATGGACGCCCCGCTGACCGACTCGGTGCTGACCGTCGACGACATCGTCGCCACGATCAAGTACCTGGTCTCGCTCCACGCCGAGCAGAAGACGATTAGCGGCACCCGCGACGGCAACCCGGTCGAGATCCGTCTCGACATCGACGACATCGACCACTTCGGCAACCGTCGTATCCGCGCCGTCGGCGAGCTCATCCAGAACCAGGTCCGCACCGGTCTCTCCCGCATGGAGCGCGTCGTCCGCGAGCGCATGACCACGCAAGACATCGAAGCGATCACCCCGCAGACCCTGATCAACGTGCGCCCCGTCGTCGCCGCGATCAAGGAGTTCTTCGGAACCTCGCAGCTGTCGCAGTTCATGGACCAGAACAACCCGCTCTCGGGTCTGACCCACAAGCGTCGTCTCTCGGCTCTCGGCCCCGGTGGTCTGAGCCGCGAGCGCGCCGGTGTCGAGGTTCGCGACGTCCACCCGTCGCACTACGGCCGCATGTGCCCCATCGAGACCCCGGAAGGCCCGAACATCGGTCTGATCGGCTCGCTGGCGTCCTTCGCGCGCATCAACTCGTTCGGTTTCATCGAGACGCCGTACCGTCGTGTCAGCAAGGGCAACGTCACCACGACGATCGACTACCTGACCGCCAGCGAGGAAGACGACTACGTCGTCGCCCAGGCAAACGCACCCCTCAACGACAAGTTCGACTTCGTCGACGACAAGGTGCTCGTCCGTAAGAAGGGCGGCGAGGTCGAGCTCGTCGACAAAGACGAGGTCGACTACATGGACGTCTCGCCGCGCCAGATGGTGTCGGTTGCTACGTCGCTCATCCCGTTCCTCGAGCACGACGACGCGAACCGCGCCCTCATGGGTGCCAACATGCAGCGTCAGGCTGTCCCGCTCGTCCGCAGCGAGTCGCCGCTCGTCGGTACCGGCATGGAGGGCTACACCGCCATCGACGCCGGCGACGTGGTCACGACCGACAAGGCCGGTGTGGTCCTCGAGGTCTCGGCCGACGTCGTCACCGTGCAGCTCGACGAGGGTGGCACGCAGGATTACTACCTGCGTAAGTTCGACCGCTCCAACCAGGGTGCGTCGTACAACCACCGCGTCATCGTCGAAGCCGGCCAGCGTGTCGAGGTCGGCGAAGTCCTCGCCGATGGTCCCGCGACCGAGAACGGCGAGCTCGCACTCGGTAAGAACCTCCTCGTGGCGTTCATGCCGTGGGAGGGCTACAACTACGAAGACGCGATGATCTTGAGCCAGAACCTGGTGAAAGACGACACGCTCTCCTCGATCCACATCGAGGAGTACGAGGTCGACGCCCGCGACACCAAGCTCGGCAAGGAGGAGATCACCCGTGACCTCCCCAACGTCAGCCCGGATCTGCTGGCCGACCTCGACGAGCGTGGCATCATCCGCATCGGTGCCGAGGTTCGCCCCGGCGACATCCTCGTCGGCAAGGTCACGCCGAAGGGCGAGACCGAGCTCAGCGCCGAGGAGCGCCTGCTCCGTGCAATCTTCAACGAGAAGAGCCGCGAGGTCCGCGACACGTCCCTGAAGGTGCCTCACGGCGAGCAGGGCACGATCATCGGCGTCAAGGTCTTCGACTCGCAGGATGGCGACGACGAGCTCGGCTCGGGCGTCAACCAGCGCGTTGTCGTCTTCATCGCCCAGAAGCGCAAGATCACCGCGGGCGACAAGCTCGCGGGTCGTCACGGCAACAAGGGCGTCATCTCCACGATCCTCCCGATCGAAGACATGCCGTTCCTCGCCGACGGAACCCCCGTCGACATCGTCCTCAACCCGCTGGGTGTTCCCGGTCGAATGAACTTCGGCCAGGTGCTCGAGATCCACCTCGGGTGGATCGCCAAGCAGGGCTGGAACGTCGACGGAATCCAGGAGTGGGCCAACAACCTTCCCGAGCACGCCCTCCAGGCGGCGCCCGGCACGAAGGTCGCCACCCCGGTGTTCGACGGTGCATCCGAAGACGAGATCGCCGGTCTGCTCGACTCCACGCTGGTCAACCGCGACGGCGAGCGCCTCATCGGCTCGTCCGGTAAGGCCCAGCTGTTCGACGGCCGTTCCGGCGAGCCCTTCCCCGAGCCCGTCTCGGTCGGCTACATGTACATCCTGAAGCTGCACCACCTGGTCGACGACAAGATCCACGCTCGTTCGACCGGTCCGTACTCGATGATCACGCAGCAGCCGCTGGGTGGTAAGGCGCAGTTCGGTGGTCAGCGATTCGGTGAGATGGAGGTCTGGGCCCTCGAGGCCTACGGAGCCGCTTACGCGCTCCAGGAGCTCCTGACCATCAAGTCCGACGACATCCTCGGCCGCGTCAAGGTCTACGAGGCAATCGTCAAGGGTGAGAACATCCAGGAGCCCGGCATCCCCGAGAGCTTCAAGGTCCTCATCAAAGAGATGCAGTCGCTCTGCCTGAACGTCGAGGTCCTCTCGGCCGACGGCCAGACGGTCAGCCTGCGCGACAACGACGACGAGGTGTTCCGCGCTGCGGAAGAGCTCGGCATCAACATCTCTTCTCGCTTCGAATCGTCGAACATCGACGAGATCTAAGCCTCACCCTCTCAAAGACACTTTTCGAAAAAGGGATAAACATTGCTCGAAGCAACAACTTTCGATGAGCTGCGGATCGGTCTCGCTACGGCTGAGAACATCCGCGCCTGGTCGCACGGTGAGGTCAAGAAGCCGGAAACCATCAACTACCGCACGCTCAAGCCCGAGAAAGACGGCCTCTTCGGAGAGCAGATCTTCGGGCCCAGCCGCGACTGGGAGTGCGCCTGCGGTAAGTACAAGCGAGTCCGATTCAAAGGAATCGTCTGCGAGCGCTGCGGCGTCGAGGTCACCAAGTCCTCGGTCCGACGCGAGCGCATGGGCCACATCGAGCTCGCCGCACCCGTCACGCACATCTGGTACTTCAAGGGTGTTCCGTCGCGTCTCGGCTACCTGCTCGACATGGCGCCGAAAGACCTCGAGAAGGTCATCTACTTCGCCGCCTACATGGTCATCTCGATCGACGACGAGGGTCGTCACGCTGACATGCCGGGTCTTGAGAACGAGCTCCGTCTCGAGATCAAGCAGCTTGAGTCGCAGCGCGACACCCGCATCGCCGACCGTCTGAAGAAGCTCGAAGACGACCTGGCCGCCCTGGAGGCGGAAGGCGCCAAGAGCGACCAGAAGCGTCGTGCAAAAGACGGTGCCGAGAAGGAGATGTCGCAGACGCGCAAGGCGTTCGACGAAGACATCAACCGTCTCGAGCGCGTTTGGGAAGACTTCCGCACCCTCAAGGTCGGCGACCTGAAGCCGGAAGACGCTGTCTTCCACGAGCTCCAGGACCGCTTCGGCATCTACTTCGAGGCCCACATGGGCGCCGAGGCGATCCAGAAGCGTCTCCAGTCGTTCGATCTCGAGGCCGAGGCCGAGATCCTCCACGACCAGATCGCGAACGGCAAGGGTCAGAAGAAGATCCGCGCCATCAAGCGTCTCCGTGTCGTGTCGTCGTTCCTGTCGACCGGCAACTCGCCGGCCGCCATGGTCCTCGAGGTCGTCCCGGTCATCCCGCCCGAGCTCCGCCCCATGGTGCAGCTCGACGGTGGCCGTTTCGCGACCTCCGACCTCAACGACCTCTACCGTCGTGTGATCAACCGCAACAACCGTCTTCGTCGTCTGCTCGACCTCGGTGCTCCCGAGATCATCGTCAACAACGAGAAGCGGATGCTGCAGGAGGCCGTCGACGCACTGTTCGACAACGGCCGCCGTGGTCGCCCCGTCACGGGTACCGGCAACCGCGCCCTGAAGTCCCTGAGCGACATGCTCAAGGGAAAGCAGGGTCGTTTCCGCCAGAACCTCCTCGGAAAGCGCGTCGACTACTCGGGTCGTTCCGTCATCATCGTCGGACCGACGCTGAAGCTGCACCAGTGCGGTCTGCCCAAGCAGATGGCCCTCGAGCTCTTCAAGCCGTTCGTCATCAAGCGCCTCATCGACCTCAGCCACGCTCAGAACATCAAGAGCGCCAAGCGCATGGTCGAGCGTTCGCGCCCGCAGGTGTGGGATGTCCTCGAAGAGATCATCCGCGAGCGTCCGGTTCTGCTGAACCGCGCGCCCACGCTGCACCGTCTCGGCATCCAGGCCTTCGAGCCTCTCCTCGTCGAGGGCAAGGCCATCCAGCTG
Source organism: Frondihabitans sp. Leaf304 (assembly GCF_001423105.1). Lineage (GTDB taxonomy): Bacteria > Actinomycetota > Actinomycetes > Actinomycetales > Microbacteriaceae > Frondihabitans. The sequence goes on from NZ_LMNV01000005.1 coordinate 341,109, forward strand.
CACCCGCTCGTCTGCGCGGCGTTCAACGCCGACTTCGACGGCGACCAGATGGCTGTCCACCTCCCGCTGAGCGTCGAGGCCCAGGCCGAGGCCCGCATCCTGATGCTGGCGTCGAACAACATCCTGAAGCCGTCCGACGGTCGTCCGGTGACCCTGCCCGCACAGGACATGATCATCGGTCTGCACCACCTGACGACGGTCACCGAGGGTGCCACGGGTGAGGGCCGCGCGTTCTCGTCCGTCTCCGAGGCCATCCTGGCCAAGGACCAGCACTCGCTCGACCTCAACGCCGTCGTGAAGATCCGCATCCCGGGTCTGACCTTCGCGGAGGGCGACGCTCCCGCCGGTTACGTCGAGGGTGACACCACCCTGGTCGAAACCACTCTGGGTCGCGCCATCTTCAACGAGGCTCTCCCCGAGGACTACCCGTTCGTCCAGGAGGTCACCGACAAGGGGGTCCTCTCGACGATCGTCAACGACCTCGCCGAGCGGTACCCGAAGGTCGCCGTCGCGGCAGCTCTCGACAACATCAAAGACGCGGGCTTCTACTGGGCCTCGCGTTCCGGTGTCACCGTTGCTCTCTCCGACATCCTCACGCCTCCCGGCAAGCCGGAGATCGTCGCGGGTTACGAGAAGCAGGCTGCGGCTGTGCAGGGCGAGTTCGACAAGGGCCTCATCTCCGATGCCGAGCGTCGCGCCGACCTGATCAAGATCTGGACGGAGGCGACCAACGAGGTCGCCGCTGCAATGCGCGCGAACTTCCCGAAGAACAACACCATCAACCGCATGGTGACGTCGGGTGCTCGTGGTAACTGGCTGCAGGTCCGCAACATCGCGGGTATGCGTGGTCTGGTGAACAACCCGAAGGGTGACATCATCCCTCGTCCGATCATCTCCTCGTACCGCGAGGGTCTGTCGGTCGCCGAGTACTTCATCGCGACGCACGGTGCTCGTAAGGGTCTGGCCGACACGGCTCTCCGTACGGCCGACTCGGGTTACCTGACTCGTCGTCTCGTCGACGTGTCGCAGGACGTCATCATCCGTGAAGACGACTGTGGTACCTCGCGCGGTCTCGAGATGCCCATCGCTGCTCCTGGCGCCGACGGTGTCCTGGTCCGCGATGCAACGGTCGAGAACACCGTCTACGCCCGTACCCTGTCGGCCGACGCGGCCGACCCCAAGGGCACGGTCGTCGCCGAGGCTGGCGCCGATGTCGGAGACGTCCTGATCGACCAGCTGGTCGCCGCGGGTGTCGAGACCATCAAGGTGCGCTCGGTCCTCACGTGTGAGTCGGCCGTCGGTGTCTGCGCGAAGTGCTACGGCCGTTCGCTCGCCACCGGCAACCTCGTCGACATCGGAGAGGCCGTCGGCATCATCGCCGCCCAGTCGATCGGTGAGCCCGGCACGCAGCTGACCATGCGTACCTTCCACACCGGTGGTTCGGCTTCGGCGGACGACATCACGCAGGGTCTTCCCCGCGTGACGGAGCTCTTCGAGGCCCGTACCCCCAAGGGTGCGTCGCCGATCGCCGACAGCGCCGGCCGTGTGCAGATCGAAGACACCGACCGTGCACGTCGCGTGATCCTCACCCCCGACAACGGCGACGAGCCGGTGATCTACCCGGTGCTCAAGCGTTCGACCCTCCTCATCGAAGATGGTCAGCACGTCGAGCTCGGTCAGCAGATCATCGCCGGTGCGGTCGACCCGAAGGAGGTCCTGCGAGTCAAGGGCGTCCGTGCGGTTCAGCAGCACCTCGTCGGTGGCGTCCAAGACGTCTACCGTTCGCAGGGTGTGCCGATCCACGACAAGCACATCGAGGTCATCGTTCGTCAGATGCTCCGCAAGGTCACCGTCGTCGACCACGCCGACACCGACCTGCTCCCCGGTGAGCTCGTCGACCGGATGCGCTACAACGAGATCAACCGTGCGGCTCTGACCGAGGGCAAGAAGACGGCTTCGGCTCGTCAGGAGGTCCTCGGAATCACCAAGGCCTCGCTCGCGACTGAGTCGTGGCTGTCGGCCGCTTCCTTCCAGGAGACCACGCGTGTGCTCACGCAGGCCGCCATGGAGGGCAAGTCCGACCCGCTGATGGGCTTGAAAGAGAACGTCATCATCGGAAAGCTGATCCCGGCCGGTACCGGCCTCAGCCGTTACCGCGACGTGGCCGTCGAGGCCACCGAAGAGGCAAAGGCCGAGCGCTACCCGAACCGTGTCTTCACCGACGACGCGTCGTTCAACGAGGCTGACCTCAGCTTCGTCGACTTCGACTCGTTCTCGAGCGACGACTTCACGCCGGGTACGTACAACTAAATCCGAACATCGGGTCCAAGGATCCAGGCACGGCCCCGCTGCACTCCGGTGCGGCGGGGCCTTTCCGCGTCCCCCGCCGGGCTCCCTCCGCCCCGCGCCCTGATGCTCTCCGCCCCTGATGCAAATTTGAAGGAAAAACCCCCGGCCGGCAACGAAAACATCAGGATCCGGCGGGGTCGCTCCTCGGTTTCTCCTTCGAATTCGGGTGGGCGCCCCTGACGCGGCAGGATGGACGGCATGGATCAGGCACCGAAATCCCTCCGCGATCGGGCAGCTGCCCCCGCCACCGTCGACCGGCCGCTCACGCCCGGCGTCACCTGGCGACCGGCTACGGCCCACGAAGCCGCAGCGATCACCGCCCTCGAGCGCGAGGCCGGCGCCGTCGACCACCCCCGCTACGTCGTGACGCTGGAAGAAATGCAGCACGATCTCACGCGCGACGGGGTCGACCTCGACCGCGATTCTCTCGTCGGGTTCGATGAAAACAGCGCGCTCGTCGCATACGCGCTCTCGACCCTCCTCCCGTTCGACGAGGTGACAGGGGTCGCCAAAGTCGTGGTGGATGGGAGCGTCCGTCTCGACCGACGCGGCGAGGGTATCGGGCAGGCTTTGATGCGGTGGCACGAGGCGCGGGGGCGTCAGCAGCTCGCGAGTGTCGAGGGGGCACACCCCGGCTGGCTCATCACCTTCGCAGACGAGGCGGCGACGGACAAGATCGGCCTGCACGAGCAATGGGACTACGAGCTGCGGCGGTGGTGGTTCGAGCTGACCCGCGCCCTCGACGACGAGATCGGTGACGTGCCGCTGGATCCTGCGCTTCGTCTCGAGCCTTTCACCGCCGCGCTGTCGGAGCGCACGCGCCTCGCTCGCAACGACGTCTTCCGCGATCACTGGGGATCGCAGGCCACGCCGGCGGCTGACTGGGAGGTCGCTCGGGCATTGCCGACCGCGCGACCCGATCTCTCGTTCGTCGCCGTTGACCCGGCAACCGACGAGGTCGTGGCATTCGTGCTGTCGAGCGTCAACGAGGAGGAGTGGGCGGCAGCCGGGCACTCCTTCGGCTACATCGACTACGTGGGGGTGCGCCGCGGGTGGCGAGGCCGCAAGGTCGCGCAGGCGCTGCTCAACCACACGATGCGCTCCTTTCGCGACGCCGGGCTCTCGCACGCGACCCTCGACGTCGATTCCGAGAGCCCGACCGGTGCGACGGGACTCTACGCCGGCCTCGGGTTCACGCCTATCAACCGATCGGTCACTCTGCTCAAAGAGTTCTAGCAGCGGGGCTAACCACCCCAGGATCCGCCGGCTAGACACCGAGAACAGCACGCGCCCCCAACGGGTGCCACTCCGATTGGGACGTGTACCCCGCACGGCGATCGGGTGACACTTGCCTGGTCCGCTCCCCATGGCGGGCTCGGTCGCGTGCACCGTTCGCGGCCCCCTGTCCTAGGAGGTTCCGCATGGCGTCGATGACCGAGATCCTGATCTTGCACGGTCTTCTGCCGATCGAGCAGCTCGACCTGATGAGCAATCCGGCCGACGAAGAGGCGAGCGTTCGCGACCTCCTGGCGCGCGGTGTCGTCTCCGAGCTGCAGATCGCGAAGGCGCGCGCTCAGGCGGCAGGCATGTCGTTCGTCGAGCTCGTCGACTACCCGGTCGACCGCAACGCCGTCACGATGGTCTCCGCCGCGATCGCACGGCGCCACGGTGCGCTGCCGATCTCGATCCAGGGCGGGCTGCTGCTCGTTGCCGTCAGCGATGCCGGCAACGTCTTCGCCCTCGACGACGTGCGCGCCGCCTCGCGGATGCCCATCGAATGGGTGATGGCGGAGAAGGGCGATCTCAAGACCGCCATCGACCGCTACATCCGTGCCGACGACGAGCTGAACGACCTCACCTCCACGCTGGAGGAGGAGAACACCGTCCAGAATCAGAGCGCGATGGACATCGCGGGCAGCCCTGACGACGACGTGCCGATCGTCCGATTCGTCAACCTGCTGGTCAGCCAGGCGATCACCGACCAGGCCTCCGACATCCACATCGAGCCCGGCGAGAACGAGGTGCGGGTCCGCTACCGCATCGACGGCGTGCTCCACGAGATGCAGCCGGCCCCCAAGAGCATCCAGAACGGCGTCATCTCGCGCCTCAAGATCATGAGCGAGATCGACATCGCCGAGCGTCGCCGCCCGCAGGACGGCCGCATGTCGGTTCGCCACGGCAACCGGCAGATCGACCTCCGCGTGGCGACCCTTCCCACGGTGTGGGGCGAGAAGGTCGTCATGCGAATCCTCGACAACTCGAACACGTCGATGAGCCTGCGCGACCTCAACATGCTCGAGCGCAACTTCGACGTCTTCGCCGAGTCGTATTCGAAGCCCTACGGCATGATCCTCGTCACCGGCCCGACCGGATCGGGCAAGTCGACGACGCTATACACGACGCTCAACGCGGTCGCGCGGCCCGAGATCAATGTGATCACGGTCGAAGACCCGGTCGAGTACCGCATGCCCGGCATCAACCAGGTGCAGGTCAACCCGAAGGCCGGCCTCACGTTCGCCAGCGCACTGCGCAGCATTCTCCGCTCCGACCCCGACGTCGTCCTCCTCGGCGAAATCCGCGACCACGAGACCGCGCAGATCGCCATCGAGGCGTCGCTCACCGGTCACCTCGTGCTCTCCACGCTTCACACGAATGACGCCCCGAGCGCTATCGTCCGATTGACTGAGATGGACATCGAGCCGTTCCTCGTCGGCTCCGCGCTCGACTGCGTGGTCGCCCAGCGTCTGGCGCGTCGGCTCTGCGACCGGTGCAAGCGCCCCGCCGAGTACACACCGATGCACCTGAATGCGCTCAAGTTCCACATCGACCCCGATCTCGCGCCGCCGGTCGTGTTCGAGCCCGTCGGCTGCCAGTCGTGCTCCAACACCGGCTACCGCGGCCGCGTCGCCCTTCACGAGGTCATGGCGGTCTCCGAAGACATCGAGCGCCTCGCCGTCAAACGCGCCTCCAGCGCCGAAATCGCGCGGCTCGCTCAGGAGCAGGGCATGCTCACGCTCCGCCAGGACGGCTGGGAGAAGGCCAAGCAGGGCCTCACCAGCGTCGAAGAGATCCTCCGCGTCGTGGCCTAGACCCCGACACCGCCGTGGCGCGAGCCAGGACGACCCCGACGTGGCGCTGGGCCACGCACGATCACGATCACCCCCACGAACGGACACCCACGATGAGTGACTCGCTCTACGATCCGCAGACGCCGCCGAACGGCACTTCGCGTCCCGTGTACTCCCTCGACGACGCCGCCGATGCGGCTCCCGCCGGTGGCTGGACGCCCGCCCCCGTCGGCAGCCGGCGCTGGGCTCGCGAGCAGCCGTCGTCGCCGCTGTCGCCGGGCGTGACGGCGTTCCCCGACCTGGTCGTTCCGGCGTCCGCCGCGATGCTCGACTCCCGCTCCGCCGGCCTCCCGCCGGCGCCCGACTCGCCCCGGGTGTTCGACCTTCCCGCTCCGACCGATGCTCCGGTGTGGCCCACGTCGTCGTTCCCGTCGCCGGCGGCCGTCCCCGCGACGACCCCGTTCACCCCGGCTCCCGCCGCACCGGTCCACCGCATCGAGAGCGCAGGATCCGCGCCAGCCACCGCAGCATTCGACCCCCTGGGCGCTACCGCCGGCATCGAGCTCAGCCACCACGCTCGCACCGACGCCGACAAGGAGCTCATCGAGGCTCTCTGCCAGGTCGTGCACCAGGGCGCGTCCGACCTCCACATCACGGTCGACGCCGCTCCCACCATCCGGGTCGACGGGCACCTCCAGCCGGCCATGTCGCCGGAGCCGTGGGATCGCGCGAAAGTGCAGCAGGCCCTGGCCAGCCTCCTGACGGCCGACCGTCAGGATCAATTCGACACCGAGCTCGAGCTCGACTTCGCGTACACGCTCTCGCCCGAGTCGCGGTTCCGCGTGAACTTCTACCAGCAGCGCGGCGTGCTCGGCGCCGTGTTCCGTCTCATCCCCACCGAGATCAAGACGCTCGACCAGCTCGGCATGGACCCGGTCATCGGCAAGTTCGCCGGTCTGCCCCGCGGGCTCGTCCTCGTGACCGGACCGACCGGATCCGGAAAGTCGACGACTCTCGCGGCCCTGATCGACCTGGTCAACGAGACGCGTGCCGACCACATCGTCACCGTCGAAGACCCGATCGAATTCATGCACACCCACAAGAAGGCCCTGGTCAATCAGCGGGAGGTGGGCGCAGATACGCACAGTTTCGCCAATGCGCTCAAGCACGTGCTGCGCCAGGATCCTGATGTCATCCTCATCGGCGAGCTCCGCGACCTCGAGACCATCTCGGTCGCGTTGACCGCCGCCGAGACCGGCCACCTCGTCTTCGCGACCCTGCACACGCAGGATGCTGCGCAGACCATCGACCGCGTCATCGACGTGTTCCCGCCGCACCAGCAGGATCAGGTGCGGACGCAGCTCGCCGCCACCCTGCGCGGCGTCGTCTGCCAGACCCTCGTTCCGCGTGCCACGGGTCGCGGGCGCATCGTGGCCACCGAGATCATGATGATGACGCCGGCTGTCGGCAACCTCATCCGCGAGGGCAAGACGTACCAGATCTCGTCGTCGATGCAGGCCGGCCGCGAACTCGGAATGCACACCATGGACCAGGATCTCGCCGACCTGGTCAACACCGGAAAGATCACGCTCAAGGCGGCCATGGAGAAGGTGCACGACGAAGAGGGCTTCCACCGCCTCGTCACGCGCACCGACACCGGCGCCGGCACGGGCATGGACGCCGGCGGCATCGATTTCGGTGACGCCTTCTCGAGGAGTGAGCACTGATGGCCGCCAGTCTGACCTACGCCTACCGGGGGCGCGATTCCGCCGGCAAGGTCGTCAAGGGGAAGGTCGAGGCCTCGAGCGAGGGCGCGGTCGTCTCGCGCCTCCGCACCATGGGCGTCGCGCCGATCGCGATCTCGGAGTCGAGCAGCACGGGTCTCCAGCGCGAGATCTCGATCCCCGGCTTCTCGAAGGGCGTCAAGCTCAAAGACCTCGCGATCATGAGCCGCCAGATGTCGACGATGATCTCGTCGGGTCTGTCGCTGCTGCGCACCCTCTCGATCCTCTCCGAGCAGACCGAGAACGAGAAGCTCGCCAAGATCCTCACCGAGGTGCGCGAGGACGTCGAGACCGGTGTGTCGTTTTCCGACGCCATCGGCAAGCACGCGCAGTACCTCCCGCCGATCATGATCAACATGGTCCGCGCCGGTGAGACGGGCGGGTTCCTCGACTCGGCCCTTGACTCGCTCGCGACGAACTTCGAGAAGGAGGTCAAGCTGACCGGCACCATCAAGTCGGCGATGACCTACCCGGTCGTCGTGCTGGCGATGTCGATCATCGCCGTCATCGTGATGCTGACGTTCATCGTGCCGATCTTCAGCAGCATGTTCGCGTCGCTCGGGGGCAAGCTTCCCCTGCCGACTCAGCTGCTCGTCTACGCCTCGCATGCGATGGTCTACGTCGTTCCCATCGGGGCTGTCGCTCTCCTCGCCTTCTCGGCCTGGTGGCGCGTCAACAAGAACACCGAGAAGGTCCGTAGCGTCGTCGACCCGCTCAAGCTCAAGCTGCCGGTCTTCGGCCCGCTGATCCGCAAGATCGCCATCGCACGTTTCAGCCGCAACTTCTCGAACATGATCGGCGCCGGTGTGCCGATCCTGACCGCCCTCCGCATCGTGGGGGAGGTCTCGGGCAACTACGTGCTGCAGAAGGCCCTCGTCACGGTGGCCGAGTCGGTGCGCCAGGGCGAGTCGATCGCCGTGCCGCTGTCGGAGGCCGGTGTGTTCCCCGCGATGGTCACGCAGATGATCTCGGTCGGAGAAGACGCAGGATCCCTCGAAACCATGCTCGAGAAGATCGCGCTCTTCTACGACGCCGAAGTGCAGGCGACGACCGAGGCGCTCACGTCCCTCATCGAGCCGCTCCTGATCGCCTTCCTCGGCGTCGTGGTCGGCGGCATGATCGTCGCCCTCTACCTGCCGATCTTCCAGATCACGTCGCTGATCCACTGAGCTCGGCTCGCCCCCTCACCCGCCACCCGAACGGACCCTTTGTGACCACGCTCCTCACCGCCCTCCAGCGGCGCCGAAAAACAGTGCTTCAGGATCCCGACCGAGGTTTCACGCTCATCGAGCTCTTGGTCGTCGTGATCATCATCGGCATCCTCGCCGCCATCGCGATTCCCGTGTACCTCGGCGTGCAGAACAACGCGAAGGACTCCGGTGTTCAGTCGGACCTCGCCAACCTGAAGACGGCTGCGGTGAGCATCCAGACGAGCAACGGTTCGGCGCTGGCCGCGGCCAAGACGACCTGGACTTCCACGGCGGCGTTCGACACCACCACCAGTCAGGCCGGGGCGACACTCGGGTCCAGCACGACGAGCCTGACCTTCTACCCGAACGGCACGAGCTACTGCCTCCTCGGAATCTCGAAGTCGGGCAAGAGTTTCGCGGCGACCGATTTGCTCGGAGTCGCCAAGGGCTCCTGCACGACCGCCGGCCTGTTCTCGACGACGAATGTCACCTCCGCGCCCTGACCCATCAGGTGAAAGCTGCTCAAGCCTCGGTGCCCCACGGGGTGCCGAGGTTTTTCTTTGGCCGCTCACGGTCAACTGGCCCCTGATCGGGGGTTCTGTTACCCCTAACTGGGGCCAGGGTTTGCTGAGAAACCCCCCGGATGCGGGATTCTCCCCCCGATCCCGCGCTCGTAGCGTCTATCTCGGCAGGCAGGGCTTGCCTCCTCGATCACCCCTCCCTCCCTCGACAGGATTCAAAATGTACGCAGCACTGATGGGCAAGCTCAACGCTCGCCGTAAGAACCTCACCCAGGACGCCGACAAGGGCTTCACACTCATCGAGCTCCTGGTCGTCGTGATCATCATCGGCATCCTCGCCGCCATCGCGATCCCCGTGTACCTCGGCGTGCAGAACAATGCGAAGAGCTCCGCCACGCAGTCCGACCTGACGAACTTCAAGACCGCCGTCGTTAGCCTCCAGACGTCCGGAACAACCGTCTCGACTCTCGCTGCTACCTACAACTCGACGTCTGACCTGACGTCCGCCCTCACCGGCGCCGGTGCCACTCGCGGATCGAACACGACCACGATCAAGATGATCATGAACGGCACCAACGCCTACTGCGTTCAAGGCGACTCGAGCTCGGGTGTCTCGTTTGCCGAGACCGACCAGCTCGGTGTCGCCAAGGGCACCTGCTCGACCGGTGGAGCCTTCGTCGCCGGCTAATCCCTACCTCACTGAGCCATCGAGGGGCGGTTCCGCTGATGCGGGACCGCCCTTGCGGGTTATCACGAGGGCGGCTCTCGGGGTTGCCCCGGACTGGGGTCAGGAAATCGGGCCGAACCCCCCGGACGCGGGATTCTGTACCCCTTCCCCCGCAAATAGCGTCAGTAGTGGCAGGCCGAGCTTGCCGCCACCCCTCCCACTCCCTTCATCTCCGACAGGACGAGAACATGTACGCAACACTCATGGGCAAGCTCAACGCTCGCCGTAAGAACCTCACGCAGGATGGCGACAAGGGCTTCACGCTCATCGAGCTCCTCGTCGTCGTCATCATCATCGGCATCCTCGCCGCGATCGCCATCCCGGTGTACCTCGGCGTACAGAACAACGCCAAGGCTTCCGCCACGCAGTCGGATCTGACCAACGCGAAGACTGCCGTCATCTCGATCCAGACGACGAGCGGCAGCCTTCCTGCCTCGACGACAGACCTGAGCGGTGTCACCAACATCAGCGACGCGGGATTCACCAAAGGGACGAACACCGGCACCATCACGTTGAAGACAACCGGAACAGCTTTCTGCGTGTCCGCTTGGAGCGCCTCGGGTGACGTCTACTACGCGACGGATTCGTCCGGAGTGACGAAGCTGAGCGGCACCATCCCCACAACCTGCACGAGCCCCACCGTCAAGCCGTAAGAAGCATGCCGCGGGGCAGGCGCCCGACACAGCGTCTGCCCCGAACCGCCCGAATCCGCCAGCGACGACCACCTCAGGAGGTGACCACGAATGAACCGCATCAGCCGCCGACTCCGCGCCATCGTCGACCGCGACCCCGAAGCCGGCCTCGGCCTCGTCGAGGTCATCATCGCGATGATGGTCTTCTCGATGATCGCCGTCGGCGTCGCCGCCACAATCACGAACTCGCTCCTCCTGACCCGCGACGGCCGCGCGCGCACCACCGCGGCCAACCTCATCGCGCAGGATCTTGACCTGCAGCGCTCGATCACCGACGTCTTCTCTGTGCAGAGCAAGGCGTGGGACGCCACCGTCCAGGGCACGACCTACCACCTCACCCGCACCGTCGCGTGGAACAGCTCCTCGACCGCAACCAGCGCATGCGGCTCTGGAACCGGAACCCTCCAGTTCAAGACCGTTCGCGACAACGTGACCTGGGACGGGCAAAGAGGATCCGGCTCGGTCTCTTCGTCCACCGTCCTCGCCCCGAACAGCCGCATCAACGACCCGGCCCTGGGCACGATCATCGTCGCCGTCACCGGCGCGAACGGTGCCGGCCTGCCCGGCGTTGCGGTGACGGTCGCTCCGACGTCGACCAACCCGAACGGCGCGGACACAGTTGCCGCGCCAGCGGCCACGGACGCCAACGGTTGCACCTACGCGCTCAAGGTCAAGCCCGGCAATTACAAGGTCGCGATCACGAAGACCAACGGCATCGATATCAACCAGGTCGTCAACCCATCGTTCACGCCGGCCGTCGCCATCGCCGGGACGGCGACCACCGTCCCCTTCACCTACGACACAGCCGCGACCTTCAAGCTCAACTACGCCTCGAACTATTCCGGCAATGCGGCGCTCCCGACGAATCTCGACCTCACCTTCAACTCGACCACCGGCGGCATCGACACCTTCCAGCCGGGCAGCACCAACCCGGTCACCCTCTTCCCTTTCTCGTCGTACACCTACGAGACCGGGGCGCTCGTGCCGAGCGGGCTCACCGATAAGGACAACAAGGCGATCGCATCCTGCCTCAACGTCGATCCGGCAAACTGGACGACCAAGAACGCCTCGAACAAGGTCGGTGCGAGCTTCACTACGGGTGGGGCTCCGGGTGCACTGACCTCGCCGGTCAACATTCCCATGGGCGTCGTGAAGCTGCCGGACACCCTCGGGCTCACGGGCATCATCGCGACCTCGGTCAACTCGACGGCGAATGGCGACCCCGGTTGCCAGACCGGGGTCCAGTACACCTTCAACGCAATCTCCGGTTCGCCCGTTCTCGCGCTTCCGTTCGGCACCTGGAAGTTCTCGACGCTCGGCGGTCTCCTCGGCATCACGCCCGGGTCGAACGCCGTCCTGACCGGCGGGACCGTCAACGGCAGCACCGTCACACTCGATCCGAGAGGGGTGACCCCGTGATGCGGGCAATTCACCGCCGCCTCTCCGTCATCGCGGACCGACGAACGTCGGAGCGAGGCCTCTCGCTCGCCGAGCTGCTCGTCTCGATGACGGTCTTCGGCTTCCTCCTCGCGATGACCGGCGGGTTCCTCGTCAACGCCAGCCGGGCCAACATTACGAACCGCACCGTCGACTCGACGAACCGCACCGCGGCCAACTCCATGGACGAGCTCACCCGCGTGCTGCGCGGCGCCTCCACCAACGCCGTGGTGAACCAGACGCTGTCCGACCCGGCGTTCACCCAAGCGAACGACAACGCGCTCACCGTCTACAGTTACGTCAACCTGACGTCGTCGACGCTCGCGCCCGTCCGGGTGCAGTTCTTCGTCGATGCGTCGAAAAATCTCGTCGAGTGGAAGTGGTCGGCCACGGCGTCCGGTGGCTACTTCACGTTCCCGTCGGCGGCGACCTGTGCGACCTCCTGCACGAGCCGTATCCTCGGCACCCCCGTGGTCCTTCCTGCGGCCGGGGGCCCGAGCATCTTCACGTATCTCGACTCGACCGGCGTGGCAATCTCCGCCGCCGCCGGCGTGCTGCCCTCGGCGCAGGTGGTCAATGTCGCCGCGGTTAAGATTTCGCTGCAGTTCGGCGCCACCTCGAGCGCCAACCAGTCGACGCTGCTGACCAACACGGTCGGCCTCCCTAACCTGAACGTCGCAAGGACGAACTGATGTTGAAGCTTCTCAGGGCACGCATCGGTAGGCGCCTCCTCCGTGTCGTCGGCGCACGCGACGACGAGCGCGGGATGGCGTTAGCCACCGTCATCATCCTCGGCACCGTCCTCATGCTCATGAGCGGCGCCATCGTCTCGGTCTCGGTCTCCGGCGCTCAGAAGTCCGTTTACGATGCGAACTGGAACGCCGCCGGCGCCGCCGCCTACGCGGGCGTCGAGGACTACCAGTCGAAATTGGCCAACGACAACGCCTATAGCCAGTACGGCGCGCTCGGCAACACGTTCAGCACGGGCAGCACGTTTACCGGCACGAACAACAACCCGGCGTTCGGGCTCGGGGCGGACACCGGGACGGTGGCCACCGCCTGGGCGAAGGTCGACGCGTCCGACCCATCCTCGGGGACATACCGCTATCAGGTTGACAACTCGAGCTACTCCAGCAACGGCATCCTGCGTCTCCAGTCGACGGGCCGGGTCGGCAACGTCACGCGCACCGTGATCGCCAACCTGAAGCAGTCGGGCTTCCTGGACTTCCTCTACTTCACTGACTACGAGATCAGCGATCCTGCGCTGACCAGCGGCTGCACAGCCGCCTACGCCTGGGCGGTCGCCAACGGCCGCCCGAACTGCACGACGATCCAGTTCGGCGCCGCCGACGTCATCAACGGCCCGGCCCACAGCAACGACACCATGTACATCTGCGGCACGACTTTCGCGGACTCTGTGACGACAGCGAACCCGATCGCTCCCCGGTACGCCACCCCGTCCGGTTGCGGAGCACCGAAGTTCGCTGTCACAGGCAGCCCGAAATACAAGCAGGTCGTCCAGATGCCGTCGACCATCGGATCCCTGATCCAGGAGACCCGCTCCGACCTCACCGCATCGACGGTGCCTCGCCCGGGATGCCTGTACACGGGGCCCACGACGATCAAGTTCACATCGGACGGCAAGATGACCGTCTACTCGCCGTGGACCATCGCGACGAACATCAAGGGCAACCCGGTCACCGACGGCAGCACCCCGGCCGCCTGCGGAACACCCGGTTACTCGTCCAGTGGCAACACGCTCGGCAGCCCCGGCGGCCAGACGATGCCTGTGATCGACAGCAACCTCATCTACGTCCAGAACGTTCCGCAGTCGGCCGGAAGCGGCGACCCGAACTACTGGAAGGGCAAGACTCCCAAGAACTACACCTGCACCGGTGCCGACGGTACGACGACCGGCAATGGCGTCGGCTACCCGGCGGTCAACGAGACGGCGCCCTCCAGCTCCTCTTACAGCTGCACAAACGGCGACGCGTTCGTTCAGGGCACCATCAACGGCAACGCGACCGTCGCAGCCAACAACTACCTCTACGTGGCCGGCGATATCCTCTACAGCGACCCATCCAGCGACATGCTGGGACTCATTGGCGAGAACAACGTCATCGTCTACAACCCGATCGGCAACTACACGACGACGGCCGCCTGCCCCGGGCAGCCGACAAAAACCTGCTCGACGACCCATACCGCCGATCTCCTGGATCAGAGCAAGTCCGATAGGACTATCGACGCGGCCGTCATGAGCGTCCTCCACTCGTTCACCGTGCAGAACTACAGCGCTGACAGCGGTAACCCGAAGGGCAAGCTCAACGTGCTCGGGGCCATCGCGCAGAAATTCCGCGGCGCTGTGGCGACCACGTCAGGCGGAGCGATCGTCTCCGGCTACACGAAGAACTACCTGTACGACCAGCGGATGGCTTACCAAGCCCCGCCGAAGTTCCTCTCGCCGGTCTCGACCACGTACGGCATCACCCAGGTCACGGAGTCCAAGACAGCGATCTCGGCGACAGGAGCGAACCTGTGATCGTCGCGCTCCCCGTCCTCGCTGCCGTCTTCGGCCTCGTGATCGGCTCCTTCCTCAATGTCGTTGTCTACCGCGTACCGGCCGGCATGTCCGTCTCGCACCCGGCGAGCGCGTGCCCGACCTGCCATTCCGAGATCCGTCCGTTCGATAACGTGCCCATCCTCAGCTGGCTCGTCCTGCGTGGGCGCTGCCGCGACTGCCGCACCCCCATCTCCGCTCGTTACCCGCTCGTGGAATTCGCCACCGGCGTCTTCTTCGTCGTGGTGGCCATCCGGTTCTGGCCGGTGGGCGGGGAATCGCTCGGATCAGGACCGTTCATCGCCCGGATCCTTCTCATCGCCGCCTTCCTGTACCTCGCGGCCGTCAGCATGGCGCTCGGGATCATCGACGGCGAACACCACCGGCTGCCCGATCGGATCGTCTACCCGTCGTACGCGGTCGGTGCCACGCTCCTGGCAGCCTCATCGCTGCTTTCCGGCAGCTGGGGTGACCTCGGCCGCGCCGGTCTCGGTCTCGTGATCCTCGGATCCTTCTACTTCATCGCCGCCTTCCTCTACCCGGCAGGCATGGGTTTCGGCGACGTGAAGCTCGCAGGCCTCCTTGGCCTCTATCTGGGATACCTCGGGTGGGGCCCTCTCATCGTGGGAGGCTTCTCGGCCTTCCTCTTCGGTGGAGTGTTCTCCATCGTGTTGATCGCCCTCAAGCGCATGGGGAGGAAGGGCGGGATCCCCTTCGGTCCCTGGATGCTCGTCGGCGCGTGGTTCGGCGTCTTCGCCGGTCCAGCCGTCTGGAACGGCTACCTCGCACTGCTCGGTCTGGCCTCGTGATGTCCACGGCATCGCCCGACCCCCGCCTTTCGTCCTTGGAGAACCAATGAGTAAGTCCATCGTCGGCGTCGACATCGGCGCAGCCTCGCTGCGCGCGGTGGAGATCGCCAACCCGACCTCGGCCAGGCCCACACTCGTGCGCTTCGGCGAGGTACCGCTGCCGGCCGGTTCAGTGAGCCGCGGAGAGGTCATCGAGCCGCAGACCGTCGCCCAGAGTATGAGGGCGCTCTGGTCGCAGGCAGGCTTCAAGAGCAAGCAGGTGGTCTTGGGGATGGGCAATCAGCGGGTTCTCGCGCGCGATCTCACAGTCGCCAAGGCCTCCAAGGCCCGTATCCAGGAGGCTCTGCCTTTTCAAGTGCAGGACATGCTTCCGATTCCGGTTGCTGATGCGCTCCTGGACTTCTACCCGGTGTCGGAGGGCATCGGGGAGCACGGCCCGGTCATCAACGGCCTGCTCATCGCCGCCGTCAAAGACGCTGTGCTCGGCAACGTCCGTGCTTCGAAGCTCGCCGGTCTCCATGCTGTCGGGGTCGACCTCATCCCCTTCGCCGTGTCGCGCCTGCTCGTCAACCGTGCTCGCCTGACGGGCACTGTCGCGCTGATCGACATCGGCGCCTCGACCACCTCGGTGGTACTCGTCTCCGACGGCGTCCCCCAGTTCGTCCGCCTCATCCCGTCGGGCGGTGACGACATCACCAACGATCTCGCCTCGCGCCTCGAGATTCCGCGCGAACTGGCCGAAGGGGCCAAGCGCACGCTGGGTCTCGTGTCGAGCTCGGCCACCAAAGAGGACAAGACCGCATCCGCCGTCATCTTCGAGACGGTCAACGAACTGTTGGGAAGCCTCCGCAACACCGTGAGCTACTACGCCAACACGCGGCCGACCGAGCACGTCACTCACATCGTCCTGTCCGGAGGTGGCGCTCAATTGAGAGGCCTTCCCGAGGCCCTCGCCGAGGTGACCAGAATCCCCGTCGTGGCCGCCGACCCCCTCCAGGGGGTCTCCTTCGCGCGCTCGGCGTCCGAGGCCGATGTCCGGTCGAATGTCACGTCGTTGACCGTCGCCCTCGGACTCGCTCTGGGGAGCGCAGCATGAAGTTCTATCTGACCAAGCAGGCGCAGCTCGCTGCTGAAGGTCGCGGTCCGGCTTCAGCCAAGGCGGCGAAGAGCCCCAAAGCGACAAAAGGCACCAAGGCGCCGAAGGGCACCCGCCGATCGACCGCAGACGTTCCTCTCGTGCCGGCACCGCCCGCGGCGGCGGCGAGCCTGGTGGCAGCGCCCCAGACCGCTGGAGAGGCATCCCCGCCGAAGCAGCCCAAACCAAATCGCGGGATCATCGCAATCGGCGGGCTTCCACGAGTCGATCTCCTGCCGCCCGAGGTTCGTGCCGAGCGTCGCGCCGCCGTTCATGTGCGTCGCGCCTGGACAGCCGTTGCAGGCCTGGCCATCCTCGTCGTAGTTGCGGGCGGAACCGCCGCCCTCTACGCCCAGGGGAGCGAGGCGACTCTCGCCTCGGCCCAGAACCAGACGTCCTTCCTGGCGTCGCAGACGATGAAGTACTCGGCGGTCAAGACCACTCAGGGGCAGGTCGACCTCATCGATGCAGCGCGCAAGGTCGGCGGTTCGACCGACATCAACTGGCCGGCGTACCTCGCCAAGGTGCAGGCGACCCTCCCGAGCGGCATGACTCTAGCTACTGTCACGATCGATTCGGCGTCGCCAGTCGCGTCCTACGCGCAGGCGACCACACCTCTCGAGGGGCAGCGTGTCGCCACGTTGACCTTCTCCGCGACGAGCACGTCGCTCCCGTCCGTTCCCACCTGGCTGACCAAGCTGGCGACTCTGCCCGGCTACACGGACGCCCAGGCGGGAACGATCCAGCTGCAGACCGGTGTCTATACGGCAGGCGTAGTCGTCCACATCGACGAGAAGGCCTTCTCGGACGCCTACACGAAGGAAGGTAAGTGACCGTGGATCGCAATCGCCTCATGATGATCGCCGCAGTTGTCGCCGCGATCGTGGTCGTCGCGGGAGGCTTCCTCCTCGGAGTCAAGCCCCAACTCGATGCCGCCAGTACGGCTCGCGCCACCGAGGATTCGGTGACGGCCCAGAACGCTCAGCTTCAGACCAGCCTGACTTCGCTCAAAAAGCAGTACGACTCTCTCGACGACCTCAAGAGCGAACTGGCCGACCTCAAGCAGTCCGTTCCCGCCGACGTCGAGACGGGCTCGCTCATCACCGAGCTGAACGGCGTCGCCAAGTCGTCCCAGGCAACGCTGAGCAATATCCAGTTCGGGTCCGCCTCGGCCTACGTGGCGCCGGTGGCCGCAGCCGCGCCCGCTGCCGCGGCATCCACTGGTACCAGCGAGGCGACGGCGACACCGTCCCCGAGCGCATCCGCGACACCCTCCGCACCCATCGCGACGACCGATTCGCTGATCACCCCGTCGAACTTCACGACGATCCCGTTGACGGTGTCTGTGCAGGGGACCTATGCCCAGGCCCTGGCGTTTCTCCAGGGTATGCGCGACGGAGATCGGCTGTTCCTGGTGACCAACATCACCAGCGCGGCGGGATCTTCGGACACCGGCGGGGAGTCGACGACTGATTCCGTCAATGCGACCGACACGATCAACTGGACTTTCGGCGGCCTGGTCTACGCCCTCGCCGACGCCAACTCCGTCCAAGAGACGCAGCAGTCCACCACCTCCACCGCGGCCGACGCGGCCTCAGCCAGCTCCTCCACCGACACCGCCGCCGGCAAGTAGGGGCACAAGCCGCCACGGGTCGGTCGGAGGTCCCGATCGACCGACCCGTGGCATTTCTCTGCCGCCGTTGCGCGTGAGTGTCCCCGATCTGCTGGTGGCGCAGCCCGAACATCAGCACATCCTGGACGATCACCGTCCCCGGCGACCAGGCGACCCGCCCCACCCCCGCGTACCCTGACCTCATGTCCCGCGGCCTCCTCGCCTTCGTGGCCACGGTCACGCACCTGGCGCTCGTCGTCCTCACCGCCGGTCTGATCTTCTACGTCACCGGCCGCGACCTCATCGTCGAATCCGATGCGGGCACGACGCTCGGGCCAACCATGGTGCTCGCCTCGATGGCGACCGTCTTCTTCGTGCTGGCGCGGAGCTTCGGGGTCGCCGAGCGTGAGCCCGAAAGGCGACAGCCCAAGATCCTCGCTTCCGCACTGATCACACTGGCCACCAGCTACGTCGCCATGCTCGCCGTCGGGGCGGTGCTCTACTCGCTGAGGCGCAGCGAAGCGGTCTGGCTCGTGCTGTTCACCGGCCGGTATGCCCTGTCGACCTTCGTCATCGCGACCACCGTCTGGGCGGCGATCGTGGTCGCCGGAACCCTGCTCCTCGACCGGGCCGAACGCCATCGCGAGGGTCGCTGAGATACACGTCGAAACACCCTCTCTCGGGGTGTCGAAACCGCGCTGCGAGCGTGCCTACAATTGGTCGCTCGGCTCTCGTCCGGGCACCTTCCCCCGAGGCGCCAGAGATCTCCTGGCTGCTTCGTCGCGCTCGCACGACAAGGAGTATCTGAGCGTGTTTCTCTCCATCCTGGGCTGGGTCGGCGCTGCCGTCATCCTCAGCGGCTACGGCCTCTTCTCACTCGGACGACTGTCGAACGGGCCGGTGTATCAGCTCAGCAATCTGGTCGGAGCCCTGTTCATCTCCCTCAACGTCGCAGCCCACGGCGCCTGGCCTTCCGCGGTCGTGAACGGCGTGTGGGCGATCATCGCCGCCGTCGTCCTCACGCGCATGCTGCGTGCCCGTGCCGCAGCCCGTCGGGCCGCTGAAGCCGCCGGCCTCGAAGAGACAGAGCGCAGGATCCGCGCCGACGAACTCCAGCACGTCGCCGCCCCGACCCTCGCCGACTCCGTCCCCGTCGTCACCGCGGCTCTCGCCATCGTGGCGCTCGCCGCCGTTCAGCACGAGGTCGATGCTCGTGCGACCGAGGCCCGTCAGGCCGAGGCGCAGCACGGGTTCGCCGGCAGCGCAGCTGAGCCCGTTTGATCTTGCCCTGGCGACGGGATAGTCTTGCTCGGGTGTGCGCTTAGCGGCGCGCCCGTTTAACCGTCTCTTCGGAGTGGCGAACTTCTCGCCGAACCGATCGGGCCCCACCGTGTGTCATAGGTGCTGTGCACTCATAGTGCGCTGGTTGGGGGAGACGCGCGACGACCACTCTTCGTTATTTCGAAGTGTGACTGTCGTGCTCCAGAGATGAGGAAGCCGTCCGACCGGGCCGGCCAGAACACCGAGAAGTACCAAGTCAAGGAGAACCAGTGCCAACTATTCAGCAGCTGGTCCGAAAGGGACGCACGCCGAAGGTCGTCAAGACCAAGGCCCCCGCCCTGAAGGCCAACCCCCAGCAGCGTGGCGTGTGCACCCGTGTGTACACCACCACCCCCAAGAAGCCGAACTCCGCGCTCCGCAAGGTCGCCCGTGTGAAGCTCTCCAACGGCACCGAGGTGACCGCGTACATTCCCGGTGAAGGCCACAACCTGCAGGAGCACTCGATGGTGCTCGTTCGCGGCGGTCGTGTGAAAGACCTCCCCGGTGTCCGTTACAAGATCGTTCGTGGCGCCCTCGACACCCAGGCCGTCAAGAACCGCAAGCAGGCTCGCAGCCGCTACGGCGCGAAGATGGAGAAGAAGTAATGCCTCGTAAGGGTCCCGCTCCCAAGCGTCCCGTCGTCGCAGACCCCGTCTACGGCGCCCCCATCGTCAGCCAGCTCGTCAACAAGATCCTTCTTGATGGCAAGAAGGGCCTCGCCGAGCGCATCGTCTACGGTGCCCTCGCCGGTGTCTCCGCGAAGAACGGCCAGGACGCCGTCGCCACGCTGAAGAAGGCTCTCGACAACGTGCGTCCGACCCTCGAGGTCCGTTCGCGTCGCGTCGGTGGCTCCACCTACCAGGTGCCCGTCGAGGTCAAGCCTCACCGTGCCAACACCCTGGCTCTCCGCTGGCTCACCAGCTACGCCAAGGCCCGTCGCGAGAAGACGATGACCGAGCGTCTCATGAACGAGATCCTCGACGCGTCGAACGGTCTCGGCGCTGCTGTCAAGCGTCGCGAAGACACGCACAAGATGGCCGAGTCGAACAAGGCGTTCGCTCACTACCGCTGGTAAGACTTCACAGCTGGTAGTGCTGCACCGCTGGCACCACCTCTGCGGGTGGCGACTCAGTGCCGATCGGCACCGGGTCGCCGCCCCGCAGTAACCACACTCTCTAACCCCCCAATCGGAGGAACCCGTGGCACAGGACGTGCTCACCGACCTGAACAAGGTCCGCAACATCGGCATCATGGCGCACATCGATGCCGGCAAGACGACGACCACCGAGCGCATCCTGTTCTACACGGGCATCACCCACAAGATCGGCGAAGTCCACGACGGCGCTGCGACGATGGACTGGATGGCTCAGGAGCAGGAGCGTGGCATCACGATCACGTCGGCTGCTACGACGTGCTTCTGGAACAAGAACCAGATCAACATCATCGACACCCCGGGTCACGTCGACTTCACGGTCGAGGTGGAGCGTTCGCTCCGCGTCCTCGACGGTGCCGTCGCCGTCTTCGACGGCAAGGAGGGCGTCGAGCCCCAGTCCGAGACCGTCTGGCGTCAGGCCGACAAGTACGACGTGCCGCGCATCTGCTTCGTCAACAAGATGGACAAGCTCGGTGCCGACTTCTACTTCACCGTCGACACGATCATCAACCGCCTCGGCGCCAAGCCCCTGGTTATGCAGCTCCCGATCGGTGCGGAGTCCTCGTTCGAGGGCGTCGTCGACCTGGTCGAGATGCGCGCACTGACCTGGCGCGGCGACGCCAAGGGTGACGTCGAGATGGGCGCGAAGTACGAGATCGAGCCCATCCCGGAAGACCTCAAAGAGAAGGCCGACGAGTACCGCGCGAAGCTGCTCGAGACCGTCGCCGAGTCCGACGATGCTCTCCTCGAGAAGTACTTCGCCGGCGAAGAGCTGACGGTCGACGAGATCAAGGGTGCGGTCCGCAAGATGACCGTCAACTCCGAGCTCTACCCGATCTTCTGTGGTTCCGCGTTCAAGAACCGCGGAGTCCAGCCGATGCTCGATGCCGTCATCGACTACCTGCCTTCGCCGCTCGACGTGCCTCCCATGGAGGGCCACGACGTCCGCGACGCCGAGAAGATCATCATCCGCAAGCCCGAGTCGTCGGAGCCGTTCTCGGCTCTCGCCTTCAAGGTCGCGGTGCACCCCTTCTTCGGTCGTCTCACCTACGTTCGCGTCTACTCGGGTTCCATCGAGTCCGGCGCCCAGGTGATCAACTCGACGAAAGACAAGAAGGAGCGCATCGGCAAGATCTTCCAGATGCACTCCAACAAGGAGAACCCCGTCGATGGCGTGACCGCTGGTCACATCTACGCGGTCATCGGTCTCAAGTTCACGACCACGGGTGACACCCTGTGCGACCCGAGCGAGCAGATCGTCCTCGAGTCGATGACTTTCCCCGAGCCCGTCATCGAGGTTGCTATCGAGCCGAAGACGAAGCAAGACCAGGAGAAGCTCTCCATCGCCATCCAGAAGCTCGCCGAAGAAGACCCGACGTTCCGCGTCGAGCTCAACGCCGAGACTGGTCAGACGGTCATCAAGGGAATGGGCGAGCTTCACCTCGACATCCTGGTCGACCGCATGAAGCGCGAGTTCAACGTCGAGGCGAACGTGGGCAAGCCCCAGGTCGCCTACCGCGAGACGCTCAAAAAGGGCATCGAGCGCTACGACTACACCCACAAGAAGCAGACGGGTGGTTCGGGTCAGTTCGCTAAGGTCCAGATCGCTCTCGAGCCCTTCGAGGTCACGGCCGAGTCGACGTACGAATTCGTCAACAAGGTTACCGGTGGTCGCGTTCCGCGCGAGTACATCGGTTCGGTCGACGCCGGCATCCAGGACGCCATGCAGGTCGGTGTCCTCGCCGGTTACCCCACCGTGGGTGTTCGTGCGCTGCTCCTCGACGGTGCTGCTCACGATGTCGACTCGTCTGAAATGGCGTTCAAGATTGCCGGATCGATCGCGTACAAGGAGGCTGCACGCAAGTCCAGCCCCGTGCTGCTCGAGCCGATCATGGCCGTCGAGGTCCGTACGCCCGAGGAGTACATGGGCGACGTCATCGGCGACCTCAACTCTCGTCGTGGCCAGATCGCCTCGATGGAAGACGCCAGTGGTGTGAAGGTCGTTCGGGCCAGCGTTCCGCTGTCGGAGATGTTCGGTTACGTCGGTGACCTGCGGTCGAAGACCTCGGGTCGTGCCGTCTACTCGATGACGTTCGAGTCGTACGCGGAGGTCCCCCGGGCTGTCGCCGACGAGATCATCGCGAAGAACAAGGGCGAGTAGCCCACCCCAGGGTGGTGCGTTCTCCACAGAGCGCACCGCCCGAAATGCGGGGTCGAGCCTCGACCGCGTAGCATGTGAATACACCAAAGCGCAGTTCCCCGGAGACGGGCCTTCACGGGCCCGGCCGGGCAACTGCTCCCGAGTCCTGAGGAGGACCCACAGTGGCGAAGGCCAAGTTCGAGCGGACCAAGCCGCACGTAAACATCGGAACCATCGGTCACGTTGACCACGGCAAGACGACGCTCACCGCGGCGATCACCAAGGTTCTGCACGACAAGTACCCCGACCTCAACACGGCGTCCGCGTTCGACCAGATCGACAACGCGCCCGAAGAGAAGGCTCGTGGTATCACGATCAACATCTCGCACGTCGAGTACCAGACTGAGAAGCGTCACTACGCTCACGTCGACGCTCCCGGCCACGCCGACTACGTGAAGAACATGATCACCGGTGCGGCTCAGATGGACGGCGCGATCCTCGTGGTTGCCGCTACCGACGGCCCCATGCCCCAGACGCGTGAGCACGTGCTGCTCGCTCGCCAGGTCGGCGTGCCCTACATCGTCGTCGCGCTGAACAAGTCCGACATGGTCGATGACGAAGAGATCCTGGAGCTCGTCGAGCTCGAGGTTCGCGAGCTGCTCTCCAGCCAGGACTTCGATGGCGACAACGCCCCCGTCGTTCAGGTGTCGGCGCTTCAGGCGCTCGAGGGCGATGAGAAGTGGGCCAAGTCGGTTGCCGACCTGATGGAGGCCGTGGACGAGAACGTCCCCGACCCCATCCGTGCCCTCGACCAGCCCTTCCTCATGCCCATCGAGGACGTCTTCACGATCACCGGTCGTGGCACCGTCGTCACCGGTCGTGTCGAGCGCGGTCAGCTCAACGTCAACGAGGAGATCGAGATCGTCGGCATCCGCCCGACGACCAAGACCACCGTCACCGGCATCGAGATGTTCCGCAAGCTGCTCGACCAGGCTGTGGCCGGCGACAACACCGGTCTTCTTCTTCGTGGCACCAAGCGCGAAGACGTCGAGCGCGGCCAGGTCATCGTCAAGCCCGGTTCGGTTACGCCGCACACCGGTTTCGACGCGAACGTCTACATCCTCTCGAAGGATGAGGGCGGCCGTCACAACCCGTTCTACGCGAACTACCGTCCCCAGTTCTACTTCCGCACCACCGACGTCACCGGCGTCATCACGCTGCCCGAGGGCACCGAGATGGTCATGCCCGGCGACACGACTGAGATCAGCGTTGAGCTGATCCAGCCGATCGCCATGGAGGAGGGCCTCCGCTTCGCTATCCGCGAGGGTGGCCGTACCGTCGGCGCCGGCAC
This sequence comes from Frondihabitans sp. Leaf304, assembly GCF_001423105.1. Classification (GTDB taxonomy): domain Bacteria; phylum Actinomycetota; class Actinomycetes; order Actinomycetales; family Microbacteriaceae; genus Frondihabitans. The sequence goes on from NZ_LMNV01000005.1 coordinate 364,954, forward strand.
CGTCACGAAGATCAACAAGTAGTCCTTCCGACTTCTTCGAGATTCTCTGACGCGTCGTAGACACGCATCACCCTGAGCGGGTCGGGCCTTCGGGTCCGACCCGCTTTGGCGTACCCGGACCATCGCCTGAGAGAAGAGTTGTCGCCCTAGACCCGCGCGTCGGGTCGGTGCAGGATTGTCGGCACGGGTCGGAGGTGCCGACCGGTTCAGGGAGGAACGCATATGGCTGGGTTCGACGACGTCACCAAGAAGGCGCAAGAGTTTCTGAAAGACAACAAGGTCACCGACGCCCTGAAGAGCGATAAGGCGGAGGGCATCAGCGACAGCATCCTGGACGCCGTGGCCAGTGCAGCCGACAAGGCCACAGGCGGTAAGCACCACGACAAGATCCAAGAAGCGCGCGACGCAGCCGACAAGAAGATCGGCAACGACGGCGCATAGCCGCCAAAGGCCTCCGACGATGTCCGTCGGAGGCCTTCGTCGTTCGCTCGGGTGTCGTGCTCCCGCAGCTGTTCTCCGGCGCGGGGGAGTTGACTCGTCGGCATGCCTCGACTGCGCCGAACCGACTCCTCCCGACCGGGTGTCACCCGGGTCAAGGCCGGCCGCGGGTTCACGTACCGTGACGATGCGGGCGTGACCGTCTCGGATCCTGAATTGCGTGCTCGGATCGAATCCCTCGCCATTCCGCCCGCGTGGAAAGACGTGTGGATCGCGCCCTACCCCAACGGACACATCCAGGCGACCGGTATCGACGGTGTCGGTCGGCGCCAGTACATCTACCACCCCACCTGGCGCGAGCAGAAAGACCGGATCAAGTTCGACCGGGCGCTCTCTCTCGCCGAGGCGCTTCCGACCGCGCGTCGGTTCGTCACACTCGACCTCCGGCGAGACGAGCCGGATCGCCTCCGGGCTCTGGCGGCGGCATTCCGCATGCTCGACACGGGCTCGCTGCGCGTCGGCTCAGAGCAGTACGCGACCGCCCACGGCAGCCACGGGCTGTCCACCCTGCTCTGCTCGCACGCGACTGTCAGCGGTGACAGCATCAGGCTGGCCTTTCCGGCGAAGAGCGGTCAGGAGTGGGAGAGCGAAATCGAGGATCCCGAGCTCGCCTCGATCATCCGCGGCCTCAAGTCTCGGGGTGGGCGTGCTCGGCTCCTCGCCTACCGGCCCGAGCAAGGCGCGGCGTGGAGGCCGCTGCACGCCGTCGACATCAACGCCTACGTGCACGAGCGGACGGGCGGGGAGTTCACGGCGAAAGACTTCCGAACGCTCCACGGAACGGCTGCGGCGGCCATCAGCCTGGCGAGATCCGGGCCGAAGACTTCCGAGACCGGGCGCAAGCGGGCGGTGGCCCAGGCGATGCGCGATGCGTCGGCTGTGCTCGGCAATACGCCGTCCGTTGCCCGCGCCAGCTATGTCGACCCGCGTCTCGTCGACCTCTTCCGTCAGGGTGAGACGATCGATCCGGCCCGGGTGCATGCCGTGGAGTCAGAGGTTCGTTCCCTTCTGTACCGGTGATGCCCTCGGGTCGCGTAATCTTGAAGTTTGTGCGACTTTCGTGTTGCGCGCGAGAGGAACAACTGCTGTGACCGAATGCATCCACGGCCTCGATGCTGAGCTTTGCGACCTCTGCACGCCCCGCAAGCGAGAAGAGCCGGTGGTTGCGCCCGTCGCTCGACCGGCGGCTGCACGACGCGCTCCCGTCGGCGGCTCGGCGATCCGGATGCCGGCAGTCGTCCGCGCTCCGGGTGCCAAGCGCGCCGCCCCCGCAGCGGCAGCTCTTCCCGACATCGACCTCGCCACGATGCGTGTCCACCACTGGACCCACCTGTCGAACCTCGCCGACATCTTCTCCGACGGTCGCCTTCGAGCCGACGCGGTCCCCGAGCTCGACGTCGCGTCGCCCGAGGCGCGCGAGCGGCGTGCCGCTGCGGCTCTCCCGACCGGTTCCACTGTCGCCGGTCACGTACCGTTCGCGCTCTCGCCCGACGCGGCCACCTGGAACGAGGTGCGCAGCGGCGCCGAAGGATCCCGGTGGTCACCCGCAGCACGAGCCACCCGCCCCACCGACTTCGTCGTGCTCGTGGCTCCCGTAGCGGCCCTCCCCGACGACTTCGTGCTCGCCGACGGCGACCCTGCCGGGCCGCTCGCGCGTTTCGGAGTCGGCCAGGCCGAGGCGGCTACGCTCGCGCGACGCGCTTCGATCGCTGACCCCGACCTGCTCGAGGTCGAGATCCTGGTGCCAGACTCGTTCGATCTCTCCTTGGTCACCCTCATCGGAGTGCCGAACGATCGCACCCGCGACGAGGTCAAGAGCCTGCTCCGCGATGTGGAGGGGCGGGCGCCGCGAGTCGCCGTCTACCCGCCGTGGTTCCGCCCCTCCGAGGCGGAATAGCTCGACTCGAGCTGAGTCGCAACAATTCCGACACGCCCGGGTTGCAGCAAATGCCGGGCTGTGGCAAGCTTGTCTGGTTCAACACTTCGGCCGCTGCGTGCGGTTCGAATCACTGCCAGGCAGTGCACAGTCGTATCGACTGGGCCGCGGGTAGCAGGACACCTCTTCAATCGAAACCCGAGAGATGACCTCCCCACGGTGGCCATCACGCTGAATCGGCTACGAAATCAGCGGAGCGGTTACGAGCGCAGGCCTTCGGCATGCGGTCGAAGACGGATTGACACATCAACAGTGGTGCGACGGTCGTGTGAGCAGGCAACTGCGGCATCCGGAGTGACCCCAGTCTGAACAAGACCCAGCCCGAGTGGGAGTTCGCGAAAGCGATACGACCGCGAAGGCGCGTCAGGCGGCCCCGTGAAGGTGCGCGACGTTTATATCGAGAGAGAGTCACACATGGCGGGACAAAAGATCCGCATCCGGCTGAAGTCGTACGACCACGAGGTCATCGACACGTCAGCCCGCAAGATCGTCGACACGGTGACCCGTGCCGGCGCGACCGTGGTCGGCCCCGTGCCGCTTCCCACGGAGAAGAACGTGATCGCAGTCATCCGTTCGCCCCACAAGTACAAAGACTCGCGCGAGCACTTCGAGAAGCGCACGCACAAGCGTCTCATCGACATCATCGACCCGACGCCGAAGGCCGTCGACTCGCTCATGCGTCTCGACCTCCCCGCCGACGTCAACATCGAGATCAAGCTGTAGGGGGCGACGAACTAATGGCTATCACCACCAAGAACGTCAAGGGTCTCCTCGGCAAGAAGCTCGGCATGACCCAGGTCTGGGACGCCGACAACAAGCTGATCCCCGTCACCGTCGTCGAGATCTCTCCGAACGTCGTGACTCAGATCCGCACCGAAGAGGTCGACGGCTACGTAGCCGTCCAGATCGCTGCCGGAGCAATCGACCCGCGCAAGGCCAACAAGCCCCGCACCGGTCACTTCGACAAGGCGGGCGTCACGCCTCGCCGCACCCTCACCGAGGTTCGCACCGCCGACGCCGCCGAGTACGCACTCGGCCAGGAGCTCGCGGTCGATTCCTTCGAGGCCGGCCAGAAGGTCGACGTCGTCGGCACTTCCAAGGGCAAGGGCTTCGCCGGTGTCATGAAGCGTCACAACTTCAAGGGTGTCTCGGCATCCCACGGTTCGCACCGTAACCACCGCAAGCCCGGTTCGATCGGTGCTTCGTCGACCCCCAGCCGTGTCTTCAAGGGCATGCGCATGGCCGGTCGCATGGGTGGGGAGCGCGTCACCGTCCTCAACCTCACGGTTCACGCCGTCGACGTCGAGAAGGGTCTGCTGCTCGTCAAGGGCGCTGTCCCCGGCGCTCGTGGCCGCACCGTCTTCGTCCGCACCGCCGTGAAGGGGAACTAGCGCATGGCTATCACCACTGCTTCCACCGCCGTCGATGTCCTCGACGCCAAGGGCGCCAAGTCCGGCTCCGTCGACCTCCCCGCTGAGATCTTCGACGTCGTCGCAAACGTCCCGCTGATCCACCAGGTCGTCGTCGCGCAGCTCGCTGCCGCACGCCAGGGCACGCACAAGGTCAAGGGCCGCGGCGAGGTCTCCGGTGCCGGCCGCAAGCCGTTCAAGCAGAAGGGAACGGGTCGCGCTCGCCAGGGCTCCATCCGCGCTCCTCAGATGACCGGCGGTGGCATCGTCCACGGCCCGACGCCCCGCAACTACTCGCAGCGCACCCCCAAGAAGATGATCGCCGCAGCTCTGCTCGGTGCTCTCTCCGACCGCGCTCGCGGCGCCCGCGTCCACGTCGTCGAGTCCTTCGTGGCCGACGTCGTCTCGACCAAGACCGCTCTCGAGCTGCTTGCGAGCATCTCCACGAGCAAGCACGTCCTGGTCGTCATCGAGCGCGATGACCTGCTGACGCAGAAGAGCGTCCGCAACGTCGACGAGGTCCACGTCATCTCGTGGGACCAGCTCAACGCCTACGACGTCCTCGTCTCCGACGACATCGTCTTCACCAAGAGCGCTTTCGAGGCCTTCGTGGCCAAGAAGACCAACAAGGAGGCCACCGCATGAGCGGCATCCACAAAGACCCCCGCGACGTCGTGATCTCGCCGGTCGTCTCCGAGAAGTCGTACTCCCTGATTGATCAGGGCAAGTACACCTTCCTGGTCGACCCGCGCTCGAACAAGACCGAGATCAAGCTCGCCATCGAGAAGATCTTCGACGTCAAGGTCGACAGCATCAACACGCTGAACCGTCCGGGTAAGACGCGTCGTACCAAGTTCGGGATCGGCAAGCGCAAGAGCACCAAGCGCGCCATCGTGACACTCAAGTCGGGCTCCATCGACATCTTCACGGCTGTCGGCTAGGGCGCGGAGGGATAAATAATGGCTATTCGCAAATACAAGCCCACGACTCCGGGTCGCCGCGGTTCATCCGTCGCCGACTTCGCTGAGATCACGCGCTCGACTCCTGAGAAGTCGCTGCTTCGTCCCCTGTCGAAGACCGGTGGTCGTAACAACGCCGGCCGCATCACGACCCGTCACATCGGTGGTGGCCACAAGCGCCAGTACCGCGTCATCGACTTCCGTCGCAACGACAAAGACGGCGTGAACGCCAAGGTCGCTCACATCGAGTACGACCCCAACCGCACGGCGCGCATCGCGCTGCTCCACTTCGTGGACGGCACCAAGCGCTACATCATCGCTCCGAACAAGCTGTCGCAGGGCGACATCGTCGAGTCGGGCGCTGGCGCGGACATCAAGCCGGGTAACAACCTTCCGCTGAAGAACATCCCGGTCGGTACCGTCATCCACGCGATCGAGCTCAAGCCCGGTGGCGGTGCCAAGATGGCCCGCTCCGCCGGTGCCTCGGTTCGTCTCGTCGCCAAAGACGGCCCCTACGCGCAGCTGCGTCTCCCCTCGGGCGAGGTCCGCAACGTCGACGCGCGCTGCCGCGCCACGATCGGCGAGGTCGGCAACGCCGAGCAGTCGAACATCAACTGGGGAAAGGCCGGCCGTATGCGCTGGAAGGGCGTTCGCCCGACCGTGCGTGGTGTCGCCATGAACCCCGTCGACCACCCGCACGGTGGTGGTGAGGGCAAGACCTCCGGTGGACGCCACCCGGTCTCGCCGTGGGGCCAGAAAGAGGGCCGCACTCGTCACCCCAAGCTCGAGAGCGACAAGCTCATCGTCCGCCGCCGCAACGCTGGCAACAAGCGCAAGTAGGAGTTGTAGAAGATGCCACGCAGTCTGAAGAAGGGCCCCTTCGTCGACGACCACCTGCTCCGCAAGGTTGTTGTTCAGAACGAAGCCAACACGAAGAACGTGATCCGTACCTGGTCGCGTCGCTCGATGATCATCCCGAACATGCTCGGCCACACCATCGCCGTGCATGACGGACGCAAGCACATCCCCGTTTTCGTGACCGAATCCATGATCGGCCACAAGCTCGGCGAGTTCGCGCCCACCCGCACCTTCCGCGGCCACGTGAAGGACGACAAGAAGGGTCGTCGTCGCTAACGCGGCGGCGAGAAGGAGGAGAGAAATGGTGGAGTCGATCGCACGCGTGCGTCACATCCGCGTCACCCCCATGAAGGCCCGTCGCGTTGTCAACCTGATCCGCGGCAAGCAGGCCCTCGAGGCCCTGGCCATTCTGAAGTTCGCGCCGCAGGGCGCATCGGAGCCGGTCTACAAGCTCGTCGCGTCGGCTATGGCCAACGCCCGAGTGAAGGCCGACGCTCAGAACAGCTACCTCAACGACGAAGACCTCTACATCTCGAGTGCCTACGTCGACGAGGGAGCAACCCTCAAGCGGTTCCAGCCTCGTGCTCAGGGCCGTGCGTTCCAGATCCTGAAGCGCACCAGCCACATCACGGTCGTCCTCGCGACGCCCGAAGAGGCCGAAGCGGCCACGACGTCGAAGAAGGCGAGCAAGTAATGGGCCAGAAAGTAAACCCGTACGGCTTCCGTCTCGGAATCACCACCGACCACGTGTCGCGTTGGTTCTCCGACAGCACGAAGGCCGGCCAGCGCTACAGCGACTACGTCGCTGAAGACATCAAGATCCGCAACCTGCTCAAGACCTCCCTCGACCGCGCTGGCGTGGCCAAGATCGAGATCGAGCGCACCCGCGACCGCGTTCGCGTCGACATTCACACGGCCCGCCCGGGCATTGTGATCGGTCGCCGTGGCGCCGAGGCCGAGCGCATCCGCGCCGACCTCGAGAAGCTCACGGGCAAGCAGATCCAGCTGAACATCCTCGAGGTCAAGAACCCCGAGGCCGAAGCTCAGCTCGTCGCCCAGGGCATCGCCGAGCAGCTCAGCGCTCGCGTGGCTTTCCGCCGCGCTATGCGCAAGGGTCTGCAGGGTGCTCAGCGCGCCGGCGCCAAGGGTGTTCGCATCCAGGTCTCGGGCCGTCTCGGCGGCGCTGAGATGAGCCGCTCGGAGTTCTACCGCGAGGGCCGCGTGCCCCTGCACACGCTCCGCGCCAACATCGACTACGGCTTCTACGAAGCCAAGACCACGTTCGGTCGCATCGGTGTCAAGGTCTGGATCTACAAGGGCGACATCACCAACAAAGAGCTCGCGCGTGAGCAGGCGAACCAGAAGTCGTCGCGCCCCGAGCGTCGTAACGACCGTGGTGGCGACCGCGACCGTGGATCCCGTGGTGGCAACACCCGTGCTCCGCAGACGCAGGACGCCCCGGTCACCGCAGGAGCTGAGGCATAACCATGTTGATTCCCCGTCGTGTCAAGCACCGCAAGCAGCACCACCCCGGCCGTAGTGGCCAGGCCACCGGTGGTACTCGCGTGAGCTTCGGTGAGTACGGCATTCAGGCTCTCACGCCTGCCTACGTCACCAACCGTCAGATCGAGTCCGCTCGTATCGCCATGACCCGTCACATCAAGCGTGGTGGAAAGGTGTGGATCAACATCTACCCCGACCGCCCGCTAACCAAGAAGCCGGCCGAAACCCGCATGGGTTCCGGTAAGGGTTCGCCCGAGTGGTGGGTCGCCAACGTCAAGCCGGGTCGCGTGCTCTTCGAGCTCAGCGGCGTCAGCGAGGAAGTCGCCAAAGAGGCGCTCACTCGTGCAATTCACAAGCTGCCCCTGAAGGCACGCATCATCAAGCGCGAGGAGGGCGACGCATAATGGCGATCGGATCCAAGGAGCTCGCTCCGACCGAGCTCGACACATTCGAAGACGAGCGTCTTGTCGACGAGCTCAAGAAGGCCAAGGAAGAGCTGTTCAACCTGCGCTTCCAGTCGGCTACCGGCCAGCTCGAGAACCACGGCCGCGTTCGTGCCGTCAAGCGCGACATCGCTCGTATCTACACGGTGCTCCGTGAGCGCGAGCTCGGCATTCGTGCCACCCCCGCCCCGGCCGCGGCTGCCCCCAAGGCTGCTGCCAAGAAGTCGACGAAGAAGGCCGCTGCGAAGCCGGCCGACGAGACCGTCGAGGCCGCTGAGACCGAGGAGACCAAGTAATGGCTACCGAGAAGAAGGCTGCTGCGGCCTCGACAGACACTGTCGAGTCGGACACCCTCGTCCGCGGCTACCGCAAGACGCGTCGTGGCTACGTCACGAGCGACAAGATGGAGAAAACCATCGTCGTCGAGGTCGAAGACCGCGTGAAGCACCCCCTGTACGGCAAGGTCATCCGCCGTACCTCCAAGGTCAAGGTTCACGACGAGGCCAACTCGGCCGGCGTCGGTGACCTGGTCGTCATCAGCGAGACCCGTCCGCTCAGCGCCTCCAAGCGCTGGCGCCTGGTCGAGATCCTCGAGAAGGCGAAGTAGGCCTCGGCCTGCTCGATAGGAGACAGAAGTGATTCAGCAGGAATCCCGCCTCAAGGTCGCCGACAACACCGGTGCCAAAGAGATCCTCACCATCCGCGTTCTCGGTGGCTCGGGTCGTCGTTACGCCGGCCTCGGTGACGTCATCGTCGCCACGGTGAAGGACGCCATCCCCGGTGGCAACGTGAAGAAGGGTGACGTCGTCAAGGCGGTCATCGTTCGCACCAAGAAGGAGACCCGTCGTAACGACGGCTCCTACATCAAGTTCGACGAGAACGCCGCAGTGATCCTGAAGGCTGACGGAGACCCCCGTGGTACCCGCATCTTCGGACCGGTCGGTCGCGAACTCCGCGACAAGAAGTTCATGAAGATCATCTCGCTGGCGCCGGAGGTTATCTAAGTCATGGCAAACATCAAGAAGGGTGACCTGGTTCAGGTCATCACCGGAGCCACGCAGGCCCGCGGCGGAGACCGCGGCAAGCAGGGCAAGGTCATCGAGGTCCTCGTGGAGAAGAACCGCGTGGTCGTGGAGGGTGTCAACTTCGTCACCAAGCACGTCCGTGTCGGCCAGACCCAGCGGGGCACCAAGACCGGCGGCATCGAGACGCACGAGGCTTCCATCCACGTGTCGAACGTCGCGCTGGTCGACCCTAAGAGCAAGAAGCCGACCCGCGTCGGCTTCCGCGAAGACAAGGTCACGAAAGACGGAGTCACCAAGACCGTCCGTGTCCGCTACGCCAAGAAGTCGGGGGAGGATCTCTGATGAGTGACACCACTACCGCGACGGTCGAGCCCAGCGCTCAGCCTCGCCTCAAGGCCAAGTACCAGGCCGAGATCCTGCCGCAGCTGAAGAGCGACTTCGGATTCACGAACGTGCACCAGGTGCCCGGTCTCGTGAAGATCGTCGTCAACACCGGTGTCGGCGAGGCAGCTCGCGACTCGAAGGTCATGGACGGTGCGGTCAAAGACCTCACGGCCATCACCGGACAGAAGCCGCTGGTCACCAAGGCCCGTAAGTCCATCGCGCAGTTCAAACTGCGTGAGGGTCAGCCGATCGGTGCTCACGTCACGCTTCGTGGCGACCGCGCTTGGGAGTTCCTCGACCGTCTGCTCTCGCTTGCGCTTCCTCGCATCCGCGACTTCCGCGGTCTGAGCGACCGCCAGTTCGACGGCAACGGCAACTACACCTTCGGTCTCAACGAGCAGAGCATGTTCCACGAGATCGATCAGGACCGCATCGACCGAGTTCGCGGCTTCGACATCACTGTCGTGACCACCGCGAAGAACGACGACGAGGGCCGGGCTCTGCTCAAGGCACTCGGCTTCCCGTTCCGCTCGGCCGACTCGGCCAACTAAGATCGTTCGGTCGGACACTTCGGTTTCGAAGTGTCCGGCCGCACTTCCGTGTCTGGAGAATCGCTCCAGGCCACCCGATCGCGTAGGTCGGCTCCCGGTGTACCGGAAGTCGAAACCGCTCGAGAAAGAGATCAATTCGCATGACGATGACAGATCCGGTCGCAGACCTGCTGACCAGACTGCGCAACGCGAACTCGGCATTCCACGAGACCGTGTCGCTGCCGAGCTCCAAGCTCAAGTCCCACATCGCTGAGATCCTCAAAAAAGAGGGTTTCATCGAGTCCTGGAAGGTCGAAGACGCTCGCGTCGGACAGACCCTCACCATCGACCTCAAGTACGGCCCCGCACGCGAGCGCTCCATCGTGGGCATCAAGCGCGTTTCCAAGCCGGGCCTCCGCGTCTACGCAAAGTCGACCGAGATCCCTCAGGTTCTCGGCGGTCTCGGCGTGGCCATCCTGTCGACTTCCTCCGGTCTGCTGACCGACCGTGAGGCCGAGAAGAAGGGCGTGGGTGGGGAAGTCCTCGCCTACGTGTGGTAACCCGCTATGTCACGAATCGGACGCCTTCCCATTCCGATCCCCACCGGGGTCGACGTGAAGATCGACGGCCAGGCCGTCACCGTCAAGGGCCCGAAGGGCGAGCTGTCGCTCGTCGTCGCCAGCCCCATTGAAGCCAAGCTCGAAGAGGGCACCGTTCTGGTCACCCGCCCGGATGACGAGCGCTCGTCGCGTTCGCTCCACGGCCTGACCCGCACTCTCATCGCGAACCAGATCACCGGCGTCACTCAGGGCTACTCCAAGGGCCTCGAGATCGTCGGTACCGGTTACCGCGTGCAGGCCAAGGGCCAGAACATCGAGTTCGCCCTCGGCTACTCGCACCCGATCACCGTCGAGCCGCCCCAGGGCATCAGCTTCACGGTCGAGGGCAACAACAAGCTCACCGTCACCGGCATCGACAAGCAGGCCGTCGGCGAAGTGGCCGCCAACATCCGCAAGCTGCGCAAGCCCGAGCCCTACAAGGGCAAGGGTGTTCGCTACGCCGGCGAGGTCGTCCGCCGCAAGGCCGGAAAGTCAGGTAAGTAATCATGGGTCTCGGAACCAGAGGTAAGAGCAAGTCGGCCGCTACGAGCCGACGCCACACTCGCCTGCGCAAGAAGATCGTGGGCACGGAAGTTCGCCCCCGTCTCGTCGTCAATCGCTCGGCCCGTCACGTATTCGTGCAGGTCGTCGACGACAGCAAGGGCTACACCGTCGCCAGCGCATCGACCCTCGAGGCCGACATGCGCACGTTCGACGGTGACAAGACGGCTAAGGCCAAGAAGGTCGGCGAGCTCGTCGCCGAGCGCGCCAAGGCTGCCGGAATCGAAGCGGTCGTCTTCGACCGCGGTGGTAACAAGTACGCCGGACGCGTGGCGGCAATTGCCGACGGCGCCCGGGAAGGTGGGTTGGACCTGTGAGCGACGCAACGAACAAGACGCCCGAGCCGACGGCCGAGGCCGTCGTCGAGCGCCCCGTGGAGACGGCTGCCGGCTCCGAGTCGAACAACCGCGAGGGTGGCAACAGTGGTCGTACCGACCGCCGTGGCGCCGGTCGCGGCGACCGGAACCAGGGTCGCGGTGGTCGTGACGACCGCGACAAGAGCCAGTTCCTCGAGCGCGTCGTCACCATCAACCGCGTCTCCAAGGTCGTCAAGGGTGGTCGTCGCTTCAGCTTCACCGCTCTCGTCGTCGTCGGTGACGGTAACGGTCTCGTCGGTGTCGGCTACGGCAAGGCCCGCGAGGTTCCCACCGCCATCTCGAAGGGTGTTGAGGAGGCGAAGAAGAACTTCTTCCGCGTCCCTCGTATCGCGAACACCATTCCGCACCCCGTCCAGGGTGAGGCTGCAGCCGGCGTCGTCCTGCTCCGCCCCGCCGCTGCGGGTACCGGTGTTATCGCCGGTGGTCCGGTTCGCGCCGTTCTGGAGTGCGCTGGCATCCACGACGTTCTGAGCAAGTCGCTCGGTTCGTCGAACACCATCAACATCGTGCACGCGACTGTCGCCGCGCTGCAGCAGCTGGAAGAGCCGCGCGCCGTCGCAGCTCGTCGTGGTCTCGACATCGACCAGGTCGCTCCCGCTCGTCTGCTTCGCATCGAGGCCGACGCTCGTGCTGCCGCAACTGAGAAGGCAGGTGCCTGATGGCTCAGCTCCGCGTGACTCAGATCAAGTCCAAAATTAGCGAGAAGCAGAACCAGCGCGACACGCTGCGCAGCTTGGGTCTCAAGCGAATCGGCCAGACGGTCGTTCGCCCTGATGACAAGCAGAACCGCGGTTACGTCGTAACGGTCGCTCACCTCGTCAAGGTCGAGGAGATTGACTAATGGCTGACACTTCGAAAGACGAAGCCACCACGAAGGCCGCAGCTCCCAAGGCTGCGACCAAGAAGCCTGCCACCAAGGCAGCAACCACTCAGGCCGCAGCGAAGTCGGAGTCTTCCGACGTCGCTCGTCCGCAGATCCTCAAGGTCCACCACCTTCGTCCGGCTCCCGGTGCCAAGAAGGCGAAGACTCGCGTGGGTCGCGGTGAGGGTTCGAAGGGTAAGACCGCTGGTCGCGGTACCAAGGGAACCAAGGCTCGCTACACGGTCCGTGTCGGCTTCGAGGGTGGGCAGATGCCTCTGCACATGCGCACCCCGAAGCTCCGCGGGTTCAAGAACCCGTTCCGCGTCGAGTACCAGGTTGTCAACCTCGACAAGCTGACCGACCTCTACCCCGCCGGCGGTGAGGTCACCGTGAGTGACCTCGTGGCCAAGGGTGCCGTTCGCAAGAACGAGAAGGTCAAGGTGCTCGGCCAGGGCGATCTCGCCGTCAAGCTGACCGTGAGTGTCGACAAGGTCTCCGGCTCTGCCGAAGAGAAGATTGTCGCCGCGGGCGGAACAGTCACCAAGTAGTACCTGAGGGGGTGGTCCGTAAGGGCCACCCCCATCAGTCGTTTATCCTCATACCGGGAGGCCACCATGTTCAGAGCTATTTCGCGGATATTCCGCACACCCGACCTTCGCCGAAAGATCGGGTTCACGCTCGGCATCATCGCGCTCTTCCGGTTGGGCAGCTTCATCCCCTCGCCCTTCGTCGACTACAGCAACGTGCAGGTCTGCCTCGCTGGCAACCAGTCGACCTCGGGCCTCTACGAGCTCGTCAACCTCTTCTCCGGTGGCGCGCTTCTTCAACTTTCGATCTTCGCGCTGGGCATCATGCCCTACATCACATCGTCGATCATCGTGCAGTTGCTCCGCGTGGTCATCCCGCACTTCGACGCGCTGTACAAAGAGGGCCAGACCGGTCAGGCCAAGCTGACGCAGTACACGCGTTACCTCACCATCGCGCTCGGAATCCTCCAGTCCACGACCCTGATCACGGTGGCCCGCTCCGGTGCCCTGTTCGGCTCGTCGACCGTGTCCGAGTGCAGCCAGCTCATCACGAACAACGCCTGGTACGCGATCCTCCTCATGGTCATCACCATGACCGCCGGTACCGGCCTCATCATGTGGATGGGCGAGCTGATCACCGAGCGCGGCATCGGCAACGGAATGTCGCTGCTCATCTTCACGTCGATCGCGGCCAAGTTCCCGACGGCGCTCTGGGCCATCCAGCAGGCGAAGGGCTTCGAGATCTTCCTGATGGTGATCGTCGTCGGCGTCGTCATCATGGGCCTTGTCGTGTTCGTCGAGCAATCACAACGACGGATTCCCGTGCAGTACGCCAAACGAATGGTCGGGCGGCGAACCTACGGTGGCAACAACACGTACATCCCGATCAAGGTCAATATGGCGGGCGTCGTGCCGGTCATCTTCGCCTCGTCGCTCCTGTACCTGCCGGCCCTGGTAGCTCAGTTCAACACGCCGACCAACGGCACGGCTCCGGCCGCGTGGGTCAGCTGGGTCCAGACGAACCTCACGTCGGGCGACAAGCCGCTCTACATGCTCCTTTACTTCATGCTCATCATCGGGTTCACCTACTTCTACGTGGCGATCACGTTCAACCCCGAAGAGGTTGCCGACAACATGAAGAAGTACGGCGGGTTCATCCCCGGCATCCGTGCCGGTCGTCCCACCGCCGACTACCTCGACTACGTGCTCACCCGCGTCACCCTGCCCGGGTCCTTGTATCTGGGCCTCGTCGCCCTCATCCCGCTGATCGCTCTCGCCACAGTGGGCGCGAATCAGAACTTCCCCTTCGGCGGCGCGAGCATTCTGATCATCGTCGGTGTCGGTCTCGAAACGGTGAAGCAGGTCGACTCCCAGCTCCAGCAGCGCCACTACGAGGGTCTTCTTCGATGACCCCGGCTGCAGACGCCCAGGGCACTCGACTGCTCATCGTCGGTCCGCCCGGCGCGGGCAAGGGCACTCAGGCAGTGCGCATTGCTGAGACCTACGGGATCCCCGCGATTTCGACCGGAGACATCTTCCGAGCGAACGTGAAGAACGAGACACCGTTGGGTCTCAAGGTGAAGACCATTCTCGACGCGGGCGACTACGTTCCCGACACGCTGACCAACGAGCTGATCGAAGACCGCCTGGCTCAGCCCGACGCCGAGCAGGGCTTCTTGCTCGACGGTTACCCGCGCACGGCCGATCAGGTCGACTACCTGGAGAGCCTGTTGCAGGGCAAGGGCGAGCAGCTCACAGCAGTCGTGCAACTCGTCGCGGATCGCGATGAGATCGTGGAGCGACTCCGCCGTCGCGCCGTTGAGCAGGGTCGCAGTGACGACACCGAAGAGGCCATTCGGCACCGTCAAGACGTCTATCTCCGCGAGACCGGTCCGCTGATCGCCGCGTATGGCGAGAAGGGCCTCGTACTCGAGGTCGACGGACTCGGTTCGATCGACGAGGTTGCCTCGCGCATCGACGACGCTCTCGCGTCACGGGGCATCCGGCCCACCGCCGCAGCCTGACCTCTTTCCGCTCTCAGAAACGAAGGCACCGCGTGGCTTTTCGCCGTCCCGGCATCTACAAGACCCCCGAAGAACTCCGGCGGATGGTCGCCCCGGGGCTGTTGACCGCGGCCTCGCTCGAGGCCGTCGCCGCGGCGATTCGTCCCGGCATCACGACCGGCGAGCTGGATGCGATCGCCGAGCGGACGATCCGTGCCGGCGGCGGCGAGCCGAACTTCATGCTCGTCCCTGGCTATCGGCACACGGTGTGCGCATCGGTGAATGCCGACGTCGTGCACGGCATTCCGGGCGACCGGGTGCTGGCTGCGGGCGACATCGTGTCGATCGACAGCGGAGCTCAGCTCGACGAGTGGAACGGCGATTCGGCCCGGACGTTCGTGCTTGCCGACCCGTCGGATCCTGAGCGTTTTGCTGAGCGCGAGCGCCTCAACCACGTGACCGAGCAGTCGCTCTGGCACGGCATCGCCGCCCTGGCGGCGGCTTCGCACCTCAATGAGGTGGGCGAAGCGATCGAGGAGTACATCGAGTCGCAGGGCGAATTCGGAATCCTCGAGGACTACGTCGGTCACGGCATCGGACGCTCGATGCACGAAGAGCCCCCGGTGTTCAACTACCGCGTCAAGGGTCGCGGCCCGACGGTCAAGCCCGGCCTGGTCGTGGCCATCGAGCCGATGATCACCGCTGGCGGAATCGAGACCTTCACCCAGGGCGACGACTGGACTGTCACGACGACCGACTCATCTGACTCTGCGCACTGGGAGCACTCGGTCGCGGTCCATGCCGACGGCATCTGGGTGCTGACCGCGCCAGACGGTGGCGCCTCCGGGTTGGCTCCGCTCGGGGTCAAGCCGGTTCCGATCCCGTAGCGCCCCGCTCCCAAGGGGGCACGGCGATGCCTGCCACCCTCGGGAGGTCAGCCGTTGCCGACGGAGCAGGTCTTCTCGGAGGCCGCCTGACCAGTGATGGTCGACGGAAGTGCTGTCGCCGTCGAGCTCGGTGTCGCCGAGGATTTCGGTGTCGCCGTCGTTCCGGACGAGGATCCGCTGCCCGCCGCTGTCCCGCCGCCGGTTGAGCTGCTGCTGCCGGAGGAGCTGCTGCCCGAAGAGCCGCCAGAGCCCGTCGAGCTTTCCGCCTGTGATGCCCGTCCGGTGCTGTCGTCTCCGAGCGTGAACTTGGTGTCGCTCTGCAGGTCGGCATTGAGGATCGCGGCGTCTGCTGCGGCCGGAACGACGCGGTTGGAGTTCTGCGGGTCTTCGGCCGTCGGGTACTGGACGAAGAGGACGCTGGAGAGGTCGATGTCTTTGAGCGCTGTGCCGAGCTCGATCATGGTGTCAGTGTTGCTGAGGCTCCTGGAGAGCGTCATGTTCTTGACGGCGGCGGAGGCGAGGCCGTAGAGCTTCACGGGATTGCTGAGGGTGCCGGCCGAGGCGATCTTGCGCATCATGGCGGAGAGGAACACCTGCTGGGACGAGATTCGCGCGAGGTCGCTGCCGTCGCCCACACCATGGCGCGTGCGGAGGAACTCGAGCGCTTGGAGACCCTTGAGCGTGTGCGTACCGGCGGAGAGCTGCAGGCCCGAGTCGGTGTCGCTGATGGCCTGGGCGACGCAGACGTCGACTCCGCCGACGGCGTTCGACATCGAGATGACGCCGTCGAAGGTGATCTCGGCGGCATAGGGGATGGAGAGACCCGTCAGCGACTCGACGGTGGCGACGGTGCAACCGAGACCCTGGCCGAGGCTGGTGTTGAACTGCTGGTAGCTGAGTGCGGGGAACGTGGCGCCGCCCGTGCCCGTGCAGGCGGGGAGGTCGACCATCAGGTCGCGAGGAAAGCTGATGGCGGTCATCTGCTTGTGGTCGGCCGACAGGTGGATCAGGATCGTGACGTCGTTTCGGCTGCCGTCGGCGACTCCGGCCTGCACCTCGGTCTGACCGACGCGGGTGTCGCTGCCGACGAGGAGGATGTTCGCGCCTCCCTCGATGGCGCCGATCGAGGTGTTCTCGGCGATCTTGTCTTCGGCGGCGCCGATCGACACGCTCTTGATCTGCGACTTGAGGTTGAAGGCGGCGATGGCCGCCACGCTGCCGACGCTCATCACACCGACGCCGAGCGCGACTGCGAGGAGCATTGCCGTGAACCGGAAGGGGTGCGGGCGGCGGAGCTGACCGTGGCGGGCGATGGGGTTCGCGCCCGTATGGCGACGGCTCGTGCGTTCTCCGGGCACGTTTCCTCGTTTCGTAGGGCTGCGACGTCGCTGGACTGGCGCGGCGATCGGCGTGTCGAGTTGACCCGCCAGGTTGAAAAACTGTAGCGCAATCGAATAAGATCGACCCTTGGTGCCGTGGGCCGCTCTCCGCGTGCAATCTTCGGATCGATTCCTATGAGTCGAATCCATGGGCTCTCAGCTTGGCAAGACTTCGGTCTCGTCTGCGAGACGTGCGGCACCAATCCCCGCAAGACCAGCAAACCAATTTTTAGCGACAGTGAGGCTATGGCCAAAAAAGACGGTGTCATCGAAATCGAAGGCGCAGTGGTCGAAGCGCTGCCCAACGCGATGTTTCGTGTTGAGCTGAGCAACGGGCACAAGGTTCTCGCGCACATCTCCGGCAAGATGCGGCAGCACTACATCCGCATCCTCCCCGAAGACCGTGTGATCGTCGAGCTGAGCCCCTACGACTTGACCCGCGGCCGGATCGTCTACCGCTACAAGTAGGCCAGCTCCTCTCCGAGGGTTTACCCCCGGCAAGGGCTGGTGCTGGAAAGGAACGGCTCGACGCATCCGTCGAGCACGAGGCCAGCGAGTCAAAAGGAAGCAACATGAAGGTCAAGCCCAGCGTCAAGCGCATCTGCGAGCACTGCAAGGTGATTCGCCGCAACGGTCGCGTCATGGTGATCTGCAACAGCAACCCGCGTCACAAGCAGCGTCAGGGCTAATAAGCCTGTCTCTGTGGGGCGGTGCTCTGCACCATCTCCACGCAGTGCCACCAGCACGCAGTACCAACAGCACCACTTCAAGCAGCATCAGAAGCTAAGGATCCACGACCACTCGTGGTTCCGGATCCTTGGCGGACACCCAGGGCGGAGGCCCTGGCACCGATGCTGTGACATACCTCCACCATCTCTCAAGGAGAAGCCACAATGGCACGTCTAGCAGGCGTTGACATCCCGCGCGACAAGCGCGTGGAAGTCGCACTGACCTACATCTACGGAGTCGGGCGCACACGCGCTCTCAAGGCTCTTGCCGAGACCTCGGTCGACGGCAACATCCGCGTGAAAGACCTCACCGACGACCAGCTCGTCCTCCTCCGCGACTTCATCGAAGGCAACTTCAAGGTGGAGGGTGACCTTCGTCGCGAGGTCGCCGCCGATATCCGCCGCAAGGTCGAGATCGGAAGCTACGAGGGCATCCGCCACCGTCGCGGTCTGCCCGTGCGCGGCCAGCGCACCAAGACGAACGCTCGTACCCGCAAGGGCCCGAAGCGCACCGTCGCCGGCAAGAAGAAGGCTCGATAGGCCCGGCGCCCGCCGTAGCCATCTAGGTTGTAGGAGAAAAAATTGGCAGCACCGAAGTCGGCCGCGCGTAAGCCCCGCCGTAAAGAGAAGAAGAACGTCGCAGTGGGCCAGGCCCACATCAAGTCGACCTTCAACAACACCATCGTTTCGATCACCGATCCCTCGGGTGCCGTGCTGAGCTGGGCTTCGTCCGGCGCCGTCGGCTTCAAGGGCTCGCGCAAGTCGACCCCGTTCGCCGCACAGCTCGCAGCCGAGTCGGCCGCGCGCCAGGCTCAGGAGCACGGCGTCAAGAAGGTCGACGTGTTCGTGAAGGGCCCGGGATCGGGTCGCGAGACCGCCATCCGCTCGCTCCAGGCCGCTGGCCTCGAGGTGGGTTCCATCAACGACGTCACGCCGCAGGCGCACAACGGGTGCCGCCCGCCGAAGCGTCGCCGCGTCTGAGTTAGCCGTTTCGCCGTGCCTCCGGTGCCCTCCTCGCGGGGGCTCCGGGGTCGCGGCGTTCCGCTCGTTCTCTCGTCACCCGGCTCCGACGCCGCTCGCGTCCGGTCGCCGAGGTGCTTCACAACTCAACAGACCGACTGACAGCCACCAGTCGTACCGCCAAGAGTCATATAGCGGACTCTTCGCCGAAAGGAATCCACAGTGCTCATTGCACAGCGCCCCACTCTCACCGAGGAGAACATCTCGGAGTTCCGCTCCCGCTTCGTGATCGAGCCCCTCGAGCCTGGCTTCGGCTACACGCTCGGCAACTCGATGCGTCGCACCCTCCTTTCGTCGATCCCCGGAGCAGCTGTCACCAGCATCCGCATCGACGGCGTGCTTCACGAGTTCACGACTGTTCCCGGTGTGAAAGAAGACGTCACCGAGATCATCCTGAACATCAAGAGCCTGGTCGTCGCGAGCGAGCACGACGAGCCGATCACGGCCTACCTGCGCAAGCAGGGCGCCGGTCAGGTCACCGCCGCCGACATCTCGGTTCCCGCCGGTGTCGAGGTGCACAACCCCGACCTGGTTATCGCGACGCTGAACGACAAGGCGAAGTTCGAGCTCGAGCTCACGATCGAGCGTGGCCGTGGCTACGTGTCGGCCGTGCAGAACCGCTCGGAGTTCTCCGAGGCCGGTCAGATCCCGATCGACTCGATCTACTCGCCCGTCCTCAAGGTGACCTACCGCGTCGAGGCGACTCGTGCCGGTGAGCGCACCGACTTCGACCGCCTGGTCGTCGACGTCGAGACCAAGCCCGCGATCAGCCCGCGCGACGCCATCGCTTCGGCCGGCCGCACGCTGACCGAGCTGTTCGGACTCGCTCGCGAGCTCAACAACGCGGCCGAGGGCATCGAGATCGGCCCCGCGCCGGTCGACGCCGTCCTCTCGTCGGAGCTCCAGACGCCGATCGAAGACCTCGACCTCTCCGTGCGCAGCTACAACTGCCTCAAGCGCGAGGGCATCAACACGGTTTCCGAACTGGTCGCTCTCTCGGAGACGCAGCTCATGAACATCCGTAACTTCGGACAGAAGTCGGTCGATGAGGTGAAGGACAAGCTCGTCGAGCTCGGCCTCTCGCTGAAAGACACCGTGCCCGGTTTCGACGGCGCTCACTTCTACAGCGGCTACGACGAGGAGGAGACCAACTAGGTCTCCTGGCTCTTCTCGCCGTATCCACTTACACACCTTTAGGAATCCACCATGCCAAAGCCCACCAAGGGTGCCCGCCTCGGAGGCGGACCCGCTCACGAGCGTCTTCTCCTCGCCAACATGGCCGGCCAGCTGTTCACGTACAAGAGCATCAAGACGACCGAGACGAAGGCCAAGCGCCTCCGCCCCGTCGCCGAGCGTCTCGTCACCTTCGCCAAGCGCGGTGACCTGCACTCGCGTCGTCGCGTGCTGAGCATCCTCCGCAACAAAGAGACCACGCACGTCCTGTTCTCCGAGGTCGCGCCGCTGGTCGAGCTGCGTGAGGGCGGCTACACCCGCATCACGAAGCTCGGCTTCCGCAAGGGCGACAACGCGTCGATGGTGCAGATCGAGCTCGTTCTCGAGCCCGTGACCCCGAAGACCAAGAAGTCGTCGTCGAAGGCTGCTGCTGCCGCTCCCGCCTCGACCGAGGCCCTGCTGGAGGAGCCGGCTGAAGAGCTGACCACCTCCGACGAGGCGATCATCGAGGCCACGACCGAGGCTCCCGACGCCGATAACGCCGCCGAGACGACCGAGGCTGACGCCGAGGCCGCCTTCAGCGACGAGGCTCCGGCCGACGACGCCGCTGCCGACGAGGCCAAGAAGTAACTAGCAACTCGCACCACCCAGAAGGCCCACCCTCCTCAGGAGGGTGGGCCTTCTGCCGTCTCGCGCCCCTGCCGTCTCCAGCGCCACCCGGCTTGCAAATTCGAAGGAAAAACCCGCCGGCGGCGACGAGAACATGCCGATCCGGGCCCGGTGTGACGAGAATCTCCTTCAAATTCGGAGGGGCGGCAGGTCGGTAGACTCGTCGACCGTGAGCGACGAGATGACAAGGATCCGCCTCGACGTCTCTTACGACGGGACCGCCTTCAATGGCTGGAGCACCCAGCCGGGCCTCCGCACGGTCGAGGGCGAGCTCACCCGGGCTCTCGAGATCACGCTCCAGCGCTACCTGCCGGCGCCTCGACTGATCGTGGCCGGTCGCACCGACACGGGTGTCCACGCCATCGGCCAGGTCGTGCACCTCGATCTCACACCTGAGCAGTTCGCCTTTCTGTCGGTGGCGCATCGCAACCGCACGAAGTACCCCCCGTATCCGCCTGCCATGCGACTCGGTCGACGGATCAACGGTCTGGCGGGCGCGGAGGGCGACCTCCACGTCACGGACGCCACGATCGTGCCCCGCACCTTCGACGCGCGCTACTCGGCCCTCTGGCGCGAATACGAGTACCGGGTGTCGGATCTCTCAGGCCCCCGACATCCGATCCGCCGCCTCGACACACTGTGGTTCGACGCGACGGTCGACGTCGACCGGATGAACGCAGCAGCCCTCTCGCTCCTCGGCTTGGAAGACTGGGCGGCGTACTGTCAGCAGCGCGATGGCGCGACGACCATCCGCACACTGGAGGCATTCCACTGGCGACGCGACCCGGATGGGATCCTCGTCGCCCGCGTGCGAGCCGACGCCTTCTGCCACAGCATGGTGCGGTCGCTGGTCGGTGCGACGCTCGCCGTCGGCGAGGGCCGCCTGGAGGTCGACGACGTGGTCAGGATCCGAGACTCCCGCGCCCGCAAGGGCCAGTTCAAGGTCGCCGCGGCCAACGGCCTCACTCTGATGCACGTCGCCTACCCCGACGAAGCGGAGTTCGCCTCGCGAGCGGCCCTCACCCGCTCGAAGCGCGAGGCCATGTGACGGACGCGACCGGTTCGCTTGCCGGGTGTTGTCGGATCCTGTAACGTAACCCCTTGGTGTCTGCGCAACTGCGCGCTTCACCCGAAGTTGAGCCCTCCACCTGACTCATTCGTCTCGCATCGCGAGTGAATGGCAACGGAGCGGGATTCACGAACCTCTCACCTCGACCAGAAAGCAGCACTACTGTGACGCGCACTTTCTCCCCCAAGCCGGCTGATGTTCAGCCGGAGTGGCTGATCATCGACGCGAACGACATCGTTCTCGGCCGTCTCGCCAGCCACGTCGCCGCACTCCTCCGCGGCAAGCACAAGCCGACCTTTGCTCCGCACATGGACATGGGCGACTTCGTCATCGTCATCAACGCCGAGAAGGTCGCACTGACCGGCTCCAAGCTTCAGACGAAGCTCGCCTACCGCCACTCGGGTTACCCGGGCGGCCTCCGCGCTCAGACCTACGCCGAGATGCTCGAGAAGCACCCGACTCGCGCCGTCGAGAAGGCGATCCGCGGCATGCTGCCGAAGAACTCGCTGGGCCGTGCCCAGATCTCGAAGCTGAAGGTGTACGCGGGCCCTGAGCACCCTCACGCCGCTCAGAAGCCCACGGTGTACACCCTCGACCAGGTCGCCCAGTAGCGACCGCTGAAGACTTAAGGATCCCTACAGTGGCAAGCATCGCCGATTCCATCGAATCCACCCCCGAGAGCTTCACGACCGAGAGCGCAGCCCCGGTTGCCGCGGCCGCCCCTCGCCCCGTCCTCACCGTCGGCGGCGGCGCCGTCGGTCGTCGCAAGCAGGCCATCGCCCGCGTGCGCCTCACGCCCGGCACCGGTGTCATCACCGTCAACGGCCGTACGCTCGAGGAGTACTTCCCCAACAAGCTGCACCAGCAGCTGATCAACGACCCGTTCAAGGTCCTCGACCTGCTCGGCTCGTACGACGTCGTCGCGAAGATCTCCGGTGGTGGCCCCTCGGGTCAGGCCGGCGCCCTCCGCCTCGGCATCAGCCGCACGCTGAACGAGATCGACGAAGAGAACAACCGCGCCGAGCTGAAGAAGGCGGGCTTCCTCAGCCGCGACGCTCGCGTCAAGGAGCGCAAGAAGGCTGGTCTCAAGAAGGCCCGTAAGGCTCCTCAGTTCTCCAAGCGCTAACACCTGGCGAGGCTTCGCGATGACGCGACTTTTCGGAACCGACGGAGTTCGGGGCCTTGCCAACCGTGAGCTGACGGCCGCGCTCGCCCTGGGTCTTGCCCAGGCGAGCGCGGTCGTGCTCACTCGCGGGCATCACGCCGATGCCCGCCGCGCGGAGGGCCGCCGCCCCACGGCCGTCCTCGCGCGTGATCCCCGTGTCTCGGGCGAATTCTTGGCCGCTGCGGTTGCTGCCGGCCTTGCTTCCTCGGGCGTCGACGTGCTCGACGCCGGAGTGATCACCACCCCAGCCGCGGCGTTCCTCGTCGACGACGCGAGGGCCGATTTCGGTGTGATGATCAGTGCCTCGCACAATCCCGCACCCGACAACGGCATCAAGTTCTTCGCGTTCGGAGGCACCAAGCTTCCCGACGAGGTCGAAGACCGGATCGAAGCGACCATGGACGCCCCGCGGCTGATGCCGGTGGGTGGCGACGTGGGCAGGATCCGCCGCTTCGCGGACGCCGAAGACCGCTACGTCGTGCATCTGCTCGGAGCTGTGAAGAACCGGCTCGACGGCATCCACGTCGTGCTTGACTGCGCCCACGGCGCCGCAGCCGGCGTCTCGCCCGAGGTCTTCCACGATTTGGGCGCCAAAGTCACCGTCATCGGGGCAGACCCTGACGGCATGAACATCAACGACGGTGTGGGCTCCACCCACCTCGACAACCTGGCGGCCGCAGTCCTCGAGCACGGGGCCGACGTCGGCATCGCGCACGACGGCGACGCCGATCGCTGCCTCGCGGTCGACGCCGACGGCAACGTGGTCGACGGTGACCAGATCATGGCGATCCTCGCCGTCGCGATGAAAGAGCGCGGCGACCTCGTTCACGACACGCTCGTCGCGACGGTCATGTCGAACCTGGGTCTGAAACGCGCCATGGCCGCCAACGGCATTGCGATGGTCGAGACCGGAGTGGGCGACCGCTACGTGCTCGAGGCGATGAACGAGCACGGCTACAACCTCGGCGGCGAGCAGTCGGGGCATATCGTGTTCGCCGATCACGCGACGACGGGTGACGGGATCCTGACCGGGCTCTCGATCGTGGCCGAGATGGCTCGCACCGGCAAGTCACTCGCCGAGCTGGCCTCGGTCATGACCGTGTTCCCGCAGATTCTCATCAACGTGCGCGGCGTCGACCGGACCCGCCTCACCGGCGACGAGGTCATCGACGAGGCCGTCGTGGCCGCGGAGCGCGAACTCGGCGACTCCGGACGCGTGCTGCTGCGCCCGTCCGGCACCGAGCAGCTCGTGCGCGTGATGGTCGAGGCGGCATCCCAAGACGACGCCGACCGGATCGCGCACTCGCTCGCGGAGGTCGTGCGGGAGCGCCTGGCTACTGCGGCCGCGTAGGGCGTGCCGCCGGATCCTTCGGTTCTGTCGTCAGATCTTGCGCAGGAGCACGCTCGACACCTTGTGGTCGGCGCCCTTGCGGAGCACGAGTGTCGCACGAGATCTCGTCGGCTGAACGTTCTGCTTGAGGTTCGGCTCGTTGACGCTGCGCCACACCTGGCGTGCGAATTCGAGGGCCTCCGCCTCGGGGATGGCCGCGAACCGGTGGAAGAACGAGTCTTCCTGGCTGAACGCGCCCTCGCGCAGTGATCGGAAGCGTTCGACGAACCAGTTCTCGATGTCGTGCGTGCGAGCGTCGACGTAGACCGTGAAGTCGAACAGGTCGGAGAGCGCGAGGCGACCGCCGATCGGCGGCTGGAGCACGTTGAGGCCCTCGACGATGAGGATGTCGGGGCGGCGGACGACCACCTCGGCCCCCGGCACGATGTCGTACTCGATGTGCGAGTAGAACGGCGCCCGCACCTCTTCGGCCCCGCTCTTAACGTTGGTCACGAACTTCAGGAGTGCGCGGCGGTCGTACGACTCCGGGAAGCCCTTGCGGTCCATGATGCCGCGGCGCTCGAGCTCGGCGTTGGGGTAGAGGAACCCGTCGGTGGTGATCAGCTCGACGCGGGGGGTGTCGCTCCACCGCGACAGCAGTTCGCGGAGCAGGCGCGCGACCGTCGACTTGCCGACGGCGACGGAGCCGGCGACCCCGATGACGAAGGGGGTGCGCTGCGCGCGCTCGCCGAGGAAGTCGCTGGTGGCCCGGTGCAGGTTGCGCGCACCGCCGGCGTAGAGGTTGAGCAGGCGGCTCAGCGGAACGTAGACGTCGCTGACCTCCTGCAGATCGAGCCGGTCACCGAGCCCCCGGAGCTGCACGAGCTCCGTCTCTGTCAGCGGATTCTTCGCCACGGGCGCGAGGGCAGCCCAGTCCGCACGGTCGATCTCGACAAACGGCGTGGGATGGGTGGGAGGAGCGGCGGTGGTCGCATCGGCCATGCGGTACAGGCTATCCATCGCGAGGCGGACGAGGTGCACGGGCACGGTCGAATAGGCTGGCTCGCATGTGTGGCATCGTGGGTTACGTCGGAACGGACAAGAGCGTCGAGGTACTTCTCGGCGGATTGAAGCGGCTTGAGTACCGCGGGTACGACTCGGCAGGAATCGCCATCGTCGACGCCGACGGAGAGCTCGGCATGCGCAAGAAAGCCGGCAAGCTGCAGATGCTGGTGGACGACCTCGAGGCGGCTCCGCTCCGAGACGGCACCACCGGAATCGGGCACACGCGCTGGGCCACCCACGGCGGCCCGACCGATGAGAACGCGCACCCGCATCTCTCCGACGGGGGCCGGCTCGCGTTGATCCACAACGGGATCATCGAGAATTTCTCCGAGCTGAAAGAAGAGCTGCTGCTCGAGGGTGTCCAGTTCGCCAGCGAGACCGACTCCGAGGTCGCGGCGCACCTCGTCGCCCGGGAGTACCGCCGTTCGGGCGACCTCACCGAGGCTCTCCGCGCGGTCGTGCAGCGGCTCGAGGGCGCGTTCACGCTCCTCGTCGTGCACGCCGACCAGCCCGGCGTCGTCGTCGGTGCCCGCCGCAACTCGCCGCTCGTGATCGGGCTCGGCGACGGCGAGAACTTCCTCGGCTCCGACGTGGCCGCGTTCGTCGAGTTCACTCACCGCGCCATGGCGATCGGGCAAGACCAGATCGTGACGATCTCGTCCGAGGCCGTCAACGTCATCGACTTCGAGGGCAACCCCGTCGAAGCGAGCGAGTTCGAGATCACCTGGGACGCCAAGGCGGCCGAAAAGGGCGGCTGGTCGAGCTTCATGGCGAAAGAGATCAGCGAAGAGCCCGAAGCCGTGGCGAACACGCTGCTCGGACGCGCCGTCGACGGCGCCGTTCACCTCGACGACCTCGACGCGATCAAAGACCGCCTGCTGACCGTGAACCGTTTGATCATCATCGCGTGCGGTACTGCGGCGTATGCCGGGATCCTCGGCAAGTACGCCATCGAGCAGTGGTCGCGCCTCCCCGTTGAGGTCGAGCTCGCGCACGAATTCCGCTACCGCGACCCCGTGCTCGACGCGCAGACCCTCGTCGTCTCGATCAGCCAGTCCGGCGAGACGATGGACACCCTGATGGCCGTCAAGTACGCCCGCGAGCAGGGCGCCCAGGTGCTGTCGATCTGCAATACCCAGGGCGCGACGATCCCGCGCGAGAGCGACGCCGTCATCTACACGCACGCCGGCCCGGAGGTCGCGGTGGCGTCGACCAAGGCCTTCGTCGCCCAGGGCACCGCGCTGTTCCTGCTCGGCCTCCACCTCGCGACGATCCGCGGCACGATGACGAGCGCCGAGATCGCCGAGCAGGTCGACGACCTTAAGGCGATCCCGGAGAAGATCTCGCGCGTGCTCGAGACCGGTGAGCGGATCAAGACGCTGGCCGGCTGGATGGCGGATACCCGCTCCGTGCTCTTCCTCGGCCGTCACGTCGGCTACCCCATCGCTCTCGAGGGAGCCCTCAAGCTCAAAGAGCTGGCGTACATCCACGCCGAGGGCTTCGCGGCCGGTGAGCTGAAGCACGGCCCCATCGCGCTGATCGAGCCGGGCCAGATCGTCTTCGTGATCGTCCCGTCGCCCCGCGACCCGCGCTCGCTGCACCCCAAGGTCGTCTCGAACATCCAAGAGATCCGGGCCCGCGGTGCTCGCGTCATCGCCATCGCCGAAGAGGGCGACGCCGCCGTGCTGCCCTTCGCCGACGAGGTGCTGCACATTCCGCTCGCGGCCCCGCTGTTCGAGTCGCTGCTCGCCGTGGTGCCCCTGCACATCTTCGGCATGGAGCTCGCAGCCGCCAAGGGGCTCGACGTCGACCAGCCCCGCAACCTGGCCAAGAGCGTCACGGTCGAGTAAGCGGTGGCCATCGTCGGGATCGGGGTCGACGTGGTCGACGTCGCACGCTTCGGGCGTGCGCTCGAGCGGACCCCGAAACTGCGGTGGCGACTCTTCAGCGACTCCGAACTGGTGCGAAACGGCGAGCCGCGGGCGATCGAGTCTCTCGCGGCCCGGTTCGCGGCGAAAGAGGCGCTCATCAAGGCGCTCGGCGGTTCGGCGGGAGTCTTCTGGCACGACATGGTCGTGGGGGCCGACGACCAGCGGGCTCCCTCCCTCCAGCTCAGCGGCGGGGCTGCGGCGCTCGCCGCCTCCCGCGGAGCCGACGAAATCCACCTCTCGCTCAGTCACGACGCCGGCATCGCGACCGCCTTCGTGGTGGCCGAGCAGACAACACGACAAGGATCCGACGGCTGATGCGTGGCCCACTCGTCTCGATCGATACAGCGGCTCTGCGCCAGAACGTCCAGGTGCTCCGTGCGGCGGTCGCTCCCGCCAAGGTGATGACGGTCGTGAAAGCCAATGCTTACGGGCACGGCGCCGTCGCGTGCGCGCTCGCCTTCGAAGACGCCGGCGTCGACTGGCTCGGTGTTGTCGACCTCGACGAGGCCACAGCGCTTCGTGCCGGCGGGGTGCAACTGCCGATACTCGCCTGGCTGCACGCCCCCGGCGAGACGTTCGAGCGCGCCGTGCAGCATGACATCACCCCGGGCATCTCCGACCTCGCGCAGCTCGAAGCCTGCGTCGCGGCTGGCGTGCCCCGCGTGCACCTGTGCCTCGACACCGGGCTGAGTCGCAACGGCGCGGTGGAATCGGAATGGCCGGCGCTCTTCGACCGGGCGGCCGAACTCCGCGACCGCATCACGGTCGAGGGCGTCATGAGCCACCTGTCGAACACCTCGCCGCAGGAGGACGGGCACCAGATGGCGTCGTTCGTCACCGCCGCCGGCATGCTCGGCGAGCGAGGCATCACGCCGCCGCTGCAGCACCTCGCCGCCTCCGCGGCCTCAGTGTCGTACGGGGCGTCGCGGATCACGATGGTGCGCATCGGCCTCGCGTCATACGGTCTGTCACCCTTCGCCGACCGTTCACCCGGCGACCTCGGCCTCCGCTCGGCACTGACCCTGTCGGCCCCGGTGATCGGCATCAAAGAGGTGGCGGCCGGCGAGGGCACCTCGTACGGCTACACCTGGCGTGCCGAGCGTGACACGCGACTCGCACTCCTTCCGCTCGGCTACGCCGACGGCATCGAGCGGCACGCGGGCAACCGTGCGTTCGCCCTGATCGGCGGCGAACTGCGACCCGTCGTGGGCCGCATCGCCATGAACTCGATGACGGTCGACATCGGGCCCGAGCCGACGGACGCCGGTGCGGCCGTGCACCTCGGCGACGAGGCGATCCTGTTCGGCGACGCGACGGTCGGGCACCCCACCGCATTCGATTGGGCCGAATCGACGGGAACCATCAACTACGAGGTCGTGGCGCGATTGTCGCCGCGGCTGCCGAGGAGCTACCGATGAGCGAGGTCTCACCCGCCGAGACACCGTGGCTGCGACGCGCGACCATCGACCTCGGCGCCTACCGGAGCAACGTCGCGCGCCTGCGCGAGCTCGTAGCGCCGGCCGCGCTAATGGCCGTGGTGAAGGCGGACGGATACGGACACGGCGTGACACACGTCGCGGCGGCGGCCGTGGCTGCCGGGGTGACGTGGCTCGGATCCTTGAGTCTCGAGAACGCGCACGAGTTGCGTGCCTCGGGGATCGGCCCCGAGATCGCCGTCTTCGCGTGGCAGTTCGCCGCGTCGGAGACCTTCGAGCGAGCCGTCGCCGAGAAGATCGACCTGGGGCTGTCGTCGGTCGCGCAGCTCGACGCGGTGGCGCGGGCCGTCGAGGCGATCGCCGAGGCTGCCGCGCCCGACGCCACCGAGGGGCGCTCGGTCGAGCCCGCCCGGGTGCACTTGAACGTCGACACCGGCCTGCACCGCGACGGAGTGCTGCAGAACGACTGGGACGCCGTCGTGACGCGCGCTGTCGAACTGGCGGGCCGGGGGATCCTGGAGCTTCGAGGGGTGTACTCGCACCTGGCGGAGGCCTCCGACGACGAAGACACCGACTCGGCCCTGCTGCTGTCCGAGTCGATCGAGCGGGCTCACGAGCTCGGTGCGCGTTTCGAACTGAGGCATCTGACGGCGTCGAGCGCGGGGATGGAGCGCCCCGAACTGCGGCTCGACATGGTTCGGATGGGGTCGAACACGTATGGGATCCCGGTGACGGATGGCGTCTCGGCCTCCGACCGTGGGCTCACCCCGGTGATGACGCTGCAGGCTCGGGTCGCGCGGGTGAAGCGCGTGGCCGCCGGGACGGGTGTCTCGTACGACTACACGTTCGTCGCTCCGAAAGACACGACGCTCGCTCTCGTGCCGGTCGGGTACGCCGACGGCATCTCGCGGCGGGCTCAGCACGGGGTCACGATCGCGCTCAACGGCAAGCGGTACCCGATCGTGGGCCGGGTCGCCATGGACCAGTTCTTGATCGACGTCGGCGACGACGAGGTGTCGGTCGGCGACGAGGTCACGCTGTTCGGCTCGGGCTCGCAGAACGAACTGACGGTGGGGGAGTGGGCCGACCTCATCGGAACGATCGGCGAAGAGGTGTGCTGCTCGATCGGGGCGCGGGTGCCACGGGTGTACGTGTGATCCTGTTCGACGGCCCTGTGGCCGATGCAACCGCCATGGAGGGTTTCGGCCTGCGCCTCGCCGGGCTGCTTCGGGCCGGAGACCTGCTCGTGCTGACCGGGCCGCTCGGAGCCGGGAAGACGACGATGGCGCGTGGTCTCGGCCGCGGTCTCGGGGTGCGGGGTCAGGTGGCCTCGCCGACGTTCGTGCTCGCGCGGACTCACCCGTCGCTCACCGCGGGCGGAGTGCCGCTCGTGCACGTCGACGCGTATCGCCTGGGTTCGGCGGCCGAGCTCGACGACCTCGACATCGACTACGACGCGTCGGTGGTGGTCGTGGAGTGGGGTGCCGGGCTGCTCGACGGCGTGGCGTCGTCGTGGCTGGACGTGAAGATCTCGCGGCCCGTGGGTGCTGGTGTTGGTGCTGGTGCTGGTGCCGCGGATGATGCAGGCCTTGACGCGATCGATGCCTCCGAGGTGCAGGACGAGCCGCGTCACGTGGTCGTCGAAGCGCACGGGCCGCGCTGGCACGGAGTTTCGCTGGGCTGAGTGGCCGGAGGTTACGCAGGGCGGGGGCATCGACGCGGGCGTGGGCACCTCCCTAGAGGCGTTTTGCGCGCGATCAAATTTGATGCGGCGCAAAACGTCTCTGAGGAGGTGCCGCCACCCGCGAATCAGCTCGGGGTGCGGGGAGGCCGGGCGGGCCCATGATGCGGACTCGGCACCATCAGGATCCGTGGTGCCTTGTCCGCATCGTGGGCGAATACAGTTGACAGATGCTTCTCGCCATCGACACGTCGTCAGGAACCTCGGTGGCGGTGGTCGACCGCGACGGCGGCGTGCTCGCCGAGGTGACCGAGCTCGATACGCGCCGCCACGCCGAGGTCATTGGCGAGTCGATCGCGTTCTGCCTCGATGCGGCTGGCGTCGCTCCGGACGAGCTCAGCGCCGTCGTCGCAGGCATGGGCCCGGGGCCCTTCACCGGGCTGCGGGTCGGCATCGCGGCCGCGCGAGCATTCGCGTTCGGAGCGGGCAAGCCCTGCTTGCCGCTCATCAGCCACGACGCCATCGCGTTCGAGCGGCTCGGAGGGCTGGCCCTGGCGATCAGCGGCGAAGCACCCGATCCCGCCGCCACCGAAACTGCAGCACCCGAGCCCGCAGCACCCGATCCCGCCGCCCCCCTTCTTGTGATCACCGACGCGCGACGCCGCGAGCTGTACTGGAGCGCGTTCAGCGGACTCGACGACGCCGGGCTGCCAGTGCGGCTGGCAGCGCCCGAGCTGGCCCGCCCCGCTGAGCTCGATGAGGCTGTCGCCGGATCCTGCGGTTCGGCCTTCGTCGCTGAGGCGACGCGAACCGACCCGACCTCCACTCCCGTGTCGGCCGCCGCCCTGGGCATGCTCGGCGAGGTGCTGTTCGCCGCCGGGCGTCCGTTTGCCCGCGACGAGCCGCTCTACCTGCGCTCGCCCGACGTCACCGTTCCGGGCGCGCCCAAGAGGGTCTCGTGACGAACGCTGAACCGGTCTACCGGCGTGCCATGGTCGACGACCTCGACGCGATCATGGCGCTCGAGACGGCGCTGTTCGTGAACGACGCCTGGAGCCCCGAGCTGATGGCTGCCGAGCTGGCGAATCCGCAGGGCTTCTATCTGATCGCCGAGCAGGTCGAGAGCGTGGTCGGCTACGCCGGGCTGCTCTCGCCTCGGGGCGCACCGGAGTCGGACGTGCAGACGATCGCGGTGGCGCCCGAGGCCCGGCGACAGGGGATCGCCCGCAGCCTGATGAGCCGTCTCCTCGCCGAGGCGGTGGAGCGCGGCGCCCGCGAGACGTTCCTCGAGGTGCGCGTAGACAACCCCGGCGCGCAGGCCCTCTACGAGTCGCTCGGCTTCGAGGGGATCGCCGTTCGCCCCCGCTATTACATGCCCGACGGCGTCGACGCCCTCGTGATGAAGAAAGACCTGGAGCAAGCCGAATGAGCGCCACCGAACCCCTCGTGCTCGGCATCGAGACGAGCTGCGACGAGACCGGAATCGGCATCGTGCGCGGCCGCACCCTGCTGGCCAACGTCATCGCGTCGTCGATGGACGAGCACGCGCGCTACGGCGGAGTCGTGCCCGAGATCGCTGCGAGGGCCCACCTCGAAGCACTGCAACCGACGCTCGAGGCCGCGCTCGCCGAAGCCGGCGTCACGCTCGGCGACCTCGACGCCATCGCGGTGACGAGCGGCCCGGGCCTCGCCGGAGCGCTCATGGTCGGCGTCGGAGCGGCGAAAGCGCTGGCCCTCGGCGCAGGCAAGCCCCTGTACGCCGTCAACCACCTCGTCGGACACGTCGGCGCCGATGTGCTGCGAGACGACGGCAGCGAGATCGAACTCCCCACCATCGCACTGCTGGTCAGCGGCGGACACACGTCGCTGCTGCACGTGCGCGACCTGCTCGACGACGTCGAACTGCTCGGCGAGACGATCGATGACGCTGCCGGCGAGGCCTTCGACAAGGTCGCGCGCCTGCTCGGGCTGCCCTACCCCGGAGGGCCGCAGATCGATCGGGTGGCGGCCGATGGCGACCCGAAGGCGATCCGCTTTCCACGCGGGCTCACCCTGCCGAAAGACCTGGCTCAGCACCGCTACGACTTCTCGTTCTCGGGCCTCAAGACGGCGGTCGCAAGGCACGTCGAAAAGCTTCAGAACGCAGGATCCGACGTGCCGACCGCCGACGTCGCCGCCAGTTTCCGAGAGGCCGTCGTCGACGTGCTGCTAACGAAGGCGCTCGCCGCATGCGCCGAGCTCGGCGTGCCGCGCCTTCTGCTCGGCGGCGGTGTCGTCGCCAACGCGCGCGTGCGCCAGGTCGCGGCTGAGCGGTGCGCTGCGGCGGGAATCGAACTCAGGATCCCACCGCTCGCCCTCTGCACCGACAACGGCGCCATGATCGCGGCTCTCGGCGCTGAGCTGGCGTCGCGCGGGCGGGCGCCCAGCCCCCTCGGCTTCGGCGCTGACTCGACGTTGCCGGTGACGAGCGCGCAGGCGAGCTGACGCCCGGTGCGTGCGTGCGTGCGTGTGGGTCGGCTAGGGAGCTCGGGGTCGTCTCGGCAATTTGAGAGTGATTTCTGGTCGTCGCCCCGTTTTTCTCCGTGCTTGTGGGAGGCGCCGAACGGATCGCTCTCAAATTGTTGACGATCGGGCCAGGTGAGGCCGGGGCGAGTCAGACCGGAGCTGTCGGCGGTGGCGGAGACTCCTTTTGGGGCCTCCACCCTCTGCCTGGCGGCGGGTACTGTCGGGGATGAACGACCCACGGCCGCGATCACAGACCGGAGCTAGTCACCATGACCGACAACAACTCACACGACCGTCCTTCCGCCGACGACCAGGCGCGGAAAGACTCGCAGCAGCCGCCGAGGTACGAGCCGAACCCGACCTACGGGCAGCAGCCCAGCGGACAGCAGCCGACGTACGGCCAGCAGCCGACGTACGGCCAGCAGCCGACCTACGGCCAGCAGAACGCGCAGCCGCCGGCGTACGGTCAGCAGCCGACTTACGGCCAGCAGCAGTACGGCCAGCAGGCGTATGGCCAGCAGCAGCCGAACCCGTATCAGCCGTACGGCCAGCCCGGTTACGACCGTCCGACCACCAACGGGCTTGCGATCGCGTCGCTGATCACGGGCATCGCTGGGCTCACGATCTTCCCGGTCGTGCTGCCGAGCATCGCCGCCATCATCCTGGCGATCATCGCGCGCGGGCAGATCAAGGCGCGCAACCAGGGCGGCAAGGGACTCTCGCTGGCCGGTCTCATCCTTGGCATCGCAGGCGTCGTCGTCGCGATCGGCATCATCATCCTCGTGATCGTCGCCTTCTCGGCTGGATACTCGAACGGCGACTTCGACCCCTCCTCCTACCCGAACACGTGATCCCGGCACTCTGGAGGCTCGGGCTGCTCCTCGCCCTCCGCTCCAGGGTGCGTCCGGGTGCGCCGGGCACCCTGCCGGCCACGGCGACGCGCGTCATCCTCGGTGTCTGGATCGGTGCGCTGGCCGTGGCGGCGCTCGTCGTCGTGGCGTGCGTCGCCCTGCTCGTCTGGGTTGTCGTCCGGGCCTGAGTGCCGCGCCGAGAGCAACAGCGCCGCGAGATGGCCGTATCTGCGGCTGTGGTGCCGATCGGCGGGAGATCGGGCCATCTCACGCGGCGTCTGAGCTAGGCGCCGGCGCCGAGGTCAGCCGCCGTCACGCGCTCGCAGAGCAACGCCGTGTGTCGGCCCGCAACTCGCGTCAAGATCAGTGTGGCCTCGTTCGCACCCTTCAGCTGCAGCTTCTTGCGGAACGCCGCCGGGTCGACGTCGACCCCGCGCTTCTTGATCTCGACCCGGCCGATGCCGCGCGTCTTGAGCTCCTGGCGCAGGCGCTTCTCGTCGAGCGGGAACGTTTCGATCACGCGGAAGCACTGCGCGAACGGCGTGGCCCGAGCGGTCGCCGACGACAGGTAGGCGATGTCGCGGCTGATCGTATGAGCGTCGAGGGTCCGGGCCAGATCGCCGATCAGGCGTGCCCGGATCACGGCGCCGTCGGGCTCGTAGACGTACTCCGACAGCTCCGCCACGTCGACGTCGTCCGAGTCTCCGGGGGCCGTCATCTCGGAGGGCCCGTCCGGGCCGAAGACGAGTGCCGCGCG
Source organism: Frondihabitans sp. Leaf304 (assembly GCF_001423105.1). Taxonomy (GTDB): domain Bacteria; phylum Actinomycetota; class Actinomycetes; order Actinomycetales; family Microbacteriaceae; genus Frondihabitans. The sequence goes on from NZ_LMNV01000005.1 coordinate 399,074, forward strand.
GCCGACGCCCGGGCGAGCCAGGGCGCCGAACCAGACGCCGACCTCCACCACGGAGCGGTCGACCGAGATCCACTGGCACTCGGCATCGCTCGGAAGCAGATCGCGGTCGACGCCGGGGCCGAGCTTCACTCCGGTCGGAAAACGCGAAGCGAAGGCGAACGCGGTGTCGAGTGTCGGAGACCACTGACTCGGATCCTGAATTCGTGACGTGTTGGCGTGGCCGGCCGTCCGGCGCGCAGGATCCAGGAACACGCCGTCCACCCCCGCCAGATCCACCTGTTCGGCGTCACCCAGCCGCACCTCGGCGCCGCTCCACGGGGCGAGGTTGTAGGTCGCGACGGCCGCGGTCACCTCGTCGCGGTCGACGGCCAGCACTCCCAGCTCGAGCGCCGCGAACGCCAGGGCGTCGCCGCCGATGCCGCAGCCGAGGTCGGCCACCCGGGTGACACCCGCCCGGCGGAAGCGGCCCGCGTGGGTGGAGGCGACCGCGAGGCGTGTGGCCTGCTCGAGCCCGGCCTCGGTGAAGAGCATGCGCTCGGCGAAGTCACCGAACTTGGTACGACCCTTGGCGCGCAGCCGCGACTGGCCGAGCACCGCGGCGACGAGCTCGGGGGAGTGGCCGGCTTTTCGGAGGCGTGCGACCTGCGACACCACGTCCGCTTTCGGGTCGAAGGCGGGCAGCGAATCGAGCAGCCGCAGCCCCTCGGGCGTGAGGAGCTCGCGGAGCTCGGAGGATTCCATGAGTTCATCGTCGCACCTGGCACTCGGATTGACCGAGTGCCAGCCACGCTCTAGAGTTTGTTCTGGCACTCACACGCGTGAAGTGCCAACCAGAGATTTCCAGAGTCACGCCGCTTGTGAGAAAGAAGAGGTCAACCGTGTCGGTCAACATCAAGCCGCTCGAAGATCGCATCGTCATTCGTCAGGTCGACGCCGAGCAGACCACTGCTTCCGGCCTCGTGATCCCCGACACCGCCAAGGAGAAGCCCCAGGAGGGCGAGGTCGTGGCTGTCGGACCGGGTCGCATCGACGACAACGGAAACCGCGTTCCCCTCGACGTCGCCGTCGGCGACAAGGTCATCTACTCGAAGTACGGCGGAACCGAGGTGAAGTACTCGGGTGAAGACCTGCTGGTGCTCTCGGCCCGCGACGTGCTGGCGGTCATCGTCCACTAGGTCGAAGCCCCCTGCGAAGGGCCCCGTCTCACTGGAGACGGGGCCCTTCGTCGTTGGCGCTCCCGTGCCGGGGTGTGGCAGTCCGGAACCCCTCCGATGACGGAGGTCGTCGATAGTCTTTCCCAGTGAAAGACGACATCGGCACCGCCCGTTCCGGCCTGATCTACGCGGTCATCGCCTACGGCCTCTGGGGTGTGCTGCCGGTGTACTTCCTGCTTCTGCGGCCCGCAGGCGCCGTCGAGATCGTGGCGTGGCGGATCCTCTGGTCTCTCGTCTTCTGCGGGGTGCTCCTCGCCGTCACGCGCTCGTTCGGCCGTTTCGTCGCCCTTCTGCGCGATCGCAGCATCGCCGGCACATTAGGGCTCGCCGGGGCGTTCATCGTCGTCAACTGGACCACCTTCATCTTCGCGACGCTCTCCGGGCACGTCGTCGAGGCAGCCCTCGGCTACTTCATCAATCCGGTGGTGACGGTGCTGCTGGGCGTGCTGCTGCTGCGCGAACGCCTGCGGGTGCTCCAGTGGGTGGCCGTCGGAATCTCACTCGTCGCGATCCTGGTAATCGCCATCGGCTACGGCCGGTTCCCGTGGATCTCGCTGATCCTGGCGTTCTCGTTCGGCTTCTACGGTCTGATCAAGAAGAGGGTCGGCGGCCGGGTCGACGCGGTCAGCGGCCTGAGCATCGAGACGCTCGCACTGGCAGTGCCCGCTGCCGTCGCACTTATCGTCGTGAGCGCGACCGGCTTCACCTCGCAGACCGGCGGCCTCGCGTTCGGCTCGTCGGGCACGCTGCAGACCGTGGCGGTGGTCGGCACGGGCGTGATCACGGCTGTTCCGCTGCTGCTCTTTGCGAGCGCGGCACGGCGGCTACCCCTTTCGACGCTGGGGTTGACGCAGTACATCGCCCCCATCCTCCAGCTGATCGTCGGCGTCGCCCTCCTGCACGAACCGATGACGACCGCTCGGTGGATCGGATTCGCGCTCATCTGGGTGGCCCTCGTCGTGCTCAGCACCGACGCCGTCCGTGCGGCCAGGCGCGGTCGACCCGAGCCCGCAGTCGGTATCGCCGCCGACGAACCGCAGAAGCACGCAGGTGATTCATCACGAATTGCTAACGAAACCGCAAGGTGACGCCCGCAACACACGGTCGAAACAATCTGCACATAGGTTCTAACCCATTCACACGGTTGGGCCGCGCACCATCGCGCGGCCGCATCACCACCGTCAAGAAAGGGTTCACGGATGATCCGATCCATCACCGCCCTCAAGGGACTAGCCGTCATGGGGGCAGCCTCCATGCTCCTCGTGGGCTGTTCCTCGACAGGGGCAACGCCTTCCAACACGTCGTCAGCGTCGTCGACCACGAAGGCCGATCCGGCCGCCAGCTGCAAAAAGCCGTCGGCCCCGAGCACTGACGCGATGAAGATCGGCACCATGCTGCCGCTCACAGGTTCGCTCGCGTACCTCGGCCCGCCCGCCATCGCCGGCGCCGGGCTCGCTCTCGAAGACATCAACAAGGCCGGCGGCGTCGTCGGCAAGCCCGCCGAGATCTCGACCGCAACCGACTCCGGCGACTCGACCGACCTCACCGTCTCGAGCGCGGCTGCCGCCAAGCTCAAGGCCGCCAAGGTCTCCGTCGTGCTCGGCGCAGAGTCGTCCAGTGTCACGCTGAACGTGGTCGACCAGATCACCGGCAGCTGCACCATCGAGATCTCGCCCGCCAACACGGCGTCGACTCTCTCGGGCTACTCGTCGTACTACTACCGCACCGCACCGCCGGACTCGGTCCAGGGTTCGGCTCTCGGCCAGCTCATCGTCAACGATGGCGCCGCCAAGGTCGCGTTCCTCGTCTTCAACGACTCGTACGGCACCGGCCTCCGCGATTCGACCCAGGCCGCCATTGAGGCGGCCGGCGGCTCGGTCGTCTACGGCGGCAAGGGCAAGAGCCAGGAGTTCCCTCCCGGTCAGACGACCTTCTCGTCCGAGGTGACCGCGGCGCTCGCCGCCAAGCCCGACGCGATCGTCATCCTGGCCTTTGACGAGACCAAGTCGATCGTTCCCGAGCTCGTCTCGCAGGGCGCCAACCTGTCGACCGTCTACATGTCGGACGGCAATACGGCCGACTACTCGAAAGACTTCAAGGCCAAGACCCTCGCGGGCGCCCAGGGCACCATCCCCGGCGCGCAGCCGAACGACAGCCTCAAGAAGCGCCTCAACACCTGGTACAAGACGAACAACGGCAAGGCGCTCAGCGACTACTCGTACGCGGCTGAGTCGTACGACGCGATCATCCTGACCGCTCTCGCCGCCGAAGCTGGCAAGGGCACCGACGCTCCGACGATCCAGTCGAAGATGGCCGCTGTCTCGGGTGCCGACGGTGGTACGAAGTGCACCACCTACGCCGAGTGCAAGAAGCTCCTCGACGCGGGCACGGACATCCAGTACACGGGCCCCTCGGGTATCGGACCGTTCAACGAGAACAACGACCCGTCGAGCGCCTACATCGGCATCTACAAGTTCGACAAAGACAACAAGCCGGTTTACCAGAGCAGCATCCAGGGTGACGTGAAGTAATTCACCACCCCTGACACAGAGGGCCCGGCGGGAGCGATCCTGCCGGGCCCTTTGGCGTGTGCTGCGGGGATCGGCTGCGGGCTGCGCTGCGCGGCTGGCTGAGACCCGCCTGGCCGTCAGAAACCCGCACAGCCGGCATGAACAGCACGCCTAGCCGCGGCGTCCGTGCCGATCGGCGAGCGTTCGTGCCGGTCGTGGGGGTTTCAGAGCGGCGGGGGCAGGATCCTGCGGTCCGCCGCTCAGCCAGCCCTCGCGGCGCCTTAACTGCCGAGTGGCGGCATCTGCCGCTCCGGCCGAAGCCGAAGTCGCAGATGCCGCCACTCGGGGCAGGCGGGCGGGGTTACTCGCCGTCGACGTCTTTCGCCAGGGTGCCGAGGTAGAGCTCGATCACCTTCGGGTCGTCGGCCAGCTCGCGACCCGTGCCCGAGTAGGCGTTGCGGCCCTGGTCGAGCACGTAGCCGCGGTCGCAGATCTGCAGGCAGCGGCGGGCGTTCTGCTCGACCATGATCACCGAGACGCCGGCCTTGTTGATGCGACGGGTGCGGATGAAGGTCTCGTCTTGACGCACGGGGGAGAGCCCGGCACTCGGCTCGTCGAGCAGCAGCACCTTCGGGTCCATCATCAGGGCTCGTGCCATCGCGACACTCTGACGCTCGCCACCCGACAGCGAGCCGGCGCGCTGGTCGCGACGGTCTCGGAGCACGGGGAAGAGATCGAAGATGACGTCGAGGCGCTCCTCGAACTTCTTCGGGCGGAGGAACATGCCCATCTGGAGGTTCTCGACGATGGTCAGCGACGGGAAGACATTGTTCGTCTGCGGAACGAACCCGACACCGGCCTGGACCAGCTTGTTGGCCTTCAGATTGGTGATGTCGCGGCCCGCAAGCGTGACCGACCCGGAGTGGATCTTGACGCCGCCGAACAGCGCCTTGAGCAGCGTCGACTTTCCCGCGCCGTTCGGCCCGATGATGCCGATGAGCTCGCCCGGATAGCAGACGAGGTCGCAGTCGTTCAGGATGTTGACGCCTGGGAGGTAGCCGGCGACGAGGTGCTCAGCGCGCATGATCGGCTCCTGGCCGGCGAACTTCTCCGTGCCCTTGTGGGTGCTGGTGTCGAGGATGCTCATGCTTTGCCTTCCGATGCCTTGCCGTCTGCGCCGTGCTCGGTCTCGGCCCGGGCGGCGTCCTCTTCTTTGACCTCGGCCTCGAGCTCTTCGAGTGAGTCGTCGGTGAGGAGGGAGTCGTCACCGAGGTCGGTGTCGTGGTGGGCGCCGAGGTAGGCGTCGATCACGGCCTGGTTGTCCATCACCGTGTCGGCGGGCCCCTCGGCGACGATCTTGCCCTCGGCCATGACGATGACCCAGTCCGAGATGTGCCGAACCATGTGCATGTCGTGCTCGACGAAGAGGACGGTGGTGCCCTCGTCGCGGAGGCTCTGGATGTGCCCGAGCAGCGACTGCGTCAGCGCGGGGTTCACGCCGGCCATGGGCTCGTCGAGCATGATCATCTCGGGGTCGCTCATGAGCGCCCGAGCCATCTCGAGGAGCTTGCGCTGGCCGCCCGAGAGGCTGCCCGCGTAGTCGTCCTTCTTCTCGTAGAGCTTGAAGCGCTGCAGCAGGTCTTCGGCCTTCGCCTCGATCTCGGCCTCGCGCTTCTTCCAGAGCGGCTTGACGATCGCGATGAAGAAGTTCTCGCCCGGCTGGTCGCGCGCTCCGAGGAGCATGTTCTGCATCACCGTCAGGCGCGAAAGCGCCTTGGTCAGCTGAAACGTGCGCACCATGCCGCTCTTGGCGACCTTCGCCGCGCCGACCGCGCCCATCGCCTTGCCGTCGAAGACCCAGCGGGCGGTGCCCTCGCCCCGGTTGGTGAGCGACGGAGCCGAGTTCGGCTTGTCGAAACCGGTGAGGAGGTTGAAGAACGTGGTCTTACCGGCGCCGTTCGGGCCGATCAGCGCGGTGATGGCGCCGCGCTGCACCTCGACGTGCTGCACATCGACGGCCGTCATGCCCCCGAATTTGCGGATCACATTGTCGACGGTGAGGATCGGGTTCGGTTTGGCGGATCCTGGTTGTTCGGAGACGGTCGCGAGCTTCTTGCGAAGTTCGACGCGGTCGTAGTCGTAACCGGGCTTCAGGTTGGTTGTGGTCTCAGACACTGAACGACAGCTCCCTCTTATTACCCAGGATTCCCTGTGGTCTGAAGATGATCAGGCACATAAGTGCGATTCCGACGAGAACGTACGAGAACTGCACGGTCTGCTGGGCTCCCATGATCGAGTCGGGGATGAAATCCTGCGCCAGCGTCTGGATGAGCAGACGCATGACGAAGAACAGGATCGCGCCGAGCACGGGGCCGAAGACGGTCGCCGCGCCACCCAGTAGCAGCGCCGTGTAGATGAAGAACGTCGTCGAACGACCGAGGCCGTCCGGCTGCACCGACGACGGCAGCACGTAGATGATTCCGGCGATCGCGCCGATCACACCGCCGAGCACCAGCGCCTGCAGCTTGTAGCTGTAGACGTTCTTGCCCAGGCTGCGAACTGCGTCTTCGTCTTCGCGGATGCCCTTGAGCAGGCGACCCCACGGGCTGCGGGCGAGAGCCCAGATCAGCAGGAGGAAGAGGGCGACGAGGCTCCAGCCGACGATGCGGATCCACCAGCCGTTGACGCCGTTGTTGTCGTACGTGAACCACAAGATGGTGGTCGTGCCGTTCGGCAGGGGCGAGAGGGCGGTGAAGGCGCCGTTGTACGAGTTGCCGGTGATGCCGTTCGATCCGCCGGTGAGATCGGTGAGGATGCTCGAGCGGCCGACCATCCGGATGATCTCGGCGGCCGAGATCGTGACTATCGCGAGATAGTCGCCCCGCAGTTTGAGCGTCGGTAGACCGAGGATGAACGCGAAGACGAGCGCGCAGAGCATGGCGACCAGGACGGCCGCGAAGATCGGCAGACCCCGCTCGACCGCGATGGCGAAGCCGTAGGCGCCCAGCAGCAGGAACGCCGCCTGACCGATGTTGAGCAGACCCGCGAAACCGAAGTGCACGTTGAGGCCGATCGCCGCGATGGCGAAGGCGGCCGTCGTCGGCGCGAGCGCCTGGACGGTCAGGGATTGGAAGAGATTGACGATGTAGTCCATGAGTTGTCTCCCTTAACCGATGCGCTCGCGGCGGCCGAAGATGCCCTGCGGCCGGAACAGCAGGATGAGGATGAGGATGAGGAGGGCCGTCGCGTACTTGAAGTCACCGGGGAGCACGAGGTTCGTGAGCTCAACGATGATGCCGACGATCATGGAACCGACCAGGGCGCCGAACGCCGTGCCGAGGCCGCCGAGGGTCACCGCGGCGAAGATCAGCAGAAGGATCTGCAGACCGGTCTGCCAGTTCACCCCGTTCAACACGAGGCCGAGCATGACGCCCGAGAGGCCGGCGAGACCGGCGGCGACAGTCCACACGAGGCGGATGATCCGGTCGACGTCGATGCCGGAGGCGGCGGCGAGCGACGGGTTGTCCGAGACCGCGCGGGTGGCACGGCCGGTGCGGGTCTTCAGGAGGAAGAAGCCGGCGCCGGCGAGCACGACGATCGAGATGCCCATTGCGACGTACGACTGGATGGTCAGCGTCACGCCGCCGATCGTCACCGTCTGGGGGTTGGCGGTCGAGATGCGCACCGTGGCCGCGCCGTAGAAGTACTGGAACGCGTACTGCAGGGCGATCGAGAGACCGATGGTGACGATCATGAGCTGCGTCAGGCTGAGCCGCTTCTTGCGCAGCGGCTTCCAGATCAGGGCGTCTTGGAAGAACCCGGTGGCCGCCGAGATCACCACCGTGACGACCGCGGCGAGGATGAGGTTGAGCCCCAGCACGTTCGCGAACGTGTAGGCGAGCAACCCGCCGAGCGTCACCTGCTCGCCGTGGGCGAAGCTCTGGAGGCCGGTGGTGCCGTAGACCAGCGAGAGGCCGATGGCAGCGAGGGCCAGAAGGAGGCCGAGCCGGATCCCGGAGACCGCCTGCTGGGCGAAGCGCTGCCAGGTGACGTCGTTGGTCGCGGCGTTGTCGATCGTTGCGCCCTTCGTGGTCGTCAGCTGGAAGAGCGTTCCGGCCGACGAGCCGAGACTCACCTGGACCTTGCGGTCGTTCGTGCCGGCGTTCGCCAGGAACTGCCCGCTCGGCAGGGTCGACTCGTCGAGCGACACGGTGTAGGTGCCCGCCGTCTTGGCCGGAATCACCCAGCGGCCGACCGCATTCGTCGTGCCGGTGAGGGCATCGCCCGACTCGGGCTTCGCCGAGATGGTGACGCCCTCGGCGGGCTTGCCGTCGCTGGTCTTCAGCGTGCCCTGGATGCACGCGGTCGTCGCGTCGGCCACACAGGTCGTGGTCGCCGCCTGCGCCGAGGTCGGCGCGAGCACGAGCGAGGCGAGGCTGGCCAGCAGCCCGAGCATCAGCAGTGATGCCACGACGACCAGCGAGTGGCGGG
>NZ_LMNV01000005.1:407343-416667 GCF_001423105.1 Frondihabitans sp. Leaf304
GAGCGGTGGTGTGTTCGTGGGCACGAGAATCACAGAACCTCCTGGACGGCCCAGTCGGACATTTCCCCGAGGGTCTGGCTCGCCGTCGTCGTTGACAGTACTTTCCCTATGTGTCGGCTGTGTTTCCGCGAAAACACGGTAGAGACACAGGAGTCTAAATGGTTCCTAGGCCCGTCGCGGTACCAGCGGCTCGTGTCGGCGCTGTTGCGGGTCGGTGGCGGGCCTGCTCCGCTCCGGTCTCGGGAATGATCGCGTGCCTCGCGGGTTAAGATGTATCACCGGTGCTCGACGGCGAAACCGGCCCCCACTGTCGCAGCTTCATTCACTCAAAGGTGGCTCATGGACCAGCCGGATCCCTTCGGTTTCATCGGACTCACGTACGACGACGTCATGCTCCTGCCCGGGCACACCGACGTCATCCCGTCCGAGGCAGACACCTCGTCGCAGTTGACGAAAAGGATCCGGGTGGCGACGCCGCTCCTGTCCGCGGCAATGGACACCGTCACCGAATCCCGCATGGCCATCGCCATGGCGCGCCAGGGCGGTCTCGGCATCATCCACCGCAACCTGTCGATCGCCGACCAGGCGGCCCACGTCGACAAGGTCAAGCGCAGCGAGTCGGGCATGATCACCAACCCGGTCACCACGACGCCCGACGCGACCGTCGCCGACGTCGACGCCCTGTGCGGTCAGTTCCGTGTCTCCGGCCTGCCGGTCATCGAGCAGGACGGCACGCTCGTCGGCATCATCACGAACCGAGACATGCGCTTCGTCTCGAAGTTCGAGATGGCCAGCACGCTCGTGCGCGACGTCATGACGAAGGCGCCGCTCATCACCGCGGCCGAGGGCGTCGATCCCGACTCGGCGATCGCCATCTTCGCGCAGCACAAGATCGAGAAGCTTCCCCTCGTCGACGAAGCCGGTCGCCTCCGCGGTCTCATCACGGTCAAAGACTTCGACAAGACCGAGCAGTACCCGAACGCGACCAAAGACGACGCGGGCCGACTTCGTGTCGGTGCGGCGATCGGCTTCTTCGGCGACGCGTGGCAGCGCGCCCAGGCGCTCCGCGACGCGGGCGTCGACGTCCTCGTCGTCGACACCGCCAACGGCGAGAGCTTCGGCGAGCTCGACATGATCAAGCGCATCAAGGCCGACCCGACCTTCGCCGACATCGACGTGATCGGCGGCAACGTCGCAACGCGCTCGGGTGCCCAGGCCCTCATCGACGCCGGCGCCGACGCGATCAAGGTCGGCGTGGGCCCCGGCTCGATCTGCACCACTCGGGTCGTCTCGGGCGTCGGCGTGCCCCAGGTCACCGCCGTCTACGAGGCGTCGCTCGCCGCTCGCGAGGCCGGCGTTCCGGTCATCGCCGATGGCGGCCTGCAGTACTCCGGTGACATCGCCAAGGCCCTCGTGGCCGGCGCCGACACCGTCATGCTCGGCTCGCTCCTCGCCGGCTGCGACGAGAGCCCCGGCGAGATGGTGTTCGTGGGCGGCAAGCAGTTCAAGGCCTACCGCGGCATGGGATCCCTCGGAGCCATGCAGACCCGCGGCAAGAACACCTCGTACTCCAAAGACCGTTACTTCCAGGCCGATGTGCCGAGCGACGACAAGCTCATTCCCGAGGGCGTCGAGGGCCAGGTGCCCTACCGTGGCGCGCTCGCCAACGTCGTGTACCAGCTCGCCGGCGGGCTCCGCCAGTCGATGTTCTACGTCGGAGGCCGCACGATCCCCGAGCTGAAGGCCCGCGGCAAGTTCGTGCGCATCACCGCTGCTGGGCTCAAGGAGAGCCACCCGCACGACCTGCAGATGGTGGTGGAGGCGCCGAACTACCGTCGGTAGTCGCTGCGCCTGCGCCGCAATACGTCTGACGGACAACTCGACCTGCCGCGGCAGGTCGAGTTGTCCGTTTCGTGTCTGCCAGGGGTTATCCACAGGGGCAGTGTCGAGCCCCGCCTGAAGGTACGGCGTCGAGCCAGGCTTGGGTCATGAATCGACTCGAGGGTGCCACCGAAATCGTCCGGAGCGGCAGCGACGACGGCGCAACCAGGCGCGCTGTCGAGCGAGGGCTTCTGGTGCGGCTCGCCCGGGGCTGCCACGTCCGGGCCGTCGACTGGAGCGCGGCCGATCGAGACGAGCGATTCCGGTTGAGGATCCAGGCGGCACGGCTGGTGACGCGCGGCCGGTTCGTACTCTCGCACGCGGCAGCGGCGTATGCCTGGGGTCTGCCCTGGGTCGGCGACTGGCCTCGGCTCGTCGATGTCACCGACCCGGAGCGCAGCACCACTCGATCGACCACGGCGACACGGTGTCACACGGCGGCCCTCGAGGAGTCGGAGACGGTCTCGTTCGACGGCTTCCTGTTGACGTCGCTGGCACGGACCGTCATCGACGTCGCATTGACCGTGCCGTTTTCGCTCGGGGTGGTCGTCGCGGACGCAGCCTTGAACTCCGGCCACGTGATCGAGGGCCAGTTCACGGCAGCCCTCGACTCTCGGAGCGCCGCTCGGCGCTTCGCGTCGGCGACGCACGTCGTCCGGTTCGCCGACAGGCTCGCAGGGTCCGCGGCGGAATCTCTTAGTCGCGTCGGCGTTCACGCCCGCGGCGCACCCCGCCCACTGCTACAGAAGAAGTTTCACGGTTCCCACGGTGCGACGGCCTTTGGCGATCTCTTCTGGGAGGAGGTGGGAGTGCTCGGCGAATGCGACGGCGATCAGAATACCTCCAACCGAAGTTCCGGCCGGAGCGCTCGGTGGAACAGGCTCTGCTCGAGGAGAAAAGGCGGGGCGATTGGCTGCAAGCGCTTCCCGAGGTGCGACGGTTGGTGCGCTGGGGCTGGCGCGAAGCCTCGGATCCTGAGCTCCTGTCGCGGCGCCTCGCGCAGGTGGGCGTCCCCTTCGGCCCGCGGCGTCGGCCCGGCGACCCATGGTGACGACGCGTTGCGGACTAGGAGCCCGGCCGCGGCAGGTTGCGGAGTCCGCGATACGTGGGGCGGCAGGCCGGTAGGGTTGACGAGTGACTGAGGTAGAGATCGGCGTCGCCAAGCGCGCCCGCCGCGCATACGCGTTCGACGACATCGCGATCGTTCCGAGCCGCCGCACCCGTGACCCCCGCGACGTCAACCTCGGCTGGTCGATCGACGCGTTCCACTTCGAGACGCCGATCATCGCGGCCCCCATGGATTCCGTGGTGAGCCCCGCGACGGCCATCCGCATCGGTCAGCTCGGCGGCCTGGGCGTGCTCGACCTCGAGGGCGTCTGGACTCGCTACGACGACCCCGAGGCGGTGCTCGCCGAGATCCGCGGCCTGCCCGACGAGATCGCCACCGCTCGAATGCAAGAGATCTATGCGGCACCCATCCGGCCCGAGCTCGTCACGGCGAGGCTCGCCGAGATCCGCGCCGCCGGGGTCCCGGTCGCCGGCGCCCTCAGCCCGCAGCGCACCCAAGACCTGTACCAGACGGTGGTCGACGCCGGTGTCGACCTCTTCGTGATCCGCGGCACGACGGTCTCGGCCGAGCATGTGTCGAAGAACGCCGAGCCGCTCAACCTCAAGAAGTTCATCTACGAACTCGACGTGCCCGTGATCGTGGGCGGTGCCTCCACCTACACGGCGGCGCTGCACCTCATGCGCACGGGTGCGGCCGGCGTCCTCGTCGGGTTCGGCGGGGGAGCAGCCTCGACCACCCGAGCCTCGCTCGGCATCCACGCACCCATGGCGTCGGCGGTCGCCGACGTCGCCGGAGCACGCCGCGACTACCTCGACGAGTCGGGCGGCCGGTACGTGCACGTCATCGCCGACGGCGGTCTCGGCACCTCGGGCGACATCGTCAAGGCCATTGCGATGGGGGCTGACGCCGTCATGCTCGGTGCCGCCCTCGCCCGTGCGACCGACGTGCCGGGTGGCGGTTTCCACTGGGGAGCCGAAGCGCACCACCCCGAACTGCCTCGTGGCCGGCGCATGCACGTCGGATCGACCGGCACGCTCGAGAACATCCTGTTCGGCCCGGCGCCGACGACCAACGGCACGGCGAACCTCATGGGAGCCCTCCGCCGCTCGATGGCGACGACCGGTTACAGCGACCTCAAAGAGTTCCAGCGCGTCGAAGTGGTCGTCGCGCCGTACCACCCGCACTAGCCGCGCAGGTCGGGTCGAGCGGCGCGAGTTGCGGCCGTTCGGCTCGCACCGACGAGAAGCGCAGGATCCTGCGGGCCGGGTTCGCTGACAGCGTGCGCGGGGCGACCCGGTGCCGGGAAGCGCCGCCGCCGGATCCTTGTTGACCCTGTGGACAGGCCGGCTCGCCTCGATTTTCGCGACGGTAAGCTGAGACGACTGCCCCCGAGCTTCTGGAGACCAGCCCATGGTTGACGTGCGTCGTGTGAAACTCCCCGGTGTGGGAGTGCTTCACACCTTCATCACCGACGACGGTGGCAAGTGCGGAGTGATCACGCATCGTTCCGGCCACAGCGACCTCATCACGTTCAGCGACGATGCCGACGGCGACAACGTCACGAAGGTGTCGCTGCGTCTGAGCGAAGACGAAGCGCACACCCTCGCCGAGTTGCTCGGCGGCACCCGCATCACCGAGTCGCTGTCGGCGCTCGAGCAGATGCCGGGCCTCAGCATCGACTGGTTCACGGTCGACTACGACGACCACATCGCCGGGCAGCCGCTCGGCGACCTCGCAGCCAAAGGCGTCGTCGGTCTGACCGTCGTGGCGGTCGTGCGCGGTGAGACCGCCAACCCGGCGCCCTCGGGCGACTTCAAGGTGTTCCCGGGCGACACGCTCGTGGTCGCGGGTTCGCCCGAGAAGGTCGCGAAGGCGTTCCACTTCTACCGCAGCGGCGGCATCAAGTCGGCGGCCGGCGTGCCTGCGGGCGGCAGCACGCTCGTCGACGGCGGTTCGTCGCTCGACTCCCCGCCGGGGGTCTAAGCCGTATGCACCTGGGTCAAGAGCTCCTCGTCTTAGGAATCCTCCTCGTCCTGGCGTACATCCTCGGCCGGCTGGCGAAGCTGATCGGCCTCCCGACGATTCCCGTCTACATGGTCGTCGGTCTGCTCGCGAGCCCGCACGTCGGCTGGTTCCCCCTCGACTTCGAGTCCGACAAGATCGAGCTGATCGCGATCTTCGGGTTGATCCTCCTGCTGTTCAACCTCGGGCTCGAGTTCGATCAAGACGAGTTCTTCGGCAACGTCGGCAAGCTCGTGCTTTCGGGTGGCAGCTACATAGCCGTCAATATGGTCGTCGGCCTGGCCTTCGGCTTCTGGGTCGGCTGGGGCACGCGCGAGGCGCTCGTGATCGCGGGCATCACGGCCACGTCGTCGTCGGCGATCGTCACCAAGCTGCTGATCGAGCTCGGTCGGTTGGCGAACCGCGAGACGCCGATGATCCTCGGCATCACCGTCGTCGAAGACATCTTCATCGCGATCTACCTGGCCATCGTCTCGGTCGTGCTCAGTGGCGAGACCGCGCCGTGGCCGGTCATCGGCAAACTCGCGATTGCGTTTCTGTTCCTCATAGTGATGTTCACCATCGCGAGGTGGGGCGGCAAATGGGTCTCGAAACTCATGCGCACCAAAGACGACGAGCTCTTCACGATCCTCTTCTTCGGGCTCGCCGTCATGTTCGCGGGGATCGGCGAAATTCTCGGCGTCACCGACGCGATCGGGGCGTTCCTGATCGGTCTGGTCTGCGGGGCGACGCGGTTCCGCAACCGCATCGAGACCTTCGCGCTCCCGATGCGCGACGTCTTTGCGGCGTTCTTCTTCTTGAACTTCGGCCTCGCGCTGAACCCCGGCACCTTCCCCGCGGTGGTCTGGCCCGTGATCGCGGCCGTCGTCATGACGATCGTGCTCAACGCGGGTGCCGGCCAGTTCGTCGCGTGGCTCAACAAGCTCGGGCCGCAGGCCGGAATCAACGCGGCGGCGATTCTGCACAATCGGGGCGAGTTCGCCCTGATCCTTGCGACGCTCTCGCTGGGGGCGGGGCTCGACGACCGCATCCAACCGTTTGCCGGTCTCTACGTGCTCATCATGGCCGTCATCGGGCCGCTGCTCGCCGCCAATTCCGAGAAGATCGGAGGCGTACTCTTGCGCAAGAAGAAGAAGGCCGCCCGGGCGAACGCGAAGCAGCAGGTCGTGCCGCGGGGCAGCGAAGAGATCGCGCTGATGGAGGCGGCCCTCGCCGGTGAGACCCCCCGGCAGAGTGCCGATCTCGACGACGACCTCGAAGCGGTGGCGCTTGCGGTCCCCGTCGACACCAACGAGTTCCTCTACGGCACCGACGACGACGAGGTCGACGCTGCGGCCGAGCAGGCCAGCCAGCAGTCCGACCACCGAGCAACACGGCAGAGAGACCCCGAATACTGATGCGCGACGACCAGGTGAGACCGCTTCCCGACAGCATGTGGGAGGTCGCGCGTCGACCGCGCTGGATCGGCATGCTCGCCCTCGCCCTCGGTGTCGCCGCCCTCTTCGCCTGGCTCGGGCACTGGCAGCTCGATCGAAGCGTCGACAGCCTCAAGCCCGTCAGCACAGGATCCGAGACCAGCACCCCCCTCTCCGACCTCACGTCGCCCCAGAGTAAATACCTCGATAAGTTCACCGGCCAGAAGGTGACGGTCACGGGCGCGTTCGACAAAGACGACTTCCGCGTCATCAGCGGCCGCCTCAACCACTCCGACAGCGGCTACTGGCTCGTCGGCCGCTTCGTCGACTCCTCGACGGGCGGCTCGCTTGCCGTTGCGCTCGGCTGGGGTGCGACTGCCGCCGACGCGCGGGACGCGATCTCGTCGGTGCCGGTGGCCCCGACCACGACCGCGCTCGCCGGGCGGTACCTGCCGAGTGAGGCCGCATCCGAGGGCAAATTCCAGGAGGGGCGGGAGACGGTCGTCGCCGTACCGCAGCTCATCAATCAGTGGAGCGACTTCTCGGGCGACGTCTACAACGGCTATGTCGTGGCCGATCGCCCCTGGGGCGACCTGACGGCGATCTACTCGCCGCCTCCGATCGACAAGACGTCGATCAACTTCTTGAACCTCTTCTACGCGATCGAGTGGGTGGTCTTCGCCGGCTTCGCGATCTTCCTCTGGTTCCGTCTCGTGCGAGACGCCTTCGAGCGCGAGATCGAGGAGGCCGAAGAGGCCCATGCGCTGCTCGAGGGCGGTTCTCCCCAGGCATCGCTTCACGCCGACTGACCCCTGATCCGCCTCGATTAGACTGGCTCCCATGCCCCTGAAGCCTCGGCCGCGCAATATCCCCAAGATCCCGGGGGCGGTGCGCCTGTACAAGATCTCCGCCTACGTCACCGGTGTGATGCTGCTGCTGCTCTGCTTCGAGATGCTGTTGAAGTACACCGGCCTCCAGACCGAGATGGCCATAGGCGATCCTCGCGGCTTCTTCGTGCGCGAGGGCACCATCCGCAGCCCAGCACTCGACCTGTCGCTCGGCATCCTCATCGCCCACGGCTGGCTGTACGTCGTCTACCTGTTCACCGACTTCCGCCTGTGGAGCATCATGCGGTGGCCGTTCTCTCGGTTCATCCTCATCGCTCTCGGCGGGGTCATCCCTCTGATGTCATTCTTCGTGGAGCGCCACATGGCCAAGATCGCCCTGACCGAATACGAGGCGCTGCAAGCAGAGCGCGAGACGGCGAAGGCCACCGCATGAGCGACGAGACCGTGCAGAAGCCCGTCCTCGTCGTCGACTTCGGTGCGCAGTACGCCCAGTTGATCGCCCGACGCGTTCGCGAGGCCGGCGTGTACTCCGAGATCGTGCCGCACACCATCACCGCGGCCGAGGTCGCGGCGAAGAGCCCGGTCGGCATCGTCCTCAGTGGCGGCCCGTCGAGCGTCTACGAAGAGGGTGCGCCGGCCCTGGACGCCGGCATCCTCGACCTCGAAGTGCCCGTGCTGGGCATCTGCTACGGCTTCCAGGCCATGGCCGTCGCCCTGGGCGGCGAGGTGGCGAAGACGGGCGCCCGTGAATACGGCGCCACCGACGTGACCGTCTCGGGCACCGAGTCGACACTGCTCGATGGTCAACCTGCCGCACAGACGGCGTGGATGAGCCACGGCGACTCCGTTTTGAAGGCGCCCGAGGGCTTTGAGGTGCTCGCCTCGAGTGCGTCGACCCCCGTGGCCGCGTTCGCCTCCGACGCCCGACGTCTGTACGGCGTGCAGTGGCACCCCGAGGTCAAGCACTCCGCCCACGGGCAGGCCGTGCTCGAGAACTTCCTGCACCGCGCGGCAGGCATTCCCGCCGACTGGAACAGCGGCAACGTCATCTCCGAGCAAGTGGCACGCATCCAGGAGCAGATCGGTGCGGGGCGCGTTATCTGCGGTCTCTCGGGCGGGGTCGACTCGGCCGTTGCCGCGGCGATCGTGCACAAGGCCGTCGGTGACCAGCTCACCTGCATCTTCGTCGACCACGGCCTGCTGCGCGCCGATGAGCGCACTCAGGTCGAGAACGACTACGTCGCTGCCACGGGTATCCGTCTCATCACGGTCGACGCCGAGCAGCAGTTCCTCGACGCTCTGGCGGGAGTCTCCGACCCCGAGCAGAAGCGCAAGATCATCGGTCGTGAGTTCATCCGGTCCTTCGAGGAGGCGGCCACGGCCCTCGTTCTCGAAGCCGACGCCTCGGGCGCTGGCGAGCCGGTCAAGTTCCTCGTGCAGGGCACGCTCTACCCCGACGTGGTCGAGTCGGGCGGCGGCACCGGCACCGCGAACATCAAGAGCCACCACAATGTCGGCGGCCTCCCCGAAGACCTGCAGTTCGAGCTCGTCGAGCCGCTCCGCACCCTGTTCAAAGACGAGGTCCGCGCCATCGGTCGCGAGCTCGGGCTTCCCGAGGTCATCGTCGGCCGCCAGCCGTTCCCCGGGCCAGGCCTCGGTATCCGCATCGTCGGCGAGGTCACGCACGAGCGTCTCGAGCTGCTTCGCGCTGCCGACAAGATCGCCCGTGCCGAGCTCACCGCGGCGGGCCTCGACAACGAGATCTGGCAGTGCCCGGTCGTGCTCCTCGCCGACGTCCGGTCGGTCGGCGTCCAGGGCGACGGGCGCACCTACGGTCACCCCATCGTGCTCCGCCCCGTCTCCTCCGAAGACGCGATGACCGCCGACTGGACTCGCCTGCCCTACGACGTGCTCGCCAAGATCTCGAACCGCATCACGAACGAGGTCGCCGGCGTCAACCGCGTCGTGCTCGACGTCACGTCGAAGCCGCCGGGCACCATCGAGTGGGAGTAGCGGCGCGCAGCTAGCTGGCTGCCTGGCTCCGAGCTGCACCGCTTTCGGCCCGCGACACCGCCTTTCGGCGGTGTCG
>NZ_LMNV01000005.1:416728-462979 GCF_001423105.1 Frondihabitans sp. Leaf304
CGAGATCGCAGTAGCGGTCGGGTGGTGGCGACAACTAGTGCGATCTCGGCGCGGGCGTGAAGCGTCGCGCGGTGGGAGTGCCGCACTGCGGTGGTGCCGGCCGGGGCGCCAAGGCAGCGGTCGCGAGATGCCCCGACCTCCGGGATTACCGACGGCTGGCGGGAGATCGGGCCATCTCGCGGGCCGGGTGACGACGCCCGGGCGCCGAGATCGCAGTAATGGTCGGGTGAGGGCGACCCCAAGTGCGATCTCGGCGGCCTCGGCAGCCCACCGACCGGGGCCGAGCTCATGCCCGGCCCGCACCAGGGCGGACGCAAAACGGGCCGCCCTCCGTGAGGAGAGCGGCCCGTGTGCTGAGGCAGAAGCTAGTTGTTGCCGCGCAGGATCGCGAGCATGCGCAGGATCTCGGTGTACAGCCACACGATCGTGACGACGAGGCCGAAAGCGGCCTGCCATCCGAAGACGCGCGGGACACCCCGCTCGACGCCAACCTTGATCTGCGTGAAGTCCATCACGAGCGAGTAGGCGGCGAGGAGCACGACGATGATGCCGATCCAGAAGCCGAGCGGAATGCCGAGGAACTCGATGCTGCGGAGGCCGAACTGACCCGAGGTCACGCCGGTGAGCTGCAGAACGAAGCTGATCAACGAGAAGGCCAGGTAGCCGAGCATGGCGACGAGGAAGATCTGGGTAGCGCGCTTCGACTCACGGACCCTGCCCGACTTGAAGAGGGCCAGCGTCACCGCGAACACACCGAGCGTGCCAAGGATGGCCTGGACGACGATGCCGTCGTAAGCGGCTTCGAAATAGCTCGAGAGCCCACCGACGAGAAGACCCTCGAAGCCGGCGTAAGCCAGGACGAGCGCGCCCGACGGGCGCTTCTTGAAGATGTTGACGAAGGCGAGGACCAATCCGACGATTCCGCCGACGACGGCGAGAGCGGGAACGAACCAGCCGATCGCGGCACCGACGAGGAGCACAGCGAAGGCGCCGACGGTCTTGGCGACGACGTCTTCGTACGTCATCCGGTCGGTGTCGACCGGCGTGGCGCTCGGCTTGCTGTACAGGTCGTTGAGCTGCTCGGCAGTCATGCCGCCGTTCACGACCGGCTGCTGACCAGCCTTGCCCTGAGCCGACTGCGCGGCCTGCCAGTTCACCAGGTCGTTGCTGTTGTTCGAAAAGGCCGGCGACTGACTGAAGCCGGGATTCG
The DNA here is from genome assembly GCF_001423105.1 of Frondihabitans sp. Leaf304. Classification (GTDB taxonomy): domain Bacteria; phylum Actinomycetota; class Actinomycetes; order Actinomycetales; family Microbacteriaceae; genus Frondihabitans. The sequence goes on from NZ_LMNV01000005.1 coordinate 417,939, forward strand.
AGTGAGCCAATTGGTCCTCCAGGGGATCCGCGTCGGCGATGGTTGGTGGGGTCGGCCGACACTGCTTTTGTTGAACTCGAGTCTACGTGTCTGCTGTACGGCACGTGCTGAGAATTCACCTGATGAGAGGCGGTTTCGCCACGGGAGAACGTGCAGGGCGTGCACGTTTGCACCCGACTGAGAGCGGGGTGGGGAGAGGGTCGTGAGCCAGGCTGTCGGATCCTGCGGTTACCGTGTTCTCGTGACCCTCGAACCCCTCGTCATCGCCCATCGCGGAGCCAGCGGCCACCGCCCCGAGCACGGCGCCGACGCGTATCAGCTGGCCATCGAGCTCGGAGCCGACGCCATCGAGCCCGATATCGTCGCGTCGAAAGACGGCGTGCTGGTGCTGCGGCACGAGAACGAGATCTCGGGAACGACCGACGTCGCCGAGCACCCCGACTTCGAAGATCGCCGCACGACCAAAGAGGTCGACGGCCAGCAGGTCACCGGCTGGTTCACTGAAGACTTCACCTGGCCCGAGCTGCAGCGCCTGCGCATCCGGGAGCGATTGCCGCTGCTGCGACCCGAGAGTGCGGGCCACGACGGCGAGGGCAGGATCCTGCGGTTCCGCGATCTGCTCGACCTCCTCGACGCAGACGAGGCCGTCGAGGCCGCCGTCTCGCTCGTCGCCGAGGTGAAGCACGCCACCTACTTCACCTCGATCGGGCTTCCACTCGGCGAGCTGGTTGCGACGGAACTGGCCGAGACCGGCTGGATCGACGACCCCCGGCTGACGGTGGAGAGCTTCGAGCGGGGCGTCCTCGACGACTTGCGCGGGCGCGGTGTCGGAGGGCGCTTCGTCTACCTGCTCGAGGCGGCGGGCGCGGCGTTCGACCTGGTGGCGCGCGATGGAGCGGCGGCGACGACGTACGCCGAACAGCTGACTGCGGAGGGCATGGCCGCCCTGAACCGCGACGAAGGTCTCGACGGGGTCAGCGTGCCCAAGGGCCTGCTGCTCGGTGAGGGCGGTCGTGGCGACGCGACCCTGGTCGAGCGAGCGCACGGGCTCGGGCTTGAGGCTTTCACCTGGACCCTGCGACCCGAGAACGCGTTCCTCGCGAAGCCGAACCGCATTGGGTCGACAAAGGCCGATCACGGCGATTGGCGCACCGAATTCCACGAGATCGCCGCGACCGGCGTCGACGGGGTCTTCACCGACTTTCCCGAGCTGCTGCTGGAGGTTCTTCCGAGGGTGTCGGCCAACAGCTGAGACGCACGCCGCGGGTGGCGGTGTCGGTGGGCGGCCGTAGGCTTGGGGGATCATGACGATCGTCCTCGAGCCCTTCGACAGCACCGGCGGCATGCCGAACGATCGGCTGACCGCCGGCCTGAATCCGCAGCAGAAAGAAGCGGTTGAATACCGCGGCCAGTCGCTGCTGATCGTGGCGGGCGCCGGCTCCGGCAAGACGAGCGTGCTCACCCGACGCATCGCGGGGTTCCTCGACTCACGTGAGGCCTGGCCCAGCCAGATCCTCGCCATCACCTTCACCAACAAGGCAGCCGCCGAGATGCGTGAGCGCGTCGCTCAGCTCGTCGGGCAGTCGGCCGAGGGGATGTGGATCTCGACGTTCCACTCGGCGTGCGTGCGCATTCTGCGGCGCGAGGCCGAACAGTTCGGCTTCACCAAGAGCTTCACGATCTACGACAGCGCCGATTCGAGGGCGCTGCTCAAGCGAATCCTGAAAGAGCTCGACGCCGACTCACTCGGGTTCACGGTGAGCCAGGCCTCCGGCAAGATCTCCAAGCTCAAGAACGAGCTCAGCGACGTCGAGACCTACTCCCGCCAGATCAACATGGGCGACCCGCAGGAGGTCATGTTCCTCGAGATCTTCCGGCAGTACACCCGCGAGCTCCAGCGCGCCAACGCCTTCGACTTCGACGACCTCATTGCCCAGACGGTCTACCTGTTCCGCGCGTTCCCGCACGTGGCGGCGGTCTATCAGCGACGGTTCCGGCACATCCTGGTCGACGAGTACCAAGACACCAACCACGCGCAGTATGCCCTGATCCGAGAGCTCACGCGCCCGGTCGAGACACCCCTCGTCGAAGAGCTCGAGCGCGGCGGCCAATACGTCGCCTCGCTGAAAGACGGCAGCGGGCGGATCCCGGGCGCATCGCTCACGGTCGTCGGCGACTCCGACCAGTCGATCTACGCGTTCCGTGGCGCCGATATCCGCAACATCACCGAGTTCGAGCACGACTTCCCGAACTCGAAGGTGATTCTGCTCGAGCAGAATTACCGCTCGACGCAGAACATCCTCGACGCGGCGAACGCCGTCATCTCGAACAACTTCGACCGCCAGGCGAAGAGCCTCTTCACGACAGTGGGGTCGGGCGACAAGATCGTCGGGTTCACGGGCTACACCGGGCACGACGAGGCGCAGTTCGTCGCCGACGAGATCGCGTCCCTGCACGAGGCCGGCATGGCGTACAAAGACGTGGCCGTCTTCTACCGCACCAACTCGCAGACGCGAGCCCTCGAAGAGATCTTCATCCGCTCCGCCATCCCGTACCGCGTGCTCGGCGGCACGAAGTTCTACGAGCGCGCCGAGATCAAAGACGCGATGGCATACCTGATCGCCGTGGCGAACCCGGCAGACCCTATGGCACTCCGGCGGATCATGAACACGCCGAAGCGCGGCATCGGTCCGGCGACCGAGACGGCGTTGCAGCGGTATGCCGACACCAACGAGGTGGGCCTGCGCGGCGCAATGCGCAACGCCGCGGCTCTCGGCCTGGGGCCAAAGGTGACCGGTGCGATCACCGGCCTGGCTCAGCTGCTCGACGACGTGACAGCCACCGCGGCGACCGCTCTGGTCTCAGAGATCCTCACGGCGCTGATCGAGGGCAGCGGGCTCGTGGCCGCTCTCCGCGCGTCGCGCGATCCTCAAGACGAGGCCCGCGCCGAGAACATCGATGAGCTCGTCGCCGTCACCCGCGAGTTCCAGAAGAACAACCCCGACGGGGTCCTCCTCGACTTCCTCACCGAGGTCACGCTCGTCGCAGCGGCCGACGACCTCGACGACACCAGCGGCACGGTGTCGCTGATGACGCTCCACACGGCGAAGGGGCTGGAATACGAGGCGGTGTTCCTCACCGGCGTCGAAGAAGACCTACTGCCGCACCGCATGTCGGCGTCGGAGCCGGGCGGGCCCGCCGAAGAACGACGGTTGTTCTACGTCGGCATCACGCGGGCGCGTCAGAAGCTGTTCCTGTCGCTCGCGATGACGCGGGCGCAGTTCGGTGAAGTCAACGTCGCGATGCCCTCGCGCTACCTGCAGGAGATCCCCGTCGAGCTGATCGACTGGAAGCAATCGCCCGGCATGGCCAACAGCCGCGGGGGCACCGAACCGCGCGCGCTCAATGCCCGCCGCGATAGCGGCTTCACCGATCGCGGTTTCGGTGGTGCTCCTCGAGCCGGTGGACTACGCGGCGGCGGCGGTATGGGCGGCGGCAGCTACGACCGGGCGGCAGCCGCGGCCAAGACGAAGCCCAAGACCGAATGGGCCAACCGGGTCACCGGCACCGTGCGCGACAACGGCGACCTCGAGCTCGCGGCCGACGACCGCATCTCCCACGTCGACTTCGGCGAGGGCCGGGTCGTCGCCGTCACCGGCATCGGTCCGCGACGCATCGCCGAGGTGCAGTTCGACACCGCGGGCCGAAAGAAGCTGCTGATCAAGGTCGCGCCGATCGAAAAGATCTAGGCGGGCTGCCGGGCTGCCGGCTGCCGGGTGGGTCCGGCTGCCGGGTAGCGGGGCTGCCGGGTGGGTCCGGCTGCCGGGTAGCAGCGCTGCCGGGTGGGTGCGGCTGCCAGGCAGCGGCGCTGCCGGGTGGTCCGGCCGGATCGTAGGCGCGGCACGAGAGTGACCAAAACGGCACTCACCGAGCTGGCAAGCACCGTTTTGGGCACTCTCGTTGGGGGCCGGCTAGACGGTGTCGTCGAGCGGGGGCGCGGCGGATCCTGGAGTCGATGCAGGTTCGCGCCGAGCTCGGAGGCGGCGGGAGACCACACCGGCGAGAACTGCCAGCAGGCCGAGTCCGAGGCTGCTCCCGGCGGCGATCGCGATGGGCCTGAGAGGCCCGGACCCGGTGAAGGCGAGCAGGCGCGGAGGCCGGGGCTCGTCAGGTGCGGGAGGCACGGGCGTAGTCGTCGGAGGAGTGCTCGCCGAGGGGGTCGGTGGCGTCGTTTGCTGGGGCGTCGGCGGGGTTGTGGGCGGGACGGATGGGGTCGGCGTCGGGGTCGGCACGTCGGGTTTCGACACGACGAACCGCTCGCTCGCGTGAGCGGTGAGATCGGCGAAGGGGGCGACCGCCTGCGCGGAGCCGATCGGCTTCGACCCCTCGGAGAGGAAGACCCAGACGTAGTGCCCCGGCTTTCGGGTCTCGACGCAGGGTGATTCGTACTCGCCGTCCCCCATCACGACGGTCTCGACTCGGCCTGCGACGGGAAAATCGTCGAGGGTCTTGTCGGGCCCGAAGTCGTGGCCGTCGGCTGGCGCATCGGCGAAGGGGCCGAGAAGGACGGATTCGACGACGACATCGCCCGCGTCGGAGGGGAACCCGGTTGCAACGAGACGATCGGGCGTGCATTCGCCGGGAACGACCTCGTCGTGCTCCACCGACGTGGTGATCGACGGGAGCGGGGACGGGGGTTTCGGTGGCGAGAACGTCACCTCGGTCGCGGACGCGAACGGCGACTTCCAGGCCTTCACTCGGGAGCGACCCTGAGCGACGGGGGTGTCTTTCGGGTCGATGGTCTCGACCCAGACGAAGTAGCCCTCCGACGGGAGCGTGCAGGGTTTCGTCCGGTAGGTACCCGGCCCCGTTTTCACGACCGTCGCAATGCGGCAGACCTCGGGGGCCTTCGCCGGCCACGCAGACGACGTCGCCGGTTTTTTCGCGAACGGCCCGAGGAGTCTGCTGCGGATCGTCACAGGGACGGGATGCGAGGTGCCGGAGACCCGGTAGACGCCCCACTTCGACAGCAGACCGGCGCCCGGTCGGACCGACAGCTTCAGCTCGTCGGTGATGGCTGCGCCGGCCGCAGCCCGGGCCATGCTCGTCGACGTTGTGACGCGCGGCTGGAACGGACGGGGCGACACGGCCTCGACCGTCTCGGTCGTGGTCGCAGTGCCGGTGGGTGCGGTGTCGAAGAGCAATCGCTGGGATCCGGCGGCGCTCGAGCCGACCGTGATCACGGCGCGGTAGGGAAGGTCGGAGAACGACGCGGTGGCGCTGACGTGGTTGATCGGCGTCGTACCGGTCGCGCGGAACGACTGATTGCGACCGTTACGCAGGGCCTTGGTCGACGAACCGTCGGCGAAGGCACCTCCACGGAGGGTGATCGAGCCGGCGAATGCACCCGCTGCCACCGTCGTGCCTCCGCCCGATTCGAGCCGGGCGCTGAGATCGGCGCGCACTCGCCCCGCCCCCGTGCCATCCAGGGTCAGGCTCACATCGGCCGTGACCCCGTTCGTCGCCTGCGCAGCAGCCCTGGCGCTGAACGTAGCCGCCTTCTTCAGCACCGCATCGCGCTTCTCGTTGGCCCGGCCGGCGTAGTACTCGAGGGTGTGCCCGTCGAGACCGGTGATCGACCAGACCGAGAGCTGGGCCGCCGCCGCCGTCACCGGATCGGTGGTGCCCGACCAGGTGCGCGCGATGTACGCGAGGCGGGCTATCTCGGTCGAGGTCAGGCCCAGCCCTGTCGCCGAGGAACTCAGGTCGTAGTCGTTGCCCACCGGCGACGATCTGCCGACCTCGAGGCAGAACGCCGACCGCCCGTCGGCGAGGCGGTACGTGCCGAGCCAGGAGACCCCGTCGCCGTCCCACAGGAATCCGCGACCGTGCCCGGTCGACTGGAGGGCGGAGGCGGGAGGCGGCGGAGCGAACAGCAGACAGGTGGCCAACAGAGCCAGGAGGGCGAGCAGGATCCGCCGTGGCCGGGTCGAGCCCGCGCGCGGCGGTGGGAGAGGGGGAGACGTTCGTCGATTCATGCCGATGACCCTCTCGGATCCTCGGCCGGCTTCGCCGCCGCTTTCCACAGGGGTGCTCCAGAAACCACGAAGACCCCCTCTGTGGAGAGGGGGTCTTCAGGTGTGGACGATCAGTTGTCGGCGTCGTCGCTGAGGTCGATGTCGTCGCCGGCGAGGTCGTTCTCGGCGTACTCCGGCTCGCCCTCGGAGGGTGCGCCGCCCGTCGGCCCGTCGTTGCCTTCACCGATGCCGGGCTCGACGGTTTCGCCCGCCACGGCATCGTTCGTGACGATCTGCTCCGACTCGGCGAACGATTCGTCGGGGTCGCTCGCGTCGGTGAATGGTGCGTCGCTCATGTCAGGAGTCCAATCCGAGTTGCTGCATCAGGGTCGCCTGGTCGGTGGCGCCCCAGCGCTCGACGATCAGGCCTTCGTCGTTGAACTTACCGACCTGGATGCCTCGCACCTGGAAGCTCTTGCCGGTCGGCTCGTTGCCCTCGAACGGACCGGTGTGGGTGCCCGAGATCGTGAAGACCGCGGTGACGTACTCGTCGTCGGCGACCAGCGTCTCTACCTTGAGGTCGACGTCCGGAAAAGCCTCGAAGAACGAGGACCAGAACTCCTGGATGCCGGCAAGGCCCGCGGGCGCACCGGGAACCGGGTCGTGGTCGACGACGTCGGCATGGAATCCCTCGCCGAGGCGTGACACCTCACGGGCGGTGAGGATCTCGCCGAGCTTCTCTTGCGTCTTGACGTTCGTGTCTTTAGCCATGACTCCGGTCTACGCCGCGGGGTACGGGCCGCTCTGCGGGCGCTCCCAGGGGAACGGACCTGTGGACAGAGCCAGAAGCGTGTTGGGGGTGCGCGCTAGGCTGATGGACGGCCCATAGTCTCGATGTCGAGAGAGTTCGAGACGCCCTTCCCGCCGGTTATCCAGGCTGGAATGAGGAACGACACCGTGTGGTGAGACGCAGTGATGCGGATTGGAAGAACAGCGTGGATCTTTTCGAGTACCAGGCCAGAGACCTCTTCGAGGCCTACGGCGTGCCCGTCCTCCCCGGCATCATCGCCGATACTCCCGCCGAGGTGCGGGCTGCGGCGGAGAAGATCGGCGGCGTGACCGTGGTGAAGGCCCAGGTCAAGGTAGGCGGCCGAGGCAAGGCCGGCGGCGTCAAGGTCGCGAAGACAGCGGTTGATGCCGAGGCCGCTGCTGAAGCGATTCTAGGGCTCGACATCAAGGGCCACACGGTCAAGCGCGTCATGGTCGCGGGCGGGGCCCAGATCAAGCAGGAGTTCTACTTCTCCGTGCTCCTCGACCGGGCCAACCGTTCGTACCTCTCGCTCTGCAGCGTCGAGGGCGGCATGGAGATCGAGGAGCTCGCCGTCGAGCGTCCCGAAGCTCTCGCGCGAGTCGAGGTCGACCCGCTGACGGGCATCGACCTGGCGAAGGCCACCGAAATCGCCAAGGCGGGGGGATTCCCCGACGACCTGATCGAGAAGGTCGCGCCGGTGCTCGTGAAGCTCTACGACGTCTACAAGGGCGAAGACGCCTCTCTGGTCGAGGTCAACCCGCTCGTACTCACCGAGCAGGGCGACATCGTGGCACTCGACGGCAAGGTCTCGATCGACGAGAATGCCGACTTCCGTCACCCCGGCCACGCGTCCCTCGAAGACGCGGAGGCCGCCGACCCGCTCGAGGCCAAGGCCAAGGCTGCTGGTCTCAACTACGTCAAACTCGACGGCCAGGTCGGGATCATCGGCAACGGCGCGGGTCTCGTCATGTCGACCCTCGACGTCGTCGCCTACGCCGGAGAGAAGCATGGCGGGGTCAAGCCGGCCAACTTCCTCGACATCGGCGGCGGAGCGAGCGCCGAGGTCATGGCGAACGGCCTCGACGTCATCCTGGGCGACGAGCAGGTCAAGAGCGTCTTCGTCAACGTCTTCGGCGGCATCACGGCGTGCGACGCCGTCGCCAACGGAATCGTCGCCGCGCTCGGCATTCTGGGCGACGCCGCGACGAAGCCCCTGGTCGTGCGTCTCGACGGCAACAACGTCGACGAGGGCCGAAAGATCTTGGCCGAAGCCGCTCACCCCCTCGTCACCGTCGTTGCGACCATGGACGAAGCTGCCGACAAAGCCGCCGAGCTGGCCTTCGCCGCTGCCGACGAGAAGTAAAGGATCAGAACAATGTCGATCTTCCTCACAAAAGACTCCAAGGTCATCGTCCAGGGCATCACCGGCGGCGAGGGCACCAAGCACACCGCTCTCATGCTGAAGGCCGGCACGCAGGTCGTGGGCGGCGTCAACGCCCGCAAGGCCGGCACCACCGTCTCGCACGGCGACGTCACGCTGCCCGTGTTCGGCACCGTTACCGAGGCAATCGAGACGACCGGCGCCGACGTGTCGATCGTCTTCGTTCCGCCGGCGTTCGCGAAAGACGCCGTCATCGAGGCCATCGAAGCGGGCATCCCGCTCGTCGTCGTCATCACCGAGGGCATCCCGGCGCAAGACGCCGCCGAGTTCTGGGCGCTCGCCAAGTCGAAGGGCGGCGCGACCCGCATCATCGGCCCGAACTGCCCCGGCATCATCACGCCCGGCGAGTCGCTCGTCGGCATCACCCCCAACAACATCACCGGCAAGGGTCCGATCGGCCTCGTGTCGAAGTCGGGCACGCTCACCTACCAGATGATGTTCGAGCTCCGCGATCTCGGCTTCTCGACTGCGATCGGCATCGGCGGCGACCCCGTCATCGGCACGACGCACATCGACGCGCTCGCCGCGTTCGAGGCCGACCCCGAGACGAAGGCGATCGTGATGATCGGCGAGATCGGCGGCGACGCCGAAGAGCGCGCTGCCGACTACATCAAGGCGAACGTCACGAAGCCGGTCGTCGGCTACGTGGCCGGATTCACCGCTCCCGAGGGAAAGACCATGGGCCACGCCGGTGCCATCGTCTCCGGGTCGGCCGGCACGGCGCAGGCCAAGAAGGAGGCCCTCGAGGCCGCCGGCGTCAAGGTCGGCAAGACGCCCAGCGAGACTGCTGCGCTGCTGCGCGAGGTCTACAGCTCGCTCTGACGCCGCTTTCGGGTCTGGTGCCGCGTTTCGGGCCTGGCGCCGTTGTTCGGGCCCGGCACTGCGTTTCGGGCCTGGCACTGCATTTCGGTGTTGGCACTGCATTTCGGTGGCACGACCGCCCATCGGCGGTGTCGGTGCCGAATTCCGGTGTCCCGGGCTGCTGCTTGCTTACTGAAGGGCCGCTCCGCTTTCGGCGGGGCGGCCCTTCGGCGTCGGTGGCCCCCGGTACAGTCATGGCCGTATGAATCGCCCTCTCACCGCCGTCTTCGCCGCGCTCGAGTCTCTGCTCGTCGTGGGCATCGGCGTGGGCATCCCCGTGGTGTCGCTCACCTTCCTCTGGGCCTTCCAGTACGGGCTCCAGATCGACTGGGTCGTCTTCTGGCAGGCCGGCGTCGACGTCTGGCTGGTGGGCCACGGGGCCGATCTCACCCTGACGCTGTCGAAATCGGCTGCGGCGGCGACCGGCATCAGCGGCGCGGGTGCTCCGATCGTCATCTCGATAGCGGCTCTGGGTTTTGCGCTCACCACCGTGCTGCTCGGTGCGCGTGCGGGCCGGCGAATCGCCGAGACGAGCCATCGCGCGATCGGCTCCGGCGTCGCCGTTCTCGCGTTCGCCCTCGCCTCGGCCATCGTGACAGCCACGGCCAGCCGTCCCGGCGCGACAGTCTCCCTCGCGCAGGGCATCGTCCTGCCCACGCTCGTCTTCGCCATTCCCCTGCTCGCGGCGGCCGAGGTCAACCGGCGTCGCCGCGACGCGACACCCGACCCGCTCACGGCCCTCCTTCTGCGCGGGGTAGAAGCCATCCCGTCACTCGGTCGATCAATCGGCCTGGTGTCGCTTCGCGCGGGCGCCGCCGTCGCGGTCATCGTCTTCGCCGTCGCCGGAGCGATCCTCGCACTCCTCCTACTCACGAACTACGCGTCGATCATCTCGCTGTACGAGGGCGCACACGCCGGGGTGCTCGGCGGACTCGCTCTCACGATCGGCCAGATTGCCCTGGTGCCCAACGCCGTCGCCTGGGTCGCGTCGTGGCTGATCGGCCCGGGCTTCGCACTCGGCGAAGGATCCTCGGTCTCGCCGCTCGGCACCACCCTCGGCCCGATGCCGGCCGTGCCGTTCCTCGGCGCCCTGCCGACGTCGACCCCGGCTTTCGCGTTCGTCGGCCTCCTCGTTCCCGTCGTTGCCTCGTTCGTTGTCGTCACGTTGATGCGCGGCCGCATCGAGCGGGCCCTGGGCGCCCGCGACTCCCTGCTCTTCCGCGCCGTCGTCGGCGTCTCGACGGGCGTCGTCGCCGGTCTGATCATCGGCGGGGTGGCCGGCGTCTCGGCCGGCTCCGCCGGCCCGGGGCGGCTTGCGTCGGTGGGGCCCGACGCCTGGGTCGTGGGGCTGTTCGCTGCACTGGAGGTCGGCATCCCGGCCGTTCTCGCCCTCGTGGTGAAGTCGGGGGCCGAGGCGATCGGCGACCTCGCGCAGGTGGTGGGCGAGAGGCTGCCGGAGCGTGCGTCCGCTGCTCGCGACAAGCCGAAGTCGGAGTCAGCTGTGTCGGATCCTGATCGCTCGCGTAGTGCCGGTGACCGTGACGCCGGTGACACTGGTGGGCCTCGCGCGCCCGAGACAGCCGACGGGCTGCCGAGCCTCGACACGGTGCTGCCGCGCGACAAGCGCTCGTCCGACAGCCGCTCGTCCGACACGCGCTCGCCCGACGACGTTCCGACCGAGCGCCTCGACGGGTTCACCCGCTGACGCCCACGATGCAGACTCGACACCATGGTGGGCCTTGGTGTGCTGACCGCATATCGGGCCGACTGGTGGGCCCGCTTCCGAGCAGCTTTCCCGGGCCGGATAGCCCTGTGGACAACGGCCCGGGCAGCTCTAGACCGCACGCTAGGCTTGCCGGGTGCTAAGGCTCGTCGTGCTCATCTCCGGCGGGGGCTCCAATCTCCGGGCCCTCCTCGAAGCCGCGAGCGACGTCGAATATCCGGCCCGGGTCGTCGCCGTCGGGGCCGACCGTGCGGCCGACGGTTTCGACCACGCCGAGGCATTCGGCATCGCCACGTTCTCGGTGCCGTTCACGAGTTTTCCCGACCGTGAGGCCTGGGGCGACGAGCTGCTCGACCAGATTCGGCAGTGGCAGCCCGACCTCGTGGTGCTCAGCGGTTTTATGCGGCTCGTGCCGCCCCGAGTCGTCGAGGCGTTCAGCCCGAGGTTGATCAACACGCACCCCGCCTACCTGCCCGAGTTTCCCGGCGCGCATGGGGTCCGTGATGCGATCGCGGCCGGAGTGAGCCAGACCGGGGCGAGCGTCATCGTCGTCGACAACGGCGTCGACTCGGGCCCCATCCTGTCGCAGGAGCGCATTCCCGTGCACCCCGGCGACACCGAAGACACGCTCCACGACCGCATCAAGGTCGTCGAGCGCCGGTTGCTCGTTCAGAGCATCCTCGACATCGCCAACGGAACAATCGACCTGACGGAGAAGACTCCCGCATGAGCGGCCACGCAATCGACCCCAGCCTTTACCGCGACCGCGACGCCATCGAGATCGCGCGCGCGCTGATCTCCGTGAGCGACAAGACCGGGCTGGTCGAACTCGCGACGGCCCTCGCGAAGGCGGGCGTCGAGATCGTGTCGACGGGTTCGACCGCGCAGACAATCCGCGACGCCGGGTTCGCGGTCACCGACGTGAGTGCCGTGACCGACTTCCCTGAGTCCCTCGATGGCCGCGTCAAGACGCTGCACCCGGCCATCCACGCCGGCGTGCTCGCCGACCTGCGACTCGAGACGCACGAAGACCAGCTCCGCGACCTCGACATCAAGCCGTTCCAGCTTGTCGTGGTCAACCTTTACCCGTTCGTCGAGACGGTGGCGTCGGGCGCTGATGCCCCGACCGTGATCGAGAACATCGACATCGGCGGCCCGGCGCTCGTTCGGGCGGCGGCGAAGAACCATGCCAACGTAGCGATCGCCGTCTCACCGGCGTCGTACCCCCAGATCACGAAGGCGCTCACCCTCGGCGGCACGACTCTCGCCCAGAGGCAGCGTCTCGCGGGCGAGGCCTTCGCCCACACCGCCTCCTACGATACCGCGGTCGCGGCGTATTTCGCGGCGAGTGTCGGGGTGCGGGCCGAGCACGATGCCGGCACGGATGCCCCAGCGGCGGCGGCAGGATCCTCGGCCACGTTCGAAACGACCTTCGCCGTCTCGGCCGAACTGGAGCACACCCTCCGCTACGGCGAGAACTCGCACCAGGCAGCCGCGCTGTACGCCGAGACGGACGGAACCGGCATCGCCCAAGCGACCCAGCTGCACGGCAAAGAGATGTCGTACAACAACTTCGTCGACGCCGACGCGGCGGTGCGGGCGGCATACGACTTCGACCGTCCGGCCGTCGCCATCATCAAGCACGCCAACCCGTGCGGGATCGCCGTCGGAGGTCTCGATGAGGCTGACCCCATCGCCGACGCGCACGCCCGCGCGCACGCCTGCGACCCCCTGTCGGCCTTCGGGGGAGTGATCGCGGCGAACCGCACCGTCACCGTCGCCATGGCCGAGACGGTCAAAGACATCTTCACCGAGGTCATCGTCGCACCGGGCTTCGAGCCGGAGGCGCTGGCGATCCTGACGGCGAAGAAGAACATCCGCCTGCTGCAGCTGCCCGACGGGTTCGCCCTCGCCGACCGCGAGTACAAGCAGATCTCGGGCGGCGTGCTCGTGCAAGACAGTGACCGTTTCACGGGCTTCTCGTCGTCGGGCTGGAGCTTGGTGGCGGGCGAGGAGGTCGACGAGGCCACGCGTGCCGACCTCGAGTTCGCCTGGATCGCGTCGCGGTCGGTCAAATCGAATGCGATCCTGCTGGCGTCCGGCGGCGCCTCGGTCGGCGTCGGCATGGGGCAGGTCAACCGGGTCGACTCGTGCCACCTCGCCGTAAAGCGGGCTGGCGATCGCGCTCAGGGCTCCGTAGCTGCTTCCGACGCGTTCTTCCCGTTCGCCGACGGGCTCGAGGTGCTTCTCGCCGCGGGCGTTCGCGCCGTGGTGCAGCCGGGCGGGTCTATCCGCGACAACGAGGTCATCGCCGCCGCGCAGGCCGCCGGTGTTTCGATGTACTTTACCGCAGAGCGTCACTTCTTCCACTAAGCAGGGCGTCTTCTAGGCGAGTCCTCTCCGCCGATTTTGGGCTCTCCTGCCGGAGCGCGGCGTCGGGCCCGAATTCGAAGGAGAAACACGAGCGCGCCGACGACTTCATGCCGATCGGGCGGGGTCGGCCGGGCGTTTCTCCTTCGAATTCGGCGGCAGCGCGAGAACCGAACTTTTCATTGCGGTTTACGTCGGCGTCGGTTTATCCTGTAAGGCTGCTTGCAGTCACCTTCGAAGTGGCGGCATGAAGCCACGTGACTATATGCAGAAGCGAATGCCTCGGGAGGACACAATGACGAAGACAGCCCACACCTCGTTCCGGACGGTGGCTATCAGCGCCGCCTCTTCCCCGCGCGCTCGCCGACACTCTGCCTCGGCCGCCTGACCAGCGATCGCCTCCGCAGCACCATCCGCGCCCGCGTGGCGCCGTTCACGTGACCTCCTTCACGGTCACGCCCATCACATCGCAACTTTCAGGATCGCCGCGTCGACCCTGCCCCACGACTTGGATCCTTCATGTCTCAGCATCCCCCTCCCACGAACACGAACACGAACACGAACACGAACACGAACACGAAAACGAACACGAACAAGAGCACCGGCAACACCACGAGCACCGACACGGCCGACCGCCTCTCGACGTTCGGCACGCTCAAGCGCCTCTATCCCTTCGTCAAGCCCGCCTTCCCCCGCATCGTCCTCGGCATGGTGGCCGCGCTTCTGGCCTCCGTCGTCGCCCTGCTGATCCCGTTCGTGCTCCAGCAGCTCGTCGACGGACCGCTGTCGAGCGGTGATTCACGGCAGGTGTGGCCGGCGTTCTGGATCGTCCTCGGGCTCGGCGTCGTCGAGGCGGTCATGATCATGGGCCGTCGCTGGCTGGTGCTCACGCCGAGCACGCACGTCGAGACGAGCATGCGCAACGGCCTCTACAAGAAGCTCCAAGACCTGCCCGTGGCCTTCCACGACCGGTGGCAGAGCGGCCAGTTGCTCAGCCGTTCGGTCAGCGACCTCAGCCTCATCCGCCGGTGGCTCGCGTTCGGAATCGTTCTGCTGATCGTCAACTTCTTGACGATCGTCGTCGGCTTCGTGGTGCTGTTCTTCTACAGCTGGCTGCTCGGCCTGATCTTCGTGGTCGCGTCGATTCCGATTTGGGTCGTCGGCCTGCGGTTCGAGAACCGCTACTCGGTCATCGCGCGACGGAGCCAAGACCAGGTCGGCGACCTCGCGACGAGCGTCGAAGAGTCGGTGCACGGCATCCGGGTGCTCAAGGCGTTCGGTCGCGGCAAGCATTCGCTGCGCGACTTCGCGAAGCGTGCCGAAGAGCTGCGCGGAACCGAGATCGAGAAGTCGAAGGCGATCGCACAACTGTGGCTGTGGCTGCTGCTCGTGCCCGACGTGGCGTTCGCGCTGTGTCTGCTGGCGGGCATCTGGCTGGCCTCCGAAGGTCAGTTGACGGTCGGCGAGCTCTTCGCGTTCTTCGCTACGGCGACCGTGCTGCGCTTTCCGGTCGAGTCGATCGGGTTCCTCCTGTCGATGACGTTCGATACCCGCACAGCGGTCGACCGCTTCTTCGAGGTGCTCGACAGCGTCAACACGGTGACCGACCCGGTCGAGCCGAAGACGATAACGAACCCCCGCGGTCACCTCGAGTTCCGGGCGACGCACTTCCGCTACCAAGACAGCCCGGCGCAGTTCGCCGACCTCGTCGACGGCGTCGATCTCGAGCTCCAGCCGGGTGAGACGATGGCCCTGGTCGGGCTCACAGGATCCGGCAAGACCACGCTCCTGGCTCTCGTGCCGCGCCTGTACGACGTCACCGGCGGCGAAGTGCTGCTCGACGGTGTCGACGTGCGCGATCTGACGCGCGAAGAGCTCCGCCGCCACATCGGCATGGCCTTCGAAGACGCGACGCTGTTCAGCACCACGGTGCGCGACAACGTGCTGCTCGGACGACCCGACCTGTCGGGCGACGAGGCCGATCGGGTGATGCGCGAGGCCCTCGACATCGCTCAGGCCGGGTTCGTGCACGATCTGCCGGAGGGCGTCGACACGACTGTCGGCGAAGAGGGGCTCAGCCTTTCGGGAGGCCAGCGCCAGCGGCTCGCCCTGGCCCGGGCCATCGCGGCGCGGCCGTCGGTGCTGGTGCTCGACGACCCGTTGTCGGCGCTCGACGTCGACACCGAGGCCCGCGTCGAGGCGGGGCTCCGGAGGGTTCTCTCCGAGACGACCTCGCTGATCGTGGCGCACCGCCCGTCGACCGTGAACCTCGCGGATCGCGTGGCGCTCCTCGAAAACGGACGCGTCACCGCGGTCGGCCGGCACTCCGACCTGATCGCCACCAACGACCACTACCGCTATGTGATCTCGTCGCTCGACGACGACGATCGGACCACCCGAGAGGACGTGCTGGCGTGAGCACCACTGCAAGCACCCAGGGCGTCAAGGGCGAAGAGCGCAACGACTTCACGCGCGACGAGAGCAGGCGACTGCAGTTGCGTTCGCGGCGTCTCCTCGGATCCTTGTTGTCCCCTTTAAAGCGCAGGATCCTCGTCACCGCGATCATCGTGGTGCTCTCGACCGCTGCCCAGGTCGCCGGGCCCACCCTCATCGCATACGGCATCGACAACGCGCTGCCGGCGCTGCTCGACGATCAGAACTGGGCTCCGACCTTCGTCGTGGTCGGCCTGTATCTGGTGACCGGCATCATCGGCGCCGTCATGATGGCGCAGTACACGGTGCTCTTCGCCCGGATCAGCCAGAGCGTGCTGTTCGACCTGCGCAAGCGGCTCTTCTTGCACACGCAGCGACTCAGCCTGGAGTTCCACGAGAGCTACACGTCGGGTCGGATCATCTCGCGCCAGACGAGCGACCTCGACTCGATCCGCGAGCTGTTCGACTCGGGTATCAACCAGCTGGTGCAGGGTCTGCTGTACATGGTCTTCACGGCCATCGCGCTCGTCAGTCTCGATGCTCCGTCGGGGTTGATCCTCGGGGTGGCGCTGATTCCGCTGTTCGCCCTCACCCGGTGGTTCCAGGTGCGGTCGCAGCGACTGTTCCGTGCCACCCGCACGACCAGTGCGCGCGTGATCGTGCACTTCGTCGAGACGATGACGGGCATTCGCGCCGTGCAGGCGTTCCGCAAGGAGAAGCGCAACGAAGACACCTACGGCGAGTACGTCGAGAGCTACCGGCAGGCCAACGCGAAGGTCTTCCGCCTGTTCGGAACGTTCGACCCCGGCCTCGTGATGATCGGCAACGCGACCCTCGCCGCGGTCGTGCTGTTCGGCGGGTTCCGCGTCATCGACGGTTCGCTCGAGATCGGCGCGCTGCTGGCCGTCGCCCTCTACGCGAAACGCTTCTTCGATCCGGCCGAGGAGCTGGCGATGTTCTACAACGGCTACCAGTCGGCGTCGGCCGCGCTCGAGAAGATCTCGGGCGTGCTCGAGGAGGAGCCGAGTGTGCCCGATCCGGTGCGCCCGACCGACCTCTACGACGCGAAGGGCGCCGTCGACTTCGACGATGTCGAGTTCGCGTACAACAGCGACGCGGTCGTGCTTCCCGAGTTCGACCTGCACGTGCCGGCCGGCCAGACCATCGCCCTCGTCGGATCGACCGGCGCCGGCAAGTCGACACTCGCGAAGCTGATCGCGCGCTTCTACGACCCGTCGCGCGGCAGCATTCGACTCGACGGCGTCGACCTGCGCAACCTGCACCCGAAAGACCTGCGCCGGGCGATCGTCATGGTCACCCAGGAGGCGTATCTCTTCTCGGGATCCGTCGCCGACAACATCGCGCTCGGCAAGCCCGACGCGACGCGCGAGGAGATCGAGCGGTCGGCGCGGGCGGTCGGCGCGCACGAGTTCATCATGGCGCTGCCGGACGGCTACGACACCGACGTGAACAAGCGCGGCGGTCGTGTCTCAGCGGGTCAGCGTCAGCTGCTCTCGTTCGCGCGGGCGTTCATCGCCGACCCGGCGGTGCTGATTCTCGACGAGGCGACGGCGTCGCTCGACATCCCGTCGGAGCGGCTCGTGCAAGAGGCGCTGCAGACGCTGCTGAGCGACCGAACAGCGCTGATCATCGCGCACCGGCTCTCGACGGTCGCGATCGCCGACCGGGTGCTCGTGATGGAGTACGGACGCATCGTCGAAGACGGCACGCCCGATGACCTCATCGCTGGGACGGGCCGGTTCGCGCAGTTGCACGCGGCGTGGCGGGAGTCGCTGGTCTGAGCGCCGACACCACGTTTCGGGCAGGGCACCGTCTTTCGGCGGTGCTTGGCCCGAAACATGGTGCCACGAGCGCTCGCGGCTCAGGGGCGCCACTCGGCAGCGTCGAGATCGACGCGCCAGGTGCCCGTGCGGCTCCAGCGGAGCGGCGTGCCCTCGACGCGGTACATCTCGAGGGCGCGCTGCTCGTGGCCTTCGGGTGGATGGCCCGACGCGCGGATCACCCGCCACCACGGCAGATCGTGGCCGGCCTGCGCCATCACCTTGCCGACGCCGCGTGAGGAGCGGGAGCCGAGCAGGGCAGCGACCCCGCCGTAGCTGAGCGCGCACCCAGCGGGAATGGACTCGACGACTGCGACAACGCGCGAGACCCAGTCGTCGGCGTCTGCCGGACTCGCGAGGTCGGCGCCGGGCTCGGAAGAGCGCATCGAACGCTGCGGCTCAGGCGTCGTCGCGGCTCAGGCCTCGTCGTCGTGCGGCGACGGGGCGATGGTCAGTGCGGCCAGGTGCTCGCCGTAGGGGGTCTCGCCAATCACTTCGAAGCCGACGTGCGTGAAGAAGCTCTCGGGGCCGTCGTCGCCGGGCTCGTAGATGACGGTGAGTCGCTCGAAGCCCCGGTTGCGCGCCTCGGTGGCCAGCGAGTGCACGGCGAAGCGGCCCACCCCCTGGCCCTGCGCGTCGGCCGACACGTTGATGCGCCAGATGCAGCTGCGGAGCTCTTCGTGATCGTTGTCGGGGTCGAACTGCCCCATGATGAAGCCGACCACCTCGTCGCCGTCGAGCACGACTCGTGGCCACGCCGACGTCGGGTTGACGTAGGCCTCGGCGATGGAGTGCGACACGGGCGCCACGTACTGCTCTTGGCCCGGCTTGAGGGTCAGGGTATTGGCCGCGACGATGGTCTTGGCCGACAGCTCTTCGAGGCGGAGGTCACTCATGTGCCCAGGCTAGCGTGCGGCTCCGGGGTGCAACAGGATCCCTTCGGCCCTTGTGGAGAACCCCCTGTCAGCCGGATGACCGCTACTCTCGACGCCATGCGAACCGGCACGAACCTTCCGGCGATCGGCGG
Organism: Frondihabitans sp. Leaf304; assembly: GCF_001423105.1. Classification (GTDB taxonomy): domain Bacteria; phylum Actinomycetota; class Actinomycetes; order Actinomycetales; family Microbacteriaceae; genus Frondihabitans. The sequence goes on from NZ_LMNV01000005.1 coordinate 436,463, forward strand.
CTACAACCAGGCCGTCGTGCTCGACGCGATCCGGCGCGCATCCGAGGGGCTGAGCCGGGTCGAGCTGGCCGTGCAGACGGGGCTCAGCGCCCAGACGATCGGGAACGTGTCGAGGCGCCTCCTCGAGGCGGGCCTCGTGCGCGAGACGGGCAAGATCGTCAACGGCCCGGGCAAGCCGCGCACCATCCTGCAGCTCGAAGCTCACGGCAGCTACGCGGTCGGCGTCCATATCGACCCGGCCGTCATCACCTACGTCGTCCTCGATCTGCGCGGGGTCGTCGTGTCGCACTCCCGCACCCGCACGCCCTCCGCGTCGGAGCCCGTTCAGCTGATCGACCTGATGGCGCGCTCGATCGACCGGTTGATCGGCGACTCGGGCGTGGATCCTCGGCTCGTGATCGGTGTCGGAATCGCCTCGCCCGGCCCCATCGACGCGGAGCAGGGCATCGTCCTCGACCCGCCGATGCTGCCGCTCTGGCGTCATGTGCCGCTTCGGGCAGCACTCAGCGAGGCGACGGGGTTGCCGGTGCTGCTCGAGAAAGACGTCACGGCCGCCGCGGTCGCCGAGCTCTGGTTCTCGACCGCCTCCGAGCGCGCCAATTTCGCGTTCGTCTACTACGGGACCGGATTCGGCACCGGGCTGGTCGTCGGGCGCGACGTCGTCCGGGGCTCGAGCTCGAATGCCGGCGACGCGGGGCACATCACGGTCGATCCCGCGGGGGCGATCTGCGTGTGCGGGCGGGCCGGCTGCGTGGGCGACCTCATCACGCCGCGCGCGCTGGTGTGCCAGGCGGTCGACGCGGGACTGCTTCCCGCGCTCGACGACGGCGCCGACATGGAGACGGTCAGCGGGGCCTTCCACCGGCTCGCGGCCATCGCGGGCGGTGCTCCCGTCGACGTGACCGAAATCGAAGGATCCGGCCCGGCCGATGCCCAGGCCACGCCGTCCTCCGATCAGCGTGACTCCGCTCGGCGCATCCTTCACGGGGCCGGGTTGCACCTCGCCCGGGCCATCGTCGTGCTGGTCAACCTGCTGGACCTCGACGAGCTCGTCTTCGGCGGCCCGTTCTGGGACGAGATCGGCGATGTCGTGCTCGAGGTGCTTCCCGAGGCGGTGGAGCAGTCGGCCGCGCTCATCCCACGGCGCGGGCTCGGGTTCGTCGGCTCGGCGATCGGCGAAGATGTCGCCGCGGTCGGTGCTGCGTGCCTGGTGCTCGACCACGCGTTCTCGCCGCGGCCGTCGGGGATGCTGATCTCGGTCTGACCCGCTCGCGGTTTGCGGTACGACGTCGAATTCGAAGGAGATCCGCGTGGGTGACCCCGTCGGATCCTTGATTTCTCGTCGCCCGGCGCCGGTTTTTCCTTCGAATTTGCAGGAGCGGCGACGGCACAAGCGAATGCAGGATCCAAACCGGAGCGTTACAAAAATGAGTCTTGACAGAGGTTAGTAAAGACGATTGAGTAATGCCGAGCGGATCGGCGGAGTTGCCGAGACGGCGTCTTATGGAGCAAGGGAGCACCATGATGAGCAGCACCGGCACCACCACTTCTCGCAGGGGGCGGCGAGCCGCCCGTATCCTCGCCATCGCGGCCACCGTCATGACTACAGCTTTGGTCGCGACCGGGTGCAGCGCCGGCGGCGGTGGCGATTCGAACACGATCAAGATCGCGTACCAAAAGTTCGGCACGTTCACGCAGCTCGACGCCCACCTCAAAGAGGTGAAGAAGTCGTTCGAAAAGGCCAACCCCGGCATGACGGTGCAGCTCGAGCCGATCGCCGCCCAGAACGACGACTACTACACGAAGCTCGCCCTGATGGAGCGCGCGCCCTCGACGGCCCCCGACGTCATCTACGAAGACACGTTCAAGGTGAAGGCGGACGCCGAGGCCGGCTACCTGCTGCCCCTCGACAAGTACACCGCGAAGTGGGCCGACTGGAGCAAGTTCTACGACAACGCCAAAGAGGCGGGCGTCGGCACCGACGGCAAGACCTACGGGATTCCGATGGGCACCGACACCAGGGCCCTCTGGTACAACAAAGACCTCTTCAAGAAGGCCGGTCTGACCGTGCCGTGGGAGCCCAAGACCTGGGACGACGTGCTGAGTGCGGCCAAGACGATCAAGTCGAAGCTGCCCGACGTCGTGCCGCTGAACGTCTACTCGGGCAAGCCGCAGGGCGAGGGCTCGACCATGCAGGGCTTCGAGATGCTCCTGTACGGCACCCCGAACGGCACCCTCTACGACGACGCGTCGAAGAAGTGGATCACCGGGTCGTCGAACTTCACCGACTCGCTCGGCTTCATCAAAGACGTCTACCAGGGCGGAGTGGGCCCGACACCCGAGCAGGCCCTCGACACCAACATTTCGACCGTCGTCGGCGGCGAGTGGCTGCCCAAGGGCAAGCTCGCCATCGACCTCGACGGCTCGTGGCTCAGTGGCACCTGGCTCTCGACGGGCACGAACCCGTGGCCCGAGTGGAGCAAGGTCATGGGCCAGGTCGGAATGCCGACCCAGAACGGCGAGGCTCCCGGCGTGAACAGCATGTCGGGCGGCTGGACCCTTGCGGTCGGTGCGACCAGCAAAAACTCCGACAAGGCGTTCGACTTCATCGCCGACGCACTCGATAAAGACGGTTCGATGTCGTACGACATCGCCGCCAGCCAGATCGCGGTGCGCAGCGACGTCGCGACCGACCCCGACTACGCCGACTCGAACCCGAGCTTCAAGTTCTTCTCGTCGCTCGTGAAAGACACGCACTTCCGACCCGCGACCACCGACTACAGCCAGATCTCGAACCAGATCACCGTGGCGATGGAGGCGGTCATGACGGGCCAGCAGACGCCCGAGGAAGCCGCGAAGGCCTACGACACAGCCCTCACCGGCATCGTCGGCGCCGACAAGACGGTCTCGAAGTAGGGCTGATGGCAACGATCGCGCCGACCCCTCTCGGCAAAGACACTGATCCGGCCGGAGGTCGGGGGTCCAGCGGCACACCGTCGCAGGGGCCCCGGCCGGGGTCGGCGCGAGCGCGGAACATCCGCACCGTCGGTCGCACGATTCCTCTCGTGCCGTCGATGGTGCTCCTGGCGCTGTTCCTGCTCGGGCCTATCGTCTCGTCGTTCTACGGTTCGCTGACCAACGCCTCGCTCACCGGGGCCGCGGCGCAGAAATCGTCGTTCATCGGGCTCGACAACTACGTCAAGCTCTTCAACTCACCCGACTTCCCCAAGTCGATCGTGCTGACCCTGGTGTTTCTCTTTGCATCGGCGGTCATCGGCCAGAACGTCCTGGGGCTCGGCCTCGCCCTCCTGATGCGTTCGGCGAACCCCGGCGTCCGCTCGCTCGTCGGCACGTTCGTCGTCGCGGCCTGGGTGCTGCCCGAGATCGTCGCCGCGTTCGCCGCGTACGCGTTCTTCAACCAGACGGGCACGCTCAACACGGTGCTCGCGTGGTTCGGCATCGAGGGCGCGAACTGGCTCTACACGTTCCCGATGATCGCCGTGATCCTGGCGAACATCTGGCGCGGCACGGCCTTCTCGATGCTGGTCTACGCGGCGGCCGTGCAAGAGGTGCCGCCCGAGATCACCGAGTCGGCCGAGGTCGACGGAGCGGGCGGGTTCAAGCGCCTCATCTACATCACGCTGCCCGTGATCCGACGCAGCATCTCGACCAACCTGATGCTGACGACGCTGCAGACCCTGTCGGTCTTCACGCTCATCTTCGTGATGACGGGAGGCGGGCCCGGCACCAACAGCTCGACCCTGCCGATCCTGGCCTACCAGGAGGCGTTCAAGTTCTCCCAACTCGGCTTCGGAACCGCGATCGCGACGATCATGCTGCTCATCGGCGCGATCTTCTCGATCGTCTACATCCGGGCCCTTAAGCCGGAGGTCGACTGACCATGGCCATGACCTCTCCCAGCGGCCGCAACCTGCGGTTCGTCTCGAACGGCGTGCTCGTCATCATCGCCGTCTGCTTCGCCGTGCCACTCGTCTGGCTCGTGCTGGCCTCGTTCGACTCCTCGGCGACGCTGTCGGTGAAGATCCCGACCGAGTTCACCCTGGAGAACTTCCAGAAGGTGCTGACGCCCGACATCTCGTTCATTCCGCTGATGAACAGCCTCATCCTGTCGGGCGGCTGCGCGATCGTGACGGTCGTCGTGGCGATCCTCGCGGCGTACCCGCTGTCGCGCTACCGGATGCGGATCAACAAGCCGTTCCTGTACGGGATCCTGTTCGGCACCTGCCTGCCGATCACCGCGATCATGGTGCCCGTCTACAGCCTGTTCGTGTCGCTCAACCTGATCGACTCCGTGGCCGGCACCGTGTTCTTCCTCGCCGCCTCCAGCCTGCCGATGGCGATCTGGATGTCGAAGAACTTCATGGACTCCGTGCCGATCTCACTCGAGGAGGCCGCCTGGACCGACGGCGCCTCGATGTTCACCACCCTGACCCGGGTGGTCGTGCCGCTGATGCGACCCGGCATCGCGGTCGTCTTCATCTTCGTGTTCATCCAGGCCTGGGGAAACTTCTTCGTTCCCTTCATCCTGCTGCTGAGCCCGGGCAACCAGCCGGCCGCCGTGAGCATCTTCAACTTCTTCGGGCAGTACGGCTCCGTCGCCTACGGGCAGCTCGCCGCCTTCTCGCTCGTCTACTCGGTGCCGGTGATCGCCCTGTACGTCTTCATCTCGCGCGTGCTCGGCGGCTCGAACGCACTGGCCGGTGCCGTGAAGGGGTAGGCCGGTAGGCAGAACCCCTCGATCCCGTTCCACCTCTCGCCCTCGCGTCGCCCCTCGGCGGCCGCGAATTCTGCAAGGAGCACCACCCCATGCACGACAACTCTGCCTCCGTCGAAGTCCGCGTCGATCGTTTCGTCTTGGAGCGGCTCATCCCGGCCCTGTACCGCCGCTCCCATCACCTCACCGTCGAGGCGTGGGACGTCCCCGACGAACCCGTGCCGTTCGCCGAGGCGGTGGCGCAGGAGTTCACGCCCTTCGTCGTCGGAACCCCGTGGAGCAAGCCGTGGGGGACCACCTGGTTCCACGTGACCGGCGAGGTGCCCGCGGGTTGGGGCAGCGCCGGAACGGCTCTCGAGCTCCTCGTCGACCTGGGGTTCAGCACGCGGCAGCCCGGCTTCCAGGCGGAAGGCCTCGTCTTCCGCCCGGACGGAACCATCGTTAAGGCGATCGAGCCCTACAACGGCTACGTGCCGCTCGACGTCGCCCCCGGCGACCGTCTCGACTTCTACATCGAGGCGGCATCGAACCCCGATGTCGGCGGCAACTTCTTCTACATTCCGACGCCCCTCGGAGACAAGGCGACCGCCGGCACCGACTCGATCTACACGCTGCGGCAGATCGACCTCGTCGAACGCGACGTCGACGTATACGAGCTGGAGCGCGACGTGTGGAGCCTGCTCGGTCTAATGCGCGAGCTCGAGCCCACCCTGCCGCGGCGCGCCGAGATCCTGCGGGCCCTCGAGCGGGTCTGCGATGTGGTCGACCCCGATGACGTCGCCTCCACCGCGGGCCGGGGTCGAGCGGAACTCGAGGCGGTTCTCGCCTCGCCGGCCTACGCCAGCGCGCACGCCATCACAGCCGTCGGCCACGCGCACATCGACTCGGCCTGGCTCTGGCCGACCCGCGAAACCGTCCGCAAGTGCGCGCGCACGTTCTCGAACGTGCTGCAGCTGATGGACGTCGACCCCGACTTCGTCTTCGCCTGCTCGAGTGCCCAGCAGTTCTCCTGGATGAAGCAGTTCTACCCCGAGCTCTTCGAGCGCATCCGCGAGCGAGTCGCCGAGGGCCGCTTCGTGCCGGTCGGCGGCATGTGGGTCGAGAGCGACACCAACATGCCGGGCGGCGAGGCGCTCGTGCGTCAGTTCGTGCACGGCAAGGGCTTCTTCCTCCGCGAGTTCGGCTACGAGCCGAAAGAGGTCTGGCTGCCCGACTCGTTCGGCTACACGGCCGCGCTGCCCCAGATCGTCAGGGCGTCAGGATCCGACTCCTTCCTCACGCAGAAGATCTCCTGGAACGACACCAACAGGATGCCCCACCACTCGTTCCTCTGGGAGGGAATCGACGGGTCGCAGGTGTTCACGCACTTCCCGCCGAGCGACACCTACAACTCCGACCTCGCGGCCTCTGATCTGGCCCGCGCCCAGAGGCAGTACGCCGAGAAGGGCGCGTCGAACATCTCGATGGGCCTCTTCGGCTGGGGCGACGGCGGCGGCGGGCCGACCCGCGAGATGCTCGCCGCAGCCAAGCGCACTCACGACCTCGAGGGATCGCCCAAGGTGACGATCGGCTCGCCCCAGCAGTTCTTCGACGAGGCCAAGGCGACGCTGCCCCACCCGTCGGTCTGGTCGGGCGAGATGTACCTCGAACTGCACCGCGGCACCTACACGTCGCAGGCGAACACCAAGCAGGGCAACCGGGTCAGCGAGCACCTGCTCCGCGAAGCCGAGCTCTGGAGTGCGACAGCCGCCGCCCGCGGCCTGCTCGACTACCCCTACGACGAGCTGACCGATATCTGGCAGACCGTGCTGCTGCAGCAATTCCACGACATCCTGCCCGGCTCGTCGATCGCCTGGGTGCACCAGCAGGCCGAAGAGAACTACGCCCGCATCGCGGGGGAGCTCGAGACGCTCATCGGAGCGGCGCAGCGCGCGCTCGCCGGGTCGGGCGACGCCGAGCTCGTCTTCAACGCGAGCCCCGTGGCCGCGGGGGAGGTGGCGCCGCTCGGCGCCGGTGCGGACGGACGCGCGCGCACCGTGCGCCCGGTCGAGACGAGCGACGGGATCACCCTCGACAACGGGCTGGTGAGCGTGCGACTGGACGCCGCCGGATCCTTGGTGTCGGTCCGTCACCTGGTCACCGGCCGCGAGCTCGTCGCCCCCGGCGAGGTGGCCGCGCGCCTGCAGATCTTCCGCGATACCCCGAACCAGTGGGATGCGTGGGACATCGACCGCCACTACAAGAACAACCGGTTCGAACTCGACACCCCCGACTCGGTCTCGATCGCGGGCGACGTCGTCGAGGTCGTGCACACGCACGGACAGTCGACGTTCACCCAGCGCTACTGGCTCGTCGAGGGCGAGGCGGCCGTGCAGCTCGAGACCGAGATCGACTGGCACGAGACCGAGAAGCTGCTGAAGCTGGCGTTCCCGCTCGATGTGCGGGCCGAGCAGGCGTCGTCCGAGATCCAGTTCGGCCACATCAACCGGCCGACCGCCGTCAACACGTCGTGGGACTACGCCCGCTTCGAGACCATCGCGCACCGCTGGGTACACGTCGGCGAACCCGGCTTCGGCATCGCGGTGGCGAACGGCTCGACCTACGGCCACGACATCACCCGCTCGACCCGCGACGACGGTGGCACGACCACGCTGGTGCGCGAGTCGCTGCTGCGGGCCCCGCGGTTCCCCGACCCCGAGGCCGACCAGGGCGTACACGTGCTGCGGACCGCGCTCGCCGTGGCCGACACCGTTCTCGATGCGGCTGCGTACGGCTACCGCCTGAACCTGCCGGCGCGAACCATTTCGGGCGCAGGATCCGACGGCGTGGCCCCCATCCTCACTGTCTCGTCGCCGGCGGTGCTCGTCGAGTCGGTCAAACTCGCCGAAGACCGCTCGGGCGACCTGATCGTGCGTCTGTACGAGGCGCAGGGCGGTCGCGCGCGGGCGACGATCGGGCTCGGCGTGCCGGTGGCGTCGGCGTGGACGACCGACCTGATCGAGCGGGAGCTCGTCGGCGATGCCGCCGCGAGGTGGGGTGCCGACGACGCCATCGAGCTCGAGCTGCGGCCGTTCCAGGTGGTGACGCTCCGGGTGAAGGTCGGCTAGGCCCTCGCTTGCGGCATAGACCCGCACGGTCGGCGCCCACACCTGTCCTAGGCGGGGTGTTTATGCCGGTCGTGCGGGTCTGTGCCGATCAGGCGGGCCGGCACTCCGCCAGCGCCGGGATGTCGACCACGCCGCCGACGATGTAGTCATGCGGCCCCTCCGTGAGGGACTCCCGCGACAGCGCCCCGGTGAGCACGCCGACCGAGATCGCCCCGGCATTGCGCGCGGCCTGCAGGTCGACGAGAGTGTCGCCAGCGGCGAGCACGCGCGCGACGTCGTGCACTCCGGTGAGCTCCATCGCGTGGTGGATCAGGTACGGCGCCGGGCGCCCGGCGGCGACGTCCGAGGTGGTCACAACCGCGTCGACGGTGGTGGAGGACGAGATCGGAGCCGCAGGATCCTCGGCCACCGTCCATCCGAGCGACGCCAGCAGCCCCTCGACGACCGGCCGATCGAACCCGGTCGAGAGTGCCACCCGGATGCCGCGGGTGCGCAGCGAAGCGAGAGCCTCGGGCACGCCGTCGAAGGCGGTCGGCGGGTCGGTGCGGTAGGCCTCGGCGAGGGCGACCTTGAATGCGGCGAATCGGCTCGCGACCAGCTCGTCGGTGGGGGAGATATCGCCGAGATCGAGGAGGGCGGTGATCGCCTGCACCTTGTCGGTGCCCATCCACGCCTGCAGGTCGCTGTCCGAGAGGGTCGCGCCGGCTCCGGTGACGGCCTCCGAGAGCGCACGGTAGACGGCGCCCCCGTCGTCGATGGTGGTTCCCGCCATGTCAAAGACTGCCAATTCGATCATCCTCCGAGCGTAGGTGGGGCCGAAAACCCGAGGGCGACGGTCAAGCCGTTGGTCGCCGAGAGTTCGCAAGCCATTCACCGAGCCAGCGTGTCCCCGTAACGGGGGACGGCAACCATGGCCCCCGATCGACCTGCGGATTCCCCCCGTCCGGCACCACGGACCACCGCAGGCGTCCTGGAGGAAACACAGTGCAGACATCGTTCTCGAAGCCGGCGAAGCGCATCGTCGCCGGACTTGCGTTCTCCGCGGCCGTGGCCATCGTGCTGACCGGCTGCTCGACGGGTTCGAGCGCCGGCGGAAACGCCAGCGACTCGAAAGCCGCCACCGCCACCAGCGCCGCCGACTTGGGCGGCATGGACGCCCTCGTCAAGGCCGCCAACGCCGAGGGTGCGCTCAACGTCATCACGCTGCCCCCGTCGTGGGCCAACTACGGCAAGATCATCGCCGGCTTCGAGAAGAAGTACCCCGACATCAAGATCACCTCGGCGAACCCGAACGGCTCGTCGGCTGACGAGGTCGCCGCGGCGAAGTCGCTCAAGGGCCAGTCGACCGCCCCCGACGTGTTCGACCTCGGCACGGCCGTGCTCAACGAGAACACCGACCTGCTCGCGAAGTACAAGGTCTCGAACTGGTCGGACATCCCCGCCGACTTCAAAGACGCCGACGGCACCTGGTACTACGACTACACCGGCCTCATGTCGGTCGGCTACGACTCCAGCGTGATCAAGACGGCCCCGACGTCGATCACCGACCTGCTCTCGTCGGACTACAAGAACAAGGTCTCGATCAAGGGCGACCCGACGCAGGCCAACGAGGCCGCCTCGGCCGTCTACCTCGCGGCCCTCGGCAACGGCGGCTCGGCCGACGACATCCAGCCCGGCATCGACTTCTTCAAGAAGCTGAAGGGCGACGGCAACTTCAACTCGACGCTGCCCACCCAGGCCACGGTCAACTCGGGTGAGACCCCCGTCGTGATCCAGTGGAGCTACAACAACCTCGCGTGGGGCCCTGCCGGAGGATCCGCCGGCAACCCGAACTGGAAGACGGTCGTGCTCCCGGGTACCGCCCTCGGCTCGTACTACAACCAGGCCATCAACAAGGACGCCCCGCACCCCGCTGCGGCGCGCCTCTGGGAGGAGTACCTCTACAGCCCCGAGGTACAGAACCTCTACCTGGCCGCCGGTGCGTACCCCGCGACCCTCGCCGCCATGGAGAAGGCCGGCACCGTCGACAAGGACACGCTGAAGACCGTCGGCGAGGCGCCCAGCGACTTCGTCCAGCTCACCAGCGACCAGGCCACGGCCGCAGCCAAGCTCCTGACCGCCGGCTGGGCCAAGGCAGTCAACTAGCACCGGAGAAAGACACCTCATGACGACACGATCGATCCCCGAAACGGCATCCCCCACGGTGGGATCGGTCGTGTCGTCGGAGCTGCGTGCGGGGAGTGCTCGGCGTTCACCCGCTCCGCGCACCCCCGCCGGGCGTGCCCCGGCCCCCGGTGACAGCGGCGGCACCGGGGGCTCGCGGCCTCGTCGCCGCAGTGCGGCCTGGCTCGGCTTCACCCCGTTCGCTGCCTACGTCGTGCTCTTCCTCGCGATCCCCGCGGTGATCGCGGTCGCGAGCGGCTTCTTCACCGCCGACGGCGCCTTCACCCTGGCGAACCTCTCCGCTCTCACCGACCCCACGATCGTCAAGGCGTTCCAGGGGTCGCTGCTGGTCTCGATCGTCAGCGCCCTGCTCGGCGCCGTCATCGGCGCGCTCGTCTGCTTCGCGCTCCTCGGCACGAAGGCGGAGGGCATGCTCCGCACCGTCGTCGATGCCGCCTCGAGCGTGCTCGCCCAGTTCGGCGGCGTCATGCTCGCCTTCGCGTTCATCGCGACGATCGGTTTCCATGGGGTCGTGACGCTCTGGCTGAAAGACACCTTCGGCCTCGACGTCAACGCGAACGGTGCGCTGCTCTACCAGACGTCCGGCCTGATCATCCCCTATACCTACTTCTCGGTACCGCTCATGGTGCTCACCTTCATGCCGGCGATGGAGGGGCTCAAAGCCACCTGGGGCGAGGCCGCGGCCACTCTCGGCGCGACCCGATTCCAGTACTGGACGAAGATCGCCATGCCGGTGCTCGCCCCCGCGTTCTTCGGCTCCGTCCTCCTCCTCTTCGCGAACTCGTTCTCGTCGTTCGCGACGGCTGCGGCCCTGCTCAGCCAGGGCGGAATCGTGCCGCTCGCCATCAAGCAGCAGCTCACCAGCGAGACGATCGTCGGGGTCGCGAACTCCGCGGGCGTCCTCGCCCTCGGAATGCTGGTGATCATGGTCGTGATCATGTTCTTCTACTCGCTCCTGCAGCGTCGGGCAGCGAGGTGGCAGCGATGAGCGCGCCCCGCATCGGCGCCGAGCCGAGCCGCACCGCACGCCTCGTCATCTTGATCGTGGTCGGGCTGGTCTTCATCGTGCCGCTGGCGGCGATGTTCCAGTTCACGCTGCGCCTGGCGGGCAAGAGCGGCTACTCGTTCATCCACTACGTCTCGATCTTCCATCCCGACCCCGCCCTCGGCACCGACTACTCGCCGATCTGGCAGGGCATCCAGAACTCGCTGGTGATCTGCGTCATCACCGTCGCGATCGTGATGCTGGTGCTGCTGCCGACCATGCTGCTGGTGGAGCTGCGGTATCCCCGGTTCCGTCGGATCCTGGAGTTCGTCTGCATCCTGCCCATCACGATCCCGTCGATCGTGCTCGTGGTCGGCTACGTGCCCGTCTACCAGCGGGTGGCGGCCGTGTTCGGCAGTGCACCCTGGACTCTCGCGTTCGCGGTCGGCATCATCGTGCTGCCGTACGCCTACCGGCCGATCGCCACGAACATCCAGGCCTTCGACCTCGTCACGCTGACCGAGGCGGCGCGCTCGCTGGGAGCCTCCTGGCCGACGGCGATCGCCCGGGTGATCCTGCCGAACATGCGGCGCGGGGTCATCTCGGCGGTGTTCCTCACCGTGGCCGTCGTGCTCGGCGAATACACGATTGCGTCGTTCCTCAGCCAGAACACGTTCCAGACGGCCCTATTGCTGATCAGCCAGACCGACTCGTACGTGGCGACGATCTTCGCGCTCACCGCCCTCGTGTTCGCCTTCGTCCTGCTCGTCATCATCGGCCGCTTCGGTGCTGTCCGCCCCGGCGGTCGCGTCAAGAAGACCCGTCGCCCTCGCGGCACGGAGCCGAGGATCCCCCTCCCGACACCGACACCCGCCCGGAGTGCCTCATGACGTCCACCAGCCCCGCCCCCACCCTCGAGCGTCTCGGCGAGGGCGCGACCGTCGAGCTCCTCGGCGTCGTCAAGGAGTACTCGGGAGTCCGCGCCCTCGACGAGCTGTCGCTGACGATCCGCCCCGGCGAGTTCGTCGCCCTGCTCGGCCCCTCCGGCTGTGGCAAGACGACGGCCCTCCGCGCGCTCGCGGGCCTCGAGCAGATCACGGCCGGCGCCATCCGGATCGACGGGGTCGACGTGGCGGGCGTGCCCGTCAACCGACGCGACATCGGCATGGTGTTTCAGCAGTACTCCCTGTTTCCGCACCTCACCGTGCAGCAGAACGTCGAATTCGGCCTGCAGATGCGCCGGGTGTCGGCATCGGACCGGGCGACCCGCGCTCGCGAAGCACTCGAGATGGTCTCGCTCGACCACCTCTCCGAGCGGTACGCGCACCAGATGTCGGGCGGCCAGCAGCAACGCGTCGCCCTCGCCCGCGCGCTCGTGACCCGGCCGCGCGTGCTCCTGCTCGACGAGCCGCTGTCGGCTCTCGACGCCAAGGTGCGGGTGTCGCTCCGCGAAGAGATCCGAAGGATCCAGACCGAACTCGGCATCACCACCGTCTTCGTCACGCACGACCAGGAAGAGGCCCTCGCGGTCGCTGACCGGGTCGCCGTGATGCGCTCCGGCGGCATCGAGCAGATCGGCACGCCCGAGGAGCTGTACCTCACCCCGGCAACACCGTTCGTCGCCGACTTCGTGGGGGTGAGCAACCGGATGCGCGGATCCTTGGTGTCGGGGGTCGTCACCGTGCGCGGCTCGCGACTGCCGTCGATCGACCCGGCCCTGCCGAACGGCGAGGTGCTCGCGTTCGTGCGGCCGGAGGACATCGTGTTCGTGCCGGCGTCGTCGACTGCCCCCGGCGACTTCTCGGGGACGGTGGCCTCGACGAGCTTCCTCGGGTCGCTCCGCCGCACGACCGTTCGCCTCGACGACGACACCATCGTTTCGGTGCAGCACTCGGTCGAGGAACGCTTCGAGTTCGGCGACGCGGTGACTCTTCGACTGACCGGGCGGCCTGTGGCGTCGTCGCCTGTGGAGGGCTGATCGCGCGGCGTCGGAGGCACTCACTAGTCTGGAGGGAGATGCCAGCGGGCTCATGGGTCGGCGAGGTATCTTGATATCGAGACAGTCCGATGCACCTGGGCCGCAGCTCGAGGCATCGCCGCCAACGAAGGAGTCGCCACTCGCATGAGCACGATCATCTACACCTTGACCGACGAGTCACCCCGGTTGGCGACCTTCTCCTTCTTGCCCATCGTCGAGGCCTATGCGGCCAAGGCCGGCGTCGAGGTCGAGTCGCGCGACATCTCGCTCGCGGCCCGAATCCTCGCCCAGTTCTCCGACCGGCTCTCCGAGGCGCAGCGCGTTCCCGACACCCTCGGCGAGCTCGGCGACCTGGCGAAGACGCCCGAGGCCAACATCATCAAGCTGCCCAACATCTCGGCCTCGGTGCCGCAGCTGAAGGCGGCCATCGCCGAGCTCCGCTCGCAGGGCTACGACCTTCCCGACTACCCCGACGAGCCGTCGAGCGACGACGATGCCGCGTCTGCCGAACAGCGCGACATCCGGGCGCGCTACGACAGGGTCAAGGGGTCGGCCGTCAACCCGGTGCTCCGCGAGGGCAACTCCGACCGCCGGGCACCGCTCTCGGTCAAGCAGTACGCCCGCAAGCACCCGCACCGCATGGGTGCCTGGAGCGCCGACTCGAAGACGAACGTCGCCACCATGGGCCACGACGACTTCCGCTCGAACGAGAAGACCACCGTCGTCACAGCCGCCGGCTCGGTGAAGATCGAGTTCACTGGCGCCGGCGGAACGAAGAGCGTCCTCCGCCAGTCGGTGCCCGTGCTCGAGGGGGAGGTGCTCGACGCGACCGTCATGCACGTCGCCGCCCTCCGCACGTTCCTCCACGAGCAGATGCAACGCGCCGAAGACGAGGGTGTTCTGTTCTCGGTGCACCTCAAGGCCACGATGATGAAGGTCTCCGACCCGATCATCTTCGGCCAGGTCATCCGCGTCTTCTTCGCCGACGTGTTCGCGAAGTACGGCGACGACCTCGCCGCCGCGGGCCTCAACCCCAACGACGGCCTGGGCGCGATCCTCAACGGCCTCGACTCGGTCGCGAACGGCGCCGAGATCAAAGCGGCCTTCGAAGCCGGCCTCACCGCTGGCCCCGAGCTCGCCATGGTCGACTCCGACAAGGGCATCACCAACCTGCACGTGCCGAGCGACGTGATCGTCGACGCGTCGATGCCCGCGATGATCCGCACGTCGGGCCACATGTGGGGCGCCGACGGGGCCGAGCACGACACCCTCGCGGTCATCCCCGATTCGAGCTACGCCGGCATCTACCAGGCGACGATCGACGACTGCCGTGCCAATGGCGCCTTCGACCCGACCACGATGGGGTCCGTGCCGAACGTCGGCCTCATGGCCCAGGCCGCCGAAGAGTACGGCTCACACGACAAGACGTTCCAGCTGGCTGCCGCGGGCACCGTCACGGTGTCGACCGCATCGGGCGAGGTGCTCCTCGAGCAGTCCGTCCAGGCGGGCGACATCTGGCGCATGTGCCAGACCAAAGACGTCGTCATCCGCGACTGGGTCAAGCTCGCGGTCACTCGTGCCCGTGCCACCGGAGCCCCCGCGATCTTCTGGCTCGACCGGACTCGCGCGCACGACGCCCAGCTCGCCTCACTGGTCACGACCTATCTCGCCGACCACGACACCGACGGCCTGCAGATCGAGATCATGTCGCCGGTCGACGCCATGAAGTTCTCGCTCGCGCGTATCCGTCGCGGCGAAGACACGATCTCGGTCACCGGCAATGTGCTGCGCGACTACCTGACCGACCTGTTCCCGATCATGGAGCTCGGCACCTCGGCCAAGATGCTGTCGGTCGTGCCGCTGCTCAACGGTGGCGGTCTTTTCGAGACCGGTGCCGGCGGCTCGGCCCCGAAGCAGGTCTCGCAGCTCGTGCAGCAGAACTACCTCCGCTGGGACAGCCTCGGCGAGTTCCTCGCACTCGCGGCCAGCTTCGAGCACCTCGCGGCGACGACCGGCAATGCCCGAGCGCAGATCCTCGCCGACACCCTCGACCGGGCCACGGCCACCTTCCTCGACGAGAACAAGTCGCCGGCACGCGCTATCGGCTCGATCGACAACCGCGGCAGCCACTTCTACCTGGCGCTCTACTGGGCGAACGAGCTCGCCGAGCAGACCGACGACTCAGCTCTCGCCGCTGACTTCGCGACGCTCGCGAAGGCCCTCGGCGATGGCGAAGAGACCATCACCGGCGAGCTCAACGGGGCGCAGGGCCACGCGGTCGACATCGGCGGCTACTACCAGCCCGACGACGCAAAGGCCTCGGCCGTGATGCGCCCGTCGGCGACGCTGAACGCCGCGCTGGCCGCCCTCTAGGCGGCGCCCGGCGTAACAACACCGCCTTTCGGGCGCGGCACCGCCCATGGGCGGTGTCTTCCCCGGAAGGCGGTGTTTCGCGTACCCGGGCTGCCGCGCTGCCGGGCCGCGGGGCGGCATCGGCGGCGCCGAGATCGCAATTGGTGTCGGGTGTAGGCGACCAATAGTGCGATCTCGGCGGGGTGGCCCCAATGAGGCGAGGCGAGGCTCGCGAGGTGGCCTGATCGACGGCGACAGGCCGGGCTGGGCGTCGATGAGGCCATCTCGCCGGCAGTAGGGGCGGGAGCCGGCCGTGCGCTGAGCGGCGCCGCACGAGACGCGACCAACCACCGATGCCGCCCCGAGCGTAGCGTCGCCCCCATGTCAAAGATCGTCATCATCGGAGCAACCGGGCACGTCGGCGGTTACCTCGTTCCTCGCCTCATCGCTGCCGGACACGAGGTCGTGGCGGTGAGCCGGGGCACGAGCGCTCCCTATCGCGACGACCGCGCCTGGGAGCACGTCACCAGGATCCAGCTCGACCGCGAGCAAGGCGACGCCGACCGCACCTTCGCGCCGGCCATCGCGGCCCTTGAGGCCGACGTCGTGATCGACATGGTGTGCTTCACCCGCTCCTCCGCCGAGCAGCTCGTCGACGCACTCCGGCCCGCTTCGCCTCTTCTCCTGCACTGCGGCACGGTGTGGGTGCACGGCCCGGCGACCGAGGTGCCGATCACCGAGAGTGCGATCCGCACCCCGTTCGGCGAGTACGGCACCGGCAAGGCCGAGATCGAAGAGCTTCTGCTGCGCGAATCGCAGCGGCCCGGCGGGCTTCGCTCGGTCGTGCTGCACCCCGGGCACATCACCGGCCCGGGCTGGGCCATGATCAACCCGCAGGGCAACCTCGACCTGTCGGTCTGGGAAGACCTGGCGCACGGGCGGCCCGTCACGCTCCCGGGGTTCGGCCTCGAGACGCTCCACCACGTGCACGCCGACGATGTCGCGCAGGCGTTCGTGAAGGCCATCGAGCGGTCGACCGAGGCGGTCGGCAACAGCTTCCACGTCGTTTCTGACCGGGCCGTCACCCTGCGCGGCCTCGCCGAGGGCATCGCCCGCTGGTACGGGCAGGAGGCGCAGCTCGAGTTCGAGCCGTTCGCCGAATGGAGGCGGGGCGTGAGCGCGGAGTCGGCGGAGGCGAGCGAGGCCCACATCTCGCGCAGCCACTCGATGTCGATCGAGAAGGGGCGCCGGATCCTCGGCTACGAACCCCGCTACACGACGCTGCAGGCCGTCGAAGAGGGCCTGGAGTGGCTCGCCCGCGACGGGCAGCTGGCCGTCTGACCCGCCGTCCACCCCGCATTGGGGTCGAGAGCCCCCAGCAGCCTCCGCGAGAATGAACGCGTGACCACCCTCTACGTCTGCGACCTCGACGGCACCCTGCTCTCGCCCGACGCGAGCCCGAGCGCCTTCACCGTCGATACGGTCAACTCGCTCGTCGCGCAGGGCCTCCCGATCGCCATCGCGACGGCCCGCTCCGTCGTCTCGCTGCGACGGGTGACCGAGGGCCTCCGTCTCGAAGGGCCCGCGTGCGTCTACGGTGGGGCGTTCATCGTCGACCTCACGACCGGCGAGACCCTCGTGGATCACGTCATCGACCCTGAGCTCGTCGACGAGGTCCTCGGCGTCTTCGCCGAGAACGGCGCCGCCCCGCTCGTCTACTCGCTCGACTCGTCGCCCGAAGCCGAGGCGCACGCCGACACGGTCGGCTGGGTGCGCGGGGCCGAAGGGCCGGGCATCGAGTGGTACCTCGCGGAGCGCGGCGCGGATCCGCGATTCCGGCCCGTGGCGCACCCGAGCGAGCTGACGCGCGACGGCACATTCTCGATCGTCGCTCTCGCACCGGAGGCCGATCTCGAGCCGGTGCGAAGGATCCTTGACTCCCGCTACGGCGATCGGCTGACGGTCACGCTGCAGCCCGAGACGTACCTCGAGGGTATCCACTGGCTCGAGGTGGCCGCGCTCGGGTCGGACAAGGGTGCTGGCGTTCGCGAACTGGCCAGGGCCTGGGGAGCCGATCGGGTGGTCTGCTTCGGCGACAACCTCAACGACCTGCCGATGTTCGACGTGGCCGACGAGGCCTATGCCATGGCCAACGCGAGCGACGAGGTGAAGGCGCGGGCAACGGGTGTCATCGACTCGAACGCCGACGACGGTGTCGCGCGGTGGTTGCAATCGAACGCGAGGATCCCGGCCCAACACTGATCGGGGATCGATCGTCGTGACGGGGGCTTGCCGTCGCTCGTTGCGGGGTCCATTCTGTGTCTCACCGCGTCTCCGATTGCTCAGCAGCTGTCGACGGCGCTTCTGCATCGGCCACCACCCGAAAGAGGACGATGATGACTCCCCGCACTGGCCCGTCGGCAGCGCATACGACCTCGTCGAAGGTCGCATTCACCCCGCGGCCCTGGCCGATTCCGCTCGACGAGCTGCCGACGCCGGTGCTCACCATTGACACGGCCGTGCTCGACCACAACATCGACACGATGGCCCGGTGGTGCTCCGAGGCCGGGGTCGATCTCGCCCCGCACGGCAAGACCACGATGGCCCCCGAGATCTGGCAGCGCCAACTCGACGCCGGGGCCTGGGGGATCACCGTCGCGACCGCATACCAGGCCGAGATCGCACGTCAGGCCGGTGTTCACCACATCATCTTCGCCGGCACCACGTTCTCGACCGACGCGCTTCTGCTTCTGGTCGAGCCCGGCAGCGACGTGCTCATGTGGGTCGACTCAGTCGCGACCGTCCACCTCGTCGATGCGGCGCTCGAGCGGGGGAACGCCACCCGGCCGCTCCCCGTGCTCGTCGAGCTCGGCGCGCGCGGTGGTCGGACCGGGGCTCGCACCCTCGACGCGGCGCTCGCCGTGGCCGCGGCCGTCCGCGACGCCGACCACCTCGTGCTGGCCGGAGTCGCCGGCTACGAGGGGGCTCTGACCCACGGTATCGACGCCGAGTCGCTCCAGCTCGTCGACGACTACCTGGCCACGCTCATCGAGTTCCGCGATCGGCTCGACGGCGAATCGTTCACCCAGTGGCTCGACCTCGGCGGAGACGTCGTGCTCACGGCCGGCGGCAGCGTCTACTTCGATCGCGTGGTCGAGGCGCTCGGATTCCGACACGACCCCGACGGGGTGCGCGGGGTGCGAACCCGCGTCGTCCTCCGATCGGGGGCCTACGTCACGCACGACCACGACCTGTATCGACGACTCACCCCGTTCGAGCGCATCGAGAACGCCGACCGCTTCCTGGCGGCGCTCGACCTGTGGGCGAGCGTCATCTCGAAACCGGAGGCGACGCTGGCGCTGCTCAACGTCGGCCGACGCGACACCGCCGACGACGAAGGGCTGCCGATTCTCATCGAGGCGTACCGCACCTCGGCCCAGGGCGTGAGGCGTGTGCCCGGCGCCGTCGAGGCCGCTCGCGTGACGGGCCTCAACGACCAGCACGCGTTCGTCGAGCTCCCGCCCGAGTCATCGCTGGCGATCGGCGACCTCGTCCGTCTCGGCATCTCGCACCCGTGCACGACCATCGACAAGTGGACCGACATCGCGACGATCGACGACGGCCGGATTAAGCCGCGCGCGCTGCCCGCGGTGTCGGGGGTTATTCGAACTCGCTTCTAGCAGGTGGGAGGTTTTGAGACCTCAAAAACGACGCCTAAACGAGTCGCGGCATCGTCGATTTTGAGGTCTCGCCGACCGGAACCTAGCGAGGAGCGTTGCGACCCGACCGGGGCCAGGTGTCGGCCGCTACGCCGCGGCGCAGCAGCAGGGCCAAGCCGATCCCGAGCACGAGGCCGGCGAGGCCGACGGGCAGGCAGATGGCCGACGCGACGATCGGTGCGGTCGTGAGCATCAGCGTGAAGGCGACGACCAGGAAGAAGCCGCCCACCAGCCCTGAGACGATGGCGATGCGCTCTGTGATCCGACGACGCTCTGACTTCATACCCGAACCCTAGAGTGCGCCGCCTCCGCGCGCAGTCGTCTCTTCAGGGGACACCCTCAGGCGACGGCGACCCGACCGGTCAGCCGATCGATGAGCGCATCGACCTCCGGATCCACGACACGACGTGAGGCGTCGGCGTCGTGCCAGGCGATGATCTGCCGGGCACCCTCGGCGAAGGGGATGCGCGTCTCCCATCCGGTGGCTAGCGACCGGATCTTGGTCGTGTCGAAGATGGCCGGGTGGCTGCGGTCGCCGCGAAGCGACTCGTCCCACTCCGGGGCCTCGACGACGAGGTCGTGAGTCGTACGGTGCACGATCTGCGGCGTCTCCACCCCGGCGGCATCGGCCAGGTCGAGGGCGATCGCGTTCCAGGTCAGCAGTTCGGGCGACATGATGTTGAACGCCTCGCCGATCGCTTCGGGGGCGCCGAGCAACGACTGGAAAGCGGTGGCGAAGTCATCCGAGTGGGTGATCGCCCAGGGCGAGGTGCCGTCGCCGTGGAGCACGATCGGCAGTCCGCGACGCAGGCGATCGATGACGGTCCACCCGCCGAGCAGAGGCACCTGGGTGCGGTCGTAGGTGTGGGAGGGGCGAACGACGGTGACGCGGATCCTGCCCGCCGCATGCTCGTCTCGCAGCAACCGCTCGCAAGCGATCTTGTCGCGGCTGTACTGCCAGAAGGGGTTGAAGAGGGGGACGGTCTCGTCGATCGGCAGCCGGGCCGGGGGCTTCTGGTACGCCGAGGCGGAGCTAACAAAGAGATACTGGTCGGTGCGATCGCCGTAGAGGCGGACCGCGGCGGCGGCCTGATCGGGAGTGAAGGTGAGAAAGTCGGCGATGCTGTCGAAGCGGCGGTCGCCGAGGATCCGAGACACGTCCGCTTCGTCATGCGCATCAGCGGTGAGCACTTCGACGCCGTCGGGAATGCTCCGTGCCGTCGTCGTGCCGCGGTTGAGGACGGTCACGGCGAGGCCGTTGCGGACCGCCTCGCGGACGCATGCCGCACTGATCTGGCCGGTGCCGCCGATGAAGAGGAGAGACGTCGTTGTCATCCGTCGATCATGTCAGACGCGCGCGCGGCCCGCCCGGCACCGTCGCAGGGGTGAGCGGCGTCGTCACTCGGCGGCGCGAAGCTCGCGTCGGAAGTGAATGATTCCCGACCCGAGGGCGACCACGGCGAACACCGCCGCGACGAGGGGATAGCCGAGGCTGAACCACGCATACGCCGCAGAGCCCATCACGGCGATCTCGACGATGGCGCGGCCGAGCGGATCGGTCTTCAGCGGGCCGCGAGGCGACCGGAACAGCCACCACACCACGGCGGCGAAGAGCGGAGCCCCGATGACGAAGAACAGCGAGGGAAAGGGGAACGGCCAGGCCAGGTAGCCCCAGAAGCCCAGGCTGAACAGCGCGAAGACCTGGAGGACGATGCGCACGACGGTGTTCGGCGAGATCGGGTGGCCGGTGCCGTCGTCTCCGCCTCCGCGACCGGGGCGTCTCTTGGGAGTGTCGAACATAGATCCTGGTGTCTGCTCTGGTCGTGTGTCGGGGTGAGGCGTCAGCGGAAGACGATCGTGCGGGCGCCGTCGAGGAGCACGCGGTCTTCGGCGAACCAGCGGACGGCCTGCGTGAGGGTGCGGCTCTCTTCGTCTTGGCCGATCGCCACCAGGTCGCCCGGAGTGCGGCTGTGATCGACTCGGACCACGTTCTGCTCGATGATCGGGCCCTCGTCGAGGTCGCTCGTGACGAAGTGGGCGGTCGCGCCGATCAGCTTCACGCCGCGGGCGTGCGCCTGCCGGTAGGGGTTTGCGCCCTTGAATCCGGGGAGGAACGAGTGGTGGATGTTGATGGCACGGCCCTCGAGAGCAGCGCAGAGCTCGGGGCTGAGAATCTGCATGTAGCGGGCCAGGACGACCAGCTCGATGTCGTGCTCTTCGACGGCCTCGAGCACGCGGCGCTCGAAGTCGGCCTTGAGCTCGGGGCCGACCACGGCTCGGTGTTCGAACGGCACGCCGTAGAACTCGGCCAGCTCGGCGAGATCGGCATGGTTGGCCAGCACGAGCGGGATCTCGATCGGCAGCTGCCCGGCCCGCTGGCGGAAGAGGAGGTCGTTGAGGCAGTGCGCGGCCTTGCTCGCGAGCACGAGCGTGCGGAGGGGGCGGCCGACGACGTCGAGCTTCCACTCCATGTCGTAGCGCTCGGCGACCGGCGCGAGTGCCCCGGCGAAGGCGTCGCGGCCGGTGTCGGAGACGACCTGCAGGCGCATGAAGAAGGTGCCGGTGTCGATGCTCGAGAACTGCTGCGACTCGGTGATGTTGCCGCCCGCGTCGACGACGGCGCCACTGATCGCGTGGACGATGCCGGGCTTGTCTTGGCAGACGAGCGTGAGGGTCCAGTGGGTCTCGGTCACGCGGTCAATCCTAGGTGACCCGTCCCCTCCCGAATTGGAAGGAGATTCGAAGGAGGAGGGGAGGGGAGGGGAGCGGCGGCGGCTCAAACGACGCTGATGGGCTCCGTGTCGGCGCGCGTGGCAGTGCTGTCATCGGCCGGCTTCGACGTCACCGGCCGCGAGGCCTTCAGTCGCCGGTCGAAGATCGTCAGGGCGCTGAGCACGACGGCTATCCCGACGATCACCCAGCCGAGCTCGTGAAGAGCGCCGGTCGTCGGCCGGTCGCCGTACGCGACGCCGATGAGGCTCGTCGACGCGATCGCGCCGATGTAGATGCTCGTGCGCGACAGCCCGGCGGCCGCTCCGATTCCGGCAGGGTCGACCTGGCGGTAGAGCGCGGCCTGGTTCGATACCGAGGCGAGCCCCTGCGGGATCGTGAAGAAGATCGTGGCGACGACGAACAGCCAGACCGGGGATCCCGAGGTGAGCGACACCACGACGAATCCGCCGACCAGCGGAATCAGGGCGGCCGCGATCAGCGGCAGGCGCACGCCGGCCTTTCGCGCGAACCAGAAGGAGGCGACGCCCGCGAGGATCGCGCCGGGCAGCTGGATCAGGCCGGCCGTCTGAGACGAGATGCCGGCGACCTCCTGCACCCACTGCGAGAACCCGTAGGTCATCGTGTATGCGATGCCGTAGACCAGGAACAGTCGGAGGTAGGTGCGGGTCAACGGACCGTTGGAGGCGAGCATGCGCACGTCGATGAACGGGGCAACGGCGCGACGCTCCCAGACGATGAGTGCGACGAGGGCCGCAGCCGTCACGATCAGCAGCCACCACAGGCCCGCCCCGAGGTCGAGGAGGAACACCAGCAGGCTGCCGATGGTCACGGCGAAAAGGGCGAGGCCCAGAGGGTCGATGGCCTGGACGATCGGGAGCGGCGCCGAGCGGATCGGCCGGATCCTGTCCGACGGAAGCCACAGTGCCGCCAACACGAGCCCGATGCCCGCGAGAGGCACGTTGACGAGGAAGATCGCGTGCCAGCTGAAGGCGCCGATCAGCGCGCCCGCGAGGGGTGGGCCGGCTGCGGCCGAGACGAGCGACGAGATCGACAGGCCGCCGAGAACGAGCGGCGGGGTGGCGATCGAGAGGCGGTCGCTCTGGTTGCGGATCGCGCTCATCGCCGCCGGGTAGGCCGACGACGTGCCGATGCCGATGAGCACGCGCGAGACCAGGGCGCCGCCGAACGTGGGGACGACCGCGGGCAGGATCCCTGCCACGATCACCACGACCAGCCCTAAGAGGAAGATCTTCTTCGGACCGAACCGATCGGCGAGCTTGCCCATCGTGGGCTGCGCGATCGCCGAGGCGAGGTAGAGCGACGAGACGAGCCAGATGGCCTGGTCGCTGCCGATACCGAGGTCGCGGGAGATCGGGGCGAGGGCGACCGCGATCATCGTGGTGTTGATCGGGTTGAGCAGAGGGCCGAACAGGATCGGGATGACGAAGCGGGGGCCGAAGCCGGTCTCGGTGCGGGTGCTGCGGGTGTTGCGGGTGCGGGGGTTCGTGGTGGTCGTGGTGGTCGCCTACTCAGGTCGTCGACGGGCTGGTCGACGGCGGCGTCGATCGGGAACTTATGCAGTCTACCTGCATATGTTGGTTTGGGTCAGGGGTACCCGATGAACCACAGCGGAATCAGCGCCACCGCCTGCAGCACCACCGCCACGACGAGCACGACCACGCGCCGCCGCCGCGTCTCCGAGAACAGCCGGCTGCCGAGCAGCGGAGCGACCGGCATCATCAACCGGAACAGGCTCTGCTGCGGCAAAAAGACCGCGACGAGATAGAGCCAGTACGAGGTCGTGAAACCGACGATCTCGTGCCCGAGCTCACGCGTCGACCGCCGAGTGAGCCAGAACGCCCCCGCGGCGAGCGCCAGGAGAACGAGCAGGACGCCGGGCCACGACAGCCAGGTCGCCGCCATCGTGAACCACGGCGTCAGCGGACGGAAGGCCTGGTGGCCGACATAACCCACCCACCACGACAGCTCCGTGTCGAGGTAGGCGTCGCGCTCGCCGGTCACGCCGGTGGCGACCCAGGGCCACGCCAAGCCGGCGACAGTCACGACTGCGCCGGCGAAGACGATCTGGAGCGTGTCGCGCACCGGGAGGCGACCGCCTCGGATCCTCGATTCTCGCCACCGGACGACGAGGTGGACGCCGAGGGTGAGGGCGAACGCCAGCATGCCGGGGCGTGTGAAGGCCGCGACCACGGCGAAGGGGATCAGCAGCAGGTAGCGCCTCGTCATTAGGCACCAGAGCGCCGTGAAGAAGAAGAACAGGAAGGCGCTCTCGGCATAGGCGCACTGCAAGAGGTACCCCATCGGCCCGACGCAGAACACCGCGACCGCGAAGAGTGCACGCTCCCGCGGCACCCTGAGGGCCAGCAGTCGGTAGAGCATCAGTGCGGCGCCGAATCCGAACACGGTCGCGACCAGAACACCGGCTGTGTAGAACGGCAGGCCCGTGACCGCGACGATCGCCTTGACGATGCCCGGAAACACCGGCAAGAAAGCCCACGGGTTCGACTGCACGTACCCGTCGTCGTCTTTCGGCAGAGTCGTCGGGTAGCCCTGCTCGGCGATCGTCTTGTAGAAGCTGGCATCCCACGACCCGGAGAAGGTGAAGAACGTCGGATCGGCCCGGTCGCTCGCGAACGACCAACCCTGCGAGGTGGCGAGGGCGAACAAGGATCCGAGGAGTCCGGTCGAGAGCACCCGCGACAGCAGGTAGACCACCAGCACCGCGACCCACGGGCGTCGGGCGAGGAGGGCGGGCACCCGACAAACCTAGTCGGCGGTGCCTCGGTCGGGGTGGGCGGCGGGGTGACGCTGAGTCAGGAGCGGTGGCGCCGGATCCTGATGGGGCCCTTGGCGGTCGAGGGATCCACCACGCTGCCGCCCTGCGTGATGTCGACCTCGCCCGCGGCCACGAGCCGCCGGGCAGCGCGACGGGCCGGCTCCATCAGCTCGCGCCAGCCGTCGTCGTCGCCCTCGTACACGTCGCGGGCGGCATCGGACGGGCAGATGGTGGAGGTGGCGGCACGACTCGCGAGTAGGCGCTGGATGCTCGCCTCGAGCGCCCGGTCGACGGGCTTGATCTTGTGGCGGCGGCACGCGTCGCTGCAGTACGCCACTTCATCCCAGTTCTTCGCCCACTTCGCGCGCCGCTCGATACGCCGACCGCAGGAGCGGCAGGTCTTCTCGTCGAGGGTCATGATTCCGTTCTACTCCGTCGGCCCTGGTCGCTAGGCTTTTCCGGTGACGACGACAACCGCACTCCGTTTTCCCTGGGCCGGGTTGATCGCGCTGGCGATCGCGTCGTTCCTCTCGATCTCGGGCGAGATGCTCCCGACCGGCCTGCTCCCCGAGATGGGCGACGAGCTCCGAGTCAGCGAATCGTCGGTCGGGCTGCTGGTCTCGGTGTTCGCCTTCACCGTGGTGCTGACGTCGCCGATCCTCACCCACTTCACCTCCCGGATCCCTCGCCACCGCCTTCTCGTCGGCCTCATCCTCGTGATCGCGATCGGTGCCGCCGGCACCGCCCTCGCCCCGAGCTACGCGACGTTGGTCGTCGCCCGCGTCGTCGGGGGCCTGGCCCACGGGGTGTTCTGGGCCATCACCGGCGCCTACGCCGCGCACCTCGTTCCGCGCGACCAGGTGGGCAAGGCGCTCGCCGTGTCGTCGAGCGGTGGCACGCTCGCGTTCGTGCTCGGCGTGCCGCTCGGAACCGCGGTCGGGCAGGCGGTCGGGTGGCGTCTGGCGTTCGGCCTCCTCGCGGTGCTGATGGTGATCGGCGCCGTTCTGGTCTGGCGGCTGTTGCCCGACGTCGGCTCGGGGGCGTCCGATGCCGCGACGCTTCGCCAGGAATACAGCGACGCGATGACCGGCGCGACCCCGATCGGCCCCGGTGCCCTGGCGACCGGGTCGATCCCGATCATTCGGCCCGGCTCGCGCGCCGGCGGTCGCCCGCCGCGCGAAGAGATCGATCCGAGCGTGCTCGGCGTGGTCATGGCCTGCATCGTCACCGGGTTCTTCATGGTCGGCCACTACTCGCTGTACACCTACGTCGCGCCGTTCCTCACCCGGTCGAGCGAGCTCCCGCCCGACATCCTGAGCATCACCCTCTTCGCTTACGGGATCGCCGGAGCTGTCGGCCTCCTTCTCGTCGGCCTCGTGCTCGGCAGGCGCCCCGACCTGAGCATCCCGGTCGTCATGGCCCTCGTCGCGGTCGCCGTCGTCGGCCTCCTCATCTTCGAGGGTCAGCCGGTGCCGTCGTTCGTGGTCTTCGTGATCCTCGGTGTGACGTTCGGCGCTCTGCCGCCCCTTTTGCAGACGCGTCTGTTGCAGGTGGCCCCGGCCCGCATCCGCGACATCGCGAGTTCGTTCTACACGTCGTCGTTCAACGCGGGCATCGGCGCCGGCGCCCTGCTCGGCGGCCTTGTGCTGTCGGGCGTGGGGCTCGACGCCCTGCCGCGGCTGTACATCGTCATCGCCGTCGTGATGCTCGTGGTGACCGTGGTCTCGAACATCGCGCTCGTGCGCCTGGATCGGCGCCGCAAGACGGTTCGGCGTGCGGCGCGCGAGGCGAGGCGTCTGGCCGGCCCGCGCTAGCTCTCCGCTGCGGGGCGAATTCTGGGCGCCGTGTTCCGTGCCGGTGGCCGGGGTGGGCGGGTGTTGTGGGGAGTGGGCGGGTGTTGGGAGGAGTCGGCGGGTGCTGCAGCACC
>NZ_LMNV01000005.1:463040-466247 GCF_001423105.1 Frondihabitans sp. Leaf304
GCTGCGGCGTCAGGGGCCGCACAAGCTACCGGTCGACCGCACGCACCAGCGATTCCTGCACGAACCCGAGCCATTCGTAGACGTTCTCGAGCATCGCCCGGTCGTCGGTGGCCCCCGGCGCGAAGCCCCCGTCGGTCAGGCCGAGCCGGCTCGCGAGCGTGAGCCGCAGGTCGGTGAGACTCCGCAGCCACGCCTGTTCGGCCTCGGGCGTCAGCGGCGCCTTCGGGTCGGCCGACGCGAGGCTCTCGCGGACCATCTCGGCGTTGCGGATCTTGCCCGCCGTCAGATCGTCGACCGTCAGCCGCCGGAACTCGGCATTCGCCTCGTCGTCGTCGGCGTACCCGGGCGGAAGAAGGCGAGACACCGCAGGATCCGACTCGTCTCGCCCTTCGAGCAGGGCCACCAGTTGCCCGGAGAGTTCGGCGATCAGCGCCCTCTCCTCCTCCCCGAGCCCCACGTGCACGCCATCTCGTCTGCGGTGGAACGGCAGCAGGCTCACTCGTCGGCCTTCGACACGGTGGCCCACAGTCCATAGCCGTGAAGGGCGTCGACGTGCATCTCCATCTGCTCGCGGGCACCCGTCGCGACGACGGCCCTGCCCTTCGTGTGCACCTGCATCATGAGGCGTTCGGCCTCCTTTCGGTCGAAACCGAAGTAGCTGCGGAAGACGTACGAGACGTACGACATCAGGTTGACGGGGTCATCCCAGACCAGCGTCACCCAGGGCACATCCGGGGCGACGCGCTGCCGAGTGTCGGTCTCGTCGAGGGTCATGCTCACCCTTCCAGGGTGGCACGACTCATTGAGTGCTGTCGGTGGGAGTTGGTATGCTCGACGCGTCGCGACTGGCGTTCGGGTGGTCTACCACCGGGGAGCGACTGACACGGTTGGTGGCCGTACGCCTGGGCTGCCGCTGGCCCCCGACTGAGCCGAAACCGGCCCTGCCGGATCCTGCTTTCTATCCGTGTGCATTGGAGTCTTCTATGACCACCGTTTCCCCCCAGAACACAGTCAACCGCCAGCCCTCCACCTTCAACTCGCCGCTCTCCGAGGTCGACCCCGAGATCGCGGCGGTCCTCGAGCAGGAGCTCGGTCGCCAGCGCGACTACCTCGAGATGATCGCCAGCGAGAACTTCGTTCCGCGCGCCGTGCTCGAGTCACAGGGTTCCGTGCTCACCAACAAGTACGCCGAGGGCTACCCGGGGCGTCGCTACTACGGCGGCTGCGAATTCGTCGACATCGCGGAGAACCTCGCCATCGAGCGAGCCAAGTCGCTGTTCGGCGCCGAGTTCGCCAACGTCCAGCCGCATTCGGGTGCGCAGGCCAACGCCGCCGTGCTCGCCGCGATCGCCACTCCCGGCGACACGATCCTCGGCCTCGAGCTCTCGCACGGTGGCCACCTCACGCACGGCATGAAGCTCAACTTCTCGGGCAAGCTCTACAACGCCGTCGCCTACGAGGTCGACCCGAAGACCTACCTCATCGACATGGAGATCGTTCGCCAGCAGGCGCTCGAGCACAAGCCGAAGGTCATCATCGCCGGCTGGTCGGCGTACCCGCGCCAGCTCGACTTCGCCGCGTTCCGCGCCATCGCCGACGAGGTCGGCGCGTACCTCTGGGTCGACATGGCGCACTTCGCCGGCCTCGTCGCCGCCGGTCTGCACCCGTCGCCGCTGCCTCACGCCCACGTCGTCTCGTCGACCGTGCACAAGACGCTCGCCGGTCCCCGCTCGGGTGTGATCCTCTCGAACGAGGAGTCGCTCTTCAAGAAGCTCAACTCGGCTGTCTTCCCCGGCCAGCAGGGCGGGCCGCTGATGCACGTGATCGCCGCCAAGGCCACCGCGTTCAAGCTCGCCGCCGAGCCCGAGTTCAAAGACCGCCAGGAGCGCACGATCCGTGGCGCCAAGCTCCTCGCCGAGCGCCTCATGCAGGCCGACGCGAAGGCGGCAGGAGTCGACGTGCTCACCGGTGGAACCGACGTACACCTCGTGCTGGTCGACCTCCGCGCCAGCGAGGTCGACGGCAAGCAGGCCGAGAACCTCCTCCACGAGGTCGGCATCACCGTCAACCGCAACTCGGTGCCGTGGGATCCCCGTCCGCCCATGACGACGTCTGGCGTGCGCATCGGCACCCCGGCTCTGGCGACGCGTGGCTTCGGCGACGAAGAGTTCGCCGAGGTGGCCGACATCATCGCGCTCACGCTGATGCCGAACCCCGATGTCGCGGCCCTCGCAGCCCGCGTGAAGGTTCTCACCGACGCGTTCCCGCTCTACGCATGACGACTGCCCCCCAGGCGGCGGCCGAGAGCGTTCAGCAGGCCGTGAAGATCGACGGCACGGCATTGGCTGCGACCGTGAAAGAAGACCTGCGGGTGCGGGTCGCGGCGCTGAAGGCCACGGGCATCCACCCGGGGCTCGGCACCATTCTCGTCGGCGCCAACCCCGGATCCTTGTCGTATGTCGCGGGCAAGCACCGCGATTGCGCCGAGGTGGGGATCGAGTCGATTCGGCTCGACCTGCCAGAGACCGCCTCCGAGAGCGACATTCGCGATGCGATCCGGTTCATGAACCAGAACCCGCTCGTCACGGCGTTCATCATCCAGCTGCCGCTGCCCGAGGGCATCGACCCGACGGCGATGCTCGAGCTGATGGATCCCCTCAAAGACGCCGACGGCCTGCACCCGGTCAACCTGGGTGAGCTCGTGCTGGCTGTGCCGGGCGGTAAAGGATCCATCGATACGCCGCTCCCGTGCACGCCGCGGGGCATCGTCGCCATGCTGCGGGCGTACGACATCCCGATCGCGGGGCAGCACGTCACCATCATCGGCCAGGGGCTGACCGTCGGTCGCCCGCTCGGGCTGCTGCTGACGCGCCTCGAGGCGACCGCGACGCTGACGCACTCGCGCACAGCCGACGTCGCCGCCGAGGTGCGCCGCGCCGACATCGTGGTGGCCGCCGCGGGAGTGGCGGGGCTCGTGAAACCCGACTGGGTGAAGCCGGGCGCCGCCGTGATCGACGTCGGCATCACGCGGGTGCTCGACGCCGAGACGGGCAAGTACCGGCTGCGCGGCGACGTCGACCCCGAGGTCGCGGCGGTGGCGGGCTACCTGTCGCCGGTGCCGGGCGGCGTCGGGCCGATGACGCGGGCCATGCTGCTGGCGAACGTGGTCGAGGCGGCCGAGCGAAAGTAGCGGGCGCCCCCCCCCCC
>NZ_LMNV01000005.1:466316-525486 GCF_001423105.1 Frondihabitans sp. Leaf304
GCTACTCTCGGCGCCGGGCGGCCGGGCCGCCGGGCCACGAGAGCGGGTCACCCCTCGAGGCGATGCGCTCCGTCGGCCGCATGCACGGCGAAGATCGTCGGCTCGCGGTACCCGGCGGCGGCGAATGCCTCGAGCACGGCCGCGGTCACCGTCTCTCGCGAATCCGACGGCACCAGCGCGATCGCTGCGCCGCCGAAACCGCCGCCCGTCATCCGCGCGCCGACAGCGCCGGTCGACTGCGCGGTCGAGACAGCGAGGTCGAGCTCGGGCACCGAGATCTCGAAGTCATCGCGCATCGACACGTGCGAAGCGTCGAGCAGGGCGCCGATCGCGCCCGGGCCCGATTCGCGCAGGGTGCGGACGGTGTCGAGCACGCGCTGGTTCTCGGTGATCACGTGGCGCACGCGGCGGTACGTCTCGTCGTCGAGAAGCGACTCGGCGCGTTCGAGGTCGGAGACGTCGAGGTCGCGGAGGGAGGTGACGCCGAGCGCTGCCGCCCCCTTCTCGCACGAGGCGCGGCGCTCGACGTAGCCGCCGGTCGCATGCGCGTGCTCGACGCGGGTGTCGATCACGAGCAGCTCGAGCGAGGCCGGAGCGAAGCCGAGGTCGATGACCTCGGCGTCGAGACTGCGGCAATCGAGGAACACGGCCGAGTCGGCGCGACCGAGAAGCGAGGCGGACTGATCCATGATCCCGGTGGGTGCGCCCACGGCGTGGTTCTCGGAGTACTGCCCAACCGAGGCCAGGAACGGTCGTGTCACGTCGAGGTTCCAGAGGTCGGCCATCGCGACGGCGACTGAGCACTCGATCGCGGCGGACGACGAGAGGCCGGCGCCGACGGGCACATCGGAGTCGACGAAGATGTCGAGACCGAACGCCTCGGAGAGGTCGATGGCGACGTCGTCGGAGGTCGTCACCTCGGGCAGCTTCTTGGATAGCGCCCAGGCGATCCCGAACACATAGGCCGACCAGCCGTCGAGGGTGGCGGGATCGAGCGCGTCGAGCGAGGCCTCGTGCACGACGCCGGGCTCGAACGACGACGAGGCGCGCAGAAGGCGGTCGTCGCGGCGCCCGACGGTGATGGTCGTCGCCCGGTCGATCGCGAGCGGCAGCACGAAGCCGTCGTTGTAGTCGGTGTGCTCGCCGATCAGGTTGACGCGGCCGGGAGCCTGCCAGCGGCCCACGACCTCGGTGTCGAAGATGCCGTCGAATGTCGGTGAATCGGTGGTGCTCATGCTCGGTCGATGGCCTCTCGGATCAGTTCGGCGCTCTTCTCGGGAACGAGGTCGCCGATCCAGGCTCCCATCGCCGCCTCGGATCCTGCCAGGAATTTGAGCTTGCTCTCAGCCCGCCGCGGCGAGGTGACCTGCAGCATCAGCCGCACGGTGTCGCGCCCTACGTTCACCGGCGCCTGGTGCCAGGCGGCGATGTAGGGCGTCGGGTCGTCGTAGAGAGCGTCGACTCCGCGAAGGATCCGACGGTACATCAGGGCGAGTTCGTCGCGTTCGTCGCTCGTCAGACCCGCGAAGTCGGGCACGTGGCGGTGGGGCAGCAGGTGGATCTCGACGGGCCACCGGGCCGCGAAGGGCACGAACGCGGTGAAGTGCTCACCGGCGAGCACGACTCGGGGGCCGCTCCGCTCGGTGTCGAGGATGTCTTCGAACAGGTTCGGGCCGTACGACTCGATGCTCTGCAGTAACCGGGTCGTGCGGGGCGTGACGTAGGGGTAGGCGTAGATCTGGCCGTGCGGGTGATGCAGCGTGACGCCGATCGCCTCGCCGCGGTTCTCGAACGGGAAGACCTGCTGGATGCCGGGCAGGGCGCTCAGCGCCTCGGTGCGGTCGGCCCAGGCCTCGACGACGGTGCGGGCACGCGACTCGCTGAGACTCGCGAACGAGCCGTAGGTCTCGGGGCTGAAGCAGACGACCTCGCAGCGGCCGATCGAGGTGCGGGTGCGCCCGATGCCGATCTCGGAGAGGTCGTCGAGGCTCAGCGGTGCGTTGTCGGCGTCGTCGGGGAGGAGCGGCCCAAAGGAGGGCGACCTGTTCTCGAAGACCGCGACGTCGTAGATGTCGGGGATCTCGGAGGGGTTCGTCTCGGTCGCGGGTGCGAGCGGGTCGAGCTCGGCCGGGGGCAGGAACGCGCGGTTCTGGCGCGAGGCCGCGATCGACACCCACTCACCCGTCAGAACGTCTTGCCGCATGGTCGCCGTCTCGGGGCGTGGGTCGAGGGGTCGCCGGTCGGGTTTCCGCTCGGCCGGCAGCGTGGTGTCGGCGTCGTCGAAGTAGATGAGCTCGCGACCGTCGGCCAGGACGGTCGGGCGTTTGACGATGGGCATGCCCCTCCTTGGGATTGCTCGGCGCCCCCGAGATTGCTCGATGCTTTCTCTTGCGAAGGCAAACGAAAGTATACGAAGCTTGAGGTGTGGATTCCACCCCTCGTCCCTCGCAATCGTCCGGCGTTTTCTCGCCGCGCCGCCGGGAGGGCATCGTGTCGGTCGTCGAGGCGCACGGTTTCGCCCGCACGACCGATCTGGCTCGCGAGTTCGGCACCTCCGAGGTGACGATCCGCAGCGACTTCGATGCTCTTGCGCTGGCTGGTCGTCTGGTCCGTGTGCACGGTGGGGCGATGAGCGTCGAGCAGTCACCCGTCGAGCGGCCGTTCGAAGAGGTCGCGGCCGTCGGTGCGGCAGCGAAGCGGGCCATCGGCGTGCAGGCGGCCTCGCTCGTTGGCAGTGGCCAGTGCATCGTGCTCGATGTCGGCACCACGACCACGCAGATCGCCGAGGCGCTGCTCGAGCGCACCGACCTGACCGGGGTCACCATCGTCACCAACGGCCTCACGATCGCCCTCGCTCTCGAGCGGGCTGTTCCACGGTTCACCGTGATCGTGACCGGGGGCACGCTCCGGCCCCTGCAGCACTCGCTCGTCAATCCTCTGGCGACCACCGTGTTCGAGAGCCTCACGGCCGACCTGGCCTTCATCGGCTGCACGGGCGTCGACGTTCGGCACGGCGTCACCAACGTCAATCTGCCCGAGACCGACCTCAAGCGGCTGATGGCCCGAACAGCCCGGCGGTCGTTCATCGTCGCCGACGGGGGCAAGATAGGGGAGGCGCATCTCGGCGTGATCGGGCCTCTCGAGTCGTTCGAGGGCTTGATAACGGCGGGTGCCGCGGCTGACGACGTCCGGGGGCTCCGCGAGGCGGGGCTCACGGTGCTCGAGGCCGACGAGACCGACCGCACTTCCTCTGAGAGAGACTCCCCGTGACCGACACCTTCTCGCCCACCGGCGATCAATATGCCCTCCGTCTCGAGAGCGACGGCCACGTCGTCACAGCGATCGTCACCGAGCTCGCCGCGGGCCTCCGGGGCCTTGAGGTCGACGGCAACGCGGTCGCCGAGACCTTCGCCGAGCACGAGAGCCCGCCTTCGGCGTGCGGCATCACGCTCGTCCCCTGGCCGAACCGGGTCGATGGCGGCATCTGGCACCTCGACGGCGCCGAGCAGAAACTCGACATCACCGAGGTCGCCAAGGGCAACGCGAGCCACGGCCTCCTGCGATACACCGCGTATCGCCCCGTGTCGGTCGAGCCGCACGCGGTGACGCAGGCTGCTTCGGTGTTCCCCCAGCACGGCTACCCGTTCCGTCTCGACACCACGGTCCGGCACGAGCTCGTGGTCGACGGGCTGATCGTGACGCACACGGTCACAAACCGGGGCCCCGGTCGTGCACCGTTCGCCGTCGGATCCCACCCGTTCTTCCGGGTCGGCTCGCACGACCCCGCCACGCTCCGGGTGACCCTCGATGCCGCGACGCGCTTCGAGACGAACGTGCGCAGCATTCCCGTCGGCACGTCGCCCGTCGCCGGCACCCCGTTCGACCTCGCCGGTTCGCCCCTGGTCGGCGACCTCGACATCGACACCTGCTATCGCGACATCGCGCAGGATCCCTCGGGTCACCGGGTCACGACCCTCACCGCGCCCGACGGCTCTACGACTGCGATGTGGCAAGACGCGTCGTTCCCCTACGTGCAGGTCTTCACCCCGCGGAACTTCCCGCGCGACGGCGTCAAGGGCCTCGCTATCGCCGCCGAGCCGATGACGGCGCCGGCGAACGCGCTGGCCTCCGGCGAGAGCCTCATTTGGCTCGACGAGGGCGAGACCTGGACCGGCTCATGGGGTGTGCGCTACTCGGCTGCGGTGGCTGCCTGAGCTGTGGTGTCTGCGCTGGGCTGCCTGAGCTATGGCCGGCGCTGCTTCAGCGAGACTCCACAAAGTGCCCATCTGAGTCACCCCACATCGGCACTTTGAGGAGTCTCGCGGACAACGGGGCCCACCACGAGTGCGCTCTCGCCGACACGGGGCCCGCAACGACAAATGGCGCCCCGGGGGGCGCCATTTATCGTTGTGGGCCCCGTGGGGCTCGAACCCACGACCAACGGATTAAAAGTCCGATGCTCTACCGACTGAGCTAGAGGCCCGTGCAGCTACCGATTGTAGCAACAGCGCGAGGTCGTTCCGGCCCACGCCCACCAGAAGCCGCAGCCGAACCCGCACCCGCAGCGCGGCTCAGTCGAGGCTGCCGTCGCGCCACCGCCCGGCGCACGCCGCCAGGTCGGTCGCGAGCTCGGTCAGCCGCAGGCCGCGCCGCGTGAATTCGCTCGATCGTTCCGGCTCGAGCACGTCGAGGTCGTCGGCTACGGCGGTGGCACCGGCTGACGCCAGCCGGGCGAACGCCGCACCGCGGTCGAGTGCGAGGGCGAAGTCGCCATCGAAGACACCTCGAAGGATCCGGTCGGCTAGCTCGAGGATTTCCTCCGGCGTCGCGGGAGTGGGGGCGCCCGCAACCACGGGGTCGATGGTCGACGAGATCGCGGCGCCCCGCTCGAACAGGTACGTGATGTCGTCGGGGCTCTGCCGAATGACCGCCCGGAGCAGATAGATGCGCCAGAGCGCACCGGGCAGGCTGTGCGCGGTCGCACCCGCCCACAGCTCGGCGAGGGCATCGATGCCGTTGGAGTCGGTGAACGCCACAAGTCGGTCGAGGATCTCGGGGCTCGGGTCGTTTCGGACACGGGCGAGTAGCGCGCCGGCCGACTCGTGGGCGACGCGATGCATGACTGCGGGATCGTCGCCGCCCTGGAAGGCCTCGAACTCGTGGCCGGCGAACTGGGCGGGGCGGTGAAAGTGACGCTCTGACATTGGGCCCAGAGTACGCCCCGCCACCGACACGCAGGGTGACCGTCCCCGAGACCGCGGCGGCCAGAATAACACCGCTTTGCGGCGGCGACACCGGCCAAAAACGCTGCCTGCATCGAAAGGCGGTGTCACAGTAACCGCAGCCGTTCGCTCTCTGCGGACGCCGAGCGAGACCGACCGTGCCGCCTGTACAGTGGACGACGCCGGGCCGCAGTAAACCCCGGGCTCCAAATTTAGCCGCTCCGAGCGGCCTCGCGCCGAGAGGCGTTTCTGCGGCCCGGCGCTTCTTCGTTAAGGGCACCAGTGCTCATGAAGGGCACCAGCGCTGGAGAAGGGCCCCGGTCACGCCGTGTCGAGCGGCGTCGGGCCGGATCCTGAGCTCGTCGATCTGCTGCCTGAAGAATCCTCCAATCCGCTCGGACGGCCGCGCCGAACACAGTGCAAGAGAGAAAACCCGCCGATCACCCTCGATCGCCGGGTCGGTCACGACTGGCCGGCCCACCGCGGCGGCTCTCTCGCACTGCCGGGCTTTTGCCATCCCAGACGGTCCGTGCGAGAGGGCCACCCCGGTAACAGCGCCGACTTCCCTACCAGTGCGGACGGAGGTGCGACCTGACATGCTGGAGCTTGTGAGCCGCGACATGGAAACACCCGGGCGCGACATCGGCGCCGAAGCCACCCCCGACGAACTCCTCGGGCGTGTTGCCGACGGCGATCGCGCGGCTTTTGCCGAGCTGTACGACCAGAGCGGAGCCCGCGTGCTCGGCCTGATCAAGCGGCTCCTCAAAGACCACTCGCAGTCGGAGGAGGTCACGCAAGAGGTCTTCCTCGAGATCTGGCAGACGGCCACCCGCTTCGATCCGGCCAAGGGCAGCGCCTCCAGCTGGATGCTGACCATGGCTCACCGCCGAGCGGTCGACCGGGTGCGTGCCAGCCAGTCGAGTCGTGACCGCGACACCAAGATCGGTATCCGCGACTACGAGACCTCGTACGACTCGGTCACCGAGCAGGTCGAGATCCGCATCGAGCACGAGCGGGTCGAGCGCGCGCTCGGTCGCCTCACCGAACTGCAGAGACAGGCCGTGCAGCTCGCCTACTACGGCGGCTACACGCACAACGAGGTCTCTCAAATGCTTCACGTGCCCATCGGCACAGTCAAAACCCGCTTACGAGACGGCATGATCCGCCTTCGCGACGAATTAGGAGTGGCGTCATGAGCGACAACCGCAACGGCTCCGGCCCCTCGAACCCTGACATCGACGCTCTCTCCGGTGCCTACGCGCTGAACGCGATCACCGACGAAGAGCGCAACACCTTTGAAGCTCGCCTCAGCGAGTCACCCGAACTCAGACAGGAGGTAGCCGAGTTGAACGACACCGCTCTGCTGCTCGGTCGTGCGGCGACGCCCGTCACCCCCTCTGCCGGTCTGCGTGCCAGCATCCTCGACCTCATCGAGTCGACGCCCCAGCTTCCGCGCCTCGAGACCCCCGCAGCGCAGGATCCGGCTCCCGCCACGACCTCGACCGAGGCCGAGAGTGGTGGCAAGCTCCTCGAGCCCATCCCGCTCGCTCGGCAGCGCTGGTTCATGCGCCCCGGCGTCCTGCTCATCGGAGCTGCCGCCGCGGTGGGTCTTGTCTTCGGCGGGGTCGGGCTGTCCAACCAGCTCGGGCCGACGACGTCGCAGACCGCGCCCATCGCCGGTGGAGCCGACCTCCAGCAGATCCTCACCGCCAACGACGTGCAGCACGCTGCGACCGACATCTCGTCGGGCGGCAAGGCGACGCTGTACTGGTCGAACGGCCTCCAGCGCTCGGCCGTCATGCTCACCGGCCTGACCTCCCTGCCGAGCGACAAGACCTACCAGCTCTGGTACATCAAGGGCTCCGACGTCAAGTCGGCTGGCACCGTCTCGGTCACCTCGAACTCGGTCACCCAGGTGCTGCAGGGCGACATGCAGGCGGGCGACACCGTCGGCATCACGGTGGAGCCGGCGGGCGGCTCGAAGCAGCCGACCACGACTCCGGTCGCCGCACTGCAGAGCGCTTAGCGCCCCGCGAATCACAAATGGCTCAGGCCCCGGTCTTTCGACCGGGGCCTGAGCCATTTCTGCGGGTTAGCGCTGGTGGATCAACCGAAGCGGCCCGACACGTAGTCTTCGGTCGCCTGGACCGACGGGTTCGAGAACATCGTCGCGGTGTCGTTGAACTCGATGAGCTTGCCGGGCTTGCCGGTGCCCGCGATGTTGAAGAACGCCGTCTTGTCGCTGACACGCGACGCCTGCTGCATGTTGTGGGTCACGATCACGATCGTGTACTCCTGCTTGAGCTCCTCGATGAGGTCTTCGATCGCGAGCGTAGAGATGGGGTCGAGGGCCGAGCAGGGCTCGTCCATGAGGATCACATCGGGAGACACCGCGACGGCGCGTGCGATGCAGAGACGCTGCTGCTGTCCGCCGGACAACCCGGATCCTGGCTTGTCGAGTCGGTCTTTGACCTCGTTCCAGAGGTTCGCGCCCTGGAGCGACTTCTCGACGAGCTCGTCGGAGTCGGTCTTCGACATGCGGCGGTTGTTGAGCTTCACGCCGGCGAGCACGTTGTCGCGAATCGACATCGTGGGGAACGGGTTGGGGCGCTGGAACACCATGCCGACCTGGCGGCGCACGAGCACCGGGTCGACGCCGGGGCCGTAGAGGTCGTTGCCGTCGATGAGCACCTCGCCCTCCACGTAGGCGCCGGGGATGACCTCGTGCATGCGGTTGAGCGTGCGGAGGAACGTCGACTTGCCACAGCCGGAGGGGCCGATGAACGCGGTCACGGTGCGCGGTTCGATCGTGATGTTGACGTCTTCGACAGCACGGAACTTGCTGTAGTAGACGTTGAGGTCTTTGACTTCGATGCGCTTAGACACTGAGGTTCCTTTTCGGGACGGAGCGGGGGAGAGCCGGGCTGAGGCGATGCCGCAGCTAGCGGCTGAGCTTGGGGGCGAAGAAGCGGCCGATGAGGCGGGCCAGCAGGTTCAGGGCCATGACGATGAGGATCAGCACGAGGGCGCCGGTCCAGGCGCGCTCCACGAACGGTGTGGCATTCGGCCCCTGGTTGGCGTACTGCGTGTAGACGAACACCGGCAGGGTCATCATGCGGTCCATGAGCAGGTCGTAGTTCATGCTCGTCGTGAAGCCGGTCGTGATGAGCAGCGGGGCGGTCTCGCCGATGACGCGCGAGATCGCCAGCATCACACCCGTCGTGAGACCGGCGATCGACGTCGGCAGGATGACCTTGACGATCGTCAGCCACTTCGGCACACCGAGGGCGAAGCTCGCCTCGCGCAGCTCGTTCGGCACGATCTTCAGGATTTCTTCGCTCGAACGGACGACCACCGGGATCATGAGCACGCTGAGCGCGATCGAGCCGACGATACCGGCACGGTACGCCGGACCGAGGAGGAGGGAGAAGAGCGCGAAGGCGAACAGGCCGGCGACGATGGAGGGGATACCCGTCATCACGTCGACGAAGAACGTGATCGATCGAGCCAGACGACCCCGGCCGTACTCGACGAGGTAGATCGAGGTGAGCAGGCCGATCGGGACGCTGATCAGTGTCGCGATGGCCGTGATCTCGAGGGTTCCGACGATCGCGTGCAGCGCGCCGCCGCCGTCGCCGATCACGTTGCGCATCGACTGGCTGAAGTAAGCAGAGTCGAAGCGGGCGAGCCCGCGCGACAACACCGTGTAGATGAGCGAGATCAGGGGGAGCAGGGTCACGATGAAGGCCGTGGCGACCAGCGAGGTGACGAGGCGGTCCTTTGCCTTGCGGCCCCCCTCGACGACCATCGAGATCACGACGATGAGGATGTCGAAGAGGATGGTGCCGAAGAAGAGGGCGCCGACGATGTTGAAGTCGCTGGTGGTGCCCGATGCCTCGAGCAGCAGAAAGATGACCACGAAGATCGCCCAGCTGACGATGAGCAGGCCCCACGGGGCGCCCTTCGGCAGCTTGCCCGCGGTCAGCGTGTTGGTGCGAGTGGACGTGTTGCGGACGGCGACCGACATCAGTTGGCTCCCGAGAAGTCTTTGCGGCGGTTGACGACGAACCGGGCCGCCATGTTGACCAGCAGTGTGATGACGAACAGGATCAGGCCCGACGCGATGAGGGTGTTCAAACCGACTCCCTGCGCCTCGTTGAACTGGAGCGCGATGTTGGCGGCGATCGTGTTCGGGTTCTGACTCGTCAGAAGGTGGAGGTTCACGACCGCGGCCGGCGACAGCACGATCGCAATGGCGAGGGTCTCACCGAGGGCGCGACCGAGGCCGAGCATGATCGCGGAGACCATGCCGGAACGGGCGAACGGGAGCACCGCCATCTGGATCATCTCGAAGCGCGTCGCGCCGAGGGCCAGAGCGGCCTCCTCGTGCAGACGAGGAGCCTGCAGGAAGATCTCGCGCATGACCGCGGTCATGATCGGCAGGATCATCACGGCGAGCACGATGGACGCCGTGAGGATCGTCTTGCCGGTGCCGGAGACGGGCCCTGCGAACAGGGGGATCCAGCCGAGCTTGTCGACGAGGGTCGAGTAGAAGGGCTGGATGAAGGGGGCGAGCACGAGCACGCCCCAGAGGCCGAACACGACGCTGGGCACGGCTGCCAGCAGGTCAATGATGTAGCCGAGCAGCTGGCTGATGCGGCGCGGTGCGTAGTGCGAGATGAAGAGCGCGATGCCGAGCGCGAGCGGGGTAGCGATGATGAGGGCCAGCAGGGCAGCCCAGATGGTGCCGAAGACGAGGGGGCCGACGTAGTCCCAGAAGCTCTTTGCACCCTGAGGGATCTCGCCGGGCTTGGCGGTCAGGGCCGGGATGCTCTGCACGATGAGGAACAGGGCGACTGCCACGAGCACTACGAGGATCAACGACCCCGAAAGCACCGTGGCGGTGGAGAAGACGCGATCGCCGAGACGAACGACGGACTTGGGTCGGGTGTCTGCCTTGGAGGGGCGTTCCGCGGTAGCGGTCATGAAGAGGAGATCCTGCTCTGGCTCGGTGGGCCGCACGACTGTTCGGGATAGAGGAGCTGGGCACTGGGTGGTGCTAGTGAAGCAGAGGAATCCGGGCCGCGGAAGTGTCCGCGACCCGGATCCTGGTCGTGCTGGTGTTACTTGATGGTGGCGGCAGCCGTTGCGACCTTGGAGGCGAGGTCGCTGGTCAGCTCAGCCGACTTGGCCTGCTCGGCGGCGGCCTTCTGACCGTCGGCGCTGGCTGCGTAGGTGGCGTAGGCCTTGACCAGGTTGCCCTTGGCGCTGTCCTTGTAGGTGTCGCAGGCGATGATGTAGCTCACGAGCACGAGAGGCCAGTCGCCCTTGTCGGTCAGCGTCCGGTCGATGTTGATCGCGAGGTCGTTGTCAGCGCGGCCTTCGACCAGCGGGGACTTCGAGACGACCGCGGCGGCGCCGTCGGCGCTGAGCTCGGTGGCGGTTCCGCCGACCATCAGCTTCGCGACGGAAAGGTCACCAACAGCCGAGTCGTCGAGGTACGTGATCGAGTTCTTCGAGTTCTTGGCGGCGTCGGCCACACCGGAACCACCCTTGGCAGCGTCACCTACGGAGTAGGGGAAGGTCTGCGAGGCCTCTTCGGTCCAGACCGACTTGGCCTGGCTCGCAAGGTACTGCGAGAAGTTGAAGGTGGTGCCGGAGTCGTCCGAGCGGTGCACGACCGTGATCGCGGCGCTGGGGAGCTTCGCGTCGGGGTTCAGCTTGGTGATCGCCGCGTCGTTCCACTTGGTGATCGTGCCCTTGAAGATACCGGCGATGGTGTCGGCGTCGAGGGTGAGGTCGGTGAGGCCGTCGACGTTGTACGCGATGGCGATCGGCGAGATGTAGACGGGAAGGTCGATGGCCTTGGAGTCGGCGGCGCACCCGGCGAACGTCGACTTCAGCTCTTCGTCCGAGAGAGCGGCGTCGGAGCCGGCGAAGTCGGCGGCACCCGAGATGAAGCTGGTGCGACCGGCGCCGGAGCCCTGCGGGTCGTAATTGACGTTGGCGTCGGCGTTGGCCTGCTGGAAGGCGGAAGCCCAGGCGGTCTCTGCGGCCTGCTGAGCAGACGAGCCGATGCCGTTGATGGTGCCGGAGAGGTCGCTCGAGCCGGCAGACGAGCCAGTGCCCGCGCCGCCCTCGTTCGATGCACAGGAAGACAGTGCAATTGCTCCGACGATGGCGATGGCGGCGATGCTGCCAACTCGCTTGATGTTCACAGATTTCCCTTCGGGGAGGACTAAGTCGTGATGCAGGGGTGTGCCCCCGTGAGGGAGCGAGACTCGAATGAGTCACGGGCCGGTGCTGACCCGCGAGCGAGGCTACGTTTCTGCGTTAACGACGTTCGTCTGTATCGGTGAACGGAAGGTGAACGGCCGGAGAACAAGCGCCGGGGATCCGAGGGGTTGGCAGGGTGAGGAGTAGGGCGGTTCGCCAGGCTGCGCCTCCTGAGTTCAGGTGGAGTGCTCGGCGAGTCCTGCGTTAGGGGGCTGGCAGCGCCATAACCCCTCGGTTCAGGATCCGGGGCGCCACTCACGCCTGAGTTGTGCGCCCGTTGTCCTGAATACATGAGCCCTGAATACATGGACCCCGAGTGCAGGTGCCCTCGCGGCGGATCCTGAGCCCCTGCCCGCTTACAGGCCTGACCCGTGCGTCTCGATGGCGACGAGCGTCGCGTCGGCGCGAGACAGATGCAGCACGGTGTAGTCGCCGGTGCTCAGCGAGCCGAAACGGCGGAGGTCGAGCGCGTAGCCGCCGTTCGCCTGGGACGCGATCTGGCGGATGATCTCGGGCAGGACGGGCCCGTGGCTACAGAGGACGGCGTCGACCCGCTTCTTCAAGCGCTTCTTGACGACGCCTGCGACGTCGGCGGTGCCGGCCTCGAACGCGTCTTGGCTGAGGGCGTCGGTCTGGCGGACACCCACGTGCGAGGCCGCCGACAGCGGCTCGACCGTGGCCAGGCAGCGGGCGGCGGTGCTGCTGATGATGCGTGCGGGTCGCCAGGAGGCGATTCCCGGCGCGATCGCCTTGGCCTGTTTGCGGCCGACCGGCAGCAGAGGCCTCGTCGCATCGGTACCAGACCACTCGCCGGGTGCGACGGTCTTGGCGTGCCGCAGAGCCACTATCGCGAACGTGCGCGCCTGGTCGGCGGCGACTCGATCGGCGAAGCGGTCGAGGATCTCGGCGTCACGCTCGTAGGTGAGCTGCGCACGAGCCTTGGCGAGGGGAACCCACTCGATCTTCTGCACCTCGTCGTTCGGGACGAAGGATCCGGCCGCAGCGAACTCGGCATCACCGATCTCAGCGGCCCAGTAGTGCACCACCTTGTCGCGCCCGCCCGGCAGAAGGTATTCGGCCGTGCCGAGCGGTGCGCCGAGGGCGACAGAGTAGCCGGTCTCTTCGCGGATCTCGCGCACAGCCGTCTGGGGGGTCGACTCACCGGAATCGACCTTGCCCTTCGGCAGCGACACGTCGTGGTGGTAGTCGCGGTGGATCAGAAGCACCCGGACTTTTCCGTCGACGAGCCTCCAGCACACGGCGCCCGCGGCGACGATCGTGGTGGCGGCCGGCTTCGCGGCCGTCTGCAGGGGCGTGTCTCGCCTGGGTGTCACCGTGTGGAACGCCTTCTCTTGCTGATCTGCTTCATCAGGCCATCTTGCATGTCGGCGAGACGTTCGCCCGAATCGCTGCGCGAGTGGCGCTCCCACGAGCCCTCGGGCGTGAGGTACCACGACGATGTCTCGGGCGACATGGCCAGGTTGAAGAGCGCCTCGATCTCGGCGAGGTGATCGTCTTGGACGAGCCGGACCAGCACTTCGACACGGCGGTCGAGGTTGCGGTGCATCATGTCGGCGCTGCCAATGAACACCTGCGGGTCGCCGTCGTTGTGGAACGAGAACAGGCGGGAGTGCTCGAGGTAGCGGCCCAGAATGGAGCGCACGCGGATGTTCTCGCTGAGGCCGGGGATGCCCGCCTTGAGCGAGCAGATGCCGCGCACCCAGATGTCGATCGGCACCCCCGCGTTACTCGCGTGGTAGAGCGCGTCGATGATCTCTTCGTCGACCATCGAGTTGATCTTGATGCGGATGCCCGAGGGCTTGCCGGCGGCAGCGTTCTCCGCCTCGACGGCGATGCGCTTGATGAGGCCCTTGCGCAGGTGGAGCGGTGCGACGAGCAGGCGTTTGAACTTCTTCTCGATGGCGTAGCCCGAGAGCTCGTTGAAGAGGCGGGTGACGTCTTTTCCGACCTGGTCGTCGGCGGTGAAGAGACCCATGTCTTCGTAGATGCGGCTGGTCTTGGGGTTGTAGTTGCCCGTGCCGATGTGCGTGTAGTGGCGGAGCCGACCGCCCTTCTCCTGGCGGATGACCAGCGCGAGCTTGCAGTGCGTCTTCAGCCCGACGAGGCCGTAGACGACGTGCACGCCGGCCTTCTCG
Organism: Frondihabitans sp. Leaf304; assembly: GCF_001423105.1. Classification (GTDB taxonomy): domain Bacteria; phylum Actinomycetota; class Actinomycetes; order Actinomycetales; family Microbacteriaceae; genus Frondihabitans. Next base: position 479,971 of record NZ_LMNV01000005.1, read on the forward strand.
AGCTTGCGAGCCCAGGTGATGTTGTTCTGCTCGTCGAAGCGGGCCTTGATCTCGACCAGTGCGAGCACCTGCTTGCCGGCCTCGGCCGCGTCGATGAGGGCCTCGATGATGGGGCTGTCACCCGACGTGCGGTACAGGGTCTGCTTGATCGCCAGCACGTTCGGGTCGGCGGCGGCCTGCTCGAGGAACGCCTGCACGCTCGTTGCGAACGACTCGTAGGGGTGGTGCACGAGCACGTCACGACGCGAGATGCTCGCGAAGATGTCGGGCTTCATGTTCGGCTCGGTCGGCAGAAGCTGCACGGCCGTGGTCGGGAGGTGCTTGGCGTAGTGCAGCTCGGGGTTGGTGATCTTGGCGATCTCGAACAGGCCGGCGAGGTCGAGCGGCGCCGGAAGGCGATAGACCTCTTGGTCGGTGATGTCGAGCTCGCGGACGAGCAGCTCGAGCGTGACGGGATCCATGTCTTCGGTGATCTCGAGACGGATCGGGGGGCCGAAGCGGCGGCGCAGCAGCTCTTTCTCGAGCGCCTGGATGAGGTTCTCCGACTCGTCTTCGTCGATCTCGACGTCTTCGTTGCGGGTGACGCGGAAGACGTGGTGCTCGTTGACCTCCATGCCCGGGAACAGGTCTTGCAGGTGGTTCGCGATGAGGTCTTCGAGCGGGATGAAGCGGAGGCGACCGCTGCCGTCGTCGGGCAGCTGTACGAAACGGGGGAGCACCTGCGGCACCTTGAGGCGCGCGAACTCCTGCTTCTCGGTCTTGGGGTTGCGCACTCGCACAGCGAGGTTGAGCGACAGGCCGGAGATATAGGGGAACGGGTGGGCCGGGTCGACGGCCAGCGGCATCAGCACCGGGAAGATCTGGTTGGAGAACACCTCGTGCATGCGCTCGCGGTCGGTCGCGTCGAGGTCGGACCACATCTCGACGTGGATGCCCGCGGCGTCGAGATCGGGCTTGACCGAGTCGCTGAAGGCGCGCGCGTGGCGGGCCTGCAGCTCGTAGGCGCGCGCGTTGATCGTCGCGAGGACGTCTTTGGGTGAGGTGCCGATGTTGGTCGGCACGGCGAGCCCGGTCGCGATGCGGCGCTTAAGGCCGGCCACCCGCACCATGAAGAACTCGTCGAGGTTGCTCGCGAAGATCGCGAGGAAGTTGGCGCGCTCGAGCAGCGGGGTGTCGGGATCTTCGGCGAGCTCGAGAACCCTCTGGTTGAACGACAGCCAGCTGATCTCGCGGTCGAGGAACCGGTCGGTCGGCAGGGTGGCGTCGACGTCGAAGGTGACCATCTCGTCGAAGTCGTCGATCAAGTCGTTCGAGACGGCTGCGCCGTCGACGTAGGGTTCGCTATCCATCTCTCAATCCTGCCACCCGTGGCTCTTCGCGAGGGCCGTGGCGTGTGAACTGTTGGTAACTCCGCCCTGTTCACACGCGGCGGTGTAGCGGTGCCTCGTCAATTTGAGAGCGATCCGACGCGGCAGTCACACCAGTTACTGCCGTTTGGCGTCTGCGCCGACGGATCGCTCTCAAATTGGCGTCGCGCAGGGTGGGCAGGCAGAGCGGGCAGGCGGGCCAGGTCAGCGCGAAAGGGTGTACTGCACGTCGATCGCGTGATCGGTGAAGCCCCGCGTCGCGTAGAGGCCGAGCGCCGCGTCGTTGTCGCCCTCGACGTAGAGGGTGGCCGTCGTGACGCCGCGCTGAGCGAGCCGTGCCAGGCCGGCGTCGACGATCGCGCCGCCGAGGTGCTCGCCCTGGTGGTCGGGGGAGACGCCCACGGCGTAGAACTCGCCGAACGAGCCCGAGCCTGAATCAACGCCCGAGCCCGAGCCCGAATCCGACCCCGAAGCCGACCCCGAATCAGAGCCCGTACCCATCTCCACCTTTAACCAGGCGAAGGCGAGCAGCTCGTCGTCTTTCCACAGCAGCAAGAAGTCGCCCGGATCGAACCAGTCGTCGGCCTTGCGGGCGTCGAGATCGAGTTGCGTGAGCGACCCCTGCTCCGGATGCGACGCGAAGGCGCGCGCGTTGAGGTCGAGCCAGGCGGCGTCGTCGATGCCGGGGCGGAACGCCCGGACAGCTAAGCCTGCAGGAAGCGCAGGATCCGACGCCCCCGCATCGACCCTGGCCCGCTGCTGCAGCAGGCGCCGCGTCGGCACGAATCCGAAGCCCTCGGCCAGTCGGCGGGCGGCCGGGTGGTCTCCGTGGGCCCACACGGCGAGCGGCCCCTCGGTGACGTCGATCACCGCGCGCAGAAGGACGGTGCCGAGGCCGGCCCCGCGAACGGCCGGGCGAACGACGAGTTCGGCCTCGCCCGGGCGCAGGATGGCCGCGGCGTCGCCGTCGCCGAGCACGGTCGCGTCGCCCGAGCGGGCCTCGACGAGAGCCTGGTCGGAGAACGGCGGCGAGCCGTCGGCGGCGGTGGCCTCGGCGGTGAGCGGGGCGAGCATCGCGGCGGCGGCGGCCCCGCTGCGGTCGGGCTGGCCGACCGGGGTGGCGTCAGCTTCTGAGGGCATCTCGCTGCTCGTCGTCGTAGACGTTGAAGCGGTAGCCGACGTTGCGCACGGTACCGATGAGCGACTCGAGGTCGCCGAGCTTTGCGCGGAGGCGCCGCACGTGCACGTCGACCGTGCGCGTGCCGCCGAAGTAGTCGTAACCCCAGACCTCGCTCAGCAGCTGCTCGCGCGTGAACACGCGTGATGGATGCGTCGCGAAGAAGCGGAGCAGTTCGAATTCTTTGAAGGTGAGGTCGAGGGGCTTGCCGTGCACCTTCGCCGAGTAGCTCGCCTCGTCGATGACGACGCCGGAGGCCTGGATCTTCGACCCGGTCTGGCTTTGGGCGAGGCGGCCGGTGACCAGCCTGATTCGCGCGTCGACCTCGGCGGGGCCGGCCGACTCGAGGATGACGTCGTCGACGCCCCACTCGGAGTTGACCGCGGTCAGGCCGCCCTCGGTGAGGACGAGCACGATGGGCACCGTGACGCCGGTGGTGCGCAGGATCTTGCAAAGCGACTTCGCGCTGGCGAGATCGGTGCGGGCATCGACGAAGATGAGGTCGCTCGAGGGGGCGTTGACGAGGTGCGCGGGCTCTGCCGGGATCTGCCGGGTACGGTGACTGAGCAGGGCCAGTGCGGGCAGAACCTCGGGCGTACCGGAGGAAGTCAGGACCAAGAGCTGCGCCACACGACCTCCAGTTGATGTTCTCTCGTGATTCTAATTCACAGAGAAGTTGACCCCGGACCACCCTAGTGGGTGCCCCCATCAGCGCCAGTGGGCCAGGATGGAGGGGTGGAAACCAGCAACCGCCGAGTGCGCCTCCGTCTCGCGACGACCATTCCCGTGTGGTTCGCCGCTCTCGTGGGCGCCGTAGTCGTCGGCCTGACCGTCGACGGTGACGGCTATCTCGTCTGGCTTCCGCTCGTGCTGGGTTTCACCATCGTGCTGACGTTCTGCCTGCAGCTCGCCACCCGCGAGAAAGACGGGCTCGTCGACCGGACGATGCTGAGCCTGTCGGGAAGTCTCGTCGTGCTGGGTATCGCCACCGGGATCCTTGCTCTCCTCTCCCTCTGACCAGGCCTCGCGGGTAGGCTGACTGCATGGATTCTCTGCTTGCCCTCGAGATGTTCTACATCGGTCTGCTCGTCGTCGCGTCTCTCTGCATTGCGTTCGTCGCGGTGACGGTGCTCGTGAAGCTGTTCAAAGGTCAGCGCTGACCCTTGATCGAAATTCCCGTCGACCTGCCCGCCGAGCTCGTTCCCCTCTCCTGGCTCATCGGGGTGTGGGAGGGCACCGGCGTCGTCGACTACAAGACCGGCGACGACCCCGAGTCGCGCCGCACCCATGAGTTCGGCCAGCGCGTCAGCTTCAGTCACGACGGCCTGCCGTTCCTCAACTACAGCTCGTACTCCTGGCTGCTCGACGAAGAGAACACACCGCTCGTCAGCGAGACCGGCTACTGGCGGCTCGACCGCCCGTCCGAAGAGGGCGACCGGGGCCCTGGCATGCTGCCGGGCGTGGGAATCCAGCCGTTCACCACGCCTCGGGCAGTCGAAGTGCTCCGCACGCCCGACGACGGGTTCAACATCGAGGTGGCCCTGGTGCACCCGACCGGTGTGAACGAGCTTTACCTCGGCCGGGTGAAGGGTCCGCGAATCGATCTCTCGACCGACGCCGTGGTCCGCTCAAGCAATGCCAAAGAGTATTCGGCCGCCACTCGCATGTACGGGCTCGTCGACAACCACCTCCTCTGGGCGTGGGATGTCGCGGCTCTCGGAAACGAGCTGCGCACGCACGCGTCGGGTCAGCTCGCTCGTGTCGAGTAGCGCTCCGGCGACGCCGTTCGCCGCACGACCGGGCTTCGTAGCCGACGACTCCACCGGCGTCGCCGCGCACTACGGCAACCCGCTCGTCGAACAGCGGGCACTTCTTTCAGGATCCGCGGTGGTCCAGGTGCCGTCGAGAGGTCTCGTCACGGTCTCGGGGCCCGACCGGCTGTCGTGGCTCGATTCGCTCACCAGCCAGAGCCTCAAGGGCCTCGCTCCCGGCAGCTCGACGGAGACGCTGCTGCTCGATCCTTCGGGCCGGGTGGAGCACGCGGCCGGTGTGCTCGACGACGGCGAGACCACGTGGCTCCTCGTCGACGCGGCCGAGGCCGAGAGCTTTGCCGCGTGGCTCGATCGGATGCGCTTCATGTTGCGCGTCGAGGTCGCTGACCGAAGCGCCGACTTCGCGGTGCTCGGATCGTTCGCCGACCTCGCCCTTCCCGCAGCCAGCCCCGCTGGCATCCCCCTCGTCTGGATCGACCCGTGGCACGAGGTCGCCGTCGGCGGTGTCGGCTACGCCGCCGAGGCCGGCCACCCGGCCGCCGACTGGAGCTACCGCGAGACGCTCGTCACGGCCGAGTCTCTCGCCGACGTCGCCGCGTCCGACGTGCCCGTCGCCGGTGCTCTCGCGCTCGAGGCTCTCCGGGTCGCCGCCTGGCGTCCGCGCCTCGCGACGGAGGTCGACGAGCGGAGCATCCCGCACGAGCTCGATTGGCTCCGCTCGGCCGTGCACCTGGCGAAGGGCTGCTACCGCGGGCAAGAGACCGTCGCGAAGGTGCACAATCTCGGCCACCCGCCGAGGCGTCTCGTCATGCTGCACCTCGACGGCTCCGACAATGTGTTGCCCGGTCACGGCGACGTCGTGCGCGAGGGCGACCGCGAGGTCGGTTCGATCACCTCGTCGGGCACCCATTACGAGCTGGGCCCGATCGCGCTCGCCCTCGTCAAGCGCAGCCTCGACGTCACCGCGCCGCTGACCGTTCTGGCCGGCGACGACGACACCGTCGTGGCCGCCTCGCAGCAGACCATCGTTCCCCCCGACGCCGGCGCCGCTGCCGGTGTTCCTCGGCTGCCGCGGCTCGGTGCCGTCCGGCGCTGACCGTGCGGTTCTCCCTCCCTCGGGCCGGGGGCTTCGACGTTCGTGCCTCGGCGTTGCGGGTGCGCTCCTCGCTGCCGGCGATGCTGCAGATCGTGCTCGCGGCCGGGATCGCCTACTCGATAGCCCGCTTCGGCATCGGTCACCCGATGCCGATCCTGGCCGTGACCGTCACCATTTCGTCTCTCGGTTTCGCCCGTGACGCGAGGCCGCGCCGCGTGCTCGAGAATGCCGTCGGCGTGGTAATCGGCATCGCGCTCAGCGAGCTCCTGCTGCTGGTCTTCGGCAAGGGCTTCTGGCAGTACGGCATCGTGCTCTTCGTCGCGCTCGCCGTGGCCCGGTTCCTGTCGCCGACCAGTGCCTTCGCCATCGCGGCGGCGACGCAGTCGATGTTCGTCATGCTCCTGCCTGATCCCGCGGGCGGGCCGTTCACCCGGTCGCTCGACGGGCTGGTCGGCGGGGCCGTCGCGCTCCTCATCACAGCGCTCGTTCCCCGTGACCCGATCGGCCTCGCCCGGGCCGATGCCCGTCGCCTCTTCGCCGAGCTCGACCCCGCGTTCGCCTCACTCGTGCGGGCACTCCGACACGACGACGTCCGGCAGGCCGATGCGGCCCTCGACCGACTCCGCACGACGCAGCCGCTCCTCGACGACTGGGCGGCGACCCTCGACACGGCGTCGTCGATCTCGCGGATCTCGCCGTTTCTGCGACGCAAGGTGCCCGTGATAGCCGCGGAAGCGCGAATCCTGCGCTATCTCGACCTCGCGGTACGCAACCTCCGGGTGGTCACCCGGCGCATCGACACCACGATCGGCGACGGCCGACGTCGGCCCGAGGTGGCTGACCTCGTGGCGAGTATCGCGCTGGCGACGAGTGTGTTGGGGGAGTCGCTGGAGGCGGTGGAGCGGGTGCCGGCTGCCCAGGAGGCGCTGGTCGCGGTGGGGCGGAGGCTGGATCCTGCGGTCGTCCTGCCCGGTGCGCCCGTGGCCGAGACGGTGCTCGTGCTGATGCTGCGGCCGCTCGTCATCGACCTGCTCATGGCGACGGGCTTGCCGCATGACGACGCGCGCTCGCGCCTCGCCACGCTCTGACACCGGTTTTCGGTGTTGACGCCGCCTTTCGACGGTGTCGGGCCCGAAATGCGGTGTCGGGCCCGCAAGGCGGCGTCACGCCGGGGCGACCGCCGACCACGGCACCGAGATCTCGCCGAGCCTCCAGCGCGTGCGCCCGTGCAGCACCGGCCAGCCCGCCGACCGCATCCCCTCGACGGTCGCGACCCAACGCTGCACCGGCGAGTACACGGCGAGGGCGGCGTTGTAGCGCCAGTGGCGGTCGAGCTCCTCGAGGAACGCGTGGATCCTCTCGCCCTCGACATTGCGGTGGATCAGCGCCTTCGGCAACCGCTCGGCGACGATCAGTGGGCTCTCGAGCGAGGCGAGACGCAGCGACGCGGTGAATGTCTGCGGGCCGTCCGAGGTCACGTCGACCCAGCTCGCGACGCGGCCCACTTCGTTGCACGTGCCCTCGACGAGGACGCCGCCGGGGGCGAGGCGCGAGACCATGAGATCCCAGGATCCGGCCACCGCCTCCTCGGGATACTGCCGCAGCACGTTCAGCGCCCGGATCACCGCCGGCCGCCGATCGGCCCGCTCCATTGCATCGGGCAGCGGCACTTCGAACCCGCCGAGCCGGAACGACACCCCCGGCTTGGCCGACAGGGATGCCAGCGCCACCCGTTCGGGCTCGATCTCGATGCCCACGACCTCGACCTCCGGCCGAACCCGAGCCAGTCGGTGGTGCAGTTCGAGCGGCGTCGTCGCGCTGGCGCCGTAGCCCAGATCGACGACCAGAGGATCCGCGGCGGTGCGGAACGCGGGCAGACTCGCGATCCAGCGATCGACCCGGCGCAGTCGGTTGGTGCCCGTGGTTCCGCGCGTGACGTGACCTGTGGGCATGCCACCATCCTAGGAACGACGCGACGATAGGATCGTCAGCATGACTTCGACGCTCATCCTTCTCCGGCACGGCAACAGCGAGTGGAACCAGAAGAACCTCTTCACCGGGTGGGTCGACGTCCGCCTGAGTGAGCAGGGCACCGCCGAGGCGAAGCGCGCCGGGCAGCTGCTGCGCGACTCCGGCCTCAAGCCCGACATCCTCTACACCTCGCGTCTCACCCGCGCGATCCAGACGGCCGACCTCGCTCTCGAAGAGGCCGACCGGCTGTGGATCGACGTGAAGCGCTCGTGGCGTCTCAACGAGCGTCACTACGGTGCGCTCCAGGGCAAAGACAAGGCCGAGACGCTCGAAGAGTACGGCCCCGAGCAGTTCCAGACCTGGCGTCGATCGTTCGACGTGCCGCCGCCGCCGCTCGACGACGACAGCAAGTGGTCGCAGGCCCACGACGAGCGGTACGTCGACCTCGGCGTCGACGCCCCGCGCACCGAGTCGCTCAAGCTCGTCATCGAGCGCATGCTTCCTTACTGGGAGAGCGACATCACCGTCGATCTCGCCGCCGGCAAGACCGTGCTCGTCACCGCGCACGGCAACTCGCTGCGCGCTCTGGTCAAGCACCTCGACGGCATCTCCGACGACGAGATCGCCGAGCTGAATATCCCCACCGGCATCCCCCTGGTCTACGAGCTCGACGACGATTTCACACCGACCAAGCCCGGGGCGTATCTCGACCCGGAGGCCGCTGCCGCCGGTGCCGCCGCCGTTGCCAACCAGGGCAAGAGCGACGGGCTCGACGCGACCAAGGCGTAGGCCTCCGGCCCGGCTCAGACCCGCCTGATCGGCACGACCCGCCCGATCGGCTCAGACCCGCCCGATCGGCGTAGGCACCTGCCCTAGGGCTGCTGTTTACGCCGACCGGGCGGGTTTGCTGTTCTATCCCTTGCTTTGTAGCGACACATTGCTACAGTCGTAGGTACAAAGGGGTGGGTATGGATCTGTACTTTCAAGTTCTCTTCGCGGTATACGCCGTGGTGCTCGTCGGCACTGCACTTCTGTCGCGGGTCGGTGAATTCCAGACCTGGCAGATGCAGCGGCTGGCGAAGCGGGTCGGGCTGGGCATCCCCGCCGACCTCGACGGTCTCATTCGACGGCGCGTTGCAGCACGTGTTCTCGGCAGCAGCGTCGGCGGCTTCGTCGGCCTCGGCGTCGGCGTCGTGCTCTACGAGTCTTTCGCGACCCGGCCCCCTGTCGTCGTCGCCTTTCTGGCGCTCATCACGGCGGTGACCGGCTCGTCGCTCGGCACGGTCTGGGCGTCGTTCCGAGACGAGACTGCGGCGACCGACCGTCCACGGATCGCGCGCGCCGAGGCCGTCGGAGTCGGCGACTACGTGATCGTCCTCGCTCGCATTTTCGCTTGGGCCATCCTGGTGCTGGCGGCTGTGGCCATCGCCCTCTCGGCGCGCTCGGGGGCGGGTCTCGCCGGAGTCCTCCTCGTGGCGCTCGGCGCTGTCTGCCTCGTTCTATTCGAGATTTTCTCTCGCCGAATCGTCGCGAGAGGTCATCCGGTGGCCTCGACCGATGAGCTGGTCTGGAACGACGCGCTCACCGCCTCCGCGCTGATGGACCTCCTGGCAGCGCCCGTCCAGGCGCTCACCCTGGGCGGCTACTGGGCGGTGATTGGAGTGGGTGGCGGGCCCGTCGACTTCAGTCCCGCTGACGTGGTCATCATGATTGCGCTGCTCGTCGGGTGCATCCTTTTCAGCGTCGTGTTCCGCAACACCCGCACCTGGTATCTCGAGCAGCTGTGGCCGGGTTCGCGGCGTCGCACCCCGGCCGAAGAAGCCCTCAGAATCGCAGGATCCAGCCCCTCGTGATCACCCTCGACCCCCGCTCTCCGACACCACCCTTCGAGCAGCTCCGCGGTCAGCTCGCGGGCCAGGTGCGCGGGGGAGTCCTCGCCGCCGGCCACCGTTTGCCGACAGTGCGACGTCTCGCCGAAGACCTCGGCATCGCTCCGAACACCGTCGCCCGCGCGTATCGCGAACTGGAGGCCGAGGGTCTGATCGAGACGCGGGGGCGGAACGGCACGGTGGTGCGCGCGCAGGGCGCCGACCCCGAGGTGGCCGCCCAACAGGCGGCGCGCGTCTACGCCGAGCGGGTGAAGGATCTCGGCGTCGACCCGGCCGAGGCGCTCCGGTTCGTTCGCGCTGCGCTCGGATCCTGAACTGTACTGGCTGGGTGAGACGCCGCTCACCGCAGCGGACCTCGGACAAGCCTCGGTCGCCCGCTGTGGCGAGCGTCGTCTCGCCTCGCGACTAGACGAAGAGGGCGCTGATCTCTTGCACGAGGGCGTCCATGTCGACGGTCTCGACGGCGTCGACCCGCACGAACGGGGTGAGGCCGAGCTCGCCGCCGGAGGCGCCGCACCAGACCTCGACGACGCGGGGTGAGCCGGCCAGGTCGATGCCGCCGGTGACCGCGTCGGAGTCGGCCCGCTCGAAGAAGGCGTCGACGACCACGCCGGCGTCGATGAGCCCGGCCGTGCGCCACACCGTCTCGATGGCCAGCCGGCGGATGCCCTCGCGCGGTGCGACCGGCCCCGTCGCCTGCGTCAGGGTCTCCTGAACGGCGGTCGGCTTCAGCACGGGGCAGCCGAGCAGGATCCCGAGCGCTGACGAGATCTCCGACTTGCGGGGGTCAGGGATTCCGTTGACGATGATCGCTACCTGGGCCATGCACCGATTCTCTCGCACGGTGGAGTCTCGCCCGACCGACCGCCTTCCCGTCCGATCGAGTGGCGGCCCCTCCGACCGAGAAAACGTCACCCGACCGGGTTTAATCGCGGTCGGGTGACGTTTCTGCGGTCGGACGCTACTCGGGCCGAGGAGCGCGGCGGTTGCGAGTCCGCATCGTGAGCATTAGCGCGACGCCGAGACCGAGCAGCCCCACCGCGACGAGGAACATCGAGCGCCCTTCCGAGCCGGTGAAGGCCAGCTCCGTGGCCGGAGTGTCGGCGCCGGGGGAGATCGCGCCGCTGGCTGAGGCGGCGATCACGCCATCGTCCGTCGCGGCCACGTCGAAGATCACGGTGTTGCCGATGACCGAGTAGCGGAGACTCGTCGGGTCGGAGGTGTCGACGGTGAAGGCCCCAGCTACGAAGGTGCCACTCGGCAGGCCCAGGTCTTTCGACCAACGCCCGTCCGCCCCGACCGTGATGGTGCCGTCGTAGGTGGGCACCGTGGCGGAGGGCGGAGCCGTGGAGTCGTCGAACCAACCCGGGTAGAGCGCCGAGAGGTACGCGTCGGCGGAGTCGAGGTCGGAGACCCAGAGCTGCACGCCGGTGCCCGGCGTTCCCGTGCCGGAGACAACGGCGAGGTACTGCGCACCGCCATCCGTCGCGCCGTCCGTGGGCTCGACACCCGGGTCTGTCGTCGGCTCGGTCGTGGGCTCGTCCGTCGCATCTTCGGCTGCGTCGGCGACACCGTCATCGGGGTCGAGGGGATCGCTGGCGGCAGTGCCCGACGACGTCGGCTCGGATCCGTCGAAGTTCGTCTGAACGGTCTCGTTCACGACGGGCGGGACGAGGTAGTCGGCCGGGATCGCCACCTCGGCGGTTCCGATTCGCGCCCCCTCCGTGTAGCCCGACAGTGGGCCGAGCACCTCGTCGATCGTCTGAGCGACGGGCGTGAAGAAGTACGAACCGGGACCGAGCGCCAATCGGGCTGTCCATTGTCCGTTGGCATCGGCAGTGGCGAATGCCCCGTCTCCGAAAGAGGGGTCGGTGGTGTCCGTGGGGTCCGCCAGGACGAAGACCTGATCGCCGGGCTTGGCAGTCCCGCTGACCGGGATTGAGAACAGCCCTCCGCCGAAGGGCAGAGGGGTTCCGATCAGTGTCTGACCGACGATCAACGGGTCGACGACGGGAACCTCGGTATCGGGAGCGTCGAACTGCACCTCGATCAGGTGCTCTGTGAGCCCGCGAGCCCCCGATTTCCCGTCGATCACGAGAAGCTGGTCCCAGCTCACGGCGTCGCTGAACGACACCGTGAACGTGAAGGCCCCCGATTTGTCCGCGGTCACCGTGGTGAGAATCTCTTCTTGGTCGTTGTGGACCGTAATGACCGAGCCTGCGGGCGCGGTGCCGACCACGGTGATCGTGCGCGGCCCCGAGACGAACTGCACCATATCTTCGTCTGCCGGAGAGGTGATGACCAGGTCGGTGGATGGTGTTCCTGAGGGGGCCTTCGGGGTTGTCGCCGAGGGGGCGGCAACGCGCGCTCGGCTTACGGCCGAGCTGCTTGTCTGATCGCTGGATGCTGCTTGTTCGACCGCGTTTTGCGCAGCCTTCTCGACCGTGCTCGGCGCGTGTCCGACGAGCGGGCTCATCCGCGTCATGGCGGGCCGTGGGGCGGTGAGGGTCTCAGCCGAGAGGTGTGTCGGGGGCGGCGCTGCGGAAGCAGGCAGAGCACCCACCAAGCCGAGTGCGAGGGCGGTCACGGCTGCGAGGGCCAGGGGCACTGCGGCCCGTGATGCGCGAGGGTTCGCGGTGGGCAGGGGCTTCTTCATGCGGCGCTCTTCCGGCGTGGGTCGCAGGTGTCGCCTGCGCTCCCGACCCACCCTTGGGCGCAGTTCCGTCCCGGTGATCACGGTCCGTTGGCTGACGGTAGCAGTTCCGAGGGCCCGGTACCTCTCCTTTTTCCGGTGCCATCCTCTCTCGGCACAGTTCGATCATTGACAGTTCGAAATCTAACGGTTAGTGTTCTGATCATGAACGAAAACGGCCCCGACCTCACCACCAGCCTCGAGCTGCTCCGGTGGATCGGCTGGGCACAGCAGCAGGCCGGCCTCGAATGGGTGCGCGAACGCGGGCTCACTCACGAGCAGAGTTTTGCGCTCGGGTTCCTGGTGCAGTTTCCGGGCTCCATCCAGCGCGACATCGCTGCGATGACTCGCACCAGCGCGGCCAGCGTCTCGAGCCTCCTGCAGGGGCTCGAGAAGCGCGGTCTCATCGAGCGCCGTGCCGACGGCGAGAGCGCGCGCATCAAACGCGTCTACGCCACCGCCGAGGGTGCCGAGCTGATCTCCGGCTTCGACGTCGCGATGGCGTCCACCGAAGAGACGATCCTCGGACCCCTCTCCACGGCCGAGCGCGCCACGCTCCACTCGCTGCTGACGAAGGTCACTGCAGTGCTGCCGAGGCCCACGCGCGACTAGCCGCGACCGACCCCGTTCCCGCAGACCGCGGGAGCGGATCCTGAATTCTCCCCTCGCCGTGCCGGCGTCCTTCGGCGCGCGCCAAAGCACCCGGAACAGGCTCGCCTGCCCGGAATAAGGAGCAGCTATGAGCACCTCACTTCCCACCACCGCCGACACGGTCGGCACCAACCGTTGGTACCTTGCCTCGGCGCCGATGGTCCGCGCCCTCCTCCATCTCTGCGTGCCGATGGCCGCGGCGATGATCGTCAGCGCCGTCTACAACGTGGTCAACGCCGGCTTCATCGGCTCGCTCCACGACAGTGCGCTGCTCGCAGCCGTCACCCTGGGCGCGCCGATCCTCGGCCTCGTCATGGCGGTCGGTGGCGTCTTCGGCGTCGGCGGCAGTGCCCTCATCTCGAGGCTTCTCGGGGCGAGCGAGAAGGATCCGACCGAAGCCGCTCAGATCAAGCACGTGGCGTCGTTCGCCGTCTGGGGCGCCGCGATCGTCGGTGCCGTGCTCGCGGCTGCAGGTCTGCTCCTGCTGCCGAACCTCGTGACCGTGCTCGGCGCCCACGGTGCCGCCGTTGCCCCGACCAGCGCCTTCGTCGGTGTGATGCTCGCCTTCGTGCCCGTGCTCGCCGTGTCGTTCTGCCTCGAGCAGCTGGTCCGGTCGGAGGGGGCGGCCCGTCAGGTCATGATCGGCCTCATCGCCTCGACCGTCGCCAACCTCGTCTTCGACGTGCTCTTCATCCTGGTGCTGCACTGGGGTGTGGCGGGTGCCGCCCTCGCGATCGGCCTGTCGAACGTCGTCACGATCGTCTACTTCGTCACCTGGCTGACTCGGCACAGCGAGCACATCAGCTTGGCACCGCGCTGGTTCACGCTCTCGCCGACCGTGCTGAAGCCGGTCTTCGGCATCGGCGTGGGGGAGCTGCTCCAGTCGGCGTTCCTCATCGTCACCTCGCTCGTACTGAACAACCTCGCCTCGGCCTATGGCGACGGGCCCCTTGCCGCGATGGGTGTCGCCGTCCGCATCGCGCAGGTGCCCGAGTTTCTCGTGATGGGCGTCACGCTCGGCGTTCTGCCGCTGCTGGCCTACTCGTTCGGCAAGGGTGACCGGGCCCGTCTCGCCGCCGCTCTGCGGGCCTCGGCCTTCACGGTCGGCTCGATCACCGTGGTGGCGGCCGTTGGGGTGTTCCTCTTCCGCGATGCGATCTTCGGCGCATTCGTCGCCGACCGTTCGGTGCTCGCCGTCGGCGCGGTGATCCTGACGGCGCAGCTCGTCGCCATGATCGCCAACGGGTTCACCGGCCTCATCACGTCGCTGTTCCAAGCGACCGGACGCGCCACGGCGGCAATCACGATGTCGATGGCGCAGGGAATCCTGTTCATCCCGATCGTGCTGCTCGGAAACCTGTGGTTCGGGCTCGGCGGCGTGATCTGGGCGCTGACGGTCACCGAGGTGCTCGTGCTCCTCGTCGGAGCCGTCATGCTGTTCGCGTCGCGTCGGGCGATCGACGCCGGGCTCGCCGAGGGGAGCCCGGAGCGCGCCGAGGCCGTGCTCGAAGAGGCGTAGTCATCCATTGGCTTCAGGTTGCGGGCAGGCGCTGACCGGAGCGGGGAGTGCAGGATCCTTCACCCCGGCTCAGTGACTCGACCCGACCTCGATCAAGAGCACCCCGCCGACGATCAAGACGATCCCGAGGCCCATCAGCCAGGTCAGCGGCTCCTTGAAGAGGAACTTGCTGGCGACGGCGGTCAGGGCCACCCCGGAGGCGGCCCAGATGCCGTAGGCGACGCCGAGCGGAAGGCCCTGGCCGAGACCGAGCGAGAGCGAGGTGAATGCCACGACGTAGCCGATGCCGACGGGGATGTACCAGCGGCGGTCGTCGACGGCCATGCGGAGCGAGAGGGTGCCGGCGACCTCGAAGAGGATCGCGGCGACGAGAAAGAGCCACATCATCGGGCGATTCCCCCGGTGGTGGCGGTCGAGGTGCCGGCCGCCTCACGGTGGACGGCCTGAGCGCCGAGCTCGACGCAGAGCACCCCGGCGATGACGACCACGATGCCGATGCCCATGACGAGAGTCAGCGGTTCGCCGAAGATCACGAGCGACAGCACGGCGGTCAGCGCGACACCGCTCGCGCCCCAGATGCCGTAGGCGACCCCGAGTGCCATGCCGGTGCGGAGCACGAGGGCGAGTCCGGCGAAGGCGACGAGGTAGCCGATCGCCACGACGACGTACAACCCGGGGTGGTCGAGGGCGCCCTTCAACGAAAGCGACGCCGACACCTCCGAGACGATGGCGATGATGAGGAACAGCCAGCCGCGCGCTTTGGAAGTCTTCATAGCGACCACCGTAGGGCAGCCGCGCACGGCGAAACCCCCGCCCGAGCCGAGGCTCGAGCGGGGGTTTCGTGGGTGTCGAGTGCTGCTACTTGGTGAGCGGCTCGAGGGTCGTGTTGTCTTTGTATGCCTCGGCTGCGTTGTCCTTGGTGACGAGGACGGGGGTCAGCGCCACGGCCGGAACCGTGATGACGCCGTTGTAGTTGTTCTTCTTGTCGATGACCGTCTTGGGGGTCTTGCCCTCGGACAGCGTGGTGACCAGGTCGACAGCGGCCTGGGCCTCCTCGGCGGTGTTCTTGTAGATGGTCGAGTACTGCGTGCCCGACATGATCAGCGGGATCGAAGCGGTCTCGCTGTCCTGGCCGGTGACGATGATGCCGGGCTTACCAGCCGACTTCACCGACTGGATGATGGCGCGGGCCAGGGTGTCGTTCGGCGAGAGGACGCCGTCGAGCTTGGTCGAGCCGTAGTTCTTCTGCAGCAGGTTGCTCATGCGGGTCTGGGCGTTCTGGGCGAGCCAGCCGTCCGTCGACACCGCGCTGAACGAGGTCTGACCGGAGACGACCTTGAGGGTGCCGTCGTCGATCTTCGGCTGCAGGACGCTCATCGCACCGTTGAAGAACACCGGAGCGTTGGCGTCGGTCGAAGCACCGGCGAAGAGCTCGATGTTGTACGGTCCGCTGCCCTTGGCCTTAAGGCCGTCGAGGAGCGCGGTGCCCTGGAGCTGACCGACCTTGTAGTTGTTGAACGCGACGTAGTAGTCGACGTTCTTGGTGCCGGTGATGTTGCGGTCCCAGGCGATGACCGGGATGCCGGCCGCCTTGGCCTGCTTGACCTGCGTGCCGAGCTGCGCGCCATCCTGCGCGGCGATGATCAGGGCCTTGTCACCCTTGGTGATCATGCCCGAGATCTGGTTCTGCTGGTCGGGAACCGTGTTGGTGGCGGCCGCGTACTGCACGTCGGCCTTGAAGCCGGCCTTGGCGAGGGAGTCCTCGAAGGCGGCCTTGGCCAGGACCCAGTTCTGCGAGGTCTTCGCGGGGAGCGAGACGCCGATCGTGGAGCCCTTGGGGATGGTGGCGGTGGAACCGCTGGCGCCCGCGTCGCTCCGGCCGGTGTTGCCGGAGCAGGAGGTCAGCGTGACCACGGTGAGCGCTGCGACGGCAAAGCCGGCGATGAGCTGTTTCTTCATTGAAATGCTTCTTTCATTGTGGGGATGTGAGTGCGGGATGCACCCGGTGCTGTGGGATGAGTGGTGCGCATCCCGGATTTGTGGCTGGGAATGGAACGGGCTGAGGGGTTACGGAAGCAGAACCGGCGAGTCGTCGTCGATCGACTTCGGCTGAGCCGTGGCGTCGGGGCCGGGCTTCTGCGCGTCGTCGTTCTTCTTGCGACCGAACCCGCGGGTCAGGTAGCCGATGATCGACGGACGGCCCTGCGTCTTGTTGTAGACGTCGAAGGCGACGGCGAGCAGCAGCACGAGACCGCGGATGATCTGGACCAGGTTCGTGTCGATGCCCTTGAGCGAGAGGCCGTTCGCCAGGAAGGCGAGCACGAGAGCACCGATGATCGAGGCGATGACGGTTCCGACACCACCGGCGACCGCGGCACCACCAACGAAGACGGCGGCGATGGCGTCGAGCTCCCAGCCCGTTCCGTCGGAGGGGCCCGAGGATCCCGCATAGCCGACATAGACCATTCCGGCGACGGCGGCGAGAACCGACATGTTCATCATGACCAGGAAGTTGACGCGACGCGAGTTGACGCCCGAGAGGACAGCGGCGTGCGAGTTGCCGCCGACCGCGTAGAGGTGTCGCCCGAATGTGGTGGTGTTCGTGACGAAGCCGTAGATGATCACGAGCACGCCCATGATGATGGCGACGATCGGCACGCTCGTGTTGGGCTGGCCGGAGGCGAACAGGTAGGTGGCGAAGGCGGTGACGCCGGCGAGCACGACGATGCGGACGATGCTCGTCCAGAGGGGAGCCGGCTCGGCGCCCATCTTGACGCGGTTGGTGCGTCCGCGGAACTCGAAGACGACGATCGCGATGATCGAGACGAGACCGAGCAGGAGAGTGCCGTTGCTGTAGCCGGTGCCCGGACCGAAGTCGGGGATGAAGCCGCCGCCGATGGTCTGGTAGTCCTCGGGCACGGGGAGAGCGGTCGAGTTGCCGATGATCTGGTTCGCCCCGCGGAAGATCAGCTGACCGGCGAGGGTCACGATGAAGGCGGGCACCTTCACGTAGGCGACCCAGAAGCCCTGCCACGCGCCGACGAGGGCGCCGACGGCGAGGCCGACGAGGATCGCGCCCCACCAGGCGAAGTGCCAGGTGGCCATCGACTGCGCGACGATGATGCCGGTGAACGCGGCGACCGAGCCGACCGAGAGGTCGATGTGACCGGCGACGATCACCATCACCATGCCGATCGCGAGGATCAGGATGTAGGAGTACTGCTGGAAGACGTTGATGACGTTTCCGGGATCGAGCGTGGTGCCGCCCGTCCAGATCTGGAACCCGACGATGATCACGATGAGCGCGATGATCATGCCGTACTGGCTGATTCCACCCCCCTTGTTGCCGAGGATGCTGTCGATGTTCTTCTTGATGTTCGTCATCGAACCGTGGTCCTTTTCGAGGTCATGCTGACCATGAGCGACTCGGGGTTCGCCTCAGCTGCGGTCAATTCGTTGGTGATGGAGCCCTCGAAGATCGTGTAGATCCGATCGGAGAGGCCGAGGAGCTCGGGGAGCTCGGAGGAGATGAGGATGACGCCCTTGCCCTGGGCTGCCAGGTCTTGGATGATCCCGTAGATCTCGAACTTCGCACCCACGTCGATGCCGCGGGTGGGCTCGTCAAGGATGAGGATGTCGGGGTCGGTGAACATCCACTTCGCGAGGACGACCTTCTGCTGGTTGCCGCCGGAGAGCTTCGACACACCCTGGTCGACGTTGTTCGCCTTGGTGCGGAGGCTGCGGCGGTAGCGCTCCGAGACCTCGTACTCCTCGACGCTCGAGACGACGCCGTTGTGCGTGATCTTCGGCAGGCCGGCGGCGACGGTGGAGCGCTTGATGGTGTCGAGCAGGTTGAGTCCGAGAGCCTTGCGGTCTTCCGAGACGTAGCCGAGGCCGTTCTTGATGGCGCGCTTAACCGTGTCGGTGCGGATCTCGTGACCCTCTTTGTAGACCTCGCCCGACACGTAGGTGCCGTAGGAGTGGCCGAAGACGCTCATGGCGAGCTCGGTGCGACCGGCGCCCATGAGGCCGGCGAAGCCGACGATCTCACCGCGGCGCACGTAGAAGTTCTCGTTCTTGCAGACGAGGCGTTCGGCGTCGAGGGGGTGACGGACGGTCCAGTTGCGCACCTCGAAGAACTTCTCGCCGATGTTCGGCGTGCGGTCGGGGAACCGGCTCTCGAGCGAGCGGCCGACCATTCCGCGGATGATGCGGTCTTCGTTGACGCCGTCGGCCTTCACGTCGAGGCTCTCGATGGTCTTGCCGTCGCGGAGGATCGTGATGGTGTCGGAGACCTGCTCGATCTCGTTCAGCTTGTGGCTGATCATGATCGAGGTGACGCCCTTGCCCTTGAGCCCGACGATGAGGTCGAGCAGGTGCTGCGACTCACCCTCGTTCAGGGCGGCGGTGGGTTCGTCCAGGATGAGCAGCTTCACGCTCTTGTTCAGAGCCTTGGCGATCTCGACGAGCTGCTGCTTGCCGACTCCGAGCGACTTGATCTTGGTGTCGGGGTCTTCGGCGAGACCGACGCGGGCGAGCAGGTCTTTGGCGATGCGCTGGGCTTCGATCCAGTTGATCACGCCGCGCTTGCCGGGCTCGTTGCCGAGGAAGATGTTCTCGGTGATCGAGAGCTCGGGGATGAGGGCCAGCTCTTGGTGGATGATCACGACGCCGGCGGCTTCGGACTGCTTGATGCCCGAGAACTGGACGACCTGGTTCTCGAAGACGACATCGCCCGTGTACGTGCCGAACGGGTAGACGCCCGAGAGGACTTTCATGAGAGTCGACTTGCCTGCACCGTTTTCGCCGCAGATCGCGTGGATCTCGCCGGCCTTCACGGTCAGGTTCACGTCGGAGAGAGCCTTCACACCAGGGAACTCCTTGGTGATCGAGCGCATCTCGAGGATGGTGGGTTCACCAACCATTGTGCACCGCCATTTGCTAGACATCGTTGTCGGGGAGCTTCGTCGCCCGTTGGGCACCTGGCCCGGGATTACATTAGGCCGATCGCTGGCTGGCGTCAAAAGGTTAACGCAACGAATTTGTAACGGCTTTACGAACCGGCCTCAATGAGAGCGCTCACTTTCGCGGTCACCACGCCGCGATCGTTGAGTTTCCGCGGATCCTTCAGTTTTTGTCGAACGAAGGATCCGACGGGTCA
This sequence comes from Frondihabitans sp. Leaf304, assembly GCF_001423105.1. GTDB lineage: Bacteria > Actinomycetota > Actinomycetes > Actinomycetales > Microbacteriaceae > Frondihabitans. The sequence goes on from NZ_LMNV01000005.1 coordinate 499,266, forward strand.
GATCACGCGGACGGCCGCCTGATGGAACACGAGCGCGGCGGCTCCGAGCGCTTCGCCGCGATCGTCCAGCGTCGACGCCACGATTTCGGTCGCGTCCCTGACGAGAGGGAGCACATGCCGTGCGAACGACCGCGACACCGGTTCGAGGAGCAGGTCGCCGAGGGCGGCGAGGGGCCCGCCGATCACGATCACCTCGGGGCTCAGGATGCTGGCGAGGTCGCCGACGACCCGGCCGATGAGCCGCGCGGCATCCTCGATCACGCGGAGCGCCGCCATGTCGCCGGCGAGGACAGCAGCGACGAGCTGCTCGGTCGTCTGGATGGGCGTGACCGTGCTCAGGCGGTCGAGCATGGCCTGGATGGAGGCCTCCGCTTCGAGGCAGCCCCGGTTGCCGCAGCGACAGGCCTGGCCGTCGGGCACGACCTGCACGTGACCGACCTCGCCGGTCACCCCAGTCGCCCCGTTGAACGGCTGACCGTTCAGGATCAATCCGGCACCGATTCCCGAGCCCACCTTGAGGTAGACGAGGTTTCGCGCCCCGCCGTACAGACCCCAGATCGTCTCCGAGACGCTGCCGAGGTTCGCGTCGTTGTCGATCACGACCGGAACGCCGAGGCGGTCTTCCAGCTCGACGACGACGTCGACGAAGGCCCACTCGGCCCACACCGTTCCGATCACCGGCATGAGATCGCGGCGGTCGATCGACCCGGGGATCCCGACTCCCACGCCGCTCAGGGCGTCCCAGGGGATGCCCTTCTCGCTGAGCAGGCGGGTCAAGACGTCTCGGGCCATATCGAAGCCGACGCGGGGGTCGTACTGCTGCGGCAACACGATGTTCTCTTCCGCCGCGATCGTGTAGTCGGGGTAGACGAGCACGACCCGGAGGTGCCGTCGGCCGAAGCCGATGCCGGCCGCGACGGCGCCGTTGTGGGTGAGGAGCTGCACGGAGACGGCGCGACGGCCCGAACTCGTCGTCGGCGTCAGGCTGACGAGGCCGTTCTTGGCCATGAGGCTGACGATGTTCGAGATCGTCGCCGTGGAGAGGCCGGTGCGGCGAGCGAGATCCGCCTGCGTCGAGGCGCCGACACGGACGAGCGCCTCGACGACGCGCTGCTGATTGCGCTTGCGGAGGGAGGTTTGAGAGCCGGGGCTCTGCCCGGTGGGCGCGGACTGGCCCGTCGCGGGTGCCCGTCCCGTCGAGGGGGGCTGTCCCTTCGAGGCTGTTTGGCGGGGGCCCGTCGTTGGACCTTGGAGATGTGACACGGACGAATCATTGCCTCCCAAACGAGTGTCGTCAAGAGTTGAACACAAACCGTGACGCAACGGAAAGAGGCCTGGAGAGACGCCGTCAGCGTCTCACCAGGCCTCGTGGCCGCGCGGAATCAGGCTTCGACGCCCACCCAGTCGCCGGTCGCCAGGTACTGGACCTTCTTGGCGATCGACACGGCATGGTCGGCGAATCGTTCGTGGTACCGGCTGGCGAGCGTGGCGTCGACAGTGTCGGCGGGAGCGCCCTTCCAGGTCTCGCCGAGAACCTTGTCGAACACGCTCAGGTGCAGCTCGTCGATGCGGTCGTCGTCGTTGCGGATCTCTTCGGCCAGGCTGACGTCTTCGGTGGTGAGCAGCTGCGTGAGCTTGCGGGCGATCGCGACGTCGAGCTCACCGAGCTCGGTGAACGTCGGACGAAGGCTCTTCGGCACGACCTTCTCGGGGAACCGGTAGCGGGCGAGCTGAGCGATGTGCTCGGCCATGTCGCCCATGCGCTCGAGAGAGGCCGAGATGCGGAGTGCGCTCACGACGATGCGGAGGTCTCGGGCGACCGGGTTCTGCCGAGCGAGGATGTCGATCGCGAGCTCGTCGAGGCTGATGGCGAGGGCGTCGATGCGGTCGTCGTCGGCGATGACCTGCTCGGCGAGGCCGACGTTGGAGTCGTGGAACGCGCGAGTGGCGTTGTCGATCGACACCGCCACGAGCGACGAGATCTCGACGAGCCGCTCCTGGACCTCCTGGAGCTCCTGCTGGAATACCTCGCGCATAGTCTTGGTCGACCCTTTCGTCGCGGCTCGGCCGCGGTGTCAGTGATGGTGCTGGTACGCGAAACGTCGCCCGCGCAGTCTCGACGAGCCTCTCCCGTCGAGGTTAACGGCGGGTGATGGCCAGGCGAACACTCTCCAACGTACTCGGCACGGATGTGGCTCTGTTCTAGCAGTCCACCAGACGTTCACTAACCTGAGGTTCATGTCCTCCCCCTGGCTGGTGCCGTTGTCTCTGGCATTCGGCATCATCGTCGGAGCGGGCCTCGTCCTGCTCGTGGTGGCTTCCGTTCAGCGGGGCCGTCGAGCCCGGGCGCTGAGCGATGCGTCTCTGCCCGACGGGATCGGCGCGATGCTCGACACCCTCGAGTCGGCCGGGTTCGTCGTCGACCCGTCGAACAACGTGCAGAAGGCCTCGGCGATGGCGATCGCCAACGGTCTGGTGCAGGCGCATCAGGTGGTCCACCCCGAGATCGTCGACCTCATCGAGACGGCGCGCGACGAAGACCACCCGGTCACCCGGCAGCTGCTTCTCGCTCGAAGCCTCCGGCAGGAGACCGACCTGCGGATGCTGGTGCGGGCCTCGCGACTCGGAACGCGATACGTGGTCGTGCTCGCCGAGGATCACACCGAGACGCACCGCCTCGAAGAGGTCCGGCGCGACTTCGTGGCGAACATCAGCCACGAGCTGAAGACGCCCATCGGCGCGGTCGGGCTGCTCGCCGAGGCCATGGAGTCGGCCGCCGACGACCCCGAGCAGGTGCGGCACTTCGCCAAGAGCCTGATGCGCGAATCCCTTCGCCTTGGCCGCCTCACGCAAGACATCATCGAGCTCTCGCGCCTGCAGTCGGCCGACCCGCTGAGCGGACCCGAGCTCGTCGACGTGCGCTCCGTCATCAACGCCGCGGTCGAGCGCAATCGGGTCGAGGCGGAGGCGCGCGGAATCGAGATCATCACGCGCGGCGGCAAGCACGCCAGCATCGTCGGCGACAGCGAGATGCTGGCCGTCGCCGTGCACAATCTCGTCGCCAACGCGGTGCACTACTCGCCCGACGACTCCCGCATCGGCATCGGCGCGAACGTCACCGACCGGGGCATCGTCGAAATCGCGGTCACGGACCAGGGCGATGGCATCGCTGACGGCGAGAAGGAACGCATCTTCGAGCGCTTCTACCGGATCGACCCGGCTCGATCACGGCGCACCGGCGGCACGGGCCTCGGCCTGGCGATCGTCAAGCACATCGTTCAGAATCACGGCGGCGACATTCGACTCTGGTCGCAGCTCGGTTCCGGCTCCACCTTCACGATCCTTCTACCCGAGGCCTCGACGGCCACGGTTCCCGTCCGAGGAGAGAACGAATAATGACCCACATCCTTATCGTCGAAGACGAAGAGTCCCTGTCCGAGCCCCTCGCCTTCATCCTCGAGCGGGAGGGCTACCAGGTCACCGTGGCCGACGACGGGCAGAAGGCCCTGACCGCGTTCGACCGCGAGGGCGCCGACCTCGTGCTCCTCGACCTCATGCTCCCCGGTCTCTCCGGCACGGAGGTCTGCCGTGAGCTGCGCAACCGCTCGCAGGTGCCGATCGTGATGCTGACCGCTAAAGACAGCGAGGTCGACATCGTGGTCGGGCTCGAGCTCGGCGCCGACGACTACGTCACGAAGCCGTACTCGACCCGCGAGCTCCTCGCCCGCATTCGGGCCGTCCTCCGTCGCCGCGTCGACCTGGAGGAGTTCTCCGACTCGCTCCTCACCGCCGGCGCGATCTCGATGGACGTCGAACGGCACGTCGTCACCGTTCGCGGCACCGACATCGCGATGCCGCTGAAGGAGTTCGAGCTCCTCGAACTGCTGATGAGGAACGCGGGTCGCGTTCTCACCCGCGGCCAGCTGATCGACCGGGTCTGGGGCTCCGACTACTTCGGCGACACCAAGACCCTCGACGTGCACATCAAGCGCATCCGCTCGAAGATCGAGGAAGTGCCGTCGGAGCCGGTGGCGCTCGTCACCGTGCGCGGCCTGGGGTATCGCATCGAGGCGTAGCTCCATCGCCCCGCGCGGCGAGGCGTAGCTCCATCGTCCAGGCCGGCCCGGTCCGGCAACTGCACCGAACGTGAACGACGAAGGCCCCGACCATCCGGTCGGGGCCTTCGTGCGAAGCGGGGCCTGTTCTAGCCCGCCGGCGTGGTCTCGGTCTCGGTGGGCTCGGCGCTGCGGGGCTCCGACGTCGCGATCGTGCCGGTCGACGGGCTCGGCGAGGGAAGCAGGGTGGCGTACTGAGAGAGCGAGCCATCGAGCACGGGCACGTTCAGCTTCTTGCCGGTGTCGGTGCCCGACTGGATGAAGACGGTGAGCAACGAGCCCGGCTGCTTGCCAATGCCGTTGAGGATCGTCTGCTTCTGGCCGCCCTGCGTGCCGCGGTCGGTCTCGCCGTTCGCGGCCACGGGAATGACGGCGGTCTCGGTCGACCCGAGCGCCTGGTACTGGAACTTGACGTCGGCGGCGGACGAACCGTTGTTGATGACCACGACGCTGAGGCTCGCTTCGTCGCCGTTCTCGGTGAAGACGATGGCGTTGCGCACCTCGATGTCACCGACGGTCGTGTTGACTCCGTCGCTCGCGTCGTAGACCTCGGTGGTCGTCTGCGGGCTGATGAAGTTGCAGCCCGCGGTGAGGACCATCACGGCTCCGGCAATGACGACGGCTGCCGTGGTGCGTGCTCTCACAGGTTCCTCCAAAAAGGTGACGATTTGCCCTTTCAGCCTAGCCTAGGAGCGTCGGCGAGGTTTCCATGACCGCTCGCCCGCGACCGACCCCGTGGTAATCTGGCGCCCCCAGAAACGGAGCCCCCATGCACTTCGAGGTCGGTGAAACCGTCGTCTATCCGCATCACGGAGCGGCCGAGATCACAGCGGTCAAGACGCGAGTGATCAAGGGCACCGAGAAGCTGTATCTGACTCTCCGGGTCACGCAGGGCGACCTCGTCATCGAGGTGCCGGCCGAGAACGTCGACCTCGTCGGGGTTCGCGACGTCATCGGCAGAGAGGGCGTCGAGCAGGTCTTCGACGTGCTTCGAGAGCCGTTCACCGAAGAGCCCACCAACTGGTCGCGCCGGTACAAGGCGAACGTCGAGAAACTCGCGTCGGGCGATGTCGGCAAAGTGGCCGAGGTCGTGCGCGACCTGTGGCGCCGTGACCACGACAAGGGTCTCTCCGCGGGCGAGAAGAGCCTGCTGGCGAAAGCGCGTCAGGTGCTCGTCTCCGAGCTGGCTCTGGCCGAACGTATCGACGAGACCGCGGCGCAGACGCGGCTCGACGAGGTCCTCGCATCGTAGGCGCGGGTGCAGACCGGCCGAGCCGAGCCGTCATCGTCGTTGCCGCGGGCTCGGGCACGCGACTGGGCGGGGGCCGGCCGAAGGCCTTCGTGGAGGTCGCCGGTCGAACGATTCTCGAGTGGGCGCTGCGCGGGATCCTCGGCTCGTCCGCCCCGTTCCAGATCGTGCTCGTCGTACCCGCCGACCTCGTCGACGAGGCGCGGTCGATCGCTGAGGCGACTGCGGGGCACGTGGCCCACCTCGTGACAGTGACATCAGGATCCAGCACTCGCCAATCCTCCGTCGCCCGGGGGCTTGCCCGGGTCGCTGACACCGCCCGAACCGTGCTCGTGCACGACGCGGCTCGCTGCTTCACGCCCTCCTCCCAGTTCGATCTCGTGGCCTCGGCTGTCGAGTCGCTCGGCCACGGAGTCGTTCCCGGGCTGCCCGTCAGCGACACGATCAAGCGGGTCGACGCGGCGGGCGCGGTCGTCGACACGGTCGACCGGTCGGAGCTCGTCGCGATTCAGACGCCGCAGGGGTTTCCGCGGGCCGAGCTCGACGCCGCGTATGCCGGCGCACTGGCCGGCTCCTCGCCGGTCGATGCCCCGTCCGTCGAAGCAGTGCCCGTTGAAGCAATACCTATTGAATACACCGACGATGCCGCGCTCTTCGCCGCGGCCGGCCACGAGGTGACCGTCGTCGCGGGTGCCGCCGAGGCGTTCAAGGTCACCACGCCATGGGATCTGCAGCGGGCCGAGATGCTCGCGGCCGACCTCGTCGCGCCGAGCGCCCTCGGGCCCACTCGCCCCGCCGACGTGCAACGCGTGGGCATCGGCATCGACGTGCACGGCTTCGACGCCGACCAGCCCCTTCGCCTGGGTGCGCTCGACTGGCCGGGCGAACCCGGTCTCGCCGGCCACAGCGACGGCGACGCGGTCGCTCACGCGATGGTCGACGCGCTGCTGTCCGCCGCCGGGGAGGGCGACATCGGCTCGCGCTTCGGCACCGCCGATCCTCGCTACGCCGGGGCGTCGGGTGTTGTCTTCCTCAAGGGAACGCGCGAGATCCTCGACGCCGTGGGCGCCACCGTCGTGAACGTCGCCGTGCAGGTGATCGGCAATCGCCCCCGCCTCGCGAAACGGCGGGTCGAGATGGAGACGCAACTGACCAGGATCCTGGGCGCTCCCGTCTCGGTCTCGGCCACGACCACCGACGGGCTCGGCTTCACCGGCCGAGGCGAGGGCGTCACCGTGATCGCGACGGCTCTCGTGTCAGTGCGGTCGACCCCTGTGGAGACCCCGGCTGTACCGCCCGCCTAAACTGTGGCGGTGACCATTCGCCTCTACGACTCCCGAACGCAGTCGGTCGTCGACTTCGTCCCGCTCGTCGACGGCAAAGTCGGTCTCTACGTCTGTGGCCCGACGGTGCAGTCGTCGCCGCACATCGGCCACCTTCGCTCCGCGCTGGTCTACGACCTCTGGCGTCGCTGGTTCGCTTACCGCGGCCTCGACGTGACCCTGGTGCGGAACGTCACCGACATCGACGACAAGATCCTCGCCCTCGCGTCCGACACGACCGAGGAGTGGTGGGCACGGGCCTACCGGTACGAGCTCGAATTCACCGCGGGCTACAACGCGCTCGGCATCCTCGCGCCGACCTACGAGCCACGGGCCACCGCGAGTGTGACCGAGATGCAGGCGATCGTCAGCCGGCTCATCGAGCGGGGCCACGCGTACCCGGCCCCCGACGAGTCGGGCGACGTCTACTTCGACACGGCGTCCTGGCCCACGTACGGCGCCCTGACCAACCAGAAGCTCGACGACATGGCCTCGGCCACCGACGCCGACCCGCGCGGCAAGCGCGACCCCCGAGACTTCGCCCTCTGGAAGGGCAGCAAGGCGGGCGAGCCCGAGTCGGCGAGCTGGGTGTCGCCGTGGGGTGCCGGGCGGCCGGGGTGGCACATCGAGTGCTCCGCGATGTCGCGCCGCTACCTCGGGCCCGAGTTCGACATCCACGGTGGCGGGCTCGACCTCCGCTTTCCGCACCACGAGAACGAGCTGGCCCAGTCGACGGCCGCCGGCGACGGCTTCGCGCGGCATTGGCTGCACAACGGGCTCGTCAACGTCGAGGGTCAGAAGATGTCGAAGTCGCTCGGCAACTCCATCTTCGCCTCCGAGTTTCTTGCACTGGCACGCCCCATCGTCGTGCGGTACTTCCTCGGTGCCGCGCACTACCGCTCGACGATCGATTACCACGAGGGTGCGCTCGACGAGGCAGAAGCCGCTCTCGACCGCATCGAGGTGTTCCTCGGCCGCGCCGGTCGTCGCCTGGCCGGCACTCGCTTCGCCGGGGTCGGCGCCCGCGTCGTGCCGGCGGCCTTCGCCGAGGCGATGGACGACGACCTCAACGTGCCGCAGGCGCTCGCCGTGCTGCACGACACGGTGCGCCGGGGCAACGCAGCGCTCGACGACGACGACCTCGACGCGGCCGCGCGTGAGTGGCAGCACGTTCTGGCCATGGTCACCGTGCTCGGCATCGACCCGCTCGCCTCCGAGTGGAGCGGCAGTGGCGACGGCGCCGCCCAGGTCGCGCTCGGCACTCTCGTCGAGAAGCTGATCGAGGCTCGTCAGAGCGCGCGAGCATCCAAAGATTTCACGAACGCCGACCGCATCCGAGCCGACCTGGCCGCTGCGGGCATCACCATCGAAGACAGCCCGACCGGATCGCATTGGAGCCTGGAACAGTGAAGAACACTCAAGGAGAACGAAAGGGTCGCCCCGGGGCGGTCCGCCAGGGCGGTAAGGGCAAGCAGGTCGGTTCGGGAGGGCAGGGTCGTCAGGCCCTCGAGGGTAAGAAGCCCACGCCCCGCGCCGAGGATCGTCCGTACCACCCCGCTGGCAAGCGGAAGGCTGCCCAGGATCGACTCGTCGCCGCCAAGGGTCGCGCCGGAAGCTCGGCCGAGCGCCCCATCCGCACCGCCCGCACGGCTCCCGATCGCACAGCACCGCCCCGCGGCAAGAAGCAGGCCGACGACAACGAGATCGTGACCGGCCGCAACTCGGTGCTCGAGGCTCTCCGCGCCCGGATCCCCGCCACCACGCTCTACATCGCCGCCCGTCTCGAGATGGACGACCGCGTCAAAGAGGTTTTGACCCTCGCAACTCGCCGCGGGATCCCCGTCCTCGAGGTCATGCGCCCCGAGCTCGACCGCCTCACCGGCCCCGACTCGGTGCACCAGGGGCTCGCGCTCAAGGTGCCGCCGTATGAGTACGCGCACCCGATGGAGCTCCTCGACCAGGCTGAGCGCCGTGGTCAGAAGCCGCTGTTCGTCGCGCTCGACGGCATCACCGACCCTCGCAACCTCGGGGCGATCATCCGCTCCGTCGCCGCGTTCGGCGGCCAGGCCGTCATCGTCCCGCAGCGTCGCAGCGTCGGCGTGACCGCGTCGGCGTGGAAGACCTCCGCCGGTGCCGCGTCGCGCGTGCCGGTCGCGATGGCCGCCAACCTCACCCAGACGCTCAAGGCCTTCAAAGACCGCGGCGTCTTCGTGCTCGGCCTCGACGGCGGCGGCGATGTGCAGCTGCCGGGGCTCGACCTCGCCGACCAGCCGCTCGTGATCGTCGTCGGCAGCGAGGGCAAGGGTCTCTCGCGCATTGTCACCGAGACCTGCGACGCGATCGTGTCGGTGCCGATCACGGCCTCGACCGAGAGCCTCAACGCCGGTATCGCCGCGAGCGTGACGCTGTACGAGATCTCGAAGCTGCGCGCCGAGCGCAAGAACCAGAAGTAGCCCCGCCGCGCGCCTGCACCCGCTCGAGCGGCACAGGCCCGCACGACTGGCACAGACCCGCACGATCGGCACAGACCCTCGCCCTAGGAGAGGTGTCTAAGCCGACCGTGTGGGTCTAGTCGTCGGTGAAGCAGTGCTTCACACCTTCGAGCGCCAGTCCTCGTCCTCGTCTTCGTCGGCCTGGATGGCCACGGGCAGAGTGATCGCTCCGGTCGGCGGCGCGATGACCATCTGCTCGTCGCGACGGTGCCGCAGCACCTCGTTGATGTACGACGTCAGCGCCTCGGCGATGGGCACGTCGCGGTTTTCCGCCTGCGATTGATACCAGCGGTGCTCCAGCAGCTGGTGGAAGACCTCGGCGGGCTCGAGCCGGCCGCGCAGGTCGCGGGGGATCGAGCGAATCACGGGCTCGAACACGCGGGCCGCCCACTCGTGCGCGACCATCTCTTCGTCGAGCTCCGAGCGGTCGTTCTTCGACCGGTAGGCGTCGAGGTCGTTGAGCAGCCGGCGAGCCTGGTTCTCTTGGGCGTCGAGCCCCGTGAGTCGCAGGAGCCGCCGCGAGTGGTGGCCGGCGTCGACGACCTTGGGCTGGATCTTGACCTGTGTTCCGCCCTCGGTCGTCTTGATCGCGAGTTCTTCGATGTCGAAGCCGAGGTCGTTGAGGCGTTCGACGCGGTCGTTGATGCGCCAGCGTTCCGAATCGGAGAAGGTCTCGGTGCCCGTCAACTCTTTCCAGAGGCTGCGGTACTTCGCGACGATCCCGGCCGAGACCTCGACGGCATCGAGGTCTTCGTCGAGGCGGTCTCCAGCCTCGAGGTCGAGGAGCTCGCCGGCGATGTTGACGCGGGCCACTTCGAGGTCGTTCTCCCGCTGGCCGTTCGAGAGGCCGCCCGGGTAGAGCTTGCCGGTCTCAGCATCGACGAGGTAGGCGGCGAAGGCGCCGGCGTCTCGCCGGAACAGTGTGTTCGACAGTGAGACGTCACCCCAGTAGAAGCCGATGATGTGCAGGCGCACGAGCAGTAGAGCCAGCGCGTCGACGAGCCGCGCGGCGGTGTCGGGTCGCAGTCGCTGCGAGTAGAGGGCGCGGTACGGCAGTGAGAACTTGAGGTGGCGCGTGACCAGCACCGGGTTCAGCTCGTTGCCGTCGTCGTCGTGGCGGTTCGTGATGACGGCGAGCGGGTCGACGCAGGGGATGTCCATCCGCTGCAGTGTTCGCAGCATCTCGTATTCGCCCCGGGCCATCTCGCCCGACGTCTCTTTGATGGCGATGACGTAGCCGCTGAGGTAGGCGAACCGCACCAGGTGCCGCGAGATCCCCTTCGGCAGCGTGGCGATCGAGTCTTCGGGCCACACGTCGAGGGGCAGGTTCCACGGCAGGTCGAGCAGGGCGGGGTCGGCCGTCGCCGAGGTGATGTTGAGGGAGGTCACGGGTTTCCGTTCGGAGGGGAGCGCAGGATCCGGGCAGTCGTCAGACGAGAACAGCCCGCCCGGCCCCTCGATCGTGATCGGGGTGGCACGGGCGGGCCGTCTCTGGGGTGTGACTAAGCAGACACCACGGCCTTGTCGCCGAGGCGGAGGCCCGACTCGGTGTCGAAGACGTGCAGGTGGTGCGCCTGCGGCGTGATGAACACGGTGTCTCCGGCGGAGGCGTGCGTACGGCCGTCGACGCGGGCGACGATGTCGGCGCGCTGGCCGTTGACGTCGGCGTGACCGTAGAGGTAGCCGTCGGCGCCGAGCTCCTCGACGACGTCGACTGCGACCTTGAGGCCCTCGCCCGAGGTGCTGACGACGACGTCTTCGGGGCGAACTCCGACGGTGACGCTCTTCGAGGTGGCCTGCGAGAGGATGTCGCGCTCGATCGAGGCGACGCTCGACCCGAACTGCACTCCGCCGTCGACGACGTCGGCGGGGAGGAGGTTCATGGCGGGCGAGCCGATGAAACCGGCCACGAACACGTTGTCGGGCTTCTCGTACAGGTCGCGGGGGGTTCCGACCTGCTGCAGCACGCCGTCTTTCAGCACGGCGATGCGGTCGCCCATGGTGAGCGCCTCGGTTTGGTCGTGCGTGACGTAGACCGTGGTGACGCCGAGACGGCGCTGGAGCGAGGCGATCTGCGTGCGGGTCTGGACGCGGAGCTTGGCGTCGAGGTTCGACAGCGGCTCGTCCATGAGGAACACCTGGGGCTGGCGGACGATCGCACGGCCCATGGCGACGCGCTGACGCTGACCACCCGAGAGGGCCTTCGGCTTGCGGCTGAGGTAGGGCTCGAGGTCGAGCAGCTTGGCGGCTTCGAGCACGCGGGTGGCGCGCTCTTCTTTGCCGACGCCGGCGATCTTGAGCGCGAAGCCCATGTTCTCGGCGACTGTCATGTGCGGGTAGAGCGCGTAGTTCTGGAACACCATCGCGATGTCGCGGTCTTTCGGCGGAACGTCGGTGACGTTGCGGTCGCCGATGAGGATGTCGCCCGAGTTGACCTCTTCGAGGCCGGCGAGCATGCGCAGGGTGGTCGACTTACCGCAGCCGGAAGGGCCGACCAGCACGAGGAATTCGCCGTCGGCGACCTCGAGGTCGATGCCGTCGACCGCGGGGCGGGTCGAACCGGGGTAGAGACGGGTTGCCTTGCTGAACGTCACAGACGCCATGATGTTTCTCCTTCACCGGCAGGTACGTGCCGGACGATCCGTAGTGAATGGATGACAGTCAGTCGAGGCGATCCTCGCTGACGGCCTCGCTCATTATGGCATTCCGAACCGTCCAGTACACCCCCCGCTTGGGGGTAGAACAATTCGAGGGCATCCACCCGCGTGGACTTTGGTCCGGAAAAGCTTCTACGCTGGTCCGAGATCATGACTGACAACGAACCGGGCCAGACGCCGGAAAACCGCCGGGGCGAGAGTTCTTCCGCCCGAAATCATCGACGGACGGCGGCTCGCCAGAAGGCGCAGCTCGCCCGTCGCAAGCAGAAGGCGCGGGCTCGTCGTGGGCGGTGGGCGATCATCGCCGGAGTGGCCGTTGTCATCATCGCTCTCGTGGTCGGTGCCACCATCGCGATCCGCGGTTCGGTTCCCGAGGCCGGAAAGACCCCGGCGAACATGGTCGGCGACGGGATCCTGATCGGCAAGGGCTTCAAGGCCGTATCCGGCGAGGCGACTCCCCAGTCGTCCTCTTCCGCCTCTTCTGCTCCGCAGTCGTCGTCGTCCGCAACCTCGACGTCGACTCCCACGTCGACCGCTCCTGCCGCCGATACCGTCACCATCTCGATCTATCTCGACTATCTCTGCCCCGTGTGCGGCGAGTTCGAGAAGGCGAACAACGACTACATCAAGGGCCTGGTCGAATCGGGCGCGGCGACGGTCGAATATCACCCGATCGCCATCCTGACGAACATGTCGCTGGGGTCGAAGTACTCCCAGCGCGCCGCCGCTGCGGCAGCCTGCGTCGCCAACTACTCGCCCGACGCCTACTTCGACTTCAATACGGCCATGTTCGACCGGCAACCCGACGAGCAGACCACGGGGCTCTCGAACGCCCAGCTGATCTCGTTGATCAAGGGCGTCAGCGGAATCACGAATACGAGCCAGATCTCGAAGTGCGTGAACGATCAGACGTACGCCTCTTGGGCTGTCTCAGCCACCCAGCGGGCGCTCGCCGGGCCGCTCGACGGCACCGCCGTACCGAAGATCACGTCGACGCCGACGGTGCTCGTCAACGGGCAGCAATATCAGAACATCTCGCCCTTCACCCCCGAAGACTTCAGCAACTTCGTGGTGACCGCGGCGGGCAACAGCTACACCGACACGGCCACTTCGTCGCCGTCGCCCACACCCTCGCCCACTCCCACGAAGACCTCCACACCCACGAAGAAGAAGTAGCGCTCAGACGGTCGGAAGCCGGTGCAGCTCCACGTCGCGGATCACCCCGGCGTCGAGCACGAGTGTGAGATAGGTGCGGTGGGGCTCGCGGCGGCGGTCGGTCGGCGATCCCGGGTTCAGGATCCGCAGCCCGCCGTCCGAGGTCGAATCCCACGGAATGTGGCTGTGCCCGAAGATCACGAGGTCGGCGTCTCCGAACTGGGCGTCGAGTCGCGTCTCGCGTCCGGCCTTGCTCCCCGTCTCGTGCACGACGGCGAGGCGGACTCCCTCGATCTCGGTGCGCGCCACGAGCGGCAGGCGGTCGTCGAACTCGGGCCCGTCGTTATTGCCGCGGACCGCGATCAGGGTGGACGCGCGATCCTCGAATTCGTCCAGTAGAGGTAGGCGGTTCCAGTCGCCCGCGTGCACCACGACGTCGGCGCGGTCGATCTCGGCCCAGACCTCGTCGGGAAGCGCTTTCGCCCGCTGGGGCACATGGGTATCCGAAACAAGAATGAGACGCGTTGGCACGCGCCCAGAATACGGCCGACGGGTACGGTGGTGTGACCGACGACGAAAGCAGAAGACCAGTGGGCCTTTTCCGCCGCAAGACCTCATCGCCAGCCATGACGGAGGCTCCCGACAAAGTGCGGGCCCTCACCTGGTCGGCGCAGAGGAACATCTGGTCTGACGCTTTCGGGCGGCTCGCGACCCGGTGCCTCCAGATCATCCTCGTCATCATCGTGGCCACCGGCCTCGTCTTCGCGATGACCCAGTTGAGCCTGGTCGTCATCCCGGTCGTACTCGCCCTCATTGTCGCCTCGGCGATCTACCCGCTGCTTGAGCTGATGAGGCGGCACGGCGTCCCGTCGATCCTCGCGACCTGGATCGCGCTGGTCGCCATCATCGTCATTCTCGGCCTCGTGGTGTGGCTCATCGTCAACGCCGTTCAGAACCAGGTCGACGACCTCGCCAAGCAGGCGACCGCCGGTATTCGGCAGCTACAGGACTTCGCCAAAGACGGTCCCTTCCACATCACCGACGACCAGATCCAGAAGGGGCTCGACTCGGCCGTCGACTTCGTGCAGAGCGCCTCGTTCGCGAGCGGCGCGTTCGCCGGCGTCTCGGCCGCGGGCAGCTTCGTCACCGGCCTAGCCCTCTTCGTGGTTGTGCTGTTCTTTTTCATGAAAGACGGCCCCAAGATCTGGGCCTTCATCGAACGCCCCTTCACCGGCGAGCAGTTCGAGCGCGCCCAGCGCATCGGCGAGAAGACGGTGTCGACGTTCGGCGGGTACATCCGCGGCACGGCGACCGTGGCCCTCGTCGACTCCGTCGGCATCGGCATCGGGCTCTTCGCCCTCGGGGTGCCTCTCGCGCTTCCGCTCTCGGTGATCGTGTTTCTCTCGGCCTTCGTGCCTCTGGTCGGAGCGACGGTCGCCGGGATCCTTGCCGCCCTGGTCGCTCTCGTGGCGAGTGGGTTGGGGCCCGCCATTGGCGTTGTCATCATCGTGATCGTGGTCAACCAGCTCGAGGGGAACTTCTTGCAGCCGGTCGTCATGGCGCGCTCCCTGTCACTGCACCCGCTGGTCGTGCTCATCGCGCTGACCGCCGGCACCATCGTCGGCGGCATCATCGGCGCCGTCCTCGCCGTGCCTATCGCTGCGGTCGCCTGGGGCATCGTCACGATCTGGAACGGCCCCGACCGGCCCGCCGAGTTCGCCCGGCAGAAGCGGCTTGAGCCGAAGATGTAGCTCGCACCGAGCACGAAAGAACCCCCGGCCGATCGGCCGGGGGTTCTTTCGTTGGGGTTCTGCGAACTAGATCGTGGCGGTGTCGATCACGAAGCGGTAGCGCACCTTTGAGGCGACGACGCGCTCGTAGGCCTCGTCGATCGTGGTCGTGTCGGAGGCGTCGAGCACCTCGATCTCGGCGCCGATGTGGTGCTCGGCGCAGAAGTCGAGCATCTCCTGGGTCTCGCGGATGCCGCCGATGTTCGACCCGGCGAGGCTGCGACGGCCCATGATCAGCGATCCGGCGCCGAACGACTGCGGGTTCTCGGGCAGGCCGACGAACACCATGGTGCCGTTGAGGCGGAGGGTGCGAGCGTAGGCGTCGATGTCCATGTCGGCCGAGATCGTGTTGATGATCAGGTCGAACGACGAGCGCAGGTCGGTGAAGGTCGACGGGTCGCTCGAGGCGTAGTAGTGGTCTGCGCCGAGCTTGAGGCCGTCTTCCTGCTTCGAGAGCGTCTGGCTGATGACGGTGACCTCGGCGCCCAGGGCGTGAGCGATCTTGACGGCCATGTGGCCGAGCCCGCCCATTCCGACGACGGCGACCTTCTTGCCGGGGCCGGCGCCCCAGTGCTTCAGCGGCGAGTAGGTGGTGATGCCGGCGCAGAGCAGGGGAGCGGCCTCGTCGAGCGAGATGCCCTCGGGAATGGAGAGAACGTAGTTCTCGTCGGCGACGATCTGCTTGCTGTATCCGCCGTAGGTGTCTTCACCCGAGTACTGGCGGCCGTTGTAGGTGGGCACGTTGCCCTTGACGCAGAACTGCTCTTCACCGGCGAGGCAGTTCTCGCACTCGCGGCAGGAGTCCACGAAGCAGCCGATGCCGACGCGGTCGCCGACCTTGTGCTTGGTGACGGCGTCGCCGACGGAGGTGACGATTCCGGCGATCTCGTGGCCGGGAACCATGGGGAAGATGGCCTTGCCCCATTCCTCGCGCGCCTGGTGGATGTCGGAGTGGCAGATGCCGGCGAAGGCGATGTCGATCTGGACGTCGTTCGGGCCGACGTCGCGAAGCTGGATGGTGGAACGCTCGAACGGGGCGCCCGCAGTGGGCGTGACGAGAGCGGAAACGGTGGTGGACAAAGAAAGTACCTCCGGGCAGACGAAACGGCCGGACGAAGAACCGCCGGCCGTCATTGGTGTTGCTTAAGCCTAGACCCGCGCCCGTCGTCTGTTCTCAGTGAGCGGAATCAGCCGAGCAGATGCACCTGGTGCACGAGCGCCGCCGCACCGATGAGCGGGCTTTCGTCGGAGAGGCCCGACTTGACCACCCGGATCCTCGTCGCGTACGAGTTGTACGCCGCCTCGTCGATCACCGCGCGCACCAGGTCGAGGTAGTCCGGGCTGACCCGCGAGAATCCGCCGCCGATGGCGACGACGTCGAGGTCGAGCAGGGTCGTGACCGCCGTGATCGCCTCACCGAGGGCTGTCGCCGATCGGCGCACCGCCGACACCGCGATCGCATCGCCCGCGGCATAGCCGACCGCGAGATCTTCGCCGCGCTCGCCGGTGAAGCCCTGCTCCTGCGCCCAGCGGACGGTGTGAGGCCCGGAGGCGAGCACCTCGAGCGTCACCGACTCGCTGGTCTCGCCGGGCGTCCGGGTGGCGATCTGCACCTGGCCGATGTGGCCGGCGTTGCCCGTGCCGCCCGACAGCAGACGGCCGTTCACGATCAGGCCGCCGCCGACCCCGGTCGAGACGGTGATGGCGAGAGCGTTGTCGACGCCCTGGGTCGCGCCGACCCAGTGCTCCGCAAGGGCGAGGCTCACGCCATCGAGCCGCAGCGTGATCGGCACGTCATCGCCGAGCGACGAGGCGACGAGGCCCGCGACGAGCTCGCGAATCGGAAACTCGCGCCAGGCGGGCAGGTTGATGGGCGAGACGGTGCCGTGGGGCAGGTCGACCGGGCCGGCGCTGCCGATCCCGATGCCGAGCACTTTCGCGTCTGCCGGGAGTTCGGCGAGGGCGTGCGCGACGACCTCGGAGACGGCGGTCGCGAGATCTTCCGAGGTCGACCCGTGGCCGGTCGGTCGCCTGTCGCGACTTCCGGGCAGCAGGACGCCCTCGGAATCGACCAGCGCGGACTCGACCTTGGTGCCGCCGATGTCGACGGCCAGCGCAAATTCACTCACGGCGTCATGCTAGCGGCGGGTCAGGCCTCCTCGGCAGCCGCCCGCTTCGCAGCCTTGTCGGCGTTCTGCTGTTTCACACGGATCTCTTCGTCACGCACGAGGGCCAGGTTGTAGCGCTCGGAGGAGAGCCACGGCGGCATCTCGACGAGCAGGGCCTGGATCTCGTCGGAGGTCAGGGCGTCGTCGATGCCCGCACGGGCGAGGCCCGAGATCGTGATGCCGAGCTTGCGCGCCACCTCGGGGCGGGGGTGCGGGCCGTTCTGCCGGAGGTCGACCAGCCACTCGGGCGGGTTCGACTGCAGCTCGACCAGCTGCTCCCGGGTCACCGGGTTGTCTTGGAACTCCTGGGGGGTCGCCGGCAGGTAGATGCCGAGCTTCTTCGCGGCCGTGAAGGCCTTCATGTTCTGGTCGGGGCGCGACTTCTTGGTCTGACGCGTGTCGGGGGCGTCCGGCTGATCGCTGATCTCGTTGCTCATGTGCGTAAGGCTAGCCGTCCGGCATCGATCCCCGGGTGTCGGCTACTCTCGGGCCTGTGACCTCCCTCCGTATCGCGTTCGTGCCCGGCGTCACCCTGGGCAAGTGGACCCGCATCTGGGAGGAGCGCTTTCCCGACGATCCGCTGACGTTGATCCCGTCAGAAACCGAGGATCCGACTGCTCACCTTCGCGACGACACCGCCGACATGGTCTTCGCTCGCCTTCCGGTCGAGGCTGACGGCCTGCATACGATTCCGCTCTACGACGAGACCCCCTACGTCGTACTTCCGAAAGAGCACGCGCTCGCCGATGGCGCGAGCGTCTCGCTCGACGAGCTTGAGGGCCAAACGCGCTTCGACCTCGATCCGGCCCTCGATCTCGCCGGTGCGGTCGAGGTCGTGGCGACGGGCGCCGGTGTCGCCGTGATGCCCCAGTCGCTCGCGCGTCTCCACTCCCGGAAGGGCGTGGTCGGCCGTCGAGTCGTCGGCCTCCCCGAGACCACCATCGCTCTCCTCTGGCCGGTCGGCGATCAGACCGACGAGGTCGAGGCGTTCATCGGCATCGTCCGGGGCCGCACGGCCAACAGTTCGCGCGACCAGGAGCAGGCGCCGGCCCAGCGCCCGACCGCCAAGGCGAAGGCGAAAGCGGCGGAGGCCGCGAAGGCCGCGCGAGATGCGAAGGCCGCGAGGACCAAGGGCGCCAAAGGCATCGTCCGGCAGCCCCGCCGTGCCGCTCCCGGCCGCACCCGCGGCAAGCGCAACTAGGTCTCCCCTCTACTCCCGGGCGGTGAGTGTCCAGCATCTGCTGATGTCGAGGCCGTCGGACTAGCCGATCGTGGACGATCACCTCACCTGATCGCCAGTGGGAAGATGACGGCATGACACCGTCGTCGCAGCAAGTCCAGTCGTCGCAGCCCAAGGCCGCCCTCCTCACGGGTGTCGGCCGTCGCGAGGGGATCGCCGCCGCCATCGCGCTGGCGCTCGCCGCGGACGGCTGGGATCTCGCGCTCGTGACCTGGACGCCGTACGACCGGCGCATGACGTGGGGGGAGCGGCCGGACGACCTCGCGCGTCTGGTCGATGACGTCGAAGCCCTCGGCCGGCGCGTGGTCGTACTGGAAGCCGATCTGTCGGATCCTGACGTCGCCCTCCAGCTCGTCACCAGGGCAGCCGACGCACTCGGCCCGGTGTCGGGCCTCGTGCTCTCGCACTCCGAAAGCGTCGACTCCGGCATTCTCGACACGACGGTCGAGGCGTTCGACCGGCACTACGACGTCAACGTCCGCGCCGCCTGGTTGCTGATCAAGGGTCTCGCCGAGCAGATTCCCGAGAGTGGTGGCCGCATCGTCGCGCTGACGAGCGACCACGTCGTCGACAACATGCCGTACGGCTCGAGCAAGGGTGCCCTCGACCGGATTGTGATAGCGGCCGCCCGAGAGCTCGGCCACCTCGGCATCTCGTCGAACGCCCTTAACCCGGGCCCGGTCGACACCGGCTGGATGAGCGACGAGGTCCGCGAGACCCTGACGGCCATGCAGCCGACGGGGCGGCTCGGCCTCCCCGGTGATGTCGCCAACATCGTGCGATTTCTGCTGGGTCCGGAGGGCGGCTGGGTGTCTGGCCAGCTGATCGTGAGCAACGGCGGTTTCAACGTCTGAGGGGTACCGTCGAAGCCCCGACGAAGGAGCAGTCATGGCATTTAGCAAGGGCGACAAGATCACCTGGAACACCCCGCAGGGCGAGACCCACGGCGAGGTGGTCGACAAGCGCGTTAAAGAGTTCGAGTTCGACGGCCAGAAGTTCAAGGCCTCCTCCGACGAGCCGTACTACATCGTGAAGTCCGAGAAGTCGGGCTCCGAGGCCGCCCACAAAGAATCGGCGCTCACGAAGAAGTAGGTCGGTCGAGGTCGCGGACCCTCCGGCTCGCGGCGACCAGTCCGGCGGCGACCAGCACAAGCGCACCGAGAGCGCTCAGCGTCAGGGGAGCGCCGAACCGGTCGACGGCCGGCCCCACCGCCAGTTCGCCGAGCGGCATGCCGGCGAGTGAGGCAAGGGTCAGGCCGGCGTAGACCCGGGCCAGGTAGCTCCGCGGCACCTGCAGCTGAATCGTTACGTCGAGCGGGATCGTGAAGATCTCGAGGCCGACACTCGCGGCGAAGAGCGCCACGCTCAGCCAGAAGAACCAGTGCAACGGGTCGATCACCATCGGTCGCACGCTCAGGATCAGCGCGAGCACCCCGAGCGGCAGCGCCATCGCGGCGATCCCGACCGTCGCCGTGGCCAGTCGGAGCCGCCCACGGAGGCGCCCCGCCACAATCGCCCCGACGATCAGCCCCAGTGTCTGCACGGCCCCGGCGAAGCCCCACAGCGTCCGGCCGAACGAGTCGTCGGCCGCGAACGGACCGATCACCTGCACGCCGCCGGCGAAGGCGAACTGGGCGACGAACGACAGCGCGAGAGTGGCGCGGAGCCACGGCGACCTGGCGACGAACCGGATTCCCGCTCCGAGGTCGGCGGCGAACGAGCCACCGCGCACCGAGCCGATCGTGTCGCGGGGCAGGCCCGCGAAAGCCGCTATCGCGGCGGTGAACACCAAGGATCCGACGGCGAGCGCGATCTCCGGAGAGAACGCTCCGACCACACCCCCTCCGAGTGCGGTGCCTCCGACGAGCCCGAGGTTCATGCCCACCCGGTTCAGCACGGTCGCGTCCCTGACGTCGTCTTCGGGCACCGTGTCTCTCAGCACCGCGTTCGTCGCCGGGGCGAAGAACGCCGATCCGGCGCCGCCGAGTGCCGCGGCCGCCGCGACGAGAGGAAGCGTCGCCGTCCCGGTGGCGAGGAGGAGGGCCACGGTGGCGAGCGACGCCGCCGAGAGAACCGACGCCGCCACCGCGACCGACCATTTCGGAAGGCGGTCGGCGAGGGAGCCGCCGAAGAGCACCAGGGCGACGTTCGGCACGGATCTGCTGGCGATGACGAGCCCGAGCCCGGTGGGGCCGGCACCGAGGTCGATGGCAGCGAAGACGAGCGCGACCGGTCCGAGCCCGGCTCCCACCCACGAGAGCAGCCGACCGAGCCAGAGTGCCCGGAACGCCGGGACGCGGAGCAACGACCAGTTCATGGTCGGAGAGGCCGGAAGCACCTCGCCGGGTCGGTCCCGAGGCTCACGGGCCGAGCCTACTCACGCAAGCCCCCGAGGCGCGCCGCTGTCCCGTATCGTCGGGGTCGTGACCTCCGAGACGACGACCGGCCGGCGTGGCAGCTACGCCAAGGGGGTCGCCAAGCGCGAGGCTATTCTCGACGCAGCTCTTCCCGTGTTCGGCCAGAGCGGTTTCCACGGGGCCTCCCTTCGAGAGATCGCGCGCCAGTGCGGCGTCTCCCATCAGTCGCTCCAGCATTATTTCGCGACCAAGGAAGACCTGCTCCTCGCCGTGCTCCGACGCCGCGACGAACGGCTGCGGAGACACTTCGACGATGCGTCCGGTATGAGGCTCGGCGAACTCCTCGATCTCGCGGAGTACAACGTCGAGGTTCCCGGCGTGATCCAGCTCTTCAACACGGCCTCCGCCGAGTCGACCAGCCCCGAGCATCCGGCGCACGACTACTACGCCGACTTCTACGAGCAGATCGTCGAGTCGACGAGCCGGTATCTCGCGGTCGCCGAGCGCCGTGGTCTCCTGGCACCCGGATTCACCGCCGAGACGGCCGCCCGGGTGGTTCTCGCCGTGCAGGACGGCCTGCAGTTGCAGTGGCTCTACGACCGCGATGCCGTCCGGGTGGCCGAGGCGATGCGGCTCGTGATCGCCACGATCGTGACGGTGCCGCTCGCAGAACTGGACGAGCTCAGCGAGAGCTAGATCGCGCCCGGCAGAAGTCGGCGGGTGTTCTTGAGAGTGGGCGGGTGCTGCAGCACCCGCCCACCCCTAACGACACCCGCCGACTCGGCCCGACGGTCTGCACGTGCCCGCCCGTGAGCACGCCAGCAGCGACTTTGTAAACAGCACGTTTCGACCCTTGCGACGCCCCGATCGCGCGACCTATTCTTGCCGCGTGGCAAACATTGACTCGGCCGAGCGCCCTGCACCTGCAAACGCACCGGCAAACGCACCCACCTCCACCGTCAGCGCAGCTATCCCGCCCGAGCTCGGCGCCGAAGCCGTCGCTCTCGCCCACCGCTGGGTTCACGAGTCGAGCAGCGCACCCGGCACCAAATCGGCCGAGCTTCTCGCCGAGGTCCTCAAAGACGAGTCCGGCCTGGCCTTCACGATCGGCTTCGTCGACCGGGTCGTCCGCCCCGAAGACCTCTCGGTGGCCGCGCGAAACCTCAAGGCGCTCGCCGCGGGCGTCCCGGCGTTCCTGCCCTGGTACATGCGTGCGGCCGTGCGCGTCGGCGGCGCCCTCGCTCCGACCTTTCCGAAGATCGTCGTTCCGGTCGCCCGTCGCGTCCTCCGCTCGATGGTCGGCCACCTCATCGCCGACTCGCGGCCCGTCCAGCTCGGACGAGCGATCGCCGCTCTCAAGAAAGACGGCACCCGCCTCAACCTCAACCTCCTCGGCGAGGCCGTCCTCGGCGACGGCGAGGCGGACCACCGCCTGGCCGGCACGCGCGCCCTGCTCGAGCGGCCCGACGTCGACTACGTGTCGATCAAGGTCTCCTCGATCGTCAGTCAGCTCTCGATGTGGGCCTTCGACGAGACCGTCGAGCGCGTCGTCACCAAGCTCACTCCGCTGTACGAGATCGCGGCGACGTCACCGACACCCAAATTCATCAACCTCGACATGGAGGAGTACCGCGACCTCGACCTCACCCTCGCCGTCTTCATGCGCGTGCTCGATCAACCGCAGTTGACTGGGCTCGAGGCCGGAATCGTGCTGCAGACCTACCTGCCCGATGCGCTCGGGGCGATGCAGCGCCTGAGCGAGTGGGCCACCCGTCGTGTTGACGCCGGTGGCGCCGCGGTCAAGGTCCGCGTGGTCAAGGGTGCGAACCTCGCGATGGAGCACGTCGACTCGGCCGTCCACGACTGGCCCCTCGCGACCTACGACACCAAGCAAGACAGCGACACCAACTACAAGCGAGTTCTCTCCTGGGCGATGACGCCCGAGCGCACTCGCGCCATCCGACTCGGAGTCGCCGGCCACAACCTCTTCGACATCGCCTTCGCCCACCTCCTGTCGAAGCAGCGCGGGGTCGAGGGCCGCGTCGAGTTCGAGATGCTGCTCGGAATGGCCGAGGGGCAGGCGGAGCTCATCAAGCAGGATGTCGGCGGGCTTCTGCTCTACACACCCGTCGTCCACCCGCGCGAGTTCGATGTCGCGATCAGCTACCTGATCCGCCGTCTCGAAGAGAACGCGTCGCACGACAACTTCATGTCGGCCGTCTTCGAGCTCGCGACCAGCGACGTCCTTTTCGACCGCGAGAAGCAGCGCTTCCTGTCGTCGCTGGCCGAGGTGACGCCCGAGACTCCCGCGGCGCATCGTGTGCAGTCCAGGCCGACCGACGTGCTGGCACCCCGCACCGACGGATTCGAGAACGAACCCGATACCGACCCGGCGCTGGCTGACAACCGAGACTGGGGGCGCAGGATCCTGCAGTCCGTCCCCGACTCCACCCTCGGAGTGGCAACCATCACCGCTGCCGGGGTCACCGACTCCGCCGTGCTCGAGGGCATCGTGCAGTCCGCGGTCGCCGCCGCCCCCTCGTGGGCAGCACTCGGCGGAGCCGGGCGCGCGGCCGTGCTCCGCAGTGCCGCCGTCGAGTTGGGCCGACGCCGGGCGCAGTTCATCGAGGTGGCTGCCTCCGAGACCGGCAAGACCATAGCCGAGGGCGACGTCGAGGTCTCCGAGGCCATCGACTTCGCGAACTACTACGCCTCGCTCGCCGAGGAGCTCGACGCCGTCGACGGCGCGGTCTACACGGCGCCCACCCTCGTCGTCGTCACTCCGCCGTGGAACTTCCCGGTTGCGATCCCGACCGGTTCGACCGTCGCGGGCCTCGCCGCCGGAGCCTCCGTGATCCTCAAGCCGGCCGGGCAGGCAAAGCGGTGCGGCGCCGTGCTCGCCGAAGCCCTCTGGGCGGCGGGTGTGCCGAGCGAGGTGCTCCGACTCGTCGACGTCGAGGAGGGCGAGCTGGGTCGCCAGCTCGTCTCGCACCCTGCCGTCGACCGCGTGATCCTCACCGGCGCCTTCGAGACCGCCGAGCTCTTCCGCTCGTGGCGCGAAGACCTGCCCCTTCTCGCCGAGACCAGCGGCAAGAACGCGATCATCGTCACGCCGAGTGCCGACCTCGATCTCGCCGCCTCTGACGTCATCAAGTCGGCCTTCGGTCACGCCGGGCAGAAGTGCTCTGCCGCTAGCCTCGTCATCCTCGTGGGCTCGGTCGGCTCCTCGGAGCGCTTCCGCCGCCAGCTCGTCGATGCCGCGTCCAGCATGCGCGTCGGACTGCCCTCCGACCCCACCACGCAGATGGGCCCGATCATCGAGCCCGCCGCCGGCAAGCTCCTCGGTGCGCTCACGACGCTCGCGCCGGGGGAGTCCTGGCTCGTCGAGCCGAAACGCCTCGACGACACGGGGCGTCTCTGGTCGCCGGGCATCCGCGCCGGAGTCGCGCCCGGCAGCCACTTCCATCGCACGGAGTTCTTCGGCCCGGTCCTCGGCATCATGACGGCCCGCACCCTCGACGAGGCGATCGAGCTGCAGAACGCGACCGACTTCGGGCT
Organism: Frondihabitans sp. Leaf304; assembly: GCF_001423105.1. Classification (GTDB taxonomy): domain Bacteria; phylum Actinomycetota; class Actinomycetes; order Actinomycetales; family Microbacteriaceae; genus Frondihabitans. The sequence continues at coordinate 523,369 of NZ_LMNV01000005.1, forward strand.
CACCGCGGGTCTGCACACCCTTGACCGCACCGAGCTGGGCACCTGGCTCGACCGGGTCGAGGCGGGCAACCTCTACGTCAACCGGGGGATCACCGGAGCGATCGTCCGCCGTCAGCCGTTCGGCGGCTGGAAGCGCTCTGCGGTCGGAGCCGGTGGCAAAGCCGGGGGCCCGAACTATCTCGTGCACCTGGGATCCTGGGCTCCGTCCCCGCTTGCCGAGCAGCCGGCGACGCCCCTCGCGGCCCCGGTCGAGCGATTCGTCGAAGCGGTCGAGAAGGCCGAAGGATCCCACGGGTCACTTCGGGCCGCGGCTTCAGCCGATGAGCGCGCCTGGTCGGCCACCTTCGGCGCGGCCGTCGACGTCTCGCAGGTGGGCCTCGAGCGCAACGTCTTCCGCTATCGCCCGCTGCCGGTCGTGGTGCGCCTCGCCGAGGGCGGCTCAGTGCGCGATCTGGCGAGGGTCGTCGCTGCCGGGCTTCGCGCGGGCTCGGCGATGACCATCAGCTCGGCGCTTCCGCTTCCGCCTGCCGCGGTCACCGCGCTCGGCACGGTCTCGTTCGTCCGTGCCACCGACGCGGCGTTCCACGACACGGCCGCACGGGGCGAGCTCGGCGCCGCCCGTGTCCGCCTCATCGGCCCGGCCGACGCATCGGGGCGTCTCGCAGTCGCTCTGCACGGCGACCCGGCAGTCGCGGTCTTCGCCCAGCCCGTCACTTCATCCGCTCGTCTCGAGCTGCTGCCGTTCCTTCGCGAGCAGGCTGTGACGATCACGGCCCACCGCTTCGGCAACCCCGACGCCTGGAGCGACGGCGTCATCTGATCGATGGCCCAGGCCCGGAGCGGGGCGAGCAAGTAGGCTCGCCCCGTGAAGATCGCACGTTTTGCCAGCCCAGGAGAAGACCCTCGATTCGGCGTCGTCGACGGTGAAGACCTCGTCGTCCTCGCCGGAGACCCGATGTACGCGGGGTACGAGACCACGGGGGAGCGCGTTCCGCTCCGCACGACGAAGATCCTCGCGCCGGTGATCCCGCGCTCCAAGGTGGTGGGCATCGGCCTGAACTACTACGACCACGCCGACGAGATGGGTCAAGAGGCGCCGGAGTTCCCGATCGTTTTCCTCAAGCCGAACACGACGGTGGTCGGCCCAGGCGATCCCATTCAGATCCCGCCCGTCGAGGGGGAGATCCACCTCGAGGGCGAGCTCGCCATCGTCATCGGTGCCATCGCCAAGCGCGTGAAGGCCGAAGACTATGCCGACGTCGTCTTCGGCTACACGATCGCCAACGATGTCACCGCCCGCGGGGTGCAAGAGACCGACGGCCAGTGGACTCGCGCCAAGAGCTACGACACGTTCTGCCCGATCGGCCCGTACATCGAGACGGAGCTCGACTGGACCGACCTCAAAATCCAGTCGCGCGTCGACGGCGAAGTTTTGCAGCGCGAGACCACGCAGCAGATGATTCACAAGATCCCCGAGCTCATCGCCTACGTCAGCGACATCTTCACGCTGCTTCCGGGCGACATCATCCTCACCGGAACCCCGGCCGGAGTCGGCCCGTTCACCGAGGGGCAGACCGTCGAGATCAGCATCGAAGGCCTCGGCTCGCTGATCAATCCGGCCAAGGCTCGGGCCTAATCGCCTCACAAGCCCGAGAAACCAAGGATCCGACGGGGTGCGTCATCCGCGACACGCCCGGGATGCGCGTGAGATTTGGCCCCTCGGCCATCCACACGTATTGTTTTCTCTTGTCAGGCCAAAGGAACGAAACGGGCCGGGAGCGAAAGCCTCGGTACGGACTTCCTCAAGTGCTGGCATCCTCCCCCCAAATTGATTCGTTCAGAATCTGGCTCGCTTGCGAGTCCGCAGGGATGTGGTTAGGATTGCAAAGCTCCATCCGGCAAGCATCGCTTGCAAGCGCTTCCTAGCGAAGCGAAGTCTAATCAACCGGGTTATAAACACGGTTTGACAGGGCCCGAACGGACGGATAAGGTTTCAAAGTTGCCTCCGACGAGGTTCGAACAGTACTGACTGAGGTCAGGTTCGGGCGGGATTGGGGTGCGTTTGGTCCTTGAGAACTCAACAGCGTGCACATTGTCAAATGCCAAATTATACCTCGG